>NZ_CP007155.1:5937500-9695000 GCF_000525635.1 Kutzneria viridogrisea DSM 43870
ACAGGATGCCGGCCTGGACACCGCGTGGCTGGACCGGGTTCACCGATCACTGCGCACCCGCGGGTTTCCACCACGCCGACGGCGATCATCCTTCAACCCACCATCCTGTGCCCGCTCGACTGCACCTACTGCTACCTACCGCAACGGGACCTCAGCCAGCGGATGGTGCCCGCCACGGCGGAGACCATCGCGGCGGCCATCCCGCCCCGGTGGTCAGCGCGGGCACCGGTCGGGATCGTGTGGCACGGCAGCGAATCCCTGGCCATCGGCCGATCACGGTTGGTCGAACTCCTAGCGCCGTTCGAACCGCTTCGCGCGCAAGGCCGGATCCAGCACGTGTGCAGACGGGCGCGACGCTGATCACCGACCAGTGGTGCGAGCTGTTCAGGTGGCACGACTTCACGGTCGGGGTCAGCATCGATGGACCCGAACCGTCCCGGGGGCACTCCACAGAACTGCGCGCCGCTGACCATAGGTTTCGCGGCGACAGTAATCATCAGCCGTTCGTGGCTGTAGCCGGCGAAGCTATCTAATTCGCGCACGTTCGTCGTTATGTCTGGGCCGGACGGGCTGTGCCAGCCTTCAGGAAGCCACCCACGCCGCCACCGCTCGCCGCGCCATCGTGACACCCACCGAACAGCAAGTGCCCCCATCGACCGCCGATCTCCGGAACGACGAACACCCGCTTCGCGGCATGACCGTGCGCCGCGCGGACGGCGTCATGAGCGTTTTGCCCACGGCGCATTCGCCTCAGGGGTGGTGTGCGCGGAGACCATCGACGAGGATCGACAGCAGCCGCGGCCCTCGGGCGTCGAGTTCGGCGTCGTCCAGCCGCGACAACCAGCTGATGAGCACGATGACGTCGCGGGCTTCGGCGTCGGCGCGGACGCCGCCGGCCGAGCGGCCGGCCGCCAGCAGCAGTTCCACCGCCTCACCGATCGGGCCGAGGCTGTGGGCAGCGAGGTCGCGCCAGGTCGCCGCCTCGACGGCGGCGAACACGTCGCGCTTGACCCGGGCGTAGGCGGCGACCCGGTCGAACCACTCCGCCAGCGCGTCCAGCGGCTGGTGAGTGGCCAGCAGCCGCGGAGCTGCGGCAACCAGTTCGTCCACCTCATGGCGGTACACCTCGGCGAGGAGGTCCTCACGGGTCGGGAAGTGCCGGTACAGCGTGCCCTGCCCGATGCCGCAGGCCTTCGCGACCGCGTTGAGCTTCAGCTCTCCCGGCTCGCGCACGAGATCGCGTGCCGCTTGAAGGATTCGTTCGCGGTTGCGCTGTGCGTCCGCACGCCGCGTTCCGCCGCCCTTGACAGAATCGGACACGTGTCCGCTAAGGTCGTCGAGGTAACCGGACATGTGTCCATTCTACCCGGAGGATCTTCATGACCATCCACGGCAAGGTCGTCGCCATCACCGGCGCCAGCAGCGGAATCGGTGAAGCAACAGCTCGCCACCTCGCCTCACTCGGTGCCGCCGTCGTCCTCGGCGCCCGCCGCACCGACCGGCTGGACCGGCTGGTCGCCGAGATCGAAGCCGACGGCGGCGAGGCGGCCGCCACGCGCGTGGACGTCACCCATCCCGACGACCTCCAGTCGCTCGTCACCGTCGCCATCGAGCGCTTCGGCCGCCTGGACGTCTTGGTGGGCAACGCCGGGATCAGCAGGATCAGCACCATCGCCGACCTAGACGTCGAGGGCTGGTCGGCAATGGTCGACGTGAACGTCAAGGGGATCCTGCATGGGATCGCCGCGGCCCTGCCAGTGTTCCGCCGTCAGGGCAGTGGTCACCTCGTCACGGTCGTCTCGACCTCCGGCCTGAAGATCGTCCCCACCCAGGCGGTGTACGCCGGGACGAAGAACGCGGTGCGCACCCTCCTGGAGGGCCTGCGGCAGGAGAGCATCGACGGGGTTCTGCGGACGACGTCGATCTCCCCGGGCTACGTCCGCACCGAGCTTGTCGACAACGCCGTCGACGACCCGGCCGTGCGCGAGCAGGTCAGGCAGAACATGGCCAACCTCGGTATCGACCCCACGGCAGTGGCTCGGGCGATCGCATTCGTGATCGACCAACCCGACGACGTCGAAATCGGAGACCTCACTATTCGACCGACTCGCCAGGGCTGAGCGCCCGCTCATCGGCATGAGAGGACGCGGCCGGGCGTGAGCTCGCACAGGTTGGTGACTCCAGCGGAAGTTTCAGGTGCCCCCTACCTCCGAGAAACGCCAGGTCAGAGGCGATGCAAGAAGATCGACATCGCAGGTGCACTTCTTCCCGGGGGCACACAAAACATGGGCAACATCAACAGGCGAGCGGCTGGTGCTCGAAGACACCTACAAGGTGTGAGCATCAGCCGCTCACCTGTTCCTACAGGTCAGCTCCACGTGGGGCCGCCCAGCACAGCCACACCCAAGCTGACCAGCAGGTTCGCACGTTTACCCCAGATGGCTCGGCGTGTTTGAGTTGCCGCAGGGAATCCGGGCAGTCCACCAGGGAAATACCTACCTGTCGCCCGCGGTCACTTGCCGCGTCGTCGGCATGATCACCACGACCGACCGGCCGCGACGGCAGAAGGCCCAGCAGCTGATCGCCACCCTCACCCGCGTGAGCAGGATGTGCTGCGGCTTCTGGGTGAAGGGCTGTCGAATGCCGACATCGGCACACGGCTGCGGATACGGGAAGCGAGTATCAAGACCTATTGAGCCGAAACTGTTTGGTTGCCTACATGATCGCGTAGCGGACGTGGCGTGCCTGGAAGTAGCCACGGACGAGGTGTGGCTGGCGCTGGCGGCGGTGCAGGAAGCGGCGCGTGTCCCGGGCGAGCCGCTCCACAGTGCGAGCACGACCGGCAGGCATGTTGCGTTTGAGGTCGGCGTTGAGCAGCTCGTCGGGGTTCAACTCGGGGCTGTAGCCGGGCATCAGGTGCAACTCGATCCGGTCGGTGTTGGCTTCCAGCCAGGTACGCACCACCCTGCTGCGGTGGACCGGGTGCCGGTCGGCGATCACGTACACCTTCCGCCCGGCCTGCCGGGCCAGCCGGGCCAGGAACGCGGTGAACACCGGCGCGGTGAACCGGCCGGTGAACACGGTGAACCACAACGCACCCCGGGACGCGACTGCGGACATGACGTTGACCCGCAGCCGTTTCCCGGTCACCCGCACCACCGGCGTGTGTCCCTTGGGCGCCCACGACCGCCCCGGCGGGGCCGCATCCGAGCGCAACCCGCACTGGTCAACCCAGGCCACCACCGCGCCCTCGGCCTTGGCTCGCGACGCGATCGCCGGATACTCGGTGTCCAGCCAGGCCCGCACCGCGGCCGGTTGCTGCTCGTAGGCGCGCCGGGCCGGGCGCTGCGGGGTGAACCCGTGACGACGCAACCACAGCCCCACGCCCTGCTCGGTCATCACCACCCCGGTGACCAACCGGATCAACTCGACCACCGCCGCCCGGGTCCACAACGGGCCACCGATCAGCAACTCCTCGGGCGTGTAGTCGGCCATCGCCATGAATAGCGTGCCCCGCTCGGCGGCAGTGATCAGCTCGGCCGGTCCAGGGCGGCGCACCCGCCGCACCGCCAGCGCCTCACGGCCACCATCCCGATACGCCCGCCACCACGCGCCCACCGACCGCTCGGCCACCCTGAACACCTCGGCCGCCTGCCGATAGCCGGTGACGGTGCCGGACTCCAACGCGGCCACTACCCGCAACCGCAGCACCTCCCGCTCAGCGGGCGACAGACGACGCGCGTCCTCGACCTCGATCACAAGTGAGCAACATACAGGCAAACGATCACTTTCGACTCAATATCTGTTCCTCGGCGATCACCGCCGCGCCCAGAAGGTTCTGGAGAAGACCGCGCGCGGAATCCGGCGACAAAACAAATCCCGCGCCATCGTACTAGGCAATCTGAGTCTCGCTCATTTACGTCAAGGCGAACTCGACGCCGCCACCGCCGCGCTCCACGAGGCCATCGACGTGGTCGAGGAGACACGAGGCGGCGGTGGCCTGAACATCGTGTTCGACGCGGGAAAGGAACTTCGACGCTGGCGAAGTGAACAACTCGTCAGCGAGGTCTATGACCGGCTGCTCTCCCTGATGACCGCCGCCTAGAAGGAGCGCTGTGACAAGCAAAAACGTCGACGACGCGAAGAACGCCATCCGCGAACGCATCTGGGACCTTCTCGAACAGCACAACGCCGCACTCGACACCGACGTCCACGGCCGCATCCCGAACTTCGTCGGCGCCGAAGCCGCCGCCGACCGGCTAGCCGAGTTGCCCGTGTGGCAAGCCAGCCGCGTGATCAAGGCGGTCCCGGACAAAGCCCAGCTCCCCGCCCGAGTCCGAGCCCTGCGCGAGAACAAGGTCGTCTACATGGCGGTGCCGAAACTCGCGAAGCAGCACCCCTTCTACCTGCTCGACCCGACGACACTGCCCGTTCCGCCCGATGTCGCCGCGTCCAGCCAGGGCGCCGCCGACGTGGCACCCAATGTCGGCGTAGACGAACTCCGTCCGATCGACCTGATTATTTGCGGCAGCGTGGCGGTCAACCGTGACGGCGTCCGTTTGGGGAAGGGGGCTGGCTACTCCGACCTGGAAGTGGCTCTCCTTCAAGAGGCTGGGGTGATCGGACCGGATACCGTCATCGTGACCACCGTGCACGCTCTACAGGTCGTTGACACTGCGCTGCCGGAGACCGAGCACGACTTCAGCGTCGACCTGATCGTCACGCCGGACGAAGTCATCCGCTGTGGCCCTGCGCGTCGCCCCGCCGGGTTGATCTGGGACCACTTGAGCCCGGAAAAGATCGCCGCGATCCCTACCTTGGCGGCGCGTGCTCCTGGTCGCGCCGATCAGTAGGCGATGCCCGCGCTGGGCGCCCATCGAGGTCAGGTTGGCAGCACTCCGATCGCAAGTAAGGCACCCAACACCAGAAATGGCCCCATCGGCAGCAACGAGCCTCGCGGTGTTCGCCACGCCACCCGGAGGATCAGCCACACAAGGGCCGCGACGAACCACCCCAGGAAAGTCGCCGTGACCAAGGCCAACCACCCCAGGGCCAGCCCGAGCAAGCCACCCAGCTTCACATCTTTTCTGAACTAACGAGTTGATGACCTTCAGCATGTGACGGTCGGCATTACAGCCGGTGATGCCGTTGCTCCGGTAGTGTTGGTATTTCCGGGCGTGTCGCCGTCCTGGTCTATCTTCGGAGGCGACTGCACGGTGCGAATGCTCGAAACCCTCTGCACGGTGGCTTCGCGAACGGGATTCCGCTGGCTGGCCGCGGGTAGATGATCAGGAGGGGGAGCGTTCCGGCGTCGGTGCTCATGTTGGCAGCCGGGTAAGCGGCCGAGAAACGATGAACTGTGGGAATCGCTTCCGTTCCGCGCGATCCGAGGACCGCGCGGAGGGTCAGTCGGAGCGGCGGAGGTCGGCGTTGAGCTGTTGCGCTTCGTGGAGCTGGTCTTCGAGACTGACGATGCGGCACGCGGCGTCCAGACCGGTGCCCTGGTCGACGAGTTCCCGTACTCGGGCGGCGATGCGCAGTTGGTAGCGGGAGTAACGGCGGTGGCCGCCGGCGGAGCGTTGCGGCTCGATCAGTTTCGCCTCGTCCAGGCTGCGCAGGAATCCCGGAGTGGTGCCGAGCATCTCCGCAGCCCGCCCCATCGTGTAGGCGGGGTAGTGCTCGTCATCGAACTTGTCGGCCGCGTCTGCGGCGGCCGTGTCACGTGGGTCCGGGATCAAAGTCACCTCACGGTCACAGGGCCCCGGCGCTGCAGCACCGGGGCCCCAGGGTTTTGGGTTTCATCATTTCCCGATCGTGAGATCGGGTTGTGGTACCCGCGTGCGCTCGACGGGCAGACATCGCGGGGATCGCGTGTTCGTAACCGAGCACCACCTACCAATCTGATGGGACTGCGGTACCCGCCCGGCCCGATGGGGCCTGGGCGGCCGATCCAATGACGTGACCCATCCCTTCTCTCATGTGCTGTCCACTTACCGTGTACTACCACGAACGTCGCGCGTCGGGACCTCTTACCGAGACCGGTCCCAGCACGCATGACGCCTCGCTCACTACCGGGGCCGGAACCGCTTCTCCTGATGGGTTCCGGCCCCAACCAACCGTTCTCCTACTCACTTCACCTGCTGCGTGGGCGCGACATCTCCACCCACGTACTGCTACTTCATCATCAGGACCGGGTACTACCTCGATCGTTCACTCACTGGTCCCGGTCTTCCCGGCTGTCGAGCATGACCTCACTGCTGCACTGGTCTTGCCTCGACCGCCTGTCTCACCTCACGGGTAGTTCCGTCATCTCCCGTGCCTGCTCGACATTGTCTCTCTCGCTACGGGTAGAAGACTACATACATCCATCGCAGAATGTCTACCTCGGCCAGCATAGATTTTCTCGGCGGGTTGGGTGCGTCAGTGACCGGCTGGCCAGAGCTGCGATCACGGACACCAGCGAACCCGGGCTCCGGCCGCGCGGCCGTGCGACGGTGACCATGGCGGTCGATCGAGCAGGTGCTGTCCGGCTCTGGCTGGCATCCTGCGCTGGTGGCCGGGCGACCAATGACTACTGCGAGAGGAGGCCAGCCAGAGCCGACGCCGAGGCGCGACACCACCTGGCTAGTGGCTGGGGCTCAGTGGCGGCTGTTGGTCCGACGCTCCGCGGTGGGTGGTGAGCCCGACCGCGTCGCGTGGGTGGTGTGGCGGATCTGCGTGGCCTGGTCGGTGATGGCCTGGATCTGGGCGGCCAGGTCGGCATGGTTTGCCGTCAGGTGGGTGTGCGTGTCGGCCAGCGGGGACAACAAGGTGATGGGATCGTTGTCGGCGAGAGCCTGACCGACCAGGTTCGCATGATGCTGGGCGCGGTGGGGAAGGTCCGGTAGGGCGCTGACCTGCCCGGCGAGCTGTCGTAGGACTGCGGCATTGTCGCGGGCCCAGGCGGCGACCGCCCGGTCACCCGCTCGCTTGTCGCGTTGGGCGCGGACACGTTGTTCGCCTGTCCGTTCGCCGGTGTCGGAGGGCCGCAGGCGCAGGTAGCGGCGTTCGGCGGCCTGGCGGCTGGTGACCCCGAGCGCCGGGGCCAGGGCGGCCCAGCTCACGTTCTGCGCGCGTGCGGCGGTGATCAGTGCGGGTTCCCAGTCGGCCAGCTCCTCCCGGAGCCGGCGCAGTGCGGTGAGCGCGGCGACGAGGTCGGCGGGAGTCGCCGACCTCGCACGGGTGTCGGTGAGCACGCCCTGGACCAGGGCGAGTGCCTCGACGGCGGTGTATCCGCCTGCACTGTCGTTCAGCGTGTCGTCCTTTCAGTGACATGTAGATTGTCATCGTTTCGATGACATGCTATACCGGAGTTGCGCGTTGGCACCAGAACACCACAGGGAGGAAGTCATGTTGATGCGCACCGACCCGTTCCGGCAGTTGGACCGGTTGACCCAGCAGGTCTTCAACAACACCGCTGGAACCTGGTCGCGTCCCACGGCGATGCCGATGGACGCCTACCGCGCCGGGGACGAGTTCATCGTCGCCTTCGATCTGCCCGGCGTCGATCCCGACGCGATCGAGTTGGACATCGAGCGCAACGTGCTCACCGTCAAGGCCGAGCGGCGGCCCACCATCTCCACCGAGTCGGTGGAGATGCAAGTATCCGAGCGGCCCCTGGGTGTGTTCTCCCGGCAGTTGTTCCTCGGCGACACCCTGAACACCGAGGCGATCAAGGCCGACTACGACGCGGGCGTGCTGACGTTGCGGATTCCCATCGCCGAGCAGGCCAAGCCCCGCAAGATCGAGATCGGCAGTGGGCAGGACACCCGCAAGGAGATCAAAGCCTGACCCGGTGACGTGATCGCCGAGCTGATCACGGGGTGATCACCATGGTGTCGGCTACGCGAATGGACCCGCAGGAGGAGTTCCTCGTCCTGCTGTGCGCGGATGAGGACCTGCTGCGCGCCGAGTTCGACGCGATCGTGGCGGCGAACTGGGACCGCCCCCGGCCGCCACGACCGACCCCGCCGCACCGGCCCTTCGAGGCATGGCCACGCCAGCCGCCGTCGAGGGCGGCACGGGCAGGATCGGCCCATCGCCGGTGCGGGTTCGTGTGGCGCCGGGGACGGTCCCCGCCCCCAGTGCTGTTGCCCGGACCGAAACCCGGGAAGGAGTCAGAAAGGAGGGCGATCACCTGTCGCTGAAGGACACCGCGGGACGTGCTGTCAGGCCGTTCGCCACCGTAACCACAACACCGCGGGCCCTCACCCCCAGGCCCGCCAACGCCAACACGGCACTGTGACACGGCGAGCCGTACTGGCAGCCTCGTCCGATGCTGGGGTGGTCCCGGCAGACAGCCGGGACCACCCCAACCGTCTGATCGAAAGAGCGCGACATGACCCACGACCTGCCCGACTACTACACCGTCCTGGGCGTGGTCAGCACCGCGTCGTCGGCCGAGATCGCGCACGCCTACCGCTGCCGGGTCCGCGATCAGCACCCCGACGCCCGGCCCGACGCCGGTCATGACACTGGGCATGACACGGGGTCACAGGGGCTGCGCGAGGTGATCGCCGCTTACGCGGTGCTGCGCGACCCGGCCCGGCGCGCCGAGTACGACCGGCAACGCCAGCCGACCACGCACACCCGTCCCCCGACGCCCGGTACCCCACCCCCCAGCACGCCGTTCGCCCCACCGAGCCGGACGCCGCTGCTGCGCGTGGGTCCTGTCCGCTACCACGGCCCACCCCACCGAGGACACCAGTGATCACGACTCTGCCTACCCAACAGCCACACCACCCTGCCCCTCCGCCGCACCTGGGCACCCACACCAGACCTGCGGACGGTCTCGGCGGTTGTCCTGACCGGGAATGTGCCGTGATCCTGATGCCTGTCACCGAACACGCCGACGGTCCCACCGACGACGACGTCTGGCACGAACTGGCCGAACACGGCTTACACCACTACATCGCCCAAACCGCCAACGCCATGGGCGCCGGACCCGAAGCGGCCTGGTCGGAGTGGGCCGACGCGCCCACCGCCTACATCGCGCTGGAGAGCAGGCTGCCCGACCACCCGGACCGGGACGCGGCCCTGATCTGGGCCGCCGAGCAGGGCTGGGCGGTCGCGGTGGAAACCGGCTGCGGCGAGGACCTCTTGATCACCGCGTCACTGGGCGGCGATGTGCTACCACCGCCAGCAACCGTCGCCGCGTTCGTCCGCGCCGTGATGACCGGTCGGCATACCGACACACGCGTGCCTCCCAGCACCGCGGTGAGCGCCGACCTCACCCGCCGGCTGATCGACTGGGCCGAGCCCGAGCCGACCCTCGACAATCGAACCGGCTGATTCCCTGCGCGTGTCTGGCCGGCACCGGCGTCACGTGAGGCGTTGACGGCAGCGGGACGTGACAACCCAGCACGCAGCCGGTTGGCGGCACCGGGCAGCCAGATGATCGTTTGGCGAATCTGAATTCCGGTCATCCGATGACAAGCACGACGAGCGCGCCCGCTATCAGGAACGGGCCAAGGGCAAACTGCGCGCGCCATCGCGAGCGGCTCGCGACGATCGCCGCGAGCCCGTATATCGCAGCCAGGAACAACCCGAGCAGCGTGCCCCCAACGACAGCGGTCACGCTGATCCATCCCATACCGGTGCCCAGGCTGGCGGCGAGCTTGACATCCCCCATCCCCAGCCCGCCCCGGCTGGCCACGGCGATCAGGCCGTAGAACGCGACCAGCCTGATCCCGGCCAGCACCGCGCGCAACAGAGTGGCCGGATGGTGCTCGACCACGCCGGCCACCGCCAGCAGGGCCACCACGCCCGCGTAGGCGGACACCGCCAGCACATTCGGCACACGCCGCACGGCGACGTCGACCAACGCCACGGCAGCGCCCTGCGCGGCCAACCAACAACACGCCAGCGCCACCCACACCCCGGACTGTCGGCACGCGAGCAGCGCGAACACCACGCCCAGGACCACCTCGACCATGGCCGGCGGCACCCCGATGCGAGTGCGACAGGAACGGCAGCGCCCCACCAGCACGGCCACAACCGCCCGGCGCTCGCGACGCAACACCAGGGCATGGCATCGCGGGCACGACGTGCGCGGCGGCTGTCCGGTCGGCACGGATAGCGCGAACGCGATCGGCCGTACCCCCATGCCGGCCAGCACGCCGATGATCGCGAACACCGTGATCACGCCGGGCGACACGAGACCTCCCCGGCGCTGGCGCGGCCGGTGACCGACCCGAAATCGGGCATCCCCAGGTGCGTGACCTGGTGACGGGTGGCCAACTCGCGCATCGCCATGAGCTTGTGTTCCGCGGCGGCGATGCTGACCTCCAGGCCGGCGAGTTCCCCGCGCCAGCCCTGGGTTTCGGCCTCGGCCTTGCGGTCGTGCAGGTTGGCCTGTGGGGTTCCAAAAGTCAGCCACTGGTGCTGACCTGTAGTTTTACGCGGCTCGTTCGTACTCGTTGATCAGGCCTCCGAGGAGCCGCCGTCGCCTGATCCGCTGAGAGTTGAAGTTCGCCACCGGGTAGGTCGGCCGCGGTGGGCGAAGCTCGCGAGACCGGTGCGGCCGTCGACCGTTGTCATGCCGGACGTACTCGGCCAGCACGGCGCCCAGATGCCGCTGGCTCAGGACCAGCATGCGATCGGTGACCTCGGATCTGGCAGTGCGCACGAACCGTTCGGCAAAGCAGTTCGCCCGTGGGCAACGCGGCGGGATCGTGACCGCCTTGATGCCCACATCAGCCAGCACGGCATCGAACGAAGCCGCGAACTGACCTGCCCGGTCGCGGACGAGAAACCGGACCTCGCCGACCCACTCCCCCAGGTCCATCACGAGGTTGCGGGCCTGCTGCGTGGTCCACGCGCCGTCCGGATTGGTCGTCGTGCCGAGGACATGGACGGAGCGGGTGGCGACCTCCAGCACGAACAACACAGAGACCCGCTGGAGGGTGAGCGCACAGTCGACGTGGAAGAAATCGCACGACAGCATCGTCGAGGCCTGCGTGCGCAGGAACTCCCGCCAGGTCGTGTCGGTACGCCGGTCCGGCGCGGGAGGTATGCCTGCTTGTTTCAAGATCCGCCGGATCGTCGAGGCGCTGACCCGGTGGCCGAGCTTGAGCAGCTCACCCTGAATCCGCTTGTACCCCCAGTTGTGGTTGACGGCGGAAATGCGAAGCTCCCCATAGCCGGTCTGGTTGTCTCCCCGCTGGCGGACAGCGGAGCTCCCCACTGATGGACTCGTGATCCTTTTGGTGTCTGACCGTCCGGTTTGTTCCAGTAACCGGTTGTGAAGACGAAGGAGGAGATCATGGAGATTCTGGAAGCCTACGACCTCACCGGGAGTTACCGCGCGGCCGCCGACCTGGCCGGCTGCGACCATCACACCGTCAAGCGCTACGTCGAGTTGCGCGGCAAGGGCACCGACCCGACCAAGCGGCAAGACAGACCCAAGATGATCGACGAGTTCCTGCCCAAGATCGAGGAGCTCATCGAACGCTCGGGCGGCCGGGATCGGCGCCGACCGAGTCCACGAGAAGATCACCGCGATGGGGTTCACCGGCACCGACCGCACCACCAGACGCGCGGTGGCCGCGGCGAAAGCCTCCTATCGCGCCGGCCACCGGCGAGTCTTCCGTCCCTGGATTCCAGAGCCAGGACTCTGGTTGCAATGGGATTGGGGCGACGGCCCGACCATCGCCGGACGCAAGACCTGGCTGTGGTGCGCGTGGCTGGCCTGGTCGCGGTTTCGAGTGGTGACGCCGGTTCTGGACAAGACACTACCCACGATCGCCGGATGCTTGGACGCCACGTTACGACAGATCGGCGGGGCGCCGACCTACGCACTGACCGACAACGAGCGCACGGTCACCACCGACCACATCGCGCGGATTCCCGTGCGCAACCAACAGATCGTCGAGATCGCGCACCACTACGGACTGACCATCCGCACCTGTGTCCCCGCTGACCCTCAGACCAAAGGTGGTTCGGAGGCCACGGTGCGCATCGCCAAACGAGACCTGGTGCCCACCGACGTCAACCTGCGCCCGGCTTATGGCGAGTTCGTCGAGCTCGTCGCAGCCTGCCAGGAGTTCACCACACAGGTCAACGACAAGGTCCACCGCGCGACACGCCGCCGGCCCCTGGAGGCGTTGGCCGAGGAACGCCATCGGCTGCATCCGTTGCCCGCCAACCCGTTCACCGCCGCGTTGGGCACCACCCGCAAAGTCGCCGGCGACGCGACGATCTCGGTGGACTCGGTGCGCTACTCGGTCCCGCACGCGTTGGTCGAGCAGACGGTCTGGGTCCGCTTCCACGGCGACGAACTGGTCGTCACCGCCCTGGGCGCCGCCGGCGCGGTCGAGGTGACCCGCCATGCGCGGTCCACACCGGGCAACCCCGCGATCAAGGACGAGCACTATCCGCCCCGCCCGGACGCGCACAGCGATCGCACTCCCAAGGCCACCTCCGCCGAGGAGGCCGCGTTCCTCGCGCTCGGGCCCGGTGCTGGGGCGTGGTTGGTGGAGGCCGCCGCGGCGGGGGCACGGCGGATGCGACCGAAGATGGCCGAGGCCATCGCGCTGGCCAAACTGCACGGCGTCAACGAGGTCGACCGGGCGCTGGGCACCGCGGCCATCGCCGGCCGGTTCGCCGAGAACGACCTGATCTCCATCCTCGACCACCATCTCGGCCGCACCCTCACGGAACCGACCCGAGCGTCGGAGAACCACAGCCTGCAACCAGGAACCTCGGCCTGGTCCCGTTTCGGCATCGCTCCTGAAGGAGACATGAACTGATGGCCGCTCCACTTCGCACCATCACCGGTTCCAGCGGTGATCCGCTGGCTGAGGCCATCGAACTGACCAAACGGTTGAAGCTGCCCCACATCCGCCGGGCGTTGACCGACCTGATCCCCACCGCCAAGGCCCAACGCTGGGACCCCGCCGAGGTCGTCCGTGTCCTGCTGGCCGAGGAAGCCGCCGGCCGCGACGGGGCGAACCTGCGGACCCGCCGCAAACGTGCGGGGTTCCCCGCCGGCAAGACCTTCGGCGATTGGGACGAGACCGCGTCCTCGATCTCTCGCCAGGTCCAGGACTCGCTCAAGACCCTGGAATGGGTCACCCGCAAGGAAAATCTCTGTGTCTGCGGCCCCTCGGGCACCGGCAAGAGCCACTTCACCGAGGCGTTGGGCCAGGCCGCTGTCGAGGCCGGGATGACGGTGGCCTGGTTCGCCATCGAGGACCTTGGGGCACTGGTCCGCCGACACCGCGTCGATGACTCCCTGGCTCGGGCGATGACCCGGCTGATCCGTTCCGACCTGATTATCGTTGACGATATCGGCCTGTTGCCGGTGTCCACCGACGCCGCCGAAGGGTTCTTCCGTTTGGTGGATGCCGCCTACGAGCGTCGGGCGTTGGCGGTCAGCTCGAACCTCCATCCGTCGGGATTCGACGAGATCATGCCCAAGACACTGGCCACCGCGACCGTCGATCGTCTCCTGCATCACGCTCATGTCGTGGTCACCCAGGGTGATTCGTTCCGGCTGACCGAGGCCACCTCCGGCAAGGGGGTACGGCCCCTGCACTGACCCGCCCCACACGGAAGATCACGCCCATCAGTGGGGACTTCTCGTGTCCGCCAGCGGGGACGTCCGTTTTCCGCGACCGGGGAGCTCCCAATGACCGTTGACAGTGGTTCTCGGTGACCATCCGCTTGATCAGCCTCGTGATCACATCGTCGACGGGCGGACGTCCATGCCGGTGTGAGTAGGTCCACCTCGCCGCCACCAGGCGCCGATGCCAACGCAGAACCGTGCCCGGGGTGACCAACCGGTGCAGCCGCAGCCCCTTGGGCAGCAGGCGGACCAACGCGGCGAACACGGCCCGGTCGGCCCAGTCCAGGCGAGGTCGCGGGTTGCCTCGGCGCAGCACGGCGACCTCGTGGCGGAGCACCAGCAACTCGACATCCTTGGAGGTTGACGAACGACCGAGCAACGCCAGCAGGCCCACCAGCCGGAGGAAGATCAGGTAGAGCAGACGCAGCCCCATGACTGGCGATCACGCCCTGCCCGTCACGCGTCCACTGTCACAGGTCGGACGCATGGACCGACTTCTGGAACCCCACACGCACCCTGCAGCGCATCGTGGTCCATGCCCGCCCGATCGGCCGGTTCTACGAGGTGCCCATCGTGCGGACCCGGCTGTTGGGGCCCACCACTTTCGCGACCCTGCGTATCGCCGACAGACCGTGGCGGGGACCGGTGGATCGCCTGCTGGTGTTACGAGGACTGACCCTCCCGCAGTGCGTAAACCTGATCGCCAGGCGTGGTGACACGACGCGAAGCCCCCAGGTCGGGTCCAGGCCACCAGCCGCCAACCCGAGGACCGGGCCGCGAACGGCCTGCTCGCGTGAGGATCCGGCGCCAGAGTCGGTGCGTACCGGTGCACATCGGTGTCCACGGCGGTCTCCGCAGCGCGACCTGTCCTGCCGTGTCGGCGCCGGGCACGGCTACCGGTGGACCACCCTGGCCGCCCTGCCCTGGCCCCCAAGGGACCAGCCCCTCGATCGTGACGGCCAAGATCAGCGATGATGTGCGGTGACCCCATTCCAGAACCGGGGTGGGATCGGTCGCCGCCCGGGCGGCAGGGGGACCTGACACGAGAAGGTGCTCGCTCTCCCTCCCGCCGCCCAGACCGGTGCCGCCCCGGCGGTCGCGGTGGCGGCTCATTCCTGGCGATAGTGCAGCAGCATGGCCTTGACATGCCGCGCGATGGCGATCGCGGCCTCGGTGGGCATGGGCAGCGACCGCGGTGGCGGCGTGGCGTGGCGGTGGGCCTCGGCCGCTTCGGCGCGCCGCAGCATCAGGTCGTACCAGTGCTGGAGCTCCTCGGTCCGGCCTGTCACTCACGCCGTTCTTCAGCCCGCCAACCGTGACGGGGTCAGGCAGCTCCACGATGCACGTCTCGGCGCTGTTCCAGGCGGGCACCTACAAGATCACAGTCACGGGCACCGACAGCGCTGGCAAGTCCGGCACCGCTGAGTACGTGCTCACCGTGGCTTGACCGCCGCCATGAGGACACCCCGCCGGAGTGGGGTGTCCTCATGGCACCACCTTCGGTCGCACTGCCCCAGTGGCCGCCGTGCGACGAGACGTCCGGCCGCCACAGCTGAACCACGGCCCGCGACAAGCACCGTGACCAGGCCGAGCAGTGCGCCACCGATCGCGCGCATTGCCGGTTGTCGAGGTACTCGACACGGGTGTGCGGGGTGCGGCCCATCCGGTCGAGCAGACGGACCTCGGTGATTGCGTTGCCTGCGAGCTTGAGGACGTGGAAGGCATCGGGCAGCCGCGCACAGAGGCGCCGGTCTGAGCTGTGGGGGAGGCCGACCAGGACGGCGATGTCGAGAACCCTTGGCTGGCTCCGTCCCAGGGGTGAACGTAACCAGAACGGGTCCGACCAGCACCGAGGAGAAGCACTGACGACACGCTCCAGCTCTGCTTCCTGTGCGCCCACCCGTCGCTGAGGCCGTCGGCGGGCTGATTACCCGCCGCACCGCCCAGGCCTGTTCAAGCGATTGTGACCCGCGTTGACGAGAGAGGTCTTGCCCGTTGGTCGCAATGGCCCACCGGATAGGGACGCACCTCAGCGGGTCATGCAATGCCGCCTGAACGCCGCTGACCTCCCTGCCTGCCGCTTCGGTCGTTCGCGGTTGGTCGGCCGGAGAGCCGCCTCGTTGTGGAATATTGTCGCGCGGCAATTGATTTTCATAGGTGACGGCACGCATTGACGCCACCTGAGCGGGCCGGGAGCGTCACCGGTTGGAATCGCATTCACCACCCGTGATGGAGGTCCCTGCGATGGACAAGACCCGATTCCTGGTCGGGACGAAAACTACTGGCGTGCTGACAGCGGTCCTGTGCGCCGCGTTGGGAGTGGCAGCACCCGCGTCGGCACACGCCGGTCCGCACGAGGCCGGGGTGCACGCCTACCTGGTGCTCACCGCACCGGGGGCGATCGACCCGGCGGTCAAGGCGGTGACCGCGAACGGCGGCACGGTGCAGGCGTCCTACGCGCAGATGGGCATCGTCCTCGCTCATTCCAGCGCGGAGGACTTCGCCGCGAAGGTGCGGGCGGTGCCCGGCGTGCAGCAGGTCGGTGACACCCGCGGCGGCTACGACGTCCCGGACGAGGGTACGCGCGTGGCTGCTCGCGCGGATTCCCCTGCGGCCAAGCACCTCGCACCCGAGCTCGGCCGGGCGATCGCCGCACCGGCCGAACCGGTGGACTGGAACATGCAGCAGATCGGGGCGGACAAGGCGTGGGCGATCAACCCGGGAAGCCGGGACGTGCGGGTCGGCATCCTGGACACCGGGGTCCAGGGCACCCATGAGGATCTGCGCGACAACTTCGACAGCGCCGACTCGGTGTCCTGCCTGTACGGCAAACCCAACACCACCCCGGGCGCGTGGGAGCCCGACGCCAACGCCCCCGCCGCCGGCCACGGCACCTCGGTGGCCGGCATCATCGCCGCTGCCAAGAACGACAAAGGCGTTGTCGGGGTAGCCCCGAACGTGCGGATCGCTTCGGTGAAGGTGATGGAGCCCTCGGGGAACATGTTCCCGGAGAACGTGATCTGCGGCCTGGTTTGGTCGGCCGACCACGGGTTCAAGGTGACCAACAACAGCTACTACGTCGATCCCAACCTCTACAACGACCCCAATGACCAGGACGGCGCCGCGGTCATCGAGGGGGTGCGCCGCGCGGTGGACTACGCCAAGGGCAAGGGAACCGCGACCGTCGCGGCTGCCGGCAACTACTCCAACAACCTGGACACCCAGCCGGGCGTGCTGCTGCCGGGCAACCTGGACAACGCCATCTCGGTCACCGCGGACACCATCGACAAGAAGCTGGCCTCCTACTCCAACTACGGCCTGAACACCGTGGAGGTGACCGCGCCCGGCGGCGAGGGCTCGGCGATGATCAACACCACCGCGCTGGGCGGCGGCTACACCACCTTCAACGGCACCTCCGCCTCCTCCCCGCACGCCGCCGGGGTCATGGCGTTGCTGGCCTCGGCCCACCCCCAGGCCACCGTGGACCAGCTGCGGTCGATGCTGCTGACCCAGGCCATCGACACCCCGTGCCCTGCCGGGGACAGCCGCTGCACCGGAACACCGGCCAAGAACTCGTTCTTCGGTGAGGGCATCGTCAACGCCCTGGCCGCGGTCTCCGGCGGGGACAACCCGCCCGGTCCGGGTGGGCAGACCACCGTCTACAACGAGGACTTCGAGAAGTCCACCGGGTGGACGATCAACCCCAACGGCACCGACACCGCCACCTCGGGACGCTTCGAGATCGCCGCCCCGCAGCAGACGACCTACTCGGGGCTGGCCATACAGCCGGGGAACACCCCCACCGGCACCAAGGCATTGGTGTCGGGCGCGGCCGCCGGTGCGTCGGTGGGCGACAACGACATCGACGGCGGGACCACCAGCGCGCTGTCCCCGGAGGTGACGCTGCCAGCGGGTGCACCGGCGTCGCTGTCGATGGCCTGGTACCTGGGGAACCTGGCCAACTCCGCTGGCGCCGACTACCTGCGGGTCCGGGTCGTCTCCGGTGGGCAGAGCAGCGTGGTCGCCGAACGCAAGTCCACCTCCACCGACACCGCCGCGACGTGGAGCACGACCACCGCGGACCTGTCGCCGTGGGCGGGCAAGACGATCCGCGTGCTGATCGAGGCGGCCGACGCCGACGCCGGTAGCCTGGTCGAAGCGGGTGTGGACGATTTGCGCGTCACCAGCGGCAAACCCACGCACTGAGCCCGCCGGTGGTGGGGCCCGCGGAGACCGCGGGCCCCACCACCGCGGCCATTCACGCACGGTCCCTACCATCGTCCGTGGTCACCTCGACCGCGGCGTCCCTAGGTTGAGCGACATGACAGTCATCACCCGAGGTACGGGGATCTGCCAGACACCGCTGGTCGGCCGGGATGACATCCTGGCCGCCGTGCTGGTGGCCGGTCGGTCACGTCCCGCCCTGATCGGGGTACGGGGTGGACCCGGGATGGGCAAGTCATGTCTGCTCGCCGAGCTCCAGCGGATCAGGCCGGCCCCGTTCCGTCACGTCCTGCACGCGAGGTGCCGGCGGGGATCGTGCACGCCGCTGGCACCGGTACTCGAAGCCCTGCTCAGTGACACCAGCGCGCCCTGGAGTCCTGACGCCACCGCAGCCCTGGGGCCGTTGCTGCCCGAACTGGCCGATCGGCTCCCGCCCACGCTGGCAGGTGCCCCGGACCTGCACCGGATCTTCCGGGCGCTGCGCCAGGTGCTGTGCGGACCGGACGCGGTCCTGCTCCTGCTCGACGACGTCGACCAAGCCGACACCACCACGTGTGCCTTCCTTGACTACCTCACCGGTACCGCGACGGGCGATCTCGCCGTGGTACTGGCCCACACGAGCCGGGTACCCCACGTCGGTCTTGCCGAGGCGGGCACAATGCTCACCCTCACGCCGCTGGACCTCACCCAGACCGCGGAGCTGGTCCGGGCTCTGCTGGGCTGCGACGCGATTCCCGAGGACGTGGCGACGGCGTTGTTCGACCGCTCGGCAGGCTGTCCGCGGGCGATCACCGCCGCCGTGGAGCAGGTTCTCCACGAGCCCGATTCCTGCGGCCGGTCGGTGTGGTCGGCGCTGCGCGACCTGCACGTCCCGACGCGCTTGGTGGACACCATCGCCGAGGAGATGGCCGACCTGGACGCCGCCACCCGAGCGGTGATCACCGCCGCGGCGGTTTGGGCGACCGGTGCCACCGAGGACCAGTTGCGCGCCCTGACGGCACTGCCTGTTCGCCGCTGTGAGTCGGCGTTGGATACCGCGGTTGGTCATGGGCTGCTGCGCGTGGCGGGAACTGGCTACCGCTGCCGCAGCGAGTTCGTCCGCCGTGCGGTCGAACACGCTGTGGTGGCCTCGCAGCGGCGGCGAGCCCATCGCCGGGCCGCGACCCTGCTTGACGCCGCGGGCCAGCCCGCCCCGCTGGTCGCCCGCCACCTGCGGGAGGCGGGCGACCTGGATCACTGGCGTGAGTACAGCGAGGGGCAGGCGGACACGGCGCTGGCCGCCGGGGACTGGAGCACCGCGGTGCAGCTGCTGTCGCCGCTGGTGGAGGACGAGCAGCAGGACGAAGCGCGTCGGGTGCGGATCGCGGTCAAGCTCGGCTCGGCGGCGTTCGAGGCCCTGGACTACCGCGCGAGCGTGCGGATCCTCCGGCAGATCCTCGGCGAGCTCGTGCTACCCGAACGAATCCGTGGGCAGTTGCGCAACGACCTCGGGGTCCTGCTGCTCAGCCAGGTTGGCGATCACCAGGCGGGCTACGACGAACTCGAACACGCCGCCGCGGAACTGCGCGACAGTGCACCCGAGATCGCGGCGCGGGTGATGTCCACCCTGGCCAACCCCTACGCCGGTCGGCGCCACGTCAGCACCCACCTGCGGTGGCTTGCCGAGATCGAGACGCTGTCCCCGGTGGACCTGGACCCGGTCGGTGCCGCGATCGTGCGGGTGAACCGGGCCACTGCCCTGTTGACCTGCGGGTTGCCCGAGGCGTGGGAGCACACCGAGTTCGTCCTCGGTGACAGCGAGCACGCTGAGCTCCGCCGCCAGTTGATGCGAGGCTGCCTCAACATCGCCGACAGCGCGGCCTGGCTCGGCCATCACGAGGTCGCCACCCGATTCCTGGCCCGAGGCCAGCACTGGTCGCAGACGCTCGGTGCGGCGCACCTGACCGAACTGCTGGAGGTCGCCGCCCTGACCAACGACTGGCTCACCGGCCGATGGCAAGGCCTGGAGCGCCGCGCGGAGTCGCTGGCACAGCGGTGTCAGGGACTGCCGGTGGTGGAGGCGGAGTGCCGGCTAATCGCCGGTGCGCTGGCGATGGAGGCAGGGGCGTCCGAGCGCGGACGCGCGCTGCTGCCGGGGATCAGCGCTGCCCGCACCACGTCCGCGGGTGCCCCACCCGTCGCCATCACGGCCTCGGCCGTGCTGGCGCGCGACCACCTCCGGCGGGGTCGCCGCGCCGAGGCCTGGCACGAAGCCCGGGCGGCGCTGGCCGTGGTGGAGCGCACCGGCCAGTGGGTGTGGGCCAGCGAGCTGGCACCCGTGCTGGGCGAACTACTGCTCGACAACGGAGATCACGCCGCATTGGAGCAACTCCTGGACTGCTTGCAGTCCGGTGTGGACGGCCGTGACGCACCAGCGGCGTTCGCGGGCCTCGACCTGTGCCGGGCCATGGCGTTGCAGGCCGGTGGAGCCGACACCGCACAGGTGCTCCACGCTTACCAGGTGGCGGCCGAGGCGTTCGACGCGGTGCCCCGGCCCTACTGGGCAGCCACGGCACTGCTGCTCCGTTCCCGCTTCGCCGGCCCGGGTCCCGGCGCTCAGGACGCCGCCGCGGCAGCGGACCGGTTCCGCGCCCTGGGTTGCACCGTCGCGGTCAGGTTGTGCGAGGACCTGCTGGGGGTGCCCGAGCCAGCCCGGCGGGGTCGGGGCCGCCCCGGGTACGGGGTCCAACTCTCACCGCGGGAGGCCCAGGTCGCGCGGCTGGCCGGACGCGGATGGACCAACGCCCGGATTGCCCAGTCGCTGGGTTTGTCGGTGCGCACGGTCGAACAGCACGTCAGCCGCGCGATGCGTAAGACCGGAGCCCCCAGCAGGTTCGCCCTAGGCGGCTGACCAGCGCGACAACGCGGTTGCCGTCCACCGAGCCGCATGATGGACGGCAACCGAAGCTGTGCGCTCAGTGCACGGGGACGAATCCCGCCACCCCGTCGGGCGTGCCCAGGCCTGTGGGGCCGTCCCAGCCTGCGTGCGCGCCGGGGCCCTCGGTCACGTCGTTGAACGCGCCGGGGTGGGCGTACAGGTAGCTCGCGGGCCGATCAGCCTTGCCGGGCGCACCGGCCAAAGCCCACAGCGACACCACGATGGGCGTGCTCGCGCTGGTGCCACCGGACACCCGCCAACCGCCGCCGGCACCCCAGTAGTAGGCCACCCCGGGGTAGAGATCGGCGACCGCGGCGACGTCCGCGGTGGCACGCTTGCCGCACCCGGTGTTCACACCGTTCTGGAATGCGGGCTTGGCCGAGTAGATCGAGCAGCCGTAGCCGGTGCTGTTCCACGCCTTTTCGCTCCAGCCGCGCGCGGTGCTCGGGTCACGGACCAGAGCAGTGCCTCCGACCGCGATGGTGTAGGGCGAGGAGGAGGGGTGCAGCACCGAAGCCGGGCCGTCGCCCGAGGCGAAGCCCAGCACCGCACCGGGGATGTCGAGGACCTTGCCCTCGCGGACCTGCTCGGGGTACTCGGTGCCGCCCCAGCTGCTGGAGACGAACGGCGTGACCTGCTTGGCCAGCCGGGCGACCATCGGGAGCAGCACCGTGCTGTCACTGCTGTCCGCCTCCGCCAGCACGATCCTGCACCGGGGGCACAGGGCGGAGACCAACTGGATGTCCATCGCGGCCTCGCTGGACCAGGCGCCGTCAGGAGCCGGGAGCGGGCTAGGGTTCAGGTTCTTGTTGACCTTGCGGAAACAGCCGTCGGCGCTGGTGCAGGGCGGCAGGCCGTACTGCTTGCGGTAGACCGCCAGATCGGCCTCGGCGTCCGGGTAGTCCGCACCAATCGTGACTGCCACCGTGGTGCCGGCGCCTTGCTGGATCGGTGCCTTGTAGGCGGCCTGGAGGTCGGCCGGCCCGTAGCCGTAAGGGGCCGCCGCGGTCAGCCCCAGATGGGTCGGCAGATCGGTACGCAGCAGCTGACGGCAGGCGACCTTGCCAGGAATTCGATCCATACCGGCACAGACCGCGCGCACAGCTGACGGTGCCGGCGCGGCCAAGGGCTGCGCCGCAGCGGCCGGTGTCAGGACGGTGGCCAGGAGCATCGATCCGACGAACAAGCCCCGTGCAGGTCCGGGTATACGCATGTTCTCTTCCTTCCGGCGTCCGTGCCTCGGGTTCCCGACCGGTCCTCCGATCGGCAACCGGAGTGCACGACCACCATGGCCACGCGCAAACCGGCCGCACAATCCGTGCTCCACCACTACTCCCAACGACTGGGCGAGACGAAAACCGCGTCCTGTAAAGGAACGTGCGCCCGCCCAAGCAGACTCAGCCACGAGCGTTCGACCTGGCGAGGCTGCCGTGGGCTCACGTTGGGTGGAGTGCAGCCCTCGGTGTGGACTCGATGCCTGGGCCTGCTCTGGGCTGGCCAGCGCTGCTGACGGCGACGCTCCTCGGCTGGTGCGCTGCGGCGGCGACCTGGTTCGTCCTGCGAGTCGCGCACCGCCAAGCGCCCGGCTCAGGATTGCCGATGGGGCCATTCCTCATCGCCGCCGCACTGACCGTCGTCGCCACCACCCGGCATGACCACGCGCACCCCAATGGGCTTCTGCCAGCGGTTGGCGCGTCCAGGGCTTCGGTTCACACGTTCGCGCCAGATCCTTCAGGGCTGCGCGGGCCGTGATCGACACCAAGACCGTGAGCACGACGTAAGTGAACACTTCGACCACGACGTGCCAGGAGCCGGGTACCGTCGACCCACGCTGACTGCGGCGCACCGGGGTACCAGGAGCACCACCGGCCACGATCACGCCTCGCGCGGCATCCGGGTGTCGGTTGAGGAACTGCAAAACGAGCTCGTTTGACACGTTCGCGGTAGAAGAACACATCCAGAGCGAGGGACGGCCTTGAGGGTGAAGGGTGCGACCGGTGCGACCGGTTGTGCCGAGAGCCCGCCCGGCGGAAGAGGCCGGGCGGGCTCAGGGTTCGGGGTCAGCTGGTCGTCCGGTAGTCGATCGTATGGGTGTAGACGAGGTCGCGGGTGGTTGAGGAGACGTCCAGGTTGTATGCGGGGCGGTCGGTCGTGAACCACTCCTTGAACGAGGACGACGGGTAGCTGATCATGTCCGCGAATGTGCTCGTCGGACCGTTGTCGACCTTGCGCCACAAGTCGATGAGCGCACCCGCCACGCGCAACTCGACCTGGTCGCCGTCCTCCGGGTTGGTCCGCGACGCGTATTGGGTCGGGTCGTTCCACGTGGTGTTCATGAGGTCCACCGAGGCGCCGTTGGGCCAGTAGTACATGCCGTCGCCCATGGTGTAGCCGGCGATGGCGTCGGCGAAGCCCTCGGTCCACGCGCAGTTGGTCCCGGAACGCAGGTGCAGGGTGTGCGGGTTGGGGCAGTCGCTCTGGGCCCACCAGCCGCCGTAGAGCAGATCCATCAGGGCGTGGCCGGACTCGTGCAGCACGGTGTGCTCGGAGTCGGGGTCGGCGTCTTTGAGGGCGACGTAGCGCGTGCCGACGTTGTTGAAGTACGTGCCGTCGGTGCTGCCCGGCTGCCAGTGCAGGGTGATGGGGGTGCAGTTGCTCGACTGGCGGTCGGTCCAGCAGGAGCTGGAACCATGCAGTGCCCACAGCTTGTTGAGCGTGTCGAACGCGTGCCACGCCCGCATGTACGTGCTGGGGGGCGATGTCGTGCCGAATGCGGCGGTGCTCCCGCTCGCGACGTTCGACTTGGCCACGGTGGTGAGCGTGTAGGCGCTCGATCCCGCGTTGTCGGTGACCCGCCACAGGTTCGAGTCGGCCGTGAACTGGATCCACAGCTGGTACATGGTGGTGACCGGCGCCGTGAAGCACAGCGAGTAGGAACCGTCGTTCCACGAGGTCAGACCCGAGGCGTAGAACGCGGCGGCGGACGTGGAGGTGGCCCTGGCGGCGATCTGCACCCTGACGGTGCGGCCGGCTTTCCAGTTGCCCGCCGCGTCGGCGTAGGTGAGGGAGCCGGTGGCACAGACCTGGCCCGCCGCGGCGGTGGTCAGCGCGGCGGTCGGGGCGGACCGCGTGACGGCCTTCGACTCGGTGCCGGTCACACCTTGGCGCGAGGTGCCCGGCCGCTCGCCCACGACCAGGGGCGCGGCGGCGTGCGCGGCGCGCTCGATCGCCGGCGCGTCGGGGTCGGTGACGTCGGCTTCGATGTGCGCGGGTCCGGGTGCGACGGCGGTGACGCCGAAGGTGACCGTGCGGCCCTTGGTGGTCAAGGGGAACTGCTGGACGGCGACCTGGGACAGGCCGGTGGTGCGGGGTTCGGACAGGCCGCTGGAACGCCGGTCCAGCGTGAGGGTGTCGGGCAGCCTGACCGTCAGCGACGCGTGGTCGAGCGCCACCCGGGACTTGATGGTGACGGTCACGGTCGCCGACTCGCCGACCGCGGGCAGCCGGTCGAGCCCGATGTCGGCGGCCACGCAGCTTGGCCGTGCCTCGGAGCGCTCAGCGGAGCCGGTGGTGAACGCGCAGGCCGCAGCGGCGTGGTTCGGCGCCGCCGACGCTGGTGACGGGAGCAGGGCCGTGGCCGCGACAGCCGCGACGACCACGGGGAACACGAGTCCGGATTTCATGTGCAGGGATGCCTTCCGGGGCGGAAGTGTCAGGGGATGTCACCGCGCGGTGACGAGCGAAAGAATGACCACCGCCGGTGACTCCGCGCAATATTGCGGCGCGATTCGAACACCGTCCGTCATATTCTGTGAAGAACGCTGGTGGGAGACCCAGGATTCTTGTCGGAACGCCGGGTGAACGGCGCGCAAATCTGTGAAGAACCCGCTCACCACGTCCAGCGGGTGCCGATGACTCCGGCAGACAGGTTGATCCTGACGAAGCAGGTGGAATCGGACGGGCCGACCTCCAGGCGTTCCACCACGCGCTCCGGGACGTCGAAGTCGCTCATGTGGAAGCTGTGGCAGCGCTTGGGCAGCGTGCCCTCGAACTGGATCTGCTGGCTGTACTCGGCGACCGGTTCCCGAAAGCGCCGGGAGTAGTTGTCGACCGGCAGCCCCGGTTCGGCCGCCATCCGGTACTCGACCACAGCGTGCTCCCCCGCACCGAGCGGACGGTCCAGCAACAGTTCGGCCACCATGAGCCCGGTGTCGGGCTCGGTGGCGATCCGGCCGGCCCGGCAGAAGCGGACGCCGGTGAGCGCGGGCGGGAACTGCGGGTGGTCGGCCCGGTAACGCACCAGGCACCGTGTCACGCGGCCGTGCTCGCCGCGCAGGACGAGCCGCGACCACGTGCCGCGTTCGAGCCGGTCGGACCCGACGGTGAACACGTCGTGCGCCGACACCACGGCGTACTGGCCCTCGTCGGGCTTGTGCAACCGCTGTTCCAAGGGCATCCCGGCGTGCCGCACCCGCCGTCCGCGTGGCTTGGGCGGACCCAGCAGCGTGATCAATGCGGTGGGCGGCAGCCCGAGCACCTCCTCCAAGACCCGTACGGCACGCATCGACTCCGGCCGTTCGGGCCGCCTCTTGTTGTGCCGCCAGTAGCTCAGCGTCGCGACACTGACGTCCACACCGCGCTCGCCGAGGTGGAACCGCAACCGGTCCAGCGTCAGCCCTCGCACCGCGATGGCGGCGTCGAGCACTTCGGCGAACGACCCGCCCCGCACCACGCGGGCCAACTCCTGCGCACTGATCCGCCGTCCCGCAGCCACCGACACGCGCCACCTCCGTCAGCCCGTCGGCCGCACTGGAGCAGCGACCGGAGGTCCACTATCAGCACCGCCAAGCCCGATGTCCAGCCACACTCTGGACGTCCCTGCGCGTGCCGAGCACTACGTCCGCACAGGTCAAGTGGCATGTCGATACTCGTGGATGACACCGCCGAGACAGTCCAGCCGGCGTACGGTGAGGCGTTCGATCTGGTCGGGCTCAAGGGGCTGGGGTCCGGCTGGCAGGGGTGCTGCGGCGGCGAGTGATCGGTGGGTTCGGTGCTGGTTGTAGTGCCGCTCGTACTCACGAAGCGCGTGCCGGAGGTGGGTCTCGTTCCAGATCAGCGTGCGGTCCAGGAGTTCGGTGCGGAGTGTCGTGACCCAGCGTTCGGTGATCGCGTTCATGCGGGGTATCCGGGCACCGGTCAGCATCGTGGTGATCCCCGCGGCACTGAGGATCTCATCGATCAACTCAGGGTAATTGGCATCGCGGTCGCGGATGAGGAACCTGGCCCGCGCGAGGCTTCCGGCATCCTCAAGGTCCATGAGCAGGTTGCGGATCGCCTGCGTCACCCAGGCATGGGTGGGGTGTGCGGTGGCGCCGAGGATGCGGACGCGCCGGCCAGCGTGGTGCATGGCGGCGAGGATGTACTGGCGCACTCCGGACAGGGTGATGGTCTCGATGAAGTCCATCGCCAGGATCGCGCCGGCCTGGGAACGTAGGAAGGCAGCCCACGTGATGGTGGCCCGGTGCGGGGCCGGCTCGATGCCCTCGGTCTTGAGAATTTCCCACACGGTGGATGCGGCGATCGCGATGCCGAGGAGGGCGAGTTCGCCGTGGATGCGCCGGTAGCCCCAGGAGGGGTTCTCGGTTGCCAGGCGCAGGACGAGGCGGCGGATCGAGGCAAGGGTGCGCGGACGCCCGGGCCTACGGCGCTTGCTTGCACGGGCGTGGCGGCGTTTCACCAGTTCGCGATGCCATCGCAGCACCGTGTCTGGGCTGACTAGCAGCCGGAGTCGGCGCAGCGTCGCGCGGGTCAGGGGCATGACCAGCGCCGCGAGCAACGCCCTGTCCTCAGGGCGCTGATCGCCGAGTTGTCTCTGCAAAACCGTGAGTTGATGGCGTAGGGCAAGGATCTCAATGTCCTTCTCACGGTCGGTCATGCGGAATAGCCGCAGCGCGGCGAAGGCGTGGGCGGCGGCGAGGTAGGCGAAGCGGACCAGCACGAGCCGCGATCATGCTGGACGGTGACCAGGCACACGGCCGATGCCCGCTGACCTGCACGGACGTAGTTCTCGGCACATACAACGTCGAGCGTGCAGGCCGGCCGGTGGAGAAGGACGTCGTGCTGGACGAGGAACGCGACGCCTGGCGGTGAGTGACCCCCGCGAGCACCGCCAGGCGTCGCCGGGCCTCAGAGGCCCGGGATGGGGGTGACCGGCGCGGTGCTGCCGGCCGGCGGGTTCTCGCACGGGACCAGGATGACGATGCCGTTCGGGTCCTGCTTGAGCTCCAGGCAGGTGTCCCCGCCCTGCGGGTCGCCGGACTGGGCGTGCTGGAAGCCGGCGGTGGCGGGCGTGGCGGTGGCGGCGGACGCGGGGCTGGCGCCGAGCGCGATGGCGCCGACGGCGGCCAGCCCGGCGATGCCCGCGGCGAGATGACGACGAGTGCTGGTGGACATGATCGCTCCTCGAAGGTGAGTGCTGCTTGGTTGACGGGCCCAAGCCAACCGGAGCCCACCTTTCGAAAAGATCTCCACCGCGGCCGGCCCGCCGATACCTTTTCGCAACCCCGCGGCCGATAGCCTGCCCCGACCGAGCGGATTGGGGAGACGATGCGCGTGCTGGTGGTCGAGGACCAGACCCTGCTGGCCGATCTGGTCGCCACCGGCCTGCGCCGGGAGTCGATGGCGGTGGACGTCGCCTACGACGGGACCGCCGCCCAGTACCGTCTCGGCCTGCACGACTACGACGTGGTGGTGCTGGACCGGGATCTGCCCGGCGTGCACGGCGACGACATCTGCAGCGAGCTGATCGGCTCCGGCTCCCGGACCAAGGTGCTGATGCTCACCGCGGCCGGGTCGCTGGACGACCGGGTGGACGGCCTGGAACTGGGCGCCGACGACTATCTCACCAAGCCGTTCGAGTTCCCCGAACTGGTGGCCCGGGTGCGGGCGCTGGCCCGCCGCGTCGCCAGGGCCGTGCCGCCGGTCCTGCGTCACTCCACTGTGGAGCTCGACGCCGCCGCGCGGCGCGTGAGCCGCGCTGATCGCACGATTGTGTTGCAGCCCAAGGAGTTCGCCGTGCTATCGGTGCTCATGGCCGAGGCGGGGACCTTCGTCAGCGCGGAGGAGTTGCTGGCCAGGGTGTGGGACGAGAACGCCGACCCGTTCACCAACGCGGTGCGGGTGACCATCTCCAAGCTGCGGGCCAAGCTCGGCGACCCGCCGGTGATCGAGACCAGTTCCGGGGCCGGCTATCGGATCGTGCCATGAAACTGCCGGTTCGCGCCCGGCTGGGCCTGCTGTGCGGGGCGCTGATGGTGGTGTCCTCGTCGGTGCTGATGGTCGTGGTCTACCTGCTGCTGCAGGCCAACCTGCCCGACCGCTTCGACTCCATCGCCATCCGGCTCATGCCCGGCGGGAGCGCCGCCGAGCTGACCTCGACCGAGGGCGCCGCCGTGTGGTCGCTGGGCGGCGGCCAGGCCGATCCGTTCCTGTCCGCGGCGCTCGGCCAGTACGTGCTGTGGTCGGCGCTGTCGCTGGCACTGCTCGGCTTGGGCGCGATCGCGGTCGGCTGGTGTGTGTCCGGCCGGGTGCTGCGGCCCCTGCGCCGCATCACCGCCACCGCGCGGCGGCTGTCCGCGCAGAACCTGCACGAGCGGATCGCTTTGACCGGCCCCAAGGACGAGCTCACTGACCTCGCCGGCACGGTCGACGAGATGCTGGACCGGATCGAGGCGGGATTCACCAGCCAGCGGCGGTTCATCGCCAATGCCGCCCATGAGCTGCGCACCCCGCTCGCCGTGCAGCGGACCGCGCTACAGGTCGGCCTGCTCGACCCCACCCCGGCGGAGCTGGCGCTGATCCGGGAGCAGCTGCTGGCCGACAACCGACGCAGCCAACGGCTGATCGAGGGACTGTTGTTGTTGGCCCGCAGCGACCAGGGGGTGCTCCGCTCGGAACGGGTTCGTCTGGACGAGGTGGTCACCGATGTGCTGGCCCAGCAGCGGCCCGACCCGGAGCTGACCTTCGAGGTCGAGTTGCTGCCGGTTCTGGTCCGCGGTGAGGCCCTGTTGCTGACTCACCTGGTGGGCAACCTGATCGCCAACGCCGTGCGGTACAACACCATCGGCGGCACGGTCTGGGTCCGCACCACACCCGACGGGGTGCTGGAAGTGCGCAACACCGGCCCGCTGGTGGCGGCGGACACGGCGGCGGAGCTCACTGAGCCGTTCCGCCGCGGTGCCGGCCGCACGCACTCACCGGCCGACGGCTGCGGTCTGGGCCTGTCCATCGTCGACTCCATCACCAATGCCCACCACGGCGCCCTGGATCTGACCGCGCGCCCGGAAGGCGGCCTGTGCGTCCGCGTCACCCTGCCTGTGGCACCGTCTCGCCGCGTGCCACCGCCAACTGCTCCGTGATCCCGGCCATGATCCGCCTGTCCTGGTCCAAAAGTCTGTCATCGGCTGTGACCTGGGGTGTTAGGCGGCTGGTTGATAGTCGTTGAGTAGCTGTGGGGTTCCAAAAGTCTGTCACCGGTGCTGACCAGTAGGTTTACGCGGCTCGTTCGTACTCGTTGATCAGGCCTCCCAGGAGCCACTGGCGCTTGATCCACGCAGAGTTGAGGTTCGCCACGGGGTAGGTCGGCTGAGGTGGGCGGAGTTCGCGGGACCGGTGCGGCCGTCGGCCGTTGTAGTGCCGGACGTATTCGGTGAGCGCGGCGTTGAGGTGCCGCTGGCTCAGGATCAGCATGCGGTCGGTGAGCTCGGATCTGGCGGTGAGTACGAACCGTTCGGCGTAGCAGTTCGCACGGGGGCAACGCGGCGGGATCGTGACCGTCGTGATGTCCACGTCAGCCAGCACAGCGTCGAACGAGGCCGCGAACTGGCCAGCCCGGTCGCGGACGAGAAACCTGAACTCGCCGACGCGGTCACCGAGATCCATCACAAGGTTGCGGATCTGCTGCGTGGTCCACCCGCCGTCCGGGTGGGTGGTCGTGCCGAGAACGTGGACGTAACGGCTGCCGACCTCCAACACGAACAGCACGTAGATCCGCTGGAGGGTGACCGCGCAGTCGACGTGGAAAAAGTCGCGGGCCAGCATCGTCGAGGCCTGCGTACGCAGGAACTGCCGCCAGGTTGTGTCGGTCTGCCGGTCCGGCGCGGGAGGTATGCGCGCCCGTTTCAGGATCCGCCGGATCGTCGAGGAAGCGACCCGGTGTCCAAGCTTGAGCAGCTCGCCCTGAATCCTCTTGTAACCCCAGTTGTGGTTCTCGGTGGCCATCCGTTCGATCAGCTTGGTAATCGCCTCATCGACGGGCGGACGGCCGACTCGGTGTGGGTAGGTCCACTTCGCGGCTACCAAACGCCGGTGCCAGCGCAGGATCGTTGCGGGGGTGACCAACCGGTGCAGCCGCAGCCCCGTGGGCAGCAGGCGGACCAACGCGGCGACCACCGCCCGGTCGGCCCAGTCCAGGCGCGGTTTCGGGTTGCCTCTGCGCAGCACGGCCACCTCGTGGCGAAGCACCAGGAGCTCGACGTCCTTGGACGCCGACGAGCGACTGAGCAACACCAGCAGGCCCACCAGCCGGAGGAAGATCAGATAGAGCAGACGCAGCGCCACGGCGGACGATCATGCCCTGCCCGTCACGTGTCCGTTGCCGCAGGTCGGATGCGCGGACCGACTTCTGGAACCCCACACGTTCCCAGGGCGAGACCATCTCCGACCGCAGCCGTATCCCCCAGGAGCTCGTTGCACGGTTCCAGGCGGCTCACGCTCCTGAGCCCGGTTCAACGCCCTTGGCCGGCGGACGCACGACCAAGGGCACTCCGCGCTACTGCACAGGCGGCTCTTTCTCCAACTGCTTCTGGAGCTTGGCAACCTTCAGCCCTGCCGAACGCCCACGCATCGCCTGCCCGGTGTCGTAGGTGACCAGGGTGATCTCCCGGGCTGCAAGGGGTTGCAGTGCTACGGCTCGGGCCACAATCTCGTCGTCGTTGATCGGCAGCCGACGATGCCCTGGCGGATCAAGCACCACCTCGATGGTGACTTCGCCTCGCGGGATACCTCCGGTGTTCAGGGCGGAGAAGTCCTCGTCCTGCAGCCGGACCGGCCCCATACTTGAGCGGCATACGCGGTCGAGCACCGCCAGGGTGTAGCCGGCTCTCCAGCGAACGTATCGGTTGCTGTGCTGCTTCAGGTTGTCGAGTTCGTCGACAACCACGATCGGTACCAAGACGTGGATTGGTTCTTCCCGCGCGGGGATCAAGGGCGCGAAGTCGGCTTCTTCCAGCTTCTCCTTGTGGTTGATGTAGAAGCTGGTGTCCGGCACCACGAACTCGCCAACGCGGGACCACCGCTGGATCTGCTGCTCCACGGCATCCCGTGCGGCCTCTAGTGCCGCGAGGCGCTGATCGAACTCGATGTTCAGCAGGCCGTTGACCGGGTAGGCGTGGACACCATCCAGAACCTTGCCCACGAACGTCAACAGCAGCTCGTACCGCGGCGTCATGATGAGTCGCCTGATGTCCGCCGCGCTGATCTGGCTGCCAAGCTTCTGGACAGACACGACTGCCCAGTCCAGATAGGCATTGAGCCGCTCGACCGCCGTCAGTCCCCCACCGCCGCGGAGGTTGCCAACGTCCGTGCAGACCTCGCGCAGCGTGCTGCGCAGGTTGCGCCGGTCCACGCCAGGCAAGCAGGTGACAAGCATGTCCGGGAGCCTGCCACCCGCCGGCGTGGGGAAGCAGGCGACGCGCCGACCGGTCCGCACCGCGGCGGCGAGGTCGAGCTGGCCCTCCGGCGGCCACGAGTCCAAGCGGCTATCCTCCACCGTCGTACCAGCGCGAGAGGGGAACCCGGTAGGGCCAGAAGGTCGTCACGTTCTCGGACCTCAGCGGCAAGATCGTCGAAGGCGGCGAGCTGGTGCGCATCGTGGTGACCCAGCACCCGGCGCTGGAGAACGGCCCGGTGGAGATCGAGGCCGCGCCCGCGGAGATCGCCGACATCGAGCAGCATGCCCTGGACGTGGTCACCTTCGACATCCACGCCCCGGGTGAGGCGCCCAAGACGGTCGTCATGGACGTGGAGACCTTCAACAAGCTGGCCACCGACGACCCCATGGACGTGGTGCTGCGCGCCGCCAAGAAGTCCTACGCCAAGCCTGCCCGCGCCAAGTCCACCGGCGAACCCAAGGTCAACTACTCCTCAATGGAACACGCCGGCAAGCCGCACAAGGGCAAGACCACCGACGCCGAGAAGCAGATCGTCCACGACCACTTGGACGCGATCAACGAGCGGCTCCAGTCCGAGGGCCTACGCACCATTGACCTGCAGGACCCTGAGCACGTGGCTCGGTACGGACTGGAGGACTTGGCGGAGGCTGGGGAAGGCGCTGAGTCATAGACCGACCTGCTCCCAGGGCAGCCACTACACCGCTGGACCCAGGTCAGTTTGAGCGCACGGTCACTCCTCAACACGCCGTCCCTCCGGCAACCCGCGCAGGTAAGTGTCCTGGTCGAAAACGCCGCCACCGTCTGCGAGCTGAGTTTTTAGGCGGCGGGTTGGTACTCGTTGAGTAGTCCTCCGAGGCGCCGCCTGCACTTGATCAGGTCCGGCGTGGTGGGCAATAGGACTACCTTCGGGTCATCATCAGGCGCGCGCAACCCAACGCCCTGACCTTGGTGACTGCGGCCGGCGTTGTAGTGCTCGACGTAGACGTCGAGCACATCGCGGAGGTGGCGGCGGCCGATGATGAGGATCCGATCGGTGCACTCACGGCGAACGGAGGAGATCCACCGCTCGGCGATCGCGTTCATCCGCTGTGCCTGCGGCGCGGTGCACACCACGTCGACGCCGAGCGAGGCGAACACCGCATCGAACGCAGCGATGAACTTGGCGTCTCGGTCACGGATCAGATAGGTGAAGCGGCGTCCGGCACTTTCAAGATCCGCAGCCAGGTTGCGGGCCAGTTGAGTTACCCAGGCCCCGGTCGGGTGGTCGGTGACGCCGAGCAACTGGACCCGGCGGGAGCGGTGCTCGATCACGAAAGCCGCATACAGGCGCTTCAAGGCCACGGTGTCGACGTGAAAGAAGTCGACAGCGAGCACACCATTGGCCTGCGCGCGCAAGAATGTGCGCCACGCGTCGCCGCGACTCGACGGTGGTGGGATCCGGCGGCTACGCAGGATCCGGCGGATAGTGGAAGCGGCGACGCGGTGCCCGAGCCGACGCAGTTCACCCTGGATGCGGACCACGCCCCAGGTCCGGTTCTCCGTCGCCAAGCGGGCGATCAGCGCGGCGATCTCGTCACTGATCGGCGGCCGCCCCGGCGGCTTCGGCTGACGCCACCTCCGGGCCACCAAGCGGCGATGCCACCGCAGCAAGGTGGCGGGCGTGACGATGCGGCACGACCGCAGGGTTTTCGGCAGGAGCCGGGACAGGGCCGCGAGCACCGCCCGGTCGGCCCAGTTGAGCGGCGGGCGTGGGTTGGTCCGGCGCAGCACCGCGACCTCGTGGCGCAGCACGAGTATCTCCGCGTCCTTGGATGCTGAGGACCTGGCGAGCAACGCCAGCCAGGACAATCCCTGGGCCAATGCCTGGTACAACAGTCGAGCAACCACGTCCTGCCGATCATCGAGTGCGGCATATCAGCAGGCCAAGGCTACTGACCGGATCCTCGACCAGGATGGGTAGCGAGGCCCACTGGGCGAGCTCAGCCCAGCGAGACCAATTGGTCACCGACGAACTGGCGGCTGGGCTGCTCACGTAGCTCGCGTACCGACGCAACGTGTGCAGCACAGAGTCCACCGTTTGACGGAGTTTGTTGGGCTGTGCGAGCCAGTAGACCACATGGGTCGGCCGCTGGTGTCAACTTGCGGCTCACCGAGAACCACCTTCGGAGTAACGGCGGCTCAAGTATGTGTATCGAATGGACTTATGCGTCTAACGAGCCCATCACAGAATGTCACTCGAACATTTGTTCTCTCCTCTGGGTTGTCGGCGTGCCTGCCTACAGTCGCTGGGAGATAGCGGCGGCCAGATGTAGAACGTGGAGCTGCGCACCTCTATGGGTGCGGATGGAAGGACGAGCGTGACGATGCGGAAACCGGGGGAACCGTGTTGACCGATGTGGGGGGCGAGCAGTTTGGATTGGATGCAGTGGCGGCTGAGCAGGCCGTCGTTTCTGTGTTCGAGCAGATTGTTGCTGTCCTGGCACGCAAGGCAGACGCAGCGATCGATAACGCTGACCTATTCCGTCTGGCGGACACACTGTTCGCCGCGTTTGCCCGCGCGGGTGAGGACGGGCTGACAGTTGAGCAGATCAGGGCGGCATGCGCTGCATTCCCAGACGAAGTAATCGAAAACCGTCTGGGCGTCCTGCGGAAGCTCGGTGCGATCCAGCCCGCATTTGATAAGCCCTACCCGCGCGAGTACCGGGCCTCGTTCACCAGCTACGTGTCGATGCTGTTCGTCCAGCGGATGCTAGCCCGCGGGGGGCAGTCCGAGTTGCACCAACTCCTGACGATGGAGAAGACCAGGTTGGAGGGCGGGCAGAGTACAACCGAGGAAGCCCGCGAGGTTGTCGTCGGGATAACCACGGCGCTGCGGCTTCTGGTCGCCGAGCTCGTGGCACTGACCATTGGCGGCACCGTGGAGGCGCTGCGGGAGCGCGCCCCACTGCTGTGGAACGCGAAGTCGCTGATCGACCAGGCGTCCGCGGTGCACGAGATCCTGCTGAAGTTCTGGCCGGAACTCAGCCGCTTGTGCGGGGAACTGCGCTCGGCGATCGCCGCCTATGAAGATGCCTCGACGAACGCGTCGGCACGCCTGATAGCCGCGGCGGGGACCTCGCGGGCACTGAACCTGCTGCCGCCCGAGATGTGGAAGCGCTTCGCGCGGCGAGCGACTGTGGATGAGCTCGCGGCAGTTCTGGCCGATCAGGTCTTTGACGCACCTTCCCCGTGGCACGACGTCGCCGACCTGGCGGAGGCCGTTGCGGGAAGGCCGCAGCCGACCAGCGGCCGTTCGACACCGCCGCGGTCCCGCGTTCCCGATGGCGATGAGCGGCCCCCGCACGAGTGGTCTGACGCGGAGGCTGATCGACTGGCGGGAATCGCCGAAGAGGTGCTCGGCGGCGGAGACTCCGTTGCGGTCGAGCACCTGCTGTCGGGCACGGACTGGGTGACGGCGCGCCGCGTGCTGGCCGATTTGGTCGCCGCGGGCAACAACGACCGACTCAGCTACCGGCTAACGTGGTCCGGCCCGGTCCAGGTACGGCCGGGCAGCGTGCCCTCCTGGCTTACCCCTGGCGTGTTCGAGCGAGTACGGAGGCCCGCGTGAGTAGTCCGGAGGCGGCGCTGTGGTGGGCGAGGTCGCGGGCCGAGGGGACGCTGCGCGTGCCGTCGGCGACCAGAACCCCGGCAGGCATGCTGCGGCTGGTGGAACGGGGCGGTGAGCACTGCTGGCTGGTGCCCCGTCCGCCCGACGACGTGACACCGGCCGTGCTGCGCGAACTGCGGATGCAGGTGCTCCCGGTGGAATTTCCGAACGAGACCAGCCGGGTCCTGGCCGCGGCGCTGCGCTGCTGCTGGACCGACATCCAGGCAAGTCCGTGGCCAGGGCAGCCGGCGACGATGCGCGAGGTGCTGGACGTGGTGGACCAGCTCACTCCCGGACGGGGGAAAGAGGTGCTGCACCGCTTCGGGACGGGGGCGCTCCGCCGCCTGAATGCCAGCCGATGGCTGGATATCGATGACGACGCGCAGCGGGTCTGTCTCGGCCCCCGGGTGGCTACCTGGCCAGACCAGGACCTCCCGGCGCTGCGGGAGCTGTGCCGGGAGTTGCCACCCCCGCGGCCAGATCGGGAGCTGGACCAGTGAGCGGCTTGTTCGATGACCTGCTCCAGCCGCTCGGCGACAAGCAGCGCGACGCGCTGGTCTCGGCTTGGGCCGCGCTTGAGTACGGCAGCGAGCCCGCCAGCGAGGCCGCGCTGCCCGCACTCCGGGACGCGGCGTTGCGCCACCTGCTAGACCAGATGTTGCGAAGGACCGGCCGTACGCTCGTCCACGCGGGTGCCTACCTGTGGACATCGGGATACCGAGACGACATCGCCGCAGAACTCGCGGCAAAGGGCTGGGGGATTTTGCCGCCGATGGAGCGGGCCGCACTGATATTGGTACTGATCCACTCCGTTGCGATCCCCCGGGCAGAGGGTCGCCTGGCCGGCGACGACTGGCAGTCGCCCCATCCGACCACACCAACCCATCTGCGGAAGCTGTCGCAGATTCACGGGCAGCGGCGCCTGTCCGATGCCCTGCAGTGGCTTCGCTCGGCCGGGCTGGTCCGCTTGGTACGCGGCGCCGATTCAGGAACGGCTGGCGCCTCCTACGTCCCCGGACCGGCGCTGCGCCGGCTCACTCCAGCCGCGCGCCAGCGCCTGCAGGAGAATCTGATCCTGGCAGTAGGCCCGGATACCGCGCTCGCCACCGCGGTTACGGTCCGCCGGAGTCTGGGCCGTCCAGAAGTGACAACCTCCCCGAGGAGCGGCTCATGAGCGGCGGCACGCCGCAAGAAGGGGACATCGTCGGTGATCGCGTCCTGGTCGGCCTGCAAAGCGTACGAATCTCCCGGCTGTCCACGCATCCCATCCCGGTTGCCGCCGGCACTCTCATAGCCGTGGCCGGGCAGGGGCCGAAGGACTCCAATGGGGCGGGGAAATCGTCGCTGCTGGCCCAGATCAGCTTGCTGCACGCCGACGAGCAGTGGCGATTCGGCTCCGGTGCGCCCGCCGCGGTCGACCTACTGTTCAACTCCGAGGACGCCGGCGGTGAAGACCGCTGGGGCAACGCCGACCATGGATACCTCATCGGCGTGTTCGCTCCTGCCGCCGGGACCCTTGATCAGCTTCAGGTCCGCGCCTTGACCGTGTGGATACGGATCGACCGCAGCAGCCAGAAAGGTCCCCGGCTGAAGCTGCGCTGGCAGGACGGACTGCATCTGCCCACTGGGGACAGCGAGGCCGAGCGGGAGCAGGCCGCTGACGGGGTCTGGCAAGCCCTACCCCCGCGGGCCGGGCGACACGACGTGTCGGCTCGTGACCTTCCGCGCACCCTCTACGGCGAACACGTGCGGTGCGTGTCGTTCCTATCGACGTCGGTGCGGGCCAACGCCGCCCCGAACCTGCTCGCCCAACCGTTGAGCGACATCTCAGAGCGGCGGATCTTCGAGGCGATCGCCGCGCTCACCGGCATCGACACCGAGCTGGAGAAGGAACGCCAGGCACGCCGCCATGAGTATGACCGCCTGCAGGAGGCCAGCGACGCCGAGTCCGACCTTGCCACTTGGGAGGAAAACGCCCAGGTCATCGAGGGCGGCATCGACGCCCGGGACCGGGCGCGCGAATTCGTCGTGGAAGCGGCGAACCGATGGCGGTCGCGCACGGCACGGCTGCTATGCGATGCCCTCCAGCGTGACGCCGACATCCAGGTCGAGATCGCCGGGATCGACACCGCGATCGACCGGGACAGCCACGCGGCACAAGAGCTAGCCGCGCAGGCGGCGGTGCTAGCCGACGACGAGGCGTTCAGGCGACGGCACCAAGCCGCGATAAGCACGTTCGGCAAACTCGACAACGACGACCGCGAGCTGGGCAATCAGATCGCCGCGCTGGAACAGGAGATCGAGGGCACCGACCGCCGGCTGCGCGAGGCCAGGGAAGCAGCCCGCGACGCCGACGGCCGCGACGAGCAGACTGCCGACCGGGAGCGCGCCGAAGCGGACGCGGCCTTCGAAGACGCGGTCAAGGCGGTCGGAGTGGCAGAGAAGGCGCTCTCCGACGCCGAATCACGCCTGCGAGACGCGGAAAGCGGCCGGGATCTGGCCCAGCAACAGATCGAGATCCTCGCGACCGAGGGAATCGGCGCTATCGGCCTGCTGGACGCCGTTGTCCTTGACGAGCCGGACCGGGCCCGTTGGGAAGCTGCCCTCTGGCCCTACCGCGAGGCGGCGGTCGTGGACTCAGCCCAGCTCAACCGAGCCAGCGAACTCCTGGCGGGCGTACCCGGCTCGATCCTGATCGCTGCCAACCTCGCCTCGCCAGCACCCCACGGCAGGCTCCCGGGCAGCGCCGATCCGGAGTACGACCTGAGCGGTTTCCTCGCCGCCCTGCACGCTCGGACCACGGCCCGCAGCGACCCCGACCGGGTCCACGACGACGCCGGGATCGTGGTGATCGGCGGGTTCAGCCAGCCCGCGACCGGCCGCGCCGCCCGTATCGCGGCTGCCCGCGAGCAGGTCCGCCAGAAGTCCACGGAGCACCAGGACGCCGCCGAAGCAAGAAAGGCCGTTGAGCGCAAGGTGATCAGCGCCGAGCGTCGGCAAAAGGGCGCGCGGGCGGCGGCGGAGGCAGGCCGGCTGGAAGCGCACGCTGGCACGTTACGAAAAAAGGACCAGGGGGCCAGAAACGCGCGTAGGGAACTCGCACCGACGCTCAGCGCCGCGCAAGACGAGCGGGACGAGGTACTCCGCCTGGCAGGCGTTCGCCAGCAGCAGGTCGAGTCACTGCTGCGGCAGAAGACCGCCCTCGACAACACGAACAAGATCCGGCGTGAGAAGCGTGGGAAGCTCGAGGATGAGCAAGCGCAGCTCGGCCTTCCGGAACTGATTACCCGCTGGGACGGTACATCTGGCTCTGCCAGCGAGTATCTGCTCGCCCTGCCGGACAACCAGCAGTCATGGACGGCAGACGACTGGTGGGAGGAAGCCAAGGGCCTGATCAGCACGGCGATATCCGAGTGCTTCCCTCCCTGCGCGTCGGACAGTATGCCTGCGGAGATCACCGGCTTGCTGAAGGAGTCCAGCGAGCGCGGGCCCGGCAGCAACCGACGGGCGCAGGCCGCCTTTGCCCCGCTGCTCCACGCGCTTCACGTTTACCTGCGCCAACAGGAGGGCACCGACCGGTACGAGCGCTGGCAGATCGCCATCCAGCGCGATGAACGCCACAAGAGCTTCGACGCCGCGCGGATCGGCCACGAGGAGGCGGTTCAGGCCAGCCGCGCCTACCGAGGGGCGCTCACCTCCGCCATCAAGAAAAAGCTGGCCGACGTCGCGGCCGAGTTCGACCGGCTCGACAGGGCACACGGTGGGTACGGGGCCACGCTCCAATACGAAGAACCTTCGCCGCCGGCCGACCCCACCGAGGCGTGGAGCTGGAAAGTCACGCCGATGTGGCGGCGCGCCGAGGGGCGGCGCCACATCCCCTACGACCGGCGGGCCAACACGGCACAAATCGATGACCGGGCGATCAAGCTCGTCTGTGCCGCCGCGGCCGCGAGTGGCACCGGCCGCCCTTTGGTGCTCGTCTTGGACGAGCTAGGCCGCAACCTCGGCAAGCAACACCGCCGCGAGGCGGTCGCCCTGCTCGGGCAGATCGGCAGGGACAGCGGCATCACAGTCGTCGGGGCACTGCAAGACGACATGGAGACCTACGCCATCGACGCCTGCGGCCAGTACGTCAAGCTGCGCCGCAGCTCGGACTCCAGCCCGTACAACGAGCAGCCCGTCGTCGTCGGCTATGACGAGCACACTCCGCGTGTCGAACTGCTCCGTGCCTGGCTGACCGGCAACGAGTACTGCGAGCCGGCATGACCGCCCGCCCCCGCCCGCGAGGTTTCGCGATGCGCCACCTCAGCGTCTACCCCGGCCTCACCACGTACGCCGTCCCCTTACCTGACGGCAGCTACAACACCGACCGCAACGGCAATCCGAAGATCACGCGCGTCACTCTGGAACCGGAAGGCTTCCCGCTACCGCACCGCCCGGGCGGTCTGACCGACAGTCAGTGGGCCTTCGCCACCAACAGCCCCCGTCGGTGGCAATCTGCGGTGACCACGTTCGGCGACCGCGCCGAAGACATAGCCGCAGAACTAGCGCGCAACGGTTGCATCATCCTCGAATGCGACTTCCGCGGCGCCCGCGTGGTCCTGCCGCCCCGTGGCTGGGCCCCTCATCCTGACCTGCACACGGCCCGGCAAGAGCAAAACAGCAAGCGCGCCATCCGCCGGGCGGCTCAGGACGACGAGGCACGCCGTCTCGCTGCCGAACTCGCTCACTATCCGGCCGCCGGGCCACTGGCAGCCATCCTCAGAGCACAACGGGACGGGCCCTACCGTGACCACGGTATCGAGGCTGCCCGCGCCTTCCTCACCGACGACACCATGACCGACACAGCCGGGGCCGCGCCGTGGGCCGCTGTGCGCTGGCTCAAGCGCGGAACGAAGTCCGACTACGACAGGGACCCAGAGCCGCTCGCTGAAGGTGGTCAGGGCGCGGTCTACAGCGGCGTGCACAAACACACCCGCATCCCCGTTGCGCTGAAGCAGCTCCGCTACGGCGATGAAGACGCTGTACACCGCATGCGCCGTGAGATCTCCATCGGGCACCTCTACGGAGAGCACCCGAACGTCATGCCGGTCCTGGACTCCGACCCGGACGGGCGGTGGTTCGTGATGCCGCTCGCGAACGGCAGTGCCGCCAGCCACACGGAACGCCTACAGCGGGAAACAGGAGCCCTTCTGGACCTCGTCAGGGCGGTCTGCGAAGGACTGCGCCGCCCACACACCGATGACCGGATCCACCGCGACATCAAGCCCGCCAACGTCCTGCTCCTCAACAGCAAGTGGGTCGTAGCGGACTGGGGGCTGGGTCGACAGCCCCGAGGGGAAACCAGCGTTCCGCGCCGAACTCGGACCGGCACCGGCTTCGGCTCCGAGGGATTCGCCGCACCGGAGCTGTCGTCCGGAAACCCCCACAACGTGACGGCCGCCGCCGACATCTACAGCATCGGGCGGCTCATCGCAGCCATCCTGACCGGGGAACGACCGGAGCAGAATCTCCCGTTGCTGCCTGCCAGCGGACCATGGCAGGCCGTAGTAGCGGAGGCAACCCACCACAAGCCAACCGACCGGCCGCAGGACGTGGACGAATTCCTCCGCCTGCTCAAGGACATCCCGTGACCGCTCCCTCGCCGTCCCAAGCCCGCCAGACACAGAAAATTGTGGCCCGCCTCAGCTGAAGGGATCATGTTGTCGATGACGCGCATCGCGCTCGAACCGTACTTCCTGCACCAGGACCAGGTTCAGTCCCTCCTCGGAGAGCAGCGGACGGAGTCCGCACGGGCACGCGCGGCCCGCCGGAGCGATCCTGAGGCGGCACTGCCCTACGTGCTCGCCGCGGAACTCGCCGAGGTGCTCTCCTCGCTGGGAGTCGGCGAGCTGGCGAGGCACGTCCTGGAGCGGAACCTGCGCGCGGGGCAAGTCGTCGGCACCGAGCTGGAGTTCGCGTTCCAGCGAGACCGGGACCTCGACGCCCCTGGCTTCAAGCCGGCCAGCTTCACGGCGGTGCTCGACGCGGGCGAGCCGGTGCGCGTCATCGGGACATTCAACGCGGCAAGAATCGCCAGTTCCTCCGCGCCCGGCAGCCTCACCGGGAACAGGCGGGCCTACCTGATCGGGACGGTCACCAATCTCAGCGCAGAGCAAATTGAGCTCAGGCCGGTCTTCATCGGAATCAGGTCGTTCGTCGATGACGACCTTGCCGCTGGAGGTCCAGTGCCGGGAGCGCGGGTTTACCCCAACGATATCCGCCAGTTCAGCGGGATCGACTTCGCCTCTCCTCTCGCCGAGGCGGAGGGTGAAGCGGTCCTGCGTGTGCCGGAGGACACGGTGAAGCGCGCCTTTGCCAGGCTGATCGGCGAGTCGTACGTTCCGAAGGACTGGGGTGGGGAGCGCTCCGACCTCTACACGTCACGAGTATTCACCCGCGGGCGCCAGATGTCGGCCGCGTGGCTGTTCAAGGGACCGGGCTACCCTCGCGCGATGGATGTCAAGGCCCTGGGCAAGAACGGCGACCAGATCGATCGGCTGTTCACCGAGCCCGCGGAGCTACTCGTTCTGCAGCACTGTCATCAGATCAAGCCGAGCGTGGTTGGCATGATGGACGCCTACGCCCACGACGCCCGGCATCCCCGTTTCTACATGATTATTGACGGGGCCGATACCGGACGCATACTGAGGTCTCTGGGCCTGCTCCGGTAATCCCAGCACGCCCGCCCTGTGCGTGCCAAAAACTCCATCCACCCAGGTCGGTACTCATGTGCGACCCATACGAGACAGCACTGGGCGGCGTGTAGCGCCACAGTCCCACAGATCAGCGGCTCTCCCCAATAGCTTGACACGGACGGGGAGCACGGCGGGGAGCAAATGGGGAGCAGACATGTGTGCTGAACGGTCCCCAACTGCACACAACGACACTGAACGGACCCGCGCTGACCTGCGGAAGTCGCATTTCCGCAGGTCAGCGCATACGACCGTCCATAGTTCACACCTAAGAGCTCAGCCGCATGTCGGTGAGCCGGCGGCGGCTCCTCGGACGGTACCGCGGCCAGGTAAGACGGCAGATCGATGCAGGTGCCACTCCAACGCACAACACCGGGTGTGGTTGCTCCGAGGTCGCTCTGCTGCAGCGTACGTACCGTGATGCGATGGATACCGACACGCGAATTTGACACGACATGCGAGAACAGCAGCAGCGAGCCGGTTCGACACAATCCCGATATGACAGCACGGGATGTCTCAGCCAACGGGTTTAGGGTTCGAGTTCCTGCCGACACGATCACGAATGCGCAGGTCAACGCAACGGCTGGGTTACAACTTGTGATCCAGCCGCCTGCACAGTTCTGCGACGAACCGCGCCGGGGGCACACAAAACTTGGGCAACATCAACAACGGGACGACTCCTACTCGAAGACACCTACCAGGTGTGAGCAGGTGTCGTCTCATTTGTTGTTGCCGCTGAGCCACCACACCGGCAGTCCTAGCCTCGATCCAACCTGGTAGCCCTTGACGTTCGGCGGAGATGTCGAACGTCCCGAACAGTGAGGACCGGGCCTGCAGATCCGTCGGCTTGATCGCTGTCGGGCTTGCTGGTCCGGTCTGATCGAGTCCGATTGGATCGACCTGTCCCTCTGGAGAGCGGAGCCGGGGAACGTCGAGAATCCGCCCAAGTAGCCGCTGACCGAGCAGGTCAATCCATCACGTTGTTCCACGTCCGCACATGCCGACGTGGAGCCGCGCGAGGGCCTTGGTGAATGGCCACAACCCGCCAACTCCGGCTGCTGCGCCCGGGTGCCCCACATGGTCCGGGCGGAGCAACTTCACCTGGATCGATCTCCCAACCGCGTCATGTGCCCTCGACACCACCATCTCCCTGCCGACAGGCGCAAGCTGACAGCCAAACCGGCGGCGGGAGATCATGGGAATAGCTTTCGAAAGCACCGACCTGAACGAGATTCACGAATTTATTCGCGTGTGCTACAAGTCGATGCGGTTCAAGTCCCGCTCCCAAGACCAGCACAAGGTACAGATCATCCAGAACTTGTTGGGGCCGATCAGACTGGATCGGTTTGACTGCGGTTTCGAGCTGGACTACGTCGCCAACCCGAAGGGCAGCGTCGGCCTGGTCGGGCTGGAATCCGGCACCTTTCCCCGCGTGGAAACCGAGGGCGTGCAGGACAGTCACGGCCCGGGTGAGGTGTTCCTGGTCGCCCAGCCCGATCGACCCTATGCAGGCCGGTGTTGCCATGCGCGCTTCAGCTACACCGTGCTGGAGCCGGCGTTGCTGTCCCAGGTGGCCGCGACCGCACCCGGCCGCACCGACACCCCGGTGCGGTTGACCAGCTACCGGCCGGTCTCCCCGGGCGCCGGCCAGTACCTGGCGCGCACCATCACCTACCTGCGCGATCACGTCCTGGCCAACCTGACACTGCGGGACACGTCGTTGATCGCCTCCACGGCGCCGCAGTTGTTGGCGGCCACGGTGCTGGCCACCTTCCCCAACACCGCGCTACTCGACCCCACCATCGAGGACCGCCACGACGCCCACCCCGCCACCCTGCGCCGCGCCATGGCCTTCATCGACGACCACGCCCACCACGAGATCAGTCTCGCCGACATCGCCGCCGCCGCCCACGTCACCATCCGCACGCTGCAGTACGCCTTCCGCCGCCACCGCGGCACCACCCCGATGGGCTACCTCCGCCAGGTCCGCCTGCACCACGCCCACCAAGAACTGCTCGCCGCCGACCCCACCACCGGGACCACCGTTACCCAGATCGCCGCCCGCTGGGGCTTCTTCCACCCCAGCCGGTTCGCCTACTACTACCGCCGCGCCTACGGCCACCCGCCATCGCGGACCCTGCTCCGCCACACCCCCTAACCCAGGCTCCGGGCCCGGCCAGCGCTCGAATCGATGCCGAGTGCGAATCGTCCGCTCATGCCGGCGGTCTCAACGGGTCAACGCAACACTGCGTACCTCCAGGTGGAGAGGACGTGGTGGAGCATGGCGAGGAGACCGTTGTCTGCGGAGGAGGTCGATGAGGTTTGGCGTCGATGGCGTGGCAAACCCTGGACCTCCAGACACCCTACGAAGCACTGGCACAGGTGTTGCGTTGACCGCCTGAGTCCGCAACGGCTTTTTTCAGAAACTCGTTCTCCATCCGCAGGCGACGGATCTCGGCTTCCAGCTCGCTTACCCGGGTCTGGTCGGTCGGGCTGGGCTCGTCATGCGGTTCGGGGTGAGCGCGTGTGAAGGCGTTGCCCCAGTTGCCTAGGGTGCCGTGATGGATGCCCAGGTCGCGGGCGACCTGGGCGATCGGCCTGCCGGTCTCGAGCACCATCTGCACGGCCTCAGCTCGGAACTGAGGGCTGAACTGCCGGCGACGTTCGGGCACGGTGGTCATCCTCTCGGATCAGAGTCCCTATCCAAGATCCTTGGTACATCCCATTCAACGCCGTCCTGGCTGACGTGGCCATCACGACGGTAAAGATCCCACCACGCTGCCCACAGGCGAACTACTACGCCGAACGGTTCGTACTCACCGCCAGATCCGAACTCACCGACCACATGCTGAGGCTGAGCCAGCGGCACCTCAACGCCGTGCTCGCCGAATACATCGAGCACTACAACGGTCGACGGCCGCACCGGTCCCGCAAGCTCCGCCCACCACGGCCGACCCACCCGGTGGCGAACCTCCACTCCCAGCGGATCAAGCGACAGCAGCTCCCAGGAGGCCTGATCACCGAGTACGAACGGGCCGCGTAAAACTACTGGTCAGCGCCGGTACTGACTTTTGGAACCCCACGAGCTGTCACCTGCACCGATGACTTTACGAGCCCCACACCCTATGAGGAAGAAGGACTGCACGCCTTCGCCGCCGACCTCGCGCCCACCACGGCGGCCGACCTGATCGCCGCAGTGGCGAGGCTGCTGACCAGTTTCGGGACAGGTCTGGAGGATGACGCCGCCGCGCTGGCGGTGAGCGTGCCGCGGCTGCGGCGGTGAGCGAATTGACGATCACCACCGCGACCTCGATATCGCCGCGGTCGCAGTGTCGCTGGTCACCGTGGACCGAACGACACCGCAAGCCGGACGGCAACAGGCTGTCGGCCTGGCGCAATTCCATGCCGCGACTCGCCCGGATTCACCGCGGTTCTCGGCCGTCCGCAGTGGCGTCGCCATAGCCCGAGCGATGCTCACTTCAACCCGACCCGGGCCGCAGAGCGTCGGGTCGGCTCAGAACCAGTGCGCCCGCCCGCCGACCTTGCGCCCCGTGCCGCCGAGGATCGCCAGCACCGCGCCGATCACCACGAGCACGATGCCGATGGTCCACAGAATGGAGATGTTGAGCAGGAAACCTGCGATCAGCAGGATGACACCTAAGATGATCATGGGCTTGCGAGGCTCCTTCGACCGGGACGCCGGCCGCCGATCGGCGGAAATTCGTGGCGTCGCTGGGGGAATGCCCACTCACGGCCCGCCGAAACCTCACCGGTCCCGGGCAATCCCGATCCGGCGGTGCGGGCTGCGATCATCCGACCGATGGCCGCGAAACGACGAGGGTGGGCCGTCGCCGGTTCGGCGAGGGCCCACCACTGTCCACTGAGGTCAGTTCTTCTTGAAGACGTCCTTGACCTTCTCGGCCGCCCCCTTGACCTTGCCCTTGACCTGGTCGCCCTTGCCTTCGGTCTCCAGGCTCCGGTCGTCGGTGGCGCTGCCGACGCCTTCCTTGACCTTGCCCTTCACCTCGTCGGCCTTGGCGTCGATCTTGCGTTCAGTGCTCATGAGGATCCTTCCTCCGTCAGGTTCACGCACAGACCCGTGGCCGCCCGGCCCTGCCGGCTCGGTCCAGGAGTGACGTCCTCGGTCCTTCCCCTCAGGGAAAGCTGCGACCGGCTACCCCAGGGGCAGATCGGGAAACCTCGACGTGTCGAAGGCGAGCGCGGTCCGGGCATCGTGGTGCTCCCCGCTCCTGTGCCGGGAGCACCACGACCAACAGGCGGAGTCGCCCCTGACCCGACGCCGGCCTGTCGAACCCCGGCCGGACAAGCGCCGCAGTCGGCGGCCGATTGTCGGGACATACCGGAGCCGCGGCCTCGGCCACTCGGGTCGACAGCTACATGTCGCGGGTGAGATCGGGAAGCGGCTCCACGGCACCGTCCAGCGTGATGGCCGTCGACATCCGGCACACGGTGCGCTCCTCAGAGGTGGGGGCTGACCGCGGGTCCGGGCGGCTGCTGGCAGACGCAAGTGCGAGTAGCCTAGGCGTCGGGTGGGCTGACGCCCCTATAGCGCAACTGAGTGTCAGGAATCGACGCCGTCCGGCGCAGGCAGGACTTCCCGCGGCAAGATGCCACCGGTGACCAGTCGGTGCGCGACCTCGCTGAGACGGATCCCTTGGTGACGGGCGTACCGGCGCAGGGTCTCGAACGCCTGCTCCATCTCCAGGTCACCGGCGTAAGCGAGCACACCCTTGGCCTGCTCGATGATGATTCGGCTGTTCAAGGCGGTCTGCAACTGCTCGGTGAGCACCTCGCCGCGGCGGATGGCCCGTTCCTGGAGGATGCCGATGGTGGCTGTGTCGGCCAACGCCCGCGCGACCTGGGCGTCCTGGTCGTTGAGTGGCCCGGGTTCGCGGCCGAACAGGTTCAGCGCTCCGATGGTCTCCCGTCGTAGCCGCAGCGGCACGGCCGCCACGGAGACGAAGCCGTCCGCGACCGCCAGTGGGGCGAACATCGGCCAGCGGCGCGTGGCCGCGGTGAGGTCAGCGACCAGGACTGGCTCACCGCTGCGGACACAGTCCAGGCAGGGGCCTTCGTTGTTCTGGATCTGGAAGAGTTCCAGCAGCCGCGTTCGTTCGGACGAGGAGGCGAGCACCTGTAGGTTCCCGCGCTGGTCGGACAGCATCAAGCCGGCCGCGGCGGCGTCCAGCAGCCGCACGCAGTGGTCGACCAGCTGGTGCAGCACGTCGGCCACGTCGTAGTCGTCGACCAGTGTGTCCGCCATCTGGACGAAGGCGTGAAGCAGCTGCGATTCCCGTTGCGCGCCAGTGGGGGCAGTGCTGCTCATGGGTTCGCTCCGCTCCTGTCTGCTCTGTCGAGGATAGCCAGTTCCGCCCTCGCTCACCTGTCCAGCCTCTCGGTTCACCTGTCGAGATCCTTCGGCTCGAGCGTGCGGGTGACGATGTCGTGCGCCACCTCGTCGACGAGGCGGCCGGCGGCGAATGCGTATCCCCGTAGCCGGGCCAGCGCATGATCGGCCGGAATCCCGAAGGCGGCGATGACCATTCCGACGGCTTGGTGCACCTGGTCCCGTTGCTCGGGCAGGGTGAGCCACCACTCGTCATGGTCCGTGCCGGCCAGCAGGCTCAGCACCACCAGCACCGCTGCGTCGACCACCGCCAGCGCCGTGGCCAAGTCCGCCGAGGACAGCCAGCCCGGCTGCCGTCGGTAGAGGTTCATCGCGCCGGCACAGACGGTGCCGCTCTGCAAGGGAAACGCGAAGACAGCCCCCACGGGCTCGCGGGCCATCTCGGCGGCGAAGGCCGGCCACGACGGGGCGGTGGCGGTGGCCAGGTCCGGCACGAGCACGGGCCTGCCGGTGGTGAACGCCTCGAAGCAGGGTCCCTCGCCGAGGCTGAACTGGAGTGCCTCGATTCGAGCGCTGAGTTCGTCGCTGGCGAACATCACCTCCCTGCGGTCCGTGTCACTCATCAGTGAGATCGACATGCCGTCCACCGGCAACAGGTCTGCGCACGCCCGGTACACGTGCGCCAGCAGGTCAGGGTCGCCCGCGTGATTCCGCATCGCGGCTGCGATCACGGCGCGTACCCGCCACCCCGCGCCGTCGGTGTCACTCATCGGTGGCTACCTCAGTGCGCACCAGCCACGCGACCGGCATGCGTCACCTCCGCCACATCGACAACTCAGGATCGGTCCTGGTGCAGCGGGTCCGGACCCACGCCAAGATGGTCAACACACGACGTCGTTCGTGGCTCACTGTACGGGACCGGGCGGAAGCCGACGGTCGGGACATGTGTGGGTTGGCCGGCGCGTTCCGGGGTAGCCTCGTGGTGAGAGTTCGCAGCGATCGCCCTGGACCCGGCGGCCGTAACACCGCCAGGCCCAGGAGGTTTGTTCGTGACCGCTTCTGTTCGTGTACCTCGCGTCGCCGAGCCGGAACCGATGTTCGCCGGCGAACAGTCCACCGCCAGGATCGCACTGGTCGTCGTGTTCACGGCCGTGCCGATGCTGGCCCTGGCCGCCGCCGTTCCCGCCGCGTGGGGCTGGGGCCTGAGCTGGCTCGACATCGGGCTTGCCGTGGTCTTCTACTGCCTGACCTGTTTGGGTGTGACCATCGGGTTCCACCGCTACCTGACCCACGGCGCGTTCAGGGCCAACCGCGCACTGCGGATCGCGCTGGCCGCCGCCGGAAGTGCGGCCATGCAAGGCCCCGTCGTCGCCTGGGTCGCCGACCACCGACGCCACCACGCCTTCGCCGACCGGGACGGTGATCCGCATTCGCCATGGCGGTACGGCAGTTCCGCCACCGCCCTGGTGCGAGGGTTCTGGCACGCGCACATGGGGTGGCTGTTCGAGCGAGACCTGACCAACGCCGTCCGGTTCGCCCCGGATCTGTTGGCAGATCGCGACATTCGGCGCGTGGATCGGCTGTTCCCCATGCTCACCGCGGGTACGTTGCTCGCCCCCGCTCTCGTCGGCGGTCTGGCCACCATGAGTTGGTGGGGCGCGCTGACCGCGTTCTTCTGGGCCGGTCTCGTGCGTGTCGCTGTGCTGCACCACGTCACCTGGTCGGTGAACTCGATCTGCCACCTGATCGGCGACCGGCCGTTCACCGCACGCGACCGATCGGCCAACTTCTGGCCGCTGGCCATCGCCTCCATGGGCGAGTCATGGCACAACTCTCACCACGCGGACCCGACCTGCGCGCGTCACGGCGTGCGCCGGGGACAGATCGACATCTCCGCTCGCATCATCTGGATATTCGAGAAGTGCGGCTGGGCGACCAAAGTCCGCTGGCCGGCGGCACGGCGCGTCGCCCGCAACCTGCGCAACACCCGATGAACGCCCGGTCGACCCCCAGAGGCTCCGTGAACACCAAACGGCTGCGCTCGCCGCTCGCCGACCTGTCCGCGGCCGGTGTTCAGTCTGGCTCGACGACCTGTCCCGTGAGCTGCTCGCGGGCGGTGCCCTGGAGACGCTCATCACCAACCGGCACGTCGTCGGCGTCACCACGAACCCCACCATCTTCGCGTCCGCTCTGTCCAAAGGAGACAGATACGACGAGCAGTTGCGTGCGCTTGCGCAAGCTGGCACCGAACTCGACAATGCCGTTTGCGCCATCACCACGATGGTTGTCCGCGCCGGCTGTGAGGTGCTGCGGCCGGTTCACGACCGCACCGACGGCGTCGACGGCAAGGTGTCGATCGAGATCGATCCTCGTCTGGCCAGGGACACCGACGCCACCGTCTACCAGACGCACGCGCTGTGGAACGAGGTCGGCCAGCCGAACCTGATGGTGAGGATTCCCGCCACCGTGGAGGGACTGCCGGCCATCACGGCGGCGATCGCCCGGGGCATCAGCGTCAACGTCACCCTGATCTTCGCATTGGACCGTTACCGTCAGGTGGTCAACGCCTTCGCCACCGGCCTGGAGCAGGCGTGGCGTGCCGGCCGCGACCTGTCGGACATCCACTCGGTCGCGTCGTTCTTCGTCTCCCGGGTCGACACCGAGGTGGACCGCAGGCTCGACGCGATCGGCGGCGAGGAGGCCATCGCTCTCAAGGGCAGGGCCGCGGTGGCCAATGCCCGCCTGGCACACCAGATCCACGAAGGGTTCGTCGCGGGCCCACGCTGGCAACGCCTCGCCGCGGACGGCGCGCATCCGCAACGACCGCTGTGGGCGTCCACCGGGGTCAAGGACCCGACCTATCCGGACACCATGTACGTCACGGAACTCGTCGCACCCGGAACCGTGAACACCATGCCTGGTGGCACGCTGTCCGCGTTCGCCGACCACGGCCTCGTCAAGGGCGACACCGTGCACGGCGGCTACGAAGCCGCAAGGGAGCACCTCGACTCGTTGCGGCACGTCGGCGTCAACTACGCGGACGTCACCGAAACCCTGGAACGCGAGGGCATGGCCACGTTCGAGTCGAGCTGGGACGAGTTCGGCCGCACGGTGGCCCGGCAACTGGAGGCCGGCCCGAGCTGACCCGGGGCGCGGCCGTCCCGGTCGGCCGAACCGGACCTCGTAGCCGCTCTCGTATCGGTTCTCCCGGCTCGGTCGACCCGCACACTACGCCGCGTGTCGACCCCGGGAGTTCGCCCTCGCCTCGACTCCGACCCGACGGGAGCGCTGCCACGATGATTGTCCCTTGTGGACCGAATACTCCGGGCGGTCTTCTCCCGCCGGCTGGTCGTCGCCGGGAGGCGCGAGAAATCGCACCGGCGCGCAGCACGGCGCATGGGCGGTGGATCCGGGTGTCGCGTCCGTCCAGCGGCGCACGGGCTCGTCCAGGGCCGGATGGCTGAACCGGATGGCATCGACTGGTCTGCGGCCGTCTCGCGTCGGCACGACTGTGGAGGTCTGAGTGATGATCATTGTCCTTTCGTCCGGCGCAGTGGCGCGCCGATGGCGTGCAGGTGACTGAGCACCTGTCGGTAGGAGTCCAGGGCGCCGGTCTGGCGGTAGGCGATGCCGTTGTTCGCACAGAACCGCTGCACCAGGGGTTGGGCGTGGCGCAGGTTCGCCCTCGGCATGTTGGGGAACAGGTGGTGCTCGATCTGGTAGTTCAGGCCGCCCAACAGGAAGTCGACGACCCGGCCACCACGAACATTGCGTGAGGTCAGCACCTGCTTGCGCAGGAAGTCCAGCCGCTGACCGGCCGGCACGGTGGGCATGCCCTTGTGGTTGGGAGCGAAGGAACATCCCATGTAGACGCCCCACAGGCCCTGGTGCACCGCGATGAACACCAGCGCGTGCACCGGCGGCAGCACCCAGAACACCGCCGCCAGGTAGCCGGCGGCATGCGCCGCGAGCAGCGCCGCCTCCAGCGGGACCGCCTTGACCTCACGCCGCCAGACAGCCTTGACACCCGACACGTGCAGGCCCAGTCCCTCCAATGTCAGCAGCGGGAAGAACAGCACGGCCTGGTGCCTGGCCAGCCAGCGGGCCAGGCCGCGCTTGGCGGTAGCCTGCACGCCAGTGAAAGCCAGCACCGAAATCCGAATGTCCGGGTCCTCGTCCTCGTGGTTGGGATTGGCGTGGTGGCGGTTGTGCTTGCCCAGCCACCAGCCGTAGCTCATGCCGACCAGACCGGCGTGCAGGTAACCGACGACGTCGTTGCCCCGCCTGCCGGTGAAGATCTGCTTGTGGCCGGCGTCATGGCCGATGAACGCGAGCTGCGTGTATGCCAGAGCCAGGACGATCGCGGTGACGAGTTGCCACCAGGACGAGCCCAGCACGGCGAAGGCCGTCCAGCCCGCGGCCAGCAGCACCGCGTTGACCGCGAACTTGACGAGATAGCTGCGGAGCCGGCGGTCGAGCAGGCCGTGTCGCCTGATCACGCGGGACAACTCGGCGAAGTCGGTGCCGCGTCGCGTGGCAGCCGGTCCTCGGTCGATCGAGGTCATATGTTTCCGATGCTCGAGCCGGGGACGGCCGACGCGGCCGCATGCCGTCGTCGGTACAACGCCCCGCGATCCGGAAAAGTTCCGACGCGACGGCGGTGCGTGGCCGGCGAGGCGGTCACCGACGTCACGTGCTACGTTGACGTCGAGTGTCGTCGCTCGCCATCACATTGTCGCGGATTCCCGCCGGCATCTGGTTCTGAGCGTCTCATCAGCCGATCGGGTCGCCACACCCACGCGACCCCGTTCGTCCATTGTGGATTGTATTGGCCGCACTGCGGCTCGCCCACTCGATCTTTGATGCCAAACGACGAAAGACGGTGCGGCACCTTGATATCCTTTGTCTGGTCACCCGGAAACCCGCTGCCCGCCGGCACCGGCGGCTCGGAGAACTACACCGTCGGACAGGTCCGAGAACTGACCAGGCGCGGCATCCCGGCGCAGGTGGTCACGGTCGGCCTCGGCGCCCGCGACGGCCGGGACGGCTTCGCCGACGTCCCGTTCCGGTCTCTGTCGCGACTGGCCGATGTCGGCGATCTGGACGGCACGGTCGTGTTCGTCAACGAACCGCACACGGTGCCCACCAGACGTCCGGCGTTCCTGATCCTGCACAACCCGCCGCCCATCCGCGCCCGCCACCGGGCGTTCGCCACCGAGGGAACCAGAACACGGGCGCTCATCGCCACCAGCCGGTACGCCGCCGCGCTGTGGTCGCAGTATCTGGACGTGGACGTCGCGACGATCAACGTGGTGCATCCGTTCGCCGAACCGTGTTTTGCCGCCCAGTCCCGGCCGGCCATTCGGGTCGGCACGACCCGCGTGCTGTTCGCCGGCAGGCTGAGCCCGGAGAAGGGCGTCTACACCTTGCTGGAGACGCTGCACATCGACATCATCGAGCAGGACAGGCGTATCGCGTTCACCGCGACGACCGCGGGCGCGGACAAGCCGCAGGGAAAGATCATCGAAGGGTTGCTCCGCGGGCACCCCGGCATCACCGTGGTGCCCAGCCGCACGACACCGGCGGCGATGGCCGCGCTGATGGCCGACCACGACATCGTGGTGATGCCGTCGAACAGCCAGTACTGGCACGAGACCTTCGGCATCGTCTCGATCGAGGCCCAGCACTCGGGCTGCCGGGTGATCGCCTCGCACGACGGCGGTCTGCCCGAGACCGACTGCGGCGGCCTGGCGCTCGTCGCACCGGACGATGCCGAGGCACTTGCCTGGGGCATCCGGCAAGCCGTCGACCTCGGGCCGCTCCCGGTCACGGTCCGGCAGCGGGCGGGCACGAGATTCACCGTCGCGCAGTCCGTGGACACGCTGCTGGCGGTGTTCGCCACGCCCCAGCCCACGCCGCCCGCTGTGGTCGTCCGCCAGCTTGAAGAACTGATCGCGGCGCCGTCGACGGCTCCCGCGCGCCCCGCCCGGATGCCGGGAAAGACGACGGCGTAGGCCACCGGGCTGCGCCGCGCCCGCGACGGTCGGCACAGCCCGGCATCACCGGTCGTTGCCGTCGACGGTGAGCTCCGGCGCTCGGCTCGCCGCGGTCGCGGCGGCGAGTGCCACGACGAACTCCCCCGCCGTCGCCGAGGCGGCGCGCATCTGCCGCTGCCGGTCCGCCCCGCTGCCGCCGAGCACCAGACCGGAGGCCAGCCGTTCGACTTCCTCCGTGTCACCGGTGATGTCCAGCCCGGGCCGCAGGTGTTCGAGCAAATCCTGGAACAGCTGCCGCTGCGCCACGACCTCGCCGGAGCGGACATCGATGCCGGGGCCACCCAGGCCGTGTCGGGCGGCGGCGGACAACGCGGCCGCGATCCTCGCCGTGGGCACGGCCGGCGCCGACCGCCCCTCGCGGAATTCCTCGACCGCGATCGCCACCAACGCCCGGACCAGTCCGGCGAGCAGCACGGCATCGTCCACCGACAGGCCGACGTCGGCGACCCGCACCTCCACCGTCGGGTACCGCGGCGACAGTCGGGCGTGCCAGTACACGCCGCGTGGATCCGCGGCTGCGCCCTTGTCCACGAGATGGCGCACCGCCGCGTCGTAGTGGGTGGTGTCCGCCCAGATCTCCGGTGGTCGTGCGGTCGGCCACCGCGACCACACCGGGTGGCGCCAACTGGCCCAGCCGGTGTCCCGTCCCAGCGCGAACGGCGAGTTGGCGCTGACCGCGAGCAGTTGCGGCAACCACGGTCGTATCCGCGACAGCACCTGCACGCCGAGTTCCCGTGACGGCATACCGACGTGCACGTGGCACCCACACGTCCCGGGGGACGACAACAGTGTCGGGAACCGGTCGACGAGTTCCCGATAGCGCGGCAGGTCGGCGACCGCGGAGAGTGCGGGCGGGGCGTCGAACGGCGGCACGCCGACGGCCACGACCAGGCAGCCGACTTGGTCGGCCGCGCCCACGAGCAGGCGGCGCAGCCGATCCAGCTCCGCGCGGACCTCGCCGAGCCCGGCACAGACCGGGGTGGCCGTCTCGACCTGGTACCGCAGGAACTCCGGAGTGACGGCCGGCTCGTCCGTGAGCAGCCGCACCATCTCCGGTGCACCGGAGATGGCACTTCCGGTCACGGCGTCCACCAGGAGGAACTCCTCCTCGACACCGATGGTGCACCACGATCCGGTCGACCTCGGCGCCACGGCCGGCCTATCGGGCGGATTCGCCCGTGACACAAACACATCCGCGTTCGAACTTCCCAGCCGCAGTCGCAACGCAGTACCTCACGCCGATCTCGTCATGCGTGTCCGGTGGATGTGGACACACGGGACAGGCGGTTGGTGCGGACGTCGTGTCGGCCGATGTGCGCAGGGATTCCGCCAAGACCTGCCTCCAGTTTCCGTCGGCCGGCCGCGTCAAAAGTCTGAAGTGGACGGATTCGGTCACCACGCCGTTGTCCTCAGGCCGTCGCAGTCGCGGCGCTCCTCCGACAGGGGTTTCTGGCGATCGCCGCCTACCCGGACATCGGACGCAACGCGGCGCGCGTGCCCCGGGAGGACGCGGCCCAGCAATCCGGACGCTCACCGCGAACGCACCGCAGTGGCCCGGATCCAGTTGGACCGGACACCAAGAGGAGTGGTCGACGGCGGTGGCTCCGCCGCCAACTCGCGCGGCCTCGGCCACCAGCCGCCGTCGACCGAATCGGACTTCAGCGGCCCGACGGTGACCCGGTTCTGGATCTTGCGGACGATCGGGCCCGACCTCATGTCGGTCTCCCTGTCCCCGGCCGCGGCACGACCGACATGGACGTTCCCCGGGGACGGCGTCGGCCTGACCGTCGACACGCGAGATGCTCCCGGTACCGACAACACTACACCTGCTCGTGTGACACCGACCGGTTCCGGTCACGCGCGGTCGAGGCGTGGATACAGAACCTCGTTGGCCAGCAACAAGGCCGCCGCAGCGACGGGGATCGCGACAAGGGCGCCGACCACGCCGAGCAGCGCCCCGCCCAACAGCACCGCCACCACGGTGACCAGCGCGGGCACCTTGACCGCGCTGCCGATGATCTTCGGGACCAGCAGGTAGTCCTCGGCGAACCGGTAGAGCAGCACGAAGCCGATCGTCGCCAGGCACACCGGCACGGACACGGTCAGCGCGACCAGACTCACCAGGACGCCGCCGATGACCGAACCGACCACCGGGATCAGGTCCAGCACGGCGACGGCGATCGCGAGCAGCACCGCGTAGGGCACGCCGAAGACCAACGACCAGGCCAGGATGAGCACCCCGGCGATGACCGAGATCAGCAGGTTGCCCAACACGTAGCCGCCGACCTTCACACAGATCTCGTCCCCGATCAGGATCGCCCGCGGCCGTCGCGAGTTCGGCACCAGCCGGTAGAGCGCGGTCCGGATCCGGGGCAGGTCGGCGACGAAGTAGACGGTCAGCACCACCAGGATGCCGAGATTGGCCAGCGCCCCGAACACCGCGACACCGGCGTTGAGCAGACTGGCACCGCCGCTGAGCGAGTTCTCGATCGCCTGCTGGAGGTGCAGCCGGTCGTTGATCTGACCGAGCCAGGAATTGTGGTCCTGGGCCTGGCGCAGATAGTCGGGGACCCTCGCGACCAGTTGGGTCGCCTGCGTGACGACCACCGGGATCGCGGCGGTGAGGAAGCCGCCGACCACGCCGAACGCCACCACGAACACGGTGGTCACCGCGAGCCAGCGGGGTACGCGTCGGGACACCAGCCAGGACACCAGCCAGGACACCAGCGGCTCCAGGCCGATCGCGATGAACAGCGCCAGTCCGAGGAGGATCAACACCTCCCGTAGACCCGTCACCACCAGCACCAGACCGTAGGTGACGGCGACACCAGCGGCGGCGGCCATCCCGATCAGGAACGGCGACCTGTGGTCGAATCGCTCGCCAATCGCCCCCAGCGGCCGGTCGGACTCGCTGATCTGGGCCGCCTCGGCTTCAGCGTCGGCCACCGGGCCCTCGTGCTCATCGTCGTGCGGCTGGCCGATCAGGTCGTGATGACCATCGGCGGAATCCGGGGATGATGCCGGCATCTCATGGTCTCGGTTCTCTGCACGCGGCACAGTCCGAGCGCCGCTCCCGGGTACTGGGTTGCTCCGCGACGGCTGTCCCAAACCCCGGCGTCCTTGCCGCCAGTCGACGACGCGGGGGCGGGTGTCAGTGGCCACCGTGTCGCACTGCGGTGACACCGGCAGCACCCAGCACCAGCGTGAGCTCGAGCCCGTGCGCTATCGCACGTCCTCCTTGATGTGATCGAGTGCGTCGAGGACCTTGGCGGCCAGTTCGGCGAGCGTCTTTCCCTTGCCGGCATGGATCTTCTCTGTTTCCAGAACGTGCTCCACGGTGGTTCGCCGTTGGTCGTACGTCTGACTCATGAGACTTCCTCTGGACTGCTCTCACGCCCTCGGATCCTGGCCTCGGTGACTCGCTGGCCGGACTGTTCGATGTCGATACGGCGTCGAACTTGATGGTACGCCGGTCACGCCCGGTCGTGGACGTGAACCTGGGGTGGACAGGCGGCGTAACGTAGAGGGTGCTGAGAGCACATCGCGCGTCGGCAGTCACGCCGGCGCCGTCCTCAGCGGATCACAGAACGGTCGCGACGCGATCGGGTTGAGGAGCACCGGCATGACGTCGGGCCCGCATGTTCACGCCAGCCCCGCTTCAGTCGGGCAGCGACAGCTCAGGTTGAGACTCAAGCCTCAAGGGCCGACGACCGGATACGTCGACGGCGGCTGGTGGCCTCGGTCCCGGGATCTGGCCACGGAGCTGCCCGCCCTGGCCGCGGTGCTGGCCGTACGGCTGGGAGTGGTGCATCGGGTGGTGTTCGCGATGGCCGCCTGGGGCACGACCCCGCGTCGTGTCGAGATCGATGGCTGGCGCGTCCGGTTGGAGGGATTCCACTTCCAGGACAAGGATGTCGTGCACGTCATCGGGCTGGACGGGCGGCGCGTCAGCCTGCTGGTGGTCCCTCCGGAGGCCGGGGACACGGCCGGGCACGACGCGATGATGGCCGCCGGGCAACGCGACAACGCCGACAGCCCGGCGACGATCCTGGCCGTGTCCGGGGTCTCGGCCGGCGAACCGATACCAGTCCCTCGCATGGCTTCCGACGGTGCGGAGGAACGTTGGGAGGTCGACGGCGGTCGCGTACACGAACACGAGTGGCCGTCCGCTCGATCCTGATCCCTCCCGGCTGCCCGTGTTCCCCGGCCTGGCGGGCCCGTTCGGCGTCGCCGCACCGTGGGGTGCTCCCATATTGAGCCGAAACTGTTTGGTTGCCTACATGATCGCGTAGCGGACGTGGCGTGCCTGGAAGTAGCCACGGACGAGGTGTGGCTGGCGCTGGCGGCGGTGCAGGAAGCGGCGCGTGTCCCGGGCGAGCCGCTCCACAGTGCGAGCACGACCGGCAGGCATGTTGCGTTTGAGGTCGGCGTTGAGCAGCTCGTCGGGGTTCAACTCGGGGCTGTAGCCGGGCATCAGGTGCAACTCGATCCGGTCGGTGTTGGCTTCCAGCCAGGTACGCACCACCCTGCTGCGGTGGACCGGGTGCCGGTCGGCGATCACGTACACCTTCCGCCCGGCCTGCCGGGCCAGCCGGGCCAGGAACGCGGTGAACACCGGCGCGGTGAACCGGCCGGTGAACACGGTGAACCACAACGCACCCCGGGACGCGACTGCGGACATGACGTTGACCCGCAGCCGTTTCCCGGTCACCCGCACCACCGGCGTGTGTCCCTTGGGCGCCCACGACCGCCCCGGCGGGGCCGCATCCGAGCGCAACCCGCACTGGTCAACCCAGGCCACCACCGCGCCCTCGGCCTTGGCTCGCGACGCGATCGCCGGATACTCGGTGTCCAGCCAGGCCCGCACCGCGGCCGGTTGCTGCTCGTAGGCGCGCCGGGCCGGGCGCTGCGGGGTGAACCCGTGACGACGCAACCACAGCCCCACGCCCTGCTCGGTCATCACCACCCCGGTGACCAACCGGATCAACTCGACCACCGCCGCCCGGGTCCACAACGGGCCACCGATCAGCAACTCCTCGGGCGTGTAGTCGGCCATCGCCATGAATAGCGTGCCCCGCTCGGCGGCAGTGATCAGCTCGGCCGGTCCAGGGCGGCGCACCCGCCGCACCGCCAGCGCCTCACGGCCACCATCCCGATACGCCCGCCACCACGCGCCCACCGACCGCTCGGCCACCCTGAACACCTCGGCCGCCTGCCGATAGCCGGTGACGGTGCCGGACTCCAACGCGGCCACTACCCGCAACCGCAGCACCTCCCGCTCAGCGGGCGACAGACGACGCGCGTCCTCGACCTCGATCACAAGTGAGCAACATACAGGCAAACGATCACTTTCGACTCAATAACTCGGTGTCCACTACCCAGGGTGAACCTCACACCACTGATTGTCCGCTGGGACGTTGTCCTGTGCTCTACAACGCGATGCTGTTGAGACAACCCTGTCCATGATCATCTAGGAAGGTCATCCACTGGGAGCCTCGATACCGGTCCCTTGGTGGGGATCGACGAACGCCGAGTCCGACAAGATGACTTCCAAGTCTTCCCGAAAGACAGCGACCGCGACGCGTTCGTCGTCGTAGAACCGTTCCCAGAACCCGTCGTCGAGCCAGCGGGCCGGGGCGAACTCGATCACGCCTGTGCCGCGCACCCTGGCCGACCAGTTCGGGGGAATGCGAGTGGAGGTCGTCTCGAACATCTCGGCATCGAACCAGCCTGGGTCAGGACGCGCCTCGTCAACGACTTGCAGCATGGCTCGTCGGTTCGAGTCCATCATCAGGGAGATCACGACGTACTCGGCACCGATCCTGATCCACGGGCTGTCCTCCAGGGCCACCCCATCAACCACGCGGGCTGCCCGCACACAGCGAACCCTCATCACCGACCTCCCACAAGCTTGATCTTGTCGTCGTGGCTAACCTCGCGCCCGTGACCTGGTTCCGGTATAAGCACACTCGGAAGAAAGCAAATGTGAGTGCCCCTCACCATAGTGAGTATCTTGTGACAGGTCAGTGTGCTTGCGAGCATGAGGAAGGCGTAGAAGTGGTTGGCCCTGCGCCCGCAACGCACGCCCGGGCGGCGGTAGCCGAACAGCCAGCCAGGGCACCACTCGACAACTCAACGATGTCTGCCGGGTTTCTCGCTGGACTCCACGTCCTTCCTAACGACGCGCACACCGATGCCGCAGCCATGGATCCAGTCCCGCAGTTCTGCCTGGTCGTAAGCATTGACCGGGTGAAGCTTGCCCGGCGTGCGTCGGCGTAGCCCGCAGTGGGACCGAATCACGGGAACGGCCATGACCAGTGGCGTGAGCGCGACCGCGCCAGTGGTGTCGACAAGGAGAGACCCCACCAACAGCGGCAGATCGACAGGAGCGATCAGGACGTAGCCCTTCGAGCCGAACCTGCCCGGGCCAACCAGGGTGGGCCCGGGCATGACTCACCCGTTTGCCTCTGACCGACGCGCCGCCCAGGACCTTCCGAGACCATTCGGCCAGGCCTGCCGCTGAGGTCGAGACCTCTTCATTCGAGCGGCACGTCACCTCAACAATCTGCCTCAGCCAGGACCTTCAAGAGCCTTCCCTGGTCAGTTTCAACAATTCTAAGTATATTCTCCACAATGACCCGCCATTTTGTAAAGACATGCGAGTATAGCATCCATAGACCTTGCCGAATTTCACCAATAGCAGAATCGGACTGACCTCGGACGATCTGGAGAACGAGTTCTAGTACACACTTGTTCACATGCTCAGGAAGCGATGACCCGAGGGCGGTTATCAAAACGGCGGCTAGTGCGGGTGTCACTCGAGACGAAGATTTCTGTCGCAGAAGCGCGCTCTCCAACTCCCAGAAGTTGAGCAGGGCATCATCTTCAGCGGAGGCATCCACCAGCCCCTGCAGTGCGCGCACAACATCCTCTCCCCCGCCGTCACCGACATCAGATAGGGCACAAGTACGCAACTGTATCTCGGCCTCGACAACCCTCATCACAACACTACCCTCACATTTGCGAGTGCCATCTAGAACCAGCGGAACAGATTCACTTCTTCACTTTACCCCTGCGCTCAACATGATGAAATAACCTCCCCTTGTCTACCTCGACAACCTCAAGTATATCTCTAGCCGCCACCGAAAAGTGGCCATAAAGTTCGGAGTAGAGCACAGAAATTCCCAGGCGAGCCTGTTCGCGGCAGGCGGCGCCCAGTTCCGGATTCCCTCGCTCGATAGCTTCCTCATCCGACTCACCCGACACGAGCTGGAAGAGGAGCTCGAGGATCATCCTCCGTGCCGAAGGAGACAACTCGCCAACCAGCGAAGCAAGCAACACTGAAACTACCGCAGGTGCAGCTTCGAATAGCTGACCCTGCACCACCACAACGTTCTCAAGACCCCAGTAGAACTCCTCAACGGCGCTCTCGCTATCGGCGGCGATCAGACCGAACAGGTTCAGAGGAACCTGTTCGGACCGGTCTCCCATTACCGGCATTGAGTCCCAGTCGTACCGTTCAATCTCGATCGCAGCAAGAGACTTCACTCACTTACTCCAAGCTCCACCGGTATCAAAGAGAACATCTGGTTAAATTGCCCTTGCCCGTATCGCGCCGGGCACCGCACGCAGATAGGAATTTCAACCTAATGCCCTCCATGCCACCCGGAAGCCTCAGGCATGTGCGCGAAGGCGCACCGGACATCCCCGAAGGCGCCCGCGGGGCCGCCGGTGAATCCGGCAACGCCACCCCTGAAACGCGCCTCGGGCGGATTAGGCTGCGCGAGGTGCTCGTGCCCGAAGCAGCAGGGAAACTCCAGAACTCAGCAGCAGTACTATTCCAGGCCCCAACGCCGCCAGATTCGACAGCACGGGAACCGCGCTGGGCGCCTGGTCCACCGTCAGGAATCCCAGCCTGGTGTCACCGCTGCTGACAATGTGGTGTGCCGTCCATGCCGTGAGGGCCATGAGTGTGATGGAGGCCGTCGCCGCGACAATCGCACGCTCGTACCAAGCCAACGCGGCGGCCCCGACCGCAACAAGCAACACCAGTACAGAGACCGTGAATTGCGATACCAGGAATGTTGCTACCGCGAACGCCAACGTCAGCGTCGCACCCACACCCCAGGCCGGGCGACCGAGATGATGATACCGGAGGAACAGGACACCTGCGGCAACAAGAAGAACAACCGAGGTCGAAATTGCCAGCCTGACACCCTCGCGCCCATTTCGGACCATGTCCGCCAGGAGTGTAAGCAATGCGCCGCCAACTACGGCCACCACGGCAGCCCTTATAGCGACCGCACCCGGGTGCCATCCCTGCCGGTTCAATCGTCGATACCACCAGATCGTCGCGACTATCAGGATAGCGGCCACGATAGCGCTCGACAGAATCCAGGCCAAGCTGCTGTTGGGGGTAACCTCACCCCAGGGAGATTCGAACCTATTGTCCTGGACTGTGAACGGTTTGCCGGCAGGCAGGGCGGCGTCCTCAACCGTCTCCATGATGTACCTGTACGGCAGAAGCAGGACACCGGCGAGGAACAAGGGGAACCAGTAGGAGTGCCGGTCGCTCATTGCTCGCCTCCGCTGTGAACGGCGTTGTCACCCATGCCGCGTGCGCGCATGGGCAGTGTAGCGTGCCGATCTTGACGCGGACCCGTCAGTCACTGTCGTCGTCCGCTATGGGCGACCGGTGCCATAGTTGGAGGAGGTACCTCTCGATCGCGTCACCGTTCGCCGAGGTGGGCGGCGCGGCGGACGAAGTGCCCTGCCAGTTCGCCAGCGCGTCGTTCCTGGCTTGATCGGCTTGTTCCCTTCCTGCATGTCGAACACGGATAGCGTAAACCCCAGATCCATCTGGAAGCGCGACGGTGAATCCGTAGGTTGTGGGATCTCCAAGGCGGAGTTCTCCACTCGGACAGGTCAGCTCATAGTCAATTCCGCGACTCCACTCGAAATCGCAGTCACCGGGCTCGGGCTCGCCTGGCAGGGTCTCGATGGTGACGGAGACATCGAATAGATCTTGGGCGCACGCTACGTACACCTCATAATCGGTGCACGCGCTGGCGTTCCGGTTGGCCTCGCGGACGGCCTCCGATCTGCCGACCCCCGCATCGCATTCGACGTCACGCAACGTGAAAATCCGATAGTCAGGCTTGAACGTGAATACCTGCCTCGGGTTCTGCGTCACCATTGAACCTCAGCTCGCAAGTTGATCGGCCACAGGCTTACCCCTACACCCTTCTAGCATACTCGAACACCGACCTAGATCCGCATTCGGCGATGCGGTTGCGTGCGGGGGCCCGGGAAGGTGCGTCCCGGACCCCGCATGCGGCCTATGGGACAACACTTACCGTGAACGCTTCGTTATCGAGAACCCGATTGGTGCCGTAGAAGACACCGAGTTGAGTTCCGGCCTCACTATTGTCTTCCTTGTTGATCGGGCGTGCGGAGCCGTTCCAGGCCTGCGGATTACCGTTGGTCGAGGTATAGGAGCCTTCTCGTGTCGTTTTGTAGGGGTATTCGTCGCAGTCCAGACCTCCGGCGGCGTAGTCAGGACCCCACACGTCTTTGCAGATTCCTACGGAGGCGTCGTGGTTCCTGTTCCGCTCGCCGACGTCCATGAGCCGGTGGAGGGGGTTGCTCAGGCTTGCGCCTGGTACCGACTTGCCAATGACGCTGGGGAAGGTCCGTTCGGGATGATGCAGCGCGTCGTCCACGTTCCTGGCCTCCTGGTCTGTCCCGTGACCGGTGAGGTGGATCTCCAGGTTCGGAGTCAGGTCTGTGAAGACGGTTCCCTCACATTTCCCACCCAGGCGTTGTCCGACCGAATCGAACCTAACCCGGTTGATCGCGGTAACGTCCTCATTTTCGGGGATGGTTTTCCCGTCGCGGTACTCGGCCACGAAGCCGATCTTTCCGGTGAAGTATGCGAGCAGGTCGGGGCCGTCGCCGGCATCGTTGGGCGAGGTCACCGTGATGGTGTCCATACGCGGCTGTGGTACCAGTCCTCGATGGTGCTGGACCGCGCGAGGGTGCCACTGCATGAAATGTTGGGTTGACCATCGCATCCGTTGAATCCGATGGTCAGAAACGCGATGTCGGAGAAGAGCTGTTTCGACTGTTTGGCGTTCTCGACGCTGACCACATAGTCGACTCGGCGGCTTCCGTCATAGGCGAACGCGAGTATCCATTCCTCCCACTGAATACTGTACCATGTACTCGTGGTTTGAGTTGAAGAGGTTGACCACCTTGGTGAAGTGGTAGCACTGTTCGAATCGGTTTCTTGCCCATCCCTGCTGCCTGTCGGCAAGCGCGTTGTGGGCTTGGCAGTCCTGACGAAGGTTGTTCTCGTCTGCTGGGCCGGCGACGGATGACGGTTCGTGTGCATGCGTGCCGTGGGCCGCGGCGGGCGGCGCGAGAACAGCGAGCGCGCATGTCGCGGCGAGTAGCATCGTCCATGCTCTACCGGGCATTGCTGATCCTCGATATCAGTGGTCCAGAGTCGCTGTGGGCAGAGTTCTCGTGGTGTGGTCGTCCTAAAGGTTGTCCCGTATTGATCAAGAGTGTTGGCGGGCATGGGTGACAGCGGCCTTGTCTGCTGTCGGGGGCCGCTCAGGCCGTCATGGACAGATTGCGCATCTGCGCGATGCCTCGGGTGGCGTGCCAGACACCGTCGCGTTTGCGGCGGCAGTTGCGCAGGATGTTCCAGGACTTCATGTGTGCCAGGGCGTGCTCTACCCGTGCGCGGACGCTCTTGTGGACGGTGTTGAGGTCTTCTTTCCATTGCGGCAGCGGTGGTTGTCCCTTGCGGGGCTGGCGGTAGGGCATGATCACCCCTGGGTTGCCCTGGTAGCCGCCGTCCGCCAGCACGTTCGCGCCCCGGCACTGCTCATCGACGCCGGAGTCGGTGTAGGCGCGGCAGTCGTTGCGGTTGCCCGGCGTGGGTTCGCCGACCGCGACCACCAGGCGGGTATTGGCGTCGATGACGACCTGCATGGTCACCGAATAGCGGTAGTTCTTCGACGAGGCGGACATGCCGCGGTCGTGGGTGGGCACCAGCGTGCCGTCCACGATCAGCACGGTGTCCGGGCCGTGCTCGCGGGTCACCGGCGCGAGCGCCAGCAGCGGCGCCAGGTGATCCACCACGCGGTTCGCGGCCGACTTCGAGATCCCGAACAACAGCGCGACCTGCCGAAACGTTAGATTCGTCCGGTAGTACACCGCCACCAGCAACACCCGATCCGCCAGCGACAAGCCCCACCGCCGGCCGGTGCCGGTCTGCTCACCACCCCGACGGGCCACGATCCGCACGAGCTTGCGAAACACCCGCACCGACACGCCCGTGAACACCGGCACCCACTCCGGCCGGTCCGCACTGATCACCTGCTCCACATCAAGATCATCGATCTTGCCGAGACGGCGTTACGGGACAACCTTTAGCTCACCGAGTTGGGGCCTGTGTTCGCCGTCGCCGGGGCGGCCTGCGCTGTCCGCAGTAGGTGAGGCGGAGTGCGGCGTTGACGAAGACCCGCGGGAGGCTGGAGGCCGCGGTCAGGGATGGGTGGCGCAGGTGTCGCCCAGGCAGGCGTGCACCACCTGGTGGTGTGAGCGATCGAAGACGATCACGGCACCACGGTGGTGCCGGCGGGAATCGGTGGGTTCGCGTACCTCGCCCTGCACTGTCACGGTGATGGTGGACGCGTCGGACGAGGGCGTGCCTGCCGCCGCGGTGTCTGCCTGGTCGCCTGGTTGCGGGGGCTGGTCGTCGTAGACGGCGGTGAGGTTGGCCGGGGTGTCGGTCAAATGGAGGAAGTGGGTGGCGGCGATTCAGGCCTGGTCGACTGTCATCGGTGCGGTTCGCGTAACGGGCTCCCTCGCGTGAAGCGCGTCAAGGCCGTCGCTGTTGCACGCTTTGCGTTGCTGGAGGCAGCGTGACAGGCCAGGAACGGTGGTCAGGCACTGGTCCGGGGCGGTGTGCATGCACTGGCTGAGCTGGGCCTGGTCCACACCGTTGAAGTAGCCGCGTGTCGCTACCGGGCTGGGCGCGCCAGTCGTCGTGGTGGTCGGTGCCGTGCGGGGCGAGAGGCGTGGTGGTGTGACCACGTCCTTGCTGACGTCCCAGGAGATCACGGTGCGTGCGGGGCTGACGTTGGCGCCGGTGGTGAAGCGGAAGCAGTATTTCGGGTCCGCGCCTGGGGAGCAGTTTCCTTCCGGTGCCCTGATGGTGAGGTCCTTGATGCTGAACCGTTGGAAGGTGTTGTTGCCGTCGAGGTACTGGATCCTGTTCTGTGTCTGCGGGAAGCTCACGTTCGCGAGCTCCCCGTCGAGTGTCCAGCCTGTGCTGACGTGGTGGGCGGTCGGCGTGTCTCCTGCCTGGGTGGTGCCGATCATGTTGAAGTCGTAGAAGACGTCCCACGTGGTGCAACCGGTGCAGTGGGGCATGCCCATGAAGCTGTGGAGGCGGTCGTCCGGCTTGAACAGCACGTCGCCAATCGGGTTGTAGCGTGAAGTCGGTCCGTAGTCCCAGAAGTAGGGCTGGTAGACGAGCGCGCCCTGGTCGGTGAAGCTGGCACCCATGCCGAGTTCGAATGATGTCGACAGGTTGTTGCTGGTGAACATCCGCGTGCCGTTGTATGCCGTGGAGTTCAACGGCGCTGTCGAGGCGTAGGTGATGGCGGGGTATCTGAAGGTCGTGAAGGTGCCATACACGTTGGCGTTGGTGTCGGCGCAGAGCGTGGCGACTGCGGAATTCGTTCCCGCGTCGCACAGTCCGCCACCCTACGCGAAGGCGGGGGGCGCCTCCGAATGAGATGATCGCACTTGTCAACGCGACGGTCGTCACGGCAGAGCACAGCGAAGTTAATCGTCTCAGCACGCTTCCCCCATACTGTTTGCACAGTTCGTCGAAAATGCGACAAACCCGACCGGGGCTAACGCGGGCCACAGAAAGTGAGCAATGCTCCAACTGGGTGGTGACAGGTCCTGCAGGCAACCGCTCAAGGTGGGCAGTCTGAGTCGATAGCCAGTGGCGTCGGAAGATAGGTCGCGCGCAGCCATCAGCCGCGGCACTGCGGATGGTGGTCCGCGGCAGTCCTGCGAAGTGACAGCCCCCCGGTCGCGTATCGACCTCGCTTCAGGCGCGGGCGTCGCCCGCAGTTCACGTGGCCTGCTCACTGCGATCGAAGAGTGCGGTTCACCGGGCGATAGCCGGGGCTGTGGCAGCAGCTCACAGAGCACTACGGCTGGGGCCCGGCCTGTCCGCTCGTGAGCTGGGACTACATCGGCGTCGGCACCACGCTGGCCGCCCTGACCGCAGCGGGAACACCCGGGGTCACCGGCGCCGGGCACGACCGTCCGCACCCCCCGTGGTTGCACCGCTCTCCCCTCGCCAAGCCGACTCGGAAAATTGTCCAGGGGTGGCTGTAAGGATGGGCCCTGCTGGCGACATTGCTCAGTAACACCACCTCGAGGGAGTTCGGAGGTCACCGGCACATGGGGGTCGACCAGGAGCGGTTCACCCAGCTCTACCGGGCGCTGCACCCGCGGGTTCTCGCCTACGCGCTCAACAGCTGCTCCCCCGCGGCCGCACGCGAGGCCGTGGACGAGGCGTTCTTGGTGGCCTGGCGCAAGCGTGCCGAGCTGCCCGTGGATGCCGAGTTGCCCTGGCTGCTGGTCACCACCCGCCACCTCATCGCCAACCAGCGGCGCCGCAGCGACCGGCAACTCCTGCTCGCCGACGACCTCGCCCGCATGACCGGCACGGGCCGCGCGGTCGGTCCCGAGGCAGGGGTGGTGGAGCGGATCACGGTGCTCACCGCGCTGGCGGAGCTGCCCGAGCGGGACCGGGAAGCGCTGATGCTGACCGTGTGGCACCAGCTGAGCGCACGAGAGGCGGCGCGCGTCGCCGGGTGCTCCACGGCCACGTTCGCGGTCCGGCTGCACCGGGCGCGGCGTCGGTTCACTGAGGCGTTGGCACGTGGTGAGGAACTGCCTGATGAGGATGGTCTCGGGACTGCGACAGTCACGTTCGAAGGGAAGGTCGCCCAGTGAAGCAGCGGATCGAGCGCGCGATGCAGCGGCTGGCGGCGCAGTCGCCCACGACCGCGGACGGGGCGACCCCGCCCTGGGAGGCGGCGGACATTGCCCAGGACTCGGGTGAGAATCAACGGGTCACGAAGGGGTTGAGTCGTCGGCGTGTGCTGGTCGGTGCGGGGTTGGCCGTGGTGGCGGTGGGCGGTGCCGGGCTGCTGGCCACCCAGGTGATCGGGACGTCGACCGCGGTGGCGGCTACCCCGCCCCTACTCGCCTTCCAGCCTGTCGCGCAGCAGACCGACGCACGGAGCCTGCTCGGCGACCTGTCAGTCCGCGCGGCCGGTCAGCCCGCACCGCCTGGCCGGGGACCGGTCTTCTACTCCCAGAGCCGGTCCTGGTCGTTCACGGCTGTGCAGGGCACCGGTGGTGAGGACCTGGGATCCCTGCTGGCCGAGCGCCTCTCGGAGGTCTGGGTCCGGCCCGATGGCACCGGTCGCGGTGTGAGCAGGGAACAGAACCTTCCGCCCGGGGCCACGCCGATGACTGACGACCGGCCGTTCGACAAGACCCCGTGGCCGGACACACTGACCGATCACGGTGGGCTGGTGGACTGGTTCACCCGTGCCGGGCAGCAGCACGATGCGGCGTGGTTCCTCACCGAGGCGGTGCACACCTGGCCCGTGTGGCTGAACAAGCCAGCGGTGACGTCCGCGTTCCTCGAGGTCCTGTCCACCCGACCGGGACTCGCGGTCGAGGGACGGACCACCGACCGCGCCGGTCGTCCGGCGATCGCGGTCTCCGCAGTATTGACCGACTCCGGCAGTTTCCCCACGCAACGGGCCTATCTCCTGATTGACCCGGAGACCGGCGTATTGCGTGCGGTGGAATACGTGGCGTTGAGCGTGGACACCGCGCAGCTGCACACGACCGTGCGGACACCAGCCACGGTGCGCTATCACCTGTGGTTGGCCTCGGCATTTGTCGCGGATACCAGCAGCCGTCCATGACAGCGGTGTGTGGCGGTCTCGTGCGGTGGACCGCCACACACTATCGCCGAGGTGCGAGCGGACGGATCAGCTGTGCGCGTGGATCAGACCGACGTTGTCGTTGTAGCCCTGCAAATTCCCAGCGTAGTACGGGTCGATCCGGAAGTCCTGGGCGTAGACCAAGGCCTTGTCGGTCAGTCGTGCGGTGTGGCAGTTGTTGTCGCCGACAAGGGAGGACAGATTGTCCCTCCAGAAGGAGTCGGTCGGGATCCGGTAGCCGGCCGCGTCGCAGGGCCCGTCCTTGCCGTCGATCCAGTCCGACCGGTGCCCGTTGGTCGTACCGGTGGCGGGGTTGTAGTCGTTGAAGTTGCCGTCCACGTACCAGATCATGATGCGGACGCGGCCCGCGGGCGAGGCTGAGGCAGACGTGCCCGCACGCCGTGCCTGCTGCGCGTCGAGTTTGGCTGAGGCCGCTTCCGGCGAGATGTCCGAGCACGCCTTGTCGACCAGCGGCGAGGGCTTGCCCGCCTCGGACTTGCCGTACAGCCAGACACAGTGGTCGCCATCGCGCCGGGTGTCCACCGGCGTCGGCACTGTGGAGGCGGAGGCGCCATTCGGGTGCTCGGTGGCCGCACTGGAAATCGGCCCCGCCTGAATCAGGGTGGCAGCGGAAATTGCCGCGACAATCATTGCCGCGCGAGACCTGCTGAACACAGAACCCCCATCGTGAGACATGACGCTGATGCGTCTTCGACCAGTCAAGCCGGTTTCCGGTGCGCGCGACAAGCCACTGTTCGGGCTAGTGGATCACCCCCTACTGTTTCAGTGCTTTATTGAGTCAACCGTTAACCCGACACGAGGTGCTCGAATTCTCCGACCGCGCGAGGCCAGCAAATTACGCCAGATACGTTGGCTTTATCACAACCAGGCCCGTAACGTCACTGAACAGGCGTCGATAAACCGTGCGTCACCGCACCTGATCGGGCCGACGGGTCCCTGGACCGTCGTCGAGGTCCTCCACGCGCGGGAGCATGGCCGAAGCGGCCTGCAGCATCGGGCCGCGCACGCAAGCTTTCCTGGCCTGCGCGGTCAGAGCTGGTCAGGTGGCTGCCCGACACCGGTCTCACGGCAGTTGGTCACGGATTCCACGCCAGCCAGTCACGCGATCCTTGGCTGGACCGGCTGGTAGGTGGCCGACAAGCCTGTCGAGGTGGGCTGTGAGGTTCTGGTGTCGGCGAAGGCTCGCCGATCTGCTCGATCGGACGATCACGCCAGTCCGTGCACAGCGCAGCGGCGTGATCGGGGGCGAGGGAGAGCACTGCCAGGGTGCCGGTGGCGAGGGTCTCGGGGAGCCCAGTCCGGGACGTCGCCTGAGCCGAGGTGCTCGATGATCCAGGTGCGGAGTGCGAAGTTGTGGCACCACTGCCAGGCCCGCTCCCCGGGGTCGTCGCTGGGTAGTCGCGCATTGGCGGTCAAGGAGAGCCTGGGCCAGCGTCTGCGGGCCTGCCGTGACTGCTCGGAGTGGTAGGCGTGCGCCTGGGCAACCACCCAGACTCGCTCGAGCCCGGGGCGGCTTGCAAGGGAGGCCACGTGGTGTTCGAACTGGCCGATCGTGCAGGTGCCAAGGTATGGGGCCGACTGGTCGGGGCCGGTGTCGTCGCTCAACGTTCCTCATCGTCCGATAGCACTCAGGCCGGGTTCGACAGCAGTGCTGTGACTGACAGGAGTGCACCTGCGGCCCGACCGGCACGGGCTCCCCCGATCGTGTAGAGAGAAATCTGCGCCGCGACCGGGTTCGGCGCTATCGCTGGCGTCCTCGTGCTGTGGAAGGCACTCTCACTCGTGATTGCCGTACTGCACTGCACGAGGCGACCGCCACCGGCACCGACACGGTGCCGCGCCCCGTGCTGGGCGCACTCACCGCGCGGGTGCGGCCAGTCCACTGCGGACAGGCCCGCTGGCAACACGGGCCTGCTCGCCCGCTCCCGGTGCTGGCGCCTCCCGGGTCGTGGCGGGCACCCGTGTGGGTGTCCTGATCTGCGCCGATCGCGGTCCACGGTGAGGATCACGGACGTGGGCGGGGTGTGGGAGAACCTGACGGTCGCGGTCGACCGCGTGCTGCTGCTCGATGCCGACGGTGCGGTGGCCCGCGCCTGGCACCGGGAGCAGGGTGAGGTGAACCTGTACGAGGAGCTGGTTCTCGCGGGCCTGCCCGTCACCTACGACCCGAGCACGGAGACCGTCTGGGCGACCGGGCACGCCGACACTCTGCGTCTGGCCCTGGATGCCGTCGCCGGGAAGGTCCTGGTCCTGACCGACCGTGGCGAGGGGGTGCTCCTGCCCGCCGACCTGGCCGGGCAGGTCCTGCACTGGTTCCAGACCCACGCCGATGACTGCGAGTAGGCCCCGACGCCCACGCGCCCGCCGGACAGTGCCTGCGCGATGCGATGCGCTGCGGGCCCAGGCCCAGGCCCGTGTCACCGGGGAGATCGGCCGGGAAACCCGGGTGCTGATTGGTGGAGATGTACTGCGACTTCCAGTTCGGCTTCCCGCGCGAGCGGGGGTGGTCCCCGGGCGGGTGGAATCCCGCGAAGTGATCCACCTGATGTGGCTCAGCGGGGTCATGCCCTGAAGTCCCGGTGGGATGGAGAGTGAACCGTCACGGGTAAGGGACCGGCTTCGGTATCAGACCAGCGCCGGTCGGCGTGGCGGATGTTGAGCGTAGTAGACGGTCTCATACTCGGCCGGTGTGAGGTAGCCCAGTCGGGAGTGCAGACGGGCGTTGTTGTACCAGTCGACCCACTCCATCACCGCGTACTCGACCTCGGCCAGCGTCGTGAACGGGCCGTGCTGGTTGACGACCTCGGTCTTGAACAACCCGATGATGGACTCCGCCAACGCATTGTCATAGGCATCTCCGATAGACGGTGAATTCAACCGGTCGTCGCAACACCTCGGTCGTGGAGGTGTTGATGGGCAGGCCAGCAGGCTGGATGAAAGCGTTGATGGGCAGGTCGGCGATGGAGCCGAGGCTGTCCGGGATGCGATCGCCGCAACGATCGTCACGCTTCCTGAGCAGCTGCGTCGAACGCTGACGTGGGACCGTGGCAAGGAACTGGCCCAGCATGCTCAGTTGACGATCGACACCGGCATGCGGATCTTCTTTGCTGATCCTCACAGTCCGTGGCAGCGGGGCACGAACGAGAACACGAATGGCTTGCTGCGTCAGTACTTTCCGAAAGGAACCGACCTGGCCCGCTGGGACCGCGACGAGCTCGATGCCGTTGCCGCCGCGCTCAACAACCGTCCACGCAAGACACTCGACTGGAAGACACCAGCCGAAGCACTGAACGAGCTGATACGTCTCGCTTCAGTGAGCCGGTGTTACGACGACCGGTTGAGCCTGAGCAATAGACCTCGAGCGATTTTTCCTTCTACTGCAAGAAGAACGAGGTTCACGCCAGTGTGGGGCGGACGGGGTGTGCTGGGACAACGCCGCTGCCGAGTCGTTCTTCGCCTCGTTGAAGAACGAGATGTACCACCGCGAGCAGTTCCCGACCCGTGCGCGGGCCAGGTTCGCCGTCGCGGAGTACATCGAGGTGTTCTACAACCGGAAACGGCTCCACAGCAGTCTGGGCTACCGCACTCCCGCGCAGGCCCTGCTGGACCATCTGACCGCAGCAGCCGCTGCGTGATCAACACTCAGAGGACCTGTCCAAGTTCCTTGACACACCTCAGCTCACGGTAGTAGGCGGCCTCAAGCTCGGTGGGCGGGAGGTGCCCGATCTGGCCATGCAGCCGTCGGTTGTTGTACCAGTCGATGTACTCCAGGGTGGCGTATTCGACCTGGTCACGCGTGCACCACGGACCACGCCTGGTGATCAGTTCGGTCTTGTACAGCCCGATCGTCGACTCGGCCAGCGCGTTGTCGTAGGCATCCCCCACCGACCCGATCGAGGCGTCGATGCCGGTAGCAGGGATGGTGGTCCGGCGGGTCTTGCCGCGTGTCGCACCGGCGATCCCCAACTGGCGCATCAGCCGCTCGACTGTGCACCGTGCGACCTGGACTGCCTGACGGCGCAATGCCTGCCACACTTTCCGGACGCCGTACACCTCGTAGTTGTCCTACCATACCCTCATGATCTCGGCTGAGAGCCGCTGGTCGCGCTGGGCTCGATCCGAGACTGGGCGGGACTTGGCCGCGTAGTAGGTGCTCGGGGCGATCGACACGCTCGCTTGACGCAGGACAGCGCAGATCGGCTCGACCCCGAATAGCTCCTTGTGCCGGCCGATGTAGCCGATCACCCGGTGTGTGGGCGGTCGAGCTCCGCCGCGAAGAAAACTGCCGCGAACTTCAAGATTTCGTTGGCACGCTTGAGTTCCGCGTTCTCCCGACGCAGTCGCTTGAGTTCTGCGGACTCCTCGGTCGTGGTACCCGGACGTTGTCCGTGGTCGACCTGGTCCTGCCGCGCCCAGTTACGCAGCGTCTCCCCGCTGACTCCGAACTTCTCCGCGATCGAGCAGATCGCTGCCCACTCCGAGCGGTATTCGTCCCGGTGCTCCTCAACCAGACGCACCGCGCGTGCCCGCACCTCAGCGGGGTGTCGTGAAGCTCCAGCCATGACTCCATCCTCTCAAGGGACAAAGCCTCCATCACACCCGGCGCGGTTCAGGTCCGGAGCCGTGCTCGGTGTTCTTGCGAGTGGTGTCGCCCCTACAGGACGCTGAGAATCGCTCGACTCCTGTGGCGGTATGGCTGTCCTCGTGGTCGTCAGTCGCTGACTCGCAGGCTGCCGCTGCTACCGGGGTCGAGTCGGTCGTCGGTAGTGATATCCAGCACGCCGTTGAGGATGTCGTCGGCAACCTCGGACAGGCGTCGATCGCTGCGGTAGGCGTACGCGCGCATGCAGACGAACGCATCCGCGAGACCTGCGTGCAGTTGCACCGCGACAGCTCCCGTGGCCTGGTGGACCTTCTTCCAGCGCTCGTCGACCTGGTCGAGGAACGAAATGTCCCCGTTCATGACCTGTGTATCGCCCGTCTGGTTAACCATCTTTATCATCACGGCATCGGCGAACAGCAGCGCGACGTTGAGATCAGCATCGGAAAGCGCACCCTGCCGTGCCCGGTAGATCTCCAGCGCGCCGACGCTCACCACTCCCAGCTTCAGCGGAAACGCGAAGATCGCGCGCAGTCCTTCGCGGACCGCGGCAGGCGTGAACACGGGCCAGGACTGGTCGCACAGGCCGCAGGTCAAGTTGGCAACCAGCACTTGATGATCCTCGTTGAGGGCCGCCAAGGCAGGACCCTCCCCCAGGGTGACCTGAAGTTCGACCACGCGTTCGGCACCCTCATCGGTGGAGTAGACGGACTCACCCAGGCCGAGGCCGCCCAAGAAGTAGATCCCGACACCGTCGGCGGCAAGCATCCTCTTGCAGGCGAGCGCGATGTGCCGGACAGAGACCGGAACTCCCTCCTGCCGTGCGCAAGCGCAGATCGTCTCGTAGGCCCTCTCCACTTCGTCATCGATCATCGCTGTCGTCTCCTCAGTAAGCTCGCAAGTACTCACTGACGCTAGGCCCGAGCAGCACATTCGGGAGGGGGAAAATACCTGTACCACTGCCTGCTTCAGGAGTTGGCAGCCACACGCGATCGCGGACTCGCGGTGGCGGGTGATAGCTGACGCCCGGCGGATTGTCCGCTGGCGGTGCGGTCGCGTGCCCGCTGCGCGGCAATGCGTTGCAGCTTGGCCCCGATGCGGCAGATCTACCTTCACGCCGACATGGCCATCAAGGAACGCGTGAGCTTCCCCCGCATGCCGGAGACCTTGCCAGTCTGGCCACAACACGCCAAGGCAATCACCTGAATGACTGTTGCTTCCGCCTTGGTACCGGCAGCAGGCTCGCAAGCTCAAGACCAAAACGGGGCGTGCCACCGTCACATCAGTGATCAACGGGGCGGGCGACAGCCTCGGTACGAGATGACGGTGGTGGTCCCGGTGATCGATGCCGACGGAGAGTACAACCCCCACAGGGCGTTGGAGACAGATCCCGCGGCCGCACCGCTGCCGAGGTTGGAATGTTCATCAAGGGCAACCATGGCCCGAAGATGTCGGCGTCGGGATTACGAGACGTGAAGCCTGCGTGAGGCTAGTCGCCGGACCTTCTCCCCCTGAATGCGCCACCACCGCGTACCCGTTCAACCGTCAGGAACCATCATGTGTCAGAAGATCCTCGGCCTACCTCACGCATCTAGCGGAGGCATCCTGCTGCAGACCGCACCGTTCGACGACGGTGGGACACGCAACCGAGTCTCGCGGGTATGGTGATCCGGTGTCCGCATCACGAGGCGGAACATCGGCGAACCGACGTGCCGAACTCCCGGCTGATCTCACCAGTTTCGTGGGCCGTCACCAAGAGGTGAGCGAGATCAAGCGGCTCCTGTCGACCGCACGGTCGGTGACCCTGACCGGCGTCGCAGGTGTAGGTAAGACCCGGCTGGCGCTGCACACGGCCAGGGCGCTCCGCCGCACGTTTCCCAACGGCGTCTGGTTTGTCGACCTGGCCGTGGTGAGCGACTCGACGCTGGTGCCGGAGACGGTGGTGACCGCCCTCGGTGTGGACCGCAGCCCGGGTGTGGATCCCCTGTCAGTTCTGGTCGACCGGTTACGTGACTGGCATATGCTGCTGGTTCTCGACAACTGTGAGCACCTGTTGGACGCCTGCGCGAAGCTGGCTGCGGCGGTACTGCTCACTGCGGCCAAGGTACAGATCCTGGCCACCAGCCGGGAGGCGCTCGGCGTGTACGGCGAGCAGGTGATGTCGGTCGCGCCGCTTCCTGTGCCACCACTGTCCACACCGGACTGCGGGGTACCGCATTCGCTGCGCGCTTATGACGGGATCGCCTTGTTCGAGGAGCGGGCCAGGACCGTGGTCGCAAACTTCACGCTCACCGACGACAACTACCCCATGGTAGCCCGTCTGTGTCACCAACTGGAGGGCCTGCCGTTGGCGATCGAACTGGCCGTGACTCGCTTACGGGTGCTGGAGCTAGGCGAGGTTGAGCAACGGTTGGACGACCGTTTCCGGCTCCTGACAGCGGTACGGCGCAGGGGCGACCGCCACCAGTCACTGCAGGCCGCGGTCGAGTGGAGCTACGACCTGTGCACACCCGCGGAGCGGCTTGTCTGGGCGCGTGCCTCGGTGTTCGCCGGCGGGTTCGACCTGGAGGCGGCCGAGTTCGTCTGCGCTGGGGAGGACGTACCCGCGGGGATGGTGTGGGAACGGGTGGCCAGTTTGGTTGAGAAGTCCATCCTGCTGGTCGGGCAGGTCGCGGGGCACCGCCAGTATCGGCTGCTGGAGACCCTGCGTTCCTACGGGCAGGAGCGGTTGCACGAGACCGATGAGGGTGCGCTGGCACAGCGCCGGCACCGTGATTGGTTTCTGCGGTTGGCCGAACGCTTCGAGGCCGAAGCGACCGGGCCCCGCCAGCTGGATTGGTTGCGTGTGTTGCCGAGCCACCACGCCAACCTGCGTGCCGCGTTGGAGTTCTGCGCCACCCAACCGCAGGAGGGCCAAGCCGGGCTGCGCATGATGTCAGCGCTCTGGTTCTACTGGCTCGGCCGCAGTCTGCACACCGAGGCGCGGCACTGGTTGGGCTTGTTGCTGCAGGCGGCTCCTGAGTCGACCGCCGAGCGGGTCGAAGCACTGTCGTGGGCGACGTTCTTCGCCTACCACAAGGGTGACCTCGCCGCCGTTCGACTCAACGCCGAGGAGTGCGCGCTCCTGGCAGCGCAGCATGACGATGACTACCTCAGGGGACGCGCCGCTCACGCGAAGGGCTACCTCGCGCTCCGTGAGTCCGACTATGCGCAGGCCGAACGGAGCTTCGCGCAGGCGGCCGACAGTTACCAAGCGCGCGCCACGGCGCGCGGCGTGCTGATCCTCGCCTGCGGGGTCTGTGCCCTCACCGCTACCGTGCAAGGAGCGCATGAGCGTGCGGAAGAATGGATCGATCTGGCCCGCACCACCGCCGAGGAGGGCGGTGAACGGTATTGCTTCTGCTCACACGTGCTCTACGCGCTCGCCACCACCAAGTGGGCGTCGGGGGCCGTTGACGAGGCGGCCGCGCACGCACGTGAGTCCCTGCGGGTCCAGCACGGGCAGCACGACATGCGCGCCGTGCTCACCATCGAAATGCTGTCCCGGACGGCGGCCTCCACCGGGGAGTTCGAACGTGCGGCGGTGCTCATGGGCGCCGTTGACCATCTGGATCGAGTGTTCAGCCTGCGTGTGCTCCGGATCGGCGCGATCGCCGAGCCTCGGTCGGCCTGTGTGGCCCGGACCCGCGAGGCCCTTGGTGGACGAGCATTCGAAGCCGCCTTTTCACGCGGCCAGGAACTCGACTACGACCAGGCTGTCGCCTATGCCTTCGGCGAGCCTCCACCCAGTACCGCCGAGGCCGCCAATGATGCGGTCCTCGCCGAGCCGGAGTCCCCACTGACCTACCGCGAGCGACAGGTAGCCCAGTTGGTCGCCGAGGGCATGTCCAACAAGCAGATCGCGGCCAAACTAGTGGTTGCCCAGCGCACGGCCGAAGGACATGTCGAGCGCATCATGCAGAAGCTGGGGTTCACCAAACGCACTCAAATCGCCACGTGGGTCGTCACCCAGGGTTCCTCTTCGCCAAACCGCGGTGTGCACGCGCCGGGACCGGTGAGGTGAGTGGAGCGAACTGCGCTGACACGCCGTTCGCCCTGGAGGCGTCCGCCCTGAAGTCGATCCCGGTGACCGTGCGCTTTCCGTGCAGCCCCAAGTACCCCTCCCGCGGCTCGGTCAGGGTCACCAACCCAATCGTCGACTTGGCAATCTCCAGTACCGGTGGTTTGTGAAAGCGCTCAAACCAGATCGGTCACACACCCTTTGAAGACGCACCCTTGGGAAGTGGACTCCGAGCGGCCCCCGACGCTCGGAGTCCGCACCAGGGCGCGGGTCAGGGGGCGTGGCGGAGCAGGGTCCGAGACGGCGGGTGGCCGTAGGCGTGCCGGTGGTAGTGGGCGAAGCGGCCTGGGTGGAAGAAGCCCCAGCGGGCGGCGATCTCGGTCACCGTGACCCCGGTGGTGGGGTCGGCGGCCAGCAGCTCCCGATGGGCGTGGTGCAGGCGGACCTGGCGGAGGTAGCCCATCGGGGTGGTGCCGCGGTGGCGGCGGAAGGCGTACTGCAGCGTGCGGATGGTGACGTGCACGGCGGCGGCGATGTCGGCGACGCTGATCTCGCAGTGCGCGTAGTCATCGATGAACGCCATGGCACGCCGCAGCGTGGCCGGATGGGTGTCGTGGCGGTCCTCGATGGTGGGGTCGAGCAGCGCGGTGTTGGGGAAGGTGGCCAATACCGTGGCCGCCAACAACTGCGGTGCGGTGGAGGCGATCAACGGGGCGTCCCGCAGCGTCGGGTTGGTCAGGACGTGGTCGCGCAGGTAGGTGATGGTGCGCAGCAGGTGCTGGCCGGCGGCCGGGGAGATCGGCCGGTAGCTGGTCAACCGCACCGGGGCCTCGGTGCGGCCGGGCGCGGTCCCGGCCACCTGGGACAGCAACGCCGGCTCCAGCACGGTGAAGCTGAAGTGCGCATGGCACATCCGGCCGGCATACGGCCGGTCGGGCTGGGCAACCAGGAACACCTCACCCGGGCCATAGCTGTCCTGCACGCCCTCGGTTTCACTATGCGAAATGGTGCCGGACTCCACCCCGGCCAGAACGATGCTGCCCGGCGGGTTGAAGGCGTAGTCCACCTCAAAACACCAGCCGACCAGATCCAGTCTGATCGGCCCCAACGGATTCCGGATGATCTGCATCTGGTACTGATCTTGGGAGTGGGCCTTGAGCCGTACCGGCGTGTAGTCCGCGCAGATGAATTCCTGGATCTCATCCAGGTCGTTGCTTGTGAAAACTAGTCCCATGATGGTCCCCGTGCCGTGCTCAGAGGGGTTCGTGGACCAGGTCCCGGTGGGGCGGGTGGCCGTAGGTGTCGCGGTAGCGGGCGGAGAACTGGCCCGGGGTGGCGAATCCCCAGCGACGGGCGATCTCCGCGATAGTGTCGCCGGTGGCGGCGAGCAGATCCTGGTACGCGTGGTATAGGCGGACCTGGTGCAGGTAGGCCATGGGGGTGGTGTCGTGGTGGCGGAAGGCGTCCTGCAACGCCCGTGGGCTCCCCCGGGCGGCTGCCGCGATGGCCGACAGGGTGTAGGCGCCCGCGTCCTGCGGCGGCAGCGCGTAGGTCAGCCCAGCCCGGCCGCGCAACTCCTCCCGCCGAGTGGCGCCGCTCCACTGGCCGGCGTGCAGGAAGCCGAACACCCTGCGCGGGAAGGCAGCGGTGTCCAGCGACAGCGAGCCGCTGATCCGCACCTGGTCCACGCACAGGTCACCGACCGCGTGTCGGCGTAACCGCAACGTGAAGCTGTCCGTATCCGGGCGGTGGAGCCAGTTCGGCACATACAGCTCGTCGAGCGTCGCCTGCGCGACCTCTGGATCCGACGTGGTGACGTCGACGTGTTCGATCGGGAGTAGGGCACTGTGTGCGGGCACGACCGCCCTCCCTCCGCTGCGACGCCGACGGCGCGGGACAGCGACGCGCCAACCGTTTGAGGTGTGGGGCATGTGCACGGTGGGACCCCACGCACGATGCCGGGGACACGATGTCCGTAGCCTGATAATCGACACTAGGGCCTTAAGTCCCTAATTCGGCTGCCGCCCACACGTCCCGTTCCGTCGCTGTCTGCCCGGCATCGTCGAGACATCCTCAACTCGACATGCGGGCGCGTTCCCCACGATCAGCGGTACGCCGCTGGTGTCCTTCGACGTCCACGGGCACGGCTCCCGAGCGCATCCGCAGCACGGCGTGTCACGTGATCATGCCCTGGTGGTGAGTCACCATCGCAGTTCGTGTTCCTTGTTGTGAAAGGCGTTGGTGTCGATGCCGTGTCTGCTGAAGTCCGTGGCGCAGCCGATGGAGGCGTTACGGAAAGTGACCGCTGACTTCTCGCTGCTGCCGCCGCGGTCAACCTCGCACGGTTGGCCGTGCTCCGGATCGCCCACACAGCAGAGGGATGGGCCGTGGCCACCGTGTGATTCGGCTGATAGGCGCCCATCACGGCCGCTCGGTGCCCCTGGCTGACCCGGCATGCGGCAGTGGCAGTGCGCGGCTTGGCTCTGCGGGCCGTCCCCCATCCGAACGCGTGATCTCGATCGTGCTGGACAGCCTGACCGCGGTCGCAAATACATAGGATCTCTGCTCGATCAGATGCGATGATCAGCATTGGATGCCGATTCGAGAGGATTCGAAGGATAGTCTGTTCTGGCTGGTGGGACTGGATCTGGTGATCACGCACGACGCGACCCTGAGTCTTGACTCATCCGATCTTTGGTGCTTCTCTGGTGGGGCCGCCGCAGTAGCCGTCGTAGATGGCTGCCACCCGACGCCGGGAGTGGGGATGAGTGTGGTGCGGATGCGGGGCCGGTCCAGGATCCGTTGGACGGTCGCGGCGGCCTCGGCACGGTTAGCGTCGTCGCCCTAGGTAACCAGGCCAGCGGGCTGTTTGCCGAGTACCCCACTACCCACCGCGCCGTCACCGTGAAGGCCGGCAACCCGGCCGTCGACGCAAACGGCCACTTCACCCCCGAACCTGCCACCCAGGTCCCGACATCCGGCGAGGCCTGCCCGCATCACCCTCGGGGTCCAGCAGCGCCGCCCTCATCACCCTGCCCTGACCCGCCTGAGAGGCCCCCAACTCTAGGAGCACACATGGTCCGCACCGTACCCCTACTCCGGAGGCTTGGCGTGCTGGTCGCCGCCGGCCTGGCCGGACTGCTCGCCGTCTGCGGTGGCCAGCTCGCCTCGTCGGCCAGCACGGCCACCGGGACAACGCCGCGCACACTGACGGTATCTTCACCCGGCCAGCTGCCCGTGGTCCTGGCGCAGGCTCGGCCGGGCGACCGGCTTGAGGTGGCCGCCGGCGTCTACGGCGCCGGTCCGATCCGGGTGGGGCGCTCGGGTACCGCGCAGGCGCCAATCACGATCGCCGCGCTCGGGCAGGTGCGGTTCACCGGGTCTGGCGGGCTGGACCTGACCGGGGCGTCCCATGTCGTTGTGCAGGGGTTCGTGTTCGCCAACGACGCGGGGCTGACCGTACCCGGCGGCGCCGCCGGCAACCGGATAACGCGAAACGTGTTCCAGGGCAACCCGGGGAACGCCGACCTGACCGTCGCGGCCAGCGACACCGAGGTCGACCACAACACTTTCGAGAACCGTACGGCGGTCGGGGTGTACCTGCAGGTCGTCGGGCCGGGTGCGCACGACATGGCGCAGCGGGTACACGTGCATCACAACTACTTCTTCAACCACCAGTACAAGGGCGCTAACGGCGGCGAGTCGATCCGCTTCGGACTGTCCGGCCGGCAGCACGCTGTGGCGAACGGGCTGATCGAGGACAACTTGTTCGACAAGGCCGACGGTGACTCCGAGGCGATCTCGGTGAAGTCGACCAACAACGTGGTGCGGTACAACACCATCGTCAACAGTCGTGGCACGATCTCGTTGCGGCACGGGTGGAACACCCTCGTCGAAGGCAACATTCTCATCGGCGGTACCACCGGCATCCGCTTCTTCGGCAACAACCACGTCATCATCAACAACATCGTGGAGGACACCGCCGGGACACCGATGGAGGTCGGCGGCGGCGAAGTGCGCGACGACACCACCAGCGGCACCGACCACGAGGCTGCCGACCACTGCCTGGTCGCCTTCAACACGCTCTCCGGTACCGGCAACATCGTCTGGTACGAGAGCAGCAAGCCGTTCCCGCCCTCCGACGACACGCTGGCCGACAACATCCTGCTCGGCCACGGCCAGCCGGCGGCCACCGGTATCGGCACGGCGTTGCACTTCACCGGCAACATCCTGTTTGGCGCACCCGCCGGCACCCTGCCCGCCGGTGCGTACCGCACGATCGACCCGCGGCTGGTGCGGGATGCGCACGGGCTCCTGCGGCCCACCGCCACCAGTCCGGCGATCGGCGCGGCGACCGGCTCGTTCCCGCAGGCAACCCTCGACATCGACGGGCAGACCCGGCCCGCCGCCAAGGACGTCGGCGCCGACCAGTACAACGTGGCCACCCCAGCCCGGCCGCTGACCACGGCCGACGTCGGTTCCACTGCGCCGTAGCGCCGGACTCACCCGAGGAGACAACGCATGCGAACGCGATCCGGCGCCGCCGTCGTTGCGGGCCTGTCCCTCACCGCTCGGTCAGGGACAGTCGAAGTGCTGCGCGTCGGTGGGACGTCGGGCGCACACCACCACAACGCCTGAGTAGATCCCGCACGGTCGAGGGGTGTCGCCTCATCTGCCGGGCTGACACCTTCACCGCTTGCCCGGAGCGCCAGCGACGCCAGACCTCGTCAACCTCCTCCAGAGACAACGGCGTCCTCGCCATGTGAGCTCCCCAGCGTGTGGGGGAACTTCGCATTTCCGCCGCCAGCGGCGGGACGTCGGCCGAGACGGACGCCGATCGCTGCGACCACCACGATCGCGACCGCCGAGCCGATGTACTGGGGGATCGAGGTGACCACGCCGTAGGTGTGGATCGAGGCGGCGCGGCGGGCCATCGAGGTCCGCGTGCGCGGCCTGCCTGGCTAGTCAGACGACTCGCGCCTGAGTGCGGATGAGGCCGGGTGTGCCGGCTGGTTTGGTCTGCCGGCCGGGCGCCAGTTCCGTCATCCTGGCCTCGGTCCCACCCCTAGGTTCCAGGACCGGCTTCGGCCAGGTCCGTCGTCTCAAGCTCGGTTCTTCGATGAAGGTCCAGGTTGGACACAGGCCGCGACGCGCAGCCCAGGGGCAAAGTGGCCTGGCAGAATGGGAATGTCCCACGGTCCACCAGACGCGCCCGTAGGCCGACCGACACCACACGGTGCCGACCAACAACTCGTGCTCATGCCGACGGCATGGTGTCGTCCTCTTTGGGCACACCGAGAACCGCATGGGAATATTCAGGTGTGTCGGCTACGTTCGAGCGCTGGCGAATTGGCTAAGAATTCCAAGTTCCGGCACGTCGTCAGCCGGTGCTCTGCTGACTCGGACGCTCTCCGGGGATCCACACGCGGGTCTCAAGATCACGCAGCCGGGTCGGCGGCGCGCACCCGGCGCGCGGTGGCCACCACGGCGTACGCCGACGGCAGCATCTGGTTCGGTCGTGGCTCGGCGATCCACCGCCAGCCCGCGTCGGTGAGCTCTGTCGGGATCACGGCGTACCTGCCGGCCGCGGCGTGCCGCACATCCTGCTCGGCAAGATCGTTCATGAGGTCGTTCCGCGGCGTCGACAACGTCTGGGTCAGGAAGGTCCAGAACCTGCCGTCCGGGTGCGCGATCACCGGGCCGGCCAGCATGGCGATGCCCAGTTGCGCGTGCACCCGCGCGGCCAGCTCGGCCGGCATGGTGATCGCGTCCACCACCTGGCCGAGCGTGACGGCCAGCTGCCGTTCGGCGACCTGCACAGCCATCGGCCAGCCGAACCGTTCCTCATAGTGGGCCCTGGCCGCGGCAAGATTCCGCAGCCATTCAGGCGCCGGTCGGGCCGTCGACGGCAGTACCGGTGAATCCGTCATTGTCCTCACACCCCCTGCGGGTGGCCTCTGTTGCTCCATTCGAGCGATCCCCGGTTCACGGGGTTCCTGCGCGCCGCCACCAAACATGCAGCAAATACAGGTATACTCGGCCGGCGGCGACAATTCGCAGCTCCGCCGGCAAACAGCCTGTAAAAAACACTGCACTGCGCGAAGCGTGCCCTCGTGAACGTTTATTCCGGTTCTGCCTCAAGGCTGTGAGGTTGCCCCACGCTCCACTCCCGCCTGGATCGTGGGGTCGATCTTGCTCCGGTGTCATGGCGACGGGGAATCCCAAGACTGCCACGCAACAACACTGATCATTACCGGCAAACCCCTACCGTCTTGATCATCTGATCGTAGGTCCCCTGCGGCCGAGTCAGTTCGTTGGGCTGTTCGAGTGGCACCCGCACGGCAACCCGGGCGTTGACCTGCTTCCGGCAGGCCGTGCTGGGTCTGCGGTGGTTCCGCCAGAACACCGATGTCACCGCGCTGGCACGCGATTACGGCGTCTCCCGCGCCACTGGCTACCGTTACCTGGACGAGGTCATCACGGTCCTCGCCGAGCGGGCACCAGACCTGCACGACGCCGTACAGCGAGCCAACGACTACGCGATCCTGGACGGCAAGAGCTTCTCGGTCGACCGCTGCGACGAGCAGACCACCTGCGTGAAAGGCGAACAGATCGACCTCTGGCATTCAGGAAAGGCCCACGAGCACAGCGGCAATATCCAGGCGCTGTCGGCGCCGAGTGGGTTCCCGCTGTGGGTCTCCGATGTCGAACCCGGTTCGTTCCACGACCTGACCTGCGCCCGCAAACACGTGCTCGGCGCCATCTACTGGGCTGCCTCCCAACTCGACCTGCCCACGCTGGCCGACGGCGGATACGACGGCACGGGCATTGGCGTGCACACACGCCGTACTTGCCGGACGCTGGCGTGCCCTGCGGCACCTCACAGCTAGCCCTCGCAAGATCGGCACCATCGTCAAAGCCGCACTCGTACTCACTCAGTTTCAAGCATGGACGACTCGTCTGAAAGTCGCTGAGATCACGTCAATCAGCGAGAGCAGGAAGATCGACACTCCCGGTGACGTTCGTGGGTAGGGGCAGGAGGCCAAGGGAGAACGCGCGGGCGATCGCGTGCGCCCGGTCCCTGGCTCCCAGGCGTCCGCGCAGTTGTTTGATGTGGGTGCGCACCGTGGCTGGAGACACGAACAGTTTCTCGGCAATGGTCGCCTCACGTATTCCGCTGGCGATCATCCGCAGGATCTCGTGCTGCCGTGGCGTTAACAGCGTGTCGGCGTTGTCGGGCCCGCGGTGTCCGGCCACGCGAAGGCCGGGGTCGATGAACCGCCGGGTGGTGTACGCGGATACGACTGCGGTGACCAAGCTGGACGGGGCAGCGTCCCGGCGAACCACGCCGTGGGCACCGGCGTCTCGGACGGTGCGCAGCCACACGTCGGTGCGTTGGTGGTCATGCAGCAAAGCCACCACGGTCAGCCTGGGATTCTCGCCAACAAGATCCCGGACGAGGTGACCGTAGGGGTCGACCGCGCCATCGACGATCACGATGTGCGGCAGCAGCGTCGACAGACCCCTACGTAGCTCGTTTGGGTTGTCCGTAGCGCCGAGCCACTCCAGGCCTGCCGCCTGCTCGATCACGATGCGCAGCCCCACGCGGACCAGCGGGGTCGCGTCGATGGCCAGGACCCGCAGTATCCCCGTGAACCGGACGTGGGTCTTCACGACGAGGTGTCCATCGCGCCAAGCCCTGTCTGCTCTGTCCCGTACCCCTGCCTGGCGTCGGGCGGTTCAGCCGAGTCGCCAGGCCGCGACCCGACACCGTCAGCCGTGTCGCCTGGGGCTTCGCCCAGGTGTTCGTCGCTGAGGCTGGACCGGGCCTCCACGTACAGGCGCTCGATCGTTTTTTGCGCTTCCTGGGCGGCTTGGTCCAGCCAGTCCCAGGCCCCCTTCTGGCTGGTCACTCCCTGTTCCCTCCCCTGTGCCGACATCTGGCGGATCACCCCGCTGCCACGGCCACCGTCACACTCCGCGATCAGCGGAGCCACAAGGTAACCGATACGTCGATGTACCAGCAATCGCGTGTCGCGCGTCGGGTTAAGCACATAGAGTGAGAAAGACGAGATTCAGGTCGCCGCGTCCGCTAGGGGCGGCAGCGGCTCGTCGGGGTCGATGACCACGCCGGCCGCGCGGCACATGAGGTCCAGTAGGCCCCAGATCCACATCGACAACTGGGCGACCAGTTCGTCCCTGCCCAGCGGGCCTGGCGCGACCAGCCATCGCTGGCCGGGACCAGCCCCGATGAGCCCGGTGACTGGTCCAAGGTCACCCGCGTGTTCCGCGACGGTCGCACCCAGACCTGGTGGGCCGCTGACGCCCAGCTGGGCTGGTGGGGACCGGACGGCACACGGAGACACACCGCGACCGTCCTGGCCACGCGCTCTTCGGCGGGTCCGTGGATAGCTGGCCTCGTGGAGGTTGCTGCAGCACTGGTGGCGAGCGTGGTCAACCAGGCCCCCGCCCATAGAGTTACAGGCCATGCTCGACGCCGTCGCGAATGGACAGACCTTGAATCTCTACCTCCCGCCTTAGACCAAATCTCATTTGGGGTTGTTGTGGGTCAACAAGCCCAGCTTGATGGCCCGTCGGTAGCAGATCACCGTGCAGGCCAACTGAGCGAATGCCGCGAAGTAGGCGGCCTTACGCTCGTAGCGGCGCGCCAGCCGTCGGAACCGGGAAACCCACTCCAGGGTCCGTTCGATGACATACCGGTGGCGCCCCAGCCTCCTGGCCGACTCGATGCCTCGGCGGGCGATCCGGGCGATGATGCCCCGCCCACGCAGCGCCTTTCGACAGGTCGGGTAGTCGTAGCCCTTGTCCGCGTGCAGCGTGCGCGGTCGACGCCGGGGCCGCCCGACCGGGCCGACTACCGGCGTGACGGCATCGACCACCGTTTCCAATTCCTGGTGGTCATTGCGGTTGGCGGCGGAGATGACCACCGCCAGCGGCAGGCCGCCCCGCTCGCTCATCGCGTGGATCTTCGAGCCGGGCTTGCCCCGGTCGACCGGGCTGGGGCCGGTCAGGTCCCCCCTGTGACCGCCCGGACGTGCATGCTGTCCACCGAGGCCCGTGACCAGTCAATCGCCCCAGCGGAGCCGAGTAGGTCCAGCAGTGTCTGGTGCAGCCGGGCGAACACGTCCACCTCGACCCACTCGGCGAACCGGCGGTGCGCGGTGGGACTACTGACTCCGAACGATGCGGGCAGTGCTGACCAGGCACATCCGGTCTGCAACACGTATAGAATCGCGGCCAACACCGCGCGGTCGCCCAGTCGACGCCGGCCCCCGCCCTGATGGCGTTGCGGCGCATCGGGCAACAGCGGCTGCGCCAGCAGCCACAATGGCTCCGGACACCACTTCTCTACATCGCTCATCGTTGATCAACGATATCGCCTGCCTGAGAACATAGCCAAATGAGATTCGGTCTAACCTGCGTGTCTCGCCCAACGAGGCATACGCGATGGCGATCGCGGTCGCCGGCTATGTGGGCTGCCCCACCGACGCGGCCCTGTACTACGAACTGCTGCCCATCGCGGGTGGGGCCGCACCATTCAACCCGAGGGTGTCCAGATCGATTACCTCACCTACAACGCCGAGATCCTCTACCGCTACCGCAAGGCCCGATCGCCCTATCCGGATGGGCTGTGGCCGATCCGTCGCGACCCGCGCAACCTGCTGCACGCCTACTTCCGTGATCCGGCCGACGGGCGCTGGCATGTGCTGCGCTGGACTCACGCCCTGGGCGAACATCAGCCGTTCACCGACGTGACTCACCGCGAAGCCCGCCGCCTGATCGCCTCCCACGGCCGGAACCCCGCTGACCAGGATGAGATGGCCGCCGCGTTGCTGGAGTTGCAGAACCGCACCGACGCGCCGGAAACATGGACCCGCACCGCACGACACGGTGGGCCCGCGACGCTCACCGTGGTCGAGCCCAACGCCGTGACGCCGACCGCGCCGCGCCCGCTCACACGGACCCGCCACCGGTCGAGCAGCAATCCGAGGACGAGAACGACGGATTGGACCTGGACACGGTGCGGGCTGCGGACATCTGGGACCCTCACCACACGGTAGGCCGGCCGTGAAGCACTTCGCGCACCCAGGGCTGGCCGAGCCTCGCACGAAAGAGGAATAGCGCGCCTACCTCGACGCCGTACCACCTCCGAGGCCCGTTATGCCGTCCTATCGCGACTATCTGCGGCTGCCGGAGGACGAGCGTGCTCGACTCGATGAAGACAGGGAGGACTACCACAGCGCGCTGGTCATCGTGCGCACCGAGCAGATGAAGCGGATCCACCACCAGATCCATCGGCGGATGCGCACCAACGCTCGCCAAGCCCCTGGCGCTCGTCGTGGCATCGTGCTCGATGGTCCGGCCACCATCGGTAAGTCCACCTTGGTCGAGGTGTTCGCGGCCGACTTTGAACGCCACCTTCGCCATCGTCGCCCCGAACGCTTCCCTCGGCGCGGTTCGACCCGGCCCTACACTGTGGACGGTTACCTCGTGGACTACACCCCGGTGGTCTATCTGAACATCCCGTCCCAGGCCACACCGAAAGACCTCTCGATGTTGCTGGCCGACTACCTCTGTCACCCCCAACCACATCAGGCGACCAAGAACGAGATCACCACGACCGTCCTTGACGGGATACGCCTGTGTGGCGTCGAGCTGGTCGTGATCGACGACGTGCGCTTCCTCGATCTCTCGGCCAGGTAAGGGAAAGTCGTCAACGACCACCTAAAATACCTGGCCAACCACACCGCCGCCACCTTCATCTACACCGGCGTCGATCTGTTCGCCTCTGGCCTGTTCCTGGAAGGCCACGGCAGCACCCGCGCCACGCAAACCTCCGGACACAACACACTGCACACCATGCGCCCGTTCAGCATCACTACCGACCGCGGACGCCGAGAATGGGCCGCCGTGATCAAAGCGATGGAAGGCGCCCTCGTCCTGTACCGACACAGCCTCGGCACCTTAGCCCGGCTGTGGCGGTACCTGCACGACCGCACCGGTGGCAGCATCTGCGGCCTGTCCGACCTCATCCGCGAGTCCGCCATCGAGGCCGTCCTGAGCAGCCAGGAAACGATCACTCGCGGCCTCATGGACACCATCGAGATCAGCGAGTACGCCCAAACGTACTACCACCGCAACCGTCGAACCGCTCACGCACGTCGGTAGCCCTCGCACCTGGGCACGGCGTAGGTCCACGACTATGAGGAATCCTCCGTGGCCTGACCGGCGCGGAGGCCGCTGGTGCGGTGCTCGCCCCACCCACCCATTCGGCGTCGTGAAGACTTGCTAAGGTCTGCAATTGCTGAGTCCTGCGGAGCGTGTGGTTGGCCCTCGGGCAGGGGTTGGACGAGGAAGGATCGACGACATGACGATCATGGGCATGACTGGTGCCCCGGCCACGTTCCGCCCCGCCGCTCCTCACGCCGGTGGTCGCAGTGAGTAGGCCCCTCTATCAGCTCAAGGCCGAGTTCTTCAAGACGCTGGGGCACCCGGCGCGGATCCGGGTGCTGGAGCTGCTCAGCCAGCGCGAGCACGCGGTGGCGGAGATGCTGCCGGAGGTCGGGATCGAGGCCACCAACCTGTCCCAGCATCTCGCTCTCCTGCGGCGAGCCGGCTTGGTGGCCACCCGCAAGGAAGGCTCGAACGTGTACTACTCGCTGACCAGCCCGCAGGTGGCCGAATTGCTCGCGGTGGCCCGCGCGATCCTGACGGGCGTGTTGTCCGGGCAGGTCGAGTTGTTGGAAGACCTGCGTACCGCCGCGTCCTCGGTGGTGGCGACGGGGCAGGCGACCGATATGCCAGATTCGGCCTCAGGGGGTCATTGAGACGCGGTCACCCCGCCGCCGCTCCTTCTCGCCCGGCGGGGTGACCGCTCCCAGGTTCACAGGATCGGAGTGCAAGCATGCTGAGGTTGTGGCGCAAGATCCGCCGCGCTGGGCGGGTGGCCGAACCGGCGCCGCCGCCACCGGCCGATGAGCAGCCGGCTGTCGCGGCGGGTCTGGGTGGCTCGGTTCAGTTCCGGCATCTGGATGCCGGCTCCTGCAACGGCTGCGAGGTGGAGATCGCCTCCGCGTTCGGGCCGGTGTACGACGCCGAGCGTTACGGCGCCCGCCTGGTGGCCTCTCCGCGACACGCCGACGCTCTGTTGGTGACCGGCCCGGTCACCCGGAACATGGCCGAACCGTTACGGCGTACCTACGAGGCGGTTCCCGCGCCGAAGCTGGTGGTCGCGGTCGGCGACTGCGCCCGCGACTGCGGCGTGTTCGCCGGGGCCTACGGGGTGGCCGGTGCGGTGCGTGACGTGGTCCCGGTCGACCTGGAGATCACCGGTTGCCCGCCCCGCCCGGAGGCGATCGTCGAGGCGGTCAGGGTGCTGACCGGACGATGAACCTCGCACAATCGGGCCTCGGCACGGCCGTGGCCGTCGGCCTGCTGTCCGCGCTCGCGGCACTCCTGGTGCCGCATCGGGTGCGGACGGCCGTGGTCGGCACCGGGACAGCGGTCTGCGGCGCGGCCGGGGTGGCGTCCGGGATCGGCGCGATCGGCGGCCAGACCTTCTCCCTCACCATGCCGGCACTGCTGCCGCTGTCCGGTATCACGGTCGCGTTGGACCCCTTAGGCGGGGTGTTTCTGGCCGTCACCGGTGCGGTCGTGGTTGCGGCGGGTGTCTACGGGATCGGCTACGCCCGTCACGGCCTGGACGGGCGCTTGGTGCAGGCGGTGCTTCCGCTGTTCGTGGTGGCGATGCTGCTGGTTCCCGTTGTGGCCAGCGTGGGCACGTTCCTGGTGTGCTGGGAGCTGATGGCGCTGTGGTCGCTGCTGCTGGTGCTCGCCGAGCACAAGCGGCGTCCCGAGGTCGCGGTCGCCGGGCGTTGGTACGCGGTGATGACGCACCTGGGGTTGGTGGCGATCCTGATTGGGCTGCTGGTGCTGGTCGGCAACGCCGACGGTGACTCCTTCGCACAATTGCGGGAGGCCGCCCGGCACCTGCCGCCCGGCGTCGCCGACCTGGTGTTCGTGGTGACCCTGGTGGGGTTCGCGTCCAAGGCCGGAATCCTGCCGCTGCACGCCTGGTTGCCGCGCGCGCACCCGGAGGCGCCCAGCCACGTGTCGGCCCTGATGTCGGCGGCGATGGTCAACATGGGCGTGTACGGGATCGCTCGAGTCGGCTTCGACCTGCTCGGCGGCGGCTCCCGCTGGTGGTGGCTGCTGGTACTGGTGCTCGGGGCGGCGTCGGCGGTCTACGCGATCCTTCAGGCGGCGATGAGCACCGACCTCAAACGGCTGCTGGGCTACTCCACCACCGAGAACATGGGGCTGGTGCTGGTCGGGGTCGGCGCGGCCGGCATGTTCGCCGCAGCCGGGAACACCGTGCTGGCCGGGCTCTCTCTGGCCGCCGCGCTGCTGCACGTGATCAACCACGCCGCGTTCAAGACCCTGTTGTTCCTGTCGGCCGGATCGGTGCTGCACGGCACAGGAAGCCGGGATCTGGACGAGTTGGGCGGGCTACGCCGGTCGATGCCGCTCACCACGGCCGCGTTCGGGCTCGGCGCGCTGGCCGCCTCGGCGTTGCCGCCGGGCACGGCGTTCGTCAGCGAGTGGCTGCTGCTGCAAGCACTGATCCACGGGTTGCCCACCGCCGGGGTGACCACGGCGATCGTGATGCCCGTGGCGGTGGCCGCGGTGGCCCTGACCGCCGGGTTGGCGGTGGCCAGCTTCGTCAAGGCCTTCGGTGTCGGATTCCTGGCTCGCCCCCGTGGCGCCGGGGCCGAGCAGGCAAAGGAGAGCCCGGTCAGCATGCTGATCGGGATGGGTATGGCGGGTGCTGCCTCGATCGTGTTGGCGTTGGCACCGACCTCGGTGCTGCCGGGGGTCGGGTCGGTGGCCGCCCGCACGGTGTCCGCGCCGGATCCCGCCGTGGCCGACGCGGTGACGGTGCGGCTGTCCGGCGTCGCCGGCTCGCTGTCACCGGTGATGCTGGCCATCGCCCTACTGGTCACGATCATGCTGCTGTTCGGGGCGCTGCGGCTGGTCGCGAGCCGCCGGGCCCGTCGGACGGCGCGGTTGTGGGACTGCGGGGCCGGACCGTTGTCGGCGCGCATGGAATACACGGCGACCTCGTTCGCCGAACCCCTGCAACGAGTGTTCGACGACGTGCTGGAACCGGAGACCGACGTGGACGTCACGCACACCCGCGAGTCCAGCTACCTGGTGGCGGCCGTGGAGTACCGGCGTCGGGTGCCCGACCGGATCGAGCGCCGCCTCTACCAACCGGTCCTGACGCTGGTCAGTGGCTGGGGCCAGGTGGGACGACGATTGGCCACCGGCAGCGTGCACCGCTATCTCGGCTACGGCTTCTATACCCTGATCGCGGTGCTCGTCGTGTTGACGGTGATCCGATGAACGCACCCGACACCCGTGAACCCGCCGTGATCGTGCTGCTGCCCGTACCCGACGAGAGGCTGCCGTCCGGCCCGATCTGGACATTCCTGGACGGCCACAGCGACGGCGTGACCGTGGTCAGTCGGCCCGCCGACCGGCAGGTCGTGCTCGACGCGCGGGCACTGGCCACCGAGGGCACCCAGGCCGTGCTGCGGTTCACTCCGAGGACCACCCGCGCCGTGGCCGCCGCGCTGCTGGCCGCCGCCGATCACATCGAGCAGCAGGAGACCCGATGAGCGCGCTGGGTGTGGTCGGCGGCGTGCTGCAACCACTGCTGGTCGCTGCCGGGGCTCCGCTGTTGGTCGGTGTGATGCGGCAGGTTCGGGCGCGACTGGAAGGCCGAGCCGGTCCCGGTGTCGGCCAGCCCTGGCGGGACCTGCGCAAGCTGCTGCGCAAGGAAGCGATCACCCCGCGTGGCACCAGTGAGGTGTTCCGGCTCGCCCCCCTGGTTTTGGTGGCCACCACGCTGGTGGTCGCGGTGGTCGTGCCGTTCGTGACCACCGACTCCGCACTGGACCCGGTGGCCGACCTGTTCGCGGTGGTCGCCCTGCTCGCGCTGGGCACCGTCGCGGTGGCACTGGCCGGACTGGACACCGGCACCGCGTTCGGCGGCATGGGCGCCAGCCGGGAAATGACCATCATCGCGCTGGTCGAGCCCACCCTGCTGGTGGCGATCTTCGCGCTGTCGGTGCGGGTGGGATCGACCAACCTGGCCTCGATCGTCGCGTCGACGCTGCACGATCCGGCGCGGGTGATCTCCCCGGTCAGTCTGCTGGCCGCGGTGGCGCTGATCGTGGTGATCGTCGCGGAAACCGGGCGGCTGCCGGTGGACAACCCGGCCACCCACCTGGAGCTGACCATGGTGCACGAGGCCATGGTGCTGGAGTACGCCGGACCCGACCTGGCCCTGGTCGAACTGGCTTCGGCGATGCGACTGACCGTGTTCCTCGGTCTGCTGGCCAACCTGTTCCTGCCCTGGGGCATCGCCACCACGGCCACTGCGCTGGCCGTGCTCGGCGGGGTGCTCGCGTTCGCGCTGAAGGTGACCCTGCTGGGCGCGGTGCTCGCGGTCGGCGAGGTGTTCCTGGCCAAGCTGCGCCTGTTCCGGGTGCCCGAACTGCTCGCCGGCTCGTTCCTGCTCGCGCTGCTCGCCGTCGCCGCCTCGTTCTTTTTGGCCTGACAAGGAAGGATCCCCGAGTGTCTGGATGCGACTGGTCCCGCCGTGAGTGACACGACCTACACGCAACTGCTGGACCTGGCCTGCGGCGGTCTGCTGCTGACCGCGGTACTGGTGCTGTGGCGCCGGGAGCTTGCGGTGATCATCCGGGTGTTCGCGCTGCAGGGGGTCGCACTGGCCGCGCTGGTCGGGGTGCTGGCCGCGCGCGAGAGCTCAGTCGAGCTGGGTGCGGTGGCGGTCGGGCTGCTGGTGTTGCGCGCCGGGGTGCTGCCCTGGTTGCTGTACCGGGCACTGGTCGGCGCGGGGCCGGCGCTGCGGGAGACCCGGCCGCTGGTCAACGTCGCCGCCTCGCTGCTAGCCGCCGCCGTGCTGGCCCTGCTGGCCTACGCCGTCGCCCAGCCGCTGGTCGCGCTCGCGCCAGCACCGGCGACGCACGCCGTCCCGGTGGGGCTGACGGTGGTGCTGATCGGGTTCTTCGTGCTGGTCACCCGTCGCCGCGCGCTCTCGCAGCTGGTCGGATTCCTGTTGTTGGACAACGGCATCACCGCGATCGGGTTCCTGACCACCTCCGGGATCGGGCTGCTCGTCGAGCTCGGTGTGTCACTGGATGTGCTGTTGGCGGTGCTGGTGTTGCAGATCCTGACCACTCGGATGCGGGAGACCTTCGGCGAGGCGGATCTGGACGAGTTGCGGGAGTTGCACGACTGATGACCACCCTGTTCCTGCTCGTCCCGGTCGCGTTGCCGGTGCTCGGGGCGCTGGTCTACCTGGTGTTCGGGTGGCGGCCGGCCACGGCCTGGGTCAGTGCCGCCAGCGCGGCCGGTGTGCTGGCCGCCGCGATCCTGATCGCCGTGGAGGTCGCCGCCGGCCCACGCACCGCCATCGCGGGGCTGCTGCGGGTCGACGCGCTCTCGGCGTTCATGCTGATCGTGATCGGCGCGGTGGCGCTGCTGGCCACCGCCGCCACCCCCGCGCACCTGCGCGCCGAGATCGACGCTGGCCGCGCGACCGCGCGTACCGCCGCCCGGCACAGCGTGCTCGTGCAGCTGTTCCTGGCCGCGATGGCCCTGGCCGTGTCCGCGGCCGACCTCGGGGTGCTGTGGATCGCCGTCGAGGCGACCACCATCGTGACCGCGTTCCTGGTCGGGCAACGCCGTACCCGGTCCGCGGTCGAGGCGGCCTGGAAGTACGTGGTGATCTGCTCCACCGGCATCGCGTTGGCGCTGCTGGGCACGATCCTGCTCAACTACGCCGCCCAGCACACCCCGGCCACCGCCGGGCTGGACTGGGCCGGGCTGGTGGCCAGCGCGCACACCCTGGATCCCGGCGTGACCCGGATCGCGGTGGCGCTGCTGGTGATCGGGTTCGGCACCAAGGCCGGGTTGGCGCCGCTGCACGCCTGGCTGCCCGACGCGCACAGCCAGGCCCCCGCACCGGTGTCCGCGCTGATGTCCGGGGTACTGCTGTCCGTCGCCTTCTACGCGGTGCTACGGGTGAAGGTGATCGCCGATGCCGCGCTGGGCACCGGCTTCACCCGCATCCTGTTGGTGATCATGGCGCTGGCCTCGCTCCTGCTGGCCGCCTCGCTGTTGTTGGCGCAGCGTGATTACAAGCGGATGCTGGCGTATTCCAGCATCGAGCACATGGGGTTGCTCGCGTTGGCCGCCGCGGTCGGCGGCCCGCTGGCGATGGCCGCGGCGCTGCTGCACGTGTTGGGCCACGGGCTGGCCAAGGGCGTGCTGTTCCTGTCGGCGGGCCGGATCCTGCAGACCACCGGCACCAGCCACATTGAGCGGGTTCGGGGCCTGGCCGCGCGCCAGCCGCTGCTGGCCGGGTGTGTCGGGTTCGGGGTGCTGGCGTTGATCGGGTTGCCCCCGTTCAGCGTGTTCGCCAGCGAACTGGGCATCGCCCGCGCCGGCTTCGCGTCCGGACTGGGCCCGGTCACCGCCGCCGCGCTGCTCGTGGTCCTGGTGATCGCCGCCGCCCTGATCGCCCACACCAGCCGGATGCTGCTGGGGAGCCCGCCGGAAGGGCCCGGTGCCGCCACCGCGGTGCCGCGCCTGCCGGTGACGGCGGGGACCGCGCTGGTTGCCGGGCTGGTGGTGTGCGCCGCGATCGGGGTGAGCGCCGGGCCGCTGTCCGCTCTGCTGCACTTGGCCGCCGAGATTCTCACGGGGACGCGATGACCACCAACTTCGGCGAGCCGGTCGGCCACCGCCGCACCGCTCAGACGCTCACGCCGGCCGAGCTGCCCGGCCGCGCAGGGTCCTTGCTGGCGGCCGGTTCCCGGCTGGCGCTGGTCGCCGGCCACGACGACGGCGATGGACTGCGCGCGGTGTACCTGTTCACCGACGCGGCCACCGACCATCGGGTCGAACTGCACGTGCCCGTGGACCGCGCGGACCCGCACGTGCCGAGTCTGGCCGGGATCTCCTTTCCCGCCGGGCGCTTTGAACGGGAGATGCGTGACTTGTACGGCATCGTCCCCGACGAGCACCCACTGCCCCGGCGGCTGGTCCGGCACTTTCACTGGCCCCGGGGCTGGTATCCGATGCTCGCCGACGCGGGCGAGCCGCCCGAGTTCGGCGACGTGGACGGCCCCTACCCGTTCCGCACCGTCGAGGGCCCCGGCGTCTACGAGATCCCGGTCGGCCCGGTGCACGCCGGGATGATCGAGCCAGGGCACTTCCGGTTCTCCGTGGTCGGCGAGACCATCCTCAACCTCAAGGCCCGCCTGTGGTTCGTGCACAAGGGCATCGAGAAGCTGTTCCACGGCCGCAGCCCGGAGGGCGCGGTCGAGTTGGCCGAACGGATCAGCGGCGACACCGCGGTCGGGCACACCCTGGCGTTCTGCCAGGCGGTCGAGGACGCCCACACTTTGTTGGTGCCACAGGACGTCCAGCGGATCCGGGCGATCCTGCGCGAGCTGGAACGGCTGTACAACCACGTCACCGACATCGGCGCGCTGTGCAACGACGTCGGCCACGGTATCCTGCACGCCCACGCCCAGCGGATCCGGGAACAACTCCTGCGGATCAACGACACCGTCACCGGGCACCGGCTGCTGCGCGGCGCGATCCACCCCGGCGGCGCCACCATCCGGCAACTCCCCGACCTGCGCGAGCTGGCGGCCATCGCCACCGACATCGCCGAGATCGTCGCGCTGGCGCTGGACCACAGCATGGTGCGTGACCGGTTCGCCGGCACCGCCGTGCTCACCCGGGAGCAAGCCGTGGACCTCGGCACCCTCGGCTACGTCGCCCGTGCCAGCGGCCTGAGCGTGGACGCCCGCTACGATCACCCGTTCCTCAGCTCGGAGTTCCCCCGCACCCGGCACACCCACACCGACGGTGATGTGTTGTCGCGCTTCCTTGTCCGGGCCGAGGAGATCACGGCCTCGGTGGGACTGATCGCCGCGCTGTCCGGGAGCCTCGGCGGCTACCTCGGGGGCGCCGCGCCGGCACCGGGCGTTGGGCACCCCCGGTCCGGGGTGGGGATCGTCGAGGGGTGGCGTGGCACGATCACGCACCGCGTCGAGCTGGCCGCCGACGGCAGGCTGACCCGCGTGAAGATCGTCGACCCGAGCTTCTTCAACTGGCCGGCACTGCCCGTCGCCCTCGCGGACACGATCGTCCCGGACTTCCCGCTGGTCAACAAGAGTTTCAACCTGTCCTACGCCGGCAACGACCTGTAGCCGCCCCCGAGATGACATTCCGCAACGGACCATGCTGCCGGTCGTCGTGGGCGTGGATGGCTCCACGACCGCGCTGTACGCGGTGCGGTGGGCCGCCGGCGAAGCGGCCCGCCGTCAGGTGCCGCTGCGTCTGGTGTACGCCCAGACGCCGCCGGACGACCCGTGCGGCCACACCACCTCGGCACACGAGCCCCCAGGCGATCGGGCATGGGGGTAGCTGTGTGAGGCCGCCGAGGTCGCCTCCCGTAGGGCGCCCGCCGTGGAGTTGGATCTCCATACGTGCCGGGCCGACCCCGCCACCGTGCTGCTGGGAGAATCCGACACGGCCTGTCTCGTGGTCGTGGGCGCCCGCGGACGCGGCGGGTTCCCTGGCCTGTTACTGGGATCCACCGCGCTCGCGGTGGCCACCGGCGGCCACTGCCCGGCGGTGGTGGTGCGCGAACAACCGGTGGACAGCGGCCCCGTGGCGGTCGGAGTCACCGGTTCGCCACTGAGCGACATCGCCGTCGGGCACGCCTTCGACCAGGCATCGGCCCGCGCTGAGCCCCTGATCGCGGTGCACGCCTGGCATCCCCTGGGCGGGGACGTCGAGTTCGCCGCGGCGATGGGCCGGGACTGGGCGCAGCTGCAGGACGAGCAGGACCAGCTGCTCACGGGGTGGCTGGCCGACTGGCAGCGCGGGTATCCGGGTGTGCGGGTGACGCGCATGATCGCCACGAGGCGCGCGACCCGCCAGTTGCTCGACTACGACCGTATCGCCCAGTTGATCGTGGTCGGCTGCCGTGGCCGGAGCAGGATCAGCGGTCTGGTGTTGGGGTCGGTTCCTCGCGTACTGCTGCATCAGGCGCGTTGCCCGCTGCTGGTGGTGCGCACGGGACATGAGGTGAGCCTGCCGGCACGACCGCACGGCGACCGGTAGCCGCCGTCCGCACCGCCTCCTCCACCCCCGAACGTGACACATTTCGCGCAACTCCACACTTGCGAAATTCTTTAAGTGCGTAGATCATTAGGTCGTTGTTCGGTGGATGCCTTGCGGGGATGTGGAGATGATGAGCCAGTTCGCGACCGTTCTGCGCGAGAACATCGAGACCACCCAGCGCCACCTGACGGCCGCCCAGGAGGCCGGCCACCCCTTCGAGGTCCATCTGCACAGCGCCCGCCTGATGGACCTGCTCGACCGGGCCGCCAGCAACGGGGTGGACACCACCGGCTGGGTACCCGAGGCCGCGTTGGCCGCCGCCACCGCGAACTGCGCGTGATGGTGCCCCTCTACCAGGCCAAGACCGAGCTGTTCCGCGCCTTGGGCAACCCGGTGCGGATCCGGGTGCTGGAACTGCTCTACGACAGCCCCAAACCGGTGCACCGACTGCTGGCCGAGATCCCCATCGAGGGATCCCGACTGTCCCAGCAACTGGGCATCCTGCGCGGCGCCGGACTGGTCACCGCCCGCCGCGACGGCAACACCGTGGAGTACGCACTGAGCACCGGCGAGGTCGCCGAACTGATGGCGACCGCACGGCGGATTCTGGCCCACCTGGCCACCGGTCAGGAAGAACTGCTGGCCGAACTGCGGGTGGAGCGCGCCTCGTGACCCTCGCCGACCTCGGCACCGTCCGATACACCGCCCACGACCGGCCCGAAGGCGCCGGTGCCCTCGCGAAGGAAGAACCTGTGCGCCGCGGCCCGCACCCACCAGGCCCGGCCAGGACTGGCGCGCCCGCGGCCCGCGGGAGAATCGGCGTGACCGCCGGCGGCGCGCAAACCCCGGTGCCCGCCCAGCGCTCTACCGTGGCCCCTGCCCGGCGCGCACGCCCGGAGCGGGTGGCCGGTGCGGTGGCGGTGGTCAGCGACGGCAGCGGGCTGCGACACCGGGGCCGCGCCGTGGAGCCGGAGTCGGTGCACCCGGTTCTGGCCGACTACGCGAGGCTGATCCACGATCTCACCGGACTGCCCGCGCACCCGCTGACGGTGACCGCTACCGACGCCGACCACCTCGCCGTGAGCCTGCGCGGTCTGCCGTCGACATCGGGGCGATCGTGCTGACCCACACCGCCCCCGCACTGGCACGCGCCGCCCAGCAGGCCCTGCACGCGGTGGGCGGCCTGCCCGTGGTCACCGACCAGGACACCACCGCCATCGCCCTGACCGCCGCCGTGCTGACCGCGGTGACCCGCGCCGACCGCACGCCCTCGGCCAGCACAGTGGTGATCGCCGGCACCGAGCGCATGCCGGGGCTGTGCGCGCTGCTGATCGCCGTCGGCGTCGGCGACATCGTGTCCTGGAACAAGGCCGACGCCCACGCCTTTCCCCTGTACCACGTGGCACGCGGCGCCGATGCCGTCGTTGACCTGCTCGGCGGGACGCGGGAACTGGCTGAGGTCGCCGAGCACTCCCGCCGGACCGTGATCGCGCCCGACAACCCCGCCAGCCACCTGCTCGCCCTGCCGGGTCTGCTCACCGCCCTCGTGCAGACCCCCGAACCCGTCCTGGATGTCGCCCTCTACCGCGTGTGCGCCCTCGCGCTGGCCGCCTCCACGCCGCCAGGCCGACTCCTGCCCGACCTCACCGATCCCGCAGTCACCGACAACATCGCCCACGCGGCGACTCACACACTCCAGCACCCCCGAAACCATCGTTAGCCACTCATTTTTCGACACCCTCAACAATGAACGCCAACAGAAGGGAGTCACCCGAGTCGACACGCACAGTCGTAACCACGGGGCCCACGAGGCCGCTATTCATGCCTGACATGCATCCGTGGGTGCGGATAGCCGCAGCGCGGTGATCCGGCAGTCACCGTCCACACCTCCAGAGCCGCGTTTCCCCAGACAGGGGACATCACGGGCGCGTCAGCGGCAGTGCGGAACCCCCATGCGTGAGCGGCGATCACCCCGCGGACAGCGCCACGCCGCGGGCCGCTGGATTTTGTCCTTAAATTGATTTTCGCACACACCTCTTCGGTCGATGCGGTGAGCCGAAAGACACATTGTGTCGCCGCACGGCATCGATTCGGAAGCAGTACCCTCCACGCATTCAGATTGTCAATGACTTCGCGTCAGCGGTGCTGACGCACCCGTGAGGAGCGGCAGGATGACCACGGCACCCATCCCCGGCCTGGACCGGGCACCCACCACCCACCGGCGGCTGCTGGCCTGGGTGCGGGAGGTGGCCGAGCTGACCACACCAGAGCAGGTGGTGTGGTGCGACGGCTCGCAGGGGGAATGGGACCGGCTCACCACGCGGTTGGTTGAGGCCGGCACGCTGGTCCGGCTTACGGCGAAGCCGAACTCCTTCTGGTGCGCCTCCGACCCCGCAGACGTCGCGCGGGTCGAGGAACGCACGTTCATCTGCTCCCGCGAGCGCGCCGATGCCGGACCCACCAACAATTGGATGGACCCGGTCGACATGAAGATCATCATGACCGAGCAGTTCCGGGGCGCCATGCGGGGCCGCACCATGTACGTGGTCCCGTTCTGCATGGGCCCGCTGGGGGCCGAGGATCCCAAGCTGGGCGTGGAAATCACCGACTCGGCCTATGTGGCGGTGTCGATGCGGGTGATGACCCGCATGGGCTCGCAGGCGTTGGCCGCCTTCCTCGACGACGAGGGCACCGAGCGTGACTTCGTCCCGTGCCTGCACTCGGTGGGCGCCCCGCTGGCCCCCGGTCAGCAGGACGTGCCGTGGCCGTGTGACAACACCAAGTACATCAGTCACTTCCCCGAGGAGCGGATGATCTGGAGCTACGGCTCCGGCTACGGCGGCAACTCCCTGCTGGGCAAGAAGTGCTACTCGCTGCGCATCGCCTCGGTGATGGCCCGCGAGGAGGGCTGGCTGGCCGAGCACATGCTCATCCTTAAACTCACCTCCCCGCAGCAGAAGGTCCACTACATCGCCGCCGCGTTCCCGTCGGCCTGCGGCAAGACCAACCTGGCGATGCTGGAGCCGACCATCGAGGGCTGGAAGGTCGAGACCCTGGGCGACGACATCGCCTGGATGCGCTTCGGTGAGGACAGCCGGCTCTACGCGGTCAACCCGGAGTTCGGATTCTTCGGCGTCGCACCGGGCACCGACTGGCACACCAACCCCAACGCGATGCGCACCGTCGAGCGGGGCAACACCCTGTTCACCAACGTCGCGCTCACTGACGACGGCGACATCTGGTGGGAGGGTATGGGCGAACCCCCCGCGCACCTGACGTCGTGGAAGAAGCAGGACTGGACCCCGGCCTCCGGAGAACCGGCCGCGCACCCCAACTCCCGTTACCGCACCCCGATCACCCAGTGCCCCATCACCGCCCCGGAATTCGACGACCCGAACGGCGTGCCGCTCTCGGCGATCCTCTTCGGTGGCCGGCGCGCCGACACGGTGCCGCTGATCACCGAGTCCCGTGGTTGGGAACACGGTGTGTTCCTGGGTGCCACGCTGTCCAGCGAGACCACCACCGCCGCCGTGGGCAAGGTCGGCGTGGTGCGCCGTGACCCGATGGCGATGCTGCCGTTCATCGGCTACCACGCCGGGGACTACCTGCAGCACTGGATCACCATGGGCAAGCACTCCGACGCCGACAAGCTGCCGAAGATCTTCCACGTCAACTGGTTCCGCCGCGGCGAGGAGGGCCGCTTCCTGTGGCCCGGCTTCGGCGAGAACTCCCGGATCCTCAAGTGGGCCATCGAACGCATCGAGGGCACCGCCTCCGCGGTGGCGACCCCTATCGGCTACGTGCCCACCACCGCTGCTCTCGACCTGACTGGACTGGACACCCCGATCGAGGACGTCCGGGCCACGCTGAAGGTCGACGAGGCGCAGTGGCGTGCTGAACTCCCGCTCATCGAGGAGTGGTTCGACACGATCGGCGACAAGCTGCCCGCCACGCTGCGCGAAGAACTGTACGCCCTCACCGAGCGGCTGGCCTAAGGCCGGTCCCATGCTGCTGGCGGGGTCCACTCCCCTGGCCCCGCCAGCAGCCCGAAACGCCCGCGCCCTGGGCGCGGCAGGCACGTGAGGATCGACCCGATGGCGTTGACCGACCTGGCCCCAACCCGGACTCGCACGGGGACGGTCACCAAGCGGCTGCGGCTGTTCGCCGGCCGAGCCCATCCCGCGTTGGCCGACAGCGTCGCGGCCCACCTGGGTGTCCGCCTCACCCCGCAGTCTGCCTACGAGTTCGCCAACGGAGAGGTCTTCGTCCGCTTCGCCGAATCCGTCCGCGGCTGCGACGCCTTCGTCCTGCACGCCACCGCCGCCCCGATCGACCAGTGGCTGCTGGAACAGCTGATCATGGTGGACGCCCTGAAACGGGCCAGCGCCAAACGCATCACCGTGGTCATGCCCTGCTACCCCTACGCCCGCCAGGACCACAAGCACCGAGGCCGCGAGCCGGTCACCGCACGGCTGGTCGCCGACCTCGTACGTACCGCGGGCGCCGACCGGGTCATGACCGTCGACCTGCACGCCGCCCAGATCCAAGGCTTCTTCGACGGCCCCGTGGACCACCTGCTCGCGCACACCCTGCTCGCCGACCACATCCAGCCCCATTACCGGGGCCGGGACATCACCGTCGTCGCACCCGATGCTGGCCGCGTCCGGCTCGCCGAGAAATGGGCCGACCACCTCGGCGGCACCCCGATCGCCTTCCTCCACAAGACCCGAGACCCGCGACACCCCGACGCCACCACCACGAACCGCGTCGTCGGCGAGGTCACGGGCCGGTTGTGCGTGGTCGTCGACGACATGATCGACACCGGCCACACCGTCGCCGACGCGACCCGGGCCCTGCTCGCCACGGGCGCCACCGAGGTCATCGCCACTGCTACCCACGGCGTGCTCTCCCACGGCGCCACCGCGCGCCTGGCCGCCTGCGGGGTGGGTGAGGTCGTCCTCACCGACACCCTGCCCATCCCCGAGGACCCCCACTGCCCGCAACTGACCGTGCTGTCCATCGCGCCGCTGCTGGCCAGGGCCATCCACGAGGTCTTCGACGACGGCTCGGTCACCAGCTTGTTCGACGGCCACGCCTGACACCGCCCCGCACCAGATAAAGGGAAACGCGGCTTCCGCGTACTGTCGACGGAGCGTGTGGGGTTCCAGAACTTGGCCGCGTGGACTGACCTGGTGTTTCACGCTGCGCGCTCGTATTCGTTGATGAGACCTCCCAGGACCTGTCGGCGCTTGATCCGCTCGTGGTTGAGGTTCGGTGTGGGTTGCTGCGACCGGGGAGGGCTGAGCTGGCGACCCCGATGAGGTCGCCGGCCGTTGTAGTGCGCTGCGTACTCAGCGAGGACGGTTCGCAAGTGTCGTTCACCGAAGACCAACATGCGGTCGGTGAGTTCGGTTCTGGCCGTGAGCACGAATCTCTCGGCGAAGTAGTTCGCCCTCGGGCAACGAGGGGGAATTTTCACTACTTGGATGCCCGCGTCAGCCAGGACAGCGTCGAACGATGCGGTGAACTGGTCGGCTCGGTCACGGATGAGAAATCGGAAATGGGCCGCGCGATCGCCGAGGTCCATCAGAAGATTGCGGGCCTGCTGCGTGGTCCATGCCCCATCGGGGTTCGTCACCATACCGAGGATGTGCACGTAGCGGCTGCCCACTTCCAGGACGAAGAAGACATAGATCCGTTTGAGCGTTACCGCGCAGTCGACGTGGAAGAAGTCCACGGCCAGCATGGTCGAGGCCTGCGTACGGAGGAACTGTCGCCATGTCGTATCGGTGTACCGGGATGGTGCTGGCGGTATCCGACACCGCGTGAGTATCCTGCGGATCGTCGACGCGCCCACGCGATGGCCGAGCTTGAGTAGCTCACCCTGGATTCTCCGATAGCCCCAGGTTTGATTTTCGTTGGCCATCCGGACGATCAACGCTGCGATGGTGTCATCGACGGGTGGTCGACCAGACCGGTTCGGATAGGTCCACTTCTTGGCCACCAGCCGGCGGTGCCAACGCAAGATCGTGCCCGGTGTGACCAACCGGTGCCTGCGTAGCACCGTGGGTAACAGTCGGGTCAGCGCGGCGAGGACCGCCCGGTCGGCCCAATCCAGGTGGGGCTTCGGGGTGGCCCTGCGCAGTACAGCGACCTCGTGGCGCAAGACAAGCAGTTCGACGTCTTTGGACGCCGAGCTGCGACCGAACAACAACAGCCAGCCGAGAAACCGGATAAAGATCAGATACGGCAGGCGCAACGACACATCCACGATCATGCCCCGCTGCCGGAGAGCACCGATCATCGCAACTCACAGACGCAGGCTGACTTCTGGAACCCGACAGGTCCTTTCGGTTGTCTCATGCCGACGTCACCCAAGATCAGTCTCATTTTCACGGCATTTCTCGGCAGTGACCTGGGGAGTGGTGATGATGACTCGGCAGCGAAGCGGTAGCTTCGCCAGCACTACGAACGTGCTCATCGCGGCGTGACAGTGCGTTTGAACCAACCCTGGCCTGAACGTCTGACCGAGTGGTCTTGATCCGGCAAAGGTAGGACTGCACAAGTGACCCGCACACCTCCTCAACGATCCCGGATACGGTCACGGAGGTGATCTCCATGTCCGTACATGTTGGAGGCTGCGATGGAGCGTTTCCTCGCCCCGCATGAGGCGGCTGTGTTAGCCGGCGATGTGCGAGTCGTGCTGTGTAGCGAGGTTGACGGCGATCTCAACGAGCAGACCGTCGTAGCCGCGCTGACGCATCTGCAGACCTGCTACCCGCTGCTAGCGGGGACGTTCTCCACCAAGGATGGCCGTCCCCAGATCGTGGTGAATGACCGGCCAGCGCACGTGGCACTCGATCACGGCACCAGCTACGAGGAGGAGATCAACGCCGCTCTCACCTGGACGCCTGGCCCCTTGCTGCGAATCACCCTGCTCCGTGAACCCACCCGTACTCGCGTGGTGATGACCCTGCCGCGCGCCTTCGTCGATGGCATGAGCTATCTGGCGCTGCACCGCCGGTTCTGGGCCATCTACGCCGCGCTGCTCGCGAACGAACCAGTGCCCGTCGAGGTCGTCGAACCCGTACTGGGACCGGCGTTGGACGACCTGCTGGCCGCTCGCTTCTCACAGCAGCAGCTCCACGACTTCGTAGCGCAACGAGCACAGTCGGACGCCGACGCGGTCCCAGCGGTCCTGCCACCACTAGCGTCGGTGAACGGCATGCCCGGCGCCGACCAGACGTTCCGGACCATTGCCGTCGAGGTCGACGCCGACCGGAGCGCAAACCTGGCCCAGTACGCCCACGACGCCTCTCTCTCCCGCAACGCACTGGTCTCCGCAGCCCTGCTGACGAGTCTGCGAACGTTTCTGGAACCGGCGACCGGAACGGTGCGGATGCTGTGCACCACGGCCGTAGACATGCGCCGCCGGCTGCAACCCCCGATCCCGCCTGAGGTACTCCAGTCGGCGGCGACTACGACCTCGATCCGGTTGGAGGTCGACTCGGCCGCTACGCCGGTGGATGTTGCACGCGAGCTCGCCAGCCAGCTGCACGCTGCGGTGGACTCCGGCGCCGCCGCCATGGAACTGGCCACCTTCGAGTACATGATCGACCAGCACCCGCCCACCCTCGTCATCACCGACGTGGGTGCCATCGCTGAGCCTGTCTTGCCCGACGGACTGGACGTCACCGGTGTGCGCCTGGCCCCTCTCGGCCATCTACCGATGATCTTCGCGGTCGTCAGCCGATACCGGCAGCGTCTCGACATCAATCTCGCCTACAGCAGGGCCTGGTTCATCGACTCCCAGATCAACGACCTCGCCACCAGGGTGTCAACGACCCTGAACGACCTCGCGGAGCCCACTGCCTCCGTGACTAGTGAGTGAAGTCCGGCACGACTCTGTCCCATGGACCAGCGGAAAGGCCGCTACAGCAAGGCCATGCTCAAGGCATCGAGTTCGACCACGTCCCATGGACGGGCCTGTTCCGAGCGGGTACCTGAGCATCGGAAGTTGACCACCGGCAACACTGGGTCGGCCGCACTCGCCACGAGCACTCCTCACTACCGAGTAGCTGTTGGCAAAGAACACGGTCCCACCGGACAGACACGCTGGTGCAACGCCGCGACGGCATGTCGACCGCACCACCCAAACGGCCCAGGACCAACTCCACCCCGACTGTAGTCGTCTCAACCGCACTTCATAAATGAGGTCGAGATGAAGTCGGCAGTGAGAAGATGAAGTCAGTTTCGAGATCCTACAACATCTGTAGGATCCCACCGCCGCTGACATGTAGATCTTCACTGACCAGGGCTTTCTCGGCGGACTCGCGGTCGTACCACCCATGATCAGTCTCAAATCCGTGGCATTTCCTCGCCCGACACCGGCCAGGTCAGCGGTCGTGCAGCCCATCGCTGGCGCCGCTCGGGTTGTCGAGTTCGTCGAGTTGCCGCTGCACCCGGTCGGTGTCCTCGTCACGCCCCTGCTGCTGGTACGGCTCCAGGGCATTTCGCCACACCGTGCGCGCCTGCTCATGCTGGCGACTGGTCGAGTTTGGCACGGACTTTGTCGGCGTCGGGGCGGCCGCCGAGTTCCTCGAAGATCGTCAGGGCTCGCTGCCAGGCATCACGGGCGGCAGGCCGGTTGCCGGCGGCGAGATGGATGTCGCCGAGATCAGTGAGCGTCCGGCCTTCAGATGGGCGGTCGCCGAGTTCCCGCCACCGGGAGATGGCCCGCTGGTAGTGGGCGCTGGCCAGGGACTGCTGGCCGAGGTGGTGTGTTGGTTATGGGAGTGAGTTCTGGCCCCGCCCTACGACCTCTTGAGTTCTGGCCCCACGGGCTTGATCACGAGGTTGGTTCCGGGGAGTTCTGGCCCCCGACAGGGGCTGTCTGGCTGGGACATGGTGCCAGCGACGCGCTGTCGTCATTGACGAAGAAACGACGCGCGATTGTGGGGACAGAGCCGCTCGTCGGAGGAGGATGCGTGCTGCTTGTCGTGAGGGAGTGGCATGCCTCAGAGCAAGGTCGAGTTGTTCGCCGCGATCCGGCGGGACTCGAGGATCGAGGGCCTGTCGGTTCGGGCGTTGGCGCGCAAGTACGGCGTGCATCGCCGCACGGTGCGGGAGGCGCTGTCGTCGGCGTTTCCGCGGCCGCGGAAGAAGCTGCCGCCGCGGAAGTCGCGGCTGGATCCGTTCAAACCGGTGATCGATGCGACGCTGCGTGCGGATCTGGACGCGCCGCGCAAGCAGCGGCACACTGCGAAACTGACGTCCCGGCGCTCGTCCGGGCCGTCAACCAGCTCACCTTGGAAAACGAACAGCTCCGGGAAACGCTGGCCGATCCCGGCGGGACCGTGACCGCGCTACGACCACGTCACTCACCCTCTCGCACGACGGGGCCACGACGCGGGTCACTGTCACACGAGCAGCACCTCGAGCTCCGGAAGTCGGCCGAACAGGTCGGGGAGGCCGCGCACGCCGTTGCGCACGGCCTCGTGCGACAGCGCGAGGTCAGGGCCGGTGCTCGTCTCAACACCGGCCAGGCACCGGAGAATGTTCCACCTCGTGTGCCCCAGCCAGCCGCCGATCATGAACACAAACCAGCTTGGACCTGACGCCGGCAACGCTCCGCCCCCCTCGACATAGCCGTCGAGGACCGAGCGGAAGATGGCGGGCTTGATGTCGTCGAAGCCAGGTCCCTTCGCGAGGCTCAGCGCGGTCGAGCCGAGCTCACTGGACAGGTCGAGCATCCCCGAGAGCTCCCAGTCGAGCACCACCGGCCGACCCTCTCGAGCCAGCAGGTTCCACGGTTGGATGTCCCTATGGGTCAGCACGATGGGGCCTGGCCGTTCGCAGGTGTCGACGAAGTGGGCAATCGCGAGGAACGTCTCGACGTGAGAGGCGAGTTCGTCAGCCCACGGCTGTCCGGTCGCCGCCGCCCGCGCGGCGAGCTCGGGCCAGTCCCGTGACGTCGGTTCCTCGATCGACACGTGGGTCCACGCGACGTCGAGCGCGTGGATGCGCGCGAGGATCTCACCGATCTCACACGCGTACGCCGCCGACACCGGTGCTTCTGGCACCTTTTCTCCCTCGACCCATCGGTGAACGAGCGTGTCGTGGCTGGCCGAGATCGGCTCTGGCATCGGGATGCCGGCGGCGAAGGCCGCCCGCTCAAACCTGAACACGTCCTCGACGCGATAGGTCCAGCGGCGGTCGACGAGATTCAACTCCTTCACCGCGAACGACCCTTGGTCGGTGTCGAGCCGGTACATCCGGTTGGCGAACCCGCCGTGGACGCGGATCATCGGCCCGATCGGCGAGCCGAGATGCGAAAGGTTCACCCACGCATGCTAGGGGCTGGCAGTTCATCGATGCACCGGACTTTCCCACGATGCATGCTCACGATCACCGCCACGCCGACGAACGGCCACAACCCGACCACTCACCAAACACGCCTTAGGGCTGATCATGCGCACCCAGCACGGCGGCGACATCAACCTCACTCGGCCCGTGTTCGTCGGACAAGCCTGGGTCGACATGTTCATGCACACCGACGAGGGACGGATTCCGGCTATGAAGTGGCGCTACGTGGTCTAGCCGGACAGCAGCACGCGCGAACCATGACAGCAATCCGACACGTTCACTTGACAGGGAACATCATCGAAACCGGCACCGACTCCTACCGGCTGGCCCATACCCGCACCCAGCACGCCACCCCACCAACCTGACTGTTCCCGATGCCTGCCTACCAGCCCAGCGACCTGCCGCCCGAGGACGCGGACTTCGGGCCCAGCCACGACGAGATCACCGCCGAGTTGCTCACCCTCTCCTGGCAGTTCTTTCACACCAGCCCAACGGCTTGGGAAGAGCTCCGACGCTTCCTCGCTAGCCATGACCACCACCCCGTCGCCGGTCTCGAAGCCTTCCTGGACGGTCTCCAGTTCAGCGCCAACCACCTCCACCGCCGCAGCCGCGGACACAGCACCTGACTCGAACGAGGATCGACAAGTGGGGCCAAAACTCACTCCCACGAATCGTGATCACGCGAGCCAGGTGGGGCCAAAACTCGCCGCCGCAATCAAGCCCAGTCAGACGTTGCAGCTGGGGCCGGGCGTATGCGTTGCCAAACGCCCCCTCATGCCGGTGGTCTCCACGTGCGTGGAGGTGGGTTGTGGGATGCTCGGCTGGTTAGGACGCGGGTTCCTGTGCGGGGGCAGGCATTTACTCATGGGCGGGTGAGCTCTACTCGGCGTGCCGCCATGTCACCAACGCGGGCTTGTCTCCGTTCTGCATCAGGAGCTCGCGCATCCCCTCCGCGACAGTGGACTGCGGAATCTTGTCCTCGGGCGGAAACTCGCGGTGGCTGCCCCTGTAGTAGTACGTCAGTGGTTCAAAGAAGGCGGGCGGTTCGCCGCCGTGTGGCTTCGCTCGCGAATTGCGACGGCGCATGTTCTCCAATCACATAGACGCAGATGAGTGCCGCCCATGATCCGTGTCGTCTCTGACCTATCGCCAGACCGGACCAGTAGATCAGAGAGGGTTTGGTGGTGACGGCGAGATTCGCGAGCAGACGACGCCAGCATTCACGAGCAGAGCCAGCCGTGGCTCTAGCAATGGCACGGCCCGTCCGGAGTGGAGTCCTGCTCGGGCCTGCTCCACATCAGGACACCGGCCTCGCCGGGGACGCCGACGATCAACAGGTGGTCCCAGTCCTCCACCACCGACACCTCCAGCGGGACAGGCCCTTGTCCCGGTACTTCTCCGCATACGGGCCAGCACGGAGCCGATGTCGTCAGGGTTGGTGATAACGACGGGATCGTCGGCGTGACTGTGGTCCCAGTACACCTGTTGCTGCGGTGCCATGACGGCCGTTCACCTGCTTGGTAGATCTTCACGAATCCGATCAGGCCGTGCATGGTCAACCGATGGCCCTCGGCCAGCAGGACCGGCAGACGGCGATCGCCGCACCACCCACCCACGTTGAACGCGACGACAGCCCCTACACCGCGATCACACGCATCTCACTGTGTTGCCCAGGCCGTGGTGGTCGCCGCACCCTCGTGGTCCAGCGACCGTCACAGGCCACCTCGCCCAGCACACCGGTGGCCTTGGACTCATCCGGTTGCGTGCCAGATCTGGATGATCCACGACTCGAAGGTGTCATAGGACCGGTCCGGGTCGCGCTGATCGACCGCCCAGCGGCGGGCCCGGAACCGGTACCGGCCGGGACTGGGCAGGGCGATCGCGGTATCGCTCGGGCTACCGGTCAGGCTCGCGAGCAGAAGCCTGCCCGTCGGGGTCGCGAACTCGCCCTCGCAGCCGTGGACCACCTCCGGCATCGGGTCGGCGGGAGCGTGCTGGTGTACCTCGACGGCGATCGCCGCGAAAATCGACTGGTCCATGGCGTGAAACCGGGCTCCGCCGTAACCGCTGGCAGCCACCCACGCTGAGTCCCTCGGGATGTCGATCTCGGCGAGTGAGGCATCACCGAAGACGTCGAACAGCACGAACTGCGAGAACTCCACGAGCACGTCCCGGGTGATGCGGCTCGGCATCGTCCTCAACTCCTTGTGCCGCATGGCGCGGGCGTGTCACTGGGGGCGAGGTTGACGTACTGCGCGATCCGGTGTGCCGACAGGTCCAGCGCCGCTGCCTGGATGGTCAAGGTGCCGGGGCGCTGCTGGTCGGGACAGCGGTGGGCCGCGGTCTGGGGTGTCGGGGAAGGTCGCCGGCTGGGATCCGGGACTGGTTGCGCACACTGGTCAGCCATGGCGCCAGGATAGTGAGCGCCACGGAGGTGCCGGTGGCATCGGGAGTGCCGCGCATCCGGCCAGGATTGGCCAGGCGTGAGGGATGATGCCGTCGCGCCCGGTGAGGCGCGGGTGCATGGGTTTAGTTCCGCAGGTCGGTGGGCGTGTAGACGCAGCGCAGCGACAGGACCAGCACGGTCACGTAGTGATGTGTGGCCAGCAGCACCAGCGCCGCCGCCGAGCGGTCCAGAGGGTCTCTGTGCTGGTAGAACGGGGTGTCGGTCGTGCTGTACCGGGACACGGTGTATTGCCCCGGTCCCAGGGGCTGTCCGGCTTCCAGCCAGGTCACCGCCAGGCTCCACGGCTGCGGCTGGGTCGCGCACGCGGTCGTGTGCGCAGCGGTGTAGTACAGGCCGGGCAGGCTGCCCGCGTCGTAGGTCCGCGGGCCCTCCGGCCGGCCCTTGTACCACTGGTAGTAGTTGATGGGCATGTTCACGTCGGTGGTGCCGCGGGTCCAGCCCGCCGCGGTGAGGCTGTCGTCGAGGCGCCGGATGGCTGCCGGTAGGTCCCCGTCGAATCCGGTGTACTGCACGACGCTGGTCCGGCATGCCAGTGAGTCCGGTGGCGGGGACCCGAAGGTGGTGTGCCCGCTCAGGTCCAGGTCGCACAACTCGTCGCTGGCGTGCGGGCCCCAGTCCAGTCCCGGTAGGTGGGTTCGCAGTGCCGCCAGTTCCAATTGGGCGGAGGCCAGGTGCGACTGCCGGTCGCGGGCGGCGATCCCACTCTCGGCCGCGTGCTCGTACTCGGCACGCGAGAGGCCCCCGCCGCACCCGGCCAGGACCAGGCACAGCGCGAGGGCCGCCAGCACAGCAGGACGCACCAGTCCAGGACACCAGCCCCGGGCCGGGGGCACCACAAGGATGGGAACAGGATCGCCACTCGTTACGGGTGACTCCTGTTCCTTTTTGCTTTGTTTGCGCTGGTCACGACGCTGCCGGCCGCCGTCGAGCGACAGGAACGCCGCGTCGTGGGCGGTCCGGCTGGCTGCGGTGACATCGCGACGGTGTCGGCGGCGGACCGTGAAGCCGACGCTTCTCGGTCGCCGCCCGTGGTCACCTGTCGATGCTCCTGTGGGTCACTCGGCACCCGCTTTCAGGGCCTCGCTCATGGGAATCCGGAGGATCTTCCTGCTCGACAGCTGTTTGGTGACCTGGTATATCGCGATGATCGCCACGAAGGTGACGACGACGTGCAGCGGGCTTATCACCATCGGTATGACCATGTTGATGGTATCGGCGACCACACCGAACAGGGCGTCCCCGAAGCCAATCATCAATGGCACCCCGAGGACGAAACCGAGGATTACCGCCGGTGTCGAGCTGTTCAGGATCAGCTTCGCGATCTCCTTCCTGCGGTAGCCGAGGATCTTGAGCAGCGCGATGGAGTGGCGGTTCTCGTCGATGATCAGTGATGTGACGAGGAAGAGGATGACGACCGCGATCAGGACCGCGAGCGCCGTCACCGAGCCGACGATGAGCCCGGTCGGTGCGCTCAGGTTGTCGAAGGCCGTGGGATCGCGCGTGTCGAGCACCCCGGCCAGTTGGTTCTTGTCGAAGTTCATCTCGTGGTCGGCGAGCACGGTGCCGTAGCTCCCGGCCGGATACCCGGTCATCCGGTTGAGATCGTCGATGGGCATGGTGATGAACTGCTCGCTGTAGGCTTGGACGATCCCGTCGATGCGCAGGGTATACGCCGCACCGTCGAGCTTGCTGACCAACCGGACGGTGTCGCCCACCCCGATTCCCAGCCGGCTCGCCAGCGGAGCGGTGATGTTCACCTGGCCCCGCGGAAGAGCAGCACCACTGGTGTCCTTGAGCCGCAGGCCGACCGAGTTCGGTTCTACCCCCGTCAGGTAGAACTCGAGCGAGTCCTTTCCCTCGGGATGCACACGAATCGTGTGGTAAGGCTCCGCGCCCTGCGGCAGGGGCCGCTGCTGAAGGTTCTGTATCTGCGTGAAGTTGTACTCGATGGGGTACTGGTATCGCACGAGGGAGCCCTGCTCTGTGGCCACGCTCATCGAGTTGTTGAACGTGAGTCCGAAGAGCATGACCATCGACGCCGCAGCCACACCGAGGATCAGGAAGAGCAGGCGCGGGATGCTCCGCGCCTGTTCGCGGATCCTGAACTTCGTGGCGAACCGGAACCGGTCGAGCGGGAGTGCGCGTTCGAGCGCGTTCACCTTGGCCGCCTGCTCGTCGCCCTTCATGAGCTCGGCGACGCGCTTGCCGAGAATCCGACGGATCACCAGCAAGCTCGCCGCTCCGATCAGGACCGTCGGCATCAGCACGGCGATCGCGAGGTTGAGCGGGGAGAAGCTGGTCCCGATGCCGGGCAGGTTGTACGCGGACAGCATCGAGTCGACGACGGGCCCAACGGCGAGCAGCGCCAGCAGCATACCGGCGATGGCTCCCACTGCCGCGACCAGCAACGGTATCGCCAGGTAGTGGCGAGTCATCTCGCGGCGACGGTAGCCGAGCGCGTACAGCGTGCCGATCACGACGCTGTCGGACTTCACGGTACGCATGACCATCACGCTCACGATCACGCAGCTCAGCAGAAAGAAGGCGACCGCCACCGGGAAGCTCATCGCCTGCATGCTCTTGATGTTGCCCTGGGCCATGCTGATCCGCGGATTGTCCGAGGCGCTCATCCACTCCGAGATCGAGTACCCGCCGGCACGGATCCGGTCGCGCAGGTTCCTGGTCTGCGCTTCGATGTTCTCCCGGTCCCGGAAACGCACGCCGTAGGTCCCGGTCGGGTTCGCGGCGGCCCCCGAGAATGCCGCCATATCGGCCGCCGACACGACACCGATACCGAAACCGGTGGTCGGCAGCACGTCGTAGAAGTTCTTGAGGATGTAGACGTAGTTCGGCACGGCCGCCGTGCCGACAATCGTGAAGGGCTTGCCTTCCAGGACGATGCCGCCACCGACCCGCAGGCCCTGCGCTTGCAGGAAGCGCGGATCGAGGAGGATCTCCCCTTGGCCCCGCAGGCCCCGACCGGTCAGCACCGTCGGAACGTCGACCTTGTTGCCCGCGGTGAGAGCGCGCAGCACCCCGTGCGGCAGCGTGACGTCGTGCCGCTGTTGCGCCTCGATCGTCGAGCCGGACCCCGCCCCCAACGCCGCGATGTCCGCGAGGGGCCGGTCGGTCGTGAAGGTCAGATCCTCCTGCTGGTTCGCCGTCGCGAACCCGTCCACCGTCCGCTCCAGGCTGCCTGCCACGCCGGTGGCCGCCGTGAAGTAGAAACTGCCCAGGAGAACGAGGACGACGATGCCGGCGAACCGGAACTTCTGCTCGGCGAGGATGCGCCGGACGCGGTGGCGCAGGGCGGTCACCAGCTGATCCTCTCGGCCGGCACGGGCTCCGCATTCTGCGTCGCGTGCTCCACCTCACCGTCGCGCATACGGAAAACGGCGTGCGCCATCTCGGCGACGGCGACGTTGTGCGTAATCATCAGAATCGTCGTTCCGAACTGGGTGTTCACCCGCTGGAGCTGCGCGAGGACATCGCGCGACGTCGCGATGTCGAGCGCACCGGTCGGCTCATCGCACAGCAGCAGTTTCGGGTTCTTCACGATGGCTCGCGCGATCGCGACACGCTGCTGCTCGCCACCAGAGAGCTCCCGGGGGAACCGGTTCTTCTTCTCGGTCAGCCCGACGGCGGCGAGCACCTCGTCGATCGCCAACGGCTGCTTGCTGATGTTCGACACCACCTCGATGTTCTCGCCCGCCGTGAGGTTGGGCACGAGGTTGTAGAACTGGAAGACGAAGCCGACGCTCTCCCGCCGGTACTCCACGAGCCCGTCGTCGTCGAGATCGGTGATGCGCTCGCCGTCCACCTCGACGACGCCCTCGTCCGCGCGATCGACCCCGCCGATGATGTTCATCAGTGTCGATTTCCCCGAGCCGGATGGGCCCAGGATCACGCCGATACGGCTGCGGTCCAGTTCGAGCGCGGCCCCCCTGAGGACGGGCGTGACCACTCCCGTGTCGTAGCTCTTCGCGAGCCCTGATGCTGATACGAACATTCCATGTCCTTTTCTTATGCGGTGCCGAAGGTTCTGTGCTCATCGACACCGAGTAGCAGAAGTGGCCGGTGGGCAAGCGGATGACAGCGATGCTCAAGGGCGTCCCGGAATCGCCGCGTGGCTCTGGGCCAGGGATTCACCGACATCGCCGAGGGCACCGTCTTGCGGCGGAGTTTCGGCGTTGACGGTCAGTCGAGCGCGCGCCGCAGGACGATGTCGCCGTGGCGGTTGCGGGCGTGGATCTTGACGCTGTCACCGGACTGGCCCGCATCCTGCACGGGCAAAGAGTTGCGAACAGTGCCCTTCGTGCTCTCCGCGTCCACGACGGCGGAGGTGTACTCGCTGACACCGACCTCGATGCCGCCGGAGCTGTTCTCGAGCTCCGCCGTGCCCCGCGTCAGCCTGCCGATCCGAATAGGACAGTTGGCGGCCTTGGCGACGACGTCTCCGTCGGCGCGGTCCACCTCGATGCCGCCGCTGGAGGTGCTCAGGTCGACGGCCGCCAACGCGTGGCCGATCCGGATCGTGCCGCTCGACGCCCGGTAGCGGACGGCGCCCTCGATCTCGCCGAGCCACAGCGCTGCCGAGCTGTTCTCGATGACCGCGGTGCCCGCGACGCGCCCGACGATGACGTCACCGGCCGTGAGGCTCGCCTTCAGGGAGCCGACGTGGTCGAGCTGGAACTTCCCGCCCGACGCCACGTGCAGCTCGCAGTCGCCGAACCGGCCGTTGGCGTGCACGTCCGTCCACACCGTGTTGATCAGCAACCTGGACCCGACCGGCAGTTCGACCGCGATGGCGGCCGATCCCGTCCTCTCCCCCGACTTCGAGGTCTCGATCGACAGCGTGCCGTTGGAGAAGTCGACCTTGGTGCGCTCGGCGACCTTCACATCCGACTCGATCGCGCTGTTGATGGGCTGGACCGTCACCACGGTGTCCGGGCGCTCTGTCGTGGCGATCCGCACCTGCACTCCGGCGGTGGCGAGCTTCACCGTGATGGGCTCGGGCGTGGCGAAAGTAGGCATGACAAATTCCCCTCTTGTGCGTGTGTGTCCCGGGGTGCCCGGTCTGCGCGGCGGTGCCTGCGGAGACCGGGTGACTGCCCCGGTGTGAAAGCGGAAGCCTGCGGCGATCTGATGTGCGCTAGCGCCGTGGAACTAGGAGATCTTGCGGCGGTATGCGGAGATGGCGAGGAAGTACGCGACGACGAGAACGCCGACGCACCAGCCTAGAGCGATCCAGATGTCGTTGCCCACCGGCTGTTCGGTCATCAGCGCGCGGATGGCGCTCACGATCGGCGTGACCGGCTGGTTCTCGGCGAACACGCGGACCGGGCCGGGCATCGTGGCGGTGGGGACGAAGGCGGTGCTGAGGAACGGCAGGAAGATGAGCGGGTAGGAGAACGCGCTCGCGCCCTCCGCGGACTTGGCGGACAGACCGGGGATGACGGCAATCCACGTGAGCGCCAGCGTGAAGAGGAACAGCACTCCGGCGATCGCGAGCCACGCCAGAACCCCTGCCCCCGAACGGAACCCGATCAGCAGGGCGACCGCTAGCATGACGACGAGCGAGATCAGGTTGGCGACCAGGGAGGTGAGCACGTGCGCCCACAGCACCGACGAGCGCACGATCGGCATGGACTGGAAGCGTTCGAAGATACCGCTCTTCATGTCCGTGAAGAGTCGGACCGCGGTGTAGGCGATCCCGGACGCGACGGTGATGAGCAGGATGCCGGGCAACAGGTAGTTCACGTACGAGTCGGAGCCGGTGTCGATGGCGCCACCGAACACGTAGACGAACAGGAGCATCATCGCGACTGGCATCACCGCGGTCGTGATGATCGTGTCGACGCTGCGCACGATGTGCCGCAGCGACCGTCCCAGAAGGATGGTGGTGTCACCCAGGAATCTAGTGATCATCTGCTTTCCTGACTCGTGGGTTCCGCGGAACGCCCGCCACCGTCTTCGCTGACGAGCGCGAGGAAGACGTTCTCCAGTGTCGGCTTCTTCTCCACGTACTCGACCTTGGCGGGCGGCAGCAGCTGCTGCGGCTCGGCGAGCGTGCCGTTGACGATGATCGTTCCTTTGTGGAGGATCGCGATCCGGTCGGCGAGCTGTTCCGCCTCGTCCAGGTACTACGTCGTGAGCAGCACCATGGTGCCGCGTCCCGCGAGTTCCTTGACCGCCTGCCACACCTCGAGGCGCGACTGCGGGTCGAGGCCCGTCGTCGGTTCATCGAGGAAGATCACCGGCGGGTTGCCGGACAGGCTCATCGCGATGTCGAGGCGGCGGCGCATGCCACCGGAGTACTCCGACACCCGCCGGTTCGCCGCGTCGGTCAGGGAGAACCGCTCGAGCAGTCCGTCCGCGATCCGGCCCGGATCCTTCAGGTTCCGCAGGCGGGCGACGAGCACGAGGTTCTCCCGCCCCGTGAGGATCTCGTCCACCGCGGCGAACTGCCCGGTGAGACTGATGGACTCCCGCACGCCCGCAGACTGCGTGGCGACGTCGAAGCCGTTGACGTCGACCGATCCCGCGTCGGCCTTGAGCAACGTGGACAGGATCCGCACGACCGTGGTCTTGCCAGCTCCGTTGGAGCCGAGCAGCGCGAAGATGCTGCCTCGCGCCACCTCGAAGTCCACCCCGCGCAGCACGTGCAGATCCTTGAAGGACTTCTCCAGGCCCGCGACGCGGATCGCGAACTCCTGGTTCTAGTCAACTGCCATCCAGGTTTCCGTCCTCTGGTCGGTCACTGCATGCCTCCCGTCACGCGGTCGATCGCCTTGGTCAGCCGGTCCCGCTCCCTGCGGATCCACGAGCCGCCGGGGTAGTTGCGCAGGAACGTCTCCGCGAACTCCACCGGGTCCTCGCCGACGACCTCGCGCAACGGGATTCCGTCGGCCGTGCTCTGCTCGAACAGGTCTGTCAGGTCCTCCAGCATCGTCACCAGGCTCTCCGACTGGTCAGGGCCAAAGTGCTGCATGTACCGCTGCAGCGCCTCGACCGCCGTGCGGTAGTCGTGAGGGAGCCGTTCGATCCGCTCCTTGCACTGCCGGTAGCGCCGTTTCTCCTCGAACGATCCGGTCACGACCTCCAGATACCGCAGGTAGCGGTTCTTCTGCTCGCCCGGCTCAGTGCCCACTGCCGTTCCCCCCTTCCCGGAGCTGTTCGAGCTGTTCGCTGAGGAAACTCCAGGTCTTCCAGAACTCTTCGAGATACTCCCGCCCCTCGTCGTTCAAGGAGTACACCTTGCGCGGAGGCCCCTTCTCCGAAGGAACCTTCTCCACGTCCACGAGGCCGCGCTGCTCGATCCGGACCAACAGCGCGTAGATCGTTCCCTCCGCGATCTCGGTGAACCCCCTGTCCCGAAGCCACGCCGTGATCTCGTACCCGTACGCGGACCGGCCGGCGAGAATCGCGAGGACGATGCCCTCGAGCGTGCCCTTGAGCATTTCCGTCGCTTGCCTGCCCAAGGACGCCTCCGAGCTACCTGGCGTTGCTGAGTACCGGTACACAGTAGCACTGAGTACCACTCCCGGCGCAAGGTCGTTTGGACGGACATGTGGCCGAGGTCGCGCGGCCGGACCCGCCCGGACCCGCCAGCGGGACAAGCAAGGCTCGGCGACGGCTTGCCCGCAGGGACAGGGCGCTGTATTGACCGGCCGATCGGCTTCGAAGACCGTGAGGGGTGATTCAAGTACGTCGTCTACGCAGTGGACTGGGGGCGAAACACCTTGGGGGACAAAGATTTGAACACGGACGTGGTGCTCGCGGGCGGCGGGCCGACCGGCCTGATGCTCGCCTGCGAACTCCGTCTGGCGAACGTCGGCGTGACCGTGGTCGACGCGCTGCCCGAGCGAACGGGTGAGTCGCGGGCGGGTGGAATACATTCCCGTACCTTGGAGGTGCTGGACCAGCACGGTGTGCTCGACCGCTTCCTCGATGCGGGCGATCCGACGCCGGTGGGCCACTTCTCCGGGCTGTGGCTGGACTTCGACGGACTCGAGTCCCGCCACCCGCACCCGCTGATGCTCCTGCAGTCCGTCATCGAACGGCTGCTGGAACGGTGGGCGGCCGAGCTCGGCGTGGAGGTGCGCTGGTCGTCCGAGGTGACCGGCCTGCGCCAGGACGAGAACGGCGTGGAGGTCGGCCTGGCCACGGGAACGACGCTGAACGCCCGGTACCTCGTCGGGCGCGACGGTGGGCGCAGCGCGGTGCGCAAGCTCGCGGGAATCGGCTTTCCCGGCACCCCGGCGACGATGACCGCTCTGCTCGGAGACGTCCGGCTGCCCGACCTGCCCGAGGACTTCATCTTCATGCGGCGGTGCCCGACCGGCCACTTCTCCGCCATCTCGCTGGAACCCGGCTGGTTCCGGATGATCACCTCCGAGTACGACCACATTCCCGGCCGTGACGAACCCACGACGTTCGCCATGCTGCGGGAGGCGCTGATCCGGCTCGCGGGAACCGACTACGGCATGCACAGTCCAAAGTGGATCTCCAGGTTCGGGGATGCGGCGCGGCAGGCGGACAGGTACCGCGACGGACGGGTGCTGCTCGCGGGCGACGCGGCGCACATCCACTACCCAGCGGGCGGGCAGGGGTTGAACATCGGCGTGCAGGACGCCGTCAACCTCGACTGGAAGCTCGCCGCGGCGATGCGCCGGACGCGCTGCTCGACAGCTACCACACCGAACGCCATCCCGTCGCGGAACGCGTGCTGCACAACACCCGCGCGCAGTCGGCACTGGCCAGGCCCGGCGCCGAGATGGACGCACTGCGCGAAGTGTTCGGCTCGCTCATGGTGTTCGACGACGTCAACCGGCACCTGCGGGAGATGATCACCGGCCTGGACGTGCGGTACCCCGCGGGCGACCACCCACTGGCCGGTCGCCGGGTACCCGACGCCACGCTGAAGACCGCGCACGGCGCCACCCGCGTCCACGAGCTCCTGCACGCCGCTCGCCCGGTCCTGCTCAACCTGAGCGGCAACACCGAGGTGACGGCGGCGGGGTGGACGGATCGCGTCGACGTCGTCGAGGCACGCAGTGAGCACGACTACTGGCCCGTCCCCGTCGTCGGCGAGGTCGACGCGCCCGCAGCGCTGCTCATCCGGCCCGACGGTCATGTCGCCTGGGTGGCCGACGCCGACGTCCCACCGGACGTCCCGGCTCTGCGGACCGCGCTGTCCACCTGGTTCGGCCCCGCCAAGACCGTCACACCGTGAAAGGGGTGCACGCTCCATGTTCGTCCCCAGCCACTACCGGGAACCGGACGTCTCCTGGATGGTCGACCTGATGCGGCAGAACCCCCTGGCGCTGCTGGCCAGCAACGGGAATCCGGCCGACGGGCCTTTCGCCACCCACCTGCCCGTGATCACCGATCCCGCCTGGGACGGTCCGCCCGCCGAGAAGCTGGCCGGCTGGCCGTTGCTGGGCCACATGAACCGGGCCAATCCACAGTGGACGGCGTTGGAGAACGGCGCCACCGTCCTGCTGACCTTCACCGGCCCGCACGCCTACGTGTCCCCGACCGTCTACGAGATCAGTCCGGCCGCACCGACGTGGAACTTCACGTCAGTGCACGCGCACGGCGTCGTGGAGAAGATCGAGTCGATCGAAGAGACACTGGAGGTCGTGCAGGCGACCGTCAAGGTTTTCGAGAAGTTCTTCGGCGACAGCTGGGACATGACCGAGTCCCTCGGCTACTTCCGCAAGATCGTGCCGGCTGTGGGCGCGTTCCGGATCCGGGTGACACGAGCCGATGGGATGTTCAAGCTCAGCCAGGAGCAGAAGCCCGAGGTCCGTAAGCGCGTGGTGACGTCGTTCTCCGAGCGCGGCTGCGGGAGGCACGCGCAGACCGCCGCTCTCATGACCCAACTGCCGTAAGGACTTCAGCGAGGCGGCCGGGCGTCACCTCGGCGCCCGTCATCCGTTCACGGTCCTGCGTTCGCCGACGTTCAGCTCCGCGCGCCGCGTGATGATCGAGTCGGTGATCTCGCCGGTGCGGATCACGATGTTCGACAGCAGCGACGACGTCAGCCCGTGGGTGTGCTCGGTGCCGCCCTGGAGGTAGATGCCGCACCGCATCTCCGGGACCGTGACGACGCGGTAGTCCCGTTGCACCTGAAGCCTGTGGGGTTCCAGAAGTGGGCCCACGCATCTAACCTGCGACGACAGGCACGGTCAACGGACACGGCATGATCGCCAGCCATGTCGCTGCGTCTGCTCTACCTGATCTTCCTCCGGCTGGTGGGCCTGCTGGTATTGCTGGGCCGCACGTCGGCGTCCAAGGACGCCGAGTTGCTCGTGCTCCGCCACGAGGTCACCGTGCTGCGCAGAGGCAACCCGAAACCTCGCCTGGACTGGGCCGACCGGGCTGTGTTCGCAGCGCTGGTCCGCCTGCTACTCAAGGGGCTCCGGCTGCACCGGCTGGTTACCCCGAGCACGATCCTGCGCCGGCACCATCGACTGATAGCCGCGAAGTGGACCTATCCACACCGGCACGGGCGTCCGCCCGTCAACGAGGCGATCGCCGGGCTGATCGAACGGATGGCCACAGAAAACCACAGCTGGGGCTACAAGAGGATTCAAGGGGAGCTGCTCAAGCTTGGACACCAGGTCGGTGCCTCGACGATCCGGCGGATCCTGAAGCGGGCGCGCATACCTCCAGCGCCGAGCCGGCACACCGACACGACCTGGCGGCAGTTCCTGCGCACGCAGGCCTCGACGAGGCTGGCATGCGACTTCTTCCATGTCGACTGCGCGCTCACCCTCCAGCGGATCTCCGCGTTCTTCGTGCTGGAGGTCGGCAGCCGCTACGCCCACATCCTCGGCACGACCACCAATCCGGGCGGCGGGTGGACCACCCAGCAGATCCGCAACCTCGTGATGGACCTCGGTGACCGAGTCGACGAGTTCAGGTTTCTCATCCGCGACCGGGCTGGCCAGTTCGCGGCCTCATTCGACGCCGTCCTGGCTGACGTGGCCATCAAGACGGTAAGGATTCCTCCACGCTGCCCACGGGCGAACTGCTACGCCGAACGGTTCGTACTCACCGCCAGAACCGAGCTCACCGACCGCATGCTGGTCCTGAGCCAGCGGCACCTCAACGCCGTGCTCGCCGAGTACATCCGGCACTACAACGGTCGACGGCCGCACCGGTCCCGCGACCTCCGCCCGCCCCGGCCGACCTACTTGGTGGCGAACCTCAACTCCCAGCGGATCAAGCGCCAGCGGCTTCTCGGAAGCTTGATCAACGAGTACGAACGGGCTGCGTAAAACTACTGGTCAGCGCCGGTGACCGATGTTTGGAACCCCACACGATCAAACGCGAGGTCGACAACAACGGCGGCCGCCACCGCTACCGGGCCGTGGCGTCGGCGCCTGCACCGCCGATCATGATCGCCGGGCGGGCGGCTGAGCTGATCCGATCGGCCTGACAGGGGCCGCCCGATACGACGTCCTCACTCCGTGACTTCGCCCCTCGTGCGCGGCGCTGCGTCCGCAAGCGCGGCGCCGGGGAGCGTACCGCGCGGTGCGGCCGCGTCCGCTGTCCCCAGGCACTGGCCGCTGTCGAACAGTCCCAGTTCATAGTGCACGGTGTGCTCGTCGTGCCCGCTGACGGCGATCCCGATGTCGTAGGTGCCGGGGTAAAGGACCTCGCCGAGGTAGTTCACCCGGTAGCGCCAGGGGACGAACCGGGGAAGCTTCCTGGTGGAGCCATCTCCCAGCAGGCCGTGTGCATGAGACGCGATCGCCTCGTCGTACCAGCCCAGCTGGGCGATGTAGTTGACGTGCCGGTTGAGATCGACGTCCCCGACGCGAGCGTGGATGGTGGCAGCGGCCGGGTAGTACTGCCGCTCGCGGCGGCGCGGATCGGGTTTCGACGCGACCGCTACACCTGTTTCCGCCAGTCGCAGCTCCTCGAGGTCGGCGAGCAGCTCGTCCGGCAAGGTGATCGGCCCGGACTTGTCGGCGAACACGATGGTGGCGTCGGCCGTGGCGACGAGGTTCCCGTCGACGAACATGCCCTGACCGTAGGTGTACGAGGACCGCCCAACCGCCTGGATACCGGTGCCGATCCGGATGGTCCCGCCGAACTTGCCGAACGCCGTGTGCCGTTCGACACACTGGCCGACAAACAGGATGTGGAACGGCCCGAACCCGCCGTCGGCCGCGAGCTTGTCGAAGCGCGAGAAGCGCAGGCCGACCCGGGGATGCTCGAACAGGCGCGACAACGCCACTGTGCTCGTCGTGCCGTCCGGTGCGAGGTCGCCGAACCGTTGCACCACCTGCTGGTGGTGGGGAAAGTCGGCCTCGGCCAGGGGCGCGGCGGCGGACTGCTCGTCGATGGTCAACGTTGTTCCTTTCGGGATGGTCACCAGGCTACGGGCAGGGACCGCAGACCGTAGATCAGCGCGCGCTGCTTGAAGGCGGGTGTGGCTGCGGGGTCGGCGAGGCACAACCCGGGGAACCGCTTCAGCAACGCCGGAAGCGCCAGCTGTAGTTCGAGGCGAGCCAGGGTCGCGCCGAGACAGTGGTGGATACCGTGGCCGAAGGCGACATGTGGGCAGCGGCCGCGGGTGACGTCGAGTTCGTCTCCGTCCTCCAGCAGCGCCGGATCGCGGTTCGCCGCGGGCAGCGAGGTCACCACGTGGTCGCCACGCCGCACCGGATGCCCGCCGATCGTGGTGTCCTCGACAGCCACCCGGACGAAGCCGGCGTGCAGGACCGAGGTGAAACGCAGCAGCTCCTCGACCGCGTCCTCGACCGCGCTCGGATCGTCGCGCACCAGCGCGAGCTGGTCAGGGTGGCGCAGCAACGCGAGCGTTCCGAGTGAGATCACGTTCGCAGTGGTCTCGTGGCCGGCGATCAGCAGCAGATCCGCCAGGCCGACCAGCTCCTCGTCGGAAAGCGCACCCGAGCCGTGCTCGCGGATCAACAGGCTCAGCAGGTCGTCTCCCGGCCGTTCCCTATGCCGCGCGACCAGGGTGTGCATGTAGGCGTCGGCTTCGGCGTCCAGCCGCAGCCGTTCCCGAGGGGTCATGGTCGTGTCGAAGAACCGGTTGCTGCGCGCACCGAACTCGGCCCGGTCGGCGAACGGCACCCCGAGCAGCTCGCAGATCACCAGCGAAGGCACCGGGAGCGCGAACGCGGAAACCAGATCGGCGGGCGGGCCTGCGGCCGCCATCGCGTCGAGGTGCTCGTCGATGATCGTCTGTATCCGCGGGGCCAGCGCCCTGGCCCGCCGGACCGTGAACGTCGCGGTCAGCAGACGCCGCAGACGGGTGTGCTCGGGTGGATCCAGCATCAGCAGCCGACCTGCTCGGCGCCGCTTCATCTGCTCGTCGTCCACGCCCTCGGCGGCTAAGCACGTGGCCAAAAGTCTTGTCCGAAACCTTCGGGTAGCCAGGGGCTGGTCCAGGGCGCGGCGGTGATCAGGTTCTGTTCGGTGCTCCGGTCGCGGAAGTAGGCGTGTGCCTGTCGGACGCGGCCGGCCATCGTGGCTGGCGCGGTGTTGGCGATGTGGTGCTTGAGGCCGGCCCAGACGCGTTCGACGGGGTTGTCCTGCGGGCTGTATTTCGCGCCCTCGATCAGTAACAGGCGCGGGTGTTCGGCCAGCCAGCGGCGAGTGATCCCGCTGTGATGGGTGCCGCCGTTGTCACAGATCACCGCGACAACAGGGGCGTCGGGGTAGGCGTCGAGTACCTGTTGCAGGAAGTAGCAGAACACCACGGAGACGTTCTTGACGGAGACGTGGTGGTGCCAGGCGCCGGTGGTGAGGTCGATCGCGCCGTGGATGGTGCGGCGGATGTTGCTGCCGGGAGTCAGGATCCGGTGACGCAGGCCGGTGGGCATCCAGCACGATCGGACCCGCGGCAGCAGGTCGAGGTGGGTTTCGTCCTCGGCCAGAACCACGGAGCCGGTGGGGAGTGCGGCGAGGCGGGCCTGGATCGTGGCGCAGGTCGTGTCGTGGTCGGGGTCGCCTTTGGCGATCAGCCGGGGACGCCGCCACCTGGCGTGTTCACGCAGTCGCCGGTAGAAGGTGCGCAGGCTCATTTCGGGGCGTCGGGCGGCGCGCCACAGTCGTGCGGTGGTCCAGGCTTTCGGGGTGTGCAGCAGGGTGTGGATGCGGTGTCCGAGCGTGGGGCTGCCCAGGCGGGGGCGTCCGCTGCGGGGTCGGTCGGGTAGCCCGTTGATGCCGTCGCGGGTGTGTCGGGTGATCCAGCGGCGCACCGTGACCGGCTCGTAGTGCAGAAGTTCCGCGATCTCGGGCGCGCTCATCCCGGACGCGGACAGCAAGACGATGACGATGCGGGTGGCGACTCGCCAGGGTCCGTGCAGCGCGGTGACCAGTTCGAGGTGCTGGGCAGGGGTCAAGTCGGCGTAGACATGCGCGGGGCGCATACTGGTGGAGGCCTCGTCGTGGTGGAGTCTGGTGTGGTAACCGAATCCAACCCGACGAGGCTCTTCACGTTCACGGCAAGGTCAACTCACGCGAGTTACAGACACAACTTCTGGCAACCTGCTTAGACCGGGCGAGGGGCCGATCGCGTCGAGCCGCAGCCGTTCGGCATCGCCGTGCACCGCCCGGACGTCGTCATAGCGGCTGAAGAGGGTGGCCTCATGCCCCAGCGGCGACCGCACCCGGTAGACCTCGCCGGAGTCGCGTCGCCGCCGAACATCCGGGTCGAGACCGAACCCGTCTCGTTGGGAGGCCAGTTCGGGCAGAGCCGGTGAACTCGCGTCGTCGTCCATTCTGATCTCCTCTCAGGGGCCGGGGCCTGTCAGCCTGGTCCGACGGAGCCACGCTGTCGGCGGCCAGGTTACGGGGCCGGCCGGAAGGTGCCGCACGGCGAGTCACCGGGCGCCCGTTGCGTCGAGGAGGCACACGGCGGGTGCGGGAGGCGGATCGGAGAAAGCCAATGGTGGAAACACCGGGAGGGCTATCCGAGCCTGCCTCACGTCGGGTGTGGTTCTTGGACGCCAAGCTACCGCTAACGAGCCGGCGCCAGCAACGACACCGGCCGGCCGTCGATGGTGCCGGTCACCTTCACGTACGGTGCGTCGCCGTCGAACAGTGGGGCGGTCATGGTCAGCGTGTCGCTGCCGTTGACCGTCACGGTCGCGTTCAGGGCGTTGGTCTTCCTGTCGAACACCGCGTGCCCGGTGACGGTACTGTCCACAGTGAACTGGGTTTCCTGGTAATCGATATGGTCGCCAGATTTCACAGAGGATCCACCGCGCAGGCCGCGGCCGTGCGTGCCGGTCATCCGGATGCTGCGGTACGCGGCGTCCTCGACAGCGTTCCACGCCACCATCGCCAGCTTCCAGTCGGCCAAGGTGCTGCGATCTTCGCTGTACGCCGCTCAGCGCACGAGTTCCACGAGCTCGCCACGTGCCCGGCGCTCTACACGACGACGAACGCGGCCTGCGGGATGACCTTGGTCAGCTGGGCTTCCTCCTGGCTGTCAAGGTAGTCCAACCCTGTACGTGCCGAGAAGTACATCCATGCAGGTCAACAGTCATCGGCGTGCGACCAGACACCCCCTGGCATGCTCACCGCTCATGCTCATTCGCTTCGCCTACCTCGCCGTCACCAACGCCTTCGCCGCGCTGCGGCTACTACCGATGACCAACCGCGAGAAGGACATTGAGATCCTCGCCCTACGCCACCAACTCACCATCCTGCAACGACAACTCGGCGATCAACGCCCTCAACTTCGCCCCGCGGACAGGACATTTCTCGCAGCGCTCCTCGTGCCACTGGCCCGCGCAACCCTGCGCCGACCCCAACTGCTGGTCAGCCCGGACACAGCGCCGCGATGACATCGCGACCTGGCCAAAACCCGCCACGCCCACGCGAGCGTGAACCACAGGCCAGGGCGTCCACGCACGCGCGCCTCGATCCGCCACCTCGTCCCCCGTCTGGCAACTGAGAACCCCTCACGGGGCTACCAGCGCATCCACAGCGAACTCGCCCTGCTCGGTATCAGGATCGCTCCCTCCACGGTATGGGAGATCCTTAAAGCCAATGGCGTCGCCCCGGCCCCCGCACCGGACGACCGTCACGTGGGCCGACTTCCTACGCTCCCAGGGCAAGGCAATCCTGGCGATGGACTTCATCGAGACCGTCACCCTGACAGGACAGCGCCAGTACATCCTTGCCGCGATCCACTACGCCGGCAGACGCGTGCGCGTTCTCGGTACTACCGCGCACCCGACCCATGACTGGGTAACACAGGCCGCCCGCAACCTGCTCATGGACTTGGAGGAGGTCGAAAGCCTGGCTCAGGTCAGGTTCCTCATCCGCGACCGCGACGCCAAGTACCCCGCATTGATCGATGACATCCTCGGCGGCGCGGGGATCACCACGGTGCTGACCAGCGTCCGGAAACCTCGTATGAACGCGATCGCCGAACGCTGGGTGAAGACGCTCCGCGCGGAACTGCTGGATCGCACACTGATCTGGAACGAAACCCACCTCCGGCACGCGCTGCGCGAGTACAAGCGGCACTACAACCTGCACCGAACCCATCGGTCGCTCGCCGCCGCAGCACCTCTGCGATCCCGACCCCAGCCTCTTGAAACCGACCGGATCGAACGCCTCGCGATACGCCGACAGGACCGCCTCGGCGGAGTCTTACACGAGTACCTACATGCCACTTGAACTGCATGGGTGAGATTTTCAGCACGGGCACCGCCTGATCGAACGGAGCGAACTGGAGCCGATACGCACGCGCCACGCCCGCCACTTCCGCGAACTGGCCAAGCACTACGCCGATACCTGGTACGGACCCCAGGAGGTCGAGCTGCTGCGGCGGGCGAACGAGCAGATCGCCAACTTCCTCGCCGCGATGGACTGGTGCGCCGACGCCGCAAGCGACCAGGCCCGGATGGGCCTGGAGATCGTCTACCACCTAGCCAGGTTGCGCCTACCGTTCTTCTTCGCGCGGCTGGGCGAATGGTGCGACCAGTTGACCAGGTTCCTCAACCTCGTGCCGGTCGAACCGGCGCCCGAGCGCATCGGCGTTGCTGGGCTGGACCCGCCTGTGCCAGGGCCTGCCCGAGCAGGCCGAGATCCGCCTGCGGCACTGCCGCGAACTGGCCGCGACGGCCGACATGCCGGCCGACGACATCGCTCCGTTGGTGTTCCTGGAAGGTGCCTGGCTGATGGAGGGCACGGGCGCCCCCGACTGCATCCCCGTCGTGGGGCGCGCGGTGGAACTGTTCGCACGGCTGGGCCCGGAGTTCCGCAGTGACCGGCGCAACTTCCTGCTGATGTGGGCGCTGGGCGGCGGCATCTGGGACGACGACGCCACCGGCACCCGCATCGCGCAGCTCTACCTGGACGACGCCCAGGCCGCCGGGGCGCAGTGGGCGATCAGCTGGGCGCAGTGGGCCAGGGTCCTGGCGCCATTGATGCACGAGCGCCCCGTGGAGGCCGTCCAGTGGTTCCGCGCCGGTCTGGACAGGAGACCCAGATCGAGCTGCGCGAGCGGTGGGGCTCGACCTGGAGTAGCGAGGCGTGTTCCTGGGCGCTGGCCGCCATCGCCGGGCGGCTGGAGGCCGGCAACTCCGAGAGCGGCGCCCGCCAAGTGGCCGAAGCCGCCGCGATCCTGATGAGAGGCGCGCTGGCCATCCAGCGCAACACCCACGTCAACGTGGTCGGCCTGGTCCCGTTCCGCCGGGAACGCGACCGCGCCCACGCCACCCTGGAACGACTGCTGGGCCCGCAGTGCTTCCGGGAGTGCTTCGACAAGGGCGCGGCGATACCCGCCGCGGAGGTGCTCCACTTCGCGCTCACCACGCACATCGTCGAGGGCGACACCCTGAGACAACGCGAGGAGTGCTACGCCAACGCCACGTGGAGCACCCTGACCCAGCGGCAGCAGGAGATCGCGGACCTGGTTTCCCAAGGGCTGACCAACCAACAGGTCGCCGGAAGGGTGCACACCTCGCGCGGTGGCGTGGAGCAGCAGCTGACCATCATCTGCCGCACCCAGGGCGTCACCGACCGCACCGCCCTGACCGCCTGGATCAAGCGGGTGCACGCCGACACGTCCGAACTCGCGAACACCGGGGCGACAGGACCCGGCGAGCGGTCACCGAGCCGATGAAGCCCTCACCGCGAGGCCGTCGTCCACCCTCCACCGCACGGGCAAGCCGGCCAGACCGCGCAACACGCCGAACGTACGCCGGGGCACGAACCCCGGCTCGACCTCGAAGTCGCCGAGGACCTCCAGCAACTCATCGAGGACTACCCGCACCTGCAACCGGGCCAGGTGCTTGCCCAGGCAGTGGTGCGCCCCCGCGCCCCACCCCAGGTGACGAGTCGGACAGGGGCGGCCGAGACGGAACCGGTCCCCGTCCTCGAACAGCGCCCGATCGCGGTTCGCGCTGCCCCACAGCAGCAACAGCCGGTCTCCCCTCCTCAGGTCCTCACCGGCCAACCGGGTGTCGTGGCGCACGGTGCGCCCGGTGGCCGCCACCGCGGACTCGTGCCGCACACTTTCCTCCACCACCGCCCCCAGCAACGTCCGGTCGGCCGACACACGCGCTCGCAAGCGCGCGTCCGAGCCCAGCACGTACGCGGTGTTGGCGATCGTGTCCCCCGCGGTCAGCGTGCCCGCCGCGAGCATGAGGAAGCCGTGCTTGAGCAGTTCCTCGTCGGTCGCTGGCACCCCGTCCACAGCGGCGTTGACCACCGCGCCGAACACGTCGCGCACCGGCGCACCGCGCCGCTCACGCACCAACTCGGCCAGCACCTCGGCCAGCCGCTTCCCCGCCGCACCCGCCTGCTCGGGGTCGGCGGCCGTGAACAGCTGCCTGATCAGGGCCGCGGTCTCCGCACGGCAGACCTCCGGAACCCCCAGCACGGTCACGGTGACCAGTGACGTCACCACCGCCGCGAAGTCGGCCACCAGGTCCGCCCGGCCACTCAGCGCCAGCCCGCCCAGCACCTCGCGGGTCATGCGCCGGATCTCGGGCTCGTAGCCCACCGCCGCGGCCGGGGTGAAGAACGGTTGCATCGCGCGCCGCCAGACGGTGTGCGCGGGCCGATCGGACTCGAACAACGGCGCCGTCACCCTGTTCAACGCCGGCAGCACCATCGTGGCGCCCAATCCCTCGACCGCCGACGAGAAGGTGTCGTCGTCCTTGGCCGCCAAGTCGACTTCCCGTGCCCCCGCCACCACGAAGAAGCCGCCGTAGGCCGAGCTGCGCGCCACCGGACACGCTGCGCGCAGCTCGGCGGTCCGCTCGTGGATCACGTCGCCGACCCCGGGCGCGAGGTGGTCGAACGCCTCCACCCACGGTGGAATAGGACCGACCTCGTCCCCGCGACGGTCACCTTGGAGCACGTCCCGGTCCGCCATCACACCCCCACGACTACTCAGTTTCAAGCCTGCGCGACGATCAGTGGCGCGATTCAGCAGCAAACCAGGTCCTCGTCACCGAGGAAACCCCCTGTGATCGCATCTCCGCACGCCTCGCAGCTCAAGGCTGTAGTGCCCCCCGCCGCTCCAACGGTGTTGGCGCACCCCCTGGTCGGCGATGCCGCGTCGTCAGGGGGCACGGTGAAAATTCAAGGGTCCCCTGGGCGGCTCGAACGAGCCGGGCAGGGTCCTCTCACCGGCGATGCGATCCAGCCGGAACGCCCGGTCTTCGCCTGGCGTGACCCGTTGGGTTGATCCAGCTGATGTGGCCCCTGGGAACTGATCCACTGTTGTGAGAGTTGAGGCAGAGTGATCATTAGGAGGTCACTGTGCCCATGAGGTACCCCTCGTCGGTGCGTCGCCAGGTCTGTCTGCGACTGCGCGGCGGCGAGCCCGTCGCCGAGGTCGCGGCTGGCTCCGCCCACCCGGCCGACAACCGCAGCGTCATCCTCGAGTTCCTCGTCGACGACGTGGATATCGTGCACCAGAACCTGACCGGCTTCGTCGAGGACTTCGTCAACGAACCCACCACGATGCCCTGGGGCAACCGCTCACTGCTGTTTCGCGACCCAGACGGCAACCTCGTCAACCTCTTCACCCCTGTCACCCCGGCCGCCATCGAGAAGTTCGCCCGCTGAGACCAGCACAGTCGCCGGTAGGCGCCCGCGGCCGGATGACAGTGCAGTGCCGACCGTCAGAAGCTGACGACCTCATGCTGGTGTCGGGCCGATCTGATTGCGCCGGGGTTGGCCGCCGCTGTGCACGGGGGCGATCGGGATCCGTGAGCGCTACCGCAGTTGGTCGCGGCGGCGGGTCAGGTAGGCGGTCTCGGCGGTGTTGCCCGCCAGTTGGATGGCTTTGTCGTAGGCCGCGCGCGACTGCTGACTTTGGCCCAGCCGGCGTAGCAGGTCGGCGCGGGTGGCGTGGTAGGGGTGGTAGCCGGACAGCTTGTCCTCAAGGCGGTCGACGGCCGCCAGTGCCACCTCCGGGCCATCGAGTTCGGCGACCGCGATGGCCCGGTTGAGGGCGATGACCGGCGAGTGGTCGAGGCGGACGAGCTGGTTGTAGAGGGCGAGGACCTGCGACCAGTCGGTGTCGCGTATGTCGCGGGCGGAGGTGTGTACGGCGTTGATCGCGGCGAGGATCTGGTAGCGGCCCGGAGCGACCCCGGCGGCGGCAGCGGCGAGGCGCTCGCGCACCAGCCGGTGGCCCTCGGCGATCAGCGCGGCGTCCCAGGACCCACGGTCCTGCTCGTCAAGGGGGACCAATTCGCCGCTGGCCGAAACCCGGGCGGTGCTGCGGGCTTCGATGAGCAGCATCAGTGCCAGCAGCCCGGCCACCTCACCGTCCTCCGGTAGGAGGGCGCGGATCAGGCGGGTGAGCCGGATCCCCTCGGCGGTCAGGTCGTGACGTACGGGATCGGTGTCGGGGCCGGTCGCCAGGTAGCCCTCGTTGAACACCAGGAACAGGACGGCGAGCACGCTGGACACGCGTGCCGGGAGATCCTCCACGGACGGCACCCGATACGGGATGCGGGCCGCCTTGATCTTGGCCTTCGCGCGGGTGATCCGCCGCTCCATGGCGGTCTCCTGCACCAGGTAGGCGCGGGCGATCTCGGGCACGGTCAGACCGCCGACCATGCGCAGCGTCAGCGCCAGGCGGGTCTGCATCGCCAGCGCCGGGTGACAGCAGGTGAAGATCAGCCGGAGCCGGTCGTCGTCGATGGCGCCGACAGGCTCGGGCGGGTCGTCGTCGTACACCATCTGAGCCTCCTTGTGCTTGTCGTCGCGCTTGTTCTCGCGTCGGATCCGGTCGATGGCCTTGCGGGTGGCGGTGGTGGTCAGCCAGGCGCCGGGGTTGGGGGGTACACCGTCGGCCGGCCACCGTTCGACGGCGGTCGCAAACGCCTCGGCCGCCGCTTCCTCGGCGATGTCGAGGTCACCGAAGCGCCTGGTCAGGGCGGCGACCACCCGGGCCCACTCCTCGTGGTGGGCCCAGGTGACCGCCTCGCGGACGTCGACGTCGTTCACTGGAACGGCCGCACCTCGATCTTCCGGTCGCAGACCTTCGACGCCTCGGCGGCGAGCTTGAGCGCCACATCCAGATCGGGGGCCTCCCACACCCAGACGCCGGCGAGGTACTCCTTCGACTCCACGAAAGGCCCGTCGCTGAACACCGCCTGCTCGCCCCGGTTGTCGATGACCGTGGCCGTGTCGGTGTCCGCGAGTCCGCCCGCGAAAACCCAGTAGCCCTCGGCGATCAGTCGTTCGTTGAACGCGCTGATGGCAGGCTGCCTGTCCGTGCTGCCGGGATTGCTCTTGTCATCGATCACGGAAACCAGGTACCGCATCTGAAGATCATCTCCTGTGGTGTCAAGACAGCGTGGTTCGGTGGTCAGGGACTTCAAGCCGTTGGCGCATACTGCGGGCGCCCGGCCGGCCGGTAGACCTGGATCGTCACGCCCTTGGAGTCGACGCGCGACTCGACCAGGTCGAGCGCAAGATCCGGGCCCGCGTCGGGGAACAACCGCGCGCCCTGGCCGACGACCACCGGGACGGTGATCAGAGTCATCTCGTCGACCAGATCGTTGTCCAGCAGCCACCGGGTCAGGATGCCACTGCCGTGCACCTGCAGCTCACCCCCCGGCCGGGCCTTCAGTTCTCGGACGGCGGCCGCGACGTCTCCGGACAGGACGGTCGTGTCCGACCACGCCGGATCGGTGAGCGTGGTCGACGCCACGTACTTGGGCCGTGTGTTCAACGCTTCCAGGACGGACTCCCAGCCAGGGGCGTCCTGGACCGTAAAGGTCCCCCATGAGCTGGCGAACAGCTCGTAGGTCCTCCGGCCGAACAGGAACGCCTCGGCGCGCTGGTAGGTCTGGTTGATGAACGCGTGGGTCTCGTTGTCGCCCTTCCCCCGGGCCCATCCGCCGCGCTCGAATCCGTTCCTGCGGTCCTCATCCGACGCGTGGCCGTTTCCCTGCATCACTCCATCGATGGTGACCTGAGTCACGGTCGTCAGCTTCATGATCGCGGTTCCTTCACCTTGGCGCCGCCCCCTTGCGGGCGGCCTCACCCCTGCTACGAACGCCTCTGCCCCGATCCGACACCGCCTCCCGGATTTTTTTGAAGATCTTTCCGGGACGCCGGTCGTCAGCGATCCAGCAACGCGACGGGTTCGGGCGACCGCGCTCCCCCTGCCCATGGGCGCCCAGTGCGGACAAGCTCTTGGACCAGATGGGCAGCGGAGACCCCGACTCGTCGTCCGCTCATGCCGCCGACAGCGCGTTCTCCAGCCCGAGACGCGATCATGCCCAACGTCCAGCGATCCCCCGCCGATGCTTCTCGACCTGCGCGGATGGGATAACCGGCACGCACAACGCCATCGGCGGCATCGGGGCCCGGGCGCACCCGCAAGTGGGGCGACCCCGAGGTCGGCCAGCACCGAGGCCTGCGGGTCCGGCTGGCCATCCAGGGCGGAGTAGCCGGCGACGACGTGATGGACCTCGCCGAGGGCGGCCAGCAGCGTGGTCACCCGGGCGCGCAGCAGTTTCTCGCGGGGGCGGCCGGGGCCGACGACGTTCTCCAGGTCGATGATCCCCAGCCTGAGCTCGTTGGACTCGTTGTCCACCGCCCCAGCGTGGCCGTGCGGTGAGCTCCGGGGATCCTTGCCGGGAATGCGAGGGTCCGAGGTCGCCCCGTCGAGCTTGGTCCCGCTCAGCAGCGGTGCGTGCTGGTCACGCTGCTGGTGCAGGCCAATCACCTCATGCCGGTCGAGCAGCTGGTGGACCGGGTATGGGCACACGACCCGCCCCAACGCCACCGCGGGATGGATGCCTAGAGGGCAGCTACTCGTGGTCGAGGGCGTCGAGTTGCCGCTGCACCCGTTCGGTGTCGGCGTCGCGTCCCTGCTGCCGGTACAGCTCCAGCGCTTCCCGCCACACTGTGCGTGCCTGCCCCTGCTGGCCGAGAGCAGCATGGGGGTACCCCAGGTTGTCGAGAGTGTCGGCAGTGTCGGCGGTATGGCTGAGGCTGCGGAACAGCGCAAGGGCCTGCCGGTAGTGGGTGATGGCCTGATGGTGGTGACCGGTGTGGTGGTCGATGTAGCCCAGGCTGTCCAGAGTGCTCGCCTCGCCGTTGAGATTGTGGTGGTGTCGATGCACGGTGAGGGCGGCCAGGCAGTGGGCGCCAGCGGTGTCGTAGTCACCCAGCCGGGCGGCGTACCAGCCCACCGCGTTGAGCTCTAGGGCTTCCCAAACCGGCTGGTCGAGCGTGCGGAAGAGGTCCAAGGCCCGGGTGGAGTGCTCCAGGGCCCGCCGGTCGTCCCCCCGCCGCTCCCAGGCCAGCGCGAGTCCTCGGTGGGTATGGGCTTGTTCGGCGGGGTCGTGATGGTGTTCGGCCAGAGCGAGGGCCTGGTGCAGGTGCCCGATCGCCTCCTCGTGGCGGCCCAAGGCGGCGTAGGCGCGGCCCAGGTAACGGTGGGCGAGGGCGCGGGTGATGGGGTTGGGCAGATGTTCGGCGGCGTCGAGCGCGGCCCGCCACACGGCAAGCTCGTGGTGGCGGTGTCCCCGCCGGCGGTGGAAGGTGCTCAGGCTTGAGGCCAGTTGCCACGCGGTGCGATGCCAGCGGCGGGTGGTGGCGGCGTGCTGGGCCGCCAGCAGGCTGGCGTGTTCGACATCGAACCAGGCCAGCGCCGCTGGGGCGTCGGGCAGCGGTTGGGGGTGGGTGCCGGGTGCGGGCGGGTCGAGCCGGATGTCCAGTCGGTGGGGGTTCAGGCGGCCGTCGGCGGTGTGGGCGGTGTGGGTGTAGAAGTCAAGGACCCGTCGCTGCGCCGCCTCCCGGTCGGCCTCGGGCTGGTCGTGGCGGGCTTGGTCGGCGGCATACAGGCCGACCAGGTCGTGCATCCGGTAGCGGCCCGGAACCTGCTGCTGGATGAGAGAGACCCGCTCCAAGGCCCGCAGCAGCGCCCTGGCCTGGCTGGTGGGCAGGGCGGTCAGGCTGGCGGCGGCGGACAGGCTGATGTCCGGGCCAGGGGCAATGCCCAGCAGCCCGAAGACCCGCGCCTGCTCCGTGGTGAGGGCGTGGTAGGACCAGGACAGCACGGCGGGCAGACTGGCCGCCGGCGTGTCCTCGTCCAGGGCACTGAGCCGGGTACTGGCATCACATAACTCGGCGGCCAGCCCGGCGAGCGGAAAGTCGGGGTGGGCCTGGGCGCGGCCGGCGAGGATGCTCAACGCCAACGGCAGCCCGGCGCAGCAGGCCAGCAGCTGTGCGACGGCCTTCGGCTCAGCGGCCAGCCGATCGGCGCCGAGACGGTGCGCGAGCAGGTCGCGGGCCGTCGGCTTGTCGAGGACGTCCAGGGCCAGTGGGTGAGCGCCGTAGGCGGAGAGCAGCCCGGTCAGCCGGTCGCGGCTGGTGACCACCACCGTGCAGGTGGGGCTGCCGGGCAGCAGCGGGGCGACCTGGGTGGCGTCGGCGGCGTTGTCCAGCAGGATCAGCATCTGTTTGCCGGCGACCAGGCTGCGATACAACGCGGCCTGCGCATCCAGGTCGACCGGGATCGCGTCCGGGGCGACGCCAAGCGCGTCCAGGAAACCGCGCACCGCTGCCGCCGCCGACATCGGCTGCCCGGTGGGGTCGAAGCCGCGCAGGTTCACATACAACTGCCCGTCGGGGAACAGGCCGAGATGCTGATGTGCCCAGTGCAGGGCCAGCCAGGTCTTGCCGATCCCGCCCACCCCACCGATCGCTGAGATCACCACCGTCGCACCCGACTCTGAGCCGGCGTCCAGGGCCTGGGTGAGTGCGGCGAGTTCGTCGGTCCGGCCGGTGAACCATCGGGGTGGTGCCGGCAGCTGGTGTGGCACCGGCGGCCGGCGGTGGCTGGCCGTACTGTGTGTTGGACTGGCCAGGTGCGGGTCGGCGGTCAGGATCTGCTGGTACAGGCTCTGCAGCGGCGCGCTGGGATCCGTGCCCAGTTCCTCGGCCAACCGCTGGCGGCTGTGGTGGTAGTGCCGCAGGGCGTCGGCCTGGCGGCCACTGCGGTACAGGGCGAGCATCAGTTGACCGGCAATGCGTTCATCCAGTGGGTGTTGCGCGGCGCGGGTGGACAGAGTGGGCAGCATTTCGGCGTGCCGGCCGCAGCGCAGTGCCGCGTCGGCGTGGTCGAGTTCGGCGGCCCGCCGCTCGGCATCCAGGCTCGTCCGGAGGTCGGCCAGCCAAGGGGTGTCCAGGTCGGCGAAGGCCTCTGCCTGCCACAGGCCGAGGGCCTGCTCGAACAAGGTCAGGGCGTGCTGGTCGTCGTGGCTTGCTCGGGCTTGGGCGACCAAGTCGCGGAAGCGGTGCAGGTCCACCGCCGTCTCGTCGACGCTCAGCAGGTAGCCACCGGATCGGCGGGTGATCGTCACGCCGGTGGTGGCAAGACTTTTCCGGAGGCGGGACAGGTAGGTGTAGAGCACTTCGCGGTGGCGTTGGGGCGGGTCGTGTGCCCATACCCGGTCCACCAGCTGCTCGACCGGCATGAGGTGATTGGCCTGCACCAGCAGCGTGACCAGCACGCACCGCTGCTGAGCGGGACCGAGTTCGACGGGGCGACCGCCGTTGGAGGCCGTCACCGGGCCGAGCAATCGGAACTCCACCGCCATACGCGGCTCCCTAGGTGTCATGAACTCCTGTGTGTCCCAGGCCCCTGGTCGTGGGCGCAGCGGTTCTGACGTGCCGAATCAAGGTTCTCGCCAAGGTGCGGTCAGGGGTGTCGGCGCATCGTGGTCCCTGCGGCGGCCCGACTGGCGGAGGGGATCGGTCGGGCCGTGGCGCCGGCACCACGACCGTGGTGCGGCACCCACTGATTGCTACGGGGCGGAGGGTTCGCGTGACACATGATCTCGCTCGGTTGCTCGCGGTACTGGGTTCGCTCGGTGAGGATCTAATCGAGCAAGGCTCTCTTCCTCTGGTGTACTCCGAGTTTCGCCGCACCGGTGGCGACTCACTGACGCTGGCGTCAACACGCCCCTGCGGATCTTCCGGCGGGCCTCAGCAGCATGTGCGACCCAGCGGCAGCACACCTGCCTGGACGGGTGATTGATCCAAGTGGCTTGGTCGCCCGTTTCAATCAGGGCGGCCAAGCCATGTGTCCGGACGAAACCAGCAGTGGTCGTTTAGGAACCCGCGTGCTACACCTGGCACGAAGTTCCGGCCGTCGTCGACAACCCGGCAGGTGTCGGCGGCATCGTCGTCGCGCTCGACCGCTGAGTCGCCCTTCTCGTAACCGAACCCGGTGCCCTGGGCGCCCCTGATGATGGGTTCCGCAACGCCGCAACGGAAGAGGCGGCTTGTAGGGGGCGAAGAGGCCCGAGGAGCCAGGGGCAGACCAGCGGAGACGGCACCCCTTCAGTTCCGATGGGGTGCCACAAGTCGGCCACCAGCGCTGACCAGCGGCTTCAGGCTGCCTCCTCGTACTCGTTGATCAGGTTCCAAGCGCGAGGCGCGACAGGGGCACGAGCGCACACCGCAGCAGGGGCAGGAGCAAAAGAGGAGCGGCGTCAACGCACCGCAACCCAGCTGATCATGAACGCACCCTTTGGTCGATGATGCACTTCTGGTCGCCGACCGGCTGACCACTGGGGCCGTCGTTGGCGAACGTCACCACCACCGAGCTGGGTGCGGTGCGACTACTCGGGCGCGCATCGGCGTCACTCGGCCCGCTGCGTCTGGCGTGCCGCCCTGGCCAACCGCGACCGTCCTGCAGCCGGGAGTGTCAGACACGTCATGCAGTCGAGCTTCCAGGTGCGCGAAGTGTCCGGCGGACGGCGTCGCGGAGCCAGCGGTGGGCGCCGTCGGCGGACTGGCGGGGATGCCAGGCCATGCCGATGGCCAGCGGCGGCAGAGGCAGGGGGATATCGAGCAGGTGCAGGCCGAGGGCGGTGGCGTCGGCGGTGAGGGGCGAGGAGGTCGCGTCGGAGAGTGCTGCGGGGACCAGACAGACGAGGTCGCTACGGGCGGCAAGGGCCATCGCGGCCAGATGGCTGGGGAGGACAACGGCCACCCGCCGGCGGAGGTCGTGCTCGGCCAGGGCGGTGTCGAGAGGACCGGTGAACCGGCCGCGGCGGCTGACCGCGACATGGTCGGCGGCAGCGAGCCGGGCTGGGGTCAGGGGTTCCTCGGTCAGGTGGTGACCGGGTCGGACGGCCGCCACCATCCGCAGGGTGAGCAGCTTTTCGACCTGGGTCTCGGGATCGACGTGGTCGATGGAGCCGATCTCCAGGTCGATCCGACCGTCGCGGAGGGCCGACCCAGCCTCCAACTCCTCGGCCCGGAACCGCAATGAGATCCCTGGCGCCTCTCGCCGAGTCAGTTGCAGCAGGCCAGCGGCCAGTGCTGCCCCGACCAGGTCGGCGGCCTGGAGAGTGAAGGTGCTGTGCAGGGTGGCGGGGTCGACAACGGTGGCGGGGGCGAGCAGTGCTCCCAGGCTGCGCACCACGGCAGCGGCCTCGTCGCGCAGGGCGTGGGCGCGTGGAGTGGGGACCATGGTCTGCCCTGCCCGGACCAGCAGAGGGTCCTGGAGGATGCGGCGCAGGCGGGCGAGGGTGCGGCTCATGGCTGCCGGGGAGGTGTGCAGGCGGGCGGCGGCGCGCGTAACGCTCTGCTCAGCCAGCAGGGCGTCGAGCGCGACGGCGAGGTTGGCGTCAATGACCGGATCAGGGCTGTTCACCAGTGTAATTCCATTTCAGGCAATGATTACATGCTGAAGTTCCTATTGTGGCATTGCGGTGGTTCTCAGCAGCATGTGAGGCGTACCAACCGGCACGACCCACGAGGTTTTCATGATCGTCATCACCGCTCCCACGGGGAACATCGGCCGCCACCTGCTGCCCCTGCTGCTGGAGGCCGCCCCCACCCACGACGAGGAACTGCGGGTGATCGCACGCGACCCCGCCCGGCTGCCTGACGCGGTGCGCGAACGCGTCGAGGTAGTCATCGGCTCGCACGGCGACACCGAGGTCGTCGACCGAGCCTTCGAGGGCGCGGACGCCGTCTTCTGGCTCGTCCCCCCGGACTCCTCGCTGGCCCCGGCGGACGTCTGGAGCAGCTTCACCCGCCCCGCCGCGAAGGCACTCGCCGCCCACGGCGTCGGACACGTCGTCGGCGTCTCCGCGCTCGGCCGCGGCACGCCGGTCGCCGACCGCGCCGGACTCGTCACCGCCTCCCTCGCCATGGACGACCTCATCGCGAGAACCGGCGTCGCCTACCGAGCCCTGGCCAACCCCTCCTTCTTCGAAAACCTTCTGGAGGAAGCCGACTCGATCCGCGAGAAGGGCGTCTTCACCGATGTCGTCGACGCCGATCGCAAGGCCCCCCTCGTCGCCGTCGCCGATATCGCCGCCGTCGCCGCCCGCCTGCTGCTGGACCGCTCCTGGACCGGCGTTGAGGACGTCCCGGTTCTCGGGCCCCAGGACCTGTCTCCCAACGACCTGGCCCGCATCATGACCGAGCAACTGGGCCGCCCCGTCCGCTACGAGCGCCAGTCGATCGAGGACCTGCGCACCACTCTCGTCGGCTACGGCCTCGACGAAGCGTTCGTCCAAGGCATCGCCGACATGAAGCAGGCCAAGGACAACGGCCTCGACATCGGCGTCACCCGTACCGCGGACACCGCCTCACCCACCACCTTCGAGCAGTGGTGCGCCCAAACCCTCAGGCCCGCCGTCCTGTCCTGACCCACACCCGCCGACGCATCACCGGAATCCGCTTGTGCCGCAAACACTTCGAGACCACCTGCCACTGAGGAAGGACCCGTCATGCCCGCTGAGGAAGCCGAAGCAACGGTGACCGCTTTCATGCTCGTCAAGACCACACCTGAATGGCTTGCCATGACCGTCCAGGAACGGGCGGACGCCTTCACCACCCAGGTCCTCCCCGTGATCAAGGCCAGAACCACCGGCGTCCGGTCACGCTTCTACGACACCGAGTTCTACTCCGCGCGCGTCACCGACGTCTGGGTCTGGGAAGCAGACGACCACCACGCCTACCAGCTCCTCATCGACGCGCTGCGGGAGACTCCCTTCTGGGACCGCTACTTCAAGGTCGTCGATTTGCTCGTCGGCGCCGAGAACGGCTACGCCCGCGCCTACGGCCTCGACCCCGTAGCCACCATCACCACCTGACCCACCGGCGCGTCTCCGCGTGACCGGGCCGGTGTCCATCGAAGAAACGCCACAGGGCAGCGAGCCTTCCATGGGCCGCCTATCAACAGGCGGCCCGTGGGCGCCTGGCCGCTTTGGCCGATGCGTTCTTCGAGCACACTGGTGCAGTGCGGGCCCGCCGTAGCGGCAGCGGGCAATCACTGATGACGCCGTTCGAAGAGATCTGGCACCTGATTGCCCACAAGGCGAACATCGAGGTCCAGATCGAGGCCAGGCTGGCCCCGCGTGCATCTCGCCGAGCGAACCGCCCGACCTGTCTCAGCACAATCCCGACAGACCCAACAGCTGGGTCGTGTCTGACAAATCGGCGCGGACGCATCGGCAGGGCAGGCCGTTCGCCGATGCACGGTCGATGGTGGAGGGCATCATCTACCGCTACCGATGCGGGATCGCCTGGCGGGACGTGCCGGCGGTGTTCGGGCCGTGGCAGACGATCTGGACCTGGCACCGTCGGCTGTCGGTCGCCGGCACGTGGGACGCGCTGCTGACACGCTTGCTGGCGGCGGTGAACGGCACACTCAGCCGACACACCAGCGCTGTCCCGCCGCCAGCAACCGTCCTCGTCCGGCAGCCTCGACAGTCTCGCCCTGCCGTCCTGAGAAGTGAGCGGGAGTTTGCAACGCAGTGCCCGTGCGGCCCCTTCCACCGCAGCACGCGGGCGACCCGCTGCCGTGAGAGGCCCTTACATCAAACGAGTTAAGAGGATTCCCTCACCACCATCCAGCCTCCGCGAACAGCCGCATTCGCCGTGGGCAGCGGAAGCAAACGGCTGATTGACCGTCGACAAGGGCCCTAGGAAGCTGATCATCGAGGTATCCGTTGTCACCTAGGGGGAAACTATGTTCCATCGTCTGCGCACGGTGGTGTCCGCGGCCGCTGTCACGGGCCTGGCAATGACCGGCTTCACGATGTCAGCCCACGCGGCACCGGCCGACCAAGCCGACCAACACTGCGCGGGGATCGTGAGCAAGCAGCTCGACGAGCACGGCGCCTCCAAGAAGCTCGCCGAGGCATGCTCACCTGTGTCCATTGAGGACGCTCTCGCCAAAGCCAAGGCGTCACTGCCGACCACCAGATCGGTACAGGGCCTGACGCTCCTCGCAAACGAGTACAAGGATGCCAACTACCTCGGGGACGTCATCTACACCTGGTACGGGGACGGCGGCCCGTGCGACAGCCAGGGTTATCACCTCGTCAATACCTGGTCGGTCGAGCACAACGTGTCCTCAGTCACGGGCTACAACAGCTGCAACGGACTGGTCGTCAATGACGAGGACTCCGTCGTAGGCACCTTCGACCTGCCGTGTAACTACCTGGGCCACTGGAACGACAACGCCGTCGCGATGCGGGTCTACAGGAAGTAACCACCCTCACGCCCTGGCACACCACCGCCGGGGGCTCACGGTTGAGCCACCGCCAGCCCCATGTCCGCGCAGGTCTGCTGATTGCCCGGGAACACCCCGACGGCACCGCTTTGCGCCTGCACCGCGCTGGAGTTGAGAACACACGCCACCAGCGGCGGAACGTCGTACACCTGGCCGGGTGGTTTGAGCGGCTGCCACGCGTAGGCGTTCTCCTTCCAGCCGATGCCGCACATCTCCAGGATGTGCCCAGCCGCATCCCCCCGCCCACTGGCCGCGGCCAGACCCGCCGGGACGTGCTGGTTGGTTTCCGTGCTGGTGATGGAAGCCGACTTGTAGCAGTAGGCCGTGTCCCGGATCGTCGGGCTCTCGGTGCGGATCGCCGCCTTCGTCGTGCCCGAGCCGGCCACTGGCACGGCCGGGGTCACCTCCATGGGGCCGGAATCGTGTACGGAGAAGAACACGGCTCCAGCCAGCACCACCGTCACCGCGGCCCCGGCACCGACCAGTGGAAGCACACGGCGCCGCGTGTCGCGACGTGCGGCATCCTCGATCCGGTCGAAGTCCAGCTGCATCGGCGGCGGCTCATCGCCACCCAGCGCCCGGTCGAACACCCGCTTGTCCAGTTCCATGCCCGGCTACCTCGCTTCCAGCTTCGACACGTGCCCGACCTCATCGACCGTGAGCAACGACCGAAGGGCCTGTAGTCCGCGCAGCGCCTGGGACTTCACCGTCCCCTCGCTCACCCCGAGCGCCTTCGCGGTCTGCGCGACGGTCAGGTCGCTGTAGAACCGCAACACCAGCACCGCGCGCTGCCGCGGTGGGACCCGCCGTAGCGCGGCCCGGACGTCGAGGGTGTCCTCGGTCGTCATTGGTGCCCCGGCCAAGTCTGGAGGGGGGATCTGCACCTCGGCCGTGCGGTATGCGCGTCGCGCCTCGTCGACGGCGAGCCGGGAGATGATCTTGTGCGTGTACGCCTCGACACCCTCGGGGTCGATCCGGTGCCACTGCTGGAACAACCGCACCAACGCCACCTGCACGATGTCCTCGGCCCTGCTCCAGTCCCCGCACATCAGGAACGCCAGCCGACGCCAGGCAGGCGCGCGCTCCCGGGCAAGCTGGGTGAAAGCCTGCCGATCCACCATCGCAACACGCCCCTCACATCTGGTCCGCACTCCTATACAGGCCCCACCGGGCAGAAGGTTGCACGGCCGACCGAAAAAGATCCGCGGCCGCAGCCTCGGCGAGCACGGCGCGCCCCTGGGGGGCATGGACCGCTAGCCTGCCAGGCGTAGCGGAGTTGGCCTGTCGGGCGATGGGGGTCGTATGGAGATCGAGTTGGCCGATGTGGTCGCGGCGGTGCGTGACGAATTGCTGGAAGCCGCCGAACGGGGCGCGGGGGCGGACATCGAGTTCGTGGTGGGGACGATCAAGCTGGAGTTCGACGTCGAGTTGAAGGTTGACGCGAAGGCCAAGACCGGGTTCAAGGCGTGGGTGGTGACCGCCGATGCCGAGGCCGGGGTGGCCCGGACCAGCAAGCACCGGGTCTCGATCGAGCTGACCCCCCGTCTGCCCAGTGGTGGTGACCTCGCGGTCGCCGGTGACCGGCGGCTGGATGGCCCTGGTGATGTATCTGGGCACATCGGCCGCTGATCGTGTCCACCGCGCGAGTGCGCGGGTTCGGGGGTTGTTGTGGAGTGGGAACGGGTCGTCGCGGTCACCGGTGCCGGTGGCGCGGGTTCGGGCTACCTGCTGGGCCCCGAGCTGGTGGTGACCTCGGCGCACCTGGTCGCCGCCGATGCTGGGGTGCAGGTGTTCCGGCCAGCGCGGGAAGGTCGGTTCACCGGTGAAGTGATCTGGTGCGGCACTCCCCACGGGCGAGATGACGCGGCGCTGGTCCGGATCGATGATCCGGGCTGGCAGCCCCCGCGGGTGAGGCCGGTGGTGTGGGGCCGGTCGGTCACCCATCGTCCGGGAATCGCCTGTGAGTCCTGGGGCATGCCGGATGTGGTGCAGCGTGGTGGGCGACCGGTCGAGGTGCTCCAACCGACGGGGGTGGTGAACCCCGGTGACCGGATGGTCGGCGACCGGTACGTGATGAACCTCGACGGTGCTCCTCCAGTGCCGACGGGCGAGGGGCGTTCGCCGTGGGGTGGGATGTCTGGGGCGGCGATGTTCTGCCATGGCCTGCTCACCGGGGTCATCGCGACCGACCCGGCCGGTCGCGGCCACGCGGTCCTGGAGGCGGTCCCCGCCTACGTGCTGCTGGCCGATCCCGCGTTCGTCGCCGCGGTCTCGGCGTACCTGGGGCCCACGGGGGTGCGGTGCGAGGCCGTTGAACTCCAGCCCCTGGCCGCCGGCCCCCTTGCGGGTCGGGCAGAGCGGGCGGTGGCCTCGCCCGCGGGGTTGTTGGCCGCGCGGCGGGCGGTGGTGCCCTTTCACGGCCGCGAGGACGTCCTGACTGAACTGCACACGTGGGCCACTCTGACGGGGCTGGGGGTCGTGCTGCTGCACGGCGCGGGTGGGCAGGGCAAGACCCGCCTGGCCCTGGAGTTCACCGAGCAACTCACCGGGCTGGGGTGGGCGGTGCTGTGGCTTCGCCCCGACACCCAGGCCCAGGAGTTGGCGGTGCTGGCGCACACGGTGGTCCCGGTCGTGGTCGTGGTCGACTACGCGGAGAGCCGCACGACACAACTCACCGCGCTCGCGGATGTCCTGGCGCGCCGTCAGGGGGGTGCGGCGGTGAAGGTGCTGCTGTTGGCCCGCACCGCCAGCGGCTGGTGGGAGGAACTGACCGCGACCGGTGATGCTGCCAGGGACTTCGTCGACGCCAGCCATGTGCACCGGTTGACGCAGCTGGACCCGTCAGCCGCGGAGCGGGCGGCGGCCTATCAGGTGGCGGTGACCGCCCTGGCTGACGCCGTGGGACAGATCCCCGACCTTGCTGACGTCGACTGGCCAGCCATCGCCGCCGAGCTGGCCGGGAAACCGGGCCAGCGGGTGGAGCAGGCATCGACGGTGTTGGCGGTGCAGATGACCGCGTTGGCCGACCTGCTCGACACCGCACCCACCACGCACGCCGCGGTGCCGTTGACCGGTGGTGGGCGGGGGCCGGAGGACCGGGTCCTGGACCACGAGCGCGGCTACTGGCGCTCCACCGCGACCGCACAGGCACTGCTGCCCGCGCTGGGGTTGGACACACTGACCGACATCGTCGCCGCGACCGTCGTGCTTGGGCCGGGCACCGTGGAGCAGGTGGACGGGGTACTGGTGCGGGTGCCGGAGTTGGCCGATCAGCCGTTGGTGCGCCGCAACCAGGTACGGAGTTGGCTGACCCAGCTCTACCCGCCGGGTGCGGACGGGGTGTTCGAGGGTCTGGTCCCGGACCGGGTGGCCGAACGCCTGATCGGTCGGCTCATCCTGGACACCACCCGGCCCTGTGTGATCGACGCCCTTCTCGGCCAGATCCGGGAGGACGAGGCCGAGCGGGTGGTGACGGTGTGTACGCGGGCGGCGGCACACGCAGCGCTGGGCGTCGGGGTGGGTGAGCGGGTGACCGAGTGGTGTCTGCGCAACACCGACACACTGCTGCCGACGGCTGCGGCAGCGGCCACCCAGGTCGAGACCCCGGCGCCGCTCCTGCGTGCGATCGAACGCGTCACGGCCGATAGCGCGATCGCCACGTCGGTGTTGGAGCGCCTGATCGATGGGTTTCCGGAGCGGAGTCAGGTGTTGGCTTCGGCCGCGGCCGAGATCAGCATCGTGCTGGTCCAACGCCACCGGCAGGCAATCAACGAGGACCCCAGCCTCGACGACTCCCGATTGGCTACCGGCCTGAACAACCTCTCCAACCGGCTCGGTGATTTGGGTCGGTGGGAGGAGGCGCTGGCGGCGATCATCGAAGCGGTCGAGATCCATCGGCGGCTGGCCCAGCAGCGCCCGGACGCCTTCCTGCCCAACCTCGCCATGAGCCTGAACAACCTCGCGATTCGGCTGGGTGAGTCGGGTCAGCGGGAGGAAGCGCTGGTAACAGTCATCGAAGCGGTGCAGGTGTATCGACAGTTGGCCGAGCAGCGCCCGGACACCTTCCTACCCAACCTCGCGGCCAGCCTGAACAACCTCGCGGTGGACTTGGGTGAGTCGGGTCGGCGGGAGGAAGCGCTGGTAACAGTCATCGAAGCGGTGCAGGTGTATCGACGGCTGGCCGAGCAGCGCCTGGAGGTGTTCCTGCCAGACCTCGCCATGAGCCTGAACAACCTCTCCAACCGGCTCGGTGTGTTGGGTCGGCGGGAGGAAGCGCTGATGTCGATCACCGAAGCGGTGCAGGTATATCGGCAGTTGGCCCAGCAGCGCCCGGACACCTTCCTACCCAACCTCGCGACCAGTCTGAACAATCTCGCGATCCGGTTGGGTGAGTCGGGGCGGCAGGAGGAGGGGCTGGCGGCGATCATCGAAGCGGTCGAGATCCGTCAGCGGCTGGCCGAGCAGCGCCCGGACGCCTTCCTACCCGACCTCGCCATGAGCCTGAACAACCTCGCGATCCAACTCGGCGAGTCGGGGCGGCGGGAGGAGGCGCTGGCGGCGATCACCGAGGCGGTCGAGATCCTTCGGCAGTTGGCCCAGCAGCGCCCGGACGCCTTCCTGCCCAACCTCGCGGCCAGCCTGAACAACCTCGCGATCCAACTCGGCGAGTCGGGGCGGCGGAAGGAGGCGCTGGTGGCAGTCACCGAGGCGGCCGAGATCCTTCGGCGGCTGGCCGAGCAACGCCCGGACGCCCATCGCCCCCAGTTGGAGCTGTCGGAACAAGTCCTAGCCTGGCTAACCAACAACTCAACCACCTCGCCAGCCGATTGAGTTGGGTCCACCGATCCTCACTGATGTCGCTCAATCGCCGCGACGAGCTGGGCCATGCCCGAACCCCAGGCGATCAAACGACTGCACCGTCTGCTGCCCGGAGTCGTTGACCAGTGGCGCGAAGAAGTTCCTGTCCACCAGGCAAGACTGGACAGTCGGTGAATGCGCCCGACGGACACCGGTTCGGCACCGACGATCCCTTCTTCAGTTCGTGGGCCCGTTGGGTAGCGCCCCGGTGTGCGCGGGCGAGGTCGGTGCGGGCTTCCCAGATCGTGTCGCCGAGCGTGCCCAGGCTGGTGGTCACCGTGGAGACCTTGATGCCGCCTTCGTTGACGCCGATGCGGAACCACTGCGGAATGCCTGCCTGCGGTGCCCCATACGGTCGGGTCGAGCGCGGGGATCTTCGACCTGCGGTTATGTGGCAACGGGACACACTTCGATGCCAACGAACAACCACCTGCGGTCCCGCCGAAGAGCAAGCAGCGTGCGGCCTTCGCCAACTGGCTGGAGGTGTCGCCGCGCATGGTCGGCGACGAGATCACCGAGTACTGCCGCAAGGGTTCGGCGTCATGAGGGTGCCCGACGGGCCACTCAGGACACGGCCGGTGCCTCCTCGGGGAAGGCGCGCCCCACGCGGCGGACGATCTGCTGCCCCCGCTTGATCATGGGCAGTTCGACCCACCGGTAGCAGAAGTGCGCCACCAGCACGGCGACCAGCACGGCCGGTACGGCCTTGGCCATCCCGGTGGCCCACGGCAACAACACGATGACCACCCCCGAGGCGATGGACTGCACGAGGTAGATCGAGTACGACCGTTCGCCGAGGAATACCATGGGGCGCCGGGAGAGTAGCCACTGTGGCACACCGGGGGCGATCAGCGCGGGCAGCAGCACGGCCACGGCCAGCGCGTAGAGCGGCACCACCGAGACGAACCCGGGGACACCGAGGACCTTGTGGTGGTCCAGGAAGTCCACGGTGAACGACACGCACAGGTGCGCGGCGACGAACGCCACCGCCACCCAGGGCCGGGCCAGCGGCCGGAGCAACGCGTAGCCACGGGGGTTGTGCATGACGATCGCCAGCAGGCAGCCCATGAGGATCGAGAAGTAGTGCACGGGCCAGCCCCGTGGATCGCTGGACACCGTGAACGGCACGGCGGCCAGCGACAGCGCCATGAGCAAGAGCGTCAGGCCCAGCCTGAGGCCGAAGGCGGCATTGCGGCCGACACCGATGGCGCAGAAGGCGAGCACCGGCCAGAGCAGGTAGAACTTCTGCTCGATGCCCAGCGACCAGGCCTGGCCGTACGCGCCGCCGTGTCCGAACTCGGTGAAGAACGACAGGTACTGCGGCAATTCGGTACCGGGCGGCTGGCTCAGGAACTGGCCGGCGACGAGCAGGCCGGCCAGGGTCAGTCCCAGGATCAGGAAGTACACCGGCAGGATGCGGAAGGCCCGCCGGATGTAGAAGGCCCGCAACGACACCCGACCGGTGTGGTCTCGCTCGCGCAGCAGCAGGGTGGTGATCAGGAACCCGGACAGCACGAAGAACACCTGCACCCCCAGCCAGCCCTGGAGGATGTCCGGCCCCTCGTTGTGGAAGAGCACCACGAGCAGTGCGGAGACGGCCCGCAGTCCATCCAGTGCGGGAAAGCGTTTCAGCGCAAGGTATTCGGCATGACTCCGCATGGCCGACAGTATCGGCGGTGGACCCATAAGGAGCGGATAAGCGTGGCGCTTATACCGGCCGTAATCGACGTTTCCTAGCTTGTTGCCCGTGTCGAAAACTGTTTGGCGGGCGCTGCCGTTCGTCGGAACCGCGGCCACCGCGGGTGCCCTGGTGTTCTTCGTGTTCGCCTACCACATCGATCTCGACGTGTACCGCATCGGCGCACGGGTGCTGCTGTCCGGAGGTGACCTCTACGGGCACCTGCCGGCGACGGAATCGGGTGTCTCCCTCGGTTTCACCTATCCGCCGATCGCCGCGGCGCTGTTCGTGCCGCTGGCGTTGGTGCCGATGCCGGTGGCCGGGCTCCTGCTCACGCTGGCCACCTTCGGGGCACTGGCCGCGGTGATGCGGATCACCTTGCCTGCACTGGGAATCCGATTCGACAACAGGCTGCTGTTCCTGCTCGGGCCGATCGCGCTGCTGTTCGAGCCGATTCGCGGCACCCTGGGTTACGGCCAGGTCAACCTGCTCCTGATGGGGCTCGTCGTGCTGGACTGCCTGAGTCCGCGGCCGAAGTGGCCACGCGGGCTGCTGATCGGCATCGCCGCCGCGATCAAGCTGACCCCCGCGGTGTTCGTGCTGTTCTTCCTGCTGCGCAAGGACTACCGGGCCGCGATGGTCGGCGCGCTGTCCTTCGCCGGGATGTCCGTCATCGGATTCGCGTTGAACTGGCGGGACTCCTGGCACTACTGGGGCGCGCTGATCTTCGACCCGGACCGGGTCGGCGGGGTCGCCTACGCCGCCAACCAGTCGATCCAGGGCGTGCTCGCCCGGTACGGGATGCCGCACGCGACCGCCCTGTGGCTGCTCGCCTCGGTACTCGTGCTCACACTGGCCGCCGTGGGGATGCGGCGCGCGCTCGCCTCAGGCGCACCGACCTGGGCATTGGCGCTCAACGCGTTCGCCGGGCTGCTCGTGTCCCCCATTTCGTGGTCGCACCACTGGGTGTGGATCGCCTTCGCCGTGTTCACCCTCCTGGTCCTGTCGAACTCGACGGTCCCGAAGGTGCTGGCGTTGACCGGCTCCCTCGTGTTCGCCCTCGGCCCGCACTGGTTGGTGCCCAACGGGAACGACCAGGAAGTCGCGTGGTCACTGGGGCAACAGTTGCTCGGCAACACGTACTGCCTCTATGCCCTGCTCGTCCTGGTGTTCGCCGCAGTCGGTGGCATCGGCCTGAAGCCCCGTATCGTGCCAGAACTCCATGTTGGGCTTGTGGCCAGCGGCTTGGCTGACTAGTCCAGGCGGCTCGCCGCTACTTGTTGATCACAGCACCGAGGAACTTGCGGCGTGTGATCGGGGCGTCCAGTGGGATGACGATCGCCAGGTCGTGGTTGGGTGGCTGGTGGTCGTTGAAGTGCCGGACGAACTTGTTGGCGTAGCAGTTCGCTCTGGCTGTCCGTGGCGAGGTCTTCACGATCTTGAGCCCGGCGGTGAACTTCGTATCTCTGTCCCGTTTGAGGAACCGGAACGAGTTCATGCGCGCCCCGAGGTCCATCGTCAGGTTGCGTGCCTGCTGGGCGACGGCCACCAGCCCAACCGTACCAGCGACGGTTCCACCACACCGTCAGGAACTACTCATCTGGCTCTTCACACGATTCGGAACCGGATTCTTCAACATGCCCTCGTGGAGCGCGACAACAAGGGCTTCGCTACGACTGGACACGCCGAGCTTGGCGAACACGGAGGTGATGTGGTTCTTCACTGTCTTCTCCGAGATGTTCAGCGTGGCCGCGATCCGCCGGTTGGACAGCGCGTGTGCGAGGAGGGCGAGTATCTCGTGCTCGCGGTCGGTGAGCCGGGCACGCTGCCGGGGAATCCCCGACTGTGGCTCCGGCTCGGCGCTCGCGATCAGAGCATTGGTGACCAGGCGTAGCTCGTCCGCCGCCCGGCTGGCGGCCGCGGCGTACTCGTCGATGAAATCAAGAAGCAGTGAGGGAACGGGCTCTGCGGTTTCCTGCCCGCGCAACCACAGTATGACCGTCCTGAGCAGTTCGACCTTTTCCGCATCCTGATCCGATGATCGCAAGGCGTAGTGAGCCAGCGCTTCCAGATCAACCCTGTCCAGGCCGGTCATTTGCAGCCACTGCTCGAACCGCTGTTCAGCGACGACATCGGACATCGAACCCCCACTTGCCTTGACACCGACTCTTCCGAACAGTCCCCACAATTCACAGGATGAAGAGAAGTGATTGTTTTTACAATCAATTTTCGACGCTACCACATGGGCGATCGGCCGGTCGAGAGGATTCACCCGTTTGACCCGAACGGTCGAAACCTGATAGACCAACAAACTCAAGCAACTGCACCTGAATGAAACAGTGGTTCCGTCAGTCACACTGCCGAGGGCAGGCCGGACGAAAGAACGGCACATCATACCCGAACTCTTTCATGAAAACCCGAAACATGGTCATGCGAACATGGCGGCCTGCCCGATTGAACTGATGTTCACCAGGATCGACCGGCCCGGGCCACGGCGTGCTTCGGCGATCACCGCGGCCAGCTGGTACCCGGTCTCAAGGGCCACCCTGCGGCCCTCGGTCCTGGCGAACAGCGCGGCGGCGGCCTGCGCCTGGCCGATGCTGACAGTGGTGGTCCGGATCAGGCCCTCGGCGTGGCAGCGGGCGACCGGGGCCGCCACTATCGTGGACCCGAGGCCGCCGATGTAATCAGCGCCGAGCAGCCGCTCCAACCCGTACGTGTGCAGTTTCGGGTAGAAGCCCTGGTTGTCGATCGAGTACTGGCCCAGTACGCCCTTGCTGACGATCGGGCACAGCTCGGACTCGGCACACACCACCTCGGGTCCGTCCGACCCCGCCAGACGGTCGGCGAGGAAGGCGCCCGAGATACCGAGCAGGTTGGCCCCGCCACCGCAGCTGCCCACCACCACGTCCGGTCGCAGTTCGCCGAGTTGTTCGCGGGCCTCCAGCCCGACGATCGTCTGCGGCAGGATGAAGTAGTTGTAGACGCTGCCGAACACGTAGCGGGCGCCCGGCTGCCGCCGGGTGTAGTCGACCGCGTGGTTGGCGGACAGCACGAGCGGATCGAACTGGCCGGAGTCCTCGGGGTGGACCACCTCGACCCGGGCGCCGGCGGCACGCATCAGCTCCGCGCGGTCCGGCCTTGCCCGCAAACTGGCCTCGTCGATGAAGCAGAGCACCTCGATGTCGAACTCGGCCGCCGCCAGGGCCAGTGCGATCCCCCAGTTGCCCGTCGTCTCGGTGGTGATCTTCGCTGTGCCGTCCTGCGCGCAGTGGTACGCGACCCACCAGGCGCTGTTCGCCTTGTGGTTGCCCGAAGGCGTCGCTCCCTCGTCCTTGACGAACACGCGGCAACCATTCCCGACCGCCTCGGCGAACGCCGTCGCCTCGAACAGCGGAGTCGGGCGGTAGCGGGCGAAACTCTCCCGCAGCGGCTCGGGCACCGGCACCACCGGATCGGTGGACAGCTCCAACTCGGCCAGCGAGGGCGGCAGCACGGCGGCCAGCCGGTCCAGGGTGATCGGATTACCGGTTTCGGGGTCCAGCACGGTGTTCGGGCAGTACGCGGCCAGGTTCAGCAGGGTGTTGAACAAGACGTCTCCACGGGATTGGTTGCGGCCAGGTTCACGAACTTCCCGACGATCTGCCGGCCTTCCCCCAGCAGCGCGAACTCCCGAACCCGGTCGACCATCTGGTAGACCGGAGCCTCGTCCCGGTAGGCGGTCACCTGCCCGGCCAGCGCCGAGTGCCAGGCAGCGGCGGCCGGGCTGAGCCGCTGCGCGCCGAGCAGGTGACCGGCCTGGAACAGGCAGCCGGCCAGCACGGCGAGCATGGTGCCGACGTTCTCGCACAGAGTGAGCGCCTTGCGGGCCGAGTTCAGGCTCATGCTCACGATGTCCTGGTTGCCCGCGTTGGAGGGCAGCGTCTTGACCGACGCGGGCGCGGCCAGATCCAGGTTCTCCGCGGCGATGCTGGTGGCCAGGTACTGGGTCCCGCTCAGCCCGGAGGACAGCCCGCTGTTGTCCAGGGCCAGGAAGTCGCTCAGCTCCCCGTTGAGGTGGGGGTCGACCAGACGGTTGATCTGCCGCTCGGCCAGCACGCCCAGCTCGGTCAGCGCGACACCGAGGTAGTCGCAGGCCATGCCGACGTACTGACCGTGGAAGTTGCCGCCGTGGAAGGACTCCTCGGCGGTATCGAAGATCAGCGGGTTGTCGTTGGAGGAATTCAGCTCGCGGGTCAGCACGGCCCGGCAGTACCGCATGGTGTCGTGGATCGGGCCGAGCACCTGGGGCACACAGCGCAGCGTGTAGGCGGACTGGATGTAGACCCCGGCGTCGACGACGCCCTCGCTGTCCTGGGTGCGCGAGCTGATCTCCTTCATCAGGTCGACGTGCTCGCGGGTCAGGGCGCTGCCTTCGAGCAGTTCGCGCAGCGACGCCGCCACGGCGATCTGGCCGGGGTGGCCCTTCAGCTCGTGTCCGCGCGCGTCGAACGCCCTGGTGCTGCCGCGCAGGCACTGCACGTACAGGCTGGACAGGAACACCGCGAGCCGGAGCAGGGCCTCCGCCCGCACCAGCGCCATGGCGGCGGCCCCGGTGGATGCCGAGGTGCCGTTGATCAGTGCGAGCCCCTCCTTGAACCCCAGGGTCACCGGCTCCAGACCGAGTTCGGCCAGCACCCCGGCACTGTCCCGCCGCACACCGCCGTGCACCACCTGGCCCTCGCCGATGATCGGCAACGCCATGTGGCACAACGGGGAGATGTCCCCGCTGGCCCCCAACGAACCCTGCTGCGGGATCAGCGGGTGCACCCCGCGGTTGAGGAACTCCACCAGCATCCGCACCACGGCCGGGCTGGCCCCCGAGTAGCCGCGGGCCAGGCAGTTCAGCCGGGCGGCCAGGATCGCCCTGGTCACCACCTCGTCGAACACCGCTCCTACCCCGGTCGCGTGGTTGCGCAGCAGGTTCACCTGGAGCTCGGTCTGCCACTCCGGGCCGACCACCACGTGCGCGAGCTCGCCGAAGCCGGTGTTCACGCCGTAGATGGGCACCCGCTGCTCGCCCCACCGCTGCACCCGGTCGAACGTGTCGCCCAGCGTCGCGAGGCTGTCCGCCGCCACCTCGACCCGTTCGCCGTCGAAGGCGATCGTGGACAGCTGTTCCGGACTGAGGCCGTAGCCATCAAGGACAATCATGGTTGCTCCTTCGTGGGCGCGCGCAGTGTGGTGAGGTAGGCGGCGAAGTCGCCGAACCGGGAGTGGTCGAACACCGCCCGCTGGGGCACGGCCAGACCCAGCCGGACCCGCACCTGGGCCACCACCTTCGGGGCGAGTAGGGAGTAGCCGCCGACTCCGAAGAAGTCGTCGTCCACACCGACCTCGGCGCATCCGATGGCCTCCCGCCAGATGCAGGCCAGCTCCCGCTCCAGTTCACCGCTGGGCGAGCCGCCGTGGGGCGCCTGCACTGGCACGGGCAGCGCCGCCCGGTCCACCTTGCCGGTCGACGTGCGGGGCAGCTCGTCGAGCAGCACGTAGTGGGCGGGCACCATGACCGGCGGCAGCGCGCGCACCGCGTGGCGGCGCAACGCGGTCACATCCGGCCGGCGGTCGGGGTGCGCGGCAACGTACGCGACGATCTTCGGCGCCACCTGGTCGACGCCGTGCAGCCGCACGGCCACCTCGGCGACATCGGGCGCGGTCAACAAGGCCGCCTCGATGTCGCCGAGCCGGACCCGCACGCCGCGGATCTTCACCTCGTCGTCCAGCCGGCCGACGAACACCAACTCCCCGTCCGCGTCGTACCGTCCGAGGTCGCCGGTGCGGTACACCCGGATCGCCGGATCACCGTCCGGGTCAGCCAGAAACCGTTGTGCCGTCTCGTGTTCGCGGCCCAGGTAGCCGTGCGCGAGGTAGCGGGAGCGGACCAGGACCTCGCCGCCGTCCAGGAGGATCTCGCGCCCCGGGATGGGGCGCCCGATCGGCACCACCTCGCCGGTGAACCCGGGCGGCACGCGGTACCAGGTGGCCAGGGTGCACTCGGTGGGCCCGTAGAAGTTGCGGATCTCGGCGTTGGGCAGGAGACGGGTCGCGGCCGTGAGCAGATTCGGTGGCAGCACCTCGCCGAACAGGCTCAGCGATCCGACCTCGGGCAGCGGCCGGTCGGGGCGGGCGGCGAACAGCGCCCGGCACAGGCTGGGAACGGTCAGCAGGTGGCTGATCCGCTGCTCGCCGACCAGCGCGGCGATCCGGACCGGATCGGCCTTCTCGCCGGCGGACGGCACCACCAGGGTCGCCCCGGCGTACAGCGCCGCGAGCACCTCGGCGTAGGCGGCGTCGTAGGTCATCATGGCCCACTGCAACATCCGGCTTCCCGGCGCCAGCGCCAACTCCGCGGCGAACCAGCGGGTGAACTGGTCGAGATTGACGCGGCGCTGCACGATTCCCTTGGGAATGCCGGTGGAGCCTGAGGTGTACACCACACAGCCGGTGTCCGCCGGCACCGTCACCGGCCGGCCGCCGACACGGCGGACGACGGGTCGGCCGCCTTCCCAGGTGAGCAGCGCCGCCGGCCGGCAGTCCCGCACCACCTGCTCGCGGCGCATCGGCGGGTAGGCGGGGTCCAGCCAGACAAAGGGCACCTCGGCCCGCAACGCGGCCACCAACGCGATCACCGCCGGCAGGCCCTCGTCCAGCTCCACGGCCAGGATCTCGCCGGGGGCCAACCCCAGTGCACGCAGCACCGCCGCGCACCGGTTCACCAGTTCCGCGAGCTCACCGTAGCTGGTCACGCCCTTGGCGCTGTGCACGGCCGGCCGGTCCGGGTCGTGTTCGGCCAGCCGTTCCCGCACGTTCATGGCACCGGCTCCGTCACCTCGACGACCGCCAGCGTGCAGGTGAAGCCGCTGCCCCCACCGACCAGCAACACCGTGTCGCCGGGGCGCACGGCGCCGGTCGTCACCAGGTGGTGCAGGCCGACCAGGTTGTCGGCGGCGCCCAGGTGCCCGGTCGTCGCACCGAAGTCCCAAGTGGACAGAGCGTCGTCGAGGCCCAGGATGCGTTGGAACAGGCCGAGAATCACCGGCTGGGTGGCCACGACCGGCACCGCGCGGGTGATCCGGTCGGGAGTGACGCCGGCCTCGTCCAGCACCTGCTTGAGCGTCGCCGTGATCACGTCCTTGATCCGCTCCAGGTGTTCGGGCACGGGCATCACGTGGTTCAGGTACCGCTCGCGCATCCCGGTGAAGTCCACCGGCCCGGCATCGGGCGGGAACCCGTCACCGCGCGACTCGGCCTCCAGGCCGTTGTCGATGCCGGTCGCGATGGCGGTGATTCGAGCGAAGCCGCCGTGTGTGCTCAGCAGCATCGCACCGGCACCGTCGCCGAACACCGTTTGGGAGTCGCAGTTCCACCGGTCGAAGCCCACCGTGTCGAACCGGTCGGCCGCGGTGGCCAGCACGTGGCCGCCGCCGTCGGCGAGCAGTCGCGCCCCCAGCTCCACCGCGGCCAGGCCGCCGTTGCACGACAGGAGCATGTCGTAGCCGGGCACTCCGGTGCCGAGGGTGTGCAACGCGATGTACGGCGCGGCGCTCCAGTACCGAGCGCCCTGCGAGTTGAGGTAGGCGTGCAGCACCGCCCGCACCGGTGGCGGCGAACTGCCCAGCGCCTCCTTCGCCGCCAGCACGGCCATCTCGGCGGCCACGTGCTCGTCGGCGACACACACCGAGGTGATACCGCTGGCGTCGGCCTGCTCGGCGGAGTACCAACCCCGGGACACGGCGTCGGCTGTGCTGACCCGCGCGGGCAGGTAGGCGCCAAGGCCCGCGACGTACAGCTCGGGTGTGTGCATCTGGGCTCCCCTCAGCGGAGTTTGGCGGCCAGGATCGGCCCGATCTGGGCCAGTGACTCGGGTTGGGTCATGCGGTGGTGGCGGCTGACGATGTCGTGGTTCTCGATCGCGCCGCCGACATAGGGCCGCCACGCCTCGGGAGTCGCCACCCTTGGGTCCAATGTGGACGTGAACAGCAACAGGTCGCCGGGGAAGAAGTCCGGGACGTGTTCGGGCGCCAGCCGGGTGTTGTTCAGCATGGTGTCCGCGATCGCCGTCACGTGCCGCTCGGACAGGCTGGCCAGCGCGCTGCCCCGGCCGCGCAGGATGGCCACGAACTGCTCGAAGGTGACCGGGTCGTCGGTGTCCGGCGTGCCGTCCAGCGTGAACCGCACGGGCTCGCCGTCCTGCGGGGTCCCGAACAGCAGGAGCAGCAGCGCCAGGATGCTGCGCTCGCTGGGCACCGGTTTCTCGGGCAGATCGCACACCGGGCAGGAGTCGAGCATGGCCAGCGTGGCGGTCCGCTCCCCGCGCCGGTGCAACTCGGTGGCCACCGCGTGGGCGGCCAGACCGCCGAAGGACCAGCCAAGCAGGTGGTAGGGACCGGTCGGCTGCACCGCGCGGATCTCGTCGACGTAGTCGGCGGCCATCTGCCGCACCGAGGTCGGCAGCGGGCCGGTCCCGGCGAGGTTGTGGGCCTGCACCGCGTAGATCGGACGGTCCGGGTCGAGATGCCGGAGCAGGCCACTGTAGGCCCAGCCCAGGCCGCCGGCCGGGTGGATGCAGAACAGTGGCGGCCGACTGCCCTTGGCCCGCAACGGAAGGATCACGTCCACGGCGTCGGCGGGCTCGTCGATGTCCAGGCGGGTCGCCAGCTCGGCCACGGTCGGGTGCTCGAACAGGGTGCGCAGCCCCAGCTCGGCGCCCAGGGTCGCGCCGATGCGGGCGATCAGCCGGGTGGCCAGCAGGGAATGCCCGCCCAGCGCGAAGAAGTCGTCGTCGATGCTGACCCTCGGCACGCCGAGGATCTCCGCGAACAGCCCGCACAGCAGTTCCTCCTGCGGGGTTCGCGGCGCCCGGCCGCCGGTGGAGACCACGTCGGGCTCCGGCAGGGCGAGGCGGTCGAGTTTGCCGTTCACCGACAGCGGCAGGCTTTCCAGCGGCACGAGCACCGACGGCACCATGAACTCCGGCAACCGGTCCCGCATGAACCGCCGCAGCGCCGGGGCGTCCACCGGTGGCACCACGTACGCCACCAGCCGGTTGTCCCGCGCCGTCACCACGGCCTCGGCCACCTCGGGGTGGTCGCGCAGCACGGTCTCGATCTCGCCCAGCTCGATCCGGAACCCCCGCAGCTTCACCTGGTGATCGGCCCGGCCGACGAACTCCAGGTCCCCGTCCGGACGCCACCGCACGAGGTCGCCGGTCCGGTACATCCGGCTCCCGGCCGGGCCGTGCGGATCGGCCACGAACCGTTCGGCCGTCAGCGCGGGCCGATTCAGATAGCCCCGAGCCACCCCCAGACCACCGAGGTACAGCTCCCCCACCACACCTGGCGGCACGGGACGCAGGCCGGGGTCCAGCACGTGCAGCTGAGTGTTCGCCACCGGCCGGCCGAGCGACGGTGGCAGCGGGATGGTGTCGGCCAGCGGATCAGTCATGCTGGCGCAGGCCGTGCTCTCGGTGGGTCCGTACGCGTTGACCATCCGCCGGCCGGTGGCCCAGGCCGCCACCAGCGCCGGCGGGCAGATCTCACCGCCGAACACGAGGGTGCGCAGCGCCGGCAGGGGTTGCACGGGCACGGTGGTCAGCGTGGCTGTCGGAATGAACGCGTGGGTTATCCGTTGCTCGGCGAGCACCTCGGCGAGGGCGGAGCCGGCCAGCGGGATCGGCGGCGGGATCACCAGGGCGGCACCGGCCGGGAACGCCATCAGCTGCTCGATGACCGACAGGTCGAAGCTGGGTGAGGAGAACTGGAGCACCCGGTCGCCCGGCCCGATCGCGTACCGCTCGGTCTGCGACACGGCGAGGCTGGCCACCCCGACGTGGGTGTTGACCACCGCTTTCGGCCTTCCGGTCGAGCCAGAGGTGTAGATCACGTACGCGGAGTTGGCCGGCAGCACCGGGATCGCGGGGTTGTCCGCCGGGTACGTCGCCGCGGCGGTGGGGATCTCGGTCAGCACCAACGCCGGTTGGGCGTCGCTCAGCATGAACGAGATCCGCTCGGCCGGGTACTCCGGATCCACCGGCAGGTACGCGCCGCCGGCCTTGAGCACGGCCAGCAGGGCGATGACCAGCTCGGCGGACCGGCGCATCCGCAACGCCACGATCCGTTCCGGGCCGATCCCCTGCTCGATCAGCAGCCAGGCCAGGCGGTTGGCCCGCTCGTTGACCTCCCGGTAGGTCAGTTCGATTCCGGCGTCCACGAGGGCCACGGCGTCGGGTTCCTGTCGTTCGAACAGGGTCGCCATGGTCGCGGTCGGGATCGGGGTGGCGGTGTCGTTGTAGGCACGCAACCGGTCTCGCTCGTCGTCGGTGAGGACGTCGAACTGTCCGATGCGGCGGTCCGGGTCGGCGATCAACGCCCGCAGCAGGCCGGTCCAGCGGGTGACGAGGGTTTCGACGCTGCTGCGGTCGAACAGGTCGGTGCTGTACTCGAGGACGCCGTGCACGCCGTCGACCGTGCCGTCGGAGCCGCGCCGCTCCCAGAGGCTGAACGCGAGATCGAACTCCGCGGTGGTGACGGGCGTCGGGACCTGGCTGATGTCGAGGCCGGGCAAGGAGAAGTCCAGTTCCGGGGCGTTCTGGAGCGCCAGCATGACCTGGACCAACGGGTGGTGGGACAGGGACCGCGTGGGGTTGAGGACTTCCACCAGGTACTCGAACGGAACATCCTGATGGGCATAGGCGTCCAGCGCCGTCTCCCGAGCCCGCTTCACCAATTCGGTGAAAGTGGGATTGCCACTGGTGTTCGTCCGCAGCACCAGGGTGTTGACGAAGAACCCGACCAGATCGTCGAGGGCTTGGTCGGTACGGCCGGCGATCGGGCAACCCACCGCGATGTCGTTGCCGGCCCCCAACTTGCCGAGCACAGCCACCAAACCCGCTTGCAGCACCATGAACACACTCGCCCCGAGCCGCCGAGCCAGCGCCGCCAGGTCACGATGCAGTTCCGCGTCGAGGTGTACCGGCACCCCGTCACCGCGGTAGGAGTTGACGGCCGGGCGCGGCCGGTCGGTGGGCAGTTCCAGCTGGTCCGGCAACCCGGCCAGCGCTTCGGTCCAATAGGCCAACTGCTCGGCGACGAGACTGTCCTCATCGGACTGGTCACCCAGCAGACTTCGCTGCCACACCGTGTAGTCCGCGTACTGCACCGGCAGCGGCGACCAGTCCGGCGCCCTGTCCTCACAACGAGCGGCATAGGCCGTGGTCAGATCGTGCGACAACGGGTACATCGACCAGCCGTCGGCGGCGATGTGATGCACCACCAGCACCAACACGTGCACATCCGCGGCCAACTCGAACAACACCGTCCGGATCGGCAATTCCGTCGCCAGATCGAACTGGCACCGCGTCGCGCTCTCCACCGCGGCCGACAGCTCGGACTCGTCGATCCGGGTGATCAGCAGCGAGGGCACGGTGCCGACAACCTGTTGGCGGGCCACCCCGTCCGTCTGCGGAAACACGGTGCGGAGACTTTCGTGACGGGTCACCACATCGGCGAACGCGGCCTGCAACGCGCCACGGTCCAGCTGGCCGGACAGGCGCAGGGTGAGGGCGATGTTCTGACTGACGCCCTCCAACTGGTGCAGGAACCAGAGTCGGTGTTGGGCGAAGGACAACGGCACGACATCCGGACGCTCCCCCGCCGCCAACGACGGTCGGGCCTCGTCCGCGCCACGCAGCAGCCGCGCCACGCCCGCGACCGTGGGGTTGTCGAACAGGGCGCGCAGACTCACTTCCACGCCCAGAGTCGTCCGGATGCGGGCGATCAACCGTGTGGCCAACAGGGAATGCCCACCCAGCGCGAAGAAGTCGTCATCGACGCTGACCTGAGCAACCCTCAGCACCTCGGCGAACAGCCCGCAGAGGAGCTCCTCCTGCGGGGTGCGCGGCGCACGACCGCGCACCGCGGCCAGCTCCGGCACCGGTAGGACGGCCCGGTTCAGCTTGCCGTTCACCGTGAGCGGCAGGCGTTCGAGTGGCACGAACACCGACGGCACCATGAACTCCGGCAGCCGGTCGCGAACGAAGCCGCGCAGCACCTCACCTCGTTCCGCCGACACGACGTAGGCCACCAGCCGATCCTCGCGCGCCACCACGGCGACCTGGTCCACGCCGGGATGGGCGCGCAGCACCGACTCGATCTCCCCCAGCTCGATCCGGAACCCCCGCACCTTCACCTGGTGATCGACCCGGCCGACGAACTCCAGCTCACCGTCGTGCCAGCGGACGAGGTCCCCGGTCCGGTACATCCGGCTCCCGGCCGGCCCGTAGGGATCGGCCACGTACCGCTGGGCGGTCAGCCCCGGCCGACGCAGGTATCCGCGGGACATGGACAGGCCGCTGATGTACAGCTCCCCCACCACACCCGGCGGCACCAGCCGCAACGCGGAATCCAGCACGTGCACCCGGGAGTTGGGCATGGGCCGGCCGATCGGCGCCGGCTGCGGACAGTCGAGATCTTCGGGCACCATGTAGGTGGTGATGACATGCGTCTCCGAAGGCCCATAGTGGTTGTGCAGCCGCCGGCCCGGGGCTCGTTGGAAGAACTCGCGCACCTCGCTGTCCAGCACCAGTGGCTCGCCGCCCTGCGCGATGTCCAGTAGGCAGGGCAGGCTCCGGCCCTGTTCGTTGGCGGCCTGCGCGAGGCTGCGCACGACCAGGTTCGGCGCGAACAGTTCCGTGACCTCGTGCCGGTCCAGCCACTCGGCCAGCAGGGCGGAGTCGTGCCGCACCTCGTCGGTCGGCACCACCAGCGTCTTTCCGTACATCAGGGTGGACAGGACCTCCTGCACCGACACGTCGAAGCTGAGCGCGGTGAACTGTGCGGTGCGGGCCCCGGGGCCACCAGGGAAGGCCGTGCGGTGCCACAGCAGGAGGTTCAGCAAGCCGCCGCCGGACATGACCACGGCCTTGGGGGTGCCGGTGGAACCGGAGGTGTAGATCACGTACGCCGCGTTCGCGGGTTCGGCTCGCGGGCCGGGATCGGTCTCCGGGCCGCGGCTGATCTCCGCGGCGGTCACCGGATCGTCCACCACCAGCCGGGGCGTGTCCGCAGGTGCGAAACCGGCGTGGGTCAACAAGAAGGACGGCCGAGCATCGCTGAGCATGAACGAGATCCGCTCGGCCGGGTACTCCGGATCCACCGGCAGGCCGGCGGCGCCGGTCTTGAACACGGCCAGCAGCGCCACGATCATCTCGGCCGACCGGGGCAGCGCGAGCGCCACGATCTGCTCGGCGCCGACGCCGCGGGCGATCAGGGCGTGCGCCAACTGGTTGGCCCAGGCGTTGAGCTGGGCGTAGGTGACGGTGGTCTCCTCGAACACCACGGCCGGCGCGTCCGGGGTGGCCCGCACCTGGGCCTCGAACATCGCCGGCAGGCTGATCACGGGAACCGGGGCGGCGGTGTCGTTGTAGGTGTGCAGCTGGTGTCGTTCCTCGGCACTGAGCACGTCGACCTGGCTGATCGTCAGTTCGGGAACCGCGACCATGGTTTCCAGCAGGTGCACCCAGCGGGCCACGAAGGCCTCGACGCCGGCCCGGTCGAACAGGTCCGTGGCGTATTCCAGGACACCGCCGATGCCCTCGGCGGCGCCGCCGGGACCGCGCCGCTCGGTGAGGTCGAACGACAGGTCGAACTTGGCGGTGGTGGTGGGAGTGGACACGAACTCGACGTCCAGGCCAGGCAGGGTGAAATCGGTCTGCGGGGCGTTGTGCAGCGCCAACATGATCTGGAAGAGGGGGTGCCGGGACAGGGAGCGGGTGGGATTGAGGACTTCCACCAGGTATTCGAACGGCACGTCCTGATGGGCGTAGGCGTCCAGCGCCGTCTCCCGGACCCGCTTGATCAGGTCGGTGAAGGTGGGGTCGCCACCGGTGTCGGTCCGCAGCACCAGCGTGTTGACGAAAAACCCGACCAGGTCGTCGAGGGCCTGGTCGGTGCGGCCGGCGATCGGACTACCCAGGGCGATGTCGTTGCCGGCACCCAGTTTGGTCAGCAAAGCGGCCAACCCCGCCTGCAACACCATGAACACACTCGCCCCGCACCGACGGGCCAACTCCACCAGCTCGGCGTGCAGGCCGGCATCCAGGCGGACGAACACGTGATCGCCGCGGTAGGAGGCGACCGGCGGACGCGGGCGGTCGGTGGGCAGTTGCAGCTGGTCCGGCAACCCGGCCAGCGTCTCGGTCCAATAGGACAGCTGCTCGGCGAAGACACTGTCCTCATCGGACTGATCACCCAGCAGACTCCGCTGCCACAGCGTGTAGTCCGCGTACTGCACCGGAAGTGGCGGCAACTGCGGGTCCTGTCCCTGCCGTCGCGCCGCGTACGCCTGTGCCAGATCCAACGCCAACGGGCTCAACGACCAGCCGTCGGCGGCGATGTGGTGCACCAGGATCAGCAACACGTGCTCGTCCGGGGCGAGCTCGAACAACGCGGTCCGGATCGGCAGTTCCGAGGCGAGATCGAAGTTGTGTTCCATGGCCGCCAACAGCGACTCCGACAGTTCGTCGACCCGCGTAACCTCCAGGGTGGGGGTGCGATCCAGAATTTCCTGGTACGCCACGCCTTCCACCTGTGGGAAGACCGTGCGCAGACTCTCGTGCCGCAGCACGACATCACGAAGCGCCGTCTGAAGCGCGCTACGGTCGAGCTCGCCGGACAGGCGCAGGGCGAGCGACACGTTGTAGGTGGAGTTGGGGCCTTCCAACTGGTGCAGGAACCACAGCCGCTGTTGCGCGAACGACAACGGCACCGCGGCCGGCCGCTCCCCCGCGGTCAACGCCAGCCGGGCCCGTCCCATCTGGTCCAGGCCGGCCGCCATACCGGCCACTGTCGGGACCTCGAACACCAGCCGTAGCCCCAGTTCCACGCCGAGAGTCGCCCGCACGCGGGCCGCCAGCTGGGTGGCCAGCAGCGAATGCCCACCCAGGGCGAAGAAGTCGTCGTCCACCCCAACCCCGGGCACGCCCAGCACCTCGGCGAACAGCCCGCACAGCAACTGCTCCTGCGGGGTTCGCGGCGCCCGGCCAACCGCGGACGGCATCTCCGGCGCCGGCAGCGCGGCCCGGTCCAGTTTGCCGCTGGCCGCCAACGGCAGGCTTTCCAGCACCACGTAGGTGGACGGCACCATGTAGTCCGGCAACCGCTCCCGCAGGTACGCGCGCAGCACCTCCGGCCGCTGCGCCGTCACGACGTACGCCACCAGTCGCTGATCGCCCGGGCGGTCCTCGCGCACCACCACCACGACCTGGTCGACCCCGTCATGGGCCCGCAGCACCGCCTCGATCTCGCCCAGCTCGATCCGGAACCCGCGCAGCTTGACCTGGTCGTCGGCCCGACCCACGAACTCCAGCCCGCCGTCACGCCACCGAACCAGGTCACCGGTCCGGTACATCCGGGTCCCTGGCGGCCCGAACGGGTCGGCCACGAACCGCTCAGCCGTCAGTCCGGGCCGCCCCAGGTACCCGCGCGCCAGTCCGACGCCGGCCACGTACAACTCGCCCACCACGCCCGGCGGCACCGGTCGCAGCGCCGCGTCCAGCACGTAGGTCTGGGTGTTGGTCACCGGGCGGCCCAGCACGGGGGTGGGTGAGTCGCCCAGCGAGGCCGTGAGCGAGTCGACCGCACACTCGGTCGGGCCGTAGAAGTTGAACGCCAGCGTCTCCGGCTTCGCCCGCAGTTCCGCCCAGAACTGCTCGGAGGTGGCCTCGCCGCTCACCATGACCGTCACCGGATGCCAGCCGGGTCCGTCGAGCAGCCCGCCGACCACCAGTTGCCGCAGGTACGACGGCGTGGTGTCCAGGTAGTCGATGTGCCGCTCGGCGACGTGGCGCACGAATTCGTCGGGGTCGGACCAGGTGGCGTCGTCCACCACGTGCAGCTCGTGCCCGGCGAAGATCCACAACAGTTGGTCCCACGAGGCGTCGAACGACAGCGAGGAGGTCTGGGCGATGCGCAGCCGCTGGCGACCGGCCTTCGCCATGGTCTGCGCGAACAGGTTCGCCCGGTGGTGGTGGAACAGGTTGACGATGCCGCGGTGGGTGGCGACCACGGCCTTGGGCGCGCCGGTGGAGCCGGAGGTGTGGATCACGTACGCCGGGTGCTCCGGGTGGATCGGCGCCTCGAAGTCGGTGTCCGGGTACTCGACCGCCGCGGCCATGTTGGTCGCGGTCAGCACACAGACCGGCCGAACGCCGTCGAGCATGGCGTCGATCCGGGCGGCCGGGTAGCCGGGATCGATCGGCACGTACGCGCCGCCGGCCTTGAGCACCGCCAGCAGCGCCACGATCGCGTCGGCCGACCGCTCCATGAGCAGTGCCACCAGTGATTCCGGACCGACTCCTCGGTCGATCAGCAGGCGGGCCAGTTGGTTCGCGCGAGCGTTGAGCTGTGCGTAGGTGAGAGTGGTTTCGCCGAACACGACGGCGGTGTCGTCCGGGGTGCGTGCCGCCTGGGCCGCGAACAGGGCGGGCAGGGTGTCGGTCGGGACCGGGGCGCTGGTGTCGTTGTGGTCGACCAGGTGGCGCAGCTCGTTGGCGCTCAGGATTTCGATCCGACTGAGCGGGTGGTCCGGGGCAGTGACCGCCCCGGCCAGCAGGCGTTGCCACCGGGCCAGCAGCGTGGTCACGGTGGCCTGGTCGAACAGGTCCGTGGAGTACTCGATGGTGCCGACGATGCCGTCCGGGAGGCCATCCGGACTGTGCCGCTCGGACAGGCTGAACGCCAGGTCGAACGCGCCGGTGACGGTCGGGGTCGGCAGCAGCGTGACATCCAGGCCCGGCAGTGCGAACTGGGCGCGCGGCGCGGTGTCCAGGGCGAGCATGATCTGGAAGAGGGGGTGGTGGGACAGTGAGCGGGTGGGATTGAGGACTTCCACCAGGTACTCGAACGGAACATCCTGATGGGCGTAGGCGTCCAGCGCCGTCTCGCGAACCCGCTTCACCAACTCGGTGAAAGTCGGATTGCCGGAGGTGTCGGTCCGCAACACCAGCGTGTTGACGAAAAACCCGACCAAGTCGTCAAGCGCCTGATCGGTACGACCGGCGATCGGACTACCCAACGCAATGTCGTTTCCAGCCCCCAGCTTGGTGAGCAGAGCAGCCAAACCCGCCTGCAACACCATGAACACACTCGCCCCGCACTGACGGGCGAGGGCGACCAGGTCGCGATGCAGCGAGGCCTCCAGCCGAACCGGCACGCATTCGCCCTGATACGTCGACACGGCCGGGCGGGGGCGATCCGTGGGCAGCTCCAGCTGATCGGGCACCCCGGCCAGCGCCTCGGCCCAATAAGCCAGCTGTTCGGCGGCCAGACTGTCCTCATCGGACTGATCACCCAGCAGACTCCGCTGCCACACCGTGTAATCCGCATACTGCACCGGCAACGGAGCCCAATCCGGCTCCATACCCCGACAACGAGCTGCATACGCCGTGGCAAGATCACGTGACAACGGATGCATCGACCAGCCATCAGCCACAATGTGATGCACCACCAGCAACAACACATGCACATCCGCGGCCAACTCGAACAACACCGTCCGAATCGGCAGCTCCACCGCCAGATCGAACTGGCACCGCGTCACACTCTCCACCGCGGCCGACAGATCATCGACCGGCCTGGCCTCCAGCGTTGCCACCGCGTCCACGACCTGCTGGTACGGAACGCCTTCGGCCTGCGGGAAAACCGTCCGCAGACTCTCGTGGCGGGCCATCACGTCGGTCAGCGCGGATTGCAGCGCCGAGCGGTCGAGCCGACCGGAAAGCCGCAGCGCGAACGGGATGTTGTAGTTGGCGCTCCGACCTTCCAACTGGTCGAGGAACCACAGCCGGTGCTGGGCGAAGGACAGCGGTAGGACATCCGGGCATTCGCTCGCGGTCAGGGCCGGCCGCACCGGCCCGGCAGCGGCCAGGTTGGCGGCAATACCGGCCACCGTGGGCTTCTGGAACAGCTCGCGCAGCGGCACTTCCACGCCCAGGGTCGCCCTGATGCGGGCGGTCAGCCGGGTGGTCATCAGCGAATGGCCGCCCAGTGCGAAGAAGTCGTCGTCGACACCGACCCGAGGACGTCCCAGCACTTCGGCGAACAGGTCGCACAGCACCTGCTCCTGGGGCGTGCGCGGGAGTCGGCCGACTTTGTTCTCGGCGACGCCGGGCGAGTCTGGGCGGAGGACCGCGAGCGGCTCCACGTCGAACCGGCTGAGCGGACGGTCGGGATCAGCGACGGCCTCGGACAGCAGGCGTTGCCACCGTTGCACCAGCGCCTCGGCGGTGCCGTGTTCGAACAGGTCGGTGGCGTACTCGAGAACCCCGGTCAGGCTGGGCCGCTCCGTCAGCCGGAAGGCCAGGTCGAACTTCGCGGCATTGCCCGGTGGGGGAAGTTGGCTGACGTCCAGTCCCGGCAGCGTGAACTCGGTTCGCGGATCGTTGTCCAGCACCAGCATGACCTGGAACAACGGGTTGTAGGCCAGCGAACGCTCCGGGTTGAGCGCCTCGACCAGGCACTCGAACGGCAGGTCCTGGTGGGCGTAGGCGTCCAGCGCCGTCTCCCGGACCCGCTTGACCAACTCGGCGAAGGTCGGGTCGCCGGCGGTGTTCGTCCGCAGCACCAGGGTGTTGACGAAAAAGCCGACCAGATCGTCGAGGGCCTGGTCGGTGCGACCGGCGATAGCGGAACCCACCGGGATGTCGTTGCCAGCCCCCAACTTGCCGAGCACGACCGCCAATCCCGCCTGCAACACCATGAACACACTCGCCCCGAGCCGCCGAGCCAGCGCCGCCAGGTCACGATGCAGCTCCGGGTCGAACCGCATTCGCACGGTGCCGCCCTGGTAGGACGGGATGGCCGGGCGCGGCCGGTCGGTCGGCAGACGCAGGCAGTCCGGCAGGCCAGCCAGCGCATCGGTCCAGTACGCGAGCTGGGTGGCGAAGAGACTGGACGGATCGGACGGATCGCCCAGCAGATTTCGCTGCCACAGCGTGTAGTCCGCGTACTGCACCGGCAACGGCGCCCACTCCGGGTGCCGTCCTTGGCAGCGGGCGGTGTAGGCGGCGGTGAGGTCCCGGGTCAACGGCCGCATGGACCAACCATCGGCGGCTATGTGGTGCACGAGCAGGACCAGCACGTGCTCGTCCGGCGCCAGCTCGAGCAACTCCGTCCGAACCGGCGGTTCCTCAGCGAGATCGAACTTGTGCTGTCCGGTATTCGCCAGCGCCGCGGGCAAGTCGTCGACCCGGGTGCGGTCCGGTGTCGCGGCGGCGTCCACGACCACCTGGTGGGGAACGCCCTCGGTCTGCGGGAAAACCGTCCGCAGACTCTCGTGGCGGGCCATCACGTCGGTCAGCGCGGATCGCAGCGCCGAATGGTCGAGCGGTCCGGACAGCCGCCAGGCCAGCAGGATGTTGTAGGTGGCGTTCGGGCCCTCCAACTGATCGAGGAACCACAGGCGGTGCTGGGCGAACGACAACGGGACAACGGGCGGACGCGCACCGGCGGTCAGCGCCGGTCGGGCCGGTCCGGCAGTGTTCATCGTGGCCGCGAGCCGGGCGACGGTGGGGTTGTCGAACAGCGTGCGCAGCGTCAGCTCAGCACCCAACTCTGCGCGGACCCGGGAGATCAGCCGGGTGGACAGCAGCGAATGACCGCCCAGCGCGAAGAAGTCGTCATCGACACCGACCTGAGATATGCCCAACACCTCGGCAAACAGTCCACACAGGACATTCTCTCGTGGCGTGCTCGGGCCACAGCCGAGGGTCGGGGGCGCTTCCGGCGCGGGCAGCGCGGACGGGTCGACCTTGCCGTTCACCCCGATCGGCAGGCTGTCCAGCACGACAACGGCCGACGGCACCATGTACTCCGGCAACCGACTCCGCGCGTGCTCCCGCACCAGCTCCGGCCGCGGCCGCTCCCTCGCCGGCACCACGTAGGCCACCAGGCGCTTGTCCTCCGGCCGGTCCTCCCGGACGATCACCGCGACCTGGCCGACATCCCGGTGCTCGCCGAGCACCGCCTCGACCTCGGGCAACTCGATGCGGAACCCGCGTACCTTGACCTGGTCGTCGACCCGGCCGCGGAACTCGAACGCCGAGCCCCGCCGCGTGACCACGTCCCCGGTCCGGTACATCCTGGCGCCGGGCGGTCCGTACGGATCGGGCACGAACCGCTCGGCCGTCAGTCCGGGCCGTCCCAGGTACCCCCGGGCCACGCCGTCGCCCGACACGTACAGTTCGCCGGTCTCGGCCGGCCGCAAGCGGTCGTCCAGCACGTAGACCCGGGTGTTCGGGACGGGCCCGGCGACCACCGGCTCCGGTGACACCTCCAGCGAGGTGATGAGCGGGGCGATCGTGCACTCCGTCGGGCCGTAGGCGTTGTACGAGTTCAGGCCGTCCGCCGCCCGGAGTTCCGCCCACAGCCGCGGGGGCACCGGCTCGCCGCCCACCCCGACGGTGACCGGCCGCCAGGGGTGGGTGAGCAGGCCGTGGGACAGCAGCAGTCGCACGTACGAGGGCGTGCTGCCGATGTGGTCGATCCGGTGCCGGACGAGGTAGGAGACCGCCGCGTCCGGGTCGGCCCAGACGGTGTTGTCCACGATGTGCAGTTCGTGCCCGGCGAACATCGCGAACAGGTGGCTCCAGGACGCGTCGAAGGACAGCGAGGCCGTCAGCACGACCCGCAGCCGGCGATCGCCGACCGACCGCACCGACATCGCGTAGGCGTTCTCGCGGTAGCCGTGGAAACTGTTGAGCACATTGCTGTGGCTGACGACCACGCCCTTGGGACGCCCGGTGGACCCGGAGGTGTAGATCACGTACGCCGCCTGCGCCGGGTCGACCGGCGCGAGGTCGGCATCCGGGCAGCTGGCGACCGTGGCGGCGGTGACCGGATCGTCGAGCACCAGCACCGGAGTGCCGTTCCCGGCCGGCATCCGATCCGTCGTGTGGCGGTCGGCGAGCAGGAGCACCGGTCGGGCGTCACCGAGCAGGTAACCGATGCGGTCGGCGGGATATCGCGGGTCAACCGCCAGACAGACGCCGCCGGCCTTCAGCACGGCCAGCAGCGCGACGACCATCTCGGCCGATCGGGGGAGCATCAGCGCGACAACACGTTCCGCGCCCACCCCCTCGGCGACGAGCGCGTGCGCGAGCTGGTTCGCCCGGGAGTCGAGCTGGCCGAAGGTGAGCGCGGTGTCCTCGAAGACGACCGCCACGGCCTCCGGTGTCGCGCGCGCCTGTGCCTGGAACATCGTGACCAGGTCCGGGGCCGGCGGTTGCTCCCTCAGCACGAACAGCTCCGCTGCCGAATCGCCTGCACCCGTCGGCCTCCTCACGCGATGAAGCGGACCTCCCGATCTTCAGTCTTAGGCCAGCGAAGCGGAGCGGACCATGGGACCTTGGTCCCAGCCCCAGGTAGACGAGTGCCACTCACGATCACCGACAGCAGGACCAAGGTCCCATGGTCGCCCGCGCGAGGTTCCTCCCAGACTGAAAGGAGTAGCTCCACCACGCGAGGAGGCTCCGAGTGCTGCAGGCAAGCCAAAGCCCGCGCGCAGACAGCGCCCGCCGCACCACCGTCCCGGAACGGATCGCGGAGTGGGCGGCCCGCCGCTCGGCGGCGGTCGCCGTGGTGGACGAGCACACCTCCGTCACCTACGGCGAACTCCAGCAACGGGTGGACGCCCTGGCCGACCGGCTGCGCCAACTCGGGGTCCGGCAGGACGAGCGGGTCGCGGTGTACCTGGAGCGCTCGGTGGACTGCGTGCTCGCCGCGGCGGCCGTGCTGGCGGCCGGCGCCGCGTACCTGATGCTCGACGTCCGGCAGCCCACCGCCTGGACCCGTCTGCTGCTCGACGACAGCGCGGCCCGGGTGGTGATCACCCGTCCCGAACTGTGGGCCACCACGGGGGTGGAGGGGTTGTCGCCAGTGGACGTGACGGCCGCGCAGCGCCCGCTGCTGATCGGCACACCGGCACGGCCTTCCGAGCCCGTGCCGGACGATGCCGTGGCCTACCTCAACTACACCTCCGGCTCCTCCGGTGCGCCCAAGGGCGTGCTGGTCGAACACGCCGGACTGGCCAATCTCGTGGACTGGTACCTCGATCGGCATCAGGTGGGTCCCGAGGACCACCTCACCCAGCTGGCCCGCCCCTCGTTCGACGCCTTCGCGTTGGAGGTCTGGCCCTGCCTGGCCGCCGGGGCCACGCTGCACGTCGTGGGGTCTGCCCTGCTGACCGCCCCGGCCGAGCTGCGCGACTGGCTGTGCCGATCCGGGATCACCACCACCTTCGTGCCCACGCCGCTGGCCGAGCAGTTGCTGGAGCTGCCGTGGCCGGACCACGGCTGCCTGCGGGACATGCTGGTCGGCGGCGATCGGCTCACCGGCTACCCCGACGCGGCGCTGCCCTTCCGGCTGCACAACAACTACGGGCCGACCGAGTGCACGGTGGTGGCCACGTGTTGCGAGGTGCCCCCCGGTGGTCCGCCGGACGAACCGCCGCCGATCGGTGCGCCGATACCCGGCGTACTCGCCTACGTGCTGGACGAACGGCGTCGCCCAGTCGCAGACGGCGAGCCGGGCGAGCTGCACCTCGGTGGTGTCGGCGTGGCCCGGGGATACCTGGGCTCTCCCGAGCACAACCAGTTCTGGGCCGACCCGTTCCGCACGGAACCGGCAGCGCGGGCCTACGCCACCGGCGACCTGGTGCGGCGGGCGCCGGACGGGCAACTGCACTTCCTCGGCCGGGTCGACGACCAGGTGCAGGTCCGGGGAATCCGGGTGGACCCCGGCGAGGTCGAGCCGGTGCTGCAGTCGCACCCCACTGTCCGACGCGCGGTCGTCATCGGTCGGGACCGGCAACTGCTCGCCTACGTCACCGCTCGCGACGGCTCGGTGGACCCGGTGGCACTGCGCCGTTTCCTCCAGGCGCGGTTGCCCGACTACATGGTTCCGGCGATGGTGGTGCCGACCGAACAGCTGCCGATGACCGAGCACGGCAAGGTGGATCGGCGGGCTCTGGCCCAGCTGCCGCTGCGTCAACCGGGGGCCGAACCGGCGCCGGAACCCGTTGACGAGGTGGAACGCGCGCTGACCGAGGCCTGGCTGGAGGTCCTCGGCGCCACCGAGGTGAACCCGCACGACAACTTCTTCGAGATCGGCGGGGACTCGCTGCGGGTCAGCCGGCTGGTCGGCCGGTCGCGGCACCGGGGGCTCGTCCTGCGCCCCGACGACGTCTACGCCCACCCCGTGCTCAGGGACCTCGCGGCCGCGCTGCGGGAACAACGTCGAACGGCGGTGCCCCGATGACCAAGCACGTCACCTTCGTCGAGCTTTCGGTCTACGACAACACAGTCCCGCTGGTGTCCGGCTACCTCCAGGCCTACGCGATGCAGGACCCCGTCATCGCGGCGTCGGTGGACTTCCGGTTCTACTCCCGCAGCCTGCGCCAGGACCCCGAGCAGATCCTCGCCGAACTGCTGGACCTGGACAGCGACGTCTACGCGTTCAGCTGCTACATCTGGAACACCGGGCTGATCCGGCGGCTGCTGGCCGGACTCCTGGCCGAACGGCCCGACGCCTGGTTCCTGCTCGGCGGGGCGCAGGTGATGAACCACGGCGCGGACTACATCCCGGCCGGCGCCAACAACGTCGTGGTGTGCAACGGCGAGGGCGAGCAGCCCTGCTACGAGTTCCTGCGGCAGATGCTCGTCGACGAGCCGGACCTCGCCGAGGTCTCGGGCGTGACCTTCCGGACCGGCCACGGCGAGCTGGTGACCACCGACAAACCGCCCCGGCTGCGCACCCTCGACGACGTGCCGTCCCCGTTCGCCGCCGGGCTGTTCGACGGCCAGGACTACACGTTCACCGTGCTGGAGACCAACCGCGGCTGCCCGTTCCACTGCGGATTCTGCTTCTGGGGCGCGGCGACCAACTCCAAGGTCTACAAGTTCGACGAGGACCGCGTGCGCGGGGACATCCGGTGGATCGCCGAGCACGGCGTGGCCAGCGTCTTCATCGCCGACGCCAACTGGGGGCTGTCGCCGAGGGACGTGGAGCTGAGCAAGCACATCGTGAGCTGCCAGGAGGAGTTCGGCTTCCCCACCTCGATGGTGCTGGCCGCCGCGAAGAACCGGCCGGAGCGGGTGGCCGAGATCACCGAGATCCTGGTGCGCGGCGGCCTGGTCACCAGCCAGCCCATCTCGCTGCAGACGGTGAACACCGACACGCTGCGGCTGATCGACCGGGAGAACATCCGGGAGGCCACCTACACCGAGTTGCAGCGCAGCCTGAACGAGAAGCGGATCAGCTCCTTCATCGAGATGATCTGGCCGCTGCCCGGCGAGACGCTGGAGACCTTCAAGGCCGGGATCGCCCGGCTGTGCCGGCTGGAGGCGGACACGCTCACCGTCTACCCGCAGCTGCTGCTGCACAACACCGCGCTGTACGAGCAGCGGGAGACGATGGGCATCGAGGTGGAGCGGGCGCCGGATCCCGTGGCGGAGGCCGACGTGGTGGTGGCGACCCGGTGGGTGGACCGGGCCGAGTGCGAGCAGGGCACCTGGTTCTACTACCTGGTGCAGAGCCTCTACAACGCCCGCGGCGCCTACCACCTCGCCGGCTACCTGGACCGCAGCGGCCTTCAGTCCTATGAGGACTTCTTCACCGCGGCGACGAGCTTCTGGCAGCGGGCGGACAACGAGCTGTGCCGCTTCGTCGCGGACTCGGTGGCCACCGCCGACAACTACGACCTGCTCAACATCGGCAAGGCGGCGCACCTCGTGCTGCACTCGCACCGGCACGCCTTCGACGCGCTGCTGCTGGACTTCGCCCGTTCCCAGCCGTGGTGGTCCGACGCCGGCGCCCGCTGTGCCACCGACCTGGACCTGGTCGCCCGGCCCTACATCTACCGCGAGCCAGTGCAGGCACCCGGCGTCGAGTTGACCGAGGCGCGGCTGCTGGAGGTCGAGGACACCAGGATCGTGGTGTCGCTGCCCGAGGCGTTGGCACAGCTGCCGGTGGATCTGCGGCTGGTGTCCGAGCCCACGACCGGGCTGTGCTTCGAGCACCCGCGCGACGGCAAGATGCCGGTCCCCCGCCACCACACCATCGAGCAGAACGCCAGCTACTGCCACGTGATGATCCAGCGGCTGCGCACCCTGCTGCCGACCTGTCAGCCGATGGGGCTGAGCACACTGTGATGGCACGGGACATCTTCACCGACGACCACCGCGCGTTCCGGGAGATCGTCCGGGAGTTCATCGCCCGCGAGCTCACGCCCAACCTGCCCAAGTGGGAGGAGGCCGGCGTCGTCGACCGGGACGTCTGGCTGGCGGCGGGGCGCCAGGGCCTGCTGGCGCCGGAGATCGACATCGAGTACGGCGGCGGCGGGGTCCGAGACTACCGCTACCACGTGGTGCGGGGCGAGGAGATGGCCAGGGCCGGCACGCTGAGCCCGGCCTTCAACCTGCACTGCGAGATCGTCGGCGGCTACCTGGACGGTCTGGGCACGCCGGAACAGAAACGCCGCTGGCTGCCGGGTTTCTGCTCCGGCGAGCTGATCGCCACCATCGCCATCACCGAGCCGGACACCGGCAGCGACATCGCGGCGATCACCACCACCGCGCACCGGGAGGGCGACGGCCACTACCGGCTGCGGGGCCGCAAGGCCTTCGTCACCCACGGGCTGCTGGCCGGGCTGGTCCTGGTGGTCGCGCTCGACCCGGCGGCCGGCCCCCGGTCGGCCAGCCTGCTCGTGCTGGAGCCGCCGCTGCCGGGGCTGACCGTGGGCAAGCCGCTGTCCAAGATCGGCCTGCACTCGCTGGACACCGTGGAGATGACCTTCGACGACGTGCTCGTGCCCCGGGCGAACCTGCTGGGCGAGGCCGGCGCGGGCTTCCGCTACCTGATGCGGAACCTGCCCCGCGAACGCCTGTCGGTGGCGGTCACCTCGCTCGCGCTGGCCGAGCAGGTGCTGGCCGAGACCATGCGGTACTGCGGCATGCGGTCCGCGTTCGGCCGGCCGATCGGCCAGTTCCAGCACAACCGGTTCCAGCTGGCCGAGATGGCCACCGCGGTCCAGGTGGCCCGCGTCTTCACCGACCGGTGCGTGGTGGAGCACGACCGGGGCGAGTTGACCTCGGAGCAGGCCGCGATGGCGAAGTGGTGGAACACCGACCTGTGCGCCGACGTCGTGAACCGCTGCCTGCAGCTGCACGGCGGCTACGGGTACAGCGCCGACTCCCTGGTCGGCCGGGCCTACGTGCAGGCCAGGGTGCAGAGCATCTACGGGGGCACCACCGAGATCATGAAGGAGATCATCGGTCAGTCCCTTCCGCTGTGACCACAGGGGGATAGACGTGAGAAACCTCGACGAGGCCGCCGTCCGGGAGCTGCTCCCGATGAGCGCGGCGATCCCGGTGATGCGCGAGGCGCTGTGCTCGTTCAGTGCCGGCCGGGTGCACCAGCCGATGCGCACCATGGTTCCCGGGGCCGGCGGCGACGTGCTCGCCGTGATGCCGGCCTTCGTCTCGTTCGGCGGTGAGCGCGGCATGTTCGGGTTGAAGGCGATCGCCGTCAAGCCCGACAACCCGGCTCGCGGCCTCGACCCGCATCCAGGGCTCGTGCTCGTGCTCGACCCCGACACCGCGGCGCCGGTCGCGGCGGTCGACGGCACCAGCCTGACCGCGATCCGCACGGCCGCGGTGTCCGCGGTCGCCACCGACGCGCTCGCCCGTCCCGACGCCGGTGTTCTGGCGCTGCTCGGGTCCGGGACGCAGGCTCGGGCCCATCTGACGGCCCTCGCGCTGGTGCGGGAACTGCGGGAGGTTCGGGTGTGGAGCCGCAACCCGGATCACGCCCGTGCCATGGTGGAGTCGGCCGTCGGGCTTCCGGTGGTGCGGGCCGACTCGGTGGCCGAGGCCGTCGCCGGCGCGGACCTGATCTGCACCACCACGTCGAGCCCGACGCCGCTGCTGGAGGCCGGCATGGTGGCGGCGGGCACGCACGTCAACGCGGTCGGCGCGGTGTTCCCTGACTGCCGTGAGCTGGCGGGAGACCTGGTGAGGCGAGCCGGCGTGTTCGTGGACAGCCGCGAGTCGGCCCTCGTCGAGGCCGGGGATCTGTTGTCGGCCATGAGGGAAGGCCACTTCGAGGCGTCGGACATCCGGGCCGAGATCGGTGAAGTGCTGCTGGGCAAGCATCCTGGCCGCGACAACGACGACGAGGTGACGGTGTTCGAGTCGCTGGGCCTCGCGGTCGAGGACATCCTGGCCGCCAGGTACGTGTACGAACGCGCCGTCGGCCTAGTGTCGTGCGCCGGAAATCCGCCACATAAGTCTAGTCTGGGTTGATGGCGCGGATTGGACGTCCTCCTGCTGAGGTGACGTTGACCGAGCAGGAGCGGGTAACGCTGGAACGGTGGGCGCGGCGGGCGAAGTCGTCGCAGGTGCTGGCACAGCGGTGCAGGATTGTGCTGGCGTGCGCGGACGGCCTGCCAGGCAAGCAGATCGCCGAGGATCTTCGGGTTCACCCGTCGACGGTGACCAAGTGGCGCAGGCGATTTCTCCAGCATCGGCTGGAGGGCCTGGTCGATGAGGAACGGCCGGGCCGTCCGCCGTCGATCACGGTGGACCAGGTCGAAGAGGTGATCGTGGCGACTCTGGAGGAGACCCCGCGCAACGCCACACACTGGTCTCGGGCGTCGATGGCGGAGAAGTCCGGGCTGAGCAAGTCGACCATCGGCCGGATCTGGCGCGATTTCGGGCTCAAACCCCACCGTGCCGAGACCTTCAAGCTCTCGACCGATCCATTGTTCGTGGAGAAGGTCGTCGATGTCGTTGGCCTGTACCACAATCCGCCCGAGCGGGCGGTGGTGCTGTGCGTGGACGAGAAGAGTCAGATCCAGGCACTGGACCGCTCCCAGCCGGTGCTGCCGATGATGCCGGGTATGCCTGAGCGGCGCACACATGACTACGCCCGCAATGGCATCACCAGCCTGTTCGCCGCGTTCGACGTCGCCGATGGCACGGTGATCGCCGAGTTGCATCGTCAGCACCGGGCCGCCGAGTTCAAGAAGTTCCTCATCACGATCGACAAGACGGTCCCGGCGGAGCTGGCCGTCCACCTGGTCTGTGACAACTACGGCACTCACAAGACCCCGGCGATCAAGGCCTGGCTGGCCAAGCACCCCAGGTTCCGCATGCACTTCACCCCGACCGGATCATCGTGGATCAACCAGGTCGAACGCTGGTTCGGCTTTCTCAGCGACCAGAAGATCACCCGAGGTACCCACCGCAGCGTCCAAGCGCTGGAGAAGGACATCCGCGTCTGGATCGCTGACTGGAACACCCATCCACGGCCGTTCATCTGGACCAAGACCGCCGAAGAGATCCTCGAGTCACTCGCCCGATTTTGTAGGCGGATTTCCGGCGCAGGACACTAGGCTGACGGCGCGTTCGGGTGGGCCGGTGCGGGCGGTCGCCTGGTGGTCACAACACCTCGACGCACGCGTCAGGTCCACCAGAGCAGCTCACCGCGGTCGTTCACCCCGGTGAAGCAGGTCAGCAGCAACCGCCTCCGGTGCTGGCCAGCGGGTTCGCCACCCAGCACCGCGTGCACGAGATTCCCGTTGACGAAACAGAGATCGCCGGTTTCAACGGGGATGACCGTGGATGGCACGTCGGTCAGCAGCTCGGCCGGATAGGGGAACCCGCTGTACCGCAGCCCCAACTGGTCCCGCGACGCCTCGTCCGGCTCGACGTTCCACACCTTGAGCTGCCCGGTCCCGGCAATCACCTGCGGGTAGACGTTGACCGCCAGCACCCGTCGCAGCCGCTGGATCTCGAACCCGGCCTGGAGCGGATCGCCGAGCTGCGCCAGGTCGTCGTGCGGTTGCAGCAGGAACTCGCCTTCCTGGTTCCAGCACACGGCTTTCGAGTCCCCGGCCGGCATGCCGTGGTGCCGGGCCACTCGGGCCGCCGACACGACACCGTGGGCCGTCAGCGAGGAGCGAAAATCGGCAATAGGGTTGACGGCGTCCCGGTAGAGGTCACGCACCGCGCCCGCCGACTGTTCCACCGAAGCCAGGTACTCCTCGGTGGTCTTGTCGATGTGCGACGCGCCGACGAGGTAGCCCTCGACCCCGCCGACTCCGTCGCCGTAGCGCGGCGTGCGGGACATCGCGGGCGACCAGAAGTTCGCGGCGATACGCTCACAGTCCGATGTGGACAGATATGAGCGGACCCGGTAGGCGGCGAGTTCGCCACGCAGCACCCGTGACACGGCGTCGAAGTCGACGACCCGGGTGGTTTGGTGAACCTGGAATGCGTTGTCCAGCAACGACTTGCCGACAATCCGTGGCGCAGTACCGTCAATTGTCACGAACGTCCCCCCTCGTCCGGGCGTGGTGCAACAGCGGCCGGCGAGCGTGCAGGAAACCCAGCATGGCCGGCAACGGGCTGATGATCCGGGGCTGTGCGTCCAGTCGGGCCTGATGCCGCCGCCGCACGGCCGGCAGTTGCGACCAGTGCGCGCCCGGGTTCAGGTGGTGCTCCTGGTGGTAGCCGTCGTTGAACGCGAGCCGGTTGTACAACCGCCCGTAGTAGCTGACCGAGTCGGCGGCCCGGTTGTCCGGGTCGGCGCCGTAGTGCCGGTAGTAGTTCTGCACGTTCACCATGGCCAGCGCGAGGAAATAGGCCGGCAGGTAGCAGAACAGGGTCCACTGCCAGCAGATCGCCGTGAGCGCGGCCAGCGACAGCCAGCGCACCACGCGGTCGATCCTGATCTGGCGAAGTTCCCGGCTGCGCCGGGGTTCCCGACGCCAGGCCAACGAGATCAGCACCCGCTCACCGGTATCGGCCTTGCCCAGCCCCACGAGGAGCAGCAACTCACGGCCGCGGTCGCGCAGTGACTGCAAGGCCCCGCCGACCGCATAGCGCAGCAGCGGCGCGTGTTCCCCGTTCTCGCCGTCCCGGTAGGTGGAGGACAGGTCCCTCGTGGTGCCGGTGTCCCCCGGGGCGTCGTTGTTGTACCGGTGGTGGTTGCGCACGTGCATCAGCTCGTAGGCCTGCACGGACTGTCCGATGTTGGCCGAGTTCAGCGCCGACACCGCCGCGTTCAGCCGGGCGGAGACGAACCACGGCACGTGGGTGAACAGGTGCGACACGACGATGATGTTGTACGCGGTCATCCCGGCGAGCACGGCGACCTGCGCCACCCGACCCACCAGGCCGGCCTGCTCCCAGGTTGCCGCGCACCAGAACAGAGCCGCGAAGTGGACGAGGCTGTAGGCCAGCAACAGGCCGTCCCACGGCGAGACCCTCCAGACGCGCATGGCACCGCCTCAGAAGTAGGACTCCAGGGCGCCGCTGCGTCGCACGTCCAGCGTGGCGCAGTGGAAGGAGCCACCGAAGCTGTTGAAGTTGCGGAAGTCGCAGAGGATCGGGGTGAACCCGAACTCCTTCATGGCGGCGATCATCGGCTCGTCCTGCCGCTCCACCACCACCCGCTGCTCGTCGAGCACCAGCAGGTTCATGTTGATCCACTTGCTGGTCAGGTACAGCGGGTGCGAGTCGGGGATCACCGGCTCCGGTGCGGCCAGCACGTCCCAGTCCCGGAACTGGCGGGGTACCTCGGGCACCCGCTCGGCGTTGATCAGCAGCTTGCCCGGCGCCAGCGGGACCAGGGTGGCGTCGATGTGCATCGGGTGCGCGTCGGCGAACTCGATCACGTGCACCCGGTAGTCCTCCCCCAGTTGCCGACGCAGCCACTCGATGCCGAAGTCGTTGGTGACGTTGCTGCGCTGGGCGAAGATGTCCCGTCCACAGCGGACGAAGTCGGCAGCGTCGAAGGTGGGCTCGAACTCGGTCACCACCAGTCGAACCGGATCGGATTCGACCCAGTCCTGGTCGAACTGCTCGTCGGTCAGCTCCGGCTTGGGCGCGGCCGTCCACCGGGCGCCGCCGTGGAAGTACTCCTTGAGCAGCGGCCGGTAGGCCAGCGTCTCGTAGTAGCGGGAGCGCCAGGCCATCGGGCACTCGATGATCTGGTCGCCGACCACCAGCAGCGAGTCCCTCGGCATCGCCGCGTACATCCCGGTGCTGGTCCAGTCGAGCGTCCGGTACGGCCGGTCCTGCGGGATGGGCTCGGGCCGGCGCACGGTCACGCCTTCGCACTCCAGGATGTGCGCGAACTCGTCGAGCTCAGCGGCCGCGGCCGCGACCTGCTCCGCCGGGAACGGCTGCCCGGCCATCCGGCGGAATCTCTCGTGCTGGTCGGCCGGCAATACCGGGGGAAGAGCGAGGTGCCAGCCCGGAAAACAGGCCCCGTCGACGACGCCGACGATCACCTCCTCCAACGGATCCCACTCCGTGTACGAACGCACGGGGCTCGCCGATGCGGCTGGGTGGGGCAACGGTTCCTCCTCGCCGTGGGTGGCAGTTCCCGGTTGAGCGGTGGACTCGCGAACCCGAGCCGCTCAACCAGTGTGGTCCGGAGTTTGGCGCGGGGACCATGGGACCTTGGTCCCGCAGACCATCCGGGGCGGGTACGGGAGGCTCACATGCATGCACCCGTCCCATCCTGTCCGAAATGGCTGGTCCAGCTCGATGGCTTCGGCGCGAGCGGTCGCGCTACCAGGAAACCGCTGAATTCACGGCCACGCAGTGCGTGAATGGAGACTGAACCATGGATTCCCTGCTCCAGCGGCGCTACCTGGACGATGTCGTCGAAACCGACACCGTCTACTTCGAGGCAGGTGCCGAATCATTACAAGGCAACGGTTTCACACTCGTCCGAACTCCTGGTCTCGAGCACCTCGCCGCAGGCTGTCTGGCCATCCGCGTCGATCTCTCCGCCGCAGAGGAGAGTGCGCGTCGATGGCGGCTCGAATTCGAAGATGCCGTTCGAATCGGGGGTGGGCACCGCTATCGACTCTACCTGACCGACCGATCGCCTGCCCTCGAGACCGAACTGCTCACCCACGGATATGTGCGGCGTTTCGAGTCGATACTCGTTCGCGACCCGGAATGCGCACCACAAGGGAGTACCCGAGTACGGCTACGGGAGATCACGTCGGCATCGAACTGGGCCGAAAAGGTGCGTATCGACAGCGAATCCACTCATGCTCCCGACGGCCACCATGTCGATGTACGGTCATGGGCGGAATACGAGCACGGAAAATGGAAAAGTGGCATCCTCCGCTACTTCATGATCGACGGCGCGAATGAGACGTACGGAACGGTGGGAATCATGCATTCGGCCACAATGATTCGAGTCAAGAACCTGCTCCTCCACCCCAGTTGGCGAGGGATGGGAATCGCTACCGAAGTTGCACTGGCCGCCCATGCCACCGCCTGTGCGACAGGGGTACCCGCCAGCCTTTTCGCGGCCACCGGAGGCGTCGCCGAACGCGCGTACCGGCGGGCCGGCTTCCGAAAGATAGGAGTCGTCACCGAATTCATTTGCGAACCAGGCAGACGGAACTTCGATGAAGCTCCCCACAACTGACCGAAATTCCTACCAGTCCCCTCCGGTTGGAGTATCACATTTGGCGTAGACAGCCGACCGGCATGCTTGGATTACATAGAGCAGCACTGGGTAACCATGAGGCCAAGGAGTCTTCAAGTCGCCATGGCCGAGGAGGCTAATCCGTAGCATCATCGTTGCCAGCAATCGACCCGCTGGTTTGAACAATTGTGTTGTGGCGCAATGCTTCGACGTTGACCGTTCTTGCGGACCCATTCATCGGGCGGCCGACGATTGGCGGAGCAGTTTCTTGTCGGGCTTGCCGGCGTCGGTGAGCGGGAGTTGCTCGACCACGTGGACCTGGTGCGGCGCGTACATGGCGCCCCGTTCGGCAGTGACGAAGGCACGCACCTGTTCCCGTGTGACGCTGTGTCCCCGTACCGCCACGATGGTGGCGTGCACCTGTTCCACCGCGTCCGCATCAGGTACCCCGTACACCGCGGCCTGGGCGATCGCCGGGTGCCGCACCAACAACTCCTCCAACTCCGCTGGGTACACGTGCCCACCAACCACGATCACCATGTCCTTGATCCGGTCACACAGGTGCAGGTAGCCCCGCTCGTCGAGGTAGCCGACATCCCCGGTGCGCACCTCGCCGGCGCGCCACACCTGCGCGGTCAGTTCCGGGTTGCGCCAGTACCCCGTCGCAGCCGCCCTCGTCGACCGCACGCAGATCTCCCCCGGCTGCCCGGTGGGCAACTCGTTGCCATCCTGGTCACAGATCCTCACCCGCGTTCCGGGGATCGGGCGTCCAACGGTGGCCAGCAGTTCCGTATCCAGGTGCTCCTGGGCGGACAGTTCGCAGATCACGCCAGCCTCGCTCTGGGAGTACACCTGCACGAGCACGGGACCGAACAGCTCGACGGCCCGCGCGATCCTGGTCGACGACGCGGGACAGCCGCCGTAGCTGATCGAGCGCAGGCTGGACAGGTCGTGGTCGCCGAACCTCGGGTGGTCGATGATCTGATACAGCAACGGTGGGAGCAGAGCCAGGTCGGTCACCCGATAGGCGGCCACGTCGGCGAGCACCTTCGCGGGATCGAAACCTCGGTGCAGCACCAGTCGACCCCCCAGGCTGAGCACCATTTCCGCCGACAAGCCACCGGCGTGCGCCAACGTCGTGCACAGCAGCAGCACCATGTCCGTGTCGACGACCGTGCTCACGAGGTCGACGATGCTTGCCTGAGTCGCATAGCTGAACACGACTCCCTTGGGGTTGCCGGTGGTGCCGCCGGTGTGCCGGACGTAGCACACGTCATCGGCGTCCACTTCGCTCGGGCGGACCGGATCGCTGGAAGCCTTGTCCGCCAACGTGAGCAAGTCCTCGCCGACTCCCGCTGGGCCGAGGCTGAGCACCGTGGCCACCGGCACCCGTTCGAGCAGTTCGGCCGCCCGCTCGGCCAGCGCGGCGTCCACCACGAGCACATCGGTGTCCACGTCGGCGACGATGGCTGCCTGCGCGGCCGCCGCCAGTCCGTTGTAGAGGAACGCGATCCGTGCGCCGAGCAGGTTCGCCGCCCACTTGACGGCCACGATTTCGATCCGGTTGTCGGACAACAGGGTCACGCTCGATCCTCGCCGCGCCCCCTTGGCCGCCAACACGTGCGCGAACCTGTGGACCAGCGCCAGCAACTCACCACGGCGGATCACGCTCCCGTCGGGTTGGTGGCAGGCGATCCGCTCGGGCCGCCGACCGAGCAAGTCCAAAACCCTGTGCATGTAGTTGGCGCTCACCACTCGATCCTCGCAGCCCACGGCAGCTTCAGTACAACCGCCAACAGGACGCAGTCGAAGAGAAAACGGGCATGGCGCGCGTACTCGGCACCTCACCGGCCTGGGCATGCCACCGTACCAGCCAACGACGCCTGAGAATTCCTAACAGAGCAAGAGGTTGGCCAGTCGGCGGAAGCAGATGATCCCGCACGCCAAGCGGAGGAACGCCTCATGGATGTCATCCCGGTTCTCCCAGCGGATGCGCAGCCGTCGGAACCAGTGCAACAGCGCAAAGCCCTGCTCTCCCACCCAGCGGTGTACCCCCAGTCCGGACCCGTTCTCGGTGCCACGTCGCGCGATGAACGGCGTGAAGCCCTTCTCCCACACCAGCTTGCGGTACCTGTCGTGGTCGTAGCCCCGGTCGGTGTACACGGTGTCAGGACGCTTCGAACTCGGATTCACCTCGCTTGTGGCGGTCGACCTGCGCAATAGGGCAGTCGCCGCGATCGGCTTGGACATTCCCGCCATGGTCATCTACGACCACCCGACGCTTGGGGCGGTGGCGAAGTATGTGGACTCGCTCATGTGATCACCGCGAACCCATGCGGCGCAACAGGTACGACACCCCACGCGGCGTATAGCGGACGTGGAACAACCGTGCGATCAGATCGGCCACCCGCGCCGGGGTTCGGCGCTGGTTCGCACCGAAGCCCAGCGCGGCAGGGCCTTGCTCCAACACCTGGGCCAACCGATCCAGACGCTATGCGGCCAGCCCACAACTCGATCCGCCCGGCCCTTTCGAGGTCAGTGACACTCGACCTCGAGATCGCTTCACCGTCGATCGAGCCACAAAGTCCAGGGGCGTACTTCCTTGATGCGTAGTACTCCGTTCAGTGCCCACGGGTCCGTGGCGAAGATGGACCGCACTTCGTCCTCATCGGCCGCCACCACGGCGAGGAGTCCGACATCCTCACCGCCGCCGTCACCGATCGGACCGCCGAGAATGATGACATCACGGTCGAAGAGGTCGTCGGCGAAATCTGAGTGCTGGTCCCATTCGGGTTGCTCCCGAATGCCGCGGGTGTACTCCCAACGGGGTCCCTTTGCTGTCGTCACGGCGAAGACGGCCATGGCAGCTCCTTGTCCTGGTCGCGGGAGGCCGACCATCACCCACGCCGTGGTCCGCCGTGGACGGTGTGGCCTCGTTCGTGGACACTTACCTTCCCATGGGCGGCTGACAATTCTCAACCATGGGCTCATCGGCTACGGGCCAGCGTTCCTGCCTTCCTAGCGGTAGTTTGTTGACAGCGGTTCTGAGCTGCGGTAGGGCAGAAGAGGTAGGAAGCTCCGTGAACCGTTGGAGGACTACGCGGCCCGGTTCGATGAGGTGTTCTCCTCGCTGGCGCAACGGCGAGGGTTTCGGGAGTACCTGATCGGACTGTTGGCCCCGCGGGACCGGAACAATCGGAGTCCCGATGGGACCATGAGGTGATCAACGTTCGCCGGTTGGGGTTGCCGCTGGCCGACTCGGCCACCGCGCATGTGGGCATTCAGTGGCTGGGCCGCTATGGCAAGACCGACCGTGGGATTGTCGCCGTGACTACGTTGTGGGCCACGACGGCCCGGGTCGTGGACGAAGGTCACCCGCCGATTGCGCGTCCGTTCCGACACGGCGATCCGCCGTGTCGGTCCCGTCCGCGCGGTCGGACAAGCGGCGAGAGAGGGGAATCCACCAACAAGTCCATATCGGACAGACGCAGGCGAACACCCTGCTGGCCAGTGGCTCTTCGTCACGCGACGAGGACAAGATCACCGCATGGCGGACCACCACCTGGGCGGAGATGCGAGGCTAGCGGCGTCGACCGGGGCATGGGTGGTCTTCGAGGACGAGGCCGGACAGGACTCGCCTTCGATGCCGAACCACCGTGGAGACCCTGGCCCTTCAACCTCCGTAACAGCACAAACCGACTTTGAAATCACCCCGGGACCACCGCATCCATTTCTGCTCCTACAGCTCATACTGCGGGTCAATCCCGAAGGGCTTCAGGGGCAGCACGATGGTCCTGATTTCCCCGTGGACAATCTGCGAAAGGAAAGGGGATGCCGAGATCGTTCGCCGACAGACTTCCGTCGCGATCGCCCGGGTCTCCTCGCGATTCCGACTGATCCGGAACAGAGTCACGTACAGGCGGTCGCGCATGACCAGGGCATGCACGTGCTCGATCGAATCCTCGGGCGTCGCCGTGGCCCACATCGCGTCCACGGCGGCGCTCTCCAGCGAGGCCTCGTCAGTGTGCGAGCCGCGAAGCCGCAGCACCACCGTCGCGTGGTTCACTCGGCCACGCTGGTGCTCGAACCGGTGGGCACGCACTCGGTGCCGTCCCAGGTGAACCCGCCCGGGCATCGGCCGGGCGCGTTGTTCGACGCCTCCACCGGCGCCCCGGTGAGGCTCACCCCGAGAGCCATGGACGCGGACGCGAAAAAACGAACGATTTTCGACATGGCAGATCCGCCCCCCACAGAGTAATTCGGATGAAAAACCTGACAAGTTGCGGCCTTGCGTTCCCCCGCCCGGCCCCGCTGAAAACTTTGCCCGTCGCACGGCCGAGGCGCAAGAGAATCGGATTGGCACCAACCGGCCTGGCATGTTGAGGACTCGCCCCGCAGGAGGCTGACCGCCAGGTTGCGGAAGCTGGCCATCACCCGCGGGGCGTTGCCGGCGCGGACCATCGTCGGTCCCTGCGTGCTCCGTGAGCGGCCAGCAGGTGGTGGGGCGGGTCGGCGGCTCATTCACCGATCGCGGTGAATGAGCGCGCGCCGGTCAGTGCGGCGGCGGTGGCGATCAGCAGGATCGTCGTGATGGTGTGTCGTGTTCCGCGTCGAACCAGCACCGCGTCCCCTCCCCCACCACAACCGCGTTCCAGCCTCGGTGCGAGTCCTTAGCAGGTCTACACAGGACTTCACCGAGGTCCAGACAATTGCTGGTCGTCGGGATGGTTGAGCGTGTCGAGTTGTCGCCGCACCCTGTCGGCGTCCTGGTCGCGGCCCTGCTGCCGATACAACTCCAGTGCCTCCCGCCAGACCGTGCGGGCCCGCTCGTACTCGCCGAGTGCGACATAGGGGTGTCCGAGGGTGTCGAGCTCCCCGGCGACTTCTGAGATGTCGCCGAGGCATCGGTACACGATGAGGGCCTGTTGGTAGTGATCGACGGCCTGCCGGTGGCGGCCGGTGTGGTGATCGATGTAGCCCAAGCTAGAGAGGTTTTCCGCCTCGCCGTCGAGGTTGCGGTGTTGTCGATGTAGCGCGAGGGCGGCGTGGCAGTGCGCACGGGCAGTGTCATAGTCACCGAACTGGGCCAAGTACCAGCCCATCGTGCCCAGTGCGCCGGCCTCCCACTCCGGCTCGTTGAGGGTGCGGACGAGGTCCAGGTTCCGGGTGGCGTGGTCCACGGCTTTCCGATTGTCCCCCCGCAGCGCCCAGGACGACGCGAGCCCTCGGTGAGTATGGGCTTGCTGGTGGGTGTCGTGGTGTTCCTCGGCCAGGGCAAGAGCCTGGTACAGGTGCCCGATCCCCTCCTCGTGACACCTCAGTGTGGAGTAGACGAAGCCGAGGAGCCGGTGGGCGAGGATGCGCGGAGCGGGGTCGGGCAGGTGCGCGGCGGCCTCCAGCGCGGCCTGCCACACGGCGAGCCGGTCGTGGTCTCGTCCCCGCCGAACCTGGAAGCTGTAGAGGGTCCAGGCCAGCTGCCAGACCGTGAGGTGCCAGGCATGGCCGGCGGCGGTGTGTTGGGCGGCCAGTAGGTTGGCGTGTTCGGCCTCGAGCCAGGCCAGCGCCGTCGGCACGTCGGCAAGCGGTTCCGGCCGGGCGCCGGGGACAGGTGGGGCGAGCTGGATCGGGGGGCGGTGGGAGTACAGGATGCGATCGGCGGTGTAGGCGGTGTGGGTGTAGAAGTCGCACAACCGCCGCAGTGCGGCCTGTCGCTCGGACTCGGTGTCGCAGATGTGGGACTGGTCGGCCGCATAGGCGCGGAGCAGATCATGGAAGGTGTAGCGGCCGGAGGCGCGTTCGGTGACCAGGTGCGCCCGGGTGAGCTCGTCGAGCAGACGACGGGTGAGACCTGGGTCCAGCGCCGTCAGGCTGGCCGCGGCGGCGAGGCCGATGTCGGAACCGGGGTGTACCCCCAGTAGCCGGAACACCCGGGCTGCCTCGGGGGTGAGCCTGCGGTAGGACCAGGAGAACACGGCGCGGACGTCGGCTGCGGCTTCTCCGGTGCTCAGCGTGTCCAGCCTGCGGTGGGCGTCGCGCAACTCATCCACGAGCGCGGCCAGGGGGCGGGTGGGGTGTAGTGCGGCGTGCGCGGCGGCGATGTTCACCGCCAACGGCAGCCGAGCACACAGCTCGATCAGTTCGTCCACCACGGACTGCTCGCGCTCGACGCAGTCGACGCCCAGGCGGCGGATCAGCAGGTCGTGGGCATCGTCGCGGGTGAGCAGGTCCAGGGTCAGCGGCACGGCGCCCTCAATGGCGACCAGACCGGCCAGCTGGTTGCGGCTGGTCACCAACACCACGCAGCCGGGAACGCCGGGCAGCAGCGGCCGCACCTGCTCGGCGTCGCGGGCGTTGTCCAGCACCACCAGCATCCGCCGGTCCGCCAACTGCGAACGGTAGAGCATGACCCGCTCGTCCGAATCCGCTGGAATCTGCTGGGCGGGCACGCCCAGCGCGGTCAGAAATCCCCGCACCGCGGCCGCGGACGGCACGGGTGCGCCGCTGGGGTCGAAGCCACGCAGGTTGACATACAGCTGCCCGTCGGGGAACCGGTCGGCGTTGTGGTGTCCCCAGTGCACGGCCAGCGTCGTTTTGCCGATTCCGGCGGTGCCGCCGATCGCTGAGATCACCATGAGCGCGGAGTTGCTCGCGGCCGCCAACTGGGAGTCGAGGTGGCGCAGTTCCTGGGTGCGGCCGACAAAGAATCCAATGGGGGCCGGCAGTTGCCGGGGCACGACGGGGTGGAGCCCGGCGACGCCGGGTACGGGGTCAGTGATCGTCAGGTCGGGGTCGTTGGTCAACACCGCCTGGTATACCCGCTGCAACTCCGTTCCGGGATCGATGCCCAACTCCTCGGCCAGCACCGTGCTGGCTTGGCGGTAGACATCCAGCGCCTCGGCGCTACGCCCACAGCGGTACAGGGCCAGCATCAGCTGGGCCCGCATCCGCTCCCGCAACGGATGTTCGGTGGTCAGCGCGATCAGGTCGGGGACCAGTTCCCGGTGCCGGCCCAGTCGCAGCGCGAGGTCGATGCGTTGTTCCTGGGCGGACATCCGCTGCTCGACCAGCCCGGGAACCACCTCGCGGTGCAGCACCTCGCTGGGAATGTCCGACAGCGGGTCCCCATGCCACAACCGCAGCGCCTCATCCAGCAACTCCGAGGCCGACTCCGGCTCGCCGGCCGTCACCTCGGACCGCGCGGACCCCAGCAGGGTGCGGAACCGGTGCACGTCGATCGCGTCGGCGTCCGCCTCCAGGTGATACCCGGCCGCCGTCGTCACCAGCGGACACGGCTCGTCGTCCACCGTGAGGGTGCGGCGCAGCCGCAGCACGTAGTTCTGCAGCGTGTTCCGGGAACTGGGTGGGGGTCGGTCACCCCACAGGCACGTGATCAACCGGTCGACCGTCACCGGCTCGTTGGCCGCGAGCGCCAGCACCGCGAGCAGCACCCGCTGCTTGGTGGCCGGCACCGGCACCAGCACATCGCCGTGCCGGACCTCCAGCGGCCCCAGCAAACGGAAGCCCCATCCGTCCCCCAAGACTGGTTCCCCTCGACATCCTGGCCACCCCGCGCAGTCCAGGCATGGACGCCCCAGCACCCGCGTACTCGCCGACACAAAAACCGTGTTGGTAGGCGGCCGCGACTGGTGCCAGCGTGCTGTCGAGCCCAGCTTCTGACAACCCCAGCCTGCGGCACTTCATGTCCTTCGTCCACGGATTGCTTCCCTTATTTACGTCCGGGCCGCGGCCAGCGATCCAGGTATGGGCCTCGGCCCACGCCCGCGCGACCACGCGGCGACCACGCGCCGCCATGCTGATGGCGGCTGGTTGCCCATGCAGGGGCAGCGAGGTCGAACCAGCTCAGGGAGGGATATGCCGGGCCCGAGATCAGAGTCCTGCGCGTGGTCGGAGTCGCTGAGGAGACGGGGCAGCCGCATGCGGCCCTGCGTCGGGCAGCGGGACCGCTCTTACTCGATCTGAACTGCCCGAACCGCAGGGGCGTCGGCCCTGGCTTGTGTCCGTTGCCGGGGCACTGGCCATGGATCTGTTCGTGCGGTCGGGATCGTGATCTGCGGGACCCGGTTGGCGGAAGGGAGTGAGGTCGTGGTCGTAGGGCTGGGTTTGGACTCGTTGGCGGAATCGGTTTACAGAGTGATGCTCGTCGAGCCCGACTGGGGGCCGGCCCGCCTTGCCGAGCACCTGCGGGTCACCGGGAACGAGATCCGCGAGGCGCTGGACACCCTCGTCGACCTGGCCCTGATGCGAGAGTCCGTTGAGCGCCCCGGCACGTTGCGCCCGGTGGACCCGCATTCGGCCTTGCAGGCCCTCATACTGCGGCAGCAGCAGGACATCCAGCGGCAGCAGCAACAGATGCGGGAGAGTCAACTGGCGTTCTCCCGGCTCGTGGCCGAGGTCGCCGGGCGGCAGCCGGACACGAAGTCCGACAAGGTGGAGACGATCATCGGCCTGGACAACGTGCACCAGCGGCTGGAACGGTTGTCCAGTGAGGCCGAGTCCTCAGTGTGCACGCTGGCTCCCGCGGCCATGCGCTCCGTGGAACTGGCTGGGGCGGCGCTGCACAACGACCGCAGCGCGCTGGTCCGCGGTGTCAGCATTCGCACCGTCTTCCCCGACAGCGTCCGGACCGACGAGACCACGCTCGACTACGCCCGCCGGCTCACCGAGTTCGGCGGTGAGGTGCGCACCGCACCGGCGCTGCCGCTGCGCATGCTGATCGTCGACGCCACCACCGCGCTCGTGCCCATGGACACCAGTGGGCCCCGGAAAGGTGCCGCCGTCGCCCGGTTGCCCGGTGTCATCACCGGACTCGTCGCGCTGTTCGAGATGATCTGGACCAGCTCCTGTCCGCTCGGTGCCGAGTGTGCCCGCGACGACGGCCTGACCACCCAGGACCGGCAGATCCTGCAACTCGTGTCCCAGGGCCTGACCGACGCGGCCACCGGCAACCGCCTCGGCCTGTCGCTGCGCACGGTTCGCCGCGCCATGGCCGGGATCATGAAACGGCTTGGGGCGCGCAGTCGATTCGAGGCCGGTATGAAGGCCTCCCAACGCGGTTGGCTCTGACCCACAGCGTCATTCGGCCGTGGCACCGGACGTCGCGGCAACCGTGACGGAACCGAATTCACCGGCACCCATCGAGGGCGAACGGACCACGGGGGTGGTCCACTCCTGGATGGTGAGTGGGCCTGACGACGCCATCGCAACGCCGGATAACGGCACGCCCACCGCCCCACGGTCCCGGCAAAGTCGTGTAGGGGCTGGTCAGGCCGCGTGAGAGGCAGGCACCGTCTCGATGATCATCTGAGTGTCGAGTCCGTACGATCAGGTGCGAGAGCCGTGCCTGCCGCCACAACATCCCGGATCCCTGCCGCCCGATGCCGAGGCCGCCCGCACCGCCCTGGAGTCACTGGGTAAGGCCGCCGACGAGACCTGGTTGGCCGCCTACTCCGACTACAACCCGCTCCTGGACGCTCTGGCCTCCGCGCACAACGTCGGCATCGCCCTGGGCATCCTCATCGGCCTCGCCGACCTCCAGGCTGGGTTCCTGATCCCGGGCTCGGAGGAGACCCGGCATCGCGGGCAGGTCGGGATCGAGGTCGTACTCGGTACCCGCACCATTCCCGCCGCCGCCCTGACCCGCAGCCTCGAGACCGCGGTGGACGCCGGGCAGGTCGAGGCGGACAACCCCTGACAGTTGCTCGACCAACTACTCGCCGACGGCGCGTAGGCAAGGCGAATCAACCAATCGACAGAACTCACGCCCGCCGGAGACGTCCTAGCGTGGGAACACGCCAGACCGGTGCTGGGGATGGCTTTGTGGCCAACGCGTTCGCAGGCGTGACCGGAGAGCTGCTCTTCGGCGGCTGGGTCGACGACGACCCCCACTGTGACAAGGACCTTGCCTTCGTCTACCTCGGTACCACCGACGACGCCAGCATTCCGGCCAGTGACCAGATGCGCTCGCGGGCGGCCTCGGGCACGCACCCCAACCCCGTACCGTGCTCCCCCGCCCGACGGTCACACTTACCTGGCGTTCACCGACGACGGCTGGGCCCGCCTGTACGCACCGGACGGCGAGTACATCACCGACCCCGTGGACCAGGAGTGGCGCACCACCGCCGTAGACCGCCGCGAGATCATGCTCGTCCTCACCTCCCCATGACACCGGACATCGGCCCCGAAGCCCACCTGAACGCGACCCTGGCTGCTGGCGAACCGGCCACCAGTAGCTCTCCGCGCTAGCCAGCCTGCTCGGGTGGCAACTGCACTCCGGGGCACCACGACGGGGAACCCGCACGTGACCGATCCAAGTGGGGCATCTACTTCACCAGATGTGCCCCGCGGAACCGAGTTCCGGCCGTTGCCCAGATGGCTGATGCCTGCGGTCGTCCTCGCGATGCCGTGGTGTTGTCCCTGCCGGGGCAGGGACAACACCATCGGCACGACCTCACCCCTGGACGAAGCCGCTTACCGAACTGCGGGTGCCAATGCCGCTAAGAGCGTCGACACCCGCAGACTTGATCAGTGGACCTGATCTGTTACCACTTCCAGCCGCCGTGGCCGTGGCCGTGGCCGTGGCCCTGGCTCCACCAGTCGCCCTGGCCCCAGCCGCCGCCCCATCCGCCGTCAGCCGACTGAGGCGCCTGAAGATCCTTGATCGATTCCATTGAGCACCGCTCTCTCTTCGATTTCAACGGTTGTGAAGACAGTTCACCTCGAACAGTCGTGGGACTGCTGCGAGCCCACGATCGTCTCCACGTTCACTACATGCAGGCCACTCAACAAATAGCGCTCCGCTCTCCAAGCCAACTTGCTACTGAACCGCATCCCAAATAGACGGTCACACCGGAAATCAACCTGGAGGAGAGTTGAGCCAGTGTGACACTGGACGGAATGCGCTACATGTTAAACAAGGTATGCGTCACGCCTTTCGCTGAACCATTGAGTGAACGGCTCAACTCTAACGAGGAGGATGGCGGCTACAGAGAGGCCACCTAACCGGCTCCGACCAAAAATCCGCGAGCGGCTTACCGAAGCCGCGCTCGTGACCTCGACCGAGACAATCAGGCAGTCCATGGACCCGCGGTCGCGTCCGTGATTTATTTCGCAACTTGTTACACCGCCGACCCTGAATCTATTGTTTTAGTGGCTATCCTTCGTGCGCCGTACCGGCAATTGACCTCCGGGAGCGCCGGACCAGGATGCGGAACTTCTCCCGAGAGGACGTTTGATCCTGAATCATGCTCATTGTGATGGTTCTCAGGCGTGAGTGTGGCTCGATGGGTCGCGTTGTCGGGCCGTCTCGAGGGGGTGGGCGGCCCGGCCTGAGCGGGTACGCCGGGGCATGACCGAGCGCAGACCCCATCCCAGTGACCTGCCCGATGCCCGGTGGGCCTTGGTCGAGCCGGTGCTGACCGCCTGGCGCGAGCGCACCGACGCAGGGGCCTGGACATCGGCCGTCCGCCCAAGCAGGAGTTGCGGGACTTGCTGGACGCCGTGCTCTACGTGGACCGCACCGGCATCCCGTGGCGCTACCTCCCGCACGAGTACCCGCCGTGGCAAACCGTCTACTCCTGTTTCGCGCACTGGCAGCGCGAGGGTGTCTTCGAGCAGCTCAGCGGCCTACTACGGCGGCTCGCGCGCACCGACCAGGGGCGCGCCGACCTCGCTGGTGGGCGTGGTCGGCGCCATCTTGTCTTCGTGACCAGCTCTTGCTGGTTCGTCAGGTCGTGGGGTCCGCGTGCCAGTCCAGATGCCCCGGCATGGCCGGTAGGGTGCCAGCGGCGTAGAGCCAACTGCGCAGGAACGGGCCGAGGTCCTGTCCGGCCACGCGGGAGGCGGTGCCGATGAACTTGCTGGTGTCGGCGACCTTGTCGTGGTTCTCGGTGACCCACGCCCGCTCGATCCGCTGGAACGTCTCGGCGCCAACGTGCTGCCGCAGCGCGTACAACGCCAGTGCCCCGCCTTCGTACGCGCCGGACGCGAACGGACGGCCCTCGGAGTTGTTGAAGCTCGCCGGATCCGGCGCGGCGATCGGACCGAACTTTCCGAGCCAGCTCCGGTGCGTGCGGTAGGCCTCGCGCATCTGCTCATCGACCGTGCTGTGGCCGTGTGCCTCGTCCCATTGCCATTCGTAGAACCTGGCGTGCCCCTCGTTCAGCCACAGGTCGCTCCACCGTGCTGGGGATACCGAGTCACCGAACCATTCGTGCGTGATCTCGTGCGCGATGATGGAGTCGGTCCCGTTCCGGGGGAAGCCCTCCGGCGTCAGCTGCCCAGAGTTCAGCCAGGTGAGTCCCTGGGTCTCCAACGCTCCGCCGGTCGGTGTTGCGTAGGTGCCCGCGATTCGGCCGGGGAACGGCCCGAGCTGCCGTTCGAGAAACTCGATCGCCGCCGGAAACGTTGTGTCGAGCTGCGGGAGGATCGTCGCGGACTGGGTCGACGGCAGCGCGTAGCGCAGGTCGATTCCGCCCGGACCGCGTCGGTGGGTGACCGTGAACGGCCCGACGCCGACCTGGAGCAGTTCGGTGGCCAGCGGCCGGGGCTCGTCGAACACGCGGGTGGTCCGGTCGCCCGCGGTGGTGGTGGACGCGAGCCTCCCGTTCGCGACCGAGTTCACCGCGCCCGAGGTCGTGATCGCGACGCTGGTGGGTGCCTTCGCCGACGGGTGGTCGTCCACGGCAAGCACACGCCGGGCACCGGCGGGCTGGTTGTGCAGCTCGATGAAATCACCCATGTGAAACAGGCCGTTGTGGAGGTTTTCCGGGGTGGGCGGGTTCTTGATCAGGTCGGGTGCGGTGTTGAAGACCGTCACGGTTGTGGTGAACGTTGCTCCCTCGCGCACCGGCGTGGGCGGGGTGATGACCAGCTTGCCCTCCGGCGTGGTCTGCCAGGCGGCCGGCTTGCCGTCCACCTCCACCGCGCGGACCTCGGGGCCGAGCAGGTCGAGGTCGAATTGGGACAGCGTTTGCGACGCGCGTAGACGCAGCCGGGACGTCGCGTTGTAGGAACCGAGATCGGCGGCGAAATCGAACGACAACCACTGCCGTTCGACGCAATAGCCGCCGTTTCCAGTGGTGGGCCAGATCGGATCACCGATCCCCGATGCACCAGGCGATGGCGTTGCGGCGGTCGCCGTAGTGGCCGCCGGCCCGGTGAGCAGCAGCATCGCCGCCAGCGCGGCAGCCGCGATGGACCGTGGTTTCCGTTTACCACGCCAGCCTCCCGCGCCGGTCCGGGCGGATCGGCCTTCTGGTCGGGCTGGGTCGCCCACCGGGCTATTCAGGGACGCTGCTACAGTGCAGCGGCCTACGTTTTCGCTGACCAGCCAGAATCCGGCAGCCTGCCTTTTTCGAGATGCCATAACCCCCTCCTCAATACCTTCTCCAATTCGGAGCCTATCGGGACTCATGTCACCACGCGCGTCAGACCACAGACTGATCTCGCTATCAACCTGAAGAATGATTCGGCGAGTGTCATCTGTCCACCGATACCGCGTGCCGGCCCGGTTCCGCGGCACCACAGTTCTCATGATCATCCCGCCGGTTGGTCCTCGCATGACACAGTGAGCCTTCTTCAACCTGGTTGACGGCCGGGTGAGGTGGCGTTGCCAGCACACGGAGTGCCCGCGGGAAAAGGTGAAGCTCCTGGTAGATGAGAGCAACCTGTCCACCCAGAGCTTCATGTGCTTGTCTACCCATCAGGGCTGGATCTGCCCATCTGCGGTGCGGACATACCTACACCCAGCTCGCGGCCGGTCTCAGGGGCAGGACCACCACGGTGTACCGGTACGTGGCCGAAGCCGTCGACATCCTCGCCGCTCTCGCCCCGGACATCACAGCCACCATCCGCTCGGCCGCACGCAAGGCGTTCGTGATCCTGGATGGAACGCCGCTGCCCATCGACCGGATCGCCACCGACCGGCGGTACTACTCCGGCTGTGAGGATGTGGGAGTGTCGCCACGGAGTCGGTTTGACCCGTACTCTGGCTGGCCCTCGGTGCCCTGTGTTTGATCTGTCAACCGGGTCCGTGGCGGTACTCGCAGCCGCCGGACCGGCAGAGCGTGTCCCGATAGGGGCCTTGCCACTACAAGGCGCCGTCACAGTCCAGACCGCTGACGCCGGCCCGGCGACGGCTACCGAACCATGATCCAGCGAGCGTCACCCCGCTGGACGCTCCAATCACACGCCGGACGGTCCTCAGCGGCATGATCAGGGCACCACTCGGTGGCGACCGCCCTTACCCAGGGCATAGGGGACGTCAAGATCCAGGTCGACGTTCTCGACCTTGTTCCGCGCTGCGCGGTGACAACCGCCGTGTGATCCGGCCGAACAGCTCCGCCAGCGACTCGCCGATGTCCCGGCCGAACTCGGTCAGCCCGTAGGTGACCTGGGGTGGCGTCGTCGGCTCGACCCGCCGCCAGACAAGGCCGTCCTGGACCAGTGCGCGCAGGGTCTGGGCGAGCATCTTCTCGCTGATGCCCTGGATGCTCTCGCGCAGCTCGTAGAACCGGAGGTCGTTGCTCTGCAAAGAGATCAGCACCCAGATGCCCCACCTGCTGGTCACGTGGTCGACCACATCGCGCGCAGGGCAATCGGTGTGAAACACCTCATACCGCGCCCCCGTATCGGCCTGTGTGAACTGCACGCCTCCCGTCACGTGATGAGCTTACCTCAAGGTATGTCCTTACCAAGAGTTAGCCCAGCTCCTAGCGTCCTGCCCACAGAGGACATCGAACAAGGAGCTGTTCATGATCGTGGTGACCGGGGCTACCGGGAATGTGGGCCGGCCGTTGACGCAGGCGCTGGCCGAGGCGGGCCAGCAGGTGACGGCGGTGTCGCGGCACGCCGCGGCCGTGCCGGACGGCGTCCGCCACGTGGCGGCCGACCTGGCCGAACCCGCCGGCCTCGAGCCCGCGCTGACCGGGGCGAAGGCGTTGTTCCTGCTGCTGTCCGGCGACCTGCACGCCGCCGGAGCCAGCCCGGCCGACATCATCGGCAAAGCCGCGGCCAGCGGAGTCCGCCGGGTCGTCCTGCTCTCCTCGCAGGGCGTGGCGACCAGGCCCTTCGGCACGACGCGGATCGCGATGCGCGCGCTGGAGGACGTGCTGCGGGAGTCTGGCCTGGACTGGGCCATCCTGCGGCCGGGCGGCTTCGCCTCCAACGCCCTGTGGTGGGCCGAGTCCGTCCGCGCGCGGCAGCTCGTCGCCGCGCCCTTCGGCGATGTCGGGGTGCCGATCATCGACCCGGCGGACATCGCCGAGGTCGCGGCCGCCTGCCTGCTGGATGACCGGCACACCGGCGGGGTGTATGAACTGACCGGTCCGGAGGTGATCACGCCGCGCGAGCAGGCCGAGGCCATCGCCGCCGCGCTGGGCTCACCCGTGCGGTTTCACGAGCTCACCCGCGAGGAGGCCAAGGCCGGCATGGCCCAGAGCATGCCGGCGGAGCTCGCCGATGACACCCTGGACATCCTCGGTTCCCCGAGCCCGGCCGAGCAGCGCGTCAGCCCGGACGTGCAGCGGGTCCTCGGCCGCGCCCCGCGTTCCTTCGCCGACTGGGCCGCCCGCAATGTCGCCGCGTTCCGCTGAGACTGAGACTGGTCAGCGCTACCGGAACTGCTCGGCGTGCTCGGCGATCCACTGCTGATAGCCGAGGAACTGATCCGAAGTTGACGTTGGCGCCAGGGCTCGGGACCGACACTCCAGATAACTAGAGGGTGCTTGAGAAGGGGGTGTTCGGGTACGTAGGCGCCTTGGGAGCGTGAGGTGTTGTTGGGGTTGTGGTGATGGTTGCTCACCGTGCGGCGTATCCCACGGACCTGTCCGATGCCGGGTGGGCTCGGCTGTCCCCGTTGGTTCCTGACCCGAAGCCGGGAGGCCGTCCCGCTGTTCAGGAGCGCACGCGACTATGCCGTGCCCCCATCCCGAGCGCGGGCGCGATCGACAGTCAGTGCGCCAGCCATCGACGGGGGCGGACGGAGTCAAGCGGCATCTGCTTGTCGACACCTTGGGCACGGTGGTGGTGGCATGTGTCAGTCCGGCCAGTGTGGACGATCGGGATGGCGCGAAGGGCCAGGTTGCGGTCGACAGACACCGTGCCGCAAGGCCTGGTCCAGTCCTCCGCTTCCGACATACACGGGACGTTCGTGGCCTGCGCTGATGTCGTCTGGACACCAGCGCAGGCCGAGGCGTTCAGGAGATCGCGATCAGAACGCCCGCACCCTTGCCCGGGGAGTTGTTCCACCCTCGGATCTTGGCTGCGACCTTGGCCAGACGGGGGTCTCCGGGACCGACCTCGATCTGGAAGTGCCCCTCATCCGGGTGGCTGCGGTCCCCACCCCAGCCGACGACTCCCTCGCAGTCGCCGAGCACGTCCCGCAGCGCGGTCAACTCGTGCGGCAGGAAACCGCCCCTGACTCCCGGCGGATACCAGCCAGGGCGGATGTCGACGGCTGTTCCGGAGGCGTGATTGGTCTCGTAGCCGGTCACTGTGCTCGGGCTCTTGTAGCCGACCACTTCGCCGCGGTTGAGCGTGCCGATCTCGTAGTGGAATCGCCGCACGACGTGCACCAGGACAACGGCCACGTCACCGATGCGCAGCGCGGCGGTGACCGGACTGCCGGGGATTGGCCGTGTCCAGATCGAGCCGCCGATGTCGGCGCCCTTCTCGATGGCCCAGCCGTTGGCGCTGTGTTCTCCGGTAAGCACTCGTGCCCGTGCCTGGTCAGCGGCGGTGCTGGCACTTGGCTTACTGTCCGTGGCCCTCGCGGTTGTCGCGAACACGGTGCTGAGTCCGACGGCGGCTACCGCGGCGGCGCCGGATCTCAACACGGTGCGACGGGACAGGCCGTTGTTGGCCTTGGTCATTGAGGTTCCCCCTAGTTGCTGCGTTGTCGGATTTCGAGGTCGCCGGTCAGTACCACCGAATCAGCGACCACAGGTGCGGCCAGATCTGTACGACGACGACAGGGATGAGCAACACGAGAACGCTCAGTGGCCAGTACCACCGCGCCGGGGCCCTGCCAATCCGAGCCAGCGGATAGTTGACCGCGGCGAAGACGGCAAGCACGAGCATCGACAGCACCGCGCCAGTCAGGACCACCACCAGCACGCCATCGTTCATCGTCGGATCCGGCTCGGCCCAGCCCACGGCCGTGCCCAGGGCGCCAGCCAGGAAGCCGAACGGGATGACCCCGAAGTAGCCCAGCACGGCGTTGAGCACGACCATCAGCGGCCAGACCCACCAACGCCGTGACGCGACCGCTGGCGTTGCTGTGCTGCTCATCCCGAATACCTCTTACCTTCTGCGCAGTGCCGCGTTGTACTTCTCGAACACCCGGTACAGCCCGATCAGCTGACGACCGTACTGCTTGGCCTTGTCCCCGGTTCCGTTGTACCGTGCCAGGGTCTTGCGGCTGTCATCCTCGCTGAAGTCCAGGCCTGGCCGACCCAGACCCACCGCGTGTGCTCCCTCGATGAGCACCAGCGGGATGGTGCTGATGTTGTAGTTGGCGTCGTTGTGCAGGTTCTGCCACACCGGCCACAGGTCGGACTCCTTCCCGGGATCCATGATGGGGCCGGAGATGATGCCCTGGTTGATGCAGTGGTTACGGGCACGGATCGCGGTGGCTGCGAAGATCTGGCCGAGCCCGGTGCTGCTGTCGTTCTTGGTGCTGATCCCGGTGCCCTGGTAGTGGTCCTTGACCAGTTGGTCGGCGACCGGGTCGTCCAGGTTGTACTTGCGGATCTCCCACATCAGGGGGCACTGGATGAGTGACTTGCGGATCCGCAGGTTACGGGCCAGGTTGGTGATCCGCACGTCGTGGGTCAGCATGGTCTCGAACGAGAAGGTCGTGCTGTTGGGCTGGCCGATGTCGGTTCCCGGTCCTCCTGTCTCCGGTACGTTGATCGATTCCAGGTAGGTCTGCGCGTCCTTGAGCATGGCGGCCTTCTGGGACATGTCGAACTCCACGTCCAGGCCGAACCCCTTGACCGGTTCGTCGAACACGTTCTGACCGAGGTCGATGCCGGAGGCGATGTCGTTGTCGATCTCGATGGCGCCCTCACCGGAGCCGACGCCGACGGTGGCGATCTGGTCGAAGGCCCAGTCCAGCCCTCAACTCTCATAACCGCGGCTCAGCAACAGGGGGCCACATCATCCTCAGCAGAAGGATTAAGGAAGTCGAGCGTCTCCTGTGGGTACGGCTGTTCGACCGCACCACTCGGCAGCTCGACACCACGGCTGCGGGTCGGGCCCTTCTGCTCATGACGGGCGCCGTCCTCGACGACAGAGACATGCGACTGCACCGCAGACCGCCCCCGCGTGCGCGGGGAAGACTGGATGCGCGAGCCGGTCGGCGTGTGGGGCGGCGGACCACCCCCGCTCACGCGAGGAAGACGATCGCTTTCGCGTCCTCCAGGGTGTCGCGCTGGGACCACCCCCGCTCACGCGAGGAAGATACTTCCTGACCTGTGGCAATGTCGGTACACGCCCGATTTCAGCATCACTTTCATCGACCAGGCATCACAACGCACAACAGCCAGCACCCACCTACGGCACACGAGGAAGGTGGTCGGCTGGTGGAGTTCCGGCCAACGTAAGGACTGTCCCGGTGGGCGGGCTGATGACCGGACCAGAGGTGAGGGGAGGTCAACCGGTTGGCGACCAACGCCTCGATCACCTGTCCGTGGGTGATGCGCGCCAGATCGCGTACGCGCAGGCTCGGTCGTTGATCCCGGCTAGGCCCAGACGCCGACAGAAGTCAGCCGCCACCGGCAACGCTCCGAGTTGCATTTCCGCGCTCGCCGCGATGTAGCGGGCCCGCCCCTCCCCCGTTGATCCCCCTGGCAGAACCGCAGGTCGGGCGTATCCGAGACCTACCTGCCCGGCGCAGCCGACCTCGCGTGTGGAAGATGGGGCTAGCCGGGGTGGAGGGCGCGGTTCAGCAGGGCGATGAGCTGTCGCAGTTCGCCGTCGGTCAGCGCCGCCAGCGGGGTCTTCTCCAGCGTCGCCCGTACCACCTCGGCGCGGACCCGGCGGCCCTTGGCGGTCAGGACCAGGACGCGGGAGCGGCGGTCGGCCGGGTCCACGGCGCGCTCCACCAGGCCTCGGTCGACGAGCTGGTTGGTCATGAAGGTCAGGTTCGGGGCGTTGCAGTACAGGCGCTCGGCTATCACCTTCATCGAGGGCGGCGGCTCGTCCGGGTCGATCGCCCACAGCACCTGGAACGTCGCCGGGGTCAGGCGGTTCCTGGCCAGCGCGGGGCCAGTCAGGTCGACGGTCCGCATCCAGATGTCGTAGGTCGCGGCGACCGCCGCGGTGAGATCGGGCGCGGTCATGCCACCATCCTACCGATGCTTCGAGACTCGAAGGATCGTGCTAGCGTCGGTACTTCGAGACTCGAACTATCGGAGGGTCCTGTGAGAGACGGCTATCGCGGCGTCACCGCGCTCGTCACCGGTGCGTCCAAGGGATTAGGGCGGGCGTACGCGCTGGAGTTGGCCCGCAGGGGAGCGCGGGTGATCCTGCTGGCCCGCTCGGCGGGCGACCTGAAGCGGCTCGCCGCGCAGATCCGGGAACAGCACGGTGGACCGGACGTCGAGGTGATCGCCGCCGACCTCGCCGCCGCGGACGGACCGGAGCGGATCCTGCGGGAGCTGCGCGATCGCGGCCTGACCATCGACCTGCTGCTCAACAACGCCGGCGCGGGCAGCGCGGGCCCGTTCCTCGACCGCCCGCTCGAGCCGCAACTGAGCTCGGTCGGACTCAACGTCAACGGCTTGCTCGCGCTGACCCACGCGATCGGGGCCGAACTGGTCGCGCGCGGCCGCGGCGGCATCATCAACGTGTCTTCCACCGCGGCCTTCCAACCCATGCCCTACCAAGCCAGCTATGCCGCGACCAAGGCGTTCGTGCTCTCCTTCACCGAGGCGCTGGCCGAGGAACTGCGCGGCACCGGCGTCCACGTCATGGCCACGCATCCGGGCGCGATCGCGACCGGCTTCTTCGAGGGGACCTCGGCCACCATCAACCCGGCCATCGCCGACGCGCCGGCCACCGTCGCGGCCCGAACACTGGACGACTACGCCCGGCGGCGCGCGGTGTCCTACCCGGGCCGAGGCGTGACCAGGGCCATGACTTGGCCCGCGCGCCTGCTGCCGCGCACCGTGGTCGCGCGGGCGACCGGTGCGCTCAACCGCCGGCTGGGCCTACACGAGGTCGTCGACCTCGCCTAGTACCCGCGGCGGCGATCACGGCAGAATTGCAGGCCCCACCGTGATCGCCGCCATCCACCATCCGCGAAGTGGAAAACCTCACCGATCACAACCAGGATCCGGTCACGTCGAGGCGTCGCCGATGGCGACTGCCGCCGCTCGTGCTCTCGGTCGTGATCGTGGTGGGCGCCCTGGCGATCATCGTCTTCCGGCCTTCTGGCGATCAGCCGGCCGCGACCTCGAAGGCGCCCACCACTACGAGTACGACTGGCACGCCGACGCCGGCGACCTTGGATCCCGCCGGATACCAACAAAGCCGACCAGCCTGCGATCATCCCGTGCAAGCCAGGCTGCTGGATCTGCTTGCGGTCGGCCCCACCCGGCCACCACGATCAACCAGTTCCGGATTCTCCGGCACGGTCCACCCTCCACGTCGTCACCTACAAGGCCGTGGAGACCAGTGAAGGCATGCTGACCGTCACCTGCAACGCCTGCGCCGCAACAGGTTCACCGCACGCAACCTGGTACCTCAGCCTGTCCGGGGCCCGACCTGACCTCGGCGAACTCGACGACGACCCGTACGTCTCGATCACACGCACCGGGGACCCCTGCTCCCCGTCCAACCACACGGCGACATCCAGCACCAGGGGCCAAAGTCAACGACATTCAGGTTAAAAACAGGCGAAGTCAGACTTACGTCTTGACAGACCGGAGTCGTCTGGTTACCGTAAGTTATATTGGGCGATTAGGTACTTCTCAATCTGCGTAGGCGGCAGCCTGGTTTGACCCAAGCAGAATGGGGGAAAATCTACATGCACATCGACTCTGTGACCAACGATATTCGGCGCGCCCGTCTTGGCGAACTGGTCGCCACCCGTCAGTGCATTCGGATCATTGAGGCACACAATCCGATCTCGGCGATTATTGCGGAAAACGCGAGCGTGTCGCTTGGAAGCAGTCTCGGCGTCGAGGAGTTCGACGGCTTGTGGTCCAGTTCGCTGACCGATTCGACGCTTCACGGACTGCCAGATATCGAGGTGCTCGATCCGCAGACCCGCTTGGCGAACATCCGCGACATTTTCGCGGTCACCACCAAACCACTGATTATGGACGGCGATACCGGGGGGAAAGTCGAGCATTTCGAGTTCTTCGTGCGGAACATGGAGCTGGCTGGGGTCTCCGCGGTGATCATCGAGGACAAGACCGGCCTGAAGCGCAACTCGCTGCTCGGCACCACCGTCAAGCAGGTCTCGACGGACGTCGGCGAGTTTACCGCCAAGATCAGGCGAGGTAAGGCCGCGCAGCGCACACCGGAGTTCATGATCATTGCGCGGATCGAGAGTCTGATCCTGGACCTCGGCATGGCCGACGCTCTGACCAGGGCAGATGCCTACGTTGCGGCCGGTGCGGACGGCATCATGATTCACAGTCGCAAGTCGAACCCGGGTGAGGTACTGGAGTTCGCTCGCGAGTTCCGCCGCATTCACCCGTCGGTGGTGCTGATCTCGGCGCCCACCACGTACAACTCGATTCACGCGAAAGAACTTCAGTCGGCCGGGTTCAATGTGATCATCTATGCGAACCACATGCTGCGCGCTGCGGTAAAGGCGATGCAGGACGTGTCCATGGACATTCTGCGACACGGCCGCACCGCCGAGGCGGAGCGCCGCTGCGTCGGCCTCGAACACATCTTGCATATCGGTCCCGCTAGTGCGAGCACGAGAAATTGAGCAATCCGGCATGAGTGGGTGACAGCTGTTTCTGGGCACCCGTTGGCCGGGTACAGCTACTTTTTGGCCGTTGTCGAGAAGAAGATCGGAGTACGATCATGCGCGATGACATTATCCTTGAGGACACCACTCTCCGGGACGGAGAGCAGGCGCCCGGAGTAGCGTTCTCTCGGGATACCAAAATCGCCATCTTCAACGCGTTGGTGGACGCCGGCGTGCGCTGGATCGAGGCAGGCATCCCGGCCATGGGCGGCCAGGATGTCGAGGCCATGAAGGTGATGTTGGAACGCCGCGACGAGGTCAACCTGATCGGCTGGAACCGGGGCGTACTGGACGACCTGAAATACACCATCTCGCTCGGCTTCAAGGCTATTCATCTTGGCTTGCCGACCTCGAACATCCACCTCGACAAGAGCGTGAAAAAAGACCGCGGCTGGCTGCTGTCGACCGCGCAGGACATGGTCAAGTTCGCCAAGGACCAGGGCTGCTTCGTCTCGATCAGCGCCGAGGACGTCGGACGCACCAACCTCAACTTCCTGCAGGAGTACGCTGGCAAGGTCGCTGAGGCGGGAGCGGACCGGCTGCGGCTGTCGGACACCATCGGCATCCTGGACACGGCCGGCTATGCCGAGCGGGTCGCGGCCGTGGTCGCCGCAGCCGATATCGACACGCAGACCCATTGCCACAACGACTTTGGCCTCGCGGTGGCCAACACGCTGGGCGGCCTGCAGGCCGGTGCCCGGTATTTCCACGTCACGGTCAACGCGATCGGTGAGCGAGCCGGAATGCCGGATCTGGCCCAGATGGTGTTGGCACTGTCCCAGTTCCACGGGAAAGACCTGGGCATCGATACCACCAAGCTGGTCGCGCTGTCCCAGCTGGTCGCAGAGGCCTGCGGCACCCCGATCCAGCCGTGGCAGCCGGTAGTCGGCATGAACGTGTTCGCGCACGAATCGGGTATCCACACCAAGGGGATGCTCAGCGACGCCAACACCTTCGAGCCGTTCATGCCAGAGCTGGTCGGCGGCACCCGCCGGCTAGTGGTCGGCAAGCACTCCGGCCGGGCGGTGATCAAGCACCAGCTGGAGCAGGACGGTGTCGAGGTGAACGAGTCAGTGCTCGGCGAGTGCCTGACCCAGGTTCGGGGCTACGCGATCGAGCATCGCGGCGAGGTACCGGCAACCGCGCTACGACAGATCTACCGCACAGCACTGGCCGGAGCGAGCTCACACAAGGCCACCCAGTGACCCAACTCGAAGTGCGCTTCACCGCACCCGATCCCGCGGAGGCCGAAGACCGCAACACCCGGCTGCACGCCCTGGCGAGGCCAGCCCGGTGAAACTGCTGCCCCCACCCGGGCCGAAACGCTGGCTGGTGGTCTCGTGGCTGATCAAGAACGTCGGGAGCGGGCTGTACCTGCCGACCAGCACGCTGTACTTCACTCGTGTGGCCGGCTTCGGCGTGCATGAGGTCGCACTCGGCTTGACGGTGGCTGGGCTGGTGACTTTCGCCGGATCGCTGCCATTGGGCGTCCTCGCCGACCGCTTCGGTCCCCGGCGGCTCTACACCATGCTGCTGACGACCCAGTTCATCGTTCTCGCCGGTCTGGCACTGGTCCGATCGTTCCCCTTTTTCTTCTGCGCCATCACGGTTTTCCTGCTTGCCGAACAAGGCAGCACAGCGGCGCGTGGCGCCCTCGTCGCCACGGTCGGTGAAGGTAGCGAACGCGTCCAGTTCCGGGTATATCTGCGCATCGTCGCCAGCATTGCGGTCACCATCGGGGCCGGCCTCGCCGCACTGGCCATCCAAGCAGACACGACCGCTGCCTACACTGTGCTGCTGCTGGTCACCGCCACCACCTACCTCGCCGCGGCCGCGCCGTTACGCGGCTTGCCTCTGGAGACCCCAGCTGGTTCCACCACTCCGCGTAGCCGCCCGACCAGGGTGTTCAGGGACGGGCGCTACGTGGTGATCACGTTCATCTGTGGGGTGCTTTCGCTGCACGCCCAGGTGCTTTCGTTCGCCGTCCCGCTCTGGGTCACCGGCCACACGACCGCGCCGCCGGTACTGGTATCCGTGCTGGTCGTGGTCAACACCGTCCTGGTGATCTTCCTGCAGGCGCGGGCCAGCAAGGGCGCCGAGGACAACCCGACCGCTGCCCGGCTCTGCCGCTGTGCCGGACTGGCCCTGCTCGCGGCCTGCTGCGTCGTTGCCCCGACCGGGTCCCTGCCGCAGTGGCACGCCGTTGCGCTCCTGCTGATCTTCGCCGTCCTCCTGACGGCCGGCGAACTCTGGACGTCAGGAGGTTCGTTCGGCCTCAGTTTCACCCTCGCACCCGACGGTGCACATGGGCAGTACCAAGGCTTCTTCGCTCTCGGCCGGGGTTTGGCCACCGCCGTTGCACCTGGTCTGCTCACCGTCCTGTGCCTCGGCAGCGGGTACGGCTGGCTGATCCTCGGCTTGTGCTTCGCCGGTGCGGGTGCGCTCGCTCCGCTGGTCGTCACTGGTACGAGGTCCGCAGGGCGGCAGGACACAAGGAGTTGATCATAGACGGAACCTGTGGAGACGACACAGTCGGCGAGTACTCGTAACAACAGCTGGACACGCGCCGATGTCCAGCGGTGCCCAGACACAGACCCAAGTATCACAACGAGATCAGCGGGCACGTCGAGGGCCACGCGATCATGGCGGGGACGATCGACCATCTCACGCTGCACGACCGAGAGGCCGAACTCGAAGGGCGACTGTTCACCGCCCGGGACCGGCTGATCGGCTCGGCCGCCGTGCTCGCTGTCGCGCTCGTGGTGCGGACTGCGGCACCCACGGTGTTCCCGGACGCCCTTGTCATCGCGGTGGCCGCCGCCGGTGCCGGGTGTGTGCGCTTCGGGTTCGCGCTGGCGCAGTCCTTCGCACGGTTGCGCGCGTTCCGGAAGATGGACGCGGCGGGCACCCAAGCGCGGCTGAACGCAGCGCTGCGGCTCCTGGTCGACCAGGAGCGGAGCCACGCCAACCAGGAGCTTTCACTGGTGGACTGGACAAGCACGATGCCGGTGCGGCTGGCCACCGCACCCGAGGGGCTCGGCGATCACTGGGCGAACATCCACGGATCGACGGGCGGGTCGGGTCCGCTGGATCTGGACGGCACGGTCGAGGGCGTGTCCGAGGTGTTCACGCGGGTGCCGTCGGGCAGGCTCGTGGTGCTCGGCCCGGCCGGTGCCGGAAAGTCCGTGGCGGCCTGGTTGTTCGTCCGCGGGGCACCCGATGACCGGGCGGCTGTCGTGGTACCGGTGGCGAACTGGAACGCCGAGCGCGGCCTGCAACGGTGGCTGGTCGACGAACTCGTGGACAGGTGCGGCGAACTCGGTGCGGTCGAGCCGGACGGGCGGACCCGCGCCGAGAAGCTGGTGCTGGCGGGCCGGGTACTGCCGGTGTTCGACGGGCTGGACGAACTGCCCAAACCGGCACGCCCGGTGTTCCTGCGCCAACTCAACAAGGCAAGATCCGTGCTGCCGCAACTGGTGTTGACCAGCCGGACCGCGGAGTACCAGGGCTGTGGGCTGGTGGTGTCGGGTGCCGCCGCAGTGGAGTTGCAGCACCTGTCGTTGGCCGACCTGACGGAGTACCTGTCGCGCACCACCTCGCCGGTCCGCGACGGTGGCACGAAATGGGACCTACTGATCGGGAAGCTGCGCCCGACCAACAGTCGGAAGCAGCCGCACCGGCTCACCAGGGTGCTGGAGTCCCCGCTGATGGCGTACCTGGCCTGGGTGGCCTACAGCGACACCGAAGCCGCACCGGAGGAACTGCTCGACCGGAAGCGGTTCGCCAACTCCGAGGAGGTCAAGGCGCAGCTGCTGGACGGGTTCGTGGACGCCCGTTTCGAGGGATCGGCTCCCCAGGTGAAGCGCTGGCTGGCCTTCCTCGCCACCCACCTCGACGCCACCGGGAGCACGCAGATCGCCTGGTGGCGGTTGTGGCACGCGGTACCGCGCTGGGTGCTCGGCATCGCGCTCGCCGTTCCCTACGCGGGTACCTTCGCCGCGCTCATGCTCGGGGACTTCTTCGGCCCGACCACCGACTTCGTCCGGCAGGTGTCCCCGTTGCCATCGCTGGCAGTGATGGTGGTGGTGCAGTACCTGACCGCGTGGAAGGCACTCACCAGCGAGGATGCGACACCCGTGCGGCTGTCGGCGCACAGCCGTGGGCGGAGGCTGCTGGCCGTGACCGCGACCGGGCTCGGGTACTACCTGCTGGTGTTCATCGCCGACCGACTCGGACTGTTCGCCTACCTGACCGGCGGTCTGCCGTGGTTCGCGATCTCCGCCGTGGTCGGTCTGGGCTCTGTCGCGCTGACCTTGCTCAGCGAACCGGGAGACGCCGCCGTCACCGTCACCCCGCGCGTCCTGCTGCGTACCGATCGTGCCGCGGCCTGGTTCGGTTGGTGCGCCATGATGCCGTACCAACGTGATCCGCTGGCCCGATCCGCGTTGTTCCTGCTGCTGCCCGTGATCATGACCTACGTGTGGCTGGGTGGGGACTGGATGACCACCCAGCGCTGGATCGTGGCGCTGGGCGTGACGGGAGCCGCGATGCTCTGGTACGGCCTGCTGGCCTCGGCATGGGGCAGGTTCACCGTGGCCAGACTGTATTTGGCGCTCACCGACCGGATGCCGTTGTCCGTCATGGGCTTTCTGGCCGAGGCCCATCGACGGGGCGTGCTGCACCAGGTCGGTGGCGCGTACGAGTTCCGGCACGACCTCCTCCGGGCAAGGCTGCTGGAACGCGCACCGGAGTTCGGTGTGGCCTGGTACCCGAGCCCGCAGCCCAGGTACCAGGCCTCCGTTGTCCTGCGCGGGGCGAACGTCGGTTTCCTGGTGGTGTGCCTGCTGGAGACGCTGCTCGCCTACACCGAACTGGGGCTGCGCTAGCTACCGGAACAGGCGGTCGCCCGGGTTGGCCATGCGGTGCGTGCCGCCGTGCTTGCCCACCCAGTCGCGGATGGCCGCGATGGACTGGGAGCACTGCCAGGTGTCGTTGTACTCGGTCACCTGGTCCTTGGCCCACCCGGCGATGATGCCGTTGACACCCGCCTCACCGAGCAGTTTGTCCACGTACCACGGGTCGTTGTAGTCGGTGGTCCAGGAGAAGGTCGCCCCGAGCGAGCCGGAGTCGCGGTACCCGGCGGCCTTCTTCAGCTCCGCACAGGTGTTGTAGCTGGCCTCCGTGCAGTTGCCGAAGCCCTTCCTGATGTCGGAATCGCCGTAGTCCATCGCCCGGTGCCCGTTGGGCAGGCCCGACCCGTGCTTGGCGTACACGCCCTGCACCGTGGACAGCGATCCGGTGGTGGTGATGCCCTCCAACGGGCCCAGCCGGCCCTGCAGGCTCTGCCAGCCGCGTCCGCCCACGTCCGGGGTGTTGCCAGGGTGGTACTCGAAGAACCCGTAGAGCACCTGGATGCCCGCCGCGGTCAGCTTCTGCGCCTTGTCCCGGAGGCCGGCGACGGCGCACGTACGGTTGGGCTGTTCACCGCAGTAGTTGGGGTCCTTGATGTCCAACCACACCAACGACAACCGCCGGCCCGCCCGCGCCTCGGACACGATCAGGTCGAACATGCTGTCCACGCTGGGGCCACGGCGGTTCTCCCCGGCCGAGGAGCAGTCGTGGTATGCCCGCCACTCGTTCGGGTTCCACCAGGAGCACATGTCGATCTCGATCGCGTTGGCCCCGTGCTTGATCGCGGCGTGCACCCCGTCCAGGGTGTCGACCCGGTGCGCGATCGCGTACACCGGCCGCTGCCCGGCGGCCACCGCCGTGGGAGCACCGAGGACAACCGAACCCAGTGCCGCGACAACCGCAGCCACTATCCGGAGTTTCACCGCACTACCTCCATCGCCATCAAGGTCCGTCGAGGCAAGCTCATGAACAGGCCGCAGCACAGAGTCGTCCAGAACGCATCGGAAGGATTGCGCATCGGGGGAACCTGCCCCCAGCACTTCGGAACACTGCCCCAGAACACCCGAGTTCGCCCTGAGTCAGCAGGTGAGCACGGACAACTTGTTGCGCGCAGTGGCCTGGTGAGTCGGAGTGCCGTCGGAGAACGCGGACCGGATGGCTCACCTGCTCTCCTTGGGGTAGGTCGCGGACACGGCGAACCCGCCGGCCGGGGTCGGACCGACCGACAGGCTGCCTCCGGAGAGCAGTACCCGTTCCCGCATGCCCAACAACCCGAACCCGGATCGCGGCGCCGGTGCCGTAGGCTCGCCCGCGGTGTTGCTCACCCGCACATCCACCGATTCGGCCAGCTCGTACAGGGTCACCGTGACCTCGGCGCCCGGCGCGTGTTTGGCGGTGTTGACCAGGTACTCACACACCATCCCGTAGACCGCACGCGCGATACTGCCCGGCAGCTCGGCGGGCAGCTCGGTGCTGGCCCCGACCAGGACGACCGCGACCATCGTGACCACGACGGCGGCGCGCGGGTACTGGCGGCGTACCAGCAGGAACCCGAAGCCAGGACGGCGATCCAGACTGAGAGCATGCCTGCGGGCAGCACGCCCAGCGAGGTGACGTCCTCCTCCTGCGCGCCACCCTGTTCTCCTGCCAGGCCCACCCGTACCACTCTCGGACAACGGCCGCTCATTCCGCAGTCGATTGCCGGCACGCGTTGGCCTTGTTAGGACTACGACACGGGCCACTTGGTCCGGCTGCTGCGGATCAAGCGACTGGCCGACCTCGGCCTGCCCCTCCCCCAGGTCGCCCAGCTGGGCAACGCCGACGAACACCCCGAGCAGGCGCTGCGCGTGCTGGACGGGGAACTCGCCGCGACGATCGAACAGCTGGAACGAACCCGCACCGTGGTGGGCAGACTGCTGTGCCACGGCACGGGAATCGACCTGCCGCGCCTGTTGGCCCAACCCCTCGCTGAGGCCGGCGTCACCGAAGCCGACCGCCTCGTCAGCGAGTGTGGAGGTGTTCGCTATCGGTCGCTACTCCTTGTCCCGTTCCGCGATCTGTTTGAAGTTCTGACGGGACCTGGAACCGACACGCCCCCGGTGATCACACGCCGTCGTCTCCACGGCGTGCCCGCGATGGCTGAACACGCGACCTCACCAGTCAAGCCCCTCTAGGCGTGGCGCATCCAGACATCTGTTTCCCTGTAGAGCCCCTGGTCGTGCTCGCGGTCGATCTCGACCAGATCGAGCCCGCCGGGAATGACGTATCGCCCTGTTTGTGGGAACGCCATGCCCGTCCACTCCTCCCACTGCGCGACGGTGCCGGACACGACCATGGAGTCCGGGGCCGGAGCCAGGATCGTGGCGCCGAGGCGTTGGTGGGTGCGGATCCAGGGATCCAGGTGGAGACCGTCCTCGCGGGTCCACCGCAGGTAGTCCGCCATCGAGGTCAACGGGTAGCTCGCCTTGAGTGTTGGCCGCACTGGCACGATCACTCGTCGCAGTCCGGCGTCCGCGGCACGATCGCGCAGGGCGGTGAGTGCTGCCCCGGCCAGTCCGCCGCCGGTGCGATCGGGTCGCACGGTGGCGGCCACGATGCACAGGGTGTCCGGTTCCACGCGGCTTTCGTGCTCAGCGACCGCGGTAACCACGGCGCCGTCGTAACCGTCGGGAAGCGTGTCCGTTGTGCCGTCCCAGCGCAGGGCCACCGCAACTGCTCTGGCCAGCACCTCGGCATCGTCTACGAGCAGCACGTCAAAGCGCGGGAAGTAGCTCTCCACGGCACGACGGTGGGTCCGGGAGACCGGATCGTGGCGGATGAACGTCGGCCAACCGACATACAGGGGCGCCATGGCACCGCCCTTGAGGTCGGGGCGCTCGCTGGTGGTGATGACCTTCATCGACGGCACCACCAGATCCTAGGAGCTCCCGGAACCAGCCTCTGGCGCAGGCCACCTGGAACCAACATACCCTGGGTTTTCACTGAGAGTGACGAGCTCCAAGCACTGGCGACAGTTCGAATACGCGACCTCACCAGTCCGGAACGCCGTCTTGGCGCGGCGGCAGTAGCGGTGGACCGCGACGGGCGGGCCACTGCCAGAGTCGGCAGTTCCCGGTGGCCGACGCCCAGCTGCGCTCAGCGACCGGTCGTCGCGGTTAGTCACGCACGTACGACGAAAGAAGGGATGTACAAAGGCAGGGCCAAGCCTACTTTAATGCGCAGTCACGGCGTGCCCTGACGCCGTGACACCGGATCATCACCCTGCGATGACGAGGAGAACCCGCATGTCCCTCAGGACCCTGGCGATCGGCGCTGCCAGCGTCGCCCTGCTGGCCACACCGCTGCTCGCCCCGACCGCTGTCGCCGCGACCGACTCCAGCGCCCTGCGCACCACCACCGTCTACTACGACACCTCCGGCGCGCCCACCTTCCGTGACGCGATCCGCGCCGGTGCGGCGAACTGGAACGCGGCCGTGCGCAACGTGCAGCTCAAGGAGAGCAGCTCGGGCGCCACGCTGCGCTACACCGAGGGCAACGACTCGCGCGGCTCCTACGCCAACACCAACGGCCACGGCCGGGGCACGATCTTCATCGACTACACCCAGGCCAAGCAGTACGACAAGGTCCGCATCACCGCGCACGAGACCGGTCACGCGCTCGGCCTGCCCGACCACTACAGCGGCCCGTGCTCCGAGCTGATGTCCGGTGGCGGCCCCGGCACCTCCTGCCACAACTCCCGGCCGAACTCCGCCGAGGCGGCCCGCGTCGAGCAGAACTGGGCCAACGGCCTGACCGTGGACTACGCGCCCTCGCGCATCTACGCGGACAGCTTCCCCGTGCTGCGCTGACGATCCAGCCGGCTCACCAGGACGCCGCGTGCACTCGGGTGCGCGGCGTCCTCGCCGTCCAGAGGTGATGACCGAGGCGAAGTCGGTCGCGGTCAGGACCATCCCCGCGTGCGCGGGGAAGACCGCAGGATCGGGGCGAACAACAACCCGATGTGGGGACCATCCCCGCGTGCGCGGGGAAGACGCCGCCTTGACGAACGTGAGGTTGTGGCGGCCGGGACCATCCCCGCGTGCGCGGGGAAGACTCCTGGTGCGGGTCCTTGTTAGCGCGATGACCGGGACCATCCCCGCGTGCGCGGGGAAGACCGACATCCAGGGGGCATTCGCCGTCGATCGCAGGGACCATCCCCGCGTGCGCGGGGAAGACACTTCTTGACCTGCGACGATACAGCGGCAGTCCCCAATCTGGCATCACTTTCCTCGTGCCGATTCACCGATGGTGCGATGCAGTGAAGTCTCCTCCATGGGAGACGCCTCCTGCCGTCAACGCACCTCCCCCACAAGGGAGGGGGCCTTCGCGTCATCTCCTCGGCCTGGCTCCGCCCGATCACGAGGATCAAGGGAACCGCCTGCCATCGGCTCCCGGGCTGGGACTGGCCCTGTGCGTGCCGAAAACTGCGTCCACACATGTCAAGCGGCATGTCGGTACTCGTGAATGACTCCGCCGGGACGGTCCTGCCCGACGTATCGCAAGGCTTTCAATCCGGTTGGGTTCAAGAGGCCGAGGCAGTACGCGCAAGGGTGCCGCTGCAACAAGCGACCGGTGGGTTCGGCACAGGTTGTAGTGCTGCGTCTGGTCCTCTCCCCCAGATTCGCTCCCTTGCCCCCAACAGGTCCTTCATGTCCTTGTTGGCTTCCGCGAAGGCATAGACGTACAACTACCTCGCACCACGCGCACGTGGATTGACTACCGGCAAACGGCAACGACCGCGCGCCCTTGCGTGCCAGAAGTGGTCTAGGCCACTGTGGGATGCCCGCTCCCGACGAGCCGAGAGGTGCTTGGTCATGGCAGCCGGACCCGAAATCGCCCGCACCAGGTTCGGGCGGCGCCCGTTTCTCGGCATGGTCGGACTGGCCGTGTCAGCCAGGCCCGCGGGTGGCGTCGCGGCGTACATCGGCAACTTCACGAAGGCGATCGGACTGGCCAGGCTCGGCGACACCGGAACGCTCACCGCGACCGGTACGGTCAACGGCCTCGACAACCCCGCCTTCCTCACGCTCGCAGCACGCGGAACCACGCTCTACGCGGTGAACGACACCGACAGCGGTCGCGTGACCGCTCTGGCGGTGGGCGCCGGCGGTGGCCTGACAGTGCTCGGTGGCCAGCCCACCGGCGGAGCCATGCCGACCCACCTCACCATCCACCCCAGCGGCAGGTTTCTGTTGGTGGCCAACTACGGTGCCGGCAGCACCGCGGTGTTCCCGATCAACTCCGACGGCACTCTCGGCGCGAGGACCGACCTCGTCCAGTACACCGGGAGCGGTCCCGATCCGACCAGGCAGGACGGACCGCACGCGCACATGGTGGCGTTCGACCCCGCCGGCCGATACCTGTACGTGCCCGACCTCGGCACCGACCAGGTGCACGTGCACGCGCTCGACCTCGGCACCGGCCGACTCCGCTCGATCGGCGACACGGCGCTGCCATCCGGCGCGGGGCCTCGGCACCTCGCGTTTCACCCGACCACGCCCGCGGTCTACGTCGCCGACGAGCTCGATTCCACGGTCGCCGTCTGCGCCCAGGATCCGACCAGCGGGCTGCTCACCCCCGGACAGGTCCTGCCCGCCGCGCCGCCCGGTGGAGCCCGCAACTATCCCGCGGAAATCCTTGTCTCACAGGACGGACGGTTCGTGTACGTGTCCAATCGGGGGCACAACAGCGTCGCGGTGTTCGCGATCGAGGCGGACGGCCGGCGGTTGCGCGCCGTGGGCACCACCCCGTGCGGCGGGAACTGGCCCCGGCACATCACCATCGACCGGTCGGGGCGATTCTTGTTCGCCAGCAACCAGTATTCAAATTCGGTGACCGCGTTCAGCGTCGACCAGGCAACTGGTCGGCTCTCGCCCATCGGACGGCCGCTGTCGACGCCGAGCCCGGTGTGCCTGCTGCTGGGCCAGCCGGTGCCCTAGTACTGCGATGGCGCTGCTCCTGATCAGCTCGTCGAGGTGAGCATCTCGGGCAGGGTCGGCGCCTCTGCCCGAGATGCCGCGTCACCGCTTCACCAGCGAGGACCAGTAGGCCAGGGTCGGGCGTTCCAGCAGGTCGGTGTAGCGGACGATGGATCCGTTGCTGCTCCAACTGTTGGCCAGGGTCATCACGGCCAGCGACGACAGGCCGCGCATCATCAGGTCCTCGTGGTCGCCGACCTCGCCGGGGTCCACGCCGAGGTGGTCGGCGATGGCGCGGCGCATGTCCAGCCGGTCGTCGGAGACGGCGGGAACCACGTGCAGGGCAACGCTGCGCAGCTTCTCGCTGGTCTCCTGGACCTCCCGCGCGGCCGTGGACTGCGCGACGATCCCGGCGCCGGCACACAGCCAGGTCCGGTCGTTCGCCCGGAACACCGTCCGCAGCACCAGGGCCGCGTCCAGCGACCCATCCTGGCCGACCGCGAGCACGGCCCCGCCGTACCAGCCCCGGGGACCTGACTCGTACTCACGGATGCACCGGTAGGCGGCGTCCTTGGGGACACCGGAGACGGTCACGGCGGGGAACAGCGCGGCGAACGCGTCCCACACCCCCTTGTCCTCCGGCAGTTCGGCGCGGACCTCCGAGCCGAGGTGCTGCACGCTGCCGCGTTCCTTGACTGCCATGAACTCGGCGATCAGCGGCGCCTGTGCGCCGCACACGGCGGCCAGTTCGTCGTGGGCGACCTTGACCGAGATGGCGTGCTCGAAGATCTCCTTGCTGTCGGCGAGCAGTTCCGCCCGCACCCGGGCGTTCTGCTCGGCATCCCGGTGCAGCGCACGGGTTCCAGCCAGTGGTTGGGCCGTGACCTGCCGCTGCGCGTCCACCTCGACGACGATCTCCGGGCTGAACCCCACGGCCTCCTGCCCGGCCAGCCGGATCAGGAAGGAACGGACCGGGGTGTTGTTGCGCCGCCCCTCGACGTAGGTGGCCACCAGGTCCACCGCCGCGGGCACGGGTACGACCCGGGAGAGGATCACCTTCTGCAGTTTGCCCTCGTTGATGTCCCGGATCGCCCGGTTGACCGCCCTGGCGTACTCGGCGACGCCTTCCTGCTCCACGGCCACGGGCATGCTCTCGACGACCTGGTCGGGCACCGTACCGGACAGCAGCCCGAGGATCCGGTCGAGCCGTTCCCGGTCCACCGCCCGTACGGCGGCCTGCCCGGCCCGCAGCGACACCTCCGCCTCCGGGACCACCAGCCGCAGCAGCGGCCGGTCGCCCAGGGTGCCGTGCAGGTCCCCGCCCACGTAGCTCAGCTCGAAGTCGGCGACACCGTAGGCCCGCCAGTCCGCCACGGGCAGGCCGGCCAGCACCCGGTCCAGCACCGGATAGGGGCTGTCGGTCCACGGTTCGCGGCTTTCCACACCGTTGTGCCGCACCAACACGCAGTCCCGATCGACGGTGACCTCCGCGAGGCGCCCCAGGGCGAAGGTGTACCCACTGGTGTTCTCGTAGACGATGTGGTCCTCGGCGTGGAACGTCCGGGCCAGCGCCGCCATGACGAGCAGCGGATCGTTGGAGGTGGGCACGACGCTTTCGTGGTAGCGCTGGACGGACATGGTCCTCCTCGGGTTTCTTGACGGGGGCGGTCAGCGGCCGCGTTCGGCCAGGCTGCGGGCGAGCGCCTTCTTGTCGATCTTCCCCACGCTGGTCAGCGGCCAGGAGTCCACGACTTCGACGCTGTCCGGCGCCTTGTACGCGGCCACTCCGCGGGCCTGCACGAACCTTCTGATCTCGGCCAGGCTGGGCGCGGGTCCACTGACCCGCACGAAGGCGCAGATCGTCTCGCCGAGCACGGGATCGGCCGCACCGACGACCGCGGCCTCCTGGATCGACGGGTGCTCGGCGAGATGCCCCTCGATCTCCGCCGCGGCGATCTTCTCCCCGCCCCGGTTGATCTGATCCTTGATCCGGCCCTCCACCACGAGGTTGCCCTCGGCGGTCAGCCGGACCAGGTCACCGGTCCGGTAGTAGCCCTCCGGGGTGAAGGCGAAGCGGTTGTGCTCGGCGGCGCGGTAGTAGCCGCGCAGGGTGTACGGGCCACGGGTGAGCAGTTCGCCGCGGCCGCTCCGGTCCTGGTCGGCCACCAGCACCTCATCGGCCGGCGACAGCGGCCTGCCCTGGGTGGTGACCACGACGTCCTCGGGATCGTCGAGGTGGGTGAAGTTGAGCAGCCCCTCGGCCATGCCGAACACCTGCTGCAGGGTGCACCCGAAGGTCCCCAGTGCCTCCCTGGCCTGCGGTTCGGCCAGTTTGGACCCGCCGACCTGGAGCAGCCGCAGGCTGGACAGGTCCGCGTCGAACCGGTACCGGGCGTCGGACCACAGCGCGAGCAGCGGTGGCACCAGGGCCACCATGGACACCTGTTCCCGTTGCACCAGCGGGAAGACCTCGGCGGGGCTGCCGTTGCCGGCGAGCACCACCTTGCCGCCCGAGCGCAGGACACCGAGCACCCCGGGACAGCCCCAGGCGAAGTTGTGCGAGACCGGGAGCACCACGAGGTAGCTGGTGTTCTCGTCCACGGCGCACAGTTCGGCGCTGGCCCGCACGTTGTAGGCGTAGTCGTCGTGCGTGCGCGGGATGAGTTTGGGCAGCCCGGTGGTACCGCCGGACAGCAGCAGCATCGCGACCCCGGCGGGATCCAGTGCCGGCAGCGGTTCGGGTTCCGCGGTCACCGAGGCCAGTGCCGTGAACTCGCCGGAATCGCCCAGTACCAGCACGTGCCGGACCCTCGGCACCTCGGCTACGACTTCTCTTGCCAGGCCGAGGAAGTCGAAGCCGCCGTGCCGGCTGGGGATGACGTAGCCGACCGCGCCGGACAACTCGCACAGGTAGGCGATCTCGCTGCGGCGGTGTCCGGGCAGGGCCAGTACGGGGATCACCCCGGCCCGGTAGGCGGCCAGGCACAGCACCACGAATTCGCCGACGTTGGGCAGCTGCACCACGATGCGGTCCCCCGCCTGGATGCCCAGTTGCCGCAGACCGGCCGCCATCCGGTCGGCCTCGTCGTCCAGTTCGGCGTAGGTCCACGACCGGCGCTCGTCCACCAGGGCGATCCGGTCGCCGTGGCCTCGCGCCGTGCGGCGGGGGATATCCCCCAACACCTCGCCCCGCCAGTAGCCCTCGTGGCGGTAGCGCTCGGCGAGTTCGGCGGGCCAGGAAACGAACCCTTCCATCACACCACCATTCCCAGGACATCGGACAGCCGGGCCGAGGAGTCGGCGCTGACGAACGCCTCCAGGAACGCGGCGATCCCTTCGGCGTGCCCAGTGGTCTCGTTCTGTGAGTACAGCTCGGGGTTGGTGTCCACGTTCACCGCGAGGGTGGTCTCCCCGGAGGAGTCCTGGACCTCCCACACGGCCAGCATGAGATCGTCGATCGGGCCGGTGCTGAGGTTGTGCGTCCGGCCGCGCACCCCGGCGAACTCGAACTCCCGGGGGAACGGCATGATGTTGACCAGCGGTCCGTACAGCGGTGCCGACACCTCCCCCGGTTCCCGGCAGTGCCGCATCTCCTCCTGGCGGAAGCGCTGGTGCCCGAGTACGCGGACCATGGATTCCAGCACCTGGGCCACATAGCGTTCGGTGGTCCAGGTCCGGAGGACGGCCAGGTGCAGCGGCAGCACGTTGGAGACCATCGCCGGGACGTTGGCCGCGTCGGTGCCGTACCGCCCGGTGGCGAACAATCCGAGCACCACGGCCTCCGCTTCCCGAGCGGCACTCAGATACGCGGCAGCGCAGCTGGTGAACAGGACCGGCCAGTTGGCCCCGAGGGCCCGTTCGGCCCGTCGCACCAGGCTCATCAGCGCGGGCGGGAGCACCACCGAGGCACGCAGGAAGGTTTCCGAGGCAACGGAAGGCCAAGCGGTGGACAGGGAGAACGGGCGGGGCTGCGCGGCCAGTTGCTGGGTCCAGAAGGTCCGGTCGGCGGTGAAGCGGTCCGAGGACCGGTACGCCGCCTCGCTGGCCAGCAGGTCCCCCAGCGGCCGGAACACCGGGGCGCGCTCCTCGGCGCCGGTGGTCAGCGCGACGTACCGGTCGGTGACCCGGCTGGTCATCTTGGACAGGCTGAACCCGTCCACCAGCAGGGTGTGCACCCGCTGGTACCAGATGAACTGCTGCTCGCCGAGCCGGAACAGCAACTGACTGGCCAGGGGGCCGTTGATCAGGTCCACCTTCTGGTCGAGATCGGCCCGCATCCGGGACAGCGCCTCGGCGTGCGGATCGGCGCAGCCACTGAGGTCGACGAACCCCAGCGGTTGGTCCTCGGGTGAGCAGATCTTCTGCCGGGGCCCGTCAGGGGTCTGCACGAAGGCCACCCGCATGGCCTCCGCCTCCTCGACGACCTGGTCCACCGCGAGCAGGAAGGCGGCGAGGTCCAGGTCCCCGGTCAGCTCCACGTATTCGGCGGAGTTGAACGCCGGGCTGTGCGGCCGGTCGGCCAGTTCCTGCCAGATGCCCTGCTGGGCACCGGTCAGTTCGAGGAGTTCCACGGTGGGTCTGCGCACAGTTGCCTCTCCAATTCCCACGGGGTCAGAACTCCAGCAGGTTCTCCCGCAGCGTGTGGCCCGCCGTGTAGGCCGCCCGGGTCAGGCCGCGGCGCTGGAGCGCGGGGACCAGTCCGTCGGTGACCTCGGCGATGTAGCGGCGGTTCATCCGCAGCAACGGGGTGGTGAGCATGAACCCGTCCCCGCCAACCTGCTCCATCACCTCGCCCATCCGCTCGGCGACCTGGTCGGGGGTGCCGACCAGGGGCACCGAGGACACCAGTCCGCCCGCGCCGTCGATCACCAGTTCGCGCAGGGTCTTCCCGCTGCCCCACTGCTGGAACTTGTCCAGCGTGCCCTTCTCCCCGTTGGTCTCCAGCCGGTGCGGCAGCGGCTTGTCCACGTCGAACTGGGCGAAGTCGATCTCGGTGAGGGCCGACATCTGGGCGAGGATGTCCTTGACGAACCTGGTCGAGGACACCATCCGCTGCTGCTTGTCCTGTGCGTCGCGCTCGGTGTCGCCCAGCGTGGGGGTAACGCAGAACAGCACCTTGATCTCGTCGGGGTCCCGGTCCGCCTTCTCGGCGCGCAGCCGGATGTCGTCGCGGAAGTCCTTCATGCTCTGCACGCCGTTGGCGATGGCGATGATGGAGTCGGCGTTGCGGGCGGCGAAGTCCCGTCCCTGCGGGGAGGCGCCGGCCTGGACGAACGCGGGTCGGTGCTGCGGGGAGGGCACGGTGTTCAGTGGGCCTCGCACGCTGAAGTACTTGCCCTCGAAGTTGATGGGGCGGACCTTGGTGTGGTCGGCGTAGATCCCGTTGTCCCGGTCGAGCACGACCGCGTCCTTGTCCCAGGACTCGAACAGCGCCCGGACGACCTGGACGTACTCCTCGGCCCGCTCGTAGCGCTCCTGGCGCGGCGGCAGCTTCTTCATCCCGAAGTTCTGCGCGGCCAGGTCCTCGGCGCTGGTGACGATGTTCCAGCCGTACCGGCCGCCGAGCATGTTGTCCATGGTGGAGGCGAGGCGGGCGGTCATGAACGGTGGATAGGCCAGTGTGGACAGTGTGGTGACAATACCCAGCCGCGAGGTCGCCAGTCCCATGGACACCGCCAGCGGCACCGGGTCGTGCTTGGGCACGATCATGGCCTGGCTGAGCGCGGCCTGCCTGGAGCCGCCGTAGCTCTCGGGCACCATGAGCTTGTCCTCGACCACGACGAAGTCGAAGCAGGCCCGTTCCAGTGCCACCGCCACCTCGGTGTGGAACTTGCCGTTCCAGGGAGAACCGCCGTTGCCGAACGGTCCCTGCCACTCGTCGGCGGCGAAGTCGAAGATGAAGGCGAGGTGGAATTTGCGTGTCATTGTTCCTTCTTCCCGGCCTTGCGCGACAGCAGCCCGGCACCGTCGCGGATCATGGCCACCGCCTGCTCGATGACGTGGCTGAACAGCTTCTCGCCCAACTCGGCACTCGATCCGGAGGTCGAGGACAGGACTCCCTGCTCGGTGATCTGGTCCACGTCCACCGGGTGCAGGTACACGCCGGCCCGTGGCGGGCGGTCGTGATCGGGTCGCAGGTCGGTCACCAGGTCCGGCCGCAGGTGCAGCATCAGGCTGGTCTCGGTGACCCCCGCGTGCTCGGCGTGCCACCCGGGGAAGTCCGTGGTCTCGGTGGCCAGCCAGGAGTCCTGCACCAGGCTCCACCAGCTGAAGGCGAAGACCTCCCGGTCGCCGATCAGGCCCTCCTGGCGCACCTGGTCGAGCGCCTCGAACAGGAACGGCTCGTTCTCGAAGTGGCCGTTGACCACGACCAGCCGGCCCAGCGGCAGGCGGAACAGCGATTGCAGTGCCTCGCGCAGGAACCGGACCAGAGTGTCCCCGCCCACGTGCACCGTGCCGGGGAAGGACAGCCCGCCGCCGCTCTGCGGCAACGACCGGGCGGCGATCGCCTGCACCGGGAGGGTGAACCCTTGGAAGGCCTCGGCGATCGGCCCTGCGAAGGCCTCGGCGAGCACCGAGTCCACCGACAGCGGCAGGTGCGGGCCGTGCTGCTCGGTGGCGCCCAGCGGCCAGACGACGGTGCCGCCCGCCACCCGGTCGAGGACCTGGGCGCTGGTCAGGTCGGCGAGTTCGCGCGGCATCAGCTGCTCACCCGTACCCCGGTGTCGGCCAGGATGTGCTCGGCCCCGGTGACGATGGCGTCCAGCGTGGCGTACATGTCGGTGTGCAGTGCGGTGTACACCTGCACGACGTCGGCGCCGGCCTGGAGGTAGTCCACCACGTCGCGGCCGGAGGCCACGCCGCCGCTGCCCATGATGGGCAGGTCGAAGCCGCGCTTGCGCAGTCCCCAGATGGCCGCGAGCACCAGTGGTTTGATGCCCGGCCCCGAGTAGCCGAACACTCCGTCCAGTTCCAGTTCCCCGGTCCGCGGGGAGACCGCCGCGCCCGGGATGGTGTCGCTGAGGGTGATGGCGTCCGCGCCCGCCTCGACCGCGGCGTGCACCCGGCCGGCCAGGCCTTCGCCCACGGCCAGCTTGACCGAGAACGGGATGGCCACCCGGCGGCGGGTCTCGACGGTGTAGGCGTACACCCGGTCGGCGTCCTCGTCCGCGCCGGCCTCCTCGTTGATGCAGGAGATGCCGAGCTCCAGCGCGGGGCAGCCGGTGGCCTCGACCTCGTGGGCGAGCGCGCCCAGCTCCGCCGGTGTGTCGGCGTGCACGTTGGCGATGACCGGCAGGCCCTCCTCGGCGCAGGCACGCAGCATCTTCAGCCAGTAGCCCACCGGGCGCTTGGAATAGGTGGTGCTGTTGAGCATGCCGACGGGCAGCCGCACGATCCGCTCGTCCAGCCCCTGCGGGGGACTCGGGTGGATCGTCTTGGTGATGACGGCGCCGGCCCCCCTCGCCAGCAGTTTGCGGATGTTGCTCGTCTGGTCGGTCAGCAGACCGGAGCCGACGATCACCGGGTTTGTCGTCCGCAGGCCCAGGATGCGGAAGTCGGGCATGGGTGCTCCATCTGAGTCGGACAGCGGGAACGGCGGTTCTTCCTGTCGATCAGGCGGTCATGCCGACCTCGGCGGCCTCCCGCTGCGGGCGAACCGCGGCGAGCACGGCGTCCACCAGCAGGGCCGGGTTCTCGGTGAAGGTGGTGAAGTCGATCGCCTGCACGCGGCCCACCCAGTTCAGGCCCTTGAGCAGGTGGCTGGCCCCCTCCGCGAACGGCTGCTCGGTGATCAGCACGACGGGCCGCTCCAGCGCGGTCGCCCAGCCCAGCTCGATGTGCGTGCCGTCGGTGCGGTACAGCGTCCCGTCCGGCAGCGCGGGCAGCACCGGGACGAACACGTCACAGGCCTTCATCCACTGGAAGTCCCGGGCCGAGACGTCCTTGGGCGTGTAGGCGGCGGTGTCCAGGCCGAACTTCTCCACGACGTGCGCCGAGAAGACCTCGCCGCCGTGGTCGCGCACGGTGCCGATCGCCGCCTCGATCGCCTCCTGCAACGGGACGAAGAAGCTGTCCTCGAGAATGGCGTGCTGGATCGGCCCGCCGACGAAGACGTTCAGCCCGGCAAGCAGCTCCGCCCGATCCCCCGAATCGTTCGTCACTTGACAGCCTCCTGATCACGTGTTCACAAAGAGAATTCTCGGAACCGGTTGGTCAGCTGGCGGTGGCGGACCCCGCGACGGTCTCTCCCCTGAGACCCAGCCTGCTCGGCGCGGGCGCACCGACACACTCCAGTCGACACCGCCGTTACGGCACGGTCAACATCCGAGCCATCCTCCGCACCGTTGTTCGGCACACCGTGCCCGGAGCAGCTCTCGGTGCCGCTTTTTGGTTGACGGAAAGGAAAAGCTGCGCTAAAGCCGTGCCCTCCGCGGCGGCACGGCGAACATCGCTTATGAGGCATATTCGCGGCCATCGTGTATGTCCTGGTGTGTGCGTGCGCGTGACGATCTGTGCCGTCACCGGTGGTCCGTCGAACGCAGCCTGGCCTGGCTGCTGGGATGTCACCGCCTGCCACCTCGATACGAGCGCAATCCCCGCAACTACCTGGCATTCCTCACTCTCGCCGCGGCACTGGTCAGCTTCACACTTGTAGGCGTGATGCCGTTTGGCGGCTGACAGGCGATGATCGTCGCGGTATGCCCAAGCCATGAGGTTGGCGGTCTGACCGCCCAACGGCGAGCGTTTCGCGAGCGCATCCGGATGCGGGCAGCCGAGATGTTCACCAGCGGGCACAGCAATGCTGTGATCGCCAAGCAGTTGCGGGTCAGCGTGCGATCGGTGCAGCGATGGCACCGAGCATGGCAGCACGGATGGAGCCACCAGCCCCGGGGCGGCCACACGCCGATCGTGCGGGTACTGGGTCGCTTATCGGTCGCCGCGTTGGCGTGCTTCTTCAAGCCCAGCCACCCATCCCGGCTGATCTGCTGGCCCTGTCCGGATGCTCGTCCGGACGGGCGCAAGAGCTTCGCATGGACCGACTATCGGCACCTGGTCCAGGCGGCCCATCTACCAGCTCCCGGCCTACGCACCGGACCTCAAGCCAGTGGCGGGAATCTGATCGGTGTTGCGGTGCACCGTACTGGCCAACAGGGCGTTCAAGGTCAGTAAGCAGTACCTGGCCGACATCAACCACTGCCTGGGTTTCGCCACCGTGCGCCGGCACTCCGTGGTAGACCGGGAACTGGACGGGTTGCGACTCTGAGTGGGGGGAAGAGAGACCGATGCTTGCCGGGCATCGGCACCGAGCTGCTGCACGCGCTGGAACCGGGGCTGCGGGAACGGGCTCGGCCTGGCGATGAAGGCGGCGATGCTGCGGTTGTGAGCCTGCGGCTCACAAGAGTCCAGCGAGCAAGCGCAAGGCCATCGCGGCCAGCGGCAAAGGTAACGCCGCCAAGCCCTTTACCGCACAAGCGATGTCGGCCCCGGCGTGACGTCCGAGACGACGACCAGCTCGTGCCACGCGCACTGGTCCGACCACAGCGCTCGCAGCGGGCCGGTGTCAGGCGTGCTCAGGCGTTTCCGGTGCCACTTGGTGCGGAAACGCAGTCGATCACGAACGGTTGGCGGCCGAATGTCCGCGTCGGAACACGCACGCGGCAAGCTGGTCCTACAGATCGGCTAGCGCTGCGTCCAGGTGGGTTGCTGGGGTGGCTGCCGTGCCGGTGACGGGCTGGCCGCCCCATCAGCGGCCGTTGCCCTCGCATCGGTCTCCCCCCTTCGATCATCCTCATTGTTCAGATTCGAGCGTTCAGGGTCTTGCCACCGACACTGAACAACCCGTTCGGCCTACACAGGTACCGACACCGCCGAGGGGTCCTCCCGGCCAGGAGAGACCCGGTCGGGTTGCCGGTGCGCACATGGCGCCTGGCACCCAACAACGCGAGAAGGGGACTACTCGCCACCTTGAGAGGAAGGCCTGATGAGAAACAGGGTTTCGCTGTCACTGTCCATGTTCATGTCGGTACTGGTGTCGCTGGTTCTGGTTTCCGTTCCCGCGTCAGCCGCCCCGTCGAGGCCAGCCGACTCAAATCCGTTCTTGCTGCTCAACAGAGGACTCATCATGTTCCTATAAGCTCACGGCGACGGCCATGTGTTCGCGTACGAGTGCCACAAGGACTACCGCGACCAGTACTGGCGCGCACGGAACTTCGGGCCCATGTACGTCAACGAGCAGACCGGGCAGTGCCTCGCGGCCCACGACGACAACTCGGTCTTCACCAACCCGTACAACCCCAACTTCACGGACCAGTTGTGGCCTCCTTATCAAGGAAACGGTGAAGTGCGGGAGAACTGGCATCTCGCGGGCCGTTGCCTGGCCGCGCACGCGGACGGCGCCGTCTTCCTGTCGCCGTGCAACGAGGGATTCAACGACCAACACTGGACCAACTCCGGTCTGCGCTGATCTCGATGCGCGATCAACCTGACGACCTGTCAAGTTCAATTGACCAACCCTGGAGCACCTGATGTCGAAGAAGATGTTGTTGGCGAGTGGGATGGCGGCTGTCGCACTGGCGAGCATGGTGACCACCGCGGCGGCGACTCCCGCTCTCGGTGCGCCCCCGGCGACCGCACTGCTGTGCAACTCGCATGACGAGCCGGATTCGAACGGCAACATGTGGCTGGTCTTCACGAACTGCCAGCAGTCGCTGTACATGACCGTCACCTGGAATTCGATTTCGGCTCACGAGTGGAAGACGCACTGCGTCGCGCCGGGGCACACGGATCTGATCGCACCGAGGAGCGACATCGAAAGCTCCAGCGAGGACTTCGGCTGCTTCTAGTAGTCCAGCAGTAGTTCGTGCTCTTGCGGGGTGGCACGCCGCCAGACGGGCACAGCCAGGCCCTTTCGTCCCCCAAGACCACAAGCGACGGGTGACGGCTCGGACGCTGTCAACTGCCGAGCTTGAGCAGTAGTTCGCTGAGTTCGGTGGGCATGGTGATCATGCAGTCGTGACCGGTCGGCAACTCCCATATCCGCGCGGCGGAACCGTTGGGCTGGATCGCGGGAACGGGTCGCCGGGTGATGCCCGCCGGTGTCGCGCCGACGCAGTGGATGTGCGTGCGTTCGATCGCGTTCACGGCCGGGTTGTCCAGGTGGACCGGCTGCCGTAGGCAGCGCACCGGCTGATCCGAGAGCATCGTGCGCAGCCAGGCGATATCCGTCGGGTCGGTGACCCCGAACAGGCCCAACGGCGGCGGCTGCTCGGGCAGCGGGGGAACGCGCCAGCCGCTGCCCGAGCTTGCGGCGAGGTCGATCAGGTTCTGGGTCATGGGTTGGACGTCGACCGCGGTCTCGCCGTCCTCGGGGACCATCGCGTCGAGATACACCAGGTGGGCGATCCGGTCCGGGATCTGGTTGGCCACGGACGAGATGACCAGTCCCGCGTAGCTGTGCCCCACGAGCACGACCTCGGTGAGGTCCTTGTCGTTGATCAGCTTGACGAGGTCGTCGACGTGGGTGTCGAGCCCCACCTCGGGGGTGAGTAGATGCTCCTTGTCGCCGTAGCCGGTCAGCGACGGCGCGTACACCTGATGCCCCGCCGACTCCAGCAGCGGCACCACTCGCTGCCAGCACTGGCCACTGTGCCAGGCGCCGTGGACCAGCAGAAATGTTGACATGATCTCCCTTTTCCGGATGCGACCGCACACGCAACACTGGCGGTTACTATTCATACCTCGGTACTGTTTGGGAACCACGATCATTGTGGTGCGCTCGATACAAGACGGGCAATAAGGCACTTTTCGGTGCCCCGGTTCCTGGGAGGTAACCATGACCGCCACAGCGGACGATCCGCGGCAGACGCAGGACGACGCGTGCCGGACCCGGGAAGTGCTGGACATCATCGGGGACAAGTGGTCGCTGCTGGTCGTGCGCCATCTCAGCCAAGGGCCACGCCGATTCACCGAACTCAAGCGCACCGTCGACGGCATCAGCCAGCGCATGCTCACCGTCACCCTGCGCGCACTGGAACGCGACGGCATCCTGACCCGGACCGTGCGCAACGTCATGCCGCCCCACGTCAGCTACGAACTCACCCCGATGGGCACGACCCTCCGCGCAGCCGTCCTCCCCCTGTTGGAGTGGAGCATCACGCACCTGGCACACATCGACGCCGCGCGCGCCGAATACGACGCGCGTGTCGACACCTCGCCGGCCTAGTCCGAAAGTCGAAGCGGTGTCGTGAAAGTGCCGTTCAGGACATCCAGTGTCCTGAACGGCACTTTCACGACACGGCCTGTCCTCACGGCTCTGGACTGTCGAGGAGATCTTCGCGCCGGAACTGCTCGATCGTGAGGTTCGCCGCAAGCTCGGGCCAATGATCATTGAACGCACACTCACGGTCGTTTGGGGGACGGTCTGGGTGGGGTCGGCACAGGATGGGTGTATGGGCGAATATTCCTGGTAAGGGCTTACAGCCCTGGTGTCGACCTACCGAGCTGTGGACACTGTTGCCCGGCGTCGTGGATGGGGTCGCACTGTGCACATGCCCCACCCATCGGCGCCGCAGCGGAAGGGAACGCGGCCGTGCCCGCACACCAGGCCCTACTCCCGGTCGGTCGGACCAGCTGCGGGTCACCGGTTCGCTGTCACTGGACACCGCTCCCTTCCCGCGCGGAGTGCTCGGTTTCCTGCGCGCCGGCCGGTGGAGCGGCACCACCCCGATGGGCTACCTCTGCCAGGTCCGCCTACACCACGCCCACCAGGACCTACTCACCGCCGACCCCACCCGTGGGGACTCTGTCGCGGCCATCGCCCGCCGCTGGGGATTCACCACCCCCGCCCGGTTCACCGCCCGCTACCGCGACACCTACGGCCACCCGCCCCACCGGGACCTGGCCCACGAACCCCTCTGAGCACGGCACGAGGACCATCATGGGACTGGTTTTCCAAAGCACCGACCTGGACGAGATCCAGGAATTCGTCAGCACGGGCTACGCGTCGACGCGGTTCAAGGTCCGGTCCCAAGACCAGCACAAAGTGCGGCTCATCGTGAACCCGTTGGGGCCGGTCAGCCTGGATCTGGCCGACTGGCGCTTCGAGGTGGACTACGCCGCCACCCCACCGGGCAGCCTGTGCCTGATCGGAGTGGAGTCCGGCACCTTTCCGCATGTGGGAACCGGGGGCGTGGAGGACAGCCATGGCCCGGGTGAGGTGTTCCTGGTCGCCCAACCCGACCGGCCCTTCGCCGGCCGGCTGAGCCATGCGCACATCAGCTACACCATGCTGGAGCCTGCGTTGTTGTCGCAGGTGGCCGGGACCGCGCCCGGCCGCATCGAGGCCCCGGTGCGGTTGACCAGCTACCGGCCAATCTCCCCGGCTGCGGGCCAGCAACTGCTGCGCACCATCACCTTCCTGCGCGACCACGTCGCGACCGCCCCGGCGCTGCGGGGCGCGCCGTTGATCGCCTCCACCGCAACCCAGTTGCTGGCGGCCATGGTGCTGGCCACCTTCCCCCACACCGCACTGACCGACCCCACCATCGAGGACCGCCACGACGCCCACTCGGCCACACTGCGACGGGCGATCGGTTTCATCGACGACCACGCCCACCGCGACATCAGCCTCGCCGACATCGCCGCCGCCACCCACGTCAGCATCCGCGCCTTGCAGTACGCCTTCCGCCGCCACCGCAGCACGACCCCCATGGGCTACCTGCGCCAGGTCCGCATGCACCACGCCCACCAGGAACTCGTGGCCGCCGACCCGACCACCGGGGTCACCGTCACCGAGATCGCCGCCCGCTGGGGCTTCTTCCACCCCGGCCACTTCGCCCACTACTACCGCCGCGCCTACGGCCACCCACCGTCGCGGACCCTGCTCCGCCACACTCGCTGACCCGTGCCTCGGCGCGGACTCCGGGCGTCGGGGAGGGATCGCCCGGAGTCCGCGCCCCAGGGAGGCAGGCCGACAAGGACTGGGGCGGCTTGCCCGGATGGCTGTGATGGCCAAGCACCAGCCTGCCTGCCGGGGAACCCACCACGCTACCCACCGCACGCACCCCGCATCGCCCCTGTTCAGCGGGCACGCAATCCGGAAAACGACACCTCGCCTGGAGCCGCGGCCCTCGGCCGACCCCACGCACGGAGGCGCAAGGCGCCGCTCCACGGGGAGCGGAGTGGGTGGAAGGGGGCGAGTTCGGGTAGGGCGGTGCCGGTCATGATCTGTCGGGCGAGGAGTTTGCCGGTGACGGGTCCGAGGGTGAGGCCCCACATGCCGTGGCCGCCCGCGATGTGGATGCCGTCCACCGCGGTCGGGCCGATCAGGGGCAGACCGTCGGGGGTCAGGGGACGGGCGCCGACCCACGGGTCCTGCACGTCGGCCCAGTCGGCCCCGTCGATCAGGGGGTGGATCGAGCGCAGGATCGCGTCGAGGCGGCGGCGGTCGAACGGCGCGTCGCGGTCGCTGATCTCCATGGTTCCCGCGACACGGACGCGGTTTCCGTACGGCGTCAGGGCGACCCGGACGCCGGGGAGGTAGATCGGGGTGGTGATCGGCTGGGCGAGCGGGATGCTGCACGAATAGCCGCGGCCGGCCTGGACCGGGATCCGCACGCCGAGCCGACTGGTCAGCTGTGGCAGCCACGCGCCGGTGGCCAAGATGACGGCCTCACCGCGGTGGGGCGGGCCGGTCCAGGTGTCGACCTGGAGACCTGCGGGGCCGAACCCGACGGAACGGGCCTGGGCGCCGTCGAGGATCTGGCCGCCCCGCTCGCGCACGGCCTCGGCCAGCGCGTCGAGGAACCGGCCCGGCGCGAGGAAACGCTGGCCGTCCAGGTGCACGATCTGCTTGATGCGATGGGAAAACGGCGGTTCGTGGCTGATGGTTGACTGGTAGCGCACGGTTTGCCCGGCCGCGCGGGCGGCGGCCAGTTCGTGTTCGAGACCGGCGGGGTCCTCGCCGTCCCCGAATCCGATCCGGATAGTTGCCTCGTGAGTTTCCGCCACGACGCCGCCAGTGACGAGTTCGTCGAACGCTGGGAGGCTGTCCCGGCACAGCGGACCCAACGCGGCCATTCCCCGCCGCCACCGTGCGCTGGTCGAGTTCCGGGCGAAGCCAGCCAGGAACGCCAGCGTCGCGGCGGACACCGGTCCGGTGACCGTGACCGGCGAGCCCGGGGTGAGCAGGCTTCGCACGCCCTCACGCAGGAGCGCGGGTTCGGGTAGGGGTGCCGCCATCGCCGGGGTGAGGTATCCGGCGTTGCCCCAGGAGGCGCCGGCTCCCACGCCCGACCGGTCCAGGACGGTGACCTCGGCGCCGTGCTCCAGCAGGAACCACGCGCACGAGAGCCCCACCGCTCCCGCCCCGACGACCACAACCCGTTGTGGCGGAACGTGTTTCATCCTGTCAGCTCCTTGGATTCGGCACGGGCTCCGGGCTCTGGACGGGCAGGCTCGTCCTTCCCCGCGGCAGGCTGCCCGCGGTGAGGGTGGCCACGACCGCGACCACGGCGGCGGTGATCAGGGCGGCGAGGAAGCCGCCCCACGCCGAGACTCCGAGCTGGGGAAGCACCATGAGGGTGAGCAGGCTGCCCGTGACCTGCGAGCCCAGTGTGCTGCCGACGCCGCGCACCACGTAGACCGTGCTGCTCGCGCTGCCGAGACGGTCCACCGGCACGGCGCCCACGACGATGTTCATCGCCTGCGAGAAGCCGAGCCCGGAACCGAGCCCGATCAGCCCGGCGGCGATCACGAGCCGGGTGAGGTCGGGGTGTCCGAAGAGGAGCACGACCGGGGCCGCGAGAAGCGGGAGGCACGACAACACCAGCAGGAGCCGCGGACCGGTCAGCCGCTCCAAAGGCGCGGCGAACGGGGCGGCGGCCGCGCCGAGCAGCCCGAACACGGTGAGCAGCACGCCGGTGGTCAGCGGGCTTTCGCCAAGCCCGTAGCCGGACGCGGTGGGTGCGGAGACAATCAGCGGCAACAAAACGAACGTCGCCGAGCCCGCCCAGCCGGTCGCGAACCCGATCACGTACGTGACGAACATCGAGCGGCCGCCGACCCGCAGGTCGACCAATGGCTGCGCGGTACGCCGCTCCACGAGGAGGAAGACCGCGAGCAGCACGACCGCGCCGGTGAGCAGGGCCAGGACCAGCCAGGAACTCCAGCCCGCGGTGGGGACGAACGTGATGCCCAGCAGCAGCGCCACCAGTCCCCCGCACAGCAGGACGGCGCCCGCCCAGTCGATCCGGCGCTGGGCGCTCGGCGCGGTGGCCGTCAGCACCCGGGCCGCGAGCAGCCCCGTCAGGACCAGCACTGCGAGCGGGATCCAGTAGATGAACCGGTACGGGAGCACGGTGAGCAGCGGACCGGCGAGGAGGCCACCGGCGACCGTGCCGAGCCCGGACATCCCGATGATCATCCCGACCCCGCCCTTGCCGGACGAACCGCGCCGCGTGCCGCTGAGGATCGCGATCGACAGCGGCACGAAGCCGAGCCCGAATCCCTGCAACGCCTGGCCGAGCGCGAGCACGACCATCGAGCCGGCGAGACCGGCGAGCAACGTGCCAAGCGCGACGAGGGCCAGGACGGCGAGCAGCACCCGCTTGGGCCCGTACACGTCGGCGAGGCGGCCGATCAGCGGCGCGGCGACCGTGCCGGACAGCAGCAGCCCGGTGAACACCCAGGCGATGGCCGCGGGTGAGGCACCGACGGCCTGCTGCAGGATCGGCAGTGCGGGGGCGACCATCCCCTCGAGGGTCGAGTAGGTGAGCGCGACCACGCACAGCACGGTGACCGATGCGATGCGGTGCGCTCTCGTTCTGCCGGAATCCACTGGAGTCGACATTGACTGCCTCCGGATGAATGGGTGGGCTGCGCGGGACGGGACAGCCCGGGAGCTACTGGAGCGGAAGGTGCACGGTGCTCGGGTGCGCGGGCCCGTGGTGGACCCGCACGGCGAAGGGACGCCCGTGTTCCTGGTCTGCCCACTGCGCGTGGCTGCCGGTGGCCGGCGCGCAGGTCGGGGTGAAGGCCGAGCTGATGAGCACGCGGATGCGGTGCCCGGCGGCGAAGGTGTGGTGCAGCCATTGCGCGTCGACACCGACCCACACGACTTCCCCGTCGGTCAGCGGCTCGGGCCGCGGTCCATTGCGGACACTGAGCCGCCGCCCTTCGAGCTCGAACCCGGCGGGGAGCATGGATCGGCCGTCGGGGTGGACGTCGGTGATCCAGGCGAACACGTCGGCGTCGGCGGCGTCGGCCGACACCGACAGCTCGAACCGCACGCGTCCGCTGACCGTCACCGGTGCGGTCAGGGGCGCGGAGGTGTAGACGCGAACGTCCGGCCGGGCTTCCAGATAGCGCTGGTCGTGCGGCGGATCACTCCAGGCGAAGGCGTCGAGCGGGGTCAACGTCGCGACGGGGTCGGCGGCGTCGTGTAGCCACTCGTCCGTGGTGTCCGGCCCCGGCGCATCCCGCCGCAGGACACCGCTGCCGGACTCGTCGAGCGCCAGGTGCAGCACCCGCTCGCCGGTGCCGCCCGGATAGCCGGCCAGATCTTCCCAGCGGTTAGCCCCGCTGTGCCACATCCTGGCGCGCGGCAGCTCCGGGACGGTGCCGCCTTTGAGGTGGTGGTCCAGGAACTCACCGACCACCGCGAGCGGGTCGAGGGACCCCGCGGACACGTCCTCGCCGCCGAGCCGGGCGCGGGGCACGATGTTGCCGACGTGATCCCACGCCCCGACGAGCAAGTGCTTGTTCGACGCGTGCGGGCCGGCTTGCAGGGCCTGCCAGGTCTCCAGCGTGGTCAGGTCGTCCCACCAGCCGAGCACGATCAGGGCGGGCAGGTCGACGGCGGCGAGCTCCTCCTCGCTCAGCCGCCAGCCCGGCCCGAGGCAGTCGATGCGGCCCTCGACGTAGTCGGGCCAGGCGGCGGTGGGAAAGCCGACCGCCTCGTGGAAGGTCCGCAATGGACGGTGCGCCCAGTGGCGTCCCCACGCCGGCGCGGTGACGTCCTGCCGGGTCCGCCCCGCGGTGAGCGCGAACCACCACATCCAGTACTGCCAGGGAATGCCGGTGTCCATGAACGGCCGCCCGCCCGGGCGGCCGCGAACCCCGACGGCCATCGGCACGATGCACCGCAACGGCGCCGGCCGGCCCGCGGCCGCCCACCACTGGGTCAGGCCGTCGTAGCTGCCGCCGATCGTGCCGACCCGTCCGTCCGACCACGGCTGCGCCGCGGCCCATTCGATGACCGTGACCCCGTCGCCGGTGTCCCGCTGCCACGGCGCGAACCGCCCGTCGGAGTCGCCCCGGCCGCGCAGGTCGCAGGCCACCAGCACGTAGCCGCGATCGACCAGCCGCAGCCAGACCTCGTGCAGGAAGCTCTGCCGGCCGTAGGGCGTGCGCGCGACCAGGGTGGGCAGCGGGCCGGTCGTCTCGTCGTGTCCGGGCGGGAAGACGACGTCGGCGACCAGTTCGCCGTCGCCGGTCGGAATCCGCCTGGCCCAGAGGATTCTCCGGATGGAACTCATCGCACGACCTCCGGAAGCCGCAGCGCGGTGCCCGCGTGGTGCACGCGGCGCTGCTCCCGCGCGGGGACGTGGTCGGCCGGACGGAACAGCGGCGCGCAGGTGGCGGCGAGCCGCAGCCGCACCCGGTGCCCGGGCAGGAACCGGTGCCCGATCGGACCCAGCCGCAGCACCGCCTTTCGCTCGCCGGGCCGGACGGCCGCCACGCCGAGCGCCAGGTGCAGGCTCGCCGTCCCGCCGGGGAACACGTCCTCGACCGACGCCACCCAGAGCGCCTCGGCGGGCGAATCGCTGTCCGCGTCCAGTTCGAGCGTCAGCTCCCCGAGGACCAGGCGCGGCGCGGGCAGTGGCGCGGACGTGTAGACGAGCACGTCGTGCCGACCGTCCACAAAGGTCAGATCGAGTTGCGCGGGCGCGCTCGGGCTGACGGCCTGCCCTAGGCTCGGCTGGGCGGGCACCGGGTCCGCCAGGTCGCTGGTGAACTCGTCCGCGCCCGTGCCCGCGGTGTCGGCGAGCTGTCCATCGCCCGCCGTCGTCCATGCTCCCCGCGAGGACGACGGGCGCAGCGTCCACTCGACGGTCGACGGGGCGCGCGGCAGGTCGTGCCAGGCGTTGTCCCCGGTAACGAACACGCGGGTGCGCCGGGCGGGTTCGCTCGCCCGGTGGAGCAGATCCACCTGCAACTCCAGCGGATCGACGACGCTGCCAGGGCCCCAGTCGATGCCGCCAACGTGCTGCGACGGGTGCCGCGCCGCGTACGCCGTCCACGGGCCGACCACCAGCTCGGCGTCCGGGCAGCTGCGGGCCAGTGCCCACGACGGGCGGCACGCCGGGTCCCACCAGCCGGTCAGGATCGTGACGGGGACCGGCAGCGGCGCGTCGCCGGGCAGCCCGGCGGCCGTGGCGCCGAAGTCGGCCCACCCGAGGTTTTCGTGCCCGAGGCCGTGCTCCTGCTCCTGCCACGGCCGGGTCAGCACCTCGGCCCAGTCGGCGAACCCGGTCGGCAGCGGATGCCGTCCGGCCATGAGGTGGCGCCAGACCAGCAGGTCCGCGCGCCGGACGCCGTCCCGCCCCGGGAACACCTCCCCGGGCCCGCCGGGCGGGCTGATCAGGAACGCCGCCGTCACGAGCCCGGTCGCGTTCCGGGCCGCGGCGACCGCGCAGGCGGCGCCGTAGCCCTGCCCCATCACCACGACCGGGCCGGCGCACCACGGGTGTCCGGCGAGCGCCGTCACAACCGCGTCGGCGTCGGCCTGCTCGTGGACGAACGGAACGAATTCCCCGTCGGAGTCGCCGCGGCCGCGGATGTCCACCGACACCACGGTCACCTGTGCCGCCGCGGCGAGGCGACGGCAGTGCCGCGGCGACCCCAGCGACGGGACGGGCGAGGGGCCGAGGGGGGTGGACCGTCCGTTGCCGAAGGGAGTCCACGCGATCACCGTGGCGGACGGCCGGATTCCGTTGGGCCGGAACATGTTCACCGACAGGCGGCAGCCGTCGGACCCGGCGATTGCCTCGTCGAATCGGACGTCGACGCCGTACTCGTCGAGAAAACGCATGGCTACGCCGCGGACACGCGCCGGAAGATCCGGCCGACGTAGACGTACGAACCGTCGTCGACGAAGCTGACGGGCAGCCCCACATCGCTGAGGAACCGGCCGTCCGGGGCGAACGGGGTCAGCGTCATCGGCGGCAGCGGCACCACGCCGGGCGCGATCAGGTCCAGGTGCTCGGTCAGACTCGCATCCATGTCCTGCACCACGTTCAGCCGGTCGTCCCGCACGGTGACGGTCACCGTGCCGCCCTCCGCCTGGTACGTGCCGACATAGCGGTCGAGGTCGACGGCGACCGGCTCGGCGGGCGTGTCCGGCGCGGGAGCCGCCGAGATGCCGCAGAGGTCCTGAAGCAGTTCGCGGGTCAGGGCGGCGTTCACGAGCGCGCCGGCGCTGCTGTTGGTGAGCACCGCGATGGCGCAGCCGTGCTCCGGCGCGATCGTCAGGATCGAGTGCGACCCGGCGTTCCCGCCGGTGTGGCCCAGCGTGCGCCCGGCCCCGGTACCGCGGATGTACCAGCCCAGGCCCCAGTTGTCGAAGTCCAGGCCCCATCGCGGATCGAGCGACGGGGTCTGCATGAGCGCGACCGATTCCGCGTCGAGCACCTGCTTCCCGTCGACCGACCGGCCTTCGCGCAGGTGCATCTGCCCGAACCCGATCATCGCCTCGATGTCGCACCAGAGCGTGGCGCCGGCCGGTCCGTTGGCGGAGTCGACCAGCAGCCGGGGCACGCGGGTCACCTCGCCCGACACGGGGTCGACCAGGTGGCCCACCGCGGTGGACCCGAGGATCATCTCCTCCGGGTAGGTCGTGCCGTGCGCCCCGAGCGGGCGCAGGATGCGCTCGGCGAGCGCGTCGTCCCAGGTCTGCCCGGTCACCACCTCGGCGATGCGGCCGGCGACGACCATCCCGCCGTTCGAGTACGACCAGAACTTGCCGGGCGGCGAGGTGAACGGGTGGTCCCGCAGCAATTCCACCTGCTGCGCCACGACCTCCGGGCTGCGCGGCAGGCCGAACATGCAATGCCCTGAGATCCCCGCGGTGTGGTTGAGCAGCATCCGCACCGTGATCTGCTTCGAGGCCGCCGGGTCGGCCAGCCGGAAACTCGGCAGGTACCGTTGCACGGGCGCGTCCAGTTCGACGAGCCCGTCGTCCACCAGGGTCATCACGAGCGAAGCGGTGAAGACCTTCGTGACCGATCCCGCCGCGAACAAGGTGTCGTGACGGACCGGCAGCGAGGTCGTGGTGTTGGCGCAGCCCGTGTGAGCGGTCACGACCTCCTCGCCCACCGCGACGGCGGCCGCGGCGCCGGTGACGTTGTGTTCCCGCACGAGCCGGCCGAGCCGGTCCCGCAACTCTTCCGCAGTGATCATTGCTGGCACTCCTTCGTTGTCGTTCAGCCGACGACCTGCTCGAAAACGCGTAGGAAGTTGCCGCCCAGGATCATTTCGATCTGCTGGTCGGAATAGCCGCGGGAAACCAGCCCGCGGGTGATGTTGACCAGGTCCCGGTAGTCCCGGAACCCGTCCAGCGTGGCCGCGACGTCGAGCTGGTGGTCCGGCCGGAAACCCATGGTGGACAACGCCATCGGCAGGAACGTCCGCTCCAGGACCTCGGCCGGCAGCGCGAGCGGCCAGTCGGTGCCGATCCCGACGTGCTCGGCCCCGACCAGCCGCACCAGGTAGTCGATGTGGTCGAGGGTCAGTTCGATCGTGGGGGCCGGATCGGCGGCGAGGTCGGTGAGGAAGAACGGGACCGCGACCACGCCGATCACCCCGCCGGTGGCCGCGATCGCCTGCAACTCCTCGTCGCTCTTCGCGCGATCGCAGGCGTACAGCGCCGCGGCCGAGGTGTGGGTGGCGAGGACCGGCGCCGCCGAGCGGGCGCACGCGTCGATCGTCGTGCGGGGGCCCGAATGCGCGGTGTCGACGATGACCCCGATGGCGTTGCACCGGTCCACGAAGGCGTTCCCGAACGCGCTCAGGCCCGGGTCGTTGCGTTCGGTGCACCCGGCGCCAATGAAGGTCGCCGTGTTGTAGGCGCAGTCGACGGTGTGCGCCACGCCCAGCGCCGCGGCCGCGTCGAGCAGGTCGATGTCGCTCGGGCGCAGCATGTTCAGCTGGCACATGCCGACCAGTGCGTGCTCCCCGTCGGCGTGGGCCTCGCGGATGTCCTCCGCGCGCCGGGCCGGGCGCAGCCAGTCGAACGCGGCGAGCGTCCGCGCCGTTTCCGCCGCGGCTTCGAGGACGCCCTGCGCATTCTCCAGCACACACCCGGTGAGGCCGGTCGTCGCGCCCGAGGCGTCGAAGAGGGCGCGGTACTCGGGAAACTCGCCGCGGATCGCCTTCTCGAGCAGAAACGACGCCGCTGTACCGTAATCCGCTGATTCCGGCAGTTCGGCACGCAGCTGTTCGGTCCACACGTCCGGGGAACACGGGCCCTGGTAGGTCATGTCGATCACGATCGAGTCGCGGTGCAGCCGGGCGGCCCGCGCTTCGTCCTCAGGCGACAGTCCAAACGGGAAACTGCCGTACTCAGGCATAACCGCCTCCGTTCACGAGTGCGTCCAGGAGCAGTCCGAAGGTGCGCGCGAAGTGGTCCGCCACGTTCAGGTCCTCGACCCGGCGCAGCACGGCCGACAGCAGCGGGCGCTCCGGGTCGGCGGCGCGCTGTTCGGCCGGTAGGACGCGAGCGTGCGCGGCGGCCGCGCTGCCGATGGTCAGTTCGAGGAGAGCGAGGTGGACGTCCGCGATGCGCGACCGGTCCACCCCGAGATCGGCGAGCATGCGGTAGACGCGCTCGGCGAGGTCGAGATCCATGCCGACGGCCGTGGGCCGCACGAGGCGGGACAGGTCCGCGTACTCGACCATGAGCCGGAACGCGGCGGTGAAGAACGCGGTGAGCCCCTGCCTCGGGTCCTCGACCTCGTCCGGGAGCGCATCGCCGATCGCGCTGAAGACCTGGTCGAACATGGCCGAGAGCAGTTCGTCCTTGTCGGCGACGTAGGTGTAGAGCGCCATGGGGTTCACGCCCAGCCTGCGCGACACGCTTCGGAACGACACCGCGTCGATGCCGTTGTCCCGAAGCTCGTCGAGGGCGGCGCGGACCACCTGGTCACGGGTGAAGCTCCGGGCTGGTCCGCGGCGGCGCGGACCCGGAGTCGCACCCTGAACTGAACTCACGATTGCCTCCATCTTCGGCGGCGGGATCGAAATAGGCTACGTCGTAGCGTATTTCGCGGTCAAGGCCGCCGGGACCGCCACAGCATGGGCTGCCCGCCACCGCCGAGGCCCCTGACAGCTGTCAACCGGCGGGGGTCCGCGACACGACAGCTGTCACGCGCGGGGCTCGCGGCACGCGGCTAGATTCGCGGCAAAGTGACCGTCCGGAGCCGAAATCCCGGTGTCGCCGGCTCACCCCGAGACCACACCGTGATCGCTGCGGAACCCTGCCCATCGTCCTCAGGAGAGTCATGGACACCGACGTGCGGTTCGGCGCCACCTGGCGCCGGGTCACCGAGTTCTTCCGCCTGATGCACTCCCCCGGCGAGCTCCGCGCTTCGGACCTCACCGAGGTGTCCGGCCGCCCGGGGTCTGCCGAGGTCCTCGCCACGGCGACCGTGTGCGACTCGCTGAACGACCCGCTGCGCCGCGTCATCGTGCGCATCCGTGAGGGCGAGCTCGCGCAAGTCAGTGACGGCAAGGCGGACAGTCACGCGGCCACCTGGTCCTGCGACGGAACCCGGCTGGCCTACCTGTCCGCCGCGGACCCGCGACGCGGGCACCACCTGTGCGTGCAGGGCCCGGACGGTTGCCGCGAGATCCACTTGCCGGGCGCGGCCGAGCAGTGCGTCTGGGCACCCACCGGTGCCTCGCTACTGGTCCGGGTGGCCGATCCGGGAGCCGACAAGGCCGGGGCGGAGGGTTCCGGCCACCGGCCCGGGACCGCCGGCCCGGCGAACTGGCTCCCGGCCGTCGACACCGCCGCGACCACGAGCCCAGGACGGTCGCTGTGGCTGGTCGAGGCCGAAACGGGCGCGACGCGTCCCGTTCCGTGCGGCCACACCGTCTGGGAGGTCGGCTACGCGGGCCCGGACCGCGCGGTCGCCGTCGTCTCCGCTGGGGCCACCGAAAGCGACTGGTACCGCGCGCACTTGTCGGTCATCGACCTGGACACCGGCGTGGCCACCGAGCTCTACCGCAGCGAACGGCAACTGGGCCGGCCCACCGGCTCCCCCGGCGGGGCATGGATCGCCGCGGTCGAGGCGGACTGCTCCGACCGCGGCATCATCGCCGGGACGCTGCTGCTGTTCGACCACAATGGACAGCCGCGCCCCGTCGACACCGGACAGGTCCAGGTCACGGCCGCCCAATGGCTGGACGACCGCCGTCTGGCCTTCAGCGGGATGCGCGGACTCGCCAGCGTCGTGGGCGTCCACGACCTCGTGAGCGGCGAGACCCGCGAGCTCTGGGCGACCGAAGCCGGTCTCGGCGGCCTCCACGAGCCGGACGCGTACGTCCAACCCGACGAAACCGTCCTCGCCGCCGTCCAGCAGTACCGGAAACCGCCCGCGATCGTGCACCGGCTGGCGGGCGCAAGCACCGTACTGGTCACCGCCACCCATGCCGGAACCGAGGCGCTGCGGGCCCAGATCGGCGACTGCGCCACGCTCTCCTGGGAGGCGCCGGACGGTGAACGGATCGAAGGGTTGTTCGTGACGCCCAACCGGCCAGGGCCGCATCCGCTGATCGTCTACCTGCACGGCGGGCCCATCTGGGCGTTCCGCGACCGGTGGCTCGGCAGCAACCCGATCATCGCGTTGCTCGCCAGCCACGGATACGCCGTGCTGTGCCCGAATCCGCGCGGATCCTCGGGTCGGGGGCCGGAGTTCGTGGCACCGGTTCTCGGGGACGTCGGCGGACTCGACGGCGGCGACATCCTGGCCGGTGTCGACCACCTCGTCGATGCCGGCCCGGTGGACCCAGCGCGAATCGGTGTGATGGGCGGCAGCTACGGCGGGTACATGACCGCGTGGCTCGTGACCCAGGACAGCCGGTTCAAGGCGGCGGTCCCCGTCGCTCCGGTCACCCATTGGCGCTCGCTGTACTACACGACCAACATCCCGCGGTTCGTCACGAACGTGGTTCGGGCCGAGCCGTCCGAGGCGGGTGGCGTGTACGAGGCTCGCAGCCCGCTCACCTACGTCGCGAACGTCCGGACCCCGTGCCTGAACGTCGCCGGCGCGCTGGACCTCTGCACTCCCGCCACCGAAGCACACCAGTTCCACCGTGCGCTGCTCGATCACGGCGTGGAGTCCGCACTGGTCGTCTACCCGGCCGAGGGCCACGGCATCCGCACCTTCCCCGCCACCGTCGACTACTGCACGCGCGTCCTCGACTGGTTCACCCGGTTCATGCCGGCCGACGCGCGGTCCGGGAGGTGACTGTTCGTGCTGGTCTACATCTCGGTCGATCTCGAGGGGGTCGCCGGCATCGCGGCGCTCGATCAGGTCCTGCGCGGCGGCTCCGGCTATCCCCGGGCGCAGTCGTTGATGACGGCCGAGGCGAACGCGGCGATCCGCGGCGCTTTCGCGGGCGGCGCGACCGAGGTCCTCGTCAGCGACAGCCACGGCACGATGGACAACCTCCTGGTGGCCGACCTGGATCCACGCGCGCGGATCGTCACCGGGGCGCCGCGTCCCGCGTGCATGGCCCAGGGCCTCAGCCGAGACGCCGCCGTCGCGATCTTCGTCGGCTATCACGCCGCGGCCGGCGCGCCGGGCGTCCTCTCCCACACGTTCTCGGCCAACTTCACCCAGGTCCGGATCAACGGTGCGGCGGTTTCCGAGGCCGAGGTCAACGCGTTGTACGCCGCCGACCGGGCAGTACCGATCGGCGCGCTCACCGGTGACGACCAGATCTGCGCGGTGGCCCGGGAAGCCTTTCCCGGTGTCCGGACGGTGGAAACCAAGGAGGCGATCGGCTGGTCGGCGGCTGGTTCCCTGCACCCCGCGACCGCATGTGCCGCGATCGAAGAGGTCGTGGCCCAGGTGACCGCCGAGGTTTCCCACCTGTCCGTACGACCCGTCCCGGAGCAGCTGGACCTGGAGGTCGACTTCGCCTCCGCGCTGGGTGCGGACCTCGCCGCGGTCACGCCCGGCACCCAACGGATCGCCGCCCACACCCTCCGGTACCGCACCTCCAGTGTCGACGAGCTGCTCCGGGCGATCATGGCGTGGTACTACCTCGCCGCCCTGGCCGCGCAGCAAACCTCCGCGCTCGCGTTCCGCCGTTGATGCAGAAGACGCCCTTGCCCGTATCAGGCTACGGTGTAGCATGATAGCCTTCCGGCCTCGCGAGAGGCGCCTTGACCAGGGGCGCGGGGACCATGAGCAACGAATTGCAGCACCTAGTCGACGCACTCGCCCGGCGGCTGGGGCGGCCGGTCGCCGTCGACGACAGCGCGTTCCGGCTGCTCGCCTACAGCTCGCAGAGCGGGGAGGTCGACGAACTGCGGAAGGCGGTCGTCCTCACGCGAGAGGTCCCGCCGGAGGGCGTCGCCTGGCTCCGCGGCTACGAGCTGTCCAAGGCCACCCGTCCGGTGCGGCTGCCCGCCAATCCGGAACTGCGTGCCTACCCCCGGATCGCGATTCCGGTGCGCTGTCGGGGAATGCACTTCGGCTGCCTGTGGCTCATCGAGCAGGATCGGGCGGTCGGCGACCCCGACCTGGCCGTCGCCTCGTCCTTCGCGGACCAGGCCGGCGAAATCCTGTTCCGGGAACGGGTTTTGTCTGACCAGCAGAGCGCGCGCAGCGGTGAGCTGTTGCGTGACCTCATTTCCGACGAACCCGAGACGCGCAGGTCCGCCGCGGCCCGCCTGACCGAGAGCGGCCTGTTCGCCGCCCGCGGGGCCGCCGTGTGCATCGTGGTGGTCGCGGTGCCCGCGGACGGCGCGGACCTCGACGAGGACGATCGGCTGGCATTGTCGGTGTCGCTGGACCGGGCGGCCCAGTTGTTGCCAGCGCGGGAATGCCTCCGCATGGTGCGGCCCACCCACGGAGTGCTCGTCACCACCGAACCGGCCCTGCGCCGCTGCCCGGACCTCCCGATGGCGGTGTACGGCACGGCATCCCGGCTGTTCGGCCGGGCGGGCAAGGGGCACAGCGTCGTCGTGGGAGTGGGGCCGCCCGCGCCCGCGCTTGCGGATGTGGTGTCCTCGTACCGGGGTGCGGCGCAGGCGGCGCAGGTCGCCGATGCCGTGCCGTTCTTCCGGCCGGTAGCGGAGTTCGGCAAGCTCGGGGTCTACGGGCTGCTCGTCGGCCTTGCGCCCGACCGGCTCCCGGGCCAGCTGGACTCGATGGTGAGCCGGCTGCTGAAGGCCGACCCCGTCCTGTTCGCCACCGCGGAACTGTTCCTCGACCGCGCCGGCGACGTCCGCACGGTGGCGGAGGTCCTTTCCGTGCACCGGGCGAGCATCTACCAGCGGCTGCGGCGGATCGAACAGGTCGCCAGCGTGGACCTCGCGGACGGGGAACAACGCCTGGCACTGCATCTCGGGATCAAGGTCGCCCGGATGCGGCGCCTGGTCTGAGCGGCTCAGCCCATCACCGTGCCCGAGGTCGCGGTGTTGCGGCTGCGCTTGCGGGAGAACGCACCCAGGTCGATCTCCAGTCCGGTGCGCGGCGCGCGCAACCGCACCGGCGACGCGTCGTGGTCGGCGCCGTTCTCGACCCGGCCGATGAGTTCCGCCATGAGCTGCCCGACGACCGGCGCGTTCTTGAACTGGTTGCCGCTGGTTCCGATCGCGACGTAGAAGCCGCCGAGTTCGGTGCGGTCGTAGATCGGGCTCCAGTCCTCGGCCACGTCGTAGACGCCCACGACCCCGCGCGCCCGGTTCGGCACCGCCAGCTCCGGCAGCCGCCGCGCCGCCCGCGTCACCTGGGCCTCGAACACCGCGGTCGTCGGATGGATGTCGACGGTGTCCGGGTCGTCGATCCACGGCAGCGGATCGCATTCCGGTTCCGTTCCGCCGACGAGCAGATCCCCGCCGACCTCACCGCGGAAGTAGGTGCCCAGGTCCATGTCCGCCACCGCGGGTCCGCGGTAGCCCGCCGCAACCGGCACGTGCGCGACCTCCTGCCGCATCGGGCGCACGCCGATGGTGAAGTCGGAACCCACGCCCGCCAGCCGGTTCACCGCGCCGGACCACGGACCGGCCGCGTTCACGACCACATCGCACGGGATCCGGCTGCCGTCCGACAACCGCACCGCCACCACCCGTCCCCCCGCCTCCTCCACCGACCTCACGGTGCTGCGAAACCGGAACTCCGCACCGTGAGCGGATGCCGCGGCCGCCAGGTTGACGGCGGCGAGGGCCGGGTCCGAGACGTAGCCCGCATCCGGTGTGTACACGCCGCCGAGCGAGTGTTGCGCATCCTTCCAGAAACCGTCCTCGTCAAGACGTTTCGGCGGCCAGTAGCGGCCGGTGTCGATACCCGGGATCCGCTCCGCCAGCGTCGCACTGTCCCATTCCTCGTAGGGCACGCCGATCTTGTCGAACAACGGGAGCCACGACGCGCGGGGAGCCGCGTCGACGTCCAGCATGACGAGGCCGCACTTCCGGAACGTGGCGAGGTCGCCGACCTCGTGCCCGAGGTGGCCTGCCCAGTCGAGCCAGTCGAAGTGCGCCTCCCACGCCATCGCCACTCCGGCGGTGGTCGAGAAGTTGAACCGCACCACCGCACTCGAGGCCGACGTCGACCCTTGCCCCGGTCCCGGCGCCCGCTCGAGCACGATCACCCGGTGCCCCGCCCGCGCGAGTTCGAGCGCGATCGACGAACCGATCACCCCAGCCCCGATCACGACCATGTCCGTACTCATGCTGTGTCCTCTCGCCGAACCGATTCCCGTGGCCTGCTCCAGTTTCTGGGCCATCCCCGGGCGAACGCAGTCGACTGGAGTCGAAGATTCTCCCCAGCCGGGACGACACCTGTGGCGCCGACGGACAACCTGACCGGCTCGCCATCACCACCGCGGGTGGGCTGTATCAGTGTTCGGGGCCCGCCCGCCTCGGCAGGGTGGGCGCGGCGAGGGCGCGTAGATCGTCGAAGGCCTGGGAGAGATGCGCGTCCAAACTCTGCGCGGGGTCGTCGATCCAGGCTTGGACCGCGTGCTGATAGGCGGCCCAGCCGGTCCGGGCGGCCAGGCCGGCGGGCCCGTCACCGACACCGCGCTGCCGCAGCGCCTCCGCCACGGCATCGGTGAGCGACGCGTGCTTGGCCAACTCGCGTTCGCGCAGCGCCGGTGTCTTGGCGATGATTTTCCACCGTGGTTCGGAGAACGGACGGTTGTTCTGCAGGTTTTTCGCGGATTTCCGGAAGGCGCGCAGCAGTACTTCGAACGGCTCGAGCCCGTCGGGGGCTTCGGCCACCGACTGCATCAGAGCAGCGCGTAGGTCGGCTTCGCCGTCGAAGAGCACCTCGCGCTTGTCCGGGAAGTGCCGGAAGAAGGTGCGCTCGTTGACCCCGGCCCGGGCGGCGATCTCCGCCGCCGTGGTCTGGTCGAACCCCCGTTCCTGATACAGCTCCAGGGCCGCCTGTTGAAGGCGGCGACGCGCTTCCGCTCCGCTCCGTGGCACGCCCCGAGCCTACCGCTTTGCGCCAGTGACTGACACCACATTGCGCCAGCGACTGGCGCTACGCGTAGAGTCAGTGACTGGCGCTACGTAGCGCCAGTCACTGGCGTTAACCGGGAGAGTGTGTTCATGCATGTCTTTGTCACCGGTGGCACCGGCCAGACCGGCCCCACTGTCGTCGCCGAACTCCTCGCGGCCGGCCACACCGTCACCGGCCTGGCCCGCTCGGAAGCCGCCGCCGCTCGGCTGGAGTCGCTGGGCGCCACACCACACCGCGGCTCCTTGGACGACCTCGACAGCCTGCGCGGCGGCGCCGAAGCCGCTGACGGCGTCCTGCACATGGCATACGGCGGCGACTACGCCGATCCGGACGACCTCATCCGCCGCGACCGCGCCGCGATCGAGGCGCTTGGTCACGCACTGACCGGGTCCGGCAAGCCATTGGTCAGCACGTCGGGCACGTTGGTGACCAGGGCTGGCCGGGTCAGCACCGAGCAGGACGCGCCGGATCCCGATTCGGTCGCTGCCTTTCGTATCGCGGGCGAGCAGGCCTGTCTGGGCTTCGCCGATCTGGGGGTCCGATCCAGCGTCGTGCGACTCGCGCCGACCGTGCACGGCCCGGGTGATTACGGGTTCGTTCCGGCTCTCATCGCGGCCGCGCGCAGGGCGGGCGTCTCGGCCTACATCGGTGACGGCGCCAATCGTTGGCCAGCGGTCCATCGCGCCGATGCCGCCCGCCTCTTCCGGTTGGCGTTGGAGAAGGCTCCCGCCGGCAGCGTGCTGCACGGCGTCGGCGAAAGCACCATCACGATCAAGAGCATCGCCGAACAGATCGCGCGGATCCTCGACATCCCCACCATCTCGCTGACCCTCGAGCAGGCCTCCGAGCATCTCAGGAACCCGTTCCTGGCCAGGTTCTTCTCCCTCGACGTGCCCGTCTCCAGCGAGCACACCCGGGCGCTGCTGGGCTGGACGCCGGAGCACGCAACCTTGCTCGAGGACCTCAAGACCGGCGACTACTTCACTCCGGAGGCCAGCATCCGCGCCGAGGAGATCTGGTTGCCCCGCCACGGCTCGCACCAGCACAGCCAACGCTGACGGGCACACCCGAAGACACCAACCCAGGAGAGAAGGTCAGCCATGCCCATCGACGACCTACGTCCCACCATCGACTGGGGCAAGTACCAGACACTCACACTCGAGCGGCGCGACAACGGGATCCTGCTCATCACGATCGCCGCGCCCGACGGATACCCAGCCCCCACCCTCACCCGCCGCCACACCGAAATCAGTTACATCTGACGCGATTTCGCCGACGACCCAGAGTTGCGCGTCGCGGTCATCACCGGCACGGGTGAGCGGTTCTGGACGGTCGAAGGCAACGACGGCATCGACGAGATGCTCGCCAACCCCGGCAACTACGACAACACCGTCAATCTCATTCGCGAGGGCCTGGCCAACACGCACGGCATCGTCAACTGCGACAAGCCGATCGTCTCCGCCATCAACGGCGAGGCCATGGGATCGGGGCTCGCGACCGGCCTGCTCGCCGACATCAGCGTCGCCTCGACCGACGCGCGCCTGATCGACGGGCACCTCCTGCAAGGCATCGCCGCGGGAGATCACTCCGTGATGATCTGGCCCCTGCTGTGCGGCCTGGCCAAGGCCAAGCTCTACCTGCTCGCCTCAGAAGACCTCACCGGCGAGGTGGCCGAGCGAATCGGCCTGGTGAGCCTCGCGGTCCCGCCCAGCGAGGTGCTCGACACCGCACTCGGCATCGCCGAACGCATGGCTACCGGCCCGCAACACGCTTTGCGCTGGACCAAACGCTCGCTCAACCACTGGCTACGGACCGCGACCCCCGCCTTCGAAGCCTCACTCGGGTTCGAGGCGATGAGCTTCTTCGGGCCGGACCTCGTGGAGGCGCTCACCGCCCAAGTCGAGCACCGCCCACCGAATTTCGCCGAACCGCTGCCCTGGTAACAACCGCGCGGCGGCCGTCCTGGTCCGAGAGCGGGCCGCCCAGCACAGTTCCTCAGGGCACCCATGCGGCGCGTCGAGCGTTCTCGACGCGCCGCTCTGTCACCCGCGATCCGTGCCGCCGATAAGGTGGCCATCCTGCCCGAGGTCAGCCGCATTCCCCTGTCAGCCAGGGCATCGAGCGCTGACCGCTGAGTCTTGGGCAGAGTGAGCCCCACCTCAGGGTGTGCGTGCAGTTGAGGTCGCAACGCCACCGTCTCCGCTGGCAGTTCCTCGGCGTCGGTGAGCAATTCGCGGTTCGACGGCTGGACAGTCATCTGGTCACTCCAGTCCTGGTTTCGCGGAGCGCCGCCGAGGCAGCGATGGCGAAGACGGGCAAGAAGGCGAGTACGACGAGTGCTCCGCGTGGGCCGTACTGGTCGGCGATGAGGCCGAGCGGGGGCATGAACAGGCCGCCCGCGCTGACGGCCAGGCCGAACGTGACTCCGGCCGCGGTGGCGGGGCGGGTCGGCAGGTAGTCCTGGCCGAGTTTCACCAGGACCGCGAACGGCAGCCCGGTCATGACCCCCACGAGCAGTACCAGTGGGAGCGCGAGGAAGCGGTTGTCGCAGAGCAACAGTGCGATCAGGGCGGGCAGAAGCAGCACGTTGCCGAGTTGGACGGCGCGGACGAGTCCCACCCGGTCGCCGATCCGACCGCCGAGCAGCGTCCCGAGCACGCCCCCGGCGAGGTCAAGGGTGAGCGCGAGGCCGCCCAGGGCGCTGGAGGCTCCGAGGTGGCTCATCCAGTACAGGGACACGAAGGTGGTCACACCGACCGACACGGTGGAGCGGATGACCTCCACGCAGGTCAGGACCGCGAACAGGCCCATGCGGTCGGCACCGGCCCGCGTCGGGGCGGCCGTCGGTGGGGCGAGGCAACGCCGTTGGTGGCGGAACAGGACGAACCCCATGAGGACAGCGGGCGGGATGAACAGCGCGGTCGCGCCGAGACCGAGTCCGTCGAGCGCTGGGGTCACCAGGGCCGGAGCGAGGAAGGCTCCGATGCTGCCACCGGCGGCGAACCAGCTCATGGCGGAGGCGCTGCCTGCCGAGGCGGTGCGGGCGGCCCGACCGGCGGGCGGGTGGAACAGGGCGACGCCGAGCCCGGAGAGCACCAGCGCGAGGAAGATCAGCGGGTAGGACGGGAGCAGACCGGCCAGTCCCGCACCGATCCCGGCGAGGGCCACACCGAGCGGCGCGATCCAGGGCAGGTGGTGCCGGTCCACCAGCAGCCCGATGCCGAACTGCGGCAGGGCGCTGCCAACGGTCGCGGCGAGGACCAGTCCGGAGGCATCGGCGTAGCTGATGTGCCGTTCGAGGACGAAGTAGGGCACTGCTGCGGGAACCAGTCCCTGGAAGAAGTCGTCGACCGCGTGCGCGCTGGCCCAGATCCTCATGCGCCGCCAGGGCGACTCCCGTACCTGTGTCATGCCCACACGATGGCGCCCCGCGAACAGGGTGCGCTTCCGATAATCTGACTCCTTGTGTCGCAAATCCGCCACCAGCCGATCGCGCCGACCCAGACCGAGTCGCACCCAGCCGGTGACGTCATCCCCCGGCACCGGCACGACGATCACCAGCTCGTCTACGTGAGCGCTGGGGTACTGGCGATCAAGACCGAGCAGGGCGACTGGGTCGCCTCACCCCACCGCGCCGCCTGGATCCCCGCCGGGACCTGGCACGAGCACCGCTTCTACGGGCAGAGCGAGGTGCACACGGTCGGCTTCCCGGTACGGGAACTGCCGCAGGCCGACCCCGCCCCCGCCGTGCTCGCCGTCGACGGACTGCTGCGCGAACTGCTGGTCGCGTGCACCGATCCCGCCCTCAGCGCGGGCGAGCGACGAAGAATCCGAGCAGTACTCAAGGAGCGTCTGCACCACGCGGCCGTACAACCCCTGTCGCTGCCTGCCGCGCAGGACCCCAGGCTGGCCAGGGCCTGCCAACTCGTCGTGGACGACCTGCGCCGACCCCGGTCCCTGCCCTGGCTCGCCCGGCAGGTCGCCGCAAGCGAACGGACCCTGACCAGGCTCTTCCGCACCGAGTTCGGCACGACCTATCCCCAGTGGCGGACCAGCGTGCGCATGTTCCACGCGATGGTCCAGCTCGCCGAGGGCGCGACCGTCACCGAGACCGCGCACCGCTGCGGATGGGCCACGACCAGTGCGTTCGTCGACACGTTCTCCCGCACCATGGGGCAGACCCCCGGCGCGTACCGGTCGGCCGCGATCCCCTAGCCAGGCCATGGTGCTGGCCTTATGAGCTGGGGCCGGCGGTACGCCGGGGCGTTGGCGTGGCGGACCTGTGGCAGTGCGACGACCACCAATTCCACAAGGAATCAACAGCACATCCCGATTGGCGCACCGGTCTTTCGCTGGATCTCGCTCACCGGGACACCGGGCGCGCGGTCGACGAGTCGCAGTCCCGCCGGGGTGACGTCCAGCACGGCGAGGTCGGTGACAATCCTGTCCACCACACCGGCGCCGGTCAGCGGCAGGGTGCAGCGTTCCACGATCTTGGGACTGCCGTCCTTGGCCACGTGGTCGGTGACCACCACGATCCGTCTGGTGCCGGACACCAGATCCATCGCGCCACCCATGCCCTTGACCAGAGCACCGGGAACCATCCAGTTCGCCAGGTCACCGTTGGCGGCGACCTGGAGGGCACCGAGCACGGCGACGTCGATGTGGCCACCGCGAATCATGGCGAAGGACGCGGCCGAGTCGAAGAAGCTGGCACCGGGCACCACGGTGACGGTCTGCTTGCCCGCGTTGATCAGGTCGGCGTCCTCGTCACCGTCGAACGGAAAAGGTCCCAGTCCCAGGATCCCGTTCTCGCTCTGCAGCGTGACCCGGACGCCGGCGGGCATGTGGTTGGCAACCAGCGTGGGGATGCCAATCCCCAGGTTCACGTAATCGCCATCGCGTAGCTCACGAGCCGCGACGGCGGCCATCTCCTCCCGTGTCCAAGCCATGGTCAGACCTCCAGCTTCGGTCGCACGGTGTGCTGCTCGATCTCCTTGACCCGGGGTCGCGCGGCGACGACCCGATCGACGTAGACGCCGGGCGTGGCGACGTGGTCGGGCGGGAGGTAGCCGTCGACCACAATCTCCGCCTCCACCACACTGATCCGCCCGCACGTCGCGACGAGCGGGTTGAAGTTGCGGGCGGCGTACCGATAGGTCAAATTGCCTGCCTGGTCGGCCGTGTGGGCATGTACCAGCGCGAGGTCGGCGACGATACCGCGCTCCTGTACGTACGTCGTGCCGTCGAACTCGGCGTGCGGCTTGCCCACGGCGACCGGTGTGCCGACACCGGTGCGGGTGTAGAAGGCGGGAATGCCGGCGCCACCGGCGCGCATCCGCTCGGCGAGCGTGCCCTGAGGCACGAACTCCACCTCCAGCACCCCGTCGAGGTACTGCTGGGCGAACAGCTTGTTCTCCCCCACGTACGACGCCACTACTCGGCGCACCTGGCCGTTGCCCAGCAGCAGGCCCAATCCCTTGCCGTCGACCCCCATGTTGTTGGACACGATCGTCAGGTCCCGCACTCCGGAATCGCGAACGGCCTCGATGAGATCGCTCGGATTGCCGCTCAACCCGAATCCGCCAACAGCGACGATCATGCCGTCCGCGAGCAGGTCGCCCAGCGCCTCGGCAGCGCTGCCGAACATCCTGACCACAGGTACTCCTTCCGAGGACGTCCGTTGGTCGAACACCGCGAAGTCAACGAGTGCAGAGCTAGGCTGGTCAAGCACAATGGCTTCGCTGGCCTCGAAGCTCTCGGACGACGAACGACCAGCCAGCAGTCGTTCACTGAGTGGACAGGGGTCGCAGGTGTCTGCCCCAGACAACGTCTCCGGACGCATCGCCGCCCTGCTGCGAGCGTTGTCGCGCTCGCCGGAGTCCGGTGCCTCCACGTCGAGCCTCGCCCGTGCGACCTCGCTCGCCCGCCCGACGGCGCACCGGCTGCTCACAGCCCTGGCCGAGGAGGGCTACGTCGACCGTGACCGACACAGCGGCGCATGGTTCCTCGGTCCGGAGCTCTACCTGCTGGGCGAGGTCGCCGCACGGCGCTACGACGTCACCCCGCAGGCCCGCTCCAGCGTGCAAAGGCTGGCCGCGGCAACCGGGGAGAGCGCCTTCTTCTCCGCCCGTCGGGGTGACGAGACGGTGTGCCTGCTGCGTGAGGACGGCGACTTCCCCATCCGGTCGTTCGTGCTCCACAAAGGCGCGCGTTTCCCGCTCGGTGTGGTCTCGGCGGGGCTGGTCGTGCTGGCGATGCTGCCGGACCGTGAGGTGACCAGCTACTTGCAGCGCACGGACCTCACCGCGCGCTGGGGCCCTGCTCATGCACCGGGCGCCGTCCGGGAACGCATCGCCCGCACCCGAGAACTCGGCTACGCCGTCAATCCCGGCCTTGTCGTCGAGGGAAGCTGGGGCATGGCGGCGGCGGTCTTCGACCGCTCGGGCTCCCCTGCCTGGGCACTGACCCTGACCGGTGTGGAGTCACGGTTCCGCGACGACCGCCGCACGGAGCTGGGCGCCCTGCTGCTGCAAGAAGCCCACGGCCTGACCCGCGCGCTCCAGGGTAGCTCCTGACCCTGACGGAAAGGCGCCGCGGTGTATGCGGACCAGAACGTACCGGCCGGCATGTCCGCAGCGGCAGGGGCGCGAATTCGTGGTCGGCCCACAGGGTCGCGGATGTGCGCTCCGGGTAGGGCTGTGCGGCTGGTTCGGTGCTGATCACCCAGGTCGTCCCGGCGTTGTCGTACTCGCCCCAGCCGGGATCCTGCCCGTGGGCGAAAGCGATCCATGCCTTGCCCATGGCCGCCGAGATCGCCACGATCTCGGGGGCAACTCGCCAGGGGGAGTGCGGCTCTGGCTCCCGCTCGCATGCATGGGAAATCCCCTTCCGAAGCTGGTTCTCGGCCACATGCCGAGACTGCTGCGGACCGCTCACCTGGGGCGCACACGGCGCTGCCACGGGGGCACACCGGCGCTGCCCTGATGTGAGGGCCGAGGGTGTGTAGGCGAAGGCCGAGGGATGGACGGGGGTGCGCGGCTGCGACAGGACTGCGACGTGGCGTGGACGGAACCTCGACACGGGCACCGCACAGTCGGCGTCATGAGGCAAGCTCAGCCAACCCAGGCCGCTCGGTCCACCAGTGGGCGCAAGCCACATCTGCCCGCGTTGGACGGGTTGCGAGGTGTCGCGATCCTCGGGGTGTTGCTGTTCCACACCGGCCACCTGTCGGGTGGTTTCCTCGGGGTGGACCTGTTCTTTGCCCTGTCCGGTTACCTCATCACCGATCTGCTGCTGCGGGAGATCGAGGTGACCGGCGCGGTGTCGCTGATCGCGTTCTGGGGTAGGCGGATCCGCCGGCTGTTGCCCGCGCTGGCGACCATGCTCGTCGGTGTCACCGTGCTGGTGTGGGCGGTGGGGGCGCCGGACATGGTGCGGACGACGCTCGCGGACGGCCCGTGGGTGCAGCTGAACCTGGTCAACTGGCACCTGCTCGCGGAGTCGGCCAGCTACTGGGACCGGTTCGGGCCAGCCCGGGTGTTCGAGCACCTGTGGAGCATCGCGGTCGAGGAACAGTTCTACCTGGTGTGGCCGGTGCTCTTGCTGATCATCGCCCGGTGTGGTCGGCAGGTGGATCGCCGGGTCATGGTGGCGGCGTCCCTGGCCTCGGCTGCCTCACTGGTGTTGATGATCATGCTCGTCAGCTCGGCGGACCCGACTCGGGTCTACACCGGCACCGACACCCGGGCGTTCTCGTTGTTGCTCGGCGCCCTGGTCGCTACCCGGACGGTGCGTGCCGTGCTGGCCCGTGCGGTCAGCCGATGGGCGGGCGCGGTGGTGGCGTTGTTGGCGGTCGGCATCGGCACGGCATGGTTGTTCGTCGACGGTGTGAATTCGTGGTGGCTGTTCACCGGCGGGCTCTTCGCGCACTCGCTGGCCGCGGCACTGTTGATCGGACTGTGTGTGCAGGCGCCGCACGTGTTGGTCGCCAAACTCCTTACCTGGCAGCCATTGCGGTGGCTGGGGCTGATCTCCTACAGCCTGTACCTGTGGCACTGGCCGGTGTTCGTGCTGCTCTCCCCGCAGCAGACCGGACTGGACGGGTGGCCCCGGACGGTGGCGGTGTTCGCCGTGTCGATCGGCCTGGCCACGCTGTCGAAGTACCTGGTCGAAGACCCGATCCGGTTCCGTGCCACGTGGGCCAGGGGGCGAAGTGGGGTGCTGGCCTCCGCAGCGGTGATGGTCGGGCTCGCGGTGCTGTGGCTGGCGCTGCCTACCCCGGCCCCGACTGCCATCGACATCACCAAGTTGGGCTGATCACCCGAGCAGAGGGCAGGTCCGCTGCTTGGCCAGCTCAGTCTGCACGACAAACAATTGAGGAGAAGGAATGTCCCGTACCAGCATCGGCGCGGTGACGGCGCTGCTGCTCGCCTCGTCCGGCGCCCTTGCCGCGCCGGCGGCCGCAGCGGAACCGTCTGCGGATCTGCGCCTGTTCTACGACCAACAGCCGACATGGGCGCCCTGTGACTTCGACGCGACGGTCGACTGCGCGTCAATCAGCGCCCCGCTGGACTACACCCGTCCCGAGGACAGGCGGATCACGATCGCGATCAGTCGGCAGCGGGCGTCCGATCCGGTGCACCGCCGTGGGGTGCTGCTGTCCAACCCCGGCGGCCCTGGCGGCTCGGGGCTCATGGACACGGACGCGGCGGGCAAGGTGCTGTCGTGGCCCAAGCAGCGGTTCGCCAGCACGCCGCTGAGCAAGTACTACGACCTGATCGGCTTCGACCCCCGAGGCGTCGGTCGATCCACGCAGCTCTCCTGCGAGCAACCGTCGATCTCGCGACCGATCGTCTCACGGCCGACGGCGGCCGACTTCGACGCCGATGTCGCGTGGGCGAAGGCGGCCGAGGAGGGCTGTCAACGTGCCAGCGGCGAGGTTCGTCCGTCCATCAACACCCGCAACACCGCCAGGGACATGGACCTCATCCGAGGCGCCCTGGGCGAAAGGACGATCAACTACGTTGGCTACTCGTACGGAACCTACCTCGGCGCGGTGTACGGCAGCATGTTCGCCAACCACCTCGACCGCAGCGTGCTCGACTCCTCGCTGCCACCGGATCCGAACTGGCGGCAGGTGGGCATGGCCAGCGCCCTCGCCAACCAGCAGAACGTCGAGTCATGGGCGGAGTGGGTCGGCGAGCGCAACAGCCGGTACGGATTGGGCAGGACCAAGGCCGACGTGCTCGCCACGGTCGAGACGACCTCCACGCGGCTGCCGAGCACACCGGAGAGCAACGGCTTCGGCCAGCAGACACTCTTCGACCAGACGATGGGCTTCCAGTCCACACTGCGCTCGGACTGGCCGGGGCTGGCCGAACTGGTCCGCAAGACCAGGGACACCGGCGTGTTCACCCCGCCCGCGCCGCCGACGGGGTCAGCACCGGGGACCTCGACGGTGTTCGGCTACATACCGGTGAACCAGACGATCCAGTGCGAGACCGACTGGCCGTCCGATCTGGACGTCTACCGGCGTGACACCGCCCTTTTCAGCCAGCGATACCCCTACGGTTGGGGCGCGACGACCGCCATGCCAGCGCCCTGCACTTTCCGGTCGTTCGCCCTACCGGAGAAGGCGACCCACATCGAGCGGACGAACTACCCGGTCGGGGTGGTGGTCCAGGCACAGGCTGATGTGCAGACTCCCTACGCCGGCGGGGCCGCGATGGCCGAGCGGCTCGGCGACCGGTTGATCACCGTGGCCGACGACGGCAACCACGGCCAGTACGCCAGGCGCGGCAACCCGTGCGTGGACAATGCCGTGAGCAGTTACCTGATCGACGGCGTGCTGCCAGCGCCAGGGCTGACCTGTGCCGGCCAGCCACGGCCCGACCTCCCGCCGGACAGCTCGGCAGGAAACGGAAAGTGAGGTATCGAGCGGTGCGGCAGGGGCGCCGTTCACCAGTACAGTGCCGTGCTGGGCTGATCACCTGATCAGGGGGCAGGTCCGCTGCTTGTCCGACTCCGGGGTGGGTTGGGTGAAGCGGACCTGCACCTTCATGTTCCTCGCCCCGCCGCCCTGCACATGGACCCCCAGCGCGGTACACACGATTTGGTCGATGCCCAGCGGGCTCATGTCGTGGATCGTCAATGGCACCAACAGTTGGATCACGCCGGGCGTGGTGGTCACCACGACCTGGGTCACCGCTTGGGACGCGATCTCCGTGTGCAGGTCCGAGTTACCGGGCCCGGTCAACAGCAGGGCCGCCGCCTCGGAGATCGCGCCCAGGTGACCAGTTGGCCGCAGCTGCGGCCGGAGTTGCTCGTGCGCGTCGACGAAGTACAACGTCACTCCGGGCGCCACGCCTGTCGGGGCCTCTCCCCCGGCGGTCACCCAGGAGGGCTGGACTCCGCAGCCCGCGAGCAGCAGAACCACTACCGCCAGCCAGATCCGCTTCACACGTCCTCCAGGTCTCGCGGCAGGCGCAGCACGAACCGGGCACCGCCGCCGCTGGAGTTGCCCGCGGTGAGGTCGCCGCCGTGCAGGCGGGCGTTCTCCAGCGCGATCGCCAGCCCGAGACCGCTGCCCGGGGTGCGGGTACGTGCGGAGTCGGCCTTGTAGAAGCGGTCGAACACGTGCGGCAAAACGTGCTCGGGCAGGCCCGGTCCGCTGTCGGTGACCTCGATCCACACCTGCTCGCGGGACGCCGAGATGTCCAAGCGCACCGGCGGTTCCCCATGCCGCAGCGCGTTGCCGACCAGGTTGGCCACGATGACGTCCAGCCTGCGCCGATCCAACCGCAGCAGGATCTCCTCCGGTGCCACCAGTTCGACCAGGTCCAGCCAGCCACGGGCACGCAGGCCGTCCCGCACGACGCCGACCACGTCGACCTCCTCCACCCGCAGGGAGGCGGTACCGGCGTCCAGGCGGGAGACCTCCATCAGGTCCTCGACGAGCCGGACGAGCCGGTGGGTTTCGATGATCGCCATCTGCGCGGACTCCCTGGCGTCCGCCTCCATCCCGTCGGCCGTGGTCGCCAGGACCTCCACCACCGCCGTGAGCGTGCTCAGCGGTGTGCGCAGCTCGTGGGAGACGTCGGCGGCGAACCTTCTGGCGTCGGCCTGCATCCGCTGCATCGCCACCATTGACGTCTGCACCGACTCGGCCATCTCGTTGAGGGTGACGGTCAGTTCGGCCAACTCGTCGGCGCCCTGGGGTGGTGTCCGCGCGTCGAGGTCGCCGGCGGCCAACCGGCGCGCGGTGTCGCGGAGCTCGCGCACCGGGCGCAGCACGCTGCCGGCGGCCAGCAGCGCCAGTAGCACCGCCAGCGGTACCGCCAGCGCGGCGGTGCTGACCGCGGACCCGGCAAGGCCGTCGATCTGCTGCTCGACATCGGTGAGGTCGCGCACGGTGTACACCTCGATGCCGGACGGGGTGCGCGTGCCGTCCGGTGCGGTGATCGTGATGGGCGTGCCGACCAGCAGCCACGGCCTGCCGTTCACGGTGATCCGCTGTGTGACGAGCTGGTTCTGGGTGTGCACGGCGGTGCGCAGCGCATCGGTGACCAAGCCGAGGTCAGCGCCGTCCACGGACCGTAGGTTCTGGTAGGTCACCAGCGTGTCCGTGCCGACGGCCGCGCGCAGCAGGTCGAGCGCGCCTTGGTCCGGCGGATAGGTCAGCTGCGGGGTGATCGCGCCGATCTGGCCGACGATGGTCTCGGTGAGCCGCTGCTGAGTCGAGGTGACCAGCGCGGTGCTCGCCGATCCGGCGCTCGACCAGGCCGCCGCGACGGCACCGAGCACGGTCACCAGTACGAAGGCGACCAACAGCCGGGCGCGCAGCCCCCGCGGCCACAGCCGCCTGCTCATACCGGTCCGAACCGGTAGCCGAACCCGCGCACGGTCTGCACGTACTCCGGGGTCGCCGGATTGGCTTCGATCTTCGCCCGCAGCCGTTGCACGCAGTTGTCGACCAGCCGGGAGTCACCGAGGTAGTCGTGCTCCCACACCTCCTCCAGCAGTTGCTGCCGGCTGAACACCCGGCCGGGAGCCCGGGACAGGGTCAGCAGCAGCCGCAGCTCGGTTGGCGTCAGTTGCACCGGTTTGCCGTGCAAGGACACCGTCAGCGCCGTGGTGTCGATGTGCAGGTCGCGGTGCGTTCGCACGCCGTCCGGGGTGCTCGTACTGCGGCGCAGCACCGCTCGGATCCGCGCGTCGAGCACGGTGGGCTGTGCCGGCTTGATGACGTAGTCGTCCGCGCCTGCTGCCAGGCCGCCGACGACGTCGAAGTCGTCGCCCCGCGCGGTCAGCATGATCACGGGCACCTCGCTGGCTGCCCGGATGCGGCGGCACACCTCGAATCCGTCGATGCCCGGCAGCATCAGGTCGAGCACCACCAGGTCTGGTGTGGCCGAGTGGAACTCACGCAGTCCGCCCTCGCCGGTGTCCGCGGTACGGACCTCGTGGCCGTGCCTGGACAGCGCGAGCTGGAGTCCGCGCCGGACCAGGGGGTCGTCCTCGATGAGCAGAATCGCCACCATGCGTCCAGTATGGACAATGCCGGGCGGGCTCAGTGGTCGCGGGGGGGTTCCTGCGACACAACCGCGACACGACGGCGGAGGCGCCGGGACACGGCGGCGGCACCGTTGAAGCCATGACCACGACACGAAACCTCGTCCTTGGCCTGGCCGGGCTGCTCCTGCTGACCGCCGCCTGTTCCGGCCAACCCGCCGCGACCGACGCGCCCGCGGGGGCGGCCAGCTCGGGACTGTCCAAGGTGCTTTTCCTCGGCGACTCCGTGGCGGCGGGCGAGGCGCTGCCCCTGGCCGCCGCGTTCAAGGCCAGTGGCGCCGGGTTCCAGTCGATCGCCGCCGACGGCGGCGGGAACGTCGTCGGACCGTTCTCGGAGGAGAACTGGAAGACGCTGCCCGAGCAGATCACCTCCGCCAAACCCACCGTGGTCGTCTACCAGCTCACCACCTACGACTGGGGCAGCCAGCAGGAACAGCGAGCCGCCTACGACAAGCTGCTGACCACGGTGACCGGAGCCGGCGCGAAACTGGTCTTCGTCACCGCACCCCCGATTACGCCCGACGAGTTCTACAAGCCGCACATGGCCGACCTGGACCGCACCCCCGAGGTCGCCCGAGCAGTCGCGGCGGGTTCCTCGGGTAAAGCCAGCGTGCTCGACGCCAGTGCGGTGTGGGGCAGCGCCTATCAGCAGGTCAAGGACGGCAAGGCCGACCGAAGCACCGACGGCATCCACACCTGCCCGCAGGGCGCCGCTCGCTTCACCAACTGGCTGCTCGCCGAGTTGGCGAAGCTGTTCCCCGGCTTCACCCCCGCAGCAGCGCAGTCCTGGGCCAATACCGGCTGGTCCTCGGACAACCACTTCAAGGGCTGCTGACAAGCGGGAGCTTGTGATTGGGCCGAAAATACCGGCCTGTCGCCCGGCGACGTCCTGAGTGGGCTGTCGCCGGGGGCTAGGGTCGCGCTTGTGGACATCAACCACCTGGACCAGAGCACCAAGGACGACCTGAAGCAGCGAAACCTGTTCCTACGGCAGCGCGGTACGCCCACGGTCGTGGAGATCCGTGTGGCCGACGGCAGTCCCTCCGGGTTTCTCATCGGCTGGGTCGAGCAGGTAGAAGATCCACTCATCCCAGGAACTCTCGCCTGGCGGGACCACGCTCGACGCGCCACGCTGCAGGCCGGCTACTGGCGCGGCCGAGTCGACGCCCCGTACGACGGGTCGGAGGGAATTGAGGCGGAGTCGATCGAGCAGGCCATCTCGGAGATACTCGACCGCGCTTCGTATGGGGACGTCCCGGCTGCCCATGAGCGGGCATCCGGCCGGGTGGAAACCTACACCGCCACGATCGGCGAGGAACAGGCAGAGTGGTTGGCCGACTGCGAGGAGCCGAAAGGCATGACCCACCGTGGCGGCGGCAGGATCGAACTCACCAATATCGCCGTCGCCTATCTTCGAGGCTCACCACGGAATACGCCGTACGTCGACGCCAACAACCAGTTCTACCTCGATCGGTGGGAGAACCCCTACCAGCTCACGCGCAAACGCGTCTGAGCGTCGCCTCCCACCGTCACAGAGCAGCAGGGCTCCGCCGCGGACGCCTCGCGCGAACTGCTACGCCGAGCGGTTCGCGCGCAGCGTCCGGGCGGAGTGCACTGACCAGATGCTGATCCACAACGAGCGGCACGCCGCCGCTGTCTGACAAAGTACGCCCGGCACTTCAACGACCACCGGTCAGACGACGGCCCAGCGCTGGTTGGCCGGGTCGGTGCAGGTGGCCACTACTCCCGTATCCAGCCCCTGGTGATGTTCGTGCCGCTGCCCACCTGGACGGACTTGTAGTTGCCCTGCCCCTTGCAGTTCCCGTACTCGTACTGCGCTCGTGCGGAGCCGCTCACGCCGCCCGCGTCGGTGGAGGTCGGTCCGCCGAAGACCACGTTGATCCACTGCAGTTGCGAGCAGGTCGGCGGGCTGCTGTAGTACTCGACGAAGCCTCCCTGGCTCGGCTTGAGGCTGCCGCTTCCCGAGGGGAGTGTCCAGCTACCGATATGAGTGGCCTTCCCGGTCACGGTATCGACCGCGTCGCCGGTCCACGTGGTGCCCGAGCGGCGCTTGACGGTGATCGCGTAGGTGTGGCCGTAGACGGCGTCGAACTCGTAGCCGCAACTCACGCCGGGACCGCCGTCGGCACCCGGGGAGCAGTTCGGGTCGGTAGTGGTGGTGCCGCCTTGGAAGCTGGAGAAGACTCCGCGCAGTCGTTCCCGACCGTTGAGGTTCGGCCGGGGCTGCAGGCCGGTGTAGCCGCCCTGTTCGACGTCGGCGAAGTCGAACTGCATGGCGAAGTAGGTGCCGTTGTCGTGAACGGTATCGGGGTTGACCGTGATGGGGAACGTGATGTTGGTCAGCCCGGCGGCGGGGGCGTTGGCGATCGACCAGCCCACGGACACGTTCCCGCCGTACACTTGTGCCGACGCGGTGCCGCTGGTTCCGAGGAACGCGGCACCGGCTAACAGGGTCACGCCGAGGCCGGTCGCCAGCCGTTGCGACCGTCGTGAAATAGACATGACTCATCCACCATTCATGAGGTGAAACGCAGGGTTGGGTGGCGCCAGGACCAGGCGGATCACCCGACTCGGCCCCAACCGTCGACAACCGCGACATGGGACCACAGGGGAGTCCGTAACCAACCTGGCAGCGCCGACACCGCGGCTTGCGGCCGCGTTTGGTCGATCCTCCTCCCGTCTGGGCGGGCCGGACACCCGCGAGCGGATCAACGTGCTCCACGTGATGACACCGCAAGACGCTAGGTGTCGCGCGCCGCACCCGTCAAGGAAAAACTGCTTTCAGATGATTGATCCATGCCAGTTCCAACCATCAGTGCGCAGCATGCATACGTGTTCGCGCACGGCTTCGAGCTGATCGTCGCGCGGCTACCCGGCTGACGTTGTGATCACGCGCGACGTCATCGTGTCGGTGTCGCGGCCGGGCAGGTATGGAGGCTGGGGCCGCGCGCCGCTTGTCAGTGACCACCGTGGACGGTCTGGGCGGGTTGACGGCGTAGTCGGTCTTGGCGAAGCTGCGCCGCTCTCCCTTGCGGCTGCGGTGAATCCGGGTGCGGTAGCTCAACCGGCTGCGCCGCCCGGCGTGCACGCAGACCAGGCCGGCGAGCGAGACTCGTCCGGATACCTTTCCTGACAACGTGATTATCGGTGTTTGTCGCGCTTGGCCGCGCGGTAAGCCGGGACCGCAGTGCGCCTCCGCCGCGTCCATAACGCTCACGGTCGCCCGCTTGCGTCGACCGTCATCGCATCCCGTCCGAAGCGTGCTGCGAGCACGAGCTGGTCGATGGCGCCGCCGCGCCACCTGGGTTTCTGTCCTCGCGTTCCGAGTCGAGGCCGCCTGCTGGCTGCTTCGTGGCGGGTGTTCATGCCGCCGGTGCGGGCGGGCATGAGGAGTGCGTTGGCGCTTCCAAATCGGGTACTCACGGGCCCGACCGATGGGACGACTCCTGACGCGTAGCTGACCGAAGGTGAAGCCGATGACCATCGTCAGGTCCCCGGCCGCGGTTGCCCGCACCGCCGCACGTCAGACCGCAAGCGCACAGACAGCGAAACCATGACAGGAGGACGACATGCGTGCCACCAACACACCGACGCCGGCGATTCCGGCTGTCCTGAACGATCCGATGACCAACCACGGGGTGGCCTTCAACCAGGCCGAGCGCGAGGCCCTGGGGCTGACCGGGCGCCTGCCCACCGCGGTACTGACGCTGGAGCAGCAGGCGCAGCGTGTCTACCAGCAGCTCCAGGAGCAGGGTGGCGATCTGGCCAAGAACGTCTACCTGGAGCAGCTGCACGACCGCAACGAGACGCTGTACTACCGGGTTCTCACCGACCACCTGGCCGAGTTGCTCCCCATCGTGTATGACCCGACCATCGGGGACGCGATTGAGCGGTACTCACATGAGTATCGCAGGCCGCGCGGCATCTTCCTGTCGATCGACGCACCGCAGGACATCGCGAAGGCGTTCGGCACGCTGCGGTTGGGGCCCGAGGACGTGGACCTGATCGTGTGCAGCGATGCGGAGGAGATCCTCGGCATCGGTGACTGGGGTGTGGGCGGCATCCAGATCGCGGTCGGCAAGCTGGCGATCTACACCGCCGCGGCCGGCATCGACCCCCGCCGGGTGATCGCGGTCTGCCTGGACGTCGGCACAGACAACGAGGGCCTGCTCAACGACCCGTTGTACCTGGGCAACCGACACGCGCGGGTCCGCGGTGCCGACTACGACGCCTTCATCAGGCAGTATCTGGAGACCACGTCCACCCTGTTCCCCCACGCGCTACTGCACTTCGAGGACTTCGGCCCCGGCAACGCACGCCGGATCCTGGAAACCTACGGCGCGGACTACCGAATCTTCAACGACGATGTCCAGGGCACTGGCGCGATCACCCTGGCCGCCGTGCTGTCCGCGGTCAGGGTCACCGGGATCCCGATGCGGGAGCAGAAGCTGCTGGTATTCGGTGCCGGGTCCGCGGGAGTGGGCATCGCCGACCAGATCCGCGACGCCATGGTCCGCGACGGAGCGACCCGCGAGCAGGCCACCGCACGGGTGTGGTTGGTGGACAAGCAGGGACTGCTCACCAGCGACATGACCGACCTGCGGGAATTCCAGCGACCGTATGCCCGCGACCCGGGCGAGGTCGCCGACTGGTCCAGCGGCGAGGTGATCTCGCTGCTGGACGCCGTCCGCCGCGTCGCGCCGACGATCCTGCTCGGCACCTCCACCGCGCACGGCGCGTTCGCCCAGGAGGTCGTCCAGGCTGTCAGTGAGGCCGTGCCCCGGCCCATCATCCTGCCGCTGTCCAACCCGACCTCGCGGATCGAGGCCATGCCCGCCGACGTGCTGGCCTGGTCCGGTGGAAGGGCGCTGGTGGCCACCGGCCTGCCGATCCCGCCGGTCGAGTACGCGGGCGTGACCTACCAGATCGGGCAGGCCAACAACGCGCTGGTGTATCCCGGCCTCGGCCTGGGCACCATCCTCGCTGGCGCCCGAACCGTCACCGGCGGCATGCTGATCGCCGCGGCCGAGGCAGTCGCCGGCCAGGTGGACCTCAGCACGCCAGGCGCATCGCTGTTGCCCCCGGTGGAGAACCTGCGCGCGTCCACGGCGATCACCGCGGTCGCCGTCGCCCAGGCCGCTGCCGCCGAGGGCGTCGCCGCCAGGCGGTTGGCCGACCCGGTCCAGGCCGTGCAGGACGCCATGTGGCAGCCGGTCTATCCCGAGGACGGTGCGTGATGAGCCGGTCGAAGGACGCACCACCGCAGGCTCCGCGGATCCTCGACCTGCCGGTCGGTCTCGCGCAGACCGGGACGCGGCGGGAAACCGACTCGATGGGCGCCATCGACGTCCCCGCCGACCGGTACTGGGGCGCGCAGACGCAGCGGTCCCTGATCCACTTCTCGATCGGCGACGACCGGATGCCCACGGCCGTGTACCACGCCTACGGGTACGTGAAGAAGGCCGCCGCGATCGTCAACGGCCGCGCCGGCCGGCTGCCCGCCTGGCAGGCCGCGCTGATCGAGCGGGTCAGCGAGGAGGTGATCAGCGGCAAGCTGGACGAGCACTTCCCGCTGTACGTGTGGCAGACAGGGTCTGGCACCCAGTCGAACATGAACACCAACGAAGTGATCAGCAACCGGGCCATCCAACTGGTCGGCGGCCGACTGGGCAGCAAGACCCCCATCCACCCCAACGACCACGTCAACATGGGCCAGTCGTCCAACGACACCTTCCCCACCGCCATGCACATCGCCGCCGTCCAGGCCGTCCACCGGCACCTGCTGCCCACCGTGCGGGCGCTGTCGCAGGCCATCGAGGCCAAGGCCCAGCAGTGGCGGGACGTGGTCAAGATCGGCCGGACCCACCTGGAGGACGCGGTTCCGCTGACCGTCGGGCAGGAATGGTCCGGCTACGCGACCCAACTGGCCCAGGCCACGGACCAGGTCATCACGTCCTCGGAACGCCTGTACGAGCTGGCCGTCGGCGGCACGGCGGTCGGCACCGGCCTGAACACTCCGCCTGGTTTCGGCGAGGAGGTGGCGGCCGAGATCGCCAAGGCCACCGGCTTCCCGTTCCGCGCTGCCGCGAACAAGTTCGCCGCGCAGGGCGGCCTGAACGCGATGGTCGGCGCCTCAGCCGGGCTGCGGGCGTTGGCGGTACCACTGATGAAGATCGCCAACGACATCCGATGGCTGGCATCTGGGCCCCGTTGTGGTCTGGGCGAGCTGGTCCTGCCCGCCAACGAGCCGGGCTCGTCGATCATGCCTGGCAAGGTGAACCCGACCCAGTGCGAGGCCATGGTGATGGTCTGCATCCAGGTGCTGGCCGAGGACGGCGCGATCGCGTTCGCCGGCTCACAGGGAAACTTCGAACTCAACGCCATGCGACCGGTCATCATCAGCAACTTCCTGCACTCGGCCACGATCCTGGCTGACGCGTGCGAGAAACTGCGCGAGTACTGCGTCGAGGGTATAGAGCTCAACCGCGAACAGATCGACGGCTATGTCAACCGGTCTCTGATGCTGGTCACGGCGTTGTCCCCGGTTATCGGCTATGACAAGGCTTCCGCGATCGCGCACAAGGCCCACGACGAAGGCCGTACGCTCCGCGAAGCCGCACTGGCCACCGGATACGTGACCGCGGCGGACTTCGACCGCATCGTCGACCCCACTGCAATGGTTGGTCGGTCCCCGGTGGCAACTACCTACCGCTGACCCCACCCGTCGACACGGCGACGACTGGAGCGGCGCGGACGATCCCGCACAGCACTGGATCCACCTCCGCAACGGCAGTCGCAGCTTCAAGAGGACTTGAGAAGCTGGGCCAGCAGGACGGTGTCGCGCAGATACCGCTCGTACGGGAAGCCGGCTTCTAGCAGGCCATTGCGCAGCTCCTCGTAGAGCGGCTTCCCGCTGTCGTGAAAAGCTTTACGGCCGGTCTCGGTGATGCTGACCAGCCGTCGCCGTCCGTGCTCGGGATCGAGGCGGACCTGCACGAGCCCGGCTGCCTCCAGTGGGCGCAGTGCCCGGCTGATCGCGGGGTCGGACACTGACAGGGCCTGCGCCAGTTGGTGCTGGGTCACCGGCTGGATGTCCTCCAGTGTCCCCAGCAGCCGCATCTGGCTATAACTCAGGGCGCTGGGGTCGTTGCCGCGCCGCCGCGCCGCCTCTCCCAGCAGGAACACCACACGATGCAGCAAGTCTGCGAGTCCGTCGTCCACAGTCCGACCATACCCTGAATATTGACAAGTTAATATTAACTATGCAAGACTCGATACATGCCTTGGTCCACGACCCGCTCATCCCCGTGGTCATGATCATCCTCACCCGTCGCTCGCAGCGACTGCCCATGCTCGCGGATACGATGACCAACAGGAGCCGTCGCACAACCGGACCGCCACGGCATGCTGACGCCACACCGGGCGGGTGATTGCGTGGGCACACCCTTGTTCGCGTCGCGACAGTCATCTGACTCCTGCCGGTCCGCGTGGGAGATGTGTGTTACGGAGGCAGAATCCGCCCATGGCTCGTGAGATGTTCATGGCCGCCCGCCGCTCGCTCGTCGGTCGGCACGAGGAGATCGATCGCCTCCTTGCCCTCGTCCGTCGGGCGGAACAGAGTGAGGGCGGTGTGCTTGTCCTGCGCGGCGAGCCGGGCATCGGCAAGAGCGCACTGCTGGACCATGTCGAACACGCGACGCCGGAACGGTTTCAGGTCATCCGCGCGTCCATGTCGGAGTTCGAGGGTGAGCTGCCATTCGCGGCACTGCACCAGTTGTGCCTTCCGGTGCTCCCGCACCTGGACACGCTGTCGGTTCCCTACCGCGACTCCCTGCTGGTCGCGTTTGGCCTGGCCGACGGAGCGCCGGACCCGTTCCGCGTCGGCCTTGCCGTGCTCGAACTGTTCGCGGCCGCCGCGACGGAACGTCCGGTGCTGTGCGTCGTCGATGACGCGCACTGGATGGACGTCGCCTCGGCGAGGGCGTTGACTTTCCTGGCGCGACGCATCGCGGCTGAGCCGATCGCGATGGTGTTCGCGGTCCGCGACCAGGACGTTCCCCGTGAACTGGACGAGCTGCCGGGCCTGATGGTCGGTGGCCTGAGCGACGCGCACGCACGTGCGTTGCTGGCCGAGGAGAAGACCGTGACGCTCGATGAGCGGGTACGTGAACACCTTCTGGCCGAGGCGCGCGGAAACCCGCTCGCCTTGATCGAGTTGCCGAAAGCCGGCGGCTTCGAACTGCCGACCCCGTCTCCGGTCGCGCGCCGGATCGAGCGGTGCTTCCGGGCCAGGATCGCGCAACTGCCCCCGGACGCACGGCTGCTACTGATTCTCGCGAGCGCCGAGCCTACCGGTGACCCACGTCTGCTGTGGGCGGCCGCGCAGCGGCTGGACATCGACGTGCCCTCCGCGAGCGCCGCCGCCGAGGCGTCCGGGCTGGTGCTGTTCGACACGCGTGCGCGCTTCTGCCATCCATTGGCGCGCTCGGCCGCCTACCGTGCGGCCGAGCCGAACCAGCGCCGTGCGGCGCATCGGGCGCTGGCCGATGCCACCGACCCGGCCGTCGCTCCGGATCGGCGGGCCTGGCACCGTGGCCAAGCCACCGCCGAGCCGGACGAACAGGTCGCTGAGGAGCTGGAGTCCTCGGCGTCGCGGGCGCAGGCGCGTGGGGGTGTAGCGGCGTCCGCCGCGTTCCTCAAACGTGCGGCGGTGCTGTCCCTTGACCCCGGCAAGCAGACCGAGCGCACCCTCGCGGCCACGAGGGCGGCGCTGGAGGCGGGCCAGATCAACGCGGCGGCGGACCTGCTGGCCAGCATCGACACCGACACGTTGGATGATCTCCAGCACGCGTCCGTCGATCTGCTGCGCGGGCGGATCGCGTTCGTCCACGGTGCGGACGGTGCGGTCAAGGGACCGCAACTCATCCTGCGGGCCGGACAGCGGCTCGCCGCCAGCGACCCGGAACGATCGCGTGAGTGCGTGGTAGCGGCACTGGAGATGGGGCTCGTCGTCGCGAGGGCTGCGGGGGTGATGGAGCTGGTGCTCGACGCGGCCCGCTCGGCGCCGGCGGCATCGCGACCGCCGGATCTGCTCGATGCGCTGGTGTTGTTGAGAACTGAGGGACACCGCGCCGGACTGCCGGCGCTTCGGGAGGTTCTCACCGGCGAGGATGCTGCCTGGACTCGTGCGCCGGCGTTGGCCACGGTGCTCGCGGGTGAACTGTGGGACCTCGACCTGCACGGGACGATCATCGACTGGCTGATACGCGACGGGCGGGACACGGGGTCCCCGATGACCATCCGGCTCGGCCTGTCGCAGGTGGCCCTGGCCGCGGTGTGCACCGGCGACTTCGGGCAGGCGATGGCCGCGATCGCCGAGGAGGAAGCGATCGCGGACGCCCTCGGCGATCTGCCGCAGCTGTATCCGAGAGTGCACCTGGCGGCGATGCGAGGCCGCCGCCAGGAGGTGCTTGACCTGTTCACCGAGTCCATGAGCCGGGGCAACGGTCAGTTGACCGCGAACGCACACTGGGCGAAGGCTGTGCTCCACAACGGCTTGGGCGAGTATCCGAGCGCGCTGGACGCGGCTACCCGAGCCGTGGCGGACGGCGACCTTTTCATCACCGGTATCGCGCTGCCCGAGTTGGTGGAGGCCGCGGTCAGGTGTGGTGAGAATGCCGTCGCGCGGTCGGCGCTGGACTCCTTGGCCGAGCGCACGGAGCCCGCCGGAACCAGCCTCGCCCTTGGCGTGTTGGCAGGTACACGGGCACTGGTCAGCGATGCCGAAGACGACTATCTGGAGGCACTCAAGCACTTGACGGACAGCCGACTGCCGCCGAACCTCGCACGGGCGCACTTGCTGTACGGGGAGTGGTTACGCCGCGCGGGCCGCCGTCTCGACGCACGCGAACACCTCCGCACCGCGCAGGAACAACTGTCGGAGATCGGACTGGAGGCGTTCGCGCAGCGGGCTGCCGAGGAACTGCGCGCGACCGGAGAAGTGGCCCGCAGCCGGTCCAAGCACACTTACGACCGTCTGACCATGCAGGAGATGCACGTCGCGCGCCAGGTAGCGGCGGGCGCGACGTCGAAGGAGGTGGCCACGCGCCTGTTCCTCAGTCCGCGTACGGTAGACGCTCATCTGCGCAACATCTTCCGCAAGCTCGGTGTCACCTCGCGCAGGCAGCTCAGGGACATGCCGGGTCTCAGGTGACAGGGCTTGGTGGCGGCCTCAACGGTCTTGCCGTCGCCGGGCAGGGGTCGACGACGGCAAGACCGTTCAGGAGAGTGTCAGGACCTGCCGGACGAGGCGGTCCTGACCAGCTCCTTCCAGATCACCGTCGCCGGATGCGGCGGTGACAGTTCGTTGACGACCACAGCGATCGTGATGCCGCGGCCGACATCGGTCGCGGCAATCGAGGAGAATCCGCTGTAGGTGCCGCCGTGGCCCTGCCAGGTGCGTCCAGCCTCCCTGGTCTGGTAGGTCCCCATCCCATAGGTACCGAGGTCCGGGTCCTGACTCCGACCTGCCTGCGGCGATGGCGTGACCATCATGCGCACTGTGTCGGGCCGCAGCAGGTTCCCGCGGGCGAACAGCGAGTCGAGCAACAGACCCGCGCCGGTCGCGGTGCCGGCGAACGCCCCGTCGGTGAACGGAAGGCCGTACAGGTCGGTCGGGATGCCCTTCGCGCCGTACGCGGTGGAGAAGTCCTCCAGTTCTCCGTTGTCGAGGCGGTTGTAGCCGTGCACGAGACGACCGAAGGCTCGCTGTGTGCGTTCCATGGTGAGGACGTCGTCGGTCATCGGAACCTGCGCGGTGCCCGCCCGCCGGACGAAATTCCGGTAGGCACGCTCCAGCGCCTGGTCGCCACCGGAGGTCTTGGCCAGGACGTGTCCCAGAATGATGTAGCCGGTATTGGAGTACTCGAAGCGCCTGCCAGGGTTGACCGGCTGGCGGATCCCGGCGTTCAGCATCGCGAAGGTGTACGGACGATCGGGGTCGTACTGATCGCCCGGTGGGAACAACGGTGCTGTCGCCGGATCACCGTACAGGTCCGGATAGCCGGCGGTGTGCGTGAGCAGCATGCGGACCGTGACCACGCGCGATCCCGCCACCTCGTCACCGACGTAGGCCGAGATCGGCTTGTCCAGGTCGAGCACCCCGTTCTCGACCTGGTGCAGCGCGAACGTCGCGACCATCAGCTTGCTGAGACTGGAGTACGGGAACATCGCCTGATCCGTGACCGGCTTCGACGGGTCGTGGATCGCCTTGCCCCGCTTGCCGGACCACACCACCTGGCCATTGTGGATCGCCACGGCCTGGACACCGGCATCACCGAACTGCGATGCGGCCCGCTCCAACGCCTCATCCATCCGTTTCCCCAAGTCACTCCCTGGTGTCGCCGCCGCGGTCGTCGGCAGGACGACCGCCATTCCGACTACGAGAGCGAGCAAACAACGCCACATTCGTCGACTCATACTTGCTCCCTGAGCTCAGTTGTCCGGCGCCGCGTACGCCGCGGTGGCGGAGGACAGCACGAGCACTGCGGCCAGGACGGCCGCCGTGCCCCGCCGTGGCAGGACCTGAACGGTGCTCATCCTCAGGCACCGAGCCGCGAGTGGTGGCGGCCGTAGAGCACGTACACGACCAGCGCCAGCACCAGCCAGCCGCCGAACAACAGGTACGTGTCGACCGGGAGTTCGTGGACCAGGTAGGCGCAGCAGCCGATCGACAGCAGCGGCACCACCGGGTAGCCGGGCACCGTGAAGCCACGCTCCAGGTTCGGCTCCCGCCGCCGCAGGATGATCACGCCGATGGACACCACGGCGAACGCCACCAGCGCTCCCATGCTGGTCAGGTTCGCCAACTGCTCCAGCGGGACGACCGCGGCGATCAGCGCGACGAATCCGCCCACCAGGAGGGTGCCGGTCACCGGCGTGCCCCTGCGCGGATCGATCCGGCAGAAGGCCGGCGGGATGATGCCGTCCCGGCCCATCGAGTACAGGATGCGCGTCTGCCCGTACAAAATGATCAGGATCACGCTGACCACGGAGACCACCACACCCGCCGAGAACACCGGTCCGGGCCAGCCCGCTGTGGTGACCTTCTCCAGGATCGCGGACAGACCGGCCTGCTGGCCCTCGAACTCCGTCCACGGCTGCGCGCCGACGCCGACCAGCGCCACCAGCACGTACACCGCGGTGATCACCAGCAGCGCGAACATGATGGCCAGCGGCAGCGTCCGGCGCGGGTTACGGACCTCCTCACCGGCCGTGGACACCGTGTCCAGGCCGACGAACGAGTAGAAGATGGTGGCCGCCGCGGCACCGACACCCGCGACGCCCATCGGGGCGAACGGCTGGAGGTTGTCCGAGTTGAAACCTGTCGCGCCGACCACGAGGAACAGCACGAGGATCCCGAGCTTGACCAGCACCATGACCGTGTTGACCAGCGCGGACTCCCGGGCGCCCCGGACGAGCAACAGGCAGCACAGTCCCACCAGGATCACGGCGGGCAGGTTGATGAAGCCACCTGCGCCGGGCGGTGCGGAGATGGCCGCGGGCATCTGGGCACCGAACAACCGCTCGGTCAGTTCGTTGAGGTACTGGCCCCAGGTGACCGCGATGACCCCGGCGGAGACGGCGTACTCCAACAACAGACACCAGCCCACGGCGACCGCGGCGAGCTCGCCGAGCGTCGCATAGGCGTAGGAGTACGAGGACCCGGAGACTGGGACGGCGGAAGCCAGTTCGGCGTAGCACAGCGCGGTCAGTGCCGCCGTGACCGCGCCGAGGACGAACGACAGGATCACCGCGGGTCCGGCCTTGGGTACGGTCGCGTTGAGCGTGAAGAAGATGCCGGTGCCGATCGTGCCGCCGATGCCGATCATCGTGAGCTGGAAGGTACCCATGGTGCGGCGCAGGGCACTGCCTTCGGGTGCGGACGTGGCGTCGGTGCGGAACGCGTCCACTGGTTTGCGCCTGAGCAGCTGCTGACGAAACGACACACCGGTTCCCAACGCGGCCTCCCTCCGTTCCGTGGATTGCTCCAATTCTGGAGAGCGGAGATCGTCTCGTCGTTGGCGGAACTGCCTATACTTCGCCGATGCTGATGTCGGAATCGCCAAACACCGGCGGCACCAGCGAGGAGCTCTACGCCCTCGCGGACGCCATGGCGGCGGTGATCGGCGGTTCCGTGTCGATCGAGGACCTGGACAACCGCGTGCTCGCCTACTCGTCGATCCCCGAGCAGCACATCGACGACCTGCGCCGCCGCGGCATCCTGGACCGCCGCGTCCCCGACCAGCCCGAACAGCTGCACCAGTACCGGCAGGTCCTGGCAGCGACGGGCGTCGTGCGACTGCCGATCCTCGCCCCGGACGAACTGCCCCGCGCGGCCGTCGCCATCCGAGCGGGCGAGCGACCACTGGGCACGATCTGGGCGATCGAGGGCGCGGCACCGATAGACGGGACGGGCGAGTCCGCCCTCCTCGACGGCGCCCAGCTCGCCGCCACACATCTGCTGCGCCACTGGGGTGCCGCCGAACTCGACCGTCAGACCAGAGAAGACGCGCTGCGCAGCCTGCTGGTCGGCGACGGCACCTCCAGCGAAGCCCGTGTCCGCCTCGGCCTACCCGATCCACCGCGCCTGACACTGCTGGGCTTCGCACCAGCACTCGGCGAGCCACCACTGGACGCCAACCTCAGCACGGCCGCGGCACGCCACTGGTCAGCGGTGTCCGCCTCGGCGGCCACCGCCACGATCAACCGCACGGTCTACGTTCTGCTGCCCAACGACCCACCAGCTACCGCCCGCCGCCTCGCCGAGCAAGCGGTCGCGGCCCTCGGCAGAACACTGGACGCTCCTGTCCGCTGCGCCCTGAGCCGCACCACCAGCGACGCATCCGAGGTCCCCTCACTGCGCACAGAAGTAGCCGACATCCTGCGCGTCACCACAGCAGATCCCCACGGCCGCCCAGTCGCCACACTCGGCGAGGTCCACGCCAGCGTGCTCCTCACCCACCTGTCGGACGAGCTGGCCCGCCATCCAGGTCTGCGCCACCCAGGAATCGAAGCGATGCTCGAGTACGACCGCACCCGCCGCACGCACTATGCGGCGTCAGTGACCGCCTGGCTGGACGCCGCGGGCAACATCGGCGACGCGGCCCGGCACCTGACCATCCATCCCAACACACTGAAGTACCGGCTGCGCCGCGTCCACGACCTGTTTGGCGTCGACCTCCTCGGCCATCCCGACGACAGGCTGTCCTGCTGGCTGCAACTCCGCCTCCACCAGCCGCCACCGGCCTAGGGACTCTCGGTTTCCCCCGGGACCGTGCCGCCTGTGCGGACCTCGGTGGGCACCGCACTACACGGAGGTGAAGTCCAGCACGAGACGGCCCCGCACCCCGCCCTCGGCCAGCCGCCGGTGCGCCTGGGCCGCCTGGTCGGCGGGCACCACGTCGGCCACGCGCAGAGTCAGCTCGCCCGCCTCGGCCTGGTCCCGCAGCCGGAGCAGCCGGGCGTGGTCGGTGGCCACCTCGTTGACCCAGACCGGGTGCACCCGGACACCACGGTCGACCGGGCCGTCCCAGCCACGGATGACGGCGATCCCGCCACCGTCCCGGATCGCCGGGACGACCAGCTCGTGCAGCATCGCCCCGTCGAGCACGCCGTCCACCCCGTCGGGCGCGAGAGCGCGGAACCGATCGGCGACGTCGTCACCGCGCCGCACCACCTCGTCGGCGCCCAGATCGGCCACCAGTTGCGTGTCGGCCGCCGAAGCGTCGGCCAGCACGCGCAGCCCATCGCTCTTGGCCAGCTGCACCGCGTACCCGCCGAAGGCCCCGGCCGCTCCGGTCACCGCGACGGTGCCACCGGCCGGCACCGCGAGCAGGTCCAGCCCGAGACGAGCGGTGAGGGCGTTCATCAGCAGCGTCGAGGCGGCCGGAAAGCCCACACCGGACGGAATCGGCACCACCGACTCCGCGGGCACCACGACAAACTCGGCGTAGGCGCCGCCGCGCGGCCCGTAGGGACGGACGATCGCGATCACCGCATCCCCCTGTCGGAGCGGGGTGTCGGTGTCCGGTCCGATCGCGTCGACCACGCCCGCCGCGTCCATACCCGGCACGTACGGTCCGGGACGGCCGTTGAACCGCACGCTCGTGGTGCCGGAGCGGAGCACCGTGTCGGTGGGGTTGACCGAGGCGGCGTGTACCCGGATGCGCACCTCACCGCTGCCGGGCACCGGATCGGGCAGCTCGATCACCCGCAGCACCTCGGGTCCGCCGAACTCGGTCAGGCCGATCGCTCGCATAGCCCCCACCCTCCTTGTACGTCCACCATCAAACTAAACACTACCGTACAAGGTCTCGCACATCCGGTGTCCGCGCGGCCACGGTGACCGTCGGCTTGCTGCGCGCCACGGCCAGCCGGCCGTGTTGATGCCGTCTCACCCATGGCCACTCTGACCATTAGCGAGTGTTCCTCGGATTTGACCGGAACTGCTGCTACCAGCCGTACCGGCCCTCCCGGTGGCGCCAGTAGCGGTCGGCGATGGAGCTGTTCAACTGGTTCCGCTACTCGCACAGGGGTGAGGTGTTGGGACCGTCCGGCCAGGTCAGGGTGTGCGTTCCCGCATACCCGCCAACTCGGCTGGTGGCGGGCCGGGATGCACGACACCGAGCCGCTGGGTGGCCCGGGTCATGGCCACGTAGAGGTCGTTGTGGCCCAGGGGTGCGGCGAGAATCGCGGCCGGATCGGCGATCAGCACCGAGTCGAATTCCAGTCCTTTGGCCTGGCTGGGCGTGAGCAACACGACCGTGCCGGTGAGGTCGGTCGGCGTGGCGACGGACAGGGCCGCCGCCAGCCGACCAAGGTGGACTGACAGGGCGATGATCGCGAGCTGTCCGTCGGTGTGTGTTCCGGCGAGTTCGGCGACAACCTGGGGCAGGTCGGTGTGGGTGGTACGCACACGCCACGGTGGTTGACTGGTGGAGCGGACCGATCGGGGTGGCCGCAGTCCGGGATGGTGCGCGGCGACCAGGTCGGCGGTGGCGGCCATGATCTCCGCCGGAGTGCGGTAGTTGACGGTGAGTTGGGCCAGCCGCCAGCGATCGTCGAGGTGCGGCCGCAGCACGCCGTCCCAGGACGTGGCGCCTGCCGGATCGCCGGTCTGGGCGAGGTCGCCGACGAGGATCATCGACTTGGTGGGGCATCGGCGCATCAGCATCCGCCAGGCCATCGCGGACAGTTCCTGCGCCTCGTCGACGACCACATGCCCGAACGTCACCCCGCCAGCACGGTCACCGATCACGGCGGCGGCCTCGTCCAGCAGCGGGATGTCCTCGACGCTCCAGCCGCCGGACGAAGTGCCGAGCAGGTCGGCCACCACGTCCTGCGGGGTCAGTGGCGGCCACAGTTCGTCGAGCGTGTTCCGCACGGTGGTGTCGGCCAGCAGTGCGTCCCGCAGGCGGGCTCTGTCGGTCTGATCCAGCAGGCTCCTGGGACCGTTGAGATCGTCCTCGTGCTCATCGGAGCCGATCACGACGCCGGCGGCCGCCAGCGCGCGCAGGTCGGCCTCGCTGAGCCGTCCGTCGGGACTGCCACCGTCGAGGGCGTGGCCGGTCTCGGTGAGCACCACGCGCTCCATGCGCTCGATCAGGCCCTGCGCGAGCAGGTCCACAACCTGCTGTTGAAAGACGAGTCTGGCCTGGTTGTGCGGAAGCCCAGTCCGCCTTGCCGTGTCCACGGCGCGGCGGCAGCTGTGCGGGTCAAGCCGCAGCGTCTGCTGTTCGAACTCGACCTCGACCGGCTCGTCGGGAGTCCGCACCCGCGAGCGCACCGCGGCCGCTACCCGATCGGCCATGTCCACCCGGCCCTTGGCCTCGGCGGTCGCGGGCGGATCCACGCGGCTGGCCCGGATGTTCGGACGCAGATCGGCGATGGTGGCCGTCACGACGGTGTGCTCGCCCAAACCGGGCAGGACCTGCCCGATGTAGTCCAGGAAGATCTGGCTGGGGCCAACGACCAGGACGCCCCGGGTGCGCAGGTGCGGGTGGGTGTAGAGCAGGTAGGCCAGCCGGTGCAGGGCGACCGCGGTCTTGCCGGTACCTGGGCCACCCTGCACCACAAGCACTCCGGGGTACCCGTCGCGGATGATCTGGTCCTGTTCGGCCCGCAGGGTCGTGACGATGTCGCGCATCCGCCCGGTTCGGACCGCGGCAAGCGCCGCCAGCAACGCGGCCTCCCCGATCAGGTTGTCCTCGCCTGCGGTGTCCAGGTCGAGCAGTTCGTCGTTGAGCGCGACGACCATCCGCCCACGTGTGGTGATGTGTCGCCGCCTCCGGACGCCGTGTGTGGCGGTCGGGGTCGCCGTGTAGAACGGCCGGGCAACCGGTGCGCGCCAGTCGACCAACAACGGCTCGTCATCCCCCTCCCGGAACAGACCCAGCCTGCCGACGTGGACACGGCGGCCCTCCTGCATATCCAGCCGGCCGAAGCACAGCCCGTGCTCGGCGGACTCCAAGCGGGTCAGTTCCGCCTGCCAGAACGCCACCGCGTCCCCGCCCCGGCCAGCGTCTCGCGCGGCTGCCAAGTGGGTCGCCGCCTGTTCGCGCAGGGCGTCCACCCAGGTGTAGAGGGTCGCCAGGTGCTGCTGCTCGATGTCGATCTCGCTACTGGTCAAGCCTCTCGTCTCCCCGCGAGTCGGTGATCAGTGGCATCGAGGGTGCTTGGCGATGTCAGAAAACAACAGTCTTGTTCTTCTCGGTGGCTTCAGCCGCCCCGGGTATCGGGTTCAGTTCGGCAGTAGCGGACGTCCGTGCGCACGGTCCGCCTCCAGCGTGTGCACGATGAGTGCCAGGAACGCCGGATCGGCGGGCGGGGTGACCCCGAGGGCGTCGAAGGTCGCGGTGATGCTCGCGGTGTGCGCATCGCGTGCGATCCGTTCGCGGTCGGCGAGCTGGTCGCGGAACGAGGGGGTGCGCAGCGCGGAGAGGATCAGCTCGGTGCGCAGGGACAGCCAGCCGATGAGGTGCACGGCGTGCTGGCCCCGCCAATCGGCCGGGCCAGCACGCTAGCTCAATGGGGACGCAGACCTACGCGGACTGGGGGCGATATGCAGCCGGTGGGAGAAGATGTCCGAAGGTCACTGCGTCAGCCAGACCGGCATGTTCGACCAGTTGCATCACCGGTACCAGACCTGCGCATGACACAAGATTGGGTTCGTCGAACGTCGCCGACACCGCAGCCGGTTTATGAGATGCCCCGCATCCAGCAGATGCCCTCCGATCCGGTGATGCAGAACCGTTCACCGTTGATGCTGCATTGCCTTGTTGGCGGCTTGGTTCATGTCCCAAACACCCAGGGCAGCAGTCTCCCGGACGTATGCTTCGAACGACCTTGGAGGGCGTTGCAGTAGCCGTTCGACCGTGTCGAACTCTCCGGCGAACACGCCGCTGTCATGGCTGTGTAGCACGTGTTCGACCAGACCGATCACGGTTTCATCGACTCCGGTCGCGCGGAGTCGTTCGAACCAAGCAGTCGGCTGAAATTCAGTGTACTGGATCGGACGATCGAGCGTTCGGGCAATGATCCGCACCGCCTCTGCGAACGGGAACGCCCGAGGACCTGAAAGTTCGTAGGTTTGACCGTGGTGACCGGTGCCCACCAGGGTCTCAACCGCCACGTCGGCGATGTCGGCGGCATCGATGAAGTCGATCGGCGAACCCAGGTCCATTGCTTCCAGACTGCCGTCGACAATAGATTGCCGCAGCGGGTTCGCGGAATTCAATTGAAAGTTTTCCGCGAAGTTCTGATGAAACGCGGACGGACGAAGGATCGTCCACTCCACCCCCAATGCCTTCACGACATCTTCCACGGCAACCACCTCAGGGTTTCCGGCACGACCCGAACGGGCAGAGAGCAATACGAACCTGTCAACACCCTGCTTCACGGCGTACTTGCAAAAACCAGAAATATCACCCATACCCCGAGGAACCCCTGTCGGAGAATCTTCGATCGGCGGAACGACGTAGAGGGTATCGATATCAACCAAGGCATCGACCCAGGTGTCCTGGTCCCCCCAGTCGAAGGCCGGGGCACCCCGTCGAGATGCTGGCCGTACCGCAACACCACGTTGACGTAATCCAGCCAGCACCCTGGAACCAGTGGTACCGGTCGCACCAGTCACCAAAACAGTCCGCCGACTCATCACGTACTCCCTCCTCCGGGCCGATCAACCATTCCACTCGCAACGATGCCGCACCTAGCAGCCTGAGCGTCGTGCTGATGTCCAGCCTCCGCCAACAAAAATGGACCCGCAAGTCCAGTCTTGCTAGTCTGGGTGCCATGCCCAGTGGCAACACCGCCAAAGGTCAACACACCCGCGCCCGCATCCTGTCCGGCGCTATCGAGCTTCTTCTCGAACAAGGTACCGGCACGGTCACACTCGACGAGATTCGAGCACGTACCGAAACCAGCAAGAGTCAGTTGTTTCACTACTTCCCGGACGGGAAAGAGCAACTATTGCTCGAGGTCGCTCAACACGAGACAGAACGGATCCTGCAAAGAATCCACGATGGCGCCGGTCCGCTGACCACACGGCAAGCATGGAGAAGATGGCGCGATCAGATGCTCAAACAACATGATCGCCATGGTGAAGCCTGCCCGCAATATATATTGGCAAGCCATCTCGCAGCCGCAACACCAGGCGAAAAGGCTGTCGTATCGCAAATCATTCATCAATGGAATAACAGCATTCGGCGAGACATCGAGCAAATGCAATCCGCAGGCGAAGTCGCTCACAGTGTCGATGCCAGCAAGATCGCATCAGCAATCACCGCAGCCGTGTGCGGCGGCACCACGATGACCGCGATCACAGGCTCACCCCAACACCTCACCGACGCGCTCGACTACGCCCTCAACCAATTGTCCATTTAACGAAAGCGCGCGCTGGTGACCAACCTCATCTGGCGGCGGGGTGAAGTGCGAGGACGGTTCGGGTCGGGTCGGTGATCCGGGTGGTGGAGCAGCGGAGTCTGCGCGGTGGCCGCCAGGCTTTGAGGATCGAAACGGCTTGTTCGCTCAGGGCACCGGACGGGGGCTTGCGAGCGGTTGACCGGTAGGTCTTGTCCGCTCAGCAGGGGATGTCGGCTGTGGTGAGGGCGTCGATGATGCCGTGGGTGCGGGCCGCGGTCAGGTCGTGGGCCGAGCCGGGCAATGCCGGCGAGGTCCACAGCAGCCGCCCTGCCGGGTCGGCGAGGACGTGGACGTTCATGAGGACGTCGTGGAGCACGCCGATCTCCACGGCGGCTCGCCCGTGACCTTGACCTTGTCACTGTGACAAGGTCTTCACTGGCTGTCGGAGGTGGTCCCCATCAACTCGACACACAGGAATCCACAGGACACGCGACTGCTCGACGCACTGGCCGCCGGGAACTCGTCCACGCGGTTGAAGGCTGCCCTGGCAATCGGTACGCATCCCGAGCCCGGTTTCGTCGACGCGCTCGTGGCACGGTGCGCGATCGAGCCGGACTTCTTCGTGCGTGACATGCTCACGTGGGCGCTGACCCGTCTCCCGTCGGAGATTACGGTTCCGAAACTGCGCGCGGAGCTTCGTTCCGAACGCGCTCAGGCCCGGAGCCAGGCGTTGCACACCCTGTCCAAGATCGGGGACAGGAACGCGTGGCCCGCGATCACGCGGTCGTTGCTGCACGACGCCGACGACGAGGTCGCGCGGAGTGCGTGGCGCGCTGCCGTCATTCTCGTGCCCGACAGGGAGAAGGAAGCGCTGGCCGCGGAACTGGCCACACAATTCGGCCGCGGTGACCGGGAGGTACGGTTGAGCTTGAGCCGCGCCCTCGTCGCGCTCGGCGACGTGGTCGAGCCGGTCCTGCGAACGGCACTGGCACGTCACGACCCGGCGGTGCGTGCGCATGCCAGCGCCACGGAGCGGCTCCTGCGCGACCCAGATGCCGGATTCGACCTCGCCGTCGATGAAGCGAGGCGGGTCGTCGCGCTCGGTCCGGACCGGGAGGAGACAACTGCGTGCTGATCGGTGAGGTGGCGCGCCGCTCGGGAGTGAGCGCCCGGATGCTCAGGCACTACGACTCGCTCGGGCTGGTACGACCGACAGGCCGCACCGTGGGTGGCTACCGGGAATACACACCCGAGGACATCCGGCGGATCTTCCACGTGGAGGGCCTGCGGGCCCTGGGACTGTCACTGCGTCAGATCGCACGCACTCTCGACGATCCCGGATTCACCCCGGCAGCGCTGGTCGGCGACCTCATCCGAAGGACCGAAGAACGACTGAACCAGGAGCAAGAGCTCCTCGAACGGCTCCGTACGGTCGATGCGGCCGAACCCGCCGGCTGGCAGGACGTCGCGCGCATCGTCGAACTCCTGCACGGACTGGGTTCGCACAGCGCCGCGCGGCGACAGCAGGCCGTCCTGGCCCCGGCCGAGCATGCCTCGGTTCCCGCCGAGCTGCTGGCAGAGGCGGTCCTCACCGAATCCGATCCGAACGTTGCCGGGGCCCTGCGGTGGGCCCTCGCGCGGGCCGGCGGTGACGGTGTGGCGAGCCTGGCAACCGGCATGGCCTCCGAGGACGTCGACGTCCGGCGGCGCGCGGTCCTGGCGCTCGCCGAGCTACCCGGCGACGAGGCGACCGCGATGCTCACGGACGCGCTCGGGGACACGGACGCGACGGTCCGCAGACATGCCGCTCTCGCACTGGGGGCGCGGGGCGTGACCCGTGCTGTGCCGGCACTGGTCGGCATGGTGGTCGAGGGCCCGAACGATGTCGAGGCGGCCGAGCTCTTGGGAACGTTGGCGCGGGACGCGCAGTGGACAGACCGGATCCTGAGTGCGCTGGTTGACGAACTCGCCGCACACACCGCGGACTCGGCGGTGCGGATGCGACTGACCCAGGCACTCGCCGAGATGCCGGGGACCATCGCGCTGGACATCCTTCAGCAACTGGCCCACGACGATGATCGGCCCGTGGCCCTCATCGCCACGGCCCTCGTGAAAGTGCTCGAAGAACGGCCGGGCGAAGAAACCCAAGACGCCGCGGATCAGTAAACGATCAACATCCAGAGCACACATCGGTAGTAGCGGATGTTGTGGAGCGACGATGCTGGGTGCGGAGGCTGGCGGGGGCACCACCAGCCTCCGGTAGGTCACCGTCAGCCGCAGCAGCCAGTGGGCTTGGCCGTAGCCTGCTGCTCGGTGTCGGTGGAACACCCGGCAGCGGTCAATTCAGGGTCGGTGCCGTACGCCTGCGAGTCGGCCTTGACGACGTAGACCTCCCAGGGCTCCTTGCCGGGGCCGTGTACCCAGACCTTGTCCTGCACGGCGTAGCAGCAGGTGGTGTCGTTCTCCACGTCGGTGAACAGCCCGAGGGCGGACAGCCGCTCGCTGGCCTCGGTGACCTGCTCGCTGGACTCGACCTCCACCCCGAGGTGGTCCATCACCGTCTCCTGGCCTGGCTCGCCCGCCAGCAGTACCAGCTTCAACGGTGGCTCGGTGACGGCGAAGTTGGCGTAGCCGGGACGGCGTTTGGCTGGTTCGACGCCGAACAGCTTGGTGTAGAAGGCGATCGAGGCTTCCAGGTCGGCCACTCGCAGGGCCAGCTGCACACGGGACATGACATCACCCTTGGATAGACGTTCATCGAATCAGTGCGTTGCCAGATTGCGCTCTAGATAGATGTCTGTCAACCTAGATGCATGTCTAAACAGTTGCCGCTCGTCCCGGTCGAGTCGCTGTGCTGCTCGCCCTTGATGCGCCAGCCCCTGACCGAGGACCAGTCGGTCGAGCTGGCGCGGGTGTTCAAGGCCCTGGCCGACCCGGTGCGGCTGCGGCTGCTGTCGCTGATCGCCTCCCACGCCGGGGGCGAGGCGTGCGTGTGCGACCTGACCGACGCCTTCGACCTGACCGGCCCGACGATCTCCCACCACCTCAAGGTGCTGCGCGAGGCCGGAATCATCGACGGTGAGCGGCGCGGGACCTGGGTGTACTACCGGGTGCTGCCCACTGCGTTGCAGACGCTGTCCACGGTGCTCATGGCGCCCGACCAGGCCGAGCCGGTGACCGCATGAGCACGGCAACCGATCGTGGCGTGGTGGGCAAGCTGTCCACGCTGGACCGGTTCCTGCCGGCCTGGATCCTTGCCGCCATGCTGGCGGGCCTTGCCACGGGTCGCGTGATCCCCGGCCTGGGCGCGGCGATCGACGCCGTCCAGGTGGATGGGATCTCGCTGCCGATCGCGCTCGGCCTGCTGATCATGATGTACCCGGTACTGGCCAAAGTCCGCTACGACCGGCTGGACACCGTCACCCGCGACCGGCGCCTGCTGTTGCCCTCCCTGCTGCTGAACTGGGTGCTGGGCCCGGCGCTGATGTTCGCGCTGGCCTGGCTGCTGCTACCGGACCTGCCCGACTACCGCACCGGGCTGATCATCGTCGGGTTGGCCCGGTGCATCGCGATGGTCATCATCTGGAACGACCTCGCCGGTGGCGACCGCGAGGCCGCCGCCGTGCTGGTCGCGCTGAACTCGGTGTTCCAGGTCCTCGCCTTCGGGGTGCTGGGCTGGTTCTACCTCGCGGTGCTGCCCGGATGGCTCGGCCTGCCGCAGGCCGACCTCGCCGTGTCCGGCTGGGCCATCGCCCGCTCGGTACTGATCTTCTTGGGCATCCCCCTGCTGGCCGGGTACCTGTCCCGCCGCCTGGGCAAGCGTGCCAGGGGCCGGGACTGGTACGAGACCCGGTTCCTGCCCCGCGTCGGCCCGCTCGCGCTGTACGGGTTGCTGTTCACCATCGTGGTGCTGTTCGCCCTGCAGGGTGGCCAGATCACCAGCCGTCCCCTGGACGTGGCCCGCATCGCGCTGCCCCTGCTGGTCTACTTCGCGATCATGTGGACCGGATCCTTCGTGCTGGGCAAGGCCATCGGCCTGCCCTACGAACGGACCACCACCCTCGCGTTCACCGCCGCGGGCAACAACTTCGAGCTCGCCATCGCGGTGGCCATCGCGACCTTCGGCGCCACCAGCGGCCAAGCCCTCGCGGGCGTGGTCGGCCCGCTCATCGAGGTGCCCGTGCTGGTCGCCCTGGTCTATGCCGCCCTGTTGGCACGCCGCTTCTTCGCACCGTCCACTGCCACCGTCTCCGAAAGACCCGGTCATGACACGGCACCCTCCGCCTGACGACCGCTGCTGCAACCTCGAAGCCTGCCAACCCGCCGACGCCGACACCCTGCTGGACCACGCCGCGAACGACCTCGCCCGCACCCTGGGCGAAGTGTTCTCCGTGGAGACCATCCGCGAGGTCATCGACGACTCCTACGACCTGCTCGCCGCCACCGCCCGCGTCCACACCCACCTGCCCGTGCTGGCCACCCGCTTCGCCGCCGAACGCCTGCGCGCCATCGCCAAGAACCAAGGAGCCGTCGTGTCCGAGCTGCCCGAGGTGCTGTTCGTCTGTGTCCACAACGCCGGGCGCTCCCAGATGGCCGCCGCCCTGCTGCACCACCACGCGGCCGGTCGGGTCACCGTCCGCTCTGCCGGGTCGGCACCCGCGGACACGATCAACCCGGCCGTGGTCGAGGCCATGGCCGAACTCGGGCTGGACCTGTCGCAGGAGTTCCCCAAGCCGCTGACCGACGACGCCGTGCGGGCCGCCGACGTGGTGATCACCATGGGCTGCGGCGACGCCTGCCCGGTCTACCCGGGCAAGCGGTACCTCAACTGGGACCTGGCCGACCCCGCGGGCCAGGACGTCGAGCACGTCCGCCCGATCCGCGAGGACATCGACCACCGGGTCCGTGGGCTGCTGGCCGAACTGGTCCCCACCGGCGCCTGACCGGCCGCTTCCCGCCGCCCCTTTCATCGTCTATCGTCGATTAACGATGAAAGGGGCGGTCATGCTCGACCGGCGACTCGCCGAGACCTACGCAGCCTGGTTCCGCGCCTTGGCCGACGCGACCCGCGTGCAGATCCTCAACCTGCTCGCGGAACACCCTGAGCCCATGACCGTCGGCCAGATCGTCGAGCGGGTCCCGGTCGGCCAGTCCACCGTCTCCGCCCACCTCAAGGTCCTCGCCGAGGCCCGGTTCGTGCTGTCGGACAAGCGCGGCACCGCCACCCTGTATCGGGTCAACCAGCGCTGCGTGTCCTGCTTCCCCAGCGCCGCCGACCTCGTGATGGGCAAGACCCCGGCCGAGGTCGAGGCGATGCTTCCATGAGCGCCGCGCCGCGCATCACGGCAATGCTCGCCGAGCACGCCGAGCAGGTGCTGTCGGTCTACCAGGCAGGGCTGGACACCGGCAACGCCAGCTTCGAAACCACCGCGCCGCCCTGGCCCCAGTGGGACCAGGCCCACCTGCCGGAGCACCGATTCGTCGCCCTCGACTCCGGAGGCGAGGTGCTGGGGTGGATCGCCGCGATGCCGGTGTCCAGCCGCTGTGTGTACGCCGGGGTGCTCGAACACAGCGTCTACGTTCACCCCGATCGCCACGGCACCGGCGTCGGCCGTGCCCTGCTGGACACCTACATCGCGGCCACCGAGGCCGCCGGGGTGTGGACGTTGCAGTCCGGCATCTTCCCGGAGAACACCGCCAGCCTGGCCCTGCACCAGCGGGTCGGCTTTCGTGAGGTGGGCCGTCGCGAACGCATCGGCCAGCACCTCGGTGCGTGGCGCGACGTGGTGTCGATCGAACGCCGCAGCACCAGAACTGGTCTATAGCGCGGCACAAGGCTGCCGCGCCGGTCGAGCAGCGTCCAGCCGTCGCGGATCATCAACACCGTCACCAAGGTCATCCGCATCATGTGTGGGAGGCGCCGCAGCCACCACCGCCAGCCAGCTCTTGGCTGATTCCCGACTTGTGTAGTGCAGTGAAGCTTGTTCCCGACCGAGAACGCGGCTACGAGATCCACCACCTGGGCACGACACGCCTGCCGGGCTGGTGCCTTGACCTCGAGATCGGCGCAACTGCTATGGTCGAAGGGCAGAGAGCCGTTTTAGGGAGACTTGACGTGGCAGGTGAAGACGACATCTCCGGGTGAGCCCGGAGTCAGCAGGCCCCCGGCACGTACCGCCGCGGTGGCCATGTCGTCGCACCCATAGCCACGCGCCGCTCACTGGCGCGCCCCACATCTTCCGAGGTCTCTCTTTCATGCCAGATTCCCGCATCGTCGTGTCCGGTCTGTCCTTCTCCTGGCCCGACGACACCCCGGTCTTCGACCAGCTGTCCCTCACCGTCCCGGACGGCCGCACCGGCCTGGTCGCCCCGAACGGCGCAGGCAAGACGACCCTGCTCAAGCTCATCGCGGGCGAGCTGCGGCCGACCGCGGGCACCGTGTCCGTCGACGGCCTGCTCGGCTACCTACCCCAGGACCTGCCGCTGACCGGCGAACCGTCCGTGGCCGAGGTCCTCGGCATCGAGCCGGTCCTGCGCGCGCTCGAAGCCGTCGAGTCCGGTGACGTGGCCGAGGAGCACTTCACCACGATCGGCACCGACTGGGACATCGAGGAGCGCACCCGCGCCCAGCTGGACCGGCTCGGCCTGGGCGAGGTCACGCTGGACCGGAGGCTGAGCACCCTGTCCGGCGGGCAGATCGTCTCGCTCGGGCTCGCCGCCCAGCTGCTCAAGCGGCCCGATGTGCTGCTGCTCGACGAACCCACCAACAACCTCGACCTCGAGGCCCGCCGCAAGCTCTACGCCGTACTCGAGGACTGGTCCGGCTGCCTCCTGGTGGTCAGCCACGACCGCGCCCTGCTGGACCGGATGGACCGCATCGCCGAGCTCGACGCCGGTGAGGTCCACTACTACGGCGGCAACTTCACCGAGTACGAGGAGGCCGTCCAGGCCGAGCGCGAGGTGGCCGAGAAGCACATCCGCAACGCCGAGCAGGAGGTCAAGCGCGAGAAGCGCGAGATGCAGCAGGCCAGGGAGCGGGCCGCCAAGCGGGCGAGCAACGCGCAGCGCAACCTCGCGAACGCGGGACTGCCCAAGATCCTCTCCGGCGCCCGCAAGCGCAACGCCCAGGAGTCCGCGGGCAAGGCCGACGGCACGCACGCGGCCCGGGTCAGCGCGGCCAAGGCCAAGCTCGACGAGGCCGAGCGGTCGCTGCGCGAGGACCAGAAGATCACCCTGGAACTCCCCCAGACCGCGGTGCCCGCCGGGCGGACCCTGTTCCTCGGCGAAGGCCTGCGCAAGCGGGACCTGTTCGGCGGGGGCGTCGACCTGGCCATCCGCGGACCGGAACGCATCGCGCTCAGCGGCGCCAACGGCTCCGGCAAGTCCACCCTGCTGCGGATGATCACCGGTGACCTGGAGCCCGACGGCGGCGAGGTCAAGCGCGCCGACGGCCGGATCGCCTACCTGTCCCAGCGCCTGGACCTGCTCGAGAACGACCGCACCGTCGCGGAGAACCTGGCGGCGTTCGCGCCCGCGATGCCCCCGGCACAGCGGATGAACCTGCTGGCCCGCTTCCTGTTCCGAGGCGACCGCGCGCACCTGCCCGTCGCGGTCCTGTCCGGTGGGGAACGGCTGCGCGCCACGCTGGCCTGCATCCTGTTCGCCGAGCCCGCACCGCAACTGCTGTTGCTGGACGAACCGACGAACAACCTCGACCTGGTCAGTGCCGGGCAGCTGGAGAGCGCGCTCAACGCCTACCAGGGCGCGTTCGTCGTGGTCAGCCACGACGAACGCTTCCTCGGCGAGATCCGGATCGACCGCTGGCTCCGGCTCGACGCGGGCAGGCTGCTGGAGACCGCCGCGCCCGTGAGCCGCTGACATGGAAGCGGCTCTGATCGCGCACGACCTCGTGCGCGTGCTCGGTGACCGGCGCGTGCTGGACGGGGTGTCGCTGACCGCGGCGCCGGGGCACCGGATCGGGTTGATCGGCGAGAACGGCGCCGGGAAGTCGACGCTGCTGCGAGTGCTGGCCGGGGTGGACCGGCCGGACCGCGGCAGCGTCGAGCGCCCGGCCGACCTCGGCTACCTGCACCAGGAGATGCCGTTCGACCCTGCGGCGACAGTGGCCGACGTGGTCGACGAGGCCCTGGCCGATGCGCGCGCGGATCTCGCCGAACTGGACCGCCTCGGTGCCCTGCTCGCCAACGACGAGAATCTGCTGGCGGAGTACGCCGAGCGGCTGGAACAGGCCCAGCTCCACGACGCCTGGGACGCCGACCGGCGGGCGAAGATCGTCCTCGACGGACTGGGGCTCGGCGGCCTCGGACCCGAGCGTGCGTTGCGCGAACTGTCCGGCGGCCAGCGCGGGCGGCTCGCGCTGGCCGCGTTGCTGGTCCGCCGGCCCGCCGCGGTCCTGCTGGACGAGCCGACCAACCACCTCGACGACAGCGCCGCGGCGTTCCTCGAGGAGCAGTTGCGCGGTCTGCCTGGCACCGTCGTGCTGGCCAGTCACGACCGCGCCTTCCTGGACGCGGTGTGCACGGACATCCTCGATCTCGATCCCGCGGTGGACGGGCCGGTCCGGTTCGGCGGCGACTACAGCGGTTACCTGGCGCGCAAACGCGCGGACCGGGAACGCTGGAAACGTCGTTACGCCGAGGAACAGGAGGAAATCGCGGTTCTGCGGGAGGCGCTCGGCGTGACGACGCACCGGGTCGCGCCGAACCGGGCTCCGCGCGACACCGAGAAGATGGGCTACGGGCACCGGGCCGGGCGGGTGCAGAACTCGATTTCGCGCCGGGTCCGCAACACCGCGCGCAGGCTGGAGGAGCTGGAACGCCGCCAGGTGCCCGCTCCCCCGCCACCGCTGCGGTTCCGCCCGGACGCGCTCGCCGGGCAGGCACCGGACGAGATCCTGGTGTCGCTGCGGGACGTGCACGTTCCCGGGCGGCTCACCGTCGATCGCCTCGACATCCGCGCCACCGCACGACTTCTGGTCACGGGGCCCAACGGGGCTGGCAAGTCCACACTGCTGCACGTCCTGGCGGGACGGCTCGACGTGGCCGGGGTGCGGCGGCATCCGGGACTGCGCGTGGCTCTGCTGAGCCAGGACACCGAGCTCGACGAGCCCGGGCGCACCGCACGCGAAACGTACTCGGCCGCACTCGGCGCGGCGCGCGCGGCGGCCGTGCCGCTGGAATCGTTGGGGCTGCTGGGAAACCGGGACGCGGACAAGCCCGTCGGTGAACTGTCGGTGGGCCAGCGACGGCGGCTGGCCCTCGCGATCCTCGTCGCGGATCCACCGCAACTGCTGTTGCTCGACGAACCGACGAACCACCTGTCCCCCGCGCTGTGCGACGAACTGGAGGACGCGCTGGGCCCGGGTCCGGGCGCGATCGTGCTTGCCGGCCACGATCGACGGCTGCGCGCGAGATGGCGGGGCGCCGAGCTTCGCGTCGACAGCGGCCGGGCCGTGACAGCGCTCCGGGACGCGGGAGGGTTCCGGCTCGGGTGCTCGACGTGACGGCGGAGATCGCCCGCACCGGCCCGTCCAGCGCGTGGGTCCTCGCGATCTCCTACGGCGCCCAGCACGTCGCGGCCGCGTTCGGCGACCGGGTCCGCGAGGAGCTGTGCCGGGACGACCCGCTGTGACCCGGCTCAGCGCCCGCCGAGCCCCTCGTGGAGGAACAGGTCCGGCCCCCGCGGCGCCCACAGCTCGTCTTCCAGGTGGTGGTCCTGCCAGCGCGACGGGGGATCGGCGAGCCAGTCGTGCCCGAAGACGGCGTCCGGGTAGTCCGACCGGGAGCGACCCAGTTCGTAGTGGCCCAGGTAGTCCATCAGCGGCGACCACAGCTGCCGGTTCGCGATGACCAGGTAGGAGGCCGCCAGGCCTGACTCGTGGACCCAGCCCCGCATCATCCGGGCCAGGAACAGGTCGGTGATGGGGTTCGGCTTGGCCTCGAAGGCGGGGCAGATCAGGTGCCGGGCGACGGCCAGGTGCGCGCCGGACGGCAGGTCCCCCCGCCTGCCGACCTCGTTCCACACGTCCGCGATGACGGGGTCGGCAGCCAGTTCCGCCCGCTCCGGCGCGCGGAGGGTCAGCCAGCTCATGAAGGCGCGCAACCGGTTGCTCCTGGCGCACCGCAGCACGGAGAACGCCTCCGGCTGGCGGTTCAGCCAGAACCGGACCGAGGACGCGGTGAACTCGCCATAGGCCTCGCGCGCCAGGGCGACGAGCTCATCGTGGTCGGCCGGGGTGCACCGAGTGACGCGCACGTCCGGGTCCCCGGTCGCCGACACGTAGCGGCACACCACCCCGCCCCGGCGCCGCAGGTGGCTGATGGTCCGCGTGACCGCCACGCTCGCCCGCGGTTCGGTTGCGTCGCGCAGCAGCGTGTTCATCACGTAGTGCCGGATCCGCCGGTGCATCCGCTCGTAGCCGACCGGATCCCGCCACCGCAGGTGGACCTCCAGCGCCTCCCGCAGCACCCCGTTGATGTCCAGGCCGTGCCCTGGCGTCTCGACGTACGGTTGGGCACGCAGCCAGTCGAACAGTTCCGCGGGATCCCCGTCCGGTACCGCGACGCGGAGAAGGTCCTCGGTGGTGTAGCGGGCGTGCGCGCAGACGTGCAGCGCCCACCGGTGCCGCGGCGTCGGGACCTCGCCGACCAGGAGGTCCAGCACCGTGTCGACCACGTACCGCACGGCCTCGCGCCGCGAGGGCTGCCCGGTGTGCGACATGCTCCGGCCGACCTCGGCGGCCAGCGACAGCGCGAGCGGGTTGCCCGCCGCGAAGTCCACAATGGACGTGACGAACCCGGGGTCCACGCCCCGCGCCTGGACCAGCGCCGCCGACTCCGCGGGGCTGAGGGCGTCCAGTTGCCGGGTCACGATCATGCCAGACCACGCCGGGTCGGTGATCCAGGCGACGCTCGGGCCGCTCCGGCCAGCCAGGACGACGATCGCGTCCGCCGGCAACGTGCGGAGGTAGACCTCGCGCAGCCACGGCTCGAGTTCGCGGTGCCGCTCGCAGGAGTCGAGGAGCACGACCGGGCCCGCGGACGTCCCCGCGAGCCCGCCGGCGAGCTGGTCGAGACGTTCTCGCAGTTGCGCGGTCGTGAGGTCGTGCAGGTGCCACACCGTGCGCCCCGCAGCCTCAGCGTCCTCGGCGAACCGGCGCAGTAGGGTCGACTTGCCGATCCCGGCGTGACCGCGGACAAAAAGCACCTCGAGCCCTTCGTCGTGGCCGCGCTCGAGCATGGCCCCGAAGGCCGCGCGCTCGGCGTCCCGCCCGACGAACCGCCGACCGAGGTTGCGGTCCAGTGCCGCGCCGGCCGGCTCACCCGGTGGTTCCTTGGCCACCGGTGCCGGAACCCGTGGGCGGGGGGCGGGCACGAACTCGTCCTCGGTGTCGGCCTCGGCCCGCAGGATCTTCTCGTGGATCGCCCGCAGGCGCGGTCCCGGGCTGACGCCCAACTCCTTGCCCAGTAGGTCGTAGACCATCCGGTAGACCTGAAGCGCCTCGGCGCGCCTGCCGCTGCGGTAGAGGGCGAGCAGGTAGATCTCGTACAACGGCTCCTCCAGCCGGTTCAGCTGGAGGAGCAAGGGCACCTCGGCCACCACCTCGGCGTGCTCCCCCAACTCCAGGCGCAGTTGCAGCAACTCCTGGGTGGCGATCAGCTTCAGCCGCTCCAGGCGGGAGCGTTCCCGCTCGGCGGCCTCGCCCGGCACACCGGCCAGCGCGGTGCCCGTCCACAGGTCGAGAGCCTCCCGCAGGCACCTGGCCGCGGCCGGCACCTCGCCGCCAGCGCGCTCCTGCCGGGCGGTCTCGACCAGCCGCGTGAACTCGGTGGCGTCGAGTTCGAACAACGACGGGTCGAGCATGTAGCCCCCGGACTGCGAGCGGATCGCCCAGCCAAGGCCGTGCTCGGAGAGCAGGCGCCGGATGCGCGAGATGTAGGTGCGGATGACGGCTTCGCCGGTGGCCGGGGCACGATCGCCCCACAGGCCGTCAAGCAGCTCGCCGCTCCGGACGAAACTGCCACTGCGGGACAGCAGCAGCATCAGTACCGCCTGTTGTTGCGGCGCGCCCAGATCCAGCTCCGCGTCACCGCAACTGAGTCCGGGCGGTCCGAGGATGGTGAACCGGCACTGGGTCGAGACCACGTTCTGCTGTCCAATCACGGCTGCCCGGCGGTGCATTCCCGGAAAGTAGATCTGCCGGGACGGCCCTCGCGAGCGTCACGTGACGCTGTGCTCGTACGTCACCCCTGGTCAGTACGACCAACATCGCACTTCGCTGTCAGCGCACCATTCCTAGGGCAGCGGTGTAGACAACGCGTAGACGTCCGGTCTACGAATCGCGGTGCGGCGGATTCCTTCGACGCTGTCCCAGCGCTTCTGACACAGTGGTGACAGGGGCCGGTCGGAATCGCCCAGGCTCACATTCACGATCTCGCGCGTCGCGAAAGGGCGGGGAACCCTCAATGGCCGGGATGAGTTTCGGGTTGCTGGGCCCGATCAGGGTGTGGAGTGGCGGGCAGCAACTGGACGTGGGATCCCCGCAGCAGCGCGGGGTACTCGCCCTGCTCCTGCTCGGCGAGGGGCGCCAGGTCACGCTCGAGGAGATCGTGGGTGCGTTGTGGGGCACCGAAGCGCCACGCAGCGCGGTCGTCACCACCCGCACCTACATCTCGCGGCTGCGCCGGCTGCTGATCGAGGTCGGCGCCGCGGGGCGGGTCACGGAGGCGGAGATCCGGTCGGCGGGCCGCGGTTACCAGCTGCTCGTCGACCCCGCCGCGGTCGACGTGACGGTGTTCCGCCAGACCACGGCCGCCGCGCGCGATGCCCGTAACCGCGGCGAGGACGCCGAGGCGGCGCGGCTGCTGCGTGGAGCGCTCGCGCTGTGGCGTGGGCCCGCGCTCGACGGGCTGGGCGGCCCGTTCTTCGAAGGCCGCCGCACCTGGCTGGAGCAGCTGCGGGCGTCGGCGATGGAGCAGCGCTGGGCCCTGGACATCGGCCAGGGCAACTGCGCCGGGGCGATCGGCGAGCTGACCCTGGCGACGGCCGCCGAGCCCTACCGCGAGCGGTTGTGGGAGCTGCTGATGTGGGCGCTGGACAGCGAAGGCCGCCGGGGCGACGCGTTGTCCACCTACCAGCGGATCGCCCGGTTGCTGGACGAGGATCTGGGGCTGGAGCCCGGCCCCGGCCTACGGCGGATGCACGCGCGGATCAGCGCGGCGGACGCCTCCCTGGTCTGATCCAGCGCGGTGACGTACACCGGTGACGTCGCCCGACGGTCGCCGCGGCACACCCGGCGTTCCTACCGTGGTCGGCACACACCACGGAACGCAAAGGGAAAGCCGATGTCTGAAGTCACGTACACCGCGGTCGCCTCCTCCACCGCGGAGGGCCGCAACGGGGGTCACGCGGTCTCCGACGACGGTGCGCTCGACGTCACCCTCGCCGTGCCGAAGGCGTTTGGCGGCGCGGGCAACGGCACCAACCCCGAGCAGCTGTTCGCCGCGGGCTGGGCGTCCTGCTTTGTCGGCGCGGTACGCCGGGTCGCTGCGGCGAAGAATGTCAAGCCGAACGACCTCGCCGTCGTCGCGGAGATCACCCTCCACCACGACACCGAGGCCAACGACTTCAGGCTCAGCGCGGCCCTGCACCTCGAGGCCTCCGGCATCGACCAGGCCACCGCCGACGAGCTGGTCCAGGGCGCGCACCAGCTGTGCCCGTACTCGAAGGCCACGCGCGGCAACATCGAGGTCACCCTGGACGCGACCGTCGCCTGACATCCGTCGTGACGGCTCGAGCCCGGTGGCGGACTCGAGCCGTTTGTCCATAGTGGACGGATGCGGTCCACCCGACCTCGGAGCCGCTATGACGAGGTGGCGGTCCTGGTGGCCAGGCTGACGCTGCCGGTGTACGTCACTCGAGCTTGCTGAGGACTCCGGCCAGGTCGGCGCGGGAGCTGATCCCCAGTTTGGGGAAGATCCGGTGCAGGTGCGTGCCGACCGTCCGGTGCGACAGGTACAACCGCTGCCCGATCTCCCGGTTCGTCAGCCCCTCCGCCGCCAACTGGGCGACGCTCAGCTCGTGCGGGGTCAGCTTCTCCCGCGCGTCCGGGCCACGGTTCGGGCTCGACTCCCCCGCGCCGCGCAGCTCACGCCGCGCCCGCTCGCCCCACGCCGTCATGCCGAGCGCGTCGAACGTCTCCCGGGCGGTGCGCAGGTGCGTGCGCGACTCCACGACCCGCCGCTGCCGCCGCAGCCATTCGCCGAACGCCAGGTGCACGCGGCCGCGTTCGGCGGGCCACCCGGTCAGATCCGCCCGCAGCGCTGCCAGGAACAGCTCTTCGGCGTCCCCAGTGGACGCGAGCACGGCGCGGGCGTAGCGCAGTCCTATGTGGAGCGCCGGGGACGAGGTGGTGGTCCCGAGCGGTTCCATCTCGGCCAGGATCTCCCGCATCGTCTCGGTCTGCCCGGACCGCACCGCGGCCTCGGTCAGCTCCGCGAGGCAGTAAGCGCGCAGCGCCAGTTGGTAGGCGGGGTCGGCCGGGTCGAGCATGCGGCGCAGGTCGGCGAACGCGTCCTCGTAGCGGCCTTCGCTCAGGGCCGTGAGCCCGCGGGTGAGCTGGACGGTGGCCAGGACGGGCCGCGCGCCCGCCGCGAGCCCGGCGCGTTCGGCCTCGTCGGCCAGCGCCGTGGCCTGCTTGTGGTCACCACGGAGCGCGGCGATCTCGGCCTGGACGGCTTTGGCCAGCCCGAACATGAACGGCTGGTGTGTCTCCTTGGCGAGTCTGGCGGCCTCGGCGGCGATCGGCACCGCGGTGGCCAGGTCGCCGAGCCGGGTCCGGCTCCACGCCTGTACGGCCAGCGCGCGGGGCAGCACCCCGAGCAGGCCCTGGGCACGCAGCCCAGGCACGGCGGCCGCGGCGAACCGCGCGGCCAGGTCGAACGCGCCGACCTGCAACGCCGCGCTGCCGAGGTAGCGGTCGACCTCCGGGTTCTCACCCGCGGACCGGGCCAGGGTGCGCAGTCCGGCCAGGACGGTCTCGCCACGCTCGAACGGCGCGACGTACGCGGCGATCGCGACCTTGCGCGGGTCCTCGTCCGGCAGCGGCAGGCGGTCCGACACGGCGAGCAGCGCGCGGCGGGTCCGCGCGCCGGGTTCGGACCAGAAGCAGCGCATCGCGGTGCTCCACAGGATCCGTGCCGCCACCTCGGTGTGCCCGTCGCCGGCGACCGACGCGGCCAGCTCGCCCAGCTCCGCGACGCGGGCGATGTCCTCGCGCACGCCGTCCTCGAAACCGCTGAGCAACCAGGCCGCGGCGGCGCGCTGGCGCGGCGTGAGGTCCAGTGCCTGGGCTTCGCGCACGAGGCGTTCGGTCAGGTCGCGGCGGCCGCATTCGGTCGCCAGTTCCGCGGCCCGCAGCAGGCGATCCCCGCGCCGGTCCTGCCGCTCGGACAGGCGGGCGGCCTGTTCGAGGGCGGCGATCGCGGCGGTGGTCCCGCCCCGGCGGCGGGCCCGTTCGGCGGCCTGCTCCAGTTCCCCGGCCACCGCCTCGTCTGCGCTGGTGGTCGCGGCGGCCTGGTGCCAGGCCCGCCGGTCCGGTTGCCCGGCCAGCGTCTCGGCCAGTGCCAGGTGGGCCTGCCTGCGCTCGGCGAGGGTCGCGGCCGCGGGAATGGCCGACCGCGTCAGCGGGTGCCGGAACGTCACCGATCCCGTGGCCACCTCGACCAGGCCGGCCTCGACGGCGGGGGCCAGGACCTCCACCTCGACCGTGCCGCCCAGGAGCGGGCCCGTGGCCGCCAGCGTTTCGGCGACCGAGCCGGTCTGGCTGAGCGCCGCGACCAGCAACGCGGTCCTCGTCGGCGCCGGCAGGCCGACGACCCGGGCGGTGAAGGCGCGTTCGAGCCGGTCGCTCAGCGGAAGCACCGGGTCGAGCTGGGCCCGGTCGAGCTGGGCCGGACCGGACAGGGCGGCCGGCAGTTCGGCCAGCGCCAGGGGGTTGCCCGCGGCCTCGGTCAGCACCTGCTGCCGGACCGGCGCGGCGAGCCCGGGGGCGACGGAGTCCAGGAAACCGGCGGCGTCCTCTGTGGACAGCCGTGCCACGGGCATCGGGGACAGTCCGGCGTCCTGCAACGGGGAGCGTTCGCCCTCGCGCAGGGTCGCGAGCAGGGCGACGGGCTCGGACTCGATCCGGCGGGCCACGAAGGCCAGCACGTCCACACTCGCCCGGTCGAGCCAGTGCACGTCCTCGGCGACGAGCAGCAGCGGCCGGTCCACGGCCTGTTCGGCCAGCAGGGTCAGCGCCGCCAGGCCGACCAGGTAGGCGCTGGGCTCGGCACCGTCGGCGAGGCCGAGCGCGGTCCGCAGGGCGGCCTTCTGCGGTGCCGGCAGCGCGTCCACACCGGCCCGGACGGGGTAGAGCAGCTGGTGCAACCCGGCATAGGCGAGGTTCTGCTCGGCCTCGACGCCGGTGGTCGTCAGCACGCGCAGGCCGGCGACCGACGCCGCGGACACGGCTTCGGCGACGAGCGCGGACTTCCCGATGCCGGGCTCCCCGGTCAGGAGGATCCCGCCGCACTCCTCTGGTCCGTCCACGAGTTCGGTCAGGCTCTTGAGTTCGGTTTCCCGTCCGAACAGCGGCATTGTGCGGCACCCCTACCCTCGGTCTCCCGAAGGCGACGATACCGAAAGTATCCGGTGCGGAGTTTCACCAGTTCAGGCAGGTGTGACCGGGTCATCAGAACAACGGCAGACCGGGTTCCAGGCCCAGCCGCACGCGTCCCGAGCCGCCGAAGAACTCCGGTGCCTGGTTGACGTGCTGGAGTGCCACCATCCCGTCGCGGTAGAGCCGCTCGAGCGCGTTGCCGAGATAGAGCGAAGTGGAGCTGCCCAGCTGGTACATCGCGACCAGGGCGTCCCGGCCGACTGCGGCCGCGTGGGCCATGGCCGAGTGCAGGTCGGCGTGGATGTCGAGCGTGGTCGGCCCGCCGCGCCGGGCCGCTGCGTCGATCCGCTGCGCCACGTCGAACAGGAACAGGCGGGCCGCCCGCACCGCGGTCTCGTGGCGGGCCAGCAACTCCTGGACGCGGGGCTGCGCGGCGAGCGGACCGCCGAACGGGGTGGTCTTGCCGGGGGCGAGCGCGACCAGTTCGTCGATCGCCTGCTCGACCGTGCCCAGTGCGACGGCGGTGCAGCCGGCGAAGACCAGCAGGATGGGGTTGAGGCGGTAGGTGGGCCGGTCCAGGCGCAGCGGCGTGTCGATGTTCGCGGTCAGCTCGGCGGGGACGAACACGTCCTGCACCACGACGCCGTGGCTGCCGGTCGCGCGCATGCCGGTGACGTTCCAGGTGCGCTCGATCCTGAGCTGGTCCTGGGGGACGTGGAACAGGCGCACGTCCGGTTTGCCCGCCTCGGTCATCGTGGGCCGCTCGCCGTCCATCACAACGCCGAGCGGGACGAACCACTCGGCCGCCTCGATCCCGCTGACGATGCGCCACTGGCCGGACAGCCGGTACCCGCCCGTCACCGCGACGGCGCTGCCCGGCTGGCCCGCGTTCGCCAGCACCGGTTCCGGGCCGCCGGGCCAGATCCTCGCGGCCCCCTGCTCGCCGAGCATCGCCGCGGTGAAGCCGAAGTTCGCGTTCCACACGACCCAGGCGGCCGAGGTGTCGATCCGGCCGAGCTGCTCGTAGACGGTCAGCGCGGTGGTGAGCGAGACCTCCAGCCCGCCGTACTCGGCGGGAGTGAACAGGCTGAAGGCGCCCGCGTCTCGTAGTTCCTCGACGAGATGGTCCGGCAGGCGGCCGAGTCTGTCTGCTTCCTCGCGCGCGGCCTCGATCGCGCCCTGCATCAGGTTCGGCAGCGCGAGTGCCCGGGTGTCCCCGGAAGTGTTGTCCGACATGAGATCCATGGTGCCGCCGCGATGTGTACGGGCGATCGACGGCGTCGATTCCACGTACAGCGACTGTCCACTGTGACACCATAAATTTCGCCGCATGCACAGGAAACCAGCAGTCGTGCTGATCGCCGCCGCCGGCCTGTCCCTCACCGTCCTGCCCGGCACGGCGAACGCGACGCCCGGCCGGGGCATCTCGGCGGTCACCATCTCCGACCACGCCATCGGCGGCACCGACTACGTGCTGAAGGAGATCACGCTCGCACCGGGCGGCAGCACCGGCTGGCACTACCACCCCGGACAGGTCACCGGCTACGTCAAGCAGGGCGTGCTCAGCCACAACGACGCGAGCTGCGACAGCGACGGGGTCTACCACGCCGGCCAGGTCATCTCCGAGGAGAGCGGCCCCGGTTACGTCCACATTGGACGCAACCTCGGCACGACACCGGTCGTGCTCGTCGTGCTCTACCAGAGCCCGGTGGGGCAGCCACTCGCCGTGGACAGGCCCAATCCCGGCTGCTCCTTCGAGTAACGGCACCGACCGGACATCTGCGAAACATCCACCGATCGTCAATTTCCGGCGTTTACGGTCCCTCCCACACGTGACGGACCCAACGGAGGATTGCCGCGCTGCCATCCGGTTGAGCACGCCGATCGCCGCCCGGGGCGCGGTCCGCGACACCGGCCTCGACCAGCCTGACGGGTTACGGACGACCAACGACGAAGGTGCCAGGAATGCCGGAAAAACAAAAAGGTAGACCCGTGAGACGCCTGACGAAAATACTGGCGGTGGCCGTTCCACTCGCCGCGCTGATCCCCTCCGTCGCGAGCGCGTCGCCCCAGCTCGCCGCCGCGCCGTCCGCCCAACCGGCGTGCGCGACGGTTCCGGTCACCGCCCCGCAGGGCGCGAAGATCGAATCGGTGCGGGCGGAACGCCACGCGGGCGGGACGGTCTCGTTCCCCGCCACGCCGCAGTCCCCGGCGACCGAGATCACCGGTGTGCCGGCGTACTGCGCGGTCACCGTGACCCTCACGCACGTGGGCGCGAACGACCACGTCAAGGTCGCGGTCGCGCTGCCGGAGACCGGCTGGACCGGCCGGCTACAGGGTGTCGGCGGGAGCGCCTACGCCGCCGGTGACTTCGGCGCGCCGCTGGTGCGGGCCGTGAAGGACGGCTACACGGGCGTGACGACCGACGCCGGTGTCCTGACCGGACTCGACACCAGCTGGGCGCTGACCGCGGACGGGAAGATCAACCGGCCGCTGCTGACCGACTTCGCGACCCGTTCGGTGCACGAGTCGGCCGTGATCGGCAAGGACCTCGTCCAGAGGCACTACCACCGCGCGGTGTCGTACTCGTACTGGAACGGCTGCTCGACGGGTGGCCGACAGGGCTACTCGGAAGCCCAGGACTACGCGAACGACTTCGACGGCATCCTGGCCAACGCTCCCGCGGTGAACTGGACTCAGTTCGCGGTCGCGACCCTGTGGCCGCAGGTCGTGATGAACAACGACCACCACTTCCTCAGCAACTGCGTGCTCGGCGCGTTCCGGCAGGCCGCGATCCAGGCCTGCGACCCGCTCGACGGTGTCACCAACGGCATCATCGACCGACCGGACACGTGCCGCTACGACCCGCGCTCGCTCGTGGGCACCAAGGTGGTCTGCGAAGGCAAAGAGGTCACCGTGACCGCCGCGGACGCGGACGTCGTGCGCAAGATCTGGAACGGCCCGACCGACGAGCGCGGGCACCAGTTGTGGGCCGGGCTGCCCAAGGGCGCCGACTTCATCTGGCTGGCGGGCACGCAGCCCGGCCCGGACGGCGAGCTGACGGCGCCCGGTTTCCCGGTGGCCGTGGGCTGGGTGCAGAGCTTCCTGAAGAAGCAGCCCGGCTTCGACACCTCGAAGATCACCTACGCCGAGTACACCGACTTGTTCCGCCAGTCGGTGCGGGAGTTCGACCGGGTCATCGGCACCTCCGACCCGGACCTGTCGGCCTTCCGCCGCGCCGGCGGCAAGCTGATCACCTTCGTGGGCACGTCCGACCAGCTGATCCCGCCGGGCGGCACGCTCGCCTACCGCGACCAGGTCGAGCGGCGGATGGGCGGCGCGGAGCGGGTGAACGACTTCTACCGCCTGTTCCTCGCCCCGGGTGTGGAGCACTGTGGTGGCGGCGTGGGTCCGCAGCCGGTCAACCCGCTCGGTGCGCTGGTGGACTGGGTCGAGCATGGCAAGGCCCCGGCCACCCTGACGGCGGCCACTCCGGACGGTTCGGCGACGCGGGATCTCTGCCCACTGCCGCAGGTCTCGCGCTACACCGGGCACGGTGACCCGGCGCAGGCGTCGAGCTACAGCTGCACCAGGCACTGAGTCCGAGGCGAAGAATGCCGTCTGTGCCGGATTTTCCAGCACAGACGGCATTTCCGTTGTTCAGGGTGTACCGACCTGTGGGGCTCGAAAAGTTGAAGGCGGCACGTGCGTCATGCGCCGGGCGCATACGGGTGATCCGCAACTTGCGTTGGTGAGGACTTGATCCGCCGTGGATGCTGAATTCATGACGCAGTATGAGGGCATCACCAGACGTGGAATGCTCGGTCTGGTCGGTGCCGCGGCCGCCACCGTCCAGCTGGACAGCGGAGCTGCTGGGGCGCAGGCCGCGTCCGGGGAGGTCACCGTGCGCATGACCGTCAACGGGTCGGCCACGTCGCTGACCGTGGACCCGCGCGTGACGCTGCTGGACGCGTTGCGGGAGCGGCTGCAGTTGACCGGTACCAAGAAGGGCTGCGACCGCGGTCAGTGCGGCGCGTGCACCGTGCACGTCGACGGGCGGCGGGTCGTCTCCTGCCTGACCCTGCTGGCCACGCTGGACGGTGCGTCCGTGACCACGATCGAAGGACTGGCCGACGGCGATCGCCTGCATCCGCTCCAGCAGGCGTTCATCGAACACGACGGCTTCCAGTGCGGGTTCTGCACCCCTGGGCAGATCATGTCCGCCGCCGCGGTCATCGCCGAGGGGGGTGCCCGCACCGACGCGGAGATCCGCGAGCAGATGTCCGGCAACATCTGCCGGTGCAGCGCGTACCCGGGCATCCTGGCCGCGATCCGCCAGGCACGGACGGAGATGCGCTGATGCGTGAGTACCGGTTCGAGCGCCCCGGTACCGTCACCGAGGCCGTACGGCGCTCGGGCTCTGACACCGCCTACCTCGCGGGCGGGACCACGCTCGTGGATCTGATGAAGCTCGAGGTCATGACCCCCGGCCGCGTCCTGGACATCAATCGCCTACCGCTGCGCGGGCTCGACGCGACGGGCGGCGGTCTGCGGATCGGGGCGCTGGAACGGATGACTGACGTGGCGGCGGATCCCCGCGTCCGTCTCGGCTACCCGATGCTGAGCCAGGCTCTCGAACTGAGCGCCTCCGGCCAGCTCCGCAACATGGCCAGCATCGGCGGGAACCTGTTGCAACGCACGCGATGCGGCTACTTCCGCGACGTGAGCATGCCCTGCAACAAGCGGCAGCCGGGCAGCGGATGCCCGGCGATCAGGGGCGAGAACCGGATGCACGCCGTGCTGGGCACCAGCGACTCGTGCGTGGCCACCCATCCCAGCGACCTCGCCGTGGCACTGGCCGCGCTCGACGCACGGGTGCAACTGCAGGGCCGGGACGGCGTACGCACTGTCAATCTGTGCGACTTCTACCTGCTGCCCGCCGACACCCCCCACCTCGAGCACGACCTGCGACCCGGCGAACTGGTCACCGGCGTCATGGTTCCGCGTCTGGACTGGGCCCAGCGCTCGATCTACCTGAAGATTCGCGACCGGCAGTCGTACGAGTTCGCGCTCTCGTCGGCGGCGGTGGCGATCCGACGCGAAGGTGACACCATCGTCGAGGCGCGCGTGGCGGTCGGCGGCATGGGTACCCGGCCGTGGCGGCTACCGGCGGTCGAGCGGGCCCTGGCCGGGCGCCCGGCGACAAGCAACACCTACGCGGCAGCGGCCACCGCCGCCGTCGACGGAACTCGTCCGTTGCGGCACAACGCCTTCAAGCCCGAGCTGATGCAGCGAACCCTGATCCGCGCTCTGCTGGAACTGGAGCAGACCCGATGACCGTCTCCCCCATCGGACGCGAGATCGATCGCGTCGACGGACCGCTGAAGGTCACCGGCAGCGCACCGTACGCCGCCGACTACCGCCCCGAAGGCCTGGTCTACGCCTATCTCGTCCAGGCAACCGTCGGCCGGGGAACGGTTCGCGGCATGGATGTGTCCCGCGCCGAAGCCGCACCAGGGGTCATCGCCGTCTTCACGCCGTTCCACCCGCTCCCGCTCAAATCCCCGAGCGGTGAGAGCGGTGAGAACTACAGCGCGTTGCAGGACACCGCTGTGCGGTTCCGCGGTCAGATCATCGGCCTGGTCGTGGCCGACACCTTCGAACGAGCCCGGGATGCGGCCGCGCTGGTCTCCGCCGACTACACGGTCACGCCGTCACGGACCTCACTGGCCGACGCGGGCCCAGGCGTGCCGCAGGGCCTCGTGCAGAAGCTCGCCCCGGGTGTGTCCTCCATCGACGCCGCACTGGCGTCGAGCCCGGTCACCATCACCACCTCGGTCAGCCAGCACGCCCACCACCACATCGCGATGGAGCCGCACGCCACGACCGCGGTGTGGGTGGACGACCAGCTCACCGTCTACTGCGGGGCGCAGTCGCCGCAGCGGGCCGCCGCGACGATCGCCGCTCGCCTCGGTGTCGAGCCGGCCAAGGTCCGGCTGATCTGCCGCTACACCGGTGGCGGTTTCGGCCAGCGGTCACCGGTGTGGAACGAGGCATTGCTCTGTGCCGCCGCCGCCCGCGCGCTCAGGCGTCCGGTGAAACTGGTGCTGAGCCGTGAACAGGTGTTCACCGCCATCGGCCACCGAGCAGCCGTCCGGCAGACGATCCGGCTCGGCGCCGAGGCCGACGGCAGGCTCCGCGCGCTCAGCCACGACAGCGACGGGGAGCTGCCGGCGGCCGGAGGCTGGCAGATGATGCCCGGCCGCGACACCTCGGCGGTGGCCTACCGCACGCCGAACATCCGGATCGACCAGCGACTGGTCACATTGGACACCCCGCCGACCTGGTCGATGCGGGCACCCGCCGAGGCGCCCGGCATGTTCGCGCTCGAGACCGCGATGGACGAGCTCGCCGTGCGCACCGGAGTCGATCCGGTGGAACTGCGACTGCGCAACTACGCGACGGAGGACCCGGTCGAAGGCCACCCCTTCTCCAGCAAGTACCTCGACGAGTGCTACCGGGTCGGAGCCGAGCGGTTCGGCTGGAGTCGGCGCACCGCGCTCCCCCGGTCCCAGACCGACGGCGACTGGCTGATCGGCATGGGCATGGCCAGCGCGCTCTACCCGGCGTGGCGCCAGCCCGCCTCGGCGCGGGCACGGTTCCGTGACGACGGTCGCGTCGCCGTCGCCTCGGCCACCTCCGACGTCGGCACCGGCGCCTTCACCATGCTGGCGGTGGTCGGGGCGGACGAGTTGGGCCTGCCGGTCAGCTCCATCGCGGCGGAGGTCGGCGACTCCGCCCTCCCGCCCGGCGGCGTCGGAGCGTACGGGTCCAGCGTCACGACGAGCACGGTGCCGGCGGTGCAGGCCGCGTGCCGGGCAGCCGTCAAGGCACTCGTCCAGTCGGCCGTGGACAACCCGCGCTCCCCATTCGCCGGCCTCGCCCCCGCGACCGTGCGCTATCGACAGGGCCGGATCGAGGCAAACGGCAGATCGGTCGATTTCCGCACCCTGCTTCGCACCATGGGCGTGCCGCACGTCGAGGCGGTCAGCACCTCGGCACCGGACAAGAGCGCATCCCAGTACAAGTTCCACTGCTTCGGTGCCCACTTCTGCGAGGTGCGGGTCCACCGGCTGACCGGTGAGCCGCGGGTCAACCGGTTCACCTCGGTGTTCGACGTGGGGCGAGTCGTCAACGCCAAGGCGGCCCGCGGCCAGCTCACGGGCGCGATCATCTGGGGCATCGGGCACGCCCTGCTGGAGGCCGACCCGATCGAGCCGGATGGCAGGTTCGCCGCGGCGAGCATGGCGGACTACCTCGTCCCGGTCCACGCCGACACGCCGGAGATCGACGTGCACTGGCTGGACCGCCCGGACCCGCACATCAGCGAGTTCGGCGCCCGGGGGTTGGGCGAGATCGGCCTGGTCTCGTCCGCCGCGGCGATCGGCAACGCCGTGTTCAACGCGACCGGGATCCGCGTCCACGACCTGCCCATCACGATCGACAAGTTGCTGTGAGGCAGGTGCGCGCGGCTGTCAGCTCTCCGGTCGACAAGAGGTCAGGTCCGCTGCCGCCGCGCGGATCATGTCGCGCAGCCAGGAGTGCATCGGATCGGATTCCAGACGTGTGTGCCAGACCATCCCGTACGGAAACGCGTCGAACCCTTCCGGAGCCTCGACCAACCGCACCCGCGGATCAGTGGCCGCCCGCAACTCCGCGAGCCGCCGCGGAATCGTCGCCACGAGAGCCGTACCGGGCAGGGCGGTGAACGCCGAGCTGAAGTGCGCCACCCGCACCGCGGCCGTCCTGCTGTGGCCGAGTGTCTGCAACCACCGTTCGATCATTGGTTGCTCGCGTTGTATCAGGGTGACAACCACGTGGCGGGCCGCGACGTAGTCGGCCAGTGCGAAGCGGTCCCGCACAGGGTGATCGCGGTCCACCACGCAGACCACGTCGTCGGTGAACAATCGCTCCCACCGCAGCGGGGCGGCTGGGCGGAGCACGGACAGAGCGATGTCGGCCCGGCCTCGTTCGAGGTCCGCGTACGAGTCCTGGTCCCGCGGTTCGATGTGGACTTCCAGCTCGGGTGCGGCCAGGAGCAGCCGGGGCAGCAGGTGCGGTCCCAGTGTCGAGGTGGTGTAGTCGGTGCCGACGATTCGCACGATCCCGGTCGCCGTGGAGGGATCGAAGCCCCGGCCGGCCACGAGACTCTCCAGCCGCGGCAGGAGCTGGGCGAGCTCGCGCTGCATCTCCCGCGCACGAGGGGTCAACTCGTAGTCCCCGCCGGATCGCACCAGGAGCTCGTCAGCGAACAGCGCGCGCAGCCGCTGCAACGTCCGGCTCATCGACGACTGGCTCAGGTGAAACCGCACGGCTGCTCGGGTCACGTTTCGCTCCTCGAGCAGGATGGAGAGGGCACGCAGTTCGTGCAGCAGCCCGAGGTCACTATGCGGCATGCGCATAGTATGCACCCGCATTCTGCGTTGGCGACCCGTGGCACGGATCGGCAGACTGCCATCGTGCTTCGTTCACCACCAGATCGGCCGAGACCACTGCGGCGGTCGTCATCGGCGCGATCGACCTGCGCGGCTCGATACCGAGTATCCGCGCACTCCCTTCCCGCTCGTGTGCCACGCCAGCATCGCCGGGTCGGGCCCGATCACCTGGGTGATCCCCGCGCGGACTGATCACGGTGACGAAATTTCCCTGAAACAACGCTACCCCTGCCACCTTCTCGTTGATTCCGGTGCGACTCGGCCATCGAGCGCCAATGGACATATCCGAGCGACTTGGGGAGCCAAGCTGCCGGAAGGGCTGATGTGCTGTGACTGATGACGTTAGGCCGGATCTCGCCGCCGCGATTTTCTCCGCCGCCTCCGAACCCTACGTGCGGATCTTGGGTCGGCTGGCAGCCAAAGCTCCACGGCAGCCCGCCATCAGCTGCGATGGCGAGATGATCACGCGGGGTGAGCTCGAGGCCCGGTCGAACCGGCTCGCGCGGGCGTTCGGCAACCTCGGGGTTGGCTACGGTGACTTCGTCACCATCGGCCTGCCGAACTCGATCGACTTCTATGTCACTGTCCTCGCTTGCTGGAAACTCGGCGTGGTGCCCCAGCCGGTCTCCCCTTGGCTTCCGGCCACCGAGCGACAGGCGATCGTCGACCTCGCCAACTCCGCACTCGTCGTCGGCGCCGACCCGATCGATCACCCCGACCGGACGTGCATCGCCGTGGGTTTCCAGCCCGACCCGGCCTTGGACGACGGGCCGCTGCCGGAGGTCGTATCGCCGGCGTGGAAGGCTCCGACCTCCGGTGGCAGTACCGGGCGACCGAAACTGATCGTGGCCGGTGCCGCGGCCGAGGGGGCGCCGGAGCTGGCCGGCGCCGTGGCCCGGATGCGGCCGGACGACAGCCAACTGGTCGCTGGCCCGCTCTACCACAATGCCCCGCTCACGGTCTCGCTCACCGGGCTGCTGTTGGGTCAGCACCTCGTGGTTCTGCCCAGGTTCGACGCCAAGCGCGCTCTCGAGGCGATCGCCGAGCACCGGGTCGGCTGGGTACAGCTCGTGCCCACGATGATGCTGCGGATGCTGCGGCTCATCGAGGAGAGCCCTCATACATATGACGTGTCCTCGCTGCGCGTGCTGTGGCACACGGCCTCACCTTGCCCGCCGTGGCTCAAGGAGGCCTGGATCAACCTGCTCGGCGCCGACAAGATCTTCGAGATGTACAGCGGGACGGAGTCGCAGGCCGCCACGATCATCACCGGTCCGGAGTGGCTTGAACATCGGGGCTCGGTCGGCAAGCCGGCGCTCGGGGAGATGGCGGTGTTCGACGCGGACGGGAACCGCGCACCAACCGGTGAGATCGGCGAGATCTACCTGCGCCGACCGTCCGGCACTCCCGCCACCTACCGCTACATCGGCGCGGAAGCCAAGGAACGGGACGGCTGGGAGTCACTCGGTGACCTTGGCTGGGTTGACGCCGACGGCTACCTCTATATCAGCGACCGTCGCACGGATCTGATCGTCGCTGGCGGAGCGAACATCTACCCCGCCGAGGTGGAAGCCGCGATCGACGCCCACCCACTGGTCCTGTCAAGCGTTGTCGTCGGGCTTCCCGATGAAGACCTCGGCCAGCGGGTTCACGCGCTGGTGCAGGGCAAGCCCGGACTGACCGGTGATGACCTGCTCGCGCACCTCGACGAGCGCCTCGTGCGTTACAAGGTGCCACGCTCGGTGGAGTTCATCGACAAGCCGCTGCGCGATGACAACGGCAAGGTTCGGCGCAGCGCGATGCGAGACGCGGCCATCGAAAGGATGTCCCATGATCGGTGACCTCTCCAGGGGCTGAGCACCCTCACACCACAGGTGCGCAGGCACCAGGAGGCGCGAACAGTTGAACTCCTTCACAGGCAGGATCGCCTTCATCACCGGCGGAGCTCGTGGCATCGGGCTCGGCATCGCACGAGCCTGCGCGCGGGCTGGAGCGAAACTGGCGCTCGTCGACATCGACGAAGGTGCCCTTGCGCAGGCCAGAGCCGAACTTTCGCCCCTGACCACGACCGAGACCTACGTACTCGACGTCCGCGATCGCGAGGCGTACGCCCGGGTCGCGGACCAAGTCGAATCCGACCTCGGCGTGGTCTCACTGCTTGTCAACAACGCCGGCGTGTTCGACAACGTCTCGCCAGCGACAATGGACTACGCCCTCTGGGACTGGGTCATGGACATCAACGTCAACGGTGTCTACAACGGCATCCAGACGTTCGTCCCACGCATGATCAGCAACGGTGGCGACCACTACATCGTGAACACCGCGTCCGTGGCCGGGCTGGCGATGTTCGATGCCGGTTTCCTGTACCACGCGTCGAAGTACGCCATCGTTGGTCTGACCGAGTCGCTGCATGCCAAGCTTGCCCAGCACGGCATCGGCGTCAGCCTGCTGTGCCCCGGCCCTGTCGCCACCGACCTCGTCAACAACACCCAACGGTTGCGGCCGGAACACGCCCCGGCACACTCGGAGAGGATGGCTGGCGCCCTCGAGCGTTTCCAGGCGGACCTGACCAACCACGGCACGTCCATCGACACGGTCGGGAACATGGTTCTCGACGCGATCCGCGAGGGACGCCTCTACATCCACACCGACGACTCAGCCGCGCCGGCTATCGTCGCGCGGGCCGAGGCGCTTCTCGCGGCGCTGCCATCGGCACTCCGTATCGTTCCGGAAAGTGACTGGAGGTGGCACTGACCATAATCGCGACCATTACCGCCAAGCCCGGATCGGCGGCGACCGAAGTGCCTATGCTCTGCGCGGTGCCCGACGTCCAGGCCGGCGTCCGGCCAGATTTTATCCTGAGGTCAGCAGAATGAGCTCGAACGATCACGGTTTTCCCACCCAGATCGACCTCCGTGTACGGCAGGCCGACCTCGGCCGAGACGGCTCGGCAAGCACGATCGGTATGGCCCGGTGGCTTGAGGATGCCCGGATCCGGTTGCGGCTACCCCGCTTTGAGCGTCTCATGACCACGGGCGGGTTCGGTCCATACACTATTCTGCTTGTTGGCCAACATGTCAGTCGACACGTTAAGGCTGGGTTTACCGGGGCCCGCGTTCAGGTACACACTGGTATCCGCCGTGTCGGACGCTCGTCGTTCACCTTCGAACAAGTGATCGTGGCTGGCGAGGAGCAGGTGGGCAGTGGAGGCGCCACTGTCGTGCTGGCCAACAGCTCGGGGCCGCTTCAGCTTCCCGAGGAGCTGATCGCGGATCTGACCGAACTCCAGCTACCGGACACAGGACCGTCGGCGGCCCGCCCCGGCCCACAGCGCTTGCAGCGCGATCATTACTCGTACTGGGCTCCGCTGCGCTCCCGGATCGGCGATGTCGATTCCAATCAGCACGTAAATTTCGTCGCATTGGCCACTTGGTATGACGAGGCCGTTGCCGCGTTCACACTGCATTCGATCGGAACGGGTGGTGCGGGCCCGGTGCCGGACCTGCCCCCGCAGTCGTACGAGATCCACTATCTCGGCGAGGTGACCTACCCGGGCGACTACGAGATCGGGCTTGCTGTCCGCACGGCCGACGCGGATTCCGTGCACTACGAAATGGGCATCTTCCGCAATGACACCTGCCTGGGCGTGGCCAACGCCGTCGGCCCTCGTGGCGACTTGACCGACGAGGCCCTCAAAGCGGTCCAAGTTGTGGACTGAAGCTCTGGGTGTGCCGAGTGTTCTTGGCACACCCAGAGCCGTCTGACGACCCCAGGTCAGGACGAGGCGGCCGTCAGGGTCTGGAGTTCGGCCTCGGACAGGCGCAGGTCGTGCAGGGCGACCAGTGCCGACAACTGCTCGACTGTGCGTGCGGAGGCGATCGGCGCGGCTACCGTCGGCTGCTGCGCAAGCCAGGCCAGCGCGACGGTCGCCATCTCCACGCCGCGGGCCGTGGCGACTTCCCCCAGGGCGGCCAGCGCCTTCGCGCCGCGCTCGGTGTCGGCGTAGCCGCCGGCCAGACCGGGCAGGTCACGCACGCTCTCGACGGTTTTGCCAGGGCGGTACTTGCCGGTCAGGAAGCCGGAAGCCAGCGCGAAGTAGGGGACGCAGGCCAGCCCTTCGCGCTGCACGATCTCCTGCCGTTCACCCTCGTAGGTGCCGCGCGAGACGAGGTTGTAGTGCGGCTGGAGCGCGACGTAGCGGGCCAGGCCCTCGCGGTCGGAGAAGGCCAGCGAGGCGGAGAGCCGCTCGGGGCTGATGTTGGAGGCCGCGATGGCGCGGACCTTGCCGGACCGCACGAGGCTGTCGAGCGCGGTGATGATGTCCTCGACCGGGACGGACTCGTCGTCGAAGTGGGTGTAGTAGAGGTCGATGCGGTCGGTACCCAGCCGCCGCAGGGATTCCTCGGCGGCGGCCTTGACGTTCGCGGGTGCGAGGCCCTTGTACCGGGGGTGGTCGCCGACCTTGGTCGCAACGACCATGTCGTCACGGTTACCGCGGGCGGCAAGCCACTTGCCGATGATGGTCTCGGACTGACCCGCCTCGTTGCCGGGGAAGTGGTACATGTACGCGTCGGCGGTGTCCACGAAGTTGCCGCCAGCATCGGAGTAGGCGTCGAGCACCGCGAACGATTGTGCTTCGTCGGCAGTCCAGCCGAACACGTTCCCGCCCAAGCACAACGGGGACACGGCGAGGTCGGAGGAGCCGAGGGGGCGAAGTGCAACCATGATTGATCCAACCACGCTCAACGCCCCGTATTCGCCTGCCGGGCAAGAGTTTGCACCTTCGTACCTGCTACAGCCCGATGTACGTGCCTGATCGCCATCACGTCGCAAGTGGTGACACGGGTCGTGGTGACCACCACGCCCGACATGCTTCAACTGTTGGTGCCGCTGACGGCCCACTCGGTCAGCACGGCGGCAGCAGCGATCGGCAGATCGGGGGTGTGGGTCAGTTGGCCCAGGGCGCCGGGAGCGCGACCGCACCGATCGTCTGACAGGAATGCCCGTCAAGACAGAAATCCAGTCATCCGTTGACATCGGAAATGGTCCAGTCCACGATCCTGACCAGGACCACGGACTCTGCCGTCCCGGCCGGAGGCGAGCCCGCCCGGCGCGGTCGTCGCGCCACGGCCTCGGCGCGCACGGAGCCGGAAGCCGGGTGAAGTCCACCTTCGTCGTGCACTGATTTCTCAGCTTACCGAGCCATTTCCCGAATGTTGTCAGGCGGGAGAGGAGAACCGGGCGTGAGAACACGGGGATTCGACCGACGAATGTCGCGGCGCGGCGCCGTGGTGGCCGCGCTGGTGGTGGGAGCGTCCTGCGCGTCGGCAACACCGGCGAGCGCGAACAGTCCTGCGGCCACGGCGCTCACCGAAACAACTCAGCCGGCACAGCAGGTCACGCTGATCACCGGTGACCAGGTCACGGTCCTCCCGGAGTCCAACGGCGTCACGAACTACGCACTGTCTCCGTCCACGCAGCTCAAGATGGTCCAGTCCGTCCAGTCCGACGGCGGCGACCGGTATGTCATCCCGGCCGACGCCATGCCCTACCTCGGTCAGCTGGACCGGTCGTTGTTCGACGTGACGGCACTCGCCAGGACAGGTGTCGGCAAGACCGGGAAAATACCGCTCGAACTGTCCTTTCCGGACGGTGCGGCACCGGCCGCACTGCCCGGGATCACCCTGACTTCGGCCGCCCGGGACACCGCGACGGGGTATCTGGACCTCGAGTCCGCGCGCGCGTTCGGTGCCGCGCTACACCAGCGCATCGCCGAGGACCTCGCCGCCGGGCGCCCGGCCGGGAGCACCGCCCTGCCCGCCACGATCAGGCTTGCCGGGGCGCCCCGGCAAGACCAGGACCAAGGTGCGCAGCCCCGCTATCCGATGCACTACCTGGAGATCGCCCTCACCGACCTGAACGGCAAATCGGTCAACGGCATGGTGAGCCTGGTCAACACCGATTCGGCGGCCAAGGCGAGCAAGACCGTCGAGGTGAGGGACGGTGTCACCAGGATCGCCGTGCCTGCGGGCCACTACGCGGCGTACTCGACGTTCACCGACCGCGACGCGGACGGAACCGTGAAGGCCTCGAGAACCGCCACGGTGGAAGGGTTTGTCGTCGACGATTCCCCAACCACGCACACCCTCACGCTCGACGAGCGGACCGCGACCACCCTGGTCAAGGTGACCGCGCCGAAGCCCGCCACCGAAGACCTGCTCACACTCAGTTTCTACCGGGAGGATCCGGCCGACCGTGGAATCGCCCTCACGGTCGTGGGATACCAACTCCCCGAGTACGTCACTCCGATCGCGAAGCCGACCTCCGGCCGGCTGCACTACGTGGTGCAATGGGGAGGCAAGGCACCCAAGGCCGAAGACCGCTACCGCGTCGACCTCTCGTTCGCCGCCGAGGGCATTCCCGCTCAGCAGTCGTTCTCCACCAAGGAAAGCGAACTCGCCACGGTCCGGGACGTGCTGCACACCGACCCCGCCGACACTGTGCCCGTCGCGATCGACAACGGCCCGGTGGACCCGGTGATCCTGCGGCACGGCCTCGGCGGAACGGGTTTCTTCGTTCCGGCGCCCGGGGTGCTCACCGACTACCTGGGCACCAGCCACACCACCAAATGGGCGCAGTACGAGATGAAAGGCTCGTCACGCCAGCTGATGACGGCCGATCCGCACACCTACCGCCCGGGAACCACCACGACCACCGACTGGTCCCGCGGCCCGCTCTCCGCCGGTCTCGGGCAGTGGACCGGAAAACAGAGCTGTCAGGCCTGCTTCGCCGGCGGCACGGTCGCCCTGGGCATCCCGATGCTGCGGGACAGCGTGCCGGACCACACCGCGGTTCCGTTGTTCTACTCGCCCCAGACACACTATTCGCTGTACCGGGACGACAAGCAGCTGTTCGACCAGGACGGCGTCCAAGGCGCCGTGGTCGAGGTGCCCAAGACACCGGCCACCTTCCGGGGCGTGCTGGACGTCGACCGGACGGCGATTCCCGGCGTCGGGCAGGCGAGCAAGCTGCGGACCGAGCTGACCGTCAAGTACGACCCCGGCGCGAGGAACACCCCGCTGCCCGGTCCACACACCTGTCACGCCGCCAATCCCGCCCAGCCGTGCCAGATTTTCGGCACCCTCACGGTGGACTACCGGCTGGACGCCGATCTCACCACGACCTCGAAAGCCGCGCTCCAGAAGCTCGGCCTGCACGTCGGGCACGTCGCCTACAGCGGGGCCGGATCGCACTCGCCGATCACGTCGGTAACGGTTTCGGTGTCCTTCGACGACGGTGCCACCTGGACGCCGGCGAAGGTCACCGGGGCGCTGGGCAACTACGCGGCCGTGTGGCGGAATCTCCCCGAAGCGGCGGGAAAGTCGCCCTCGCTGAAGGTGACCGCGCAGGACAAGGCCGACAACGCGATCAGCCAGACGATCACCAACGCCTACACCATCGCGAAGTCCGGCAATTGACCGTGGGGAGACAGAAGATGAACAGCACTCGCCGCCTGTTCGCGGTCCTGGCCGCCGCCCTCGCCACGACCGCCGCCCTCGTCCCGGCCGCCTCCGCGGCACCACTGCCGGTCCGTTCAGGGGATGCCTGCGGCCCCGCCGCACCGGGCTTCGCCCGCTGTTTCGCCACAGTGGACGATCGACCGTCCGGAGGGCTCGGCGTGCGCGGTCAGGCGGCGCCGGGCGGTGCCACCGCGCTGCCTGCGGGGTACAGCCCGGCCGACCTACGCTCCGCCTACCACCTGCCGGCCACCGGCGGAGCCGCCGAGACCATCGCCATCATCGACGCCGGAGACTCCGCGACCGCCGAAGAAGACCTGGCGGTGTACCGGAAAACCTACGGCCTTCCGCCGTGCACCACGGCGAACGGCTGCTTCCGTAAAGTCAACCAGCGCGGCGACACCGCCCCGCTGCCGCCGGCACAGGGCGGATGGCAGGTGGAGATCGCGCTCGACCTCGACCTGGCATCCGCGGCCTGCCCCCAGTGCAAGCTCCTGCTGGTGGAGGGCGACGACGCCTCGTTCGAAGCGTTGGGCACCGCGGTGAACACCTCGGTGAAACTCGGTTCCACCATCGTGTCGAACAGCTACGGCGCCGCCGAAAGCCACGTGAGCAAGGATTTCGCCGCCTACTACAACCACCCTGGTGTGGCCATGGTCGCTTCGAGCGGTGACAACGGGTTCACCATCCCCAACGCACCGGCGGTGTACCCGAGCGTCGTCGCGGTCGGCGGCACGTCACTCACCAAGGCGAACAACGCGCGTGGCTGGTCCGAATCGGCCTGGCAGGGCGCGAGCAGCGGATGTTCGGCCTGGGTGACCAAACCGGCGTGGCAGACCGATCCGAACTGCCCTGGCAGGACCGTCGCCGACGTGTCCGCGGTGGCCGATCCCCATACCGGCCCGGCCGTCTACGAGACCTCTGTCTCGCAAGGCTGGACGGTCGTCGGCGGGACGAGTGCCTCAGCACCGTTCATAGCCGGGGTGATCGCGTTGGCCGGCCACCACGACCAGTACCCGAACGCGTCCCGGCTGTATGCGCACGCCGCGCAGCTCAACGACGTCATAGGCGGCAACAACATCCAGTACGAGGAATGTGGTGGCGACTACCTCTGCACCGCCGTGACCGGCTACGACGGTCCCACCGGCAACGGAACCCCGAACGGACTGACCGCCTTCTGAGCCGCCAGCGAGGACGCCGCGCTGGATGACCAAGGATCCCGCGGCGTTGCACCTGGCCCCTGGTCGCGATCTTCGACCAGGGGCCAGGTGCGTGGTGGGCTACTCAGTAAGGGTTTACGCCTGTAGCACGCTCAGCGACACGGTGGCTGGTAACCGTCAATGGGCAGTCCGCGGAAGTCGAGCGTGTTCGGGGTCTTGCCGACGAAGACCAGGCCGCGCGCCTCACTCAGCGCCGAAGCGAACGAGTACGAGGGCTTGCCCAGTTCAGGCAGCCACGTCCACTTCTCTGGCGAGAAGCTGAAGAACCTCTGCACGAGCTTCCCACCGGTCGACGGCACCAGTGTGAGCCACTTGTCGCCGCCGCTCCAGTGCGAGGCCGGACGCAACTGGACGTAGAGATCGTCGGTCGCGCTGTAGGTCAGCCAGAAGCCAGAGGATGTGGAGAGATCAGCCTGCGCATCGAACTGATTGCCGAGCCACACGACGATCACATGCCACTCGGCGTTGAGAAATTTCACCTTGGCCGCGTACTTGTCGCCCTCGCGTACGAGCAGGCTGCCACTCGCCGGCACGGTGGTGCCCTCGCCAGAAGCAAGCCACTGCTGCAACCGGTCGATCGACGGGGTCGCACACTCATGGCTTCGATGGTGCGGCAGCGCACTGTTGTCAGCGCCGGACGCCGACGGGCCCGCATGAGCGGCCACTTCTGACCCGAAAAGCGAGAGCACCAACACGTAAGTGAACGCCGCGAACGTCTTGGCGAACGCGACCGTTGCATGACCGTACATCGGACCTCCGCGCATTCTAGGGAAAGTAGCACATCGACAGACTCAGCAGTGATCTTGGCGAGGTGCCGAACATTGACGGTTAAGGAAGTCCTGCGACACCACAAGCCAGCCACCTGGCGGATACTCATCGACGGCGCTGAACCTGATCCGAGTCGACAGCCTGCCGCTGGACTGGTTGCTAGAGTCGCGGAGTGCCGCGATTGATCCTGCTCAACGGTCCGCCAGGATGCGGCAAGTCGACGCTGGCTCAGCGGTATGTCGACGAGCATCCGCTGGCGCTGAACCTGGATGTCGATCGGGTTCGGAGCTTGATCGGCCGATGGCGCGACGATCCTCATGCCACTGGCCTGCTTGCTCGCGAGATCGCGCTGGCCGCGGCACGTGCCCACCTGCTGTCCGGCCACGATGTAGTGGTTCCGCAGTTCCTGGGCCGGATGCCATTCATCGAACAGCTCGAAGGTCTCGCACGCGAGGTGGACGCTACGTTCGATGAGATCGTGTTGCTGGACAGCAAGGAGAACATGTTGCGGCGCTTCGCTGAGCGCAGCCGTGCGGCAGCCGATCCGTTGCATGTCGAGGCCCAGGAGATGGTCGAGCGCGGTGGCGGATTTGAGGATTTGTCGGTGATGTACGACCGGTTGATGTCGGTAATCACCGCTCGGCCTCGCGCACGGATCGTCCACGTCGAGGAAGGCAAGGTAGACCTGACATACCAAGCCGTGCTGCACAACCTCGTGTGAGGCTGGCAACCACGAGGCGGAATGTCGAGCAGACAACCCGGCATCATCACAGTCTGTTGTACTTGGTGCTCTACCGGTTCACGTCGTGGATCGCACTACTCGCGGTGTCCACTGTGGAACGCTGGATCGGCTTCTGCCGCCGCGACTGTCTCGACAACCCAGCCGAACACCACGACGAACTGCCCCAGGGTGCACCAAGTTGGCTTGCTTCGATCACCCATCCGTTTCGCCTGTCGGGTTGCGTCGGTGTGTCGATACCCCAGGCACCAATCGTGGCGCTGGTGGCAGCGGCGAGGACGCGGGCGAGGTGTGGAACGCCTGGAGCGTGAGCGCGGCGAAGCGCCGGGAGGCCGCGACCCGGGCGGCCGGTGAGCTGGCGTGGATGCCGCTGTTGGCCATGAGCATGAGGATCAGGTCGTCCAGAACGAAGTCGGGGCGCAGGCGGCCGGCGTCCTTGGCGCGGCGGGCAAGTTCGGCGACCGAGGTCAGTGAGTACGCGCGGATCGCGGCGAAATCCATCGCGTGGGGGAAGGTCGACATGAAGGCCGCGGTGAAGCCTCGGTCGCGGGCGTGCAACTCACAGATCTTCTCGATCACCAGGCAGAAGCCGTGCCACGGATCCGGGTCGGCGAGCCCCTCGTCGACGATGGACTGGCACGCGCGCATCTGGTCCGTGAACGCCTCGGTGACCAGCATCTCCTTGGTCGGGTAACGCCGGTACAGGGTGGCAGGGCCGACCCCGGCGCGCCGGGCGATCTCCCGCATCGGCACGGTCAGACCTTCGGCGGCGAACACCGCGCGAGCCGCGTCGAGGATGCGTTCCCGGTTGTCCCGGGCATCGGAGCGCAGCGTGTGAGGCAAACGGTCGGTCACTACTCTCACTTTAGCTAAACGGACGGCAGCGTCCGTTACTGTCCGTCGGCGAGTCCCGATCGATCCCAGAACAGGGAGACGACAGTGAAGGCAGTTGCGGTCCAAGCGTTCGGAAGTCCCGAGGGCCTCGCGGTCATCGACCTTCCTGACCCGAGTCCCGCCGACGGGCAGGTGCTGATCACCACCGAGGCGATCGGTGTCGGCGGCGTCGACACCAAGATCCGGAGCGGTGCTCTGGCCGCCTACGGCTTCTCCGAAGGTCATGTCCTCGGCGGCGAGATCGCGGGCACCGTGGCCGCGGTCGGCGAGGGTGTCGACACATCATGGGTCGGTCAGCGCGTGTGGGCGTTCACCGGCGTGGGCGGCGGCTACGCCGAGCAAGCGATCGCCCCGGCCGCGACGCTCCTCCCCCTCCCGGCGACCATGTCGGCCGTCGACGCGGTAGCGCTCGGCAGCTCCGGAGCGGTGGCCCACTTCGGTCTTCGCCATGCCCACTTCGCTCCCGGCGAGTCGGTGCTGGTGCGCGGCGCGGCCGGTGGCATCGGGATCATGACGGTCCAGCTCGCGGCTCGCGGTGGTGCCAGTGCGGTGGCGGTCACGACCTCGTCGGCCGAGCGTGGCGACCGCCTGCGCAAGCTTGGTGCGACCCACGTGCTGGACCGCGCCGGCGATGGAGGTGAGGACGCTCCCGCGGGCTACGACGTCATCATCGACATCGTCGCCGGCGCGGACCTGCCTTCGTTCTTCGCCAAGCTCAACCCGAACGGTCGCATGGTGGCCGTCGGCGCGGTCGCGGGCGAGCCGCCGGCGAACTTCGCCATGGAGATGTTCGCGGCATTCCAGAAGTCGATGTCGTTCGCGACCTTCAGCGCCAACACCGTGCCCGCACCCGACCGGCACGCCGTGACCGCCGAACTGATCGCTGCCGCGAGTCGCGGCGAGCTGGACACGGTTGTGCACGAGGTGCTGCCGTTGGAGCAAGCTGTGCTGGCTCACCAGAAAATGGACGCGGGCGAGGTGTTCGGCAGAATCGTGCTCACGCCATCGGGAAGCTAAGTGGTTGAGCTGGGTGTCTGCTGTCCCTACAACGCGCCCGGATGCCCGGCGCCCCGGGCGCGGAGCCGGTCGTTGTAGGCCCGTGCGCCCGGGGACATGCTCAGTGCGGCGAACGCCTGGAAGCTCAAGGCCTCGACGAACCGGTCTTGATGCACGTGACGTGCCAGTACGGTCTGCTTCCTGCCATGTGCTCCTCGACCGCGACGACCTTCATGCCCGTCGCCCGCCGTCGACCGACAGCGCGATCCCGGTGATGTAGGAGGCGGCGTCCGAGCAGAGCCAGACCGCGGCCGCGGCGGCCTCCTCCGGCGTGGCCAGCCTGCCCAGTGGCGTGCTCGCCTCCTGCCGCGCGATCATCTCGGTGCCAGCCGCCACCTTCTCGAACCCGGGAGTACGGGTCGGGCCGGGGCAGACGGCGTTGACCCGGATGCCCTGCGGCGCGTAGTCGACCGCGGCGGTCTTGGTGAGCCCGACGATGCCGTGTTTGGCCGCCACGTAGGCGGGGGCGGTCGGGATCGCGTACAGGCCACCGTTGGAAGCGACGTTGACGATCGCGCCGCCGCCTGTGAGCAGGGGCAGTTCGTGTTTCATGCACAGGAAGGTGCCGGCCAGGTTGACGTGGACCACGCGCTCGAACTCGTCCAGGGGCATCTGGTCGAGCCGCCGGTGGTGGGAGGCCATACCGGCGTTGTTCACGGCGAAATCGAGGCGACCGTAGGTGGTGACCGTGCGCTCGACGGCGGCCCGCACGGAGCGTTCCTCGGCGATGTCGACGGTGACGGCCAGTGCTTCCCCGCCGTCTTTCCTGATCATCTCGGTGGTCTCGGCCGCCGCGGGTTCGTCGATGTCGAGCACGGCGACCGCGGCGCCCTGCCGGGCGAACTCGATGGCCGCCGCACGGCCGATCCCGCTGCCGGCGCCGGTGACCAGTCCCGCCTTCCGGGTGCCCTCGCTCATGCCAGGGGCTCGTGGTTCGCCCAGGCGACCTTGTACGGGTGCCGCGCCTGCCAGCGGTCGATGACCTCGTGCATGCCGGGCGCGGCGAACGCCTTCGCCAGCGTGTCGATGTCGGTCACGGCGACCCGCACGATCGCGGTCGCGATCAGCGCCGGGATGGCCTCCTCGCCGGGAATGGGCAGGTGGCGCCGGGTCACGACCGACTGCGCGAGACCGGAGTCGAGCATGACCCGTTCGATATCCGCGAGGTAGTGGTCAAGCTCGGTGTCCAGCAGGGGCTGCTCGAAGGAAACGATCATCGTGTGGTGGATCATGCCTCAATTCTTGGCCGCGTACGCCCTCGGCGTCCAAGACCGGTTCGATCTTCAGCGATAACCTGAAGGCATGGTTGAACTGGAGACACGCGAGCTCGAGTACTTCATGGCGGTCGCCGACGACCTGCATTTCGGCCGGGCGGCCGTCCGGCTCTCCATCGCCCAGCCCGCGCTGTCGAAGGCGATCCGACGGATCGAGACCCGGCTCGGCGTCCCGCTGTTCACCCGCTCAAGCCGGCACGTCGCGCTCACACCCGCCGGGCGGGCTTTGCAGGAACACGGACGCCACGCGCTCAACGCGGTCAGCGCCGCCGTCCGCAACGCCCGGCGCGCCGCCGACCCCCACACCCACCTGCGGCTCGTGCTCAAACCCGGCGGCGACGCGGGCCTGCTGTCACCGATCCTGGCCGAATACGCCCACCAGCCCGACGCCCGCCAGGTGGACATCCTGTTCAGCGGCCCCGCCGACCGCACCGACTTCCTGCGCGACGGCCGGGCCGACGTCGGCCTGCTCTACGCACCGTTCGACCCTCTCGACGGCCTGGCCCACGAGACACTGCACGCCGAGGACCGCGTGGTCATCGTCCCGGCCGGACACCGGCTGGCCGGGCGCACTTCGGTGCGACTGTCCGATCTGGAGGGTGAGACGCTGCCACGCTGGAAAGGCATCCCCGGGGGCGACGGCACCGGCCCCGAGGTCGCCGACGTGGTCCAGCTGCTCCACATGATCACGGTGAGCCGGATGGTCGGCGTGCTGCCCCGCTCGCTGGTCGAACCGGCCCCGGCCGGTCTGGTCTGCCTCCCGGTGACCGACGCACCGCCCAGCCGCCTCGTGCTCGCCTGGAACGAGCAGGACCGCCGACCACTGGTCACCTCGTTCGTGGCCGCCGCACTACGTCATCGCGACAGCGCCCTGACCGCGATGGTTCGGTCCTAGGTGTACCCGGCCTTGGTCCAGTTGGTGAACCGGCGAAGCGCGGTCGGGCCGGTGATCCCGAACGAGGGCGGCAGATCCCGCCAGGCACAGCCACTGGTCAGTGCCCACAACTCGTCAGGCACCAGACGCTGCGAGAGTTCGTCCCCCACGGCCCGTCATCATCGCAGCACCCCGTCAACACCCACGTGAGACGCGCTCTGTGGAGTTAGCGGAGCAAGTCCACCAACACCACAAGCCCGACCAGTCCCGCCGCGACGACCAAGCTCCTGAGCCAGTCCCGCAGCGAGCGACTGATGACCAGAGGCAGGAAAAGCCCAACAGCGATAAAGCACACGCCCTCTACCATCTTGGCTTCCACGTTGAGACCGGTCGCGACGGTACCCATGATTCCGCGTACCCCGTCAGCGATCCACGGCGCACTGGCAACACCCAGGCTCAACACCCGAATCAGGAGGCGACGATCGCGCAGACACGCACCGGCCGCGCCGCAGAGGGGACCAGCGAACACCGCCACCAGGGAGTAGATCACCAGGCTGGCGACGGATAGCGGATGACCGGCCAGCACGGATTTGGCCGAATAGTAGCTGGTCACCAATCCGATTTGTGTGACAAGCCCGGCCAGCGCGGCGAGCCGCCACTGGTTCCTCAGGTTGGCACCGACTCCGATAGTGATCATCGCCCACAGGGTGAGACTGTGAAATATGCCAACCCACACCGGAGAGTCGATCAGTCCCTCGGCGAGGAACGTGGCGACTCCACCTACCAAGCCGATTACACCCGCTGCGACGACAGCGAGCCACAAGCGCCTGGCGTGTGGCAGCTGCGACGGGGGCACACCCAGTTCACCAGGGCCGGTACCGGACCTCGCCCCCGACCGCGATCGAGCTGGCGAACCTGTCTCGTTAGATCCCGGTAGCTGGGCCATGCCGGCCATCCTAAGGTAACCAGCGATCGGCGCGATGTGAGCCCGCACGGCACGAGCCCAATCGTGTAGAGCTTGGTCAGGGTAGGTGAAGGGCCGACGCGTTCGGCACGAAGCACATTGCGCGCACACCTCAGATCTTGCGCAGGTGCTGTCATGATCGGGTCTCGCGGTTGACTCCTGGCGCCTGATGAATTGTGGGCGTTGGTCGAACCGTTGATCCCGGAGTTCACCGCGATCGTGTTCGTGCTGACCAGCGGCCGCGCCTGGCGACACCCACTGCCATCGTTCGACGTCACGGTACCCACCACGCATCGAAGGCATACGACCATGCCGACCTCCGAGTCTGGGTAAGCCGACGCGGTATCGGTGTGTGTCTCGATACGAACCTTCTGTGCCTTCCTCACCGCAGCACTGACCTGCCACAAGAAACACCCCACGTGAGACACGGTCTTAGCAGCGGGCCAGGTGTTGGTTGATGAAGAGGGCGGCCCGGTCGAGGGCCTGGTCGGCTTCGTCGAGGGTTCCGGTGAAGGCTTGGAACACGTGCGGGACGTCAGCGGTGATGTCGAGGATCACGTCGGTGTTCGCGTCACGGGCGCGTTCCGCGAACCGTACCGCGTCATCCAGGAGCACTTCGTTCGTGCCCACCTGGAGCAGGATGGGCGGGAACCCGGCCAGGTCCGCGTGCACAGCGGGGGCGAGCAGGGGCTGATCGGGATCCTGCCCAGCGAGGTACATGGCACCGGTGTGCCTCATGCTCTCCCGGGTGAAGAACGGATCGATTCCCTCCTTCGTCATCATCGTGGACCCGGATCGGGTGTGATCCAGGCCGGGCGAGAACGCCACGATCCCGGCGGGCATCGGCACTCCCGCTTCGCGGGCGGCCAGGCAGGCCGTCACGGTCAGACCGCCGCCTGCGGAATCACCGGCGAAGACGACCGAGGCCGGGTCGACCCCGGCGTCCAGCAGGCTCCGGTAGGCGGCAAGGCAGTCCTCGATCGCGGCCGGGAACGGGTGCTCGGGCGCGAGCCGGTAGTCCAGTGAGATCGCTCGTACACCGGTGCGCAGGACGAGGTTCGCCGTGAGCACCATCGCGGTCCGCGGCGATCCAAGGGCGAAGGACCCGCCGTGGAAGTACAGGATCGTTCCTGGCCGTGCGGTCGCCTCCGGTTCGACGAGGATCGCCGGCCGACCGGCGAGCGCGGTCGGGGTCTGCACCACCTCGTCCGGAACGGGGAAGGCGTTCATCATCGCGGCGAAGCCCAACCGCATCTGCTCTACCGGCATCGGCTCGAACCCCTGCGGCGCCCGCCGCAGCATCTCGTCCACAGCGCGGCGCTGTTCCCCGCTCATCCGACCTCCCAGATCTTCGGCGAAAAGTACATGCCGAGGCATGCACTGCTAGACTGTATGCCGTGGCATGCACTTCGGCAAACGAGCAGCTCTTCGACCACCTGGTGCGGTGCGAGACCCGGCTCTACAACGCTGTTGGGGAACGACTCAAAGCCGATCACGGCATCGTCGCCTCCCAGTTCGAGTTCCTGCGCTATCTGGGGCGCCACCCACGTTCCCGTGTCGCCGACATCGCCACGACCTTCGCCGTTGGCATCGGCGCGACCAGCAAGGGCATCGATCGTCTCGAAGCGCGCCGCTGGGTGCGGCGGGTGCCCAACCCCGAGGACCGACGCTCCTCGCTCATCGAACTGACGCCCGCAGGCCGGGACTTGGTCGCCGCGGCGGAGCAGACCTTTCGCGAGCAGCTCGAGACGCTGCTCGCCCCCGCGATCACCGATGACCAAGCCAGGACCCTCATGCCGGTGCTCGCGGCGCTTCGCCACGCGCTTGAACAGCGGAACATCGGGCTCCCCACGGGCTAGTGGCTCGCCTCGGGACCTTGACCGTGTCTCGCCGGCGACCACTCAGCCGCGCCCGCCGGCGCGGGCCGTGTCGTGAAAGTGCCGTTCGGGACATCCAGTGTCCTGAACGGCACTTTCACGACACCGCGGCCTCGGCCCGGACCGGATACCAGGTCAACGATGCGCGACGCGCCACTAGGCGAGAAGTCGAGGTTCTGGAGTGCAGCAATACCTCCCACACGACTTCTCACCGCGTGCCGCCGCGTCTCGTAGGCCGCGTTGGCGGGCATACGACCACGCCGACCTCCGTGCCTGGGTACGCCGACGCGGTATCGGTGTGCGAACGCAAGGCCAACCACTTCTGCGCCTTCCTCTGGCGAAGGTGCGCCGCCAGGGGCGCGGGTCGTTTCCCTCAGGGGCGACCCGGAACTCGGCTGCGGCGTCGAGCAGCGCTTTGAGCTTGGCCGCGGACCGTCGCGCGAACGGCGTGGGCACGAGGCCGAGATCTCCGGGCACGCCCCGGGCACGCTCGTGCTGATCCCCTGACCGCGGCACCGAGCGAACCCGCCCTGCGCCGCCAGCTTCGACGGCGAAACCATGTGCGCGCTGGCGAGGCTTTGAACGGTACTCACCGTCGCTGGCTGGCCGGCTCGGCGCGGGATCGCTGACGGGGCCGGCCACCTCGTGCGGCAGTTCGCGCCAGGTGATCCCGGTCCCCGAACACGATCCCGGCCAGCGCCGCGCGGTCGTCGGCGGGCAGTACGCGGGCGTGGCCATCAGACACTCCGCTCATTGTGAAACCAGTTGTGAGGAGCCGGTATCCCCGCAGGGCGCCGCGTGCGGTCACCCCTTGCGGAGGGTGCCCCTGATCCAGGTTAGTCCGCTGTGGACGGATGCGTAGACGCCGTTCTGATCGCGTACGCCACGGGAATCCACTCCGTGCACCGTCCAGGCCCTGTTCTTCTTGGTCAGCAGTGGGCCGCCGGAGTCGCCGGAGCGGCTGGTCTGCCGCCACTTGCCCTTTCCGGGCAGGGAGGCCATGCACAGTTCGTTCGGCGCCATCGGCTCACCACTGGCGCCGAGGCAGTGTTCGGGCTTGATGAGGCTGCTGTCGAGCTGTCGCAGCATGATCGGGCGTGCGGGCCAGGGGTCGCCCGGGTTCTCGGGAAGTTCGTGATCGCCCCAACCGATCGTCCGAACCGCATCACCGGGTTTCAGTTCTGTCCGGGGCAACGCCGCGGGAGTGCGTCGGGACGGAGCGTCAAGCTTGAGCAGCGCCAGGTCAGGCCCGTCTGCGGTGGAGTCCGGAGGTAGTTCGATTCGTGCCACACCGCGTACCTCACCACCTGTGGTGCGGTTGTTGGTTCCCAGCCGTACCCGGAACGTCTTTGGATCCCTGCGGTTCCCCATGGCGTCCACCACGCAGTGCCTCGCGGTGACGATCCACCGCCGATCGATGAGCGTGCCGCCGCAGAAGTGCTCACCGTCAGCGCGCTGCTGCAGAGACGCCATGAACGGATAGACCTCGGTGGCCTCCTCGCCTCCGCTGATGGCCGACGCGGGCACCGCGCTCGCGACCATCACCGCCGCCCCGATGCCTGCCACCAGCCATGCTCGACTCTTCACTGTAGAAATCATGAGGCGAGTCAAGCATGTCGGGCATTTCACGAGCGTTACGGCAAGAATCAGGTGCTGGCAATTGGGGCGGCGGCTGTCTCGGCGACCTGATCGCGCACCGACAAGACAGCTCTTACCGTTTGCCTGGAAGCCCGGTTTCCACAAGTAGCCGGTCGGCTGGAGTGACCAAAGTGGACGATGCGTCCGGGATTCGCACCTTGACGACGAGACCCCCACCGCGCCGTGGCCGAGCAGAGGCGGTGCCACCGCAGGCGAGGGCGATGGCGCGGACGATGGACAGCCCGAGCCCGGCTCCACTGGTTCGTCCGGTCCTCGTCGCGCCCCGGTAGAACGGCTCGAACAGGCGATCTACTTCGTCCTCAACGATCTCCGGGCCGGTATTGCTTATTGTCAGGTTTCCCTCCGCGTCGAGTTCCACGAACACCTCGCCGCAGGAAGCGTTGTACCGCAGGGCGTTGTCGACGAGGTTGCGCACCATCTGGGCTAGCAGCACTGGATCGCCGAACACCATGCATCGCGTAGGCGTGTCAATCCGCACGTGCGGCCCGTCAGCAGGCCGGGTGGCACCCAGTTCACCGGTGACGTCGTGCACCACGTCAACAAGGTCCACGGGGTCTTGCCGGTGTGCGCCCTGCTGCCCGCGGGCCAGGGTGAGCAGACCGTTGATCAACGCGATGCAGCGGTCGTTGTTGTGGAGCAACTCCTCGCGTACGCGCCTGACCCGGTCCGGGTCCGTTGTGGCGAGTCCTACTTGCAGTGTCGTGCGGGCTACGGCGAGCGGAGTGCGTAGCTCGTGCGATGCGTTGGCGATGAACCGCGCCTGTGCGTTGAACGCGTTCTCCAGTCGGGAGAGCAAGGCGTCGAAGGTATCGGCCAGTTGTTTGATCTCATCTTCTTGTCCCTGAAGGGCAAGCCGCTCGTGCAGGTTCGCCGTGGAGATGCGGCGCGCCTGGGAGGTCATCCGGTGGACCCGGTTGAGCACCCGCCCGGTGACCCACCAGGCCAGCAATCCAGCGAGCGCGGTCACCACGGTCAGCGCCACGATCCACTGCGTGAGCAGGCTCCCCAACGCCTCGTTCTGTTGTATGGCGATCGCGTCTGTCTCCGCCGCCCCATGCGGCGCGTTCTCGCCCGGCCCCGGCTCTCCTGCGGTCGGCAACATCAGGTCGACGGGTGCGCCTGTGGAGCCGATCTTCATGATGACGAGGCGGTTCTGGAAGTAGACCATCGTGACCACTATCGCGGCCACGATCAGGAACGCGGCGGTGTGCAACAAGGTGAGCCGCCACCGCAGCGTGCAACGGCTCAGCACTCGGGGCCATCCATCCGGTAGCCGACACCGGGGAGCGTGTCGATGACACCGGGCTCGCCGAGCTTGGCACGCAGCCGGCACATGGTCACCCGCACGGCGTTGGTGAAGGGGTCGGCGTGCTCGTCCCACACGACGCGCAACAGCTCCTCGGCGCTGACGATCCTCCCGTCCGCCGCCATGAGCCTGGACAGCACTCCGAATTCCTTGTTGGACAAAGCAATGGGCTTGCCCTCGCGGAAGACCTCGCGGTGGGACGAGTGGAGTGTGATGCCGTGCCGGCGGAGTACCGGTGGCACGGCCGGGTGGGATCGACGGCCGAGTGCGTGGAGCCTGGCGACGAGTTCGTCGAAGTCGAACGGTTTGCCGAGGTAGTCGTCGGCGCCGAGGCGCAGCCCGGCGATCCGGTCACCGACATCGGCCAGCGCGGTGAGCATCAGCACTCGGGTGTGTCCGCCGTGTTCGATGAGGTGTCGGCAGATCTCGTCGCCGTGTGTGCCGGGAAGGTCCCGGTCCAGCACCACGACGTCGTAGCAACGGGTGAGGAGCTTGTCCAGTGCGCTGGTGCCGTCGTGTGCGAGGTCGACCGACATCGACTGGTCCCGCAGACCTTCCGCGATGTATCCGGCGAGCCTCTCCTCATCCTCCGCGACCAGCACACGCATCGCCATCTCCGTTCACGGAATCCGACTCCGGCCCCGACGGTAACGCCACCGGTGTTTCACCGGCATAACGCCCGACCTTGGCCACGCGGCGGTGAAACGCCCGTGAAACACCGGGGTCCATACCGTCACCTCACTGGTTCTCGGTGGAAGGAGCGCGTATGGCGCGCAGAGCAAGGCGTGGGTCCCTCGCGGGGGTCGTACTCGTGGCCGGGGTGACCGCCGGGCTGGGATTCGGGGTGACGCCGGCCGGTGCCACCCCGAACGGGCTGGAGGAGTTCTACCGGCAGCGGGTCGACTGGCACCAGTGCCCGGAACCGCCACCGCCGGATCCCTCGGAACAACCCGACCCCGGCGACGGCATCATCGTCGATCCGTGGCAGGGCCAGTGGGGGCAGATGGAGTGCGCCACGGTGACCGTGCCGCTGAACTACCGCAAACCCAGCGACGGCAGGCTCAGCATCGAGGTCAGCCGGATCAAGGCAAGCGATCCGAGTCGCAGGAAAGGGGTTGTGCTGTTCAACCCCGGCGGCCCGGGCGGCGGCGGGCTGTCCATGCCCCTTGGGGCACGGAAATCGGCGCTCGCCACGCACTTCGACCTGATCGGCTTCGATCCCCGGGGCGTCGGCCGCTCCAGCAGGCTTCAGTGCGAACGGATCCCCGACAACCGGCCGCGCGACTCCCGGCCCAGCGACGACCAGCTCGCGGCGTTCACCGCCTACGCCCAAGCCCGGGAAGACGCCTGCCGACGCGCCGGTGGCGGCATCCGTCCCTTCATCAACACGGCCAACACCGCGCGGGACATGGACCTCATCCGAAGCGCCCTCGGCGAGAAGAAGATCAACTACCTGGGGTACTCCTACGGCACCTACCTGGGTGCGGTCTACGGCAGCCTGTTCCCCCAAGGGCTCAACCGCAGTGTGCTGGACTCCTCGATCCACCCTGACTGGCTGTGGCGAGACCAGGGAAAACAGCAGTCGGTGGGCAACCGGTTCAACGTCGAGCAGTGGGCCACCTGGGTCGCTGAACGCGACCACGTCTACCACTTGGGCACGACGCGGGACGGGGTGCTGGCCACCACGGAGGCCCTCGCCGCCAGGCTCGCCACCCACCCGGTCTCGCTGAACCGCGACCGGCCCGCCAACTGGCCCGCCTACTGGCCGCGGAAGTTCGACCGCACCGCCCTGGACATGTTCCTGGCACAGGGCACCCAGCCACGGCCGGTCTGGGACGTCACCGCCGAGGTGGTGGCGGAGGTCCGGCAGGCGGCCTCGAACGGCACTGCCCTGTCCGCGGATGTCAGTACCGCGGTCGGGATGCTGTACCGGCAGGGCATCCGCAAGGTCGACTCCGGCGTGTACGACGCGGTCACCTGCGAGGCGGACTGGCCCACCAACCTTGATACCTACTACGAGGACATGCGCCGGTACCGCGTCGAGTACCCGTACGTCGACGGCAACGGCAGCGGCGTCATCGGTGCCGCACCGACCAACTGCACGTTCCGGTCCTTCACCCCGCCCGAGAAGCTGGTGCCGTTGAAACGGGACGGCTACCCCACCGGAGTCGTGATCCAGGGCGACGGTGACCCTGCCACTCAGTACGACGGCGGGCCCGCGATGGCCGCGGCACTGGGCAACCAGCTGATCTCCGTCCGCGACAGCGGCCAGCATGGTCACTACGGCTCCAACGCATGCGTCACCGACAAGATCGACAACTACCTGATCAACGGAGTGCTCCCGCCGTCCCGCTCGGAGTGCGCCAGTGACCCGCGGCCCCCGGTCCCGGCCGACGGAGCCCGCACACCGAACCTGCGCGCACAGAACACCAAGCAATCACGCGTCCACGACGCCGTCGAACACCGCTCCATCTGGCGGTGACCGGCACCGGCATCGCGTCCATCGAAGGCTGCGTCCGGCTCACCCCGTCGGGGTGGGCCGGACAGCTGCACGCGGCTTTCGGTTCGGGCGCAAGGGTGCTCAGTCTCGGGCCGGTCGACGCCTGGTTGGCGCGGCTCGTTGAATGTTGCTAGAGGTTGACGCCGCCGGTGACGTCGAGCTTGGTACCGGTGATCCAGCGCGCGTCGTCGGAGGCCAGGAAGGCGACCGCGTCGGCGATGTCCGGGACCTGACCGATCCGGCCGAGGGCGGTCAGGCTGATGTTGCGCTCCACGTTCGCCGGGTCGGCCAACACCTGGGCGGTCATGTCGGTGTGGGTGTAACCGACGACGACCGAATTGACGGTGATGCCACGGGGACCGAGGTACTTGGCCAGGCTGTGGCTGAACACGTCGAGCGCGCCCTTGGTCATCGGATAAGCGATGCCATGGGCTGAGGCGATACGCGTGGAGACCGACGAGATGTTGATGATCCGGCCACCGTCGCGCAGCCGTGGCAGCAGCCGCTGGGTCAGGAAGAACGGTGCTTTGACGTTGACCGCGACCATCTGGTCGAACTCCTCCGGGGTGAGCACCTCGATCGGTCGCCCCATGATGTTGAGCCCCGCGTTGTGAACCAGGATGTCGATCGTCGACTCCCCGTGTGCGCGCAGTCCGGCCTCCAGCCCGGCCATGAGCGTGTCCACGTCGCTGGGAACGCCCAGTTCGGCCCCAACGATGAACGCGCGGCCACCGGCCTCGGCGATGGTCGCGGCGGTCTCCTTGGCCGCCGCCTCGTTGCTGCCGTAGTGCACGGCGACCAGAGCGCCGTCCCTGGCCAGGCGTTCGGCGATACCTCGCCCGATCCCCCGGCTGCCGCCGGTGACCAGTGCGACCTTGCCATCGAGGTTCCCCATGCTCACTCCTTGATCATGCTCTGCAGAGTTCGTTCCAGCCCATGGAGTTGGGTGCGGCGAAGGTCTGCTCAGGTCTTCTCTTCCCGTTACGGCGCGAGGATCGTCAACAGCTGGCTCGCTACTTCGCCCGCATCTGGCCCCGCCGCGTAGACGTAGTTGTCGGGACGCACGGCAGCAGCGGTGGCACCGAGGTCGGACAGCCAACGCCGGTGAGTGCCGTCCGGGTCGGCCACGACAGCTCCTGCGGCGGAGGGGCCGAAGCCGACGACCGTGACGCCCGCATCCTTGAGCGAGGCGAGCTCCAAACTGGGAAGGGCCTGCTCGGCGACCAGCAGGCGGAAACCTCCGCCGACGAGGTCGTCCAGCAGTCCTGTCCTTCGGCCGTCGCTCACTCGCCCCTGGACTGACAGTCGGCCTCCGCCGGACCCGAACAGACCGGGGCCGAGGTCTGGCAGGCGAATCCGTTCCGGCGCCCGGAGTGCGGCTTGGCGCGCCAACAGTGTCTTGTCGCGCTCTCGGGCGAGCGCGGGGTCGCGCAAGGTGTGCTGGCGACCGAGTTCCATGCTCGTGGTCATCACGCCACGCACGTGCGGTTCCCGCTCGCTCTGGTAGGTGTCGAGCACATCGCTGTCCTGGATTCCCCTCAGTACGAGATCCATCTTGAAGGCGATGTTGAGTGCGTCCCGTATCCCCGAGCACAGTCCTTGGCCCAGAAAGGGCGGCATCTGGTGTGCGGCGTCCCCCGCGAGCAGGACCCGGCCGTCCCGCCACCGCCTCGCGACCAGTGACTGGAAGGTGTAGGCGGCGACACGGACGATGTCCGCGTCATCGCGGGAAAGGTAGCGGTGCACGCGAGACCACACAGTGTCCACCGCACGTTCCCGCTCGAAGTCATCGCCATCCTCGAGCATGAAGCAGAACCGCTGGCGCCGAGCACCGGTGGTGATGATGGTGGTCGGTCCATCAGGATCGCCGATCTGCAACGCCGAGGGCAGTCCCAGTTCGGCCGCGGGGCGCCGGAGCGCGAAGTCACAGACCAGCCAGGGCTCGGAGAAACCGAGGTCTTCCTGCACAACGCCGAGGGCGTCCCGAACGAAGCTGTTACCGCCGTCGCAACCGACCACGTAGCGCGCCGAGAGGGTTGCACCGTCCGCCGTGCTCAGGGTGACCTGGTCGCGGTCCTGGACCAGGCTGGTGACCGTCGTACCGAAAGAGATGTCGACGTTCGGCAGTGACGCGCACAGCGAGTACAGCGCCTTCTCCAGGTCTGGCTGGTGGAACATGCAGAGCTCGGCCCAACCGCTGGCGCCGACCTCCCGGCACACCTGCCGGATGAGGAGCTCACCTGCCCCGTTGCGCCACTCGTATGCGTTCTGTACGTGCAGGGTGGGCTTCAGCTCGTCGGCGAGTCCGAGCCCTTGCAGCGCGCGCATGATCTCGCCGTCGAAACTGGTGGCGCGGGGAAGGCCGTACAGACTGGGATAGCGCTCGAGCACCACGACCGAGTGCCCGGCCTTGCCCAGCAGGGTCGCGAGCGTCAGACCGACCGGCCCGCACCCGACCACGGCAACGTCGACAAGAGGCGTGGTCTGCTTCTCCATGTACCTGTCGGTCATCTTTACCGCCTCTCCCTCGTGTATGGACGGGTTGTGACAACGCGACCGGGTTGTCGCCCACACCAGGACGCCGATCACCAATCGATGGCCGCCAGTACCGGCACTGCCGGGCTCGCGGTGGCCAGTAGGCACCGGGCCGTCGGTTCGTTGATCACGACTTCAGTGTCGAACGCACCTGACATGATGTCCAATGCATACTTTGCACAGATAGTTTGCGTGAGACGCAAACCTGAAGGGGCGGTCCGTGGCCGAACAGTTGGATCTCAACCTGTTGCGTGTGTTTGACGCGTTGATGGACACCGGTAGCGTGTCCGCGGCTGCGACACGTCTTCATCTGTCCATCCCGGCCACCAGCAGGGCGCTGGGCCGTCTGAGACGAGCGATGAACGACCAGATCCTGGTGCGCGCCGGCCGAGGCCTCGTGCCAACCCCGTTCGCCCAGCGGTCGGCCGCCAGGGTCAAGGCGCTGCTGGATGCCGCGGCCGAACTCCGGGTGGATCCTGCCGGGAGCGACCCACGTTCGTGGCGGCGCACCTTCGCCATCCGTGTCAACGACGGACTCAGCCCTGTTCTCGCGCCCCGCCTCACCCATCGAATCGCCGTCGAGGCACCTGAGGTCCGACTGCGGTTCGTCGCCCAGGACACCAAGGAACCTGACCAGCTACGCGACGGCTCGCTCGATCTCGACGTCGGCGTCGCCGACCCACCTCCCCCAGACCTGCGCACACAAACACTGTTCTCCGACCACTTCGTCGCAGTGGTGGCGGCGCATTCCGACCTGGGCAGGGCTTCCCGACTGACGGTGGACGACCTGTGCGCTTATCCACACATCTCCGCGTCCCGCCGAGGACTCGCGCGCGGGCCGCTGGACGAGGCACTGCAACGACTGGGCCGCTCTCGCCGCGTCGTGGCTGTCGTCCCCTCCTTCGCCGTGGCGGCCTTGATCGCCCTGGAGGGGGACGTCATCTGCCTTGGACCCCGCGTCGTGGCAGAGCATCTCGTTGAACGACAGGTCCCCCTGCGGTGGCACAAGGTGCCCCTGGAACTGCCCTTGGCCAAGGTCGAAATGCGCTGGCACCGCCGACTCGATGACGATCCCGCGTCCCAATGGCTCCGCCACCACATGGTGGAAGCCGTCCAACCCCTGGTCACCACGCTGAACCGCACGTGAAGCGGCTACCGGTTGGCCGGTACCCGGCCGCGCTCAGGCTGAGACGGTCTGCGAGACGGCCCTCTTCGCGGCATGTGAGTGCGTTCGGGGGACGCCCTCCGGTCCCGAAGGGCGTCGCAACTCGCGTCGAGCTGATCTTCGACCGGGCGCTACCGCTGGGTCGTCGCCGAGATGAGGGTTGAGGAGATGTACGCGTGCGCGGGATCGGCCGGGACGAAGAGCGTTTCGATGCCGCTCAGGTGACGGTTCGTCTGAGCCATCGGCAACTCGTGCTCCAGGTCGTCCAGGGTGCGCAGGCCTCGCACGATCACGCCGATACCCGCCCCGCGGCAGTAGTCGACCAGTAGCCGGCCGGCACTGGAGTCCACCGTGACATTGGCCAGGTCGCTGGTCATGTCGGCCAGCAGGGCCAGTCGTTCGGCGAGGGGGAGCCGGCCGGTCTTCTTCGGGTTGGTCAGGACGCACATGACGACTTCGTCGAACATGCTCGCGGCCCGGCGCGCCACGTCGAGGTGTCCCTGCGTGGCCGGGTCGAAGGAGCCGGGGAATACGGCGCGCATGGCTTGCCATGCTAACGATCGGCGGTGGCCGCGCGGGCGGCCGGTGACAGGAGTCTCTCCCAGGAACGGAACAGCTCCGTCAGGGCGGCCGCGTACCGGATGCGGAGCTCGGTCGAGTGCGTCATGACATCCAGTTCGTTGGCGGCCGTGAGCTCCGCGAGGTCACAGGTCATGGACTCGGTGAGCGGCACGCGCTCGCCGGTGAACCGGTCGGCGAGCAGCGGCTCCTTGCCCGCCAGGGTCGGGCAGGTCGCCGCGCGGGCGCAGGCTTCGTACGGGTAGGCGATCCGCTCCGCGTCCGGGCGGATCGCCGCGGTGAGCGTGTCCTGCTGTACGAAACCACCCTCGCCCACTGTGAGCGGGTGCTGGGCCACGAACATCCCACCACGAAAATCGTCCGCTCGAACTTGGCATCCTTGAACGACTAGCTCCGCGCTCACTACCCAAGCCTGCACGCGAAGTCGCAAGAGCGCCGTCAACGTCCGGTCATCGGTGCGCAGCACGACCGTGCCGCGCACGGCCTCGGTGACATCGCGGCTGGCCCGCCGGTGCCTATGACACGTTTGGTGCCGTGAGCCACCCAGTCGGAAGGCGGTATCTCGGCCCGGCGTCGGACCACGGCGGGGATGGCGGTATTCGCCCACAGCCGCACGGTGCTGCCACGGGCGATTACCTCCGAGATTCGGTTTCCGAGTCAGCCGGTATCGCCGTGGCCTTGGCGGCTGTCGCGGTTCAGGAAACGGTTGACCAGAGCGAATGCCTCATCGGTCTTGGGATGGGTCCTGCCCAGTTGGGTGTGCAGGATCTGCGCGCCCCGGCGCGCGAGGTCGACCGCGGTCGGATCGTTCAACTCGTGGAGGGCTTGGGCCTTGAGCAGCAGGGCGTACCCGATGTACAGGTGGTCCGGTGCGTAACTGGCCTCGCGGATCCGCAGCGCTCGCGAGATCAGCGGCACGGCCGTGGCATGGTCGCCGAGGTCAAGATGGACACCTGCCAGTGCTACCAGGTCGAAGCTCACGTACGGGTCGTCCGGCCCGTACGCCGCCTGGTCGATCTGCAACGCACGTTCGGCCAGCGGCAGCGCCGCCCCATGGTCGCCGAGAAGGCGCAGTATCCGCGCCAACGTGGCCAGGTCCGTCGCGATGGCTGGACTGTCCGCCGGCAGGCAGGACTCGTGCAAGCACAGCGCGCGTTCCGCCAGCGGGCGCGCCTTCTCCGGCGCGTCGAGTTCCCGGTGGATCTGCGCCAGGGTGATCAGGTCGAAGCCGACCTCGGCATCCCGGCCCGCCAGCGACTCGTCGATCGCGAGGGCACGTTCACACAGGGGCAGTGCCACCGCGCGATCCCCGATCTGAAGCAGGAACGCCGACGCCAGCCGCAGCAGCACCGCTGTCTCCGCGGCGCACTCGGCCGGTGGATCGTCCTTTGTCACCGCCAGTACGTGCGCGAGCAGCTCCTGCCACCGCGGTCGCGCATCCGGGTCACCATGGATGTCGTGCGGCACGGCCGCCAGCAGCGCATGGCACAGCCGGACCCGAGCGTCGGTGTGCACCTCGTGCGGCATCGCGGCCCGGATGGCGGCCTGAACCAGCCGATGCAGCACCAGGGAGGAGTCCGCGCGCCTGGCCAGACCCAGACCAGCCAGAGCGCCGACCGTCATGTCCCACGCCAGCGGGTCGGCCGCGGCTTCGATCAGCGTGTCCGGGCTGCTGGTGAACAGCTCCAGCGGGATCGGCTCCGGCGCCAGCAGGGCACACAGCTCCAGCAGCCGCACCGCTTGCGGCTGCTCGGTCTCCAGCCTGCGCACACTGAGCTGCCACAAGGTCGCGACCACCACCGCCGGCCGGTCGGCCAGCTCGCCCCGCGCGATCATGTCCTCCAGCCGCGACCTCAGCAGAGCCAGGTACTCCTGGGGTGCCGTGTGGTTGTAGTCCATGTACCCGGCCGCCTGCTCCAACGCCAGCGGCAGGTCCCCCAGTTGCTCGGCGATCCGGTCGGCCACCACTGTGGTCATGCCGGGCACCCGCCGGATCAGCAGCTCCACCGACTCCTGCCTGGTGAACACGTCCAGGTCGATGACGCCGGCCTTGCTCGACCAGCCGCTCACCCTGGTCGTGACGATGACGTGGCCGTTGCGCACCAGGTCACCCGAGGGCAGCGCGTGCGCGAGCGTGCCTGGTCTCTCCCCGTTGTCGAAGATGATCAGCCAGGGCCTGCGGTCCAGCAATGTGCCGTACACCCAGGGGATGACCTGCTCGGCGCTCACCTCCGTCAGTCCCAGCTCCCTGGCCAGCGAGGCGAACTGCGAGGCCACCAGGTCAGGGTGTTCGGCGTCCACGAACGCGACGAACCGGTACTTCGACCGGTAACGGTAGGCGTACTCGACCGCGAGCTGCGTCTTGCCGACACCGCCCAGCCCGTGCACGACCTGCATCGCGATGTCGTTCACCGAGGTGAGGCGCTGCCGCAACTCCCGCAACGTGGCGTCGCGGCCGGTGAAGTTGGTGTTGCGCGGCGGCAGCCGGTACGTCGCGGGCGCGGGCCGGCCCCGCGCACGGTCCCGCCGCGGCGCCTGCCACAGCCCGATCAACGCCAGCGGTATCAGGAGAAGGAGCACCACCCACGGGTGGGTGCGCACCAGGTCGAGCGGCCCCGGCCAGCGGCTCTGCTCCGACGCGGCGTTGAAGGCGAGACTACCGATGAACAGCACGAGCAGACCGGCCACCGCGCTGGCCAGCCTTCGCCACATGGCTCCCTCTTCGGTATGACAGCGACCGCGACGATCAACAGCCAGCGTGATCCTAGCCTGGGAGCCGCTCCGCCCGAGGGGAATCGATCAGCTCCCCAGTCGAGCTGTCGGGTCGACGGTCCACGTGGATTCCACGTCCTGCTCCTGGCGGATCGTGGCGGACCAACTGGCGAGCAGTCGCAGACCTTCCTCGGCGGCAGTCCCCGGTGGCGCGCTGTAGACGACCACGTTCAGTCCGCTTTCGTCCGGCAGGCTCAGGGTCTCCTGATCGAGTTCGATGTCGCCGATGAGCGGATGATTGAGGCGTTTCGTGGTGTCACGGAAGACATACACGTCGTGTGATCCCCACATTGCGCGGAAGGCGTCGCTGCGGGTGGACAGGTCACCGATCAGGTTCGCCAGGTCCCGGTCGTGGGGCCTCCTCCCGGCTTCGACGCGCAGCGCACCCACGGCGAAGCGGGCCATGCGCTCCCAGTCGGTGTAGAACCGCCTGGCGGCGGGGTGAAAGAAAGCAAAGCGGGCGACGTTGGCCCCGCAGGCCGGGTCCGCATACATCTCCGAGTACAGGGCCAGCCCCAGCGGGTTGGCGGCCAGCGTGTCGAGGCGGCTGTTCATCACGAACGCCGGCAGCTCCGGCATCCCCTCCACGATCCGTGCCAGGCTTGGCCGCACCGTCGGCCGCACCACCCGCTGCCGGGCCCGTGCCTCGGACGGCGGCCCCGCGGCGCGGGCGAGGTCGTACAGGTACATGCGCTCAGTGTCGTCGAGCCGCAAAGCGTGGGCGAGGGCGTCCAGCACACCGTCGGAGACACCACTGAGGTTGCCGCGCTCCATGCGCGTGTAGTACTCGACGCTGATCCCGGCTGACGCCGCGACCTCACCCCTGCGAAGTCCTGGTACCCGCCGCTGACCGAACGCCGGCAAACCCACCTGCTCGGGGGCGATCCTGTCGCGCCGGGAGCGGAGGAATGCGCTGATCGCGGCCCGGTTGTCCATGGGCACAGGATAGGCAGGCCGCGCGATGGTTGAGGGGCACTGCCCGTACCCCTCACAGCAAAGACTCCCTCGTCACGACCGTTTCCCCTTCCGTGTGGGGTGCACTCGTAGTACATGGATCAGGCCGTCCTCCCGCAGCGTCGAGACGCGGTGTTCAGTGAATACATGAGCTCCACCTCGAGAGGAGCTCACCTCGACTCCCCAATTGAAGGCAGAAGAATCGCCATGACCGCTACACCCCTGCTCACCCTGAACAACGGTGTCACGCTGCCCGCACTCGGGTTCGGTGTGTTCCAGAGCGCACCGGATGAGACCGTCACAGCGGTGGAAACCGCGCTTGCCACCGGCTATCGCCACATCGACACCGCGGCCGTCTACTTCAATGAACGCGAGGTCGGGGAAGCCATCCGTCGTTCCGGCATCGACCGGTCCGAGGTCTTCATCGAGACGAAGGTGTGGGTCAGCGACTACGGCTACGAGCAGACCCTCCACGCGTTCGACAAGAGCGCGGGGAAGCTGGGCGTCGACCAGATCGACCTGCTGATCCTGCACCAGCCGCTGCCCGTCGCCTTCGAAAGGACCATCGCTTCCTACAAGGCGCTGGAAACGCTGCTCGCCGACGGCAAGGTGCGCTCGATCGGCGTTTCCAACTTCACCGCGGAACACCTCGAGACTCTGCTCGATCGCACCGAGATCGTGCCGGCCGTCAACCAGATCGAACTGCACCCCTACTTCACCCAGCGCGACGCGCGACACGTTGCCACCGAGCACGGCATCCTCACGCAGGCCTGGTCGCCCATTGGCGGGGTGACCTTCTACCCGGACACCATTGGCTGGGGTGCCACGAACCGCACGAGCACGCTCACCGAACCGGTGATCCTCGGCATCGCCGAGGCCCACGGCAAGACCGCTGCGCAGGTGATGCTCGCCTGGCACCTCCACCAGGGCCGCTCCGCGATCCCGAAGTCGGTCAAGCCCGAGCGAATCGCCGAAAACTTCGACGTCTTCGACATCGCGCTCAGCACCGACGAGCTGTCGGCCCTCGACGCCCTCGACAAGGGCGTCCGCAACGGCCCCGCCCCTGAGGCCGTCACGCCGGAAAACAGCAACTGGACGATCCCCGAAGCGTGACAGCGCGCTCCGCAGGAGGCACGCCGTCGGTGCATGCCCTTGCACAGCGCCGCAGTGTCGGCGATCAGTACTCATCGGATACCAAGAAGCGAAAAGGCAGCGGAAGATGGACTTGCAACTCAAAGGCAAGCGAGCACTCGTAACGGGGTCGAGCACAGGGATCGGAGCGGCGGTAGCGACTACACTCGCTCGCGAGGGAGCCGCCGTGATCGTTCATGGCCGTGACGAATCGAAGGCGCAGGCAGTCGCCGACTCGATCGAATCGGAGGGTGGAACCGCGCGCGTCGTCACCGGCGACCTCGCTACCGACGCCGGCGCAGCGCAGGTCGCGCGGAAAGTCCGCGAGGTCGGCCCGGTGGACATCCTCGTCAACAACGCTGGCGTCTACGAGACCAGCTCATGGGACACCGAGACCACGGACCACTGGATCCGTGCGACCGAGTCCAACGTTCTCTCCGCCGTGCGAATGATCCAGGCCTTGTTGCCCGACATGAAGCGCCGTGGCTGGGGACGCATCATCCAGATGGGGTCGGGAACTGGCCACCAGCCCCTTGCGGGGTATCCACAGTACGGTGCGACCAAAGCCGCGATGCTCAACATGACGGTCTCGCTCTCGCGCCACCTGCGGGGCACCGGCGTCACGTCGAACATCCTCACCGCGGGCCTTATTCGCGTGGACTCGCTGGAGAACATGTTCCGCGCGACCCGCGACGACTTCGGTTGGGGTGAGACATGGGAGGAGATCGAACAGGGCGCACTTCGCGACTTCGTGCCGAACGACGTGGGGCGGATCGGAACGCCTGAGGACGTCGCGTGCATCGTGGCGATGCTGGCGAGCCCGCTGTCGCGATACGTCAGCGGCGCGAACTGGCAGGTCGATGGCGGATCCACGATGGGGATCTGAGCAGGGTCGACCCGATCCGCCGAGGATTGGTCCCGCCACAAGAGGTCGCACATAGCCCAAGCAGGCTGTGCGGACGCGACCGAGGTTGAGGGGTAATGCCAGTGCCTCCTTCAAGTGGTTGTTCCCGGTCTAGTCTCGGCTCATGGGACCGGAGAACGAGGTGCGTAGCTTCCTGACCTCCCGTCGCGCCAGGATCACACCGAAGAACGCGGGCCTTCCGGTCTACGGTGGAAACCGCCGCGTGGCAGGCCTGCGTCGCGAGGAAGTCGCATTGCTGGCGGGTGTGAGCACCGATTACTACAACCGCCTCGAACGCGGCAACCTCCGGGGAGTGTCAGTGAACGTGCTGGACTCGGTCGCACGTGCCTTGCAGCTCGACGAAGCCGAACACGCATACCTGAGGGACCTCGCGCGCGCCGCGAACGCTACATCCGCCGTGCGACGTAGCGCGAGTCCTCAGGTTGTCCGTCCGGCTCACCAGCTCCTGCTGGGCGCGATGCCGGGGGCCGCGGCCGCGATCCTGAACCGCCGGATGGATCTGCTGGCGACCAACCAGCTCGGACGCGCGCTGTTCGCCGACATCTTCAGCAGTTCCGAGCAGCCGGCCAACCTCGCGCGCTTCGCGTTCCTCGACCCCCGTGGAAGGGGCTTCTACACGGACTGGGAAAAGACCGCCGACGACGCCGTCGCGGTTCTTCGCTCCGCCGTCGGCAGCAACCCCGATGACCATCAGCTCTCGAGCCTGATCGGCGAACTCCTGGCGCGCAGCGATGACTTCGCGACCCGCTGGGCGGCACACAACGTCCGGTTCCACTGCACAGGAACGAAGCGCCTGCACCATCCCGTCGTCGGCGATCTCGCATTGACGTTCGTATCCATGGACCTCGGCGTAAACCCCGGTCTCACAATGCTGGCCTATATCGCCGAAGTCGGCTCCACCTCCGAAGACGCCCTGCGGATGCTCGCGAGCTGGGCCGCGACACAGGAGCCCCGCACGGACCTTCATCTGAGCCCGAGTCCCAACGAGCACTGAGTGAGTTGCCGTGCCACACGGACACAGATTATCTTGACAGCTCGAGAACGGAAATATACATGAAAAAGCCGCGCCTTGCGGCGGTAATTCCGGCAGTAGCGGGCGGGCTGCTCGCTGGGATGACGCCGGCGTTGGCAACCCCTGCCGCCGTGTCGCTGAACACCACGAACATTCCAGACCGCTATGCCGGGCAGTCGATGATCTGGCATGCCTGCGCCAAGGATGAACTGGCCGATCTGCCGCCGGAGACCGACATCGAAGGCCTCGAGTGCGCCACGTTCCGCACCCCCCGAGACTGGGAACGTCCAGACGGGCGCCGTGACCTGTCCATCGCGGTCAGCAGGCTCCAATCCACAGGCGCGACCACGGCGTCGGTGCTCACCAACCCCGGCGGCCCCGGTGGGCCTGGCCGTTCGTTGCCAGCCTCGCTCCGTGGTCAGAGCAGGTTGCGCGCGCACCAGGAGATCATCGGCATCGACACCCGCGGCACCGGCCGGAGCACGAACGTCACCTGTGGCGGCGCGGCCGGCGGCAACGGCGCCGAGCTGGACCCGCTCGACCGCAGCCCGCGCAACCTGAATCTGATCGTGGACTCGGTCAGGTATGCCGCGGCGGCCTGCCGACAGGCCGCCGGAGACCTAGGCCCGTTGATCACCACGTTCCAGAACGTCAGGGACCTGGACCTGCTTCGGGTTCTGCTCGGCCGGGAGAAGATCAACTGGATCGGGTACTCCGCAGGTACCTGGCTGGGTGCGCACTACGCCCAGCAATTCCCGCAGCGCACCGGCCGGTTCGTCCTGGACTCCTCGACCGAGTTCACCGGCACCTGGCAGAACTCGTTCGACTCGCAGCCCTTTGCGGTCGAGCGGCGCTGGCGGCAGGACTTCCTGCCGTGGATGGCGCGCTACGACGCCAAGTACCACTTCGGCTCCAGCGGTGAGGAGGTCCTCCAGGCCTACGAGAAGGTCCGGTCCGCCTTGGGCAGCGGCCCGGTCGATCTCGACGGTGCGCAGGTCGGACCGGTCGCGCTGGACAACTACATCGTCGGTGCGCTGAAGTCCAAGAAGCAATTCCCCGCGGTGGCCGACAGCCTGGTCCGGGCCAGGACGCTGACCGATGGCCGCGCGTCGGCACAGGCCAAGGTCGATGCCCGCGCGGCGCTCAAAGCCACGTTGTCGAAGTCGAGGTCGTCCGGCCCGCCGCAAGTACCGGCGACCGCTGCCAGCGCCTCCGACGCCATGGCGGCCACACTGGTTACGACCCTGTGTGGTGAGGGAGTGTGGACGGGCGATCGCCACTCGCTGATCCGGCGATCGCAGGAGTACATCGACCGCGGTGTGACGCTCTACAGCTCGATCTGGATGCCTTTCCAGCTGTGTGCCTTCTGGAGAAACCAGCCCCGGCCGCTGCCGGTGATGAACGGCGAGGGCGTTCCGCCGGTACTGATCGTCCAGTCCGAGAACGACCCCGCCACGCCGGTCGAAGGAGCCAGGAGGGCACACGCCGCCTTCCGCAACTCCCGGATGCTCACCGTCACCGGCGAAGGCGATCACGGCATCTACGCGGGAGACAACAAGGCGGTCAACAAGGTCGTCGATGACTACCTGGTGGACGGTGTCGTGCCGCAGGACCAGAACCTCCCCGGCCTGCCACTGCCCACGCCGTAACCGCGCACGGCGCACGAGGGCCTGCTGGTGGCCACCGGCAGGCCTTCGCGCGCGGTCCGTCAGGCGGGGTAGCTCATGATCAGCAGGGCACGACCGCCTCCCGGACCGGCCGCGTAGACGTGCACGTTGTTGCCGTCGAAGTAGGCGGTGTCACCGACCTCGAGCGTCAAGGGCTGTTCGGCAGGGCCACAACGGACCTGGCCTTCCAGGCAGTACACCGCCTCCCTGGTGCCCGCCTCGTGAGCTTCTCCCCTGAACTCGGAACCCGGCGGCAGGTCCAGTTCGAAGATCTCCGTGCGGTGCCGGCTGTGATCGGTGTGCAGCAGTCGGCCGCGCATCCCGAAACCCGAGACGACCACGGGTCCGTCACCATGGCGCAGGACGGTGGCTTCCCCGGTTTCCGCGGCGTCCAGCAGTTGGCCGACGCTCAAACCCAGCGCTCGGCCAAGCCGCCACAAGGTCTCAAGCGACGGATTTCCCTCACCGGCCTCCAGCCTCGCCAGGCTCGTCTTCGACAAGCCGGTGGCTTTGCTCAGGTCACCGAGGGACAGGTTGTTGAGCTCGCGGTGACGGCGGAGCGCACGGGCCATGCGATCCACCATCATCTGCGCCGGAAACGAGTCGTCCTCTGATTGCATCTGTTCCTCATAGTTTACGAACCGTGACCCAGCCGTGCCGGTTGCCAATCGTAGCGTCTCCCCAACGGTCGGCGTCCCGCGAACGTCACCAGGCGATCCCGCACCCCGACACAGGCTCCTGACCTGCACTTTCCAGACCCACTCAGCCAGTCATGGCTACGTCGACCACTCGGAGCACGAGGTTGCCGCCGGCTTGCGCGAGCCATCAGCGTGTCATGTACTTGTCAAAGTGGACCATATATGTGACGCTGGCCCAGCGCCCAACGTCAGTGTCGAAGGAGACGAATGAACCTCACGACCCGTATCCATGAGTGGATCGAGCCGCGCGCCGAGGAGATGGCCTCCCTGCTGGAAAAGCTTGTGGCCATGGACACCGAGAACCCTCCAGGCCGTGGGCTCGGTCGATGTGCGGCGTATCTGCACGAGGTCATGGAGCGTTTCGGTTTCGCGCCGGAGATCATTCCGTTGGCCCCGCACGACCAGCTCGAGGAGCCCTGCGTCGTCCGCGGTCGGGTCGGCAGCGGCGCACGATTGATCTACTTCCACGGCCACTTCGACGTCGTGCCCGCCCAAAGCCGGTCCCAGTTCACGGCCGAGAGGCGCGACGGACGATTGTTCGGCCGCGGCGCAGCCGACATGAAGGGCGGGATCGTCTCCATGCTTTATGGGGCGGCGGCTGCCCGCGACCTCGGCCTGCTCGGTGACGGATCGATCGTGTTCCACCTCGTGTGCGACGAGGAGACCGGGAGCGACGCCAGCTCGGGCCACCTACAGCGGGCTGGCCTCATCGACACCTCCGCATTGGCCATGGTCACCGGAGAACCGACAGCCGGCACGATCTGGCACGCCAGTCGCGGCGCCCTCACGATGCGGGTCGAGCTCAAGGGAACCGAGGCACACGTCGGGCAGGCTCATCTCGGCGACAACGCGTTCCAACACATGATCAACGTGGCCGCCCCACTCAACGAGCTTGCAGGCGAACTGCTGAAGAAGCGGACCGCGTTCCCGATGGAGGACGAAACCGCCAAGGGATCGATGATGGTCGTTGGTGGAGCCAGCGGAAGCGGCGTGAACTTCAACGCAGTCCCCGGCTCCGCCTGGTTCTCCATCGACCGCCGGTTCAATCCCGAGGAGGACGTCGACGAGGAGATCGAGCGGCTGACCACCATCATCAACTCCGCGGCCGAGGCGTCGGGCACCAGCGCCTCGATCGAGATCTTGCAGCGTCAGCCTTCCGGAAGCGTCGACCAGGCTCACCCCATCGCGCAGAAGCTCGCCGCCAGCGTCGCCGAGATCGAAGGAACCGCACCGACCTTCGAGCTGTGCCCCGGAATTCTCGAGACTCGCTGGTACGCACAGCTGGGTGTCCCTGCCTTCGGGTACGGCGCCGGGCGACTCGACGTGTCCCACGGTCCAGGTGAATACATCGACGAGGCCGCCATGCGTCGGTGCGCCGGTGTCTACGCGATGTTCGCGGCGAAGGCCTTCGGATGATTCCTCCCCCGCTGGTGAGCACCCTCGATGCGAGGCTGGAGTCCGGAGACCGGGAGTTCAGCGTGCGGCCCGGCGCGCCGGGCCGCATCTCGATGGGTCACCGTGAGCTCATCAACATGGCATCTTGTGATTATCTCGGACTCGCGCGGCATCCCGCCGTGGTCCGGGCAGCGCACGACGCACTGGACGACTGGGGGCTGGGCACTGCCGCCGGCCGCGCGCTCAGCGGGACCACCGTGCTCCACCGCGACTTCGAACGCCGCCTCGCCTCATGGGTCGGCTGCGAGGACGCCGTTCTTCACTCATCGTGCTGGGCGGCCAACGCGGCGGTGTTCGCCACCCTGACCGTACTCGCCAACCAGGCCCGCCGGCCCCTGGCCGTCTTCTCCGATCGCCTCAATCACGCCAGCATCATCGACGGCATCCGTGCCCAGCGGTCAGCGGTAGCCCACCTGGTGCTCTACGACCATCACGCCGGGCTCGACGACCTCCGTCACGGTCTGACCACTGTCCCGACGGACGCCGTCAAGGTCATCGTCACTGACGGGATATTCAGCATGGAGGGCGATCAGGCTCCCCTGCGGGCCCTGCGGACTCTGGCGGAGGAGTACGGCGCCCTGCTGGTCGTGGACGACTCACACGGCAACGGAGTCGTCGGCCCGCACGGCCGGGGAACCGCTGAGAGCCAGCAGCTTCTCGGCCGGATCGACGTGATCACCGGGACGCTCGGAAAGGCACTCGGCGGGGCGATCGGCGGCTTCGTCGCGGGGCCACGCGCGCTGACCTCGACGCTGCGGTCCATGTCCCGCCCCTACACCTTCTCCAACAACCCGCCACCGTCGGTCGTCGCCGGGGCACACGCCACCCTCGATGTCCTGGCAGGACATGACTCGCCCCTCGCCACCCTGCGCACACGTGTCGAACAACTGCGCTCCGGGGTCATCGCCCTGCAACTGCCCACCTGGCCCGGCAAACACCCGATCGTTCCTGTCGTCATCGGTGACGAGCACGCAGCGCAGGAGCTCAGCGCGAACATGATCCGCACGGGTGTCTTCGTCACCGCGCTGACTTACCCGGTCGTGCCCCGCGGTGCGGCGCGACTGCGACTCCAGGTGTCGGCCGCTCACGCCGAATCAGCAATTGACCATGTCCTCAACGTGCTGGCTGACTCTGGCCACGCGTAGCGCGCACAGGTGTCCTGAGAAGCGCAGGACCTATCGCCGGCCCCGCTCCGGTCTTCGCCGCGAGCTCAGGCTGAGTCGCCAGGACGTGTTCGTGGTCCGAGGCGGGTCATGCCCACCATCATCCGGAGTTTGATTCATGTCCCATTCGCGTGTCCAGTTCCGTGTCAGCGCCGCCCTGGTCGCCGTCTTCGTCGGTGGCACCGCGTGCTCGTCGTCCGCATCGCCGGCGGCCACAGGTACGGCACCGCCACATGCCACGGTTACGGCACCGCCGGTCACGGCCGGTTTCGACTACCAGATCGGCGGCGCGTACACGCCGCCATCACAGGTGCGGGTGGTCAGCCGTGACCACACTGCCCAGCCGGCCGCGGGCCTCTACAACATCTGTTACGTCAACGCTTTCCAGGCCCAGCCGGGCGCCGAGGGAGAGTGGGGCGACCTCCTGCTGCGCGACGCGAACGGCAATGTCGTGATGGACGAGGATTGGGGCGAGGGTCTGCTCGACCTGCGGACCGCGGACAAGCGGCAGCGCGTGGCGGCGAAGGTGAACGTCTGGGTCGACGACTGCGCGACGAAGGGCTTTCAGGCGATCGAGCCGGACAACTACGACAGCTTCACGCGCTCCAAAGGCCTTTTGTCCGACAGCGACGCCCAAGCCTACATTCGCGTGCTGTCCGCCCACGCGCACAAGAAGGGCCTGGCCGTCGGACAGAAGAACACCTCGGAACTGGCCGGGCAGCGCCAGGCCAACGGGCTCGACTTCGCCGTCGCAGAAGAATGCGGCGACCAGAACAAGTGTGGCGAGTACACCCCCGCGTTCGGCGACCACGTGATCGTCATCGAGTACACCGACGCGGGCCTGCGCACCGCGTGCGATCGCTGGGGCGGCTCGCTCAGCATCGTCCGCCGTGACCACGGCGTCGCCCCGGCGGGTGCGTCCGGTTACGTCCGCAAGACCTGCTGACGCCCCATTCAGGGACAACATCAACACCGGGACGGCTGGTACTCGAAGACACCTACAACGTGTGAGCACCAGCCCTACTGCTTCGGTCAGGTCGAAAGACGCTGGTCCAGCTTCGCGAGTCGTGCCAGTCCCGCGGGGTAGCAGCGTTTGCCGATCAGCAATGCGACAATGGCTCCGACATAGGCCAACGGCGCCAGACGCAGTGCTGCCAACAGTCCAAGACGGTCGGCCAGCACGCCGACGACGAAGGGCCCCAAGGCCATCCCGAGCAGGCTGTTGACCAGAGTGAGTGATCCGAAGCCGGTGGCCCGGATGGAATCGTGGGTGAGGTTGGCGACCATGGCGGCCGCCGGGCCGGACGCGCCGGCCGAGAAGAACGCGCCTGCTCCGACCAGAACGAGCTGGAGCCCACTCACATCGAGGTTGAAGCCAACGATGAGCAGCACCGCCGCGAGAAGACCGTAGGAGACGGCCGTAGTCCACCTGCGCGTTGGTCGCTCGTGGCTGAGCCGGTCGGTGACGAGGCCGCAGAAGATCATGCCAGCGCCGATGACCAACACAAGGACCGCGGCGACCGCACCGGCCCGGTCCGGAGGCATGGCGTAGTAGCGATTGAGGAAGCTGGGCGTCCAGGCCAGTAGGACCGCAGCGGCGAACAGCTGTAGGCCGCTGCCGATGTAGGCGCAGTTCACCGCCGCGACGGAGAACAGGCTGGAGACCGGAGCACGATATCCAGCACCCGTTGTCGTTTCACCGCCGGTCGCGGTCGTATCGCCACGCTGGTACCGATCCACCTTCGCCTGGGAGACGAACACCCGGAACAGTACGGCCAGGAGTAGCCCGAAGATCGCCATGGCCGCGAACGACCAGCGCCAGCTCAGCTGCACGGCGATGACGCCACCGAGCGCGACACCGATCACCGAGCCGAAGGATCCACCGGCCATGAACGCACCACTGAGCGACGCACGATGGTGGGGCGAGAACATGCCGAGCACCACCGCGATGCCCACACTGCCGTATGCCGCCTCACCCACCCCGGTGAGGACACGCGCGCCAAGCAGTTGGCCGTAGTCAGCGGCGAGGGCGCAGAGAAGGGTCGCGATGCTCCAGGTGGTCGCCATCAGGACCAGGCTCCTGACTCGCCCCCACCGATCCGCCAACAGGGACAGCGGAAAGGTGAGTAGCCCGACCACCAACGCGACGACGCTGTTGAGGGCGGCGAGCCGGGAGTCGGACAGCGCCCACTCCTCCTTCAGGAACGGGAAAACCGCGTTGAGGGCCTGCCGTGACATGTAGTCCGACAACAGCAGTGCGAACGTCAGGCCGAACACGACCCAGGGGTAGGTTCTTCGCCCTCCTGGCACGGAGTCAGGGTCTTCGGCAGGCTCAGCTTGTGGTCCCATGGCAACTTCCAGACGGACTTGGACGTTTTCGGCGCGAACCTTCACCCTGATCGTCCCCGAAGGACAGTGGCGTCAGGCGTGGTGCGTGAAGCCCACCTGCCCCGGTCGACGGTTCGGCGCGAACCCGACCTTGGCCAGGGTTTCGTCGGCGTCGGCGTACCGCTGGCCGATCTTGTAGATCCCGAAGGCCTCCTTGCCGGTGGCCACCTCGCGGCCGAGTTCGCCGGCGATGCGTACCAGCTGCTCGACCTGTTGGACCGAAGTCATCTTCTGGCCCTTCTTGCCCCACAACGTGTCCTCGTTGCCGCAGCGGGCGTGCAGGCCCATCGCGATCGCCATGGTGTTGATCGGCAGGACACTGCGCATGAGGGTTTCCAGCGTGAGCACCGCACCGTCGGGGACACGGCGGATGAACTCCATCATGTTGTACGGGCTGGGGCCGTCGAACCCGCCTCCGATGCCGACCCACGTCAGCATGAGCGGGCCGGTGTAGACGCCCCGCCGGATCAGCCGCTCGACGGTTTCCAACTGCGGGATGTTGGCCAGTTGGAAATGCGGCTGGATGCCCGCGGCTTGCAGCCGCCTGAGGTGTTCCTCGACCCAAGCCGGACCGGCCGGTACGAACATCTCGTGGTATGCCTCCGCCACGGCCGGTCGCGTGAACGAGGTGCCCGCGATGTCGTCCGCCGTCATCAGCTCCATGATGTTCATCTGGCAGGTGTTGATGGCGATGGTCACCTGGTCCGGTGCGGGATCCAGCGCGGCCAGCAGGTGGCGGGCCTCGTCGCTGAGCCACTTGGCGTCCGCCCCTTCGCCTTCCGGTGCGAAGGAGATCGAGCCGCCGACCTGCAGGACCATCTCGGGGACGGCCGCACGCAGCCGGCCGAGCAGCTCGTTGAACCGCACCAGTCGTTTGGAGCCCTTGCCATCAAGCTCCCGGACGTGGATGTGCAGCACCGTGGCGCCCGCGTTGTAGCAGTCGACAGCCTGCTGGACGTGCTCGTCCATGGTCAGCGGCAGGTCTTCGGGGAAGTCGGCCGGTTCCCATTCCGGTCCGTAGGGAGCCGCCGTGATGACCAGCTTCTCCTGGTTCTCGGGAAACAGCGAGTCGTCGAGGAAGTTCATGGCTTTCTCCGATCGAGAGGGAAAGGATTGAGCCGGAGGAGTCAGAACGGCCGGTCACCCATGATTCCGGCCCGCTCCATCTTGCGGACCGCAGGCCAGTAGTCCTGGACCGCGTAGTGCTGCGTGGACCTGTTGTCCCAGATCGCGACACTGTTGCGGGTCCACCGCCAGCGGACCTGGTACTCCGGGATCGAAGCCTGACTGATCAGGTAGTTGAGCAGGTTACTGCTGCCAGGGGCGTAGTCGATGCCACAGCGGATGTTCTTCGGGGTGTGGAAGTTGACTAGATGCGTGGCGTACCCGTTGACGAAGAGGACCTTTTCCCCGGTTTCCGGGTGGGTGCGCACGACCGGGTGCTCCGCGTCGGGGAAGCATTCCTTCAACCGGTTGCGTTGTTCCGTCGGCAGCGCCGCGCCGAATGTGGCCCTGATGCTGTGGCTGGCGCGCAGCCCCTCGATCCGTGCCTTGATGTCCTCTGGCAGCTTCACGTACGCCTCGACCATGTTCACCCAGATGGTGTCGCCACCGATCCTCGGCGTCTCCACACAGCGCAGCACACACCCCATCGGCGGCTTCTCCCGCCAGGTGGCGTCACAGTGATAGGCGTTCTCGTAGTGCTCGGCGGGGCTGTCGAGATCCTTGTAAATCCGGACCAGGCCCGGATGATCCGGATCGCTGCTGGCCACCGGGTGGTCTTCGAGCTCGCCGAAACGCCGGGCGAATGCCACGTGTTCGGCGCGGCTGATGTCCTGGTCGCGCAGGAACAGGACCTTGTACTTGAGCAGCAGCGCCTTCAGTTCGGCGAACAGCACGTCGTCCCGGGCGACCTCGCCGAGGTTCACGCCGAACAGTTCGGCACCGATAGTGCAGGTGAGCGGCTCGAACCTGATCGTTGACGACCTGAAGGGCATCGAGTCCACCGACTCAGCGGTATTGGTCATGACCATCCTCCGGGTTGGGTTCCGTGTGGCGGGTCAGAGCGAGAAGACGGAGGAGCCGATGCTGCCGCCCGCCTCCAGGTCGCGATGAGCCCGCACAGCATCAGCCAGGGCATAACGCTGATTGATGCCGATCTTGATCCGGCCCGACCCGACATGGTCGAAGAGCTCTCCCGCCAGCTCAGCGCGCTCCGCGGGGTCGGCGATGTAGTCGGCGAGGGCCGGGCGGGTGACGAACAGCGAGCCCTTGACGGCGAGCTGCATGGCGTCGATCGGCGGGACGAGCCCCGACGCGGTCCCGAAGCACACCAGCAGCCCGCGCCGGGCAAGCGAGTCGAGGGAAGCCGAGAAGGTTGACCGGCCGATGCTGTCGAACACGACCGGCACACCGGCACCACCGGTGAGTTCCCGGACCCGTCCGGCCACGTCCTCGCGTGGGTAGACCACCACGTGGTCACACCCGTGGGCACGCGCTACCTCGGCCTTCTCCTCCGTCGACACCGTGCCGATCACCGTGATACCCAGGAGTTTCGCCCACTGCGTGAAGATCAGGCCGACGCCGCCAGCGGCCGCGTGCAGCAGAACGGTGTCCCCCGGCTTCAGCGGGTGGATCCGGCGGAGCAGGTAGGCCGCGGTGAGACCGCGCATGGTCATCGCGGCGGCGGTGTCGAACGCGATCGCGTCCGGTAGCGCGATCAATGGCGCGGCGGGCATCACGCGCTCGGTGCTGTACGCCCCGAGTGGGCTGCCGGTGTAGGTGACGCGATCGCCCTCCCGCACATGCGTCACCCCTGGTCCCACGGCCTCGACCACGCCGGCCGCTGCCACGCCCATGCCCGCGGGCAACTCGACCGGGTAGAGACCGGAGCGGAAGTACGTGTCGGCGAAGTTCAGCCCGACCGCCTCGTGGCGGACCCGGACCTGGCCCGGACCTGGTTCGCCGACCTCGACGGCTTCCCACCGCATGACCTCCGGGCCACCGGTCTCGTAGCAGCGAACCGCGTTTGCCACGGCGTTCTCCTCGGATCTTCCTCGGGTGACGCTTATCAGCCACGTACAGCACAGACAGTAGGCAGCGTCGACCTCCGATGCTTATCCTGAGGTGACAGCAGAATATTCAATCCGGGACATGGTCATGAAAGCCCTCGCCCGCTACGCCGCGTTGAACAGCTACGTCGAGGTCAGTCAATCGGTCGGCATCGACCCCGCACGACTGATGAGAGGAGTCGGCCTCGACCCTGCCAGCCTGGTCCTTCCGGATCGCTGGATTCCCGCCGTGGCGATCGCCAGGCTCCTCGAGCGGTCGGCGGTGACATCCGGGTGCCAGGACTTCGGCCTGAAACTGGCCGAACGTCGACGATTGGCCAACCTCGGTCCCCTGAGCCTGGTCATCCGCGAGGAGCCGGATCTCCGCGGCGCCCTCAGAACGTTGATCCGCCACGGAAACATGTACAACGAGTCCCTGCGAATACACATGTCAGTCACAAACGGGCTGACAACCGTGCGCATTGGTTTCGAATTCGGCGAACCCGCGGAAACCCGGCAGGCGACCGAGCTCGCGGTGGGCACACTCCACCGGCTGCTGCGCGACTTCCTCGGCACCCGGCGGCAGCCGCTCACCGTCTGCTTCACACACCCAGCGCCAGCGGACCCGAGCACCCATCGAAAGTTTTTCGGCCCCACACTCACGTTCGAGCGAGAATTCAACGGGATCGTTTTCTACGAGACCGACCTCGACACACCGAACAAGACGTCGGACCCACAGTTTCGCACCTATGCCCGACAGTTCCTCGACTCCCTCGGATTCCCAGAGGAAACGACGACCCTGGATCGGGTCCGGGAACTCGTCGAGCTTCTGCTGCCAACCGGCCGATGCTCCGTCGAGCAGATAGCCCGTAGCCTCGGCGTCGACCGCAGAACCGTCCACCGGCACCTCGCCGATGAGAACGAGACGTTCTCGTCGGTGTTGAACTCGGTACGGATCGAACTGGCCGAGCAGATGGTGGGCAGCCGACGTTACTCCCTGACCGAGGTCGCCACCCTTCTCTCCTTCTCCTCGTCGAGCAATTTCTCTCGCTGGTTCCGGGAACGATTCGGTTGCAGCCCCAGCCAATGGCGCACCGAAAAGAGCACACGATCTCCGGGGTAAACCTCTTCCGGGTAATCCGGCTCTTCGCAGACGAGGGTGTGGTCGCGGCCTGAAGCCGCCGGTCTCGAGCAGGGATCTGGCGAGTAGTTGGTGAGGTTGCGGAAGCCGAGAGCGGAGCCGCGTAGGTGTTCGAGTCGTCCGTTGATCGCTTCGGTGGGTCCATTGCTGGTGCCGGGGCGGTCGAGGTAGGCGAGCACGTCGTCGGCGCACTTGTTCAGTGTCCGGCCGAGCGTGACGAGCTCGGTGAGGGCAGCCGGGACGCCGGCGCTGAGGGAGTCGATCAACTTCTCCATCACCTCCTTGCCAAGCTTGCGGTCAGGTTCGCGGTAGGCGGCGATCATCTGCTGGTGGATCCCCCACCCAGGTCACCTCGACTTCGACGTGCGTGTCGCCGTGGCTCTCGGCGTCGAACAGGTCGGCGAGGCGGTCCTTGTGCTTGTCGGTGAGTAGGTCGGCGCCGGTGTGCCGGGTCCGCCGTGCCCGGTGGAGCGGGTCGTCCTTGCGGCCGCGGTGGCCATGGATGCCCTGCTGGATCCGGCGCCAGCACTGGTCGAGCGCCTCACCGGCCAGCCGCACGACGTGGAAGGGGTCCATCACCGCGACCGCGTCAGGGAGCTCTTCGGCGGTGGCGGTCTTGAAGCCGGTAAACCCGTCCACCGCAACGACCTCGACCCTGTCACGCCAAGCCGTGGGTCGTTCGGCCAGCCAGGTCCTGACCGCCTGCTTGGAACGGCCCTCGACCCTGTCCAGCAGCCGCGCCGGCCCGGTGCCGTCACTGAACCACGACCGCCCGGCCCGACGTCACTCCATCCACCCCAAGTGTGAAGAGCCGGACAGGTGATCACCCCGGGGTAAGCAAACGTCGCCCGGATTCTCGAGTCTCGGGCGCAACCGCGGTCTGCGGGGGCCGGTGATCGTCCGGTGACGCTTGGCCTATCAGGCGCGGTCGTGGAGAGTGACCTGGTAGCCGTCGGGGTCGGCGAAGGTGAATGTCCGACCGAAGGGGCCGTCGATCGGTGCGGAGACGATGGTGTGACCGTCGGCGACGAGAGCATCGTGAATGGCCTGGACGTCTGTGGCGTGGAGCCAGATCGCGGCACCGATGCCGGGCTGGGCAACGGATGCGAGATCGGTGCCGGGAACGACGTCGCGGAGCGCGAACGCGATCGGCTTCGTCTCGAACACGACGGCGTGCGGAGGTCCGGCCTGCGAGCGGACAAGGCCGAGGTAGTGCTCGTAGAACGCCCGCGAAGCGTCGAGGTCGCGGGCTTGGAGCGAGATGAAGTCGGGGCCGGTGACGGGCATGATGATGCTCCTTCTTTTCATGTCAGTCTTCTGACACGGGTCAACCTATGTCAGAATTCTGACATGAGTCAAGACGGTGTCGGCGTCGACCTGAAGACGTCACTGGGCTACCTGCTGAAAGAGGCGTCGAGCGTCCTGCGCGCAGCCATGGAGGAGGTGCTGCGGCCGCTCGGGATGAGCGTGACGCACTACTCCTGCCTCGAGCTGCTGGCGCAACGACCGGGCTTGTCGAACTCCGAGCTCGCGCGGGGCGCGTTCGTGACACGGCAGACGATGAACGTCCTGCTCCAGGCCCTGGAACGAGAGGGCCACGTGACCAGGCCTGCGGAGGCACCCGTCGGGAAGGTTCTTCCCACGCGGCTCACGCCTCGCGGCCGACGGAGCCTGGAGAAGGCGACCGTAGCGGTCCGGTCCGTCGAGGTCAGAATGCTGGCCGGCATGACCGAGACCGAGCAGGCAGGCGCGTTCCGGATCCTACAGAGCATGATCCATTCCCTGCGCGAGGGCAACGACGGCGCATAGCTCGTTCCCCGGCGCACGTCTCGCCGCGCCCGGACAGGAGTGCAGCCGAGCGTGAAAATCCGTGCAGGCAACCTCGAAACCGACAGACCCCGACTACACCCTCTTCTGCGATGAGCCGGCAATCCACCGAGTCCAGCAGCACGAGCGCCGTAGCACCGACGAGTAGGGAGTCAGCGGAGCTCATCGCGAACCCGAAGAAGGCACGTCTGGCGCGGAGCCGTCTCCTGTCAGGGGACCGGTTCCGGTCACCAGGCAGCCGTTGTAGCCAGATCAAGCCCCTACGGGGCCGACTGGGCGCCGTGGCCGCCCCCACCTGTGCACAGGCCCCCTGCCGGAGGGCGGCGAGCACAGGAACCGGCGCTCGGTGTTCACCGACCACGGCTCGACCGGCATCGACAGCGAAGACACAGCTGCGATCCGGGCAGCCGAACCCGTGGGAGGTGGGCTGGGTTCCGGCCCTGATCCTCCGCGAGGCGCTCGGTCTTGCTCCACGAGTCGCGCCCGGCCAGGTGCCGCCCCAGCGCCTTCGCCGAGGCCAGCGCCCCCAGCATCAGCAACCCGGGGTACACCAGGCCGACCAGCACGGTTCGCCACAGCGGCTCGTCACGCAACCGGAACCGGTGCACCACACCCCACAACACCCCGGGCGACATCAGTGCGGTCAACCACAGTGCCACCGCCATCGGCGAGTCGGACCAGCTGGAAACCCGGCCACCAAAGGTGTTCCCGGTCAACCAACCGTCCACAGTGGTGCCGAGCAGCACGGCGACCAGCACCGCGAGCGGCACCACCAGCCAGGGCGCGAGCAGGTAGTACGCGAAGTCGAGCAGCGCCGGCACCCGCACGTTGGCCGACCGGACAAGTCGCGGCAGGTAACGCAGGCACTGCAGGTTCCCTTGGCCCCAACGGGTTCGTTGGCGCCCCAGCCGACTCGGGTCGACCACCGCCTGTTGGGTGATCACGGCGTTGGTCGCGTACCGGACCCGCGCCCCGGCCAGGTGCAGGCGCAGTCCCAGTTCCAGGTCCTCGACCAGGCAGCAGGACCACGGGCTGTCGCCGAACCGCATCAGGTCGGTGAGCCGGACGAACTGGCCGTTGCCGCCCAGGTCCACGCTGCCCAGCAGCTCGTCACCGGTCTGCGGGGCATGGGCTACGCCTTCACCACGGCCGACGCGGTGGCTGCCGGATGAGGCGGTCCGGGGCGGGCGGGCGCACGAGGCCACCCCAACTCCTGCTCGCCGCGATCCTGCTCGTGACGGTCTGTGCGGCGGCCAACGAGTCCGGCGGCTGGATGGTCACCGTGTAGTACACGGCCGTTGCCGCGTACCACCACGGACCACCCCGATCGCTGGATGGCCTGAGCAGCTTCCCGGCCGACTTCGTGGACGCCGTGCGGGACGAGGGCACCGGGCGCACCGCGGACGGCAGTACCTGAACTGGTCCTCGGACAACGGGTTCTGGCTGGACAGCGCACCACGGGACGCCAACGGCAACGTGCTGCGGCCGTTCCGCAGCGCGGCGGCCGACGACCTCCCCCAGGGGAAACGGGTCCGGCTCACCAGGTGCGGCCGGGGCGCCACCGCGGCCGTGTGCGCCCGGCTGAGCGCGGCCACGTGGACCATCACCGACGCCTTCACCCCCGGGCTGGGCGGCCCGAAGCACATCGACCTGTACGTGGGCGAGGAGACCGGCCCGGAGTTCACCGAAGACCCGCTCTACACGACTATGACCGGCGCGACCCTGCGAATCGGATGAGCACCGAGGTCCACCGCGTCACCGAACTCCGCCTCGTCCGAGATCGGGCAGGCCAGCCGCCCTGTGGCGATCCGGGGCGGGGTGCCGTCGACTGGTCTGGTGTCCTGCCGGGCCGGGACGTAGGTCCTGGACCCGTGCCGCCATGATCCCCTGGTCGCGATGGGCGGCGGGGCCGAAGCTGAAGGGCGTGAGCACAACCATTCCCCTCCCGCCTGCCAGGGAGAACCCTGCGCTGTCAGCCGCCTCGGCGAAGGTGCTGCGCTCGACGCTGCCCGCGGTCCGGGAGCACGCCGTGGAGATCACCACGGAGTTCTACTCCTCGATGTTCGCCGCCCATCCCGAGCTACTGGACGTGTTCAACCAGGGTAACCAGGCCAGTGGCCGGCAACGGCTCGCGCTGGCCTCGGCAGTGGTCAGGTTCGCCGAGAGCCTGCTCGATCAGAGCAGTTCCGAGTTCGCCCCGTTCTGTCAGCGCATCTCGCACAAGCACGTGTCCTTGGGCATCCGGGCCGAGCAGTACCCACTGGTGGGGCACTACCTGCTCAACGCCGTGCGCAAGGTGCTTGGCGCTGCGGTGACCCACGAGGTCGTCGCCGCGTGGCAGGAAGCGTACTGGCTGCTGGCCTGTCAGCTGATCGCCGCCGAGGCGCGCCTGTACGAGCGCAGCGGGGTGGATTCTTCTGGGGTGTGGCGGCGCTGGCGGGTGACCAAGCGCCAGGACGAGGCCGTCGACGCCGTGTCGTTCACCTTCGTTCCCGATGACGGCGGCACGGTACCCGACTTCCTGCCGGGCCAGTACATTTCCCTCGCGGTCGACCTGCCCGGCGGCCGACGGCAGATCCGCCAGTACTCGCTGTCACAGGGACCCGGTCGCGGCGCGCTGCGCGTTACCGTCCGCCGGGTCCGCGGCACCGGCAACGCGCCGAGCGGTGCTGTGTCCACCTGGCTGCACGAACGGGTGGACAACGACGATGTCGTGCTGCTGGGCCCGCCGGCGGGCGAGAACACCCTGGTTGGCGGTGATGACCCGGTGGTGCTGGTCAGCGCCGGGATCGGCATCACCCCGATGGTGTCGATGCTCGACCAGATCGCCCGTAGCCAGCCCACCCGCGAGGTGGTCGCCGCACACGCCGACCGGTCACCGCAGCGGCACGCGTTGCGGGCCGAGGTGGCCCACCTGACGGGTGCGCTGCGCAGCTTCCGCCAGCAGACCTGGTACGAGACCGGCGCCGACGGCCCGGCGCGCACCGGCCTGCTCGAGGTCGACGCGATTCCCTTGCCGGAGCGGGCAACTGCCTATCTGTGCGGGCCGCTGCCGTTCATGCGGCACGTCCGCGACGGCTTGCTGAGGCGTGGGCTGCCTGCCGAACGGATCCGGTATGAGGTGTTCGGTCCGGGCATGCTCGACGAGCCAGCCAGCTGAGCAGATCGCCAGCGAGCACGGCAGTCCCGCTCTCTGGGCGAGTGCTTCCCCGGGTCGGGTAGATCAGAGATCATGAAGCATGCGCTCGGATGACTGGCACCTCACCGAAGACATCCACGAGTTTCTCGCCGGAGCCGGAGACTTCCTGCGTTCACGCCCCGCCCTGCACACCACGCCGCTGACGGTGACCGAGAAGCTGCGGACGCACGGCGCCGAGGCCACCGTCTTCGGCTGGCTGGAGTCAGGGGGCAAGGTCCGCGCCAGTTTCTACCGCCGTCCGTCCCACCGCCTGACCCTCACTCCCCTGTCCGCCGAGCAGGCTGACACCCTCACCGCCCGCCTGGCCGACCTCGGCCACTCCCTCTCCGGCGTCACCGCGGACCACGACACCGCCACCGTTTTCGCCGAGGCATGGCAGCGGCGAACAGGCGCGGCGCCGGTACCCAGCTGGCGGGGCCGCCTCTACCGTCTCGGCACGCTCACCCCGCCGGAGCCGCGCCCAGCGGGCCGGGGCCGAGTCCTGGACGCGCGGGACCAGGACGACCTCATCCGCTGGTGCGGTGAGTTCGCCGCCGACGTCGGCGAGGCCCCCTCCCTGGACGCCGACTCCTGGGCCGGCTCGCGCTTCGCCGACAAGCACTTCACGTTCTGGGAGACCCCGGACGGCACTCCCGTCTCCCTGGCGGGCTCGACCTCGATGGTCGGCGGCATGGTCCGGGTGGACCCCGTCTACACCCCGGCCCGCCTGCGGGGTCGCGGCTACGCGGGCGCCGTGACGGTCGAGGTGAGCCGGGCCGCGCTGGCCGCGGGCGCGACCGAGGTCGTGCTGTTCACCGACCCCGCCAATCCCACCAGCAACGCCCTCTACCAGCGAATCGGATACGTCCCGGTCGCCGACTTCACCGGGTACGACTTCTCCTGCGGCGCACCAGAAGCCGGGTGAGAAGGCTCGACGTGGCCGCTGCCTCGTACTGACCGGGTGACCTCTACTGCGGTCCGGTGGGCGGGTGGAGAGTGGTGATGCCGGTGAGGACGAAATCGATCCCGGCGAGGAACTGCTCGCGGTCGTCGTGCTCGCGCACCTGGTCCGCGACGGCCCGGGTGAACGGGTAGTCCTCGGGGTCGAGCTCCTCCCATGCCCTCGACGCGGCGGCGAGGAACTCGGCGCGGTCCACGTCGGGCCCGAGAACGCGGGCGTTCGCGGCGTTCTGGCCTGCGGCGCCAAGGATGTAGTGCACCAGCGCCGAGGTCGCGGTGAACCAGTTGCGCTCGGGCACGCCCAGCGCGCGGACCTGCTGACCGATGCTTTCGAAGATCCGCGGCGTCACCGACCCCAGAGGGCTGCGGGACAGCTGCATGGCGAGCTGCGTGGCGAGCCACGGGTGTTCGGTGATCGCGTCGAACAGGCCGAGCGCGACGGCGCGGATCTCGTCCTGGGGCGTGTCCGGAGCCTCGGCGGACTCGGTGGCCAGAGCGGCGGCGACGACGGCGTCGGTCGCGGCGTCGAGCAGCTCACCCCGGTTCCCCACGTGCCAGTAGATCGCCCCAGGCCCGGTGGTGAGGCGCTCGGTCAGCGCCCGGACCGTCAGCCCGCCCGCACCGGCCGCGTCGAGCAGTTCGACGGCAGCCTCGACGATGCGCTCACGGGAGAGCGCCTCTGTGCGCCGCTGTGACTGGCGCGTCCGCGTAGCCATGCTGCCATCTTGACATGTTTGGAGCGCAGTTCCAACATGGAGCACTGTTCCAATATTGGAACGACGCACCAGAGAGGCCGGCCGAACCTCACCGGGCGGCCTCGATCCCGAAGGAGCCACCATGCACACTCCCGTCACGATCATTGGCGCCGGACTCGGCGGACTGACGCTCGCCCGCGTCCTGCACGTCCACGGCATCCCGGCCACGGTCTACGAGGCGGAGTCCTCACCGATGGCACGAGCACAGGGCGGGATGCTCGACATCCACGACTACAACGGGCAGCTCGCCGTCAAGGCGGCGGACCTGATGGACGAGTTCCGCGGCCTGATCCTGGAAGGCCGCCAGCAAATGCGGATCCTGGACCCGGACGGCACCGTTCTGTTCGACAAGGCCGACGACGGCACGGGTGGACGCCCCGAGGTGCAGCGCGGCGAACTGCGACAGCTCCTGCTCGACTCGCTCCCGGCCGGCACCGTCCGGTGGGGGCACAAGGTCAGCAGCACCCGTGCCCTCGGCGAAGGCCGCCACGAGGTGAGCTTCGCCGACGGCAGCACCGTCGTCACGAGCCTGCTGGTCGGCGCGGACGGCGCGTGGTCGAAGGTCCGGCCGCTGTTGTCCGAGGCCACGCCCGAGTACGCAGGCACGTTGTTCGTCGAGACCTACCTGTTCGAGGCCGACACCCGCCACCCCGCCACCGCGAAAGCGGTCGGCGGCGGGTCACTGATCGCCCCCGCGCGGGACAAGGGAATCAACGCCCACCGGGAAAGCGGCGACACCCTGCACACCTACGTGATGCTCACCAGGTCACAGGACTGGTTCGCCGCCATCGACTTCACCGACGCCGCCGCGGCCACCGCACGAATCGCACAGGAATTCGACGGCTGGGCACCGGAACTCACCGCGCTGATCACCGACGGCGACACCGCGCCGGTCCTGCGCCCGCACTACGCCCTGCCGATCGGGCACCGGTGGGATCGAGTGCCGGGAGTGACCCTGGTCGGCGATGCCGCCCACCTCACGGCACCCAACGGCGAAGGCGCCAACCTCGCCATGCTCGACGGCGCCGAACTCGGCCAAGCCCTCGCCGCACACCCCGACGACCTCGAGACCGCCCTCACCGAATACGAGCAGGCCATGTTCTCCCGCAGCAGCGAAGCCGCCATCGAAGGCACCCGCCTCATCGAGAGTTTGTTCGGCGACAACGTCCCCCAAAGCCTGATCGACATGTTCACCGAACACGTGTAGGCCCAGAACCGGCCAGGGGCTGGCGCCGCCGCACCGAAATCCACCTCGCTGCCCTCAACGCCTGGTCAGCGAGGTGGTCCGCAGAGAACGGCCTGGATCAGGGTCGACGGCGAGCAAGCAGCGTGGAGTCGTGAGCGTTGACAGTAGTTCCGTCACGGGTCAGCTTCCGTGGCCGCTGTTCGACCACGAGAGCTTCGAAGTCCTCCGGCAGCCCGGGCAGCAAGTCTTCGGCGAGGAACATGGCCCTGCGCTGGCTCGCGGCCAACTGGGTGAACTCCTCGGACGGTGCGTGGCCAACGACGAGCAGATGTCCCCCGGGCGTGACGGCAGTGGCCAGCCGGCGGGTCACGTCCACCATCCCGCCGTCCGGCGCGTGGAGGTAGTGGCTGGTCACCAGGTCGTATGACCGACCGGCCGCCGCGAAGACCCGCGCATCGACCCGCCACCAGTCAACCCGATCGGCGATGCCGGCCTTCTCGGTGTGCCAGGCGGCACGTGCCAGGCCGTTGACGGAGAAGTCCGCGCCGGTGACCCGCCAGCCTTGGCGGGCCAGCCAGATCACGTCACCGCCCTCGCCGCAGCCGACGTCGAGTGCGCTGCCGGGGGTCAGTTCGGCTGCCTCGGCGACGAGTTGCGGGTTTGGGTCTCCGCTCCAGAACTTCTCTTGGTCGGCATACCTCTCGTCCCAGCCCGACGGCTCGAACATGGCGGCCGCTTCGTCTTCGGTGAGCTGGTGGCGATGTTCAGTCATCGGGGCACTTTCCCTTCCCGTGTTCATGATCGGATCGTGGGACTCCTTGATATCTACCTTCAGCAGCACTCAAGGCGTCAGGCCGTTCCTGCGTGCGCCGAGTACCCGCTCAGTGACTTCTCGTTCCAGTTCTGGAGTGAAGGGGTGCACGGCGACCGCGTTGCGGGGAGTGCCCGCGTCGGTGACAAGCACGTCGCGCCGGGCACGGGACAGGGTCGCGGCCGCGCCCAGACCTGCTGGCCCACCACCGATGATGACGACGTCATGGGTACTCACGCCGCGAGGGTGCACTGGCACCCAACACCGGGACAATAATTGTTGCTGGAACAGCAAAGTACCTGCACCGCCACTCCGGCGTGGCCGAACACCGTTACCAGGTAAGGAAAACCGGGCCGTCAACAGCCGGTCGGCGGCACGTCCGCCGTGCGGTTGGCGGCGAGGCCGAGCTCGCGGTAGGTCACCGCGCGGTCCCCGTCCACCACCGCGATCGCATCCGACGTCCGCGCCGCCTGCTCGCCGACGAGCACCTCCAGCCGGGTCAGGTCGCGCTCCCGACCTTGGTGAGGCCGACCCGGACGGCAGCGCCGTCGCCGATCCGGCCAGCGAAGCCGTCCGGCACCGGGCCGAACTCCAGCCGCTCCACGGAGGTCTCGGCCAGCACCAGGTCGCGGTGCGCACGCATCCGCGCTAGGTGCTCTCCGTCCAGCTCAACCATCAGCGAAGCTGGCTCGCCCACGTCGAACCCGGCGGCCTTGCGGGCCTGCCGCACGACACGAACCAGGTCGCGGGCGAACCCCTCGTCGGCGAGCTGCTTGGCGACAACGGTGTCCAGCAACAACAATCCGGTGCCATCCGGCAACGCGGTCACCGCGTCCGCACCGTCAGCCACCACCCGCTCCTCGTACTCACCGGGCTCCAGCACGATGCCGGCCGCGAACCAGGTGCCCGTCTCATCCTTATGGCGGCAGGCGGCAGCGTGCTCAGGTCTTCTTCACTTGCAACGGAATTGCCGTCCAGCGCGTGCTCACCCACAACGGGTCGAAGGCGACCCATCCGGCGCTACTACAACATGTCGTCTCTCTCCTCCTGACTGCCAGGTGGACGCGAGGGTGTACTCGATCCGTCGCAGGCTGCTGTCCTTGCCCAGCAGCGCCAGTGACTCGTAGAGCGGCAGGGTCACCAGGCGCCCGGTGACGGCCAGACGCAGCGCAGCGAATGCGGAGCGGGTGAAAGCGACGTCCTCGCCCAGGCCCTGCTTCAACTGGACCTGTAGCGCATCCTGCGTCCAGTCCGCAAGCCCCGTCAGCACGTCGGCGGCGGCCCGCAGCGCGGGCCGGTCCAGTTCGAGCGCCCGCACGCCGGCCTGTGGTGCGAAGGATTCGTCCGGCTGGAACAGAAACGCGATAGCGTCGGCCGCCTCGCCCAGAGTCTTGACCCGGTCGCGGACAAGGGGCACGGCGCGCAGCAGCAGTTCTCGCTGGTCCGCGGTGGGTTGCGCGGGCAGCACGCCGGTCCCGGCGGCGAACGACAGCAGTGCGGCGGCGAACCGTTCCGGGTCGAGCGCGTGCAGGTGGGCGGCGTTGATCGAGAGCGCCTTTTTCGTGTCCAGTCTGACCGGTCGGGGTCTGATCCGGTGTGGGGCGAACGCTTCGACCAGTTCGGCCATCGAGAAGATTTCGCCCGCGCTCGGGTGCGACCAGCCCATGCAGGCCAGGTAGTTGACCATCGCGGCGGGTAGGAACCCCTGGTCGCGGTAGCTCAACACGTGGGCCGCCGGGACCGCCCTGCTCAACCTGCGCCCCTCATCGTCGACCGCCGAGGAGATGTGGCCAAAGCGGGGGGTGAACTGGGCGACACCGATCCGCCTGAGCGCGGCGTACGCCGCCAACTGTCGGGGTATCAAGGCGAGAAGGTCATCGCCGCGCAGGCTGTGGGTGATGCCCATCAACGCGTCGTCCACCGGATTGGCCAGTGCGAACGTCGGATCGCCGTTGGCACGTACCATAACCGGATCGGATGTGTTGTTGGGCCGGAACACGATCTGGCCGCGGACGAGGTCGTCGAACACGGCCTCGGTCGAAGGCATGCGCAGCCGCAACACCGGCACGCGCCCCTCGGAGCGGAAGGCGGCCTTCTGCCGCTCGGCGAGGTCGCGGTCTGCGTTGTCGTAGCCCAGGCGGGGGTGCCGGCCCGCCTTGCGGTTGCGCTCCTCGATCTCCTCGGGTGTGGAGAACGACTCGTACAGCTCGCCTGCGGCCAGCAACAGCCGGGCGACGTCGAGGTGGATCTCGCGGCGCTGGCTCTGCCGGTACGGCCCGTGCGGGCCGCCCACTTCCGGGCCCTCGTCCCAGTCCAGGCCAAGCCAACGCAGGACGTCCAGCAGTGGCTGGTAGTACTCGGCCTGCCTTCTGTCCAGGTCGGTGTCCTCGATGCGCAACACGAACCGCCCGCCGTGATGGCGGGCAAAGGCCCAGTTGTACACTGCCGCCCGGATCAGCCCGATGCTGGGCGGACCGATGGGCGAGGGATTGAAAGTGGTGCGTACCTGCGCGCCCGGCCCGTCGGCTGCCGCTCGCGGAGTGTGCCCCAAGAATCTCACCATCCTGTTCGTCGCCGAGGTTGGCCTGGATCGCGCGGCGGGGCGCTGGTGCGCGACGGCCATACGCGGCGGTACTGGTCATCCGTGTCCGGTGTACCGGCCAAAATCGGGCGTACCCAGTGGAGTCCACGATAGTCCCGACCAAGGGAATAATTCAGTGTGGAACCACACTAGCAGCGGCCTTGCGGTCGCCCGGTCATCGCCCGGCAACCGCCCGGTAATTCGGCGACAATCACGGCATTGCTCCAACATCGTCGGTTCTATTGGGTGATACCGCCTGTGAAGAATGCCCAGTGCCGTGAGTCGTCAGCTGGAGCCTCCTGGCTAGTGGTCTTCAACTCGTGTCGTTCAGCTGGTCGCTGACAGCCTGTGATCGTCGGAGTATGCCTCGGGTGGCGGCTGCAAGCACCGCGGATCGGCAGCGACGAGAACGGGTACGGCTGGTGGCCGCTGAGCGGTTCGCCCGGGGAGTCAGCTCGGCGGAGCTGACGCGGGAGTTGCGAGCGACAGGTGGCCGCGTCAGATGCCAGCACGGCGGTCGATCAAGCCCGACGATGGCGCGGTCGTGGTACGGGATCGCCTGCTGCACAAGGGTGGAGTCGCAGCGCGCCGGTCACCTTCCGGCCGGATTCCAGCTCGTACTCGCCGTCGGGGTGGACGGCCACGGCGACCATGCCGGGCAGCGCCCACGGGTGCTCGGTCGCGACCCGGAGCAGCTCACCGGTGTCCAGCCGCACGGTGACGACGACCGCGATGCCTGCGACCTCGCGGAGCGTGTCGCCGCCGTACATCCGGCCGTTGCTCTCGTTGTTGGCCAGGGGCGTCTCACAGTGCGCGCAGTACCAGGCTATCGAGTGCCCCTGGTAGATGAGTCCCTTGTCCCACAGTGTCTTGAACGCCCACAGCACGCTCTCGGTGTAGCGCATCACCGTGCCGCGGCAGACCTCGTTGAACTCCTTGATGCCCATCCGATCGATGTCGGACTTGGTGGTGATTCCCAACTGCCGTTCGGCGTCCAGCTCGGCCGGCAGGCCGTGGGTGATCCAGCCGAACCGACTTCGCGAACACGTCGCCGGCCCGCCAGTGGTCGAGCACCTCAAGCTCGATGTCGGGGAAATTCGGCCGCGCCGGCACGCCGCCCGAGCCGCCATTCGGATACCCCATAGCCGGAAGCTCCTCGCCGAATCAGAACGGTAATTCTTTGGTCGCCGACGGAATTGTGCAGGAATGACCGGTCAATTACCGGAATCTGTTACCTTTCGGGGTATGCTGAAACGATTTCCAGTGCCGCCGGGGCCGCCGCGCCGGCTGGCGCTGGCCAGCCTGCTGATGACCGCCGGCAACGGCGCGTTCATGACGTGCTCGGCTCTGTACTTCACCCAGGTCGGCGGGCTCACACCGACCACGCTCGCGCTGGGCCTGACCGTCGCTGGCGCGGTCGGGCTGCTGGCCGGCGTGCCGCTCGGGCACCTGGCCGACCGGCGCGGGCCGCGCGAGGTCGCCGCGGCACTGGTGGCGCTGAACGGTGTGGCCGCCGCCGGCTACCTGCTGGTGCGCGGCTTTCCGGCGTTCGTGCTGATCGCCTCGGTGTTCGTGGTGTCCGAACGCGGATCGCGGGCGGCCCTGCAGGCGCTGATCGCCGGCCTGCTGGAGGGCGATCAGCTGGTGCGGACACGGGCCGTGATCCGGTCCGTGAACAACCTCGGTGTCGCGGTCGGCGCGCTGCTGGCCGGTGTGGCGTTGCAGATCGGCACCACGTGGGCCTTCTCCGCCGTGCTCGTGCTGGACACGTTGAGCTTCTTCGCCTCGGCTCTTGTGCTGCGCGGGCTGCCGTCCGTGCCGCCGGCCCCACCGAAGCCGGCCGGCGCCCCGAAGCTCGCCGTGCTGCGGGACGCCCCGTTCGCCGTGTTCACCGCGCTGAGCGGCCTCCTCTCACTGCACACCGTGCTGCTGGAGGTGATCGTGCCGCTGTGGATCATCAACCACACCCACGCGCCCGTCGCGATGGTCACGGTGCTGTTCGTGGTGAACACGATCAGCGTGGTGCTGTTCCAGGTCCGCGTCGCGACCAGGGTGCACGACATGACCACCGGGGTGCGCGCTTCCCGGCTCGCCGGGCTGATCCTGTGTGCTGCCTGCGTGCTGTTCGCGGCATCGTCCACAGGGGACGCCGTGGTCGCCGGCATCGTGCTGGTCGCCGCCGGGGTCGTGCACGTCTGGGGCGAGATGGTCGTCTCCGCCGCCGGGTGGACCATCAGCTACGAGCTCGCGCCCGCCGACAGCCAGGGCCAGTACCAGGGCTTCTTCTTCACCGGCTACGCGGCGTCGGTGATGGTCGCGCCGACCGTGCTGGTGTTCCTGCTGATCCAGTGGGGCACCCCCGGCTGGCTGTTGCTCGGCGGCGTCTTCGTGCTGGCCGGCCTCGCCATCGGCCCCGCCGTCAACTGGGCCACCCGCAACCGCGTCGCCCCCTCCACCGCCTGAGGTTCCAGCATGTGAAGGCGGCCCCGCGCGCACGGGGCCGCCCACTTCGTCACGTCCGGGCGAGGTGGATCTGCCGCAGCGCCCACCAGACGCTGTCCACGTACTCCGGCGACATCGGGTGTACGCGTCGGCCAGGTCGGTCCAATAGCCCATCCGCTCGGTCAGCGTCTCGAACTCGCCGACATGCCGCAGCACCGACTCCCGGCAGCGGGCGTTGAACTCGGCCACCCCGACCCGTTCGATGTCCAGCTCGCCGTTGAGCCCCAACTCATTCTCGACCGCCAGCTCCACCGGCAGGCCGTGGCAGTCCCAGCCGGCCCGGCGCGGCACCGAGTAGCCCTTCATCGTGCGGTAGCGGGGCAGGATGTCCTTGAACACCCGGGCCTCCACGTGATGCGTGCCGGACATGCCGTTCGCGGTCGGCGGGCCCTCGTAACACACCCAGGCCCGGCCGTCGGCGGTGCGGGCCACGCTGCGCGCGAACCGGCACGCGCTGCCGCATCGTGCCGGCATCCACCACGGTCTCCCCCGGCTGGCCTGCCTCTTGATCTGCTACCGCAAACTGCCCCAGTCGTTCTGCAACCAGTTGTCAGGTCGCTGGCATCGCACCCAGCAGCGGCAGGAATTCCGCGCGGAGGAACTCCTCGAGCGAGGTCGGCGTCGTCGTCTCCGCGCTCCGCGGCTGCTCAGTCCGCAGGTGCCGGGAGTTCATCGCGGCCGGGACCTCGGCCATCATCGCCGCGACGTTGCCGGCGATGCCCGCCGCGAGCAGCCGCGTGTGGAACTCGGCGACCTCGATCCGCTCGTAGGCCACAGGCTGGCCGAGCAACGCGCCGAGCACGGCGACCACCTCGGACATCGGCACGTCCCGCGGGCCGTGCAGCTCGCGCACCGGCGGGCCGTCGCCTTTCACCAGTTCCTCAGCCGCCGCGACGCCGACGTCACCAGTGGTGATCAGCGGCAACGGCACGTCCGGGTCGAAAGGGGCGGAGATCCGCCGCTCGGCACGCACCTGGTCGGCGAAGCCCAGCAGGTTCTCCATGAAGTAGCCGGGCCGCAGCAGGTGCACCCGCACAGCCGGTACGGCCCTGAGCCGCTCCTCGAACCGGTGCAGCCCGGCCACCGGCCCGACACCGGTGGCGTGCGCCCCGCCCCAGCTGCTCAGCCCGACCACCCGCGGCACGCCGGAGTCCGCCACCGCCTGCGCCAGCGAGGCGGACACCGCGTCCTGGAACGCGCCGAAATCGGGATGCTCGGGCAGGTAGTTCGGCTGCACCACGGCGTAGGCCGCCGTCGCGCCGCGCAGTGCGGCGGTCATTCGGTCCGGGTCGGTCTGATCGGCCTCGCGGACCTCGGCACCGCGGTCGGCCAGGTCGGCGAGCCGTTCGGCGCTGCGTCCGATGACACGTACGGCGTGCCCGCGCTCCAGCAGGTGCAGCGCGGCGGACCGGCCGGTCCGTCCGCTCGCTCCGGTGATGGCGTACATGAGGTCCTCTCGTCTCAGGAATGGTCCGCGTATCCGGCCAGGCGCCCCAGCGCGGCCGAGGTCGCCTCGTCGGCCGGGTAGTAGGCCCAGATCCGGTGCCCGCCGGTTCGCGGCAGTTCCAGCACGTGCTGGTCGAAGGTCAGCGATCCGGCCACCGGGTGCCGCAACAGCTTGTGGTCCAGCGCCTTCTCGTACAGCCCGTGCCGGGCCCATGCGGTGCTGAACTCCGCGCTGGCCACGGCGAGTTCGCCGACCAGGTCCGCGAGCCCGGGCGTGCCCGTGGCGGCGCGCAGGGAGGCGACGACGCATTCGGCAAGCTCCGGCCATTCGGTGAAGAACTCCCGCGCGCCCGGGGACAGGAACACCATGCGCGCGTAGTTCTCGCGGTGCTGAAGGCCGGCGTGCAGCCGTGTGCCGAACGTGTTCGCGGCCACGACGTCCAGCCGCCGGTTCACCAGCAGCGCCGGTACCGTCAGCGCGCCGAGCAGCACGCGCACCGCGGAAAGCCGCGACGGGTCTGGTTCCCCCTCGTCGGCCGGCTCACCCGTGGCGAGCATGCGCAGGTGGCGGGCGGCGGTGCGGTCCAGCAGCAGCGCGGTCGCCAGCCCGTCCAGCACGGATTGCGAGAGGCTCCGCTCGCGCCCCTGCTCCAGGCGGACGTAGTAGTCGGTGCTGATCCCGGCCAGCATCGCCACCTCGTCCCGGCGCAGCCCCGGCACCTGCCGGTCCGGTCCGGGCGCGAGACCGTGCTGCTCTGGGGACACCTGCTGCCGCCGAGCCCGCAGGAAGTCCGCAAGCGGCTTCGCGGCTGAGTCATCCATGCGGCCACGGTAGGCGCGGCGCGGGGCCACCGGGGTAGGAGCGCCGCACCCACCCCCGTCACAGGCGAAGGGGTGCCGCACCCGTCTCGGCGGGACCGAAGCAGACCTGCTGGTATCGAGAAGACCCGCAAGTTCGTCGCTGGGGATCGAGCTGAGCAGGGTGTGACCATGCGAGAGCGCCCGGACCGGGGCCGGAATCCGGGCACATCCGTTCGCTTGACGGCTCCGGGCCCCGGGTCCCTCTGCCTCCGCTCACTGCGGCAGGGCGGCGCAGGTCTCGGCGCCCTGCTTCTCCTCGGCCAGGAAGATGGTCTGGGCCATCATCTTGTAGTTCCGCATGCTCTCGCGAAACACCTCGATGGACTCCTCGGGATGCACCGAGTCGATGACCGCGTTCGGGCCGATCGCGTTGAACTGGTGCGAGGTCCCGCGCGGGATCTGCATGTCCACCCAGGAGTTCTCCGGCACGATCAGGTTGTACCGCGTGCGCTGGTGCCCCTCCGGAGTACCGGGCAGATCGTCCTCGAAGGTGTCCGGGGAGAACGGCGTCACCCCGCGCACGTCGGAGACGATGAACGGCGACAGGCTGGACACGCGGATGCGGGTGCCGGGACCGGTCATCATGCGCACGAAGCGCAGTCCGGTGTGCAGGTGCATCCGGGAACAGATGTCCCGCTCCTCGACGTCGTAGAAGTCCATCAGGTACCGGTCGGCGAAGTACCCGTCGAACGGGCTCGCCAGCATGTAGACGTCGCCCTCCTCGAACGTCTGGGCGCGGACGATGCCCTCGTCGTCGGCGGTGGTGGCTTCCGCGGACTTGTGCGCCTCGCGCACCACCGACGCCAGCCGGTCGACGACCGCGAAGGCGATGTCGGCCGGGAACTGCGCCACCGGGATGACCCGGTTCTGCGCCGGGTCACGGAAACCGATGAGGTCCTGGACCTCGTTCTCCTCATCCGGCGCGTGCTTCATGGCAGGGTTCATGGCATCCATCGACAAATCCTTTTCCTCAGTGTTTCCGGACCTGACTCCGGCAATGAACGGCGACTCGACCGAGCGCTGGTCGTATAGCACAAGGAACTGCTCCGGGCCGTGGGAGTCCACCAGAAATCCGGGCTGTAATCGATCGTACGACACCGGTTAATCGATGTACAGTGACGACTCCCGATGCTCTCATCGCACGGTAATCCAGCTCGCCGATTGCTTGCCGATTACCGGCCTCTGTCACGCCTTCCTGGGTGATTACCCGACAATGGGTGCACAAAAGTGCAATGCCGTTGGGGTGAATCGCCAATGCGATCAACGCCGACCATTCGGACCGGACATTGCCGGGCCGCGGTGGTCAGGAGAGGCTGAGCCGCGGTCGGTAGACCTCCAGCCACTCGGCCAGGTTCAGGCAGCGCTCCAGGCCGGACCGCGTGGTGACGTCGACCTGGCCGGGGTCCGCCTCGACCGCGGCGCGCAGCCATAGCCGGTGGACCAGTTCGAACACGGGGTGGTCCCGCTCGTGCAGCAGGCGCGCCGCCTGCCCGCGCACCGCCGCCAGGTAGTCGGGGGCCTGCACGGAGGGGTAGGCGCTCTTGACCCGCTGCACCACCGAGGCGGGCACCACGTCCCGGACCGCGGCCCGCAGCAAGCTCTTCTCCCTGCCGTCGAAGGTCTTCATCGACCACGGCGCGTTGTAGACGTACTCGACCAGGCGGTGGTCGCAGAACGGCACGCGGACCTCCAGGCCCACCGCCATGCTCAGCCGGTCCTTGCGGTCGAGCATCATGCGGAGGAACCGGGTCAGCCCGAGGTGGTTGACCACCCGCCTGCGGCGGGCCTGCTCGTCATCGCCGGGCAGGTGTTCGACCTCGGCCACGGCGGTGGCGTAGTGGTCGCGGACGTAGCCCTGCACGTCGAGCGCGGCACGCAGCTCGGGGCGCAGCACGTGGCCGTCCCGGCCGTGGTGGTGGCCGCTGAACGCGATCCACGGGAACGTCGCGGCCTCCTCGAGGCGGAGCTCGTGGTGCCAGCGGTAGCCGCCGAACAGTTCGTCCGCGCTCTCCCCGGACAGCGCGACCGTGACGTGCTGCTGGATCTCGCGGAACAACTGGTACAGCGAGGTATCGGTGTCCCCGGTCCCGGCAGGAACGTCCCGCGCGGTGATCACCGCACGCCGGATCCCGGGTACCGCGAGCGAACCCGAGTCCAGGACCATGTCGGTGTGCACCGTGTCGGCGCGGGCCGCCACCTCGTGCGCGAACGGCATGTCGTGGGTGTGGCGTTCGGCGTCCGGGGCGAAGTTCTCGCCCTGCCCGGTGAAGTCGACGGCGAAGCTGTGCAGCTTCTCCCCCGCGACGGCCAGGTGCTCGGCGGACAGCGCCGTGATGGCGCTGGAGTCCAGCCCGCCGGACAGCAGTGCCCCGCGCGGCACGTCCGAGACCAACTGCCGGGCCACGATGTCCTCCAGGAGCTCGCGCACGTGGGCGACCGTGGCGTCCTGCCCGTCGCCGTGCTCGATGACCGGGAGCGACCAGTAGGTGGCCTCGTGGATCCCGTTGACGTCCACTGTGGTCACGGTGCCAGGCTTGACCTCACGCATACCCGCCCACACGGCGTGTCCCGGGTTCTTGATGAACCCGAACAGCTCGCGCAGGCTGTCGAGGTCGACCACGGGCGCTGCCAACGGATTGGCCAGGATCGCCTTGGGTTCGGAGCCGAACAGGACGCCGTCGTCGGTCGGGTAGTAGTAGAGCGGCTTGACGCCCATGCGGTCGCGCACCATCACCAGCGCGGCAGCACGGGCGTCCCACACGGCGAAGGCGTACATGCCGTTGAGGTGTTCGGCGACGGCCCGTCCCCATTCGAGGTAGCCGTGCAGCACGACCTCGGTGTCGCTGGCGGTACGGAAGGTGTGCCCGCGCCTGCGCAGTTCCTCGCGCAGCTCGGTGTAGTTGTAGACCTCCCCGCTGTAGACCATCGCCACGGTCCCGGTCGGGGTGTCCACGGCCATCGGTTGGACACCGCCCTCGACGTCCACCACGGCCAGTCGGCGGTGCCCGAGGGCGGCGTGGCCGCCCTGCCGGTCCACCCAGGTCCCCGAGGCGTCCGGGCCCCGGTTGGCCATGGTCCCGGTCATCGCCTCCAGTGCGCCCTGCTCTCGACTGAGATCGCGGTGGAAGGCCACCCATCCGGTGATGCCGCACATTCGATCACTTCCTTCGGGGAGCCGGACGGTGTTGGGTGGGTACCGGGTCCGACATCACGGCCGCTCCCCTGCCGACTGCGAGCTGGCGCCGAACGCGTCGAGCAGCGCCCTGGTGGCGCGCAGGTCACGCTTGCCGTTGGCGTCGACCTTGATCTCGGGCACCGCGTGCACCCGCTTGGGCACCAGCTCGGTCGGCAGGAACGAAGCCAGCCGTGAGCGCATCTCCAACTCCGAGGGCGGTGCGGCCGGGGCGTGCTCGTCGAACACCACGAACGCCTCCACCACGTCCAGCGTGCCGCCGCGGATGATGTCGAAGGCGGCGTCGACCACCTGCGGCAGCGCCAGCGCGTAGTCACACAGCTCGGCCAGCTCGAACCGGTACCCGTTGATCTTCAGCTGGCTGTCCCGGCGCCCGAGGTGCAGCAGGACCCCCTCTGGGAGGACCTCGACGATATCGCCGGTCTGGTATGCCTTTCCGCCGAACTCGGCCGCGTGCAGGAAGCGCCCGCCGTCGCCGTTGAGGTACCCCCGCGCGATGCCGAAACCGCTGATGATCAGCTCACCCGGCTCGCCACGCTTGACCGGGTTGCCGCCCTCGTCCACGACGTAGGCCGCGGTGTTCCACGCCGGGCGGCCGATCGGCACGGTCGGCGTCCTGGGCAGCTGGGACACCAGGAACTTGTGGGCGCAGCAGCCGATCGTGGCTTCCGTCGGGCCGTAGTGATTGACCACCTGCACGCCGTTGAGCCGGTCGGCCATGGTGGCCAGCATGGCCGGTTCCAGCGGCTCGCCGCCGATCATGAGCGTCTTGATCACCGACTGGTAGGAGGGCCGCAGCATCCGCTCGAACAGCCGGACGTGGCTGGGCGTGGCCTTGACGAAGTCGTACGGAGTGGGGCGCTCGGCGAACAGCGCGGCGTAGTCCCAGGACCTGTCGATCATGACGATGGCGCGCCCGTGCCCCAGCGGCACCCACAGCGTGGTGAGGGCGAGGTCGAACCCGAGGCTGCCGAACACCGGGCAGGCGGCGCCGCCCGCGCCGGGCAGGGCGAGGGATTCGGCCCAGCCGATGTAGTTGACCAGGGAACGGTGTTCGACCATGACCCCCTTGGGCACGCCCGCGGTGCCGGAGGTGAACACGATGTAGGCCACGTCGTCGAGGCCGGGCACCTGGTGGGGCAGCGGCCAGCCGGGGTCGGCCCCCTCGGGCAGATCGGGTGCCTGCGAGGTGTCCACCGAGGGGAAACCCAGTGTGCAGCCGGGGTCGCCGGTCCCGTCCCAGAGCACGACCCGGGGCTTGGCCTGCTCAAGGATGACGCGCACCCGCTCGACCGGGTTGCTCGGGTCGACCGGCAGGTAGGTCGCGCGGAGCGCCATGACGGCGACCATCGCGGCCACGGTCTCGGCGTTGCGGTGGGCGACCACTCCGATGACCTCGCCGGGCTGCACGTCCAGTTCCCGCAGCAGCTGCGCGACGGCCGTGCTGCGCGCCCACAGCTGGCGGTAGGTGGTCACGGTGTCGCCGCAGTGCAGCGCCGGGGCGTCCGGGGTGGTGCGGGCGTACCACTGGATCAGGTGCACCACCGAGGGCGCGAGCAGTGTGCGCGTCTCCCCGATCAGGGTGGCGCCGAAGAATTCGCCCGCTTGCTGGCCAACCATCAGTTACCCCTCGTTGTCGTCCGGTGGCGGATTGGTCGGGACGCGGTCGCGCTCAGCGCCATCCCCTGCCGGTCACACCGCGGAAATCCCACACCTCGGGTTCGAGCAGCCCCGCCAACTCCGCAGGGACACCGGCCGTGCCCGTGTCCCGGATGATGAGGTTGGGCAGCGGGCGGTCACGGGTGAACCGTCCCGTGGGCTGGACGATGTCGGCTCCCAGACTGGTGAGCACGTCGAGCCCGGCCCGGCACACGTCCCTGGTCCCCATGACGACCCGCCTGCCAGGGAGGCGTTCGTGCGCGGCCAGGACCAGGTCGGCGAACACCTCGTCGGTCCTGGCCTCGCATTCGACGATCGTGGTCGGCGTGGGGCCCTCGTCGGTGTCGACCCCGGAGCGGTGCGCGACCAGGTAGCCCTGGGGCTCCTCCCCGCCCGCGACCAGGTAGTAGTACCGGGCCAGCGGATTGGCCGCGCGCCAAGTGAAGTAGGCCCTGTCGCGCACGACTCGCACGCGCCCGTCCTGGGGCACGCCGCGGGCAACCGCGACCATGGCATCGAGGTCCGCGCCGGGCGTGGCCCGCAGCAGGACCCCGGAGTTGGCGCCGCTGCTCGGCGGGACCTCCTCCCACGCGGCGGGAGGCCGGAAGCCCTCCGGCCTGGTGAGCGCGGACTGGGCCCACGGGCCGACCATCCGCCACCCACGGACGAGCATCGAGGGGATCGTGCCCTGGTCGCCGAAGTCCAGCAGCCACGGCACGCCATCCCGGCGCAGCAGCTCCAGCACCGTGTCGACCATGTCGTGGAAGGCCGAGCTGTTGCGGTACTCGGGGGCCACGATGGTGTCGGTGAGGCAGGGCAGGACGAAGCGCTGCCCGCCAGCCTCCCAGCACGAGCCGAAGACCCCGACCATTCCGATCAGGTCGCCGCCACCGGCTCCACCCGACCTGGCCAGCACGGTGTACCTGTCGTCCAGATAGGGGTTCGCACCGTACTTCCACTTGAGGTACGCCAGGTTGCCGTCCCGACCGCCCGCCAACAGTCCCTCCTGGATGTCGGCGATGTCGGCGTAGTCGGCCGGGGTGCAGCCCGTGACCGAGAAGGGCTCGCCCACGTCAGCTTTCCGTTCGCTTCGCGCAGACGAACTGGGTCATGCGATCCAGGGTCTGGAAGTTCTCGGGGTTCATGTCAGTGCCTGAGATCTGTATGTCGAACCTTTCCTCCAGTTCGACGAGCAGCGCCAGGAACATGGAGGAGTTGAGACTTCCGTTCGAGATCAGGTCGAAGTCGTCCGGTACCCTCTCCATGAGCAGCAGCTCGGCGAGGCATGAGCTCAGGCGATCCCGCACTGCGGCCTCGGTCAACGCGGCACGACCGTCCATGTCTCACCCGTCCTTTTCGTTTTCGCACCGCGGTGGCTTGTCCGACACACCTCGAATGAGTAGCACTCGACTTCAGGTTACAGCGCACGCCCGCGTTGGACGGTAATCGCGATCCCACTCGCCCACGACCTAATCCCCGAGGACAACAGTTACCTCTCGGTTACCCCGCGGCAGCTAATGTCTCGATGTCAAATCTTGACGACCAAAGGAAGTTTCCCAGCTGCTGCCGTTCTTCGCGGCGTGAGCTCGTGGCTTTCCCCGGTGCACGGCGACAGGACCCGGCCGGACGCAGGAAGCAGCTGGCACCGTTGACGACCACGCACTCCCGGGTGCACGCCATGAGTTGCTTCCCGGCCGATGCCGGGAGGGGTGGAGTTCATTGTGCGGACCAACCATTACACCGAGCAGGACCACCACGAACACGTGCCATGGCGGCACAAGTTGCTGGACGCCGGAGAGGTGCTGCCCTCGCCGCTGGGCGGTGCGGTTCGGGCGTGCGCACCGCGCCCGAAGGAAGTGCTGGCCCTGGTCGCCACGGACCTGAGCACACACGGCGTGGCGGCCGTACAGCTGGACGAACCCTTCAGCGACAACGACTTCGTCGAGTTCGGCGCTGGCCTGGGCACCGCCACCGAGGAGACCGACCCTGCGGTGCAGCCGTTCGTGACTGACGGGGTGATCCTCAACCTGCTGGGCAAGCACCACCACACCAACGACGTCTCACTGCAACCTTTCGCTGAGAACTCGCTGTCGTTGCACTCCGAGGGCAGCGGCCGGATCGCCGCTGAGCAGCCCCGCTACATCGTGCTCATGTGCTGCCACCCCGGGGACGACCCAACCTCCTCGCAGACGGTGCTGATCTCGATGGCCGACGTGGCCGCTCGACTGTCCGCCCAGCAGGTGAAGGTGCTCTCGCGCACGCGGTACGCACACCTGCCCGCTGGGGAGACGATCGTGCGACTCGGTACGAGCCAGCCCGTGTTCTCCTTCCGAGACTTCCTCGGCGACCGCCTGGACTGGATCAACGACGAGGACGACGACCCCGAGACCGTCAACGCGGCCATCGGGGCCCTGCTGGCCGCCATGTACGCGCCCGGCGCGGCCGGCGTGCACTGGCGGCGCGGGCTGATGGTGGTCATCGACAACACGCGCCACTTCCACGGCAGGACCGCAGGACTGGTCTCGGTCCGCAACCCCCGCCACCTCAAGCGCCTTCGAATCCGCTGACGCGATCGCGTCGGACTCGTGCAGAAACGGTAAGTCATTCATGGGCCTTTTCCAGGATTTCGCAGGAGCGCGGCGCATCTCGACGGTGCAGCCGGACGCCCGTGCCGCGGCAGCGTGCGCGCGCCCAGTCGCCGAGGACGTGCGCACGTTCTTGCCGGACGTAGACGCGAGGCTGCTCGACGTGGTCGCCCGCGCCCGCAACCCGCTGGACCCACTCGAACTGCGCGACCTCTGGCTGGGCCGGGTCGAGCACGAACTCGGCACGCGGTCGCGGCGCCCCGAACTGGCCGAGCAGTGGCGGCGTTCACGGCTGTGGCGGGAGGTGACCGCCGAGGAGGTGCTCTCCTCCCGGTCGACCGTGCGGTTCGTCAAGGAACTGTTCAACTGGTTCTTCCGGGACGACCTGTACGGCGATCTCGCCGAGCAGCGGGCGCTGCTGCTGTCCAGCGGCTCGGTCGACGAGGAGCACTGGGGGCTGCCCGAGACCCTCAAGGAGTGCTTGCGTTTCGCGTTGCGGCGAGACTGGTACGGGTACTCCGACTCGCGCGGCCGGATCCCCGCGCGCGAGGCCGTCGCCGCCTACGAGAACGCGTTGATGGAACGCCCGGTGTACGACGAGCGCAACGTGGCGATCACCCTCGGCGGCACGTTCACCGTCAGCACGCTCGCGGACTTCGTGCTCTCCGGCACCACGGCGGCGGCGGGCCAGGCCCTGTGCGGCATCCCCAACTACCCGCCGCTGGTGGAGGCGGTGGCCCGGCGCCGCGACGTGCGTCTGGTGCCGCTGCCGAGCACCGCCGGGCGGACCTCGCTGCAACCGCTGATCGCCGCGCTGACCCCGGAAACCCCCTTGGTGCTGCTGCAAACCGCCGCGAATCCCACCGGCGCGCTGGTCGACGAGGCGGAACTCGCGCAGCTGATCAACACGGCCTCGCCGACGACGACCATCGTGCTCGACGAGTGCCACGAATGGCTGGGGCCCGAGCGGCTGCGATCGGTCGCCCGCGCGGCGCGCAACGTGGTGCGGGTGTCGAGCCTGTCGAAGAACTGGTCGGCGCCCGGCATGAAGACCGGGTGGATGCTGGCCGACCGCGGTTTCATCGACGAGTACTACGAGCACGCCTCGACCATGTTCGGCGGGCCACCCTCGTTCCTCTACACCGTGGTCGAGGTGCTGGCCAGGATGGAGCGCTGGCGGATCACCGGCCTGTCCGACGCCGGTATCGCCGAGTTGGCCGAGTTCGAGCCCAGCTACGGGCTGACCGCGGATCGGCTGAACCGGGCCTTCCACGCCTACCTGACGGAGCGGGACACGCGCGAGGACGCGCTGTCCACGCTGCGCGCGGCGACCTGCCACCGGCTCGGCCAACTGGCCGAGGTGACCGTGCCCGCCTACTCGATCAACGCGGCGATCACCTTCCCCGAGTGGGACGACAGCTACCTCTGCTTCCGCGACCTGCTGCGGGAAACCGGCGTGGCGGTGTACCCGGGCATCCTCAACTTCTGCTTCAACGGCGGCGTGGCGCGCGTGACCACCGCCCGGCCCTGGGACGAGCTGTCGGCGGCGGCGGACCGGCTGCACGTGGCACTGGGCTCGATGGCGGGAACCGCCGATGCCTGAGCACCACTGGGGCAGCGGGCACAAGCAGGTCCTGGGCATGGTCCACCTACAGCCGCTGCCCGGTACGCCCTTCCACGAGGCGGGGAGCCTGGACCGGATCACCGAGACCGCCGTGCGCTCCGCGCGGGCGCTGCACGAGGGCGGCGCGGACGGCTGCCTGGTGCAGACGGTGGACCGCGTCTACACCGCCGCCGACGAGTCCGACCCGGCCAGGACCGCGGCGATGGCGCTGATCGTGTCGGAGGTCGTCAAGGCAACCGGCCCGGGCTTCCAGGTCGGTGTGCAGATGATGCGCAACGCGGTGACCGCCTCGCTGGCCGTGGCCGCGGTCGCCGGCGGCTCCTACGTCCGGGTCGGTGCCCTGGTCGGCGCCACCCAGACACCGCAGGGCATCGTGCAGGCCAACCCGTTGGCGGTGATGTCCTACCGGCGGTCCCTGGACGCCAGCCATCTCGGGATCGTCGCCGACGTGGCCTCGATGCACTACTCGTGGCTGGGCGGGACCAGGTCCGTCGGCGAGGTGGCCAGGGCCGCCGCCACCGCCGGTGCGGACGCGGTGGCCGTCAGCCACGCGGAGGAGGAAACGGTCCTGGCGATGATCGCCTCCATCCGGCAGGCGGCCCCGAAGGTCCCGGTGTTCCTGGCCGGCGGCAGCGACCACGGCAACGCCGCCCGCCTGCTGGCCGCCGCGGACGGCGCGTTCGTGGGCTCCTGCCTGGAAAGCGGCGGCTGGGGCGGGGAGATCGACCAGCGCCGCGTCAGCGAGTACACGGCCATCGCACGCTCGCTCGGGTGAACGGGGAGGCGACATGACCGGCACGGCGGCAATCGAGGAGCAGGTGCGGCGGCTCGGCGCGGACGTGCGTGAGCTCGTGCCCGCCCTGGCCGAGCAGTTCGGCGCGCTCAGCAGCCTGGCCGAGGCCGACCAGGTCGTCCTGGCGGGCAACGGCGATTCCCTGCACGCCTGCATGGCGGCCGAGTTGGCCTTCACCTCCATGGCGCGGTTGCGGTGCACAGCCCGCTGCGCCCAGCGGCTGGCCGACTACCCCGGCACCGACTGGATCACCCCACGCACGCTGGTGATCGGGATCTCGGTGTCCGGCAGCAGCCCACGCGTGGTCGAGGCCCTGGCGGCGGCAGCCACGCTGGGCGCCTCGACGCTGGCGGTGACCGGCAACCGCGACAGCGCACTGGCGCAGGCCGCGCAGCACCTGGTCATCCCCGTACTCCCCGGCCTGCGCCCCGGCCCCGGGGTGCGCACACATCAGGCGAACCTGCTCGCCCTCCTGGTGGCTGCCGTCCACCTCGCGCAGGCGCGCGGCGCCATCGACGGCGCGGCCGCACGGGAACTGACCCGCGAACTCGCCGACACCGGGCGCGCCGTGGACCACACCGCGGAACTGGTCCGCCCGGTGTGCCGGGCTGCCGCGGCGGAGATCGCCGCCGCGCCCGTGCGCTTCCTGCTCGGAACCGGCCCCGGGTTCGGGACCGCTTCCTTCGCGGCCGCCAAGCTCGTCGAGGCCGCGGGGGCGCCCAGCTTCGCTCAGGATGTCGAGGAGTGGTGGCACGTGGAGCGTTTCTGCCGCCCCACCGACATGCCGATCATCCAGATCGCCCAGCCCGGCCCCACCAGGGCCCGCGCGGTGGCCCTGGCCCAGCGCGCGAGCGGCATCGGGCGACGGGTGCTGACGGTGACCCGCGCCCAGGACACCGACTTCGCGCCCGGGACCGTGCTGCCCACGGCCACGGTGCCGCGCGAGGAGTTCTCCCCACTGGTCCACTCGGTCTTCGCGCCGCTGCTGGCCGCAGCGGTGGCTGACGAACTCGGCCGCCGCCCCTTCCTCGGTGACCTCGTCACCGGCTGACTCCAACCACCATCAGTAGGAGGCCAAGGTCCATGACCGCGCCGCCCGACAAGGACGTGCAACCCAGCGTCCGCTTCGACCCGAGGAGTGAGCGGTGGACGCCACCACTGAAGAGGTGATGGAGCTGGTGCGCGGGGAACTGCCCGGCGCCGCGGGCGTCGGCGTGGACACCCCACTCAGCGAGGTCGGCTTGACCTCGCTGGGTTCGGTCGCCCTGCTGGTCGCCCTGGAACGGCGCTTCGGCTTGGAGTTCCCGCCGGACCTGGTCACCGCCGAGACCTTCGGCAGCGTCCGGACCATGGCGGACGCGGTCCGCTCGGCGTCCTCCCCGAGCAGCGGATGACCCCGCCGACTGAGCGCGGCCTGCGCTTCGGTGTCCACTCAGGACAGCAGAACCACGCGTTCGAGGAGTGCCTGGCGCTGTGGCGGGGCGCCGAGGAACTGGGCTACGACTGGTGCTCGGTGTTCGACCACCTGCGACCGCCGATGGGCGGGCCGGACGGGCCGTGTTTCGAGAGCACGACCCTGCTCTCGGCACTGGCCGCCCACACCAGCCGGGTCCGGTGCGCGCTGCTGGTCTCGGCGGTGGCCTGGCGGCACCCGGCGATGCTCGCCGCGGCGGCCGCGACCATCGACCACGTCAGCGGCGGGCGTCTGGAACTGGGTATCGGCTCGGGCGGTGGGGACTTAGCCTACCAACAGTACGGTCTGCCGTGGCCCTCGGCGGCAGAGCGCCTGCAACTGCTGGATGAGACCGCACGCGTGCTGCGCGGCCTGTGGTCGGGAGAGCGGTTCTCCTTCCAGGGCAAGCACGTCCAGCTCACCGACGCCCACCTGCGACCGGCACCGTTGCAGGCCAGGGTGCCGCTGGTGATCGGCGGCGCCGGGCCGCGGCTGCTGCGGGTGGTCGCCGAGCACGCCGACGTGTGGAACAGCCTGGTCGCCCCGCAGGAGGTGTACCGCGCCCGGTGCGAGTCCCTGCGCGGGCACTGCGCCGAGGTGCGGCGCGCGCCGGAGGAGATCCGGCACTCGATGACGTTCCGGGTGCTGCTGGCCGAGAACCTCGCGGAGGTACCAGCGCGGCTGGCCGAGCTGCGGCGCTCCTACCCGCCGGACTCTCCGGTATGGCCGGAGTTCCTGGTGTTCGGCACACCCGAACAGTGCGTGGAGGCCCTGGTGCCCTACGTCCGGCTCGGCGTCACCGACTTTGTGCTCGGCGCCCGCCCGCCGGTGGACTGGCTGACCGTCACCCTGTTCGCCGAGCAGGTCGTGCCGGAACTTCGCCGCCGATTCACCTGAGAGGAGTCACCATGGCCACAAGTCCTCGCATCGAGCGCACCGCGGTCGGTACCGCGCCCGCGTGCGAAGGCCGCCCTGCGGCCGAAGTCGAGTCGTACTCACTCGAGGTTGGCCAGGGGTGGGGCGTCACCGTATGGACCTACGGCGCGACGCTGGTGGAGGTCCGGGTACCTGACCGGGGCGGGCAGGTGGACAACGTGTGCGTGCGCCTGCCGGACCTGCCCGCCTACCTCGACCAGGCGAGCAACCCCTACGTTGGCGCCACCGTCGGGCGCTACTGCCGGTGCGTGTCTGGCGGGGAGTTCGAGCTGGACGGCCTGCGCTACGAGCTGGACCGCAACCAGGGGCGCCACCACGTCCACGGCGGCTCCGACGGGTTCGACCGCCGCGTCTGGTCGGCGGAGGCGGGGCGGGACGGTGACGCGCTGGAAGTGCGGCTCTCGCTCACCAGCCCGGACGGGGACCAGGGCTATCCCGGCGAGGTGGAGGTCACCACGACATACCGGTTCGAGCCGGGTTGCACGCTGACCATCGAGCACTCCGCGCGCACCACGGCGCCCACCATCGTAGGGCTGACCAACCACACCTTCTGGAACCTCGCCGGCCGCGGCACGATCGACGAGCACTGGCTGCGGTTGGACGCCACCGAGGCCGTGCGCTTCGACGAGGAGGTCATTCCGCTGCCCGGTCCCCCCGCCCAGGTACGCGGGACGGGGTTGGACTTGACCACCGCGCGAAGCCTGGCTGGCACCAAGCTGGACAACTGCTACCTGCTTGGCGACGAGTCCCGCGTAGCGGAGCTGTCCCACCCCGGCAGCGGACGCACCATGCGGGTGAGCACCGATCAGCCCGCGGTCGGCGTGTACACCGGCGACTTCTTCAGCCAACGCCCCCGGGCCGGGATCTGCCTGGAGACCGGTGCGCTGCCGGACGCCCCCAACCGCCCGGAGTTTCCCTCGGTCCGCCTGGACCCCGGGCACACCCACCGGCACCGCACCGTTCACCACTTCAGCTGCCGCTGAGAGAGGACAATCAGATGGGCAACTACTACGGCGCGGGATTCGCGTCCTTCTTCGACAGCAGCTACACCGGCTGGGTGCACCGCTTCTCCCCGCGACTGGCCGAGCACCTCACGAGGACCACCCAGCTCCCGCACACCGCGGTGGACCTGTGCTGTGGCACCGGGATCACCACCTCCTACCTGCTCGACGCGGGGTGGCAGATGGTCGGGGTAGACGGATCCAAGGCGATGCTCGACATCGCCAGCACCCGCAACAGCGAGGCCAAGCAGGAGGGCCGACTGCGACTGGTGGTCAGCGACGCCCGCGAGTTCACCCTGCCGCAGCAGGTATCGGCCTGCTTCAGCCTCGACGGTGCACTCAACCACCTGCCCTCGTCCGCGGAGCTGGAGCGGTGCTTCGCCGCCGTGCACGCGGCCCTGGCGCCGGGCGGGGTGTTCGTGTTCGACCTGTTCGAGCAGTCCCACTTCCTGCACTGGAACCACGTCACCGTCACCGACACCCCGGAAGCGGTCGTGGTCAAGCGGGGTGCGTGGGATCCTGAGGCACGCTCGGGCATGCTGCGAGTCTCCGGCGTGTACAACGGCGGCGACCGCGTTGAGCGCGTGGACCAGACCCTGACCAGCTGGTACTACGACCACGAGACCGTCGTCAGCGCGCTGCTCTCGGCCGGGCTGGAGCCCGCGACCCACGAGTTCGGGGGCGCCGACCTGAAATGCGACTCGGGGTCCTGCTCCCGCACCAGCACCCCGTGCCGCACCGTCTTCAAGGCCGTGCGCCCCTGACCGACCGATCAGGCCGCAGGCGTGTCCCCCAGCCACTGGTACAGATGGACACGCCTGCGGCCCGTGTCGTCGGCGAACACCTGCTCACATCGCGTGAAACCCAATACCACCAACATGTCCACGGTGGCTTCGAGGTCGGGATTGGCCTCGGCGCGGATCATGTCCGCGCCCTGCTCGCGCGCCAGCGACAGTGCTCGTCGCACGCACTGCGCACCCGCCAGCGAACCCGTCCCGGCCAGATCGGGGCGTACCGCGAGGCGGCCCAGGTAGGCCGGGCGACGAGCCGCCGGGAACACGCCGGAGGGCTCCTCGAACGCGGGTTCCCAGGTCAGCGTGAACATGGCCGCTGCCTGGTCGTGCACCCGCAGCAGGTGCACGACCCCGGCGGCCACCCGCTTGGCTGTGGTGGCCGGATTGCGTGTCGGCACTGGGGAGTCGAACCGGCCCGCCTGGAATCGGTCGCTGGTGCAGAGCAGCTCGTGCACCTCGTCCGGGTTCGAGGCGACTTCCCAGGTGTGCGCGGCCATCAGTACGCCGCCCGGACGGTGACGGTCTTGGGACGCTGGTAGTCCGCCAGCGCCAGCACACTCAGGTCGGTGCCGGTCCCGGACTGGCCGCGGCCGCCGTGCGGGAGTTCCGCGGTCTGCTTGAGGTGGCAGTTGACCCAGACCTCGCCCGCGTTGACCTCGCCAGCCACGGTGAGCACGGTGCCCACGTCCGACCCCCACACGCTGGCCCCCAGCGCCTGCGGCACCGAGTTGGCCAGCCGTACCGCACCAGCCAGGTCGGGGGCGGACTGCACGGTCAGCACCGGGCCGAACAGTTCCTCCACCACGGCCGGGTCGTCCGGGCTGAGGTCGGCCAGGATCTGCCCGGCACGCCAGAACCCGTCCTGCTCGTCCTCGGCGAGCCGCAAACCAGACTCGTAACGGAAACCGGCGCCGCTGCGGGCCAGGATCGAGTCGAACCGGTCGAGCTGGTCGGGGTTGTTCAGGGGCCCGAAGTCGCGTCCGGCCAGTTGCTTCTCCATCGCCGCCGCGAGGGCGTGCACGGTCTGCTCGTAGTTCTTCCGCAGGGTGATCACGCGGGCCGGGGCCGCACAGCTCTGCCCGGCGTTGTAGAGGCAGGCCGCCACCAGCTCGGCCGCGGTGTCCGCGGGCGCGTCGGGCAGGACCAGCGCGGGGCCGTTGCCGCCCAGCTCCAGGCTCACCCTGCGCACACCGGCACGCCTGACCACGTCCAGACCGCCCTGCAGGCTGCCGGTGAAGGCCACCGCGTTGATCCCACTGCTCACCAGGTGCTGTCCGGTGGCGCGGTCGCCGGGCAGCACCGAGATCACGTCGGGGCCCAGGATCGGCGTCGCGTGCTCGGCGAGCAGCTGCACCGACTCCGGGGTGGTCTCCGCGGGCTTGAGTATCACGGTGTTGCCCGCGGCAAGCGCGGGGCCCAGCCGCCACATCGCCATCAGCAGGGGGTAGTTCCACGGCACGATCGCGGCGACCACGCCCAGCGGCTCCCACCGCACCCAACTCTCCAGCCCCGCCATCCGACGGCCGGAGCCCGGCGTGGTCTCCGCGCGGGCCGCGCCCGCGTAGAACCGCAGTACATCAACGCAGTTGCCCACCTCGACCCGCGCCTCGGCCTCGGGCTTGCCGGTACCCGCCTGTTCGGCCCGGGTGTAGCTCTCGGTGTGCTGCTCGATGACGACCGCCAGCTCCAGCAGTCGGCCGGACCGCTCCCGTGGGGTCAACCGGGCCCATGCGACCGCCGTTTCGCGGGCTGTGGCCACCACGGCAGCCACATCGACCTCGTCGCTGATCGGCGACTTGCCCCTGGGGCGCCCGGTGCGCGGGTCAACCAGGGTCGTCGCACGCTCGGCCATCAGCATCTGTCTCCTTCGACTGGCGGGCGGCCGGCCGGGTGCCCCGGCCGCCCGCGGTGGATCACAGGTCGGGCATCCCGACCAGTTCGCTTCGCAGCTGTGGGCGCAGCACCTTCCCGGTGGAGGTGCGCGGAATCTCCGGCACGAGCACGAATCGGCTGGGCAGCACCGCCGGGGAGAAACGGGCGCGCAGCGGGGCGTCCAGACACGCCTGGTCCGCCCAGGGGGCCAGCACGACGGCGGCCACGATCCGCTCGCCGGAGAACCGGTCCGCGGTGGCGATGCAGGCGGCGTCGCGCACCTCGGGCAGGGCACGCAGCACCCGGTCCATCTCCTCCAGCGACACGGTTTCCCCGGCGACCTTGGCGATGTTCTTCAACCGCCCGGTGAGGACCAGGAAGTCCCGGCCACTCCGCTCGTCGTGGCGGAGAAACCCGAGGTCCTGGGAGTGGAACCAGCCACCCTGGAACGCCTCGGCCGTGGCCTGGGGATTGCCCGCGTAGCGGGACATCACGTTGTGGCCGCGCATGCACACCTCGCCGACCTGACCGGCGGGGACCGGCGCGCAGTGCTCGTCGAGCACCGCGATCTCATTGCCGGGGAAGGCGACGCCCACCGAGGGGATGTCGGTGTCCAGCAGCAGCGCGCGGTAGGCGTCCTCGGACAGGTTCGGGGGAATCGTCGCGGAGAAGTTCGTGGTCTCCGACAGCCCGTAGCCCTGGAGCACACGCGCGCCCAGCCGGTCAGCCACCGCGCGCGCCGTGCTGGCCTGCAAGGGGGCCGCGGCGGAGACGAAGTAGTCGAACTCCGCGGGCAGCGACGGGGCCCGCCAGGTCTCCACCAGTGCCTCCAGGACACTGGGCACCACGCTGGCGATGCGCGGCCGGAACTGCCGCACCAGAGCCGGGTAGCCGAACGGCGTGAACGAGTGGGCGAGGATCGTGTGAGCGCCGGCGAACATCGTGCCCAGCACGGTGAAGTGCAGCCCGTTGACGTGGTGGATGGGCAGGCAGCCCAGGACCCGGTCACCGGGGCGCAACCCGTGCAGGCGGCCCAGGCCCGCCGCGTTGGCGACCAGGTTGCCCTGGGTCTGCGCGACCAGCTTGGCGGCCGCCGTCGAACCGGAGGTGCCGAAGAACAGCGCGTCGGTCATCGGATCGATCCGAGGGTCGACCGGTACGGCCTCGGGCAGGTCCTCCCAGCGCGGCATGACGACCGTGCCGGTGCCGCCGTCCGGGGTCCGCAGTACGGCCCGCACGCCGAGCGCGGCGGCCTGTTCCGCGTGCCGCTCCGGCGGATCGGCGGGCCCCAGCATCAGCACGCCGTGGCCGGCGCGCAGGGCCGCGAGCACGGCCAGCACGGACGGGACGTCGTTGACCGGCGCCAGGCCGAGCACCGTGTTCGGCGCCGTCCCGAACTCCGCCTGCAACCACGCGGCCAGCCGACGGGTGGCCAGGTCCGCCACGCCGTAGGTGAGGGTGGTCTGGGCACCGTCCGGCGCGACAGCGGTCAGCATGGGCGCATCCGGCCGGGACCGCGCGTGTGCGGCGAGGACGGCCACCGCGGTGCGCCACGGATCGGCCGGGGAGCGCGCGTCGGTCCCACGGTACTGGTGGGCAAGGTCGAAATCGGATTTCGCCATCGCGTGCTCCACCTTGTTGGTTGGCAACGGTCTTGAAACGAGGGCGAGCGTAGATCGGGGCGGGCAAGCGCCCGGTAATCCGACCGCCAGTTACCGGGCGGCGGCGGCGCGTCGAGCCGCCACCCGGTAACTGGCGGCTAACCGGTGAGGATTTCGGGTTGGTTGGCTGGTGACGCGATCAGGCACCGCTTACGCGCCAGTACCGCCTCGGGGACCCGCGCCCGTGCCACCGCGCGCAAGTGCGCACTGACGAACACGTACTCCGCCTCACCCTGACCACCCGACCCGGTAACGCGCCGCAGGATGTCCCGATGCTCCAGATATCGCAGCCACCGATAAGGCACGGGCTGACCACCCTGCCGCGCGAGCACCCCAAGCACCGACTCGGTCGCCCCACCCTCAAACAACGCCACGTCATAGAGCACCACCCGCGCCGGAGTGGGCAGACTGTTCAACAACAACGCCAACCTGGAACGCACCGAATACGGCAACGCGGTAGCCATCTCCGCGACGGTCGCCCCGGTCGGCGACTCACGCAGAACCCGCCCGTACTCCACCGCGAACAACGGGTTACCCCCCAATGGGGCCACCATGACACGCAGGTCCTCCGGCGACCACCGCCCACCGCGCCCACGAGACTTCTCCCCGGGGGCCGCGTAGGAGTTCCACAGCACACGCAGGGTCTCCTCATCCGACAACCCCTGCAACCACAACGAACAACTACGCGACCACCCCGCACCCCACACGGGATGCCGGTCAAGCAACTCCGGCCTACTGGTGGCCACCACCAGCAACGGCACCCCACCCAGGCGCGTCACCATCAGGTTGAGGAAGTCCACCACCGCGGTATCAGCCCAGTGCAGGTCCTCCACCACCAACACCAGCGGACGCCACCCCGCCAGCGCCTCGAACAACACCGCGCACGCCTCCACCGCGGCCTCCGCCAACGGGTCCCCACCACGGTCGGGATTGAGCAGCGTGCTCAGGTGGGCCAGCACCCAGGAACACCGGTGCTCGTCCACAACCCGCTCGACCAGGTCAGCGACCTTGATATCGACCACCGCGGCCCGAGCACCGGCCTCCACCCCCGCGGCCGCACGGACCAGACTGGCCAACTCCGCGGTCGGGGAGCTGCGCGTGATCGGAGCCTGGGACCGCACCACCACACAGCTCACCCCCGGATCCGCCATGACGCGGCCGAGCCACTGCCCGATCAACCGGCTGCGCCCCACCCCGGCGTGACCGAACACCGTGACCAGGTGCGGCTGCCGCTTGGCCCGAGTCGCCTCCAGCAGACAGTCCAGGGTCCCCAGCTCATCCTGGCGTGCCACGAACGGCAGGTGCTCGGCCCGGTCCAGCATGCTCACCGCCTCCAGGGTGGTGGCACACATCCGCACTGGTGCCCTGCTGTCGTCGGTCAGCAGCCGCAGACACCGGCGGAGCAGATCCTGCTCCGGACACGGCCAGGCGAGTGCGCCCTCCGCGCTGCCACGGCGGACGCGGGCGTTGCCGGTGGTGACCACGATCCGCACCTCAAACGGCGGCACACCCCCACCGCCGGGCAGCCCGCCCCGATCCACCGTCAGCTGGCTGTGCACGCCCCGGGCCAGCCGCACCGCCCGCCAGGTATCGAATTCCCGCACCTCCCGCACCCCGGTCGAGGCCAACCACAGCACCGACCCACCCCCATCACCGGCGTCCTGCCAGCCCGCGCCCACCTCCGCCAGGAACGACCCGAGGTCAGCCTCGGGCTCCTCCAGCAACGCCACCTCCCGATCCCGCGCCTGCTGGGCCAGGACGGCACCGACGTAGTCGCGGACCAGGTCGAGGCCCTCGGCGGTCAACGACTGACCCGGCGGGGCACTGGCGACCACCAGCACGGTACTGATCTGCTGGATCTCCTCCAGCTCAAGACTTTCCCGCGACGACAGAGCCGCGACCTCACGTTGTTCGGGGACCGACTCGGGCACCTCGGTAGGCGGGGTGTCCAGGTCGTGGTTGAGGATCGCTCGCTCCAGCTCCTGCAACTGGGGATTGGGATCCAGTCCCAGTTGCTCGGCCAGCACCGTACGGGTACGGCGGTAGACGGCCAGCGCCTCGGCCTGCCTACCGTGCTGGTACAGCACGCGCATCAACTGCCCGCACAAGCGCTCGCGCAACGGTTCCTGCTCCGCCAACGCCTCCAACTCCCCCAGCAACTCCCCGCCCCGGCCCAGACGCAGGAGGGCCTCGGTGCGGTCCTCGATCGCGGTCAACCGGACCGTGCTGGCCAGGCCGATCTCCGGCCAGTCCGCGCCCGCCTCCAGCAGATCCGACAGCATCGGCCCGCGCCACAATCCCAGCGCCTGCCCCAGCACCTCCGCGGCCTGGGCCCACTGGCCAGCGGCGACCTCGCCCTGCCCCTGCTGGACCAGCAACTGGAAACGCATCAGGTCGACCTGCTCCGGCGAGACCTGCAACAGGTAGCCGGGGGCCTTGGTGAGTAGTTGCGGCGCGTCGGGTCCACTGTCGGCCACGGCCAGGAGTTTGCGGATCCCCGATACCGCGTTGTGCAGGATTTTCCGGGCGGAGATGGGGGTCTCGTCCGGCCACAGCGCCAGCATCAGCTGGCTGGCCGGTACCAGTTCATTGGCCCGCGACAGCAGCAGAGCCAGGGCCAGGCGCTGTTTGACCCCACCCAACTGCAGCGTGCGATCGCCGACCGTTACCTCCAGCGACCCGAGAAGGAAGAAATGCATCGAATATCCCCAGAATAGTCGCGCGCCCCCCGCTCGCCAGTAAGCTGATCTCACAGAACTTCATGGGAGTCGAACCCATTCGACATGCGTGTGCCCGGGTGCCGCCCCGCCGAGGCCACCGATCCCGCAAGGACCGGCGGTGAGCTGCCACACCGATCGTCGGCGGCCGGTCAGCAACGTAGACCGCACACCAGCGCGTTGTATCCGCGCGTGTCCACATCAGGGACCCGCCCGGCCGGAGTGAGCACACCGATCCCAGTGGCGGTCAGGGACATGAACCGAGCCGGGCTCGACATCGGAGCCCCACAGCGGGAACCCGTTGGGTGCCATCATGGCCTGGACACGGAGCCGCCTGCTCCAGCGCTCACTCATTCCCCCTGGCCTGTGATCACTCGTCGACGCCCCCACCACAGCAGCACTCCTCACTCGCCGCCAGGACGTCACTGGGTGACACTCTGGCGAGTTGCGTCCTCTGTCACCAGATCCAGGATCGAAGAGATCGTTTTCCTTGCCCTGAAAGGTCAGCGAACCGGATGAGTGGCGTAGCCGGACACCGCGCTCCGGCCGGCGGTGGCACCGAGGAGCCCAGCAGCAGGATCGGCATGGTGGGCGGGTTGGTGTTGATCACGACTCTTCCCCTCCTCACGGACAGCTCGGCGACCGATAGTTAGTAGTCCTCGTTCTAGTTAGAAGCTATAACGCTGCGAGCTCGAGAGTCAATAGGGATAGTGATAGACTCTAACTAGAGTCCATGGTGGTCGCGCCGACCCGGGAGGAGTTGCCGATGACGGACCCGGGCGGGCAGAGCCCACGGGAGCGCTACCGGGCCCAGGTGCGCGCGGAGATCAAGAGACACGCGTGGGAGCAGATCGCCGCGGCGGGGGTGCCCGCGCTGTCGCTCAACGCGATCGCCAAACAGGTGGGCATGAGCGGCCCCGCCCTGTACCGCTACTTCGCCAGCCGCGACGAGCTGATCACCGCACTCATCCGCGACGCCTACCGAAGCCTCGCCGACACCGTCCGGGCGGCGTACGACTCCGGAGCCGACCTGGCCGGACTGGCCCACGTCATCCGGGACTGGGCTCGGAGCGACCCGCAGCGGTACTTCCTCATCTACGGCACACCCGTCCCCGGCTACCACGCGCCCGACGACACCACCGCCATCACGTTCGAGGTCATGACGGTACTGCTCGAAGCCTGCGGTGCGCTGTCGGCGGACACACCGCCAACACCGTTCGACGCCCACCTCGAAACCCATCGCGAGTGGGCCAACGGCCACCCGGCAGCGGCCGCGACCCTGCACCGCGCGCTGTCCTTCTGGACCCGCCTGCACGGCGTGCTCTCGCTCGAACTCGCCGGCCACTTCACCGGCATGAAGTTCGACCCCAACCTGCTGATCGCCGACGAACTCAACGCCCTGGTCTCGCAGTGACCACCTCGTTGACCGCGCGGCAGTTCGGACGGACTGTCCGCGGGGATCTCGTTATTGAGCGTGTACTCGTCGATGCCCGAGCCACCGGGACCGCCGGGGGCGGAAGGTAACGCTGTCAGGGCGCGGGAGCGCATTGAATCCTCCCAGTGGATGAGCGGTCTCCAGTTACCCGCTGACCGGCACGTGCTTGCCTAGAAAGCCGACCACACTGGGCACCACGGTCCGGCCGAACGGAGCACCATGCTCGCCGATACACGCCACGACCGCTTCGTTGACAGCACCAAGAAACGACGCCCAGACTTGATGCTGGCAAACAAGTCCCGAGCCAGGGAGTCGGCGGATGAGTGAAATCGCCGTCGGCCAGTCCTTCGATCGTGGTCACGGACGCGCCGTCCAGCGTGGCCAGCAGGGTTGGGCGCGGGTCCACGGTCAGCGAGGGGGCCGACCCGTTGACGGTCATGCACACGGTGACCTCCCCAGACGCGGCCTGCGCCCCAGCATCTCCGCTGCCCAGCGGGACGGCGGCGGCCGCGGCACCGACCAGACCGAGCAGTCCACGTCTGGTGATGCCCTCGTATTGCGTCATGCAATTCAGCGTCCACGACGGACCGGGTGCTCACCAACGCAAGTTGCGGATCACTCGTATGCATCCGGCGCATGACACGCTGTAAAGGCCCCGGTCGAGCACAATGCCCCGCGCAACGCCGCCCCACGGCAGCCCCAACTCTCCCCCGCCGCACCAATCCGCCGCGCCTCCTGGTGGCGAAGGAGAATTCCGGTCAGCGGAGGTCGCGGATGAGCTTGCCGATGACGGAGTCAACCTTGTCCGAGTTGTACGTGTCCGTGCCGATCAGCAGGGTCACGGCCCGTTGACCGTCATCGGTGACGGCGTTCCTGAACCTGTGGCCGCTGGCCATACTGCCGCTGTGTCCCCAGGTGACGAGGCCTGGGGCGCGCCGATTGCGTTCGACTCCCAGGCCGTAGTCCTCGCCGAAGTTGTCCGCAACGGTCCGTTTCATGTCGGCGAGTTGGGCCGGGGCCAACAGTTTCCCGGTCAACAGCGCGGTCCAGAAGGCGGTCGTGTCGGCACCGGTGGAGATCAGCTCACCCGAGGCGTCGGCCTCGGAGGTGTTCCATTCCGTCCTGTCCACCAAGGTCCCGGCCCGCTTCAGATAGCTCCGCAGGTCCGGCTTGGGGATCGTGGTCCGGTCGCCGGGCCAGTAGGTCTCGCGAAGATTGAGGCGCTTGATGATCCGCTGGTCGATCTCGGTGTCGATGCCGCGGCCGGTGACCTTCGTGACGATCAGTCCGGCCAGGTTGTAGTTGGTGTTGGCGTAGGCGAAGCCGGACGGAGCCCGGTCATCGGGCGGGGGCAGGGTCAGCGCCTGCTGGACCGTCTGCAAGGGCTCGATGTGATCCCAGCGGTGCGCCTCCTCGTTGCGCCAGAACGGCGCGTCCAGGTAGTCGGGCAGGCCACTGGTATGTTGCAGGAGCTGCCGGATCGTGATCCTGCGCCCGTCGTAGAGCTCGGTGCGGATGAGACCCGGCAGATAGTCCTCGACGGTGCCATCGAGCTTGATCCTGCCTTCACCGACGAGCTGGAGCACGACCGTGGCCGTCCAGGTCTTGGTGTCGCTGCCGATACGGCTGTGCTCATCGCCGAGGACCTTGCGGCCCGTCCTGCGGTCGGCAAGGCCGACGCCGCCGTTCCAGACACCGCAGCGCGGACTCTTCACCGTCATGGCGATTCCTGAGGCGCCGACACTCTTCAGCGCCTCCAGTGCTGTCTGGATGGGCTTGGTGTCACACCGTGGTATCGCGGCCGATGCGACTGGCACCACCGCCAGAGAGGCCGTGACCGCCAAGGCCACGACAGCACTCACCTTACCTCGCATGATTTCTTCCTCCAGAAGACTACTGCTTGCGGCGTAACTGGTTTCGCCTCTCGCTTGGGAATGCGGCCGCTACCGCGTCGAGCCCCGCTTGTACAGCTTCCGCGTCGAGACGGCGTATCGGCCGAGCGCTGCGGGTCGCACCGTCACGCCGCTACCTGGCCCGTCCGGAACAGACAGGCAACCGTTGTCGAGCTCGAACGCGTCGGTGAGGTCCTCGGCGTAGTAACGGCTGGAGGCCGAGATGTCGCTCGGCAGCACGAAGCCGGGAAGTGCGGCGAGTGCGAGGTTCTGCGCACGACCGATACCGGTCTCGAGCATCCCGCCGCACCAGACGGGTATCCCATGTGCGGCACAGATGTCATGGATCCGCCGGGCCTCGAGGTAGCCGCCGACCCGGCTGGGCTTGATATTGATGATGCGGCAGGCGCCCAGTGCGATCGCGGCGGCGGCCTCGCGCGCCGAGCGGATCGATTCGTCGAGGCAGATCGGCGTGCGCAGCAACTTCGCAAGCTCGATGTGGCCGCGCAGGTCGTCCTCGCCGAGCGGTTGCTCGATCTGGACGAGTCCGAACTCGTCGAGGCCGCGCAGGTGTTCGGCATCAGTGAGCGAGTAGGCGGTGTTCGCGTCGACCTGCAACGCCAGCTCGTCACCGAACTCGCGGCGGACCGCACGAACGGGCTCGACGTCCCAGCCCGGTTCGATCTTGAGTTTGATCCGGACATATCCCTGTTCCAGGTAGCCGGAGACCGATTTCAGCAGTTCCGCGATCGTGTCCGTGATCCCCACGGACACCCCGGCGGGGACGCGGTCGCGCACCGCACCGAGGTAGGTCGCCAGCGGCATCGCGTGCGCGCGGCACTCGGCGTCGAGGATCGCCGTTTCCAGCAGCGCCTTGGCCATGTGATGCCCCTTGACCGGGGACAACGCGGCGGCGATCCGGGCGGCACTCGGCCGGTGCAGCGCGGTGACCCTCGGCACGAGGTGATCGAGCAGGACGCGTTCGGCGCCGACAGCGAACTCCGCGCTGTACAGCGGTTCGGGGTCGCCGCCGAATTCCGCCCAGCCCTCGGCGGCGTCCGTCACCACACGCAGCAGGAAGGTGTGCCGTTCGGTATCGCTCGCGCACGAGGTACGGAACGGGCGGACCAGGGGAAGGCGAATCTCGACGAGTTCGATGAGTTCGATCTTCACGACTGTTCCTTCCTGGTCAGGTGGTACCAGCCGGACCTGCTGAACCCGGTCGCGGTGAAGCCCGCGTCGAAGGCCGGGAGCAGGACATCGCGTACGGCTGCCCGCCATTTGGCGGTGAGCGGCTGGTCCTGGCGACGCGTGGTGAGGATGTCCAGTGGGACTCGGCACCAGTGCCCGCTTTCGTCGCGTGCGCTGAACGGCGCGCCGTCCGGCGCGGGCTGTGGGTCGAGTTCCGCACTCTCGAGATCGGGTCCTGCGAGGCGGACGGGATGGGGATCGCACAGCGGCCAGACGGCGGTGAGCCGGTCGGTCTCGTCATGCCCGTTGACGCCGTCGTCGATCCGACCGAAGAGGTCCACCGAGTACTCTGTGGCGGTCGCACCGAGTTTGGCGAGGTTGAAGTAGGCGTTGCGGCTCACCAGTGGGTCGAAGGTCCAGACCATGGCGGTCGCGCCGCGTTCGAGCGCCCAGACCCGCTGCGCCTGCTTGAGGGCGAACCCGACTCCGTGATCGCTGGTGCGGGCGGCTGCGATCATCGAGTAGACGGCACGGGAACTCGGCGAGCAGAAGAGCAGTACGGCTGCGGCGGCGACGCCGTCCCCGTCGCTTGCGTAGTGTACGGCGCCGCCAGCGTGCACGAAGGCCCGCAGCACATCGGGTGCGAACGGTGGTTGGGATTCGGGGGTCTGCCACACACCGGCGAGGAATCGTGATACCGGCTCGAGCGTGGGGAGGTCCTCGGCCAGGTGGAACCGGACACCCGCACGGGTCGCGGCGCGCGTGGCGGTTTCGGTTGCGCTCGCCTGGGCCGAGGCGGGTACGGTCGCTGGGGCTGCCCGCGGCACGCTTGCTGTACTGCGCATGCTGACAGCCTCGCGCCCGCACTGGGCACGTGCATGCGTTGCCCGTCCAGAGAATCCGCGAAAGTTTTGTGCGTCTGGCCAAAGAGGTGAGGATGCTCGACACGGCGGTACCCGATCTTGGACAAGTCCTCGACGCGTTGGGCTCGTCCATGCTGCGGCCGTTGACCGTGCTGCCGGACAGGCCGGTACCGGTCTCTGGCGTGCTCATCTTCGAGCGGCGAGCCCCGCTTCCCCCCGTCAGGGACGCGATCCTGCTCGCCGTCGGCGTGGGGTCGGCCGAGGCACAGGCGAAGGAGCTCGTTGGTTCGGCGGCCGAGGCCGGATACGCCTGCCTGGTGGTGAAGAGTTTCGGCGAGCCGGTCACCGAGTTGGTGGCAGCCGCGCAGCGGTCCGGCATCGTGCTGCTCGCCGCCGACGAGGCCGTGGCCTGGCACCACCTGGACGCCATGATCTCCTCAGCCCTTGCCTCCACGGCGCGTTGCGCGCAGGCCGGGGGCGCCCCGGCCGTCGGCGATCTGTTCGCCCTGGCCAACGCGATCGCGGGGATGGTGGGAGGTGCCACCGTGATCGAGGACCCGCACCGACGAATCCTCGCGTACTCGACTTTGCCCGGCCAGGCCATCGACGAGGGCCGACGCCAGGGCATCCTCGGTCTTCAGGTGCCCGTGGCCCCGGACTACTACGACGAGCAGTACCGCGTGCTCGCCCAGGTAGGGCGCACCTGCCGGTTCCCAGCCGTTCCCGGCGGTCTTCCTCGGCTCGGTGTCGCGGTCCGCGCGGGGAGCGAGGAACTGGGTTCGATCTGGGTCGTCAACGCCGAGGACTGCCTTGACTCCGCTGCCGAACAGGCCCTTTCCGAGGTGGCGGACATCGTCTCGCTGCACCTGCTCGCGGCCCGTACCGCGGTCCACGGCGTCCGGCGCAGGCGCGCCGAGCTGTTGCGGCGGCTGTTCGCCGACCCGAGCAGCGTCACCGCGGTGGCCCCACAGCTCGGCCTGGACCCGAACCTGCCCGTCGCGGTGGCCGCGTTCGCCGTCGCCGCCAATGACGCCGAGGAGGTTCTCGCGGCACACGCGGCCACTCGGCTCGCCGACCTGGTGAGCCTGCACTGCGAGGCCCACTACGGCAGGCACGGCTGCGCGTTGATCGATGGAACGGTCTATGCGCTGCTGCCCAACGCGCACCGCGAACTCGTCGCCGACATCGCCCGGCGAGCCCACAGCGCGTTGCGGGTGCCGGTCCAGGCCGGACTCGGCTCGCTCGTCCAGGGGCTGCGCTCGATCGCGAGCTCACGCGCCGACGCGGATCTTGTCCTGCGCACACTCACCGACCGGCTGGGTAACCCGAACCCGTGCCAGGTGGCCACGATCGACGAGGTCTGGGCCAGCGCGACGCTGTCCGCGCTGGCCCAGATCCTGGCCGCGCAGGAGGCGCTGCCCCGCAGGCTCGGGCCGGCGGTCCGCGCCCACGATCTCCAGCACGGCACCACCTATGCCTCCACCATCCTCGCCTACCTGGACGCCAACAGCGATATCGCGGCCGCCTCACATCGGCTGTCCGTGCACCCGAACACGATCCGGTACCGGCTTTCCCGCGCCGAGGAGATCTTCGGGTTCGATCTCGCGGACCCGGACCAGCGTCTGGTGCTGTGGCTGCGGTTAAGGCTCGGCGACCAGCTCGGCTACTGAGCCCTGTCGGCGTCGCGGTGCGCTTCGAGGTACCTGGCGTTGTCCGGCGGGAGGACGGCGGTCAAGTCCGCTGCCGCCGAATCCGGTGGATCAGTCCGCCTCCTGGGCTGGCCGATCCACCAGTGCCGGGGCGTCCGGCTGCTGCCGCAACGCGGTGAGCACCAGGTTCACCGCGGCTCGCAGCGGTGAACCCCGGCGCACCACCGCCGCGATCGTTCGGTTCACCGGCATCGCCAGCTCCCGCGTCACCACCCGGTACCGCCGGTCCACCGCCAAGTCCGGCAGCAACGCGATCGACAGGCCCGCTTCGACGTGCTGCAACGTCATCAGGTAGTTGCTGAACCGGCACGCCACCCTCGGCTCGAACCCCGATTCCCGGCACAGCCGCAGCGTCAGGTTCGCCATGTACGACTGCGGCACGTCCAGCGCCCACGGCTCACCGGCGTAGGCCGACAACACCGCGGGCCCGCGCGGCACAGGACGGTCCGGTGAGGCGACCAGTACGATCGGGTCGGTCGCCAGCGGCACGATCTCGAGGTCCGGCCCCAGCGGCAGCTCGACGAAGTCCGTGGCGGTGATGATGACGTCGGCATCGCCGCCGCGCAGAGCCGGGATGCTCTCGTGCGGTTCCAGTTCCAGCAGTTGGACCTCCAGATGCGGGTAGGCGCCTGCCAGCCGCGTCACGACAGGCACCGCAAGGGTGTGGATCGCGCTCTGGAACGCCCCGAGCCGCACCAGGCCGACCGGATCCTCGGTGAGGCCGCGCAGTTCCGCTTCGACCGTGTCCATGTGGTCGAGGATCGCTCGTGCGCGCCGCGCCAGCAGGAGCCCTGCCGGTGTCAGGCGGACCCGGCGGCCGGTGCGCTCCAACAGCCGGGTGCGGGTTTCCGCCTCGAGGACGGCCAACTGCTGCGACACGCTCGAAGCGCTCATGTTCGCGTCCTGCGCGACGGCGCGGATCGTGCCCAGCGTGTCGAGCCGGCTCAGCAGGCCCAGGCGCCACGGGTTCAGCATCCCGCCATCGTTGTTCGGCAAAACCGAACAAACAAGCCGGAATTGTGAGATGGACCTGCCGCACCGCACGACCCTACGGTCGAGCGCATGGCCACCACCTCCGCCGCCTTCTGGGCCGATGCCGACCGGCACCTCGTGCGCTACGCGGGCGCCGCCGACTTCACCCGCGAGATCATCGCCCGCGCCGAGGGCAGCTTCGTCTTCACCGAGGACGGCCGCCGGATCCTCGACTTCACCTCCGGCCAGATGAGCGCCATCCTCGGACACTCGCACCCGGAGATCGTCGCCGCCGTGCGGCGCCAGGCAGCCACGCTCGACCACCTGTTCAGCGGGATGCTGAGCCGCCCGGTCGTCGACCTCGCCCGCCGCCTCGCCGAGACGCTCCCGGCGCCGCTGGAGAAGGCCCTGCTGCTGACCACCGGCGCCGAGTCCAACGAGGCGGCCATCCGGATGGCCAAGCTCGTCACCGGCAAGCACGAGATCGTCTCGTTCGCCCGGTCCTGGCACGGCATGACCCAGGCCGCGGCGGGCGCCACCTACAGTGCTGGCCGCAAGGGCTACGGCCCGGCCGCGCCGGGCAACCTCGCCCTCCCCGCGCCCAACCGCTACCGGCCCGACTTCACCGACGCCGACGGGCGGTTGGACTGGCGGCGCCAGCTCGACTTCGGGTTCGACCTGATCGACGCACAGTCGGTCGGCAGCCTGGCCGCGTGCATCGTCGAGCCGATCCTCAGTTCCGGCGGCATCATCGAGCCGCCGCCCGGCTACTTCGCCGCGCTCCTGGAGAAGTGCCGGGAGCGCGGCATGCTGCTGATCCTCGACGAGGCCCAGACCGGGCTCTGCCGCACCGGGACCTGGTACGCCTTCGAGCGCGACGGCGTGGTCCCCGACATCCTCACACTGTCCAAGACACTCGGTGCCGGGCTACCGCTGGCCGCGGTGCTGACCAGCGCCGAGATCGAACAGGAGGCGCACGAACGCGGGTTCCTGTTCTTCACCACGCACGTCTCCGACCCGCTGCCCGCGGCGGTCGGCAACGTCGTGCTCGACGTGTTGATCCGCGACCGGCTCGACGAGTGTGCGCAGCACCTCGGCGGCCTGCTCCGGCACGGCCTGGAGCAGATCGCGCACCGGCACGAGGTGGCCGGCGACATCCGGGGCCGGGGCCTGCTGGCCGGGCTGGAACTGGTGGTCGACCGCGAAACCAAGCGCAGTTCGGACGAGTTGGGCGCGCGGGTCACCCGTCGTTGCCTGGAACTCGGGCTGCACATGAACATCGTGCAGCTGCCCGGAATGGGCGGCGTGTTCCGGATCGCCCCGCCGCTGACCGCGTCCGAGGACGAGATCTCACTCGGCCTCTCGATCCTCGACGAGGCGATCGGCGACGCGGTGAAGACGCGCTGACCGGGACCACCGGCCCGACTCGGTCACGCGGCGATCTGGTGCTCGCTTGTCAGCCCCTCAAGCACCGGCCGTCGCCGGGTCAACGAGTGGCTATGTCTCCCGTGGCGCGCGGTCCAGCCGGTCGAGTTGGCGGTCGAGGATGGCCACGGCCGCCTCCGACGTGTGGTGGCCCAGCAGCACGGCGTCGGCGAGGCCGCTGACCACGGCCAGCAGCAGGTCCGCCTCCTGGGCCGGGTTGGCGTGGCCGGTCGGGTACGCGGCCTCGACCCAGCCGGCGACGGCGTCGCGCAGGAGCGCGTGGCCCTCCCGGAACCGCTCGGCCATGGCCGGGTCCTTGAGCGCGCGGAACAGAAACGCGTTGGCCACCAGGGATTCCGTGCGGCCGTCCGGGTCCAACGGCAGCAGCGCGAGCAACGCCGCACGCAGCGCCGCCCTCGGCCCCGCTGGCGCGTCAGCCGTCCGGGCGGCGATCCGCTGCTCGACGCGTTCCCGCAGGTAGCCGGTGGCGTAGCTGAGCATCAGGTCCTTGTTCCGGAAGTAGTGCTGGACCAGCCCCTTGGACACACCGGCCTCGGCGGCCACCTCGCCGAGGCTGACCCCCTCCAGGCCGCGCTCACTGGCCAGTCGACACAGCGCGGCGGCGATCTCCCGCCGCCGCTGCTCGTGGTCCACCTGCTTGGGCACGACACCCCTTTCGCAAGCCGATCGGATTGCAAACGATCCCGTGAATCTTTACCATCCGATCGTATCGCAAAATCAGGTGGAGGAGGTGCCCATGGGGATGGGCAGGTTCGTCTCGCCGGCGGCCCGCGCCGAGTTCGACGCGGCCTACCGGGCCGGCATGGCGCTGTTGCCGGAGCCGACGGAGACGCGTGACGTGCGCACGGGGTTCGGCACAGTCCGGGTGTACCGGTTCGGATCCGCTGACGCCGCACCGCTGGTGCTGTTACCCGGCCGGGCCAGCACCAGCGTGATCTGGCAGCCGAACCTGGCTGGGCTGACCGCGCGGCACCCGGTGTACACGGTCGAGCCGTTGGGCGAACCGGGCCGCAGCGAGCAGACGGCCCCGCTGCGCGGCGGAGCCGACCAGGCCGCCTGGCTGGGCGAGACGCTGGCCGGTCTGGGTCTGGACCGGGTGCACCTGGTCGGCCACTCCATCGGCGGCTGGCTCGCGGCCAACCTGGCCGCGCGGGACTCCAGCCGGCTGGCCTCAGTCAGCCTGCTCGACCCGGTGTCCACCCTGGGCCGGTTCCCCGCGCAGCTGCTGCTCCGCGCCTCGCTGGCGGCCCTGCCGGTGGTCTCCCGGTGGGGCCGGCCGTCGTTCCAGACCTGGGTCAACGGCGGCGTGCCTGCCCCGCCCGACGACCCGCTCGCGGCGGTGATCGACGCCGGGATGCGGACCTTTCGGATGGCCATGGCGGTGCCCGAGTACCCCACGGACGCCCAACTGCGGTCGATCGACATCCCGGCGCTGGTCCTGGTCGCCGGCCGCAGCGTGATGCACCATCCGCGGGCCGCCTACACCCGGGCTCGGGCGCTGATCCCCGGTGTGCAGGCCGAGTTGTGGCCCACCGCCACGCACTCACTGCCAGCCGAGTCACCGGAGGAGGTCAACGCCCGGCTGCTGCGCTTCATCGCGGAGATGTCAGCGTGAACCGGTCCATGATCTCGGCGTCAGCGTGAGACATCGGGCTGGTCAATCCTGACCATTTGGGCTCTTGCAGCTTTGGCCGTGGTAGGCGCGCAGTTCGCGTCGCGCCTGGCGACGGTCGCGACGACGCTCCTGGCGACGGAAGTGGTACCACTCCCGGCCTCCGCTGGTGCCGCCGCAATCGAACAGGAAATGGTCGGTGGCAAGCCAGTAACAGCCGCTCGGCAGCGGCCACAGGGACGCACTGTCAGCGGTGATCTCATCCGGCAGCGTGCACGGCCCAAACCTGTGATTGTGCGCGGGTACACAGGTCACCATCGGTTCGTCGGCGATCCGCACCCACCAGGGTCGGGTCTTGTCGGTCTTGCTCATACGGTCACCTTTTCGGCTCCGTGACGCCCCAGGCTGGGGCTGTCATAAGACCGGGTGCACCGTGATCACCTCCCACATCGCGCGCGATAGCCGAACCCATGCGAACTAACGCTTGAACTGTTTGACGCTACTGTAGCCGCTGGCGCGTGAAGGTGCGAGCAGTCGTCGCGTTCCAAGGCCAGCCTCTGCGAAATCGTGCTCAGTCATGGGAAACATGACGTGGTGTCACCTACCGGGCCTCCTGCCGTGCTGTCCGACCAACTCAAACACCTGCTGAGGCTCGTCCAGCCGATGTTCTCAGACGTTTCCGAACTGGGCCGGATTCGGTTGGCTGGCAAAGGGATCCTCGCTGGAGCGGAGGGTCCAGCCGAGTGCCCGGGGTTGCCGCGGCCGGATGCCGCGCCAACCCCGGGACTCCGCGCTCATGTGGTCGGCATGAGGGTCACTGCGCGCGATTCGATGCGGAAAGCTGCGTTGCGACTCGCGTGAAGGTCAACACCTGCGCCGCCGAGGGGGTGCGATCGCCACCGGAGGCGCTGCTGGTGTTGTCCCAGTTGCGTTGCGGGGTGGTCACCAGGGATTGGCCGGTGACGCTCAGAGCCAACCCGTTGTAGCGGTTGATCAGGCGGTAGGTTCCGGTGGCACGGGACGATCCGCTGGTACCCGAGTCAGTAACGACCGGCCGCAGAGACCACTGTTGCCGGACTTCGGTGCCGAGTACCGGTGCCGCGGTGACGGCAGTGCCCCAGGCTCGGCCGGCCGCGCCGCTGCCGGCCACGCCCAGAGCTTGGCCGGTGGCCTTGTTGGTGACGGTGTAGAAGCCGTCGCCGGTGGGGATCAGCTTCCACTGCTGGGATTGCGAGGAACTGGCGGCGGCGAAGTTCCCCGCACTGCCTTGGGCCAACTGTCGTCCGTTGGCGGCCGTGATCTGGTAGGAGGTGGTGCTGTCAACTGGTGCCGCGAGCGGTGAGTCCATGAACCGCGACGCCCGTACGATCGTGGTCGGCACGTAGGTGGCGCTGGAACTGGCGGTGCAGAAGAAGGAGCAGTAGGTGCGGAACGTCTTGCCCACTGTGTTGGAGGTTGTCAGGGTGGCGGAGTCCACGAACCACCGGTACCACGAGGAGGCGCTGAGCTTGTTGGCCGGGATGCTGCCGATGTCGGTCCACTTCTGGGTGGACAGGTCGTCCGTGGCATAGATGTGCAGCGGCGGGTGCTGGCCGGGGGGCTGGTTCTGCGGCGTCCCGATGTACATGTTCAGGTAGGAGTCCCAGGCGATGTTCATCAGGGCCAGCGGCGAGTCACCGCCGGGTAGGGTGCCCGTGGACTGCTGCTGTGCGACCGTGCCCGACTGGGTGGGGTCGTAGTTGACGGAGGTGTAGCCGGTGCTGGACTGGCTGGTGGGAACGATGTTGCTTTCCTGCCCGCCGACCCCGGGGGCCTGCCACGCGCCATTGTACCACTTTGTCCACGACGACGGTGCCATCTTCTGCGAGATGGGCGCACGAGCCACATGCTCCAGCCACATATTGCCGCCGCCGCTCTTGTCCAGCACCCTGCTGCCGTAGAAGACGTAGAAGTAGCCCGACGCGTTGTCCACGAACAGGCGTGGATCGCCGTCGCCGTAGTAGTACGTCTGGTTGGGGAACTGGGCGGTGTCGTTGCGCACGGTGCTGAACGGTGAGGTGATGACGTGGCTCTGGATGGTCCAGGAGTTGCCCTGGTCCTGGGATGTGGCGTAGTCGATTGAGTCGTAGTGCAGGCCGTCACCGAACGGCCTCGGCGTGAACTCGTTGTGGATCAGGCCGTACCAGGCGCCGCTGTCCGGATCGACCCACACGCCCATCAGATCGCAGTAGTTTCGCTGCGAGTAACCGGAGCCGGATGTGTAGGTGGCTTCCACGCCAGTGGGGCTGTTGTTGCACAGCGTTGTCGTGTCGGCGTTGGTGCCGCTGTTGCTGATCGACGCGAGGCTGGCCGTGTCGAAGTTGCTGCCGGTGTAGAAACTCCACTTGCGGCTGTCGTTCGCGCCGTAGAGAGAGTGCGATTCCTGGTAGTAGAACTGGCCGTTGCTGTCGGTGAACAGCCCCGCAGGGGTGTCATCGGCGTGGCTCCAGGAGCCGGGGTTACCCGCGGTCACGGTGTATGTGGCGGCTTCCGCGGTGTTGGCGACAGTCGTCACCAGCGCCAGGGCCGCGGTGACCGCGATCCCTAATCGTAGGGTTGTCTTCCGTGCCATTGCGATCCTCTCGTTGCGGCGTCGACGGAGGAGGCCAGGGGGTCGGGCAGTGCGGTCACGGGCCACCGGCGCCCGAGTGCCACACCGACGGCACGGCGAGAGCCGGTCACCGATCGCATGCGCGGGCCACCTCCCCGAGATGAGCAGCTGACCTGCTACTACTTCGTTCGTTCATTGGCCAAACTAAGGTTGCGGGGCAAGTGTCCGAGCCGACCCACCGAAAGTCAAGAGTGCGCGTCCCCTCGTAGCGTGGAGACCTGAACCAAGTGAGAGGTGATCAGGTCGTGGGAAGCACAAGGCGCCGGCTTGATCAGGAGTGCCGGGCGGGTACGGTGCGCATTGTGGTCGAGACCGGCAAGCCGGTTACCCGGGTCGCGCGGGATCTGGGGATCAGCGTGTACACCGCTGCACAGTTGGGTTCAGGCCGTCCGACGCCAGGTCGAGGCCGAGCAGGCCAGGTTGAGAATGGCTTGGTGGACGTCAGCCCGTCGCTCGGTTCGAACCAGCAGCCGCCGGAAACCCTTGAGCCAAGCGGAAGGTTCGCTCCACCGGCCAGCGGGAGGAGTTGGGTGACGTCGTTGCGATGTCCGTCGGCCAGCGTCACCGCGAGCGGGACGCCGCTGGTGTCGGTGATCAGGTGGTGCTGTGAGCCGGGCTTACGGCGGTCGACCGGGGTGTGTGCCGGTGCGGTCCCCCCTGATGAGTGCTTCGCGCCGGCTGTGCGGCAGGCTCGGTCCGGTAGCAGCCGGTGGGTGAGCACTCGTTCCCCCAGACCTCAAAGGTCTGTTCAAAGATCGTGCCCTCGCCGACGGCCGGGAAGGTTGATCGCTGATGGGATGTCGTGCCCGCTCGGCGCGTGAGCACTTGATCATTAGGGCGCTGACGGCTTTCCCGCCGCCAGCCGGACACGGTCCCGCAGTCCATCCAGGATCCGTTGCGTCGCAACGGCTTTCTCCCAGATCGCGAACCGTTTGTAGACCGTCGGGCAGGGCGCGCCACTTGATGCCGTTGTCCATCAGGTACAAGATCGCGTCCACGATGACCCGACGGCAGTGCTTCTCGTGACGTCCGCCTCGGCCCTGGTGCCAGGTGGGGTCGGGCAGCAACGGAACACCTGGTGGAACGGCGCTTCGACAACGTCCGCTCTACCAGGAGTTCCCCGTCTCGTCACCACGTCCACACCCGGCCCAGTTCAGCAACGGGCACTCAGAAGGTGGAGTGCTCACTTGCCCCGCGGAGCGAGTTTCTGGGTGCCGATCGCAGCGAGGAGGTCGAGCTTGCTCCGGGCATCCGTTCCGGGACGGGGCGTGTACACGACCACACGAAGGTTCGAGCCCTGCGTGGTGAGTGTGTCGGAGTCCAGATCGACAGTTCCGACCTCCGGGTGGTCGATGACCTTGTGCCCGCTCTGGTGCTGGGCCACCGCGCCCAGTGCCCACAGCTCGCGGAAACGTGCGCTGCGCTTCAACCGCACGATCAGCGCCCGCACATCCTGGTCGTTCGGGTACCGACTGGTGGTGGCGCGCAGGTCCGCCACGAGGGATTCCTCGAACGCGGAGCGCTCGGCCGGTGTGAACTTCGCGTGGTTCGGCTTGTCCTCGAACTGCCGCAGCAGCATGTTCCGGTCATCGGCGGACAGCGCGGTGGGGTCACCGAAGGTCGCTGCGAACAGCGGGTTCCAGTGCAGCAACTGCCAAGTGGCGTCATAGACCGCCAGTGGGTGCCCGGAGAGCTGGTCCATGATCCGGTGCACGCTTCCTGGGATCAGCCGCGGTATGCGGTTGGGGTCCGCCGCGTGACCGGCGAGGCGCATGAGATGGGCCTGCTCCTCGTCGGACAGCTGCAGCGCGTGGGCCAGTGCCAAGCACACCTGCGCCGACGGGGTCGTGGCCCGGCCCTGCTCGAGCCGGACCACGTACTCGATCGAGATGCCAGCCAGAACGGCCAACTCCTCGCGCCGCAGCCCAGGAGCACGGCGCGGGGAGTTGTGCGTAAGCCCGATCGCCTGGGGGTCGAGCCGATCTCGCCAGGCACGGAGCTCGGCACCTAGGTTGTTCATCCACTCAGTCTCCCGCACAACTCCTGGCCGCCGCCTGGTACCAGCTGTACCAGGACGATCCTTGGCTGCCACCGCCAGTTCCGGCGCTGGATCTTGGAGGACGTGAACCGACTGAACCTCGCCGATGGCCTGGCGAACCTCAACGGGCTGACGAATGGCGACGGCAGTTCGACGTTGGCGTCCCCATGGCGGCCGTCAGCGACCCGCTGCGCCGCGCGGTGGAGGAGTTCGGCGCTTGTCCTCCCGGGCGCCATCCGAACCAACCGGTGATCTCGCGAGCCGTCGCCGATCGAACTCACCAATTCGCCTAGACGAAAGGTCCCCCATGTCCAAGAACACGAACGCCCCCGCACGCCACTGGATCGGCGGCAAGTGGACGGAATCCACACAGATCCGCGAGTCCTTCAATCCCTCCACCGGTGCGGTGGTCGGAACCTTCTACGACGGTGGCGAGGCCGAGGCACGCGCGGCCGTTGACACTGCCGCGGACGCCTTCGCCTCGACCGACTGGGGCCGTGTCCACCATGTGCGGGCCACCGCCCTGGAGCGGCTGGCTGACGCTCTGGAGGCGCGTGTTCCCGAGATCGCCGCCACCCTCTCCCAGGAAAACGGCAAACTGCTCCGAGAGACGATGTGGGAGGTCAGCGCCGCCGCGACGTGGCTGCGCTACACAGCGGCGAGTGCACGCACGCAGATCGCTGGCCGGGCCGCCGAAGTGGCTCCGGGACAGTACTTCCACTCGATGCCGGAACCGGCCGGTGTGGTCGGCATCATCTCGCCATGGAACTCCCCGGTGATCCTGACTGTCCGGGCACTGGGTCCGGCGCTGGCCGCTGGCTGCACGGTCGTGATCAAACTGCCTGCCCAGACCGCGTTGACCAACGCGCTGTTCGCCCAGGTGGTTGCCTCGGTGGCGGAGATCCCGCCCGGGGTGGTCAACATCCTCACCGAGACCGGCAGCGAGGTGGCCCGCCATCTCGTCGCCTCGGAGCAGGTCAGCATGATCAGCTACACCGGCAGCACTCCGGTGGGCCGCCAGATCGCCGCCGCTGCCGCGGCCACGCTCAAGCGGCTCGGCCTCGAGCTGGGCGGGAAGACACCCATCATCATCTTCCCCAGCGCCGACCTCGACATCGCCATCCCCAACCTGCTCCGCGCGGCCACTCTCATGAACGGGCAGTTCTGCTGCACCGGCTCCCGCGTCCTGGTCCACCGCGACATCGCCGACCAGGTCCGCACGGCGCTCACCGATGCGCTCTCGCAGGTTCGCCTTGGCACCTGGGACGACGAGACGGCCCAGCTCGGTCCGCTCATCGACCGCGCCTCGGCGGAGCGGGTCGACGCCCTCGTCGAGGAGGCCGGCTCGTACGGCACGGTGTTGGTCCGCGGCGGGCAGGTCACCGAGGGTCCCTTGTCCTCGTCCGGCGCCTTCTACCGGCCCAGCCTCGTGGAGGTCACCGACACCGAGGCCCGAATCGTCCAGGAGGAGGTCTTCGGGCCGGTGCAGACCTTCGAGGTCTTCGAGGACGAGGCCGACGCCGTGCGCAGGGCGAACGCCACCCAGTACGGGTTGGCCGCCTCGATTTTCACCGCCGATCCGGTTCAGGCTCGCCGGGTCGGCCGCCAGGTGCGGGCCGGCGGGATGTGGATCAACACCTGGGGGCTGCTCACCGAGCACTTCGAGCAGGTCGGCGTCAAGGGCAGCGGATACGGCTACCTGGGCGGGCTGAAGGCGATCGAGGAGTTCCAGGTCCTGAAGGTGTACGCCGAGATGGACTACACCGTGGCGATGGGCTGAGAACCTCCGCCTGACTCACCCCGCGGCCACCGCCGTCAGGGCGTGGTGACATCCGGTGCCACCGCGCCCTGACGGCATTGTCTCGGACAGGCCGTGCCGCTTCAGCCAGTCCTCGTCCATGTCCGCGGATTGTCAGCCACACCAGCCAGATCCACGGGACACACGCTAGAAGCCTGCCTGGGTCCGGGTCAGCTGCTGGATGTCCGCACCGAATCCCAGTTCCTTCACGATCGCGGACGTGTGCTCGCCCACGGCCGGGATCGGGTCCATGCGTGGTTTTCGCCCAGGCACGGTGATCGCTGGAAGGATGGCGGTCAGCTTTCCCATCGGCGAGTCCACTGTGGTCAGTCGGTTGCGGGAAACCAGCTGCGGGTGCTCGATGACCTCTCGCACTTCACGCTGGCGCGCGTGCGCGATGTTGCCGGCCGCAAGCCGCTGTTCCAGTTCGTCACCGGTGATGTGGCCGAGGACTGCGGCAATCTCGGACTCCAGCTCGCCACGGTTGGTGACCCGCCGGCTGCCGGTGACGAACCTCGCGTCCGCTGTCAACTCCGGGCGCTCCAGAACCTGCTCGCAGAACGATCGCCACTCTCGCTCGTTCTGCACGGCGAGAACGATCTCGGTACCGTCCTTGGCCGCGAACGTCCCGTACGGCGCGATGGCCGCGTGGCTCGTTCCGGTCCGAGCCGGTGGTGTGCCGCCGTATGCGGCGTAGTACAGCGGGTAGCCCATCCATTCGACGAGCGAATCGAACAGGCTGATCTCCAGCGAGGTACCCGCACCTGTCTTCTCTCGCTCGTACAGCGCCGAGAGGATGCCCGAGAAGGCGTACATGCCGGCGCCGATGTCCGCCGCCGGGATGCCGCTCTTCGCGGGTGCGTCGGCGCTGCCCGTCACCGACACCAATCCCGCCTCCGCCTGGATCAGCAGGTCGTACGCCTTGGCATCACGGTAAGGCCCGCTCGACCCGTACCCGGAGATCGAGCACGTGATCAGTCGCGGGTGCCGCGCGCGCAACTCGGCCGAGCCGAGACCGAGGCGCTCGGCGGCGCCGGGCCCGAGGTTCTGCACGAACACATCTGCCTCGGCGACGAGCCGCCGCATCACCTCCTTGCCGTGGGGCTGTTTGAGGTCGAGGGCGATGCTCTCCTTGGAGCGGTTCAACCAGACGAAATGACTGGAAAGCCCGCGCACGGTTTCGTCGTAGTCCCGGGCGAAGTCACCGCGGCCGGGGCGTTCTACTTTGATGACGCGCGCGCCCAGGTCGGCGAGTTGCCGGGTTGCGAAGGGCGCCGCCACAGCGTGCTCGCACGAGACGACGGTGATTCCGGTCAGCGGTAGGGAACTCATCGCTCTCCGATCGTGACACTCTTCGTCTGGGGATGGTTGAGGAGGTGCTCCAGGCCCCCAGTCGAAGGGGTCCCGGCGAGGAGGGCCTCGCACAGCTACTCGGGCGACCCCCAAGCAAAGATGTCCGCTACCCGTAACAAGAGGATCAGTCGACGTCGAGGTCGAACGGGTCCGGCGAGACGTTGCCGCGCAACCGTTCGGTGATCGCGGCGAACCCGTGCCAGATGTGGCGCTCGGTCGCCTCCGCGACCGCGTCCACGTCGCCGGAGTCGAGCGCATCGATGATCTCGAGGTGTTCCTGGTGCGAGGCGGCGAGGCGTTCCTCGGAGTCGAGCATCACGTCCCAGGGAAAAGCCTGCCACATTCCCCGGATCTGATCCCTGAGAGCGGGGATGCCGCAGCGGTCGTAGAAGAGGAAATGGAACTCGCGGTTCAACTCCCGCACGGCAGCCCGGTCGTCGCGCCGGGCTGCCGCGGTCATCTGCTCCTGCAACTCACGAGCCACCGCCAGGTCACGCCGCGAGATCCGGGACGCCGCCCGCCGCATGGCGTAGCTCTCGGCGAGTCGCCGGACAACGTAGATGCCCTTGACGCGCTCGAGGTCGACGGCGGCCACTCGGACCCCGCGATGCGGTTCGGCGACGACGAGACCTTCGGCCTCCAGAAGGCGCATGGCCTCACGGACGGGCGTGATGCTCGCGCCGAACCGTTGGGCGAGTTCGTCCTGCGGCATCCGGGCGCCCCGGGCCAGTTCACCGGTGAGGATGAGTCGCCGCAGCTCGTCGACGATCTGATCTCGCTTGGTTGCCGATGACGTGGTCACGGTGGCGGCCCTCCTCGCCCCAGCGGACATGATCGCCCCATTGTGACCGCCGCGCTCCCGACTTTGACACACCAGGGCAGGTTCATGCATCATCCAGACGATAATGCATGATTCTCGGGCGGAGGTGAAGCATGGTGACCTACGTCGACCTGCTGGTCTCGGCTCGGAGCTTCCTGTTCGTTCCCGGCGATCGCCCCGATCGCTTCGACAGGGCCCGCGAGTCCAGTGCGGACGTTGTGGTGCTCGATCTCGAGGACGCGGTAGCGGAGACGGCGAAAGACGCCGCACGCGCGCACGTGTCGGCATGGCTGCGCGGCGGCAACCGGGCCGTGGTCCGCGTCAATGGTGTTGGCACGCCATGGTTCGAGGACGACCTGCTCGCCATGGCCGGCCTCGCTCCGGCGCTGATGCTTCCGAAGGCGCAGACCGCCGCCGACATCACGCAGCTGCCGACCGGCATTCCGGTGCTGCCACTGGTCGAGACTGCGGCCGGAATCCTGGGAGCGGCGGAGGTCTGTCGCGCGCCCGGGGTCGTCCGGCCAGCCTTCGGGAGCGTCGACCTCGCGACTGAACTGGGCATCGAGCACACGGCCCGTGGCGCGCTGCGTCACGCGCGCTCCATGCTGGTCCTGGCGTGTGCCGCCGCGAACCTCCCAGGACCGATCGACGGCGTTACGACGGCACTCGACGACAGGACAGCCCTGCTCGACGATCTGGCAGAGGCTCGGGCCCTCGGGTTCACCGGAAAACTGTGCATCCACCCGCGCCAGGTCCCGGTTGTCCACGGGAGCCTCGCCCCATCGGAGAGTGAGGCCAGATGGGCGCGCGCGGTCGTCGACGCCGCTGCGGATGGCGCGGCCAGGGCCGTCTCGGGACAGATGATCGATCGCCCGCTACTCCTGCGCGCTCAAGCCCTGCTCGATCGCGCGACACCCGCCTCGGCAACCCTGCACCTTGCCGCAGACGACACCGCACGTCGCCTGCAACCCACCGATGACCTCGCTGTCGAGCACGTTGGCAAGCGCACCTCCCGGACCGCGGGGTCATGATCGCCTCTTCATGTTCTACCCAAAGGACCACGACGTGAACGACTTGTCGCCGCTGACAATCGAGGACACGATCGCATCGCCAGGCCTGGGCGGATTCTTCTTCGATGATCAGGTGGCCATCAAATACGGCGCACAGCGTGACGGGAATTTCTACTCGGGCGCGGGAGTGACCGCAGGATACGAGTCCGTTCGCGAGCCGGCTGAATCGGTATGCGTGATGCTCGTGCTCAGCGACGGATACGTCGCGCGTGGCGACTGCGCGAGCGTGCAATACTCCGGAGTTGGCGGCCGAGAACCGCGATTCCACGCGGCCGAGATAGCCGCCCTGATCGAGTCCGAGTTGGCTCCGAAGCTTCGCGGGCTGGATGTGACCCCTTTTCGCAGGTCGGCGGCTCACGCTGAGCAACTCGTCAGCGGAATTGCGGGCTTGGGCCGAGCAGCGTCGTACGGCGTGTCGCAAGCCCTGCTGGATGCGGCGTCACATGCGGCCGGCCACCACCTCATGGGACGGGTCATCAAGGACGAATGGCAGCTTCCAGGGCTGCTCACCGCGGTCCCGCTGTACGCCCAGAGCGGCGACGACCGGTATGACAATGTCGACAAGATGATCATTAAGCAGGTTCCGGTGCTGCCGCACGGTCTGATCAACAGGCCCGCACTGGTCGGCCCTGGGGGTCGCGCTCTTGTCGATTACGTTCACTGGATTCGACAGAGGTCCAGGAAACTTTCGAGCGACGAGAGCTATGTGCCCATCATCCATCTCGACGTCTACGGAATGCTCGGGAGCGAAGCAGCAGGCTCCGTTGTCGGGACCGCCGACATTCTCGTGCGAATGGAGGAGGCAGCGGGTCCGCACACGCTGCGGGTGGAGCACCCCATGGACGCCGGCTCGCGAGATGCCCAGATCGAGGTGCTGTGCCAGCTGCGTGAGGTGCTGACCGCCAGAGGATCACAGGTGGAACTCGTCGTCGACGAGTGGGCGAACACTCTGGAGGACATCGTGGCTTTTGCCGCAGCAGGAGCGGTACATCACATTCAGGTCAAGACACCGGACCTGGGCTCCATTCATCACGCCGTCGAAGCCGTGTTGGCATGCCATGCCAACGGCGCCGGTGCGTTCGTCGGCGGATCCTGCTCCGAGACCGATCTGTCGGCCCGCGCGACCACGCACATCGGAATTGCGACCGGAGCCACCCAAATGCTGGTCAAGCCTGGCATGGGGGTCGACGAGGGTTTGGCGATCGTCACCAACGAAATGAACCGCGCGGTTCGCCTGGACCGGTATCTGGTCCGAGAATGAGAGGTCAGCCGCAGGTCACGGCAGTCCACATCGTCGGTGCGGTCAAGCCAACCCCGACCAGCACGGTCAACTGGTTGTCCTGACAGGAGCACTGCTGCGTCCCTGGTGCCGACCGCTGAGTTCGGCGTCGAGTGTCTCCTGAGCCACGCGCATGACCTCGGCGTACGTGGGGTCCTGAAGCCGCTTCCACATCTCGTCCTCAGAGACGGCCTCAACGTGGCTGACCACCCACCAGATGTTGCCGAAGGGGTCCCTGATACGGCCCCCGCGCTGTCCGAAGGCGTCGTTGGCCAGAGGAGTGAGGACATGGCCGCCAGCTGCGACCGCTTGGGAGAAGGCTTGGTCGGCGTCAGTGACGAACACGCGGAGAAGACTCGGCATGGCGGGCCAGTCCGCGTGCCGGTCGAAGGCCAACACGACGGTATCGCCGACTCGGATCTCACCATGGCCGATCGCACCATCCTCGGTCGGCACCCGCCCCAGTTCCTCACCCCCGAACGCCTGGGAGACGAAGTCGAGGAACGCCCCCGTGTCCTCGGTGACCACCCAGGGCGCCACGGTGGTGTAGCCCGCCGGCGCGGCGTTGGTCTGCTCGGGCATCACGATCCTTCCGCCGATGTCGGTTGCCAGCAGCGACGTTAGGCGGGGATTAGGTCACCCCGTGTCCTGTACTGGCCCGAGTCGGGGCGGCAACCGGGCCACCGGTCCGCGATGGGGATCGTCATACCGGATACTCCCGGCAGAGGAACCGATGATTACGCCAACAGTGTGACGGCCAGAGCAACCGTGAGCTTGTGCCGTTTCCCGTTCCATCGAGCGGGGTACCCTGGGGATTCCTAGGAGCGGGGGGACTTCCTATGGTCGAGATCAAGGTGACGCACGAGCGGAAGAGGGCTGGCCTGACCATCACCCTTTCCCTGGTCCTGCCGGCCACGGCCATCCTGGGCATTTTCGCCGACCACTCGTCCTCCGCCAACAACACCCCGGCGTCGACCACATCGGTCCAGCGGACCTACCTCCCGCCTGCTACAACGATCGAACGCGCCCCGTCGGCCACCCACGATTCCCCGCAGACCATTGATCCGTCACGCTTCGACCCTCCGCGACTGACTCCCCGGACCTTCGACTCGTCACGCTACGACCCCCCGCGACTGACCCAGAGGTAGCACCCGACGCGGGGATGCAAGGTGTGGTTCGACAACTCGGAGGCGACGCCGTCCGTCGGGAGTTCGGCACCGGTCGTGATCACCTGGACAAAACACTGTCAGACACGCCCCAGGTGTGCCCGAAGGTCCTCGACACCAAGTGAACCTGGTCGGAGTCCTTCACGGGCCGCGCGGCGAGCCAGAGCGGTGAGCTTGGCGTTCAGCGGAGCCGACCGCCCGATCCTGCGGGCGATCAGCGCGATCTCCCCGTTGAGGTAACTGGTTTCGATCGTGCTGTGTCCGCGGACGAGCGACTGCCAGCTGGAGCTGCCGAGTTGGGCTGGTTCGCCGGGGACTGGCTCGATGGACAGGGCGCCCCAGGCGGCCTGCGATTCCTCGTCGCCGGCGAACGCGATCCCGGCACTTGCGAAGATCTCGCGGCACTCGTCCTCGGCCGCGCGCCGCAGGTCCTCCGCGCCGGCGGTGTCACCGAGCAGGGCCTGCAACACGTTGCCCACGTTGGCGAGCAATTTTCGGTACTTCCACCTCAGCACGTCCTCCGACCGGATGACCTGAAACTCAGCTGCTGCCCACTCTTCGCCGATGCTTGCCACGAGTTTCGTGTCAGCAGCGGGATCGGATGACACGCCGTAACGACCAACGTGGAAGATGCCCCGCGGTGGCAGTGTTCGGACGATGACCTCTCCGGGTTCTGTCATCACCGTCGGGAACCACACGCACACCGCGAAGACCCGCTCGAAGTAGCGCAGCGCGATCTCCTCGCTGGCGACCCCGTTCAACGCGGTGAAAATCGGCAGCAGTTCGGCGGCGCTGCCGAGAACGGTGCCATCACGGTCGTGCACCGGCACATCGGCCCACTGCTCGACGGCCGCCTCGGCCTGATGCGTCTTCGTGGTCAGCACCAGCACATCGCGGTCGGTCAAGCGCACCTGGTCAGGCCCGGTCACCGTCGGCACGTGAACAGTCGACCTCGTGTCGGGGCACCGCACGGTCACTCCGTTGGCCATCACCGACCGGGCGTGATCACCGCGCGCGATCAACAGGACCTCGCTTCCCCGCTGTGCCAGCAGGCCGCCGAGCGCGCTACCGATGGCTCCCGCCCCGAGGAAGACGAATCGCATTACGTCACCTGTCCACTCAATCGTCGTGTTCGGCACTCTCGGAACATGATCAGGCCTGCCTGGTGGGCATGACGGCGATCTGCTGGAGGTTCACGTGTTTGGGGAGCCCCACGGTGTAGACGACGATCTCGGCGATGTCAGCCGGGCGCAGCGGTTCGATGTGTTCACTAGCTTTCGCATACCATTCTTGCGTGGTCCGGTCGGCGCCGGTGGACCACAGTTCGGTGCTCACGATACCCGGTTCGATCACGGACACGCGCACGTTCCTGGGGCCGAGTTCGGCGCGCAGTTGGTGAGTGAAGTGGGTGAGGAATGCCTTGGTGGCGCTGTAGACGGCGAAGCTCGGCACGATCCTCTTGGCGGCGACCGACGAGGTAGTGATCAGATCGGCCGGGCCACCTTCCGCTGCGGCGGCCACCAGGTCGGTGACGAACGCGGCGGCAGTGGTCACCGCGGCGGTGACGTTCAGGTCGATCTGCCGGCGCCAGCGCTGGTCGTGCAGGCCCTCGACCGAAGACGGCAGCATGATCCCGGCGTTGTTGAACACGATGCTGGGCCGCCCCAACCGCGTGCGCACTTGCGCGGCAGCCGCGTGCACGGCAGCGACGTCGGTGAGGTCGAGCGGAACGCTCAACGCGGTGCCACCTGCGGTGGTGATCTTCTCGGCGAGCGCGTCGAGTTCGTGCGCGCGGCGGGCCAGCAAAGCGACCTTGACGCCCTGGGCGGCGAGCAGTTCGGCAGTCGCTGCCCCCATCCCGCTGGACGCGCCGGTCACGACACCGACACGCCCAGCCAGGGCTGGAACCAGAACGCGCTCCGACATCGTGCTTCCTCCAGTTGCTCGAGTGCGATGCCACCACCTCAGCAGGTCACCGACCATCGCAGGGCCGTTGGCCGTGCCCCGCTGTACCTGGTTCTCCCAGGGCCACCCTGAGCCGACCACCACAGCGATTTCGCGGGCAGAATGTCCACCGTGGAACGCAATGCCGAACTCGCCGACTTCCTGCGCACCAGACGTGCACGTCTGCGTCCGGAAGACGTCGGACTGGTGGCGGACGGGCGTATCCGACGGGTACCGGGGCTACGACGCGAAGAACTCGCCCGCAGCGCAGGGATCAGCACGGAGTACTACACCCGTGTGGAGCAGGGGCGGGCAGGCAACATCTCCCGCGAAATCCTCGACGCGATCGCCACCGCGCTGCTGCTCGACGAGGTCGAACGGTCCCACCTGGATGACCTGTGCGCTGGGGGCAGCCCACGCAGGAACGGCGTCAGCCGTCCTCAGCAGGTGCGGCCCGGGCTCCTGCAACTGCTGGACACCCTTGGCCACGTTCCCGCGTTCATCCTCGGCCGCAGGACAGACGTGCTGGCCAGCAACCAACTCGCCCGGGCGTTGATCACCGACTTCTCCGCACTTCCTGCCAGGAAGAGGAATTTCGCGCACTTCCTGTTCCTCGACCCCGCGGCCCGGCCGCTGTTCAGTGACTGGGAACGAATCGCAGCCGACACCGCGGCCGTCCTGCGCATGGAGGCCGGGCGCCACCGCCACGACCACCGGCTCGCGGACCTCATTGGCGAGCTCATGCTGCGCGTGCCCGAGTTCAACGGCTGGTGGGCCAGTCACCACGTCCGCCAGCGCAGCCATGCCACCAAACGCTGCCGTCACCCCGTCGTAGGCGAGCTCAGCTTCGACTACGAGGCGTTGCAGCTTCCCGGCGAACCGGAACAGACCCTGTGCGTCTATACGGTCAAGCCCGGTTCACCGACCCAGGACTCGCTGCGGCTGCTCGCCAGCTGGTCGGCGGACGGCCAGGTCGGCCTCGGCGTTCGCGGTGGCGAGGACATCGCGGCGGAATCCGTAGGCCAGCCATCCGGCGGCAGCGCCAGTCACCCGCGCTGAGCAGGGCGTGTCGGCTAAGGGATATCGCGGGATCGCCGCCCGCAACCACCTCGCCGTGCCGACCTGGAAGCAACACCAATGACAAATCATTCCGCGGAGATCCAAGCAGTGGACTGAGCAGCAGTTGCACTCCCCCGCCGCCGCAGTACCGAACGAACCCGCCGCTGCGGCACCGGTAAGCCTGGGCGGGCTCTCAGCCGGGAATGGTGCGGCGCTCGACTGGGGCGTGAGGATCTCCCAGCCACTCCTCCAGGGAACCGTCGTAGACCATCACCTCGTCATGCCCCGCGGCGAGCAGGCTGAACCCGACCAGAGGCGCGTTCAAACCGGAGTTGCAGTACACGATCGCGGGCCTACCCCTGGTCACCGATGCAAGGAACTGCGCACGATCCTCGGAGGCCCGCAGCATCGACGTGCCCGGCTGCGCCAGGGACGGGTAGGGCACGTTGACACTGCCCGGGATGGTGGTGGACATGACCCGGACAGCCTCCTCGGGAAGCAACGAGGTGTCGGCAGGGAGCTCTGGAACCGCGTTGACCAGCGTGGCCTGGACTCCGTCGCGAACGACCGCCATCACCTGCTGCTTGTCCGCCCACATCCCGGGCCTGGGGGACGCTGCGAACGCGGCAGGGACCGGCTCCACCTCGCCCGACTCGACCGCACGGCCCTCCCCGGTCCACTTTCGCAGGCCTCCGTCGAGGACCGCGACCGCGTCGTGGCCCGCGGACTTCAGCAGCCACCACAGGCGTGCTGCGTACTGGCCGAACTCGCAGTCGTAGGCGACGACCCGGGTCCTCGGACCGATGCCCAGCTGACCGAACACCGTGGTGGCTCGGTGCGCGGAGGGCCGGGTGATGGCCAACGGGCTGTCCGGGTCGCTGAGGTCGTTGACGAGGTCGGCGAAGACCGCGCCAGGGAGGTGCGCCTCGCGGTAGGCCTCACGCATGGGCACCCGGTGCGGCGGGGTGGGGACCATCTGGACCGAGGCGTCGAGCACGAGCAGATCGGGCTCGCCGAGGTGTTGTGCGAGCCAACCGGTGGTGACCAACGAGGCCGGGAGAAGGGCACTCTGGCTGTTCATGCCGGGCAGTGGACCACAACCAGCACCGGGCCGTGAGTTTTGTTGCCAAATCAGCAAATCGAGCGGTACCTGTTCAACGTGACGAGGTTCAAGTGCCGCCGCCGCAGCCAGGTCGCGTTTGGCCATTGTTGAGCCGGTGCAGCACGAAGCTCAGGTCCTGCTGTGACGTCTTGCGGGTCAGGGCATGCACCTTCGGCTTGCCCGATCGGATCGGCTACTTGCCGACGAAGGTGTACACGTACCACTTGTCCGTTCCTTGTTCGCGGCGCCACGTGCCGGTTCCGGGCTTGGACCGCTCGAAGTGGCTGCGCCCGCTGCTCACCGCTCCTCGGCTGGACCGATGCCTCGTTCAAAGAAGATCCAGTACTGCTGGAGGTGCTGCGGTATTTCCGTCTGCTGGTAGGGCTTCCTCTCGGCGAATCCGCGCGAGCGATACAGACGTTGGGCATCGACCATGAACCGGGCGGTGTCGAGCCGCACAGTCGACGCCCCCATTCGTGCGGCCTCGCCAAGCAGGCAGTCGAGCAGACGCGAGCCGACATGCAGGCCGCGGCACTCAGGCACCACGTACATCCGCTTCACTTCTACAACGCCGGGCTCGATGACCCGCAGCCCGGCCACTCCCACCAACGTGCCGCTCGAGTCCTCCGCTACAAGCAGCACTTTGGACGGATCACCGTACTCCTGAAGCGACGCGCGCATGCCGGAAACATCGGTAGGTGCGTCCTTGATGCCAAACGTTGTCAGGAGTTGTTGCTGGGCCGTCGTCATGTAGTCCACCAGGAGCTTGGTGATCTCCTCGGCCTCGGCAACGAGATCGGCGCGTCGGACGACGACAGACATGTTGTCAGCACTCCCGGGATCTTTCACGACCGACAGCTGCATAGCCGACGCCGTGCACATATCAGCAGTTTGCCCTCTGCCCACCTCCATCAAGGCTACAGAGGCTTGTCGTGTGAGGTCCAGCAGTGCCGAGGCACACCAAGTCGTCCGGGACGCGGGCTTTGCGTTGCACCGCCGGGAACTGGTTGAGCCAGGCGGCACACCGACCGGCACCAGATCGGCGGTTCACTCCTGGACGGTCGGCCGGGACTTCCTGCGGAGGAGGTGGCTGGCGATCGCGGTCGCGATGGCTGTGCCGACGATGAGTACGGCGAAGATGGGGTTCATGTCCTTGGACAGGCTCGGCGCGCGGTGCGGTCCGATCGCCCAGAGGGCCAACGGAATGGCGTAGGCCACGGCGAGGGCAGCGGCCCACCAGCGGAGTGCCCGGAGGCGGGTGTCGCGCAGGACACCGATCAGCACGAGTGCGACCGGGACGACAGCGACCATGGCGAACTGGCCGACGATCAGGACTGGCGTGGCCCAGGCCGAGATGGTGACGAGCCGCCAGGTGGCGCGGTTGCGGGGCGGCGTTGCGGTGGACGGTGTCGTGGTGAGCATTGTCTTCTCCTGGGGGCCAAGGCGGAGCGCGGACGAGCCAAGCTATCGGCTCTCGCAGTAGTTAAAACCTATAACAGCATCCAGTGAGTGTCAATAGGGAAGGTGATAGCCTCTAACTTAAGTGGAGCATCGTAGCGGCTGGAGGATGACTGGCGATGGACACGGGCGGGACGAGCCAACGGGAGCGCTACCGGGCCCAGGTGCACGCGGAGATCAAGCGACACGCGTGGGAGCAGCTGGCCACGACCGGTGTGTGCGCGCTGTCCCTGAACGCGATCGCCAAGTGCATGGGCATGAGCGGCCCCGCGCTGTACCGCTACTTCGCCAGCCGCGACGAGCTGATCACCGCACTCATCCGCGACGCCTACCGAAGCCTCGCCGACACCGTCCGAGCGGCCTTCGACTCCGGTGCCGACGTGTCCGGGCTGGCCCACGCCATCCGGACATGGGCCTTCGACGACCCACATCGGTACTTCCTGATCTACGGCACGCCCGTTCCCGGCTACCACGCACCCGAGGAGACCAAGAAGATCTCGTTCGAGATCATGACCGTGCTGATCACCGTCCACACCGCGGTGTCCCCGCGGACCTCGGCGACACCGTTCGACGCCCACCTTGAAAATCACCGCCAATGGGCTGGTGACCACCCCGCACCACCTGCGGCCCTGCACTGGGCCCTGTCCTTCTGGACCCGCCTGCACGGCGCCCTTTCGCTCGAACTCGCCGGACACTTCGCTGGCATGGAATTCGACCCCGCCCTGCTCTTCGAGGACGAACTGAACGACCTGCTGGCGCGCTGACCGGGTCTGCCGATCGGCCACTGCATGCCGGACTGGACCCGCAGTTGCACCGCACGCCGAGCTTGGTACAGCCGTACGTCACGACAGGGCGGGCACGGCCGTAGGCAGTGTCACCGACACCTCCAACCCGCCGCCCCGTCGCGGGTAGGCGTGCACGGCACCACCATGTGCCCGCACGATCGATCGCACGATGGAAAGCCCCAGGCCGGAGCCCTCGGCGCCGCGGGTCCGCTCCGCGCCCCGGCGGAACGGCTCGAACAGTTCGGGCAGCCGTGCGGCGTCCACCTCGGGACCGGTGTTGCTGATCAGCAGTCCGGTACGGGCATGGGTGTGCACCCGGATCTGTCCACCGTCGACGTTGTGCCGCACGGCGTTGCCGACCAGGTTGCTGACGAGCTGCGAGATCAGCACCGGATCGCCGAGCACCCAGCAGTCGTCGAGGCTCGTCCGCACCTCGAGCGCACCCACCGGGGCGGCGGCCAGCTCATGAGCCACGACCTCATGCAGGGCAACAGGTTCCCGGTTCTCCAGTCCGCGATCACTGCGCGCCAGCACCAGCAGGCCGTCGATCAGCCGTTCGCTGCGTCGGTTCGCGGCGAGCAGTTGCTCACGCACGATCGAAACCTTGTCAAAGTCCTTTTCAGACAGTCCTATCTGGACAAGTGCACGCTGGATCGACAGCGGAGTGCGGAGTTCGTGCGAGGCGTTGGCGATGAACCTGCGCTGGCTCTCGAAGGCGTCCGCCAGCCGATCCAGCATGTCGTTGAAGGTCTCGGCCAGCTCGGTGAGTTCGTCAGGCGGCCCGCCCAGCGCGATCCGCTCGTGCAGGTTCTCCGAGGACAGCCGTTGCGCGGTGGCGCTGATCCGGTGCAACGGCCGCAGCACCCGGCCGGATATCCACCAGCCGACGGCAACGGCCAGCACCGCCAGCACCACGAGGGAAACCACCGACACAATGATCAATTTTGTCAGCACGGTGTTCTGCGAGACCACCGCGATGTCCTGCGAGACCGCCGCGATGTCGGTCGGGATGGTCCGGGTCACCGCATCGTCGTTGACCGGCAGGGCCGCCGACACGGCCGTCGCGACCTGGCTCACCAGGTTGACCTTGACCAGTAGGTACACCACGAGCACCAGCACGAGCCCGCCCACCACGAACAGCAGGCCGTACAGGGCGGTGATCCTGGCGCGCACGGTGAGCCCCATGATCAGATCCGGTAACCGGCGCCGGGTACGGTCTCGATCACCTGCGGCTCGCCGAGCTTGGCCCGCAGCTTCGACATGGCCACCTTCACGGCGTTGGTGAACGGGTCGGCGTACTCGTCCCACGCGCTGGCGAGCAGTTGCTCCGCACTGACCACGGTGCCCTCCGCCCGCAGCAACACCTCCAGCACCGCGAACTCCTTGGGGGTCAGGCCCACCCGCCTGCCGTCCCGGGTGACGCGCCGGTTCGCCGGGTCCAGCTCGATCCCGGCAGCGGTGAGCACCGGCGGCAGCGGGGCCTGTGTCCTGCGGCCCAGCGCGCGCACTCTCGCCAGCAGTTCGGGGTACTCGAACGGCTTGGTCAGATAGTCGTCCGCACCCAGGTCCAGGCCACCCACCCGATCGTCGAGCGTGGCGGCGGCGGTGAGCATGAGCACCCGCGTCCGGGCACCGCGCGCGACCAGCTCGGCACACAGGTCGTCTCCGTGCACGCCGGGCAGGTCCCTGTCCAGCACAGCCACGTCGTAGTCGTTGACCAGCAACCGTTCGTGCGCTGCTGTCCCGTCGTAGCAGACGTCGACGGCCATGGCCTCCGACCGCAGGCCGGACGCCACGAGATCGGCGAGGACGTGTTCGTCCTCGGCGACGAGTACTCGCATTCGGTTTCCTCTCCTCGACCCGACCAACGAGGATGCGCCGAACCAGGTTTCCGAAAGGTTTCCGTTCACAGCAACATCTCAGAAACCGGGCGCCGACTAGAACAGTCAGCCATGAGGACTTCAACGATGCTGCTCGCCGGGCCGCTGCTCGTGTTGAGCCTGCTTGCCGGGTGCGGCGGCGGCACCGGGGACAACGGGGTGGCCAGCCTCAACGGAAGCAAGGTGACGAGCACCGGCAAGGCGGCCGACTCCGACGTGCCCACCGATCCGGACAAGAAGGCACTGAAGTTCGCGCAGTGCCTGCGCGAGCACGGCATGGACGTGCCCGACCCGAAGCCCGGCAGCGGTGGCGGAATGATGATGCCCGCGCTGCCCGCGGACGCCAGCGAAGCCGCGGACAAGGCGATGGACGCCTGCAAGAAGTACGCCCCCGTCGGGGACATCGATCCGAACGACCCGAAGGTCAAGGAAAAGGAGTTGAAGTTCGCCAAGTGCATGCGCGAACACGGTGTGGACACGCCCGACCCGGGTTCCGGCCAGGGCCAAATGCTCAACGCCGATGACGAGAAGACCAGGAAGGCGCTTGAGGCGTGCGGCATGCAGGTGCCCTCGAAGTGAACAAGCGCGGAGTGGTCATCACCGGGATCACCGTACTCGCCGCGACCTCGATCGGCGTAGGCGCCGTGGCGGCCTTTGGCCAGAACGGCGGGACGGACGCCACGGCCAACAAACCCGCACCAGCGTCCACGGCCGAGGTGACACGACAGCAGTTGGTACAACAGGACACAGTGGACGGAACGCTGGAATACGCGGGCGGCTACCAGGTGATGGGCGCGGGCGGTGGAGTACTCACCTGGCTGCCCAACGCGGGGCAGACCATCGCACAGGGCAAGGCCGTGTACTCGGTCAACGGCCACTCGGTGCCACTGTTCCGCGGCGACGTACCGTTCTGGCGTCCACTCAAGTCCGGAATGGACAATGGTCCGGATGTCAAGGTGTTGGAACAGAACCTGAAGGACCTCGGTTACTTCTACGGTGTACCGGGCGAGAAGTTCACCGACGCCACGGCGGCGGCGGTCAAGCGCTGGCAGAAGGCGCTCGGGGTGACGCAGACCGGCGTGGTCGATCCGGCTGACGCCGTGGTTCTACCTGTGGACATCCGTGTGGCTACTGTGGACGGAGTGCTGGGACAACCAGCGCAGGGCAAGCTGATCGGGGCCACGGGTACCGGAAGGCGGGTCGTGGTCAAGCTGTCCGTCACCAAGCAGAAGCTCGCCTCAGTGGACGCCAAGGTGGACGTGTCACTGCCCAACGGGCAGCACGGCAGCGGCAAAGTGATCTCGGTGGGTACCGTGGTGAACAAGCCCGATCCGAACCAGCCGAGTGGCACGCCGACGATCGACGTGGTGGTCGGGCTGGACGACCCTGGCATCGCGGGCTCCCTGGACGGCTCGCCGGTGCGGGTCTCGTTCACCAGTGAGCGCAAGGAGAACGTGCTCACGGTGCCGGTCAGCGCACTGCTCGCGCTGGCCGAGGGCGGCTACGCGGTGGAGCTGGTCGATGGCTCCGGCACTCACCTGGTGAAGGTGGAGCTGGGCATGTTCTCAGGCGGCCGGGTCGAGGTGAAAAGCTCCGAACTGCGGGCGGGAGCCAAGGTCAAGGCGGCGGGCGAATGAGCACGCCGGTGATCGAACTGAGCAATGTCAGCCGCAGCTACGGCGAGGACGTGCACGCGCTGCGCTCGGTCTCGCTGCGTATCGACCCCGGTGAGCTGATCGCAGTGGTCGGACCGTCCGGGTCAGGCAAATCCACGCTTCTGCAACTGATGGGCACGCTGGACCGGCCGACCAGCGGGGTGGTCCGGATCAACGGGCACCCGGTGATCGGGCTGCGTGAACGGAACCTGGCGGCCGTGCGGGCGCGCTGGATCGGCTTCGTGTTCCAGCAGTTCTACCTGACCCCGTACCTCAGTGCGCTGGACAACGTGGCGAACGGACTTTTCTACCACGGGATCGGCCGGTCCGAACGGGTGCGCAGGGCGCAGTTGACCTTGCGCAGGGTGGGGCTCGGGCACCGGATCGACCACCTGCCCAAGGAGCTGTCCGGGGGCGAGTGCCAGCGGGTGGCCATCGCCCGCGCACTGGTCGGCAAGCCCACGATCCTGCTCGCCGACGAACCCACGGGCGCGCTGGACTCGCGGTCGGGCAGCGAGGTGATGGCGCTGTTGCGCGAACTGCACGAGGAGGGCACCACCATCGCGGTGATCACCCACGACACCGCGATCGCCGCCGCACTACCGCGTCGCGTCGAACTGCTGGACGGTCGGATCCGACACGACACAGGGGTTCTGGCGTGAGCGCGAGCGTGGCACTGCCACGACCGGCCCGGCTCAACCCGATGGATCTGGTGCGCGCCGGGCTGACCGGGGTGGTCGGCCGGCCCGCGCGGGCGGTGTTGTCCGCGCTGGGCATCGGGATCGGCGTGGCCGCGATGGTGGCGGTACTCGGCATCAGCGCGGCCAGCCAGGCCAAGTTGGCCGACCAGCTCAACGCGTTGGGCACCAACCTGTTGAAGGTCCGTGCGGGCAACACCTTGTTCGGTGCCAAGTCGAAGCTGCCAGTCAACGCCGTGGACATGGCCAAGCGGATCGGCCCCGTGCAGGTGGCCAGCGGCACGGGTGAGGTACCCGACTGCGCGGTGTACCGCAGCGATCTGGCCGATCCGCGCGCGACCGGCGGCATCACCGTGCTGGCGGCCAAGGTGGATCTGCCGGGAACCGTTGGCGCGTCACTGGCCGCGGGCCAGTGGCTCAACGCGGCCACGAGCAAGTACCCAGCGGCGGTGCTCGGTGCAAAGAGCGCGCAACAGCTTGGCATCGACCACCCTGGCGCGCAGGTGTACCTGGGCAAGCAGTGGTTCATCGTGGTCGGCATCCTGGCCGAGGTGCCGCTGGCGCCCGAGTTGGACCGGGCCGCACTGGTGGGCTGGGACGTGGCCGGTGCGCGGCTGGGCTTCGACGGTCATCCGACCACGGTGTACGAACGTTCGACCGAGAAGTCGGTGGACGCGGTGCGCGCGGTGCTGGGGCAGAGCGTCAACCCCGAACACCCCGAGGAGGTCGCGGTCAGCAGGCCCTCGGACGCGTTGCAGGCCCAACTCGCCGCCAAGTCCACCTTCCTGACGATGTTCCTGGGCCTCGGCGCGGTGGCCCTGCTGGTCGGCGGGGTCGGTGTGGCCAACACGATGGTGATCTCCGTGTTGGAGCGTCGTTCGGAGATCGGCCTGCGCAGGGCGCTGGGAGCGGGCCGGGGCCAGGTGCGCCTGCAGTTCCTCACCGAGGCGGTGTTGTTGTCCGGGCTGGGCGGGCTGTTTGGGGTCCTGCTCGGACTGGCCGTCAGCATCGGGTACGCGCTGAGCAACGACTGGCCAGCCGTGCTGCCGCTGCCCGCGATCGCGGCTGGGGTCGGCGCCTCGATGCTGATCGGCACGGTGGCGGGCTGGTTCCCCGCCTCCCGCGCGGCCCGCCTGCCGCCGAACGCGGCACTGGTGGCGGGCTGAGGCGTCCCCGGTGCCGCTGTCGGGGGCGGCACCGGGGGCTTGCCTGCTGGGATGGTCCGGTCGAGCGACACGCCCCCGCCCGCAGCTCAGGCAGGGACGGGGGCGGTCAGCCTCCGGGTACGGCGCGGGCCGTCGCGACGGTTCGTTCGCTGACGCGCCCGCGCGTCACCCACACCTCCGGACGAACTCGCTCAGGCGGAGTGGATCGGCTTGATCGGGGCCGGGGCCGATGGCGGAGTGGTCGGCCAGACCGCGGCGCAGCGCGTGCCGCGTGCCGGTGCCTGCTCGGTGACCAGGTACTCCTCCACCTTCGCGCGGACGCAGCTGCTGTTGAAGAACTGGCCGTGGCCGATGCCGTCGTACTCCAGCAGTGCGGCGCCGTCGAGCTGCTCCGCGACGGCGTAGTTCCACGCGCGCGGGGTCGCGACGTCGTACTTGCCCTTGACGATCAGGATCGACGGGTCGCCGTGCACGTCCAGCCGGTGCTGCGGGTTGACCACCTTCGCCGGCCAGCCGAGACAGGTCGTCACGTCGCTCCAGAGCGCCGACAGCTTGGTGCGTGGTGCGTGCTTCGCCGCGTTGTCACGGTAGGCCTTCAGCTCCGAGAACCCACTGACGCGCCAATTCCAGTCCTCGCACCAGATCGCCTGGTACGAGTTGCCGGTCAGCTTGGCTTTGGCCGCAGCGGTCGTCTTGTCGGGCGTACCGGCGTTGAGGCTCTTGAGCCGGTCCGCCTCGCCGTACCACTGCTTCCGCGGTTCGTACATGGCGTTCATCAGCTCGGACTGCAGTGCCTCGGAGCTGATCTCCTCGCCGTCCTTCGGGTCGGTCAAGGTCCCGGCCTCGGCCTTCGCGAGCAGCCCGTCCCAGACCTTCCGAACGTCCGTGCCGTACAGCGGGCAGTTCGCGGTGCGCGCACACCAGTCCGCGAACGCGGTGAACGAGCCCTCCAGGTCCGCCGAAGCCGTCTCGATGTACTTCGCCCCCGACACCATGCTGTGGTCCATGTTGGAATCGATGGCCATCGCGCGGACCCGGTCGCCGAACAGTTCGGCGTACTGCTGGCCGACCTGGGTGCCGTAGGAAACCCCGTAGAAGCTCAGCGTCTGCTCGCCGAGCGCGGCCCTGATCGCCTCGAGGTCCCGTACCGCGCTGACGGTGTCGACGTGGTCGAACAGCGGGCCGGTGTGCGCGCGGCAGTCCGCGCCCAGCTTCGCGTTGTGGGCGAGCAGTTTCCGGTACTGCTCCTCGTTGTCGGGGAAGGTCGTCGGCGCCTGCTCCAGCAGCGCCGAATCGCACTGGACCTCGTGGCTGCGCTTCACCCCGCGCGGGTCCCAGGTGACGATGTCGAACCGTTGGTACAGCACGCTGTCCGCGGGGATCTCGTTCTTGAGCGTGTACTCGTCGATGCCCGAGCCGCCGGGACCGCCGGGTGCGGAGAACAGCACCCCGATCCGGTGTGCGGGGTCGGTCGCCCGCCGCCGCCCGATCGCGAGGTCGAACTTCGGGCCGGACGGGTTCGCCCAGTCGATCGGCACCGCGATCGTGGCGCACTCGCCACCGACATCGCCACATGCATGCCAGGCGATCCGGGGCGACGTGGGGGTGGCGACGGCGGTACCGGCAAGGGGTAGCAGTAGCACGGCGGAAAGTACCGCTGTCAGGGCGCGGGAGCGCATTGAATCCTCCCAGTGGATGAGCGGTCTCCAGTTGTGCGCTGACCGGCACGTGCTTGCCCAGGAAACCGACCACGCTGGACACCACGGTCTGGCCGAACGGAGCACCATGCTCGCCGGTGCACGCCACGTCTGCTTCGTTGACAGCACCAAGAAATGACGCCCAGACTTGATGCTTGTAACAAGTCACGAGTCAGGGAGTCGGCGGATGAGTGAGTCTGGCGTGCGGCGGCACCTGGCCGAGCGGTACCTGCCCGTCCAGCAGCTGGTGCGCGACGTCGGCCCCGCACTGCTGCGCCTGGTCCAGGAAGGGGCCGGCTTCGACGAGCCGCTGACCGAGATCGCCATCTACGCCCCAGGCGCGCCGACACAGCTCGGGCCGGGGTGTGTGGTGCTGGGCATCGGCGTGACCACCGAAGCCGAGCTGCTCGAACTGGCGGCGGCGATGGACCGCGCCGACGCGAGGGTACTGGCGGTGAAGGCCCCGCTACCACCGTCAGTGGGCGGCGGCAAGCTGACGATCATCGAGGTCAACCAGAACGCGTCCTGGATGCACGTCGCGACGACCGTCCGCGAGCAGTTGCTCGAATACGCCAGGGCACGCGTCCGCTCCGACGACAGCGGCTCGGAGCTGTTCACCCTGGCGAACGCGATCTACACGGCCCTCGGCGCCCCGGTGACCATCGAAGACCGCTTCTCCGCGCTGGTCGCCTGGTCGGAGGGCCAAGACCGGACCGACGCCGAACGGATCGAGACCATCCTGGGCCGTGCGGTGCACCAGCGGACGCTGGCCGAACAGCGCGAGCGTGGCGAGTTCGTGCGCCTGCACGCCAGCGGCGACCCGGTCTATCTGGAGGCGACTGAGCCGGACCAGCTGCCGAGGGTGGCGATCGCGGTCCGGGCCGGTTCGGATGTCCTCGGCTACATCTGGGCGGTGGTGACCAAGCCGCTCGACGAGGCGAGCACGGCGCGGCTGCGCGAGTTCGCGTCGATCGTCGCGCTGCGCCTGGTCGGCCTGCGAACCGAGACCAGTTATGCCCGCCAGCAGCGCGGCGAGCTGGCTGCGGCGGTACTCGGCGGTTCGGCCGACCGAGTGGAGGCCAGCCGGTTGCAGTTGGGCTCCGGCCCGGTCTGTGTGCTGGCCGCGGCACCTCGGCTGTTCGAGACCGAGGACTCCGACGCCGCAACCGATGCGGTGACCGCCGGCGAGCTACGCCGGTTCGCCGAAACACTGGAGTACTTCCTCGCGGCCGTGCACCCTCGTTCCGCCTCGGTGGCGGGTACCGGCGCGGTGTACGCACTCGTCGCCTGGCCTCCGGAACACACCACCGCGCTGGAGGCGACCGTCAACCTGGCACGTGATTTCCTCGCCCGCACACCGCTGGCCGGCAACTACGTGGTCGCCGTTGGCGGCCCGGCCGACTCGCTGGGGCAGATCGCCGAAGTGCGGGCACAGGCGGATGCCGCGCTGCGGGCGCTACGGCACCCGACCGCGCACGGGCCGGCCGTGCGCACCGTGGCGGATATGGCGCTGTCGGTGTTGTTGCTGCATCTCGCCGACGTCACCGAGTCGCTCGGCCTCCCGGACAGCACCGGCGCCTTGCACCGGCTGTGCCAGCACGACGGCCAGGACGGCCTGTTGACCGCGACCCTGGCCACGTATCTCGACGCCGCGGGAGCCACTGACATCGCGGCGGCCGCCCTGCACATCCACGCCAACACGATGCGCTATCGGTTGCGCCGGATCCGCGAGGTCTCCGGGCTGGATTTCACCAATGCCGATGCCATGCTGCTCGCGCACCTCCAGCTCAGGGTGCGCGCGCTGCGGAGGGCTCAGGCCTAGTTGCTCCAGCTATTCCCGGAATGAGCGCGTGTAGTGACATCCGTCCAGATCGACCCACAGCACCGCGCCGTCGAGTGCGGGGCCAGCCGTCAACCGCTCCGGCAGTCGCGGGTCAGCTCCGACACGGAACGTTCCGTCATCGAGTTCGATGAGTTCCGGTTCATCGGAGGGCGCTTCGACACCGGTCGCGGCGATCATGTGCAGCCGGCCGGCTCGCTGCACGATCCTGAAGCTGGGATACCAAGGGGTGTAGCTCCGGTAACAGCCGGCGAGCGGATGGGGGGTTGAAGCCGGCGCGGAGTCGCCGCCAAGTGAGTCTGGTCCGCAGAGCCACTGCGGCTTCCCGGCGATAGTGCTCACCGAATGGTGGTAGGTGGACCAGTGTGGGTGGTCGCAGGCGAGCCGCCCCTCGCCGGTGTCGTACAGCTTGCCCGTTATCCCGTCCGAGGTAAGCAACAGACCGTTGTCCGCGGTGGCGTTGACGCGGATCTGGCGCGAGCCCGTTCCGTAGGTTCCGACGTAGCGCTGAGCATCCGGGATGCTCTCCCGGTCGAACATCGCCGGATCTGGCGCGGCACCCTGTACGACGGAAAGCACATGTCGGCCGAAGAGTTCGATCGCCCGGCATTCGCCGGGAGCATTGGTCAGCACCGCGACACCGTGTCCACCATCGAGATCGACGGCGAGGAACGAGCGGTACCCGACCATGCCACCAGAATGCAGCAGCCAGGTATGGCCATCGACGTGTTCCACCTCGACGCCGAGTCCGTAGCCGCGTGGGCACTCCGCCGTACCGCCCAGGTCGGCGCGGTCGGTGATGATCTGCTCGAACCGCTCCGGGGTGACGATCCTTGTGCCGTCCAGGGCACCGCGCCCCAGCAGCATCCGGGCGAATTTGCCCAGATCGGATGCGGTTGCCGTCACGTTCGCATCGGCCGCCGAATACTCGAACCAGGTGGCCGGGGTGAGCGGAGCCGACGGTAGCGGCGGCCGGTCGTCGTGCAGGAACTGGTATCCGGTAGCGAGCAAGGCCTTGTCATCGTGAGTGATGCGCGCTGTCGAGTCGTGCATGCCCAGCGGACCTAGCAGGCGCTCGGCCATGGCGTTCGCGAGTGGTTTTCCCGTGACGTGTTCGACTATCAGCCCCAACAGGTTGTAGCCCTCGTTGGAGTAGTGGAACATCTCGCCTGGTTCCGCATACGTCCTCGCGTTGCGCAGCGCGTAACCGCGTGCGGCGGCATCAGGAAGCGCGTCGGCCCCGGCCAACAAGCCTGAGGTGTGCTGCATGAGGTGGCGCACCCTGATCGTCTGCGACCCGTTGTTCGGCGTGAACCACGGTAGATAGTTGGCGACCGGTGCCTCGAAAGCCAGCTTCCCCTCATCTGCCAACTGCCCGAGCAAGAACGCGGTGAAGGTCTTGCTGATCGAACCGATCTCGAACCGCGTGCGATCAGTGACCGGTACCCCAGTTCCCGCGTCGGCACATCCCTCAGTGATGAGCGCGGATTCGCCGGCTTCGGTGACAATGCTGATCGCGACACCTGTCACGGGCCACCAGGTACGTACCTGCCTCGCCAGCTGGGAGACCACCGAATGCATGTCCATCAAACTCCCGCCTCCGGCGAGCTGGGTTTCGCGTACCTGTCCGGCCCCAGGTCGACATTGGAGTGGTCGATTTCCGCGTCCGGCCGACCAGCCTTGACAAATCGGCGACACAGTGGGTACAGCGCCACGCCCAGGAGTGCCACCGCGAGACTCGTGACGAACGTAGCAGTCTCATTGACGGCCGTACTCCACGCGAGATACACGGCCATCGCGGTGGGGAGCGCGACTACCAGAACAGCGCCGGGCCAGCCACCGGGGACCCGAACCGGCCGACGCATCCACGGGTACCGCCAGCGAAGGACAAGGAAAGCCGCGAATTCGAGCAAGATCGATGACAGCGTGAGCAGCACCGTGGCTCGCAAAATCGAACCGAAATCGGCCGCGGAGAGAACCACGACAATAGTGCCACTCGTCAGGAGAGCGCCAACCGGCGTGTTGAATCGTTTACTGTCGCGCGCCAACCAACGAGGGAGGTATGAATCCGCGGCAAGCGCACGCGGGATCCGGGTACTCACCATGAGGATCGCCGCGAACAGGCCGATCAGAGACAGTGCCGAGCCTACGGAAATCAGCACCTTGAGCCAGCTTCCGCCCAGGATATCGCCGACAACGATGAAGTCGCCCTGAACCCAGTCGCCGGGCGAACCCTGATGCAGACCGCTGCCGAGCGCGGCAATCGTGGGCAGCAGGTAGGCGGCGATGATAAGCGGAACCGAGATGACCAGGGCTCGGGTGTAGGTCCGACGCGCGTCGGCGACCTCGCCCAGCACGGTACTCGGGCCGTCGAAGCCGAGGTACAGCCACACGATCACACTGAGCGCGCCGGCCACCGACGAGTGAATGCTGTGACCGGGAATCGTGAAGGGTGAAGTGACATCAATCCCACTGCTGATCGCATGGTAGATGCCGATAACCGCCAGGATCGCGAACGGGGCGAGAATCAGCACCATCATCCCGACCGAGTAGTCACTCACCACCTTGGAGCCGCGATAGTTGAGGTAAACCAGCGGAAGCACAAACGCGACAGTGACGATCCAGTGCAGGTCCACAACGAAGCCGCCATTGAACAACGACAAGATGACCCAACCCTTGCCGCGGGCGATGTCGGGCAGCCAGGTCGCCAGGTAGTCGGCAAGGAGAATCGGGTAGAGCGTGAGGTTCAACACCGCGCCGATTGCGTTCCATATTCCGAACAGAAATGCCGGAAAACTTCCGAGCGCGATCTTGGTCCAGTAGTAGTAGCCACCGTTGACCGGTATGGCGGCACTGAGTTCCGCGGCCACCAACGCGTTCGGCACGCCGAAAACTATCGGCACCAAGGCGATCATCAGCAGTGTCATGCCCGGTCCGGCGCTGGAGACGGAGGCTTCGAGCCCGAAAGGGCCTCCGGATACCGTGAAGAAGAAGATGCCGACCAATGACAGTACGCCGAGCGCACGTTTCCCCGGCCTCGGTGCCGATGACGCGATATCGGATGGGGCCAGTTCAGTCATGGCAGTCTCCAGTTCTCCACTAACCGATCCAAGCTGGGGGCGCCCGTCCCCAGGGGGGACCCGCCAACTGGGTCACGCCCGTTTGTCTTTGCGGCACGGACGAGAGCGGCCAGGCATCTGATCGGCACAGTGTGCGGCGCGCCACAGTGACGCCTCTTGTTGCGTACGTCAAAATCTATCCGCAGATATTGTTACCCCCATCAATCCCGACACGGGACTCCACTGGGTCGCTCCGCTGTCGGACCGCACGCGCCCCGATGACCGCCAGTCCGGCCGCGTGAGTCCTTCGCAGCCGACCCTCACTTGTTGCCGACATCAATACGCAGTCATCGCGATTGACGATCGCAACGAAGGTCGGGGCGAGCCTCGCGGGCATGCTGATCGCATGACCACCACGACGGACCTGGCCCGGCACGAGGTGTCGGATCTGACGGAGCTGGGCCAGCTCGAACAGCTGCTAGCGCTGTTCAAACTGGTCTGGGGCGCCCGCGACGCCCCGATGCCACTGGATCTGCTGCGGGCGATGAGCGACGCGGGCGGCATGGTTCTCGGGGTGTTCGCCGGGCCGTCGCTGGTCGGCGGCGCGGTGGGCTTCCGCTCCGCCGAGGACCCGGTACGCCTGCACTCGCACATGGTCGGCGTGCACCCCGACTGGCGCCGCCGCGGGGTGGGCAGCGCGATCAAGTACCACCAGCGGGACTGGTGCCTCCAGCGTGGTATCTCCCGGATGAGCTGGACTTTCGATCCGCTTCAGCGCCGCAACGCGGTCTTCAACATCAACCACCTCGGCGCGGTGGGACACACCTACCTCGTCGACCACTACGGGCCAATCGACGACGCACTCAACGCCGGGGTACCGACCGACCGGGTCCTGATGCGGTGGGACCTGGACCGTGGTCGCCCGCCCGTACCGACCGAAGCCGAGCGGATCCTCGACATCGGCGAACACGGTGAGCCTCGGCAGACCGGCGGTGGTGGTGACGGCGCGGTCCGGTTGCGGCTGCCGGCGGTGGTCGCTTCCCAGCACGTGCTCGCCTGGCGCGTCGCGTTGCGCACGGCCATGGCGCCCCGGCTGGCGGCCGGCTACCGCTGGACGGCAATGACCGAGGACGGCTGGTGCGTACTGGCACCGCCGCGGACCCAGTGCGGGACGGAGACGCGATGAAGATCAGGGCGGTTGAGCTGATCCGGGTGACGATGCCTTTGGTGGCACCATTTCGCACCTCGTTCGCGGTCGAAACGAACCGGGACGTGCTGCTCGTCCGGGTGGAGACCGCCGAAGCGCAGGGCTGGGCCGAGTGCGTCGCGATGGACAGCCCGCTGTACTCCAGCGAATACCTCGACGGGGCCCAGCAGGTGATCAGTGACCACCTGCTGCCCCGGCTGTTCGCGGCCGACGAGCTGAGCGGCGCGGCGGTCGGCGGGCTGCTCGCCCCGGTACGCGGGCATCGAATGGCGAAGTCGGCGGTGGAAACCGCGGTGCTCGACGCCGAGCTGCGCGCCATGGGCATGCCGCTGAGCCAGTACCTCGGGGCGACCGCGACGGAGGTCGTGTCCGGTGTGTCGGTGGGCATCCAGGACACCGTTCCCGAACTGCTCGACGCGGTCGAGGAGTACCTCGACGCCGGCTACGCCCGGATCAAACTGAAGATCGAACCCGGCTGGGACCTCGCACCGGTCGCCGCCGTGCGAGAACGCTTCGGCGAGGACATCGTTCTGCAGGTGGACGCCAATTCGGCGTACCACAGGGCAGACGCCCGCCACCTGGCGCAGCTCGACACCTTCGGCCTGCTGCTGATCGAGCAGCCGCTGGCGGAGGAGGACCTCGCCGGGAACGTCGAACTCGCCAAGGTGATCCGGACGCCGATCTGTCTGGACGAATCGATCGTGTCCGCCCAGGCCGCGTACGAGGCGATCCGCACCGGCGCCTGCGCCATCGTGAACATCAAACCCGGCCGGGTGGGCGGTTACCTCGAATCGCGCCGGATCCACGATGTGTGCGCCGCGGCCGGCATCCCGGTCTGGGCGGGCGGGATGCTGGAAACCGGAATCGGGCGCGCGGCGAACCTCGCGCTCGCCGGGCTGTCGAACTTCACCCTGCCCTCGGACATCTCCGCCTCGGACCGCTACTACGCCCAGGACCTCACCGAGCCCATCACCATGACCGGCGGACGGGTCGCGGTACCGACCGGCCCAGGTATCGGGATCGACCCGATACCCGAGGTGGTCACCGAACTCACCACGGCCCGGACGGTGATCCAGCCGTGACACCGGCCAGCAGCGACCTGCTCGCCGAGTTGACCGGGCGCACCGAGGACATGGTGCGCGACGTGCTCGCACTGTGTCGCATCGAATCGCCATCGGACTCGCTGACCGCGCAGCACGCGGTGGCCGATCTGGCGGAGGAACTCGGGTCAGTCCTGTTTGGACGGCGTCCCGAGCGGATCGTCGAGCACGGCAGACCCGCGCTGCTGTGGGCGCCGGAACCGGGCGGGGTACTGCTGCTCGGTCATCTGGACACCGTCTGGCCGACCGGAACACTCGCCCACTGGCCGGTGCCGCAACGCACCGAGCATGCGCTCAGCGCACCCGGGGTCTTCGACATGAAGGCAGGAGTGGTGCAGGGCTGGTACGCGCTGCACGCCATCGGTGCCCCGCGTGGCTGCGGCATGCTGCTCAACACCGATGAGGAGATCGGCTCACCGGACTCGCGCGCGCTCATCGAACGCGCCGCGGCCGGATCGCGCGCGGTACTGGTCCTCGAACCCAGCGCGGACGGCGCGCTCAAGACCGGCCGCAAGGGAGCCAGCAGATATCAGGTGGCGGTCACCGGCCGGGCCGCGCACGCCGGCCTGGATCCCGCGAACGGGATCAACGCCCTGCTCGAACTCGCCGACCAAGTCCGCGACATCGCGGCGCTCAGCGCGGGCGAGGTGACGGTCGTGCCGACCTTGGCCCGCGCTGGCACGACCACCAACACCATTCCCGCCGAAGCGCTGGTTCACATCGACGCGCGCTTCCCGACTCTGCGCGCACAGCGTGCCGTCGACACGCGTATCCGGGCGCTGATCCCGTACCGCTCCGGCGCGTCGGTCCGAGTGTCCGGCGGCCCGGACTGCCCGCCGATGGAACCCAGCCAGTCCGCCGAACTGTTCCGCCTCGCGCAGCGGGCCGCCCGCACACTCGGGCTCGCCGAATTGACCGCGACCACAGTCGGTGGCGCTTCGGACGGCAACACCACGGCCGCACTTGGCATCCCCACCCTCGATGGGCTGGGCGCGGTCGGCGCATGCGCACACGCGGAAGGCGAGTACGCGCTCATCGCTGAAATGCCCCGGCGGGCCGCGCTTGTCGCGGAACTCGTGACAGCCCTGCTCGCAGCCAGCGACCAAGACCCCTAGTCGAGCAGCGCCCTGGCTTGCCAGCGCACGCTCGAGGAGGCGCGAGGGTTGTCGGCGAGCTTGCGCAGCAGCTCGTCGGCCGCTGAGCGGTCGAGCTCCCGCCACGTCTTGGCCAGAGCCAGTTGGATGTCGGGGTTGAGGTTGCGCCGTCCGGCGAGGGTGCGCAGCCGCTGGGCGGCCCCCGCTCGGTTCTTCCGCCCGAACACCGCCAGCGCCTTGATCGCGTCAGCAGGGGGCCAGGTGTTGATCACCATGTTTGCTACCTCGACTAGCTGCGATGCGGTGGCCCACGCGGACAACGAGCTCAGCTCCCGAAGACGGACGTCGGGCTTGTGGCTTCCGTCGATGATCTCCTCGCGCAGCAAGGTGAACGCGTCCGAAGGGCTGAGCACTCGCAGCGCTGTCGCCACCACGAACCGACTCTCGGACCTCTTCGCAAGACCGTCGTAGATCTCGCGGATTCGGCGGACCGCCTCGGCCGTCTCACCGGTGCGCGCGCCCCACTCGGCGCACGCCCTGGCCTTCGGCACCGGCTTGATATCGCCGATCGCGAGTCCAGCGAGCAGAGCGCCACTGTCGCCGAGGCGGTCCGCGGCGAAAACAGCGACGTCAACCCGGACATCGCCGGCAAGGCCCTCGTCCTCAGCCACTTCGCGGATCATCTCGGCGACGTGGTCGGGAGGCTGTTCGGCCAACCGTTCCAGCGCCTCCTGCCGCATCTGCGCTGATGTGGAGGCACGCAGCAACGCGAGCCATCCGTCCAGGGCCAGTTGGGGCGCGTGCAGGTCGAGCAGGACGAGTTTGTCCTCCCAGCCAGCGCTGTCCGGTGCCGTGGTCCTCAGTTCTTCGGCGAGCGCCCGCGCGCCCCGCTCCGGAAACACTTCCAGCATCGCCTTGGCGAGCTTGTTTCCTGGCTCGCCAGTGGTCGTCCGGACCAGCCGAGCCAGCAGATCGAAGCCCTCCTTGGCATGCTTGCGGTCAAGTTGCCGAGCCAGCGTGCTGATCGCGTGCTGATCAACCTGGGAATTGGTCAGGAACCGGGCGATCTGCTCCTCGGCGGTGTCCCAGCCCAACGTGAGCAGGGAACCGACCGCCTCGAACCAGCGGTCGGTCGGCAGGTTCGGAGTGGCCACCAAGGACGAGACCCGGGTCCGCAGCTCGCCGGGGTCCAACTGGCGCAACCATTCGACGGCGTTACGCCATGGTTCTGACTTCAACCGCACGTCGGTGATCATCGAGCACAGCACGGTCACGGTTTTGGCCAGCAGTTTGTCGTCCACCGGGACGCCGTGCCGGACCAACTCCACGACGAAACCCGCGTTGTGCTGTCGGTTCCACGGCGTCAGCAGCCAACTCAGTGCCAGGTTCAGATCACGGCCCCAGTTGGCGGCGAGGAACACCTTGACGTTGAGGTCCGGCCACGGCCACTGCGTCTGCGCTCGCAACGCGAAACAGGCGGCCAGCGGGCCACCGCCGCGTCGGCTGCGGAACATGTGCCGGGCGGCCAGGTACTCGGCGATCGTCGGGTGCAGGTAGACGAGTTTGCCGGTGGGCTCCACGGTGATCAGCCCAGTGGCCTGGATGACCTTCTCCAGCACGTATCGCCAGTCCGGGTCGGCCACCCGGGGCGGGAGGCCGGCGTCCGGCCAGCGCATGGCGCGAGTGACCAACTCCTCGCTTGTGCCGGCGTGCCCCTTGGTCTGATCCTCGTGTGCCAGGTACTCCATCAGCTCAGCGACGTGGGCGAACAGGTGCTCCCCCGCCGCGACTGCCTCGTTGCCGTGGGGCGAAAGCGCCTCATGCAGTTGCGCTCTGATGTCGACTTCCGGAAACTTCGACCGCAGCAGCGCGACAAACCGCTCGTACAACTCCGACTGGTTGTCCGGCAGCCTCCGTTCCGGGTTGTTCAGGTGCAGCAGGCAGATCATCGACGCGGTCAGCGGGATCCGGGTCAGGTCGCCGAGCTTGGTCCGGTCCACCTCGGCGAGCAGTTCGGCGGCCCTCGCCCCGGCATCGGGCAGGCCGTACTTGGTGAACCACCTGGTGGCGAACTCGATCCACTTCGAGTCGGTGAATCGCAGGATCGTGTAGGTGGGATAGCGCTCCCGCTCATCGGCCGTCTCGTTGACGCCACCACCGGTCGGCCGGCTGGCCACCACGAACCGGTACTGCGGGCGCTTGCGGCTCTCCCGGATCCGGCGCCGTGCCTTCTCCCAGCCACGTCGGTCCACGACCTCGTCCAGGCCGTCGACCAGCACCAGCCAGCGCCCGCCCGGCAGCGGCGGTTCACGGAACATCTCGGTCAGCTGCCCGGAGTCCAGTACCTGGTCGGTCTTGTGGACCGTGCCGGCGACCAGTGCCTCCTGCACGGAGTTCGCGGTCGCCAGGTCGTTGGCCGTGATCAGCACCGGCACGAAGCCCGGGTCGGGGTCCCTGGCCGCGAGGGCTGCGATCCGGCGCAACAGGCTGGACTTGCCGACCCCGGGTTCGCCGGTCACCTGGAGGCTGTCGTGCTCGTCCAGCAGCTTCTCAGCCGCCATCGGCGCACCGTCGGCGGTGCCGTGCAGTACGGCGGTGCGCTCGACGTAGACGTCCGCCAGCGGCGGACCGTCATCCAGGATCGTGCTGTATTCGTGCCGCTCATCGGCCTGCGCCAGCGAACTCAGGTACTCGCGCAGCCACTCCGCCGTGCGCTTCGGGGCGCCGATGTGCACGTCACCGTGGATGTCCCTGGCCTGGACGCCATGCATACTGCCGATGACGGAGTTGTTGACGGCTCCCTCGCCGGGGTCGGAGTCCATGACCGCCAACCTACTACCTTTTGGACGGACCATTCCTGTTATCGAGTGGTGGGAACGCGTCTTTCCTGGCAACTGGTTTCACAATGAGTGGCGTGTCTGGTGGCTGTGACCGCGTGTCGCTCGTGATGCTGGCCCGGTGATCGAGGGCCTGGTGCCCGATGAGTTGTGGCAACGGGTCGGGCCCTTGCTGCCTGCCCGACCGCCGCGTCGAACCCGGTACCCCGGCAGGCGGCCCGCCGACGACCGTGCGGCGCTGGCCGGGACGGCCACCGTCGAGCGTTGCGCGCCTGGGGGATCACGCCACGCATCGCGCGGAAGAACACCGAGCACGGTTCCGGGTTGGGTGCCATCCGCTGGGTAGTCGAGCAGACTTTCGCCTGGCTGCACCAGTTCAAACGCCAGCGCACACGCCACGGGTGCCGCGCCGACATCCACCTGGGCCTTCTCCAGTTGGCATGCGTCCTGAGTTGAATTCACCCACTGCACCTCGAACGAGTTTTCCTTCTGCCGCAAGCAGAACCAGGTTCGTGCAGCGATCGCTGCGTGATCAACCTTCAGCGGGCCCGCCCAAGATCCTTGACGCACCCCGACCCACGTCAATGTGGTGAGCGTTGCAACTACCATTGCCCACCAGGGGAAAAACCTATGACCAGGGCATATCCTGATCCACATGTTACGCCGAACGGTCTTTTCCATCAGAGTTCTCTTGACCATCTTCGGGAGGCGTAACAAGCTGTGTGACGCACCAGGAGGCACAAGTCTCCTGCTCGGTTTTGGGGGATTGATCCGGGATGGCGTGCCAACGGGGAATCCGTGTGTACGGCGGAGAAATCGGCTGGCTGAGCGCGGCCACTTTTCGCCCTGGACACCGGCCGCCGTCGACAACTGTCTCCGCACCCCCGGCTCTTGGTGCCTCATGCGTCCGGTGCCGGAAGGGAATGGAAGGGAATGCCGACGCACACGGCCTATCCCGGCGTCCACCTCGGTGACGGCCTTCGTCGGCCACACCTGCCGCGGGCCGCTCATCTCCGTGCCACGTCCCGCCTCCCCCGATGTCGCCCGAGCCCTGCGGCCACCCGCAGCTCTGGGCGACAGCGGCGGGGCGTTGGCACCGACCGCGGCGCCCGCGCCGTTCCATCCCGGCGCGGGCGCCGCTCCCCACCCACCACACCGCCAGTGCGGCCACGCCCGGCCTCGCCAGCGACGCCGTTCGCACCGTGACGGTTACCCAGGCACTTGCGCTTCGGCCAGCGGCTGATCGGCACCGTCTGGCTGCCGTCGGCTGAATCTGAGCCTTCGTCAGCGACGGATCGGCTCAGCGCTGTGCGGTGACCCCGCGCGGGTGCGGGTCACTTGGCGAGCCACTCCGACAGCCGGGTCTGACCGACCAGCGAACCGGAACCGGGCAGCAGGGTCTTCTCGTCCAGCAGCGTGCCGAAGTAACGGGACTTCGGGTCGGCGACCACCTCACGCGGGTCGTTCCTCGCCACCAGGACGGTGCGGATCCACCCGTCCATGCCGAACACCTCGGGACCACCGATCTCCACCACCCCGTTGAGCGGCGAACCGACCGAGGTCCGGGCCACGGCCGCGGCCACGTCGGCGGCGGCCACCGGCTGCACGCCTCCGTTGGGCAGGGTCACGACGCCGTCCGCAGTCGCGGTGTCCGCGATCGCGCCGGCGAACTCGAAGAACTGTGTGGCGTGCACCAGCGAGTAGGGCAGCCCGGACTCACGGATCAGCTTCTCCTGGGCCACCTTCGCACGCAGGTACCCCGAGTCCGGCGCCCGCTCGGCGCCGACCACGGACAGTGCGACGTAATGGCCGACCCCGGCATCCTTCGCCGCCTCGATCAGGTTGGTGGTGGCGGTGCGGAAGAACGCCAGCACGTCCTCGTCGGCGAAGGAGGGCGAGTTCGACACGTCGACCAGCACGTCGGCACCCCGCACCACCTCTTTCAGCCCCTCCCCGGTGATGGTGTCCACCCCGGTTGAGGGGGCTGCCGCCACCGCCTCGTGCCCGTGTTCGCCAAGCCTGGCGACGACGTTGGAACCGATCAGACCGGTCCCACCGATCACGACGACCTTCATGGTGACTCCTTTCACCGGCGCCCGGCCGGTCCGGGACGCCCTACGGTCAACTAGGACCGAGCGACGGTCTGATTCGTGACAGCGGGTCTGTCCGGAGGACCGTCGCCGGAGACGAAAGCAGCCCTGGGTACCCCCAACGGGGACAGCGACACGATGTCGCGCAGCAAGGCCGAACTGGCCGGGCAGCGCCTTGACGCCGCCCGGTCGGCCCCATCTGATCGAGGCAGTGGAGGACTCGGCTTTCCTTTTCACCACAGTGGTTCCACTCACGTGAGGCAGCGGCACGGGGCCATCCTGTCGTGGCTGTGCGCCTGGCTCCGTGCCCTTGTCACCCCATCGGGCAAGTGATCACCAGGGACGGTACCCGCGAGTACGATCGAGGTGAGTCGTGTTGTCGACACGATGAGCAGTACGGCCACGCGAGCGGGAGGACGTCTCGACCATGGCGGAAATCGCCGGCGTGGATCTCGACCAGGCGACCGCCGTGTTCGCCGAGGTGCGGCCCCGGTTGTTCGGCATCGCCTACCGGATGCTGGGCAGCGCCGTCGACGCCGAGGACCTCGTGCAGGAAACGTGGCTGCGCTGGCAGGCCTGTGACCGGTCGGTGGTGCTGAATCCAGCCGCCTACCTGGCCACTGCCACCACGCGGCTGGCCATCAACGCCAGCCAGACCGCGAGGGCACGGCACGAGGCCTACGTCGGTCCCTGGCTGCCCGAACCGGTCGACACCTCAGCCGACCCGCAGTTGGGGGCCGAGCAGGACTCCGCGCTCGAAGTCGCCGTGCTGGTCCTGCTCGAGAAGCTCACGCCGACCCAACGAGCGGCGTACGTGCTCCGTGAGGCGTTCGACTACCCCTACCGCCAGATCGCCGAGATCATCCAGGTCACGGAGACCTCGGCGCGCCAACTCGTCAGCCGCGCGCGCCGTCAGCTCGCCGACGGGCGGCGCACCCCCGTGACCGGCCCCGAGCAACGCCGGTTGCTGACCGCGTTCGTGGCCGCCGCGCGAGAGGGTGACCTGGCCGCCCTGGAGGAACTGTTCGCCGCCGACGTGGTGAGCTACTCCGACGGCGGTGGCGTGGTGCGGGCCTCGCGCATCCCGGTTCGCGGCTCGGTCACCGTGGCCAAGTACGTCCGCGCTTTCGCCGAACGGTTCTGGGAGGGTGTCGAGGTTTCCTGGGCTACGGTCAACGGCGACAGCGCCGTGCTGCTGCGACGTGAGGGCACCACGTTCGCGGTGCTCACGGTGGCGGCGTCGGCGGAGGGCATCGACCAGATCTTCTGGATGATGAACCCGGGCAAACTCACCTCGTTCGGCTGCGCCTGACCGGAGCCCGCTCCGTCCCGGTCGGCGAGGCGCCATGGGCCGAGGCGCCTCAGCCCACGCTTTGCCGGTCGGGTTCGATGAGTGCGACGACCCGCTGCTCCTCGCGCGAGTAGGGGCCGCCGATGTACTTCGTCGAGATCCGGTCGACGATCTCCCATGCGGCGTCGCCCTCGAGCCACTCGACGATCCTGCCGCGGAGGATGACGGGCTGGAACGGGTTGTCGGCTGGTGTCAGGGAGAGCGCGACCCGCGGGTCACGGCGCAGGTTGCGGGCCTTGCGGGAGCCCGGGCCGGTGAGGATCACGACGTGGTCGCCGTGCGTGCCGATCCAGACCGGGACGGAGTGGGGTGCGCCGTCGGGCAGGACGCTGGCGAGGTGGGCGATCGGGGTGCCGTCGAGCACGCGGCGCACATCGGGGTCGAGCATCGTGGTCATCTCCTGGTGTGGGTTCTGGCGGTGGTTGTCGGCGAGCGGCGTGACCTGGCCGGTGGCGAGGGTCATCGCTCGACCTCGTAGTGGAGGTGGGTGACGCCGGGCGCCGGGACGGCCTCGACGAGGCGCAGGCGCACGTGCTCGGGCAGCGCCTGGAAGAAGGGCCGGCCGCCGCCGAGCAGGACTGGCACCTGGTGGAGGACCACCTCGTCGACGAGCCCCGCCTTGAGCGCCTCGGTCACGACGCCGCCGCCCATGAGACCGACATCCTTGCCGCCGGCGGCCTCGCGGGCCGCGGCGATCGCGTCCTGGATGCCGGTGGTGACGAGGGTCTGCCGCTCGGTCAACTCCGGTGCCGGCCGGTGGCTGAGGACGAACAGCCGGGCCGCCGGGTGGGGGCTGCCGCCGCCAAAACGGTCGGAGTCCTCATAGGTGTTGCGGCCCGCCACGATCGCGCCCACGCGCCCGGCGAAGGCGTCGAAGACCCGGGCGCTGGGCGCGCTCAGCTTGAACCCGTCGAACACCTGGCTGGGCGTGTCGCCGTCGAAGTACCAGTCGAAGAGCATCGTCCCGTCGCCGAGCCCACGCCCGGCACCGGGCTCGCGTCCGGTGATGTACCCGTCGACCGACACCGCGTGAGCGCTGAAGACCTTGCCCATCTCCGCGATCCTCCCTGGAGTTCCTTCAAGAGACGCTGTGACCGTAGCACCTGAAGTTCCCTAAGGGAACCCCGATTGGTAGACTGGTCCCATGCAGCGCACGGACTTCAGCAAAATGGCTTGCTCGATCGCGCGAACGCTCGACGTCATCGGGGAGCCCTGGTCGCCGCTGGTCCTGCGGGACGTCTGGGTCGGGCTCACCCGGTTCGAGCAGCTCCAGGCCGACCTCGGGATCTCACGCAAGGTCCTGACCGAGCGGCTGAACCACCTCGTCGACCAGGGCGTGCTCGACCGCCGTCCCTACGACCGGCGACCGCGCTACGAGTACGTCCTGACGCAGAAGGGCGCCGAGCTGGTCGACCTGCTCATGGTCATGACCAGCTGGGGAGACAAATGGCTCGCGGGCGAGGCCGGCCCGCCAGTGCTCTACCGCCACCACGCGTGCGGCGAGATCAGCGGTGTCGACCCGCGCTGCACCCACTGCGGCGAGCCGATGCACGCAAACGACGTCGACCTGCTGCCAGGCCCCGGCGCGGCCGTGTGACCGAGACGAGCACATCGTCCCGGGTGAGTGTTCCTGCTGACCGCGCGTCGAACGGGCGGCTCGCTATGCGGTCTTGACGGGCTGCCTCAGGATCGTTTTGAGCTTGGCGGGTGCCGTTCGACGTGCGTCGCTGAGGTAGATCTCGTGATGGTCACCGTTGAAGGTGAGACCGTTGTCGGGCAGGTAGTGGTTGTGGAGGCGGTCCAGGGTGGGGGTTTCGTCCTCGTAGGAGCCGATGTGCAGGATCTGCACGCAGGTCCCTTCGAGGAGGGTGTGCAGCCGAAGATCTCCGAGTGCGGGGTTGTCCTTCTTCCTCGCGACATTGTCGATTGCGGCCTGGACCATCTCCTCGGCGATCCAGTCCGGCTGGCTGATCATCATGGTCCACTCCCACGCCTGCTTGCGCCGTGCGACGAACACGGTGGGGTCCTCCGCTCGCCACAGCCCCTCCAACGGGCCGACCACGAAGTCCCGGCCGAGAGTCCTCTTGCTGGCGAACTTCAGCGCGTACGCCACCCCGTACAGGGCTTCGATCGCGTTCGCGTACGCGGGGGCCGTGTTCGGATCACCTCGGCCGTCGACTGCGATGTACCGGAGCTCGGGCACGTCGACGACGGTGAACTCCTTCGACGGCGGCGAGTAGAGCGCGTGGTGGGCCTTCTTGATGTCGTACTTGTCCACCGCGGTCTCCTTTGCCAGTGTGCCCAGCGTGGTTTCGGTCCAGCCGATATCAGCCGCGAGCATGACCTCGCTGTAGTCGAAGATCGCGGAGGCAGCCGCAGGCAAGGGGGCTTGCCGGGAACGGGCCGCCCGCACGTCCGCGAGCTGGGTTCGCAACGCGTCCAGGCGCCGGGTCAGTCCGGCCACCACCTCGGCATCGGGCAAGCCCGGACTGTTGGCCATCGCGATCAGCACGCGTGCGCGCATCGGTGTCAGCGTCGTCAGCGCCTCGCGCGAGGCGGCAGCACACAGTTCACGGCCCGAGGCCGTGGCGTGGAAGGTGGCGCGCGACTTTCCCGATGATGGGGCGTTGGTTGCTTCGATCAAGCCGCGCTTGGCCAACTTGTCGAGCACGTAGTAGATGGAGGAGAAACCGAGCGCCGTCCATGCGCGCACTCCGCGTTCCTCGATGACCCTCTCCAGCTCGTACCCGTGGCGGGGCTGTTCGACGAGCAGCCCGAGCACGGTCAACTCGCCATCGGTCAGAGCGGAGGACATACCGCTATTCTAGCGCTAGAATAGAGCCCGATGCCACGGCAGTACATCCAGACGGCTCTGCCCGACGCCGAGGCCGCCACCGCGGCGGCCTCGGCGTCGGCACCAGTCCGGGCCGCTAGGGACTGGGTCAGTAGCACCGACCGTGACTGGGCAGCACGCCCTACACCGTCGGCACACTCTCGGACGGCGAACTGCTCATCAGTGCGGCCAGGGTGGACCTGAGGTCCATGCCGCGGTGGTACCGCACGGCATGCAGGCCCAATTCGGCCGCAGCGGTCACATTGGCCTCCTGGTCATCGATGAAGACCGCCTCTTCTGGCGATACGGCCAACCTGGTGATCGCCGAGTTGAAGGCCGCCGGGTCGGGTTTGGCCAGGCCAGTCAGACAGGACGCCCGGACGTCAGCGAACTCGGCGAGCACCGGGGTGTGCTCCTGGTGCCAGCGAAGGGTGTCCAGCGGCAGGTTGGACAACAGTGACACGGTCACCGGCTGCTCACCCAGTTCACGCACGATGTCGACCACGCTGTCATCGACCCGGGACGCGCTGGCCACGTCCAGTTCGATCAGCCGGGCGGTGGTGGCCGCGTCCAGTTCGGTGTCGGCGACCGCCCGCCAGAACTCCCGGCCGTCCAGCTCGTTGAGGTCATGGGCACGCCGGTATCGCCAGTAGCGTTGCCACAGGGTGGGCGCCGGGACGTCGAGGACCTGCTCGATCCGCTCCCTGGTCGCAGGGTCCTGGTCGTAGGCGATGACCCCGAAGAAGTCGAAGATCACAGCTCGGACGGGCTTGGGCATCGGGTCACTCCGCAGTTCAGGCCGGTCGGCTCAGGCTCGGGTTCGAGCTCGGATCAAGGTTGGGGTCCGGATGGGCGCGCGCGGAGATCCGGCGACGCGCGAAGAACGTGATGACGGCACAGCAGCCGTAGCAGGCGATGGCCAGCACGAGAACCGCGCGCAGGCCAACGGTCTCGGCCACCACCCCGGAGATGGCGGGCGCCGCGGTGAACGCGCCGTAACTGCACGCGGTGAGCACGGACAGGGCGGCCCCGGCCGAGTTCCCGGCGGTGCGGCCCAACAGCGAGTAGGCGATCGGGATCACCGGGGACAGCATGAGACCGGCCAGCGCCATGCCGATCAGCGCCAGCCAGACCGAGGATCCGATGGCCACCAACCCAACGCTGAGCGTGGCAGCCGTGGCGCACACCACGAGCACCGCGACCTCGTTGCCGCCACGCAGCAGCATCGGCGTCGCCGCGACCCGCCCGCACAGCGAGGCCGAGTGGAACAGCGCGACGCCCGCGGCCGCGCCCACCACGCCCGCGCCCGCCGTCTGGTTCAGGTACAGCGGGGCGAAGCTCTGCATCACGCCGTCACCGAAGAAGCACACGGTGCCCACCACGATGATCAGCAGCACTGCCGGGCCGCGCCACGACACCCGGCGACCGGCGCCCGCCGCGTCCGCCGGTGGGGTGCGCAGGTGTGGCGGGAACCGGGCCACCAGTACGAAGCCGCAAGCGGCCAGCATCAGCACCACGGTCAGCGCGAACAGTTGGTGGTGTCCGTATCCGGCCAGGCCGAACAGCACAGCACAGGCCGCGCCGACCGCGGCTCCCCCGCTGAAACCCGCGTGCAGGCCGACCATCAGCTTCCGGCCGGTCGCGGCTTCAAGGTCGCTGCCGACCGCGTTGGCCGCGATGTCCACCAGCCCGGTGGCCACGCCGTAGCAGGCGAAAGCGGGAAAGGAGAAGGCCAACGGCAACGGCCCCAACAGGAACAACGCGTAGCTCAACGCGAGCAGGGCCGTGCCACAGGCGGCGACGCCCCGCCGACCGCGCCGGTCGGCGATGCGTCCCGCGGCCAGTACTCCGAGCACACTGGCCGCGGCCAGTGCTGCCAACCGCCCGCCGAGCGCGCCGGGGTCGAGCCCCTGCTCCCGGGCCAGCGACGGCAGCGACGCGGCCCAGACCCCGACCTGCCAGCCGAGGGCACCGAACAGCAGCATCGCCGTCGCACGGACGGTTGGCACCCGCCTGGTCCATTCGGTCAAGACCGCACCCGGAGCCCTGTCGTCAGGGGCGCTGTGGCCCGCAATTGGTTGTCCCGGAACAATGACTCGATCGCGTGACCATAACCGATTCGCCTGAGGTTCTCGCACTGCTTTGCGATGTACCCGGTGCCGGCCGCGACGATACCGTCCGACCGGTACCACAGTCCGTTTCCCGCACGCAACTGAAGGTGTTCACCGGCCATGAACGGCCGTTCGGTGTCGTCGGTGATGCCGATCAGCCGGTGCGGGCCCAGGTAGTCCAGGGTGCGCCGACAGATCTCCAGGTCGACGTGGTCACCGTCGAAGTTGATGAACGGCATGATCCGGTCGGCCTTGGCCGCACGCACGATGGCGGCGGGCACGGGTCCGAGCAGGTCGTCCAGGATGTCGTCGGTCCACTCCACGGACAGGAACTCCGCGAGCAGACCGTCCCGCCGGGCCCGTTCCTCGCCGGTACGCCAGGCGTGCTGGAAGTTCCTGGGCATGTCGTTGTAGAGGTGGTCGGTCAGCACCACGTTGGCGCCGGGGCCGCACCGCTCCTGTAGGTAGTCGATCACCGCCACGGTCCGGTCCGCGCTCAGTTGCGGGTGGTCGTGCCGGAAGTGGCCCAGCGCCAGCCGTACGTCCGCGGCGCAGAACAGGTCCATGACGTCACGGAAGGAGACCCCGCCCACCAGCCGGTCGTCCAGGTCCCCGCCGTCCGGCCCGATGACGATGTACTTCAGGCCCAGTCGTCCCAGGTCGGCGATGAACTCCCATTCCTCCGGGTCCGGCGACCAGATTCCCCGGGGCGGAACCCCGCCCACCTTGCCCAACAGCGGTCCCTCCACCGAGAAACCCAGAATGTGCGGATATTCCGCCCGGTGGTCGTCGTAGTGTTGCAGCACGTCACGGAACCCGCCGAGGTAGTCACGGGCCAGGAACACGCTCGGCAGAATACGCAGATCCTGCTCGGCAGCAGCCCGCTCGACAGTCGCGAGCTCTTTCCAGCCCATCGAGCTGTAGTCGATTTCCCCGATTCCGTGCGTATGGATCAGGACATGTCCGTTCACAGCACACCCTCCCCTCTGAGGCCAGTCCCTCCCGCGCGCACGGCGGTGGCACTGGCAGGCGCTAGTGGCACACCAAAATCCCGCGTCACCTGGGGCAGCGCGATGTCCCCTTGAGGCTTGGGCTCAAGAGCAGACTTGACTTGTCGGCGGCGAAAGTCGCCGACGCGCACAATGGACTGAATCCTTCAAGCGCCAGCTCAAATCAACCCCCATTTGGCTCCCCCATGAGCGACAAGATCCACGCTAGGGGCGCCTCGCCAGCTGTAGATACCGCCGAAAGTGTGACGGCAACGAAGGGAGTTCGACCCCAAAAGACTTCCTTTGTCAAGTGTTAATTTGGCGCGATGTGTCTACAGTCACATACCTCGCGCGGAGGTTGGTCGCGCCAATCAGATGGGGATTTTAGGTACAACTCGCCGATGCCAATCCGTGAAACCACCGATTCCACCGGGAGTGGACCTACGCAACGAGAGCGCGCCACTGGTTGGGACCTCGCCCACGCCCTGCGCACACACCGTCTGCCGCCCGACGCACGCGGAGACGTACCTTGCAAACGCCCCCTTTGCCGCTGACAGCGCGTTCTCATGACGCGAGCTCGCCGTGTGCATGGCCTGGCTCGGGGAGATCGAGGGCCCGCGCCGCGAGCGGGGTGCTCGCGGCGCGGGCCCTTGATCGGGTTGTTCAGCGTGTTTCCGCGGCGCAGAAGGTGTCGTGCGCGGGGCGCTTGCCCGTGACGAGGAAGTCGGTCACGGTGTTGTTGCCGCACTTGTTCTTGGCGAACACGTAGACCCCGTGGCCGCCCTGGTCGACGGTGACCATCCGGGCGCGGTCGCCGAACGCGCCGCGCAGCTTGACGGCATTCGCCCACGGGGTGCCCGGGTCACGCAGGTTCTGCACCATCAGCACGTTCGACTGCCCCTGGTCGGTGATCCGCACCTTCGGCTCCGCCGGAGCCGAAGGCCAGTACGCGCACGCCGCGATGTTCGCCGCGCCGGCGCCGATCATCGGGTACCGGACCCGGTTGACCGCCACGTCCGTCTGGTAGCTCTGCACCGATCGCGGCCAGCTGGAGTCGCCGCAGATCACGGAGAACCGGGCGGCCCAGAGATTGTCCGTGGTCGGCGCCTGCCCTTCCAGCTTCGGCACCTCGCCCTTGTCCAAGGACTGCCACGCTCCCGCGAGCGCCCCGAACCCCTCGTCGCCGTAAAGGAAGCTGAACGTGAGCGAGCGGAACAGTGAACCGTCGAACGGCGCGACAGGCGCCTTGTCCAGCCGCGCGGCCAGGTCGTGGAACTTCGCGGTCACCTGCACAGGTGTCGTGCCCAGCCCGTACTTCGGGCTTGCCGCGGCGAACTTCGCGAAGTCCGGAAACCGATCTTCCATGCCGCGCGCGAAGCCCCGCATCGCATCGATGTCGTAGCCACCCGGCCCCAGGTTGCTGTCCAGGACGACGCGGTCCGTGCGCTGCGGGAACATCGTCGTGTACACCGCGCCCAGGTACGTGCCGTACGAGGCGCCGAGGTAGGACACAGTGGACTCACCCAGCGCCTGCCGAATCCGGTCCATGTCCCGCGCGGTATTGGCCGTGGTCACGTACGGCAGCATCCACCCGGTCTTGGAGCTCGCGCACTGCTTGGCCTCCGCCTTCGCGACCTCAGCCTGCTTCACCACGTCAGCCGAGTCCTTCGCGTACGGGAGGTTGCCGATCGCCCGCTGCTCCGGAGTCAGGTCGCAGGTCACCGGGCTGCTGTGCCCCACGCCGCGCGGGTCGAACCCGATCACGTCGTACTCGTCCCGCACGCTCTGTGGCAGCGGCATCGGCAGCTCCGAACGCGTCAGCACGCCCGGGTAGTCCAGGCCCGCGCCGCCGGGGCCGCCCGGATTGGTCAGCAGCACCCCACGCCGCTTGTCCGGGCTCTTGCTCGCCAGCCGGGAAATCGCCAGGTCGATCTTCCGGCCGTTCGGGTCCTGGTAGTTCAGCGGAACCCGCAGGGTCGCGCATTCCAGGTCTGGATATTTGACCTCGGCCGGGCAGGGACCCCATTTCAGGTCGTTCGAGGGCGCTGGCGCAGCCGCTGCTGCCGGCACGACGGCCAGCGCCGCGGTGATGGCGGCGAAAGCGACCAGAACAGCTTTCCGCATCGGATTCCCTTTCCTGGGGCACCTAACGGCACCGGATGACGGATGAACGCAGTTCTTCACGGCGATCTCCTTCGCATTTCCCGGGTTCACCGGCGCGGTTCCCACCGGAAGAGACGGGTGGCCAGGGTGACCGCGACGAGGACCCAGGCCAGGGTGGGTGCGAGCAGGACCAGCGAGTCGGTCACGGAGACCCCGCCGTTCCAGGCGTCGAGCACCAGCTCGGTCGCCGATCCGCCGGGCAGCAGCCGCTTGAGCAGGGTGAGCTGGTCGGTGCCGGTGATGCCGACCCAGCCGGCCACCGCGATCACGCCGAGGCTGAGCGGCAGGGTGGTGACCTGGGCGTGCTCGGGCGAGTTCGTCAGGCCGGCCGTGGCCAGGCCCAGCGCGAGCATCATGGCCACGGTCGCGAGGACGGCCACCACCAGCAGCAGCGGGTTCGCGGGCGTCCCGGTGACCACGGCCAGCACGCTGAGGATGACGGCGATCTGGACCACCGAGATCACGGTGATCGGCAGCAGCAGCCCGGTGAGGATGCCGACGTCACGCGCCGCGGTGGAGCGCAGCCTCTTGAGGAAGAGGTTCTGGCGGCGCGCGGCCAGGGTGGTGACCGTGGTGGTGTACAGCCCGATCCCCACCACGAAGAACAGCACGAGCGAGGCGATGTAGCCGAGGCTGCCCACCGCGGCGAACACGTCGTGCCGGTAGATGAAGAACGCGCTGAGCGCGGCGGGCAGGATCAGGGCGGTGACCAGCACGAGCCGGTTGCGGAAGATCTGGATCAGCTCGCCACGAGCGATCGGGAGCATGGAGGTGTCCTCTCTCGGGGATGGCCTATTCGGCGCTGATGGCGCGGAAGACGTCGTCGAGCCGGGTCGGCCCGGCCTCCAGGTCGCGCAGTTCCACCGCGTTGTCCTGCGCCCAGCCGAGCAGCGTGTGGAGGTCCTTCTGCAGGCCGAAGGTCTCGACGAGGAACCGGCCGTCGGTCCCGCGCTTGGCGTGCAGCGGCGGCACGGGTGCGTGCGAGGGGAGTCCGAAGTGGATGGTGGCGGGCAGGGTCCGCGTCAGCTCGGCGACTGTTCCCTCCCGGTGCAGGGCGCCCCGGTGCATGAGCCCGATGCGGTCGGCGCGCTGCTGGGCCTCTTCGAGGTAGTGCGTGGTGAGCACGACGGTCGTGCCGTCCTCGCGCAACCGGTCCACCGCGGCCCACAGGGCGTCGCGCGACTGGATGTCCAGGCCGGTGGTGGGCTCGTCGAGGAAGACCAGTTCGGGTGTCCCGTACACGGCGGTGGCGAAGTCCAGCCGCCGCTTCTCGCCGCCGGAGAGCTGGCCCACCTTCGTGGTGGCCTTGCGAGTGAGGTCTACGAGGCCGAGAACGCGCCCGGTGTCGTCGGTCCGCTCGGTGAGCCGCCCGATCAGCTGGACGGTCTCCCGCACGGTCAGGTCCGGGGAGAACCCGCTCTCCTGCAACATGATCCCCATCCGCGGCCGCACGGTGGCGCGGTCACGAGGGTCCTTCCCGAACACCCGCACGGCACCGGAGGTCGGCGCGCGGTGGCCTTCGACGGTCTCCAGGGTCGAGGTCTTCCCGGCGCCGTTGGTGCCGAGCAGCGCGTAGAGCTCCCCACGTTCCACTTGGAACGAGAGGTCCTTGACGGCGGGGAAATCCCCGTAGGTGAGGGTGAGGCGATCGACGTCGATGACCGGTGTCGTGGACATGACTCGATTCCAGCGTGGACGGTGCCCGGCCGACAGTGTGGCCGCGTCACCAGCTCACCGTGACGTTGCTGGCCCCGAAGGCATGACGCAGTGTCACTGGTGGCGTCCTGGCGGCTGCGGCATGCTGGGACGAAACCGCCGCCCGACCTCGGAGAACCATGACAGACATCCGTCCGGCGGCCCGCCGGACCTGGGTCGGCGGAGCCGTCCACGCGCGACTGCGTAGGCTCAACCTGTTCACGACGGTCCCCCCGCTCGCCATCGTCGGGGTGGTGCTGGTGGTGTTCACCGCCCACTCGTGGTGGCACGTCGTCATCCAGCTCGTGGGGCTGGCGGCCGCCCTGGTGACCGCCGAGCGCTGGACCGCGGGCGATTTCGTCCGCGTCGCCCGGCCCTGCCTGGCCGTCGCGGCGGCGGTGTGGCTCGCCGGGGCGCTGACCGACAGCACAGCCGGGTTCTACGGCCTGTCCGTCGTGGGGTCGTTCCTCATCCCACCGCTGCCACGCCACCGGCTCGCGGCCCTCTTGGGCCTGGCCGCGCTCGTCGCCGCGCTGGGCGCGACGAACCTGCTCGTGTTCCACGACCACATCGGCAACCGGCTGGTGCAGTACGCGGCGATCCCCGCCCTCGCCGTCATGGTGTCGACCGGGTTCATGTTCGTCAGCCAGCGGTTCTACGACGTGGTGGCGGAGCTGGAGCAGTCGCGGGAGCGCGAGGCGGAGCTGGCCGTCGTCCGGGAGCGCATGCGCTTCGCCAGCGACCTGCACGACATCCAGGGCCACACCCTGCACGTGGTGAAGCTGAAGGTCGCGCTGGCCGAGAAACTGCTGGACAGCGACCTCGACCGCGTGCGCCAGGAGCTGCGGGAGGTGCACACGCTGGTCGGTGACACCATCGTGCAGACCAAGGAGCTCGCCTACGCCCAGCGGCGGCTCAACCTGTCCGCGGAGCTGGAGAACGCGAAGAACCTGTTCGAGGCCGCGGGCATCCACGTGCGTGTGGAACGCGAGGCCGAGGTCAACGGCCGCGTGGGCGAACTGCTCGGCCAGGTCCTGCGCGAGACCACGACCAACATCCTGCGGCACGCCCAGGCGCGGCAGGTGCGGATCACGCTGTCGGAGTGCGGGATCGCCATCCTCAACGACGGCGCCCAGGAGACCGGACGGCCCGAGTTCAGCGGGCTTTCCACGCTCCGGCAACGCCTGGCCGACAGCGGGGGCGAGCTGGAGGTGGAGCAACGGGACGGCCGGTTCCTGACCGCGGCCGCCTTCCCCACGCTCAGGACGCGGGAGGACAGCCGATGACCACCGTGGTGCTCGCCGACGACGAAGCCCTGCTCCGCAAAGCGCTGGCTTCGCTGCTGCCCCTCGAGGGCGAGATCACCGTGCTCGCCGAAGCCGAGGACGGTGCCGCCGCGGTCGCGGCCACGCTGCGGCACCGCCCCGACGTGCTCGTGATCGATCTGGAGATGCCGAACGTCGATGGTCTCGGCGCGGTCGCGGAGATCCGGCGCGCGCGTCCGGAGCAGGTGATCCTCATGCTGACCCGGCACGCCCGCCCCGGTGTGCTGCGCAAGGCGCTCAAGCTCGGCGTCCAGGGTTTCGTCAGCAAGTCGGCCGAACCGGCGCACATCACCTCGGTGATCAAGACCCTGCACGCGGGCAAGCGCTGGATCGACCCGGACGTCTCCGTCCTCGCCGTCGTCGACGACTGCCCCCTCACCGACCGTGAGATCGACGTCCTGCGCGCCACCCGCGAGGGCTTCTCGGTCGCCGACATCGCCGGCCAACTGCACCTCGCGGAGGGAACGGTCCGCAACTACCTGTCGAACGCGATGCAGAAGACCCAGACCCGCACCCGCCACGAAGCCGCCCGCTACGCCCGCGAACACGACTGGCTGTGAACGGGCGGGGTCCGGTGCAGTCGAGCTGTCCGCTCGTCCCCGAGCCAAAACCGTTGCGGTCAAACCACTTTTCGCACAAGGTTGGCGTACCCGGGAAGTCGGTGTCCGCGCGGTGTCGTACCCTCACCAATCGTGAGCTTCACTGACTATGACCTCGTGATCGTCGGCTCCGGCTTCTTCGGCCTGACCGTGGCCGAGCGCGCCGCCACTCAGCTGAACAAGCGCGTGCTGGTCCTGGACCGTCGCGGCCACATCGGCGGCAACGCCTACTCCGAGGCAGAGCCGGAAACCGGCATCGAGGTGCACCGCTACGGCGCCCACCTGTTCCACACGTCGAACAAGCGGGTGTGGGACTACGTCAACCAGTTCACCGACTTCACCGACTACCAGCACCGTGTGTTCACGATCTACCAGGGCCGGGTCTACTCGTTGCCGATCAACATGGCGACGATCTGCGAGTTCACCGGCAGCTACCTGACGCCGGACGAGGCGCGGGCCTGGGTGGCCGAGCAGGCGAGTGAAATCGACTCCCAGGATGCGAAGAACTTCGAGGAGAAGGGCATCTCGCTGATCGGGCGCCCACTGTACGAGGCGTTCTTCGGTGGTTACACCGCCAAGCAGTGGCAGACCGATCCGAAGGAACTGCCGACGGCCACGTTCAGCCGGCTGCCGGTTCGCTACAACTTCAACAACCGGTACTTCAACGACACCTACGAGGGCCTGCCCGTCGACGGGTACACCGCGTGGCTGGAGAAGATGGCCGACCACCCGAACATCGAGGTCCGGCTGAACACCGACTACTTCGACGTTCGCGACGAGATCCCGGCCGCCACGCCAACGGTCTACACCGGCCCGCTGGACCGCTACTTCGACTACTCGCAGGGCTGGCTCGGCTGGCGCACGCTGGACTTCGAGCAGGAGGTCCTGCACACCACCGGCGACTTCCAGGGCACCCCGGTGATGAACTACGCCGACCAGGACGTGCCGTACACGCGCATCCACGAGTTCCGGCACTTCCACCCGGAGCGCACGAACTACCCGAGCGACAAGACCGTCATCGTCCGGGAGTTCTCGCGGGCGGCGGACAAGGACGACGAGCCCTACTACCCGATCAACACCCCTGAGGACAGGGCGAAGCTGGAAAGCTACCGCGAACTGGCCAAGGCCGAGGCCAAGAGCAACAACGTGCTGTTCGGCGGTCGGCTCGGCACCTACAAGTACCTCGACATGCACATGGCGATCGGGTCGGCGCTGTCGATGTTCGACAACAAGATCGCGCCGTATTTCACCGAGGGCCAGCCGCTCGACGGATCCGCCGACGACTGACAGGGATCGACGATGGCTCTTGGGAATGCCGGGCGTACGGCCGTTCCAACGCGCTCGTCGTACCACTGGTCGAGTGGGCGAACTGGCGGAGTTCCTTGCCCTGTACGGGTGATCTGACCGGCCAGGGCGCTGCGATCCGGGACCGGCGAGCGATGTGCGGCTGGGGACGCCCAGCAGCGCGGAGGAGAGGCCGGATGGCGGATTCGCGGTACGAGCAGGCCAAGGCACTGCACCGGGACGGGCGCACCGCGCAGGCACGTGCGGTGCTGCTCGACCTGTTGGCGGAACAGCCCGGTGACCTCGGTGCCCGCTACGCGCTGGCGATCTGCCTGATCGACCTCGGGGAGACGCCGGACGCGCAGGCGCAGCTCAGGCAGGTGCTCGCCGACCACCCGCAGCACTACGAGGCCGCCTACCAGTTGGGGTGCCTGCTCCAGGACGAGGAGCAGTACGAGCAGGCCGCCGCGGCGTTCCGGCAGGTGCTGGCCGTGACGGATCTGCGGGACACCGCGGACCGCCTGCGGCGCTGCGAGGCCGCACTCGGCGGGTCGGTCCCGCAGCCGCCTTCCGGCCCACCGCCGGTGCGCCGACTGATCGAGAGTTCGCACGTGGCCAGCCGCGGCCAACTGGTCATGTCCCTGAGGCTCAAGGCCCGGCACATCCTGCCGCTGCGGTCCGCCACCGCGGTGGTGCTGATCCTGCTCGCGCAGGGGCTGTCGCGGCCCACCTTCTCCGTCAACCGCATCATCTACATCTACACCGGGTACAGCACGGTGACCCTGTTGGCGCTGGTCAACTGGCTGCTGGTGGGCTACCTGGTACTCGCGCTGCTTTCGCTGGCGCTGAGGGCCCGGATGTACACCGCCGAGATCTACGAGTACGGCATGGACGTCAGCTCCGGGATCCTGCGCCGCACCCGGCAGTTCGTCTGGTACTACCAGATCACCGAGCCGCCCACCTACCTGCGCAGGCTGAGCAACTACCTGACCCACACGGCCTCGCTGGTGGTCAGCTACAACAACACCGCCTCGACCACGGCAACCGTGCAGCTGCGCGGGTTCGGATCGCCCCAGCGGGTCGACGAGGTGCGCTCCTACCTGGAGTCCCGCATCCCGCCTGAGCGGCTGCCGATCCGGGGCCCCTGGACCTGAGAGAGGACGGACACCATGGCCGATCCGAAGTCCCCGCCCGGCGCCGACTTCCACAAGCACCCGGTGCACGAGATCCGCCCCGAGGTCCCGTTGCCGGGACACGATTTTGTTCCGCACCACAAGGACATCGCCGGTCACGACAAGGGACCTGTCCACCACGTCACCCGTGATCACGACCTCAGCCCCGAGCACCACGCAACCCGTGACGCGGGTGTCCCCCACCCGAGTCCGCCGCTCACGCCAGGCCCGACTCCGGTCCACCCCGCGGGCACCCCGGTGACCGCCGCGGACTTCCGGATCGAGCCGCACGGCAGGACCGCGCCGGACGCCGATGTGCACGGCGGCACGGACCTGAGCACCTACGGGATCTCGCCGGAAGGCCTGGTTGGAGTGCCTTCCACCCCGGAGAGCGACCCGGCTCCGGTGTTGGCGCCGACTGCGCAGAAGCTGTCACCCGAGGGACCGGGCGGCGGTGCGACGCACCTGGCCCCCGGCGTGGACTTCGGCGAGCCACACCACGATTCCGCGGGGCCCGAGGCGGAGGGCGGCTTCGACGTGGTCGTGGACGTCGCGCCCCCGCCAGGGCTGTGATCGGTCCTTCCGAGGGGGCCGCCCCACGCAGTCGATCGAGCTCGGCGAGCACCCGGCCCAACTCCGCCTGGGCCGGGCCGTGGACCGCGGCGTGCCGGTTCCGTCACGCATATCCTCTACAACTATGTAGAAATTGATCGGCCAGACGGGTGATGCAATCGCATTAAGCGCGAGCAATGTGGACCTGCCCAACGAATCGACTGGCAGCCCCGCGCCACTGTCGATTTCTCGCCGACATCTTGATGGAAACAGCCTGGCGATCCCCCTATTATTCATCGGCGGTTAACTTTCCGTTCAACTTGCTGAGGCGGGTGCGAGCGCCTTCGGGGCCTCGTTCCTGGTTCGACTTCACCACCCAATTCCCTCGTGACGGCCAGGATGGGGTGAACGCGAGTGAAGATGTGTTTCATCGTGGAGAATTGCTATCGAAACGAGAGCATGCCGATCGAGGTGGCCAGGCAGATCAGCCAGTGGGGGCACGAGGTCGACGTCCTCGAACCGGAGCGGTCGGCGACGCGCATCACGGAACTGCTGCGGGAGTCCCGGCACGACGCCTGGGTGCTCAAGACGGTCTCCGGTGGTCCCGGCCTGAGTCTTCTGGAGGCAGCGGCCGTCGCTGGGCGCAGGACGATCAACAAGGTCTCGGCGATCCGCAAGGTGCGGGACAAGGCGGTGGCCGCCGCGGTGGCCAGGCGCCACGACCTGCCCTTCCCGTTGACCTACTTCGCGGCCACCCCGGACCTGCTGGCCGCGATCCCGGCCGAGCACTACCCGCTGGTGGTCAAGCCGGCCAACGGCAGTTGCTGCCGCTCGGTCCACCTCGTCCGCGACCACACCGAGCTCGCCGAGGTGCGGGGCAGGGTGTCCGGTGAGGGCTTCCTGCTGGCCCAGCCCTACATCGCCAACCCGGGTACGGACATCAAGGTGTACGCGGCAGGCGAGAACCTGTACGCGACTGTCCAGCGTTCCCCGCTGCACCCGGAAGTACACGTGCGCAACCAGCTGATCACCGTGCCTCCCGGGGTCGCCGAGTTGGCCATCAAGGTGGGCAAGGCGTTCGGGCTCGACCTGTACGGAGTCGATCTCCTCGAAGGCCCGGACGGCTGGATGGTGGTGGACGTCAACGACTTCCCCAGTTTCCGCTGCGTACCCAACGCGGTGGCACGCGTGTCGCGCAGCATCCTCCGGCTCGCCGCCGACCGCTCGCGGGGGCGAGAGCAACCGCCGAGCGTGTCCCGACGTCCAGCGCACGCCGGGACAGCGATCTGACATGCACGTCTGCGTGCTCACCGACACGCCCGGCCATCCCACGCTGGCGGCCGTGACCGCGCTGCTGTACTCCGAGCACAGCGTGGAACTGCTCGACCCCCAGCACGGTGCCCCCGCCACGCTCGCCGACCTCTACCTACTCAAGTCTCGCTCGGCGCGTGCCGTGGCGCTCGGACACGCCCTGCGCCGACGCGGCGCGGTGGTGGTCAACGATCCCGTGGCCACCGCGATCTGCCAGCACCGGGCCCGCATGGCCGAGTGCGTCGCCGCGGCGGGGCTACCCTTCGCGCCCACCCGCGCGGTTGCCCGGCTGTCCGAACTCCTTGACCTCGCCACAGGCCCCGCGGTGTTCCCCCTGATCGTCAAGAGCACCCGGAGCCGACGCGGTGACCTCGTGTCCAAAGTGGACGACCTGTGCCAGCTGCGGTCCGTGGCGGCACTCTGGGCGCACGAACCGGTCGTGGTGCAGCCCTTCCTCGCGAACGACGGCTGGGACCACAAGCTGTGGGTGGTCGGAGACGAGGTTTTCCTTGCACAGCGCCGGACTCCGCTCACCACCGACACCGTCGGCGCGCCCTGCCCCACGACTGACGCCGAACAGCAGCCGGAGTTGCGCGCGATGGCCCGCGCGGTCGGCAAGGCACTTCGGCTCGAGGTGTACGGGGTGGACGTACTGCTCACCGATCGTGGTCCGGTGGTGGTGGACGTCAACGCCTTCCCCGGCTGCCGGGGCGTGCCCGGTGTGCCCGAGGCACTGGCCGCGCTGGTCGGGCACATCGCGGCCGAACGCGGTCGGCGGCCTGATCGCGAGACGGCCACTCTGCGAGCGCCGAGCGCCGGTGTGGCGGCGGAGGTCCTGCCTGCCCTGCACCGCGTGGTCGGCGACCTGGTCGCGGCCCACGACGGGAGTGCTCGGCTTCGGGTGACCCGGCTGCGCCGCAAGCCGGAGCAGGGACTGACGGTCAGCTACATGGCACTCCCGGCTGGGCGGCTGATCTCCGCGTCACTGCCCGAGCGGGCCGTGTCCACGCCACGGACCGCCGCGCTGCTCGCCGACGTGTGCCTGCCCGACCTGAGCGGCGCCTGGCCCGCCGCCGTCGCGGTTGCCCGGATCGGCCTGTCCGTGCAGCAGTTCCCCCACGACCGGGCGCTTCCCGGTCTGCGCACCGCACTCGCACCGGACGACCGGCTCCGCGGCCAGTTGACCGCGGCGGCCCGGCTCGTGCTGGCCGATCCCAGCGCACACGTGGAATCGGTGCGAGCGACGCCGGTGCGGTACAAGCCGGGATCGCGCTGCGTCATCCGCTACCAGGTCCGGGTCGGCGCCGGTCGGGAACTGGTCTTCTTCGGCAAGGTCTACCGCGACACCGACAAGGCCGTCACCGCGCACCGGACCGCGAGGTCCCTGTGGGGCTCGCCTGTTCCGTTCGTGGCGCGGCCGCTGGCGGTGGTGCGCGAGCTCAACCTGGTGCTCAGTGAGGCGGCCGGTGACGCGGGCGGCCCTGGTGGTTCGGCGGAATCGGTGATCGCCTGCGCTGAGGTGTTGTCCCGGTTGCACCTGAGCACGCCGCCGGCAGCACTGCTCGAGGTGGCCTCGGGCCCTCGTTTCGCCGGGCGCGCACGTGAGTGGGCGCGGGCGCTCGCCGGTCACGTTCCCGAGGTCGCCGGTGACCTGGCGGGGCTGCTGGCACCGCTGGTCTCGGGCCTGTCCAGCGCCATCCCCGCCCACCGGGGGCTGGTGCACGGCTCGTTCAAACCGAGTCAGGTGGTCTTTCGCGGGCCGACGCGGCCGATCGTGATCGACTTCGACTCCGCATGCGTGGGTGACCCGGCACTCGACCTCGGCTACTTCCTGGCCTACCTACACCCGCACAGCAGTGCACGCCATCAGCACGAGGCGTGGTCGGAATCGGCCCGCCAGGCGTTCCTCGACACCTACCTCAACCAGGTGTCGGCAGTCGGCGACAGTCTGCGTCGGCGCGCCAGCCTGTTCGAGGCGGCCGTGTTGCTCAAGATCGCCTCGCGGCGGGCTCGCCGTCTGAGCAGTCCTCGGCCCGCCGCGGCGCGGGCGGCGCTCGCCGCTGTCGAGGACTGCCTGCGGCAGGCACACGACGGGAAGGCGGGTGGAGTGTGATCGGTTTCCTCTACCAGCAACTGCACGGGCGCCGACTGCTGGTGACGGCCGCGATCGGGTTGACCTTGCTCGGGGTCGCGGGCACCGTGTTCGCGGCGTTCCCGCTCAAGTGGATACTCGACAAGATCGTCAATGATCGCGATCCCGGCCTGCCCCTGCTCGAACCGCTGATCACCGCCTGCGACAGCCTCGCCCCCGGCACCCGACCGCCCGGCGCGGGCGGGCACACCCAGTTCGGCGTCCTGCTGGCCTCGGGTCTGGTGCTGCTCGCGCTCGGTCTGATCGAGGCCCTCGTGACGTTCGTCCGGCTGTCGGTGGCCACCAGCGTCGGGCAGGACCTGGAGGCCGGACTGCGCAACCGCGTGTTCGACCACCTGCAACACGTCCCACTGGCCTGGCACAGCGGTCAGCGGGTCGGCGAGCTCACGCAACGGGTCAGCGGCAACATATCCGACATCGGCAAGCTGGTCACCGACGGCCTGGTGGACCTGTTGTCCGGGGTGCTGACCCTGCTCGGGGTGCTCGCCGTCATGCTGGTGATCAGTTGGCAGTTCACCGTGCTGTCGATGTGCGTGGTGCCGCCGCTGTTCCTGATCGTCGCCTGCTACACGCGCTGGACGAAGCGGGCCTCCAAGCAGGTCGCCCGCGCCGCGGGACGGGTCGCCGAGGCGGCCGCGGCGACGATCGGCGCGATCACCGAGGTGAAGGTGTTCACCGCGCAGCGCTGGGCCTCGGGGAAGTTCGCCGACCGCGTCGAGGCACAGCGCCGACCGGGATTGCGGGCGGGACGGCGGCAGGCGGAGTTCGGGCCGCTGGTCATCGTCCTGCTCACCCTGAGCAACACGGTGATCGTCACCATCGGCGCGTGGATCGCGGCGGGCCACGGGCACGAGTTCGGCCTGTGGTTCCTGACGATCCCGGCGGGCAGTCTCACCGTGGGGACGCTGACGGTGTTCCTGGCCTACTCCAAACTGCTCTACCAGCCCATGCGCGATCTGGCCAAGCTGATGCTGCTGGTGTCCACGGCCTCCGCCGCCGTCGGACGCGTGCGGGAGATCCTCGAACAGCCCTGCGAGCAGCGGCCCGGCGAGCACGGGCGCTCCTCGCCGGTCAGGCTCCACGGGGAGGTGGCCTTCCGCGGAGTGGTGTTCGGGTACCGCCAGGGCGATCTTCCCGTGCTGCGCGGGGTCGACCTCACGGTGCGGGCGGGCAGCCGACTGGCGTTGGTCGGCCTGTCCGGGGGCGGCAAGTCCACGATGGTCAAGCTGCTGCCGCGGCTGCACGACCCCTGGCACGGCGCGGTCACCATCGACGGACTCGACACCCGTGAGTACCCACTGGACGTCCTGCGCGGCAACATCGCGATGGTCCTACAGGACTCGGTGCTGTTCGAGGGCACTGTGCGGGACAACCTGCTGCTCGGCAGGCCGGGGGCCAGCCAGGAGCAGATCGAGACCGCGGCGCGGCAGGCCTGCGTGCACGACACGATCAACCGGCTGCCCGGCGGGTACGACACCGTGGTACACGAGGGCGGCAGGAACTTCTCCAGCGGGCAGCGGCAACGCATGGCGATCGCGCGGGCCATCCTGCGCGACGCACCCGTGCTCATCCTCGACGAGCCGACCGCGAGCCTGGACGTCGAGGCGGAGGTCGAGGTGATGCGCGCGGTGGAGTGCCTGGCCGAGGGCCGCACGGTGATCATGATCTCGCATCGGCTCAGCCTGCTCGGCCACGTGGACGAGATCGCCGTGCTCCAGGCGGGCCGGATCGTCGAACAGGGCAGCTACCAGCAACTGAAGGCCCGCGGTGGTGTCTTCGCGCGAATGCTCGCCGAGCAGAACCGCTACGCGACCGAACCGGTCGAGCTCAGCATGGTCGATCACGCCGGTGCGGGCGAGGAGAACGAGGTGAGGACGACATGACGAGTCAACGAACGGAACCAGTAGTGCGCGGCCGTAGTGTGCGGGTGGCTGTTGTCGGTGTAGGCAACTGTGCGGCGTCCCTGGTGCAGGGCGTGCACTACTACCGTGACGCCGAGCCCGGTAGCAGGGTGCCCGGGCTGATGCACGTCCAGTTCGGTGACTACCACGTGCGGGACATCGAGTTCGTCGCCGCGTTCGACGTGGACGCCAAGAAGGTCGGCCGGGACCTGTCCGAGGCGATCGTGGCCAGCGAGAACAACACCGTGACCATCGCCGACGTGCCCCCGCTGGGCGTGCCGGTGCGGCGCGGGCACACCCTGGACGGGCTGGGCCGCTACTACCGCGAGACGATCGAGGAGTCCGACGAGGACCCGGTCGAGGTGGTGCGGGTACTGCGCGAGACCGGGGCCGACGTGCTGGTGTCCTACCTGCCGGTGGGCTCGGAGGACGCTGACCGGTTCTACGCCCAGTGCGCCCTGGAGGCCAAGGTGGCCTTCGTCAACGCCCTGCCGGTGTTCATCGCCTCCGACCCCGCATGGGCGGCCAAGTTCACGCAGGCCGGGGTGCCCATCGTGGGTGATGACATCAAGTCCCAGGTCGGTGCCACGATCACCCACCGGGTGCTGGCCAAGCTGTTCGAGGACCGCGGGGTGCTGCTGGACCGCACCATGCAGCTCAACGTGGGCGGCAACATGGACTTCAAGAACATGCTCGAGCGCGACCGGTTGGAGTCCAAGAAGATCTCCAAGACCCAGTCGGTGACCTCCCAGGTGGACCGGGACCTGGGCGCCCGCAACGTGCACATCGGGCCCTCGGACTATGTGGCGTGGCTGGATGACCGCAAGTGGGCCTATGTCCGGTTGGAGGGCCGCGCGTTCGGGGACGTGCCGCTGAACCTGGAGTACAAGCTGGAGGTCTGGGACTCCCCCAACTCCGCGGGCATCATCATCGACGCGATCCGCGCCGCGAAGATCGCGCTGGACCGGGGTATCGGTGGCCCGATCCTGTCCGCGTCCTCCTACTTCATGAAGTCCCCGCCCGAGCAGTACTCCGACGCCGAGGCACACCAGGCCGTGGAGCGGTTCATCCGGGGCGAGGTCGAGCGCTGAACGGACATCCCGCCTGGCGATCAGGAGGCGATGCTGGCGTCGAGCAAGGCCTCCGCGGCCGCTCGGGCGTGATCACCGCACGCGGGGTCGTTGAGCACCATCGATCTGCTGGCGACTCCGTCGGCGAGGATCGCGAGCTGCTCACCGAGGACCTCGGGGTGTGCCGCACCGAGTTGGCGCACCAGATCGACGACGCGCTGGGCGAAGCGCTGCTTCTCCTGGCGGGTGTAGGCGTGCACCGGGCTGTCCGGGTCCGGGAACTCGGCGGCGGCATCGACGAACGGGCAGCCCCGGATGGGCCCGGCACCGGGGTCGGGCACGGTGAACAGTTCCAGGAGACGTTGCCTGAGGGGTAGATCCTGCCGGTCCAGCGCGCTGTCGATCGTGCGTCCGGTCTCGGCGAGGTGGCGCAGGTAGGCCACCACCAGTTGATCCTTGGTGGGGAAGTGCTGGTAGAGGGTGCGTTTGGACACCGGGGCCCGGCCCGCCACCTGCTCCATGCCCGTGGCGGTGATCCCCTGCGCCTCGAACAGCGCCGTGGCCGCGGCCAGGATGCGCTCTCGTCCCCCGCGCCCGCGACGACGGGCGGTCTCGTGCTGCTCGACCACACCTTGAGTATACGCCACCGTTTACCTCTGCCCGGTCATCCGCTACAGTCCACCGCTAGGTAAACGGAACCGTTTACCTAAGAAGCCTGACACTGTGCGGACGAGGCCATGACCACTGACTACCTGCCCGAATACGCCGAACACCTGATCCGTGGGCGACGCGCCACCCGCGCGTTTCGTCCCGACCCCGTACCCGAGGACACACTGCGGGCCGTCTTTTCCCTGGCCAGCGCGGCTCCCTCCAACTCCAACACCCAGCCCTGGCATGTCGAGGTGGTCAGCGGCGCGGCCCGTGACCGCCTCGGCGAGGCGCTGGTGGCCGCCCACACCCGCAAGGACCTCTCCCTGGACTTCCCCTACAGCGAGGACCTCTACCAGGGCACCTACCAGCGACGACGCCAGCACGCGGGTGAACGGTTGTACTCGGCCGTGGGGATAGGCCGCGACGACCACGCCGCACGCGATGCCTACAACGCCCAGAGCCTGCGCTTCTACGGCGCTCCACACGTCGCACTGCTGTTCACCGCCCCCAACGCGGAGGTGCGCATCGCCGCCGACGTGGGCATCTACGCGCAGACGCTCATGCTGGCGATGACCGCGTACGGCATAGCCAGCTGCCCACAGGGATTGCTGAGCTTCTACGCCGAGACCATCCGCGCAGAACTGGGCATCCAGGACAGGAAGGTCTTGCTCGGCATTTCCTTCGGCTATGCCGACAACTCCGCTCCGGCCAACACCGTCAGGGTGTCACGTGCCGAACTCGGCGAAACCACGCGATTCCACTCGTGAACACCCCAGCCAGCCAACAGGACCCGCTCCGGCAACACGCCAGAGCGGGACTGTCAAACCTCTCCAAGCTCGTCGTATTTACAGAATTGTTGCGCCGGTCATGGAGAGTGAGCTGGACCTTGCTGGCTACAGGATGCAGAAAAGGTCCTTGGCGTCGAAGCTCTTGTAGTGCTTTCCGAACGCCCAGTACCAGGCCCTACCCGACACTCCGAAGCACAGGTTGGAGCCGTAGAGACCCAGGGTCAGGTCCACGCCAGCCACCGCAATCGAAGGGTGGATCGTGATCTCCTTTTGTTCGCTCGAGAGCGAAATGCTGGAGGGTGTCAGTCCGAAGCCGAAGACGGTGGGCGTCACGGTCAGGGACGCCTTCCAGTTCGCACCAGTGTCAATGTCCACCGCGATCCGCAACGAGAGGACGCCGGGGACGACTGTCAGGCTGAATTCCTTGTGGAGTTCCGCCTTCGCAGCGGCCACCGCCAGTGGCTGGAAGTGGACCTGAGGATCAGTGGAGATGGCCTCGATGTATACCCACACCAGGTCGTCTACGTCTTGCGCGAGCTGCTTGGCGATCGGACTCAGTGCTTCCCTGATGTACGCCACCGGATCGTACCTTGGCGGCTTTTTCACAATTGGCGTTGTCATGCCGTACTCCCTGTCGGTTGACCGGAATGGCCAAAGTCCGGCTATGGCCGGAACGGTCGGAGTGAGGACCCACCGTCGCTGCGGAGATGGGGGTCTTAGTCACTATGGCACGGCAAGAAGAAGGCTGACGAGCAGCCAGTGCGGCGGCCTCGGTTACCCACCTGGCGGAAACGAGATGCGCCGCGACACTAGCCTGCGATCACGACAAGTAGTGGATGTTCGAGAGCTCCTCGGCGCATTCAGCGACATGGACTACAGTCCGTGAATCGGGTCGGTGGCACGAGCACTGATGGACGAATGCGTAGGCCGAACGTATGAGATCGGTTTCGCAGTCCGCAAACGAAGCCTTGCAGGAGTCACCTCCTGGGTTCCCACATCGCTGGCCACCGTCGCCGATGTTCAAGCCCGTCCCCCAAACCCGTTCGATGACGAGCAGAAGCGGTCGTTCGGTGGTCACGGGGTGCGTCATCTGATCAAATGTTCGAGGGAACGCTGGGGTTCTGCTGAGCGGGGGATGCGCGTGAACCGAGTGGGGTCGGAGTTGACGGCCGAATTGGTGGTCGATGGTCGTGTGCCGTACTCGCCAGTGTTGTCCCCGGACGGCCGGTGGGTGGTGTACCTGCTGGCGACGGTGGGGCAGGCAGGCGAGCACCCGTCGAGCCAACTGTGGCTGGCCGCTGCCGATGGCAGTGTGTCGCCGCGCCAACTGGACATCCCGGCAGCGCACCTGTCCTGTCCGCGATGGTCCCCCGACTCCGAGTCGATCTTCTTTCTGTCGGATTGGTCCACGCCGGGCACGGCACAGTTGCACCAGATCGAGCGCACCGGTGGCTCCCCGCGGGTCCTGACCGCCTGGCGGAGCACGATCCACGCTCACCGTCCCCTGACCAATCCCGCGCTGGTCGCGGTCATCGCCCCCGACGAACCGGCCGATCAGGACGTCGAACGGGGCGATGACCGCGATGACGCCCACGTGCGCGGTCATACCCCTCCGGCCCGGCTGCGGCTACTGGACCTGCGAACCCGGCAGATCCGCACCCCGGCCCTGTTCGACGATCGGCACGTGGCCGAGGTGGTCCAGCGCCCCGACGGTGGCCCACTGGCGGTACTCACCTGGTCGAGCCCTGAGCTCGACCCCGGCCTGCTCGACACAGCGCTGCACCTGCTGGACCCAGACACCGGCCTGGCCCGCGACCTCGGTCCTGCCGCAGTGGACGCACACTCCCTGGTGTGGTGGCACAGCAAGGGCTGGCACCTGGCGTACCTGGCGCTGACCCCGCCCGGCCTACAAGCCGGTACCGCCGTGTTCGACCTCGCGGTACCCGAGAGCGGGCAGGCCGGAGTACACCGCAACATCACCGCCGGGATGCCGTGGTGCCCGGCGGAACTGGCCCAGGTCGACGGGGGCACGCCGCTCGCGGTGGTCGCCGACGGCCTGGACACCACGATCCACCGGCTGGCCCCGGACGAACTGCGGCTGGTGGAGATCTCACGGCACACCGGCCTGGTCAAACACCTCACCACGGATCGGGACGGCGCGGTGGTCGCGGCTGTCGTGAGCAGATCCGAGGAACCAGAGGATGTGTGCGTAAGCCCGGCCAGCGGCTCGTTCACTCGGCTGACCGAGGCCCGACCCGAACTCCGTGCCATCCGCTGGGGTACCCAACAACGCCTGTCCTACCGGGCGTCTGATGGGTTGGCCCTGGATGGAGTGCTGGTCCTGCCGCCGGGCCGCTCCCGGGGCGACGGCCCGTTTCCGCTGGTGACACTGGCCCACGGCGGTCCGTACGACCGGTATGCCGACCAGTTCATGCTGCGTTGGGCGCCCTCCGGGCAGTGGCTGGCCCACGCCGGGTACGCGGTCTTCCTGCCCAATCCCCGCGGCGGTCAGGGCCGTGGCCACGACTTCGCCGCCAGCGTCGCGGGCGCGGTCGGCCAGCAGGAGTGGACCGACATCCTGACCGGGATCGACCAGCTCGTCGCCGAGGGAGTCGCCGATCCCGATCGGTTGGGCATCGGGGGCTGGAGCCACGGCGGTTTCCTGGCCGCGTGGGCCGTCGGGCACACCGACCGGTTCGCCGCCGCGATGATGGGGGCGGGGATCAGTGACTGGGGCATGCTGGCCGCGACCGGCGAGTGGGGAGTGTTCGAGACCGCACTCGGGGGGAGTGCGGGGTGGGAGGGCACCGGTCCGCATCGGCACGACCAGCTCAGCCCGATCTCCTACGCCTCAGCGATCCGCACCCCCGTGTTGATCGTGCATGGGGCGGAGGACACCAACGTGCCGCTGTCCCAGACCGAATACTTCCACCGCGCACTGCGCAGGTTCAGCGTCGAGCACGAGTACGTCGTGTACCCCAGGGAGAACCACTCCTTCCGGGAACGCAACCACCAGCTCGACCTGCTCCGCCGCACCCGTGCCTGGTTCGACCGCTGGCTCATGCCGCCCACGACCCCGACATGATCACTACTCAGTGGGTCGTCCCCGCGCGAACGGTGGTCCGTCACGTTGCAACGAGGCCACGCCAGCGTGGCAGTTGTCCCCCGCCACAAACGGGGTGTCCATCCGTCCGGCCGCAGGTGGTCTCCGTACGGGGCGCTTCCACACAAGCGCAGGCGGTCGACGGCCTCGGTGGACGTCACCAGGTGCCTCGTGGCGAGGGCCCGGTGGCTAAGAGATCCCGCGGGTAGGGGCGCCGTCGCGAGCGCCGCGATACCGCCGCCCGGCCCCGCGGAATCTCTTAGTGCCCGTTTCTGATCTACAGGGTCTGTGTCAATCGGCGGCTGGTGATGCGGATCATGGCCCAGCGGACCATCGCTTCGTGGTGGTGTGGAAGTCGTTCGTAGTCACGGACACAGCGGCGGTGACCGGTGATCCACGCCAGGCTCCGCTCCACCACCCAGCGGCGGGGCAGCACCGTGAAGTGGGGCAGGTCGGGGCGTTTGACGATCTCCACCACCACGCCGAGCGCTTGTCGCGCCCAGTCCAGCAAGGTGCCGGTGTAGCCGCCGTCGGCCCATACCAACCGGATCCGGTCGCCGACCGTGGCACCCAGTCGCAGCAGCAGTGCGCGGGCGGCGACCCGGTCCTGGATCGAGGCCGGGGTCACCAGCACCGCCAGCACGAACCCGACGGTGTCCACCACGATATGGCGCTTGCGGCCGTTGACCTTCTTGCCCGCGTCCCACCCGCGAGTGGCCCGTCCCACGGTCTCGGCCGCGCGGACCGACTGCGAGTCGATCACCGCCGCTGACGGCGCCGCCACCCGGCCCTCCGCCAGCCGGGCACGGTCCCGCAGCCCGTCCAGGATCCGCTGCGTCGCACCGGATTTCTCCCACAGGGCGAACCGTTTGTAGACCGTCGGCCAGGGCGGGAAGTCCGCCGGCAGCGCACGCCACTTGATGCCGTTGTCCACCAGGTACAAGATCGCGTCCACGATCACCCGGCGGCAGTGCCGCTCTCGACGGCCACCCCGGCCACCCAGCCAGGCCGGATCCGGCAGCAGTGGGTCCAACACCGCCCACTGCGCGTCGGTGACATCCGAGGGATACCGGTTGGCACGCCGTGTGGGCTGGTGGGTTGCGGCCAGCCGGCAGCACGAGGCACCCGCGGTGGCATCGCCCGCGGGCATCGGGCACGATAGCAATGGAACTCCTGGCGGAACGGCGCTTCGACAACGTCCGATCTACCAGGAGTTCCCCTGTCTCGTCACCCACCTTCACACCCGGCCCTCAGTTCGAAAACGGGCACTTAGTGGTCGAGCGATGATCGGTCGTGGCGACGGACCCGCGAGGGCGGTTTGCCGTCGGGGGGCTGAGTAGTGCCCCACGCGCTCGGCCGAGAATTGACAGTTTGTTATTGAGTCGAAAGTGATCGTTTGCCTGTATGTTGCTCACTTGTGATCGAGGTCGAGGACGCGCGTCGTCTGTCGCCCGCTGAGCGGGAGGTGCTGCGGTTGCGGGTAGTGGCCGCGTTGGAGTCCGGCACCGTCACCGGCTATCGGCAGGCGGCCGAGGTGTTCAGGGTGGCCGAGCGGTCGGTGGGCGCGTGGTGGCGGGCGTATCGGGATGGTGGCCGTGAGGCGCTGGCGGTGCGGCGGGTGCGCCGCCCTGGACCGGCCGAGCTGATCACTGCCGCCGAGCGGGGCACGCTATTCATGGCGATGGCCGACTACACGCCCGAGGAGTTGCTGATCGGTGGCCCGTTGTGGACCCGGGCGGCGGTGGTCGAGTTGATCCGGTTGGTCACCGGGGTGGTGATGACCGAGCAGGGCGTGGGGCTGTGGTTGCGTCGTCACGGGTTCACCCCGCAGCGCCCGGCCCGGCGCGCCTACGAGCAGCAACCGGCCGCGGTGCGGGCCTGGCTGGACACCGAGTATCCGGCGATCGCGTCGCGAGCCAAGGCCGAGGGCGCGGTGGTGGCCTGGGTTGACCAGTGCGGGTTGCGCTCGGATGCGGCCCCGCCGGGGCGGTCGTGGGCGCCCAAGGGACACACGCCGGTGGTGCGGGTGACCGGGAAACGGCTGCGGGTCAACGTCATGTCCGCAGTCGCGTCCCGGGGTGCGTTGTGGTTCACCGTGTTCACCGGCCGGTTCACCGCGCCGGTGTTCACCGCGTTCCTGGCCCGGCTGGCCCGGCAGGCCGGGCGGAAGGTGTACGTGATCGCCGACCGGCACCCGGTCCACCGCAGCAGGGTGGTGCGTACCTGGCTGGAAGCCAACACCGACCGGATCGAGTTGCACCTGATGCCCGGCTACAGCCCCGAGTTGAACCCCGACGAGCTGCTCAACGCCGACCTCAAACGCAACATGCCTGCCGGTCGTGCTCGCACTGTGGAGCGGCTCGCCCGGGACACGCGCCGCTTCCTGCACCGCCGCCAGCGCCAGCCACACCTCGTCCGTGGCTACTTCCAGGCACGCCACGTCCGCTACGCGATCATGTAGGCAACCAAACAGTTTCGGCTCAATACTCGCTACCACTGGGTTCTCTGGTACTCCCGCCGAAACGGTCGAAACCTGACAGGGCACACATGCCCCACGCCTCCGAATTCCAGACCGAGACGTATTGCGTTGGAGCGCACTCCAACTCCTAGGTTCGGAAGCATGCGATACATCAAACTCGGAACGACCGGACTGGAAGTCTCCGCCATCACGCTCGGCTGCATGAGCTTCGGCGAGCCGGACCGGGGCGGCGAGCCCTGGTCGCTGGGCGCGGACGCCAGCCGGGACATCATCAAGCAGGCCCTCGATGGCGGCGTCAACTTCCTCGACACGGCCAATGGGTACAGCGCCGGAAGCAGCGAAGAGATCGTCGGCCAGGCGGTCAAGGACTTCACCCGGCGCGAGGAGGTCGTTCTCTCCACCAAGGTCTGGATGCGGATGCGCCCCGGCCCGAACGGCGCCGGGCTGTCCCGCAAGGCGATCTTCGCCGAGCTCGACGCCTCCCTGAAGCGACTGGGGACCGACTACATCGACCTGTACCAGATCCACCGCTGGGACTACGACACCCCGATCGAGGAAACCCTCGAGGCGCTGCACGACGCGGTCAAGTCCGGGAAGGTCCGCTACATCGGAGCCTCTTCCATGCACGCCTGGCAGTTCGCCAAGGCCCTGTACCTGGCTGACCTGAACGGCTGGACCCGGTTCGTGTCGATGCAGGACCACTACAACCTCATCCACCGAGAAGTAGAGCGGGAGATGCTTCCGCTCTGCGCCGACCAGGGCATCGGCGTGATCCCGTGGAGCCCGCTGGCGCGGGGCAGGCTGACGCGGGCCCGGGACACCGCCACGGCGCGTGCCGAGACCGACGAGGGTGGCAAGATCCTCTACCGCGACGAGGACCAGGCAGTGGCCGAGCGCGTCCACGAGATCGCGGGCAAGCGGGGTCTGTCCCCGGCCCAGGTCGCCCTGGCCTGGGTCATGCGCAACCCGGCGGTGACCTCGCCCATCGTCGGGGTCACCAAGCCGGCCCAGCTGGCCGACGCGGTCGCCGCGGTGGACGTCGAACTCGACGAAGACGAGGCCGCCTACTTGGAGGAGCCCTACCAGCCGCACGAGGCCGCCTACCTGGCGGAGTCCTTCTACAAGCCGCACCCTGTGGCGGGCTCCCGATAGTCCGGGCTACCGCCGGGCCTTCGACGAGTCCTTGGCCTCGGCCTTCACAGCCCTGCGGTCGGCCCGGCGGTGCTTGCGGGCGGTCGCGCGCAACTGCATGATCCGCGCGCTGCCCGCCAGCGCGGTGAGCAGGATGCCCGCCACCGCGGCCAGCAGCAGGGCCACGCGCAGTGGAACGTGCCCGTGGGCACCGAAGTAGCTGACGTCCACCGACTGCTCCTGAGTTTGGTCAATTGGTAAGAGATTTCGCGGGTAGGGGCGTCAGGCTGATGTGACGCGGGCACCGGGATCCGGTTTGATGTGGGACTCCTACATCTCTACATCTGACAACGGAGCACCGGTGCCCGCCGTCGAAGCATGGGCGATCGAGCCCTTGTGGGTCCAGTTCGAGGCCCTCCTGCCACCGCATCTCGAGACACATCCGTGGGGCTGTCACAACCCACGGATCCCGGACCGGATCGTGTTCGAAAGCTCGTCGCGAAACTCGTCTTCGGCGGCTCGTACGAGAAGCACGCCGATCAATCGTGCTCGGCAACCACGATGAGAACCCGACGCAACGAGTGGATCGCGGCCGGTGTCTTCGCAGGGCTGGAGCAGATCGTGTTGGAGACCTACGACCGTGTCATGGGCCTGGACCTGGCCGACATCACCGTCGACGGGCAGATCACCAAAGCGCCCTGCGGTGGCGAGGTCGCCGGGAAATCACCGATTGACCGGGGAAAACTCGGGATCAAGTGGTCGCGGATGACCGACGGACGCGGGATCCCGCTGGGCTGTGTCGTGACCGGCGCGAACCGGCACGACTCCCCGTTCCTGCGCCCGACACTAGCGAAGCTCGGGCGTTTCGAGCTCGCGTTGCCTGATCAGATCACGGTGCACCTTGACGCGGGCTACGACTCCACGGTCACCCGCAAACTGCTGACCGAGCTCGGCTGCGAGTGGCGGATCCAGCCCAAGGGCGTCGTTATCCCGATCAACCACACTCGCCGCTGGGTCGTCGAGCGCACCAACTCCTGGTACAGCCGCGGCTTCAACTTCACCCTGTCCTGCACGGAACGTCGAGCGGTCGTCATCAACGCACTGCTCGCGTTGATGACCGCGATCATCGTGATCCGACGCCTCATCCGCGAAGCCTGGACCAGCCAACGCTGGGACACACGGCCAGCCCGCCGACCATGACGCCTCGTCCTCTACCCGCGGAATCTCTAAGTTCATGTGAAGTGGCTCTGGCTTCCGACACGACACGTGGGCTTGGCGTGCGTACCGTGTCAGGCACACCCACTCCGTCTGAAGGTCCTCCCCACGTTCAAGCCGACACACCCTCAACATCGTCCCGAGTTACTACAGTCAGAGTGAGTCCAGTCGCTGCGGTGCTGGATCGCGCAGGACGTAGTCAGGATCAGTGGAGGCGGTGTTGGCCTGGCCGCTGCGACGCAGTAGCGACCAGGCCGGTGCGAGCGGTACCGCCGCAGCCAGTTGTAGTACGCCTGTCGGGTGCTGCCGAAGTACCGGCAGGTCATCGTGACGGTGTCGGTGACCTCACCCGAGCTCGAGACGGATCCGGCCGGAGTCACGCTGTTCAGGCGCGGCGCACGGTGATCTCGTCGATCAGCGTGCCGTCCTCGGCGAGCGCGCGCACCGTCATCTGGGCGGCAGAGCCGTTCGCCGCCGGAGCGACGTCGACCGCTACCAGGCCATAGCCCCGGTAGCGCACTCGGGACCAGGTGACCGCGGTGTCCGTGTGACTCGTGCTGTTCTTCTTGAAGCACTTCATCGTCGGGGAACCGCTGCTGCTCTCGTGGTCCAGGTAGCTCTCCGGGGCGTTCTTGTAGAACGTGTCGAGGCCTTGGCCACCGCCGCCGACCGTGATGTAGGTGGTGCCGTCCAGGGCGGGGGTGACCGATCCCCGGGGCTTCACCTGTTTGGTGCCCTTGCCCGCACGGATCGGGTCGGTGCGTTCGTAGAGGCGATTGTGCGCATTGAGCACCAGGTCGACCTTGTGCTTGTCGAACAGCGGGGCCCACTTCTGCTGGGCGATGCTCTCGGCTCCGCCTGCGTCGGCGGTGGAGTACGGGGCGTGGTGGAGGTAGACCACGATGAAGTCGATCGTGGGATCACCTCGGAACTTGCCGAGCTGGGTGTCCATCCACTTGAGCTGCTGGCCCTTGGTGTAGTCGTAGTTGCCGGTGTTGCGGTAGCAGATGTCGTTGCCGTCCAAGCAAAGCAGCCCGACGTTCTGGTACCGCCACGAGTAGATGCCGGTGGCGCCGCTCCACGCGTTGTCCGGCATGGTGAACCTCGCCTTGGTCCCGCCGTAGCCGTTCGGGGAGTACCAGTCCTCCATCTCGCGGTTGCCGAGTGCGATCATCCACGGGGTCCCGGCGGCAACGATCTCGTTCTGCGAGAAGTAGGAGTCCCACCTCCCGGCGTCGTACTTGTCGGTGTCGGTGTGCCCACCTTCGGCGTTGGCGGTGCCCGAGGTGATGGCGTAGCTCAGGTTGCCCAGGGCGAGGTTGAAGGCCGGAGCGAGATCCGCGACCAGGCTGTTGGCCCGGCGCGCGTTGTAGCCGACGCCCTGGTCGCCGAAGGCGGTGAAGGTGAACGCCCCGGTGCTCCCGGCGGCCGGGGCGGTGCGGAAGCTGGCGATCTCGCCGGGGCGTCCGCTGGTGGTGGGGTCGTAGCCCTGGTGGCCCACGACGTAGTGGTACGTGGTGTTGGGCGCCAGGTCGTTGAGCCGCACGTGCAGGTAGTACTGGCTCATGGTGGCCGGCGCGTGCGGCGGGAAGTCGTGTTCGGAGTCCTGCCACGCGAGCTCGCTGTTCAGCGTGCGCGCCTCGGCGGCGATCGGTGGGCCGAAGGTCCCCGAGGCGGTCGCGATCCGGACGTACGGCCCGGTCACCGCGCCCAGTTCCTGCCAGGAGATCACGACCTGCCTGGACGGGTCCTCGCCGTAGGCCAGGTGCCGTCCGAGCGGTCGCAGTCGCAGGCCGGCGGCGCCCGCCCCGGTGCTGGGCGCGGCCGCCGCGACACCGGGGAGCAGTGCACCGGCGGTGGCGAGCGCGCCGCCCATGGCACCCACCCTGAACAGCGCCCGCCGCGAGTACTGTTCTTCGTTCTGCGGAGTCTCAGACATGAAGGAGCCTTCTCAACTAGGTCGAGGGGGGACGTGACTGTCGTTGCCGGGTGCGTGGAACGCTGCGATTGACCCTGGAGCCGGCCGTCAGCTGCGCCGCACGGTGATCTCGTCGACAAGCGTGCCCTTCTCAGTGAGCGCGCGTACCTTCAGCTGGGCGGGAGTGCCGTTCGCGGCCGGGGTGACGTCGACCGCGACCAGGCTGTAGCCGCGGTATCGCACGCGGGACCAGGTGACCTTGACCTGGTGTTCCTCCCCGTTCTCCTCGTCGAACCGCATCGTGGCGGTGGCGTCCTTGACGTGGCCGTAGTAGGAGTCGTCGATCTTCGAGTCCACCCACTTGTTGATGCTCTCGCCGCCGCCCCCGGCGGTGATGTACGTGGTGCCGTCCGTGGCGGAGTTGACGGTGCTCTGGATCGCCGCCTTCTTCCTGCCCTTGCCCGCACGGATGGGGTCGGTGCGCTCGTAGACGTGGTTGTGCCCGTTGAGCACCAGGTCCACCTGGTACTGGTCGAACAGCGGGGCCCACTTCTCCTGCGCGCCGAGTTCGGCCCCGTTGGAGGACGAGGTGGAGTACGTGCACTGGTGGCAGTAGACGATGATGAAGTCGATCGTGGGATCGCCGCGGAACTTGCCGAGCTGCGCCTTGAGCCAGTTGAGCTGCTTGCCCTCGGTGTAGTTCAGGTTGGACGGGCTGTTGTAGCAGATGTCGTTGCCGTCCAGGCTGATCAGACCGACGTTCTGGTACCGCCAGGAGTAGATGCAGGTGGAACCGTCCCAGGCGTTGTCGGGCATGGTGAACCGGGCCCGCATGCCGCCGTAGCCGTGGTAGTCGTACCACCCCTCCATCTCGTGGTTGCCGAGCGCGACCATCCACGGGATCTCGGCGGCGATGGGCTCGTTCTGTGCGAAGAACGAGTCCCACTTGCGCGCGTCGTAGACGTCCTCGGCCGGGTGCCCGCCCTCGCCGTTGAGCGCGTAGCTCATGTCGCCCATGGCGAGGTGGAACTGGGGCGCGAGATCGGCGATCAGGCTGTTGGTCGCGAGCGCGTTGTAGCCGACGCCCTGGTCGCCGAAGGCGGTGAAGGAGAACCCGTTCTTGCTCGCCGGGGTCGGGGCGGTGCGGAAGGTGGCGACCTCGCCGATACGTCCGCTGGTGGTGGGGTCGTAGCCCTGGTGGCCCACGACGTAGTAATAAGTGGTGCCGGGCAGCAGGTTGTCCAGCCGGACGTGCAGGTAGTACTGGGTCACGGCTTTGCCGAGGTGCGGCGAGAACGTGTGGTCCGGCTTCTGCCAGGCCAGGTCGCTGGTCAGCGCGCGCACCTCGGCGGGCACGGCCTCGCCGAACTCCCCCGGGACGGTGCCGAACCGCAGGTAGGGGGCGCTCACCTTGGCGGGCGTCTGCCAGGAGACCACGAGGGTGCGGGAGGGGTCCGCACCGTAGGCGAGGTGCCGCCCGAACGGCCGCAACGCCGACCCGGCGACCGTCTCGGCGTTGAGAAGCACGGTCGGGACGGCGAAGGGGCTGGCCGCCGCGGCGGCGTTGGGGACCAGGACACCGCCGGCCGTGAGTGCGGCGCCCCCCATGGCGCCGATCCGGAAGATGTTCCGGCGGGAGTACCGCCGCATGGCGTCGTCGTACTGCTCCGCCAGGCAGGGCTGGTTGGCGGGGTCGCGGGAGGTTCGAGACCTCCTGCGCCGCGGAGTCTCAGACATGCGTTGAGATTAGGAAACCTTCTTAACTAAGTCAATGGTGGTCATGACGTCGTTGTTGCACGCACCGAATCCCCGGCCACACCGGTCAGGCAGCCGTCGAGGACACCGCGGCGGCACTGGAGTTGGCCGGTGGGTGCCCGACTTCTCGTACGTGTCGATGTCCTCGGGCCGGGCGTACGCTAGCCTGGTGGAATTTTGAGCGCGATATTTCTGCACACAACTGGTTTCACGGGAACCAATGTCAGGACCTGGCTCAGGTATCACCGGAAGGTCGCAGGACCTTGCGGGCTCCGCGCAGCCCAGCAGATCAGCCGCGCCGTTTCCGGTCCCCAATGGGTGAAGTCCGATGAGTGCCAGCACTACCCCTCCCCGACTGCAATGATAAGCGGGACTGAGACCTCGCCAGGACCGACAGGTCTGCCCTCGCACGCGTTCCGCTTGCCAGGACGTCAGCAGCTAACGGGAGCTAGTCACGGTGATCGACGACAGCATTTCAACGAGCTCACGACTACGCCTGAGTTACGCCACCGCGATACTCATCGCCAGTAGCGTGACCACATTTCTACTCCCCCTGGACTACACCGTCGTCGCCGTGGCACTGCGGGATATCCAGCGTGACCTCGGTTCGAGCTTTTCAGACCAGCAGTGGGTGATCAACGGCTATACCATGGCGTTCGCCGCGCTGCTCATGGCAGGCGGTGGCATGGCCGACATCTTCGGCCGCAGAAAGGTCTTCCTGAGCGGGTTGACGGTGTTCACCCTCGGCTCGCTCATGGCGGGCGTCGCCCCGTCGATCCTGCTGCTCAACCTGGGCAGGATCGCACAGGGACTGGGCGCCGCCGGGATGTTCAGCTCCTCCCTCGCGCTGCTCGTGCGGGAGTTCAGCGGCCCCAAACGGGCGCACGCCTTCGCGGTTTTCGGTGTCGCCTCCGGCCTGGGCGCCGCGCTCGGGCCGTTCATCGGCGGCCTCGCCGTCGGCCTGGGCGGTTGGCGCTGGGCCTTCCTGCTCAACGTGCCGTTCGGGGTGGCGGTACTCGTTCTCGGCATACTGCGGACGCGCGAGTCGAAGGACCCCAACGCGACTCACCTCGACCTCGGCGGGCTGGCCCTGTTCAGCGCGGCCACCCTTCTGTTCGTCTACTCGATCGTCACCGCACCCCAAATCGGGTGGACGAACCCGGTCATTCTCTCGGCACTGGCGGTCGCCGCGGTCCTCATCGTCATTTTTGTCTTCTACGAACTTCGCAGGAACTACCCGCTGATCGACCTGCGCCTGTTCCGGAACCGAACTTTCGTTGGCGCGACAACGGTACCACTGGTCCTTTCCTTCGCGTTCTGGGGCCTCTTCCTCTACGCCCCGTTGTACTACCAGGCCGTACTCGGCTACAGCCCGTTGCAGGCCGGACTCGCAATGCTCCCGTTCGCGATTCCACTGTTCGTCGCCGGTCCCCTGGGCGCGCGACTGGCCAGGATCCTGTCCGCACGGGCGCTGCTGGCGCTGGGCCAGCTCCTCGTCGCGGTCGGTGCGACCCTGTTGGCGCTGGTCCCCCTGGGCGCAGGGTGGCAGACATTCGCGCTGGGTGGGCTGATCAGCGGCATCGGCACCGGGCTGGTCAACGGCGAGATGAGCAACATCGCGATCAGCATCGTGCCAGCGGACCGCTCCGGCATGGCTTCCGGGATCAACTCCACGATGCGGATCGTCGGCATGACAGCAGGTTTCGGTGGCATCGGCGCCGTACTCGCCGCAGCGGTCACCGGCAGCCTGTCCGCCGCGGTCGGCGCGATCCCCACGCTGACCGAGCACGTCGACGCGCTGGCCGTCACGGTCGCGGCGGGTGACATCAGCGGAGCGACCAGCACAGTGCCCTCCGCCCTGCACCAGCAATTCCAGCAGGCCGCCGAAATGGCGTTCTCCTCAGGTATGCGGACGGCCTACGTGGTGGGCGCCGCGGTCGCCCTGTGTGGAGCGATCCTCAGTTTTCTGCTCATCGACCGCCATCACCGTGCGCCGGTGGAGGAACCAGCCGAGTAGCACTTCCGACAAGTTCTGCCATACCCACGAACTTTCCGGCCGGCCTTCGCAAACCCCTCACGAGGGCCGCCTGGTGGTCCCCACGGCGGTGGGGACCACCAGGTTCTCCCCTCCGGTCGGCCGATCATGTCCGATGATTGCTAGCGGATCTCCAGCACCGCTGGAACAGTGGAGGTCGTGAGGCTGGACTTCGAACGTTGCTGGAGGGCAGTACTAAGAGGTCGTGGCCGAGGAGCTCCAGCTCGACCCCCAGGTACTGGCGCCGCTGCTGCGCCAGCCAAGCCGAGGAACCCTTGATTCCAGTGTGCCGACGGACCCCACTGTGTACCGCCTCTACGAGGTGCTTCAGGTCTACGGCCCAGCAATCAAGGAACTGATCCACGAGAACTTCGGTGACGGGATCATGAGCGCCATCAACTTCCGGCTCGACGTGGCGCGGCAGCCAGATCCCGATGGAGACAGGGTGGTCATCACGTTGAACGGCAAGTTCCTGCCCTACCAGTGGTGAGCCCGGCAGCGGCTGCCGATGTCGCCGCGTTGATCGAGCGGTTGTCGTAGGCCCCAGCGGGAGCTGTCCGGACAGGCGACCCGCGGGAGCAGGCCAACGCGGTCGCCAGGATGGGGCTGCGTTGGCCGCACTGGGTCGGGCTGGGGAGACGCTGGTGAGACGCTGCCCACCGTCCCCATCTGGCCCGTGTCCCCCACAGGTGGACGCAGTCCACCGATCCGAACGTCGACGCCACGCTGGATCACATCGAGGAGGTCGCCGTCCAACTGCGGGTGGCGGGGTGACCGCATGACGGCACAGACAGCACTGCGAGGTGCCCCGAGATGTGGGGCTCCTGCTTGTCAGCGCACTCGTGAGGTGCGCTGCTCACTCGTGGCTAGGCTTCGGGGTCTCGGTCAGGAGTTGGTATCGGAGGGCGGTCGACGAGTTGGCGGAGCACCTCGCGGTAGCGGGTGAATGCCTCGCGGCCGGCGGGTGTGAGTGCGAACCAGGTGCGGGGGCGTTTGTGGTGGTAGCCCTTGGTGGTCGTGACGTAGCCGGCGTTGTCGAGGTGGGTCATGTGCTTGGACAGCAGCGAGTCGCTGACCTCGATGGAGTCGCGCAGGAAGGTGAAGTCGGCGCGATCCACCGCGGCCAGGGCGGCCATGATCGACAGCCTGACCGGGGCATGGATCGTGTCGTCCAACGCGAAGCGCGGATGGGTGTCGTTCACCGGTCAGGCCCGCAGGACCCGCCACGCGCCCACCAGGCACGGCAAGGCCATGGCAAGACCGAACACCACGAGCCAGACCGTCAGCCCGGCGGGCAGCACGGTGAGCTTCACGACCGTGCCGATCACGACCACACCGACGAAGGCGGTGGCCACCGGGCGTTCGATGCGCGCGGCGACCCGGCCGATGACACGCCGACGCGCCTCGAGCAGGTACAGCGCCGGTGTCACGACGAGCGGGAGCGGTGCGGCGATCCCGACGACCGTCTCGATCCCTGAGCCCGTTCCCAAGTAGAAGGCGAACACGGTCGCCGCCGCGGCGATCCAGAGCCATCCGGTCCAGCGAGCGGCCTGCCGGGCGCGCGCGTTGACGCGGTCGATCTCGGTGAGGGCCCCGTGCGGGCTGAGATGCGGGTCCTGGTTGTCCGTCATGGCCTGGTCCTCCCCTGGTCCAGCCAAAGACTTGAACTGCCGTGAAGTACTTTACCGCAATTCAAGTCAACCTGGGGCTGATGGGCCAGACAGCACGTTCCGCGGGCCCACTGCCTCTCGCTCCTCACGGACGGCCAGCCGACCGGTCACGATGGTTGGACCCGTTCACGGTTCTTGGCCCGTACCCGTGATGATCAGCGGGATCGGAAGGATGCCGTCCGACCGCTTTCCACGCCTGGCGATGCACTCTCCCTCGTAGACCCACCAGCCGTCCTGCTCACCCTGCCGGGGCAGACGCGTCACACCACCGATGTCGGCGATCGGCGGCGCGGGTGACCTGAGTGTTCTACCGGGTCCAGGCGGGCGGGGCGGTCCAGCGATCGGGCTCGCTGAGAGCGGACCAGAACGGCACTCGGCGAGGCTGATTCGAGTCGAGCGATCACCATCACCTGTCAACCGATAGCCCCTAACGACCAGGAATGCCCATGCGACAACGGTTCTGGCCCGCCCGCGACCGCACTACCGACCGTCCAGTCGTTGATCCACACTGGGAGGATGGACCGGCTATCCACTGATGTCACCGCGCCCTCGCTCAAGTCGAGCGAGCTGCTGGGGCATCCGCCCGACGCACGAGTACTGATCGTCAACTGCGACGACTTCGGGATGCACGAGGGCATCAACACGGCGGTGATCGACTCGGTCGAGCGGGGGATCGCCAGTTCGTGCAGTCTGATGGTGGTCTGCCCCGCGGCACCTCAGGCCATGCAGCTGTTGCGGGACAGACCGGAGGTTGCGTTCGGGATCCATCTCACGCTGGTCCGCGACTCACCCCGAGACCGGTGGGAACCGCTGAGCGCGAAGAACACGGTGCCGTCCCTGCTCGACGACACCGGCCAGTTGCACACCTTCACCCCCGTCGGGCGTGCTGAGCTGCTGGCACGCGCCCGCCTGCCGGAGGTCGAGATGGAGTTCCGGTCCCAGATCAACGCCGTGGTGGACGCCGGACTCACCCCGACACATCTGGACTTCCACTGCTTGGCCGACGGTGGACGCGAGGACATTCTCGAACTCACCATGACGCTGGCTGCCGAGTATGGCCTGGCTACCAGGGTCTGGCTGGAACCAGGTCTGCGGAAGGCACGGCTGCGGGGGTTACCGGTGGTCGACAACGGTTTCCTGGACAGCTTCGCCCTGGACATCGATGGCAAAACGGCCCGGTACGCCCAACTGCTGCATGCCCTACCCGCCGGACTCACCGAGTGGGCGGTGCATCCCGGCGCGAGCAGCGAGCAGTCCAGGATGATCAACGACGGCTGGCGGGTGCGCAGCACCGACTACGAGTTCCTGATCTCTCAGCAAGCCAAGGAGCTTCTCGATCAGGAAGGCATCGTTGTGATCGACTACGACACGATCCGGCTGGCTTGGGTTCGCGCTGGCGCGGCCCCGACCGATCAGTAGTCGGCCGCTGGACGAACGCGCGGTCAGGCCGCCAAGCCTGCACTGTTGCCGCACCTGCTGCCCCAGGCCCTCACCGACGCAGTGATGTCCGCCACCGATCGTGCGCTTTTCGTCGTTCTGGCCCGGGTACTCGGCCCGTTCAGTAGCCGACACCGTTGACCAGGTGCTGTACCCCAAACCCGACCACGTCAAACCATGCGAGCCGCCGAGGGGCACAAACAGGCACTGTTGCTAGGTTGTCGTCCGAGTCGATCAACCTTCCGCTCGACGGTGCGTCACTGTCGTCGTAGCGATCACAGGAGGGAACACCATGAAACCGGATACGACCGGCGCTGTCCGCGCCTGCGTCATCCTCGCCTCCGCGGGCCTGCTCCTGGCTGCCTGCGGCACACCGAGCACGCAGGCCACCCCCGGCGCGTCCGTGACGGCTCCGGCCAGCAGCACCGCCAGCACCCCGGCGCCCTCCGCAGCCCAGCCAGTGACTCAGAAGCGTTGCGCCACAAGCGAACTGTCGCTGTCAGTGGGAAAACCCATCCAGGCCAAGAACGGCTCCGGAGGATACACGGTACCGCTGGTCTACAAGAACATCTCGTCCCGCACGTGCGATCTGTACGGGGTGCCCGGGGTGGACCTGCTCGGCCCCGCCGACCCCAACGGCGACACCTACCACCTGCCGCAGATCGACAACGGCGCGCCCCGCAACAGCGTCGACCCCGGCGACAGCGCGACCGCGGACATCTCTGTGCTCCCCTACTCCCCAGGATCCAACGGCAGCAACGGCTCCACGAAATGGGTCCCGACCACACTGAAGACCATCCCACCAGACCAGACCACCGCGCTGACCGCGAACTGGCCTGAGGGGCTCAGCGTGCTGCGCCAGGACGCCGCCACCCACCCCGAGACCTACGTCAACGGCATCCTCGCCAACCCCTGATCGAGGGCTCGTCACCCGCCCCCACCACCTCAGCTTCGGATGCACCTGCACGGTGTTCGCGGTCACCGCGACCGGACTCCCCTACGAGGGTTTCGCCGATCTGCCGGAGGAGCAGCACGCGGCCAGCCGTTCCGGTCCGTCCGATCACCAGCTGACGCCGACGCGTAGCGGCGTTCCAAGGGAAACCCCTGCACGGCTGCCGAAGCCGTGCAGGGGTCGGTCCGTATCTGGTTGTGGTTCCTCTGCGTGGACTACGGGGCCAGGACGGGGAAGTAGCTCTGCACGGTGCCGGTGGCCGGGTCGTAGTAACCGGCCAGTTCACCACCGCACCACAGGCCGGACCAGGTGCCGGTGTGCTCGTCGTACAGCGCCTCGGCGCTGCCCCACGCACCCGCTGCGGCCTGCTGGACCTGCTGTTCCGACCACTCGGGCGGGAAGTAGGTGCGGTCGACGAGCACCGGGCGGCCACCGGTGGGTGGCGGGCGGCGCGTGGTCATCCGGCTGACCGCCGGGTACCCGTCCGGGCGGGTGAGTCCGGGTTCGGCGGCGGCGCCGAGGAGGAAGCCGCGCAGCCCCGACAGCACCGGCCAGAACAGCCCTGTGGGTACCGGTAGCGGTTCCCACCGGTCGTACAGGCTGCCGATGACCACGTCGTTGGGTCGGAACTCGATCCAGCAGCCGTTGCCGTTGACCGTTTCGCGGTTGGTCGCGGCCTGTCCGAGTACTTCCGCGAACTGGTCGAGGGCGGCCAGGTTCGGCTGCACGTCGGTGTGCAGCCAGGCCGCGAGCGGCCGGTAGGCCGGCAGCATCGTGATGCGCAGCCGACGCCACTGGTCGTGGCTGAAGGTGATCTCGTCGCCGGTGGTGAACATCGCCTCAGTACCGCGCCCCTCTGGTGGCGGGCGGCCACGGACCGGGCGGTGGCGGCGGTGGTGGTGTCGAAGGTGGTGGCGGCGGCTGGTGCTGCGCCGGGTAGTAGGTGGACACCTGGCCGGACCCGTCGTACTGGCCGTTGATCTTGATGGGCTGGCCGGCTTGCGGATAGCCGTCGGGAATGTACGTCGTGCCCGTCCAGCCGCCACCAGGCCTGTCCTCGTGTGGCCACATCTTGGCATAGGGATTGTTCCAGGCGTTCTGGCTGATCTGCTGCACGCCTTGGGCGTCGATCCCCATCGGGAAGTTCGTGTGGTTGGTCGATGGTTTGGGGTGCGTCCCGTAGGCGGGGTCAAACACGATGTGGGGATTGGGGTTGGTGTAGACCCCGTTGGTTTGCGGATTGTGCGGCCCGTTCGACGGCGGCAGTGAGCCATGACCAGCAGTGCCCCCTGCGAGGCCCGCGGGATCGGGATGCGGCCCCGTGAGGTCGCTCTGCAGCACATGGCCGCCGGTCGGCCTGCCCTGCTGGCCGTTCCAGCCGCCGTAGGCGACATGCGTGTGGACCTCGTCTGGGATGGTCGGCTGGTAGTTGGACGGACGCCAGCCGGGCTGACCCGGCCCCGGTTGTCGCGGCGGTTGGGCGGGCCCGCCGCCGGGGTGACCACCGAAGCCTCCTTGCCCGCCACCAGGCCGGCCTCCGGAACCACCACCTGGGCGGCCGTAGGGGTGATAGCGCCCGCCGCCGGATCCGCCGGTCCGGCTCGGGCCACCGCCGGTGCCCCGCAGGGAGGGCGGTCCGCCGGACCGGCGGTGGATACCGTGCAGTCGATTGGCGTGTTCCTCATCGGCATCGGTGAGCGTCCGCGCGCTCTGGTTCAGGCGATCGGACTGGCCCCGCAACCGGTCGCCGGAACGCCCCAACGAGGTCTGCACCCGGGACACCAACTGCTGGTGCGCACCCGCGGTCGAAGCACCCACCTGACCGAGCCCGTTGCCGGACAGGCCCGCGCCGCTCACGCCCCGACCGACCTGGGACACGTCCTCGGCACGCTGACCGGTCCGCCTCGCGTGGTCGTGGATGGACGGCGTGTGCGCCGAGAAACCTCCGCGCCGCATCTACTGGTTCCTCTCCGGTGCCTGGCCAGCGGTCACCTGGCACCACCCTGGTGACCGCGCTGCTTCTCACCGATGACCGAAGGCGGCAACTCCTCCCCCACTGGTTGGAACGGGGAGTTGTCGCCCCTGATGTACCCGGGCGACTTGCGGGTCTGGTCCTCGCCGCCACCGCCGCGGCCCCCCGACATGCCGCCCATCGCGCCCATGCCACCCATCGCACCACCCTGTTGGGGCTGGGCGGCCGGGTTCGGCGTGCCAGCGGCCTGCGGTGGCGTCGACGACTCGCTCGTCGCCCCGGTCACCGTGCCAACCCCAACCCCAGCCCCGGAAGCGGCAACGCCCGCGTCGCCGTGGCCGCCGGAGTAGCCGGCCGGTGCCGCGCCGCCTCCGCCCGTGGGTGCCGTGAAGGTGTTGTGCGGCGGCGAGGGAGTGCTGACCGGGCTCGGGTGGTGGGCTGCGGGATCGGGCGAACCGGTGTCGGGCGCCTGCCATCCGGGAGTGGATTCGATGGCGTGGTTGACCGCCTGCTCGACCTGGTGCAGCACGGCGGAGTTGGGGCCGTTGGCGAAGCCCGGCATGCTCTCGATGGCCTTGTCCACGGCCTGCTCCACGCGGTGCAGGGTGTCGCTGGTCGTGCTACCGACGTGGTTCGGCGAGCCGAGGTCACCGGAGATCCTGTGCACCTCCGGCGAGCCGCTGTTCGGCAGGGTCGGTGTCCCGATCTTCGGCGCCGTGTACGGGGTCGGGGTGTCCCCGCCGTGCGGTGTCGACGACGGCATCCCCGGACCAGGACCACCAGTCGACAACGGCGGCACATCAATCTTCGGCGCCGTGTAGGGAGCCGGAGTCGGCCCACCATGCGGTGCCGACGGCGGCGTAGCCCCACCAGGACCACCAGTCGACAACGGCGGCACATCAATCCTCGGCGCCGTGTAGGGAGCCGGAGTCGGCCCACCATGCGGTGCCGACGGCGGCGTAGCCCCACCAGGACCACCAGTCGGCGACGAAGGAACGTCGATCTTCGGCGGCGAATACGGAGCTGGAGTCGGCCCACCATGCGGTGCCGACGACGGCATCCCCCCACCAGGACCACCAGTCGACAACGGCGGCACGTCGATCTTCGGCGGCGTGTAGGGAGCTGGAGTCTTCTTGTCGTCCCGCGTGGACGAGGAGCCGCCAGCGCCCGGCGAGGATCCGCCCGTCGGCAAGGGCGGCATGTTCAGTGGCGGCGGTGTGCTCGAGGAGCCACCGGTCGTGGAGGTCCCACCCCCACCGCCGCCGGTCGGCATCGACGGAACCCCGATCTTGGGTGGCGTGTAGGAGGAGGTGGCCGTGCTCGGAGTACTTGCCGGCGTGACAGGGGAAGGCGAGTGCTCGGGCGCCCCGGCCGACCCCGGCTTCGCGGACGGAACAGAAGGGGGAGCGCCAGTACTGGTCGTGGGCATCGACGGGACGCCCAAGCTCGGCGGCGTGTAGGAGGAAGTCGGGGTGCCTGGACCCGCACCGCCGTCAGGCCGGGGCGGCAAGGTGGGCATCGAGGGGCTGCTGGGGGAATTCGGCGAAGCCGATGTCGTGGTACCGGTGGGCGCGTTGAAGCCGGCCGGACTGGTTGCCGGGTGACTCAACGGCTCGGGCGCGGCACCGCCGGGTGGTCCGGTGAGGCCCTCCGGCGTGGGCGGCATCCCGGCCGGGATGCCGGCCGGCAGGTCCATGCCCCCCGGCGGGGCGTACCCCTCGGGCACATCGGACCCGTCAGGCATGCCGATGCCGTCGGGCGAGTCCGGGTCATCCGTCGCGTCGATGCCGCCCGTCGTCCCCATGACGCCGCCGACGCGCGTCCTCGGGAACTCGGACCCGCCGTCCGAGTCGGCCGGGCCGCCCTCGCCCTCGGAACCGGTGGCGCCCTCGCCGTCGGAACCAGTCGAGCCCTCGCCGTCGCCGAACAGGTCGTCGGCCAGCTTCTCCACCATCGAGCCGAGTTCGTCCATGAACTGCCCGACCTGGCCCAACGCGCTCATCAGCTCGCTGATCTTGCTGGCGATCTCGGTGGCGACCTGAATCGCGGTCACCAGCGCCTCGGCCACGAACAGTGCGAGGGACACACCGAAGGTCTCCGGGGCGGCGGCGAGCGCACCCAGCCCACCCGGGATCAACCGCTCGACCAGCTGACTGATCAGCTTGGTCACCAGGCTCTTCACACCGCTGACCAGACCACCAGAGGCCCTGGTCACGCTGCCCGCGCCAGACAGCACCCGCCCCATCGACTGCAACTGGCTACCGGTCTTGCCCGCCACGCGCCGGTAGCTGTCCGCGGCATCGCCCTGCCAGTTCTCGCCCAACGAGTTCGCGTCATCGGCGTGGTCCCGCGCCAACTGGTGCAGCGACTGGGCGTGCTGGTCGAAGCCCTGCGCCGACGAGTGCACCCCGCCCTGGTCGACGTCCAGGTGGGCCAGCGGTTCGACGACGAGCTCCACCGCCTCGATCAGGAACTGCAGGCCCATGGAGACGAGGCTGCCCACCGGGTCGGTGGCGAAGGAGACAGCCATGGACAACGCATCGCTCGCGGACTGGCCCATGAGGCTGTGCCCCAGTTCCTCCGCGGCGCTCTCGATCCGGCTGACCGCCGAGTCGTGCTCGTCGAAGATCGAGGCGTCGGCGGTGGCCACACCACCGGCGGGCACGGAGCCTTCGTCAGCATAGGCTTCCATGGTCACCAGGGCCTTTCGTTGAAGTCGTCAGCGTCGTCGAGGACTGGCCGTGCGGGTCGCGGCCGAGCGGCAGCGGGTGCGGTCGGCGCCGGGCCGGACCGGACCGGTTGCGGCCGTACCGGTGGTGTGGGAGCCGGCGGGGTCTCGACGGCGAGTTCGTCGTAGGTGCTGGGTACCGGCCGCTCGTCCGGCACCTCCTCGGGTACGAACTTGGTGAGCAGGTCCATCGCGCTGGTTCCCGCGCCGATCGGCGCGAACGCCTCGACCACCTTCTCAGCGACCGCGCGTTGGCCCCTGGCGACGGTCTTCATCACCAATGCCGCCAACTGGGTGTGGCTGTGCTCGCTCGCGCGGTTGCCGAACCGGAGGTCACGCAGACTGCCGTTGGGCCCGATGGTGACGGTCACCGACCCGTCCGGCGAACTCGTCGTCACAGTCGCGGCCGTGATGTTGTCCGTCACCTCAGCGGCCGCCTGCCTGATCCCCTCCACTTTGTCCTTGTACTGCGTGAGCCACTGGCCGGTATCCACGTCGTCCTCCTCGCTCAGCGCTCGCCCGTCATCGCCAGCACCTGGCCGAGCCTTGCCCATCGGTCATCCCATTCGGACTGTTGCGACGGCCACGGCGCCCTCTGGGTTCCCGGTTGTTCCCATTTGTTGCTCAACTTTTGACGCCTGCTGTCCGAACGGACGTCTCGCTACACCTGTACGGCTCAACGGAACCAGCACAGGATGTTCTATGCTCCGCAAGGAATAAGGACCACTCATATTCATTGGAGAGTGGGATTCCCCTTAGCAGTCAGGGATGGCTCCAGCAAGGCGTTCGATCCACGGCATGTACGGAAGGGAAGCCAAATCGACCCCTCCGTAGCCGTTGGACGCTCGTGGCGGATGCGCCGTCAGCACGAGGTGCCCCATCCTCGACGGTCGTGATCGTCATCGGATCAACGTTCGATGAACCCCCTGTTCCCGTTGCGGATTCAGCCGACTCCGCCCGGTGGTATAAACGGCGAGCAGTGCGTCGTTGAGCGGCTACTCACACGGGGGTGAAGTGCTCCACCACGACCTGCGGTTCGGGGTGTTGGGACCGGTTCTTGCTCATCGAGGCGACCTCGATCTCAATGTCGGTCCACCGCAGCAACAGGCCGTCCTCACCATGTTGTTGCTCGCCTCGGGCCAGGCCGTGTCGACCGCCGAGCTGGTCGATGGTGTGTGGGGCGACAATCCGCCGACCCGTGCGATCAGTGCCGTGCGCACGTATGTTTACCGGCTGCGTCGAGCGCTCGAACCCAACCCCGTGGGCTCGCACGTGCTCCGCTCGGTTGGCGACGGCTACGCCTTGGACATCGCCGTCGATGCCCTGGACGCCAAGGTGTTCGAGCGTCAGGTGATCGACGCGCGGCAGCACGACGAGCGAGGACGCGTGGCCGAGGCAGCGGACCTGCTGTCGGGTGCGCTCGCCCTGTACCGGGGCGAGCCGTTGGCCGGTGTGCCGGGCCCGTACGCGCAGGCGCAGCGAACGCGGCTGGTCGAGCAGCGGCTCATGGTGCTGGAGGACCGGCTCGACCTTGACCTGATGTCCGGCCGGCACGCACAGATCGTCGGCGAACTTGCCGGGCTGGTCACCGCGCACCCGTTGCGGGAACGGATGTTGGCCCAGCGCATGGTCGCGCTGTACCGGTGCGGACAACCGACGATGGCGCTCGACGGGTTCGGTGCCAGCCGTCGCCACCTGGTCGCCGAACTAGGGGTCGAACCAGGACCGCTGTTGCGTGAGCTGCACCAACAGATCCTCGCGGGCAACGACATCGCGTATCCGCCGGGGCGATCACCGATCACCTCGGGCCAGCGTCTGCCGCGACCGGCACAGCTGCCGGCGGCCGTCCCGGACTTCACCGGGCGGGCCGCGATCGTCGAGCAGGTCGCCGAGTCCGTGCTCGCCAGCGACGGCTCGACGATGCCGACCTCGGTGATCAGCGGGCTCGGCGGGGTCGGCAAGACCGCGCTCGCGGTGTACGTGGCGCACCGGGTGAAGGCTCATTTCCCGGACGGCCAACTGTACGTGGATCTGCATGGCGTGGACGAGGAACCAGCGCGGCCGCAGCTCGTGCTGAACTCGTTCCTGGGTGCGCTCGGCATTGGCGAGAACGCGGTCCCCGCCGGTCTGGACGAGCGGGCCGCGCTGCTGCGATCGGTGCTGGCCGGCCGCAAAGTCCTGCTGGTGCTGGACAATGCGCACGACGCAGGGCAGGTGGCGCCGCTGCTGCCCGGCACTGGCAGCTGCGCCGTGCTGGTCACCAGCCGGTCCCGGATCGCCAGCCTGCCCGGTGCGCGCACGTTCGAGCTCCCCGTGTTCGACACGGACGAGGCGCTGACGCTGTTGCGCCGGGTCGTCGGCCCACGGACCGCGACCCCGGAACCGGCCGCGCGAGCCGTGGTCGACGCTTGTGGCAACCTGCCGCTGGCCGTGCGGATCAGCGCTTCCCGGCTGGCGTCCCGGCCGAACTGGACCTTGCCGCTGCTCGCCGAACGGCTGTCCGACCAGTGCGGTCGACTGGACGAACTGCGGCTGGGCGACGTGGCCGTTGCCAACACGTTCCGCCTCGGCTATGACCAACTCGACTCCGAATCGGCGCACGCTTTCCGGCTGCTGTCGATCTCCGGTTTGCACGGTTTTTCGCGGTACTCGGCCGCCGCCATGCTGGACCGCCCGCCCGCTGTCGCCGAGCGGCTGTGCGAACAACTGGTCGACCTGAGCCTGCTGGAGTCGGTGGGGCCCGGCCGGTACCGCTACCACGACCTCGTCCGGCTGTACGCCTGCGATCGGGCACGCGAGTCCGAACCGTCCGGTGACCGGGTGGCGGCGCTGACGCGGCTGCTCGACTTCCACCTGACCGTCGCCATCACCACGACCGCCTGCGGGCTCAGCACCGGGGCCGTACCGATGTCACTGGCCGCCGACGCGCACACCCTCATGCCGCTGGCCGACATGTCCGCGACGCGGACCTGGTTGACCAGCGACGCCGAGGGGCACGGGGCCAGCGACACGCTGTACCGGTTGGTGCAGAGCGTCGAACTGGATTCGATCGCCGGGTTCGACGCGCTCGTGGGTCGGATGCTGTGCGCCTCGCGGGACCCGGCCGTCGCCGAGGCGGCGCCCGGCAGACCGCTGCTCGCGCTGGATCGTCTGGCCAGGATCGACATTGGTTTGGCTCGCGTTCGGGCGTCGTGCGCGCAGGAGGACAGCCGCACGCTGTCGCAGATCGCGTTCGTCGCCGCCGTGGCGGCCACGATGCGGCAACAGTTGGACGTGGCGCGGGCGTGCTATCAGCGGGTTTTCGACCTGAGTCGGAACGCCGGGGACGTCCGGGGCGAGGTGTTGGCCACCGCGGGACTCGGGCGCACCGCGGCCATGCTCGGCGACATGGACGCGGCATATGCGCTGGCAGAGAAGGGAGTGTCCCTGTCCCGCGATCACGCGGACCAGCATGCCGAGGCGTTCGTGATGCACGTCTTCGTCCAGATCGCCCAGCTGCGTGGTGACGACGAGCACGCCGCCGCACTGCGCGCTGAAGTCGTACGGTTGTGGCTCGCGGCCAAGCAACCGGTGCCCGGTGAGACGAACTGGATGCCGTCCGGCATCTTCGACTGGTCGCAACCGAAAACCGGGGTGGGCGCCTGGCTCGGCCTGCTCGGGCATGCCCTCGCCGATCTGGACCAGGGCGAGCTGGCGCGGGCCTGCTGGCACCAGGCCAGTGAACTGCTCGCTGGACTCGGCCATTCGCACACCGTCGAACTTCGCTCCCTGGTCAACGCTGCCGCATAGGCGAGGCACTGGTGAGCCGGCTACAGGTCTCCTCGCCCGCACGACAGAGGCGCCGACATCATTGGCAGTTGCCCGCAGGCACCGTGGTGATCATCGGCGCGGTGCTCCCCCGCCCGCCGATCCTGAGCCCGCGTCGGGCCAGGTGCTCGCTCACCGGTATGTGCGCCGCTCCCTGGAGAGCCGGAGCGGTGGGATCCTGCTCGGATTCGGTCCAGGTTTCGTTTTCGGGATGGTGTGCCCGCTGAGCTGGGATGACGAGCGTTCGTCTGGTCTGCTGCGCAGTGGGTTCCCAGGGGGCAAACTGGGACGTGGCCATCAAGGCCATACGGGCAGGTCGGCCCAGAACCCGCCGCCCTAGTTCCCTGTGGTGCAGACTCCGGGGTCCCCCCGTTGCCCCCGGAGTCTGCACCAGGGCATCGGTCAACAGGCGCGGCGGAGCAGGGTCCGCGCCGGTGGGTGGCCGTAGGTGTGGCGGTAGTAGTGGGCGAAGCGGCCGGGGTGGAAGAAGCCCCAGCGGGCGGCGATCTCGGTGACCGTGGCCCCGGTGGTGGGGTCGCTGGCCAACAGTTCCTGGTGGGCGTGGTGCAGGCGGACCTGGCGGAGGTAGCCCATCGGGGTGGTGCCGCGGTGGCGGCGGAAAGCGTACTGCAACGCACGAATCGTCACGTGCACGGCGGCGGCGACGTCGGCGACGCTGATGTCGCGGTGGGCGTGGTCGTCGATGAACGCCATGGCGCGCCGCAGAGTGGCGGGGTGGGCGTCGTGGCGGTCCTCGATGGTGGGGTCGATCAGCGCGGTGTTGGGGAAGGTGGCCAGCACCGCCGCCGCCAGCAGCTGGGGTGCGGTGGAGGTGATCAACGGCGCGTCCCGGATCGTCGGGGCAGGGATGACCTGGTCGCGCAGGAAGGTGATGGTGCGCAACAGTTGCTGGCCGGCGGACGGGGAGATCGGCCGGTAGCCGGTCAACCGCACCGGGGCGTCCGTGCGGCCGGGAGCGGTCGCGGCCACCTGGGACAGCAACGCAGGCTCCAGCACGGTGTAGCTGTAGCGCGTGCGACATGACCGGGTGGCGAAGGGTCGATCGGGCTGCGCGACCAGGAACACCTCACCCGGGCCGTAGCTGTCCCGCATGCCCTCGGTCTCGAGGTACGGAATGGTGCCGGATTCCACGCCGGCCAAGCAGAGGCTGCCCGGCGGGTTGACCAGGTAGTCCACGTCGAAGCCGGCGTCAGCAAAATCCAGGCTGATCGGCCCCAACGGATTCCGGATGAGCCGGTACTGGTACCGCTCCTGGCAGCGGGCCCTGAGCCGCATCGCCGTGTAGCCCACGCTGAGGAATTCCTGGATCTCGTCCAGATCAGTGCTTTCGAAGGCTAGTCCCATGGTGTTCCCGCGCGATCCTCAGAGGGGTTCGTGGACCAGGTCCCCGTGGGGCGGGCGGCCGTAGGACTCGCGGTACAGGGCGGCGAACCGGGCTGGATTGGCGAATCCCCAGCGACGGGCGATCTCCGCGACGCTGTCCGCACCGGTACGGACGGCGGCGAGCAGGTCCTGGTGGGCGCGGTCCAGCCGCACCCGGCGCAGGTAGCCCATGGGGGTGGTGTTGTGGTGGCGGCGGAAGGCGTACTGCAACGCGCGCGGGCCCACCCGCGCGGCGGCCGCGATGCCCGACAGGGTGAGCGGCTGATCGGCGTGGGCGTCGATGAACGCGACCGCCCGGCGCAGCCCGGCCGGTGCGACCCAGCCGGGCCCCCGCAGATAGTCGGCGGTCATGGTGGTGTTGGGGAACGCGGCCAGCGCGACAGCGGCCAGCAGGTGCACCACCTGGGTGTGCACCAATGGCTCGCGCAGCGTGCTGGGCGGGGTGCGCAACTGCTGGTGGGCGAACTCCGCGGCGGCCCGCCAGCAGTCCCGCATGTCGGAGCTGATCGGGGCCATCGCAACGAAGCGCACCCGGTCGTGGCCGAACTGCTCGGCTGCTGCCCGCCGCACCGCGTCGGCGGGCAGCGTCAGGGCGCAGCAGTCCAGGTCCAACCCGGTGTAGACGGCCGCATCCTGCATCGGATGCGCGAACGCCAGCCCCGCCCGGCCGCGCAACTCCTCCCTGCGGGTGGCGCCGGACCAGCGGCCACCGCGCAGGAAGCCGAACACCAAGTCCCGGAAGGGATCGCCGTCCAGCGACAGTGATCCGCGCAACCGCAGCTGATCCATGCACAGCCCGCCGACCACGTACCGGCGCAACCGCATCGAGAAGCTGCCCGTGTCCGGACGGTGCAGCCGGTTCCGCAGGTACAGTTCATCGAACTTCGCCTGCGCGGCCTCGGGATCCGAGGTCGTGAAATCGAGGTGTTCGACAGGTAGCAGGCCACTGCGTGCGGGCAAGGTCGTCCTCCCTCCACGGCGACGCCGGTGGTGCGGCGACCGCCGAGGTGTGGGGTGGCATCCCACACACATTGCCGGGGCACAGTGTCCGCAGCCCCGTAGATCGACACTAGAGCTGTAAGTCCTCAAACAGGAGGTTCGCATTGGTGACGCCGTGCGGGCGGGTCCCGAAGGCCAGGGCGCGGCTGGCGCCGAGCGGAGTCGGCCACGAGACCGAAGTGGGGTTCCCGCCATCGCCGCAGTTCAACCGTGCAACACGTGATCCGTATGGGTGATTGCGCGCTCCAAGGTGTGTAACGACTGGACGGGTGTACGCGGACACTGTTAGCTCTCCTCCGGAAGATCAGCTTGAGCGCTGCCGCGGTGGTGGGGCGTCGTCGTGAAAAGGGAATCCGTACGTGAGTCTGGCCTGTCTGCGACGACCCGTTCCTGGACGGGGCGAGTCAATACCGTCGGCGTTTCGCACCACGGGTCAGCACGCTGATCACATGACGTGCTAATCCCGGGCGCCTCACGCGTGAACGCACGGCAAACGGTGTACTCATCAAATCCACTGCTCGGCACCACCCCGCTGACCTCGGGTCCGTCGCGAGGCACCAGCGGGAGTTCGACAGCGTGACCGACGGGCAAGGAGACTCCGGGGGAATCATGGCTGATCAGACGACAGTGCTCATCATCGGCGCAGGGCCGGCGGGATTGGTGCTGGGCAACCTGCTGCGGGCCAAGGGGATCGACACGCTCATCCTGGAACGTGGCAGTCGCGAGCACGTGCAGGCCAGGGCCAGGGCGGGGTTCCTCGGTGCGAACAGCGCCAGGGTGCTGACCGAGCACGGGCTCGCCGCCGGAATGCTCCACAATGGACGCTTACACGACACGTGTGCGTTCCGGGATGCCAGTGGCGAGTTCGAGCTGAACTACGGCAAGCTCGGCCGCGGCGAGATGCACACGGTCTACCCACAGCACGACCTCGTCACCGACCTCATCGCCGAATACCTCGATCGCGGCGGTGAACTGCGCTTCGGCGTGACCGTCACCGATGTCGACGCCGAGACCGCCACGGTCCGCTTCCGCCACGCGGGCGGGACCGGCGAGGCGAGGGGCCGGTTCTTAGCGGGCTGCGACGGCAGCAACGGCGTCACCCGCCAGGCCATCCCAGCAGCCAGGGTGACCCGCCATGCCCGCGACCACGGCATCGCCTGGCTGGCCGTCCTCACGCAGGCTCCGCAGAGCATGGCGGCGGTCACCTACGCCATGCACGACAACGGGTTCGCCGGCCACATGGCCCGCAGCCCCGAGGTGACCCGCTACTACCTCCAGGTCCCGCCCGGTGACGACCCGGCGGCCTGGACCGACGAGCGGATCTGGGCCGAGTTAGGTGTCCGCATGCGGGTCGACCAGTTCGGCCCGCTGCGCCAGGGACCGGTCACCGAGCGCCGGATCGTGCACCTGCGCTCGGACATCATCGATCCCATCCAGCACGCCCGGCTGTTCCTGGTGGGCGACGCCGCGAGCCTGATCAGCCCGTCCGCCGCCAAGGGCGCCAACCTGGCGATCATGGAGGCTGAGATCCTGGCGGGCGCGCTCACCGACGCGCTCACCCGCGACGACGACCACGCCCTCGCCAGCTACTCGCGCACCTGCCTGCCCCGCATCTGGCGGGCGCAGGAGTTCTCCCACTGGATGATCGCCCTCCTGCACGGGCCGACCCGCACCGAGCCGGACGCGGGTTTCGAGCACGCGCTGCGCCGTGCCCGGCTCGACAGCCTGCGCGACTGCCGCGCCCACCAGGATTTCTTCGCCGAGAGCTACGTCGGCATCTGATAGCTGGAGTGGAACATGACCGCGACGATCGCCCCCGCCCTCGCCCCGGAGGACCTCACCCGCCTCGCCACGGCGATGGCGCTCATCGCCGCCAACGACACCGAGTCGGTGCTCGCCACGGCAATACCGTCGCTGAGCGAGGCCGAACGTGCGGCGCTGGCCGCGCACGCCCCGTTGACCCATGCCGCCGTACTCGTCTTCCCCAGCACGCTCGACGGACTGGGTGAGGAACTGGCGCACCACGGCATCGAAGTCGGTGCGATGACCCCGAGCGTGGTCGTCCGGGACCGGCTGAGCCGCCGGTACGCGGTGCCAGCCGCCGAGCTGGAGATCCGCATCCTGCGCGCCCCGGTGACCGACCGCGCGGGCCGGCCGTGCGAGCTGGAGATCTTCGCGATGGTCACCCCGCCGGAACTGGCCCACATCGCCGCCGACGAACGGCTGTACGGCCGGGAGAACCACTTCGCGCTGGCCGTCGCGGACGCCGACCCGATTGTCGTGAGTGGACTGAGGGCCACGATCGCCACCCGGATGCGCCCCGACGGGGGCGGCTACAACAGCCACGAGGGCGCCACCGTCCTCTACTTCCGCGACGCCCACCACGCCCTCCCGGCGTTCCGCCGCATGGAACTGCTCTGCGCGGGGCAGTTCCCGCACCTGCTCGCCACCCACCAGCGCGAGTCCGTGCCCGGCACCCAACTGCTGCGCCTGATGACCGGCGCCTGGGCGACCCAGGCCATCGCGACCGCCGTCGAACTGCGCCTGCCGGACCACCTCGCCACGATCCCCGACCTGCCTGGCCTGGCCGCGGCCACCGGCGCCGACCAGGACAGCCTCGGCAGGCTCCTGCGCTACCTGACCACCCTCGGCCTCGTCCACACCTCAGCGGCGGGCTACGCGCTGACCGACCTGAGTTCCCTCCTGCGGTCGGACCTCGAAGGCACGATGCGTCCGCTCGCCCAGATGTACGGCGGTCCGTTCTACCAGTCCTTCGCCGCGCTCACCGACGCCGTTCGCACCGGCGAGGAGTCCTACGCGAAGGTGTTCGGTGCCCACCACTTCACCCACATGGCCGCCAACCCCGAACTGGCGGAGCTGTTCCACCGGTCCATGGCCGCCAGCAACGCCATGTTCACCGAACTCACCCGTGTCGTCGACTTCTCCGCCGCGGGCACCGTGATCGATGTCGCTGGCGGCAACGGTGAACTGCTGGCCCGAGTCCTCACCGCCAACCCGACCGTGCACGGCGTTCTCCTGGACCGCCCACACGCCTTGGCCACCGCGAAGTCGACCCTGGCCCCGGTGGCCACTCGCTGCACCCTGGTTCCCGGCGACTTCACCGAGGCCGTTCCCACGGTCGGGGACGTCTACCTGCTGTCCCGCGTCCTGCACGACTGGACCGATGCGCAGTGCCGCACCATCCTCACCACGTGTGCGGCCGACATGCCCGAGCACGCTGAACTGCTGGTCATCGAGCGCCTGCTCCCGGAGACCGCCGACACCGACTCCCTCGCGGTCCCCTGGGACATCCACATGCTCTGCAACGTAGGCGGTCGGGAACGCACCGAGTCGCACTACCGCGCCCTGCTGGCCGACGCGGGCTTCGAGCTCACCGCCACCTGTCCGCTCCCGCTGGACACGTATGTCCTGCGCGCTCGCAAGGCACGCTGAAAGCGCTGTGCAGCAAGAGGTCCCGTGACCCGTGCTGGGGTGCCGTCGCGTATGTCCCAGAACTCTCGCGTCCACTCCAGCACGTGGCACGCCAGACGCTCGATTCCCGCGTCGGCGCCAGTCAACGTGTCCAGATAGCGCAGAAAACAAGAGGCCAATTGTCTGGACCCTGATTCACCCACGTTTACCGGTCAGCTGGTCTCTCCCAAGTCGGCAGTTGTGGTCGCTACCATTGGTGCGGGCAGGTGGATTCCTCCGAAGCTCGCCGATGAAAGGCGGCCATGCATGACCGCAAGCGCATGGAAAGACGTCTTCGAAGCGGCGACACGAAGCCTTCCGGGTCATGTGTGGGGTACGGGCCCCGGGGCTGTGTGCGCGAATCGGATCGCGGTGGTCGACTGTGCCACCGGTCGTAGCGCCACTTACCGCGAACTGTACGACCTGACACGCAGGATCGCCTCGTGGTTGTCGGCTAGCGGGGTGGGCAGAGCCGATCGGGTGGTGCTGAGCTGCCCGAACGGTGTCGACCTGATCGGCGCGTTTCACGGCATCCTGCTTGCTGGGGGCACGGTGCTCGCCCTTGATCCGCGTGGCGGTGTCAGGGAATGGCGGCGGTCGTTGCGCGGACACGAAGTCCGATCGGCGATTCTGACGACGTCAACGCTGCGGGGGTTCGGTGAACTGACCAGCGAGGTCGGCAAGGTCCTCACGGTCGACGAACCCGGATCGCTCGACGAGGGTGGCGGAGTGGCCGGTGATCAGCCCAGTGGCTCCGACGTCGCAGTACTGGCCGCGTCGAGCGGGACGCGGGGAATCCCGAAACAGGTGGTGCTGACCCACGGCAATCTCGCGGTGAACCTGGCCCAAATCGACCTGCTGCACCAGTTGACGTCCGAGGACGTCGTGCTCGCGGTGACTCCGCTGTGGCACATCTACGGGATGCAGATGGCGATGAACCGCGCACTGCGTGCACGGGCGAAACTGGTCATTGCCCCAACGCCCGTCACACCGCGAAACCTGGTTGAGACCATACGGTGCCACGGAGTCACCGTCCCCTATCTCGTGCCGAGCATCCTCGCTGAACTCGTGCGCAGCGAGGATGTGGAGGACACCGACCTCGCCGGTATGCGACTGATCTTCTCCGGCGGAGCACCGTTGCCCGCCGCACTCGCGCAGAACTGCACGCGAAGGTTCGGGGTTGCCGTCGTACAGGGCTATGGCATGACAGAAGCAGGCTGCACCCATGTGACTCCCGATGGCGACCCCGGGCCGCCGGGGGCGGTCGGCATCGCGCTGCCCGGAACCGAAACGCGCATCGTGGACCTGGCAACGGGCACGGATGTGATCCCTGGGGACGAAGGCGAACTTCGCATCCGAGGCCCGCAGGTCTCCTCTGGCTACTTCGGCGATCCCGCGTCCTCGGTGGCGTTGACGGACAGCGATGGCTGGCTGCACACCGGTGATCTCGCGCGGGCGCATCCCCGTGGCCACGTCACGATCACGGGCCGGCACAAGCGCCTGATCAAGTACAAGGGGTACCAGGTGAGCCCGGAGGAACTCGAATCGCTGCTGCTGGAGTACCCCGGCGTCGAAGACGCCGTCGTTGTCGGCCATCCCGACGACATCGCTGGCGAACTGCCGAAGGCGTACGTGGTGTTGCGACACCCCGTCGACCTCGACGAGATCATCGCCCATGTCGCTGGCAGGGTCTCGCCGCACAACAAGCTCAGGCTGATCGAGGAAGTCGACTCGATCCCGCGCAACGCGATGGGCAAACCACGGTTGCGTGCGCAGGGGAAAGGGGTGTGAGCGGTGCTGCGGAGGACCCTCGGGCACAGCGGTATCAGTGTCGCACGGATCGGTCTCGGTACAGCGACTTGGGGATTGGGCACGTCCGAGGACGACTGTGGCGCACAGCTGACCGACTACGTCGACGCGGGTGGCAATCTCGTGGACACGGCCAACATCTACGGCGGCGGGCGCAGCGAGGAGATCCTCGGCCGACTGCTGCGCGGCACGGTTCCCCGCGAGGACATCGTGCTCTGCACCAAAGCCGTGCTCACCGGTGAGAAACCGCCGTTCGGTACGGACGCTTCGGCCGCGACGTTGCTGGCTGAGCTCACCAAGTCGCTGAACCGGCTGGGTCTGGACCACGTCGATGTCTGGCAGATGCACATCTGGGACGACCACACCCCACTCGACGACACCCTCGACGCCATCCAGCAGGCGATCTCCAGCGGCCGGGCCCGCACGGCGGGGCTGTGCAACTACACCGGCTGGCAGACCGCGAAGGCGGCGACCACGCAGGACAAACTCGGACGTCCGCAGCTGAGCTCCGTGCAGGTCGAGTACTCGTTGCTGCAACGGGGAATCGAGCGTGAGGTGCTACCGGCGGCGCGGCACTTCGGGCTCGGCATCCTGCCATGGGCGCCGCTCGGTCGCGGCGTGCTGACCGGGAAGTACCGCAACGGTGTTCCCGCGGAGCGGGCCGACAGCCGCTTCTTCCAGTGGTACGTCCGCGGCCTCGCGGAGAGCAAGCGGGCCGCCGCCGTGGTCGAGGAGGTCGCGACGGCGGCGGAGCAGCTGGGGGTTCCGCCACTGGGTGTCGCGCTGAGCTGGGTGCGGGACCGGGAAGGTGTCGTCGCCCCCTTGGTGGGCGCGCGCACCGCCGAGCAGCTGCGGGAATCGCTCGCGGTCGCCGAACTCGACCTGCCGCCGGAGATCAGGACCAGGCTCGACCAGGTGTCCGAACCCCATCTCGGCTACCCGGAACGCGCCTGGTCTAACGCAGGATGACGGCCAGCGTGTTGAGCCTGCGCATGAACTTTCCCGGACGCCAGTCCGCCGGCCGCTGTGAGTGGACCAGTTCGGTGTTCGGGTAGCGCCGGAACAGCTGCCGCAGCGCCGTGGTCGTCTCCAGTCGGCCGAGCGCGTAACCCAGGCAGTGGTGTGGGCCGTGTCCGAACCCGAGATGTCCGCTCGGGCGGCGTCGCACGTCGAACTCGTCCGGGTTCGGGAACCGCAGCGGATCATGGTTTGCGGCACCGGGTGAGAGCAGGATGAGCTCGCCCGCGGGGATGGTCGGCCCGTCCAACGCCACCGGCCTGGTGGACAGGCGCGGTCCCATCAGCCGGAAGGGTGACTCGAAGCGAAGGATCTCCTCCACCGCATCGGCGAAACTGTCCCCCGTGGCAAGCAGTTCGTCGAGTTGGTCGCGGTGCCGCAGCAGGGTCAGCAGACCGTTACCGATCGCGGAGGCCGCTTCAGTCCCAGCGACGAGGAACAGGAGGTAGATCGACGTGAGCTCGTCCTCGGTCATCAGTTCCCGCTCGCGCACCTGGAGGAGGTCGGTGAACAGGTCCTGTCCCGGCTCGGCCCGCTTCAGCGCCGCCATCTCGACGGAGAAGGCATGCAACTGGTTCGCGCCGTGCTCGATCTCGCTGATCACCGGCGAGGTGATCATCTCGCATATCCAGACGGGGATGTTCTTCCTTGGCTGGCTGGGTACCCCGGCGAGGTCGCCGATCACGGTCATGGCGATCGGGTAGGCGTATGCCGTCATGAGGTCGACGGGTTCACCAACCGGGAGCGTGTCCAGCAGTCGCTCGACCAGTTGTTCCACCTCGACGCGCAGCTGTGCGAGCCGATCTGGGGTGAACACGTCGTTGACGAATCCTCGCAGCCGACGGTGGTCAGCACCGTCACGCTCGAAGAAGCTGCGGCGTGAGGCGTCCACCAGATGGGCCTGCGACACTGGCCGGACCCGGCTGTTGGTGTTGATCCGATGCTGGTTCGCGACGAAGTCACGGATCACGCTGGTGTCCGCGAGTATCCTGCGCACGTCCTCGTAGCGGGTGACCAGCCACATGCGATAGCCGGTGTGCTCGACAGCGACAGCGGGCGCCTGTTCGCGGAACCGAGCCAGTATCCGATAGGGATCGGTCATGAGTGACTGCATGCTCAGACGAGCGCAGTGCTCAGGAATCCCGCTGACGGTCACACTGTTCTCCTCTTCACAGGCTGAACCGACGTATCGGGGCGTGGTTCACCGGGTGCGCTTGCGGGCGATGGTCAACCCGTCCGCGACTGGGAGCAGCACCGACTCGACGCGGCGGTCCGCGAGGACGTGGTCGTTGAACTCACGGATCGCCCTGGCGTTGCCGGTCGCGTTGTCATCGGCGGCTTCGCCTCGGTAGAGCACGTTGTCGGCCAGTATCAGGCCGCCGGCACGCAGCCTCGGCACCAACTGCTCCCAGTAGTCGATGTAGCCGACCTTGTCCGCGTCGATGAATGCCAGGTCGATCTCCGGGCTGTCCGGCAGTGCGAACAGGCTTTCCCGTGCCGGACCGAGCCGGAACTCGATCAGCTCGGCGACGCCGGCCTCCTGCCACGCCTCGCTGGCGAGGTCCAGCCACTCCTCGGACCGGTCAAGGGTGATCACCTTGCCGCCCGCCGCCAGACCGAGTGCCAGTGACAGCCCCGAGTACCCGGTGAAGGTGCCCACCTCGACGACCAGTTCGGCAGCCAGGATCTTCACCAGGAGCGTGAGCAACATGCCCTGCTCGTGCGGGATCTGCATCTCGGCGAGGTCACCGAGCGCGTGCGTCCGCTCGACCAGCTTGCGCTGGGCGGGCAGTTGCGGTGCGGTCTGGCTGCGGATGTAGGCATCGATCTTGCCGTTCACAACGATGTTCTTGAACTCGCCCATGTTCTTCCCTTCGTGCCTGCGTGATCGCCGACGCTGACCTCCCGCAGCCACCCCGTGGCCTCCGCCAAGATTCCAGCACTGTTGCGGTGCAACCACATGACCGGCTCGGTGTCGCGCCAAGGGGGCTCCGGCAGCGGACTCGCCATGAGGTCGGCCGCGATCCGATCGAGCCGCTCACCGAGTTGACCGATGAGCATCCCCTTGCTGACGGGGCGGCGTTGGACGAGGAAGAACTGGTCGAACAGATCGCGTTCGACCTCCGATGTCACGACCGGACCGGAACCGCTGGCCGCGCGCAGCAGCGATTGCCCTTGCGGAACAAGCTTGTCCGCGATGGCCATGTGCACGAGCTGGTTGGCCTTCGCGCTTGCGGCGAGCTCTTTGGCCTGCGCTGGCAGAACGGACCGCGAGGCGCGTATCAACGCGGGGAGCGGTTCGTAGTCCCTGGACCATTTGCCGCTGAACGCCGGGTGTGCAGCGATCATCTCGGGCCTGATCGTGGAGTGGTAGATCTCGGTGGAACAGCTCCCGGAGTACAGCAGCAGCACCGAGTACGCGTCGACCAGGTGCGCCGCGACCGCGACCTGCGGCTGTGCCTCGTCCGGTTGGGCGAGTGCCGAGCGCAACAGGTCCGCGAGCAGGCGCCAGACGCAGAACGCCGCCTGGTGGCCGAGCAGCCACCGGTAGCGCGCGTGTTCGGCTTCGTTCACCGCGAACGCGGCGGCTTCGGCGATGGCCGTTCGGGTTGGCTGACCGCACTGCCCGACGAACCGTTGTGTCGGCAGCGGAAGTGTCACGCAACCGACATCGGGGACCGTTCGTTCGGTGGTCGCCGCGGTCATGGCCGGGATCCCGTGAACAGTCCGGGATTCTTCGCGAAACCGTCGAGCAGGTCAGCGGCCCGCCGCACGTCCTCGTCGAGCGGCCGGTCGTCCACGATGGGCGGAATCAGCTCACGCAGGGCGTCGAGCACCGAGGCACACACCGGCGCGGTCGGTCGGCGCGCGCCGACGTGCGTGGCCTGGCGCAGTGCCACGGCCAGGGAACCGTGCAGCCATCGCAAAGAACGTGCCGTGTCCAACGCGTTCAACGCCGCTTGGGTGCCCAGCGGGACGACGTCCTGGTTGTGCAGATTCGTCGGCAGGCTCTGGACCGAGGCGGGAACGGCGCAGCGACGCATGGCCGCGAGGGTCGCGGTCGCCGCGAGCTGCACACCTTGCATGCCGTGCTGACGGCCGGGTTCGGCCGACAACATCGGTGGCAGCCCACCGTTGCGGTGCGGGTCGACCACCAGGTCGAGCTGACGCTCCGCGAGGTTGCCCAGCTGTGTCGCCGCCAGCGAGAGCAGGTCGGCCGCGAACGCACAAGGCTGGCCGAAGAAGTTGCCGCCATGGACGACCTTGTTCTGGTCGGGGAAGAACAGCGGGTTGTCGCTCACCCCGTTGAGGTCATCACACACCACCTGCTCCGCGTGGTGAACCGATGACGCCACCGCCCCAAGCAGCTGCGGTACACAGCGGATGCTGTAGGGCTCCTGCAACGGCCGGGTTCCCGACGGGCTGGTGCCCGCCAGCAGTACGCGCAACTGCCGGGCGGTGTCGGTGGCGTGCTGGTGACCGAACGCGTCGAGCAGATCCGCCGACAGGAACACCGGGTCGGACCCGAGGAGGTCCGTCAACAGCGCCGACAGCACCATGGCGACCACGTGGGACCTGCGGATCCCGGCGACCGCGATCCCCGTGGCGGCAGCGGTCAGCGATGTACCGTTGACCAGTGCCAGCGCGTCTCGCCCGTCCAACTCCAGGGGAGTGAGACCGGCAAGCCGCAATGCGGTTCCGGCCGCCATTCGCTCACCGGCCAGGTAGGCGCTGCCGACACCTCGCAGTGCGCGCGCCGCGTAGGCGAGCGGAATGAGGTCCCCGCTGGCGCCGACCGACCCCACACATGGCACTGCCGGCGCGAAATCCGTAGCCAGCATGGCGATCAGGGCGTCGATGACTGACAACGAGACGCCGGAAAGGCCCTGTGCGAGTGACCAGAGCCGTGCGAGGACAGCGGCACGAGCCACGGCTGGCTCCAGATCAGGACCCTGCCCGGCGATCAGGTGGTCGAGCACGTTGTCGCACTGTTCGGCCGAGTCCTCGCGACCGGGAAATGCCACGAGCGGACCGAAACCCGTTGTGGCACCGTAGACCGGCGTACCACCGGCGATGCGAATCAGGGCGAACTCGTGGCAGGCCGCGATGCGTTCCCGTACCACGGAGTTCACGGTGACCTGTACCGGACCCGCCGCCTGTTCCAGCAGGTGTGGTGTCAGTTGCGTGGCGACACTCATCGACGACGCATTCACGACCGGAGCTGCGGGCTTGACTGACACGATCGGGCCCCTCTCTGTCGCACACGCCTGCATGATCAACGGAAGCGAGTTGCTTCTCACCCATCGGTCTTGTCATGGCACCTGGCAACCGGATCCAGCTGGCTTCGATGAGAGCGCGCTGACTGCCGGCGAAAACCACGGCTGCCGGGCTGTACGGTGTTCTTGGGCGAACTGCTGAGCCCTTCCTCTTTCCCTGACAGGTGTGGACATTCACGTGCATTGCGCTTGGGCTGGCTGCGGGGATCGTGTTCGCCAGGGAGCAATCCTCATTCCACGTTAGGGACGGGCGGCGAGGCTGGGAAGGGGGCCACCCGCGGCGATCGCCCGGTTGGCGATACCGGATGTCCGGCAGCGCCACATCCGGCTGGTGCGAACGTGTTCCGGCGAGATCACCGGATCAGTCGTGCCGGTGTCGTCGCGAGGTACAGCAGGTGCTCCAGCGGCCCCCTGCGGAACGCGCGGCTCCACAGCGTGGCCAGCGCGGCAGTGGTGAGCACGAACCCGAGCAGCACCAGTAGCGGCGGGGTGCTCATCGTCTCCGGGTCGAGCAGCCACATCGCCAGCACGTGCCCGACGTAGGCCGACAGTGACATCCTGCCGACCGCGATCACCGGAACCAGCAGCACACGCGGTTTGCGGGTCAGCCACGTCGCACCGGCCACCACCAGCAGTGCACAGCCCAGCGCGCCGAGAACCTCGAAGGTCGTCCCGCTGTGCGGTGTGGCGACCAGCAGCCCCGCGAGGGAGTCCGTGCTGACCGCGCCCGGTTCGCTGGCGGCCACGGCCGCCGCGTGCGGGGACGCCAGCAGCGCCGCCCGGCCACCGAACACATTCAGCGCCAGCCACGAGCCCCCGTACCCGGCGAGCAGCAGCACGGTCCCCAGCCAGGCGATCCTGCGCAGCACCGGCGCGGTGCTGATGTCGATCCGGCCCAGTGCCATGCCAGCGATGACGAACGGCATCCAGGTGATCGCCGGGTAGGTGCCGGACACGAGCAGTTCCGCGATGCCGTCCACGACTGTGTCGGGAGTCTCAGTCTGCGGCACGGCGCCCGCGAAGCGGATGGCGAAGGACAGCTGCGGGCCGACGACCGCGAACACCGCGGCGAGCACGGCCAGCGCGCGGGCTCGCAGCCGCACCAACGGCAAGGCGAGCAGGAAGTACACCCCGTAGTAGGGAATGATCACAGCCACCGAGGTGTCGAGCAGGGCCAGCGCGATGCCCAGTACCACCAGGATCACGGCGCGGATGGCGATCCGGGTCATGGCCTGCCTGCGGTCGCGGCCGGACACCGGCTCGGTCCGGCCGGTGAGGATCGCCACCGAGACCCCGGCCAGCACCGCGAACAGCGCCGAGGAACGGCCGTGCGCGAGCTGCAACACAGCACCGAGCACACCGCCCTCGGTCTCCGGGTCGGGTCCGACGTGGGCGGCGTACATCCCGAACACGGCCAGCCCCCGGGCCAGGTCGATGCCGACCAGCCTGCCCGGCCTGGGGTCGCCTCGCTGCGCTCGCACGGGAATCTCCGACACAACCCCAGCATTGACGACGCCACGGCCGGGACATCCGACGACACGCCGAGCAGCTCGACGGCATCGACATGCGGGCCAGCGCCTCTACCTGTCGACGCTGGCTCTGGCCACGATCTCTCCTCCCGGGCGGCCGTTGACAAAGCGGAACGTCGCTCCATATAGTTCCGGAACTACGCTCCGCTTTGAGTCCGGCAAATGGAAGGGAACTGCACATCATGGGTGAACCGACTCACGCAGCCGACACCGTCAGCGCGCCCACTGCTGTCCTTTCGGTCAGTCCGGTGGTGCTGCCAGCTCCCGGCCGCGCCGTGGATCTCCAGGTGCGGGTCTCCGCGCCCGTGACCGGAACCGAGCTGCCGATCATCCTGCTCTCGCACGGCCAGGGCTACTCGAACAACCTCTCCTCGCTGAACGGCTACGCCCCACTCGCCAACTTCTGGGCGGCACACGGATTTGTCGTGATCCAGCCCACCCATCTGAGCTCGAGGACGCTGAGCCTGGACACCGACGACCCCGAGGCGCCGCTGTACTGGCGATCGCGGGCCGAGGACATGACACGCATCCTCGACCAGCTCGACGCGATCGAAGCCGCCGTCCCACAGCTCCTCGGGCGCCTGAACCGAAGCAAGGTCGCCGTGGCCGGGCACTCGATGGGCGGGCACACCGCGAGCCTGCTGCTGGGCGCGCGGCTCACCGATCCCTACGACGGAACGGAAGTGAACCTGGCCGAACCTCGGATCAAGGCGGGCGTGCTGCTCGCCGCGCCCGGCAGGGGCGGCGACGCCCTCACCGAGTCCGTGGCCCAGAACTATTCCTTCTTCTCGACCACGGACTTCTCCCATATGACAACGCCCGCGCTCGTGGTCGCCGGTGACAAGGACACCTCCACCCACCTGACGGTCGCGGGCGCGGACTGGCACACCGATCCGTACCTCCTCTCCCCTGGTCCCAAGTCCCTGCTCACCCTGTTTGACGCGGAGCACGGGCTCGGCGGGATCTCCGGATATGACGTCGCCGAGACCACGGACGAGAACCCCGAGCGAGTCGCCGCGGTCCAGCGGCTCACCTGGGCCTACCTCCGCACCGAGCTCTACCCCGGGGATTCCGCTTGGCAGGCAGCGTGTGACGCGTTGGCGGCCGACCCCAACCCGTTCGGACGCGTCGAATCCAAGTAGGCCCAACGAGGCACCATCTGCACATCCGCTCAGGTGCGGCTGTCGCCGAACGGCGGTTCCGGCCACCTCGCGTTCAATGTCGCAAAGACACCCTTACGTGGCAATAGTGCCGTTGGCCCGACGTCCACGGCCGGTCCCGCGGCCGCCCCTGGGAGGCCAGGCTCCGACTGGTAGTTGTGAATCAAACTTCTCCCGCCGATCGTCGGTAGTGCGTGCTCCGAACGGTTGGGACCATTCGCCGACCTGGGTGGACTTTGATGATGGGACAGGCCGGTGAACGACCCCTGCACTGCCCGAAAGGGCTCGGCCGATCCGATCGCGGTCGTGGGCATGGCTTGCCGCATGCCCGGTGGCGTCAGCGATCCGGACTCCTACTGGCGGTTCCTGCGTCGCGGCGGGGACGGCATCGGACCGGTGCCACCGGACAGTTCGGCGGCCGGGCGCACGTTCCGGGCCGGGCTGATCGATGGACTGGACCAGTTCGACGCGGCCAGGTTCGGCATCGCACCGAGGGAGGCCGCCGCGATGGACCCGCGGCACCGGCTGCTGCTGGAGGTCGGCTGGCAGGCGCTGGAACACGCCGGGTGTGCCCCACAGCGGCTGGCCGGGCACCCGACGGGAGTGTTCGTCGGGATCGCCGGTCACGGACACACCACGGCCGAGCGGTCGGCGTACGACCTGACCGGTACGACCCCGTTCGCCGCCGGGCGGCTGTCCTACCAGCTCGGGTTGAGCGGGCCGAGCCTCGCGGTGGACACGGCGACCTCGTCCTCCCTGGTCGCCGTGCACCTGGCCTGCCAGAGCCTGCGCACCGGCGAGTCGGCGATGGCGTTGGCCGGCGGTGTGAACACGGTGCGGTCGGCCGACTGGTTCGAGGTACTGGACAACGCACGGATGCTCTCGCCAACCTGCCGCAGCCGAGTGTTCGACGTGCGCGCCGACGGGTACGTGCGCGGCGAGGGCTGCGGGCTGGTCGTGCTGAAGCGACTCACCGACGCCGAGGCCGCCGGCGACCACATCTGGGCGGTGATCCGCGGTTCGGCGGTCAACCAGGACGGCCGCACGGTCGGCATCACCGCCCCGAACCCGGCGGCGCAGAGCGAGCTGATCCGGCAGGCGCTGCGCGGTTGCGGCATCCGGCCCGAGCAGGTCGGCTACGTGGAGGCGCACGGAACCGGCACCCCGGCCGGTGATCCGGCCGAGCTGCGCGGGCTGCGCGAGGTGTTCGGTGAGCGGGACCTCCTGGTGGGGTCGGTGAAGGCCAACATCGGCCACCTGGAGTCGGCGGCCGGGATCGCCGGGTTCCTCAAGGCGGTGCTGTGTCTGGTGCACGGCGAGGTGCCGCCGCAGCCCAACCTCGCCGAGGTCACCCCGGAAGCCGGGCCGATGCGGATCCCGACCGAAGTCACGGCGCTGCCCAGTCCGGCCGTGGTGGGGGTGAGTTCTTTCGGCGCCAGCGGCACGAACGCCCACGTGGTGCTCGAACAGGCTGGCCGTGAGCGCTACCGGAACAGCTCCCTGCTGGGCAGGCGGCTCTCCTCGCCGTTGGACACCGTGCAGTTCGAGACCGAGTTGGCACCGGCCGACCTGCGATTGCTGGACGAGCACGTGGTGGCCGGTGTGCCCACGGCGAGCTTCGGGCTGTACCTGGCGACGGCGCTGGCGGCGGCGAAGGAGCTACACGGTTCCGAAGCCGTGACGATCACGGATTTCGAGGCGCTGCAAGAGCTTCGAGTGGATCCGGCAGAGCGGCTGCGGGCACAGTTCCTGGTCGAACCGGACGGCTGGTTTCGGCACTGCTCGGAGCGGGACTCCCAGTGGCGGCAACACTGCCGGGGCCGCCTCGAAACGGGCGCCCAAGAGTCCACTGTGGACTTCAAGGCACTTCTGACCACGGCGGGGAGCAGCGGGGAGGAGCTCTACCGTCGACTGTGGCGCCGGGGTGTGTACCTGGGCGCCTCGGCCCGATGTATCGAGCGCGTCTGGCATCGCGGCGCCGAATCGGTGGCGCTGATCAAGCGGCCCGAGACGGTCGCCCAGCTGATCGACGCGATGTTCCAGCTCGCGGAGGTCCAGCCGGACCGGATCGGATACTTCACCTTCCTTGGCCTGCCAGCGAGTTCCGAGCTGTACTGTCACGTCAAGCAGGGTTCGGCCGTGCTGGCGGAGCCTTCCGGACGAGTGGTCGCCGAGGCACACCGGGATCGGGTTCCGCCCGCGCACAACGAAGTGCGGGACGTGGTGGCCTCGATCGTGGCGCGGGTGCTCGGGCTCGAGCAGTTGGCCGTGGACGAGCCGCTGGGGAACCTGGGGCTGGACTCCTGGATGGCGATGGAGGCCTGTGAGGCGCTGCGCGCCGAACTCGGGGTGGCGCCGACGCTGGAGGCCTTCCTCGATGCCCAGGACGTGGTCGAACTGGCAGCCAGGCTGGACACCGCGCCGAAGCGGCAACCGGTGCTCGCCGAGGTGGACGCCCGGTTCGAGCCGTTCCCGCTGACCGACCTCCAGCAGGCCTACCTGATGGGCCGCTCCACCGCCTTCGAGTTGGGCGGGGTGAACACGTACTCGTTCATCGAGGTCGACGTGGCCGGGCTGGACCTGGACCGTCTCAACAGTGCCCTGTCCGTGCTGATCGAGCGGCACGACATGCTGCGCGCCGTGATCAGCCCCGAGGGCACCCAACGGGTGCTGCCCGAGGTGCCCGGCTACACCATCCGTGCCACGGACGGACCGGCCGAGCGGGTCGGCGCCGAGATGAAGGCCCGGGTGTTCGACCCGGCGCGGTGGCCGCTGTTCGAGATCAGGGCCACCCGGCTGGACACGCGGACCACCAGGCTCCACATCGGACTGGACGCCCTGGTCGTCGACGGGTGGAGCTCGGCCCTGCTCTTCCGGGAATGGGCGCAGGTCTACCACGAGGGCAGGGAAGCGCTGCCCGAACTGTCGCTGACCTTCCGGGACTACGTGACGGCGACCGCCACCCGGCAGGATCCCGAGAAGGCACTGCGATACTGGCGCGAGCGGGTTGTCGAGATGCCGCCTGCCCCGCAGTTGCCGCTGGCCAAGAACCCTGCCCTGGTAGGAATTCCGGAGTTCGCGCACCACGACGCCCGGCTGTCCACTGTGGAGTGGTCTGAGTTCCAGCGGTTGGCCGGGACCCGCGGGGTCACCCCCTCGGCGGCGCTGTGCGCGGCCTACGCCTGGGTGCTGGCCACCTGGAGCGGGCGCAGCCGGTTCACCCTCAACGTGATGTTCTCCAACCGGATGGCGTTGCACGAGCAGGTGGACGCTGTGGTCGGTAACTTCAGCACCACCACCCTGTTGGAGGTCGACACCCTGGCCGCGCCGACCTTCGCCGGGGTCGCCGAGCGGGTGCAGCGCAGGCTGTGGACCGATCTGGAGCACAGCGAGGTCTCCGGGGTGGAGGTGCTGCGTGAGTACAACCGGGCGCGCGGCAACACCGTCGGGGCCAGCATGCCGGTGGTGTTCGCCAGCATGGTGAACTTCGCCGCCAGGGAGCAGGGCGGCGGCATGACCGGCATGGTGCACCACCTGCTCGGACTGGGCGAGGGCGGCACCGAGGTGTCGGCCAGCGTGCGCACACCGCAGGTGTGGCTGGACCACCAGGTGATCGAGGAGGCCGGCGAGCTGGTGGTGAACTGGGACGTGGTCGCCGACCTGTTCCCGGAGCACCTCGTCGAAACCATGTTCCGGTCCTATGTGGAGCTTCTTCGCGGGCTGGCCGGTGACCCGGATCTCTGGCGGAGCACCGCGCCCAACCTGGTGCCGCCCGCCGAGTTGGCGGCCCGGCAGGAGGCCAACGCGACCGAGTGGCCGGTGGAGCCCGGGCTGCTGCACGAGCCGTTCCTGCGCCAGGTCGCGAAGGATCCGGCGGCCATCGCCATCGCCGGCCCGGACCTCACCTACGGCGAGTTGGACGAGCTGTCCGACCGCGTTGCCCACTGGCTGGGCGAACGGGCCCGCGGGCGACTGGTCGCGGTGGTCATGGACAAGAGCCCGCACCAGGTGATCGCCGTGCTGGGCACGCTCAAGGCCGGCGCGGCCTACGTGCCGATCGACGCCGAGGTGCCCACCGAGCGGCTGCGGGTGCTGCTCACCGAGTCCGGGGCGGCGGCGATCCTGACCCAGCGCCACATCGAGCAGCGCACGGAGTGGCCCAGCCAGGCGCCCCGGCTCAGCGTGGACGGCGAGTTGCCCGAAGGCGCGGTGCCGCAGACCACGGCGCGGCCCTCCGACCTGGCCTACGTGATCTTCACCTCGGGCTCCACCGGCACCCCCAAGGGGGTGATGATCGAGCACGCCGCCGCACTGAACACCGTGCTGGACGTCAACGAGCGGTTCGGCATCGGCCCGGCCGACCGGGTGCTCGGCCTGTCCGCGCTGAACTTCGACCTCTCGGTGTACGACATCTTCGGCACCCTGGCCGCCGGGGCGGCGCTCGTGCTGCCCGAGCCCGGGGCGCATCGGGAACCCGCCCGCTGGGCCGAACTCGTGGCCGAGCACGGGGTGACGGTGTGGAACAGCGTGCCGACCCTGATGGAGATGTTCGTCGCACACCAGCCGCGACGGGTTCCGCTGCGGGTGGTCATGCTCAGCGGCGACTGGATCCCGGTGACCCTGCCGGCGCGGATCCAGGCCATCGCCCCGGACGTCTCCGTGTACAGCCTCGGCGGTGCGACGGAGGCGGCCATCTGGTCGATCTGCTACCCGATCACCGAGACCGACCCGGACTGGGCTTCGGTCCCGTACGGCAAACCCCTGCGCAACCAACGGTTCCACGTGCTCGACGAGCTGTGGCGGCACTGCCCGACCTGGGTGACCGGTGAGCTGTACATCGCCGGGGCCGGCCTCGCCCGGGGCTACCTGGGCGACCCGGACAAGACGGGGGCCAGCTTCGTGCGGCACCCGGAGACAGGGGAACGGCTCTACCGGACCGGGGACCTCGGCCGGTACCTGCCCGACGGCACCATCGAGTTCCTCGGCCGACGGGACTTCCAGGTGAAGGTCAACGGGTACCGGGTGGAACTGGGCGAGATCGAGGCCGCGCTGCTGCGCGACCCCAGGGTTCGCGCGGCGGTGGTGACCGTGCTCGGTGAACGGCACAACCTGCGTCTGGCCGGATACGTGGTGCTGACCACCGAGGCCTCGCCGGAGGAACTGGCCGCCTCGCTGCGCAACGAGCTGCCGGACTACCTGGTACCCAAGCACATCATGGTGCTGCCCGAACTTCCCTTGGGCGCCAACGGGAAGCTGGACCGCTCCGCGCTGCCCGCGGTGGACGAGGAACCGGTCGAGCTGGTGGCCCCGCGCGACGAGGTGGAGCAGCAGCTCACCGGGATCTGGCGGGAGTTCTTCGCCGATCGCGAGTTCGGCGTGTCCACCAGTTTCTTCTCGCTGGGCGGCAACTCCCTGCTCGCGGTGCGGATGATGTCGCGGATCAGTACGGAACTGGACCGCTCACTCCCGCTGTCCGTCCTCTTCGGACACCCGACGATCGCGGCGCTGGCCGAGGTGGTGCGGGACTCGCGGGTGCGCTCGCGAGAGGCGCTGGTGCCCATCCGGGAGACCGGATCGCTGACCCCGCTGGTGCTCGTGCACCCGGTCGGTGGGGACGTGCTCTGCTACTCGGCCCTCGCCGAACTGCTCGGGCCGGACCAGCCCGTCTACGCCCTACAGGTACCCGATTCCGCGTTGAGCTCCATTCCCGAGATGGCCAAGCACTACGTGCAGACACTGCCCGGCGGCCGGTGCCGGCTCGGTGGCTGGTCCATGGGCGGCATGATCGCTCTGGAGATGGCCACCCTGCTCGACTCGGTGGAGCGGGTCGACCTGATCGACATCATCGAGCCGCCTGGCGCTCGCACCGAGCCGGTGGCCGACGAGCGGTTGTATGCCTGGTTCGCCCGCGACCTGGCCGGACTGTCCGGAGTGGACTGGACGCCCGGTCACTGCGAGAGCCTGCGCGGGCTGTACTCGCAGGCCCGAGCCGCCAAGGTGCTGCCCGCGGACGTCGATCTCGACACGCTGGCCGCCATCTTCGAGCGGTTCGCCCGCAACACCCGGGCGCTGCTGGCCTACGAGGCTCCCTCGTACGGCGGGCAGGTGCGCATCCACCGGGCCGGTGCGGCTCCCGAGGTCGCTCAGGCCTGGCTCGACCGGTGCACTGGTGACGCCCGCGTCATCGACCTTCCCGGGGACCATTACTCCGTGGTCCGCGAGCCCGATGTGCGGGCACTGGCGGAGGCGTTGCGGTGATCAGCAACGACTGCGCAAGCCCACCACATAGGACATCCGGCAAGGGAACCGATGCTGCCCGTAATCAGTACACCGAGGGATCCCTGTACTGATAAGGAACTTCGATTCCACACGCGACAAGCTGACGAGAACTCCCCCTGCCGACAAAGGACTAGGGAATTCATTGGGAGCACACACCAGGTCACCGGCACATCGATTCGTGGCGCGAGTATGGCGTGCATGGCCACTGTCGAGCAGCACCTCCTCTATCTCAGCCTTCCCCTGTACGGCCACGTCTACCCGACGCTCAACTTCGCCGAGGAACTCGTGCGTCGCGGGCACCGGGTCACCTACGGCGCCAGCGAGTCCTTTTCCGCTGAGGTCGAACGCAGTGGCGCGCGCCTGCTGGTCTACCCCGACGAGATGGCCGACAACGCCACGTTCGCCGGCATGGGCGAGGTGACCACAGCCAAGGCGACCCTGATGGGGATGCGGTTCGTCGAGCAGAGCCTGCTGCTGATCGACGAGTTGGGCGAGGCGCTCGAGGGTGACCGACCGGCGCTGATCCTCGCCGACCCGATGATGTTCGACGCGGCCATGGTGCTGGCCAGGCGCTGGCAGGTCCCGGTCGTCATCACGCACCTGCACTTCGCCTATGACGACAACGTGGACTGGCGGCAGGCACGACTGGAACAGGCGTTCCCCGGGCTGGACGACCCCGAGCTGATCGAGCTGGGCGGGCGGTTGGCCAAGGCGAAGGCCGCACACGGGCTCGGCGAGGACGAGTCGGCGAGCACCCGGGAACTGGCGCTGTGCTTCCTGCCGCCCAGCTTCCATCCGGACCGGGAGAAGCTCGCCCCCAACCACCAGATCGTCGGCCCCGCCGTCGAGGGGCGGTCCTACGTCGGGGACTGGCAGCCGCCCTCGGACGGCAAACCGGTGTTGCTGATCTCGCTGGGGTCCATGGTCAAGCAGGACAAGGACTTCACCCGGCTGTGCGTGGACGCCTTCGGCGAACTGGACTGGCACGTCGTGCTCACCCTTGGCGGCGAGGCCGAGGGTGCGGGCCGCGAGTACCCGCCGAACTTCGAGGTGCGGTCCTGGGTGCCGATGCGCTCGGTGCTGGCGCACGCCTCGGTGTGCCTGAACAACGGCGGCATGGGCGCGATCATGAACTCGGTCCGGCAGGGCACTCCCATGCTGTTGGCACCGGAGCTGATCGATCACCACGCCACGACGGCCCAGGCGGTGCGCACCGGGGTGGCCCGCACGATCGACCTCGCGCGGACAACGGCGGCGCAGCTCAGGCAGGCGGTGCTGGACGTGGCGGCCGACGAGCGGATGCGGGCGGCCGTTTCCGCGCTGCGGGCGGAGATCGTGGCCATGGACGGCGCGGTACGGGCCGCCGACCTGGTGGAGGAGCGCCTGCGTGAGCTGGCGGCGCTGTCGGAGATCGGTTCGACGGCGCTGGGGGTGGCCATGGCGCGGGCCCAGGAGAGCCTGCGGCCCGATCGGCTGTTCGAGGACCGGTTGGCCGCCGAGTTCGTCCGCGCCTCCGGCGCGTGGCAGGCGCAGCGGTTCGAGGAGGACGCCACAGTGGTCTCCTCGGCGATGGGCGACTATCTGGCCCTGCGGACGAAGCTGTTCGACGACTACCTGTTCGGCGCCGCCGAGGCCGGTTGCCGACAGGTCGTCGTGGTGGCCGCCGGGCTGGACAGCAGGGCGTACCGGCTGCCGTGGCCGGAAGGCACCCGAGTGTACGAAGTGGACCGTGCGGACGTGCTGGGGGTCAAGGAGTCAGTACTGGCCAGGACGGGGGCCGCCCCGTTGTGCCAGCGTGTCGTGGTGACCGCCGACCTGCGCGAGGACTGGGCACGCAGCCTGCTGGACAGCGGGTTCGACCCGCGGCTGCCCAGCGCCTGGCTGCTGGAGGGCCTCGTGGTGTACCTCAGCGAGCAGGACACCGACCGGTTGCTGGCCGGGATCAGCGAGCTCAGCGCGCCCGGCAGCCGGATCGCCATCGAGGCGCTGACCCGCGACATGCTGCTGACCGAGCCGACCAGGCAGCTGCTGGCAACCGGGCAGGACGACACGTTGGCCATGCTGGTGTCGTTGTGGCGCAACGAATCCACCACCGAGCCAACGCGGTGGCTGACCGTCCACGGCTGGCAGGCACACACCCGCGAGCTCGCCGACCTGGCCGCCGAGCACGCACGCCCCATGCCGCCCACCTTCGATCCCCAGTACCCGCACACCTGCCGCGTCGCCCTGCTGTTCGGACAGCGCTGACGTGATGAGGGGAGCAGCCCCGGGCTGCTCCCCTCATCACGATCCTCAGTGGACGGTCAGTCCCGGCGCACCGCCGAGAACCCCAGCGACATCCGGGCCGGGCCGCGCAGGTTGATGTGCGGGCGGTAGACCAGCGAGCTCTCGTCGACCTCGGGGCGCACCACCCTGGCGGTGAACCTGCGGAACACCACGGCGGCCTCCAGGCGCGCCAGACCGGCACCGACGCAGTAGTGCGGGCCTGCCGAGAACGCCAGGTGCGTGGTGTCCTCGCGCTCCAGGGAGAACACGTCCGGGTCTCGGTGCAGCTCGGGGTCCCGGTTCGCGGCGGCCAGCATGAGCGCGACCATGCTGCCCCTGGGCACCTCGGCCGAGCCGATCACAGTGTCCTTTGTGGCCAATCGGTGGGTCAGCTGCACCGGTGCGTCGTAGCGCAGTGTCTCCTCCACCGCCCGCTCGGCCAGCGACGGGTCGGCGCGCAACCGGTCGAGCTCCGCCTGGTTGCGCAGCATGGCCAGCAGCCCGTTGGAGATCAGGCTCGTCGTGGTCTCGTGCCCGGCGACCAGCAGCAGCCCGATGGTGGCCAGCAGTTCGCCGATCGTCAGCTTCTCACCGCGCTCCTCGACCCGCACCAACTGGGAGAGCAGGTCGGTACCCTCCTCGCGAGAGCGCACGGCGATCAGCTCGCCGAAGTAGGCCGCCAGCTCGCCACCGGCCTGTTGGCTGGCCAGCACGGTCTGCTCGTCGGCGGCGCCGACCGGGTCGAGCGCCCTGGTGATCACCTCCGACCAGCCCCGCAGCAGTGGGCCGTCCTGCGTCGGCACCCCGAGCCACTCGCTGATGACGGTGATCGGCAGCGGGGCCGCCAGGTCCTCGACCAGGTCCATGCCGCCCCGCTCGGCAGCGGCGTCCAGCGCGTCGTCGACGATCTTGGTGATCCTGGGCGCCAGCCTGGCCACGGCCCTCGGGGTGAACGCCTTGGACACCAATGAACGCAGCCTGGTGTGGTCGGGCGGGTCGAGGAACAGGAACGACTGAGGCGGTGCGTCGGGCGGCAGCGGGTCCAGGCTCGGCCGGTTGCTCATCCTCGGGTCGTGCAGCACGCGCAGGCAGTCGCGGTGCGAGCCGACGGTGGCCAGCGAGCCGTCGGGGCTGACAAGCGGCCCCTGCTCGCGCAGCGCGCGGTAGAGCGGATAGGGATCGGCCCGCACGCCGGGATCGAACAACGCGGCCAGCGGGTTGGCCTGCTGGGTGGCGGCGTCCGCAGTCGTCATGGTCACTCCACTCCTCGTTGACTGGCAAGGCAGGCCTCGCGGTCGCACCGCACGCCCTGGCGCCACACTCCCGAGATCGCCCTTGTCGCGGTGATGTCCTCGGTCGGGTCGCCCTCGACCAGCAGCAGGTCCGCGCGCAGCCCCGGCCTGATGCGCCCCCGGTCGGCGAGCCCGAAGTGCTCGGCGGGCGCCGAGGTGGCCGCGACCAGCGCCTGCACCGGGCTGAGCCCGGCTTCGACGAGCAGGGCCAACTCCCGGTGGATGCTCACCCCGTGCACCACGGGAGCCGACTTGCCGGGCACGTCGTCGGCGTCGGTGCCCGCGAGCACGCGCACCCCGGCCTCGTGCAGGCGGCGCACGCTGGTGAGGGCGTTGGCGAAGTCCGCGTCCGGTCCGAGGTGATCACCGGCCAGGCTCTCCCGGCTCTCGGTGATCGCGGCACGCAGCCGTTCGGGCAGCCGCGGGGCGAGGCGCGGATCGTCTGCCAGGCTCCGCCCGCCCGGTGCGCCCGCGGTCATCTCCATCATGGCCAGTGTCGGGATGTGCACCTGCCCCCGGCGCGCCGCCCGGTCCGCGATGTCGGCGTCGAGGACCTCCGCCAACGGCACGTGGGTCACGGTGTCCACCCCGGCCTCCAGTGCCAGTCGCACGCCTTGGGCGTCGCAGATGTGCGCGACCGTGCGCAGGCCCCGTGCCCGCGCGGCCTCGGCGACCGCCGTGACGGTGGCCAGGTCCAGCGAGGGCACGGACATGCCGTGGGTGGCGCCGTTGTCGAGCACGATCTTGATGTACTGCGAGCCCTCAGCCACCCGTGCGGCCACGAACGCGTCGGCCTCTCGCGGTCCGTCCAGGGTCGGCGCCTCAGGCACGACCGTGCTGGCGTATCCGCCCGGCGGACCGACCACGGTGCCCGCGCTGTACAGCTCGGCCATGTCGGTCGCCGCGGCGGCAGCGGTGCGCAGTTGGTCGGCCAGCGGTGGCGGGTAGCAGAACATGTCCAGTTCGGTGGTGACGCCGAAGGCCAGCGCCAGCTGGAGGTTGCCCGTCCACCCGAAGACGTGCGTGTGCGCGTCGATCAACCCGGGCAGCAGGGTGTGCGTGGCCGGGCCCTCGGCGGGCAGGGGCTCGACCTCGGCGATCACCCCGTCGCGGACGAGCACCCTGCCCCGCTCGATCACCTGTTCGCCGTCGAAGATCCGCACGTCATCGAACCGCACTGGGCCTCCTCGCGGACCTGGCCAGCGAGCACACCGCCGCCAGGGTCGGGTTGCCGATGACCTCGGGCAGTCGGCGCATGAACTCCCGCTCGCCCCCGGCGCCGACCACCTCGGCGCAGACCTCGGCGACCATCTTGATCATGGCCGTCGAGGTGCCGCCCAGCTGCGTGAACTCCGAGTCACCGGCGATGGCGGCTCCGTCCACGCCGAGCACCTTTGCCCAGATGGCGCCGATCGCCGCCTCGGTGTCGTCGGTGGCCCGCGCGCCGCCCGCGGGCGCGGCGGTGGCGAAGGGGTCGGGCAGGGCGTTGACGTCGATCTTCCCGTTCGGGCTCACCGGCAGCTCGGCCAGTGGCGTGATGCTCACCGGGACCATGTGCGCGGGCAGCAGATCCGCCAGGAACGCCCGGAGTTCGGCGGGATCGGCCTCGGTCACCGCGTAGCCGCACAGCACCTTGCCCCGCTCACCGCGACGCACCCCGGTGACCACCGCGCTGCGCACCGCCGGATGGCGTTCCAGCGTCCTGGCCACCTCGTCCGGCTCCACCCGGAACCCGTTGACCTTGATCTGGCGGTCCACCCTGCCGAGGCAGGCCAGCCAGCCGTCGGGCAGCAGCCTGCCGAGGTCGCCGGTGCGGTAGGCACGGGTGCCGTCGGCCAGGCGCACGAAGCGGTCCCTGGTCAGGTCCGCGCGGCCGTGGTAGCCGCGCGCGAGTTGCTCCCCTGCCAGGTAGATCTCGCCGACCTCGCCGGGTGGCACGGCACGGCGGTGGCCGTCGAGCAGGAACACCCGCGTGTTGTCGCCGGGCAGCCCGATGCTGAGGTTGCCAGGTCCGCTCTCGCCCCGGTAGACCGTCGCGGTGCAGGCGATGGCCGCCTCGGTGGGCCCGTACGCGTTGACCACCCGGCAGTCCGGCCCGAACAGCGCCTGCGTGCGCTCGGCCACCGAGGTCGGCAGCGGCTCACCACAGGACACCACGAACCGGTACCCCGACAGCTGGAGGTCCATTGTGGACAGAATGTCCAGGTGGACCGGGGTGAGCGAGGCGGCGTTCGCCCCGGACTCGGTGAGCATCCTGCGCAGCACGACGTGGTCGGGTTCCTCGGGCACCAGCACGACCGTCGACCCGGCCAGCATCGGCGGGAACAGCGTGTTGTACGCCCAGTCGAACGACATCGGCGCGATCAGCGGGATCCTGGTCGTGTCGTCGAAGCCGTAGGCCCTTGCCGCCCACAGGCTGTAGTTGACGATGCTGTGGTGCTCGATCTGCACGCCCTTGGGGCGCCCGGTCGAGCCGGAGGTGTAGATCACGTAGGCCAGGTCACCCGGTCGCACGGCGTCGGCCGGTGCGGGCGCGTCGCTGGTGGGCACGGAGTCCAGCACGATCACCTCGACGCCCGGGACGCGGTGGGCGTCGGCGCGCGCGGCGAGGCAGATCCGCGCACCCGCGTCGGCGAGCAACTCCCCCAGCCTGCTGTCGGGGTTGCGCGGGTCCAGCGCGAGGAACGCGGCCCCCGCCTTGAGCACGCCCCAGATCGCGGTCACCGCGGCCGGGCTCCGATCGGCGAGGATGCCGACCACGGTGTCCGGCCGCACGCCGGTCCCGCGCAGCACCGCGGCCACCGATTCGGCCCGCCGGTCCAGTTCCGCGTAGGTCATCGGCCCCTGCGGTCCGTCCAGTGCCAGCGCGTCCGGGGTCCTGGCCACCTGCTCGGCGAACAGGGCGGTCAGCGTCGGTGTCGGCGGCAGCGCGCGGTGCGTGTCGTTGCCAACCCACCGCTGGTGGGCGGCGGGCGCCAACGACTCGGCGATGTCGTCGAGCAGTTCACCGAGGCGCTCGACCATGCCGGGGCCGTCGTACCAGGTGGCCACGATCTCGGTACGTCCGTCGCACTCGGCGATGTCGAACAGCGGCATGGACGCGTAGCCGAGGCTGGGCAGGCCGTAGACGGTGGTCGCCTCGAAGGACTCGGTGGACAGCTCGGCCAGTTCGAACCTGCCCAGGTGCGACAGTGCCGCGCTGCCGCCGTAGTCGCGCTCGGCGATCTGGATCGACTCCTCCTCCCTGGTGTCCAGGAAGTCCCTGATCTCGGCCAGCGAGTACTCGGCGAGCGGGCCGTAGTCGAAGTGGTCGACCAGGTCGTAGTTCTCGGCCAGCAGGGCCAGCAGCCGGTCCTGCACCTGAGTCCAGTCCTCGCCGCGCCCGGTCCGCAGGGTGATCACCTTGGCCAGACCGGCCGTCGTGCGCAGCTCCGGCAGGTGCCTGCGCAGGTCCACGGGGATCCAGAAGCCACCCTGGTCCAGTCCACTGGCGGCGGTGAGCGCGGCGGCGATCTTGGCGACCACGGCGGGGTGGTTGCCGGGCACGGTGCGGCGCAACCAGAAGTGGCGCCGTGGAGTGAGTTCGCTCGGCCTGGGCAGCACGGACGGGATCGGCGTCTCCGGTGCGGGCTCCTCCTCGCACGCGGGCTTGGGCAGGCTGGCCAGCAACTCGTCGATGTTGCGGGGATCGGTGGCCCCCAGCGGCTGTTCCCCGCGCAGGGCGCGGAAGACCTCCTGGATCCACGTGCGCATCCCGGCGCCGTCGGTGACGGCGTGGTGTGCGCGGAACAGCACCGTGGAGTCGGTCCCCTCGATCAGGACCACCTCGCAGGTGGGGCCGCCCTCCTCGACCAGGCCCTCACGGATGTTGGGCTCGTCGGCGAACTGCTCGAAGTCGAACCGCGCGGCCTCGACGACCCGGACCCTCGGCGCGAGGCCGGTGTCCCGCCACACCGGCTCCTCGGAGGTCAGCGCCAGCCGCATCCCGGGGCAGGCCCGCGCCGCGACCGCCACGGCCTCGGTCAGCCGCTCCGGGTCGATCCGGCCGACACCCTCCACGAAGGTGGTGACGATGATGGACATCCTGGGCGGCTGGATGAGGAAGCCCAGTTTGTCGGTCTGGGCGAGCGGCCGCGCGAAGTCGGTGGCCTCGCCGCCCGCGATGGCGATGGTGGTCATGGCGGTGTCCTTACCCCCCAAGGGAAATCCTGGTTCCCGTGTGCTGAACGGGAATGGTCGAGCAGCCACGGATGTTGCGGGTCTGCTTGTAGCGGGCGGGTCCCGCCTGCCCCAGTCCCGGCATGCGCTGGAACAGCCCGCGCAGTGCGGCCGCCGCGGTGATCCTGGCCAGACCGGCACCGAGGCAGTAGTGCACGCCGCTGGAGAAGGCGAGGTGGTCTCGGACGTTGGCACGCAACGGGTCGAAGCGCGTGGGGTCCGGGAAAGCCGAGGGGTCGCGGTTGGCCCCGGCGATCAGCACCACCAGCTGGCGCCCTCGGCCAGGTCCTGTCCGGCCACCGTCACCGGCTCGAGTGCCTTGCGCAGGGTGAACTGCACCGGCGGCTCCAGCCGCATGATCTCCTCCACGATCGGGGCGGCCAGTTCGGGCTCGTCCAGCAGTGCGGTGCGCAGCTCGGTGTCACGCATCAACCGCAGCGCCCCGCTGCCGATGACGTTGATCGTGGTCTCGAACCCGGCGACCAGCAGCAGGCCGATCAGCGCGACCAACTCGCGCACGCCCTGGCTGGACTCACCCAGCTCGGAGCGGGCCAGCTTGCTGATCATGTCGATGCCCGCACCGGTGCGGCGGCGGGCGAGCAGGTCGGTGAGGAACTCGGTCATCTCCGACACCGTGCGGTGCACGGCCCTGCGCTCGGCCATCGTGCGGATGCCGTCCAGGGTGCCGGTCAGCACGCTGCCCCAGCGCGCGAAGCGGACCTGGTCGGCGGCGGGGATGTCGAACAGCGCGCTGATCACCTGGATCGGCACCCGCGCGGCGAACTCCGCCACCAGGTCGAACCGGGCCCGCGCGGACACCGCGTCCAGCGCCTCCTCGACGATGCGGTGCACCTGGGGCGTGAACTCGCGCAGTGCCGACGGGGTGAACCACGGGGAGACCAGGTGCCGCAGCCTGGTGTGGCCGGGCGGGTTCATGGTGAGGATGGACTGCTCCATCGGGTGGACCAGCCGGTACTCGTCGCCGGGTTCGCGGTTCCAGTCCACGCCGCCGTGGTCGACGGCGGGTTCGACGCCGAACCTGGGGTCGCGCAGCACCGCCTTGCCGGTGCCGTGCCCCGCCGTCAGGTACAGCCCGATGACGTGCCTGCTGACCTCACCGCGCGCCCTGATCCGCTCGTAGTGCGGATACGGGTCGGCCAGCGCCCTGCGGCCCAGTACGGTGGCCACCGGGTCACCGGTCAGGGCCAGTCCGCGCACCACCGAGCGCATGGCCAGCGTGGTGAGGCCGATCTTCAGTTCCCGCAACGGGTTCACGACTGCCTCCTCGGGTCGGCCGCCGCGGTCCGCACGAGCCGTTCCACCGCGGCGACGACCTGTCCCGCACCGTCCTCGGCGCGCAACCTGGCCGACAGCTCCAGTGCCCGTTCGCGGTAGGGCTGGTGCCCGATCGCGGCCCGGATCGCCCCGGCCAGCCGCTCGGCGGTGAGCTTGCGGTGCGGCACCGGTTTGGGGCCCACCCCGAGCATCGTCAGCCGGGACGCCCAGAACGGCTGGTCGGCCAGCACGGGCACCGACACCGTCGGGCGACCGGCCAGCAGCCCTGCCGCGCTGGTGCCCGCGCCGGCGTGGTGCACCAGCGCGCCCATCCTGGGGAACAGCCACGAGTGCGGTGCCTCGCCGATGGTGATCGACCGCGTCGACCTCGCGCGCAGGTCCGCCCAACCGGCCTGGATCACCCCGCGCACCCCCGCCGCGGCCAGCGCCTCGTCGACGAGTCGGCTCAGGCGTGGCGCGTCGCCGAACACCCGGCTGCCGAAGCCCACGTACACCGGGGGCGGCCCGTCATCGAGGAACTCGAGCAGCTCACGCGGTGGCCGCCACGCGGGGTCGGGCGCGGGCCACAGGAAGCCGGCGACGTCCAGGCCCTGCCGCCAGTCGCGGGGGCGCGGCAACAGGGTCGGGCTGTAGCCGTGCTGCACCGGCCACGCCGACATCGCCCTGGTCAGCTCGGCCGGGCTGAGCGCGGGCAGGTCGAGCCGTGCCCGCACGGCCTTGATGGCGCGGGCGAAGATCGCGCCCATCGAGCCGAGTACGAGGTGGCCTGCCAGCCGGTTGCCCAGCCCGCCCAGCGAGCGGCCGAACCCCAGCAGGGAGGGCGGGTGCTCCGCGGTCGGGAACGCCGGTTGCAGGAAGACGCCCATGCTGGGCAGGCCGAGGTGCTCGGCGACGTGGTAGCCCAGCGTCGCGGGCATGGACAGCAGCAGCACGTCGGCGCGCTCGCAGGCGGCCAGCCGGATCGCCTCGGCCAGCTCCACCATCTCCTCGGTCATCAGCCGCATCAGCCTGGCCAGCCCGAGCGGTCCGGTGCCGATCTTGGAACCGTGCTGGACCTGGGTCCACGAGGTGGCCGACCGCGGGTCGCCAGGCAGGGCGACGAACTCGGCGCCGGCCGAGGTGACCAGCTCGGCGAAGGGCCGGTACGCGGCGATGGCGACCTCGTGCCCCTCCTGGGCGAACCGCGCGGCCAGTCCGGTGTAGGGGGCGACGTCACCACGCGTCCCCACGGCCACGATCACAACCCGCATGGCGACCCCACCTGACCTCGGAATGGATTTGCCGTCGTGGCGGTATTGCGATCCGGCCAGACGGCAATCCACGGCCGGACGCCCTTCCAGTCTTACCGTCGAAACAGCGGTATGAGCACTAGTGTTTTCCCTAGAGGGCCACGTGGAAGATTCCCGGCACGAATTTGCTTACCCGGCCGGAAAGAGCTGCCGTGATCACACCTCAAAGCAGTGCCGACCAGGTCGAACGCCTGGCCGGCGGCAAGGGCCGTAGCCTGCACGTACTCACCGGAAACGGCCTTTCAGTGCCGGACTGGGTGGTACTGGGTTCGGACCTGTTCGCCCGCCTGCTCGACATCGGCGGCCTACGGGAAAACGTACACGAACTGCTCGGCCGTGTCACCAATAACACGGTCGACCAGATCGCCGACTCAATTTCCGAACTCATATTCGGTACGTGTCTGGATTTCGAGATCGAAGCCGAGATCGAGCGGGCGTACCGCACGGTCGGCGGCGGTCGGGTCGCGGTGCGCTCCTCGAATCTCGACGAGGACGGCACCGCCCTGTCCTTCGCCGGCCAGTTCACCACGAGACTCAACGTGTGCGGATCGGCCGCGGTGCGCGAGGCGGTGCTGGCCTGCTGGGCCTCGGCGTTCAGCCCGAGGTCGCTGTCCTACCGGCTGGCCAACGGTGGGGTCGCCCAGGTCGGTGACATGGCCGTCGTCGTGCAGCGCATGGTCGACGCCGAGCTGAGCGGGGTGCTGTTCACGGTCAACCCGCTCACCGGTGACCAGCGGGAGTGCGTGGTCAGTTCGGTGTACGGGCTGGGCGAGTCGCTGGTGTCCGGCATGGTCGACGCCGACACCGTCGTGCTGCGCAAGGACACCGGTGAGGTGGTGGACACCGTCCTCGGGGACAAGGCGCAGCGGATGGACGCCGACGGCCAGGCGGGCAACTCGATCCGCGAGGTGCCCGAGGAGCAGCGGGCACGGCTGTCGCTGGACGCGCGGGACCTGGCCGGGTTGCGCGAACTGGGCGTCCGCGTCGAGGAGGTGTTCGGCGCGGCGCAGGACATCGAGTGGGCCATCGGCGCCGACCGGCGGCTGTGGCTGTTGCAGAGCAGGCCGGTCACCGCGACGGCGCGGGGGCCGGTCGAGGAGCAGGCCGCGCCCGCGACCGGCGAGCTGCGCGTCTGGGACAACTCCAACATCATCGAGAGCTTCAGCGGCATCACCTCACCACTGACCTATTCGTTCGCCGCCGACGCCTACGCCAAGGTCTACCGCGGTTACGCCCGCGCTCTCCGGGTGCCCGACGCGCAGTTGCGTCAAATGGACGACTGGCTGCCGTCGATGCTCGGGTACTTCCACGGCAGGGTCTACTACAACCTGCTGCACTGGTACCGAATGGTCCGGCTGGCACCGGCCTACCCGTTGACCCGGCGGGTTCTGGAAGTCTCACTCGGGGTCGAGGAGACATTGTCCCCCGAGTTGGCCGACACGTTGTACCCCTTCACGTTCCGCACCACCTTGGGCCGTCGGCTGTCAGGCGTCGTCCGGCACGTGGAATTCGCCCGCAGGTTCCTGACCATGGGCCGTTCGGTCGACCGGTTCGTCGCCGAGTTCTACCGGGCCTACGAGGTTTTCGACAACGAGGACTACGACGGCAGGCCGGGCGCGGAGACGTATCGGCGATTCCGCGAGCTGGAACGGGACCTGCTGGAGAAGTGGGGCCCGATGATGGCGCTGGACGCCACCATCCTGTTGTCCTTCGGCGCGCTGTACCTGTTGACCAGGAAATGGCTGCCCGACGCGCCGGAGTGGTTCAACTGGGCGGTGGTCAACCCCGGTGCCGGCATCGAGTCGGCCGAGCCCGCGCTGGCGCTGTCCGCGCTGGCCGACACCGTGCGCGCCGACCCCGCGCTGACCGCGCTGATCACGAGCACGCCCGCGGAGCGGACCAGGCAGGCGCTGCACGAGGCCGGGTACGACCGACTGCTCGCCGCGGTGGACGACTACGTGGCCAAGTACGGCTACCGCAGCCCGGACGAACTCAAGCTGGAGGTGCCCGACCTGCGCGAGGACCCGGCCATGCTGTTCACGATGCTGCGCGACGCGCTGCCGGAGAGCACGGGCAAGTCGCCGGACACCGCGCAGGAGTACCTGGACGCGCACCTGCGCGGGCCGCGCAGATGGGTCTACGAGGTGGTGCGCCGCAAGACGCGCGCCAGCCTGGCGGCCAGGGAACGGCTGCGGTTCTGCCGTACCCGCGCCTTCGGCTCGGCCAAGCGCATGTTGCGCGCGATGGGCCGGGACCTGGCGGCCATGGGCGCGATCCGGGAGTGGAGCGACGTGTTCCAGTTGCGCATCGAGGAGGTGCGCGGCGCGTTCGAGGGCACCATCGCGCACAACGAGTTGCCGGAACTGGTGGCCATGCGCAAGCGGCGCCGCGAGGCCGACGAACTGCTTCGCGCACCATCCCGGTTCACCACGAGGGGAGCCGCCTACTGGAACGGCAATCTCCCGGTGGGCGGTTGGGTCGCCGACAGCGACACCCGCGAGGGCCGCAAGCACTTCCGGGGCACGCCGTCCTGCCCCGGCGTCGCCGAGGGCGATGCCGTGGTGACCACCAGGCCCGAGCAGGTCAACGGCGGCATCCTGGTCGCCTACCGCACCGATCCCGGCTGGGTCGCCTCGCTGGCCTCGGCGGCGGGATTGGTCATCGAACGCGGCAGCCCGCTGACCCACGTGGCCATCGTGGCCAGGGAGCTGCGGGTGCCCACGGTGGTGCAGATCAAGGACATCACCCGGGAACTGCGCACCGGGATGCGGGTGCGCATCGACGGCTCCACCGGGGAAGTGCTCGTGCTGAGCGAGGACCGCGAACAGGAGCCGGTTCCGTGACCGCCCAGGAGCTGCTCGGCTGGCTGAGCGCGCCGCGAGCGGGCCGGGGTGTGCGGATCGCCGGTGGCGCCGAGGAGTGGGAGCTGCGCGAGTACCCGCGGATCGCCCGCTCGGCGCGACGCGTGGCCGCCGCGCTGATCGCCGAGGGTGTGCGGGCCGGGGACGTGGTGTGCGTGCTCATGCCGACCGGGTTCGAGGCGCTGGCCGCCTTCTTCGGGGTGTGGGTGGCCGGTGCGACGCCGTGCCTGATCAGCCCGCCCGCGTTCACCGCCGAGCAGGACTACGCCGCGCACGTCGCCGCCGTGCTGGCACAGGCAGCGCCCCGGCTCACGGTCACCTCGCCGGAGCTGGCCCCGGTGACCGCGCGGGCCATGGCCGAGGCCGGGCTGGACGGCGCGCCGTGGCCGCTGCGCGAGGCCGACACCGAGGCGGCTCAGGTCGCGCCGGGGGAACTGGCCCTGTTGCAGTTCACCTCCGGGTCCAGCGGCGCGCCACGCGGCGCCCGGGTCACCTGGGCCAACCTGGCGGCCAACATCGCGCTGATCAAGGACTGGCTGGACTGGTCGGACGGCGACGTCACCGCCTCGTGGCTGCCGCTGTACCACGACATGGGCCTGATCGGCTGCCTGCTCACGCCGGTCACCGCGCAGTGCGACCTGTGGCTGATGCGACCAAGCCAGTTCATCCGCGAACCGTTGCGGTGGCTGGAGTGCATGGCCTTCGCCCGGCACACGGCCGCGCCGCCGTTCGCGCTGGACTACCTGGCGCGCCGGGTGCGCCCCGAGCAGCTGGCGGAGCTGGACCTGTCGGGCTGGCGCAACCTGATCGTGGGCGCCGAGCTGATCGACCCGGTGGTGCTGGAGAACTTCGCGCGGCTGACCGAACGGGCCGGGTTCCGCCGCAATGCGTACCGCACCGCGTACGGACTGGCCGAGGCCACCTTGGCGGTGACGGCGCACTGCGGTGAGCAGGCACCCCGCGCGGTGCGCCCCGACGTGGCCACGCTGCGCGCGGGCAAGCCGGTGAGCATCAAGCAGTGGTACCGCCTCGGTGAGGCCCAGCCCACCGAGCGCGCCGGCTGGGTGGTCGGGTGCGGTCAGCCGAGGAACGGCTTCACAGTGCGGATTCTGGACGAGGAGGGCAGGCGGCTGCCCGAGGGCCACCTCGGGGAGATCGCGGTGACCGGACCGTCCGTTGTGGATGGTTACCACGCGGGCCGCGCCGGGGGATCCACCCGGTTCGCGGGCGCCGAGTTGCGCACCGGGGACGCCGGTTTCCAGTACGGCGGCGAACTGTTCGTGCTCGGCCGCATGGGCGACAGCCTCAAGGTGCGCGGGCGCAGCGTGTACGTGGAGGACCTGGAGGCAGCGGTCGCCCAGGAGACGGGCTTGGCGCACAACAGGTTCGCGGTGGTCAGCGCGCCGACCGCGGGCGGGGCTCGGGTCGCGCTGCTGGCCGAGTCCGCACCGGGCGCGTGGGTGGAGACGGCCCGCAGGGCGTTGGCCGCACGCCTGGGCCAGGACGTCGCGGTCACCGTGATCAGCGGGCGCAGTGGGCTGATCGCCCGCACCACCAGCGGCAAGCCCCGGCGCGCGCTGCTGAGCGCACTGCTGGGCAGCGGGCTGCCCGACGGGGCGCGCGTGCTGGCACCGGAACGAGAAGGGAGAGGCGGGCGGATGATCCTGTCCGAGGACCAGTTGCAGCGGATCACCGAGCAGACGCTGGAGCAGGTGGGGGCCGCGCCCGACTGGGCGGTGGTGCTGGAGGGCTCGATCGCCGAGGGCTTCGGAAACCCCTCGTCGGACATCGACTTCCTGCTGATCGTCGAGGAGGACGGCGAACTGCCCACCATGCCGTCGATCCTGTTCGTCGACGGCCGCAGGGTCGAGGTGCGCACCCGCACCACCGGCCAGATCGCGGCCCAGTTCGCGCAGCTGCGCGCCAAGGCGGGGCGCAGGGTCTCGGCGCTACACGAGGACCTGCTCAACCGGTGCCAGCGCCTGCTCGGCAGCCACGTGCTGCGCGGCGATGAGCTGGTGGCCAGGGTGAAGGAGATGTTGCCTGCCGCGGAGTTCGCCGGTGTGATGACCCGCTGGTGGTCGCACTACGCGCGGCAGTCGGCACGGCAGGCCGTCGCGCTCGGCGCGCTCGGGCAGCACGAGGAGGCCGCGGCGTGGGCGCGGTCGGCGCTGGTCCAGGCGGTCAAGGCGTGGGCGGCGGGCCGGGGTGAGACCTACCTGGAGCCCAAGTGGCTGTCCATGCAGTTGGAGCGGATCGGTGACGAGCAGGTGGCGGCCCGGTACTGGGCGCTGGCCAGTGCGGGCAGTGGCCAGCGGTACCTGGACGACTGCGTGCGGCTGGTCGCCGACCTCGGCGTCTCCGGCTGCACCGGCGGGGTCGGTCAGCTCAGCGTCGAACGGGTCGCCGGGGTCACCACCTGGCAGACCGGTGACCGCGTGCACGTGGTGCGGGACAAGCGGGACGTGTTCGCGTTGGGCTCGGCCGCCGGGCGGCTGTGGCGGTCGATCGTGTTCGGTCGCACGCTGCCGGACACCCTCGCCGCCGCCCACGGGGTGGACGAGCCCGGTGAGCTGGTGGCCGACTTCCTGCGGCTGGGCCTGATCCGGCTGGCGTGGCGTGGTGGCGGCACGGTCTGTCCCGCGTTGCCGCTCGGCGCGCCCGCCGGGCCGATCAGCCCGCCGCCCAGCCGGGTGCGTCCCTCGGTACGCCTACAGGGCGCCGAGGTCGCCGACGAGCGCGCGGTGGAGCTGGTTCCCTTGCCCGCGAACAGGTTCGGCGCCGCCGCGATGAACCTGATGTGGTCCAACGTGCTGATCGAGAACGTGATCGAGGACCTGTCCGGCGCGGTCGCCCGCGGCCAATGGCGGGTCGCCCAGCTCTCGGCGCACCGGGTGGTGCTGGTCTGCGCGCGGGGTCTGCTCAGCGCGTACGGGGTCAACCCGCTACCGCCGGACTCCGAGGTGGTGCGCGGGCTGCGGCTGCTGCCCGAGGAGGTCGAGCCGATCCGCGCGCTGGCCGCGGCGATCGACACCTCGGTGCTGGACAGCGCGCAGCGGGCGCGACAGGTGCTCGCCGAACTGGAGCGCCTGGTCGAGCTGACTCGCACGGCAACCGGCTCGCTGGTGTTCCCGTCCTCCTTCGACTCCGTCCAGGCGTGGGAGCAGACGCTGGCGATCGGCTACGACTGGCTGCGGCTGGGCGCCTACCTGGACGCGGACCTGCCCATCGACGAGGCACGTGACCTGTTGAGCAGTGGCGGCCGTCAGCCGCACGTGGCCTGAAGGGGGCCGAAATGATCAACACCGACTGCCGTGCCGAGGTGCACGCCGTGGTCGCCGCGATGGCGCCGAGCCCGACGGCCGCCGACGAGTTGGCCGAGGACACCCGGCTGGTCGCCGATCTCGCCTACGACTCGGTCCGCCTGATCGAGCTGTCCATCGCACTGGAGCGGCACTTCGGGCTGGCCGCGCTGGAGGAGAGCCAACTGGCCACGGTGACCACGGTCGGGGACGTCGTCGACCTGGTGGCCGCGCTGCTCGGGGAGACGCGATGACCGTGCTGGTGACTGGAGCCTCCGGACTGGTCGGTTCCGAGGTGGTGGCCCGGCTGCTGTCCGCTGGGCACGAGGTGGTCGCACTTGTGCACCGTGTCGAGAACCTGATCGGCAACAACGGCCGTCCGCTGCACGCGCCCGAGGGCAGGCTGCGCCTGATCAAGGGCGACGTCACCCGACCCGACCTCGGGCTGGACCGTCCTGAGTGGACGAATCTTGCCGGTGGCGTGGACCGGATCGTGCACTGCGCGGCGATCACCGACTTCGGCCGCACCGAACAGCTGTACCAGCAGGTGAACGTGGCGGGCACCCAGCACGTCATCGAGCTGGCGCGCGAGCGGTCCACTCCCCTGGTGCACGTGGGCACCGCCTACGTCTGCGGTGAGCGGTCGGGCACCATCGCCGCGAGCGAGCTGGACCTCGGCCAACGGATGGGCAACCACTACGAGGAGAGCAAGCTGCGCGCGGAGACGCTTGTGCGCAAGGCGGGCGCCGACGGGCTCCCGGTGGCCGTGGTGCGCCCGAGCATCGTCGTCGGTGCGGCGCGAACCGGGGTGGTGCGCGACTTCAAGAACATCTACGTGGTGCTCAAGCTGACCACCCAGGGCAGGGTGCGCTCGGTGCCCGGCCACTTCGACGCCATGCTGGACCTGGTGCCCGTGGACCACGTCGCGGACGTGGTCGCACAGACGGTCGATCGGTTCACCGAGGCGGAGGGCCGCACCTTCCACGCCGTGGGCGGTGGCCTGAGCCTGCGCGATTTCTCCGACGTGCTCGCCGAGTTCCCCTCCTTCCACGTGCCCAGGTTCGTCGTGCCCTCGGCGTTCGACCCGCAACGGCTGCCCGAGGGTGAGCGCGCCTACTACGACAAGGTGGTCCAGCTCTACGAGAGCTACTTCCGCAGGCGGATCACCTTCGACCGCACCGAAACCGAGCGGTTCATGCCGGTGAAGCCGCCCGCGACCGGGCAGGCCTTCCTGCGCAGGCTGCTGGAGTACGCGCTGCGGGCTGGCTACCTCGGCGCCTCGCTGCCGGGGGTGGACCAGGTCCTGGCGGAACTGCGGAACAGGGGGAACTGATGCACGAGGAGCTTCGCGGCCGGTACGGGCCGCTACTGCTGGAATCGTTGAGCCGCAACGAACGCAAGCGCGAGTTGTTCGGCGCCGACACGTTCTTCCAGGAGTCGTGGGCGCAGCTGGCCGAGCTGACCCCCGACCCGGCGGACTTCGCGTTCCGGCACGGGCTGCTGCTGCTCAAGCCGGACGCCGTCGCGGCGCGACAGCTACTGACCACAGTGGACTGGCTGGAGCGCAGCGGGTTCACCGTGGTCGCGGCGCGCAAGGTGGCGCTGACCCCGGCGGTGGTGCGCTCGCTGTGGTACTTCCAGTGGAACCTGGCCACGGCTCACCGGCGCAGGATCGCCGATCTGTTCACCGCCACCGTGTCCTCCCTGCTGCTGGTGATCCGCAAGGACGGTGGTTCGGCGCTGCCGGTGTCCACTCTGTTGACCGAGCTGAAGGGGCCGACCGACCCCGACCGCCGCCAACCCGGGCAACTGCGCTACGAGCTGGGCAGGTTCTCGTTCCTGCTCAACCTGGTGCACACCGCCGACGAACCGGCCGACGTCGTCAGGGAACTCGGCGTGCACATGGACTACGCGGCCAGGGGCGAGGTGTTCCGGCGGGCGCTGCGCGGCGAGGACGGTGGCCAGCATGCCCGTGCGCTGGCCGGTGAGCTGTACGCAGCGGCGCCTGCTCGTGATCTGAGGTTCGAGCCCGCCGCGACCCGGTTGCGGGCCGAGGCCCAGCGGCTGGCGCGCGGCGGCGGACTGCACGAGGCGGCCCGCGCCGACCTGGTCGACGCGTTGGCCGCGCAGGGCGAGGAGGGGCTGCGCGAGCTGCTGTCGGCGGCGTGGCGGCACGAGCTGGCGCTGGACCCCTGGGACGTCACCGTCGTGGGGGCGAGCGTGTTCCCGATGAAGGACAGGACCTACCAGCCGGTGATCGCCGCGGTGACGGCGGCGGACTGGCTCCCGATCGTGGCCGGGCACTGACCGGAAGGACGGACGATGACGAAGATGGACTTCTCCCGCACCATGGACAAGGCCCTTGTGCACCGGGTCGCGGTCGCCGAGGTGTTCGTGACCGGCGCCGTGGCGGCGGCTGAGGGCGAGTACCGGATCGGGGTGCAGGTGCCGCGCCACCACGGCATGTACGGCGATGCGTTGCACACCACCGGGCGCTACGACCCGATGTTCTTCCTGGAGGCGTGCCGCCAGTCGACCTACGTGGTCGTGCACCTGTTCCACGACGTGCCGCTGGACCGCAACTTCATCCTGCGCGACGTGGCCGTGCGGGTGGTCGACTCCGACCTGCTGGCCATCGGCGAGACGCCCACCGAGGCGGTGCTGCACGTGCGCGTGCAGCGGCAGTTCCGCAACCGCGACCGGGCGCTGACCGGGATGCGGGTGGGCTACCAGGTGGTGATCGACGGCCGTGTCGCCGTCGAGTGCGAGCTCAGCGCCTCCTGGATCACCGCGCGGGAGCACGACGCGCTGCGCACCAGGTCGAGGGAGGATCTTGGGCTCGGCGCGAGGCCCACCGCGTGCCCGGCGGCGCGACGGGCCCCGGCGGAACTGGTCAACCGCCGGGTGCCGCTGAACGTGGTGATCTCCCGGCCAGTGCGGGACGATCGGGGCGGGCATCGCGCGGCGCTGATCGCCGACACCACCCACCCCAGCCTGTTCGACCACCCGCTCGACCACCTGCCCGGCATGCTGGAGGTGGAGGCGTGCCGCCAGCTCGCGTTGGCCTCGCTGGGCCCGGGCTGGCGGCTGGACCGGCTGTCGGCACGGTTCCGCGAGTTCGCCGAGTTCGACCTGCCCACGCACTGCGTCACCGACCTGCCCGAGCCGCAGGACGGCGACCAGGACGGGGTGCGGGTACCGGTGCGGGTGGTCCAGGCCGGTCGCACTGTGCTGGAGGCCGAGGTGGGCCTCGTGCGCGTTCCCGACACCGCCGACGGCACTGGTTCGGAGATCACGCCGATGGCGCTGGTCGCTTCCCGGTGAACGAGTACCTGGACCAGGTGCTGACCACGACCCGCACCGTGCGGCGCGGCCTCGACTTCGACCGGCCGGTGGATGTCGAGCTGATCGAGCAGTGCCTCGAACTCGCCTGCCACGCGCCGAACGGCGCCAACCGCCAGGACTGGCGGTTCCTGGTGCTCGACGACCCCGCCGTGAAGGCGGAGGTCGCCGGGTACTACCGGCTGGCCTCACGCGAGTACCTGGCGCGCAGCGGGGCGGCGGAGGGACCCATGGGCCGGTCGGCCAGCGCGTTGGCCGACCGGCTGCACCAGGCCCCTGTTCTGCTGCTGGCCTGCCAGCTGGGGCGGGTGGCCGCGGACGCGCCGCCCGCGAAGCTGTCCAGCTTCTACGGCTCGGTGTACCCGGCCCTGTGGGGCTTCATGCTGGCCGCCCGGAGTCGGGGACTGGGCACCGCCATGACCACGGTGCACCTGGCCTACGAACGCGAAGTGGCCCAACTGCTGGGCATCCCGTTCGAGCGCGTGACCCAGGTGGCGCTGGTCGTCGTCGGCCACCTGGCCGTGCCGCCCTCGCGGGCACCTCGCAACCCGGTGGCCGAGGTGGTCGCCCGCAACACGTGGCGGTGGGATTGTTGGTGAACTCGATGAGCAGGCTGGCCCGATTCGTCGTGGTGATGTTCCCCCCTGGGACCCACCTGACCTACGGTCTACTGTGGACTGTCTCCTTCGAGGGCATGGCCGTGCTGCTGGCCGGCTCCGGCGCGTGGTCGCCCTCGTTGGCGACCCTGGTGCGCGTGGTGACCGTCGTGTTGGCACTGCTGTTCATGCGCATGCTGGACGAGCAGAAGGACTTCGACTACGACGTGCTGCACAACCCGGACCGACCGCTGGTCACCGGCGCGATCACCGCACGGGAGCTGCGGGCGGCCATGGCGGTGATCGCCGTCGTGTTGCTGGCGCTCAACGCCGTGGTGTCCCCGCTCCCGGCGGGCGCCGTGCTGGTCGTGCTGGCGTACGGACTGTTCCTGTGGGCCGCGGAGACCGTGTTCCCCTTGGTACGCGAGGACATCCTGCTCAACCTGGTCGCCGCACTGCCCATCCAGGCACTGCTCAACACCTACCTGTGCCTGTCCTTGTCCGGCACAGGTGCCATCCGCCTCAACGGTGACCTGGCCTGGATGTTGGTGTTGTACGCCTGCGTGTTCGTCCACTTCGAACTCGCACGGAAAACCCGGCAGGGTGAGCAGTCAGAACGCCTGTACCCGCAGGTGCTCGGTGTGCACGGAAGCGGGGTGTGGACCCTGCTGCTCGCGCTCGTCGCGATCGGGCTGGACCTCGCGCTGGTCGTGCCGCGGCTGCGCGATGGCGGCGCGCTCCTCGAGGCGCTGCTGCCCTGCCTTGCCGCGGTGTTCCCACTGGCCGGGGCGTGGGGCTACTGGGGAAAGCGCCCTGGTCGGCTGAACTGGCCCAAGGGCACCGCAGTGGGCTTCGTGGTGGTCCTGTGCACCAGCCTGATCGCGCAGGCAGCGACGGTCGGGTAGCCCGCCGCGCTGGAGCCGCACGATCTTCTCGTGCATGGCGATCATCCTTGCCACCGCACGGGAGCGGAACTCCTTGAGCGCGACCACCTCGTTGTCCCGCTCCACCATCAGCTCGCGCAGGCTCGTCAACTGCGCTTCGAGGCTCGCGATGCGCATCTCCGTCGGGTCGCCGCGAACAATTCCCTCCGCGACACGCCTGTGCTCGAACTCCTCCTTGAGGTGCAGATAGGTGGTGTACAGCGCACCTCGACCGACCCCGGCCAGCGTGGCCAGCGTGCTGACGTCGCACTTGCCCCCAGGGGGCAGGTCACCGGCCAACAACGTGTCGATGGCGGCACGAATCCGATCCTCGATCTGCCGACGCTGTTCCTTGGAGATTCTCATGTGTGAAGCCCCTACCTCGCTCACCCCAAGCGCCCGCTGGCACGAGAATGCCTCCGGCACGCAGGGCCCACGACACTGTGGCTGCTCGTTCGAGGACGACGCTAGGTGTCGACGGTCAAACCGCACACCGCTCGACAACTAAGGTGGCCCGCGCTGACAACTTTGGTGTTAGGCCATTCGGCCGAGCGTGGGCGTCAGGTCATGCCCCAGGTGTGAGTACCAGCCAGGTCGTGGACCTTCACACGGTCGTCTCAAGTGGACGGCGATGCGTACCAGCTGCCCGACCGAGGTCAACTTGTCGCGCGGGGGTGGTTACGCCGCGGCGCCGTCAGCGATGTACCACCGGACGACGGTCGCGCTGATGGCGGGTGAGGGATGGTGCCGAGGGCATGACGGGTGCGGAAGTCGAGGTCGGCGGGAACAACAGCGGCATCGTGTCCATCGGCGACCAGACGCACAACGAGCAGCACCAGCACCTCCCGCCCACGATCACGCCGATGGAGCAGGTCGACGCCCCGGTGGGCCTGGTCAACCTGCCGGAGTCCCCAGCGCTGTTCGTCGGTCGCGACGAGGACGTGGACCGGCTGCACGCGGTACTGACCGATCGCGGGAGCGGGCCAGTGACCGTGGCCGTGGTGCACGGCCTGGGCGGTGTCGGCAAGAGCACCCTGGCCGCGCACTACGCACGCGAGCACCTGGTGGACTACCAGGTCGTGTGGTGGATCGCCGCCGACAGCGCCGCGGAGATCACCGCGGGCCTGGCGGAGCTCGCGGTCAGGTTGCAGCCGCAGCTGGCCACGCTCCCGCACCAGGTGCTGCCCGGCCAGGCGCTGCGGTGGCTGAGCACGCACGACAAGTGGTTGCTGTTGCTGGACAACGTCAACGACCGGGGCGATGTCGAGCTTGTGCTGGGCGGAATCGCCGCCGGGCGGGTGCTGCTCACCAGCCGCCGCGCGACCGGTTGGCAGGGCGTGGCCGCGCTGCCCCTGGACGTGCTCGGCCACGACGACGCCGTGGACCTGTTGACCAGCACAGCCGGTCCGAGTGCCGACCTGCCCGGGGCACGGGCGCTGTGCGGCGAACTGGGCTGCCTGCCACTGGCTGTCAGGCAGGCCGGTGCCTACCTCGCCGAGACCATGACCAGCGCGACGGACTACCTGGACCTGCTGACCCGGCAACCGGCCGCCGTGTACCAGGAGGCGACGGTGGACTGGGTGGAGCCGACCATGGCACGGGTCTGGCGGGTGAGCATGGACCGGCTGGCCAGCACTCCCCTGGCGGTGGAGGTCCTGCGGGTGCTGGCGTGGATGGCGCCGGAACTCGTACCGCGGCCGCTGCTGGACGGCATGGACGAGGACCTCACCGTGCGGCGGGCGGTCGGGCGGCTGCACGCGTACAGCATGATCACTGCCACCGGAACCGCGGTGAGCGTGCACCGGCTGGTGCAGGCGGTGACCCGCACCCCGGACCCGGCCGACCCCCACCGCGGTCACGCGGACATACACGCCGCCCGCGAGCAGGCCACCCGCCTGTTGTCCGAGACCGTGCAGGCCACCGACCCCAGGGCACCGTCAGCGGTGCCGGTGCTCCAGCCACTGCTACCGCACATCCAGGCGCTGGCCGACCGCACCGAGGCCGCCGAGGACACCCTCACCACCGCGAACCTGCTCAACCACACCTCGGCGTTCCTGGGCTTCCAGGGCAGGCCGGACCTGCCGGAGCGGTACGCGCGCCGCGCGCTGGCGGCCACCGAGCGGCTGTTGGGGCACGACCACCCCGACACCCTGACCTGCCGGAGCAACCTGGCGTTCCTGCTGGAGGCGAACGGGGAGGGGGCACGCGCAGCCGAGATCTTCGCCGACGTGCTGGCCGACCGCGAGCGGGTGCTGGGCCCCGACCACCGCGACACCCTGACCTCCCGCAACAACCTGGCCGCTGTCTACGAGGCACTGGGCGACCTCGACCGGGCGATCCCGTTGCTGGAGAGCACCCTCGCCGACTGCGAACGCGTCCTGGGCCCCGACGACGTGGACACGGTGGGCTCCCGCAACGCGCTGGCCTACGCCTACGAGTCGGCGGGCCGACTGGACCAGGCCCTCGGGATGTACGAGCAGGTGCTCGCCGACTGCACACGCCTGCTCGGGCCCGACCACCACTTCACCCTCCTGGCGCGCAACAACCTGGTCTGCGCCAAGGCGCAGATCCACGGGTGGGCCAGCGCGCTGGACGAACTGGAGCTGCTGGTCGCCGACCGCACGCGGGTGCTGGGCGCCGAGCACCCGGACACGATCGTGTCGCGCACCAACCTCGCGGTGGCCTGTGGTTCGGTCGGGGAATGGGACCGCGCGATGGCCCTGCACGAGGCGGTGCTCGCCGACTGCGAACGGGTGCTCGGCACCGGGCACCCGGCGACCGCCACCGCCGCGGAGACCCTGGCGACCGCGCGCGAGCGGAGCCAGCAGGCATGACCGGTCAGGCGGCGCGAGCCGGCCTCTTGGCTGGCGATCAGGACTTGAGCCAGGCGACGACGGCGAGCACGCGGCGGTGGTCGTCCTCGGACGGCGGCAGGTTCAGCTTGGCGAAGATCGAGGAGATGTGCTTCTCCACGGCCCCCTCGCTGATCACCAGCCGCTTGCTGATCGCGCCGTTGGTGCGGCCCTCGGCCATGGTGCCCAGCACCTCCCGCTCCCTCGGCGTCAGCCCGTCGAGCGGATCGCGCCGGCGACGCGCGAACAGCCCGGCGACCACCTCGGGGTCGAGCACCGTGCCGCCCGCTGCCACCCGGTGCAGGGCGTCGGACAGCTCCTCCAGCTTGGAGATCCGGTCCTTGAGCAGGTAGCCGACCCCACCGGAGGCCGGATTGCCCGCCTCGGCCAGCAGATCGGAGGCGTAGGACTCCTCCACGTACTGGGACAGCACCAGCACCGCCGTGCCCGGCACCCGCTGCCGCGCCTCGATCGCCGCGCGCAGCCCCTCGTCGCGGAACGACGGCGGCATCCGCACGTCGGTGACCGCCACGTCCGGCCGGTGCTCGACCACAGCGCGGACCAGTTGCTCCCCGTCCTCAACCGCCTCCACCACGGTGGCACCGGCCTCGTCGAGCAGCCGCACCAGGCCCTCGCGCAACAACATCGAATCCTCGGCAAGTACCACACGCACGCACCGGATGCTACTGGTTGACGGGGATCTCGGCGGTCAGCACCGTCGGACCGCCGGTCGGGCTGTGCACGTCCAGCCGGCCGTCCACCGCGGCGAGCCGGTCCACCAACCCGGCCAAGCCGTGTCCCTTGCCCAGGTGAGCACCGCCAACACCGTCATCGGTCACGCGCAGCCACAGCGTGCTGGCCTCCCCCGTCACCGTCACCGCACACCTGCTGGCGCCGGCGTGCTTGGCCACGTTGGTCAACGCCTCGCTCACCACGAAGTAGGCCGCGTTCTCCACCGCCTCGGGCAGCCGCCGGCCCTCGGGCAGTTCGCACTCCACCGTGGTGTCGACCGGGCATCGGGCCGCGGCCGCGGCCAGCGCGGGGCCGAGGCCGCGGTCGGCCAGGATCGGCGGCGCGATGCCCCTGGACACCGCGCGCAGCTCGGACAGGGCTTCGCGGCTTTGGGTCAGCGCCTCGTCCACCAGGCCGCGCGCCGCGTCGGGGTTGTCGTCCAGCCGCCTGCGCACCGACTCCAGATCCATGGTCAACCGGACCAGTCGCTGCTGCGGCCCGTCGTGGATGTCCCGCTCCACCCGGCGCAGCGTCTGCGCCTCGGCCTGCACCGCGGCGGTACGGCTGGCGGACAGGTGCTCGGCCCTGGCCCGTAGCGCGGCCTTCTCGTTGGTCAACAGGACCCGGGCGAACGCCGCGTGGACGCCTGCCAACCCCCGCCACACAGGAATGCCGGTGGCCAGGAACACGATTCCAATCAGGAGGTTCGCCACTGCCGCGGCGGGATATCCGTGGAAACCGATCAGATCATTGACGCCGATACTGCCCGGATACCGGGGCATGGCCCAGCCGTAGAGCGGATACAGCGTGCCGGTCAGCCCGATCGCGGCCCAGAATATGGCCAGGATCCAGGTGATCATGGAAAGCGGCATGACCAGCATTCCGTGCGCGAGATCACGCCAGCGCTGCGGATCCCGCAGCATGACCAACAGGCTGGGCAAGGTGCCGCCCCCGGTGGGACGGTAGTAGACGGGCGGCAGGTCCAGCCCGGTCAGCACGCGCACCCTGCGCCGTTCCACATCGGCGAACCACTTGGCCAGGCCCAGCGCCACGGCGAGCAGCGGCACCCCGACCCACACGATGGCCAGCGGCACACTGGTCATCACGCACGCGATCAACACGGTGAAGCTTGCCAGCGAGATGGCCAGTGTCGGCAGCAGGTAGACGAGGTCACGGCGCGCCTGGAGCAACATGGCGCCAAGCATCCCCGGTCGTGCGCCCCGATGCCATCAGGCCAGCAGGCCCGGCCGGGGTGGGGGTAGCCCCACCCCCGAAACAAAGGGCACCCTCAATGTCCCCGGGCCGATTTCACCCTAATCTTCCGATGGCAATTGAGAAACCTCGGGAGATTCGCGTGATTCGCTTGGCTCAGGTCAGCAAGACGTACGGGAAGGGCGACAACGCGGTGCACGCGTTGCGCAACGTGTCGTACGTCTTCCCTGCGGGAACATTCACCGCCGTAATGGGACCGTCCGGCTCCGGAAAGAGCACCTTCCTGCACTGCGCCGCCGGGCTGGACCGGCCCGGCTCCGGATCGGTCATGCTCGGCGAGGTCGATCTCGCGACCCTGGGCGAACGCAGGCTCACCGAGCTGCGCAGGCAGCGGATCGGGTTCGTGTTCCAGGCGTTCAACCTGATCGGGTCGCTGAGTGTGCGGGACAACATCCTGCTGCCGCCGAGGCTGGCGGGCACGCGCGCGGACCGGGCCTGGTTCGACCAGGTCGTGGCCGAGGTCGGGCTGGCCGACCGGCTGCACCACCGGCCGGGCGAGCTCTCCGGTGGCCAGCAGCAGCGGGTGGCCATCGCGAGGGCCCTGGTGACCCGTCCCGACGTCGTCTTCGGCGACGAGCCCACCGGCGCGCTCGACACCAGGACCGGCGCGGAGGTGCTGGCGCTGCTGCGAGCAGTCGTCGACCAGCACCGGCAGACCGTGATCATGGTGACGCACGATCCCGTCGCCGCCGCGCACGCCGACCGGGTGCTGTTCCTGGCCGACGGCCAACTGGTCGGCCACCTCGACCGGCCGACCCCGGCCGAGGTGGCGGCGCGGATGACGCACCTGGACGATCGGCGGGCCGCGCGATGCTGATCCTGGCGTTGAAGACGCTGCGGGCACGCAAGGGCGCGTTCGTCGCGGCCTTCGGCACGCTGCTGGTGGCCGCCACGTTGATCACCGCGTGCGGCGTGCTGCTGCAGACCGGCATCGCGGGCGGAGTGCCCGCCGAGCGGTACCGGTCGGCGGACGTGGTGGTCGCCGGTGCCCAGTCCTACGTCCCGCAACGGCTGGCGAGCCAGCCCAGCAGGCCGGATCCGCCCACCAGGCAACTGCGGGAGCGGGTTCGGCTGGACGCCGGGCTGGCCGGCCGGATCGGCGCCGTGCCTGGCGTGCGCACGGTCGTACCCGACGTGTCGTTCCCGGTCACCATGCCCGCGCCCATGGCCGGTCCACCGGTGCTGGGTCACGGCTGGGACAGCGCGCGGCTGACTCCGTTCACGCTGCGCGCCGGCCACGCCCCGCAGCAGGCCGACGAGGTGGTGCTGGACGCCAGCCTGGCCGATCGTGCGGGCGTGCACGCGGGTGACCGGATTGCCTTGCAGGTCAACGCGGATCCGGTGGCGTACCGGGTGACCGGGATTGTCGAGCCGGTCGGCGGGGAGCTGGCCAAGCAGTCCGCGCTGTTCTTCACGCCGCAGCGGGCCACCGAGTTGGCCGGTACCGGTGGGCGGGTGGACGCCTTCGGGGTGATCGCCGAGCCAGGGACCGCGCCGGACTCGTTGGCCGACCGGATCTCCCAGGCGTTGCCCGAGCGCGGAATCGTCACGCGCACCGGTACCGACCGGGGTGCTGTGGAGTTCCTCTCCGATGGCAACTCGCTGGTGGCGTTGATCGGGTTGTCGGCCTCGTTCGGCGGCATCGCGCTGATGGTGGCGCTGTTCGTGGTGTCCAGCACGCTAGCCCTGTCGGTGCAGCAACGGCAGCGCGAGATGGCTTTGCTGCGAGCGATCGGCACGACCCCTCAGCAGTTGCGCCGGATGGTGGGTGGTGAGGCGCTCGTACTGGGCCTGCTCGCCTCGGTTCTGGGCTGCCTGCCCGGGTTCCCGGTCGCGCAGTGGCTGTTGACGGTGTTCGTCGACAGCCACCTCGTGTCCCCGGAGGTTCGGCTGATCACCGGTCCGTTGCCGGCCTTGGCCGTGGTGGCCTCGCTCGTGCTCGCCGCCGTGGTGGCTGGTCTGAGCGCGGCTCGCCGGGCGGCCAGGACGCGGCCCACCGAGGCGCTGGGTGAGGCTGCCGTACAGCGCACGCTGATCGGCAGGGGCCGGCTGATCACCGGGTTGGTGCTGCTGGCCGCCAGCGCCGCACTGCTCGTGGTGTCCAGTTCGCTTCGTGGCACCGCGAGCGCCGGGGCCGCCAGCGGAGTGGTGTTGCTGCTGATCGTCGCGGTCGCCGTACTCGGTCCGGTCGTGGCCAAGCTGGTCGGTCTGGTGAGCGCTCCGGTGATGCGCCGGTTCCGCGTCGGCGGCTATCTGGCCAGCGCGAACAGCGTGACCAACGCGATCCGACTGGCCGGATCGATCACGCCGCTGGTGTTGGCGATCGGCTTCGGCTGCGTGGCGGTGTTCGTGCAGACCACGCAGTTGCACGCGACCGAGCAGAACGCGAAGGCCAGCATCACCGCCGACTACGTGCTCACCGCGCCGGAGGGTGTGCCGACCTCGGTGGTCGGCGAGATCGGCAAGGTACCCGGCGTCTCATCGGCCACGGCGCTGCGGCAGACCGAGGTGATCCGGGAATGGCGGTTCGGCGAGGAGGTCGGCGCCGAGGTGGTCAGTGCGATCGCGATCAGCCCCGGCGACCCGGGCCGGACCCTGGACCTTGGCCAGCAGCAGGGCAGCCTGAGCCAGGTGCGGGGCAAGGACATCGCGCTGTCCCGGCAGACCGCCGAGGACATGGGAGTCCACGTCGGCGATCAGGTCCGGTTGCGCCTGGGCGACGGCAGCCCGGTGCAACTGCGGCTGGTGTGCACCTTCGACCGGGAACTGGGACTGGGCAAGGCGGTGCTGGACCGGACGCTGGTGGCCGGCCACACCACTCGCGAACGCGACGACCAGGTGTTGGTACGCGCGGACCGGTCCGCGTTGGGTGTGCTCACGCAGCGGTTCCCCGCGCTGTCGGTGGCCGACGGGGCCGCGGTGCGGGCCGCCAGCACCGACCAGCTACGCGCCAACGCGTGGCTCAACCTGCTGGTGGTCGGCATGATCCTGCTCTACACCGGGATCGCCGTGGTGAACACACTGGTGATGGCGACCAGCGCGCGGACCCGGGAGTTCGCGCTGCTGCGGCTGGTCGGCGCCACTCGTGGCCAGATCCTGCGCACAACCAGGTGGGAGAGCGCGCTCGTGGTGGTCTCCTCGGTGGTGCTGGGCACCGCGGTCGCCGCCGCCACGCTGATCCCGATCAGCCTCGGGCTGACCGGCTCGCCCATGCCGTACGCGCCACCCGAGCTCTACGGCGGGCTGGTCGGCGTGGTCGCGGTGATGGCCTTGCTGGCGACCGAGGTACCCGCGCGGATCGCGCTGCGGCTGCGTCCGGTGGAGGCGATCGGCATCAAGGAATAGCGGCTCGCACTGTCCGCACCGGGACAGCGCACGATCTCGCAGCGGAGGATGCAACCTTCGCCAGGGGCGCGCCCGTATGGACAGGCGTGACAGAAAGGGGCGCCAGTGGCTGACCGTGAGGCGTTCACGCCAACAGTGCGACGGCGGGCTCGGGACTGGCGGCGTATCGCGTTCCTGATCTGCGGCGATTGGACGCACGCCGACGACATCCTCCAGATGAGCCTGCTTCGCCTGTACCGGCACTGGCACCGCATCGACCCCGAAGGCCTCGACGCCTATGCCAGAAAGGTCATCGTGCGGGTGGCCATCGACGAGTCGCGCCGCGCGCATCGACGGGCGGAGGTGCTCTCCGAACCCCCGGACGCCCCTGCCGGTGGTGTTCCCGTGGACGACCACGTGGACGTGCGGGAGGCCTTGAGCAAGGTGCCACCGCGTCAACGGGCGGTCCTGGCGCTGCGATTCTACTGCGATCTCACCGTGGCGCAGACCGCGTCCGCGTTGAGGATCAGCGAGGGCACGGTGAAGTCGCAGACCACCCGTGGCCTGACCACGCTGCGTTCCTTCCTTCCCGAATCCGCGAGGTTCGCACAGCTCGGCACGCAGGGAGATGGGCGATGATGTCGGAGAAGTCGCTGCTGCGGCAGGCCCTTGGCGAGGACGAGCCCCCCATGACGGTCGACCTCGAGGCGGTCGAGGCGCAGGGGCGACGCGCGCTTCGGCGTCGTCGCCAGATCATCCCGCTGGCCACCACCATGGCCGCGGTCGCCCTCGTCGCCGGGGGCGTGGTGGTCGTGAACGGCCACGACACCTCACCCGCGCAGGTCACCCCGGCCAGCCCGGGAACCTCGACCACCGTCCCGAAGCCGGTGATCAGCACCGCGGCCCCCTCGCAGAAGACAATGGCCTACTGCTACCGGACCGCCGACATCACGATTCCCACCGATGCCACCAACCAGCACGTCGCCGTGGGAATCAACGGGCACATCGACGGCAGGGGCGAGGTGACCGGTCACATCATGAACATCTGCCGCCAGGCGTGGGAGAAGAACTACTACGACTGGTTCCCCGCCAGCAGCGGCCAGCAGCAGCGCTCCGCGCCCGCACTGGTGGCCTGCGTGCTGAACTCCCACGCCGTCGACGCCGAGGAGGGCAGCGTCGGCGTGTTCCCGGGCGACGAGCAGACCTGCGCGAACCTGGGCATGGCGGTGGCGAAGATCTAGTGGCGCGTCGCGCATCGTTGACCTGGTATCCGGTCCGGGCCGAGGCTGCGGTGTCATGAAAGTGCCGTTCGAGACATCCAGTGTCCTGAACGGCACTTTCACGACACGGCCCGCGTCGGCGGGCGTGGCTGGGTGGTCGCCGGCGAGCCACTAGAACGGTCGTCGGGAGGCAGCGGCGTGCCCCCGAACTCCACCGAGTTCGGGGGCACGCCGGGATTTCCTGACGGACTACCGCAGCCGCAGGCGGTACACGCCGGACTGGAGCGTGCCCGCGAACAGCCACTGGCCGTCCTCGCTGATCGCCAGCGACAGCACCCTGCTGTCCGCGATCCGGCCGGGCAGCGGCGACCAGGTCCGGCCCGCGTCGATGCTCCGCAGCACCCCGACGCCGTCGCCGGTGCTCCTGGCCGCGTACCAGACCCGCGAGTCACGCGGGTTCACGAGCACCTGCCGCACCTCCTGCGGACCGGCACCATCGCGCACCCGGGTGAACGTGCGCCCGCCATCCGTGCTGCGCAACAGTCCAGCGCCGCCGACGACGATCCGCTCCGGATGCCTGGGGTCCACGGCGATCGCGCTGACGGGGTCCTCAGCGACCTGCTTCCAGGTCAGGCCACCGTCCTCGGAGCGCCACAGGCCCCCGCTCGAGTTGCCGCCCCACACCCGCAACGGGTCGCGCGGATCGCCAGCCAGCGTGGACAGGCCCACCGGCAGCGGCACCGTCCGCCAGGTCCGCCCCGAATCCGTGCTCAGGTGGAGTGCCTCGCCGTTCTCGGTGAAGGCCGGTACGAGAATCCGGTCAGGGTCGGCAGGATGCGCCAGCACCGTCCACGGGGTGCCAGGCAGGTGCACGCCCACCAGCTGCCAGTTCCCGCCCGCGTCCGCGCTCCGCGAGACATCGGTGGAGAACCCGTTGCGCGCGGCCTTCCACACGACCTCCGACCGCTTCGGCGACACCGACAATGCCGGGCTCTCCTGGAGGCTGGTCGTGGTCTGCCGCTCCCAGATCCGGGTGCGCGGCGTGACCTGCTCGCGTGGCAGCGCGGCGCGGAAGACGTCCTGCACCCCGGCGGCCAGCAGCTGCTGCCCCCGGTTGCCGCCAGCCGTGGTCAGGCTGGCGATCGTCTCGCCAGGCACGCCGAGCGACCGGTAGCCGTTCCCGCCGTCGATCGCGTAGACGCCCCGGTAGACGGCGGAGACCAGGGTGGTGGCCGGACCGCCGTTCTCCCCTGGCAGCTCAGCGATGTCGCTCGTGCCCTCGCCCGCCGCCGGAACCAGGCTCCGCGACCAGCTGCGCCCCTCGTCGGCGCTGACGTCCAGGTTGTCGTAGGTGCCCGCGTACAGCCGGCCGCCAACGACGGTCAGGCCCCGCAGGGGCTTGCCGTCCGGGTCGGTGCGCAGCAGCTGCCAGCTGCGGCCGCCGTCGAACGAGCCGCGCAGCTGATCGCCGACGGTCACCACGAGCTGGCGGCCGTTGACGGCCAGCTCCCCCAACTCGCCGTCCTGGGGCTGGTAGACCCGCTCGGAGCGCGGCGTGGCACCGGTCGCGCCGCGCACCGCCCACAGCGCGAACTCGGGCGAGACCGTCGTGGTGAGGACGTCATCGCCCACCAGTGCCAACCGGTGCGCTCCCATCGGCAGCGCGAACTGGCCGCGCGGCCACTCCCGCTGGATGTCGCGCCAGGTCGCGCCGCCGTCGGTGCTCATGCTGAGCGCGTCCAGCCCGAGCACGGCGAGCGTGCGGCCGGTGCGGTCGGCCACGAACTGGAAAGCCCCGCCGGGTTGCCACTCCCGTACGACCTGCCAGCTGCGGCCCCGGTCCCGGGTGCTCAGCAGGCGGCCGATCCAGTCGGTCATCGAACCGGGCACCCGGCTGTTGACCGAGACCAGCATCCGGTCCGGGTTGGCGGGGTTGACGAAGAAGCCGGTCGCCGTGCCCCCGTCAACCTCTTCTGGCAGCGTGCGGCGCGCCTCCCAGTTGCGCCCCCGATCATCGGACACCCACAGTGCGGGCGGCGCCGGCTGCATCAACGCGAGCTTGGTCGGCGAGGTGGACACGCCGAGCAGCCCGCCGACGCTGTTGGGCCCGACGGCCGCCCAGCCACCGGCCGGCGTCCCGGTCGCGTCGAGCACGGCGTCCTCGCCACCGACCGGCCCCTCGGCGGCGTACGCCTGTGATGCGCCTCCGATCATCAACGACGCGAGCAGTCCCAGTACCACTAACCGCGTTCTGGACGTTCTCAGCCTCATGCACTCTCCCTCATGACGCGGCGGCGGCTCAAAGGACAGCGCTTGACGAAGCAAATTCAAGGTCGCACAAAGACCGCGTGTCCAGCCGGGAAACGAGTGATCATGGTCACTCTTCCCGCTTCGCCGAACCGGCACGGCCGGGCCGGCGGCCTGTTGCCGCCGGCCCGATCCCAGCTACCGCGGGAACCCCTACTTCCGCCCGGCTGAGGTCGCGCGCCCAGCTTCCAGCCGCGCCACCGGCACGCGGAACGGCGAGCAGGACACGTAGTCCAGGCCGACCGCGTTGAAGAAGTGCACGCTGTCGGCGTCACCGCCGTGCTCGCCGCAGACGCCCAGCTTCAGCCCCGGCCGCTGCGAGCGCCCCTTGCCCACGGCGATCCGCACGAGCTCGCCGACGCCCTCCCGGTCCAGCGACTCGAACGGGCTGACCCCGAAGATGCCCTTCTCCAGGTACGCCGAGAAGAACGCGGCCTCCACGTCGTCACGGGAGAAGCCCCACGTGGTCTGGGTGAGATCGTTGGTACCGAAGGAGAAGAACTCGGCGGCCTCCGCGATCTGGTCCGCGGTCAGCGCGGCGCGCGGCAACTCGATCATCGTGCCGATCAGGAACTCCAGGTGCACCGACTCCGCGGCCCGAACCTCCCGCGCCACCTGGATGATGTCCTGCTTGACGGTCTCGAACTCCTGCACGTTCGCCACCAGCGGCACCATGATCTCCACCCGCGGCACGCCACCCGTCTTCGTGTGCTCCGCCGCGGCCTCCAGGATCGCGCGGGCCTGCATCTGGAACAGGCCGGGGATGACCACACCGAGGCGCACGCCGCGCAGGCCCAGCATCGGGTTCTGCTCGTGCAGCCGGTGCACGGCCTGCAACAGCCGCAGATCGCCCTCGCGCTGCTCGCCACGCGCCTCGGCGACCGCCACCCGCACCGACAGCTCAGTGATGTCGGGCAGGAACTCGTGCAGCGGCGGGTCGAGCAGCCGAATCGTCACCGGCAGCCCGTCCATCTCCCGGAGCAGCTGGATGAAATCCGCGCGCTGCAACGGAAGCAGCTCGGCCAGCTGCCGTTCGCGCGCCTGGTCGGTGTCGGCGAGGATGAGCTGTTCGACAAGCGCGCGGCGTTCACCGAGGAACATGTGCTCAGTGCGGCACAGGCCGATGCCCTGCGCCCCGAACCGACGTGCCCGCGCCGCGTCCTCCGGCGTGTCCGCGTTGGTGCGGATGGCCATCCGGCGCACGCCGTCGGCGTGCCGCATGATCCGGTCAACGGCCTTGACCAGGTCGTCGGCCTCCTCGTCCGCGGGATCCAGCTCGCCCTCGAAGTAGCGGACGATCGGCGAGTCGACCACGGGCACCTCGCCGAGGAACACCTCGCCGGTGCCGCCGTCGACGGAGATCACGTCGCCCTCGTGCACCTCGATGCCGTGCGGGGCGTGCAGCACGCGCTGCTTGGTGTCCACGTCGAGGGTCTCCGCCCCGCAGACGCAGGTCTTGCCCATGCCGCGGGCGACCACCGCCGCGTGCGAGGTCTTGCCGCCACGGCTGGTCAGAATGCCCGCGGCGGCGATCATTCCGTTCAGGTCGTCCGGGTTGGTCTCGCGGCGGACCAGGATCACCTGCTCACCGGAACGGGACCACTTGACGGCGGTGTAGGAGTCGAACACGACCTTGCCCACGGCCGCGCCGGGTGAGGCGTTCATCCCCTGGGCGATCTTGTGGCGCTCCGCCTTCTCGTCGAAACGCGGGAACATCAGTTGCGCCAACTGCGCGCCATTGACCCGAGACATCGCCTCGGTCATGTCGATCAGGCCCTGGTCCACCAGCTGGGTCGCGATACGGAAGGCCGCGGCCGCCGTGCGCTTACCGACCCTGGTCTGTAGCATCCACAGCTTGCCGCGCTCAATGGTGAACTCGATGTCGCACAGATCGCGGTAGTGCTCCTCCAGTGTTTGCATGATATGCAACAACTCGTTGTAGGAACGCTTGTCGATCCGTTCCAGCTCACGCAGCGGCACCGTGTTGCGAATGCCGGCCACCACGTCCTCGCCCTGCGCGTTCTGGAGGTAGTCGCCGTAGATGCCCTGCGCACCACTGGCCGGGTCTCGGGTGAACGCGACGCCAGTGCCGGAATCCATCCCCAGGTTGCCGAAGACCATCGCGACGATGTTCACCGCCGTTCCCAGATTCGACGGGATTCGTTCCTGGCGGCGGTAGATGACCGCGCGCGGGGTGTTCCACGAGTCGAACACCGCCCGCGTCGCCAACTCCATCTGTTCGCGCGGGTCCTGTGGAAACGGCTGCCCGGCGTGCTCCACGACGATGTCCTTGTAGACCTGTACGAGTTCACGCAGGTCCTTGGCGTCCAGGTCGAGGTCGCTGGTGACGCCCTTGGACTGTTTGGCCGCCTCCAGCACGTCCTCGAAGTGCTCGCCGTCGACGCCCAGCACGGTCTTGCCGAACATCTGGATCAGCCTGCGGTAGGAGTCGTAGGCGAACCGCTCGTCACCGGCCTGTACGGCCAGGCCGTGCACCGACTCGTCGTTGAGACCGACGTTGAGGACCGTCTCCATCATGCCGGGCATGGAGTGCTTGGCCCCGCTGCGCACCGACACCAGCAACGGGTCCTCGGTGTCGCCGAGCCGTTTGCCCATCGCCTGTTCCAGCTTGGCCAGCTGCTCGGACACCTCCTCGGCCAGCCCGTCAGGCTCACGCCCGGTCGCCAGGTAGGCCAGGCACGCCTCAGTAGTGATCGTGAAGCCAGGCGGCACCGGCAGGCCCAGCCTGGTCATCTCCCCCAGATTCGCTCCCTTGCCCCCCAACAGGTCCTTCATGTCCTTGTTGGCTTCCGCGAAGGCATAGACGAACTTGGGCATCCTGAGGTCTCCTCTGCGTAGGCGCCAGGCAGGTCATTCAGTGTCGAGTGGCCGGACCACCCCCGCAATCACTCGGTGACCTCGATGACACCGTGAACCCGACCGCATCGGTTCAGGTTTCGATACAGCTACCCCCGGCCGAGTACCCGAAGTCGGGCACCACGAACACAGCCGCATTCCCGGTGAGTCCGCCGCCGAATGCGACCGGCAGCAAGCGGTCGTATGCCTTGAGCCGGTCGACAGCACCGGCCTCGGCCAACTGCGCCAGTCACCGTGAGTCCGCGCAGTCCGTAGAGGACAAAAGTTTCGATCTTTCGATGCGCGACGTTGGAATGGCAGTGTCGAAAACACCCCGGTTCGCCTGGTGTGGCACTACTGAAGCCGCACGGCAGCCGTGCACGGTGCCAAGGTGGTATCTGTCCCACCACAACCAGCGCCGTCTCCAAGGGCACCCCGCACCACGCGCGGTGCCCGATTCTCGTCGCCAAGTCGTAAATGCACGATTGCAGTGCAACCGAACGAGGCACAAACCCCTCTGAAGGAACAGCGCAGCTAGCCCGAAATAGGCCCCCGAGGCGCCCCTCCAGGACGATCGACGACCGAGCGAGCTTGACACAGGCCCGACTTGGGGTTAGCAAAAATCACCACCATGGCGAGATGCCCGAAAAACGACAGCGACGCCAAGACGCCACCGGTTGAACTTGAACTTCCCCAGCAGCATAGTTAGGGTAATTGCCTATTCATCATTCCAGCTTTCGCTACTTTGAGCGCGACCTGCGCCGAAGCGAACAGAGGGGGCGAAACGAATGATCCGAAGTTGACCTGATTCTTTCCAGGCACGTCTCACCCATCCCCGGGTTCCTGGCTGCCACCGAAGCGGTAAGCGCTTTTCGGACTTGGAATGCCCACCGCTTCTGGCCACGCTCGCCGCCACACCGGGACGTCACTGTGTTGCACACCTCTGGGGGAGGAATTTCTGATGCACACACTGACCATTCGTTTGTCAACGCAGTTGTATTGTGGGGGTATATCGCAATGCGGAACACATACGCCGAGGACTGTTCGAGAGCCCCGCAGCCGCCCGTCGGCCCGCTGGGGCCGGCGAGGGCCACCGAGGCAGGAGGCGCCAAGAGGATCACCATTCTCGGTGCCGGTCTGGCCGGCCTGGTGGCAGCCTACGAACTGGAACGGCGTGGACATCTCGTCGAGATTCTCGAGGGAAGTAGCCAGATCGGTGGCCGGATCCACACCCACCGCTTTCACTGCGGTCCCGGCGCCCCACTCGTCGAACTCGGAGCCATGCGTATTCCGGTCAAGCACCGGCGCACCATGCACTACATCAACGAACTCGGACTGGCAGACAAGATACGAGACTTCAGGACGCTGTTTTCCGAGGCAACCTCCTACTGTGCCACCAGTGCGGGCCACCTCCGCGTCCACGAGGCCGCGAAGGTCCTCGTCGCCGATTTCCGCCAGACCCTGCCCGCCCGGAAGTACAGTGACGAGGCCGTTCTGTTCGGTGCCTGGCTGACCGCGATCGGCAACGCCATCGCGCCAGCCGACTTCCGCGCGGACCTTCGCGACGACTTCAGCATCGAACTGCTCGACCTGGTCAACCGGTTCGATCTGGCCCCGTTTCTCCGGGGCAGCGCGAGGGACCAGGTAGACCTGCATGCTTTCTTCGCGCTGCACCCCGAGGTCCGCTCCGGCCGCGACGGACGCCTCACCCGTTTCCTGGACGACGTGCTCAGCGAGACGAGTTCCGAACTCGTCCGGCTCGAGGGCGGGATGGACCAGATCGTCCGACGACTCGCCGAGCGGATACAGGGCCCCATCACCTGCGGCCAGGAAGTGGTCGGCCTGGACGCCCGCGAGGACCACGTGGCGGTGGACATCCGGTACGGCGATCACGTGCGCGCCCGGCGCTGCGACTACGTGCTGTGCACCATCCCGTTCTCCGTGCTGCGCAGGCTGTGGCTCAACGGCCTCAGCGAAGCCAAGATGGCCGTGATCCGCGAAGCGCAGTACTGGTCGGCGACGAAGATCGCGTTTCTCTGCCGGGAGCCCTTCTGGGAACGCGACGGGATCACCGGGGGTGCCTCGTTCTGCGGCGGACGCCTCCGGCAGACCTACTACCCCGCCGTCGAGGGTGCCCCCGACAGTGGTGCGGCGTTGCTGGCCAGCTACACCATCGGCGCCGATGCCGACGCGCTCGGCCACCTGCCGGCGGCCGTCCGGCACGCCGTTGTTCTCCAGGAACTGAGCAAGATGCACCCGGAGGTGCTGCGCCCCGGCATGATCCTCGACGCGGTGAGCCTGACCTGGGGACGGCGCTGGTGGAGTGAGGGTGCCGCCTGCGTGCGCTGGGGGAAGGACACTGCGGCCTGCGAGGAGGAACGCCGCCTGGCGGCCTGCCCCGAGCACCGCCTGTTCTTCGCCGGAGAGCACTGTTCCTCGACCACGGCGTGGCTCGAGGGGGCGATCGAATCGGCGGTCAACGCCGTGCACGAGATCCAACTCCACGAGTCCCGGACGAAGCAGTTGAGCGGTGTCGCCGGCGCGAAGGCGGCGTGCCGATGAGCGTGTTCGACCTGCCGCGCCTGCACTTCGCGGGCACGGCGACGACCCAACTGCCGACCGGGGCACGCAACGGCCTGGTCGACCTGGCCACCAACACCGCACTGACCAAGGACGGACCGTTCCCCGTGCACCGCCCGGCTGGGGAGTACCACGAGTACCTGGACCTGCTCGGCCCGCACTTCGACGCGTCCGGCCAGGCGTCCCAGCACCGCGTGTTCACTGCCGCCAGGGGCTGGTGCTTCGGCGGTAACGGGCACTTCTCGATCGACGCGAAGATCGTCAGCGGCGAGGTCGAGGAGAACACCGTCGACCTCACGGACCCGGTGGTCGGGCGCAGCGTCGACATGTGGGGGCACTACAACCCGTACCTGGCCACCACGGTCAACCGGGCCAGGGTGTTCGATGTCGATCCCTCCTCGAACTGGACCACCGCCCTGATGGTCGGCCGGTTCTGCGTGGGCCGTGCGGGCCGCTCCCACGACGTGGGCTACCTGCTCGCCGGGGAGGTGACCGGGCTGCAACCGCCGCGGTGGCACAACTTCAACCACGTCCTGGAGGTCGGCGACCACCACCTGGCACCGCTGCTGAGGCTGTCCACCCTCTACCAGTTCGTCGTGCCCTCGGGCGCCGGGCTCACCTGGCTGGAGGAGGCCTCGGTCTCGCCGACGGTCACCCGAATGCGAGCCCTGCTCGACTCCGGTGCGGCGGACGGCCTGGTGGTCCAGTTCGGACTCAGCAACATGTCCCCACCGCGCGCGCCCGACGCACCCAGCTGCTGGCAGCTGCGCGGCACGATCGCTCCCTGGCGGGCGCACGAGGCACGCACCTATCCGGCGGGACGCCTGCTCCTGCCGCAACGGCCGGGCCTGCACACCCTCACCGTCGAGGTCACGCCCGACCAGGTCACGCTCAACATGATCAATGCGATACCAGTGACAGGTCGCGCAGGTAGCGGCAAACCTGGCCCGCTGCTGGATCTGGGCGACCTGGAGCTGCGCACCGTCGACACCGACCAGCTCGTCGCACACGTGCCCGCCGCGACCTATCTCCGCGGCGCCAGCCTGACCAGTGGCATCGTGACGGTTCCCGTTCAGAGTCCCTCGGCGGCCGATGAGCAGGCCCTGTGCCTGATGGGCACCGACTTCACCGGCGCCCGCATGATGCTGCTCCGGGAGCGGGAGATCAACCTCCAGGTCGACGACGCCTGCCTCATCCTGGAACACCCTCGACACGGCGAGGACTCCGAGCACGACATCGAAGTGCCCGTCCGGTCCTTCGTGCGCGGCCGCCCGCACGCCGTCGAAGGGGTCCACGTGCGGCAGTTCTTCAATCCCCGGGCGCTTCCACGGGACGAGGTGGCCCAATCACCCCAGGCACGACCAGAGGACGTCGAGATCGTACGCCTGCGGGCCGGGCGACTGGGTGATCCCGGAGACTGGTCCGGTACCTGCACCCTGCGCACCGACGAGGCGGGCCGCGGCTGGTTCAGCATGCGTGGCGCACGGGCGGGCACCGCCCGTGTCCTGCTCTCCGCGCACCGCGAGGACCTGCCGTGTGACCGGACCCAGCCAGGCTCCGCCGCGGCCAGCTACGACAACGACGACCTGCTCGGCTACTGGGCCGGTGCGGGGGCGCTGTCGGTGCGCGTGCTCCCGGACGACTGGCGACTGGACGAGATCGCCCAGGAGGACGTCACCTTCGACCTGGTGTACCGGGAGGTCTTCGCCTACTACGAACTCCTGTACCCCTTCATGAGGGCCGAGGTGTTCAGTCTGGCCGACCAGTTCATGGTGCGCACCTACCGCGACCTGATCTGGCAGATGTGCGACCCGCGCAACAAGACGAAGACCTACTACATGCCGTCCACACGGGACCTCTCCGAGCCGAAGGCGCGCCTGCTACTGCGATTCCTGCACGCCCAGAACGCAGTGAGCAGCGTGCCCGCGTTCGTTCCGGCGACCCGGTCGGCCACTGGGCGGATCACCACCCGCGGCGGGCTCCTGCTCGCGTTGCGCGATGCCGCGACGATCGAGCTCGCCGTGATGTTGCAGTACCTGTACGCGGCGTTCTCGGTGCCCACGCACGGTGCCGCGGCCGAGTACGTGCGCCGCGGCCAGTGGTCGATCCACCAGGCGCGGTTGGCCTGTGGTGACGGCGGCGAAACACAGGACGGCGGAATACGAGGCAGCCTGCTGGCCGTGGCACGCGAGGAAATGATCCACTTCCTGGCCGTCAACAACATCATCATGGCGATCGGGGAACCGTTCCACGTTCCGCTCGTCGATTTCGGCACCATCAACCACCAACTGGCCATTCCACTCGACCTGTCGCTGGAACCCCTCAGCCTCAGCAGTGTCCAGCGGTTCATCGCCATCGAGCAACCGGACCGGCTCGTCGACACAGTCGAGCACAGTGCCCTCACGCGGCCAGGAACCAGCACGGACAACCGCTACGGCTCACTGAGCGAGCTGTACGCGGACATCCGCGACGGCCTGCACCGCGTCCCGGACCTGTTCATGGTGCGCAAGGGGCGCGGCGGAGGGGAACACCACCTCTTCCTCCGGGAGTCGATCAACACGGTCCACCCCGACTACCAACTCGAGGTCGACGACCTCGCCAGTGCCCTGTTCGCCATCGACGTCATCACCGAACAGGGCGAGGGAAACGTGCTCACCCCGGCCAATCCCGATCCCACCGAGAGGTCCCACTTCGACACCTTCCAGCACATGGCCGAACTCCTCGTGACCGAACAGGTCACGGGCTGGGGTGGCCGACGCACACCGTGGCCGGCCTACCCGATGCTGCGCAACCCCACCCTGCAGGAGGGAAACCCGGTGCGGCAACTGGTCGTCGACCCCTCGGCGGCACAGGTCGTGCGACTGTTCGACCGGTCCTACTTCATGGCGCTCCAGCTGATGGTCCAGCACTTCGGCCAGCAGCCGGATGCCAGCCTGCGGCGCTCGGCACTGATGAACAGGGCCATCGACGTCATGGCCGGGGTCATGCGACCGCTGGGCGAGTTGCTGGCGACCCTGCCCTCCGGGCGACCGGGAGCGACCGCCGGGCCATCGTTCGAGCTGGAGTCCCCGCCCGGGCACCTGTCCCGGCCGGACGTGGCGCGGCGGGCCATCGCACTGCGCTTCCGGCACCTCGCGCTGGCCGCCCACAAGTGCGAGATCGTCCCCGCCAGCGTGGCGGAAACCCTCGACTACCTGACCAGCTTCTTCCACACCTCCGAAACGAGCGGCACATGAGCGCCATGACCAGACAGGCTCCGCGACGGTTCGACCTGAGAGGCTGGTCGGCCGAGGACCTCGCCAACCCCTACCCGATTTACCGTCACTATCGCGAAACCGATCCGGTCCACCTCGGTCCGGCGAACGCCAGCGGAACCAACACCTGGTTCGCCTTCCGCTACGACGACGTCACGAGCGTGCTGTCCAACCGGTGCTTCGGGCGCGGCGACACCCAGTTCTCCTCGGTCGTGCCAACGGAATGCGCCGCCCTGCGCAGGATCGTCTCGAACTGGCTGGTCTTCCTGGATCCACCACGCCACACCCGCCTGCGTTCCCTGCTCACCAGAGAGTTCTCGCCCCAGGTCGTGACCACACTGCGACCACGCGTGGCGGCGATCGCACGAGAACTCGTCACCGCCATGGCGAGCAGCCCGACGGTCGACCTGGTCGCGGACTTCGCGGCTCCCCTGCCGATCCTCGTCATCTGCGAACTGCTGGGGGTGCCCCGGCAGGATCGCATCTGGCTCCGGAAGCAGGCCATGTCGCTCCAGCAGGCCAGTTCGGGGCGGTCCGGTAACTACGCCGAGGCGGAGACGGCAGCCTGCGAACTCTCCGACTACTTCCGGCGGGAAGTACAGCGGCGCCGGCGCGAACCTCGCGAGGATCTGATCGCCTTGTTGGTGCGGGCCAAGGATCGGGGCGGGTCACTGACCGATGACGAACTCATCGCCACCTGCGTACACCTGCTCACCGCCGGCCACGAGACGACAACGAACCTCATCAGCAAGTCGGTGCTCGCGCTGCTGAGGACGCCGGAGGTACTCGGGGAGCTGCGCGCCAACCCCGAACTCATGCCTGTCGCGGTGGACGAACTCATCCGCTACGACCCCCCGGTACAGATGGTGACCCGCTGGGCCCAGCGCGACCAGGTGCTGCGTGGACGGTCCATCCACCGGGGCGAGAAGCTGGTGCTCGTACTCGGCTCGGCGAACCGCGATCCGCTGCTCTGTCCCGATCCCGATGTCGTGCGGCTGGACCGGCGGCCGAACCGGCACTGCGGCTTCGGCATCGGCATCCACCACTGTCTGGGCTCCGCGCTGGCACGGGCGGAGACCGAGATCGGACTCAACGAGCTGTTCCGGCAGCTTCCCGGGCTCCACCTGACCGACGAACCGGTCCAGTTCGCCCCGGACGTGGTCTTCCACGGCCCGGAACGACTCACGCTCACCACCTGTGCAGGGGGATCTGATGCATGACATCGACCAGCAGCAGCGCACCGACCACGCCTTCCAGCTCCTGCGGCTGTCCGAGGGGTTCGGCCCGGCCCGAGCCCTCCAGCTCGCCGCCGAGATCGGGGTCGCGGACCTGCTCGGTGACGGGCCACGCGACACCAAGGATCTCGCGGGCGCGACCTCGACTCACCCTGACGCCCTGTACCGGCTGCTGCGGGCGCTCGCCGGTGTCGGCGTGTTCACCGAGGTCGAACCGGCCCGGTTCGCACTGACACCGGTCGGCGACCGACTGCGGGCGGACCACTCGCAGTCGTTGCGGTCATGGGTGCTCTTCCAGGCGCTGTTCAACGGGGTCTACGCCGAGGCCGGGTACAGCCTGCGAACGGGCAGCGCGACCGTTCCACAGGTCTTCGGCGAGTCGCTGTTCGACCACCTGCGGACCCATCCCGAGCACGGTGCGATCTTCAACGCCGCGATGGGCGAGCACAGCCGTGTGATGGGCCAGGCACTGGCCGGTTCCTGCGACCTCTCCGCAGCGCGCCAGATCGTCGATGTCGGTGGCGGAAACGGTGCCTTCCTCAGCGCGATCCTGCACGCCAACCCCGCAACCACCGGCGTGGTCTACGACCAGCCGCATCTCGCCGACGCGGCCAACGAACTGCTGGCCGCCAACGGACTGGCCGAGCGCTGCACCTTCCTCGGCGGCGACTTCCTCTGGTCGGTCCCCGCAGGCGGTGACGTCTACCTGCTGAAGGGGATCCTGCACAACTGGCCCGACGAGCAGGTCCTGACCATCCTGCGCAACTGCCGCCGGGCACTGGACACGCGGAGTCGGCTCCTGCTCGTCGACTGGGTGGTGCCCAGCGGGGACACGCCCCACCCGAGCAAGTTCGTCGATCTCGCCGTGCTTTTCGTCTACGGGGGACGCGAACGCACAAAGGACGAGTACGTCACTCTCCTCGCCGAGGCTGGACTGCGGTTGACCCGTGTCCTCGATACCGAGTCAGCGCTGAACGTGCTCGAGGTCGTTCCCGTCTGAGCAGGGAGGTCGAACATGGAACACGCCGCTGACGTGCTCGTGATCGGTGCGGGGCCGGTGGGCCTGACTCTCGCGAACGCCCTGCGGCGCCTGTCCGTGCGGGTGCGGATCGTGGACAGGGCGCCGGGCACCAACCGGGAACCTCGGGCCGATGTGATCTTTCCCCGGGCTGGCGAGGCGCTCGGCGCGCTGGGCGTCGGCGAGACGATCCGGCGGCATTCCTACCAGATGCGCGGCGCGGAGTTCTACGGCGACGGGCGTCACCTGGGTTCCTTCGTGACCGGGCGGTTCGACTCGGACTACCCGTGCGCGATGACCATCGAGCAGAACGACATCGAGCGGTTGCTCGCCGAGGAGCTGGCAGAGCGCGAGGTGAACGTCGAGTGGCGGACCGAGGCGACGGGGATGCGCCAGGACGCGGACCACGTCGAGGTGACGTTGCGGCTGCCCGATGGCAGCAGCCAGGTGGCCACCGCGCCGTGGGTGGTCGCCTGCGACGGCAACCGCAGTGCGGTCCGCGAGTGGCTCGGCATCCCCTTCGAGGGCAAGCGTCGCGCCAACCTTCAGGTGATCCAGGGCAATGTCGTGCCGTCCTGGCCCCTGTCCGACCGGCCGGGCCACGGCTACATCTTCCTCGCCGGGCGGTGCACGGTGATCGCCTTCCCCACGCCGGGTCCCGGGTACCGCATCTTCTGCGTCCGCGACGACCCGGAACCAGCGCACACGGAACCGCCCACGCTGACGGAGTTGCGTGACCTGGTGGCGGCCACCGCGGACATCCCGGAGCTGCGGCTCACCGTGGTGGAACCGGTCTGGCTGAGCAGAGGGCGCTTCTCCGACCGCCTCGCCGCCGCGTTCCGGCACGGCCGGGTGCTGCTGGCTGGCGACGCCGCGCACGCCTGGGCGCCCATCGGCGGGCACGGGATGAACGTGGGCATGCTCGGCGCCCACAACCTCGCCTGGAAACTCGCCGCGGTGCACTGCGGTCAGGCGGCCGAGATCCTGCTGGACTCCTACGACACCGAGCAGCGAGCACTCGCTCAGGGGGTGATCCGCGACATGAGGCTCAACATCATGGAGACGCTCCTGCCGGAGCCGCTACACCGGGTGCGAACCGCCCTGCTGAAGGCCGCGCTGCCGTGGCCGGGCTGCCAGCGGCGGGTGGAGTGGCTGATGAGCGACTTCGGCAGGAACCACCGTGGGAGCCCGCTGTCGTGGCAACTGCCGCTCCTGCCCGGTCGCGGGCCGCAGGCCGGCGATCGGATGCCGGACGTCCTCGTCATCCCCGCTGCCGGTGGGCCACCTGTTCGCCTGCACCAGCTCCTCGGGTACGACCGCTGGACGCTGCTGGTGGCCGCTGCCCGAGCCGACGCCGGCACCCTGCACCGGCTTCGGCAGGACTGCGCGCACTCCCCGGCTCCCATCGACGTCCTGCCCGTCCTCGCGGCAGATCGGGATCCCACCCGGCACCTGGGTCGCGTGCACGATCTCAAGCTGATTCGGCCGGACGGGTATGTCGGGCTGTCCGCCCCGATCGACCGCGTCGAGGCCCTCCGCACCTACCTCGCCAGGTTCCTCTCGCCCTGAGGCCGTGGCCACCGCCCAAATTGCGCCGCTGGGCCGTCGCTTACTTGACGGCCCAGCGGACGCAGTGCACACGTCCTCGCTGGGCTATGCGGTACCGCGCCCTCATCCGACACGTCCCGGTGCCAGCCGTGCTTCCGCAGCGGCCCAGTCGTCCGTGCCCGACGGCTGGTAGGTCCGCAACGGCTGGGTCTGCCGAACCAACGCTCGCATCGCGGCGAGGTCGGGCAGATCCGCGCCCAGTGTCCGTGCCTGGACCAGCACGTTCCCCAGGGCAGCCGCCTCGACAGGCCCCGCCAGCACCGGCACGCCACAAGCGTCGGCGGTCAACTGGCACAGCAGCTGGTTGCGTGTGCCGCCTCCGACGAGGTGGACGAAGTCCACGGTCTTGCCCGCCAGTTCAGCAGCCTGCCGAACAGTCCGCCGGTAGGCCAACGCCAGGCTGTCCACAACGCATCGAACCGTCTCGGCGGCGCTTTCCGGTGGGCGCTGTCCTGTCTGCTCGCACGCGGCCCTGATGCGCGCGGGCATGTCCCCGGGCGGTAGGAAAGCGGGCGCATCGATGTCCACGACCGCGCGCAAGGGCTGAACCTCGGCGGCAGCCGTGAGAACCTCGGCCAGGTCGACGTGGTGGCCTCGCGCATCCCAGGTCCGGAGGGTCTCGGTCAGCACCCACAGACCCATCACGTTGCGCAGGAAGCGGATCGTGCCGTCGACCCCGGTCTCGTTGGTGAAGTTGGCAGCCATCGCGGCATCACTGAGCTCGGGCGCGTCCAGCTCGAGCCCGACGAGCGACCACGTGCCCGAGGAGATGTACGCGAAGTTCGCACCCGACTCGGCAGGCACGGCAACGACGGCGGATGCGGTGTCGTGCGAACCCACGGCCACCACAGGAACCTCCGGCATGCCCAGCTCAGCGGCGAGGTCGGGGAGCAGCGTGCCGATGCGCTCCCCTGGATCCCGCAGCGGTGGCAACAACCGGACCGGGATGCCGACCTGTTCGGCCAGCCCGATCGCCCAGGCCTGAGCGCGCACGTCGTAGAGCTGGGTCGTGGAGGCGTTGGTGCGTTCGGCGCCGATCCGACCGGTCAGCCAGTACGCCAGCAGGTCCGGGATCATCAGCATGGTCTCGGCCGAGTCCAGCCGCTCCCGGTCGGAGATCAGCTGGTACAGGGTGTTGAACGGGAGTTGCTGCAACCCGGTGATGTCGAACAGCTTCCGCGCTGGCACCCTCCGGATCAGGCTCTCCAGCACGCCGTCCGTGCGGGAGTCCCGGTAGTGCACCGGATTGCCCAGCAGCGCGCCGTGGGCGTCGAGCAGCCCGTAGTCCACCGCCCACGAGTCGATCCCGATCCCGTCCAGGTCCCCCACGGCCCGCAAGCCCGTCAAGGTCTCCCGGTAGATCCCCAGGACGTCCCAGTGCAGGGTGGAACCGTTGCGGTGCCCGATCCGGACGGCACCGTTGGCGAACCGCCGCACCTCCTCGATCTCCAACTGCCCGGGGCCCACGGACCCGACGATGACGCGCCCGCTGGAAGCACCAAGATCGACCGCTGCCAGCCGCATCAGAGCCGCACCACCTCTAGCTCCAGCCCGAGCAGGTCGGCGACCAGGCCGATGCGGGCCCTGCGCGGGGTGATCCCCTCCAGACCAGGCTCCGGGGTGTCGATCATGCTCTCTCTCCTGCGTCAGCGAAGGAAAGCGGCTGCGACACCCGCGTCCACGGGCACGTGCAGACCGGTCGTGTGGGTCAGATCGCCGCCGGTCAGTGCGAACACCGCCGCGGCGACGTGCTCGGGCAGCACCTCACGCTTGAGGATCGTGCGCTGGGCGTAGAACTCGCCCAGCTTCTCCTCGGGCACGCCGTACACGGCAGCGCGCTGCGCGCCCCAGCCACCCGCGAAGATCCCCGAGCCGCGCACGACGCCGTCCGGGTTGACCCCGTTGACGCGGATACCGTGCGCGCCGAGTTCGGCGGCCAGCAGCCGGACCTGGTGGGCCTGGTCGGCCTTGGCGGCGCCGTAGGCGAGGTTGTTGGGCCCGGCGAACACCGAGTTCTTCGACGAAACGTAGACGATGTCGCCGCCGATCCCTTGCGCCACCATGGCCCTGGCCGCCGCCTGGGACACCAGGAAGGAGCCCTTGGCCATGACGTTGTGCTGCACGTCCCAGTCCTCCTCACTGGTCTCCAGCAGCGGCTTGGAGATCGACAACCCGGCGTTGTTCACCACCAGGTCGATACCGCCGAACGCCAGTACGGTCGCGTCCACAGCGGCCTGGACGGCGGCGGCATCGGTGACGTCGGCGATCACCGAGATGGCCTTGTCCGTCGTGCCGATGCCCTTGGCGACCTCGGCCGCGGTGTCGGCGTTGAGGTCGGCGACGGCCACGCAGGCGCCTTCGGCCGCGAGGCGTTCGGCGATGGCCCTGCCGATGCCCGAACCGGCGCCAGTCACCAGCGCGATCCGGCCCGCCAGCGGCTTGGCCTTGGGCATCCGCTGGAGTTTGGCCTCTTCCAGGGACCAGTACTCGATCCGGAACTTCTCGCTTTCCGGGATCGGAGCGTAGGTCGACACCGCTTCGGCGCCGCGCATGACGTTGATGGCGTTGACGTAGAACTCGCCCGCGACCCGAGCAGTCTGCTTGTCCTTGCCGAACGAGAACATGCCCACGCCCGGCACGAGTACGATGGCCGGGTCCGCGCCGCGCATGGCCGGGCTGTCGGGCGTGGCGTGCCGCTGGTAGTAGGCCGCGTAGTCCGTGCGGTAGGCCGAGTGCAGCTCCTTCAGCCGGGCGACGACCTCTTCGATGGGCGCGGACGCGGGCAGGTCGACCACGAGCGGCCGGACCTTGGTGCGCAGGAAGTGGTCCGGGCAGGACGTACCCAGCGCGGCCAGGAGCTTCAGCTTCTCGCGGGACAGGAACTCCAGCACGACACCGGAGTCGTCGTAGTGCCCAACCTGTCGCTGATCCGTCGATGCCAGACCACGGATGACCGGCGCCAGCACGGCAGCGCGCGCGTGCCGCTCCACCTCGGGCAACGCCTGGAACCCGGGAACGACCGCGCCGAACGGCTCAGCGGAACCTCTTTGCGCCAGGAACTCCTCCGCACTGCGGATGATCTCCAGGGAGTTGCGCCGACATTCCTCGGACGTGTCACCCCAAGCGGTGATCCCGTGCCCACCCAGGATCACGCCGATCGCCCGCGGGTTGGCCCTCCTGACCGCCGCGATGTCCAGGCCCAGCTGGAAACCTGGCCGCCGCCAGTCGACCCACGCGACCCTGTCGCCGAAGCACTGCTCAGTCAGCCTCCGGCCGTCGGCAGCCGTGGCCAACGCGATCCCCGAGTCCGGGTGCAGGTGGTCGACGTGCGCTGCGTCGACCAGGCCGTGCATCGCGGTGTCGATCGACGGCGCCGCTCCGCCCCGGCCGTGCAGGCAGTAGTCGAACGCCGCGACCATCTCGTCCTCGCGGTCCACGCCCGGGTAGACCTCGACGAGGGCACGCAGCCGGTCCAGCCGCAGCACCGCCAGGCCGGACTCGGTCAGCGTGCCCAGGTCCCCGCCAGACCCCTTCACCCACAACAGTTCCGTCGGCTCCGCGGTCACGGGGTCCACCGCGGTCCCCTTGGCCGAGGTGTTGCCGCCGGCGTAGTTGGTGTTGCGCGGATCAGCGCCCAGCGCGTTGCTCCGTGCGACGAGTTCAGCCGGAATGCTCATGCTCCCCACCCCGCCTGCCGGCCCTCGGCCCGCTCGGCTTCGATCTGCTGCTGGTATCCGCTGCGGTGGTAGGCCGCGATCGGGTCCGGGTCGAGGCCGTCCTCCGCACGCAGTTCGGCCAGCAACGGCCGCACATCGGTGTTGTAGGCGTCCATCAGCACCGCGTTGGCCTCCAGGACCTTGCCCTCCTGCTGGGCCTCGCGCAGTGCGTCCCGGTCGACCAGCAGGGCCTTGGCCGTGGCCTCCTGCACGTTCATCACCGACCGAATGATCGCCGGGATCTTGGCCTCGATGTTGTGGCACTGGTCGAGCATGAAGTTGATGCCGTACGCCGGGTCCAGCGCGTCCGCCCGGACGATCTCGTTCATGATCCGGAACAGCTGGAACGGGTCGGCCGCGCCCACCATGAGGTCGTCGTCGGCGTAGAACCGGGAGTTGAAGTCGAACGCGCCCAGTTTGTTCTGCCGCAACAGGAACGCCACGATGAACTCGATGTTGGTGCCCTGGGCGTGGTGCCCGGTGTCGATGCACACCGTCGCCCTCTCACCCAGTTCCACGCAGTGCGCGTAGGACGTGCCCCAGTCGGGCAGGTCGGTGACGTAGAACGCGGGCTCGAACAGCTTGTACTCCAACAGGATCCGCTGGTCCTCGCCGAGTCGGTCGTAGGTCTGCCGCAGCGCGGCCGCCAGCCGGTCCTGCCGGTCGCGGATGTCGTCCTGGCCGGGGTAGTTGATCCCGTCGGAGAACCACAGCTTCAGGTCCCGCGACCCGGTCAGGTCCATGATCGAGATCGCTTCGAGGAGGTGGTCGGTGGCCTTGCGGCGGATCACCGGATCCGGGTTGGTGACCGACCCGAGCCTGTAGTCGTTGTCCTGGAACACGTTGGTGTTGATCGCACCGATCGCCACCCCGAGGCCGCGAGCGTACCGAGCGAGCGCGCCGTAGTCCTCGACCTTGTCCCAAGGGATGTGCAACGCGACGCTCGGGGCGGCGCCGGTGAACCGGTGCACGGTCGCGGCGTCCGCGATCTTCTCCTCCGGGCTGCGCGGCACCCCGGCCTGGGGGAACACCTTGAACCGGGTACCGGAGTTGGCGTAGCCCCACGAGGGAGTCTCGATCCGCTGCGCCCGCAGTGCTGCCTTCACCTGGGCGAGGTCAGGCAAGTCGATCACATCCTTCCGCGGAGGGCCCGGCCATCCGCCCCGGCTTGACCTGGCGACACAAGCAGTACCTGCTCACTAGAACGTGAAGTTGTCGATGTTCGCGGAGTCGAACACGGTCGGCGGGCCGAGCACGATCTCACCGTTCGCGCCGATGGTGTACTCGCCGAGCCTGCCGGCCTTGAACTTCTGGCCCTGGGCGCCAGTGATCTGGCCGGAGGCCAGCGCGACCCCCGCGTAGGCGGCCAGGTAGCCGACGTCGGCCGGTTTCCACAGCGCGAACTCGGTCACGGTGCCGTTCTTGACGTACTCCCGCAGCTGGTTCGGCGTGCCCAGGCCGGTCAGCGCGACCTTGCCCTTGTAGCTGGAGGAGGAGAGGTAGCGCGCGGCCGCAGCGATGCCCACGGTGGTCGGAGAGATGATCACCTTCAGGTTCGGGTACGACTGCAACAGCCCCTGGGCCTCCTGGAAGGACTTCTGGTCCTCGTCGTTGCCGTACGCGATCTTGACCAGCTTGAGGCCCGCGTGCTCCGGCTTGGCCAGGTCGGCCCTGACCACCTCGATCCAGGCGTTCTGGTTGGTGGCGTTCGGCGTCGCGGACAGGATCGCGACCTCACCGGAGCCACCGGCCAGCTTCGAGGCCAGCTCCACCAGCTTGTCGCCGATGCCCTGCGTGCTGGCCTGGTTGACGAACACGTCCCGGCAGTCCTTGGCCGCGTCGGAGTCGAACGCGACGACCTTGACCCCGGCGCCGCGGGCCTGGTTGAGCGAGGGGCACACCGCGTTCGAGTCGTTGGCCGCGATGCCGATCACGTCCTGTTGCTGCTGGATCAGCGTGTTGATGTAGCTGACCTGCGAGGACGCGCTGGCGTCGTTCGGGCCGACCAGCTTGTACTCGCCCTTCAGCTCCGCCAGCGCGGTCTTGCCGCCGCTGACCTCGATGTCGCTGTAGGGGTTGTTGAGCTGCTTGGGCAGGAACGCCATCTTCACGCCCTGCTTGGCGGCCGCGTTCGGGTCGGCGGTGGCCGTGGACTGCGTGCCGCCGGAGTTCGCGCCCGCGGAGTCCTTGGTGGTGCCACCACATGCCGCGAGGCTGCCCACCAGCCCGGCCACGAGAACACCGGCGAGGAGTCGACTGGTCATTGTCGTCACCCTTTACCCTCCTGGATCATTGCCCGCCGTCGGCGCACGGCGGCCCTGGCCGAGGTCACGAGGTTGGGCAGGAGAACCGAGATGATCAGCAGCGCGCCGGTGACGATGTTGAGCGCCTCGCTCGACACGTCCTGCAGGCGCAGTGCGTTCTGCACCGTGGCCAGCAGGACCGCACCGGCGAGCACGCCGGGCAGGGTCCCCTTGCCACCGAAGATGGACACACCCCCGAGCAGCACCGCGGCGACGACCGCGAGCTCGATCCCGAAGCCGTTGTCGGCGCGGGCACTGGAGTAGCGCAGCGTCCACAGCACGCCAGCCAGGCCGGCGACCGCGCCGCTGACCACGTACAGCCAGAACTTCAGCTGCCGCACCCGGATGCCCGCGAACCGCGCCGCCTGTTCGCTCGCCCCTACCGCGTACACCTTGCGGCCCACCGGTGTCGCGTGCAGGACGAGGCCAAAAGCCAATGCCAGCACCACAAGCGGGATCAGCAGGTTGGGGACGACCCCGCCACCGACGGTGCCGGTGACCCAGGAGGTGTAGGACCGCGGGAAGCCCGCGACGGCCTGGTCGCCGAGCACGACGAGCGCCAGGCCGCGGTAGAGCGCCATCGTGCCGATCGTGACCGCCAGCGAGGGCAGTCTCAGCACGGTGACGAAGAATCCGTTGAGAGCACCGAGAACCGCGCCGAGCACGACACACAGCGGCATGATCGTCTCAATGCTCAGGCCGCTGTCCCAGAGCAGACCCATCACCGCCGAGGTCAGGCCGAGCGTGCTGGCCACCGACAGATCGATCTCGCCGGTCACGATGACGAAGGTCATCGGCAGCGCGACCAGCGCCACCGGCAGCAGGTCCAGCAGCAGGAACGTGAAGTTGCGGCTGGTGCCGAAGTTGTGCACGGCGCCGGAGGCGATCAGCAGGGCCAGGACGGCCAGCACGATGACCGCGGTGTCCCAACTCGCCAGGCGTTGCGCCCAGGACGCCCGGCCGCGCGTCAGTGCCGGTTCGGACAGTGCGGCCTCAGACATGGGAATCCCTCTTCCGCAGTGCCCTGGCGACCCGGGAGGCGACCAGCCGGTCGGCGCCGATGGCCAGCAGGATCAGTGCGCCGACAATGGCCTGTTGCCAGAACTGGTTGATGTCGAGCACCGCAAGGCAGCTGCCGATGACGGTCAGCAGCAGGGCCCCCAGGCCCGCTCCCCACACCGTTCCGCTGCCGCCGAACACCGCGACTCCCCCGACCACGGCCGCGGCGACGACGTTGAGTTCGTACCCGGTTCCCGCGGCCGCGTCGATCGTGCCGAACCTGGCGGCGAACAACACTCCGGCCAGCCCCGCGAGCGCGCCGCTGACCAGGAACGCGGCGATGGTGTTGCGGCTGACCTTGATGCCGGCCAGTTCCGCCGCCTGCGGGCTGGAGCCCATCGCGTACAGCTCCCGGCCCGCCCGGTAACCGCGCAGCACGATGGTGGCCACGACCAGCACGACCAGTCCGATCAGCACCAGCCACGGCACGCCCAGGATCGCCTGGTTGCCGAAGTCCAGGAAGGACCCGGGCAGCCTGTCCGCGTTGATCTGCTGACCACCGGCCCACAGGTAGTTCACGCCACGCAACGCGTACAGCGTGCCGAGCGTGACCACGAGCGCGGGCACCTGGCCGAAGCGGACCAGGACCCCGTTGAGGACACCGCAGGCACCGCCGAGGACCAGGCCCGCCAGCAGGGCCACGATCACCGGCACGCCCTGGTTGTCCCGCAGCAGCGAACCGACCGCGAACGCCGAGAGCCCGAGCACCGAGCCGACGGACAGGTCGATGTTGCGGGTGATCATCACGATCGCCTGCCCGACCGCGAGCACGGCCAGGATCGCGGTGCCCAGCAGGATGTCCCGGATGCTCTGCGCCGACAGGAATCGTGAGTTCCGGGTCGCGGTGAACGCGATCAACAGGATGAGCGCGAGCACGATGCCCGACTCGCGGGCCTTGAACACCGTGCTGAAGATGGCCTGGGGCGCGGCCATCCGCCGACGCGGTGTGGCCGCTTTGGTCGCGTTCACGCGGCGGCCTCCTGCCCCATGGCGGCGAACATGACCGAGTCCTCGGTGGCCTCGGCGCGTGGGATCTCCGCGACGATCCGGCCTTCCCGCACGACCAGGACCCGGTCGGCCATGCCCAGCACCTCGGGCAGCTCCGAGGAGACCATCAGCACCGCGACCCCTTCGGCGGCCAGTGCCGACATCAGCCGGTGCACCTCCGCCTTCGTGCCCACGTCGATACCCCGGGTCGGCTCGTCCACGATCAACACCCGCGGGTCGGTGGCCAGCCACTTGGCCAGCACGACCTTCTGCTGGTTGCCGCCGGAGAGCGTGCCGACCGCGTCGGTCAGGCGGCCGTACCTGGTGCGCAGCCGCTCGGTCCAGCGCCGGGCCTCACGCCGTTCTCCCCCGCCGAACAGGAATCCGAGCCTGGCCAACGCGCCGGAGCGGGGCAGGTTCACGTTCCGCTCGATCGACAGGTCCATCAGCAGGCCCTGCTGGCGCCGGTCTTCCGGCACGAGCGCCATCCCGGCGGCCATCGCGGCTTTCGGCGAACCGGCGCGCAGGCGTTTCCCGTTCAGGCGCACGGATCCCGCGTCTCGTTCGTCCACTCCGAACACTGCTTGCACCACCTCGGAACGCCCGGATCCGACCAGTCCGGCGAGGGCGACGATCTCGCCCGCCCGGACCGAGAACGAGATGTCCCGGAACACGCCCTGCCTGGCCAAGCCCTCGACCTCGAGCACGACCGCACCGGGCTCGACCTCCTGTTTGGGAAACAGGGCGTCCAGGTCACGGCCGACCATTCGGCGGACCATCTCCTCGACCGTCAGGTCGTCGATCGGGTCCGTGGAGACGTGCCTGCCGTCGCGCATGACCGTCACGCGTTGGCAGAGCGCGGTGATCTCCTCGAAGCGGTGCGAGATGAACATGATCGCCGCGCCCTCCTCACGCAGCGTCCCGGCCACGGTGAACAGGCGCTCGACCTCGACCAGGCTCAGCGCCGCGGTCGGCTCGTCCATGATCAGCAGCCGGGCGTCCGCGCCGAGGGCCTTGGCGATCTCCACGATCTGCTGGTCCGCGATGGACAGCCCACGCGCCGGCCGCTCGATGTCGATCCGCACGCCCAGCCGGGAGAACAGCCCTTCGGCCTCGGCCCGGACGGCCGCGCGGTCGATCATGCCGAGCCTGCCCCTCGGGTGGCGGCCCATCACGATGTTCTCCGCGACCGAGAGGTCCGGGAAGAGCGTGGGTTCCTGGTAGATCACCGCGATGCCCGCGGCCCTGGCTTCGGCCGGGCTGCCGAAGTCCACGGGCGCGCCGTCCAGCACGAGCGTGCCGGTGTCCGGGCGGTGCACCCCGGCGAGCATCTTCACGATGGTCGACTTGCCCGCGCCGTTCTCGCCGACCAAGGCGTGGGCCTCTCCCGCGTACAGCGGGAAGGACACCCCGGCGACCGCCGCGACCGCACCGAAGGACTTCGAGACGTCCCGCACCTCCAGCAGGGGCGCGGGACCCGGGTTCTGCCGCATCATCGCGACCTCCGGATTGAAAGGTTTCAAGCCTGGCGCCGTGACGCTAGCCCGCATCTGGAAGCAAAGTCAACGACAGGGGCCACTGAGTTTGATACGTTTCAGCCAGGAGGCCCGATGACCACGAGAACGGCGGGCGAGGCCGGGTCCCGCGCGCCGGGGATCAAGGACGTCGCCGCGGCTGCCGACCACTCGGTGGCTCCTCGCCCTCGCCTGTGGGAGGTTCGGAGTTCTCGGCGATCCAGGCGAGCGTCTCGGGCGAGATCACCCCGTACTCAGCTTGGGTGTTGCGCTGCGCCAGGCGCCGCAGCAGCTCGCTGTGCGCGACCTGGAAATGGACCAGCCGCCACTCCGCGCCGTGCTCAGTGACCAGCTGCTTGTAGTCATCCCTGCTCGCCCGAGTGCCGAGCCCGTGATCCAGCACGACTGAATGGCCTTCCCGCACAAGCTCGACGAGCCGACGCCGAACCTCCTGGATCACTGGTGCCTGGAGCGCGAGATGCTCATGTTCGGCGTGGTCCTTGCCGAGCCGCCCGTGCCGGGCCGTCATCTCCTCGTCCACGGACAAGCGGACCACGCCGCCAGCAGCCTCCAACGCCTTCGCGAAGGTGGTCTTCCCCGAACCAGGCAACCCGGTGAGCAGCCACACGACGGGCTTGGGATCGCTCATCCAGCAGACCCTATAGGCTCGTCGTCTCGCAAGTTGGACTGCCCACTTCGTCGGTCGGAGAACAGATGCCGCCTTCGGCGAGGGATCGAAATCCGCTCGCGTCCCTCGCCGTGTCGGGAAAGGCCAACGGAAGCAGGCCGGGACCACTTGTGCCGGGCGATCTGCTTCGCTGGAGCGGATTCGGCGCTGCCCTCCTGCTCACCGGAGCTTCCTGGGCCGGTCTGGCCGTGGCGCGCTCGATGCCCGACGCGACAACACTGCCACTTGCCGCCTCAGTCACCGGGGCCGGACTGCTGGTGCTGTCGTGGGCACTGCTCGGCCGCGTCGTCCTGACGAGCCGGACCCCGCCGAACGGTCGCTGGCTGCGGTGGACACTGCTGCTCTGGTGCACCCCGCTGGTGGTCGCTCCGCCGCTGTTCAGCAATGACGTGTTCAGTTACCTGGCACAGGGGGAGATCGCCGCACGAGGCCTCGACCCGTACCTGGTCGGTCCCGCAAGTGGACTCGGTGCGAGTTCTGAGATCGTTGAACGGGTGGGGGTCTACTGGCGCGACACCCCGTCGCCCTACGGCCCACTGTTCGGTGCGATCGAGCGGCTGATCGCCCAGGCATCGGCAGGCGACATCGTGCAGGGCATCATCCTGCACCGCCTCGTGGAGGTCCTGGGGCTACTCCTTGTGCTGTGGGCAACTCCCAGGCTCGCCACCGCCGCCGGGGTTCCGCGGCGCACCGCGCTCTGGCTCGGCGTGCTCAATCCGCTGGTGCTTGGTCACTTCGTGGCCGGTGTCCACAACGATTCCCTGATGATGGGCCTCCTGCTTGCCGGTACCGCCATCACCGTCGAGGCGATCGAGCAACAGATCAAGTGGCGGCCCCTCCTACTCGGTGTCGTGCTCATCGCCTTGGGGACACAGGTGAAACTGCCCGCACTGGTCGCACTGGCCGCGGTGGGGACCGCACTCGCGCGCCGTCGTGGCGGCAGGGTCAGTGACCTCCTTCTCGCTGCTGCGAGCATGGTTCTCGTCTTCGCTGGAGTGTCCACCCTGATCTCACTGCTCACCGGCCTCGGGTTCGGCTGGTCGCAGGCACTGGGCACACCGGGACAGGTCAACAGCTGGATGGCCCCCACGAACTGGGTCGGGTTCCTGGCCGGTGGGGTCGGCGCGGTCTTCGGTGCGCAGATCACCCAGACCGCGATCGGTGTTGGCAGGTTCGTCGGCTACGTCCTGATGGTGTGCGGGATCGCGTTCGTGCTGCACAGGCAGTTGCGCGGACGAATCGACCAGGTCGCGTCCCTGGGCATGATGCTGGGCCTGGTCGTCCTGCTCGGTCCGGTCGTGCAGCCGTGGTACCTGCTGTGGGCGGTGATTCCCCTGGCCGCGAGCCTGCCGCCGGGACGTGCGCTGAGCGGGCTCGCCGCGCTCGTCACGATCTTCGCCGTCCTCGTACCGCCATCGGCGGGCAACTTCGCCAACCGGATTGGTCAGCTCGTCACCGCTTACGCGGTCGGGATCGTCCTGACAGGAGTGGCGCTTCTCCTGCTGCGGAGGACCGGGGCACGAACGGCCCCGGACAACGTGGCGGTGCCCCTGATCGGAAAATCCCGACCAGGGGCCATGCCTCACCACGATCAGGAACTCGGCTAGGAGTCGCAGGAGGTGAACTTCGGGCTGGTCTGCGCGACGTAGATGCTGGCGCCGCCGCTGGCGTCGTTGCGCAGCGGCACGGTGATCGTGTCGTCGGCGGTCCACGCGAAGCCCTGTGCGTCGAACGTCCAGTTACCGGTGACCTTGGTCGCCAGCTCTGCCAACGCCACCCAGCCGTACTCCTTGGTCGGCACCGTCACGGTCAGGCTGTTGCCCAGGTCCTTGCTGATGTCCATGGTGACCGAGCCGGTGATCGTGGTGGCGACCGTGGCCTGCAGTGCCGGTTCGGCACCGCCGCTGAGCGTGGATGAGAGGGTGAAACCGATCGTGCTCGACCAACCGGTGTGCGTGTTCAGGGTGAACGTCCACGGCACCGGCGCGGAAGTGCCGTTGTACCAGACCGGCGAGACGCACACCTTCGGCAGCGGCGCCGCCGGAGCCTGCACCGCCTTGCTCCACGAGCAGGTCGAGGTGTCCTTCGCGCACCGGGCCGCCGCGTGGTCCACGGCCATGTTCCACGCCGCCGTGTAGGCGCCGGACGGGAGGGTCCACTGCTGGGCCGCCGAGCCGTTGCAGCTGTAGGTCTGGGTCCACGCGTCGTCGTACTGGGCGTTGAGCACCACGTCCAGGCAGGCGTCACCGCTCTCCTGCCGGATCATGAACGCCTTCTGCGCGGAGCCGGCGACCGGCTGGAAGTACCACTTCTCGCCGGCGCGGCCGTCACAGGGCTGCTGCCGCAGTGGAAGGCCCGCCGTGATGCACTTGTTGGTGGTGTTGTTGACGATGGTGAACGAGGAGTTGGACGCCCCGGAGTTGATCCGCCAGGACTGGTCGTGGCCGGGCGCCGAGTTGGTGACGATGATCGAGCCGTCACCGGGGTTGCCGTTCTGCACGTCCAGGCCGCGGCCGTTGCTGACCGAGGTCAACGTGACCTGGTCCAGCACGCCGGCCGCGGTGTTCGGCGCGGGTGCGGCACTTGCGGGCGACGCCATGACTCCGAAGACCATGCCGAACACCGCGAGTGCGGTGGCGAGCATTCTCCGCGAGGACACAGGGTGTCTCGCTGGTGTGGTTGCCACAGGTGCGATCCTCTCGCATCGTGTGAATAGGTCACGTGTGCGCGACCGACGACCGGACGGCAGTTGGCCCCAGTCGGCGACTCCGTTCAGCGTCGAACCCCTCAGCTCCTGATGACGAAGCGCCCAGCCCCCAGTGGTCGTCGTGCCACGGTTCAGAGCCTGGCAGGGGCCGATGAAATCCGGATGAAATCGCATCGACGTGCCGAGTCCACGATTCCGTTCGAGCTTGGGCCAGTTCACGATTGTCGTCAATTACGTTTCGAGGTGCGGCGGGAACCTCGGCCTCAGGTCCGGAGATGGGAGGCGCCGTTGAGGTCGAGCACGGCGCCGGATGCCCACTGGGCCTCGGGTGAGGCCAGGTAGAGCACGGCGGAGGCCACCTCCTCCGCGGTGCCGACACGACCGAAGGGGCTCTGGCCGCGCAGGGCCGCACCGCTGGGCCCGGCGAGTTTGGCGGCCTGGCGCTCGGTGCCGATGAAGCCCGGCGCCACCGAAGCCACTGAGATCCCGTGCGGGGCGAGCGCGAGCGCCATCGACTGCCCGAAGGCGTGCAGAGCGGCTTTGCTGGCCCCGTAGGCGGGGAACTCGGGCTCGCCGCGGAACGCACCGCGAGAGCCGATGTTGATGATGCTGCCCCCTGCGCCGCGGCCGATCAGGTGACGCGCGACGCCGTAGGTGAGGTTCACCGCGCCGAGCAGGTTCACCTCGACCATGCGGCGCCAGACCCGCTGCCACTCGGGCTGGTCGACCACGGCTACCCGGTGCTCGTTGTCGGGGGTCGGCGCGACGGCCGCATTGTTGATCAAGACGTCGACCCCGCCCAGCGCGGTCACGGCATCCTCGACGATCCGCTGGGGAACCTCGGGATCACCGAGATCGCCCACGAGCACGGTGTGCCCGGCACCGGGCAGTTGATCCACGGTGTTCTCCGCATCGACGCGGTTGGTGGCACAGTGCACTGCCACGCGGTCGCCACGCTCGGCGAACGCCAGCGCGACCGCGCGGCCGATGCCGCGGGAACCGCCGGTGACCAGTACCCGCCTCATCGCGCGAACACCTGTGATTGGTCCAGGAATGCCTTGAACTCCAGCGCGTTTCCGGCCGGGTCGTGGAAGAACATCGTCCACTGCTCCGCTGGCTGGCCGGGGTAGCGGCGGTAGGGCGGCAGGACGAAGTCGGTTCCCGCCGCGCGCAGCCGGTCGGCGAGCGCGTGGAACTGCTCGACCGGCAGCAGCAGCCCGAAGTGCGGGATCGGCACGGGGTGCCCGTCGACCTCGCTGAGCTGCCGACTGCCCCGATCGGCGGCCAGGTGGGTCACCAGTTGATGACCGTGCAGGTTCCAGTCGATCCAGTGATCCGTCGAGCGACCCTCGTCAAGGCCGAGGACACCGCCGTAGAAGCGGCGGGCGGCGGACAGGTCGTCGACGGGAATGGCCAGGTGGACAGCAGGGCGGACGGCCATCAGGTGGCTCCTTCGGGGTGGGGTCCTGCCATCTTGTGCAGGCCATGTCCGAATGTCAACATTAGGACATGACTGGTGCACCGCTACCCAAGGCGCCCCGGCGCGGTCTCGCGCACGAGGCCGCCACCCTGGTCCGTGAGGCGATCTTCGCCGGGCACTTCCCGCCCGGATCAGCGCTGCGCGAGGTCGACCTCGCGGCCTCGCTGGGCGTCAGCCGGGGATCGGTGCGCGAGGGCTTGGCCCTGCTGGAACGCGAGGGCCTGATACACAGCGCGTGGCACCGCGGCACCACGGTCATCGAGGTCACGGCGGAGGACGTCGAGGAGGTCTACGGCCTGCGCGCAGCCCTTGACCGGCTGGCCAGCACCACCGCACGGGCCAACGCGAGCACCCACGAGCTCGGTGAGCTCGACGCGCTGGTCGACGCGATGTCCTCGGAGCTCGCCGGGCAGAGTTCGGGGCCACAGCTGCTCGCCCTCGACATCGCCTTCCACGACAAGATCTACGACATCGCGGGCAACCGTCGGCTGACCAGCGCGTGGCACGCCGTGCGGTCGCAGCTCTACCTGTTCCAACTCCGCCGTGTCGCCCTGGGGTACGAGCACTACAGCGCCCGGGTGGTCGACGAACACCGCGAACTGGTGGCGCTCCTGCGCTCCGGCCCGCGCGAGGTGCTCGCCCAGCGGGCCGAGGAACACGTCGACTCCGCACGCCGCAGCCTGCTCGCCCACCTTCCGTCCTGACACCAACGCGACCGCCACTTTGACAGCACCCGCCCCTCCAACTAACTTGTTGGCCAACTAGCAAGTTAGCGGGTGCCGCCACTCCCCGCCCCGAGCACGAGCGCGTACCCAGGAGGAGACGGCCATGATTGACGAGGACCTGCGCCAACGCCGCCTCAAGATCATCGAGGAGCACTTCGAGACGGAGGTGGCCCACCGGTTCGACGACACCCTGACCACGTTCAACGGGCACCCCCGCTACGAGATCATGCCCACCGGCGAGGTCTTCGACGGGGACGAGGAGGTGATGGGCTACTACACCAGCACCCGGCGGGCGTTCCCCGACCAGCGCCACGACAACGTCCGGCTGCACGTCGCCGACGAGACGATCATCGCGGAGTTCGACCTGCTGGGCACCAACCTCGGCGAGCTCTACGGCATGCCGCCGACCGGCAGGGCGTTCCGGGTCCCGGTCATCGCCGTGTTCTTCTTCGAAGGCGACCGCATCACCAACGAGCGCATCTACTTCGACACCGCCAGCCTGGTGAACCAGACCGGGCACGCGGAACTGCTCGCCAAGGCCTTCGGGATCAAGTGATCAACCCACCGGTGGAGGAGCGTTCATGAGCCGGGACGAGGCCGTCTCCCGCCGGTCCCAGCAGGATCGGCGAACCGATGCCGAGCGGCGCCTACTGGAGGCGGCGGCCGAGCTGATCGGCGAGATCGGCCCGTCCCGGGTGACGCTGGCGAACATCGGTGAACGGGCGGGGTACAGCCGCGGTTTGGCGACCCACCACTTCGGTTCCAAGGCCGCGCTGATGCAACGGCTGGTCGACACCGTGACCGAGCGGTTCCGGGAGGCGGTCCTGGCGCAGACCCGCTCCGAATCGGCCATGGACCAACTGCGCGGACTGGTCCACACGTACTTCACGATCGCCGCCGCGCTCCCGCCCCTGCACCGGGCGCGCCTCGTACTGTGGGCCGACGCGGTGGCCACGGCCTCGCCTGACGTGCGCCCGGCCATGGTGTCCGCCGACCGCCTGTTCCGCGACGAGGTCGCGAAGGGCGTCGAACACAGCGTGGCCACCGGGGAGTTCCCGGCCTCCGTCGACGCGCACGGCCTGGCGACCGTGATCGTCGCCATGCTGCGTGGGGTCGCGCTCGAGTCGATGCTCCACGAGGACATCGATCTCGACGCGTGCCGCGCGGAGATCGAGCACCTGCTCCTCAGCCGCCTCGGCCACCCGGAACTCCCCCGGGGCGCGCGCAACTAGCCCCGTTCACACCCTTGACTGGTATAGACCAATCGGGTTGACTGGCCCCAGCCACGAGGATGGGCCCAGCGCAGCCGCCACTCCCGCCGGGTACCGCGACGTCCCTGGCTTGTGCACCCCTGTAGCACAAAAGGAGTGATCTCGTGTCCCTACGACGACTCCTCGCCGGCGCGCTCACCCTGCTCGCCGCGAGCACCATCGCCGTGATCATCCCGTCCGCCCAGGCCAGCGCGGCCACCTGCGCCGCGCCGTGGAGTTCGGGCGCGGTCTACGTCGGCGGCACCGCCGCCTCCTACGCCGGGCACAACTGGTCGGCGAAGTGGTGGACCCAGAACGAGGCACCGGGCAGCGCCCAGGTCTGGGCCGACCAGGGTGCCTGCGGCGGCTCGACCCCGCCCCAGCCCGGCAGCGGTTGCAACTACCCCGACTGGGTGGCGGGCCAGAACTACAGCACCGGCGCGATCGTGCGCTACACCAACGGCAACTACTACCAGGCCACCCACGACAACCCGGGCTACGACCCGACGATCAGCACCTGGTACTGGTCGCCCTACACCTGCGACGGCGGCAACCCCAACCCGCCTGGCGGGGGCGGGTTCGTGGTCAGCGAGGCCCAGTTCAACCAGATCTTCCCCGGCCGCAACTCCTTCTACACCTACAGCGGTCTGGTCGCCGCGCTGAGCGCGTACCCGGGATTCGCCAACACCGGCAGCGACACGGTCAAGAAGCAGGAGGCGGCGGCGTTCCTGGCCAACGTCAGCCACGAGACCGGCGGCCTGGTCTACATCGTGGAGCAGAACACCGCGAACTACCCGCACTACTGCGACTACAACCAGCCCTACGGCTGCCCGGCGGGACAGGCCGCGTACTACGGCCGCGGCCCGATCCAACTGAGCTGGAACTTCAACTACAAGGCCGCGGGCGACGCACTGGGCATCGACCTGCTCAACAACCCGAACCTGGTGCAGAACGACGCGGCCGTGGCCTGGAAGACCGGCCTCTGGTACTGGAACACCCAGAACGGTCCCGGCACGATGACCCCGCACAACGCGATGGTCAACGGCGCGGGCTTCGGTGAGACGATCCGCAGCATCAACGGCAGCCTGGAGTGCAACGGCGGCAACCCCGGCCAGGTGCAGAGCCGGGTCAACGCCTACCAGCAGATCACCTCGGTGCTGGGCGTGGCCCCCGGCAACAACCTGTACTGCTGAACCCACACGCAACGGGGGCGGCGACCACACCGGTCGCCGCCCCCGTTGCGCACATGGCCAGACCCACACCCGGGTACCGGCGGTGGTGACGGCCCCCACTCAATCGCACGGCACGAAACCGTCAATGACATGTACCTGCCACGATTTTGAGTACACAGCAGTGCGTTTATCTGTCACGGACTTGTTTCTCATTGAACGCGGTTACCCAAACGGACTATTGCCACTCGTGTCGGCTGGCGCAAAAATTGTGGCCTCTACTCGACCTGCCGAGGCGAGCCTGGCGGCAAACCTGTGCCGCATCCGAGAATTTCGACACCAAAACCAGCGGAACAAGTTTCGACAGTCGATCCACTTCTGTCAGCAAGAGGTACACCTAATGAACCGATCACGGCCGACACGAACCCGACTCGCGGTCTGCCTCGGCGCGCCGACCCTCGTCGCAGCCGGACTCCTGGGTCCGACCGTCCCACTCGCCCACGCCAGCTCCGCCCACGCCAGCTCCGCCCAAGCCAGTTCCCCCGTCGCCCACCTCAATCAACTCACCTTCATCAGCTCCGAGGTGGTAGCCGCGTATGTCGTCACGGCGTGCAGCGCGGACAACACGGGCACCCTCAACATCACGGTCATCGACCGCACGCGTCTGGGCGTCGGCACCGTGAACAGGCAGGTGCGCTGTGACGACGTCACCCACGAGGACATCGTGCGGGTTCCCGCGATCACGGGCTCCTTCGCCCGCGGCGACACCGCCGACGTGTTCGTGACACTCACCCAGGTCGGAGTGTCCCCGCAACCCCCGGTCACCGATTCCAGGACCATCACCGTGAGCTAGTGCGGTGTCCCGAGGTGCGGTCCCCTCGGCGACAGTGCCATCGGGCCGGGCGGTGCCGATCGCGATCCCATGCTCGCTGCAAGCGCGGTCAGCACCTCGCGGGCGTCCAGAATCGTCCCTGGCCCCGGTCGAAGCCCGGTCCGCTCTGAAGATGCTGCCGGGCAGTGCCTGGGGCGCTGCCCGGCAGCTCAGTGCGGACCGTCCGTCAGGGGTAGTACGGGGTGTAGGTGATCGCGGAGACCTTCAGGTACCTGGCCCCGTCGGCGGTGGCCCAGGTCGAGGAGTCGGGGTTGCCCGGCCAGTCGCCGCCCACGGCGGTGTTCACGATGAAGTGGAACTTCGCCCCGGTGCCGATCGTGTACCACTTGGTGCCGGTGAAGGACCCGTCCACGGAGAAGTCGATGTGGTCGGGCCACCAGGTGAACGAGTAGTTGTGGACGTTGTTGGCCCAGCCCCCCGGATTGGTGCGGTTCCACTGGGTCTGGGCGTTGTTCCAGTCGTGAAAGGTCTGGTACACGGTGTTGGGATCGGAGCCCACGATCTCGGCCGCGTCCATCTCCGGCAGCCACGGGCTCAGGAAGGCGCCCCACACGGCCGAGAGCAGGCCGCGCCCGCTGGGCATGGAGGCGGTGAAGCTGTAGGTGCCGTAGCCGTACAGGTCCCTGGATTCGACCCGGCCGGAGTAGTAGTTGCCGTTGCCCGCGTTGTAGGTCTTGATGATCAGCGTGGACCCCTCGTACCAGACACAGTCCGGCGTGTAGGTCTCCAGTTCGTTGTTGGCCGTCCACCTGCCGTTGACCACGTTCCAGGCCGTGACGGCCTGCGGCGCGCCCCACGAGCTGGCGTGTGCCGGAGCAGCGCCCAGCCCCACCGCCACGCACGCGGTCAGCGCCGAGCACGCGAGTGCTACCAGCCGGGATCCGGCAGATCGGAGGTTGATCCGCATGTCCTTACTCCTCCTCGCCTCGTTGCACGGGATGCGAATCCACTTCTGGCGGCAGGCGGACTCCTGGTTCTGACCAGAATTGTCCTCGTGCGGCGCGGACCTCGGAAGGCCGCTCGCGGTGATCGGCCCGATGGACCCCGGTGATCCAGGACGGTCGGGCAGCGAGCTGGTGCTATCGGACCTGTCGCAGCAGCGCCTTGGCAACCCCGATGCAGGAGGCCGGGTTCTGCCCGGTGATCAGCCCTGGGGCCTCAGTGAGGTTCTCGCTCCACGGCTCCGCGCTCTGGTGGTGTGCTCCCGCTTCGCGCAGGGCCTGTTCGAGGGTCCACGTCAGCTTGCCCAGCATCCCAGCGGTCTTCTCCTCGGCGTCGGAGAAGCTCGTGATCGTCTGCCCCGCGTAGGGCCACGGCGACGTAGCCGTGCGGCACGCCAACAAGGCCGCGGCGCCGTGGCACACGGTGGCGATGGGCACACTCCGTTCCCGTGCCGCCGTGACGAGCGTGCCGACCTCGGGGTGGTCGTGCAGCTGCGCCAAGGGCGCGTACCCGCCCGGAACGTAGATCCCAGCCACAGCGGAGAGATCCAGCTGGCTCGCGGCAACTGGAGCGTCCAACTCGGTTGCGTGCTCGTCGAGGAAACTCCTTATGTCATCGCAGTCCTGCTGGCTCAGCGAGGCGGTTTCCGGTACGAGGCTGGCGGGTTCTGCTGTGGCCTTGCGGCCTTCGGGTGTGGTGACGAGGACCGTCGCGCCCTGTTCGGTGAACAGGCGCCACGGGCCGACGAGTTCCTCGGCCCAGTAGCCGCACGAGTAGGTCTCGCCATCGTTGAGCGTGAGCGAGTCGGCGGAGGCGAGCAGGATCGCGATGGTGGTCACGGGGATGCCTCTTCCTGTGCGGCGTTGCGGTACAGGCCTGTGTTGCGCAGCAGCGGGGTCTCGTCGTAGGCGAACAGCACGCAGTCCTCTTCGGCCGGGTTGTCGATCCGCCAGCGGGACCAGGAGGGCACGGCGACGGTGTCACCCTGCGCTGCCGCGTGTGCCACGTCCTCGACGTGCACGGTGGGGCTTCCCTTGGCGACGATCAGCACGACCGCCCCGGTGTGCTGGTGCGAGGGCGTGCGGGCATGGGGCGCCACGGCCAGGAACCGAGCCGCGGTGGTGCGGCTGACGTCATGGCGGCCGGTGACGTCGGTCAGCCGCAACTCGGCCCATCCGCGTGTGGCCACGTCGGCACGTGCGAGCTGTGCTCGCGTCTTCGCCCACGGGTAGTGCAGCGCGCCCGCGGGGTGGGTGCCGTGCGAGGGTCGCAGCACGCCTGCCGCACCGGTGTCGTGCGCCCCGGCCAGGTGGCTCCTGGTGGGAAAGAGCTCGAAGTGGTTGGCCGCGAGCACGGTGACGAGCGGGTCGTCGGTGCAGTCCTGCCACACCACCTCGTCGGTGCCGTCGTTGCCGTGCTCGTGCCACAGCATCGCCGGGGTGAGCACGACGTCACCGGCATCGAGGTAGTTCTTCTCACCGTCCACGGCCGTCCACCCGCCCTCGCTCTCGTGCACGAACCGGATGGCGGTCGGCGAGTGACGGTGGCTGTGCATGTCCTCACCGGGCACGAGGACCTGTAGGCCCGAGTACAGGTTTCCCGCTGCGGCCTCGTGGTCGGGGTGCCCGGGGTTGAGCAGGGTCAGCACGCGCAGGGCACCGTTCTCACCGCGCACGAAGCGCGTGGCCTCCACGGCCAGCGGCCGCAGTGTGCCGTAACTCCAGTGGTGGGCGACCGACCGCGGTTCCGGTTTCCACGGCAGGTTCTCGTTGGCGGTCGACCACCGCCCGACGACCCCGGCCGCGGCGGCTCGGCGGTGGTAGTCGCCGGTGTCAACCACTGTGGGCGACAGTGTCACGGGCTCCATGACCAACTCCTTCGACGACGAGTTCCTCGGCCCGCACCACGGCGTCCCACAGCGCGGCGATGTGGCGGCTGTCGGTGTGGATGTTGCCGATCGACATCCGCAGCGCGTAGCGGCCCTGGTACCGGGTGTGCGAGATCGCGCAGGCCCCCGTGTCGTTGACGTGCCGGTGCACGGCCTCGGCGATGCGGTCGCACTGCTCCGGGGTGCGGCTCGGGTCGTGATAGGTGATCACCACGAGCGGCAGCGGTGACCGGTGTGCCAGGCGCCAGTGCTCGCTCCGCTCGATGTTGGCGACCAGTTGCCCGGCAAGGGACACAGTGTGGTCAAGCCGCTGCCGGAGCCCGCGGCGACCGAAGGACTGCAACACCCACCACACCTTGAGCGCGCGGAACTGCCTGCCGAGCTGCAACGAGTAGTTCATGTGGTCGAGCCGGTCGTCCTCGGTCGGGGTGCGCAGGTATTCCGGTACGAGGGAGAAGGTGTCCATCAGGCCGCGCGGGTGCCTGGAGAACAGCGCGCTGACCTCCATGGGGCAGTACAGCACCTTGTGCGGGTTCGCCACGACCGAGTCGGCCCCGTTGATCGCGGGCAGCACCTCGTCCAGTTCGGGAACGATCCGCCAGAACCCGCCGAAGGCCGCGTCCACGTGCAGCCACACGGCCTCGGCGCGGCACACCTCGGCGATCTGCTCGACGGGGTCGATCGCGGCGACGTTGGTGGTGCCGAGATTGGCCACGACCGCCAGCGGGAACAATCCCCTGTCACGGTCCCGCCGGATCGCCTCGCGCAGCTCCGTCGGCGGCAGCACGCCCTCCGGCGCGGGGATCTGGACTACGTTGTCCAGCCCGACGCCGAGCGCGATCGCGGCCTTGCCGATGGAGCTGTGCGTCTGGTCCGAGCAGTAGATCCTCGCCCTCGGGCCCCCGGACGCACCGTGTTCGCGCCAGGCGTGCTGTCCCGCGCGCTCGCGGGCGGCGCACAGCGCGTAGAACGTCGCCAGGGAGGCGCCGTCGACGAGCACGGCGTCACCCTCGGGCCAGTCGAGGCCGCAGAGTTCCGCCAGCCAGGCAAGGGTCTGCCGCTCCACGGCCGCGGCGGAGGGGGCCGACTCCCAGACCATGACGTTGACGTTGAACGCCGCGGTGAACAGCTCCGCGAGCATCGCGGGGGCACTGGAGCTGTTGCTGAAGTAGGCGTGGTGGCGGGGGTGGTTCCACTGGGTCAGGCCCGGAACCACGTGCTCCCAGGTCCTCGTGAGCAGTTCCTCGAACGCGAGGCCCCGCTCCGGCAGTGCCCCGAGGAAGGGCTCGCTGATCCGGTCCACGTCCACATCGGACGGTCGTACCGCCTGCGCGTCGAGGGAACCGAAGTGCTCGGCCAGGCGCCGCAGGAGGGCCTGGCCCCCGGAGACCAGTTCCTGTGGCGTCCAGTCGCCGCGGTCGCGCTCAGACATCGACGGGCAACTCTGTCGCGTACTCGACCTCGCGGTCGCGGGTGCAGTACTTGGCGAGGAAGTCCTTGAGCAGCGCGGTCTCCGACTCCAGCAGCAGCTCGTGTTCGGCCTTGCTCCTCCACGAGTAGTACATGATGACGTGTGTGGGGTCCTCGTGGCTCTGGAAGAAGCGCGCGTGGCCGTCCCAGCCCGCGCTGTTGTGGGCGTTGCCCTCCAGGATGTCGTCCATCTCCTGCATCACCTCGAACGCCTTCTCGGCGGCCTCGGGCGTCAGGTACCAGTGCTCGATGGCGGTCAGCGACATGGTGATCAATCCTCTCCGGAGGTCTCGTCGAAGTGTTGTTGCAACAGGGATTCCCCGCCCGGCACGAACTTCTCGCAGATCAGCTTGTGCTCGCGGCGATTGCGCGACTGCGATTTCCACAGGGCCCTGGCCGATCGCGCCACGGGTTCGGGCATGCGCTCGGTGGCCCGGGTGCCGCGCAGCCGTGGTTTGAGATCACCGAGCCTGCGCAGCAGCACCGCGTGCTCCTGGTTGAACACACCGGAGAAGCCGGGCGGCATCCACGGCGGTTCCATCGACGGGCGCACGGTGTTCTCGTAGGCGTCCGGTGGGAAGTTCGACGCGTAGTGCATCGTCGCGGTGGCCGCGTCGTAGAGCACCGTGAGCTCGTCGAGCATGACCTTGATGCCGGTCCAGTCCTCCCCGTGCAGTGCGGCGGAGATCGCGTCGATGCGCGAGTTCATCAGGGACAGCACGTGGTGGAACAGGTGGTGGCCGAGTTTCCACCGGCGTGCGGCCACCTGCTGCTGGCTCATGGGCGAACGCGGCGAGGGGATCGCGGCTCCCGTCTCGGCGGGTGCCAGCGCGCTCGCCAGCAGGAGGCGGTTGATCCCGGACAACAGTTCGGCGCGCTGTTCGGCGGTCAGGTCGGTGATGGCGAGGTCCTCGACGACCTGCCTGATGACACTGTGCGCCCCTGCCCACCAGGTCGACTCGTCGGTGCCCCCGCGGTCGATCCGAAAGTAGTTGTCGTAGTCGGGAGTCCCGGCGGATTCAGCGTCTCTGACCGGCGCTCGGCCGTCATCCCGTAACGAAATCGCACGTACCAGCTCTTGGTTGCCGTTACCCGCAAACAATGCCACACCCCCATACGTGGCTTCTGTTCGGTTGTGACACCACTACTATGTCTTGTACGACCACACTCGATTGGCGATGCCGACAGCCAGGAGAGCGAGAACCATCCCCGCGATTTGCCACAGGGAGGGAACCTCTGCCAACAGAATCGCACTCAGAATGACGGTCACGACTGGTTGTGTGAGCAGCAGCGCGGCCGTCTGGTTCGAGGGCAGGCGCGGTGATCCCGAATTGATCAGCATCCAGGCGAACACCTGCCCCAGCACCGCCAGTCCAATCATGGCCAGCCATGAGGTCCAGGAGAGGGACTCCAGGTGAACACCAGTGCTCAACGGGGACAACACCGCCGCCGTGACGGCCGCCGATGCCGTCGCCCAGGCCAGCGGGGTGACCGTCCGCCCCGGCTCCCTCCTGCCCTGACGCCGGGTCAGGTAGAGGTAAACGCCGTAGGCGGTGCCCGCCAGGACGCCGAAGAGCGTGCCGCGGACGGCGTTCGAGGTGTCCGCGTGCTTCTCCAGCGCCCCGCTGACGAGCACGATGCCCACCAGCATGGCGGGGCAGGCCAGCGCGAACCGGCGCGAGGGCACCTCCCTTTCCACGATCCACGCCAACAGGGGCAGCACGACCACCTGGACGTTGATCAGCACGGTGGACACACCGGCCCCGACGTCGAAGATGCTCCTGGTCCACATGACGTAGTCGGCCCCGAGCGCGGCTCCGGCCACCACGGCGACGACAACTCCCCGAGCCGACAGCGCGCCCCGGCGGCGGGATTCCCGCCACGCCAGCGGAGCCAGCACCAGCACGGCGATGGCACATCGCAGAAATGCGGAGGTGGCCGGATCGACGGCGGCCACCTTGACCAGTACCGCCGATGTGGACAGACAGCCCGCCCCACCGAGAACGAGCAGCGCCGGGCCCCACGGGAGGGTGTCGTGTTCCTGCTGGGCCGATTGTGTCGGACGCACATCTGCTGCCACGGATGGAGTATCCAGCCCCGCGTGACAGGAGGTCCATTATGCGTTCGTTTCGAATACTGGTAAGCAGAGGTTCATGAACAACTGGACCTGGGATCGGCTGCGGGTCTTCAACGCCGTCGCGCACACGGGCTCGGTCACCGCCGCCGCCCGCGCGCTGCACATGACGGGCCCCGCGGTGTCCCAGCACCTGCACCGCCTGGAGGCCGAGGTGGGCGCCTCGCTGGTGGCGCGCGTTGGCCGGGGCATCCGGCTGACCCACGAGGGCGTGGTCCTCGCCGAGCACGCACGCGCGCTGGCCGCCATCGTGCAGCAGGCCGAACACGACCTCGCCGAGCACGAGCGGGAACTGCGTGGCACCATCAGGATCGGGGCCATCTCCTCGGCGATCCGCGGCCTACTGCTCGCACCGCTGCACGAGTTCACGTGCCGCCACCCGAAGGTGCGCGTCCAACTGCGGGACGGCGAGGCCGTCGACCACCTGCGCAGGCTGCACGAACACGACCTGGACGTGGTCATCGCCGAGTCGTGGCACAACCACCCGTCGCCGATGCCCCGCGGTGTCCAGCCGACCCGCCTGCTCACCGAACGCGCGCGCCTGGTCGTGCCCGAGGGACACGTCCTCGCCGAACGCGACAAGGTCGCCTTCCGCGAACTCGGCGGCCAGGCCTGGACGTGCTGCCCTCCGGGGTCCGACGCGCACACGGCCCTGTGCCAGTTCGCGCGGCACGCGGGCGTGGAACTGGAGGTGGCGTACACCGTCGCCGACCACACCACCCAGATCGACCTCGTCGCGGCGGGACTCGCCTTCGCGTGCATCCCCGAGCTCTCGCTGCCCAAGTGCCTCAACGGGGTCCGGGTGGTCGACACCGATCCCGTGCTGACCCGCTCGGTCGACGTGGTCGTACGGACAGGGCCACTTCCCCTGCACGTCAACGAGTTCGTGTCCGACCTCGGCCAGGCGTGCCGAGCGGGCTGAGCGCGCGCCACCGGGACGCGTTGCCTACCATGAGGCCATGGCCGCGCCCCAAGATCGAGACGTGCAGCCCGAGGACCTCTCCGCAAGCCACGAGTTGATCAGGCTGCGCGGGGTGCGCACGCACAACCTCAAGGACGTCGACGTCGACATACCCAAGCGCCGCCTCGTCGCCGTCACCGGGGTCTCCGGCTCGGGCAAGTCCTCGCTCGCGTTCGCCACGCTCGCCGCGGAGTCCCGCAGGCAGCTCTACGCCACGATGCCGGCGTTCGTGCGCACCAAACTGCCACACGACCGGCAGCCCGAGGCCACCTCGCTGAGCGGGCTCACCACCGTGATCGTGGTCGACCAACGACCTCTCGGCAGCAACTCCCGCTCCACGGTCGGCACCGCCACCGAGGTGTGGACGATGCTGCGCATGCTGTACTCCCGGCTCGGTGAGCCCTCGGCCGGGTACTCCCCCGCCTACTCGTTCAACGACCCCTCGGGGATGTGCGAGGACTGCGCCGGTCTCGGCGAGGTCACCGACATCGACGGCGAGGCGATGATCGACCGCGACCGCAGCCTCAACGAGGGTGCGATGGTCTTCCCCAGCTTCGCGGTCGACACCTGGATCTGGAAGCGCTACGTCTACTCCGGCTTCTTCGACAACGACCTGCCGCTGCGCGAGTGGCCGGAAGAACTCGTGCAGTTCCTGCTGCACGGCCAGACCCAGCGACCGCCCAACCCGCTCCCCCGGTTTCCCAAGAGCGCCCGCTACCAGGCCATGGTGCCGCGCATCCGGCGGCTCCTGGTGGAACGTGAGGCCAAGCCCGGCCCCGCCGTCCGGCAGGCGCTCCGCGAGGTCACCGCGCAGCGCCCGTGCCAGGCGTGCGGGGGAAGCAGGCTCAACGCGGCGGCACGCGCGAGCCTGGTCCACGGTGTTTCCATCGTCGAACTCGGACATCGCGACGCGAGCGGTGTGCTCGACTTCTGCGCCGCCATCACGCACCCCTGGGCCCAACCGCTGGTGGAACAGCTGCGGTTGCGCCTGGAGTCGATGATCACCCTGGGGCTGGGGCACCTGCACTGCTATCGCAGCACGCCCACGCTGTCCGGCGGGGAATCCCAGCGCCTCAAGCTCGTGCGGCACCTGGGCTCCAGCCTCACCGACCTGACCTACGTCCTCGACGAACCCACCGACGGGCTGCACCCCGGCGATGTCGCCTCGCTGATCGAGGTCCTGCGCCGCCTGCGCGGTCACGGCAACACCGTGCTGGTCGTCGATCACCACACCGCCGTGATCAACGCCGCGGACCACGTCATCGACCTCGGCCCGGGTGCGGGCGAGGAGGGCGGGCAAGTCGTCTTCCAGGGGCCCGTGGAGCGGCTGCGCAAGGCCGACACGATCACCGCGCGAGCACTGCGCAACGGCGTTCGCCTGAAGGCGGAACCCCGAAGGCCCACCGGTTGGCTCGCCCTGCGCGGCCTGTCACGGCACACGCTCAAGAACATCGACCTGGACATCCCCACCGAGGTGCTCACGGTGATCACGGGAGTGGCCGGTTCGGGCAAGTCCACGCTGGCTCAGGAGATCCTGGACCAGTACCCCCGCTTCACGCTGATCGACCAGACTCACATCCTCGCGACCTCGCGTTCCACCGTCGGGACCTGGCTGTCGATCGCCGACCACGTCCAGCAGGCCTTCGCCGAGGTCAGCGGCCAGTCAGCAAAACTGTTCAACCCCCGCTCGGCGGGCGGGTGCCCGCACTGCCGGGGAACCGGTGTCCGCCGCACGGACCTCGCCTTCCTCGAGGACGTCGACACACCCTGTGAGCATTGCGGGGCAACAGGATTCCGGCCGGAGGCACTTCGGCCCACGCTGCACGGCCGCACCGTGCTCGACGTGCTGCGCACACCGTTGTCCGGCCTTGCCGAGTTCGTGTCGCACCCGACCGTCGCCCGGTTGAGCGCGCGCCTGACAGCGCTCGGACTGGGCCACCTGTCCTGCGGCAGGCCGCTGGACACGCTGTCCGGCGGGGAACGCCAGCGGCTCAAGCTCGCCAGGCACATCGACGACACCAACAGCGACCTTGTCATCGACGAGCCGACAGCAGGCTTGCACATCAACGACATCATCCCGCTCAACGGCCTCGTCGACGAGCTCATCGACAGCGGTCGAACCATCATCGTGGTCGAGCACTCCCTGCACGTCGTCGCCAACGCGGACTGGATCGTGGATCTCGGCCCCGGCGCCGGGGACCAGGGAGGACGGATCCTGTTCACGGGAACACCCCACGAGCTCGCCGGTGCCGACACGCCAACCGGAAGGCACCTGCGAGACGCACTCAGGTCGTAGCACATCACCGCCTGGCCGGGGAACTCTCAGCCGACATACCACTGCCATGCGGGCACCGAGCTGTACGTGATCGTGATGGATGCGTTGGGCCCCAGCGGAATCGCGCCGCTGGTGAGGCCGACCACGGTGCCGTTGATCGCGATCGAGGTCACGGCGCCGCCGGTCACGAACACCGTTGCGTCAGCGCCGAAGGTGTTGGCCTGAGCAACTCCGGAGGCGGGCAGGGGCGGCGGGGTGACGATGCCGCGCGGGTTGTAGTTCGAGTTCCAGCGCACGTAGTAGCCGCCAGTCGGTGCGGTGTCGAACAGGAACGTGCCGGTCAGGTTGCCGAGCACGTCGTTGCCCTCGATCTGGCAGGCCGACAGCGAACCCGTGCTGGTGGTGGACAACGCGTACTGCTGGCGGCGCGCGAACCCGTACGAGCCGTTGTTGTTCAGGTTGTCGTGGATCCGGTTCCACCGCACCAGCAGGTGGCTGGTGGCCGCGGTGATCTGGATGCCGCATCTGCGGGAGGCGGCGGCGGGCAGGGTGTAGGCCGCGCCCGCTGGCGGCGTGCTGCCGGACCACGCCGATCCGCTGCGCGCGGGCGCGAGGGTGAGCACGGTCGCGGCGTTACCGATGACGGTCGCCGTGACCGCGCCGACCGTGACCGTCTTGCCCTTGTGCGCATCGAGCAGCCAGCTCTTCGTGGAATCGGTCAGCGTGGTGGCCGTGATGCCGGTGCTGGTGCCCGAGTCGCCACCACCGGACTGGACGCCGTTGCTGCGGATCCGGTTCTGGAACACGTGCCCATCGGTCAGCGGCGCGTCGATGCGCACGCCGTCCAGGGCGTTGAGCCAGATGTCGTTCTCGCTGATCGCGTGTTCGAGCGCGGCGAGGGTGCCGGCCTGGGCGAGGTTGACCAGGTGCACGCCGTGCCGACCGTTGTTGCTGATCCGGTTGCCGCGGATCGAGTACCGCCCGGTGGCGTTGTCGCCGATCAAGATGCCGTCGAGCACGTTGTTGTCGAGGACGCAGCCGGTGACGATGCCGCTGTGCCCGGCGATCCTGGCGACCCCCTCGCCGGAGACGCAGTAGCCGTGCCTGCGGTTGGCGATCATGTGGCAGCCGGACACGACCAGGCCCTCCACGCCCCAGTCGCTGATGCCGTACTGGTTGCCCGAGACGTAGCAGTTGGCGACCCTGATGCCGCGGGACAGGGTCGGCGTGCCGGAGAACTGGTGCTCGAAGAAGATGCCGTGGGTACCGCAGTCGCGGGCGACGCAGTTGGTGAGGGACAGTTGCATGTCCTGGAACGCCCCGGTACCGATACCGAACCCGGCGCCACCGATCTGGCTGCCGGAGTTCTGTCTGCCCGCGCGGTCGACCACACACCCGTCGATCATCGATTCGAGCAGCTGGTCGCAACCGATGCCCGAGGCCAGGGTGTCGTGCACGTACAGCCGCAGGAACCGCGCCCTGCGCATGTACAGGATGTTGATGCCCTTGGAGCCCACGTCGTAGGAGGTGGTGGTGATGCCGGAGCCGTCGATCTCGAAGTCCGCGAACGTGATGTCGTCCAGCGTGTTCCAGATCGAGCCGTCGGTGTAGTTGTAGAAGCAGGAGAATCCGGAGGCCAGCGGACCGGAGTTGGTGGGCTTGAACACGGTCTTGCCCGCACCGTCGCCGACCAGGGACACGCCGGTCTTCCACTTGATCCCGGCCCGGAGCAGATAGGTCCCCGCAGGGGCGTAGAGCACGGCGCCGACGGGGGCGGTGTTCACGGCCGCCTGGATGGCGGCGGCGTTGTCGGTGGTGCCGTCGCCGACCGCGCCGACTGCGAGCAGGTTTATCACCTCGGTATTGGACAGCAACCGGAAGCGGGAATCTGCTACTTTCCCGATCGCGAATCTGGCTGGACGGCCGGTGGCGGGTACGGACGCGGCGGCCCGGACAGCGGTCGCCGAGGCGGCCCGACACGTGCAGACTCAGCCCATGACGGTCACGGAACCAGTTGCCGCGAGGACCCGCTGACATGCGCTCGGTCGGCCTGGTGCTGCACCCACAGCGCGACTCCGCGACCGCGGTCGCCGCGGTGCTCGGCTGGGCGGCGAACCGGGGTATCGAGATACTCGGCATCGCCGAGGAGATCGAGCGGCTGGACTGCGCGGCGGTCCCGGTGACCCCCGCGGAGCTCGGCCGCGGGGCCGACCTGGTGGTCAGCCTCGGCGGGGACGGAACCATGTTGCGCGCGATGCGGCTGACCGACGGGCAGCGCGCCCCGGTGCTCGGCGTGAACCTGGGCAAGCTCGGCTTTCTCGCCGAGGTGGACGTGCCCGACCTCCCCGGCGCCCTCTCGGCGATCGACGACCACGAGTTCAGCATCGAGCCCCGGCTGGCCGTCGACGCCACCCTTGGCGACCGGTCTGTCACCGCGTTCAACGAGGTGGCCGTCGTGCGGGTGCCGGGGCACGGCAGCGCGGTGGTCGCGGTGCGCGTCGCGGGCCAGCCCTTCGTCAGCTACGCGGCGGACGCGGTCATCGTCGCCACCCCGACCGGTTCGACCGCGTACAGCTTCTCCGCGGGTGGACCGATCACCAGCCCGGCGGTCGAGGCGCTGCTGGTGACCCCTGCCGCGCCGCACTCCGCGTACAGCCGAGGCGTGGTGCTGTCCGTGCGGGACACCGTGGCCCTGGACGTCCTGCCTTCCAGTGGACGGCTGGCCGTCGAGGTCGACGGTGAGGTCGCGGGCCATGTCGGGCCAGGAGAGCACATCGAGCTGCGGGCCCGCCCGAACGCCGCACGCGTCGTGCGCCTGGGCAGGACCACCTTCTACCAGCGCGCCCGCCGCAAGCTGCGCCTGACCGATTCCGCGGAGATCCCGGTGAGTTGGCCCGACTGCGCCGGAGGTTGAGCCGGCGCACCGTCAAGTCCACTGTGGACGGATTGTGGCAGACCGGGAAAAGCTCGGCACGGCGCCGTCCACGTGCTGGGGTGGCGCGTGGGAGACGCCGAGTTCGTCCGGCTCACCGGCTGCCACCGTCAGTCGGGGCCGCACCCCGGGTGAGCGTGGCGTGCAGGTTCCGCAGCAGTTCCAGCCAGGGCTGCTCCGGGAACAGGCTGCTCAGCAGTTCGACGTTCGCGCCGTTGCCGCCCGCCTCGTACCGGGCCTGCCGGTCGTGCAGGACACGCGCCACCTGGGCACCGGCTGCCCGCATGTCCGATGCCGACCTGCCCGCGCGCAGCACGCGGTAGTCCATGCCGTACACCTGCTCGAACGCGGTGTAGTACGTGGTCGCGCACGGCAGGTGCGCCAGGGAGGCCAGCGCGGGCCCCAGGCCGATGGTCTCCACGTCCGGAGTGCTCGGCGTGAAGAACACCATGCCCTCGGTCGCGGCGGCCAGCCGCAACAGGTCCACCTCGTCCAGCACCCACGTCCCCCGCGCGTCCTGGTAGCTGCCGAGCGGCACGCCGTCCAGGAAGCGCACGTCCTCGGCGAGGTCGAGCCGCGCGACCAGGTCGGTGATCTCGGCGGCGTAGTCCGGGTCCTCGTCCAGGCTGCCGAACACCAGCAGGTACGGCAGCGGCCTGCCCAGCCGCGCGCATTCCCGCCTGGTCGCCGCCAGCAGTTCCAGCGACAGGTCCACGCCCTTGACCCGGAACACCCGCACCGGGCACAGCACGACCGGCCGCGACAGGTCCAGCCGCCAGTGCCGGGCGAATTCCCGGTGCCGTTCGCCCAGCGGTTCCCGCACGCCCGCTGGCAGGACGTTCGGCACCACGCTCGGCTTCGCGTCCGTGGGATAGCGCAACGCCTCGGCAGCCAGTTCCGAGGACACGACCGCCCATTCCGTGTAAGCGTTTTTCTGCGGCACTGGAATCAACTCGTTGGGCACTTCGGGATAGATGCGGAGCCCGTTCTCGAAAATGGCGCACGATCCGAACAGGTCGTGGTCCCAGAACAGCACGCCGCCCGGGCGTCCGCCGTCACCGAAACGCTCGCGCACAGCGGCCTGCAACCCGGCAGTGACCGGCACGGCGTCCGACAGCGTCATGTTGATCGCGACGACCCAGTCGATCTCGTGGTCGTCCAGCCAGGTCCTGAAGTGCTCGCGGTAGACCTCGGCGAGTTCCTCGATGCGCCCGCGCAGGGCTTGCAGTTCCCCGCCATCCAGCCGGGACGGGTCGGCCACCTGGTCGCGGACCTCCCGCCACAGCGGGCGGAGCCGCTCCGGATCGGCCCCCGCGGGCGGGGCGGTCGACACCCACAGCCAGTCCGGGTAGCCCGCCACCGGCGCCCCGTCGGGGTAGAACGCCCCTTTGTCCGGACGCCAGGAATACCCCAGGTCCGCGGCGACGGGCGTGTCCACCAGCCCGCGCCGGACCCCGATGTCCACGACGTTGCGGAAGACCGTCAGCAGCCCGCTGACGGGTAAACCGTCACCGGAGACAACCCCCAGTTTCATCGCCACCCGCTCCCCAGAACAACGCGCACCGAAAACCCCGACGTCAACGAATGAATATACGAACCGAACCGACAATTCGAGGTTAACAAGGGAGAAGTGCGTGCGCAACAGCAACGACTCACCGCGATTTCCGGACGTCCTGTCAAGAGGCAGACGGCCAGTTTTCCGGCGTCGAAGTCACCCGAACGGCGGCACCACACGACCTGTTCACCTCCGGGACGGCCGGTTGAACCGGTCGTCCCGGGGTACCCCGTGCTCCCGCGAACGACAGGAGTCGGTGATGCCCCAGGCGTGGAGCAAGAAACGCGAACGTCAGTACGAACACGTCAAGGACTCGGCCGAACAGCGCGGCGCGAGCACCGCCAGAGCCAAGGAAATAGCGGCACGCACGGTCAACAAGAACCGCGCCCAGTCCGGGGAGGCGGCCACCGCGAGCAGGACCTCCACACAGGACATGTCCCCGCAGCGGCGAGGGGGCCTGCGATCGGGCAAGGGCACCGGCGGGCCCACCCGTGACCAGCTGTACAACGAGGCCAGGCAGCGCAACATCAGGGGGCGCTCGAAGATGACCAAGTCCGAGCTGGCCGAGGCAGTGGGCCGCAAGGCGTGAACGCGGCCCGCGGGTGCATACTCCACTGTGGACTGACGTGCGGCAGGTCAGGCCTTCTCGACGTCCAACGCTGTGGGGGCAAGGGATCCGTCGGTGATGGCTTGCGCGAGTTCGCGCAGCGGGCGGCCGGTACGTGAGCTGCACTCGGACATCCTGGCCCGAGCGGACTCCGGTTCCAGTCCGAGCGTCCCGGCGAGCACGCCGACGGCCTGTGCGATGTGCGCCCGGTCGTTGACCGCGGTGAGGGTCAACTCGGCCAGGCGCTCCACTCTGCGCGGATCGCGTTCCTGAGTCAGGCCCAGCATCGCCAGGTCGGCCAGTGACTGTCCCAGGCGCACCTGCCACTCGGCCAACTCCCCGCACCGGGTGAACAGCAGGGTGACGCCGCCGACGGCCCGGCCGTCCAACCGCAGTGGGAACGCGTACACCGAGCGGAATCCTTCGGCGGAGGCGGCGCGGGCGAACTGTGGCCACCGCGTGCCATCAGCCTCGAGGTCGGTGCTGCTGATCACCGTCTTGCCCATGGTGCAGTCCAGGCACGGGCCCTGGACGGCCTGACTCCGCAGCAGCTCGACGACAGGCATCCGCTCATCGGACGCGTCGAGCAGGGTCAGTCCGCCCCGGGGGTCGGCGATCAGGACCCCCGACACGGCTGGCGTCAACAAGGTCTGGCACGCCGCGATGACCGCGTTGACCACGCTCAGCCCGTCGTGCCGGGCGGCGAGGCGCGCGGTGATTGCGGCGACGGTGTCGCTGAACACTTCCGGCGCGAACGTCACCGGGTCAGCATAAGGCCGTGCTCGCGGCACACGCAGAACAGAGATCGCTTACTCCCGGAACAAGTCGGAGGACAGGTGGCGGCGCAGCACTTCCTGCGCGACCTCCAGCAGCGATCGGTTGTGGCTGAACGCATGGGCGCGCAGCCGCAGGGAGGCCTCCTCGATGCTGATCCGCAACTGTGCGGCGAGCATCCCGGTGGCCACGTTGAACGCGTCGTAGTGGCCACTGCTGTCCTCACGGATCCACTGGGCCCGTTCCCGCTTGCTGCCCGTGGCATCGGCCAGCAGCGCGGCGGTGGCCAACTCCGCCAGCACCGCGGCATCCATGAGCCCCCCGGTCGCGAGCGGTCCGGCGCGCCCGCGGTAGAGGGTGAGCACGCCCAGCCGGATCGCGCCGCTCTGCAGCGGGAACGAGAACGCCGCCGCAAGGCCGTGCGCACCGGCCGCGTCCGCGAAGCCGGGCCACCGTCCCCGCGCGGTGTGCACCTCGGCGACGAGCACCGGTCCGCCGGTGGTGAACGCCTCGACACCAGGGCCCTCACCGAGGGTGTACTGCAACTCCTCCAACTCCTGCGCCCACACTTCACTGACCGTGACCAGCTCCTGCACCCGCGCGCCGGACCGGACCGAGATCGCCACGGCGTCCACGTCGATCTCGTCCACCGCGACCTCGCACACCACACCGGCCCAACCTGCGGAGCTGCGGTGGTCCGCGCCGTCAGCGACACGCTGCCACAGCCAGGCACGGCGCTGCCCGTCCACCGCCAACTAACCTCCGCGCTCGACCGAAAACGATCACCGACCGGTGTCATCACCCGCCGGGGACCATCATCGCGCAGCCGCGACAGCGGCGCAGACGAACCCGCCGCGCTGGCCGCCGCCGTCCTCGGGGCGAGCTCCACCCGCGCCGTGGCGGGCACCCCGCTGGACGCCTCGATTGTTCGCGTACCGCTTCCGGGTAATTCGCAATCGTTACTCCGTCCCGTTCGCCAGTTCCCGCAGCACAGGACCGGCCACCGGCACAGATCGCCACGGTTTGTTGTACCGGTGTGCCGCATCCTGACGATCACGGAACCGGCAACGAACTGGACGGAGTGACCGGTGGACCTATCGACGAGCCTGGGCGAACGGATCAGGCAGCGCCGACGCCGCGCGGGGATGAGCCAGCAGCAGCTCGCCCACCGCGCCGAGCTGTCCCTCGGGGTGATCCGCAAACTGGAGCAGGACCGGGGCGCGGCCCGCATCGCCACCTTGCAGAAGGTGGCGGCCGCACTGGACGTGACCGTGGCGTGGTTGCTGGACAAGCCCGCCGCCCTGCCCTCCGCCCACGCCGAGGCCGGGGGCGTGCAGGCCATCAGGGCCGCGCTGACCACCGTCGACGACCTGGTCGACGACGGCAGTGAGCTGACCGCGCCGATGGTCCTGGCGGAGGCGAAGCGCACCGTGACCTACCTGTGGGGCGCCTACTGGTCCGGGCGCTTCAGCCTGCTGGCCGCGCTGCTGCCGACCGTGCTGCCCCAGTTGCGCGCGACCGTGCGCGCGGTCCCGGCCGCGCAGCGCCCCACCGCGGCCGAGGCGCTGGCGCGGGGCCTTCAGGTCGCGGGCGACACCCTGATCCACCTCGCACACCCCGACGCGGCGTGGTTCGCTGTCCGTGAGGCGATCCGGGTCGCCGAGGACGGTGGCGACGAATTGCTCGCCGCCGTGCTGCGGTCCTCGGTGTCGTGGCAGCTGCTGGTCGGCGGGCGCTACGAGGACGCCAGCCGGGTCGCGCTGCGGACCGCGAGCGGCCTGGAGCCGACCGGGTCCAGTTCCCTGTCGCAGATCTCGGCCTACGGGCTGCTGGTGGTCGCCGCCGCCACGGCGACCGCGCGAGCGGGGCGGTCCGCCCAGACCGACGAGCTGCTGGCCGTTGCGGGCGAACAGGCCGACCGGGTGGGCTGCGAGCGATCGGACCACCAGACCACGTTCGGCCCGGCGAAGGTGCTGATGCTGGCCGCCGACTGCCACGTGGTGCAGGAGCAGTACGAGCGGGGTCTCCAGCTGACCCGCCAACTGCCGAGTGAGGCCCCGCTGACGCTGACCACCCGGGCCAGGGCGCTCACGGACCGGGCGCTGTGCGAGACGCGGCTGGGCATGGACGAGGCCGCGGTGGGCACGCTGCGCGCCATGATCGCGATGGCGCCGGAGTGGTTGTCGCATCAGAGTTTGCCCCGCATGATCGCCGCGGAGCTGGTCGAGCGGCAGCGGCGGGTGTCGGGCTCGCTGGCCGCGGTGGCCGCGCAGATGGGCGTTCTGGCCTAACCCGGTCCTCGCCCGTGCGGGTAGTGCCACAGAACGTGGTACCCGCACAGCGCCGCGACTTCCTACGGTGACGCCTTCGCCGCGCACCGCAGACGCCGCGGCTGTCACGGACCCAACGGGTCGCGTGGCCTGACCCGGGGACAGGAAAACCATGAACGACAACACCATCGCCAGTCGCACCGTCGAGATCACGCGCGAGCCGGACCCGATCGCGCCGCCACCCGAGGACGCCATAGCCGCACTGGCCCTGGCCAGCCTGCCGAGGTTGCACGAGGAGGACCAGCCGCTGCTGCTGGTGCGGATCAAGCACGCTTTGCTGGGTACCCAGCGGATGCGGGACACGCGACCGCTGGGCAGTTGGGACTACGTCACGCACCTGGCCGTGGTCGACCGGTACGGCACGGTGGTCGCCTGCTGCGGGTTCACGGCGGCCCCGGACGAGGTTGACGTACTGGAGCTGGCACAGGGAATGCCGTGCGCGCGGTGCATCCTGCTGACCACACGGCAGCGGCGACGGCGCTGAAGCCCGCACACCGGCGCTGGTCCAACCAGGTGCCCGGGCGGGGCGTCCGATCGGCGGCGCCACCCGAGCACCGGACCGGCGGCTAGCACCGGACCCGTGCTGAGGACGAACATGTCCAGCGCGACAGTGCCTCCCCGCGGTGGGGCCGACCTCCGCGAGGAGGCACTGTGCTCAGCCGGGTGCCTGCCGTCGCGATCGCATGAGCGGCGGTGTCGGGGAGACAACACTCGGCAGACGGTGGAGGCGCCCGGGAGACACGAGTCCCGCCGCGCCTCCACCGGCATTCACTGTTCGAGGATCTCGCGGTCAGGCGAGCCCACGACCGGTCAGCCGGGGAGCCGACCAGTCCAGTTGGTCGCGGCCACCACCTCGCGGGCGATGTCCTGGACAGATCGCCCGTCGGTCACCACCCGCACGGTGTCGGCAGGTACGCGCTCGTCCAGCAGCCGTGCCTTGTGGGCGCTGCGCTCGATCTCCTGCGCCAATTCCGAGCCGAGTTCCCTGTGTGTCAGGCGTTCGCCAGCGGTGCTGTCGGATGCGGTGAGCAGGACGCGGGTGAGCCGGACACCTTCTCCCATGGCACGCCTGAACATGCCGGTCGTCTCGGGCAGCACGCTCGCGGTGTTGGTGTAGATCAGGCGGCGGTGGCCGAGTCGGGCGAAGTTCGTCCAGACGGCGGTCAGATTGCGCTCGGTGATCTCCGAGCGGTCCGGGTCCGCTGGGGGCGCCGGGTGTACCTGGCCCATGAAGTCGCCCTCGATGATCGCGTGCGCGACCTCGGCGGCCCGCAGGCGCGCCGACACTTCCCAGGCCACCGTCGTCTTGCCGACCCCGGCCCGCCCGCCGATGAGCAACGCCTCAGCGTGATCCATGGCGGCAGCCTGGCAGTTCCCGGCCGGCCCGCGCGATCCGATATCGCCGCGCGCCCGCTGGCCGCGAACGGTGATACGGTCGCGGAAAAGTCGTCACAGCTATGGGGGAAACATGGGACTTCGCAGTACTTCGACCAGACTCGCCGCCGCGGCCGGTGCCGCCGTGCTGTGCCTCGCCACGGTCACCACCGCACCGGCCTCGGCCGCCCCGACCAATCATGTCCTGGCCATCTGGTACGTCCTGGCCAACGGCAAGATCCAGCTGAAGGGCACCGACAAGTGCCTAGACGCGGACCTCGGCTCGATCGACCAGAACGGCACCAAGGTGCAGTTGTGGGACTGCGGTGGCGGCGGTGACGAGCAGAACTGGACGCTGGAGACCACGCCGGGCGGCTACGTGATCCACAACGTGCGCAGCGGACGATGCCTGGACGCGGCGCTGGAGGAGATCAACGAGCCAGGCGGCAAGGTCCAGTTGTGGGACTGCACGGGCAATCCCGAGCAGTTGTGGTACCGCGACAACCACCAGGGCGACACGTTCTTCCGCAACGGCTACTTCGGGCCCGAAAGCGGCCGGCGCCTCGACACGCTGGACGGCGGCGAGGACAACGGCACCCCCGTGGTGCTGACCGGCATGATCTCCTGATCAACAGCGTCGCGCGGATCCCCGCAGGCTCGGCGGCGCGGGGATCCGCGCCGCTCAGCCCTGGGCGGTGGGACGGACGACGATCTCGTTCACGTCGACCTCGGCGGGCTGCTCGATCGCGAACGCGATCGCGCGGGCGATGGCCTCCGGTGGGATGGCGATCGCCTCCTTCGTGGCGGTGATCCGCGCCCGCACCTCGGGGTTGGGCGCGTCCTCGGCGAAGTCGGTCCGCGTGAACCCGGGCGAGACGAGCGAAACTCGCAGCGAGTCCCCAGCTTCCTGACGCAGTCCTTCGGAGATCGTGCGCACGGCGGCCTTCGTGGCCGAGTACACGGTCTGGCTCGGCACGGTCCTGTACGCGGCGGTGGAGGCCGTGTGGACGAACTGCCCGCAGCCCTGCTCGCGGAACACCGGCAGGGCTGCGGCGATCCCGTATAGGACTCCCTTGAGGTTGACGTCCACCATCGCGTCCCAGTCCTCGACGCGCAGGTCGTCCAGCGGCGAGATCGGCCCGACACCCGCGTTGCCGACCAGCACGTCGAGGCGGCCGAACCGCTCGCGGGCGAGCCGGACGAGGTTCGCCAGGTCCTCGCGCCGCCGCACATCCGTCTCGGCACAGGCGACCTCGGCCCCCGCCCCGCCGAGCCTGGCCGCGAGCGCGTCCAGCCGGTCCTTCCTGCGCGCGCCCAGCACGAGTTTCGCGCCGCGCTGGGCGAGCAGGACCGCCGTCGCCTCCCCGATCCCGCTGCTGGCGCCGGTGATGGCAACGACCTTGTCCTGGATTCCCGACATGGTGGCTGGTCCTCTCAGCGAAGTAAACGGACACCTGTCCGCTTCGCTCGACAGTAACGGACACATGTCCGCTTAGCAATCCGGTGCTACGGTGATCAGGTCAGGACGGGCGGGAGAAGATGGCACGATCGCCGATGCGTTCCGATGCCGAGCAGAATCGGACACGGATCCTGGAAGTGGCGCGCACCGCGCTGAGGGCCTCGAGCGCCGCTTCGCTGCAGTCCATCGCGAAGGCGGCCGGGGTCGGGCAGGGCACGCTCTACCGGCACTTCCCGAACCGGGAGGCGCTGTTGCTCGCCGTCTACCGCCACGACCTCGGCGAGCTGATCGACGCCGCGCCCGCACTGCTCGACCAGCACCCGCCGTTCGAGGCGCTGCGCCACTGGTTGCACCGGCTCGCCCTGTACGGCCGTATCAAGCACGGCCTGGCTGACGCCCTTCAGGCCGCCACCCGAGCCGACCTCGCGAGCGAGCACTACGGCCCGGTGATCGCCGTGATCACGCTCCTGCTGGAGTCCTGCAAGCAGGCAGGCGAGATGCGTACCGACGTCGACGCCGAAGAGCTCCTGTTGCTGGTCTCGTTCCTGTGGCGCGCCGAGGCCGACGAGGACTGGGACGCGCGGTCCCGCCACCTGCTCACCCTGGTCATGGACGGGCTGCGACCACAGCACCAGCACTCGGGTTCCTGATCCGCAGCGGCCCGCTGGCAGCCGACTGCTTCGTCCAAGGCCGTCCGTGTCCGCGTGATCTGCACCGCGTGTTTGGGCCCCGGTCTCCGGGGTACACCAGAATCGGCCCGCCGCCTCTCTCCCCCCTGGGCGGCGGGCCACTCAGCCGGTTCCCGGCGTGAAGCGTTGCGAGCCGATGACCCGCAGCAGCCCCAGCTTCTCGTGGCTCTCGGTGCCGGGAACCGCCGTGTAGACGAGCAGTGACTGGGACTGGTCCGGGTCGAGCAGCACCTGGCAGTGCAGTTCCAGCAAGCCCAGTTCCGGGTGGTTGAACCGCTTGCGCTGGTCGGTGAGCCGGACGCCGACCTCGTGCTCGTTCCACACCAGCGCGAACTCCGGGCTGCACGCCAGCAGGTCCTCGGCGATCGCGGCGGCACGCGAGCCCGCGCCGTCACGGGTGACCGCCGCGCGCAGTTGCGCGGTGAACGCGCGGCCACGCAGTTGGTGGTCCTGCTCGGGGTAGAGCCGCCGCGCGCCAGGATCGGTGAACCACCGGTAGACCACGGTGCGGGCGAAACCGGTGTAGTTCGTCTCCGCACCGAGCAGCGCGACCGCGAGCGGGGTCTGCACCAGGGTCTCGCCGAGCCCGGACATGACCTGAGCCGGGGTGTCCGCCAGCCGGTCGAGCACCCGCATCATGCCGGGGCTGACGTGCTCGCCGCCCCCACTGCGGCGAGGTGCGCTGTGCCCGCCGAGCAGGAACAGGTGGTCGCGCTCCTCGAAGGTCAGGTGCAGGCCCCTGGCGATCGCGGCGAGCATCTGCTCGGAGGGCTGCGGGCCGCGCTGGCGCTCGATGCGGCTGTAGTAGTCCGTGGACATCCCGGCCAGCGCCGCCACCTCCTCGCGCCGCAGTCCCGCGGTGCGGCGGCGGGCGCCACGCGGCAACCCCACGTCCTCTGGTTGCAGTGTCTCCCTGCGCTTGCGCAGGAAGTCCGCCAGCCCTGCCCGGTCCATTCGCCCACTGTCGCGGTCGGCGCCGCGGGGAGCAAGGCAGTGCTGGTCCTGGGATCGCCGATCCGTGGCTGAGCCGGCCGTTGTTGTGCCCCGAGGTCCGCGGTGCAGTGGTGGCAGGCACCCAGCAAGGAGGAGAACAGGCATGAGGACCACGCGGAACACGATCCTGGTCACCGGCGGCACCTCGGGGATCGGGCTCGGCCTGGCGCTGCGCCTGCACCAGGCGGGCAACAAGGTGGTCGTGGCGGGCCGCCGCGAGGAACTGCTCGACCAGATCGCCGCCGAGCACGAGGGCATCGACACCCTGGTGCTGGACGTGGCCGATCCCACCTCGATCACGAATGCCCAGGAAACGCTGTCCCGCACGCACCCCAAGCTCAACGTACTCGTCAACAACGCGGGCATCATGCTGGCCGAGGACCTGCTCGGCCCGGACGCCCTGCCGGTCGCCGAGGCGACCGTCACCACCAACCTGCTCGGCCCGATCCGCATGTCGGCCGCGTTCATCCCGCTGCTCGCCCGCCAGCGGGAGGCCGCCATCGTGAACGTCACCTCGGGGCTGGCCTTCGTGCCGCTGCCCGTGACGCCGACCTACAGCGCCACCAAGGCCGCGCTGCACTCGTACACCGAGAGCCTGCGCGTCCAGTTGGCCGACACCTCGATCCAGGTCATCGAACTCGTGCCGCCCGCCGTGCGCACCGCGTTGATGGGCCAGCAGGACGACGACCGGGCCATGCCGCTGGCGGAGTTCCTCACCGAGGTCATGTCCATTCTGGACACCCAGCCGGAGGCCGGGCAGGTCCTCGTGGACAACGTCAGGTTCCTGCGCTTCGCCGAGGCCAACGGCACCTACGACCAGGTGCTGGCCCAGCTCGCCCAGTACTGATCGTGACCGTCCACTGTGGTCAGTGCCGCCTCGGGGTCAGCGCCAACCGGATCACGCCGCGCCGTCCCGCCTTCAGCAGCTCGGGCACGGTCGGGAACTTGACCCTGGGGCGGCCCGACTCCAGGCCGCGCCGGCGCTCCGCCTGGTCGATCACCAGCATCTCGCGACGGCCCAGGACCTCGGGCTTGCGCCTGCGCACGAGCCGCGCGAACTCGCGGAGCGTGCCGGTCGGGGTGGGCAGGAGGCGGGCGGCACCGTCGTCCAGCACGCTGTCCACGGTCTCGGCGGCACAGGTCCGGTTGGCGCCGATCCCACCGGTGGGGCCGCGCTTGATCCAGCCCACCACGTAGGTCCCGGCCAGTGGCTGCCGGGTTTCCGGATCGACCACGCGGCCGCGGTCGTGCGGCACGGTCGCGGTCGCGGCGTCGAAGGGCAGGTCCGCGATGGGCGCGCTGCGGTAGCCGACGGCCCGGATCACCGACCGCGCCGGGATCTCGCGCGTCCCGTCGCCGTCCCGGACCACCACCGACTCGACCCGGTCCTCGCCGCCCAGTTCCACCGGCGGGGAGAAGTAGCGCAGCACGATGCGACGGCCCTGCGGCGGCGGCACCGACCAGTCCACCGGCTCGACGGGCAGATCGGCCAGCAGCGCGGCCTTGGAACCGGGTGCGGCCGCGGTGATCGCCTGTCGAACGGCCGGGTGCTCCTCGACGAGCACCCGCACACCGGGAATTTCGCACAGGGCGCGGAATTCCGGCTGGGTGTAGGCGGCCTGCTCGGGACCGCGGCGTCCGATCAGCACGACCTCGCGCACGGCGCTGCGGCGCAGCGCGGACAGGGCGTGGTCGGCGATGTCGGTGCCCGCGAGGTCCTCGGGGTCCGAGACGAGGATGCGCGCCACGTCCAGCGCCACGTTGCCCTGACCGATGATCACGACCCGGCTCGCGGACAGGTCCACCGCGTCGGCGGGCACCTCGGGGTGGGAGTTGTACCAGCCGACGAACTCCGTGGCCGAGGTGCTGCCCGGCTTGTCCTCGCCCGGCACGCCCAGCGCGCGGTCGTTGGCCGCGCCCACCGCGTAGATCACCGCGTGGTGGTGCGCGGCCAACTCGGCGTGGGTCACGTCCCGGCCGACCTCGAGGTTCATGTGCAGGCGCAGCCGGGGGTGCTGGTACAGCGCGGCGAAGCTGTCGCCGACCTTCTTCGTGGACACGTGGTCGGGTGCGACGCCGAACCGGATCAGGCCGCCGGGGACCGGCATCCGGTCGATCATGGTCACCTCGGCGCCGGTGAGCCGCAGCAGCGACTGCGCGGTGTACGAGGCGGCGGGCCCGGTGCCGACGATCGCGATGCGCAGCGCACCGGCCTCCGGCGGCAGCGAGCGGGGGAAGTGCGGTTCGCCCCAGGCGTTGTCGCTGGGGTTGTCCTCGTAGTACTGCTCGTTGAGCGTGGCGTAGACCGCGTCCGGCCCGGCGAGCCGGTCCACCGGGAAGATCGCGTCGGCCGGGCACGCGTCGGCGCAGGCGCCGCAGTCGATGCAGGTCCGCGGATCGATGTAGAGCATCTCCGTGCTGCCGAAGCCCGGCTCGTCCGGAGTCGGGTGGATGCAGTTGACCGGGCACACCGACACGCAGGACGCGTCGTTGCAACAGGTCTGGGTGATCGCGAACGGCATGGTCGCTGTCGTTCCTCGCTGCTCAGAGCATGTTGATGCGCTTGTACACCGCTGCCGCGGGTGCGGTCAGCAGCCCGGACCGCCCGAGGAAGTCCATCAGGTGGGCACAGCTGGAGCGCAGCATGGACTTGTAGTGCTCGTTGTGCCGGGCCTCGCGCTGGGCGCGTTCGGCGTCCAGCCCCGCCGCGGCGTAGACGCCCTTGTTCACCATGTTCTTGAGGATCACGTAGGCCACCACGGCGATGATCACGCTGCTGGTGCGCCTGCGCGCGGCGCTCACCCCGTCCATCCGCTCGCGGATCTCCTGGCGGGCGAACTTCATGTGCCGCGACTCCTCCAGCACGTGGATCTTGCTGGTGGTCCGCACGATCGGCAGCACGTCCTCGCCGCGCATCCAGTCCCGCTGCATCACGTCGAGGACCTCTTCAGCCACCAGGATGCCGCCGTAGGCGACCTCGGCGTTGGCCACGGTCTTGAACAGGCGGCCGAGTTCGACCGACATCCGGTCGGGCACATAGGAGCGCACGCCCATCTTCTCGCAGGCCCGCGCGAACATGATGGAGTGCCTGCACTCGTCGGCGATCTCGGTGAGCGCGAACTGGAACTCGGCCCTCGCCGGGTTCTTCACGTACTGGTCGCGCAGGATCATCTGCTGCAGGATCATCTCGAACCAGATCCCGGTGCTCATGATCGAGCACACCTCGTGCCTGGTGAGCGTGACCCGCTGCTGCTGGGTCATCTCCGCCCACAGCGCCGTGCCGTACAGCGTGCTCCACTCCGGGTTGAGCCCGTACAGGTCCGCGGGCAGCGGTGCGTCCCAGTCCACCTCCACGGCCGGGTCGTAGGACAGCAGGGCCGCGGACTCCAGCAGTCGCTGGGAGACGTCCTCGTCGGCGCTGGTGAGTGAGCGGTTCCGCACTGTGGTCACGACCTGACCTCCCGACCCGTCAGTTACTGTAATTTCGAGTAACAGGTACATGAGCGTAGCAGTTACCTGTGGAGCGTGTCCACGGCCACAGTCCAGGACCGTGGAAGGGTGGTGTCCGTGTCCAACAACGTCACCGACCGGCGCGCGGCCCGATGGGCGGGCCAGCGCGCCAAGAGACAGTCGGAGTTCGTGGATGCGGCGATCGCGGCGATCGCCGAACACGGGCCCTCGGTGTCCACCGAGCAGATAGCCGCGCGGGCCGGGGTCGCGCGACCCCAGCTGTACCGGCACTTCCGGGCCGCGGAGGACCTGCACCAGGCGATCGCCCAGCGTGCCGCCAAAATGATCACCGCCGAGCTGACCCCGCAGATCACCAACGCGAGCGGCTCGCCCCTGCACATGATCGAGCAGATCGTCCACACGCTGGTCCGCTGGATGGCCGAGCACACCAACCTGCTGGAGTACGTCACCCAGCGGGCCGTGCTGAGCCCGGACGGGCAGCACGACGTGGTCGCCGACATCAAGGCGACCATCGCGATCCAGCTCAGCGCCCTGCTCGGCGCCTACTTCAGGGTGTTCGAGATGGACACGGCCACCGTGGACCCGCTCGCGTTCGGGCTCGTGGGCTTCGTGGAGTCGGCCACCCGCCGCTGGCTGCACGAGCCGGGCTCACTGTCCCAGGAGGCGCTCGTGGGCCACCTGTCGAAGTGGATCTGGGGAATGCTCGACCACTCCCTGCGCGCCGAGGGCATCACCCTCGACCCGAACCAGCCGCTGCCGCCCGCGCGCTGAGCCCGCTCACGCCCCGCCGGGCGAGCAGGCGCACCGGCACTGCGCGGGCGCGCCGCCGGTGAGGGTCGTCAGCACCTCGGTCAGCGGCTCGCGCAATTCCTCGGCGGTGGCACCGCACAACGGGTCCTTGCCCAGCACGGTGCGCATCACGCCGAGACCGATGACCATCGCGCAGACCAGGTCCGCGCGCAGCTCGGCGTCGGGCAGCTCGATGCGAGCGGCCAGCGGCCGGGTGACGACCTCGTCCACGCGCTGGTTGACCCGCTCGGTCACCGCCGGGTCGCCGCTGGAGCGCAGCAGGGCGAACAGGGTCGGGTGCCGCTCGAGGTCGTCGGTGGTGGTCACCCGCAGCAGCCAGTCGACGATCTCGGGCAGGTCCCGCTGCCACTGGCCCGCGAGGTGGTCGCCGAACGCGGTGGCCTCGTCGAACAGCTGCTGCTTGCCCCCGAAGTAGCGGCGGATCAGCATCACGTCCACCCCGGCCTGTGCCGCGATGGCCCGCAGGCCCACCGCGTCCTTGCCGTGCTGGAGGAACAGCGTGCGCGCGGCGATCAGCAGCTTGAGCCGGGTCGCGGCGGCGTCCCGCCAGGACCGGGGTGTGTGATCATCGTCGCCCACGAACCCCATTCTACGCTCGTAGACTTGGCTTCACATAGTTGCTAAAGTCAACTTGTCTGCACGTGTAGACAAAATGACCTGGGGATCAAGCAATGACTTCAAGCACGGCCGGGGCCACCGGCTCGGCCAACTACGTCGAGACCATCCTGCGCGGACTGTCCCGCGACTCCGACCACATCGCCTTCCACCTCGAGGACGGCTCGACGATCAGCCACGGCGAGTTCGGCGAGCTCGTCCACCGCATCGCGCACACCCTGTCCGACCACGGAATCCGCAGCGGCTCCACGGTGGCCCTGCTGTCGGCCAACCGGCCGGAGATCCTGGCCACCCGCTACGCGGCCAACCTGCTCGGCGCCCGGATCGTGTACCTCTACGAGGGGCTCGCGGTCGAGGTCCAGTCCGCGATCGTGTCCGATGTGGACACCGACATCCTGGTCGCGGACAACAGGCTCGCCGCCCGCGCCGCCGAGATCGTGGCGGAGGTGCCCGTCAAGGCCCTGCTCACGCTCGGGCCCGCGAGCACGGGCAGCGACCTGCTCGCCCTCGCGGCGGCTGCCGACAGTTCCCCGGTGCCGCCGCACCCGGTCGCGCCCGGCGACACCTGGAGCGTGCGCCACACCGGCGGCACCACCGGCCACCCCAAGGGCATCCTGATGCCCTCGGGCGGCTACCGGGCCATGCTGGAGCACCAGGCCACCGCGCAGGGCGCGGACGTGGTGTACCTCATCAGCACCACCCTGGCGCACGGCGCGGGCAACCTGGCCGACGGGGTGTTCGCCGCCGGGGGCACGATCGTGCTGCACGAGCGCTTCGCCCCGGCCCAGGTGCTCGCCGACATCGAGCGCCACCGGGTGACCGACCTGTTCCTGCTGCCCCCGCTGCTGTACCGGGTCCTGGACGACCCGGCCTCGGCGAGCACCGACACCTCCAGCCTGCGGCGGTTCCTCTACTTCGGCTGCGCCGCCTCGCCCACCCGCATCGGCCAGGCCCTCGACCGGTTCGGGCCGATCCTGTTCCAGATCTACGGCCAGAGCGAGGCGGGCGGGATCAGCATGCTGACCGAGGCCGACCACCAGCGCCCCGAACTGCTCGACTCCGTGGGGCGGCCCATTCCCGGGGTCGAGGTCGCCATCCGCGACGAGCAGGGCAACGACCTGCCCGTGGGCCAGACCGGTGAGATCTGTGTCCGCTCGGCCATGACCAGCGCCGGGTACTGGCGCAACCCGGAGCTGACCGCGCAGGTGTGGCGGGACGGGTGGGTGCACACGGGCGATGTCGGCCACCTCGACGAGCAGGGCTACCTGCGGCTGACCAGCCGCCTCAAGGACATGATCATCGTGGTCGGCGGGCACGTCTACCCCGTCGAGGTCGAGGAGGCGCTGCTGGGCCACCCCGGCATCGCCGAGGCCGCCGTGTACGGCGTGCGCGCCGAGGACGCGGCCGAGCTGGTCCACGCCGCCGTGGTGCCGCGCCCTGGCCACACTCTGACCGAGCAGGAGGTCCGCGAACACGTGGCGAGCCAGCTGGGCGCCCTCTACACCCCGCACCACGTGGAGTTCCTCGACCGGATCCCGCTGACGGACGCGGGCAAGCCGGACAAGAAGGTCCTGCGCGCCCGCCACTGAGCACCGCTCACCCCGACACTCCGCACTGGGAGCACAAGACATGCACGTCCTGGCCACCGTCACCGGGAACGCCTCACACACCCGTTCCCTGACCATCGCACTGCGCCCGCTGATCGAGGCGGGCCACCAGGTCACCATCGCCGCGCCGCCGGAGCTCGCGCCCCTGCTCGACAGCCTCGGCGCCGAGGTGCACGCGGTACTGCCCGGCTTCGAGAACATGCTGCGCGACCCCGAGCGCGCCGCGAAGATGCGCGAACTCGCCGCCAGCACCGACACCACCACCCAGATCAGCTGGATCACCTCGGCCCCGTTCGTGCTCGAAGCGGCGCGGACGGTCATCGCGCTGGCGGAGACCGTCCGGCCGGACGTGATCGTGCGCGACGACGCCGAGTTCGGCGCCGTGCTGGCGGGCGAGCACCTGGGCATCCCGCACGTCAGCCTGTGCGGCGGGGCGTCCAACCTGTTGGACCCCGCGCTCGCGATCGAGGGCCTCAACGGGCACTGGGCCGCGCTGGGTCACGCCGAGCCGCTGCCCGCTGAGGCGATCTACCGCCACGGCCGCGCCGACTACGTGCCCGCGGCCTTCGACTTCGCCGCGCACGACACCGGGCTGGTGCGCCGCTACCGGCAACCCGTGCTCACCCGCGCGGGCGAGCGGCTGCCCGAGTGGATCGCGGAGCTGTCCGGGCAGTCCCCGTTCGTCTACGCCTCCCTGGGCACGGCGCTGCCGATGGTCGTCGCGCGCGAGTCGGACTCGATCCCGATGCCGATGACCACCGACCCGGTGCGGTCCCTGGCCTCGATCATCGCCGCGGTGTCCGAACTGGACTGCGTCGCCCTGGTCTCCACCGGTGGCCTGCCCACCCCGGCCACCCCGCCGCCCGCACACGTGCACGTAGTGGAGCACGCGCCCCAGCCGCTGGTGCTGGAGGTGGCGGACCTGTTCATCACCCACGGCGGCTACAACAGCGTCCGCGAGGCGCTGCGCTCGGCCACGCCGATGCTGGTGATCCCCGGCTTCGGCGACCAGCCCCACGACGGCGCTCGCGTCACGGAGCTGGGGCTGGGTGAGATGACCACCGAGCCCAGCCCGGAGCGGGTCGCCCAGCTGGCCGGTCAGATCCTCGGCCAGCCCGGCTACACCCGGCGCGCACGCCAGGCCCGGGCCCACGTCCTCGCCCTGCCTCCCCTCGAGCAGTTCGTCGAGGACCTGCAAGCACTCGTGGACGGCGCGACGCTGGTGACGGCCAGCTAGGGCTCGTCGGGCGGTGCCTCCCAGCCGGACCGGGAGGCACCGCCGAACCACGGCGTGCGGAACTGTCACACTTCGTCGAGGTCCCGTCATCGAGCTGCCGACAGTGCGGCACAGTCCTCCGCGATGGTCGACCCATGACCACTCGTGACCTCCTCCTGCAGACCACCACGCAGCTGCTCGCCGTGCTGCTGCTGCCGGTGGCCTACGCGCACTCCCCCGGCCGCGGCCGCCACCTGGCCTGCCAGTGGGCGCTGGGCCTGCGGTTCCCCGCCGAGGACCTCACCGGGCTCACCGGGCCGGCGCGCGCGGCGTTCGCGGCGGCCCGCACCGAGGCGTTCTGGCGGGACGGCCAGCTGATCGGTCTGACCTCCGGCCACCGCGACGCGGCCGAGCAGCACCGGCTGTTCAGCGAGCAGGTCCGGCGATCGGGCTCCGTGCAGGCGGCGCGGCGGCAGGTGCTGCCCGCCGAGGAGTCCAGCCACGTCATGGGGACCGCGATGGACGTGCGGCCCGCCGAGGGCGCGCGGTGGCTGGAGGCCAACGGGTGGCGCCACGACCTCTACCGGATCTACGACAACGAGTGGTGGCACTTCGAACACCGGCCGGAGGCCGGTGGCCGGGCCCCGGCGCGGTTGCCGCACCCGGGCGCCGTCACCGTCGGCCATTCGGTGTAGCCGGTGGTATACCGTCGGAGCCCAGTCGTGCAAGCCACCAGCGAGGAGTCCTCCGCGATGCCCAGGCTGCTGCTCGTCGAGGACGACGCCGTGCTGGCCGAGGCGCTCTCCCGCGCCCTGCGCGGACTGGGCCACGAGGTGGACGTGGCCGCGACCGGGGAACAGGCCCTGGCCTGCCTGTACGACCGGCGCACGCCCGCCGACCTGGTGCTGCTGGACGTCATGCTGCCGGGGATCGACGGCTTCGAGGTGTGCCGCCGCATCCGGGCCCGCGACACGGTCCCGGTGATCCTGCTGACGGCGCGCGGAGACGCGGTGGACATCGTCGTCGGGCTGGAGTGCGGTGCCGACGACTACGTGGTCAAGCCCGCGGAGCCGAGGGTGCTGGACGCCCGCGTCAAGACGGTCCTGCGGCGGGCCACTCCGGTGCGGGCCCCGCAGTCGAGCGTGCACACCTTCGGGGACCTGCGGGTCGACAGCGCCGCCATGGTGGTGACCAGGGGCGGCAGCGAGTTGCACCTGACCTCGACCGAACTGCGCCTGCTGGTGGAGTTCGCCGAGCACGCGGGGCAGGTGCTGAGCAGGCAGACCCTGCTGAGGTCGGTGTGGGACTACGGCTACGCCGGGGACTCGCGGCTGGTGGACGCCGCCGTGTCCCGGCTGCGCGCCAAGATCGAGCCCGATCCGGGCAACCCGACCTTGCTGCGCACCGCGCGGGGGCTCGGCTACCGCCTGGTCAAGCCGTGAGGTGGCAGCCGGGGCTGCGCACGAGCATCACGCTCACCGCCGTGGCGGTCACGCTGATCGCCACCGTGGCCACGGCGCTGGTCGCCTACCAGTTGCAGTCCGGCGCCACCAGGGAGCGGTTCGTCGAGTCGGCGCGGGCGGGGTTCGGCGCCGACGCGCAGCAGGCGCACCAGTTCCTGGTGCAGTCGAACTCGGGTGCGCCCAAGGTCGACCAGGTCGCCAAGTACATGACCGGGCGGATCGGGTTGTCCTGGGCGATCGTGAACCTCAAGCCCCTCAACGGGCCCGTCGCCACCGTCCAGAACGACGTGTACTCGCTGAGCGCGGCCAGCCCGGGGTTCTCCGGTGCCCGGCCACCGGTGTCGGCGGTGGAGCAGGTCAGGCGCGATCCCCGGACCCCGGTGACCTACGGCGCGGGCCAGCAGGTGGTCGTGCTCGGTGAGGTCGAGCCCGACCTGCTGGTGGCCGAGTACTACAGCACCAAGGTCATGGACCGGGAACTGCTCGTGCTGCAACTGCAACTGGCCGCGGTCGCGGGGCTGGTGATCCTGGTGGGCACGGGCCTGGGCGTGCTCGCCGCACGGCAGATCCAGCGCCGGGTGCGCACCGCGGCGGCAGCGGCCAGGGAACTCGGCGCGGGCGCGCTGGACACCCGGCTTCCGGTGCGGGGCAAGGACGAGCTCGCCGACCTGGCCGGTTCGTTCAACGCGATGGCGCAGCGCCTCGGCGAGTCGATGGAGCAGTTGCGCGCCAAGGAGCAGCAGCAACAGCGCTTCGTGGCCGATGTCGCACACGACCTGCGCACACCGCTGGCCACCATGCTCGCGGCGACCGACAGCCTGCACAGCACGGACGCAGAGGACCGCTCACGTTCGGCGGAGCTGCTGGGGACCCAGGTGCGGCGGCTGAGCACGCTGGTCGACGACCTGCTGGAGATGTCCAGGTTCGACGCGGGGGTCGCGGACTTCCGGCCGGAGACCGTGGACCTGGCGGCACTGGTCGCCGACGCCGTCGGGCTGAGCGCGCCCGAGGCGGGCATCCAGGTCCGGTCGGTCGGGGACGTCACCGTGCACGGCGATCCGCGTCGGCTGCACACCATCGTGCGCAACCTGGTGAGCAACGCGGTGCACCACGGCGCGATGCCGATCTCCGTGGGCGTCGACGGCGCCAGCAGTGCGGAGGTGCGGGTGGCCGTGGCCGATTCCGGGCCGGGGCTGCGGCCCGACCTGGCGCCGTTCGTCTTCGACCGGTTCACCCGGGGCGACCGCGCCCGCGGGCACACCCCGGGCAGCGGACTGGGACTGGCCATCGCGCGCGAGAACGCCGTACTGCACGGTGGCCGGATCGAGGTCAGCAACTCCCCCGGCGCCGTGTTCGTGCTCGTGCTCCCGCGCGGTGAGCCGGACCGGTGAGACTCCTATACTGGGCGTCCTGACCTCCTGGGAGCCCCGATGTCCGTGCGCAGTGACGAGTTCTTCCGGATCGTGGACGCGCTCGTCGAGGTGCAGCGCTCGGAGGGCGGGCAGTTCAGCTCCTTCAGCGTGCGGGGCAAACGGTTCGGCTACTACTGGCCCAGGACGCAGACCGTCGGCCTGAAGCAGACCCTCACCGAACAGCAGGCGCTGGTGTCCGAGCGGCCCGAGGTCTTCGAGGAGCAGTTCACCGCGGGCGGTTTCGGCTGGGTGGTCGTCTACCTGGAGGGCATCGAGGCGGAGGAGTTGTCCGAACTGGTCTTCGAGGCCTGGCGGCTGTCCGCCCCGGAGGACCTGGTCGAGGCCGTGCCCGACTGGGCACAGCAGAACCCGCACTCCCCCACCTCCGCGGCCTGAGGGGACACGCAGCCGCATCGCCGACTCGGCGGTCTCCCTGAAAACCAGTGGTCGGCCATGGCCTGCCCCGATAGCTTGCACACCCGTGGCTGATGATCCGCAGGAAGAAGAACTGGTGGGCGGAGGCGTCAACCGGATCGTTCGTGTGGGAGCGACAGTGCGACGCCCATCAGGTCCGTGGACCCCGGCGATCCACTCCTTGCTCGATCACCTCCACCAGCGCGGTTTCACCCAGGCTCCGCGCGCCCACGGCCTGGACCCCGACGGCCGCGAGATCCTCGACTTCATCCCCGGCCAGGCCGGGCACTACCCGCTTCCCCACTACGTTCGTACCGACAGCACACTCCTCGCCGTCGGGACGCTCCTGCGAAACCTCCACGACGCCACCGTTGACTTCACCCCACCGCCGGACACCGCTTGGTACATGCCCGCACGAGGACCGGCCGAAGTGATCTGCCATGGCGACATCGCCCCCTACAACTGCGTCTTCCGCGATGGCAGGCTCTTCGCGTTCATCGACTTCGACACCGCCCATCCCGGGCCCCGCGTCTGGGATCTGGCCTATGCCGCATACCGGTTCGTTCCACTCACCGGTCCCGACAATGACGACTTCCACCTGCCCATCGCAGAGCAGGCCCGGCGACTTCGGCTCCTGGCCGACGCCTACCGGCTTTGCGAAGCTGGTCGAGAAGTGATTGCCGACACGGCGAGGACCCGTCTCGAGCACCTCGTCTGCCACATGCACGAGCAGGCCGACGCCGGGAACGCCGCCTTCGCCCAGCACATCGCCGCTGGGCATGACCAGCTCTACCAGGCCGATGCGGCGCATATCGCACACCACAAGGTGTACCTGACAGACGCGCTTCGATGACCGCTCACGGCCGCAGCCCGCACCGTTCCCCTTCAAGGGGTGGAGTACGTCAGGACATGAATGCCTTGCGGCAACGCTCGCTGAACTTGGCTCTCCCGCTGCCTTCTCCGGCCACCACGGCACGCCCCGTCGCTCAGGCCAACCGCGGGAACAGGTTCAGGGCGTTGTCCCGGTTGATCGCCGCACGCTGCACGGGGTCCAGCGGCGCGCTGTCGAACTCGGCGGTGACGTGCCGGACCCCGGCCTCGGGCGCGTAGGGCCAGTCGCTGCCGAAGGTGATCCGGCCGGGGTCGGCGAAGGCGAGCAGGTTGGCCAGGGTCGCGTGGTTGGCGGCCAGCGCCGTGTCGAAGTGGAACTCGCGCAACTGGGCCAGGACGGCGGCGTGGTCGAGGACCGGGTCGGCGCCCTGGACTCGTTGGTGGTGCTCCAGGGTGACGGCGATGCGGTCCGCCGCGTAGGGCAGGAACCCGCCGCCGTGGGAGAGGATGAACCTGATCCCGGGGTAGCGGCGCACGGTGCCGCTGAGCACCAGGCTCATCGCCGCGCGCACGCTGTCGAGCAGGAAGTCCGCCGCGTAGAAGGGAACTCCGGGCACCGGCTGGTAGGGCGGGATGCCCGGGTGCACGAACACGACCGCCGACCGCCTGTCCAGCTCGGCCATGAGCGGCTCGAACGCGGGCTCGCCCAGGTAGGTGCCGCGGTGGTTGCTCAGCAGCACGATCCCGTCGGCGCCCAGCTCGTCGAAGGCGCGGGCGGTCTCGGCCAGCGCGCCGTCCACGTCGGGCAGCGGCAGGGTGGCGAAGTGCCCGAACCGGTCGGGGCGGTCCTTGACCTGCTCGGCGGTGAACTCGTTGACCGCACGGGCCCAGTCGCGGGCCTGCTCGTCCGAACCGAGGTGGGTGCCCGGGGTGGACACCGACAGGATCGCGGTGCCGATGCCCTGGCTGTCCTGGAGGGCGATGTCGGCCGCCGCGCTCCAGTTCGGGACGGGCATGCCGCCCGCGGTGAGCCCCTGGGACCGCAGCCAGTCCCGGTACGCCGGGGGCACGACGTGGTGGTGGGTGTCGATGCGACCGCCCATGGCAACCTCACTTAGCTTGCTAACTGTTGTGTTGCTACCATTACCCCATGAGCGCGAGTCGTGTCCAGCCCACCGTCGAGGACCCGGGCTTCCTCGCCTTCACCGAGGCGGTCGCCGACCTGCTCGTCGCGGTGCGGCGGTCCCGGGGACGACTGGCCGGGCACGGCAGGCCCGCGCTGTCGCTGTCCCAGATCCAGCTGCTGGAGGCGATCGCCGACGGGAGTTCACTGGGCGTTGGCGAGCTGGCCGAGCAGGCCGGGGTGGCCACGCCCACCGCAACCCGCATGCTGCAACAGCTGGAGCGCGACGGGATCGTCGACCGCGTCCGGGCGCCGGACAACCAGCGCCGGGTCGAGGTGACCCTGACGGCGCTCGGGGCCGAGTTGCTCGACGCGCACCGAGCCCGCCTGCGTGAGCGGCAGTTGCGCGCGTTCCGCGAACTCGACCCCGAGCAGCGCACGATGATCGTGACCCTGATGGGCAGGCTCACCGAGTTGGTCGACGACCTGTGATCAGCGCGCCAACGCTCCCACCTTCGTCTCGGCACCGGTGTCGCGCCACACGGTTCCCCGTCGTTCGTGGGCGAACAACCGCTCCACGGCGTGCGCGACCCGGGGCCCCAGCTCGCGCTCCAGCAGGTAGAGCCCCAGGTCCAGGCCGGAGGTCACGCTGGAGGCGGTCACCAGGTCCCCGTCGTCCACCACGCGGGCGTCGATCGCCCGCACCCCGCTGGCCGCCAACAGGTCCAGGCCCAGGTGGTGGCTCGTCGCGGGGCGGCCTTCGATCAGCCCGGCCATCGCCAGCACCATCGAGCCGCCGCACACCGTGGCCACGGTCAGCCCCGGGCGGTCCAGGGATTGCTTGAGCAGCAAGGGCAATTCGGTGCCGAGGGTACGGCCGAGGATGGCGGGGATGCTGTCCTCGGTGGGCTCCTCACCATCGGGCAGGCGCCCCACCGCGCCCGGCACGAGGACCAGGTCCGCGCGCCGCGGCTCCAGCCGGGCCGTGGCGGCCAGGGACAGCGACCCCAGCCCGCTGGGCACCTGGCGCGCGCCCTCGGCCGAGACGAGTTCGACCTCGACCGCCCCACCGGTGAACATGCCACCGGCGCTGAGCACCTCGTACGGGGCCAGGGCGTCCAGTGGGTCGAACCCGTCGAACAACACGATCTGCGCAAGCATCACCGGCTCAGTCCTCCTCGGTTTCGGTGCGCACGACGCTAGTCACGGTGCACCGAGGCCGGAACTGGCCGGATTGCCACTCAGCGCCAGGTTCTCGCCAAGTCGGCGCAATGGGGCGACGCCGGGATGTGACTCCTGGCAACAGTTCTGGCGCCCCGGGTCACAGGGCGCGGACCTCCGCCAGGACGACCCGGCCGCCGACCCCGATCGTGCCCTCGGGACGCACCTCGGTCAGGATCTGCGATCCGGCACCCTGCCGGATGTCCAGTGCCCGGCCCAGTTCCGAGGTGAGCACGATCGCCGCCGCACCGGTGGCCTCGTCCTCCACGATCGCGTCGCCCCTGCGCGGGAACGCCCTGGCCCGCACCCGGCCGGCGCCCTCGTCCGCCCAGGCCCAGGCGTACAGCCAGCCCTGTCCCGCGGGCGGGCTGGGCAGCGCCTCGACCGCCCGCACCGACCCGTGCCGCTCGGTGCGCCGTCCCGCAGCCCACTCCGGTCGGCCCGCGATCCAGGTGAACTCGCCGTCCTGCCAGGTCGGCACCGGGCCTGCCGGTGGCCGGAACACGGTGGGCGCGGCGCCCACCTGTCCCAGCAGCCAGGAGCAGCCGACGAGGGGGTGCCCGGCGAAGAGCAGCCGCACGCTGGGCGTGTAGATGTCGACCAGGCCCTCCGCGGCGTCGTCGACGAAGACGGTCTCGCTGAAGCCGAGCCGCGCGGCCAGGTCCTGCCGGGCCCGCTCACCCCGAACGGTCGCGCCGTCCAGCACAACACCGAGCGGGTTGCCGTACCGGCCATCCGGACCGCAGAACACCCGAAGCACGTGAAGATCCGTCACACCCGCAGATTACGCCGATCAGTTGACGGCCGATGCCGCAACGGCGCCTCGCAGCGGTACACCGAAGTGATGCCCGCATCCACCGGGCCGTGCGCCAGCCGCAGGCCCGCCGCGGTCACCGCGTGTTCGACCTCGCCGGGGGCCCGCAGGTGGGCACGCCTGCGGGTGAGCAGTTCGAGGCGGGCGTAGCGCCGACCGGACCGGTCGGCACGGGGCACGTTGAACACGAGCCAGCCGCCCGGGACAAGCAGGGCGGCCAGCGCGGTGAAGGCGGCGGGCAGGTCCTGCACGTAGTTGACCATGCCCACGGTGAGCACCCCGTCGAAGGTGCCCCGCACGCGCAGGTCGTCGGGGAACCGGCCGAACCCGGCGTCGATCCCGGCGGGGGCCTCCCGCGCGACCCGCCGCACCAGGTAGTCGACCATGGCGGGCGAGGCGTCGCGGGCGTGCACGCGGGCGCCCCGCTCGTGCAGGGCCAGCGTGTAGTGCCCGGTCCCGCTGCCCAGTTCGAGCACGCGCTGGCCGGGCGCCAGGCGGGGTTCCAGCGCGTCGAGCACGGCGCGCTGCTCCTGTTGGCGGAAGCCCACGCCAGACCGGAAACGGGTGAAGTACAGCTCGAACAGCCTCGGGGACCAACCCGAGCCGCTCGGGGCGAACCATCTGACCATCTCACTCCCCCAGTGAGGCCGCGACGATCTCGCGCATGATTTCGTTGGTACCGCCGAAGATCCGCGCGACCCTGGCGTCCGCCCAGGCTCGTGCGACCGGATACTCGCTCATATAGCCGTAGCCGCCGAACAGTTGCAGGCAGCTGTCGAGCACCTCGCCCAACCGTTCGGTGCACCACAGCTTCGCCAGTGCGACCTCCGCCATGCTAGCGCCCCGGACCAGTTCCGCGGCCACTGTCGAGTCCAGCAGCGCCCGGCTCGCGGCGACCTGGGCCGCCGCCCCGGCGAGCACGAACTGGGTGTTCTGGAAGCGCATCAGCGGCCGGGAGAAGGCGCGGCGCTGCTTGCAGTAGCGCACCGTCTCGGCCAGCGCGGTCTCCATCACGGCCACCGAGGTCACCGCGATGAGCAGGCGCTCGCGGGAGATCAGCGGCAGCAACTGGGCGAGCCCGCGCCCCTCCACCTCGCCGAGCAGGTGCTCCGCGGTGAGTTCGACCCCGTCCAGGAACAGCTCGGCGGTGTCCTGGCCGTGCAGGCCGATCTTCTCCAGCGCGGGCCCCCGGTGCAGGCCGGGCAGCCCGGCGGTCTCCAGCACGAACAGCGACAGCGGCGGCGTGCGCCGCTCCGGGTCGGCGACCTTGGCCAGCACGAGCACCAGCCCGGAGTGGATCCCGTTGGTGACGAAGGTCTTCGCCCCGTGCAGCAGGTAGCCGCCCGCGACGCGCCGCGCCCTGGTGGTGATCGCCTGCACGTCGGAGCCCGCGTCCGGCTCGGTGATCGCGAGCGCGCCGACCAGTTCGCCCGCGGCCATCCTGGGCAGCCAGCGGGTCTTCTGCCGCTCGGTGCCGTGCAGCAGCAGGTACCGCGCCACGATGTCGTGCGCGGTGCGGCCCCACGAGGTGTCACCGGCCCTGGCCTGCTCCTCGGCCAGCACCACCTCGTGCGCGAAGGCCCCCCCGCCGCCGCCGTACGGCTCGGGCACGCCCACGCAGAGCAGGCCCGCACCGCCCGCGGTGGTCCACAGCTCGCGGTCCACCTGGTGGGCGGACCGCCAGCGGGGCTGGTGCGGGGTGACCTCCTTGGCCCAGAACGACTTGGCGAGCTCGCGCAGTTCGGGCAGGCCCAGGTCCTCGCTCACCCGCAGCCCCCGGCGTGCCCGTCGTCGGGCGAGCGGCCCAGCCCGACCGCACCGGCCACCGGCTCGGGCAGCCGCTGGGCCGGTGCCGCCGCCGACCGCACGTGCGCGGCGAAGGCGTCCAGCCGGTCCACGCCCCAGAACCGGGTGAAGCCGTGCACGAAGAACGGCACGCCGAAGGCGCCGTCCCGGCCCGCCTGCACCATCACCGCGGCGCCTTCGGCCCGCAGTTGCTCGTCCTCGCTGGCGGCGGCGATCGCCGCGGGGTCCAGGCCGAGTTCGGCGCCGATCTCGCCGATGGTCTCCCGCGAGCAGATGTCGCGGCCCTGCTCCCACCGGGCCCGGTAGACCAGGTCGACGTACCGCGCGCCCAGGCCGTGCCGGTGCGCGTGGAGGTAACCCAGGTGCGGGACCTCCCAGACCGGCTGCTTGTCCACGGGCCAGCTCAGCTCCAGCCCACGCTCGGCCGCGAGCCTGCCCACGTCCTGGAGGATGTACAGGTGCTTGGCCCGGGACATGTCGGTGTAGGGCAGGTCCCCGCCGAGCTCGGTGATCAGCCGGGTGCTGTGCTCGTCGGGTTCGTAGTAGGGCCGCCAGTCCAGCAGCGGCACCAGGTCCGGGTGCCTGGCCAGCAGGTCCCGGTAGGCCAGCCAGGAGTACGGGCTGCGCAGGGAGAAGTAGAACCTCGGTGTTCTGGGCTTGGCCATGGCGTACCTCGCTTTCGTGGTGCGGCTCAGAGCACGAGGCCGCCGTCGACCCCGAGCACCTGCCCGGTGATGTAGGAGGCCCGGTCGGAGACCAGGAAGGACACCAGGTCGGCCACCTCGCCGGGGCCGCCGAACCGGCGCAGCGGGATGCTCGCGGCCAGCCCCTCGGTCCGTTCCTGGGACAGCGCGGCGGTCATGTCCGTCTCGATGAAGCCGGGCGACACCACGTTGGCCCGGATCCCGTACGGGCCGACCTCCTTGGCCAGGGCCTTGGTGAAACCGATGACCCCGGCCTTGGCCGCGGAGTAGTTGGTCTGGGTGGCGTGGCCGTGCACCCCGGCGACCGAGGACATGGTGATCACCGTGCCCGCGCGCCGCTTGACCATGCCGAACACCGCGGCCGAGCAGATGTTGTAGACCCCGTCCAGGTTCACCCGCAGCACGTCCTGCCAGTCCTGCTGTCCCAGCAGCACCAACGGGTTGTCCCGCACGAGGCCCGCGTTGGCCACCACTGCCCGGATCGGGCCGAGCTCGCGTTCGGCGGCACGCACGAACTTCTTGGCCGCGCCGTGTTCGGCGACGTCGACCTGCTCGCAGAACACCGCCGCACCGGCGTCGGCGGCCAGCTTGGCCACCAGTGCCGCCGCCTCGGCGTTGGACCGGTAGCAGAAGGCGAGGTCGTAGCCGTCCTCGGCGAGCCGGGTCACCACGGCGCGGCCGATCCCGCGGGAACCGCCGGTCACCAGCGCCACCGGCCGCGCGGTCACACCCCCACCCCCAGCACCGAGGAGTCGCGCAGCGCCACCGTGAACTGGGCGACCCGCAGCACGGTCTCGCCGTCCACCAGGGTGCTGCCCGCGACCACGGCCGCCTCGTCCACCTCGCGCAGCACCTGCACCCGGTGCTCCAGCACCACACCCGGGTACACCGGGGCCAGCAGCTCGGCACCGCGCAGGCCCGCGGCCAGCTCCACCTTGCCCGCCAACACGTCCGGGTTGGGCTTGAGCCAGCAGGCGAGGATCACGGCCGACTGCGCCCAGGACTCCAGCAGCAGGCTCACCGGGTAGGCGTAGGCCTGTGCGGGCGCGTCCTCGGGCAGGTGCGCGTAGCACGGCTCGGCCACCGTGACCGCCTTGTGCGCCACCAAGGTCCGCCCTGGGTCCACTTCGGACACCCGGTCCACCAGCAGGATCGGGTACCGGTGCGGGATGAGCGCCTTGATCCGGTCCACCCCGGTCATGCCGCCTCCTGCCGGTAGCGCAGCCGCATCTCACAGACCGCCTCGGTTCCAGTGGACACCGTTGCGCTGCAACGGAACCCGTCCGCTTCCTCGTCCCGCACGCCGATCTCGACCGACACCGCGTCCCCGGGCCGGACCGGTCGCAGGAAGCGGACCCGCTCCACCGCGACCATGCGCAGGCCCGGCACACAGCGCACGGCGCGCACGGTGGAGTCCACGTACTGCACCAGGTAGAGCCCGGGCAGGATGGGGAAACCCGGGTAGTGGCCCTCGAACACCGGGTCGTTCGCCGCGATCTCGACCACCGACCTGATGCGATCGCCCGCGTCCTCGGTGACGCGCACCGGCCAGCCCCTCATGCCGGGTCCCCGCAGCCGCCGAGCAGCGCACAGCCCACCATGCCGTCCCGGCCGATCCCGGTCACCAGCGCGTACTCGCCCGTGTCGTGCACCGCTCCCCGTTCCACCTCGGCCAGCGCGGCCGCCAGCTGGAAGACCGTTGCCGCAGCGGTGGTGTCGCCGAGCTGCGCACGGCAGTGGATGCGGCGGCACGAGGCGTTGTCGGCGCCGAAGACCGCGGTCAGCGCCTCGTCCTCGGCCACACCGGCCGGGCCGGGCAGGTCGGCGGGCGCGATCAACCTGACCTGCTCGGGGCTGACGCCCGCGCGCCGCAGGGTGCCGCGCACGCAGGTCTCCAGCGTGTCCCGGACCCCGGCACCGTCCTGGCAGGAGCGGAACCCCGTGCCCGCCAGCCGCACCAGCGGGCCACGTCCGGACCGGCGCGCGGACTCCGCGGACTCCAGCAGGACGAAGGCCCCGCCCTCGCCCAGGGCCGCTGACCCGTCCCCACCGGCCTCGCCGCTGTGCCAGTCCAGCCAGGCCCGCTGCGTGGAGTACTCCTCCACCGCCCCGCACAGCACGAGATCGCAGTGCCCGCCCCGGTAGAGCCGGGTCGCGTAGCTCAGCGCGAGCAGCCCGGTCAGCCAGTCCCCGGAGATGGTGGTGTTGGGGCCCTTGATGGTGTGCCAGATCGCGCTCTGCCCGGCCGCCTTGTTCATCACCGTGTTCGGGAACTTGGCCGGGTCCACGTGGTAGGGCTTCTCCCCGTTGACCGAGTCCCTGGTGGTGTCCATGATGCTCTGCACACTGGCCCAGCCGGTACCCAGCACCAGCCCGGCCCGCTCCGGGGCCGCGGACAGGTCGTCCCGGCACTGCTCGACCAGGCCGCCCACGGCGGTGACGGCCAGCGCGGTGAGCCGGTCCATCAACCGGGTTCCCTTGCGGCCCAGGTACTTCGCGGCGCTGAAGTCCGGCACCAGCCCGGCGGTGGTGTACGGGCCGGGAAAGGCCTCGGCGTCCAGCGCGGCTATGCCGGAGCGGCCCGAGCGCAGGCCCTCGCGGAAGGGCTCGCGGCCCACCCCGAAGGGCGAGACCGCCGACCAGGCCGACAGCACCAGTTCGCCGGTGGCGATCGCGGTCGGCGCGCTCACCGCTGGTTCCCCCGCAACGCGGTCAGCAGGCGGTCGTCGAAGTCCACCTGGCGCCAGTCGCGCCGGTTCTCGATCACCGCGTAGCCGTGGGTGATCCGCCCGGTCGCGGTCTTCACCAGCACGCCATCGCGCCGCACGTAGCAGTCCATGCGGGCGGTGTAGGTGAGCCGCTTGAACACCGTCTCCACGGTGAACACGGTGATCAGCTCCTCCTCCATGCCCACCTCCGCCAGCATCTCCACCGAGGAGCTGGGCACCACCGGGATCCAGTTCTGCTCCGAGAGCAGGGTGTGGATGGACACCCCGCGGTCGGCCAGGAACAGGTCCACCGCCTCCTCCATCAGCCGCAGGTAGCCCGACATCTGCAGGCGCTCGGTGAAGTGGCAGTACGGGTAGGGGATGCGCCAGCTCCACGCGAAGGCGTTGTGCCCCTTGGTGAGCTGGGCGACCGGGTCGGCGCCCGCTGGCAGGGTCGGCTCCGCCGAGGGCCCGAGCCTGGGCACCAGGTTCGCGGCCACCTCGACCGGGGCGGGCTCCGCGGGGAAGCCACGCGGGTCCTGCCGCAGGGTCACCGCCACGCGCGCGGTCACCGTCTTCACCGAGGTCTCCCGCTCGGCGGTCATCTCGACCAGGAAACGCAGCCGGTGGTCCTCGGATTCCAGCTGGCGCACGGTGGCCACGGCCAGGTCGTCGATGTGGTAGGCGGTCCACATCCGGGTGTCGATCGAGCTGAGGTCCACGCAGATGCCGTGGCGCTCGTACAACCGGCCCGCGGGCAGGCCGCGCTGACGCAGGTGGTCCAGCACCGCCTCCTCCACGAGGTAGTTGACGTGCTTGAACCCGATCCAGGTGCAGATGTTCGAGCCCTCGTAGCGGGGCCGCAGCTCCACCCGCGTGACTGCGGGGGCGGGCGCGGTGGTGACGACAGGATTCACGTCAACTCCAGACAGGCAACGTCGGTGGTGTGCGGCGACCAGGAACCGGCCGCGTCGCTGAGGAAGTCCGACACCAGGCGGGCGAACCGCTCGGGCCGCTCCAGCATCGGGAAGTGCCCGCAGTCGGCGAGCTCGGCGAACCGGCCCTCGGGCAGGGCCTGGGCCAGCGCGCGGCCGTCCTCGGCGCGGGCGGCGATGTCGCACGCGGCGGACAGCACCAGCTGCGGGGCGCGGACCTCGCTCAGGTCCAGTGTGGACGAACGAAGGTAGGTCGCGAAGAAGCGCACCCAGCCGTGCGGGCCGATCTGGTCGCGCAACCGCAGCGCGAGCTTGGACCGCTGCTGCTCGGTCAGCCGGGCGGCGGGGCCCCAGCGCAGCGCCTCCGCGAAGATCAGGTGGAAGTCGTTGAGGTAGTAGGTGATCGTGGACCAGTCGAACTGCTCGGCACCGGCCCGGTAGAAGGCGTTGGTCAGCACCGAGGGCACGGCTGGCGACAGTCCCTCGGCGAAGACCTCCAGCAGCAGCCCCGCGGTGTAGGAGTGCGCGAGGACCGCGTCGAACCCGGCGAGCACCTCGGCCAGCGCCGTGGCCTGGTCCTCGCCGTGGCTCCACCGCGGGTCGTCCACCCCGTGCCAGGGCAGGGTGACGTCCCACAGCTCCAGCCGCCCGTCCGCGTGCACCACGAACTCGTCCCACATCGCGTTCGTGCAGCCGAGGCCGTGCAGCAGCAATGTCCGAACAGGACTGTCAGATGTGGACTTCCTGCGGAGCACTGGGAAGGCCGTCATGCCGCGGTCCCGTACCGTCCCAGGATCAGCACCGCGTTGTTGCCGCCGAAGGCCAGCGCGTTGTTCTGCACCACCCTGACCTCGGCGGGCCGCGCCTGGTTGGGCACGCAGTCCACCTGGCACTCGGGGTCGGTCTCCCGGTGGTTGATCGTCGGCGGGATGAAGCCCTCCGTGATCGCCAGCGCGCAGGCGGCGGCACCCAGCGCGCTCGCGGCACCCATGGCGTGGCCCAGCATGCCCTTGATGGACACCGTGGGCGGCGGCGCGTCGGTGAACGCCTGCCGGATGGCCGCCACCTCGGTCATGTCGTTGGCCTTGGTACCGGTGCCGTGCGCGGAGATGAAGTCGATGTCGGTCGGCTTCACCCCGGCGTTCTCGTGGGCCAGCCGCATGCAGCGGGCCAGGCTGTCCTGGTCCGGTGCGACCGGGCTGAGCGCGTCGCAGGTCAGCCCGTAGCCGAGCAGTTCGGCGTAGATGCGCGCCCCTCGTGCCAGGGCGTGCTCCAGACTCTCCATCAGCAGGATGCCCGCGCCCTCGCCGACCAGGATGCCCTTGCGGTCCCGGTCGAAGGGCTGGCAGACCTCCGGCGCCATCGCGCCGAGCCGGTAGAACCCGGCGTAGGTCTTGCGGCACAGGGCGTCCACCCCGCCGCACAGGGCCACGTCCACGTCACCGGCGCGGATGGCGTCCATGCCGTGCCCGATGGCGTAGTTGCCCGCGGCGCAGGCGGTCGGGATGGTCACGGCCTCCACATCGGACAGTCCGAGCTCGCGCACGATGGCACTGGACAGCCTGCCCGCTGGCGAGCGCCGCGCCAGGTGGGCGGGCCCGTCCTGGTAGTCCAGGATCGCCAGCCGGTCCAGGTCGCGGGACTCGCCGTCGGTGGTCCCCACGGAGACCAGCACGCGCTCCTCCCGCAGCGCCCGCACGGGCATCGCCCCGTCGGCCACGGCCATGCGCGCCGCCGCCGCCGAGAACTGGCCCGCACGGCCCAGTTCCTCCGCACCGGCCTCGTGCAGCCGCCGCGCCGGATCGAAGTCGGTGATCTCGCACCCGTTGGCGTGCGCGTAGCCCGCCGTCTCGAACGAGGTGATCGGCTTGACCCCGCTGCGGCCCGATCTCAGCCCGGTCAGGAACTCCCCGACCCCGGTGCCGATGCTGGTCACCACACCGAGTCCGGTGACGACCACCCGCCTCGGCTCGCGCGCGCTGTCCATGCGGTCCTCCCCCCTGCTCGGTGTCGGCTCAGGCGGCCATGGCCTCGGCGACGACGGCGATGACCCCGTCGAGGTTGACCATGCGGGCGAGCTCGCTCTGGTCGATGTCCACGCCGAGGGTGCGCTCCAGGGAGGACAGGATCTCGATGGCACCCATCGAGTCAGCGCCGTGGTCCTCCTTGAACAGGCTCTCCCCGGTCATCTCCTCGGAGTCGATCTCCAGGATCTCGCAGACGATCTCCTTCACCTTGGCCCGCAGCTCGTCGCCGACACCGGTGGACGCGTTGGCATTCGCAGTGGTCATGTTCGTCTCTCCCGCGTGATTGGCGGGCCGGTCCGGTGGCCCGCGGGAGGAGACTCGCACCGGGACCTATACGGGCTCCTATATTTTTCCCATAGGGGGCGACGGCGGCGCGCGATGTCCCGGAGAAGGGGGATCCCGGGACATCGCGCTGGAGAGCCGATCGGTTGTGCACTACCGGATCGGCTGGCTCAGCCTGGCGGTGGTCTCGGCGGGCGCAGGCGCGGTGGCCGCCCTGCGCGCGGCGCGGGAGGGCCACCAGCTGGCGCGGCCCAGCAGGGCCAGCAGCGCGGGCAGGATGAGGATGCGCACCACCACCGCGTCCAGCAGCACACCCAGCACCAGCGCGTAGCCGGTCTGCTTGACCTCAAGCAGGTGCAGGAAGGTGAAGCTGGCGAACACCGAGACCATCACGACCGCGGCGCCGGTGACCACGCTGGCCGAACTGGCGATGCCCTCGGCCACCGCGCGGCGGGTGGGCACCCCGCGCAGCACCGCCTCGCGGATCCGGCTGACCACGAAGATCTGGTAGTCCATGGACAGTCCGAACAGGATCACGATCAGGAACAGCGGGACCCGGGACCCGATGAAGCCCGCGGAGTCGGCGCCGAACAGTGCGGTGGAGAAGGAGCTCTGGAACAGCAGCACCAGCCCGCCCAGGGCGCCCGCGGTGGACAGCATGGTCAGCAGGGTGCCGAAGAAGGCGATCACCACTGAGCGGAACACGAAGGCGGTGACCAGGAAGGTGACCAGCAGGACGACCAGCAGCACCCAGGGCAGCTGCTCGTTCTGGTGCTGGGTGTAGTCCTGGTCGCGGGCCACGTCACCGGAGACCGCGTACCGCGCGCCGGGCAGCGCGCCGAAGGCCTGCGGCACGTAGCGCTGGCGCAGCACGTGCAGTGCGTCGCTGGCCTGCCGGGTGCTGGCCGTGAACGGGGTGCCCAGGTCGAGGGTCCCGGTGTGGCCGTCGCTGGCGATGCGGATGCGCGGTGCGGTGTTGCCCGCGAACAACGGGTCGGTCGAGGTGGTGCGGACCAGGCCCTGCAACGCGGCGCGGATCTGCTGGCCGTCGAGCTCGGTGGAGTGCAGGCCGATCGTGTTGGTGACCTTCTGGGCCGGGAAGGCCGCGTCGAGCCGGTCGGCCACCTGCAACGCCGGGATCTCGCGGGAGTAGGTGTCCTCACCGGGCGTGCCCAGCTTCATGCCCAGCCCGGGCAGCGCCAGCAGCAGCATGGCCAGGGTGGCGATCACCAGGGTGGCGACCGGGTGCGTCATCGCGGGGCGCAGCAGCGCGTTCCAGCGCCGGCCGCCACCCGCGGAGCGCTTGCGGCGCAGGAAGGGCAGCTGCGAGTCCATGCGCTTGCCCAGCTTGGTGAGCAGGGCGGGCAGCACGGTCAGCGAGCTGATCATGGCGACCAGCACCACGATGATCGTGCCAGCCGCCAGCGAGGAGAAGATCACGTCGTCGGCCAGGAACAGGCAGGCGGTGGAGGCGATCACGGCGAGCCCGGACATCACCACGACCCGACCCGAGGTGGCCGCGGCCAGCTCGACCGCCGCCTGGGAGCTGATCTGCCCGCCCGCGCGCTCCCGCTCCTCGCGGACCCGCTTGACGTAGAACAGCGCGTAGTCCACGCCCACCGCCATGCCCAGCAGCAGGATGACCTGGTTGGCCACACCGGCGTCCGGGAAGACGTGCGAGGCGATCGAGTACAGGCCCATGGTGCCGGCGATGGCGGTGATGGCCAGCAGCACCGGTACGCCCGCGGTGAGCAGGGAACCGAACACCAGCAACAGGATCACCAGCGTGATGGGCAGCGTGATCTTCTCCGACAGGGCCAGGTCGCTGGCGCGCTGCTCGTTGAGCCCCTTGCCAGTGGAGCCGCGGCCGGTCTCCTCCACGCGCAGGCCAGGGTGGGCCTTCTGCACCTCGGCGGTCTGCCTGAGCAGGGTGTCCACGTGGCTGGCGGCCTCGCGGGCGTCGCCCTTCATGGTGACCGGCACGGAGATCGCGGAGCCATCGGCGGAAACCACCGGCGGGTCCACCGAGGCCACCGCGGGCAGGGCACCCATGCGCTGGCTGATCTCGGCGGCCACGGCCTGTGCCTGGGCCCGGTCCAGTGATCCGCTCGGTGCGGTGATCAGGATCTGTTCGACGGCGGCCAGGGTCAGCCCGTTGTCCTCGGCCATCGCCTCCATGCGACCGGCCTCGCCGACGCCGAAGTCCCGGTTGGTCGCCGCGTGGCTGCCGATCGCGCTGCCCGCGACCAGGCACAGCGCGACGAAGACCACCCAGCCGATGATCGCGGTCCACGGGTGGCGCGCGCTCCACCTCGCCGCGCGCACCGTGACTGACTTGTTCTGCACGTACCCCACCCCTTCTCACCCCTCGGGCGCGTCCCCGGCGGATCCCCGCGCCGGCCGCCCGTCCCCCGAGCGCCCGCCGCGGGGCGCTTCACGTGTAAGACGAGACTGACAGGTGCCTGGTCGAGCTGTCAACTGACATCCCGCGACCGGCCGACCGGCCTGGGTCTTTCGTCCCCGGCTTAATCTCCTGGCGGCACGCGGTCGCGCGAAACTACCCTCGAAAGCCAGCTCTTCATCCCGGTCATCCAGGAGACACCGTGTCCATCACCGATGACATCGGCTTTTCCACGCCCATTCTCGTCCTGTCCGAGGCAGAACGGAATACCGTCGGAGAAGTAGCACGAAAACTGCTCCCCTCGGGCCGGAACGGGCTGAACTCACCCGAGTGGACGGAGGCGGCGAGCGCGGGCTGGCAGGACCTCCCGGCCGCCGCCCGCAGACGACTCGCGCGATTCCGGCGCGATTCCGGGGCCGAGGGCGCACTGCTGGTGCGTGGGCTGCCGGTGGACGAGTCCCTGCTGCCGGACACGCCCTCGGCCAGCGGCTCGGTGCAGCTGGCGCCCACGGTGCCCGCCGCGCTGCTGACCATGTTCGCCTGCGGGCTTGGCGACCCGGCGGCCTTCCTGGCCGAGAAGTCGGGCGCGCTGGTACAGGACGTGGTCCCGGTGCCCGGCAACGAGAACTTCCAGGGCAACGAGGGCTCGGTGCTGCTCTCCCTGCACAACGAGAACGCGTTCCATCGGCACCGCCCGGACTACGTGCTGCTGCTGTGCCTGCGCGCCGACCACGAGCGGGTGGCGGGCCTGCGGGTGGCCTGCATCCGCCGCGCCAGGCCCCAGCTGTCGGCCTCCTGCCTGCGGGCACTGCACCGCGCGGAGTTCGTCACCTCCCCGCCGCCCTCCTTCGGCTCGGGCCAGGACGCCCCCGCGCACGCCGTGCTCGGCGGGGACCCCGAGGACCCTGACATCGTGGTCGACTTCGCCGCGACCCGGCCGCTGACCGAGTCCGCGGGCGAGGCGCTGCTGGAGCTGCACGCCGCGCTGTCGAACACGGCCGACACCTACTACCCGGCCCCCGGCGACCTGGCGATCGTGGACAACCACGTGGCCCTGCACGGCAGGACCGCGTTCACCCCGCGCTACGACGGCCGGGACCGCTGGTTGCAGCGCAGCTTCTCGCTGCGCGACCTGCGCCGTTCCCGGGACCACCGGCCGGGCGACGGGCCGGTGCTCGTGCGCTGAACCCGGACCAGCCCTGCCCCGAGCGCGACCGTGACCACGGTCGCGCTTCTTTGTGCGGGCATCGAGGAAGTAGAGCAGAAATATATAAACCCTGGCCGCGAGCCCGGCGAACATACCGTGCACGCGTTGAATCCATACCGCCACCGCGGGTACCGTCGACAGCGACTCGAATTGTCACCGCCCCGTTCTCGTGCCGTGTCGCCGAGAACCGGTGTGCCCGTTTCCGGGTAAACAATCACCGATCTGGAGTGTGCTGATGAACGACCACCGCATCAATGACGTCGTGGTGCTCGGCGGTGGGACGGCGGGCTGGATGGCCGCCGCCTACCTGGGCCGCGCGCTGGGGCCCTCCGCCAGGATCACCGTGCTGGAGGCGCCCGCGATCCCGAAGATCGGCGTCGGCGAGGCCACCATCCCGAACCTGCACAAGGTGTTCTTCGACTTCCTCGGCATCCCCGAGGAGGAGTGGATGCGGGAGTGCAACGCCAGCTTCAAGATGGGCATCCGCTTCGTCAACTGGCGCACCCCCGGCCCCGGCCAGGCCGAGCCCCGGCCGCACGAGGGCGGGCGCGACCACTTCGACCACCTCTTCGGGCTGCTGCCCGACCACGCCGGGCTGCCGCTGTCCCAGTACTGGGTGCAGCGCAAGCTGGCGGGGCAGACCGACGTGCCCTTCGACTACGCCTGCTACCGGCAGCCGCCGGTGTTCGACGCCAAGCTCTCGCCAAGGCACAGCGACGGCACGCGCTGGGCGAGCTACGCCTGGCACTTCGACGCCCACCTGGTGGCCGACTTCCTGCGCAGGTTCGCCACCGAGAAGCAGGGCGCGGTGCACCTGCAGGGCACGATGACCTCCGCGGAGGTGGACCAGCGCGGGCACATCACCAGGCTGCACACCGAGGACGGCCGCACCATCGAGGGCGACCTGTTCATCGACTGCTCCGGCTTCCGCGGGCTGCTGATCAACCAGTTGCTGCGCGAGCCCTTCCTGGACATGGGCGACCACCTGCTCAACGACCGCGCCGTGGCCACCGCCGTGCCGCACGACGACGCCGCGAACGGGGTGGAGCCGTTCACCTCGGCCATCGCCATGTCCTCGGGCTGGACCTGGAAGATCCCCATGCTGGGCCGGTTCGGCACCGGCTACGTCTACTCCAGCCGGTTCAGCACCCAGGACGAGGCCACCGAGGAGTTCTGCCGGATGTGGGGGCTGGACCCGGAGACCCAGCCGCTCAACCACGTGCGGTTCCGGGTGGGCCGCAACCGCAGGGCCTGGGTGAAGAACTGCGTGAGCATCGGGCTGGCCTCCTGCTTCCTGGAACCGCTGGAGTCCACCGGCATCTACTTCGTCTACGCGGCACTGCACCACCTGGTGAAGCACTTCCCGGACAAGCGGTTCGAGCCGGTGCTCACCGAGCAGTTCAACCACGAGATCGAGACGATGTTCGACGACACCAGGGACTTCATCCAGGGGCACTTCAGCTTCGCCCCGCGCGAGGACACCCCGTACTGGCGGGCCTGCAAGGAACTGGAGCTGGCCCCGGCCTACCGGCAGAAGGTGGCCACCTACAGGGCGGGCCTGCCGGTGAGCCTGCCCGCCACCGACGAGTCCGGCTACTACGGCAACTTCGAGGCGGAGTTCCGCAACTTCTGGAGCAACGCCAACTACTACTGCATGTTCGCGGGCATGGACTTCCTGCCCGAGCACCCACTGCCCTCGCTGGCCTACCGGCAGGAGGCGAGCGAGTCGGTGGACTCGGTCTTCGCCGAGATCAGGCGCGAGCAGGAGCGGTTGCTGGCCACCCTGCCCTCCACCTACGACTACCTGCGCCAGCTGCACGGGAAGTAGACCGATGACCGTGACCGAGGTGCTGCTGCGCACCGGCCACGCGCTGGCGGTGCTCGCCGCCGTGGTCCCGATCGTCCTCATCGGACGGTTCGGGGCCAGGCGGGCCCGCCAGCCGGAGGTCATCGGCGAGATCCTCGCCGGGCTGGCCGCCGGGCCCGCACTGCTCGCGCTGCTCGGGCCCGGGGCCTTCGCCCAGGTGCTGCCCCAGCGGGTGCTCGAGGACCTGGGCCTGCTCACCCAGGCCGGGCTGGCGCTGTTCCTGTTCGGGCTGGCGCGCGAACTGCGACTGGGCTCGGACCGGCCCCGCGCCGGGGCGATCGGCTGGGTGACGGCCGGGGCCTTCCTGCCCGCGCTGGCCGCGGGCGGGCTGCTGGCCCTGCTCGTACTGGGCACCGGCGACCCCGTGCTGCTGGGCACGGCGCCAACGGGGGCCTTCGTGCTGATGGTCGCGGTCACGCTGGCGATCACGGCCGTGCCGGTGCTGGCCAGGATCCTGACCGATCGGGGCATCGACGGCACCGCGGTGGGCAGGCTCGCCCTGTCCTCCTCGATCGCCATCGACGCGGCCTGCTGGCTGCTGCTCGCGCTCGCCGTCGCGCTCGGATCCGGCTCCACAGCTGGGTTCCTGCGCGCACTGGCGGTGCTCGGCGGCGCCGCGCTCGCGGCCCTGCTGCTGCGGCGTGTGCTGCGCACCGGGGCCGTCTCGGCCCTGTGCGCGAGGCGGCCGGTGGCGGTGGCGGTGCTGCTGGGCGCGGTCGCACTCGCGTTCGCCTTCACCACGGAGAGCTTCGGCCTCACGGCGGTGGTCGGCGCGGTGCTGGCCGGGCTCAGCACACCCGCCAGCGCCGAGCCGCACTGGGCCAGGGCCGTGTCCTCGGTGTCGCGGATCGGCCGGGTGCTGGTGCCGGTCTTCTTCGTGCTCACCGGGATCACCGTGGTGAGCAAGGCGTTCACGACGGCGCCCTGGGCACTGGTCGCGCTGACCGTGCTGCTGGGCGTGGCGGCCAAGGTGGCGGGCGGTCACCTCGGCGCGCGGCTGGGCGGGTGCACGCACTGGGACGGCCTGCGCGTCGGCGTGCTGGTGAACACCCGCGGCCTGACCGAGCTGATCGTGCTCCAGGTCGGGTTGCAGGCGCACCTGCTGACCCCGCCGCTGTTCCTCGCGCTGGTGGTGATGGCGCTGGTGAGCACCGGGATGACCGGTCCGCTGCTGACCTTGCTCGACCGGGTGCAGGCACGCGGGCGGCCGATCGCCGTCCGACAGGAGGAAGGCGTGTGATGACCGAGTCGACCTCGCTGAGCAAGACGGTGGACCCCAACGGGTTCCGCTCGCTGATGGCGGAGTTCCCGACCGGGGTCGCGGTGGTGACCACGCTCGGGGAGCTGGGTGAGCCGAGGGGCATGACCTGCACCTCCCTGTGCAGCCTCAGCCTGGACCCGCCCACCCTGCTGGTGTGCCTGCGCGCGCAGAGCCCCACGCTGGCCGAGGTGCTGCGGCAGGGGGCGTTCACCGTGAACCTGCTGCACGAGCGGGCCAGGCGCACCGCGGAGCTGTTCGCCTCCGGGGCCGCGGACCGGTTCGAGCTGGTGGACTGGGAACTGCCCGAGGGCGCCGCCGGACCGCACCTGGTGCGGCAGGCCCACGCGATCGCCGACTGCCGGGTCGTACGGACCGAGGACGTGGGCAGCCACCTGATCGTCTTCGGCGAGGTCCGCGCGACCGCGACCCGGCACGGCCCCGGCCCGCTGCTGTACGGCAGGCGGTCCTACCGGGGCTGGTCGGCGGACGCGGTGTGAGCCCGGTGCGCGGGCGCGGTCGTCCAACTGCGCCCGCGCAGCAGGGCCTGTCCGAGCGGGGTGAGCGAGTGCAGCACGCGGTTGCGCACCCGGCGGGTGGCGATCAGCCCGCTGTGCCGCAGCACGGTGGTGTGCTGGCTGGCCCCCGCCGGGGAGATGCCCAGCCGCTCGGCGAGTTCCCCGGTACTGCGGGTGGCGGTCAGCTCGCGCAGCACGGCGGCCCTGGTGTGGCCGACCAGCGAGCCCAGTGCCCCCGGCCCCTCCGCCGCGGCACCGAAGATCCACTCCGCGGTGGCCCGGTCGGGCGGGGCGGCGAACAGCAGGGCGGGGCGGTCCCCGTCCAGGAACAGCCCGCCGCTGGGCAGCGGGAACAGCGAGGGGCACAGCACGAGCCCGCGACCGCGCAGCCGCACGGTCAGGTCCTGGCCGGGCAGTTCGAGCACGGGCGCGGACCACTCGATCCTGGTGTGCAGGGTGGACAGCAGCGCCGGGACCCCCTCGGACATCGCGGCCCGCCCGCGCACCGCGCACTCGGCGGTGAGCTGACCGGCCATGCGGTCCCAGTAGGGCGCGACGGCCACCCGCCACAGGCCAAGCAGCGCCGCGCTCCGGGCGGGATCCTCAAGCAGTACCGACAAACCGTCCACCGGACCGGCGGTGAGCAGGCCCGCCAACGCGGGCTGCCCGCGCAGCTGGGCGGTGACCCTGCTGCGCCACGGGCCGTGCGGCGCCACCCCCGACCTGCCCAGCGCGCCCAGTGCCAGCACCGACTGCGCCAGCGGGCCGAGGGTGACCCGCAGCGTGATCCGGCCGAGGTCCTCGGCGGTGAAGTGGATCCGGACCACCGGCTACCCCGCGGTCCGCTGCCCGACGAGGTCGAAGAAGACGTCGTCCAGGGTGGGTGCGCGCACGGCGAACCCGGTCAGCCGCACGCCCGCGCCGCGCAGGGCCAGCGCCGCGTCGGCGACCCCGTCCATGCCCTCCCTCGGGCGCACCGACAGCACGCAGGCCCCCGCCTCGGTGATCTCGGCGGCCACCGGCTCCAGTGCGGCGCGGGCGATGGGCAGGGCGGCGGGATCGGCCAGGACGACCTCCAGCCACTGCGCGCCGACCTTGCGCTTGAGCTGCTCCGGTGAGCCCTCGGCGATCACCCGGCCGCCGTCGATCACCACGACCTGGTCGGCGAGTTGGTCGGCCTCCTCCAGGTACTGCGTGGTCAGCAGCACGGTCACCCCGGCGGCGACCATCTCCCGCACGGTGGCCCACAGCGCGTGCCTGCTCGCCGGGTCCAGCCCGGTGGTCGGCTCGTCCAGGAACAGCACCGAGGGCTCACCGAGCAGGCAGGCGGCGATGTCCAGCCTGCGCCGCATCCCACCGGAGTAGCCGCCGACCGGGCGGTCGGCGGCCTCGGCCAGCCCGAACCGGTCCAGCAGCTGTGCGGCCCGCCGCCGTGCCCCGCGCCTGCCCAGGTGCAGCAACCTGCCCAGCAGCACGAGGTTCTCCGTACCGGTCAGCAACTCGTCCAGCGCCACGTACTGCCCGGCCAGTCCGATGCGCCTGCGCACCTCGGTGGGCTGGCGCAGTACGTCGAACCCGGCGACCGAGGCGGTGCCGCCGTCGGGCCGCGACAGGGTGGTGAGCGTGCGGACCACGGTGGTCTTGCCCGCGCCGTTGGGGCCGAGCAGGCCGAGCACGGTGCCTGCCCGCACCGCCAGGTCCACCCCGGCCAGCGCCTCGGTGTCCCGGTAGGTCTTGCGCAGGCCCACCGCCTCGATCGCCAGGTCCATCCCGCTCAGCCGGCCCGTTCGACCAGGCTGCGCGGGCGCAGGTCGGTCCAGTGCCGCTCCACGTAGGACAGGGCCTCCGCGCGGCTGCTCTCGCCAAGGGCCACGGTCCAGCCCGCGGGCACCTCGGCGAAGGCGGGCCACAGGCTGTGCTGGAACTCCTCGTTGACCAGCACCAGGAAGGTGCCGTCCTGGTCGTCGAAGGGATTGCTCATCGCTTTTCTCCTCGGAAGCTGACGGGCAGGTTCAGGTAGCCGTAGACGAAGTTGGAGCGGATCTGGTGGCCGGGCCCGGCCAGCGCGAGCTCGGCGACCTGCTCGCGCAGGGCCTCCAGCACGGCCTCCACGTGGGCGCGGCCCAGGTAGGCGCCCAGGCAGAAGTGCGGGCCGTAGCCGAAGGTCAGGTGCTTGTTCGGGGTACGGGCCAGGTCGAACCGCTCGGGCTCGGCAAAGACCTCCTCGTCGAAGTTCGCCGAGCTGTTCCACAGGGTGACGATGTCCCCCGCGGTGATCAGCTGGTCGCCGACCTGGACCTCGGTGCGGGCGCGCCGCCCGAAGTGCATGGCCGGGGTGGTCCAGCGCAGCACCTCCTCACTGGCCTCGGCCAGCCCCACCGACCCGTCCTTGAGCGCGCGCCACTGCTCGGGGTGCTCGGCCAGCGCGACCACCGCGCCGGTGGCGGACAGCCTGCTGGACTCGTCCCCGCCCAGGATCAGGCTGTAGCAGTTGAGCACGACCTCCTCGTCGCTGAGCGGCTCGCCGTCCACCGATCCGTTGGCCAGCGCGCTGATCACGTCCTCGCCGGGGTGGCGGCGGCGGTGCTCGGCCAGCTCGGAGAAGTAGAGCAGGATCTCGTTGCGGGCCAGCACCTCGTCCAGCTGGGTGCCGTCGGCGTGCCTGCTGCCCAGGGTCTCGGTGTTCCACTCGACCAACTTCGCCCGGTCGGCCTCGGGCACGTCCATCAGGTCGCCCATGGTGTTGATCGGGATGTGGTCGGCGACCCGCGTGGCGAAGTCGAACCGCTCCTCGCGCACCGCCGCCGCCAGCAGCGCGGCGGTCCTGGCACGCACGGACTCGCGGTGGCGGGCCAGCACACGCGGGGAGAACGACCTGAGCATCAGCTTGCGGATCTCCCGGTGCCGATGCCCGTCGGTGACCGCGAGCATCTTGCCCGCCGCGGAGTCCTCGCCCTGCAACAGGGTGCTCAGCACGTTGCCGCGCTCGGAGGTGAACCGCTCGTCGTCGCGGTAGACCGCGAGCACGTCGGCGTAGCGGGTCACCGCCCAGAAGCCGGGCAGGCCGCCACTGGGCGGGTGCCGGTGCACCGGGCTGTGCCGCCGGAACGCCCGCCACAGGGCCGTGACGTCGGTGCCGAGGTAGGTCTGGGGATCGGTCAGGTCGCAGCCCACCAGCTCGGTGGGCACGGTGCCGGTCATGGCTTGTCTCCTCCTCGCAGGGTGAACCGCCGTACGCACAACCCGACCACCAGCGCGGTGAGCAGGGCCAGCACCACGGCCACCAGCCAGGCCGGGGTCGAGGCGGACTTGTCGTTGCCCCACAGCACGCGCAGGCAGGACATCACCGCGCTGATCGGGTTCCACTCGGCCAGCGGGCGGATCGCCGCCGGGAAGCTGGCCGCGGACAGGAAGGCCGTGGACAGGAAGGGCAGCACCACCACCAGGAACTGGGTCAGTGAGCTGATCGACTCCACGTTGCGCAGCCGGGTGCCGATCAGCACGCCCACCCACAGCGACAGGTGGGCGAACAGCACGGCGAGCCCGAACCCGGCCAGGGTGGCCAGCGGGCCGCCATGGGGGCGCCAGCCCAGCAGCAGGCCGACCGCCAGCACCACGGCCAGCGAGACCAGGCTCGCCAGCAGGTCCGCCGCGGTGTGCCCGAACGGGACCGCGGCCCGGCTGACCGGCATCGACCGCAGCCGGTCCACCAGCCCGCCACGCAGGTCGGTGGCCACCGCCAGCGCGGTGGGGCCGATCCCGGCCAGGCCGACCTGCACCACGGCCCCGGCGAACAGGTACTCCTGGTAGCTGCCCGCCCCGGGCACCGCGATGGCCTCGCGGAACAGGTAGCCCAGCACCACCATGGAGATCAGCGGGTTCACCGTGATGCCGATCAGCCTGGCCGGGGCCCTGCGCAGCTGGCGCAGCCGCCTGCCCGCGATGGCCAGCACCTCCACCCAGGCCGCGCCCACCACGAGCGCGGTCACCGCCGCCCGCCCCGGTTGGCCCTGCGGTGCGCGCGGTCGAGCTGCGCCGCGAGCACGACCCCCACCTGGGCAAGGGGTTCGGCGCTCATCAGGTCGTCGTGCGCGGCGGTGACCCGGTAGACCTCCAGGTCCTCGACGTGATCCCACCAGCGGTCCACTTTGGACTCAAGCTCCTCCTCGCCGACCCCGCCGGTCGCGGCGAACAGCAGCATGCGCCCGCCGAAGTGGGACGGTCGGGCCTCGCGCACCAGGCGGTCGTGCCCGCGCATCGACTCGATCATCGCGGCGATCCGCTCGGGACCGAGCGCCGCCATGGGGTTGTTGTCCGCGCGCAGCGCCGCGAGCAGGTCCTGCGCGCTCACCTCGGCCCCGCCGAACTCGCCGCGCTCGTGCCCGATGAGCTCCAGCAGCCAGCCGAACATGGCCTGCTCGTCCTCCCGGGGATCCGCCCCCAGCCTGGGGTAGGCGTCCAGGTTGGCCAGCACGCCGACCTCCTCCCCCGCCGCCGCCAGCTGTGCCGCCATCTCCTGGGCCACCAGCCCGCCGAAGGACCAGCCCAGCAGGTGGTACGGCCCCACCGGGCGGACCCGCCTGATCCGCCGCACGTAGTCGGCGGCCACCTCGGCCAGCGTGCCCGGCTGCGGGGCGAGCTCGGTGATCATCGGATCCTGCACCCCGTACAGCGGCTGGTCCGGGCCCAGGTGCTTGGCCAGTCCCAGGTACGGCAGGGCGAAGCCCACACCGCTGTGCACGCAGAACAACGGGGCCCGCGAGCCGGCGGCGCGCATCGCCAGCACGGTGGCGAACGGGTCGTCCGCGTCCACCCCGCCCTGCTCGGACAGCGCCTCGGCCATGGCCGTCGCGGCCGAGCCGCTGGCGGGCGCGGCCGGTGCGTCCCGCTGCTCGATCATGGCCGTCAGCGCGCGGGCGCTCTGGTGCGCGAACAGGTCGGCGATGGTGATCTTCAGCCCGGCCTTGCGCGCCTTGCTGACCACCCGCACCACCCGCACGCTGTCGCCACCGGCGTCGAAGAAGTTGTCCTCGGCGCCGATCGCGGGCAGGTTGACGGCCTCGGCCATGATCTCGCACAGCGTGCGCTCCACGACCGAGCCCGAGGGCGCACCCGCCTCGCCCACCCGCAACCGCGGAGCGGGCAGCGCGCGACGGTCCAGCTTCCCGTTGGGCGTCAACGGAAGCGCGTCCAGCACGAGGAAGGCCGCGGGCACCATGTACTCCGGCAGCCCGGCCGCGGCGAAGGCCGCCAGCGCGGCCAGGTCGGGCGCGCGGCCGTCGGCGGGCACCACGTAGCCGACCAGCTGGCGGTCACCGGGACGGTCCTCCCTGGCCACCACGGCGACCTGGCCCACCTCCGGGTGCTTGGCCAGCACGGCCGCCACCTCGCCGGGCTCGATCCGGTAGCCGCGGATCTTGACCTGCTCGTCGGCCCGCCCCGCGAAGCTCAGCGTGCCGTCGGGCTCCCAGCGGGCCAGGTCACCGGTCCAGTACATCCGGCTGCCCGGGCCGCCGAACGGGTTGGCCACGAACCGCTCCGCCGTGCGCCCGGGCTGACCGGCGTAGCCGCGCGCCAGGTTGGCCCCGGCCACGTACAGCCCGCCGACCACCCCGGGCGGGACCGGCCGCAGTCGCGCGTCCAGCACGTGGATCCGCGTGTTCCACAGTGGACGGCCGATCGAGATCACGCCTTCGGGCAGGACCGCACCCGGCTCGATGGCCAGGGCGGTGCAGCCCACGGTGGTCTCGGTGGGGCCGTACTCGTTGATCACGCGCGCGCCGGGATTGGCCTGCCGCCAGGCCGCGAGCTGGTCAGCGGGCAGCGCCTCGCCGCCCAGCATCAGCTCGGCGCGCGGGGAGTACTGCCGTGGCAACAGGTTGAGCAGCGCCAGGTGGCTCGGCGTGGCCTTGCCGAAGGCCACCTCCAGCTCAGCGGGCAGCGCACCCTCGGCCAGCTCGCCCACCTGCACGCAGCCGCCGGACAGCAGTGGACCGTACAGCGCGGTCACGGTGAGGTCGAAGGAGACCGGGGAGTGCAGCAGCGCGCTGTGCGCCAGCGAGGGCAGCTCGTGCACCGCCCAGCTCAGGTAGTTGACCACCGACCGGTGCTCCACGACCGTGCCCTTGGGGCGGCCGGTCGACCCCGAGGTGTAGATCACGTAGGCCGCGTTGGACCGGCACAGCGGGCTGGTGCGCTCGGCGTCGGTGAGGTCCCGCCCGTCCTCGGGCACCGGCTCGCCGAACAGCACCCGCCGCGCCAGCTCGGGCATGCGCGGGGCGATGTCGGCGTCGCTGAGCAGGCACACCGGGTCCGCACCGGCGAACATCTCGCGCAGGCGGTCCGCCGGGTGATCGGGCTCGACCGGCAGGTAGGCAGCACCGGACTTGAGCACCGCGAGCAGGGCGACGACCAGCTCCCACGAGCGGTCCAGTGCCACGGCCACGACCCGTTCCGGACCGGCACCACGGGCCACGAGCAGCCGGGCGAGCCGGTTGGCCCACTCGTTGAGCTCGCGGTAGGACAGCACGGTGCTGCCCGCGCGCACCGCGTCCCGGTCCGGGGTCCGCGCGACCTGTGCCTCGAACAGCTCGACCAGGGTGGCCTCCGGCACGGCGTGTGCGGTGTCGTTCCAGGTGACCAGCACGTCCTCGCGCTCCCGCGGGGTGAGCAGGTCGATCTGGCCGATGCGCTGCTCGGGCTCGCGCACCACCGCGAGCAGGAACCGCCGCAGCCGGTTCACGAACTCCTCGACGGTGGCCGGGCTGTACAGGTCGAGGCTGTAGCTGACCAGCCCGCTCAGCTCGGACTCACCGGCGGGCGCCATCAGCTCCACGGTGACGTCGAACTTGGTGGTCTCCGCGGCCACGAACTCCGCCCGCACGGCCAGGTCCGCGGCCGTGGCGGGGGCGGAAGGGCCCTCGGTGAGCGCGACCATCACCTGGAACAACGGCTGGGTGGACAGCGAACGCACCGGGTTGAGCGCCTCCACGACCTCCTCGAACGGCAGGTCCTGGTGGCCGTAGGCGGCCAGGTTGGTGTCGCGCACCCGGCGGACCAACTCGGTGAAGCCGGGGTCCCCGCTGGTGTCGGTGCGCAGCACCACGGTGTTGACGAAGAAGCCGACCAGCTCGTCCAGCGCGGAGTCGGTGCGACCGGCGACGGGGCTGCCCAACGGGATGTCGGTGCCCACGCCGAGACTGGTCAGCACGGCGGCCACGGCGGCCTGCACCACCATGAACAGGCTCGCCCCGGTGCGGGTGGCCAGCTCGGTGAGCCCGCGGTGGACCTCCGCGCCCAGGGTGAAGGTGAGCTGCCCGCCCAGTCGGCTGCTCACCTCGGGCCGGTCGAAGTCCCTGGGCAGGGTGACCTCCTGGGGCAGACCGGCCAGCGTGCTGGTCCAGTGCGCCAGCTGCTCGCGGTGCAGACTGTCCTCCTGATCGGGGCTGCCGAGCAGTTCCCGTTGCCACACCGCGTAGTCCGCGTACTGCACGGGCAGCGGAGTCCACTGTGGACGCCGACCCTGTGCGCGGGCCTCGTAGGCGGTCAGCAGGTCGCGGGTCAGCGGGGCGATGGACCAGCCGTCGAACACGATGTGGTGCAGCACCAGCAGCAGCACGTGCTCGCCCTCGGCCAGCGCGAACAACCCGACCCGCAGCGGCGGGGCCGCGGCGAGGTCGAACCCGCGCCTGCCCTCCGCCGTCATCGCGGCGGCCAGCGCGGCCTCACCGATCCTGGTCACCTGCAACAGCGGGTGGCCCGCGGACTCGGCGAGCACGCGCTGGTACGGGTCCCCGTCCTCGTCGGGGAAGATCGAGCGCAGCACCTCGTGCCGTGCCACCAGGTCCCGCAGCGCCGCCTGCAACGCGTCGGTGTCCAACCGGCCGGTCATGCGCAGTGCCAGCGGCACGTTGTAGGCGCCCTTGTCCCCGTCGAGGCGGTTGAGGAACCACAGCCGCCGCTGGCCCGCCGAGAGCGGGGCCGTGCGGTCGCCACCGCGTTCGGTGCGCGGCACCGGCTTGAGCGGCGGGCGGCGGGTGCCACCGCCGAGGCCGACGCGCCCGGCCAGCTCGGCGACCGTGCGGGCCTCGAACAGCGCGCGGATGGGCAGGTCCACGGCCAGCGCGGAGCGGATCCGGCTGACCGCGCGGGTGGCCAGCAGCGAGTGCCCGCCGGAGTCGAAGAAGTCCTCGTCCACGCCCACCGAGGGCAGGCCGAGCACCTCGGCGAAGATCCCGCACAGGATCTCCTCCACGGGGGTGCGCGGGCCGCGCCCCGCGGTCGCCCTGCCGGGCGCGGGCAGGGCCGCGCGGTCCACCTTGCCCTGCGGGGTCAGCGGCAGCTCGTCGAGCCGGACGAAGGCCGCGGGCACCATGTGCGCGGGCAGGGTCCCGGCGAGGTGCTCGCGCACCTGCTCGGTGCGCACGCCCTCGGCGGTGACCACGTAGGCCACCAGACCGGCCTCGGCCCCGTCCTCGCGCAGCACCACCACGGCCCGCAGCACACCGGGGTGCCGTTCCAGCGCGGCCTCGATCTCCGCGGGCTCGATCCGGAACCCGCGCAGCTGCACCTGGTCGTCGCTGCGGCCCACGTAGTCCAGGTCCCCGCCGGGCAGCCAGCGGACCAGGTCGCCGGTGCGGTACATGCGCTCACCGGGCGCGAACGGGTCGGCCACGAAGCGGGCCGCCGTCGTGTCCGGCCGCCCCAGGTAGCAGCGGGCGAGCCAGCCGTTGACGTACAGCTCGCCGACCACGCCTTCGGGCACCGGCAGCAGGGTGCGGTCCAGCACGTAGACCCGGTGCGCGGAGGTGGGCGGCCCGATGGGTGGGCGACCCTGCCCGGTCAACGGGGCGCTGACGGTCGCGCCGACCACGGTCTCGGTGGGGCCGTAGCCGTTGAACATGCGGTGCCGCGCCGACCAGCGGCGGGCCACCTCGGGCGGGCACGCCTCCCCGGCCACCACCAGGGACATGCCCTCGGGCAGCCGGAGGTCCTGGTCGAAGGCGGCGACCACGGCGGGCGGCAGCCCGGCCAGGTCCACCCGCTGCTCGGCGATCAGCTCGGCCAGCGGCCGCCCGCCGGAGCGGTGCCGCTGGTCGGCGACCACGGCGGTGCCGCCGCGCAGCAGGGCGACGCCCATCTCCCAGACGGAGAAGTCGAAGCTGTACGAGGCGAACTGGAGCACGCGGGTGCCCGGGGTGACGCCGAAGCACTCGGCCAGGCTGTCGATCATGGCCAGGAAACCGCCGTGGTCAACGACAACACCCCGGGGCGTGCCGGTGGAGCCGGAGGTGTAGATCACGTACGCGGCGTGCGCGGGCAGCAGCGGACCGAGCCGCTCGGCCGCCGTCACGTCCTGTGCCGGCAACCCCGCCAGTGAGTCCACTGTGGACTGATCATCCAGCGCGAGGGTCGGCGAGGGCAGCTCGGGCAACGAGGCGGCCACCTCGCGGGTGGTCAGCACGAGCACCGGGGCGGCGTCGCGCACCATGTGGGCGATGCGCTCGGCCGGATAGCCGGGGTCCACGGGCAGGTAGGCGCCGCCGGCCTTGAGCACGGCCATGGCCGCGACGATCGTGTCCGCCGAGCGCGGCAGGGCCAGGCCCACCACGCGCTCCGGGCCGACACCGCGCCCGATCAGCAGGCGCGCCAAGCGGTTCACCCTCGCGTTGAGGTCCCGGTAGCTGTGCTCCCCCGCGGCGTCCACGGCCGCGACCACGTCCGGGCCGCGGCGCACCCAGTCCTCGAACCGCGCGCCGACCACCGTGTCCGGGTGCTGCCGGATCGAGCCCGCCCAGGTGCCGAGGATCAGCTCGCGCTCCGCGGCACCGAGCACGTCCAGCCGCCCCACCGGCGCGTCGGGCGCGGCGAGCACCCTGGTCAGCACCAGCTCGAACCGGTCGAGCAGCGTGGAGATCTGCTCCGGGCCGAACACGTCGGGGCGGTACTCCGCCTCCAGGCGCAGGCCGTCGACGGGGAACGCGGCCAGCGCGAACGGGAAGTCGGTGATCACCCGGGACTGGTAGTCCAGCACCCGTGTGCCGGGCACGATCCCGCTCAGCGCGGAGGGCTCGTCCATCGGGTAGTTGTGGTAGGTCACCACGGTGTCGAACAGCTCGCCCAGCCCGGCCAGGGCCTGCACCTCGCCCAGCCCCAGGTGCTGGTGCGCGGCCAGTTCCGCCTGGCGCCGCTGGAGATCGGCCAGCAGCTCGCCGAAACCGCGGGCCGGGTCCAGCCGTACCCGGACCGGCAGGGTGTGCATGAACACGCCCACCATCGACTCCGCGCCGGGCAGTTCCGCGGGACGCCCCGAGTTGACCGCGCCGAACACCACGTCCTCGCGGCCGGTGAGCCTACCCAGCAGCACCGCCCAGCAGCCCTGCAACACCGTGTTGAGCGTCAGGCCGCGGGCCCGGGCCCAGGCGGTCAGCTCGGCGAACAGCGGCTCGGGCAGCCTGCGCACCAGGGTCGCGGGCAGCGCGGAGATCCGCTGCCGGTCGTCGGGACCCAGCCGGGTCGGCTCCTCGATCCCGGCCAGTTCCTCCTGCCAGGCCGCGCGGGCCGCCTGCTCGTCCTGCTCGGCCAGCCACGCCAGGTAGCCCCGGTGCGGCACCAGCGCGGGCAGGGCGGAGGTGTCGGCCCCGTTGCCCCACAGGGTGAGCAGCTCGCGGGCGAACACCGCCGACAGGGACCAGCCGTCGGCGAGGATGTGGTGCGCGGTCACCAGCAGGCGGAACCGCTCCCCGCCCAGGCGCACCACGGTGAAACGGACCAGCGGGGCGGTCGTGACCTCGAAGCGCCGGGTCCACTCCTCGTCGGTCAGCGCGGACAACTGCTCGGGCCGCCCGCTCAGGTCCACCTCGGCGATCTCGATCTCGGCCTCGGTGCGGACCAGTTGCACGGCCTCGCCGGAGCTGCGGTAGCGGAAACAGGCCCGCAGCCCGGGGTGGCGGCGCAGCAGGGCGGTGGCCGCCGCCTGGAGCGCGGCCACGTCCAGCGGCCCCTGGCAGTCCAGGGTGACCTGCACGGTGTCCGCGTCCACGCCCTGCTGGTCGAACTGGGTCTGGAACAGCAGCCCCTTCTGCAACGGGGTCAGCGGCAGCACGTCCGCCAGGTCGGCGTCGCGCTCGTACTCCTCGATCTCCGACTGCTCCAGCGTCACCAGCGGGAAGTCCGAGGGCGTGTGGCCGCCCGCGGTCTCGGCGGCGCGCACGATCGCGGCCAGCGCGCTGGTCCACGCGGCGGCCAGGTCAGTGGCCTCCGACTCGGTGAGCAGTTCGCCCGCCCAGAGCCAGTTCGCCACCAGCACCGGCCCCTCTGCGCGGTCGACCGCGACGGCGTCGAGCTCCACCACGTGCCGCAGCGGCATGTCCGGCGCCGTGCCCAGGCCGCCGGTGTCGCCCTGTTCGCCGAACCGACCCAGGTAGTTGAAACCCACCTGTGGCACGGGGAACCGCGCGAGCGCCTGCTGGGTCTGCGGGTTGAGGTAGCGCAGCACGCCGAACCCGGCGCGGTCGGCGGGCAGCGCGCGCAGCTGTTCCTTGACCCGCTTGACCGCGGCACCCGCCTGGTGCGGCCCGAGTTCGCCCACGTCCACCCGCACCGGGTAGACGCTGGTGAACCAGCCCACCGTGCCGGACAGGTCCAGCTCCTCGCCGAACTGGTCGCGGCCGTGCCCCTCCAGTTCCAGCAGCAGCTCGCCGCTGGCGGTCCGGTTGGCGCGCCGCCACTGCGCGACCGCCAGCGCGAGCCCGGCCACCAGCACCTGCTCGACCTCCGCGTGGAAGGCCGCGGGCACTCCGGTGAGCAACTGCTCGGTCAGCTCCGGGCTCAGCTCCGTGCGCAGGCCGCGCGCGGTGGCGGTCGTGTCCCGCTCGGGGTCCAGCCCGCGACTGCCCAGCGCCGGGTCCTGCCCGCGCAGCTGGTCCAGCCAGCGCGGCAGGTCCGCGACCAGGCGGGCCGAGGCGGCCTGCTCGGTGAGCCGCCGCGCCCACCGGCGCACCGAGGTGCCCCGCGGCGACCAGCTCGCCCTGCCCTGCCAGGCGTTCATCAGTTCGGGCAACAGGATGCGCCAGGACACCCCGTCGACGACCAGGTGGTGCAGCACCAGCAGCAGCCGGTTCGGACGCTGCCCGAGCCCGTCGAGCAGCACCGCCTGCACGGTGACGCCCCGCTCGGGGTCCAGCCGCCGCCTTGCCTGGTCGAGCACCTCGTCCACGGCACCGGTCAGCTCCTCGGTGCGCACCAACTGGGCCGCGTCCACCGTGCCGGGCGGGGTGATCTCCAGCTGCCACACGTTCTCCACCGGCACGAGCAACCGGGTCCGCAGCACGTCGTGGTGGTCCAGGGCACCGGCCAGCGCGGTGACCAGGCCAGTGGCGTCCAACCCGTCCGGCACCTCGAACACCACGTGCTGGCTGTAGGCGGCCACCGGACCGGCCAGCCCCCGGGTGTCCTCGCGCAACTGGTGCACCGCCGGGGTCAGGTCCACCTCGCCGACCCCGTCGGCCAGCACCGGGGCCCGCGCCGAGTCCACCGGGCTGGCCGCCGCGGCCAGTGCCGCCGGGGTCTTGTGCAGGAAGACCTCGCGCGGGGTCAGCAGCAGACCGGCCGCCCGCGCGCGGCTGACCACCTGGATCGCGCCCACGCTGTCCCCGCCAGCGGCGAAGAAGTCCGCACCGGCCCCGACCGAGGGCAGGTTCAGCACCTCGGCGAAGACCGCGCACAGGATCTCCTCGGTCGGCACCTGGGTGCGGGCCGCGACCGGGCGCGACACCGGCTCGGGCAGCGCGCGCCGGTCGACCTTGCCCGCGGTGTTCAGCGGCAGGGCCGCCAGCGGGGTGAGCACCGCGGGCACCAGGTAGCCGGGCAGCACCGCGCTCAGCGCCCCGCGGACCTGCTCGGCGGTGCCGCCCGCCCGCGGCACGAAATAGCCCAGCAACCTGGTGCCCCCGTTGCCGTCGGCACCGGCGACCACCACCGCGTCGGCCACCGAGGGCAGGGCGCGCAGTGCCGCCTCGACCTCACCCGGTTCGACCCGGTGGCCGCGGATCTTCACCTGGTGGTCGCGGCGCTGCACGAACTCCAGCACGTTGCCGGGCCGCCGCACCGCGAGGTCGCCCGTGCGGTACATGCGGGTCCCCGGCGGGCCGAACGGGTCGGCCACGAAGGTGGCGGCGGTCTTCACCGGGTCGCCGAGGTAGCCGTGGCCGACCCCGGCCCCGCTGACGTAGATCTCGCCAACGGCCCCGCCGAGCACCGGCTCCATGGCGTCGTCGAGCAGGTGCACGGCGAGGTTGCGGATCGGCTCGCCCAGCGGGGCACCGGGCCCGGCGAAGCCCTCGGCCGAGGTGAGCTTGGCCAGGGTCACGTCGTCGGCGCACTCGGCGGGGCCGTAGGCGTTGACCAGCGGGGCCGCCGGGAAGCGGTCGAACCACCTGGCGCACAGTTGCGCGGGCAGCGCCTCCCCGGTGACCACGACCTGGCGCAGCGAGGCCAGGTCCGGCTGCGCGGCGCCGAGGTCCCAGGCGTCCAGCGAGGCGCGCAGCAGGGAGGGCACCAGTTGCAGCACCGTGGCGGACTCGGCCGCCAGCAAGCCGAACAGCAGCCCGGGGTCGGCGGCGGTGTCCCGGTCGGCGACCAGCACCCGCCCGCCAACCAGCAGCGGGGTGAGCATCTGCCAGACCGAGATGTCGAAGGTCACCGGGGCGTTGTGCACCAGCGTGGTGGCCGCGGACAGGTCCAGTTCCTCGATCATCGCCAGCAGGTGGTTGAGCAGCCCGCCGCGGTGCACCAGCGCGCCCTTGGGCGTACCGGTGGAGCCGGAGGTGAACAGGATGTAGGCCAGCGCGGCGGGGTCCCCGGACACCGGGGCGAGCCCGTCCAACGGGTCCTCGACCCCGTCCATGACAACGAGTCGTGTGGGCACTCCAGCCGTGGCGAGCACCTCGGCCGCCAGGGCGCGCTGCGAGGCGTCCACGAGCAGCACCCCGGCCCCGCTGTCGGCCAGCGTCCTGGCGATCCTGGCCACCGGCATGGTCGCGTCCAGCGGCACGTACGCGCCGCCACGCCACAGCGCGGCCAGCACGCCGGTGACGAACCCGCTGCCACGTGGGGCGAGCACGGCGGTCAGCCCGTCCTGGTCCAGCCGCCGGGACAGGGCGCTGGCCCGCCGCGCGAGCGTGCCGTAGCTGGTCGAACTCCCGTTCTCGGTCAGCGCCAGGGCGTTCGGCCCGCGCAGGGCGTGCGCCACGAACCGTTCGACCACGCCCTCCTCGTCCAGCGGGCGCTCGGGTCCGACGCCCACGGCGAGCAGGGCCGCGCGCTCGGGGGCCTCCAGCAGGCCGATCCGGCCCACGGGCAGGTCCGCCTCGGCCGCGACGAACCGCGCGAGGAACCCGGCGAACCGGTTCAGGTGCCCGTAGACCTCACCCTCGGTGTAGCGCCCGCTGTTGCCGCTGACGATCAGGCGCAGCCCCTCCTCGGAGTCCACGAAGGCGATCTCGAAGTCGTCGATCAGCCCGGTGGACGGGGTGTGCGTGGTGACCTCACAGTCCCCTATGGACAGTCGGGTCACGTGCGGCAGGAAGTTGACGAACGGCCCGAACGGCCTGCGGTCGTCGCTGCGCAGCCCCATGCCGGCGCGGATCCGGCTCATCCGGTACCGCTGGTGCTTGAGCGCGCGGGACAACTCGCCGGCCGCCGAGCGCAACAGCCGCGGCCGGGTCATCGCCTGGCTCAGCGGCACGGCCACCGGCAGGCAGTTGTTGATCATCCCGGGGATCCCGAGCATGGCGGCACCGACCCTGGCGTGCACCGGCATCGACAGCAGCACCTCGGTTCCACCGCCCGCCAACCGTCCTGTGTAGACGGCCGCGGCGGCGGTGACCGTGCTCTGCCAGTTCACCCGCGCCTGCCAGGACACCTCGTGCAGCTGCCGCAGCACCTGCTCGCCGAGTTCCCGCTCGGCACGCCAGAAGCCCGGCCCCGGCTCGGCCTCGCGGGCCGCCAGGCTGAGCAGTTCCGGCTCCTCGGGGAAGCGGGTGAGCCAGTACTGCGCGTCCTTGTCCGCGCGGGCCGAGTCGGCGTAGCCCGCCTCCGCCTCCAGCAGGCTGCTCAGCGAGGCGAGCCTGCCCTCGGCTACGGAGGTGCCCTCGCGCAACGCCGTGTAGAGCGCGGTGAGCCGGTTCCAGTACACCGGGTAGCTGAAGCCGTCGGAGATCAGGTGGTGGTTGCAGATGCTGAACAGCACCCGGTCCGGGGCCAGCCGCAGCAGGGCCATGCGGAACAGCGGGAACTCCTCGGCGGTGAACGGCCGCGCGAGGTCCTCGTCGATCCAGCCCAGCGCGGCGGCCAGCGGGTCGGGGCACTGCGCCAGGTCGACCTCGCGCAGCGGGACCTCGATCAGCGGCTCGACGAGCTGCCGGGGCTGCCCGACCTCCTCGACGAACCGGGCGCGCAGGCACTCCGCCTCGTCCACCAGCAGCGCGAGCGCGGCGCGCAGCACCGCCACGTCCAGCGGGCCGCGGATGTCCCAGTAGCAGGCGATGTTGTAGCTGGCACCGCCCCCGCTGACCTTCTCGTCGAACCAGATGTCCTTCTGCGCGGAGGAAAGCGGAAGGCTGGCCGCCCGAACTGTAGTCATGACTGTCTCCCGGAAGCGTCGTAGCCGCTGCGGACAATCCTGTCCGGGCCCGCTGACACGGTCCTGACACCGCGAACGGGCGGTGCGCGGAACCAGGCATTCCGGTACACTTCGAGTGCGGGTCACCTTTCTGGCGGCATACCACGGCGGTATGTGCGTACACCTCTCGTGGTATTTCCCCCACCGAATCGCCCTGTCTAGGATGCGTGCAGGAAGTTTTCATTCGGTCTGAATTCTTCCGGTTCCGGTGGACATGGGGGCACTACACCGGGTGTTCGGTTGTACCTGGGGGGTGGCTTATCTCGGAACAGGCGAGTTGGTCTGGTCCTCGCGCGTGTGAGGCCGTCCCCCGACGACTCAGAGGGGGGTTGTCGCGGATGCGGATACTGGTTCTCGGTTCGGTCGTCATCGCGCACGGTGCGAAGAGGTTCGACGTGGCCTCGGTGAAGGGGCGCACCGTGCTGGCGATGTTGGCCCTCGCACCGGGGGTTCCGCTGTCGGCCGAGCGGCTGGTCGACGAGTTGTGGGCGGACAAGCAGATGGGCAACGCGCGCAACGCGTTGCAGGCCACGGTCACCCGGCTGCGCAAGCTGCTGGAGTCGGTCACCGGCTGCCGGGGCGACGAGGTGGTGCGCACGGTCAGCGGGGGCTACCTGCTGGACCTGCCCACCGAGTGGGTGGACGCGCACGAGTTCACCGACCTGGCAGCGCGCGGCTCGGCCTGCCTGGCGCAGGACCCGAGGCGGGCGATGGCGCTGCTGGACCGGGCGCTGCGGCTGTGGCGCGGGCCGGCGCTGCCCGATGTCGGCGACGGCATGCGGTGCCGGCTGGCGGCCACCCGGCTGGAGGAGCGGCGGCTGGGCGCACGGGAGGACCTGATCACCGCGAAACTGGCCGTGGGTGACGGCAGGGGCGTGGTGTCGGAACTCAACGAACTGGCCGCGGAATACCCGGAACGGGAGCGGTTCAGCGAGCAATTGATGCTCGCGCTCTACCGCAACGGACGACAGGAGGAGGCACTCGACGTATTCCATCACGCCCGCAGGCGGCTGGCGACGGAAATGGGGCTGGAACCGGGTCGCGGAATGCGGAACCTGTACCAGGCGATTCTGGTCCAGGACAAGGTGCTCGGATGATCCGGAGAATCGCGGGGCGTGCCGGGGACGCGCGCAGGCGCGGCACGCTGCGCCCGGCCGACGGGCTGGACTACCGGGTGCTCGGCCCGGTCGGGGTCAGCGACGGACTGCGCGAGTTGCCGGTGGACGGGTCGAAACCGCGTACGGTCCTGGCGGCGCTGCTGCTGTCCGGGCAGCGGTTGGTGTCCGACAGCCAGCTCAGCGACCTGCTGTGGGGACAGGACCCGCCGGCCACCTCGCACGCGCAGATCTGCACCTACGTGTCCCGGTTGCGCAAGGCACTGGGGCGCGGGGCGGTCATCGAGCGCCGTTCCCCCGGCTACGTGCTGCACATCGGCCAGGGCAACCTGGACCTGGCGCGGTTCGAGTCCGACGCCGAACTGGGCCGGTCCGCGCTCGCGCTGGGCCGGTACGAACAGGCGAGCAGGAAACTGCGCTCAGCGCTGGACCGGTGGCACGGTCCCGCGCTGGCCGGGGTCTCCGAGCGCCTGGTCAGCTCGGCGGCACCGGGCCTGGAGGAGGCCAGGATCTCGGTGCTGGAACGGCGGATCGAGGCGGACCTGGCCCTGGGCGGGCACGCCGAGTTGTTGCCGGAGTTGGCCGGGCTGGTCGCCGAGCACCCGCTGCGGGACCGGTTGCGGGCACAGCTGATGACCGCGCTCTACCGCAGTGACCGGCAGGCCGACGCGCTGGCCCTGTTCGACGAGGGCCGCCGCACGCTGGCCGACGAGTTCGGCGTGCACCCCGGCGAGCTGCTGCGCCGGGTGCATCACGCCATCCTCACCGGGGCCCCGGAGCTGGACTGGCCCCCGGGCCGATCCGTGGTGCGCACGGCGAACAGCGTGTAGCGGTCGGTGCCGGTGAGCCGGTCCTCCTGCTGCACGGTCACGGTCAGGCCCTGGTCGGCGAGCAGTCCGCCGACCAGGGCCACCCTGCCCTCCGTGGCGGTGCCGGGCTGGTCGTGCACCTCCAGCACCACCTGGCCGACCAGCGGCCAGTGCCGGTCCTCGATGCCGCGCAGCACGTCCAGTTCGGCGCGCTGCACGTCGATCTTGAGCATGTCGATGCGGGGCACGTCGAGTTCGTCGAGCACCGAGGAGAGCCTGCGCAGGCGGCACCGGTGCGCGGTCTCGCGGAAGCGCACGTCGAGCAGTTCGTCCACGTACTCGCGGACCTCCGGCGCCCCGTCGACGAGCACCTGCTGCTTGACGAACTCCTTCTCCGCCACCGTGTCCGCGTAGTCGGCGCGGGCGGACATGGTGGTGTAGCCCGGGTAGTAGGTGAACTCGCACTCACCATCCACATCGGACAGACCGTGCGGCAGCGCCGTGCCGTCCACCCCGTGCCGGGCCAGGTTGGCCGCCAGCTTGGCGAAGACCGGGGGCAGCGGCTCGAAGGCGTAGACCCGCGCACCGGGGCTGACTGTGTGCACGAACAGCGAGTACACGCCGATGTTCGCGCCCACGTCGAACACCACCGCGCCCGGCGGCAGGCTCAGCCCCTCGGGCAGGTAGGTCCGCCTGCGGAAGATCTCCTCGTAGAGGAACTCCGTCTCGTGCCGGTTGATCCCCTCGATCCGCGCGGGGTCGATGGTCATCGGTGCTCCTCACTGCAGACCCAGCGCGCGCGACTGCGCGGCGCCCAGCGGGCTCGCCGGATCGGCCAGGTCGAACGGGATGTCGAAGTGGTTGCGGGCGGGCAGCACGAGGTCCCGCACCGGGGCCCAGCGCCGGGCAGCCAGCACGAACTCCTCGTGCTGGCGCGCGAACTCCGCGGTCTCGATGCCGCCCACGGCCACCAGCAGCGGCGGCAGGGGTCGGCACAACTGCCGGATCGGGCTCAGCTCGGCGGCCGTCCGCCGGTCGAGCCCCAGCGGGCCGTTGACGTAGCTCAGCCGCACGGGCTCCAGGTCGTAGACCCCGCTCAGCGCCGTGACGCCCGAGACCGCGGCCAGGGCCTCGTCGGCCAGCAGTGCCGCCAGCACCAGTTGTGCCCCGGCGCAGTGGCCCACGAGGTGGATCCGGTCCACGCCCAGTTCCCCGGCGTGCGCCAGCAGCCAGCGCAGCGCCCTGCGGACCTGGTCGACGATCTCCGGCAGCGAGAACGCGGGCGCCAGGCCGTACCCGATCGCGGCGAACGCGGCGCCAGCGGACAGGAAACCCGTTGCGGGGAAAGAGGAATCCGACTTGTCCAGCTCCTGCCAGTAGCCGCCGTGCACGAACACCACCAACGGCGCCCGCGCGCGCCCGGCGGGGAAGAAGTCCAGCCGCTCGCAGTCCAGCGGGCCGTACCGGTACTCCCGGAAGGCCAGCGCCCGCCTGGCGGCCAGGCTGGCGCTGGCGTACTCGCGCAGGTACACGCCCATGTCCGCCACCCGCGAGCTGGGCGAGTACTCGCGGTCCAGGGTGGCCTGGTCGAACCCCCGGTACACCGCCACGGCTCAGCCCGTGCAGCGGGCGGCGGACAGCTCGGGGAAGAACCGGTGCTCGGCGATGCGCCGCAGCCAGCCGACCCCGTCGGTGCCCCCGCTGCCGGGTCTGCCGCCGATCACCCGCTCGACGGTCAGCAGGTGCGTGCTGCGCCACCGGGCGTACTGGTAGTTCAGGTCCGACAGGGCCTCCGCGAGCAGGTACGGACCGTGGTGCCGCTCGGGCTCGCGGTAGACCCGCGCCCAGGCGGCCTGCACGGCGGGGTCGTGCGGTGCGGGCTCGGCGGGGTCGCGGGTGAAGCACCCGGCGGGCAGCTCCACCCCCTGCGAGTGCAGGTAGCTCAGCGCCGCGTCGTACAGGCTCGGCGCCCGCAGGGCCGCGTCCACCTGCTTGTAGACCCAGTCCACCCCGCGGTGCGCCTCGGCCATGCGCGGGGACTTGTTGCCCAGCGCGAACTCCAGCTGCCGGTACATGTAGGACTGGAACCCGGAGGCCTCGCCCAGCTCGTCGCGGAAGTTGTGGAACTCCGACACGGTGATCGTGCTCAGCGGCTCCCAGGTGGTGACCAGCACGCGCAGGGTCCGCTCGGTGCGGCGCAGAACGGCCAGCGCCGGGTCCAGCCGCCGCGCGAACAGCAGGTCCCTGGCCAGGTTCACCTCGGTGAACAGCAGCTTGAACAGCAACTCCTGGACCTGCCCGCAGATGTAGAACGACAGCTCCGCGGGCTCCTGGGTGCGCGGGTGCTGCAAGCTCAGCAGGACGTCCACGTGGTGGTAGTCGATGTAGGGGGTGCTCTCGGCGCTGGCGCCGAAGTCGAACTCGGGCTCGCCGCCGGTGCGCTCGGCCCGCTCCCTCCGCTCCCGCTCGGACAGGGGCCGGTAGGCACGGCCACCCACGTTGGCTCCTTCGGATTCGCGCATGTCCCGGTGCTCCTCAGGTCTCAGGTCATCGACACGATCACCTTGCGGCTGCCGGTGAACGGCTCACGCCCGTGCAGCACCAGCATGTTGTCGATCATCATCAGGTCGCCGGGCCGCCAGGGCACCGACAGCTTGTTGCGCCGCTCCGCCCGGCGCACCTGCGCCAGGTCGTCCGCGCCGATCGCCCCGCCGTCCCCGTAGCTCGCCGAATGCGGCAGGTCGAGCTCACTGTCCACAACGGACAGCAGCAGGTCGGCCTCGTCGTAAGGCAGGTTGGACGGATGCCACTGGGTGGCCTGGTTGAACCACACCGGCTCGCCGGTGGCGGGGTGCTGCCGCACGGCCGCGCGGACCTGCGTCACCCGCAGCCCGCCCTCGGTCGTCCAGGCGAACCGGGCGCCCGCCGCAGTGAGGTACTCCTCGGCCCGCGCACGCGACCGCGTCTCGAAGGTCTGTTGCCAGGACTTGCCCAGCCCATGCCCGCCGTGCAGGTGCTGGTGGTAGGCCACCTGCCGGGACTCGAAGCGCTCGCGCACCGCCGGGTCGAGATCGGCCAGCAGCGCACGGCCGTCGCAGACCGGGGTGGCGCCACCGGTCTCGGCGGCCACCAGGCAGCAGAAGAACAGCCGGGACGGCCACTGGTGGGCGTAGGACAGCTCGTTGTGCAGGGTGATCTCGTAGCGCGCCGGGTACTCCGTGGAGGTGAACACCCCCTCGGACACGGTGCTGCGCGGGGTGTTGCCGCCGCGGTAGCTGTCGATGGTCGGGCTGCCGAAACCGCGCACCGCCTCGTGGAACGAGTCCGGGTCGCTGATGCCCAGGCCGCGCAGCAGCACGGCTCCGTGCACCGGCAGCAGGTCCTCCGCCTGGGCGCGCGCCTCGGCGGGGTCCTCCTCGGGTCCGATGTGGACGATGATCGCGGTGGTGCCGCCCTCGGTGGCCTTCTCCAACTGCATGGTGCGCTCCTTGGCGTGGTCAGGGCAGGAAACGCGGCGCGGGCAGCACGCCGACCGCCGCCGCGGCGAGTGCGGCGGGCAGCAACCCGGCCAGCGTGGCCGGGCCGAACACCGACATGCCCACCGGCAGGTCGCCGTGGCAGCCGACCGGCACCGAGACGACCGGGTACCCGGCCAGCGCCGCGGGGGTCGAACTCGAACTGGGGAACGGATCGCCCACCTCGTGGTCGATCGGCCAGGCGGGCGGGTTGGACGGCGCGAGCACCGCGTCCACACCGTGCTCGCGCAGCACGGTGTCGATCACCTGCCGCGCGGCGGCCCGTGCCAGGACCCCGGCCCGCACCGCGGCCAGTCGCTCGCGCTCGTCAATGTCCGCGCACTGCTCGAACAGGTCCTGCTCGAACAGCGCGAGCTCCACGGGATCGGTGCGGTTGAACCTGATCAGCTCGCGCAGGGTGCCCGGGTTGCCCGGCCGCCGCGCGAGGTAGTCCTCCAGCGCGGGCCGGAACTCCGCGAACAGCGCGCGCAACCCGTCGGCCCGCAACGACCTGGGCAGCTCCAGCCGCACCGGCACGACCTCGTTGCCCGCGGCCCGCAACCGGTCGGCCGCCGACGCGACGAGCTCGACGGATTCCTCCGGCATACCGGACGGGTGCCAGCAGCCGAACCTGATCGGGCCCGGCTCGGCAGGCGGCCACTGCCCGCCGCTGAGCACAGCCACTGCCGACAGCGCGTCCCGCACGTGCGCGGCGAACACCCCGACGCTGTCCTGCGCCGGGGAGACCGGGCAGATCCCGTTTCCCGGCAACAGACCTGGCTCCGGCTTGCACCCGACCACCCCGCAGGCGCCCGCGGGACCGACGATCGAGCCGTCGGTCTCGGTGCCCAGCGCCAGCGGGGCCATGCCCGCGGCCACGGCGGCGGCCGACCCGGAGGAGGACCCCCACGGACTGTGGGACAGCACGTGCGGGTTGCGGGTCTGACCGCCCGCCCCGGACCAGCCCTCGGTGACCACGGCGGCGCGGAAGTTCGCCCACTCCGACAGGTTCGTCTTGCCCAGCAGCACGGCGCCTGCCGCGCGCAGCGCCCGCACCACCCCGGCATCGCGCACCGGCGGGGCCGTCAGCAGGCGGGAACCACAGCTGCCGCCCAGCCCCTCGGTGTCGATGTTGTCCTTGACCAGCACCGGGATGCCGTCCAGCGGACTCAACCGCCGCCCGGCGGCACGACGCCGGTCCGCGGCCTCGGCCTGGGCCCGCGCGGTCGGGTCCACCGCGAGCACCGCGTTGACCGCCGGGTCGAGCTCGGCGATGCGCGCCAGGCAGCGGTCGGTCAGGTCGGCGCTCTCCATGCCGCCAGCGTCCCCCGGGGCGCTGACAGCACGCTGACACCTCAGCCCGGCTCGGCGAATCCCTCCAGTTGCGGGAACTCACCGGGATGTTCCCGCGCCCAGGACACCAGCCCCGGCACCGTCCTCGCGTAGTCCGCGTAGTAGCTCCGCAGCGCCGCGGTCAGCGTGCGCACGGTCTCCTCCTCTACCGCACCTGGCCGCCAGACCAGCTTCAACTCGCTGTGCAGCGGCTCGTCGATTGTCACCAGCCCGGCGCCGCGGCTCCAGCCGCTGGGCGTGACCAGCGTGGCCGTTCCCGCGTCCCGCACCCAGATCATCGCCTCGGCGTGCCCCGCCACCTCGTGCAGCACCTCGGGTTCGAACCCGCCGCCCGCGGTCAGCCAGCGCTCGACCTCGTGCACCCAGTGCTCCGGCACGTGCCGTACCCAGGGCAGTTCGGTCAACTCAGCGTAGTGCGCCCGGCTCTGGCCGCTCACCGGTGATTCCTGGGGCACCGCAACCCAGATCGGCTCGGTCACCACGACCTCCGTGGCCAGCCCCGCGTCCATGCCCAGTGCGGGCACCTCCGCCGGTCCGGACACCAGCACCAGGTCGAGCTGCCCGCCGATGACCTCGGCCAGTGCCGCCGCGCTGGTCAGCGTCACCGTGCGGACCTCGCGGCCGGGCATGCTGCCCTGCACCGCCGCGGGCAGCGTGGTCGGCGTCCACTCGGCCACGCCGAAGCGCAGCGTCGCCGCCTCGGAGGTGGCCTCGGCCAGCACCGCGTCCGCCTTGGCCACCAGTTCCGCCAACATGGGCACCAGCCGCCTGCCCAGCCTGGTCGGGGTGATGCCCGTGCTGGAGCGAATGAACAGCTCTCCCCCGGTCACCTGCTCGATCCGCCGCAACTGCGCCGTCAGGCTCGGCTGTGGCAGCTTCAGCCGGGCCGCCGCCTTGGAGATGCTTCCGGCCTCGGCGAGGGTCACCACCACCCTGGCGTGCCTGATCTCCAACTGCATGTCAGCAGCCCGGCACGCAGTGCCGTTTCCGACCGGTTCTGGACACGTCTGTGAATCGCATGATCCCAGCCCCCCTGCTGCATCGCATGCACAGATCTGTTGCGCCCTCAACTACGAAGGTGTGAACGAGGCTACCAGCTCGGCCGGAACATTCCGGCGGACCTGGTGAAACTGGGGCGTGCCCGCTTGACCGCCTCAGTCTTTCATATGTAAATTCAAACCTTCAGGACCCGCGAACCGAGGGAGATCCTCTGACCAGCGAGGAACTGCTGGAGTTGCTCGCGGCGGTGGGCCACACCCAGCGACTGCGGATCATCGGCGAGCTGGCCGAGGGGCGTGTGCACGTCAGCGAGCTGGCCCGTCGGCTGGAACTGTCCCGGCCACTGCTGTACATGCACCTGGGGCGCCTGGAGAAAGCCGGTCTGGTCACCGGTACGCTCGAACTCTCGCCGGACGGCAAAGCGATGAAGTACTTCGAACTCATGCCATTCGAACTCGTGATCAACCTCGATGTCGTGCTCGGGGCGCTGCGCGAGGACGAGGATGGCGTGGCTGGTGGGAAGCAGACGAGAACATGAAGGAGATCGACCTCCCGATGACCGGGGCCATCATCACCATCGCCGTCGTGCTGATCGTCATTGGCGGGATCTCGGCCAGCCTGGTCGCCTACTTCCGGTTGCAGCGGCACCGGGCCGACGCCGTCGCCATGGCCAGCTACCGCAAGCTGGCCGAGGAGGCCGTGGCCAACCAGCAGGCCCTGCGCGCCGAACTCAGCGAGGTGAACGCCCGGCTCAGCGCTGTCGAATCGCTGCTGCGGAGCGTCGGGTGATCCTGCGGCACCGCCGCAGTCCGCTGACGCTGCCGTTCTCGGCCGCCCCGTGGATTGCCTGCGGTTACCTGCTGAGCTACCTCGTGCTCGACACCGCGCTGTTCGCCGTTGTCGCCACCGTCGTGCTCGTCTGCTGGGCCCTGAGCCTGCTTTCGCTCGGCGTGCCCCTGCTCATCGGCGCCGCCCTCGTCGTGCGCGGCTGTGCCGAGGTCGAACGCCACCGCACCCGGCTGTTCGGCCAGCGCATCGACAGCTCCTACCTGCCCTCCCCCGAACACGGCCTGCTCGCCATGATCAAGGCCCGGTGGACCGATCCCGCCGTGCTCCGCGACTGCGCCTACCTCGGCCTGCTGTACCTGCCGCTCGCCCTGCTCGACCTCGCCGCCCTCGTGCTGTGGCTCGCCTGTGTCGCCGGGGTGACCCTGCCCCTGTGGTTCTGGCTGTCCGCCCCCACCTGGTACAACGGCCACCTCGAACACGGCGTGAAACTCGGCTATTTCCCCAGCGGCCCCGAGGGCCGTGGCGGCATCGGCGTGTTCGTCGGCGATCTGCCCACCGCCCTGCTCATGGCCGCCTGCTTCCTCCTGCTCTCCCTGCTCGGCGCCCTCGCCGTGGTTTCCGTCGCCCGCCTGCACTCCCACCTCGCCGAGCGCCTGCTCTCCCCGTACCGCGATCCGCTCGCCGAGGCCAAGGCCGTGCTCGCCGCCCCCGGCCCACTGGGCACCTTGCCCTGACTGCCCGCTCTTCGTCCTCGCCTGAGGAACGCGGGCGCCGTGAATTCCGGCTGTCCGTTGACCATTCGCACCGTCCAGCCGCTGTGGTGGACCAGTCTGTGGTGCATTCCGCACAGCAGCACCAGATTGGCCAGCGCCGTGTCTCCGCCATTCGCCCAGTGGACGATGTGGTGCGCGTGGCAGGTGCTGGGTCGTCTTCTGCATCCGGGGAACGCGCAGTGTTTGTCGCGGAGGACCAGTGCTCGTCGAAGGTGGGGCGGCACGGTGTAGGTGATGCGGCCCACGTCGAGTGGTTCGGAGTTGCTGCCCAGTACTGCTGGGAGGACTTTCGCGTCGCAGGCCAGTCGGCGGATCGCTGATGGGGCGAGTTCGGCGGTTCCGAGCCCGTTCTGGAGTGTTGTCAGCGGAACTGTCACCGCGATGTGCGGGCGTTCTCCGCCTTCAGTGGGGGTGGTGCTGGTCTCCAGTAGTTCCGCGAACGCATCCCCTTGCCGTTCGGGCAGGGGGCGGGTGTCGCCTGCGCCGTGTGGTTTCGCCAGCGGGCTGAGCACGGCCCCCAGCAGGGCGCCGGTCTCCGCGTCCAAGCACCCCTGGAACCGCACTGACCCGTCCCGCCGCGTGTCGTAACGGAATTCTCGTCGGGGATGGGCGAGCTCGTCCTCACCCGGTAGCGCCCCGTCGGGATCCAGCCGGTTGACGATCTCCCGGCCCAGCGGCACCAGGCAGGACGCGTCCAGCGACTGGGCCGCCGCTGCCAGGAACTCGACAGCCTGCTCCCGGTCGGCCGTACCGACGTGTGGCGGCAACTCCCGCAGCACCCGGTTGATCACCGAAAGTTGTTCAGGCTCAAGCGGAACCGGCACCGAAACAGCCGAGTGGACAATCCTCTGCTTCGCCTCCCGCTTACTGACAAGCAGAACACTCCGCAGCAGTTCACTCAAGCTCGGATACCCCACCCGCTCCGCCACACCCCGCGCACCCGCCTCCGCAACCAACCCCAACACCCGCGCATACGCTTGCCGCAGAACCACCTCCGCGTCCTGCAACTCACCCAACAGCTCCGCGTCCCCCAACCGCCACAACCCTGCGGCAGGCCGAGCCTCCACGAATGCTGTCATACCAACAATTCTACCCCCCAATCCACCCCAAAACCGTTGCCCACCAATGCCTACCCATGTGGGTGACCACACCCAAAACCCAACCCGAGCCAGTCGACGAAACTGCCCACCGGAGCCCGGGACTCACCCTCCCCACAACGGGACTCACGCTCTAGTCAGCGGGACTCCCCCGCCCCAGACCGGGACTCGCGCTCCCCACAACGGGACACGCGCTCCGGTCAGCGGGCCACGCCCACCGGAGCCCCGGACTCACCCACCCCAGACCGGGACTCGCGCCCCTCAGCCCGGGACTCGCGCTCCGGTCAGCGGGACACGCCGCCCACAGCCGCCAACACGCCACCCCACACCCGCCAACACACCGCACCGCAACACCGAACACGCGGCACCCCAACGTCCGACACACCACCCCGCAACCGCCAATACGCCGCCCCGGTACACCGAACACACCATCCCGCAACCGCCAACACACCACCCCGGAACACCGAACACGCGACACCCCAACGTCCAACACACCGCACCCCAACCACCAACACACCACCCCGCAACGTCCGACACACCGCCCCGCAACGCCCGACACGCACCACAATCCCCGCCTACCGCGCACCCGCACACCCCCACCAACCCGGGGTTGGTTTTGTGCGGGTAGCGGCGGCCTTACGCTCGTCGGCGAATCGGGGCATCCCTCCATGCCCCGGAAACCCCGATTACGGCCGCCGCGAGGGACCCGCACCAAACCAACCCCACACCCCCAACCCCGACACACCTCGCCAATCCCCAACCGCACAGCCGGACCTGCACCTCACAAGGCAGAACCCACCCCCTCCAAAGCGGGACCCGCACCCCGCACACCGGGACTCACCCTCCCCAGAGCGGGACTCGCCTACCCGAGACCGGGACTCGCTCTTCCTAGCCCGGGACTCGCCCACCCGCGACCGGGACTCGCGCCTCACACAGCCGGACTCACGACACACACCGGAACACGCCGCCCCCAACCGCCAACACACCACCCCCGAACGTCCAACACACCACCCCAGAACACCGAACACGCCGCCCCCAACCCCCAACACACCACCCCGCACCGTCCGACACGCACCGCACCGCACCGCACCGCCGCAGGCCCCTACGCGAACCGCTTCGACACCGCTTCCACGGCGGCACCGAACAGTTCCAGTGCATGGTGTGCCGTTGCCTCGTCCAGGTTGAGCGGGGGCAGCATGCGCACCACGCAGTCCGCACGGCCGCCGATCTCCACGATCAGGCCACGGGCCAGTGCCTCCTGCTGCGTGGCGCTGGCCGCCTCCGGCCAGGGGCTGCCGTCGGCGTGGCTGAACTCCACACCGAGCATCAGCCCGAGCGAGCGCACCTCGGAGATCAGCTGCGGCAGTCGTGCGGCCAGCTCGTCGAGGCCGCGTCTGAGCTGGGTCGACCGCGCGGACACGGTCTCCAGCAGGCCGTCCCGCCTGGCGATGCGGAGGTAGGCCGTGCCGGAGGCGAAGGCGAGCTGGTTGCCGCGGAAGGTGCCGGTGTGCGCGCCGGGCCGCCAGCTGTCGAGCCGCTCGTGGTAGACCACGACGGCGGTGGGCATGCCGGAGCCGGACAGCATCTTGGACAGCACCAGCACATCCGGCTCGATCTCGTAGTGCTCGAAGGCGAACCAGCGACCGGTCCGACCGCAACCGGTCTGCACCTCGTCCACGATCAGGGGGATGTCCAGCCGCGCGGTGACCTCGCGCACCCGGCGCACGAACTCCTGCGGTGCGACCACGACCCCGCCTTCGCCCTGCACGAGTTCGAGCAGCACCGCGGCGGGCCTGGCCAACCCCGTGTGGCTGCCGGTGAGCACCCGTTCCAGGTAGGCGGCGCAGTTGGTGTCACAGGACTCCGGGCGCAGGCCGAGCGGGCAGCGGTGGCAGTAGGCGAAGGGCAGGAAGTGCACGCCCGGTGAGCTGGCGCGCAGCGAGCCCTCCGAGGAGGCCGCCAGCGAACCCGCCGTCATACCGTGGAAACCGCCGTGGAAGGCCACGACCTCACTGCGGCCGGTTGCCGTGCGGCACAGCTTGAGCGCCGCCTCGACGGCGTTGGTGCCGGTGGGCCCGCTGAAGTGCACCCTCGCCGTGGACCGCATGGCCTCGGGCAGGGTGCTCAGCAAGGCCGTGGTGAACTCGTCCTTCACCGCCGTGGGGAAGTCCAGCCCGTGCGCGAGTTCAGCCGCCTGGTGCTGCACCACGCCGATCAGCTCGGGGTGGGAGTGCCCCAGCGGCAGCACCCCGGCCCCGTTGAGGAAGTCGATGAAGACGTTGCCGTCGGCGTCCTCGACGTAGCTGCCGCTGCCCCGGCGCAGCGCGATCGGCAGGCGGCGCGGGTAGGACCGCGCGGCGGACTCGCGATCAGCTTGCCTGGCCAGCAGTTCCGCGCTGCGCGGTCCCGGGAGCGGGGTCCGCACCCCGTGCAGTGCGGGCATGGACTCGATGGTCACGGCGTCCTCCGTCCAGGTGTCACCTGGATCCAGGTTCACCCTGGCGGCTGACATCCAGCTGACAGCGCCCTGACCGGCGCCTCACCCGCCGGGTCGGAGGACCTCCCGGGCAATGGCCAGTGCGTTGAGCGCGGCGGGGAACCCGGCGTAGACCGCCGTGTGCAGGATGACCTCCACGGCCGCGCGTTCACCGCCGGAGTCGCGCAGCCGCAGGAGGTGTTCGCGCAGTTCCGGACCCACGCCGCCGCGAGCCGTGCTGGCGGCGACCAGCACGAGCAGCCGACTCCGCTCATCGAGGGCGCCGACTTCTCCCGCGGTTCCCGCGGCCTCCCGGAGTTCCTGCTCGGTGCAGCCCAGGTTGCGGGCGGCGGTGTGGTGGAAGTCGAGCTGGGCCTGGGCGTATCCCAGGGTGCTCAACGCGGCGACCGTGACGAGTTGCCTGTGCCGCAAGGACAAGTCGGGCCGCTGGTAGACGCCGCCGTACACGAAGGCGACGGCCTCAGCGCCGAAGTCCGCCGCGCCGACGCCCTCGAACAGCTCCAGCACGGCTGGGCGTGCCACCCCGCCGAGTCGCTGGAGCAGCTCCACTCCCCTGTCGTAGTCGGCCATGCGTCCCGCTCCTCCCCTGCCCAGTACCGAAGTCAACCACGGCGGTGCGGGTCCTCGGTGGGCAGCCAGTAGCCCGCCATGTCCGGCGGCCCGTGCCAGCGCGCGACCTCGCCGATCTGGCGCAGGCTCTCCACGACGTGCCGGACCGAGTCGCGGGTGTCGTCCGCGCGGTGCAGCAGGGACCAGGTCCACAGCGGAGTGGGCCCGGTGACCGGCCGGGACGCCAGGCCGGGCGGAACCGGCGCCGGGTGCTGCTTGGGCGAGCGCAGCACGGGGGCACGCAACCGCGCCACGTGGTCGTGGAACGCGCGCCCGGCGATGCCCCCGTTGGCGACCCGCACCTGGCGGGCCCCGGTGCAGCGCACGAAGTCCTCGGCGAACCGGTTCCAGGAGGCCCAGGAGGTCTCGTCCTCGTCGACCAGCGCGACCACCTGGTCGGCGGGCACCTGCTTCTCGCGCGCCAGCCGGTGCCCGGCGGGCAGCAAGGCGGTCAGCGGCTCGCAGCGCAGCAGGTGGGCGACCAGTCCGTTGTTCCGCACCTCGGGGCGCAGGGCCCAGGCCACGGCCAGGTCCAGGCTGCCGTCGGCGACCCGCTCGACCTGGGTGTGCGAGGGCAGCACCCACTCGTCCACGCGCAGTTCCACGGCCGGGGCCACCAGCGCGGCCACCTCGGGCGGCAGCCAGCTCACGTAGCCCAGCCGCAGCACGTCCGCGCCCGAGCCCTGGACCCGGTTGACCGCGCTCTCGACCAGGGACAGGATCTGCCTGGCGTCGGCCAGCAGCCGGGCCCCGGCCGGGGTCAGCTCCACGTGGCGGCGGTCCCTGATCAGCAGCTGCGCGCCCAGGTCCCGCTCCAGCGCCTTGACCTGCTGGGACAGCGAGGGCCCGCTGATCCTCAGCCGGGCGGCGGCCCGCCCGTAGTTCAGTTCCTCGGCCACCGCCACGAAGTACCTGAGCCGCCTGAGCTCCACCCGGCGACTTTACCGCCGCTGACCTGCGGTGGGAGTCTGCGCCTACCAGTGCTAGGCGGCCGGTCGTGGACCGGGTGCCCGGCCACCGGCTTGGCTGGACCGGTGGAAGATCATCTCGTGCTGGCACCCGTCACCCGCCCCGGCCTCGCGCTGACCGCGATCTGCCTGGGCTTCCTGATGATCACGTTGGACGCCACCATCGTGAACGTCGCACTGCCCGCCATCCGGTCCGATCTCGGCGGCACGCTGGAGGGCCTGCAATGGGTGGTCGACTCGTACACCATCGCGCTGGCCGCCCTGCTGCTGACGGCAGGCGCGGGCTCGGACCAGGCCGGTGCCCGCCGTGCGTTCCAGCTCGGGCTCGTGGTGTTCGCGCTGTCCTCGGCGGCCTGCGCGCTCGCCCCCGGCCAGGCGGTGCTGGTGGCCGCCCGCGCCGTGCAGGGTGTCGGCGCCGCGGTACTGCTACCCGCCTCGCTGGCGCTGATCGTGCACCAGTTCCCTGACGCGCGGCGGCGTGCGCACGCCCTGGGCATCTGGGGCGGCATGAGCGGTCTCGGGTTGGCCGCTGGGCCGGTACTCGGCGGGTTCGCCGTGGACCTCGTGGGCTGGCGCACGATCTTCCTGGTCAACCTGCCCGTGACGGTACTGGCAGTGCTGCTGACCCGCTGGACCGTCGCGGAGGCGCCCCGCCAGCGCCAGGTCGGCGTGGACCTCGCGGGGCAGCTGCTCAGCGTGGCGGCACTGGGTTGTCTCGCGGCGGGCATGATCGAGGCCGGTCAGCGCGGCTGGACCAGTCCGGTCGTGCTCGGGCTGCTGGCGGTCGGTGTGTGCGCCGCCATCGGGTTCGTGCTCGTCGAGGCGAACGCCAGCGCGCCCATGCTGCCGCTCGGTGTCTTCCGCAACCGCGCGTTCAGCGCCGCGAGCGCGATCGGCTTCCTGTTCAACTTCTGCCTCTACGGCACGTTGTTCGTGCTCTCCCTGTACTTGCAGCAGTCCCTGCACCTGGTGCCCTGGGCCGCCGGTCTGGCGCTGCTGCCACTGACCCTCGCGGTCGGCACCAACGCGTTCCTCGCGGGCCGGGTCGTGGCGCGGTTGGGCACCCGCGCGCCCATGGTGGCCGGTGGCATCGCGGGCGCCCTCGGCTCGGCGGTACTCGCGACACTGGACGTGCACGGCCCGCTCGCCGTGCTGCTCGTGGGCTCGGTGCTGTTCGGGTGCTGCTCCCTGGCCATGCCCGCGATGACCGCCACGGCGATGAGCTCGCTCGGCCCGGCCCAGGCCGGTCTGGGCAGCGGGGTGCTCAACGCCGCGCGGCAGACCGGCGGCGCGCTGGGTGTGGCGCTGCTGGGCAGTCTGCTCGGCGGGGCCCAGGACCTGATCGCCCCGCGGGCCTCGATGGTGCTGGTCGCCCTCGCGTTCAGCGCGATCGTGCTGCTGGCCGTGGCCGGAACCCGGTCGCGTTCACGTTCCTGAACACTGTGCAGCCCGTTGACACGCGTCACCGGCGCTGCTTTCCTGTCAGGGCTGCTACTTGACCTTCGGCTCGCGGAGATCGATGGCACGACAGGGAATCGCCGCCCTCCCCTCGTGCGGACCTCCGCGGTGCCTGGCGGAAATGGAGCTCCTGCCGTGAAAATCCGCGTTCTCCCCGTACTGGTGGCCTGTGCCGCCCTGGTGGGCCTGGCCCCCTCGGCCTTCGCTGCGGGACCGGTCGAATCGGGCAACTGGACCGAGGACTCCCCGTCCTACGACGTGCAGACCTGCCAGGGCGGCAAGGTCAACGGCCTGACCTTCAGCCTGCCCTCGGCCAGCGCGTTCGACGCGTGCGGCAACGGCGCGCCGCGCGCGGAACGCCGCTACCGCAACTACTCCGGCGGCGGCACGAACTACTCCTCCGGGGTCCGGCAGTTCGGCGGCACCTTCACCATCAGCAGCATGGGCGGCAACCGGATCAGCCTGAAGCAGACCTTCAACGGGGACGACGGTCCGTACTTCATGCTGGCGGTGGAGAAGACCGGCCGCCTCTACAGCGTGGAGGGCGGTGGCACGATCAACAGCGGCATCGCCAAGGTCGGCACCGCCGTGCGGGTCAACACGGTGCACGACGTGCAGGCGCACACCCTGCGCGTGTACATCAACGGTTCGCTGGCCTACACCGACAACAACGCCCCGGGCGGCGCGTTCTACGACAAGATCGGCGCCTACAAGACCAGCTCCGGCTCGGGCAGCATCACCGTGAACTGGAGCGACGTCCACTTCTGGCGCAAGTGAGCGTTGTGCGGGCGAGGCTCGGGGCGGTCCTGCTCGTTCTGGGCCTCGCCGCCTGCACCGCGGACAGCGGGCTCACCGCGACCAGGACGGGCTCGACGGAGATCAGGCTGACCTGGCCCGCGGCGCCGGACACCGCACTGGGACAGGTGCTGGAGTACCGCAACCAGGCCGGGGGCGAGTTCACCGAACTGGCCTTCCTGCCCGCGAACGCCACCAGCTACACGCACAGCGAGCTCATCCCGCGGACGGACTTCTACTATCGGGTGCGCACCGTGTTCGGGCGGGAGTCGACCTCGGTGGCGGTGGCCCTGCCGACCGGCTCGGGACCGGCGGCGCCGGAGGGCGACTGGGCCGCCCCGCGCAGCAGACCGAGCTCGCCCGGGCCCCACAATTCCCTGCGCGACAAGGAGAACAGCGGCGCGGGCCCCACCGACCTGCACGCGGAGGCGGTGGGCACCGACGGGGTCCACCTGAGCTGGACCGACCACGCTCGGGACGAGGACGGCTACCTGCTGGAGGTGACCCCGGCCAACGGCTCGGCCGTGCGGGTGGCCGCCGTGCTCGGGCCGGGGGTCAACGAGGTCGGGGTCTACCCGCTGGAGCAGGAGCACACGGCCTCCTACCGGGTGGCGGCGTTCTACTATGGACAGACCTCGTCCGTCGCGCACGAGACGACCGGAGCGTGATCACCCGATCTGGATGTGTTGGAAGTCAACGGTGTTGACGAGCACGGCGAGCAGCAACGCGATGAGGATGGCGGTCGCGATGACTCTCCCGACAAAACTGAGCAGCCCTCGTACAACAGCGAGCCCGGCTTGGTTGCGGGCCGCGATCTGTTCCTCGGTCAGCCGGGAGGTGCCCGAGTACAGGCCGATGGCGGCGAGCACAAGACCGAAGAGGGTGATGAAGAACCCGGGCAGCGGGTAGACGGCGATCCAGCGCGTGGCGTCCAGTGCGGCCTGGCTTCCCCCGTTGAGGAACAGGAAGTGCCGCACGGTGTCCTGCTGTACGCCGTCCTCGGCGAAGGACCACCACGCGTACCTGACGAACGCGTAGATCGTGAAGAAGTTGAACAGCCTGGGCAGCAGGGAGACGAGGAAGTTGACCAAGCGGGTGCGCGGGCTCGGCTCCTGCGGGTTGACGATCAGCAGGAACAGGCCGGTCGCGAGCACCACGCCCGCCGCCCACTCGATGTTGGCGATCCCGCTGAGGGTCAGGGAATCGCCCTGGCCCTTGGCGGAGTCGCCGAAGTCGAAGCCGTTGGAGAAGGTGCTCCCCGCGTCGTAGATCGTGCCGTTGAGGGTGACCGAGCCACCGGGCGGGGTGAACTGCGTGATCACCCACGGCGTGGCGAGCCCAGCCAGGATGATCAGACCGCCCAGCACCATGTACCTGATCCGGTAGCTGCGGCGCATCCGGAACTTCCGGAACACCTGCCTTGGGTCCGCCCCTGCCTGGCCGAGCTGGTGTGCGACCAGCTCGCGCGGGGCGGTGAACAGATTGCGCAACCAATCGGTGAGTGCCACGGCGGCCCCCCTGCGTCGGATGTTGCCAGCCAACGCATCGCGGGGCCCTACGATTCGTTACGGCCCACGATCGACCACGGCGAGCGCTACACCGAGCTGAACGCCGAGGCCAACGCCGGGGTGCTCGCCGAGTCGAACGCGATCTCGAACTCCGCGGCGATCGGCTCGACCTCCTGTGCCGAAACGGGTTCCGGTCCACCGATCATCCGGGCCAGCGCGCGGACCGTCACGTGCTCGAACAGGTCGGCCACGGTGAAGATCGGGCCGAGTTCGCGGGTGCAGTGCAGGTGGAAGCGCATCAGCCCGAGGCTGGAGGCGCCCGCCTGGAAGAAGGTCTGGTCCGGGCCGATGGGCGAGCCGGTCGCCTGCTCGAACAGCTCCGCCAGCTGCGCCTCGCGGGGTGAGAGCATGGGCCGGTTCGCGGGGCCGCCACGGCGCAGGTCCTCGCCGGGTGCGCGCAACGCCGCCGCCCGGTCGACCTTGCCGCTGGGGGTACGCGGCAGGTCGGCCAGCAGGCGGAACCGGTCCACTCGGGCGTGTGCGGGCAGGAACTGCGCCAGGTGGGCGGCGAGTTCCTCAGCAGTGGGCCGCTGACGGCACTGCACGCAGGCCACCAGGCTGTCCCCGTCACGGACCACTGCGGCGTTGACGACCTCCGGGTGCCGCAACAGTGCCGCCTCGACCTGTCCGAGCTCCAGGCGGTAACCGCTCAGCTTGATCTGCTGGTCCTCGCGGCCCACGAAGTGCAGCAGGCCGTCCCGGTCGAAGTACGCCTTGTCCCCACTGCGGTAGCACAGGCCGACCCCGGGCAGTTCCACGAAGCGCTCGGCGTCGCGTTCGGGGTCGCCCAGGTAGCAGCGCCGCGCGGCCAGGCCGCCGATCAGCAGGTCGCCCACGCAGCCCGGGGGCACGGCCTGGTCGGACTCGTCCACCACGCGCAGCACCGCGTTGGGCACCGGCCTGCCGATCGCCGGGCGCTCCGGCCACCGGGCCGGGTCCCCGTCCAGGCACAGGCTGCTCACCACGTGCGTCTCGGTGGGGCCGTAGTGGTTGAACAGGCGCGCCCCCGGCAGGCCCGCGAACCAGCGGCGGATCGCCTCCGTGCAGACCAACTGCTCGCCCGCGGTGACCACGTCGCGCAGCCGTGAGGGGTAGCGCCCCAACCGGACGCCGTGCTCGGCGAGCAGTTGCAGGGCCACGTACGGCAGGAAGATCCGCTCCACCCCGGCGGACTCCAGCTGGTCCAACAGCGCGGGCACGTCGTGGCGCCAGTCGGGCCGCACCAGGTGCAGGCAGCCACCCGAGGACAGCGTGCCGAAGACCTCCTGGAAGGACACGTCGAAGGACAGCATGGAGAACTGCTGGGTCGCGGCGGGCAACGCCAGGCCGCCGGACCCGGCCTGCCACTGGAGCAGGTTGACCAGGGTCCGGTCGGGGACCTGCACACCCTTGGGCGTCCCGGTGGAGCCGGAGGTGAACAGGGTGTAGAGCGGGCGGGTGCCCTCGTGCGGCGGTACGGCGGGCGCCTCGGCGGCCGACAGCACGACCGGGTGCCGGGGCACGTCACCGGGGTCGATGGCGTCGAACTCGGCGCCGGGCGCGAGCAGCACGCACAACGGGTCGACCTGCTCGATGACCTGCCGGAGCAGGTCGGGCGGGTAGGCCGGGTCCAGCGGCACGGCGGTCAGGTTGAGCTTGGCCAGCGCCAGCAACGAGACCACGTGCTCCACGGAGGGCTCGAAGTACAGGGCCACGCTGCACGAGCCCGTCGGGGCGGGCAGCTCGGCGGCCAGCGCCGTCGCGTAGGCGTCGAGTTCGGCGTAGCTGACCGGGCCGTCCGCGGACATCAGGGCCGGGGCCTGGGGCGTGAGCACGACCTGCCTGGCGACCAGGTCGGCGATCGTCTTGCTGTGCAACGGCGTCTGCTCGCCGCGGCCGTGCTCGGGCAGCGATCGGCGGTAGGAGGCCACGAGCTCGGCGGGCGTCGCGGCGCCACCCGCGGCGAGCAGGTCGAGCCCGCGCTCGAACAGCTCGGCCATCGCCACGACCTCGACGGTCTCGAAGCAGTCCTGGGCGTACTCCCAGAGGCAGTCGAAGCCCTCCGGTCCGGCCACGACGGACATGGTCAGCGGGCACTTGGCCGCGGCCGGTACCGGCCACAGTGGACGGACCGCGCAGCCGGGCAGCGCCAGCGCGGAGAACTCGGTGTTCTCCAGCACGAACAGGAAGTCGATCGGCGACTGTCCCGCGGCGAGCACGTCGGACAGCGCGACCTCCTGGCGGTCCAGCACCTCCCGCGTGGCAGCGCCCAGCCTCAGCAACTGCCCGCGCAGGTCCTCGCCGGGCACGACGTCCTGCGGCAGCAGCACGGTGTTGGCGAACATGCCGACGCTGGACTCGAACTCCTGGACCGGCCGGTTCGCGACCGGACTGGCCACGCACGGGCTCCGCCGCCCGGTGACCCCGTACAGGCTCCAGACGTAGACCCCGAGCAGCAGCTGGAAACGGGTCAGGCCCAGCTCCGCGCAGAGCCGGTCCACCTGCTCGCGGCGCGCGGTGTCCAGGGTGGTGTGCAGCAGTGCCGCCGCCGGGGACTTGGCCGGGCGCAACGGTTCCGGCGCGCGGTCCACCTGCGCGTAGTGGGCGCGCAGCTCCTCGCACTTGGCGAGGTAGGCCGGGCTGGCGAACCACTCCGTCTGCCAGGCGGCGAAGTCCAGCGGAGTGCGTGCGCTGTCACTGAGCGGGGTCTGCGCGTACCCGGCCGACAGGTCGCGGAGCAGCACGTTGAGCGACCAGCCGTCGACCGCGATGTGGTGCAGGCACAGCAGGAGCTCGCCCCCGCCTTGTCCGGGTACCCAGCTCGCGCGCAGCATGTGGTGCTGTGCGAGGTCGAAGGCCGTGCCGAAGAACTCATCACGGCTGGATTCGGTCCATGGGTCGTACGGCTCGCACACCACCTGGCGCAGGCCCTCGGTGGTCGCCTCGAACGAGGTGCGCAGCGCCGGGTGGCGTTCCACCAAGCCGCGCAGTGCACCCCGCAGTGCCGCGGCGTCCACCTCACCGTCAATGCGGAAGGCCAGGTTCACGTTGTACGCCAAGGACTGCGGGGAACTCTGCTGGAACAGCCAGAGCCGCTGCTGCTCGCTGGTGGCCGGTGCCGAGCTCGCGCCCGTCGGAGCGGCGGGCACCGGGTAGGCCCTGGTCGTGCCCGTCCTGGCCGCGGCGATCGTGGCGGCCAACTCGGCGAAGTCGCCGTGCAGGACAACGGATTGTGGCAGTTCACAGCCCCAGCGCTGCCGTGCGGCGAACCGCAGTCGCAGCGCCTTGAGCGAGTCGCCGCCACCGGCGATCCAGTGGTCGCCCAGCCGGGGGTCGGCAATCCCGAGCACCTGCGACACCAGGTCCAGGACCTCGCGCTGCCAGGCCGTAACTGCGGTGTCCTCAGTGGACTCACGGCGCCAGGGCCGGTCCTCGCGGCTCAGCAGCGCGGCCTGGTCCACCTTGCCGTTGGCGTTGAGCGGCAACGCATCCACCCGGTACACGTGGTGCGGTCGCATGTAGGACGGCAGCTCCCCGGCGAGGTGCCGGTCGAACTCCTCGTAGGACAGGTCTTCCGCGACCAGGTAGGCCAACAGCTCGTTCGGGCCGTGCGCGCCGTCGCGCCGGGTGCACACGTAGGCCTGCCGGACCGTCGGGTGCGCCAGGATCCGCCGCTCCAGCTCGCCCGGTTCGACCCGGAAGCCGCGGACCTTCACCTGGCGGTCGGTGCGCCCGACGTACTCCACGAGCCCCTCGGCGTCGGCGCGCACCAGGTCGCCGGTGCGGTAGTAGCGCTCGCGGCCCTCGTCGTACCAGGGCAGGGTCACGAACCGGTGCGCGGTCTCCTCGGGCAGGTTGCGGTAGCCGGCGGCAAGCCCGTCACCGGCCAGGTGCAGCTCGGCCAGCTCACCGGGTTCGGCCGTGCGCTCGGCCCCGGGCACCACCAGCAGCGCCTCGGTCCCGGGCAGCGGCCTGCCGATCGGCACCGAGTCCCCGCCGAACTCGCGCGGGATCGGGTGGCTCAGCGCGAAGGTCGTGGACTCCGTTGGCCCGTAACCGTTGTAGAGCTGGGTGGTGCTGTCGGGGTTGTCGCGGTACCAGCGGCGGATCAGCGCGGCGTTGAGCTGCTCGCCGCCCACCAGGACCTGGCTGGCCGCGGCGAAGCAGTCCGGCACCGCGTCCACGACCGCGTTGAACAGCGCGGCGGTCATCCACACGGTGTCCACGCGCTCGCGGCGCAGCGCGGCGGCCAGTTCGTGCGGGGTCTGCACCGCCTCGTCGGCGAGCACCACGCAGCAGCCGCCGGTCAGCAGCGGCACCCAGACCTCGAAGCTCAGCGCGTCGAAGGCCGGGTTGGACAGGCAGGAGTAGCGCGTGCCCGGCTCGATCCGGAGGTAGCCGGGCCGGGCCAGCCGCAGCACGCCCGCGTCGCGGACCTCCACGCCCTTGGGACGGCCCGTGGTTCCCGAGGTGTAGAACAGGAACGAGGCGGGTGCGGGCGGTTCCGGCTCGCCCACCTCGCCGGGTTGCGCCGCGAGCAGGTCGGCCACCGCGAGCGGTCGCACGGAGTCGGGCAGATCGGCGGGCGGCGTGTCCCCGTGGATCAGGGCCACGGCCGCCGAGTCGGTGAGGATGTGCCTGCGGCGCGCGGCCGGGCTCTGGCCGTCCAGCGGCACGACCTGGGCGCCCAGCCGCAGGACGCCGAGCATGGCGCAGATCAGCTGCCAGGAGCGGGGCAGGCCGATCGCCACCGCCTGCCCCGGCTGGACCCCGCTACGGGAAAGCGCTTGCGCGACAACCGATCCCGCGGCGTCCAGAGCGGCGTAGTCCAGCCGGTGCGCGCCGTCGACCACCGCCACGGCCTCCGGCGTGCGCAGGGCCTGGGCGTGCACCCCCTGGGCCACGCTGGTTCTGCCGCTCATGCGGGGATCCGGTCCAGCTCGGCGCTCTCCAGCATGTCCCAGTGGCCGCAGTCCACCTTGTCCTCGCCCTCAGCCGTGGCTTGCACGAACGGCACCTGTGGGTCGTCGCGCATTAGCCCATGTAGACGATCGTCTGCATTCTCACTCTCAGTGAGGCCGTAGACCGTCAGGGTGAGATCGATGGCTGATGATCCGATCACCTGATGCCCCTCGCCACCAACCCCCACCAGGACGGTGCGCAGCGACTCGTGCCTGACCACCAGCGGGTCCATGGCACGGGCGAACACCTCGTGGTGGCGGTTTCCTCGCAGGTCAAAGGCCATCGGCCGGTTGTCGGCCGCGCCGGCCCCGGCAACCCGCGCCAAGGCCCACATCTGCTGCTGGGCGTACGAGGGCAGCACCATGCCGACGGATCATCCCCTCCCGCGCTCACTCCCCGAAGTCAGTTAATACCCGCTCGGGGCCTTGACACAAAAATTCTGTGTCCTGGATTACGTCAAGGACTGCCCTGGAGTACACGCCGGGCATGACAGCGGGCCGAGTGCGTGGGGGAAATGCCGGGCTCTAGACCTCGGCGCAGCAGCTCAGGTCGAGGACCCGTGCGTCCTGCGGGCGTAGGCGCGTGCGGCGCGGATCCGGTCCCCGCAGCGCACCGAGCACCACTGCCGCGCGCCGTGCGTGCGCACCAGGAAGCGCGAGCAGGGGGCGGCCCCGCAGGCGGCGAGCTTGTCGGCACCGGGCCCGGTGAGCAGGTCCACGGCGTCCACGGCGATGCGGGCGAGCAAGTGGTCGGTGGCCTGGTCCAGCGGGTGCCTGGCGGAGCGGTGCAGGCCCTGGGCGGGGTCCCAGGCAAGCAGCCCGGCGGTGGGGGCGGCGGTCAGCGCGGTGTTGACGGCGGCGATGGCCGCGGCGGGCGGCGGGCTCGCCGAGGTGGCGCAGGCCAGCAGGGTGCGCAGCGCCTGACGCAGGGCGTGCAGCCGGGTGGTGCAGGGTTCGCCGAAGCCCACGTGCTCGGGCAGCAGCGAGCGCCCGATGAGCCACGATCCGGCCAGCTCCGGGTCGGCGATCAGGTCGGCACTGCCCGCCGGGGTGGTCTGCACGGTGTTGACCAGGGCCAACGCCGGGTGCTGGTCCTCGCCCGGGGCGGGCGGCAGCGCAGCGGTCCGCACGGTTCTCATGCTAACCCATTGCGTCTCGCGTGAGACGTGGACTACGGTTCATCACGTCAAATCAAGCGATTCTCCGTGAGGTAACCATGTCCGACCCCCAGTTCCGCGTGCTCGGCGGCCCCACCGTGCTGATCGAGATCGGCGGCCTGCGCCTGCTCACCGACCCGACCTTCGACCCCGCTGGCGAGTACCCCACAGGAGGCAGGGCGCTGGTCAAGACCCGGCCCGCCCCGGTGCGGGCCGCCGAGCTGGGACGGCTGGACGCGGTGCTGCTCTCCCACGACGAGCACCCGGACAACCTGGACCACTCCGGCCGCGAACTGCTGGCCGAGGTGCCGCTCGTGCTGACCACCGCCAGCGGGGCCGGGCGCCTTGGCGGGACCGCGCGCGGACTTCAGCCCTGGCAGACCCACGGGCTGACCAGGCCGGACGGCGGGGTGCTGGTGGTGACCGCCGTGCCCGCCCAGCACGGGCCGGAGGGCTGCGAGCCGGTGACCGGGGACGTGATCGGCTTCGTGCTGACCGGGCAGGGCGTGCCAACGGTCTACGTCAGCGGGGACAACGCCTCGATCGAGGTGGTGGAGCGGATCGCCGAGCGCTTCGGGCCGGTGGACACGGCCGTGCTGTTCGCGGGCGCCGCACGCACTCCCCTGCTCGACGGGGCGCTGCTCACCCTGGACAGCGAGTTGGCCGCGCGCGCGGCGAGCCTGCTCGGGGCGCGTCGCGTGGTGCCCGCGCACCTGGACAGCTGGGCGCACTTCACCGAGGGCCTGACCGAGTTCGTCGGCGCCTTCACCGCCGCGGGCATCGCCGACCGGCTCGTCCTGGACTGAGGCCGGGTCAGAGCCAGCCGCGCCGCGCCGCCTGCACCCCGGCCTGGAACCGGTTGGTCGCCCCGAGCTGTTCCAGCAGGGCGGCCACCCGTCGCACCACGGTCCGCCGCGAGAGGTCGAGCCGCCGCGCGATCGCCTCGTCGGTGGCCCCGCTGGCCATCAGCACCAGGATGCCCCGGTCCCTGCGGTCGATCTCGGCCCCGGTGTCGGCCACCGAGACCGGCACGGCGAGCTTCCACAGGGTGTCGAACACCTGGCACAGCGTGGTGAGCAGGGCGGAGGGGCGCACCACGAGCGCCACGAAGTCGGACCGGTCCTCGGTCTCCAGGGTGACCACCGCGAGGTCCTCGTCCCCGATGTGCAGCTTCATCGGCGGCTCGGCCAGGGTGCGGGCCTGCTCCCCCGCCTCGATCATGCGGGCCATGTTCGGCCCGACGACCGGGTCCGAGCAGGCCGACTCGTAGTAGAGGAAGTGATAGGCGATCCCGGCGGCCATCCGCTCGCGCTGGATGACCTCCTGGTCCGCGTAGTAGCCGGTGGAACCGTAGTACGGGGGCCGGTCGATGCCCCGCACCGAGCGCCGGGCGCCGCTTTGCAGGCGCTGGAGCGTGGCCAGGATGCGCTCGCCGCCCTCCACCACCTCCAGCGCCGGGTAGCTGCCGCTGTCCTGCCGTGCGGTGCGGAACAGCCGTTCCAGCTCGATCCCGGTCCGCCGCACGCCGACCCGTCGCGCGGCCTCCCGCTGCAACAGGGCCTCGGTGACCTCGGCGGGCGACTGCGCGTCCCAGACCTCGGCCTGGGGGTCCACCACCAGCACCGCGCCCTCGGCGGACAGCTCGGCCAGGCTCGCGCGCACCGCGTCACCGGCCAGCCCGGTGCGGGCCGCCAGCTCGGCAACGCGGGACCGGGGAGAGCTCACCAGAGCCCGGTAGACCTGGCCTTGGGCGGAGTCCGGGTCCAGCGCGTCCAGCACGCAGTGGACCCTAGGCGGCGGCTCGGACCGGGGTCAATCGGCCGATGGCTCACCTGCGCCACGGCCCAACTGAGACAGCGCGTCCGGGCCCGCCCGCCCCGTGACAGACGACAGAATCGCACTCGCCTGGCGGGGGCCGGGCACACAACGCGATGGGGGAATCGAAGTGATGGAGCAGGTGCCGGACCTGCACCTGGGCGAACTGGCCACACCGCTGGTGGACGCGCTGCACAACGTGTGGGAGGGCTACTTCGGCGCCCCGGTCCCGCCGGGCGCCACCAACTGGAACGCCTACACCCACGAGCAGCTCTACCAGATGCTGTGGACCAACGCCGATCCCGCGGACGTGGCGGCGGTGTCCGAGGAGTGGGGGCGGCACGGCACCGAGTTGCGCGGGCACGCCGACAGCCTGCGCGAACAGCGTGACGCGCTGCGGGCGAACTGGTCGGGCCAGGCGGCCGAGCTGGCCTCGGACCGGATCGGCGCGCTGGGCGAGCGGGCCGCCGACAGTGGTGCCCGCGCGGGCACCGTGCAGCAGGCAGCGGGCAGTGCGGGCGAGGCACTGGCCACCGCGCGCAGTTCCATGCCGCGGCCGCCGGGCGACCCGACGGGGCTGGCGCTGGCCAGCGGCCTGGCCGGTGCCGCGGCGGGCGCGGCGGTCGGCGGCGTGGTCGGGGCGGGCGCGGCCGGGGTCGGCGCGGCGCCGGGCGCCGCGATCGGTGCGGCCGTGGGGGCGGTGGCCGGGGCGGGCGGCAGCATGTTCCTGGCCAACGTGGCCGCCGCCGAGCGCAAGGCCGAGGCGGTGCACGTGATGCAGCGCTACGAGCAGAGCCTGGCCAGCAGCGGACAGGCCATCGCACCGGCCGCCGCCCGTTCATCCACAGTGGACAGTCAGCAGGGCGCGGTCGCGGAGACCGGCCTCGCCGGGTACGCCGGGGGCGGCGGCTCGGCAGGTGGCGGCGGCGTGCCGTGGCGGCAACTGGTCGGTGCCTCGCCGCTGGGCGCGGGTCAGCTGGGCGCGGGACCGGCCGCCGGTTTCGGCGGGGCCTTCGAGCGCGCGCTGCTGGCGCGGGCCGGGGCCCCGCCGGGACCGGTCGGGGCCAGCGGCGGCATGCCGCCGGGCGGTGCGCGCGGTCGCGGCGAGCGCGAGGAGCAGCACCGCAACCGCATGCCCACCGTGGACAACCAGCTGTTCGCACTGGACGAGCAGGTGACCAACCCGGTCATCGGGCTGGCACCGGACAGGGGTGAGTCGTGAACTCCGGGTACCAGGTCATTCCGCAGGAACTCACCACGCAGGCCAGCGCGCTGGCCGCGCTCGGCGAGCAGACCACCGCCCTGGTGGCCTCGGCGGGGCGGCTGGCCGAGCGGCTGCCCCAGCTCGGCACCGCACCGCCCGCCCTGCACCTGGCCGCCCGGCTGCGCGAGGCGGCGGGCCGGTCCGGGCTCACCGGGGAGGTCACCGCCGCCGACACCGAACTGTCCGACTGCCACCAGGCGCTGCGCGGCACGCTGGCCACCTACCTGGACACCGAGGCCGCCATCGCGCGGTCCCTGCGCGCCCCGGACGGTGACCCGGCATGACCCACTTCGGACTGGTCGAGCTGGACCTGCTCAGCGCGCACGCGGGCGTGCCCTTCCCGTTCCCGCTGCGGGTGCCCAGCTTCGGCCGGATCCCCGGTGAGCGCGAACTGCTGCTGGCCGCCGCCGGACAGACCCTGTGCGCCAGCGGGCTGGCCGAGGAGAGCGGGCCCGTCGGCGAGGCCGCCGAGGTCGTCACGGCCCTGCGCGAGCACCGGGGCACCGTGCACCTGGTGCTGGTCACCGGCGAGGGCGCGGTCGGGGTCGCGGCCCTGGTCTACCGGTCCTGGGCACTGGTCTGCCGCCAGCAGCTGGACGAGGACCCCGCGGGCACCGTGGCGGTCCAGCGGGTCGCCGACACGGCGCTGGCCGAGCACCTGCTCGCGCTGGTGCCCGAGGTGGCGCCCGCGAGGTCGATGCCGATCACCCTGCCCGCGCTGGCCGTGCGCAGGGCCGGTGCCGAACAGGAGGGGCAGCTGCGCGACCTGGTCCGCGACTGCGGCGGCGACCCGCAGGCCCTGGACCGGCTCGCCCACCTGCTGCCGAGCCTGAGCGGCCGGGGTCAGTTCGGCGCCACCCGCCGCACGGACACGGGCCGCACCAGGGCGGGCACCGAACTGTCCTGGTTGGACGGTCCGAGTGGACGGTTGCGGGTGAGCAGCGCCGAGGACGACTGGGTGAGCGTCAACCCGTTGCGGCAGCGAGAACTCCAGTCGGCGGTGGCGGAACTGTCCGCGGCCGCCCGCTGCTGAACCCGCCTACCGCACGGCGTGCGCGTCGGCCATCAGCTTGACGTACCAGGCGGCGTCCGGGTGGTTGGTGGCCGGATAGTTGGCCAGCGGGGTGGTCGCGCGGCCCGGGTCGTCGAAGTCCCAGCCGCGCACCACGTGGCCCGCCTTGCGCGCCTCGGTGATGAACGAGGTGTTGCTGGAGGGCGCCCCGTAGAACAGGGCGGTGCGCTGCAACTCGGTGCCATCGTCAGGCTGGTACTCGACGAAGGCCAGCTGCTCGTAGCGGATGTTCTCGGCGGCGGCCCGGTCGGTGCTGGCGCGCAGGGTGTCGGCGGGTGAGGCGCCGTCCGAGCCGGTGGACACGGTGACCTTGGCCGAGCCGCTGGCCGAGACGTTGGTGGCGGGCAGGGCGTCGGAGGTCCGGGCGTTGCCGGTCCAGGACACCGACAGGGCACCGGCGTCCAGCGCGCCCTTCCACTCCCAGTTCTGGCTGCCCGACTGGCTGCGGTGCACCTCGCGCAGCGCGCTGCCGCCGGGGCTGGTGAACCGGACGGTGGGCTGCACCCCGCTGTCGTACTTCCTGCTGGCGGACCAGGTGATCGCGCCGTCGGCACCGAGGCGGCCCACGTGGTACCAGAGGGTGTCAGCGGTCTCGGACTTGTGCACCTCCACGAGCAGGCCCTGGTCGTTGAGCGCGACGGCGGGCGTGGTGCCGGTGTCGTACCTTTCGTGTCGGTTCCAGGTGATCCGGCCGTCGGACCCGTAGGTGCCCGTCCACAGCCACAGGTCCCCGCCGCCGGAGTCGTGCACCTCCACGACCTGGCCGTGGCTGTTGATCGCGACGGCCGGGTGCCGGCCCGAGTCGTGCCGGTAGCCCAGGCGCGAGGTCCGGTCCCCGGACAGCAGGGCCAGCACCCGGCCGCGCGCGGACTCGACGGTCGGCAACGCGGCGTTGTCCTTGGCCAGCAGCAGCCTGGACCCGAAGACCGCGCGCAGCTCCTGGTTGAGGGCCGTGGCGTTGCCATCGGCGGGCGAGCCCGCGCTGGTCAGGTCGTTCTTCAGGTCCAGCATGACCGTCAGCGGGGCGTGCGAGGGGTGCGCCGCGGACCAGTCGTTGATCACCCGCAGCCAGTCGCGCAGCGCGTTGGAGGCCGGGTTGCCCGCGTGGTCCACGGCGTCACCGGGCCCGGAGTGGCCGATCGCGTAGTCGTGCAGGGTGCCGAAATCGCTGGTGTAGATGTCCAGCTCGATGAAGCGCACCCCGGCGTCGAGCTGCTGGGTGATGGACCCCTTGGTGCCGTCCACGTTGCCCGAATAGCTGTTGTGCGTCGCGCGGAAGACCGCAGAGGCGAAGGGCGTGACCTCCACCGGGGTGGCCGCGGCCGCGGCGCCGGACGTCGTCAGGGCCAACGCGAGCAGCCCGCTCACCACACGGTGCATTCCTGTGCCCCCAGGCAGTCAGTTCGTGCGCGGCGAGCCTAACGCGCGGGTTCGGGCAGCACCAGCCTCGGCGGTAGCTGATCAGAAGGCGGTACAGACCGCGGCGGGCGGCACTAGAGTGTGACCATGGTCGACCCGCTGCGCCGCTACGGATCGCTGCTGGACAAGGACGTTCCAGCCGGAGATCCGGTCCGCGTGGCCGTGACCTCCGAGGCGGCCGGCGGAGTGGTCGCCGAGCGGCTGCTGGACCTGTTCCGCGCGGAGCCGGGGCTGGACCGGGTGGCGCTGGCGGTGGACGGCCAGGTCATCGGCACCGTCACGCGGGACCGGCTGCTGGAGCTGGCCGCACGGGTCGAGGAGGGCACGCGCTCGGCTGGTGACGGGGACGGCGCGACCCTGCCTGGCCGGTCCACGGGGTACGTGCTGCTGCGGTTCCGCTGCCCGAGCTGTCCCGCGGAGGTGCGGTTGCTGTTCCTGGACGACTCGCCGCCGCGGTGCCCCGAGGGGCACGGGTCGATGGAGCGCGTGCGGTGAGCGTGGACGCGGCCCTGCGCACGGCGCGGGAGGTGTTCGGCCTGCGCTTCCTCGTGGTCGGCTGCGTGCCGACGATCGCGGCCTGCGCCTTCCTGCTGCTGCTGGCCTTCGCCGGGGCGCCCGGCCCGCTGCGGTTCGCCGACGCGTGGCAGGCGATCGCCGGGCTGAACCTGGGCCAGCTCGTGCTCGGCGCGCTGGGGCTGGTCGTGCTGGCTGTGCTGGTGCAGCCCCTTCAGCTGCCGATGGTGCGCCTGCTGGAGGGCTACTGGCCGCGCTGGGCCGCGCTGCCAAGGCGGTACGGCACCTGGCGGCAGACCGGGCGGCGGCGCAGGCTGGCCCGCGCCGCCGAACTGCCCGAGGCCGCCGACCACGCCGCCGTGCAGCGCGCGGGCCAGGCGGGCACGGTGTTGCGCAGGCTGTTCCCGGTGGGCGGCGCACCGCTGCTGCCCACGGCGCTGGGCAACGCGCTGGCGGCGGCCGAGTCGCGGGCCGGCCGGGAGTACGGGCTGGACGGGGTGGTGGCCTGGCCGAGGCTCTACCTGGTGCTGGACGAGACGACCCGCTCGGTGGTCGACGACCGGCGCAACGCGCTGGACGGCATGGTGCGGCTGTCGGTGACGGCGGTCGTGGCGGGGGTGGCCGCCGGGGCCCTGCTCGCCGGGTCGGGGTGGTGGCTGCTGCTGGCGCTGGCCCCGCTGGTGATCGCGCGCATCGCCTACCGGGGTGCCGTGCACGAGGCCGTGGCGTACGGGGAGGCGGTGCAGACGGCCTTCGACCTGAACCGGTTCGAGCTGCTGCGCAGGCTGCGGCTGCCGATGCCCGCCGACCAGGACGCCGAGCGCGAGGCGAACGAGGTGCTGTGCACCCTGTGGCGGCAGGCCCCAGGTGATCGCTCGCTGCCGCTGACCTACGAGCACCCCGAGCCGAAGTGACCACCGACTACCTGGCCACCGCGCTGCGGGCCGTCAGCGAGCTGATCGACGGGTACGTCGGTGGCGGGGACCCGGGGCTGGTGCTGGGCAAGCCGGGCTGGGACGAGGCCGAGCGGCTGCTGGCGCTGTCGGTGCGGGACACCCCCGCCGGGCGCCAGGTGGTGCTGTCGGGCGTGCACCGGGTAGCCATGTTCCTGCGGTGCAGAAGGCAGGCGGCGCAGCAGGTCGGGTGGGCCCTGGGCGAGGAGGAGCTCGAGCTGGCCGAGGCCCTGCTCGGGCTGCTGGCGCAGATCAGCCCCGAGCAGCGCGGTCACCAGCACCTGGTCGCCGAGGCGAGTCAGCTGCTGGCCGCCGATCCGTTCAACGCCACGGTGATCCGCTGCGCGCTGACCCGGTTGCGGCAGGCGGTGGAGGTCTCGGTGGGGGCCGAGGACCACGGTCTGGCGCTGGGCAGCCTGGGCGGGTCGCTGGTGGACCTTTACCAGCTCAGCGGGGACCGGGCGGAGTTGCAGGAGGCGATCGCCGTGCTGTGGCGGGCGCTGTCGGAGCTGCCACCTACGGCACCGGTGCGCCCGGTGCTGCACGCGAGCCTGGGCCGGGCGCTGTTCCTGGCGTACGGGGAGGAGCGGGAACCGTCCTGGTTGGACAGTGCGGAGACCGAACTCCGCTCCGCGCTGGCGGAACTGACCTCGCCCGGCGACCGGCTCCCCGCGCTGGCCGACCTCGCCGCCACCCTGGAGGCGCGCGCCCGGCTCACCGGTCAGCCCGAGGACGTGTCCGCGGCGGTGCTCGCCGCGCGTGCGGCCGTAGCGTTGATGCCGCGGGACAATCCCAGTTTCCCTCAGTTCAGCGGGATGCTTGGCAGGCTGCTCGGGCAGCGCTGGGCGAGCGAGGCCGATGAGTCCGTTGTGGACGAATGGGTCGGTGCGATGCGCGCCGCGCTGCCCGCCGAGGTCCTCGCCGAGCGCCGGGTCCAGGAGCCCGAGGCGCTGGCCGTGGACCTGATGGAGCTGGCGACCGCGTTGACGGCCAGCTCCGACCAGCTCGAGGAGGGCGCGCAGGAGCTGGACGAGGCCATCACCCTGCTGCGCGCGGTCGTGCAGTTGTTGCCGGACAGCATGAACGCCCTCAGTGCGCTCGGAGTCACGCTGCGCACGCGTGCCCTGCGCGGCGGGGGACCCGGCACGGACCTGGGCGAGGCGGTGGAACTGCTCACCGCGGCGATGGTCCGCGGCGGCACCGCGGAGGTCGAGGTGGACCTGGGCGAGACCCTGCGGTACCGCTTCGCCGAGACCGGTGCCGAGGCCGACCTGGACAGCGCGATCTCCTCGCTGCGCAGGGCACTGCGCTCCCCCGGGCTGGCGGTCAACTTCCGCTACAAGGCCTCGGTCGGGCTCGGTACGGCCCTGCACTCCAGGTACCTCGCGGGGTCGAACGAGTCCGATCTGGACGAGTCGATCGAGTTCTTCGCCAGGGCGAAGGAACTGTCCACAGTGGAATCCATGGACTGGTTCGACGCCGTGAACGGGCTGGCCGGTGCGCTGCTGGAGCGCTACCAGCGCATGGGCCTGTCGGTGGACATCCAGGACGCGGTCCGCGAGTTCGAGCACCTCGACGAGCTCTCGCCGGCCGACCCCTCGGCCAGGGGCGCGCTGCTGCTGCGCAGGGGAACCGCCTACTGGCAACGACATGCGCACTTCGGGGAGTTCGCCGACTCGACCCGCGCCGTGCAGCTGCTGCGCCAGGCGCTGGAACTGCTGCCACCCGAGGGCACGGCGCACCGGGACGCGCGCATCGTGCTGGGGTCCGCGCTCGCCACCAGGGCACGGCAGCGCGGCAGCAGCATGGAGGGCGCCGAGGCGGTGCGGTGCTTCCAGTCGGCCTTGCTGGGCATGGAGTTGGACGACCCGGAGCGGCCCAACACCTGGGTCAGCCTGGCGCTGGCGCTGTCCGAGCAGGGCCAGCGCATCCGGCAGGTACCGCTGCTGGACGAGGCGGTGCGTGCCTACCGCATGGCACTGGACTTCCAGGCCTCCCACCGCACCCTGGAGAACGCGCGCCTCGGGCTGGGGTCGGCGCTGGCGGTCCGCGCCTCGCTGAGCCGCCAGGTCGCGGACCTGGACGAGGCCGTGCCCGTGCTGCGCGAACTGCTGGCGGTCACCGACCCGCGGCCGGACCGGCACGCCGGGGTGCGGATCAACCTGGCCACCGCGCTGAAGCTGCGCCACGAACTGGTCGGTGACCGCGGCGACCTGCACGAGGCCATCGCGGCCGTGACCGAGGGCATGGCCAGGTCCACCGAGACGACCGAACCGTTGCTGCGCGTGCACCTCGCGGAGCTGTTGCGGGCCAGGGACGAGCCCGGTGACGCCACGGCGGCGCACGAGGCGTTCCGCGAGGTCGCGGGCAATCCCCGGGTGCCGAGCTGGCTGCGCCTGCACTCCGCGCGGTGCGGCGGGGCGCTGGCGGTGCGGACCGCCCGCTGGGAGGAGGCGGTCAGCGGCTACGCGCAGGCCGTGGACCTGTTGTCGCTGGTGGCGTGGCCGGGCCTGGCCCGCCAGGACCAGCAGGATTACTTGCAGGACAACACCGGGCTGGCCAGTGAGGCGGCGGCGGTCGCGCTGTCGGCGGGCCGCCCGGAGACCGCGGTGGAACTGCTGGAGCACGGGCGGGCGGTGTTGTGGTCGCAGGCCTTGGAGACCCGCGGCGATCCCGCATACGGTTCGGTGGCGCAACTGCGGGAGCAGTGGCCGGAGCTGGCCGGGGAACTGGAGCGGGTGCGCGCCGACCTGCGCGCCGCGGCCGAGGCCGACCTTTCCGAGCTGGCACACCGGGAACAGGAGCTCGTCGCGCGGATCCGCGCCCTGCCGGGGTTCGCGGGGTTCGCGCGCCGCAAGGGTTTCGCCGAGCTGAGGCTGGCCGCGGCGCGGGGTCCCGTCGTGCTGCTGACCGCCAGCCGGGAGCGGTGTGACGCGCTGATCGTCACCGCCGAGCACGAGGTGCGGGTGGTGCCGCTGGAGATCACCCTGGCGCAGACCGCCGAGCAGGCGATCCGGGTGCTGAACTTGCCGCTCGGCAAAGGCTTCGGCGGTTACGTGACGGCCCAGGAGACCCTGCTGGAGGTGCTGGACTGGTTGGCCGACAACGTTGTCGAGCCGGTCCTGCGCGCGCTGCCGGACGCGGGCCGCCTGTGGTGGTGCCCGGTGGGGCCGTTCGCCCTGCTGCCGTTGCACGCCGCCGCGGACCAGGTGGTGTCCTCCTACACCACGACCCTGACCACCTTGCTGCGGGCCAGGAATCGACCGTCCACACAGGACAGGCGCAGGCTCGTCGTCGGCGTGGCGGGCACGCCGCCGCTGCGCAACGTCGCCGAGGAGGTGGCGCTGGTCGAGCGGGGGGGCAGCACCCTGCTGGGCGAGGCGGCCACGGCGGACCGCGTGCTCGCCGAGCTGGCGGGCCACCCGTGGCTGCACATCGCCTGCCACGCCTGGCAGGACACCGGGGACCCCTCGCGCAGTGCGCTGGCGCTGCACGACCGACCGCTGACCGTGGCGGAGATCGCCGGGCAGGACCTGGCGCACGCCGAGTTCGCGTTCCTGTCCGCCTGCGAGACCGCCGCCTCCGCACAGCTGCTCGACGAGTCGATCAGCCTGGCCTCGGCACTGCACCTGGCCGGGTACCGGGACGTGATCGGCACCCTGTGGCCCATCCAGGACCGCTGCGAGCTGGCCGCCGAGGTGTACCGGTCCCTGGACGGCACACCGCCGACCGGTCCCGCCGAGGCCCTGCACCGCGCCGCACACCGGCTCCGGCGCGACCACCCCGACGAGCCCTCCATGTGGGCGGGCTTCCTACACCACGGCCCCTGACACCGGTGGTTCCAGTTCGTGCAGCCAGGCGGTCAGCAGGGACTCCAACTGCGTGGCCTGCCGCGAGGACAGGGCTTCGAGCAGAGTGTGCTCGTTGGCGATGTGCTCGGTGAACGCCGCGTCGAACACCGCCCGGCCGCGCTCGGTGAGGGCCACGACCCGGCCGCGGCCGTCGTGCTCGCTCACCCGACGGGTGACCAGCCCGGCCCGCTCCAGCCGGTCGATGCGCTTGGTGATGCCGCCCGTGGTGACCATCGTGAACGCCGCGAGCTCGCCGGGGGCCCGCTCGTAGGGCTCGCCCGCACGGCGCAGTGCGGCCAGCACGTCGAACTCACCCTCGCTGAGCCCGTGCTGGGCGTACACCTCGCACAGCCGCTCGGTGAGCAGGCCCGCCACCCGGTGCAGCCTGCCGATCACGCCCTGCGGGCTCACGTCCAGGTCGGGTCGTTCGCGGGCCCACTCCCGCTGGATGCGCGCGACCCGGTCGAGCTGTTCGGTCATGCTCGACATAGTACCTTCCTGGGAAGTTATATTAACTTCCATGGAAGCTACCTGGAGGTGGTCGCTGCTCGCGGCCCTCGCGCCGATCGCCTGGGGCACCACCTACTTCGTCACGCGGCACGCCCTGCCCGCGGACCACCCGCTCTACGGGGCGGTGCTGCGCGCGCTCCCGGCCGGGCTGGTCCTGCTCGCGGTGTGCCGACGGTTACCGCGCGGCAGCTGGTGGTGGCGCTCACTGGTGCTGGGCGCGCTCAACATGGGCGCGTTCTTCGCCCTGGTCTACCTGGCCGCCCAGCTGCTGCCGACCAGCGTGGCCGCAACGGTGATGGCCAGCTCCCCCGCGGTCATGATGCTGCTGGCCTGGCTGCTGCTGGCCGAACGCCCACGCCCACAGGCCCTGGCCGGGGTCGCCGTCGGGGTACTCGGCGTGTACGTGCTGCTGGCCACCGGGGTGGGCCGGGTCGAGCCACTGGGCGTGCTCGCCTCGGTGGCCGCCATGACCATGTCCTCGGTGGGCTACGTGCTCGCCAAGAAGTGGACCACCGACGTGCCCGTGCTGGCCAGCACCGCCTGGCAGCTCATCGCGGGCGGGCTCGTGCTGCTGCCGGCCGCCTTGCTGGTGGAGGGCACGCCGCCCGCCCTGGACACCAAGGCGCTGCTGGGTTTCGGCTACGTCTCGGTCATCGGCACCGCCGTGGCCTTCGCCGCCTGGTTCACCGGGCTGCGGCACCTCAGCGCGGGCACGGTCGGCCTGATCGGCCTGCTCAACCCGGTGGCCGGTGTGCTCGTCGGCACCGCGATCGCCGGTGAGCGGCTCACCGTCCAGCAACTGCTCGGGCTGGGACTGGTGCTGGTCGGTGTCCTGTTGGGCCAGAGCAGGCGGCGTGCGACGTCCCGATCGGTGGGAACCGGCTCCCCCGGCTACTGCCCCGACGGGCCTTCGTGCAGGATGCGGCCATGACCACTGCGCACCGACCAGTCCTCGCGGTGACGGCCGTGCTGACCGCCGGGCTGCTCGCCGCCGCCTGCGCCCCGGTCGACCAGGCGGCACCGACCACCGGGGCGCACACCGCGGGCCAGGGCGACTGCACCCCGGCGCAGCTGCGCACGCTCAAGGCGGGCACGCTCACCTTCGGCACCGACCAGCCGGTCTACGCGCCCTGGTTCACCGAGGACGACCCCAGCAACGGCAAGGGCTTCGAGTCGGCGCTGGCCTACGCGATCGCCGGCAGGCTCGGCTACCAGCAGGGGCAGGTCAGCTGGGCGCGGGTGCCGTTCACCGCGGCGATCCAGCCCGGTCCCAAGCCCTACGACGTGGACCTGAACGAGTTCTCGATCACCGAGGAGCGCCGCAAGGCCGTGGACTTCTCGGCCCCGTACTACGAGGTGGCCCAGGCGGTGGTCGCGGTGAAGTCCTCGCCGGCCGCGAACGCCCACTCGCTGGCTGACCTGCACGGGGTGAAGCTCGGCGCACAGGTCGGCACCACCAGCTACGACGCGGCCCAGCAGGTGCAGGGCCAGGTGGCCGTCTTCAACAACAACGACGACGCCAAGCAGGCGCTGTCCGCAGGGCAGGTGCAGGCGCTGGTGGTGGACCTGCCCACCGCCTTCGAGATCACCGGGGCCGGTGAGGTCAAGGACGCGGTGATCGTCGGGCAACTGCCCGGCACGGGCAGGGCCGAGCAGTTCGGCGCGGTGCTGGACAAGGGCAGCCCGCTGACCGGCTGCGTGTCCGCCGCGGTCGAGGCGCTGCGTTCGGAGGGCACGCTCGGCAAGCTGACCACGCAGTGGCTGTCCACCAACGCCAACGCCCCGGTGTTGAAGTGACGGTCAGCCAGTTGCAGCGGGATCGCCTGGCGTACAAGCGATCCCGCACCAGGCGGTCCACCGCGGTCGCCCTGCTGTCCACTGTGGTCTTCGCCGTGGTCGCCTGGTTCGCGGTCACCTCCGCGCCCGGCTGGTCCACCGTGCGGTCCTCGTTCCTGGACCTGGACACGGCGGTGTCCGCGCTGCCCGCGATCCTGGACGGGCTGTGGCTGAACCTGCGCGTGCTGGTGGTCTGCGAACTGCTGATCCTGGTGCTGGGCCTGGGCATCGCCGCGCTGCGCACCCTGCGCGGGCCGGTGTGGTTCCCGGTGCGCGCGCTGGCCACCGGCTACGTGGACCTGTTCCGCGGCCTGCCGCTGATCATCTGCCTGTACCTGGTCGGCTTCGGGCTGCCCGGCCTGCGACTGTCCGGGGTGCCCAACGACCCGGTGCTGCTCGGCGGCATCGCGCTGGTGCTGATCTACTCCGCCTACGTGGCCGAGGTGTTCCGCGCTGGCATCGACTCGGTGCACCCCTCGCAGCGGGCGGCGGCCCGCTCGATCGGGCTGACCCACGCGCAGACGATGCGCATCGTGGTGGTGCCGCAGGCGGTCCGCCGGGTGCTGCCCCCGCTGCTCAACGACTTCGTGGCCCTACAGAAGGATTGCGGGCTGATCTCGGTGCTGGGCGCGGTGGACGCGGTGCGCGCGGCGCAGATCGCGACCGCGCGGTTCTACGACTTCACGCCGTACGTGGTGGCCGGTCTGCTGTTCGTGCTGCTGGCGGTGCCCTGCGCACGGCTGGCGGACGCGGCGGGCCGCAGGCTGGCGCGCAGGGAGGGCAGTGGATGAGTGAGCAAGTGCTCCAGGTTCGGGGCCTGGTCAAGGACTACGGCGAGCGCCGGGTGCTCGACGGGGTGGACGTGGCGGTCGGCGAGCACGAGATCGTGGTGCTGATCGGCGCCTCCGGCTCGGGCAAGTCCACGCTGCTGCGCTGCGTCAACCTGTTGGAGGAGATCGACGACGGGCAGATCCTGCTCGACGGGCAGGACGTCTCCGATCCGAGGGTGGACCCGGACCTGGCCCGCCGCCGGATGGGCGTGGTCTTCCAGTCCTACAACCTGTTCCCGCACCTGTCGGTGCTGGACAACGTGACCCTGGCCCCGCGCGTGGTGCACGGGCTGGGCCGGGCGGAGGCCGAGGAGCGCGGGCGGGCCCTGCTGGCCAGGGTCGGGCTGGCCGACCGGGCGGGCTCCTACCCCGACCGGCTCTCCGGCGGGCAGCAGCAGCGGGTGGCGATCGTGCGCGCGCTGGCCTACGAGCCCCGGCTGCTGCTGTTGGACGAGATCACCAGCGCGTTGGACCCGGAGCTGGTCGGCGAGGTGCTGGCGCTGGTGCGGGAACTGGCCGAGCAGGGCACGACGATCCTGATGGCCACGCACGAGATGGGCTTCGCCAGGCAGGTGGCCGACCGGGTGTGCTTCCTGGACGGCGGGGTGCTGGTGGAGTCCGGGCCGCCGGAGCGGGTGCTGGTCGACCCGGAGCACGACCGGACCTGGCAGTTCCTGCGGCGGGTGATCCAGGCCGGACGGCTGTGAGCGGTCAGCGCACCCGGCCGATGTGACCGTCCGGGCGGACGAGCACCTGCGTGCCGGGTGCGACCCCGTAGGCGGCGAACGCGTGCCCTGCGGTGTCGACGAACTCGCCCGGGGTCCCGGCTGGCGCGATGTGGTGGGCGCGCAGCTCACCGGGCCAGTGCGGGCGGTCGGCCGCGACCTCGCCGAAGGCCAGCAGCGTGGCGTGCGGCCCGCGGAAGAGCTCGAACAGCCGGGTGGGCCGCCCGTCCGGGCCGAGCAGGGGTGCGTCGGGGGCGCGGTCACCAGCACGCAGGCCGCTGGGTGCGGGGCGCTCGTCCACCGACAGCGGGCTGTCCCGGTAGCTGACCTCCAGCGGGGCGGGGTGCGCGGTCCGCCCGGTATAGCTGCGCATCAGGTCGGTGATCATGGCGTGGACGCGCAGGGCTACCGCGCGCCGCTCCTGCTCGTAGCTGTCCAGCAGCAGCTCGGCCTCGGGTGCGCCCGACACGGCGGCGGCGAGCTTCCAGCCGAGGTTGTGCGCGTCCTGCACCCCGGTGTTGAGACCCTGGCTGCCGGTGGGCGGGTGCACGTGCGCCGCGTCGCCGGCGAGCAGCACGCGTCCCACGCGGAAGCGTTGCGCCACACGGAGGTTCGAGCGCAGCACGGTGGACCAGGTCAGCTCGCGCAGCCGCACCCGGTGCCCGTCGCAGAACCGGTCCAGCAGGGCCTGCAGTTCCGCCAGCGTGCCCGGTTCCCGGTCGGCGTCGAGCGCGGCGCGGACCTGGAACTGCGGCTGCCCGGACACCGGCACCAGCGCGAGCCCGACCCCGGGGGCCTCGGCGCGGGCGAACCAGTGCGAGCAGTTCCGGTCCAGCCCGTCCACCAGCACGTCGCAGATCATCATCCGGGTTGACTCGTCGGTGCAGCCCTCGAAGGCCACGCCCAGTGCGCGGCGCACGAAGCTCTTGCCCCCGTCGGCCGCGACCAGGTAGGCCGCCCGCACCGTCTCGTTGTGATGCAGTTGTATCGAAACCCCGTGCTCGTCCTGCTCCACGCCGGTCACGGCGCAGTCCAGTTCCACGCGCACCCCGAACTCGGCGAGCCGGTCCCGCAGCACCTGCTCGGTCCGCGCCTGGCCGAGCAGCCACATGTTCGGGTAGGGCCGGTCGGGAGTGGGCTCCTGCCGCCGGGAGGTGGACCGCTCCGCCACCGGCACACCGTTGTGATGCACGCGCATCGGATACTTGTGGCTGCCCGCCGCGAGCACCGCGTCGAGCACCCCGAGGTCCTCGAACACCTCCAGCGTGCGGGGCCGCAACGAGTCGCTGCGCGAGTTGGCCGCGAACTCCGCGGCCCGGTCCACCACCCGCACGCCCACCCCGCGCCTGGCCAACTCGATCGCCACCACGAGCCCCGTGGGCCCCGCCCCGGCAACCACCACGTCCACCCGACTCTCCCCTCTCCTTACCGGAAGGTGGCTTTCGCGGCGACTCACGCCGCCCGCTGTCAGCACAGCAACAGCACCCGCGCCCAGGTCGGCGGTTCCTCGGTGAGGGCGGCGAGCAGCGCGAGCACCACCCCAGCCGCACCGTCGAGCAGCCCCGGCCCACTGGTCACGGGCGTGGCGGCCACCTCAGCGAGGAGCCGGTCGGCGGCAGCCACGAGCTCGCCGTCACCGGTCAGCCGGGCGAACCGGTTGGTGATGATCAGCAGTCCGGCCTTGCCGTGGCACAGGCCGAGATACGGGGTGGTCACGGCCCGGCGGTGCACGGACTTGAGCGTGCGCACCGCGCGCTCGCGGAGGCCCACGTCGTTCAGGGTGACCCCGGCGGCCCACAGGGCGCACGCGAGCCCAGCGCCGCCACGACACCAGGACACAAACGGCAGTTCCTCGACCTGCCGCGCGGCCAGCCGGACGATCGCCTCGTGCTGCCCCGGGACGACAACCCCGGAGTCGGCGGCCAGGCAGAGCAGCGCGAGCGGCCCCGAATCCCCGTGCGCCACACCGCAGTCGAGCTCGTACCGCTGCGCGACCAGGGCACTGAGCACCGCGCGCAGCACATGATCGGTCTCGGGGTGTCGGCACAACAGGTACGCGGCGGTCCCGGTCAGCCCCGAGATCAGGTCGACGGCCCGCTCCGGCGCGGGGTCGGCGAGCGCTTCGGCGCGGACGAGGGCTTGGCGCAGCACGCTGTCGTGCACCTCGGGCAGCACACCGGGATCGCCGGTCACGATCCACGCGGCCAGCGCCAGCCCGGCGAGCCCGCCGTACAACCCAGGTGCGGCACCAGTCCCGCCGAGTCGCTGGGCGCCCGCGGCGGACGCGGCCAGGTAGCCCCGGGCCATCTCACCCCAGCCGCGTCCCGGCTGGCAGCGGTCCAGCTGGTGGTAGGCCAGGGCCAGACCCGGACCGCCGTCGGCGAGATCGGGGCGCACGCGGTCCGGGGTGTGCCGGGGCCGCCCGGCGAGCCCGTGCACCGCCTGCCAGCTCACCACGAACCTCCACAGTGGACTGACCGGTTCCGCGCGAGCGCTCGCGCGGAACCGGCCCCGGTCATCAGGCGTGACAGCGCGGTCCGATGTCGGTGCACTGACCACTGGTCCAGTCGGTGTCGCAGCACATCACCGGGCCCAAGGGCTCGACCTCGGTCTCCGGCAGCGCCTGGAGCTCCAGGACATCACTCTCCATGTTCGTCACCCCCTCCCCACGGCTCGTCGGTGTCCGGCAGCCAGCTTCGGCCGCCGCCGTGGCTGAGGCGGAGCAGGAAGTCCAGCACTCCGGCCAGTCCGATCTGGTAGCTCGCGTGCACCTCGCGCAGGGTCTCGTCCGGCACGAGCAGCAGCCCGTCCCGGCGCGCGGCCCGCACCCACAGGCAGGTCGCCGACTCGGCGGCCCAGTCCCGGTAGCGCCGCTCCCCGGTGATCTCGGCGAGGTCGAGCAACAGCTGGGCGTTGCCCGCGACCCCGTGGCAGGCGCTCGCGCCCAGCCGCCAGCGGTCGTCGTGCACGGCGCGGGCCGCGCGCTCGGCGTGCGCCAGGAACAGCGGCTCGTCGGTGGCCCGCCACAGCCTGATCAGGAACGTGCCGATGCCGGAACCCCCGTTGCACCACAGGTTCAGGCCCATCCGCTCGGTGCGGCCCGGTCCCTTGGGCCAGCGCGCCGCATCCCCCACCGGTTCGGCCACCGCGCACAGTGCGTGCCCGCCAGCGGTCGCCACCTCGACCAGGTCGGGCCGGTCCAGGGCGATGCCCGCGCCGAGCAGGAACGCCGCGTTGCCCGCGACCCCGTGCCCGAACCCGTACAGGGCCGACCCGGCCAGCTCCCCGCGGTGCTCGGGCCCCAGCGGCCAGTCCACGCCGCGCTCGGCCGTACCGGTCAGCGACAGCACGCGGTCCGCGCACTCCGCGGCGCGGGCGGCGAAGCGCTGGTCGCCGGTGCGCCGCCACAGGTGCAGCTGCGCGAACCCGGCACCGGACAGCCCGTGGCAGACGTCCGGGTTGTGCCAGTCCAGCGGGATGCGCAGGGCGTACTCCGCGGCGCGGGCGGCCAGCGCGGTGTCGCCGAGCGTGCGGGCCGCCTCGTACAGGGCCCAGGCCGTGCCGGACCGTCCAAAGTAGAGCCCGGGCAACACCCGCCCCGGCCGGGTGAGCCGCTCGTCCAACCAGTCCGCGGCGACCCGCAACGTCGTCTCGGCCTGCGGGTATGCCCCGGTGCGCACCGCGCGGTCGAGCACGGCGAGCACCCCACCCGCTCCCAACTGCACGCTGCACGGATCGCTGGGCGGCACGGAGCGGGGCCGGGGCCACAGGTGTTCGGCGGCGGGGTCGGCGGTCCGCGCCAGGTGGGCGAGCCCGTCGTCCAGCAGGCGCCGCACGGCGCTGGCGGGCAGGGCCACACCGGGTTCGGTGGCGTGGACCTGCGGTTCGGCGGCGAGCCAGGCCGCCGCCTCGGGCAGGGACCAGCGGGCGGGGACCTCGGCGGTGAGGCCGAGCACCAGCGGGGCGAGCGCGTGCAGCGCTGGGTTGTCCGGAGCCGCCGCGGTCACGATCGCGGCGAGCCGGTCGGCGTCGGGGCGGGCGGGCTCACTGTCCTGTGCCAGCACGGGATTGATGCCGCTCGCCGCGTGCAGCAGGGTGGCGCCCAGGCTGAAGCAGTCGACTTCCGGGCCGAGCGGCGCCTTACCCTCAGGTGCGGACAGGTGCTCAGGGGCGGTGAACCCCGGTGTGCCGCCGACGTACGCCTTGCCACCGAGTGGGACCGTGCACTCCAGGTCCACCAGTACCGGCGTGTCCTTCGGAGTCATCATCACGTTGCTGGGCTTGACATCGCGGACCACGTAGCCCGCCTCGTGCACCTCACCGAGCAACCGGGTCAGGTCGCGGGCGAGCTGCCACAACGCAGCCACCGTGGGCAGTTCGGGCCCGGCGGACCACTCGTTCAGGCTGGTGCCCTCGATCAGGTCCTCGGCCAGGAAGACGTGGCCCGCGGCCTCGAACACCTCGTGCACCTCGGGCGTGATCCCGCGCGGGCCGAGCCGGGCCAGCACCTCGGCCTCGTGCCGCAGCCAGTCGCGGACGTCGCTGTCGCCGTGGCCGGAACCGATGTGCGGGCGGGCCTCCTTGAGCAGCACGTCCTGGCCGGTGCTCTGGTCCAGCGCCCGGTAGACCCCGCCCCGGTTGGCGTGCCGGATCGCCTCGCGGACCAGGTAGCGCCCGGCGAGCAGCACGGGACCGCCCCTGGCCGTGACAGGTGCGGGGAAAGGTGGGGTCGCCCACGGCGGCGGGGAGAACCAGGCGTTGCGCTGGTCGGGCTCGGTGCTGCCGTCCGGGGCACGCAGCCGACCCTCGTAGAAGCCCTCGTCGTTGAGCTCGGGCGGGGCGAAGAAACAGCCGTAGCGGTACGACACCAGGCTGCCCGGCTGGTACCTGCGGTCGGAGAGGACCACCGGCCCGGCCAGGCCGAGGGTTGCTCGGTGCAGGCCCTCGGCCAGCTCGCGCAGCTGCTCGTCGTCCGCGGGGTACACCGTGAGGAACTTGCCGGACTGGGCGCGTGGGCCGCGCGCGGCGGTGAGTTCGGCCAGGACCCTTGTCGTGACGGCGAACTTGAAGGCACAGGCGTGCTCGGCCAGTACCGGCAGGGCCCGCTCCAGCACCCGCGGCGCCGAGGCGGCCGTGGCCGACACGTGCAGCTTCCAGCCCTGCCGCCGCGGCACGTGACCGGGCGGCGTGGCCGAGCACCAGGTCTCGCCCTGGCTGAGCGTCCAGCCGCGCAGAACCCGTTGCGCGATCGACGGAAGTGCCATCGGCCCAGCATGGCAGTGAGCGTCGTCACGGGGCAGAGGGCGACAGTGCTGGTCAGAGCGCCCTGAAGGGCGGCCGATGGGGCAAGCGTCAACGGACACCGCGACGTTAGTAGGTTGCGGGGCCTGGCGCGCAGGCAGCAGAGTCGTGCCGTCAACTTCTGGGAGGGACGATGCGAGGCTTGCGCGTGCTCACCGCCGCGGGGCTGGTCGGCTTGTCCGTGCTGACGGTGGTGGCGACGCCCGCCGCGGCGGCCGAGGACCGCACGCAGCACGTGGTGGTCCGGGACAACGAGACGAAACCGGTCTACGACTACGCACAGGCGATCCGCGAGCAGGTGTTCGTGGAGACGCCGGTGGACAGCGACCGGGACGGCAAACGGGACCGGCTGTCGGTGTTCGTGGTGCGGCCCAAGGAGACCAACGGTGCGCTGAAGGTCGCCAGCATCGTGGAGCCCAGCCCGTACTACGGGGGCACGCTGGACCCGCCGTACCACCCGGCCGAGGTCACCGACGTGCCCAGGCTGGCGCCGTGGACCCCGCCGACCGGGGCGCAGCCGCCGGTCAGCTACGACCGGGTCTACTACGACAACTACTTCGTCTCGCGCGGGTACGCCGTGCTCAGCGCGAGCACCCTGGGCACCGGGGACTCCGAGGGCTGCCCCACCGCGGTCGGCCCGGACGAGAAGGCCGGGATGAAGGCCGTGGTGCAGTGGCTGACCGGCAAGGCCAGGGCGTTCGGCAAGGACGGCAAGGAGATCAGGGCCTCCTGGTCCACCGGTGACGTGGCCATGGCGGGCAAGAGCTACGACGGCACGCTGCCGGTGGCGGTGGCCAGCACCGGGGTCGAGGGCCTGCGCACCATCGTGTCCATCTCGGGCATCGCCAGCTGGTACGACTACTACCGGGCCAACGGCGCGGTGGTCGCACCGGGCGGTTACGTGGGCGAGGACGCGGACCTGCACGCCAAGGTGGTGCTGACCCGCAAGAACGCCGCGGTCTGTGAGGCGCCCATCCGCGAGATGGAACAGCGGATGGACCGCGTCTCCGGGGACTACAACGACTTCTGGGACGAGCGCAACTTCGCCAAGGACCTGGGCAACTACCGCGGCAGCGTGTTCCAGGTCGCGGGCATCAACGACTGGAACGTGAAGCCGAAGAACTTCACCGACCTGTGGACTGCCCTGGGGGACAACGACATCCCACGCAAGCTGTGGCTGCACCAGGCCGGGCACGACGACCCGCTCTACGTGGCCGAGCAGTCCTGGCTCGACGCGGTGCACAAGTGGTTCGACCACGAGCTGTACCACGTGCGCAACGACGTGTTCCGCGAGCCGAAGGTGCACTTCGAGACCGCGCCGGGCAAGTGGACCGATTACCGGGACTGGCCCGAGCCGGGGGCGCGCGACCTCACCCTGCGGCTGGGAACCCAGCGGCAGAGCTTCGTCGACGACCCGCAGCGCACCGCCGACAGCCTGATCTCCGCACCGGACAAGGCAGATCCCAACCGGCTGCTCTACCTCTCCGCCCCGCTGCCGCGTGACGTGCGTGTCTCGGGCACCCCGCAGATCAGTGTGCGCGCCTCCGTGGACGGCAAGTCCCCGTACCTGAGCGCGCTGCTTGTCGACTACGGCGAGGACACCCGGATCACCGGGTTCGGCCCCACCAAGGACAGCTGGTGCTTCGGCGACACGCTGGGCACCGACTCCGGCTGCCGCACCCGGTACGCCTACAGCACCGCGAAGACCCCGTACCAGGTGATCAGCCGCGGCTGGCTGGACGTGCGCAACCGGCACGCCGCCGACGAGACCGAGCCGATCCAGGCCGGCCGCAGCTACCGGTTCGACTGGGAGTTGCAGCCCAGGCAGTACCAGCTCAAGGCCGGTCACCGCATCGGCGTGGTGCTGCTGGTCACCGACCGGGACTACACCCTGCACTACCCCGCCGGGACCAAGGTCTCGGTGGCGCTGGACGACAGCAGCGTGCGGATCCCCGTGGCGGGCTGAGGGCGCCGTGAAGGTGGCTTTCACTGCGCTGGGTGGAGTGAAAGCCACCTTCACGCGACCCCCTCAGGGCAGCGGCGGCACGGGGTGCAGCACCCGGTGGGCGATCTCCTCGGCGGGGCAGGGCTCACCCAGGCTCGGTCCCTGCACGTAGTCGGCGCCGATCGCGTGGGCGAGCGCCACGTCGGTGGCGCTGGCGACGCCCTGCAGGGTGATGGCGTGGCTGAGCTGGCGGCCCAGTCGCACCAGGTGCTCGGTCACGGTCTGCCTGCACTGCGCGGCCGAGGCCCCGTCTCCCGGTCCACGGGGCGAGGGGATGGCGATCTCGCGCAGGGTCAGCTCGGGCAGTTGGTCGAACCGGGCGAAGGTGAGGCCGAAGTTGTTCAGCCGCAGGGCGAGCCCGTGCCCGGCCAGCAGCGGCAGGTGTGGCCGGATGCCGCCGTGCTCGCAGAGCAGACCCGCCTCGGTCAGTCCTAAGTGGACCGAAGCGGGTGGCAGGCCGGTCTTGCTGAGCACCCCGGTGACCTGGCCGACCAGCCGGTCGGTACGGGCCAGCCAGGCTGGCACGTTGACGATCAGGTGCGGTGCCGACCGGCCCAGCTCCTCGTGCCAGCCGCGGGCGTGCGCGCAGGCCGTGCGGAACAGTGCGGTCAGCGGCAGCCGCAGGCCGATGTCCTCGGCACGCTGGATGAGGTGGTCGATGGGGACCAGCCCCCGGGTGGGGTGCCGCCAACGCAGGGTGGCCTCCGCCGCGACGAGGGTGTTGTCGGCCAACCGCACCGTGGGCAGGTAGGCCAGCTCGACCTCCTCGCGGCGGAAGGCGGCGGGCAACTCCACCAGTAGGTCCCGCTCGGCGGGCGCGGGGCGGGGCACCGGGGCCAGCACGGGTCCGGGCTGCTCCAGCCTGCCCAGGCCACGCCGCACCAGCTCGTGGCCACCGACCTGCCCGGTGCTGGTGGCCAACGCCACCGCCGGGTCGAGCAGCAGCAGCCGGTCCCCGTGGTGCACCGCGGCGCCGACCCAGTCCCGGCAACGCGCGGCCAGGTCCATGCCGCGAGTCCAGGCGTCGCGCCCGGTCAGCAGCAGGGCGAAGGTGTCCGGCTCGATCCGGGCCAGCAGGTGCGCGGCGTCGCAGGCCGCGATCAGCCGGGGCACGATCGCGCGCAGCACGGCCTCCGCCGCGGCGGCACCGTGTGCCCTGCGCACCCCCGTCCACGCGCGCAGGCGCACCAGGCACAGGCTGATCGGCTCCTGCTGGCTCGCCCCGCGCAGCGCCTGCTCCAACCGGTGGGCGAAGTACTGCGGGCCGGGCAGCCCGGTCACCGGGTCGGGTCCGGCCGCCTGGCGCAGCCAGTCCGGGGACAACCGGGTCACCGGCTCGTGGTCGACGACCAGGTGCACCGCCCCCTCGGAAGTGCCGTCCTCCGACCAGTGCAACGCCAGGTGGACCTCGGCGGCCCGCAGCCGCACGGTGAGGTAGACGTGCGGGCAGTGCGCGCGCACGGTCTCGCAGGCGCTGGCCGTGTGCCCGGCATCGACCTGGTCGACCAGCTCGGACAGCGCGGTGCCGATCAACTGGGCATCGGTCCGCCGCAGCAGCTCGCGCAACGCCGGGTTGGCGACCAGCACCCGGCCCGCGGCGTCGAGCAGGCCCATGGCGATGCCGAATTCCCCGTAGCAGGCCAGGAACTGGCCGCGCTGGGCACTGCGGTGCCGCTGCGCCTTGGTCAGCGCTTCGGCACGGCCCTGGTGGATCGCGGTCTGTTCGGCCAGCACCCGCTGCCGGGTGCCCTGGGTGAAGCCCACGGTCAGCGCCGAGACCATGCGGAACCGGTCGGCGCGGTCGGCGTGCAGCCGCTCGCACAGGTCCTGGATCAGGATGAGCCCGTGGCCGAAGGACTCCGCGTCCAGCCACAGCTCGTCAGCCAGCCGCCTGCCGACCTGCTCCGGGACCGGTCCGGCCGGGTCGCGCACCCAGTCGGCGAGCTCGTGCAGCACCGACTCGAGCGCCGACTGGGTGTCCAGGGACGACTCGGTCATCACGGCGTTGCCGCGCACGAACCGTTCCCAGGACGCGGCGGTCTCCGCGAGGGCCAGTTCCCCCGGGGCGGCCCGCAGCCGCCGAACGGGGCCGAACCCCGCCTGCTGGAACAGGCCGGTGAGGATCTCTGCCCGCGCGGCCGGTCCGGTGGGCTCCCGGCTCTCTCGCAGCACCAGTGCGGTCAGGCCGTCCAGGTGCTGCTGCACCCTGCGGTCGCGGCGGGCCCCGCGCAGCGCGGTGAGCCGGGTCAGCAGCGTGGTCAGCACTGGGGTCACTCCTCGTCCTCGGCCCCGACGTGGCGGCGGCGGCGCGGCCCGTACAGGTGTTCGTGAATGCGGGCACGGGCCTCGCTGAGGTAGCCGTGCACCGTTCTGACCGGCAGCCGCATGGCCTTGGCGATGCGCGTGGGCGGCCAGTCCAGCACCGAGAGCGAGATCGCTTCGCGCAGCCTGGGCGGCAGGGCATGGATGGCCGCGACCACGTGCTCCTGGTCGCTGGGGTAGTGCGGCTGCACGATGCGGTCCACCCCGGTGACGTCGGCCAGGCCGGTGGCGACCTCCCGGCGGCGCTGGTACTCCTCGATGGTCTTGTGCCGCGCCACTCGGAAGGCGTAACCGCGCCTGCTGCTGGTGATCTCGTCCCAGCGCAACAGCAGCACCGCGAAGGTGTCCTGCGCGATCGCCGTCGCGTCGGCGGCAGGCCACAACCGTCTGATGTAGGTCTCGACGGCCTCGAAGTTGCTGTTGAAGAACTCGGTGAACGCGGCCCGGAACTGCTCCTGGCCGCGGTACTCGTCGCGAGCGCTGTTCACGCCGTGTTGTCCTCGCCCGGTTCTGGGGTCCTCGCGGCCGGGGGTGTCCGCACCGCTAACGGGCCCCGGCGCTGGTGGTGCGCACCTCCCCACGCCATGATCTGGTCAAGCACTCGGTCTCCGTTCCCGTTCGGGCGACGCCACTGTGGCGACGATCTACTCTCACGAGTGCCCGGGCAGGCCCCAAGTGGGTGTTCCCGCTAACCAGTTCACCCGATGAGGTGGCTGCCTTCGCCTACCATCGAGGAGGCGGGAAGGAGCGGGCCGTGCACCAGGCCAGGGTCTGGGACCACCTCCTCGGCGGCGCGCTGAACAGCGCCGTGGACCGACATGCGGCCTCCGTGCTGGAGCGCGAGCTACCGGGTACCACCCGGCTCGCCCGCGCGAACCGGCGCTTCCTGCACCGCCTGGTCGGTGTGCTGCGCGAGCGCGGGATCGGCCAGTTCCTGGAACTGGGCTCCGGACTGCCCACCGCCGGCCACCTGCACCAGGTGGTCGCGCCCGGCGAGGTCGTGGTGTACGTGGACAACGACCCGGCTACCGCCGCGCAGGGCCGCGCCCTGGTGCTCGGGTCCGCCGACACCGTGGCGGTCGAGGCCGATCTCCGTGCACCAGCAACGATTTTCGCGCACCCGGCGGTCCGCCGCGTACTGGACCCGTCCCGCCCCGTCGCAGTGCTGATGCTGCACGTGCTGCACCTGGTCGAGGACGTGCCCGAACTGCTGCACCGCTACCGGCTCGCCGTGGCCGAGGGCAGCGCGCTGGCGGTCAGCCACCTCAGCCCCGACTACCTCGCCCCTGCCGACCGCGCGCGCCTGGCCCGGTTCGCCGCCGCCCAGCGGTGCACCCCGCGCAGCAGGGCCGAGTTCCGGTCCGCGCTGCTCGACTGGCGACTGGACGGCGCGGGTATGTCCACACCGGATACTTGGCCGGACCCGCCGACCGGTCAGCCATCGCTGGCGTTCTGCTGCGTGGCCAGGGCCGACTTCGCCAGCGAACTCATTCCCGCCTCCGGCTGAGCCAGCTCGGTGCCGTGAATTCCGGTCGCCCGTTGGTGATTCGTACTGTCCAGCCGCTGTGGTGGACCAGTCTGTGGTGCATTCCACAGAGCAGCACCAGGTTGGACAGCGCCGTCGCTCCTCCGTTGGCCCAGTGTATGATGTGGTGTGCGTGGCAACTGCTCGGCCTTCGCCTGCACCCCGGGAACGCGCAATGCTTGTCCCTGACGATCAGTGCTCGTCGGAGGTGAGGCGGCACGGTGTAGCTGATCCGCCCGACGTCGAGCGGTTCGGAGTTGCTGCCCAGTACCACTGGGAGGACCTTCGCGTCACAGGCCAGTCGGCGGATCGCTGACGGGGCGAGTTCGGCGCTGCCGAGCCCGTTCTGGAGTGTTGTCAGCGGGATCGTCACCGCGATGTGCGGGCGTTCCCCACCCTCCGTCGGCGTGGTGCTGGTCTCCAGCAGTTCCGCGAACGCATCCCCTTGCCGTTCGGGCAGGGTGCGTGTGTCGCCTGCGTCGTGTGGTTTCGCCAGCGGGCTGAGGACTGCCCCCAGCAGTGCGCCGGTCTCCGCGTCCAGGCACCCCTGGAACCGCACTGACCCGTCCCGCCGTGTGTCGTACCGGAACTCCCGTCGGGGATGGGCGAGCTCGTCCTCACCCGGTAGCGCCCCGTCGGGATCCAGCCGGTTGACGATCTCCCGGCCCAGCGGCACCAGGTTGGACGCGTCCAGCGACTGGGCCGCTGCTGCCAGGACCTCCACCGCGTGTCCGCGCTCGGTCTGATCCACGTGTGGCGGCAACTCCCGCAGCACCCGGTTGATCACCGACAACTGCTCCGGCTCCAACGCCACCCCCACCGGAACACCAGCGTGCGCAATCCGCTGCCTAGCTTCCTTCTTACTCACGCAGAGCACACCACGCAGCAACTCACTCAGGCTCGGATACCCCACCCGCTCCGCCACACCCCGCGCTTCGGCCTCCGCGACCAACCCCAACACCTTCGCATAGGCTTGCCGCAGAACCACTTCCGCGCCCTGCAACTCGCCCAACAGCTCCGCATCACCCAACCGCCACAACCCTGCGGCAGGCCGAGTCTCCACGAATGCTGTCATACCAACAATTCTACTCCCGAAATCGCACCAAAACCGTTGCCCACCAATGCCTACCCATGTGGGTGACTAACCCGGGGTTGGTTTTGTGCGGGTAGCGGCGGCCTTACGCTCGTCGGCGAATCGGGGCATCCCCCCATGCCCCGGAAACCCCGATCACAGGCCGCCGCGAGGGACCCGCACCAAACCAACCCACGTCACCAACCCCGCCACACCCCGCACGCCGAGACTCACCCTCCCCAGCCCGGGACTCACGCCCCCACCGGGACTCGCGCTCTGGAGCCCGGGACTCACCCACCTGAAAGCGGGACTCGCGTGCTGGAGACCGGGACTCGCCCTCCCACAACGGGACACGCGCTCCGGTCAGCGGGACTCACCCACCGGAGCCCGGGACTCACCTACCCCAGACCGGGACTCGCGTCCCTCAGCCTGGGACTCGCTTGCTGGAGACCGGGACTCGCGCCCCTCAGAGCGGGACTCGCGCTCCGGTCAGCGGGACACGCGCCCGCAGCCGCCAACACGCCACCCCACACCCGCCAACACACCGCACCGCAAAACCGAACACGCGGCACCACAACCTCCAACACACCGCACCCCAACCACCAACACACCACCCCGGAACGTCCGACACACCACCCCGCAACGCCCGACACGCACCACACCCCCGCGCGCCACGCACCACCAACCCCGACACACCGCCCACCAACCCGGGGTTGGTTTTGTGCGGGTAGCGGCGGCCTTACGCTGGCTGGCGAAATCGGGGCGTCCTCCACGCCCCGACTACCCCGATTAGGGCCGCCGCGAGGGACCCGCACCAAACCAACCCCACACCCCCAACCCCGCCACACCCCGTGTACACCCCGCAAGCACCAACACACGGCAGAAGCCGGGACCCACCCACCTCAGAGCGGAACTCGCGCACCAGACAACGGGACTCACCTACCCCAGAGCGGGACTCGCGCCACACACAGCGGGACTCGCGTGCTGAAGACCGGGACTCGCCCTCCCCACAGCGGGACACACCGCACCAGAAGCCCCTACACACCGCACCGGAATGTCGAACACACCGCACCGCAACCGCCGACACGCCATCCCGCAATGTCCGACACGCGCCACCGCACCCCGCACGCCAGGACTCACTCTCCCCAACCCGAGCCCCACTCTCCCAACACCGGGACTCACTCTCCACAACCTGAGCCCACCCACTCAACACCGGGACTCACTCTCCACAACCTGAGCCCACCCACTCAACACCGGGACTCACACCTCCGACCGGGACTCACCCTCCGGAGACCGGGACTCACCTACCCGAGACCGGGACTCGCGCCACACACAACGGGACTCACGCCACTCAGCCCAGGCCCCCACGCCGGGACACACCGCCCCCAACCCCCAACTCACCACCCCGCAACGCCGACCCCCACCCCCTACCCCGCCTGCAGCAACAGCACCCAGTCGTCCTCGCCTTCGGCGTTGCGGCCCGGGGTGGTGAACCGGCCGCTACCGTCGGCTGCCGTGTCCCGGTACTCCCCGTTCGTCGGGTCGTACCAGACGGCCGTCACCTCACCGCGCATCCTGCCCAGGTCCACGGTGACCGTGCGCGCGGTGGGCACGTAGACCAGTGCCGTGCTGCCGTCCTCGGTGCGGGCAGCGGTGGCGTAGTCGTTGTCGTTCACGTTGCCGTACGGGTTGAAAGTGCCGTACCCGGCGGTGACCAGGGTGTGCTGCTGGTCGGGAACCAAGTCGTACCAACGGTTCTCGCGGAGGATGTCGGTGACGTACTCGAACTGCTCGGTGCCGGGGGTGTCCACGTGGTCCTGCCAGCCCGGCTTGAACTGCCAGGTGTAGCCGCTGCCGTAGAACTGCCCGGTCGCACCACTGAGCGTGGTCCAGTATTCCTGGCGCCGCAGGGTCTTCGGGCCGGTGTAGTCGTGCTCGGATTCGTAGTTGGCCTCGGTCAGGTACACCGGCATGTGCTGCGGCCGGTTGTACTCCTTGAGCACCTGGGCGTAGGTCGGGTAGTAGGTGTAGGCCGCGTCCAGCTTGATGTACTCGGCCCAGGTCGGGTCGTCCAGCGAGCCACTGCTCAGGTAGTTCAGCTCCACGGTCTGCAGGTGCCCGGGATCGACGTCCTTGATGCCCCTGGCCACGGCCTGCACCAGCGCGGTGTCGGCCGGATCCCGCCAGGTCTGCAGGTCGCAGCCGTTGAACCACACGATGTTGGGGTAGGACCGCAGCCGCTTGCCCAGGTAGGCGCCGAACGCACGGGCCTTGTCCACCCCGTTGGCCCGCAACAGCGGCAGGTGGCCGCAGGTCTCCACCGGGTTGAGCCAGATCGTGAGGCCCTGCCCCTGGGCCATGGCCACCATGCGCTCGATCCGTCCGAAGTACTGCTCGTTCGGAGTGGACAGGTCGCCCGGTGTGGTGAACGGGACTATGCCGTCGAAGGTGCTGTCGTCGGGACGGCCGCCCTGGTCCACGGTGACCAGTGAGTTGATCCACAGGGCGTTGAACCCGGCGATCCTGCGGTTGACGAAGAACCGCCACGCCTGCGGCTCGGACATGGTGACGAACAGACCCTGCGGAGAGTCACCCGCGATCAGGTACGGCTTGCCGTGCTGGTCCACCAGGTACCGCCCGTTGGCGCTGACCCCGGTCGGCCACGTGTAGCGGTTGGGCACCGCCGCGTCCGCCGGGACCGCCAGCCCCGCCACCACCAGCACCAGCGTCGTGAGCATCGCGCGAAGTCCCATCAGGCCCCCTGTTCGCTTCGGGGCAGCCTGTCAGCGCGTGCTTGCCACCGCAAGCGGTGTATACACCGCCCGGGAGGCGGGGCGCGCCGAGCGTCCAGGCCGCGGTCGACCTGGTCACCGACGAGCCCCGCTGAGCCCTCACCTGTTCAGGGCACCGATCAGCCCGACCGCGCCGGGTGCGCCCAGCCGCACGAACATCGGCGTGGTGTCCAGCGGCACCGGGTAGTCGTGCAGCACCCTGCCGCCGAACAGCACCTGACCGCGGTTCGGGTCGTACCAGAGGCCTTCCGGCAGGGTGATGTCCCTCGCGCTGCCCTCGGTGATCATCGGCGCGGCCAGCAGCGCCGGGCCGAGCATCCACTCGTCGTCGACCGCGTCGAAGCGGTGGTCGGCGGGGAAGTCGAAGAACACCGGCCGCATGATCGGGGTGCCCTCGGCGACCGCCGTGTGCACCTGGTCGAGCAGGTACGGGGCCAGTTTCTCGTGCGTGCGCACGGCTTGCGCGTACACCCGCGCGGTGTCGGCGGGATAGGTCACCGGCTTGCCGGTCGTGGTGTCCACGGTGCGCACCGGCGAGGTCGAGGAGTACATCAGCGGCATCAGCGAGGCCGCCTGCGCCCAGCGCACGAGCACCTCGCGGGAGGGCGGCGGCATGCTGTTCGAACCGCCGATCATGTCGGTCTCCACGAACGGGTAACCGTTGGCGGAGATCGCCATGGACCTGCGCAGGCTCGTGCGCAGCCCGGTCCAGGTGGTGTCCGCGTCCACCGCCCTGATGACGAAACCGTAGCGCTGGTTGCCCCAGTGCGTGCGGATGCCCACGCCCTGCTGGTCGAACTGGTCGGTCATGTCCGCGCCGAGCCGCTGGTAGTCCTGCGGGGTGAGCCCGTCGGAGGTAGCGCACCTGTCGTCGAAGAACCTCGTGTCGAACTTGAAGCCGTCCACCCCGTACTGGGACATCAGCGCGCGCAGGTTGCCCGTGTACCAGTCGCGGGCGGCCTTGTTGGCCAGGTCGATGATGCCTGCCGTGCCGTTCCACCAGGTCACCGTGCAGGGCTTGGTGCTGTCGCCCTTGGCCCGCACCAGGTAGCCGTGATCCCTGGCGTAGGCGTAGTTCTTGGAGTCCAGATTGACCCAGAACGTCGTCCACAGGCCGAACTTCTGCCCCATGCCGTGGATGGTGTCCACCATCTTCTTCGGGTCGGGGAAGGTCGTGGCGTCGAAGGTCATGTTGCCGTAGTTGGACTCCCACTTGTCGTCCAACTGGATCGTGTGCCCCGCAACGCCCGCGGCCTTGAGTTCACCGGCCCACTGCAGGATCTTGTCCTGGGTGATGTCCCGGTAGTCCTGCGCCCACGAGTTCCACAGTGGACGCCGGTACTCCTCGTCGGTGGCGTCACTCTTGGCCGGCTTGCCCACCTCGCCGATGTAGTCCTCGTACACCGCGCGGCGGCTGGACTCCACGAACACCGTGCTGGAGAACTCGTTCGCACCGGTCACCGTGAGATCGGCCCTGCCCTGCGCCAGCGCGACCTTCATCGGCTGGGCCGTGCGCACGTACAGGCCGATCGACTTCGAGGTGTAGAAGTAGGGCTCCTGCATCATGTAGCTCGCCGGGGAGAACTCCGGCTCGTTGACCGTGCCCGCCGACAGCGGGTAGGGCTGCTCCTTGCCCTCGCTGGTCTCGCCCCCGCCGTACCACTGGCCCGAGGCCGCCAGCTCGAAGTGCGCCGCCCGGTCCCCCGGCGGCTCGCCCGCCACCGACCAGAGCAGGTCGAACCGGTCCGCGCGCGGGGTCAGCACCAGCGTCACCGCCCGGCCCGTGCTGCTGTCCGCCTCCGCCACCACCGAGTCCCCACGCACCTGCACCGACCGCACGGCCGTCGCCACGCCGGCCCCGTAGGTGAACGCGTCCGGCGCCGTGCGCAGCAGCGGCTCCCCGCCCCGCTGCGCCGTGAGCCCCAACCTCGCCGTGCTGATCCGCAGCTGGTAGCCCGGTGCGCCCGCGCTGCGCGGGACCGCCACCGTCACGGCGCCCTCCGTGCGGGTCAGCCCCAGGGGCTCTGCCACCGCGACCGGCGCCGTGCTCGCCGCCGCCACGACCACGAGCCCGACGATCACCGCTGAGCGCATGCCGCCCTCCTCGATGCACAAAATTGCTCATTGCAGGGTGCAATACGTCACAAACAAACAGATTCGCGCAGGCCTTGTCAAGACACCACCCGCGAGTCCCGCTCTGGTGCGCGTGAGTCACGCCCTGGTGAACGGGACTCGTGCGCCTGTCGGCGGGACTCGCGGTGTGGGAGTCGGTGAGCCGGTTCACCGTGAAGTCGACGGCCACCGCGCACACCGCCGGGGTGAAGGTCGGCTCGTACTGGCCGGGCAACGCCGAACTCGGCCTGCCCCGACGCGCATGCACTGGCCGACCGCGCCAGCGCCAGGGCGAGTGCGGCATACCAACCCTGTCGGGAGGAAGAGGTCCGGCCCAACGGCAAAAGGCTGACTTGACGAGCGCTCCGTTGCTCCCTGGACGGCGGGAAGAGACCGAGGCTGCGACGATGGCCGGTCTTGGGCTGGCGTCTCGATCGGGAGTGGGTAGTCTTCGGCCCGGTGGTCCTGACCTTGTGAGAGCCCGGTGTCGATATGGCGGTCATCTTCGAACTGGTGATGAACTTCGGGGTGGAACGATCCGCTGCCGAGCAAGCCCGTGACTCACTCGCGACGATGGGGCCGGTCCCGGTGGACGAGCGTCTGATCGGGTTGCACCCGCCGTTCCTGCGCGATGCCATCTCATATGCGGGAGTTGGCTATGTGGAGCTGGCGGTGGCTCCGATGGGCGTGTCGTGGGGACTGCCGCACGACCGCAGCATCGAGCGCGCCATCCTGAACAAGGCCCAGCTGTCCGCACTGGGCGACGGCTTGTACAAAGTGTTGGAGCGACTGGACGGCTATCAGGCCGCGATGGTCGGGTGGGACCCGGAGGGGTTCGTAGACTTGGACGAGCTGCGGGTGGACTGGTCAGAGGAGCTGCGCGTCGGCGGCCTTCCTGGTCTGGTCCTGTCCAGCGAGGCCCGCTTGGCACTGGGCTCCACGACAGGCTTCCACTCCTTCGCGCAGGGGTTCGAGTGGATTCCCTACGCCGGCGAGCCACGCGGGAACGAGACCTAGCCGAGCCCGGAAGGCCTCGTCCCGATCATGGCCCTCTCGATCCGTTCTCTTCTTCCGATGCGGAACGGAATCCGGAGGCGAACAGAGGACCAGGCCCTCCCCAAGCAGATCAGCCAGATCACGAACCTGGTGGCCTCCGTACTGGCGCGGGGCAAGGCGCTGGAAGCCCAGACGGTGAAGTACCTCCTGCGGGCGTTCTCCGAGGAGCCCGGTACCGGTTGGGCAGCCGTCGAGGACGTCGTGGCGGTACTGGAGTTGACGTAAAGCCTCGCCAGACGGCGTAGATCAGGTCCTCGGGATCAGTGAACGCCCGGTGGCCAGCACGGTACACCGCAGCTAGGACGGGAGCGACCCTGTTACCCGCACGATCAGCGTGTGGCCGCGCCAGGCCCAGGAGTGGGCGGCGTCCGCGAGAATCCCGCAGCGTCCTCGAGGGCCATCACTGGGGCCACCCCTGTTTCATCCAGCCGGTTACCATCTGGTCGTCGCGTTCGAGCGCGCGTCGCGCCGGGGCCTGGCGGCTCGCTTGTGGATACCTCATGACCTGGGCATACCGCGATGGTCATCGCCTGTCCATCGCCAACCGACATCACACCTACAAGCTCAGCAAGCGCAATACCGGTGACTACCGGCCCGCCAGACCTGGAGTGACACCGCAGCAGGCTGGGAGTCGGTGGACCGGTCGAGCTCACTTGGCTTTGACCAGGTAGCGGGTGCGCGCCCAGGCGTTGTTGGCGTATCCCTTGGGGTTCCACAGCGGTGCTTCGTGCTCGGGCTGCGTGGCCGCGGTGACGTCCCACGCTCGAGCAGTCACCTCCACCTCGCCTGGCGGCAGGTCGAGGGTGATGCTCCACTGACGCCAGGCCCACTGGCTGAGTCGGCTCCCCAACTCCGCCCGGTGCCACTGCCGACCGCCGTCCAGGCTGACCTCCACGCGGGTGATGCCGCGTCCGTCGCCGGCCATGGCATATCCGGTGATCGTGACCGGTCCGGCGGCCACGGTGGCACCGTCGTCCGGGGCGAGGATGGCGGAGTTCACCGCGATCGGCCCCAGCGCCTGCCCCGCCAGCCGGTAGGCGACGTCCTGGAAGTAGTTCAGCGACGGGTGTTCCCGCACCGTGACGCGGTCCACCCATTTGACGCTGCGAGCGCCGATGTAGCCGGGCACCACCACCCTGACCGGCGCGCCGTGCACCGCGTGCAACGGTTGGCCGTTCATCCGCCACGCCAGCAGTACCTCGTCGCTCATCGCCTTGGCGAGCGGAATGGAAGCACCGAAACGCTGCGGCGGGCAGGCGTCCACGGCGATGTCAGGGGCTTCGAAGGCAACGTGACCGCGGGTGGTGTCCAGGCCGGCAGCGGTGAGCACGTCGGCGAGCCGGGCCCCGGTCCAGGTCGCGGTGGCGGTCGCGCCCCGCTGCCACGGGTGCCCCGGCATGGCGCGCACCGCCATCAACCCGGCCCTGCCGTTGCCCGCGCACTGCATGGTGGCGATCACCCGGTGGTGGTCGAACTGGCTTTGCAGGTCCGCCAACGACAACGTGAGTGGCCGGGCGATCAGTCCCCGTACGGACAGTCGCCACGTCCGCGGGTCCAGTTCCGGCACTGGACCGTGGTTGCGCACGTAGAACGCGTCGGTACTGGTCAACACCGCCCGCGCCAATGCCGCGGGGGTCGGCTCGGCGTTGAACGGTTCACTTTCGTGGACGATCATGTCCCCGCGTTTTCCCCACGGTGCCGTCATACCACTCAGCCTGACGAATCGGATATCCCAAGCAGAAGCCCAAGGTGGCTATGTCCTCATAGCACTGCGGAATGGGCTGAAGGGGTGACCACCGAGCCCGCACCCTGGCCCCTGCACGGCTTCGGCAGCCGTGCAGGGGTCCTCCTCGGTGCGCTGCTACACGGCCGAGACCCAGCCGTAGATGTTGCCGGGCCGCCCGGCGGCCTTGGCGTGCGTCGGGTCGAAGGGCCCGTCCTTGCGCACGGCGTTGCGGTCGTTGCCCTCGACGGTGGTGATCTGGCCGTTGCTGGCGACCGAGACGACCACGCCGATGTGCAGGCTGTTGTCCCGGGTGCCGTACAACACGACATCGCCCTGCTTCATGCCGGTGTTGCTGGCGTGCGCCCGGCCGTTGCGCACGCCCCACTCGTAGACGTCACCGGTGTAGGCGTAGTGCGGGATGGCGTCCCCCGCCTTGTTCCAGACCCAGGTGGCGAACAGCGAGCACCACTCCTCGCAGGGGCCGTACTTGTTGCAGTTGTTGGATCCCTCTTCGTAGCCGACCTCGCCGAGCGCGATCTTGGCGATGCTGGCGCGCACGTCGCTGGGCGCGGCGGCGGCTTGGGCGGGCAGTGCGGCGCAGCCGATCGCGGCGGCGCCGGCGAGCAGGACGGCAACGCGGTTTCTGGTGGACATGCAGGGCTCCTCAGGTGCGCGTGACACGTACCCGCACACCATGGAGCCAGCCGCGTGATGGCCGGAAGGGGCGTTGCAGCAAGAGGAAGGGCCCGTGACCACGGTGGCTCAGGTCACGGGCCCAGCTCGGAAGTGAGAGGGTTTCAGCTCTGCGGCTGGCCGATGTTGACCATCCAGGAGACGCCGAACTTGTCGGCGCAGGCCCCGAACTCGTCGCCCCACATCTGCTTCTCCAGCGGGACGGACACGGAGCCCTCCTCGGAGAGCCGGTCCCAGTAGCCGCGCAGTTCCTCGGCGCTGTCCCCGCTCAGGCTCACGGTCATGGTGGTGCCGGGCTTGAACTCCATGCCGGGCGGGGTGTCCGAGGCCATCAGCGTGAACCCGCTGGGGGTCTCCAGCATGCCGTGCATGATCTGGTTCGCGATCGGTGAGTCCGGCGGCCCGTACTGGCCGAAGGTGTTCAGCACGAGCTCGCCGCCGAAGACGGACTGGTAGAACTCCATCGCCTGCCGGGCGTCCCCGGAGAAGCTGATGTAGGGATTGAGCCGAGCGGTCATCGAACGCTCCTTCGATTCGTGACGGAGTGTGATACTCGCAGATCAAATACACCCCGGCAACACGAAGGCAACCGCCATCGGAGTGATCAGTCCCGCCGTGCCACCGTGTAGCGCACGACCTGGTTCAGCACCAGGCTGCCGTCCTCGCGGCACAGCGGGCGCAGGCACTCGAGCACCTGCTCGCGCACGGACCGCTGCTGAGACTCGGGTATCAGTTCCCAGAACATGCGCTGGCCGTGCGACCAGGACCACCTGATCCACTGCTCGCGGTCGGCGAAGTGGATCGGGTGCTCGCGCACCACGGAGTTGATCCCCGCGAACCCCGCGGCGGCCACGGCCCGCTCGAAGGACTCGGTGCTGCCGAAGGTCTGTGCCGCCGCGGCCAGCGCCCACAGGGTGCTTGGCGGCACGAACGGCGCGAAGACCTGCTCCACGGCAGCCCACCTCGGGTCGCCGGAGGCGAAGGTGGTCATGCCGATCCGCCCGCGGGGCGCGAGCAGGTCGTGCCAGGCGCGCATGCCCGCGAGCGGGTCGGGCAGGAAGAACACCACGCAGGAGGCCAGCACCGCGGTGAACGCGCCGCCGGGCAGCGCGGGCCGCTGCGCGTCCATCACCTGGGCCGTGACGTTGGACAGCCCCCGGCCCTCGATCTCCGCGAGGGTGTGCCGCACCATGCCCTCGGACAGGTCGATCCCGGTCACCGACCCGTTCGGCCCCACCAGTTCGGCGGCCGGGAACAGCACGGCGCCGCGGCCACAGCCCACGTCGAGCACACGATCCCCTTGGCGCACAACGAGATCGTCCAACAGCTGCCGCGCGAACACCTGGAAGAACTCCACGCCGACCGCGTCGTAGCTCTCGGCCGAGCGGTCGAAGGCCCCCGCGACGGATTCCTGGTAACTGGTAAGCATTCCCGCCCCGTTCCACCGTGTGATCACTGTGGCCGGACCCTAGGCCGGGCCGGTCCCCCGGGCAAGGCCGCCTCGCGAACCTGCTCAGCGGTCAACAAGAACCGGTTCGGGACTGCTCACCACCGGCCGGTCACCGCCCCGGTACGGCCCGGGCTTCGGGCGCGGCTTGCCGCCGGGGAACGCCAGGCGCAGGATCGTGCGCTGCACCATGCCCCACTGCCTGAGCAGCGGCCCGGAGTTGTACGGCAGCCCGTAGCGCTCGCAGATGTCCTTGATCTTGGGGGCGATCTGCGCGTACCGGGTGCTGGGCATGTCCGGGAACAGGTGGTGCTCCACCTGGTAGCCGAGGTTGCCGCTGAGCACGTGGAACAGCGGGCCGCCCTCGATGTTGGCCGCGCCCACCAGCTGGCGCGCGTACCAGCCGCCACGGCTCTCGTCGCGGGCCTCCTCCTCGCTGAAGGTGTAGGTCTGGTCGGGGAAGTGGCCGCAGAAGATGATGCCGTGCGCCCACACGTTGCGCACCACGTTGGCGGCGGCATTGGCCACGGCGGTGCTGACGAAGGTTCGCCGGGCCAGCCGGGCCGCGGCGCCGAGCACGCCGGTGCGACCCCGCGCCCGGTAGGCCACCAGCCCGACCAGACCCGTTGCCAGCGCACTGATCGCGGGCCAGCCCAGGTAGTCCTTGACCACCTGGTCGCGGGCCTTGCCCGAGATGCCCTTGAGCTCCTCGACCACCTGGGGAACCGGCTTCTCCCCCGCGCGGATCGCCTCCAGGTCCAGGTCGTGCAGGGCCACGCCCCACTCGAACAGGGCCATCAGCAGCAGGTTGTACAACGGTTGCAACAGGTACACCGGGTGCCAGGGCTGGTGCGGGTCGATCCGCATGATCTCGTAGCCGAGGTCCTTGTCCTTGCCGCGGATGTTGGTGAACGTGTGGTGCACGTAGTTGTGCGAGTGCTTCCACGCCTCGGCGGTGGAGGCGGTGTCCCAGTCCCAGGTCGAGGAGTGGATGTACGGGTCGTTCATCCAGTCCCACTGCCCGTGCAGCACGTTGTGGCCGATCTCCATGTTCTCCAGGATCTTGGCCACCCCCAGGCAGGCGGTGCCCGCGAGCCAGGCGGGCCGGAACCGGGAGCCCAGCAGCAGCACGCGCCCGGCCACGGCCAGCTGGCGCTGCACGGCGATGACCGCCTTGATGTAGCGGCGGTCCCGGTCGCCCAGGTCGGCGAACACCTCGGCGTGCACGGCGTCGAGCTCGCGGCCGAGCTGCTCGACCTGCTCGGCGCTCAGGTGCGCGATCGGGCTCGGGATCTGGGACTGGGTCATGGTGTGGCTCGCTCTCAGAGTTCGATCTCGACGGGGCCCTCGGCGGTGCTGACGCAGGTGCGCACCAGTTCCCCCGTGCTGCCCGACACCTCGCCGGTGCGCAGGTCGCGGACGCGGCCCGAGCGCAGTCGGCCCACGCAGGTGAAGCAGATGCCGATGCGGCAGCCGTAGGCCAGTTCCAGTCCGGCCCGCTCACCGGCGACCAGGATGGGCGTGCGCCCGTCGCACTCGGTGTTCCTGCCGCCCCTGAGGAACCGCACCGGGCCACCGCTGCCCGGCTCGACCTCACCGCCGAGGATCCTGGGCTGGAACCGCTCCAGGTGCAGGCGTTCCCGCTTGCCCTCGCGCTCGAAGTGGCTGGTGAGCTGGTCCAGGAACTCGCCAGGTCCGGAGCAGAACGCCTCCCGCTCACGCCAGTCCGGGCACAGCTCGTCCAGGTCCGCCGGGGACATCCGGCCGTGCTCCGCGGTCAACTGGAGGTACAGCCGGTAGCCCTCGTGGCGCCGGTCCAGGTCCGCCAGGTCCGGTCGGAAGATCACGTCCTGCTCGGTGCGCGCCGAGTGCAGGTGCACCACGTCGCGCAGCTGCCCGTGGTCGGCGAGGCTGCGCACCATGCTCATGATCGGCGTGATGCCGCTGCCCGCGCTGACGAACAGCAGCTTGGGCGGTACGCGCTCGGGCAGGGTGAACGTGCCCTCGGCGCGGCCCAGCCGCACGACCGAGCCCAGGGCGAGGCGGCGCACCAGGTACGGGGAGACCTTGCCGCCCTCGACCAGCTTCGGCGTCACGCTGATCAGGCCGTCGGCGCGGTCGGGGTCGGAGGTCAGCGAGTAGGCCCGCCAGTGGTGCACCCCGTCGATGACCACGCCGATGCGCAGGTACTGGCCGGGACGGTGGCCCTGCCAGGCGAACCCGGGCCGGATCAGCACCGTCACGGTGTCCGAGGTCTCCCGCTCGATCCGCTCCACCCGTCCGCGCAGCTCGCGGGTGGACCACAGCGGGTTGATCAGCTCCAGGTAGTCGTCGGGCAGCAGCGGGGAGAACAGCGAGCGCACGGCCCGCAGGAATTGCTTGCGCACCAAAGGAACCTTGGGACGTGCGCCGCGCTCGGTCATGGGTTGAGTCCTCAGTGGAGGGTCCCGGTGCGGGACGTACCCGCCCCGCACCGGGAGGGTGGATCAGCCGACCTGCGTGCTGCCCAGGACGGTGTCCTGCCCAGCGGGGTCGAGCGTGAGCTTGACGTCGAACTGGCCCAGCGAGCTGTCGGTCACCACGTGGGTGGTGGCCGTCGCGTCCACCGAGGTCTTCGCGGCACCGGCCGCCACGCCCTTGGGCACGGTGAACCGCACCGAGCCCTTGGCCGCGAAGGTCAGCGCCCCCTGCGGCGGCACCGCGGTCTTCGGGATCGGCAGCTCGATCGGCAGCGGCACGGTCCTGCCGTCCGAGGCCTTGAGCGTCACCGAGGACTTGATCGTCCCGGCGACGTTCTTGGCCCCGACCAGGCGCAGCCCGTCACCGGCCGCCTTGCCCGCGTCCACATCGATGCTGAAGGGCACCGTGAGGGCCTGACCGGGCGTGGCCTTGGCCGGGATGTTCACGTGCACCACGGTGTGCACGCTCTGCTGACCGATGAGCGGGAATGCGCCCTTGAAGGTCAGCGACTTGTCAGCCGCCGCGGCCATTCCCGCTCCGAAAACCCCCAGTGCGACAGCCGTGACGGCGGTGAGCACTCCAGCTCTGGTCGCATTCCTGCTCCTCGCCCGGTGCGTGATCGCTGCCACTGTCGATTCCTCCTCGTCATTGAGATCGGTCCACCAGCGCAGCCGACCGTAATGGCAGCCAATTCGCGGGCACAACCGTGCACGAGGAGTTTGTCAATGCGCGCTAATCACCGGTCACGAAACAGTCGGGGCGCCCACGGATCTGGTTTTAAACGTGAGTCCGCCGATTAGCGCGATATGCGGGTCGCAGTGACGAAGCCGCTGCGGGACGGGCCGGGCAGCGGTCGGCCGTAGACTCTCGCGCGCCCTGACCCGCGCCACGCCCGACCGCGTGAGCGAACTGCTCGACGAGCTGGCCGTGCTACTGCTGCGCTGACTCAGCTGCTCTCGCGGGGGACCAGTTCGGTCGGCAGCAGCACCGAGGACGGCTGGTCGGCCACGGCGTTGATCTGCGCGATCAGCCGCAGGGTGATGGCCCTGCCCATCTCCTCGATCGGCTGGCGCACACTGGTCAACGGGGGCACCGCAGTCTCGGCCAACTCGGAGTCGTCGAAGCCGACCACGGCCACGTCCTGCGGGATGCGCCGACCGGCCTCGCGCAGCACCTGCATGGCACCCACGGCCATCAGGTCGGAGGCGGCGAACACCCCGTCCACCTCGGGGTACGCCGCCAGCAACTCGCGCATCGCCGCGGCGCCACCGGCCGCGGTGAAGTCGGCGTGCACGACGCCCGCGGGCCTGCGCTTGGCGGCCGTCATGCCGCGCCGCCAGCCGGAGAGCCGGTCGATGCCCGCCGCCATGTCGCGCGGTCCGGCGATCGTGGCGATGTGCCGCCGCCCGCGCTCGACCAGGTGTGCCGCCGCGAGCTCCCCGCCGGTGGAGTTGTCGGCGTCCACGTACGGCACGTCCACCTTCGCCAGCGGCCTGCCCAACAGCACCACGGGCAGGCCGGAGCTCGCGAGCTGGTCGGGCAGCGGGTCGTCCCCGTGCAGGCTGACCACCAGCGCCCCGTCCACGTGCCCCGCGCACAGGTACTGCCCCAGCTCGCCCTGGGCCTGCTCGTCCTGGGCCATCAGCAGCACCAGTTGCATGCCGCTGCCGGACAGGCCCGCGTGCACCCCGCGCAGCACCCGCGCGAAGAACGGGTCCGCCAGCACGGTGTCCCCGCGCTCGGACAGCACCAGCGCGATCGAGTTGGTGCGCTTGGTCGCCAGCGAGCGGGCCAGCAGGTTCGGGCTGTAGCCCAGGCTGGCCACCGCGTTGGTCACCGCCTCGCGGGCCTTGGCACTGACGTAGACCTGCCCGTTGATGGCCCGCGAGGCCGTGGACCGGGACACCCCGGCGACCCTGGCGACCTCGTCCAGGGTCGGCATCTCCCGGCTCTGCTCGACCACGGACTCCCCTACTCCGGCAATGCGTTGCCCCGCGTCACCCTCGAGTACCACAGCCCGCTCAGCTTAGTACCGCCTCGACCTCGTCCAGCCCGGAACCGGTCGCCAGCGCGGTTCTGGAAGCGCTCCCAGAACCTTGGGTCGAGGCGGCTCCCGCGCTCGGGAACCGCCTCGACCCGTCTGTCCACTCAGGACGCGTTACCGCCCCAGTCGTTCTGCAGGCCGCCCTCCTGCGGGGTCCACCACCAGTGGTAGAGCGTGTTCTTGCTGGACGTGGCGAAGATCTGCTGCTGGTCGCCGTAGACGAAGGCCACCGGGTCGCTGTAGGCCTGCCCGCCCCAGTCGGCGAAGGTCACCTTGCCGGTGCCTTGGTCCCACCACCAGTGGTACAGGGTGTTGTTCGGGCCACGGGCCACCACGTGCTGCTGGTTGCCGAAGGAGTACCCGAACGGAGTGCCGACGAACGTGCCCGGCGCCCCGTTCCAGTTGACCGTGTGCACCTGGAGGTCGGTCGGATCCCAGAACCAGTGGAACAACTGGCCGGCCGAGTTCTTCGCGAAGATGTGCTGCTGACCGTTCCACACGAAGGTCGTCGGGTCACTGAAGGCCTGCCCGCCCCAGTCGGCGAAGTGCAGGCCTGAGCCGTCGTCGATCCACCACCAGTGCAGCAGCGTGTTGTTCGGGCCACGGGCGAAGACGTGCTCCTGGTTGCCGTAGGCGAACCCGGTGGGCTCACCGACGACCGTACCGGCCCAGGAGTCGGACCTGGTGCCCTGACCGGGAATCCAGTACCAGTGGTGCAGCGCGCCGTCGGTGCCACGGCTGAAGATCAGCTGCTGGTCGCCCCACTTGTACGCCCTGGCACCGCCGATGCCGTCGGAGTTGCTGGGTCCGGAACCGGCCACCTCGGCCAGCATGGACTGCGCCTTGCCCAGTGCGTTGGCGTAGGCCGCCGGGCAGCAGGAGCGCTGCACGTCCCAGGCGATCTGGTCGGCCGAGTACCCCGGGTGGTTGCGCTCACTGTTGATCGCGCGGGTGAAGAACTGCGTTGCCGCGTAACGCACATCCATGATCTGCGCGGGCGTTCCCCAGCCCTGGCTCGGCCGCTGCTGGAACACACCCAGCGAGTCGCGGTCCCCGCAGCTGAGGTTGTTCATGTGCGACTCGACCCAGCCGGTCTCGAACCCGGCCAGCATCACCTTGTCCGACACCCCGAGGTCCAGACCCACCTGGTGCACCGTGGTGGTGACGTTGAGGTCGCGGTCCGGCGGAATGGACGAGCAGTTCGCGGGCTTGGCCACGCCCGCGGGCACCCGGACGGCGTCCGGCTGCGCGCTCGCGGTCTGCCCACCGGCCAACAGGGCCGCGGTGGCCAGCAGGCTCGACGCGGCGGCGATCAGTCTCGTGGTCCTCATCCCAGGCTCCCGCCCCAACTGATGGTGTGCGTGCCCTGACCGTCGTTGATCCACCACCAGTGGAACAGCGAGTTGTCAGTGGTCTTGGCGAACACGTGCTGCTGGTTGTCGTAGGCGAAGGCCGAGGGGTCGTCGGTCAGCTTGCCGCCCCAGGAGTCGTGCCGGGTGCCCTCACCGGAGATCCACCAGTAGTGCTGGAGACTGCCGTCGGTACCGCGGGCGAACACCAACTGCTGGTTGTCCCACACCATCACCGCGGGCCTGCCAACGATCTGACCGCCCCAGGAGTCGTGGTGCAGCCCCGACTCGGGCATCCACCAGTAGTGCTGCAACGTGCCGTCGGTGCCGCGGGCGAACACCAACTGCTGGTTCTGCCAGACCATCGCGGCCGGGTCCCCGTCCAGCGAGCCGCCCCAGGAGTCGTAGTGCAGCCCGGAACCGTCGTTGATCCACCACCAGTGGTGCAACTGGTTGTCCGAACCACGGGCGAAGATCAGCTGCTGGTTGCCGTAGGAGATCGCGGTGGGCCGACCGGCCAGTTCCCCGCCCCAGTCGGCGATGTGCAGCCCGTCCTGCGGGGTCCACCACCAGTGCTCCAGCGTGCCCTTCTTCGACCGCGCGAAGATGTGCTGCTGATCTCCCCACACCACAGCCGTCGGGTCGGAGGTCAGTTCCCCGCCCCAGTCGGCGAAGTGCACGCCTGAGCCGTCATCGATCCACCACCAGTGCTGCAACGTGCCGTTGACGCCCCGGGCGAAGACGTGCTGCTGGTTGCCGTAGACGAAGCCGGTGGGCTGGCCGACGATCTGGCCGCCCCAGGAGTCGTGCCGGGTGCCCTCACCGGGAATCCACCAGTAGTGCTGGAGGCTGCCGTCGGCGCCACGCGCGAAGGACAGCTGCTGGTTGTTGTACCGGTAGGACGCGGAACCCGGCAGCGGGTCGCTGGGGGCCGCCCCGTCCACGATGTTCTTGTACCGCACCGGAGTGAAGGTGTTGGCATAGGAAGCGGACCAGGTGACCTGCTCGGCGAACTTGCCGTCCTCGGGCTCCTGGCGCACGACCGGGCTGGTGTGGGCGGCGTCCGCCCAGGCGATGAACAGGCCGATGTGCTGCACGCTGGAGTCCCGCCGCCACAGGGCATCGCCCGGCTTCAGGTCACCGCGCGCGATCGTGTTGGTGACCTGGGTGATCGTGGCGGTGCTGTAGTCCCCACCGCCGGGCAGCTTGGGCAGGTGCCAGGCCATCGAGACGTAGCCCGAGCAGTCCTGGCGGTAGGTACCGTTGGCATCGGTCCAGGAACGGCTCTGGCTGTACGGGACGTGCTCGTTGATCCAGTCCTGGGCCCGGGAGAGGACCTCGTCCCTGGTGATCTGGCCGCCGACCGAGCTGGCGGTGGCCGGGGCCGTACCGAGGCTCAACCCGCTCACCAGCAGACCCGCCGTGGCGAGCAGGCCGGTGAGCACGCGTCTGGCACGGTGCCCCCGCCCTCTGGTTGTTCGTGTCACGTTCATGCCCGCAGCCTCGGTGCCCGACCTTCCCGATTCCTGCTCGATTCCTGTGCACCGCCTGCGTGGATCTCCTTGACAGCGGAAGGAACGCTGGCCAAGCTCCTGTTCGGGGGGAGGGGGATCGTGTGGACGTGTGCGTGTTGGGGCCGGTACTGGCCCTGCGGAACGGTGTGGAAGTACCGATCACCGGGCGCAAGCCCAAGGCGTTGGTGGCCGTGCTCGCGGTCAACGCGGGACGGGTGGTGTCGGCGGAGGCGTTGATCTCCGCGCTGTGGGGGGCTGATCCGCCGTCGGACCCGAGGGCCCGGTTGCACAGCCTGGTCTCCGCGGTGCGCTCGGCGCTGGGCGGCGAACTGGTCGTGCGCAGGTCAGCCGGGTACCTGCTGGTCGCCGAGGCGGCGCGGGTCGACCTTCAGGTGTTCGCCGCGCGCGTGGCCAGCGGCAGGTCGGCGCTGGCCGAGGAGCGGTTCCAGCAGGCCGCCGAGGAGTTGCTCGCCGCGCTGGAGCTGTGGCGTGGCACGGCCCTGCTGGACGTGGACGGCGAGTGGGCCGTCGCTGAACGGGACCGTTTGGCGGAGACCAGGTTGGCCGTTTCGGAGGACCTGGCCGACGCCCGACTGGCCCTGGGCGAGGGCGCGGAGCTGGTCGCCGAGCTGACCGCCCAGGTCGCCGAGCACCCGCTGCGGGAACGCCTGCGCGGGCAACTGGTCCTGGCGCTGCACCAGGCGGGCCGCAAGGCCGAGGCGCTGCGCTGCTACGAGCAGATCCGCCGGCTGCTGGTCGAGGAACTGGGCATCGAGCCGGGCGCGGAGTTGCGGGCCGTGCACGCCCAGGTGCTGCGCGGCGACGGCCCCCGGCGGGTGGAGCCGCGGCACAACGCGCCCGCACCGGCCCAGCTGCCACCCGACATCTCCGACTTCACCGGCCGCGAGGAGGAGATCACCAGGCTGGCCGCGCACCTGCTCGCCGAGCAGGGCACGATCGCCGTGGCGGCCGTCGCGGGCAAGCCGGGCTCGGGCAAGAGCGCGCTGGCCATCCGGGTCTGCCACCGGGTGCGGCAGCACTTCGACGGCGGCCAGTTCTACGTCAACCTGCGCGGGGCCACCGCGAGCCCGCAGCAGCCCAGCGCCGTGCTCGGCCGGTTCCTGCACGCGCTGGGTGTGCCCGAGGACGGCGTACCCGCCGGCCTGGACGAGCGGGCGGCCCTGTTCCGTTCCCTGCTGGCGGGCCGCCGGGCACTGGTGGTGCTGGACGACGCGGCCGACGAGGGGCAGGTCCGCCCGCTGCTGCCCGGCGCGGCGGGCTGCGCGGTGCTGATCACCAGCCGAAGACGGCTGGGCGCGGTGGCCGGTGCGGTGCACGTGGACCTGCCGGTGTTCGCCGACACCGAGGCGCTGGCCCTGCTCGGCGCGCTGGCCGGACCGGAGCGGGTCGCCGCACAGCCGGAGCAGGCCGCCGACATCGTGCGGCTGTGCGGCCACCTCCCGCTCGCGGTGCGCATCACCGGCGCACGGCTGGCCGCCCGTCCGCAGTGGCCCCTCGCCGAGTTGCAGGGCAGGCTGCGCGCGCAGCACCGCCTGCTCAACGAGCTGGTGCTGGGCGACCTGGAGGTCCGCGGCAGCCTGATGCTCAGCTACGAGGGACTGGGTGAGCTGGAGCGGATCGCGTTGCGCCGACTCGGCATGCTCGGCGTCACCGACTTCGCGGGCTGGCTGGTCGCCGCGCTGCTGGACCTGCCGCCGCAGGCCGCCGACGAGGTGCTGGAACGCCTCGTGGACGCCACCCTGCTGGACACCGCCACGCCCGACGGCACCGGAGCGGTCCGGTACACCCTGCACGACCTGACCCGGGAGTTCTGCCGTGAGCAGGCCGAGCCCGAACCCGAGGCGGTGGAGCGCTGCACGCGGTACGCCGCGGCGCTGGTGGAGTTCGCCACCCACCACATGCCCCGCGGGACCGCGCCGGAGCTGACCCGTCACCTGGGGCAGCCGCCGCTGGGCGAGGAGGTCACGCGCAGGCTGCTCACCAACCCGACCGCCTGGCTGGACGCCGAGGGCTCGGTGCTCGTCGGCCTGGTGGAACGCGCCTCGGAGCTGGGGCTGGTCACCGCGGCGGCCACGCTGGCCGCCACCCTGTCCTCCTCCGCGTTCTCCGTGCGCAACCACTTCAGCCAGTGGTGGCACACGCACTCGGCGGCACTGGACGCCGCGCACCGCAGCGGGGACCGTGCCAGCGAGGCCTCCCTGCTGGTGGGGCTGGGCAACCTGCGCTTCGAGCAGGACCGGCTCGACGAGGCCGTGGACTACCTGGACCGCGCGCGGACGATCTACCGGGAGACCGGGGACGACTACGGCCGCGCCGTGGCCCAGCTGAAGTTGTGCAGCGCGCAGCGGGAGTGGGGCAGGCTGCGCCCCGCACTGTCCACACTGGACGAACTGACCCCCGTGCTGAGCTCACTGGGCGACCCGCAGCTCAGTGCCCGCGCGGTGCACGGCAGGGCCATGATCCTCACCGAGCTGGGGCGCCTGCCCGCCGCCGCCCAGGAGTGTGAGCGGGCCGTCGCCGCGTACCAGGACCTGGACGACCGGTACGGGCAGGCGCTGGCGATCCGCTCCACCGGGATCATCCACCGCGCCCTCGGCGAACTCGACCTCGCCGAGCGCGACTGCGTGCTGGCCCGCCGCATGATGAGCGAGATCGGCGACCAGCACATGCTCGCCTACGCCACGCAGTCCCTGTCCAAGGTGCTGATCCGGCAGGGACGCGGCGCCCAGGTGCTCGACTGGCTCACCGACTGCCTGCGGACCTGCCACGAGGTGCAGGACGGGTTCGGGCAGGCACTGATGCTGCGCACCCTCGGCGAGCGCGAACTGGCCGACGGGCGGGCCGAGGCCGCGCTGGACTACCTCGACCGCGCCGTGCAGTGGTGGAGCGGACTGGACCTGCCACTGTGGCGGGCCCGCACCCTGCGCGACGTGGCCAGCGCCCAGGCGCTGGCGGGCGACAGCGCCGCCGCCGAGACGACCTGGCAGGAGGCGCTGGCGACCTTCCGCCGGTACGGCAGCCGCGAAGCAGGCGAGCCAGCGGGGGGTCGGGTGGGGGTGAGGGTGACGGGGTGAGGTGGGGGTGAGGGGTTGACGGGGTGCGGCGGGGTTGGGGATGCGGCGCGTGTCGGACGTTGCGGGGTGGTGTGTCGGACGTTGCGGGCGGTGTGTTCGACGTTGCGGGGTGGTGTGTTGGGGGTTCCGAGGTGGTGTGTTGGGGGTTGGGGGGTGGTGTGTTGGGGGTTGGTGTGTTCCGGTGTGGGGGCGTGAGTCCCGGGCTGGGGAGCGCGAGTCCCGGTCTGAGGGGCGCGAGTCCCGGCGTGCGGGGTGGTGCCGGGCTGGTGATGTGGGTTGGTTTGGTGCGGGTCCCTCGCGGCGGCCCTAATCGGGGTAGTCGGGGCGTGCAGGCAGCCCCGATTTCGCCAGCCAGCGTAAGGCCGCCGCTACCCGCACAAAACCAACCCCGGGTTGGTCACCCACATGGGTAGCCATTGGCGGGCAACGGTTTTGGGACGATTTCGGGAGTAGAATTGTTGGTATGACAGCATTCGTGGAGACTCGGCATGCCGCAGGGTTGTGGCGGTTGGGTGACGCGGAGCTGTTGGGTGAGTTGCAGGACGCGGAAGTAGTTCTGCGGCAAGCCTATGCGAAGGTGTTGGGGTTGGTCGCGGAGGCCGAAGCGCGGGGTGTGGCGGAGCAGGTGGGGTATCCGAGCCTGAGTGAGTTGCTGCGTGGTGTGCTCTGCGTGAGCAAGAAGGAAGCCAGGCAGCGGATCGCGCACGCGGGCGTTCCGGTGGGGGTGGCGTTGGAGCCGGAGCAGTTGTCGGTGATCAACCGGGTGCTACGGGAGTTGCCGCCACACGTGGATCAGGCCGAGCGTGGACACGCGGTCGAGGTCCTGGCAGCGGCGGCCCAGCACCTGGATGCCTCCAACCTGGTGCCACTGGGCCGGGAGATCGTCAACCGGCTGGACCCCGACGGGGCGCTACCGAGCGAGGACGAGCTCGCCCATCCCCGACGTGAGTTCCGCTACGACACACAGCGGGACGGATCAGTGCGGTTCCACGGGCGCCTAGACGCGGAGACCGGCGCACTGCTGGGGGCAGTCCTCAGCCCGCTGGCGAAACCACACGACGCACACGACACACGAACCCTGCCCGAACGGCAAGGGGACGCGTTCGCGGAACTACTGGAAACCAGCACCACGCCGACGGAGGGTGGGGAACGCCCGCACATCGCAGTGACAGTTCCGCTGACAACACTCCAGACCGGGCTCGGCGCCACCGAACTCGCCCCATCAGCGATCCGCCGACTCGCCTGCGACGCGAAGGTGATCCCAGTAGTACTGGGCAGCAACTCCGAACCACTCGATATCGGGCGGATCAGCTACACCGTGCCGCCCCACCTCCGACGAGCACTGATCGTCAGGGACCAGCACTGCGCGTTCCCAGGGTGCAGGCGCAGGCCCAGCACCTGCCACGCGCACCACATCACCCACTGGGCGGACGGAGGGGACACGGCGCTGGCCAACCTGGTGCTGTTGTGCGGGATGCACCACAGGCTGATCCACCACAGCGGCTGGACAGTACGAATGGTCAACGGGCGGCCGGAATTCACACCGCCGAGCTGGCTCAAACGAAGACGAGAACAATTCTGTCCGGGCCCGCCGATTTGACGGCGGGCAATGTGCGGGCTTCGAGGATTCGGGGCCGGCCCGTCCGGTAAGATCGGTCGGCAGTCGTGGGGAGACAGCTGGAAAGGAAGCACGTGACCGCGCCGATCGAAACCCTGGAGTTCCAGTCCGAGGCCCGTCAGCTGTTGCAGCTGATGATCCACTCGATCTACTCGAACAAGGACACCTTCCTGCGCGAGCTGGTGTCCAACGCCTCGGACGCGCTGGACAAGTTGCGGCTGGAGGCGTTCCGCGACAAGGAGTTGCAGGCCGACACCTCGGACCTGCACGTGGCGATCGAGATCGACAGCGAGCAGCGCACACTGACGGTGCGGGACAACGGCATCGGCATGAGCCGGGACGAGGTCATCAGCCTGATCGGCACGATCGCCAAGTCGGGCACCGCGGAGTTCCTGCGCAAGCTCAAGGAGTCGCAGGACGCGGCGGCCTCGCAGGAGCTGATCGGCCAGTTCGGCGTGGGCTTCTACGCGAGCTTCATGGTGGCCGACAAGGTGACGCTGGTGACCCGCAAGGCGGGTTCGGACGAGGGCGTGCGCTGGGAGTCGGAGGGCGCGGGCACCTACACGATCGAGCCGGTGGCGGACGCCCCGCAGGGCACCGCGGTCACCCTGCACCTCAAGCCGGTCGACGCCGAGGACCAGCTGTTCGACTACACCTCGGCGGCGAAGGTCCGCGAGATCGTCAAGCGCTACTCGGACTTCCTCACCTGGCCGATCCGGATGGCGGCGGAGCCCACCGAGGAGGGCGCCGAGCCGACCGTGGAGACGGTCAACTCGATGAAGGCGCTGTGGGCACGCGCCTCCAGCGAGGTCACCGAGCAGGAGTACACCGAGTTCTACAAGCACATCAGCCACGACTGGAACGACCCGCTGGAGACGGTGCGTTTCCAGGCCGAGGGTACGTTCGAGTACCAGGCGCTGCTGTTCATCCCCTCGCGGGCGCCGATGGACCTGTTCATGCGCGAGCGCAAGCGCGGGGTGCAGCTCTACGTCAAGCGCGTGTTCATCATGGACGACTGCGAAGCGCTGATGCCGGAGTACCTGCGCTTCGTCAAGGGCGTGGTGGACGCCGCGGACCTGTCGCTGAACGTCTCGCGGGAGATCCTCCAGCAGGACAGGCAGATCCAGCTGATCCGCAAGCGCCTGGTCAAGAGGGTGCTGTCCACGGTGAAGTCCCTGGACGCGGAGAAGTACGGGACCTTCTGGAAGGAGTTCGGCCGGGCGGTCAAGGAAGGCCTGCTCGACGACTTCGACAACCGGGAGGCGATCCTGGAGATCTGCTCCTTCGAGTCCACCCACGACGCGGACAAGCCCACCAGGCTGGCCCAGTACGTGGAGCGGATGAAGGAGGGCCAGGAGCACATCTACTACCTCACCGGCGAGTCGCGCACCGCCATCGAGAACTCCCCGCACCTGGAAGCCTTCCAGGCCAAGGGTTTCGAGGTGCTGGTGCTCACCGACCCGATCGACGAGATGTGGGTGGACGCGGTCCCCGGCTTCGAGGGCAAGCAGTTCCAGTCCATCGCCAAGGGCCAGGTGGACCTGGACGAGAACCAGGACGAGGAGCAGAAGGCGGAGTTCGCCGGGCTGCTGACCTGGATGGGCAGCGCACTGGAGGAGCACGTCAAGGAGGTGCGGCTGTCCTCGCGGCTGACCACCTCCCCGGCCTGCATCGTCGGCGACAGCCACGACATGACGCCCACCCTGGAGAAGATGTACCGGGCGATGGGTCAGCAGCTGCCGCAGATCAAGCGCATCCTGGAGCTCAACCCGGGGCACCCGCTGGTGGCGGGCCTGCGCGCGGCGCACGCCGAGCGCCCCGAGGACGAGCGGCTGCCCGAGACGGCCGAGCTGATCTACGGCATGGCCCTGCTCGCCGAGGGCGGCGAACTCGGTGACCCGTCGCGCTTCGTCAAGCTCCTGGCCAACCGCCTGGAGCAGTCGCTGTGAGCGGGGGCCCGCCGAGCCGTCTCGGCGGGCCTCACCCCCGCACCACCCGCGCCACCTCGGCGATCTGCTCGGGCCCGACCCGGCAGCAGCCGCCGACCAGTCGTGCCCCGGCGGCGAGCCAGGCGCTGACCCGGGCGGGGTCGAAGGTGCGACTCCCCCGCCATGACCCGTCCCAGCGCTCCCCGCTGTTGGGGTAGACCACCACCGGCTTGCCGGAGACCTCGGCGGCCAGCGGCACGGCGCGGTCGACATCGGCGGGCTCGCAGCAGTTGACACCCACGGCGATCACCTCGTCGACCTCACGGGCCAGCGCGAACGCCTCGGCCAACGGCTGACCGGCGCAGGTGTGGGCACCTCGCGCGCTGAACGACAGCCAGACCGGCACCCCCAGTCCGCCGACCACCGACAGCAGGGCGCGGGCCTCGTCCACGTCGGGGATCGTCTCCAGCGCAAGCAGATCCGGCCCGGCAGCGGCAAGGGCCCGCACGCGGGGCCGGTGGAACTCGGCCAGTTCGGCCACGCTCAGCCCGTACCGGCCCCGGTACTCCGAGCCGTCGGCGAGCACCGCCCCGTACGGCCCCACCGAGGCCGCCACCAGCAGTTGACGGTCCACTTCGGACTTGTCGGCGGCACTGCGGGCCAGTTCCACGCTGCGCCGCAACAACTCCTCGGCCCGGGCACGGTCCAGGCCACTGCGCGCGAAGCCCTCGAAGCTGGCCTGGTAGCTGGCAGTGGTGGCCACGTCGGCCCCGGCACGGAAGTAGGCCAGGTGCGCGGCCTCGATCGCCGCGGGCTCGTCCCGCAGCAGCCGCGCCGACCACAGGTGGTCGGACAGGTCGTGTCCGCCGGCCACCAACTGGTTGGACAGCCCGCCGTCGAGTACGAGAATGTTTTCACTCACCACTGAAGTCATAATACCAGGTCACGGGGCCAATCGGTCCGATCGACGCCTTGACCCTTGCTTTGCCATGCCTTTACTGTCGGAGGCGTCCGTAGATCACCATCCCAGGAGGTTCGGCATGGAGCAGCTGATCAAGAAGATCGCCCAGGACGGCAACTGGTCCCAGTGGGTCGCGGCGAACTCCGCCAACGGCTCGGGCAAGGACGGCTGTATCTCCCGGGCGAAGACCGGCTGCATCAGCCGCTGACCCGAGGGCGGGGTGGGCCGGTGCCCACCCCGCCCCACCACCACCTGGGGAACGAGGTCCATGGACGGTCAACCGACCGCTGAGATGGTCGAGCAGGTCAGCCAGATCCCGATCTACCGAGACTCGGTGCGCCGGGGCCACTTCCCCGTGCTGGAGAAGACGGAGATCGCGCGGGGCTTCCCGGACAACTGGATGACCCCGCAGCTGGCTGAGGCCCTGCGCACGGGACAGGCCGAGTTCGTGCTGTCCACCGGGACCAACCACGCCCGGATGCAGATCATCCGGCCGCCGTACTTCCTGCTGAAGTCCTACTACCGGCTGTGGAGCGAGCACCCCGAGCTGAGCCGCACCTGGGCGGCGGACTGCCAGCGCGTGTCGATCACCACCGTGCTGGCCACCGAACACGTGGCGCGGGTCAACGCGGCCAAGCACGGCGGGCAGCCGCAGCCGGTGCCCAGCCTGGCGGACCGGCGGCTGGACGAGCGCACGACGTACCTCAACCTGCACCTGGACCCACAGCTGTGGCAGCGCGCCGACGTCGAGCGCATGCTGTCGGAGATCTCCCTTGTACAGCAGGCACATCCGCAGGGCTGGTACCACCTGGACTGTTCCAGCTACCACCTGGCCCACCTGGCCAGGAAGGTCACCGAGTGGGACCTGTGGGACCGGTTCCCCAAGCCCGCCAGCATCGTGCACGCCTACGAGTACACCCCGGTGAACGTGCGGCGGTACCTGGAGCTGGTGTTCGACTGCCCCATCGTGGACCTGTTCGGCAGCACCGAACTGGGCTACATGTACTACAGCGACCAGGACGGCACCTACCGGCCGTACCTGGACAAGATGAGCGTGGAACTGCTGCCGGTCGCGCCGGGCAGCACGATCTACAGCCTGATCGTGTCCAGCGTGCGCAACCCGTACATGCCGCTGATCCGCTACCGCTCCGGGGACTGCGCCCGCACCGCCGACGGCACGCCCGACCCCACCAAGATCACCCGCTTCTGCGGGCGGGAGAAGGAACTGCTGCGGCTGGACCGGGCCCTGGTCTCCCAGGACGACCTGGACAGCTGGATCAGCGGGACCACGCCGGAGGTCTTCGTGTACCAGCTGCACGTGACGGAGACCGCGCGGCTGTCGTACACGACCTTCGACAACCACTCCCTGTCGCCGGAGGACGAGTCGCGACTGGCCCGAACGGTGTTCGAGGCCACCGGACTGCGCTGCGAGGTGCTGCACAGCACCCACATCCCGATCGGCAAGTCGGGCAAGTACGCCTGGCTGGTGAACGAACTCGGCTCAGGACAGGAGTAGTCATGCCCGCGGTCACCGCCGACCACCTGCGCGCGCTGCTCGGCGAGCAGCTGCACGAGGAGGTCGTCCAGCACTTCGTGCACGAGACCGGCGCCGAGGAGCCCTTCGTGCGCCGCCAGGTCCTCGAATGCCTGCGCTACCTCTACCTGGTGTCCAAGCACCACGAGCGGCTGGCCGGGCTGTTCCTGCCGGTGGAGCAGGAGATCGACGAGGTGTGGCACTACCTGATCCTGCAGACCGCGGAGTACCGCCAGCTGTGCGAACAGGCGCTGCCCGGCCGCTGCTTCATCGAGCACCGCAGCATCGCCTACGAGGACTACCAGCGGGAACCGGGCCGCGAGCAGGCGATCGAGCAGGCGCTGCGGTGGATCCCGCTCTACCAGCGGGAGTTCGGGCCGTTCGACGAGGACGCGCTGCCGCACTGGACCATGGTGCGCTTCCTGCACGAGCAGATCGGCCTGTCCCTGGCGGAGATCGGCGCCCTGGAGCCGGTGGCCGTCTAGGGCGGCGGCGCCTCTTGTCCTGTCCAGGACAGGACTGCGCACACTTCGCCGCGCCGGGTGGACACTGGATCTCCCTGCGCGCCGAAGGAGGCACCGGTGAGGACTGCTGCCGCACTGGTCTTGACCGCACTGCTGGCCGGGAGTCCGTCCGCACCCGCCCCGCTGCCCGTGGTCCGCGTGATGCCGCTGGGCGACTCGATCACCTTCGGGGTGGGCAGCTCGACCGGGGCGGGCTACCGGCTCCCGCTGTCCCAGGCGCAGGCGGGCCAGTCGAACTACCGGCTGGACCTGGTCGGCTCGGTGCGGGCGGGCCAGCTGTCCGATCCGGACAACGAGGGCCACAGCGGGTGGATGATCAACGACATCGCGGGACAGGTGGACGTCTGGCTGGCCACCTACCGGCCGGACGTGGTGCTGTTGCACATCGGCATCAACGACCTGGACCGGGGCGCGGACAAGCCGCACGCCGCGGACCGGCTCGCGGCGCTGGTGGCGCGGATCTACGCCGACCGGCCCGGGGTGACGCTCGTGTTGTCCGGGCTGATCGGGGTGACCCCGGGCCTGGAGTCGCTGGTCGCCGACTACAACAACCGGGCCCGCGCGCTGGTGGCCCAGTACCGCGCCAGCGGGGGCAAGATCGTGTACGAGGACCTGCCGCTGACCTCGGCGCAGCTCAACGACCGCCTGCACCCCAACGACTCCGGCTACGCGACGATGGCGCGGGCCTTCGACGCCGGGCTGCGCCAGGGTTACGCCAACGGCTGGTTCCAGGGCAGGGTGCCCGCGCCGGGCGCGCCGGAGACCCGCAGCAAGGTGCGCTGGGCCGACCTGGACGGGGACGGCCACGCGGATTACCTGGTGCTCAACGACAACGGCTCCGTGGACGCCTGGATCAACAAGGGCGGGGACGGCCACGGCGGGTGGATCCCCTGGGGCCAGGTCGCTTCCGGGCTGACCACCGACCGCGGCCGCGTGCGCCTCGCCGACTTCGACGGGGACGGCAGGGCCGATTACCTGCTGCTCAACGACAACGGCTCGGTGCACGTGTGGCTCAACAAGGGCGGTGACGGCCACGGGGGCTGGGTGGACGGCGGCCAGGTCGCCACCGGGACCACCACCAACCGCGAGCAGGTCAGGTTCGCGGACCTGGACGGGGACGGCCACGCCGACTACCTGGTGCTCAACGACAACGGCTCGGTGCACGCCTGGCTGAACCGGGGCGGTGACGGGCACGGCGGCTGGGTCGACGACGGGCAGGTGGCCGGTGGCCTGACCACCGACCGCGACCGCGTGCGGCTGGCCGACCTGGACGGGGACCGGCGGGCCGACTACCTGCTGGTCAACCAGGACGGCTCGACCCGGGTCTTCTACAACAGGGGCGGGGACGGGCACGGGGGCTGGGTGGACGGGGGCCAGGCGAACCCCGGCGCCACCACCGTGCCGGACCAGGTCCGCTACGCCGATGTCACCGGGGACGGCCACGCCGACTACCTGGTGGTCAACCAGGACGGTTCGGTGCACGCCTGGGTGAACCAGTCCGATTTCGGACAGATCGCGACCGGCGTGGTCACCGAGTGACGGGGAGGTCTCATGGTCCGAGCGGCCATCCTCACGACAGCCGCCCTGACGGCACTGCTGGTTCCGGCTCCGGCGCACGCCGCGCCCAGTGCCGCGATCTGCAACAAGTACTGCGACACAAGGGATCCCGCGCTGTCGCCGGGGGACCGCCAGGTGGGCGAGGCAGGCACCGGCGGCAGGCGCCTCACCCTGCACCTGGACGACAGCGACGACATGGGCTGGGCCTCGATCTCCGGCGGGGCCGCGGGCGACCACGTGTGGCTGGACCGGTCCTTCGACAGCGGCCGGACCTGGACGGGCGGCAGCAAGCTCGGCGACACGGTCACACCGGCGGGCCAGACCGGCTGGCGGACCCTGATGTACAACTCCGACGACTGGAACAGCGGGGGCATCGGCCTGCTGCGCGCCTGCGGCCAGGCAGGTGGTTCAGGTGCCATCGCCTGCACGGCCTGGTACCGCACCACCTGGAACGCGGGCAACCGGCGCACCGCTGCCGCCACCGCGCTGATGATGAACTACACGCGGAGCACCGGCCTGTGGGCCACCACCAACTGGTGGAACTCCGCCAACGCCCTGACCGCCGTCATCGACAACATCCGCGTGACCGGCATGGGCAGTTACCGCTACGCCATCGCCAACACCTACGACGCGCAGCACGGGGCGTTCACCAACGACTACCTGGACGACACCGGGTGGTGGGGCATGGCCTGGGTGGACGCCTACGACCTGACCGGGGACAGCCGGTACCTGAGCACCGCCCGCACCGCCGCCGAGCACATGTTCAGCTACTGGGACGGCACCTGCGGCGGCGGAGTCTGGTGGAGCACCAAGAAGACCTACAAGAACGCGATCACCAACTCGCTCTACATCCAGCTGAACTCCGCGCTGCACAACAGGATCCCCGGGGACAGCACGTACCTGCGACGCGCCCGCGCCGACTGGTCCTGGTTCCAGGGCACCCGCATGATCAACAGCTCGAACCTGGTCAACGACGGCATCAACCTCAACACCTGCACCAACAACGGGGACACGGTGTGGACCTACAACCAGGGCGTACCGCTGGCGGCACTGACCGAGCTGTCCCGGGCGACCGGGGACACCGGCCTGCTCGGCACGGCGCGGACCCTGGCCAACGCCTCCACCGGCAGCGGCTCGCTCAACCCGGGCGGCGTCCTGCGCGACCCCGGTGAGTCCCCGGGCGGCAGCGGGGCCGACGGCCCGTCCTTCAAGGGCGCCTACGTGCGGGGTCTGGCCGCGCTCAACCGCGCGCTGTCCGACCACCCGTACAGCTCCTACCTGTCCAGGCAGGCGGCCTCGGCCTACGCCCACGACCGCAACACCTTCGACGCCTACGGGCTGATGTGGGCCGGCCCACTCGACCAGCTCGACGCGGCCCGCCAACAGAGCGCACTGGACCTGCTCAACGCGGCGCCCTGACCCACCCCGGCAGACCCCGTCAGCGGCGGGTCAGCGCGCGGTCAGTCGGCGGTGCGCGGGCCCTTACAGGATCTGGCCATGCAGAACACCAAGGTCCTGATCTCCGGCGCGAGCATCGCCGGACCCGCGCTCGCCCTCTGGCTGGCCCGCTACGGCTGCGAGGTCACGGTCGTGGAGCGGGCCCCCGCCCTGCGCGAGGGCGGGCAGGCGGTCGACTTCAAGGGCGCCACGCACCGCACGGTGCTGGAGCGCATGGGCATCCTGGCGGAGGTGCGTCGGCAGCAGACCGGCGGCCGGGACCAGACGATCGTCAACGCGCGGGGCCAGCGGCTGGCGGTGATCCCCGGCGAGTTCACCGGCGGGGAGATCGAGATCCGCCGGGGCGACCTGTCCCGGCTGCTGTACGAGCGCACCGCCCAGGACTGCGAGTACGTGTTCGGCGACTCGATCACCTCGCTGACCGAGTCCGCGGACGGGGTGGAGGTGACCTTCGAGCAGGGCCCGGCGCGCGGTTTCGACCTGGTCGTGGGCGCGGACGGCATCCACTCGACCGTGCGGCGCCTGGCGTTCGGCCCGGAGTCGGACTACGTCGAGCACCTGGGCTACTACTACGCGCTGGCCGATCTGGGCCTCGGCTCGGCGCAGGCGGTGATGTACAACGAGCCGGGCCGTATGGTGGCGCTGGGCGGCCCGAAGGCACCGGCCCTGTTCGTGTTCGCCGCACCGGCGCTGAGCTACGACCGGTACGACGTGGCGCAGCAGCAGAAGCTGGTGATCGACGCCTACCGGGGCGGTGACTGGCGCATCCCCGAACTGCTCGACCGGGTGCCGGGTTCGTCCGGGTTCTACCTGGACTCGATCAGCCGGGTGAGCGTCGAGCACTACGCCAGGGGCCGGGTCGTGCTGCTGGGTGACTCCGCGTACGGCAACACGCTGGGCGGGTTCGGCACGGGCCTGGCCGTGGTCGGCGCCTACGTGCTCGCCGGGGAGCTGCTCGCGGCGGGCGGCGACCACCGCGTGGCGTTCCAGCGCTACGAGGAGGCGTTCCGCGGCTACGCGAAGGTCTCCAGGCAGGGCAGCGCGGGCCCGTTCCTGGCGCCGCGCAGCAGGCCGGGCCTGTGGGCCCGCAACGCCATGTTCCGCTCGGGCCTGCTGCTGCGGATGCTGCTCAGGATGACCGACAGGTTCGCCACCCGCATCGAACTGGCGGACTACTCGGCTGCTCACCCGGTTCGGTGAGACCTGTTGGGAAGGCAGCCGAACGGGCTGACCGTGCCGGAGCCTTGAACCCGAAGTGACTTCGCGCCCAGGATGAACCACGACACCACCGCACCCGTAGTGCCAGGACAGTGTCCGACACAACACGGTACCGAGGTGGGATGCACGTGATGACCAGCGAGAACAGCGGAGTCGCGGTAGTGCGGTCCGGCGGCGAGTACACGATCGTCGCGAGCAGGCCCTTCGCCACCGGTAGCCGCCTGTTCGAGGTCAACGGGGAGATCACCGGGGTACCCACCCGGTACTCCGTGCAGATCGGCCCCGACAGCCACATCGACCTGCCGGACAGGTACGGCACCGAGGAGGTGATGGACCGGTTCTTCTGGCGGTTCACCAACCACAGCTGCGAGCCCAACGTGCGGCTGGACGGCAGGCAGTTCTTCGCCCTGCGCCCGATCGAGCGCTGGCAGGAGATCACCTTCCACTACGGCACCACCGAGTACGAGATGGCCGAGCCCTTCGACTGCCGCTGCGGCAGCGCGCAGTGCGAGGGCCGGATCAGCGGCTTCCGCCACCTGTCCGCGCAGAGCAGGCGGCGGCTGCGCCCGCTGCTGGCCGAGCACCTGCTGCCCCACCTGGCCGACGAGGCGGTGCGCGACGGCTATGTCCTCCACCGTTGAGCAGCGGCCCCGGACCAGTTCCCCGGCGGTGCTCAGCGAGTTCTTCGAGGACTCCGCACGACGCTGGCCCGGTGCCCTCGCGGTCGACGTGCCACCCGCCTCCGACCGCCCACAGCGCCAGACCCTGACCTACGCGGAACTCAAGCGGGACAGCGACCTGCTCGCCGGCATGGTGCGGGCCGCATCCGGCCAGGGCCGCGTCACCGCGATCCTGCTGGGCCGCACCACCCCGCGCCTGTACGCGGCGCAGCTGGCCGTGCTGCGCGCGGGCTCGGCCTACGTGTGCGTGGACCCGTCCTTCCCCGACGACCAGTTCGCGCACATCCTGCGGGACAGCGCGGCCGGGGCGCTGATCACCGACGAGGTGGGCGCACAGCGGGCGGCCCGCGTGGGCTATGGCGGTCCGGTGATCCGGGCGGACCTGCCGCTGCTGCCGGTGGCCGCCCCGCTGCCCCCGCACCCCGAGCCGGAGGACCTGGCGTACCTGATCTACACCTCGGGCAGCACGGGCCGTCCCAAGGGCGTGATGATCACCCACCGGGGCGCGGGCAACCTGGTCGGCGGGGACCTGGCCGAGTTCGGCCTTGGCATCGACGACCGGGTGGCGCAGGGCTCCTCCCCCGCCTACGACTCCTCGGTGGAGGAGGTGTGGCTGGCGCTGGCCGCGGGCGCCACGGTCGTGCCGATGGACGACGAGACCGCCCGGCTGGGGCCGGACCTGGTGCCGTGGCTGCGCGAGGAGCGCATCACCGTGCTCTGCCCGCCGCCGACCCTGTTGCGCGCCACGGGGTGCGCCGACCCGGAGACCGAACTGCCCGCGCTGCGCCTGCTCTACGTGGGCGGTGAGGCGCTGCCCGAGGACGTGGCCGAGCGCTGGTCGCGCGGGCGCCGCATGGTCAACGGCTACGGCCCCACCGAGTGCACGGTGACCTGCCTGCGCCAGGACATCGTCGCGGGACAACCGGTCGCGATCGGCAAGCCGGTGCCCGGCATGTGGGCCTGGGTGCTGGACGAGGACCTGAACCCGGTGCTGGCCGGTGAGCGCGGCGAGCTGTGCATGGGCGGGCCGGGCCTGGCGGTCGGCTACCTCAACCAGCCCGAGCTGGACGCGGACAAGTTCCCGCGCCATCCCGGTTTCGGGCGCGTCTACCGCACCGGCGACCTGGTGCACGCCGAGCCGGACGGCACGATCTTCTACCACGGCCGGATCGACTCGCAGGTCAAGCTGCGCGGCTACCGGATCGAGCTGGAGGCGATCGAGTCCTGTCTGTCGCGCTGCCCCGGCGTGCGCGAGGCGGCCTGCCGGGTGCAGGGTGAGGGCGCCGGGCAGGTGCTCGCCGCGCACATCGTGCCCGTCGACCCGGCCGCACCGCCGGAGGACGAGTCCCTGCGGCAGGGACTGCGGCAGTCCCTGCCGGAGTACATGGTGCCCGCGGTGTTCGGCACGATCGCCGAGCTGCCGCGCAACACCAGCGGCAAGCTCAACCGCCGCGAGCTGCCCGAGTTGGCCGTGGGCACGAGCGGGCCGCGCAGCGCCGGTCCCCCGCCACAGGACCCCCTGGCACTGGGCATCGCCCAGGCCGTGCAGCGCGTGCTCAACCTGAGCCACCCGCCCGCCGCGGACGAGGACTTCTTCACCGCGCTGGGCGGCAACTCGCTGACGGGCGCGATGCTCATCACCGAGCTGCGCAAGCAGCCCGCGACAGCCGGTATCACCGTGCGCGACCTGTACGAGGCGCGCACGGTCGGCGAACTCGCCCGCCGTGCCGTGCCGCCGGAGTCCACTTCGGACTCCGCGAAGTCCAGGTACGGCAGCGGAAACGCACTGGCCGCCACCGCGGCGCAGTCGGTGTGGCTGCTCGGCGAACTGGTGCTGGGCGCCGCGGTCGCCTTCTTCACCGTCTTCTGGGTGCTGCCCTGGCTGTCCGACGTACTCGGTCTGGTACCGCTGATCGAGCTGTCCCCGCTCCTGTTCAGCCTGGTCACGGCCGTGTTCACCCCGCTGTCCGTGGCCATCGCCGTCACGGCCAAGAAGCTGCTGATCGGCCGGTACGAGGCGGTGCGCGCCCCGGCCTGGAGCGGCTTCCACGTGCGGATGTGGGTGGTGCGCCAGTTCCTGCGCTTCGTGCCGTGGAACACCATCGCGGGCACCGAGTTCCAGTGCACGGCACTGCGCGCGCTGGGCGCGCGCATCGGCAAACGCGTGCACATCCACCGCGGGGTCAACCTCCAGCAGGGCGGCTGGGACCTGCTGGAGATCGGCGACGACGTCACCATCGGCCAGGACGTGCAGCTCGGGCTGGTGCACCTGGACGCGGGGCAGGTCGTGCTCGGCAGCGTCACCCTGCACGAGGGCGCCACGCTGGAGACCCGGTCCGGGATGGGGCCCAACACCACGCTGGGCCGCGACTCCTGGCTGTCCGCCCTGGCCTTCCTGCCCGCCGGTGGCGCGGTTCCCGAGGGCGAACGCTGGGACGGGGTGCCCGCGCAACCAGCCGGTGCGGCGCCCACCCCGCCGTGGCCGACCAGCACGGGCCGCCAGCTCTCACCGCGCATGCACGGCCTGGCCACGATCCTCGCCAACAGCGCGCTGAGCTGGTTCACCGCCATCCCGTACACCCTGAGCTTCGTGCTGATCAGCGCCTGGTTCGACCTCAGCTACAAGTCGCTGCTCGCGGCGCTGGCCCACCCGGCCGACAACCTGCCGCTGCTCGTGACGCTGGCGGTGTCCGCCTGCCTGGCACTGGTCGGCTCGGTGGCGGTGCAAGCCGTTGCGGCACAGGTACTCGGCCCCGTCACACCCGGTGTGATCAGCCGGTGGAGCCCGGGGTACATCCGCGTGTGGCTCAAGTCGGGGCTGGTCAACTCGGCCGGTACCTGGCTCAGCGGCGGCATCTTCTGGCCATGGTGGCTGCGTGCCGCGGGTATGCGCCTGGGCACGGGCTGCGAGATCAGCACGATCATCGACGTGGTGCCCGAACTGGTGCGGATCGACCGGGACACCTTCTTCGCCGACGGCATCTACCTTGGCGGCCCGCGCATCCAGCGGGGTGTGGTGTCGCTGGGCGAGGTGTCCTTGGGCGCCAACACCTTCCTCGGCAACCACGCGGTGATCCCGCCAGGGCAGAGCCTGCCCGAGGACATCCTGATCGGCATCTCCACCGTGGCCGACGACAGCCTGGTGCGCCCGGGCAGCTCCTGGTTCGGCCATCCGCCGTTCGAGCTGCCGCGCCGCGAGGTGGTCAGCGTGGACCGCTCGCTGACCCACGAGCCCGCCACGATCCGCGTGGTGAACCGCTTCTTCTGGGAGTGGCTGCGGTTCACCCTGCCCCTGTTCCCGTTGGCCGCCTTCACGTTGTGGACCGCGGGCGTGGTCGCGGTCTCGGTGCTGCCGTTCTGGGCCTTCCTGCTGGTGGGTGTGCCCGCGGTCAGCCTGGCCACCGCGGCGGGGCTGTGCCTGGTGGTGCTGGTGCTGAAGTGGGGCCTGCTCGGACGGGTCCGCGAGGGCACCCACCCGCTGTGGTCCTGCTGGTGCAGCCGCTGGGACTTCCTCTATGTGGCCTGGGGTTTCATCGCCGGGCGGGCACTGTCCACATTGGAGGGGACCCTGCTGCTGCCGATCTACCTGCGCTGCATCGGCATGCGCATCGGCAGGCGGGTCGTGCTCGGCGAGGGCTTCGCGCAGATCGTGGACCCCGACATGCTGGAGTTCGGCGACGGGGCCACCGTCAACGCCATGTTCCAGGCACACACCTTCGAGGACCGCGTGCTGAAGATCGGCCACGTGCGGGTGGGCGCGCACTCCACCCTGGGCAACGCCACCGTGCCGCTCTACGGCGCGGTGGTCGGCGAGTACACCTCGGTGATGCCGCACAGCGTGGTCATGAAGCGCGAGCACCTGGAGCCCGGCCTGCGCTACGCCGGTGCCCCGACCCGCCGCCAGGAGCCCGGTGCGGGCAACGAGGGCTACGACATCCGCCGCCGCGAACTCGGCGACACGCTCTGGGGCGTGCACCCCGTGGAGATCGGCTTCGGCCGCCACCGAGCCCCCCGCCACCCCGGCCGACCTGGCTGACTTGACCACCAAGTCACCAAGTGATTTAGTCACTTGGTGACTTGGTGAGTGGAGGTGCCGTGGCGCGAGAGAACCTGTCGGACTCGCTGACGGCGGGCATCCTGGACCTGGCCGGCGAACTGGCGGTCGGCCAGGCACTGCCCTCGGTGCGCGACCTGGCCGAGCGGTTCGAGGTCACGGCGCCGACGATCCGTGAGGCACTGCGCCGCCTACAGGCCACCGGCACGGTGGAGTTGCGGCACGGCTCGGGCATCTACGTGGGCCCGAACGTGCACCGCACGGTGCTGCCGAACCCGAACCTGACCCGGCCCACGCTGGAGCGGGTCCTGGACCTGGTGCAGGCCCGCTCCGTGCTGGAGCCGGGCATCGCCGCGCACGCGGCGCGGCACCGCACCGAGTCCGACGTGGCCCACCTGCGCGAGGTCCTCAAGGACGCCACCCGCAACCACACCGCGGGCGAGGGCGCCGCCCCGCTGCGCTGGAACTTCCACCGCGAACTGGCCAGGGCCGCCAACAACCCCGTGCTGTACGAGGTAGTGGACACGCTGCTCGTGGCCAACAGCCGCGAGCAGAGCAAGGTCCGCAAGATCTACACGAACCGGCTGCGCGACATCCGCCAGCACCGGGCACTCGTGGACGCGGTCGCCGACCGGGACCCCACGGCCGCGCACGACCTGATGCGCGACCACCTCGCCGAGATCCAGCACGCCGTCGAGAAGCGGCTCGTCGTCAACTGAAGAGGTACAGCATGCGCACAGCACTGCTGTCGGTGCTCGCGGTGGTCGCCTCGATCGCCTGCACACCGACCCACGCCACCCCGACCGCGGACACCGGGTGCTCTGTCGCGCCGCCCACGGCGCCCGGCAGCACCGCCAGCGGATCGATCACCTCTGGTGGACTGCACCGCGACTACCTGGTGCACGTGCCCGCGAACTACGAGCAGGGCAAGGCCGTGCCGATGGTGCTGGCGTTCCACGGCCGGGGCCAGAGCGACCAGTTGATCGAGACCTACTCGGGGCTGGACGCGCTGCCCGCGATCACGGTGTACCCGCAGGGCACCGCGACCAGCAACGGCCAGGCGGGCTGGCAGGGCGCGCCGTACTCCTCCGGTGCCGATGACGTGCGGTTCACCGAGGACCTGATCTCCTCGCTGCGGCAACAGGTCTGCGTGGACTCGCACCGCGTCTACGCCACCGGCAAGTCCAACGGCGGCGGGTTCGTGGGCGTGCTGGGCTGCCGCCTGTCCACGCGGATCGCGGCGATCGCACCCGTCGCGGCGGCGTTCTACGACACCGGCCAGCAGTGCGCCCCGCAGCGCCCGATGCCCGTGCTGGACTTCCACGGCACCGCCGACTCGGTCATCCCGTACCAGGGCGCCCCGGACCGCAAGCTGCCCTCGATCCCGGACTGGCTCACCGGCTGGGCGGGCCGTGACGGCTGCACCAGCGGCCCGGCCACGTTCTTCACCAAGGAGGACGTGACCGGCGAGCGCTGGAGCGGGTGCCGTGGCGGCAGCGAGGTGCAGCACTACAAGGTCACCGGCGGGGACCACACGTGGCCCGGCGCCGCGAGCAAGAGCGGGCCGGGCCACACCACGCAGACGATCAAGGCGACCGACCTGATGTGGCAGTTCTTCGGCAACCACGTGCTGCCCTGAGGCCTCAGCGCTGGCGCTCGTAGGGCAACTTCTCCCCCGCCTCCACGGCGAAGGGCAGGCGGTTGCCCTCGGGCGGCAGCGGGCAGGTCGCGAAATCGGTGAAGGCGCAGGGCAGGTTGACCGCACGGGTGAAGTCGAGCACCACGGTGCCGTCCTCGGCGGGAGCGGGCACCGCCAGGGAGCGGTTCGCCGCGTAGGTGGTGACCCCGCTCGTGGCGTCGGTGAACAGGATGCTCAGCCCGCCGTCCTTGCCGTTGAACGCGGTGAGCACGTGCTCGGCGCCCTCGTGCTCGAAGCGCACCACACCCGGCGCGGTGTAGACGTGGCTCAGCCCCTCCACCACCGCGCCCACGGTGGTCGGCCGCGGCTGGTCGAAGGCCTCGAACCGGCCGGTGAGCACCCACTCCGGCCTCGGCTCGTAGGCGGGAACCCCGCGGAAGTCCCTGAGCACCTGGGCCTCCGGGTCGTGCACGCGGATCAGGTAGCCGCCGCGGCGGGCGATCTCGATCTCCAGCCCACCGGCCAGCACACGGGTGCCCGCCCCGCTGTTCACCAACTCGAACCGGCGCGGCCCGGTCACCGGCTCGCCCTCGTGGCGGGCCTCGGCGCCCTGCGGGTCCAGGTGGGCCGCCTGCTCGTCCTGCCACCACAGGCCGGGCAGCCCCGGGTAGGCGCGCGGCACCTCGGTCAGCCAGTCCAGGGACACCAGGGCGAGCCAGCCGTACGGGTCGGCCAGGTCACGCTCCCTCGCGATCTTCCACTCCTGCCAGTCACTGACCAGTTGGGTGCTCATCACCGCTCCTTCCGTCATCAGGTGAAACGCCGGCGCGGGTGAGCTGTTCCGCGTCCCAGCCAGTGGGAACCCGTCAGTTCTGCGTCAGCGACTCCCTGCGGACGAGCTGCACCGACCCCGCGGCTTGACCTGGCCCCAAGGGCAAGGCGCACGGTGGTCGTGGCGGTCCCACAGTCACCCGCGGAAGGAGGCGCGATGTCCCGAGCAGAACCGGCATGATCACCGCATGCCCGAACCACACCCCTTGCTGGCAGTGCTGCTCGCGGCTGCCGATGGCGTGTTCCCGCCCGCTGACGGAACCGTTCGGTTCCTGCCACCGTTGGTCGGCGGGATGCAGGCCGTCGTGTCGCTGACCGGGCACGCGGCCGTGGCGACCTCCCTGCCGCGGGAGGCCTTCCACGGGCTCGGGCTGGACGGGTTCGGTGCCGCCCTGCGCCCCGAGGTGCTGCTCCTGCTGGCGGGCAGCACCGGGGTGGTCGGCGACCTCGATGTCACGCTGGTGGCGCGTGGCACCGGAGGTGGCGGGCTGCCCCTGCGCACCGACCTCGACGACCACCCCAGGGTGCGCTACGCCCGGGCGCAGCGCAGCGGGGTCCTCGTGCACGGGGACGAGCGGGGCCTGGTGACCCTGGCCAGCGGGCTGGCCGGGCGGGTGGAGATGTCCGTTGAGGCCGCGCCCCAGCGGCAGGGCGGGGCCGTGGGCCGCTCGCTGATCACCGACGCGCTGGCACTGGTACCGGTCGGCGCGCCGGCGTTCGCGGCCGTGGCCCCGGGCAACGCCCGCTCGCTGCGGGCGTTCCTGGCCGCGGGCTTCGTGCCGGTCGGCAGCGAGGTGCTGGTCAGCCCAGGGTGAGGCTCAGGGCTGGCCGCCGGGCGTGGGGCCCTCGTAACCCTTCCTGGAGGAGCTGTCGATGCCCACCTCGTAGCGGATGCCCGAGCTGACCTTGTTGCCGCTGACGTGGGCGTTGGTGGAGTGGATCGCCAGTCCGATGGCCTTGGTCGGCGCGGCGGCGAACTCGTTGTCGCTGATCGTGGCGTACTGGATGTCCTCGAACATCAGGGCCTGGCTGGCCTTGAGCGTCTCGTAGTAGTTGCCGCGGATGGTGAAGTGGTCGGAGTGGCCCTTGCCGTCGCCCTCCCCGTCGTTGGGGCCCTCGGCCATCAGGCCCATGTTGTCGATCTTCTCGCAGCGGTTGCCCTCGATCAGCACGTCCTGGCTGGCCGGGGTGTCGCTGGCGAAGGTCTGCATGCAGTCGGCGTGTCCGTTGCGGTTGCTGGTGCCGCTGACCGTGTTGTGCAGGATCCTCAGGTGGCTGCCGAAGAACCGGATCCCGTCGCCGTCGCCCTTGACCGGCTTGGTCACGGTGTTGTTCTGCAGGGTGATGTTGTTCCCGGTGATCTCGATGCCGGGGGCCTGCGGCTGGTTCATCGTGTAGTTCATGACGATCACGTTGTCGGCCTCGACGGTGATGCCGTCCACGCTGCCGCCCTTGCCGTCGTAGGTGATCGGCTTGTCGGCGGTGCCGCCCTTGGTGATCTTGAGCCGGGACTTGGCCAGCTCGGCGCCCAGGCACACCACGTCCCCGGGCTGGACCGAGGCGAGCTGTCGCTGGCTGGTGGCCCGCACGGTGCAGGTGGCCGGGATGGCGGGGCCCGCCCCGTAGGTGGGCCGGGCCGCGTGGGCGGGACAGGTGCAGAGCGCGGTGGCCAGCACCGCCGTGAACCCGGCGACGGACCTGCTGATCATGGTGTCTCCCCAGTGTCGGTGACGCTGCGGAGCCGAACCTAGGACCGCGCGTCTGGGACTGGTCCCAGGGGACCAATCGGGGTCAACCCTGACGTGGCGCGGGGCTCCGGTGCGGGACACTGACGGGCATGAGGACGCTGCTGAACCTGATCTGGCTCGTGCTGTGCGGATTCTGGCTGGCGCTGGCGTACACACTGGCCGGGGTGATCTGCTGCGTGCTGATCATCACGATCCCGTTCGGGTTGGCCTCGTTCCGGATGGCGAGCTTCGCGCTGTGGCCCTTCGGCCGGTCCCTGGTGGACCGGCGGGACGCGGGGGCGGGCTCGCTGATCGGCAACGTGCTGTGGATCGTGGTGGCGGGCTGGTGGCTGGCGCTGGGGCACCTGCTGACCGGGATCGCGCAGTGCCTGACGATCATCGGCATCCCGCTGGGGCTGGCGAACTTCAAACTGATCCCGGTCTCGCTGGTGCCACTGGGCAAGGAGATCGTGGACAGCAGGACCTACCGGGGGTCGGGGGCGTTCACGGTTGGCTGAGCACGGGGCGCAGTTGGCGGCTGGGCGGCACCTACCTGGTGTTCGAGCAGTCCCCGGCGCTGACGGCACAGGGCACGAGCGGTGTCGGCCGGGACTGAACCACCTGGCGTTCCACGTGCGGGACCGCGCGGAGGTGGACCGGCTGACGGCGCTGGCGCCCGAGCACGGGTGGCGGCTCATGTTCGGTGACCGGCACCCGCACGCGGGCGGCGAGCAGCACTACGCGGCCTACCTGGAGGACGCGCAGGGCTTCGAGGTGGAGTTGGTGGCGGGCTGACTCAGCTGGAGACGGCGGCGATGCCCACGGCCCAGGCGTCCTTGGTGGACACGGCGCTCACGGCGTCCAGGCTCGACCCACCGCTGACGGCCGGTACCGGGGTGGGGGTCCAGGTCGGCAGCAACAGCGCGGAACTGAGCATCAGTACCATTGTGCTTGGCATGGCGGCCATGCTGGCACCGGGCCGACCCGGTCACGCAATACGCGCTGCAGGAAGTGGCAGCGCGTAGCATCCCGGCATGGACTTCAGACCGGTCGAGCGCGCGCCAGGGGCCTTCCAGCAGGGCGTGACCGCCGGACAGGTCGAGGTCATGTGCGCGCGGGCGTTCGGTGCGGGGACGCGGGTGCTGGCGGCCCAGGAACTGGGCAAGGGCATGTACAACAACACCTACCGGGTCGAGCTGGCCGGGCAGCGGCCGGTGATCCTGCGGGTGGCCCCGGAACCGGCCAGGCAGTACCGCATCGAGCGCGACCTGATGCGCAACGAGCACGCGAGCGTGCCCTACCTGGCGCCACTCGCCGCGATGCTGCCCAGGACGCTGACGGTGGACTTCACGCACGAGCTGATCGGCCGGGACTACCTGTTCCAGACCCTGTTGGACGGGGTGCCCGCGGCGGGCGGGCTGTCGGCCTACCCGCGGCCGTCCTGGACAGGCTACTTCGAGCAGCTCGGCACGCTCACGCGCAGGCTACATTCGGTGCGCGGCAAGGGATTCGGCCCGGTCATGGGCCCGCTGCACGAGCGGTGGAGCGATGCGCTGCTGGCGTACCTGGCGGACACGGCGGCCGACCTGGAGCAGGCCGGGCTGGCCGCCGGGGACGTGCGCCAGCTGGCCGAACTCGTGCGGCGCGAACGGGCGGTGCTGGACGAGATCACCGAACCGAGGCTGCTGCACGGGGACCTGTGGATCGTCAACACCATGATCTCCGGTGACGCGCGGGAACCGACGATCACCGGGGTGTTCGACTGCGACCGGACCTCCTGGGGCGACCCGGAGTCCGACTGGACGATCTTCATGGCGCAGCGCAGGCCGGGCACCGAGCGGGACGCGTTCTGGAACACCTACGGGCCGCTGGCCGACAGCTGGTCCGCGCGGCGCAGGGCACTGATCTACCGCGCGCGCACCCTCGGCGCGATCCGGTTGGAGCGGCACCGGCTGGGCAACACCGAGGGCGTCGAGGAGAGCTACTCGGACCTGTGGTCGGTGCTGACGGAGTTGGCCACGACCTGAGCCAGGCCGTCCTCGACCGCGGCGTGGTGGCTGTGCTCGGCGGGCGCCGAGTCCAGCCAGCGCCTGGCGCACTCGGCCACGAACGGCACGTGCCGCCCAAGTTCGGGGCGAGCCAGCAGCGGGCCGAGCACCGCGCCCGCGCTGGCGCTGGACGGGTTCCTGTCCAGCCAGCGCACCGCGTGTTCCACCGCCTCATCGGCCCGCTCGCCGAGGTCCTCGCGGGCAAGCAGGCGGCTGAGCACGAAGCAGTCCCGGGATCGCAGCGTGCGGACCCGCAGCCAGCCGCAGGCCAGGTCGATCGCGGCGGCGGCCTGGTCGCCCAGGTGCGGGCAGGCCAGCAGCCTGCTCAGCACGTGGTAGGCGTCGCGGTCGGCGGGGTTGGCACGCACCCAGGTGAAGGCGTGGCGCAGCACGGGTTCGCGCACCGGGGCTAGGTCGGCGCGTTGCAGCAGCAGGGCCAGCACCTCGTCCTGGCCGGTGTCGTGGCTGTCCAGCCAGCGCAGTGCGCGGTCGCGGACCTCGGGGCGCTCGGTGTGCCGGTCCAGTTGCAGCAAGGGCAGCAGCACCGCGAGGTGCGGCTCGTGTTCGACGATCTCCTCGGTGTCGAACCAGGCCAGCACCACGGGCACGACCCGCTCAGCGGTGCGCTCGTCGGCGAGCAATCTCTTGAGCAGCAGGCCGTCCTCGGCGATGGCCCCGTGCGCACCCAGCCAGGCCAGGGCGTACTCGGCGGTGTCGGTCTCGGTGTACAGCGCCAGGTGGCGGATCAGCGGTCCGGCCGCGGGCACGCGGCCGCGCCGGTCGAGCCAGGCCAGGGCGGCGTCCAGGTCGGTGGCGGTACCGGTGCACAGCCCGGCCCGGACCAGGTCGGCGTGCTTGTTGGCCTGGTGGGTGACCAGCCAGCGGAAGGCGGTGGCCTGCACGAGGTCGAGGTGGCTGCCCAGGTCCCTGCGGGTGAGCAGGGCGGTGGCCACCAGCGGCAGCTTGTCGTTCTTGCGGTTGTCGGCCAGCCAGGCCACGCCGTGCTCGACGATGTTCGGGCAGTCCGCCGTGATCAGCGCGGCGATCACGGTGTCGGCGGCGAAGTGCGACTCGTTGTACAGCCTCAGCCACGCGTCGGTGTGGGCGAGCACCACCGGGCGCTGGTCACCGAGGTCCGTGCGGGCGATCAGCTTGACCAGCACGTGCCCGGCAACCTGCTCGGTCCGGTTCGCCCCCAGCCAGCGCACCGCGAGGCCGAGCACCTCCGCCTCGTGTGCGCCGAGTTCCCGGTCGAGCAACACCTTGAGCAGGAAGCCACCGGAGAACCGGTGCAGGTTGTCGCGCAGCCACGCGACGGTCCAGCCGATGAGCTCACCTGCCTCGCCGCTGGCCAGCAACGGTTGCAGGACGTGGTGCGCGGCGGGCAGCTTGTGGTGCTCCGCCAACCACGACAGGGCCCGCTCCGTGGCCACGGTACCGCGGGCGCGCAGCAGGGCGCTGAGCACCATGGACGCGACCGCCCCGGAGTGCAGTTCCAGCCAGGTCAGCGCCCGCGCGAGGATCTCCTTGGTGGCCAGGCCGAGGTCGAGCGGGATCAGCAGGCCCAGCACGTACCGCGCGTCGTCCCGGCCATGGTGGTGCTTGAGCCAGCGGCGCGCGAACTCCACGACCAGCGTCCGTTCGTGCCCTGGCTCGACGCTGACCAGCAGTGAGGTGAGCACGAACTGCGCCTCGACCCGTTCGCTGTGCCGCCTCGCCCAGTCCAGGGCGTGCCTGGTCACGATGTGCTTGTGCGGGCCGAGCCCGTTCTGGTGCAGCAGGCCGCTGAGCACGAACGCGGCGTTGGGCTTGGTGCCGTGCTCGGTCAGCCAGGTGATGGCGTCCTCGGCGAGGTAGCTCGCGCGCTCCGCGGGCGCCATGTAGAGGCCCTTGGCGTACAGGTGACGCGCCTGCTGGGTCCGTCCGTACTTGGCCAGCCACGGGCCGACCAGCTCGGACCAGCACTCGATGGCGGCCTCCGCCCACGGTTCCCCGTTGAGCAGCGTGCCCAGGGCGAACCCGCTGGCCTGTGCCTCCTCCAACAGGGTGGCGCCCAGGTCGACGGCGTTGCCGCGCAGCCACCGCTGGCAGTACTCCGCCAGGTGCCGCGCACGCCCCTCGGCCAGATCCCGGGTGAGCCGGTTCAGGTGCAGCACGAACCGGCTGGCCGTGCGCGCGTCCCGCACCGCGGGCGCCAGCAGGGTGTCCGCGAACTGCTCGCGCACCCGATCGGTGAACTCGTCGAGCAACGTCTGCGCCAACAGCGTGTCCACCACGATGTCGTGCACGACAACGAGGTTGACCTCCTCCTGCTCCACCCATCCCATGCGCAGCAACATGTCCACGCAGCCCTGCGCCGCGACCGGGTCCCCGTCGAGCACGGTCGCCGCGACCTGCTCCACGGCGTCACGGGGCTGGGGGCAGGCGGCCACCACCGCGACCGCCCCGCGCACCCGTTCCCCGGGCGGGACCGGCCTGAGCGGGTCCTCGGAGGGCGGCACGAGGAGCTGGTAGGAGGCGAACATGCGCAGCAGCCAGCCAAGCAGGTCCCCGGACCGCTCCGCCACGAGCTCCGCACCGGCCAGGGCGTGCCGCTCGATCTCGCGGGCGATCAGCTTGGCGATGACCGGCTTGTGCCCGCAGGCTCGTTCGACTCGCTCCCGGTCGTAGCGGCCCAGCGCGGTCTTCGCCTCGACCTCCAGGATCGCCGCGCACACCGCGCGGTGGTGCGCGCGGTCGACGCGCAGCTCCACCAGGTCGAACTCCTGCTTGACCTCGGGCAGGTCTCCGGCCTGTTTCCAGCCGGGCCGAGCCGAGGCCAGCACGTGCACGGTGACGCCCTCGGCGCGGGCCGCGGGCGCCACCCTGGTGCGCAGCTCGGAGTAGGCGAACCCGTGGCAGTCGTTGAGGTAGTCGATGACCACCAGCACCTCGCCGGGCTCCGCGGTGACGGCCTCGATCAGGTCCTCGGCGGTGACCGTGTGCTCACTGGAGAGCACGTACAGCGCGCGCATCCCCTCCCGCACGGCCAGTTCGGCCACCTCGAAGCAGGTCCGGCTCTTGCCCGTCCCGGCCGCCCCGATCAGCACGATGCCCCGGCCGCCCCGCCGGGCCCGCAGCGTGTCGAGCAGGTTGCGCGGGTCCGAGGCGTGATCGATACCGGGGCTGACGAACTCCGGTCGCTCAACGGTGCGGTCCTGCACGGTGGACAGCCGCCGCACCATCTGCTCGTGTGGCAACACCCCGGCCAGGCGCCGTCTGGCCCCGCCGAAGTTCACGCCACCGGTGATGTCCCGGGCCACAACAACGTTGACGTGAGTCACAGTAGGAGATCGGCCCTGCCAGGCCCGCCGTTAGCCGGTGCGCAGACTCGCCCCGTGCAGGGTGGTGAACATCGGATCATCGGTGAAGTCGGGGCCGCTTTCCTCGCCCACGTACAGATCCACGTGCTTGGCGCCGCCCAGGCCCGGGGTGAACGCGTCGCTGATGGTCCACTCCCCCGCGCTGAGCCGGTCGCACACGGCCTGCTCGGCGCCCTGCCCGCACCCGGTCAACCGCACGCGGGTGCCCGGCGCCAGGTCGTCGGCGGCGGCGCTGCGCCAGGGTCGCAGCGGCCTGCCCGCGGTGTCGCGAGCCGCGGTGTCCAGCCAGAACCCGGTGTCCGAGGACCAGTTCAGGTATTTGCCCACGGCGATGCGCCCGGCGCCCTCGGATCGCACGGCGGCCACGAAGTCGGCCGGGAAGCTGCCCAGTTCCGCGCTGCCGTGCGCGCAGTCCAGCACCGGGCAGCCGCGCACGAGCTGCGGCGGCCCGTGGTGCAGCTCGGCGACGGCCGTGTAGTAGACGGTCACCGTCCAGCCGGTGGACTCGGTACCGGTGGCGGCGCACCCGGCCGCGAGCAGGGCGGCGGCCAGGACCGGGTGGACACGGGGCGGGCGCTGGCGGTCGCCCGCCCCGGTCCTGGTCATCCGGCGGCCACCGCCGAGGCGGTCACGAAGCCGTAGCCCATACCCTGCAAGCCGGTGACGATCTGCCGCAGGTACGAGGTGCCCAGGTACGGGTGGTAGAAGAAGCTCTGCACCGTGTCGGTGACCACGCTCGTGCTCTGGGCGGTGGCCAGGATGTCGGCGGGCAGCCGCGCCGGGTGGTTGTTGTACGGCACGGGTTCCACGTTGCCCAGCTGCTCGGGGATCACCGGTGAACCGTAGATGTCACGTACCAGGAACGGGAAGTACTGCCCGTACAGCTTGCTGTAGTCGGGGGTTCCGCTGCCGCAGGAACCGTTGGGGCACCAGCCGCCGAAGTACAGGCCCCGGTCGTAGCGCGCGGCGAAGTTGCTGGCGACCACCTGGTAGTCCACGGCCGAGGCCGCGTAGTGCGGGGGCTCGAACACCGTGGGCGTGGGCAGCCCGGCCAGCGTGAAGTTCAGCTTGCCCATGGTCATCCGGGACTGCGCCCACAGCGCGGAGTCCTCCGCGGGCGGCCCGTCGTAGACCACGTTGTTGGCGGAGTCGATGTGCGCGCGGTAGAACTCGAAGTCGTCGCCGCTGACCCCGCTGTACGGGTTGGCCACGTTCGAGTACTGGTGGGTGTAGCCGTGCATCTCCAGTGTGCCGCCGTGCGACTGCATGTACCGCAGTGCGGAGACCACGGCGGGCGCGCCCGCCAGCGAGATGTTCTGCGCGGTGCCGTTGTTGTAGTACCCGTTGGGGTCCTTGTACTGCGGGATCACGGCCACCGAGAACGGCACTCCCGCGGAGTGCAGGTAGTCCGCGACCTGGCGCAGCTCGGTGGGGTCGCTGCCCGGGCTGACGTCCTCGATGCGCACCAGTGCCCGCTTGCGGTTGGGCGTCGCCGGGTTGGCGAGCAGGGTCAGCAGGTCGGCCGCGGCGTAGTAGCGGTCGTTGAAACCCACGTAGCTGAAGGGAATCTCGCCGATGTAGGTCAGGTTCGACCCGCGCACGGCCCAGTTGAGGCTGCTGCCGTCGGCTCGGTTGGCCACCGCCAGCGAGCTGGCCTTGGCCGGATCGGTGATCGTCGTGGCCAGCAGGCCGGAGGGCGCGGCCAGTACGTCGCGCTGCAGCGTGGTGTTCTTGTAGGTCACCGTGGGCGTGTTCGAGAAGTCGAAGCCGGTCCAGGTGAACCCGTACTGCGCGGTGAAGTTGGCGGAGCGCTGGGTGAGCTGCCACAGGTTGTCGTTCATCCAGATCACCGGGCGGCTGCCGCTGAGCACGTCGTCCAGGAACGCGGTGGGGATCGGCTCGTCGTAGGTGGAACCGAGGTAGACCACGCCGGTGTAGCCGGCCATCTCGTTGGCGGTGTACTGGGCCACCGGCTGCATCTTGTACGCGCTGCCGTGGCTGATCAGGTTGGCGGCCTCCACCGCGTAGGCCTCACCGAGCCAGGCGTACGGGCCGGTGCTGTCGTAGAGCACCAGGGTGCGCTGGTTCGGGTTGGCGCCCGGCGCGGCGTTGCTCGCCGGACCGAGCAGGCTACTCAGCAGCGGCAAGGGGTTCGTCAGCAACTTGCCCAGTCCGGACACCAGTCGCGGCACGCTGGTGGGCGGCGCGGGTGGTGCTGGCAGGCTCCTGGTGTCCGCGGCGTGCGACACCAACTGGGGGGCAGGCGCGGCCGAGGCGGGCGTCACGGCGGTCGCCGCGGCGAGTGCCAGCAGCGCGGCCACACCTGCCCTGGTCCATCTTCGTGCGGTCATCGAACTCCTCCTGGTCTGCCCGCTGGCACGCCGCTGGTCGCGGCGAACTCGGCGGGACGCTGGGGTGCGCAACCGAGCAGCCAGGCGATGGCCTGTTCCGCGCGGTCGGCGGCCAGCCCGTCACCGAAGGGGCTGCTCACGGTGGTCATGGCACGGCGAGCGCTTTCCTCGCGCAGCAGCCCGCCGGCGGTCTTCACGATCAGCTCGCGATCGGTGCCCACCAGCAGGGCGCAGCCCGCCTTGACCGCCTCCATGCGCTCGGTGACCTCACGCAGCACCAGCACCGGCACCTGGAAGGAGGGCGCCTCCTCCTGGATGCCGCCGGAGTCGGACAGCACCAGCGTCGCGGCGGACAGCACCCGCGCCAGCTCCGGGTAGGGCAGCGCCGCGGTGAGCACCACCCGCTCGAGGCCGTCCAGCACGCGGTGCACCAGCCCGGACACCGCCGGGTTCGGGTGCGTCGGCAGCACCACCTCCACGTCCGGGTGCGCCGCCACCAGGTCGGCGACCGCCGCGAGCACCTGCTCCAGCGGCTCGCCCCAGGACTCCCTGCGGTGCGCGGTGACCAGCACGAGCCTGCGCTGCCCCGCGCGGGCACGCGTCACGGCGGCCTCCACCCGCGGGTCGGCGCAGCCCGGGGCGTTCGCCGCCACGTGCAGCACGGCGTCGACCACGGTGTTGCCGGTGGTCAGCACCGTGGACCCGGCCACGCCCTCGGCGGCCAGGTTGCGCGCGGCCTCCTCGGTCGGCGTCAGGTGCAGGGCGGCGACCTGCGCGATGATCTTGCGGTTGGCCTCCTCCGGGAACGGGGAGTACAGGTCGTGCGAGCGCAGCCCGGCCTCCAGGTGCACCACCGGGATGCGCCGCCAGAACGCGACCTGCGCGGCCATCGCGGCGGTGCTGGTGTCGCCCTGCACGACCACCGCGTCCGGTGGCCGGGCGGCCATCGCCGCGTCGAGTTCGCGCACCACCTCCGCGGCCAGCTCGGCCAGGGTGCCGCTGCGCCTGCGCAGGTGCACCGACACCGTGGGGGCCAGCCCGAAGGCCGCCAGGGACTCGCGGACCAGCCTCGGGTGCTGTCCCGCCGCCAGCAGCACTGGTCTGAGTCGGCCCGCGCGGGCCATGCGCATCGCCAACGGGGCCACCTTGATCGCCTCCGGACGGGTTCCTGCGACCACGAGCACCTCAGGTACCACCATTCACGCTCCCGAATAGGTCGGATCGGACAACGGTCGGTTCCGAGGACAGCTATCGAGACACTCTCAAAACCCGTTAGCGCTTTCCTGGAAATAGCGACTACTGCACTCATTCGGGTGATCGCCCACCGCTTCCTGACCACTCAGCCCATCAACACTGGTCCTGGTAGCACGCTACGGCGACCATTTGCCTTGCGAGTTTGAACCGAACGGCCCAGTGTCGCTCAGGCCGGTGGCGAACCAATTGCACGAAAGACTCGCGAGTCAGGGACAATTCCACTGAGGTAACGCCGCTGACCGAGAACGCGATAGCGAATTCCGACCGATCCACTCCGCACCCGCTTCTTCGGGGGAAGAATGTCCATTGTCCGAACCTCGCCCGCGACCGCGCTCGGCGCGGCCTACCTCGGCCAGGGCCTCGGCCCGCTCGTGGCCTGCGCGTTCGCCCTGTTCGTGCTGTTGCTGACCGCGCGAGTGCTGCTGCTGCGCACGACCACCGGTGGGCGGCACAGATGAGCGGCGGCATCACCCTGCTGGTCCTCGGTGTGGCGCTGCTGCTGGTGTGGCCACTGCACAACCTCGTGCTGGCCGGGTTCGCCTGGTGGCGGCCACGTCCCGGGCGAACCACCCCGGACCGGCCACCGGCACTGCGGTTCTGGATCGTCGTGCCCGCACTGAACGAGGAGCTGGTGGTAGCGGCCACCGTGCGCGCGGCCCTGGCGCTGGACAGCGAGCGGACACCGGTCCGGGTGCTGGTCGTGGACGACGGGTCCACCGACGCCACGCCGGAGATCCTGGCGTCCATTGTGGACTCACGACTGCACGTGCTGCGCCGGGATCCGCCCAATGCCAGGCAGGGCAAGGGCGAGGCGCTCAACGCCGCGTACCGGCTGATCCGCGACACCGCGGTCGCCGAGGGCAGCGAGCGGGAGACGGTCCTCGGCGTGATCGACGGGGACGGCCGGGGCACGCCGGACATGCTGCGCGAGGTGGCGGCCTTCCTGTCCGCGCGGGACGTGGGCGCCGTGCAATGCCGGGTGCGCATCCACAACCGCCGCAGCCTGCTGGGTTTCCTGCAGGACATGGAGTTCTCCTGCGTGGCCGACGCCTCGCAGAGCCTGCGCGACGTGCTGGGCAGCGTGGACCTGGGCGGCAACGGGCAGTTCGTGCGGCTGACCGACCTGATGCGCTTCGGCGACAGCCCGTGGTCGGCCTGCCTGGTGGAGGACCTGGAACTGGGCCTGCGGCTGCACCTGGCCGGGGTGCGCGTGCGGTACGCCACCAACGCGGTGATCACCCAGCAGGCCGTGACCGACCCGAGGCGGCTGGTGCGCCAGCGAACCCGGTGGGGCCAGGGCAACCTCCAGTGCCTGCGCTTCCTGCCACGGCTGGTCGCCGCGCGCACCGTGCGCACGGCCGCACTGCTGGACTTCGCGTACTACCTGGTCGCGCCGTGGCTGGTCGTGCCGATGGCCTTGCTGGTACTGGGTCTGCTCGGCGTCACGGGCTACGGCTGGGCCACCGGCCAGACCTTTGGCGGACTGGTCGCCGACACCGCCGACGCGCCCTGGGCGCTGGGCCTGTGGCTCACCGCGCTGACCGCGCCCGGCGTGCTGTGGGGCCTGGTGCACCGCCTGCGCCTGCGGGACGAGCCGCTGCACCGCACGGTGCTGGTCGGCCTGCTGTACCCGGCGTTCCTGCTGCTCGGCGCGCTGGCCTCGACCCGGGCGCTGGGCCGTCACCTCAGCGGGCGCAACGCGTGGAGCAAGACGGAACGACTGGTGGAGGAGCCGGTCCCGGCCTGAGTCAGTCGGGGCAGCACAGCGAGGTGGGGCGGAACTGCACGGTGGCGTCCTCCGTGTAGAGCCCCACCTTGCCGCGCCGGTACGGGGTGTCCGTGTCGGTGACGGTCCCCAGCTCGGTGCCGTCCGCCGACACGGTGATGGTGGTCCCGGACTGCTTCACGTGCACCTCGTGCCACTCGCCCACGGTGAAGCCCCGCGCCCCGGTGGCGAGGAAGCGCTGGTTGCCCGGGTAGGCCGGGTCCTCCTTGCCCACCTCCCAGCCGTTGGGCTTGAGCGTCACGTAGTAGAAGTGGGTCGGGTCGGCGTAGTGCCACAGCACCCAGCCGACCTCCCACGGATTCGGTTGCCCCGAGCGCAGTTGCGCTGTCGTTCGCACACGAACGGTGATGTCCACCGTGGTGTAGTCCGCTGTGGACACGATCAGCGCCGCGTGTGTGTCCGAACCGGACGGTGGCGTCGGCGAGACGATCAGCGTGCCCGCACTGTCCACACCGGTCGAGCCGTGGCCGGTGAACACCGACTGCCAGCCGCCGTGCACACTACTCTCCGCCCAGGACTGGAAATCCGGCTCCCCGCAGGCGGATGCGCAGACCAGCACCCCTGCCAGCACCGCAGTGCGCACCGCACGCATCAGCCCAGTCTAGGCCGGACCGCCTTGTGCGCCACGAGATCCACGCAGGGCCGAACGGGTGTTTCCGGCGTTACGGGGTTTCGCCCGATCCGACGCAGGGCAGTCCTTGCCGAGGAAAGCACGAGAGGAGCCCCCGCCATGGACACCCGTCAGCCGCGCCCGTCCCAGCACTCCCGCCCGAGGGGCTCCGCAGCCGCGGGCGCCGAACTCGACCTCAGCGAGTGCCGCTGCGGCCGCATCCGCAGCCCCTGGGGTGGCCGCTCCACGCACCCCGCCTGCATGTGCGCCCACCTCTCCCGCTGAGCTGAGCGCCCGACCTTGTTGCGGGCCATCGTATCGATTATCGTATACGACTTACCTGCCCTCCCGAGGTCGTGAGGTGAGTCATGGCGGTGCTGGACTTCACCGGGTTCCGCTCCGCGGTGTCCCAGTCCTTCGTGCCGCTCCAGGTGACCAGCGAGCACCGCGAGCAGTTCCGCGGCCGGATCCGCTCCGGCGGGGCCGACGAGGTACAGCTGTCGGAGATCACCGCCTCCGCACACATGGTGACGCGCACCCCGGAGCTGATCGCCAAGGCGGACCGCCGCTACTACAAGCTGAGCCTGATCCTGTCCGGCACCGGGCTGCTCGCCCAGGACCGCCGCGAGGCCGTGCTGCGTCCCGGCGACGTGGCGCTCTACGACACCAGCCGACCGTACTCCCTGATGTTCGAGGAGGACTTCAGCACGCTGGTGGTCATGCTGCCGCAGCAGTCCCTGGACCTGCCCGCCGACCTGCTCGCCCAGCTGACCGCCGTGCGCATCTCGGGCCGCAGGGGCGTGGCCAACGTGGTGGTGCCGTTCCTGGCCCAGCTGGGCGGCAACCTGGAGCAACTGCACGGTCCGGCGGGCGTGCGGCTCGCCCACAGCACGGTGGACCTGGTGTCCACCCTGTTCGCGGCCGAGCTCGACCTGGCCAGGGACAACGGGAACCCGCACCGGGAACTGGTGCGGCGCATCCACGGCTACATCGACACGAACCTGTCCGCCCCCGACCTGGGCCCGGCGCAGATCGCGGCGGCGCACTACATCTCCACCCGGCACCTGCACGGGCTGTTCCAGGAGCAGGGCGCCACGGTGTCGGGCTGGATCCGCACCCGGCGGCTGGAGCACTGCCGCCGCGACCTGCTGGACCCGCTGCACGCGGCACGGCCGGTGGCCGCCATCGCCGCGCGCTGGGGCTTCATGGACGCCGCGCACTTCAGCCGGGTGTTCCGCGCCGCGTTCGGCCGCTCCCCCAGCGAGCTGCGCGCCGCGGCCTCGACTTGACTGGGAGCGTGCAGCGCTTGCCACCCAGCGCGTGACCGCCCCGCCAGCACTTAAGCCGATCACGCCACCGCACCAGCATGTGGCGCATGGCCGAAGAAGACTGGCGCACCTACGACGAGTTCGCCGCGGGCATCGACACCTACCGGTTGCCCGGCGAGGACCTCACCGGCCGTGAGCTGACCGTCACGCTGACCGGCGGCCCCCGGCTGGAGTTGTCCTTCACCGACGCGGAGCACGTGCTGCTCAACGGGGTCAGCGAGCCGTACGACGCGGTGGCGGTGCGGCCGGAGGTGCACTTCGTGAACCTGCCGCTGACCAGCGTGCAGGGCGAGTCGCTCACCGTGGTGCACTCCACGGCCACGCACCGCGCGCTGGCGGTCCGCTCGGTGATCCAGCCCGCGGGTACCCCCCAGGTGGCGCAACAGTTCTGGGCCGGGACGACGGGTCGGGCCACCGGCGAGGTGCCCGGTCCGTCCCGCGACCTGATCGGCACCCGCAACCTCTACCGGTACAGCCCGCAGCACCTGTACGAACACGTGTACGTCTCCTCCCAGCGCTACGCCTGGCAGTGCCTGGAGGGTGTGCAGCGCGGTCACGGGGACATGGACCTGTCCACGGTGTGGAAGTTCGCCGATGACCTGTACCTGTTCTGCTTCAGGGAGTTCCGCATCGCGGTGGCCAGCGTCTGGCTGCACGACCTGGGCAGGGCCAAGCGCACCACCGGGGTGTTCCTCGGACTGACCGGGGACGGCCGCTCCGAGCACTCCCGCGCGGGCGGGCACATCCAGCCGCTGGGCGCGGTCAGCTACCCCGACACCCAACCAGTCTGAGGAGGAAGCAGTGTCCGATGTGGACGTCATCGCGGCGCACTACGCGGCCAGCGACCGCGGGGACCTGGCGGGCATGCTCGCCCCGCTGACCGAGTCGAGCCGGTGGACCGAGGCGGCCGGTTTTCCCTACGCGGGAACCTACACCGGCCCGGAGGCGGTGCGGGTCAACGTGTTCGAGGCGATCGGCCGGGACTGGGCGCAGTACCGCTTCACGCTGTCCGAACTGGTCGACGCCGGATCCACCGTGATCGGGCTGGGCAGCTACAGCGGCACGCACCGCGTGTCGGGGCGCAGTTTCACCGCCCGCGTGGCGCACGTGTGGAAGCTGGTGGACGGGCGGGTAGACACCTTCGAGCAGATCGTGGACTCCGCGCCCGTGCTCGCCGCGCTCGGGGAGCCCGCGTGAGAGCGGGCGTGGCCGCGCTGGCGGCGGTGGCCCTGCTCGCGAGCGGATGCGCCGCGAGCGGTTCCGGGGACCCGATCGTGGTCGGCTCGGTCAACGCGCTCAGCGGGGCGGCCACCTTCCCCGAGGCCTCCCAGGCGGCCAGGGCGGTGTTCGACGCGGCCAACGCCCAGGGCGGGGTGAACGGCCGCAAGATCGAGTACAAGGTGGTCGACGACAAGGGTGATCCGGCCGCCGCCGCGGCGGCGGCCCGCGAGATCGTCGGCGGGGACAACGCCGTGGCGCTGGTCGGCTCCTCCAGCCTGATCGAGTGCGAGATCAACGCCAAGTACTACGAGCAGCAGCAGGTGTTGTCCGTGCAGGGCATCGGGGTGGACCCGGCCTGCTTCGCCAGCCCCAACATCGCCCCGGTGAACGTGGGCCCGTTCCACGACATGACGCTGACCCTGCTGTACGGCTCGGAAGTGCTGCACCTTCAGGACATCTGCGCCCTGCTGGAGATCGCGGGCAACACGCTGCCCGCCTACCAGGCCGCCATCGACGAGTGGTCGAGGATCACCGGCAAGAAGCTGAGGTACGTGGACGCCACCGTGCCCTACGGCGGCTCGGACTACACCTCCTACATCGTCAAGGCGCGCGCGGCGGGCTGCAAGGCGATCACGGTGAACCCGGTGGAGCCGGACTCCGTCGGACAGCTCAAGGCCGCGCAGGCCCAGGGCTGGACCGACCTCACCTGGCTGCTGCTGACCAGCGTCTACAGCGAGAACTACGCGAAGGCCGTCAGCGAGGCGGGCGCCGGGGTGTACGTGCCGGCCGAGTTCTACCCGTTCACCGACTCGGTCAGCCAGCAGACCAAGGCGTGGCGGGACCTGATGACCAGCAAGCACATCCCGCTCACCTCGTTCAGCCAGGGCGGTTATCTGGCCGCCACCTACTTCCTGGACGTGCTCAGGGGGATCAAGGGCGAGATCACCCGCGAGTCGGTCACGGCGGCGCTGCGCGGCATGAAGCCCATCAGCGACCCGATGGTCGGCACGCCGTACGCGTTCGGCACCGGCAAGGCCCACCACGACAACACCGCGGGCTGGCCGGTCAAGCTCGCCTCCGGCACCAACAAGTGGGAACCCGCCGCCTCGGACTGGCTGCGCATCCCGAAGAACTAGGGAGTCCGCGATGCTGCAAGGAGCGCTCGCCGGGCTGGCGGCCGGTGGCCTGTACGCGGTGCTGGCGGTGTGCCTGACGCTGATGTCCCGGCTGGTCCGCGTGGTCAACTTCGCGCAGGCCGCGACCGGCATGGTCGGCAGCTACCTGGCCGTGTGGCTGGTCGTCCACACCGGACTTCCGGAGTTGGCCGCCACGCTGGGCGGCATCCTGCTCGGCGCCGGGCTGAGCGCGGGGCTGGGCTGGATCGTGTGCACCTGGCTGGCCGAGACCGACACCGGTACCCGCTCCGCGGTGACCGCTGCGGTGTTGCTGCTGCTGATCTCCTTGTCCTTCATCCTGTTCGGCAACAAGCCGCAGCCGTTCCGGCCTGTGCTGGCCGGTCCCGCGTTCCAGGTGGGCGGCGTGGTGGTCAGCCAGGTCACCGTGGCGACGGTCGGGCTGGCGGTACTGGTCGCGCTGGCCTGCCGCCTGCTGCTGGGCCGCACGGCGGTGGGCGTGCGGCTGCGCGCGCTGTCGGAGCGGCCCACGACGGCGGAACTGCTTGGCATACCGGCGAAACCGTTGAGCATCGCGGTGTGGGCGGGCACGGGGCTGGTGGCCACGCTGGCGATCTCGGTCGTGGCGCCCTCGCAGTCCAACGACCCGACCTCGCTGGCGATGCTGGTGGTACCGGCCTCGGCCGCCGCCCTGCTCGGCGGGTTCCGCCGCCTGGACCTGGCCGTGGGCGGCGGGCTGGTGCTGGGCGTGGTCGAGGGCGCGGTGGCGCAGTCCGACCACCTGTCGCTGGTGCGCTACTTCCTGCCGCTGCTGTTCATCGTCGCCCTGCTGCTGTGGTCGCAGCGCAAGGAGGTGTGGGATGCCGCGCGTTGACCGCAGGTTCGCGCTGCCGCTGCTGCTCGCCGTGTTGGCGCTGGTCCTGGGCTGGGGGCTGAGCGTCGGCCTGTCCGGGTACTTCGTGTACCTCGGCATGAGCGCGGTGGTGGCCTGCGTCGCGATCCTCGGGCTCGGTGTGGTCACCGGCAGTGCGGGCATGATCTCCCTGTGCCAGTTGACTTTCGGCGCGGTTGGCGCATGGGTGGTCTCCGCGCTCAACCTGGTTGACGCGCCCGGTGGCTTCCTCGTGTGGCTGCTGCTCGGCGGCCTGGCCGCTGGCGTGGTCGGTCTGGTCGTGGGCCTGCCCGCGCTGCGCCTGCGGGGCGTCAACCTGGCCGTCGTCACGCTGGGGCTGGCCGCCGCGGCCGACGTCACGCTGGTGCAGATCCAGTTCCCCGGCGCCACGGAAGGCGTTGCCGTGCAACGACCTGGGCCGTTCACCTCGGACCGCGGCTACTTCCTGCTCTGCGTGATCGTGCTCGTGCTGTGCTGCCTGGCCGTGCACCTGCTGCACCGGAGTCGTTGGGGCAGCGCGTGGAAGTCGGTGGCCTTCTCCGAGCGCGCCACGGCGGCGGCCGGGGCGAGCGTGCGCACGTCCAAGCTCACGGCCTTCGCGGTCAGCGCGGCGCTGGGCGGCATCAGCGGTGGGCTGGTCACCGGGCAGGTCGGCCTCGCGTTCCCGGCCAGCTTCACCACGATCCAGTCGCTGGCCCTGTACGTGCTGGCGGTCATGTCCGGGGCGCACCTGATCGACATGGCGGTGTTCGGCGCCGTGCTGTGGGTGGCCGTGCCGGAACTGCTCAAGCGCTGGGGGGTGCCGCAGGACTGGGGCTTCGTGGTCTTCGGCCTGTTCGGCGTGCAGGCCCTGGCCAGCGGCACCAACCTGGGTCTGCTGCTGCGCAGGCGCACCGGGAACGGGATCGCCCCCGTGGCGACCGAGGTGCCGCCGGCCCCGGAACCGGTTCCGATCGGCGGGCCAGTGCTCACCGTGCGCGGGCTCAGCGTCCACTTCGGACACGTCACCGCACTGTCCGATGTGGACCTGGACCTGCCGGAACACGGGGTGCTCGGGGTGATCGGCCCGAACGGGGCGGGCAAGTCCACGCTGATCGACGTGCTGAGCGGGTTCCTGCCGCGCGCCGAGGGCTCGGTGGCCCTGGACGGCCGCTCGCTGGCGGGTCTGTCCCCGACCCGGCGGGCACGGCTGGGCCTGCGCCGCACCTTCCAGCAGGACCGCGTGCCGCCCGGCCTGACCGTGGCCGCCTACGTGCGGTTCGTGGCGCGACGCCGCCTGCGGGGCGAGGAGATCGCCGAGGCGTTGGCGTTCTTCGGCTGCCCGCCCGCTGACACGCCGCTGGCCCGCGTGGACGTGGGCGCACGGCGGCTCGTGGAGGTGGTCGGTCACCTGCTGGCACGACCCAGGGTGCTGCTGCTGGACGAGCCCGCGGCGGGCCTGCCGCACGAGGAGCACCTCGCCTTCGGCAGGCGGCTGCGCCAGGTGCCCGCCCGGTTCGGCGTGTCCGTGCTGCTGGTGGAGCACGACCTGGACCTGGTGCGGGCCGTCTGCGACACGATCACCGTGCTGGACTTCGGCCGGGTGCTGGCCAGCGGGCCGCAGGCCCAGGTGCTGGCCGATCCCGCGGTGCTCAAGGCGTACATGGGTGAAACGGAGCTGGCGTGAACACCTTGCGGGTCAACGGGGTGACGGTGGCACGGGGTGCGGGCCCGGTCATCCGGGACGTGAGCCTCGAACTGGTGCCGGGCCGGATCACCGCGCTGGTGGGGCCGAACGGGGCGGGCAAGACCAGCCTGCTGGAGGCGATCTCCGGGGTGCTGCCGATCGCGTCCGGATCTGTCCACATCGGACCGCACGACCTCACGCGGCAGTCCAGGGTGGGGCGGTTCCGGCGCGGATTGGCCCACATCGAGCAGGGCCGCGCGGTGTTCGGCGGGCTCACGGTGCTGGAGAACCTGCGGCTGACCGCCCGCACCGGCGAACAGGTGGACCAGGTGCTGGCGCTGTTCCCCGAGCTGGCCAAGCGCGCCGACTCGCCCGCGGCGCTGCTCAGCGGGGGCGAGCAGCAGATGGTGGTGCTGGCACGGGCCTTCGCCGCGAACCCGGCGTTCCTGCTGATCGACGAGATGTCGCTCGGACTGGCCCCCGTGGTGTTCACCCGCCTGCTGCCGGTGGTCAGCCGGTTCGCGGCCGAGGGCGCGGCGATCCTGCTCGTGGAGCAGTTCACCCACCTCGCACTGGACATCGCGCAGGACGCCGTGGTCGTGTCCTCCGGCCGTGTGACGCACCAGGGCCCCGCCCCCGACCTGCTCGCCTCCCCCGCCACCCTGCACACCGCCTACCTCGGCGAGTCCCGCTGAGGCGCACGCGAGTCCCGTTCTCCAGCACGCGAGTCCCGCCCACAGTCGCGCGAGTCCCGCTCAGCGGTGGGGCGCCGACGCCCGCTGGGCGGGATTCGGCGTCGGCTGAGCGGGACTCGCGGTTACATGCCGGCGCGTTCGAAGGCGAGGGTGGGCAGGTCCACGGCGTGGGCGCCGCCGTCGGCCACGAGCACCGCGCCGGTGATGTACGAGGACTGGTCCGAGCCCAGGAACCACACGATGTTGGCGATCTCCTCGGGCTCGGCGGCGCGGCGCAGCGGCACCTCGGCCGTGACCCGCCGATAGCCCTCCTCGTGGCCGCCGGTGAAGCCCGCGGCCTCGGCGAACTGGGCCATCTCCCCGTCGGCCATCGGGGTGCGCACCCAGCCGGGGCACACGGCGTTGGCGCGCACGCCCTGCGGCCCGTAGTCCCGCGCGATGCTGCGGGTCAGCCCGATCAGCGCGTGCTTGGCCACGGTGTAGCCCGCGACGTTCGGCCCGGCGAACAGGCCCGCCAGCGAGGACACGACCACCACCTGGCCGCCGGTCAGCACCAGTTCGGGCAGTGCGGCGCGGCAGAACACGAAAGCACTGTCCAAATTGGACTGCATGGCGAGCCGCCAGGCCTCGTCCTCCGTGCCGGTGACCGAGGACAGCCCGTGCCCGCCCGCGTTGGCCACCGCCACGTCCAGCCGCCCGTACCGGTCGAGCACCTCGTCGATCGCGGCCCGCACCTGGTCGCTGGCGGAGGCGTCACAGGTGATCACGTGTGCCCCGGTCCTCGCGGCCACCTCCGCCAGCGGCTCACGGCGCCGACCGAGCACCACGACCTGCGCGCCCTCGGCGGCGTAGCGCTGCGCCACCGCCGCGCCGATGCCCGTGCCGCCACCGGTGATCGCCACCACCCTGTTCTTGCTCACCCTCAGTCCTCTCTCACGCCGGGAAGTTCGACCGCGCGGACCAGCCGAAGTCGGCCAGCACGGCTTGGCCGTTGACGGTGCGGGACCGCGCGGAGGCCAGGTACAGCACGTGCGCGGCCACGTCCTGGGCCGCCTGCACCGGGAACTCGGCGGTGTCCAGCGCGGTGTCGCCCAGGTCGGCGCGCGCCATTGGCGTGTCCACGATCGACGGGCACACGCAGTTGACCCGCACACCGTCCAGTTCGACGGCCAGGGCACGGGTCAGCGCGACCACGGCGCCCTTGGACGCGCAGTACGGGGCCATGCCGGGCGCCGACACGAAGGCCGAGTCGCTGGCGAGCAGCACCACGGCCGGGTCCACTGCGCGGCGCAGCCAGGGCAGGGCGTGCTTGACCAGCAGGAACTGCCCGGTGACGTTCACCGCGAGCACCTGGGTGAACTCGGCGAGCCCGGTCTGCTCCAGCGGGGTGCCGACCGGGCCGGAGATGCCCGCGCAGCCCACGACAACGTCGATGCCGCCGAGCCGCTGGGCGATCGTGTCCACCGCGCTCGCGAGCTGCTGCTCGTCGGTGACATCGGCTTGCACGGTCGCGGGATCGGCGAGGTCTATCGTGCCGACCCGCGCGCCCTCGGCGAGCAGGGCCTGCGCGCAGGCCAACCCGATGCCCGAGGCCGCACCGGTCACGAGCACTGATCTTCCCGCCAGCCCGAGCCACATGCCGCCATCCTGCGGGCGGCGCGGCGGAACCGGTTGGCTGCCAGCGCATCCTTGTTGACCAGGCCCGCACGACGGGTACCGCCGGACGGGGCGCGCTGCCGAGACTGGCGGCATGACGGACCTGTCGGACACCTCGACCTGGCTGCCCCTGGACGGGCTCGCCCCCGGTTTCGACGCCAACCGGGCGCCCACTGTGGACGACCTGCACGGGCGCGCGTTCGTGCTGCACTGTGCGGACGGCGGCACCGTGCAGTGGCGTGAACCGGCCGACACCTGGCTGGTGGACGAGGACCTGTACTACGTGCAGGCCCACCAGGGCACGCAGGCGAGCTCGCTGTTCCTGGACCTGCACACCGGTCGCGCGCTGCTCGTGGAGAGCACGATCGGCGCGGGCACACCCCGTGTGTCCCAACGGTTCCGGCCCGCATTGATCGAAGGCATCGTGACACGGGGCTCGGCGCCCGCGCCGAGCACGGCCCTGCTGGGCAGGCGGGTTCGCTGGGTGTACAGCCAGGCGCACGCCTATGAGCACGTCTACCTGACCGAGCACTGGTACACCTGGCACTGCCTGGCCGGGCCGGAGCGGGGGCTGGCCGACACCGACGAGCAGACCACCTACGAGTTGCGGCCGGGCATCTACGTGTTCGCCTGGCGGGAGAAGGTGATCCCCTGCGCGGCGGTCACCGTGGCCGATCACCGCGACGCGGGGCGGATGCGCTCACACGGGGCGCTGTTCGGACTTGACGAGTCCGGTCAAGTACCGACGCACTTCACCTTCGGCGCGTACGGGCAGCTGCTGAGCACCACCGTGTACCCGGCCGGGGCGTGAGCCGTGCCAGCGGAGCTGATCCTCACCAACGCCAGGGTCTACACCGTGGACGAGGCCACGCCCTGGCGCACCGAGCTGGCCGTGACCGGCGGGGTGCTGGTCGAGCCCGAGCGCGGGCCGGACACCGAGGTGGTCGACCTGGGCGGGGCGTTCGTCGTGCCGGGCCTGGTCGACGTGCACAACCACCACGCCATGGCGGGGCGGGCGGCCCTGTTCGAGCTGAGCTTCGGCGCCGAGTTCGGGCTGCGGCAGATCCTGGCGGCGGTCCGCGCCTGGTCGGCGGAGCTGGGCCCGGACGAGTGGGTGGTGGGCGGCGCGTGGGCCTCCACCCTGGTGGACGAGCTGTGCACGGTGGCGGCCCGGCACGCGCTGGACGCGGCGGCGGGCGGCCGTCCGGTGCTGCTCACCGACGACAGCAGGCACAACCGGTGGGCCAGCACGCGGGCGCTGGAGCTGGCGGGCATCACCACTGACACGCCGGACCCGGATGGCGGGGTGATCTTGCGCGATCCGGTCACCGGGGCGCCGACCGGGGTGCTGCTGGAGGCTGCCGGGGCACTGCCCAAGCCGCCGCCGCTCACCCCACGGCAGCACCTGGAGTCCTCCCGGCACGCGATCAGCACCTTGCACGCCCACGGGGTCACCGCGTTCCAGGACGCCGGGGTGTCGGTGGACATCCTGCGCGCGCTGCACGAGCTGGACGAGGCGGGCGGGCTGGACGCCTGGGTGGTGTCCTGCATGTTGGTCAACGACCCGGTGTTCGGATTCGATCCAGTCGGCCGCGAGCTGCTGGAACTGGGCGAGCGCTACCGCAGCACGCACCACCGGCCGGACTTCGTCAAGGTGTTCCTGGACGGGGTGCCACCGACCCGCACGGCGGCCTTCCTCGAGCCCTACCTGCCCGACGAGGCGCACGGCCCGTGCTTCCGGGGCGCCACCACCATGAGCGTGGCCGAACTCGCGGGCTGGCTGCGCTCCGGGCTGTCCGCGAAGATCCACTGCACCGGGGACGCCTCGGTGCGCGCGGCCCTTGACGCGATCGGTCAAGTCCGCGCCGAGGGGCACACGGCCGCCCGCTTCCAGATCGCGCACGGGCAGTTCGTGCACCCCGAGGACATCCCCCGGTTCGCCGAACTGGACGTGGCCGCGGACATCTCCCCGTACCTGTGGGTGCCCGGCGTGATCCCGGCGGCGATAGCCGGGGTGCTGCCCGCTGAGCTTGCCTCACACATGCAGCCGAACCGAACGTTGATCGACAGCGGGGCCCTGGTGGCGGGCGGCTCGGACTGGCCGGTCAGCGAGTCGCCCAACGCCTGGGAGGGCATCGCGGGGCTGGTCAGCAGGCGCGATCCCAGCGGGGTGTGGCCGGGAGCGCTGTGGCCGGAGCAGGCGATCACCCTGGCCGAGGCCATCGCGGTGTTCACCCTGAACGGGGCCCGGGCGATGGGACTGGACCAGGTGACCGGCTCGCTGGCCCCGGGCAAGTCGGCGGACTTCGCCGTGCTGGACCGCGACCCGTTCCGGTGCACTCCCCAGGAACTGGCGCGGACCACTGTGACGCAGACCTGGTTCGCCGGGCGGCGCGTGTTCGCTCTGAACTGATTCCGTTCTCCTACACTGGTAGACACACCAGCGCGGGAGGCGACCGATGCCCAAGATCATCGACCACGAGCAGCGGCGCGGCCACATCATCGACGTCACGTGGCGCCTGATCACCGAGGGCGGCGTCGAGGCGGCCACCATGCGCGAGATCGCCGCGGCGGCGGGCTTCGCCAACGGGGCGCTCAAGCACTACTTCGCCAGCAAGGAAGAAATCATCGAGGCCACCTACGAGCGTGCGCTGGGCATGATGGCCGAGTACGTGAACCTGGCGGGGCTGCGCGGACTGGCCGCGCTGCGCGAGATCTACACCGCGGTCATGCCGCTGGACCCGCCCCGCATCACCGCGGGCCGGGTCCTGCTGGCGTTCTGGCAGCTTGCCCTGTCCGACGCCAAGCTGCACGAGAAGTACCTGGAGCACCTGCGGTTCTGGCGCGGCGTCCTGCACCGGTTCATCGCGGAGGGCCGTGAGGACGGGGACATCCGCACGGCCCTGCCGGACGAGCAACTGGTGGACGAGATCGTGCTGCTCACCGCTGGCGCCAACGTGATGAGCCTGGTCGGTGCCGAGTTCTCCACGGTGGCGCTGCGACACCAGCACATCGAGTCCTTCCTGGACCGGATCACCCGCCCCTGACGGTGCGCAGGAACTCGGCCACGTGGGCGTGTGACCGCGGCGAGGCTGGCAGGTCGGTGTAGAGCCCGTAGAACCCGTGGATCTGCCCCTTGTACCGGCTCAGCTCCACCCGCGTCCCGGCCGCGACCAGCCGCCTGGCGAACTCCTCCCCCTCGTCGCGCAGCACGTCGTACTCCGCGGTCAGCACCAGCGCGCGGGGCAGTCCGCTCAGGTCCTTGGCGCGCAACGGCAACAGGTACGGTTCGTCCAGCTGCGCCGGGTCGCCGACGTACTGGTCGAAGAAGAACCGCATCGCGCCCGCGCTCATGCCGTATCCCTCGGCGCAGCTCCGGTACGACTCGTAGCCGTCGTCGGGGTGGCCGAACACCGGGCAGATCAGCACCTGACCCGCCAGTTCCGGCCCACCGCGGTCCCTGCTCATCAGTGCGACCACAGTGGACAGGTTGCCGCCCGCGCTCTCCCCGCCGACCACCGGCCTGCTCGGGTCCACCAGCGGACCGGCCCCGCCCGCGGCCAACCACTCCAGCACGGCGTAGCAGTCCTCGGGCGCCGCCGGGTACGGGTGCTCCGGGGCGAGCCGGTAGTCCATCGCGACCACGGCCACCCGCGCCGCGTTGCACACCGCCCGGGAGGCGACCTCGTTCTCCTCCACGGCGCCCAGGGTCCAGCCCCCGCCGTGGATCCACAGGAAGGCCGGTACGGGCTGATCGGTCTCCGGCAGGTACACGCGGGTGCGGATCGGCCCGCCGGGCCCGCGCACCTCGTGGTCGGTCACGGACCCAACCGGCTCCAGCTCGCGGGGACGCTGCCACTCGGCGGCGAAGGCCGCGCGCATCTCGGCGGCCGACAGCGGACCGGTCGGCGCCAGCGCGGCGGTACGGGCGAGCAGCTCCACGACTGCGGGATCCAGAGCCATGTCACACCGCCTCGGCGATCAGCACCCGAGGGCACCCGGGCAGGGTGAGCCGATCGACTGTGCGCCAACCGGTTTCGTCGAGCCAGGAGCGCACCTCGCGCTCGGGGTAGACCACCGTGCCGTCGATGACGAGGTACTCCCCCGCGTGCAGCGCGTCCAGGGCGCGCGGCTGCTCGTCCTCGTCGAGGAAGAAGTCCAGCAGCAGCAACCGCGCACCGGGTGCGGCGGCGGCTCGCGCGTTGGCCAGGATCGCGCTGTTCTGCTCGGCGGTGAACCGGTGCACGACATGGTTGACCAGCACCAGGTCGAAGGAGCCCAGCGGACGGGCGGTCGGGGTGGCCTCGCCGAGCACCACGCTGCGATCGGCCAGTCCCGCCTCGGCGACGGCCTGCCTGACCGGTTCGACCGAGTTGGGGTCGATCACGAAGGTGGTGCGCAGGGAGTCGTTGGCGCGCATGGCCCGCACCGCGAAGGCGCTGGACAGCCCGCCGAGGTCCAGCACCTCGCGGTACGGGCCGAAGTCGAACTGCGCGGCCAGCACCTCGGCGTGCAGGGCGTTGTAGGTCATCACCCCGGACAGGAAGGTGCTCCAGCGCTGCCCCTCCAGGTCCAGCTCACCGGGTCCGCCGGTGCGCACGGTCCGCTCGAACTGCTGCCAGTGCGGATAGCTGATCTGGTCCAGGAAGGCCAGGAACGGCCGGAGATCCACACCGGAGGCCTCCCCCGCGAGATGCGCGGCGGCGTCCGGGGACAGCGCGTATCGTCCGTCCACTCGGGACAGAAGTCCGAGCGATGACATGCTGTCACCGAGTATGCGCGTTGTGCTGACCGGAAGACCGGTCGATTCGGCCAACTCCGGCACCGCGAGCGGTTTGTCCGCCAGCGCGGCGAACAGCCCGGCTCCGCTGGCTGCGAACAACTGCTTGGCCGCCATGTAGCCCACGGCGATCTGGACGATGCGACTGGGATCGGGACCGCTCACGGTCGCCTCCTTCACTGGGATCCGCGAAAGTCTACACACGTTGACAATAAACACCAGGTTGAGATTTTCCTGTGATGGCAAGCAAAAACAAGTTCCTACGGGCGTAGAAAGAACCATTGACATGGCCCCGGGCTGGTGTCAACATGCGTAGAACTACCCCTGTGGACGAAAGGGGATCCCATGGCGCTGCTGGAGCTGGACCGGCTCAGCGTCGGTCTGGTCACCGAGCACGGCGACCGCGAGTTGGTGCACGAGCTCTCCCTCGACCTGGCCGCGGGTCGCACGCTCTGCGTGGTCGGCGAGTCCGGCAGCGGCAAGACGGTGACCGCGCTGTCGATCATCCGCCTGCTGGAGTTCGTCGCCCCCGTGCGCACCAGCGGCCAGATCCGCTTCGACGGCGAGGACCTGACCGGGCTGAGCCCCGACCGGATGCGCGGCTACCGCGGCAGGCGGCTGGGCATGATCTTCCAGGAGGCACTGGACTCGCTCAACCCCGCCCAGCGTGTGCGCAGGCAGCTCGTCGAGTGCTATCCAAGGCACCTGCGCGAGCAGGCCGAGGCGAAGGCCCGCGCGCTGCTGACCGAGGTCGGCCTGACCGACACCGAGCGAGTGCTGAACCTGTACCCGCACCAGATGTCCGGCGGCATGCAGCAGCGGGTGATGATCGCGCTCGCGCTGATGTCCGACCCGGACCTGCTCATCGCCGACGAACCGACCACCGCGCTGGACGTGACCACACAGGCGGAGATCCTCGCCCTGTTCGACCGGGTTCGCCGCGACCACGGCACGGCCTGCGTGTTCATCACCCACGACATGGGTGTGGCCGCGCAGGTGGCCGACCGGATCGCCGTGCTCTACCGGGGAAAGCTGGTGGAGATCGGCGACAGGGACGAGGTGCTGACCGCACCCAGCCACCCCTACACCCGCGCGCTGCTGGCCTGCGTCCCGCAACTGGGCGTGAGCAGGCGCGAGGGCTTCCCGACCATCTCCGAGGCGTTGCTGGACAAGGGCGAGGTGGCCACCGAGACCCTCGTCCTGCCGCCCCACGAGCACCCCGTCGACGGCGCGCCGCTGGTCGTCGACGGGGTGTCCAAAGTGTACGGCCGGAGTGGACGGTCACTGCGCGCCGTAGACGAGGTCTCGCTGGAGATCGCGCCCGGCGAGTTCTTCGGCCTGGTCGGCGAGTCCGGCTCCGGCAAGACCACCCTGGGCCGGATGATCAGCGCGCTGGAGACGCCCACCTCGGGCACCATCAGCTTCGGCGCGCACCGCTGCACCCCGAAGGGCCTGCTCGGTTCGGAGCGGGAGTTCCGCAGGGCCACGCAGCTGATCTTCCAGGACCCGCAGAGCTCGCTGGACCCCAGGCACACCGCGGCGCGCATCATCGCCGAGCCGCTGCGCGAGCTGATCGGCCTGCGCGGGTCCGAACTGGACAGTCGCGTGACCGAGCTGATCGCGGAGGTCGGCCTGCCCGCCGACACCGCGGGCAAGCTGCCCGCCCAGCTGTCGGGCGGCCAGCGCCAGCGGGTGTCCATCGCCCGCGCGATCGCGGCCGAGCCCTCGCTGATCGTGGCCGACGAGCCCACCTCCGCGCTGGACGTCTCGGTGCAGGGCCAGGTGATGAACCTGCTGCTGCACCTGCGCCGCACCAGGACCCTGAGCCTGCTGTTCATCACGCACAACCTCAGCCTGGTGCTCTCGGTGGCCGACCGGGTCGGCGTGATGTACCGGGGTGAGCTGGTCGAGGTGGGCGAGCCCGAGCAGATCCGGCTCGCCCCTCGGCACGAGTACACCCGCAGGCTGCTCGCGGCCAACCCCGAACTGCCCCGACTGCCGGAACCAGGACTGCTGAACCGATGAGACGACTCCCGCTGCTGATCCCGATCGCCCTGTTGCTGGCCGGCTGTGCCGGTGGCGCCACGCAGAACTCCGGTACCGACGGACCGCCGGTTCGCGGCGGCAACCTGACCGTCGCGGTACCCACCGATCCGCAGTCCCTGGACATGGTGGCCAACCCCGGCCAGGTGACCGCGCAGATCGGCAACATGATGTACGAGAAGCTGTTCGAGGTGGACCGCGACTTCACCGCGCGGCCCATGCTCGTGGACAACTACACCACGAGCCAGGACCGGCTGGTCTACACCTTCACGCTGCGCAAGGACGTGACCTTCCAGGACGGCAACCCGCTGACGGCCGCCGACGTGGTGGCCAGCCTGGACCGCTGGCGCAAGGCACACCGCACCGGCCAGCTCGTCTCCCCCGACATCGACAGCATCACCGCCGGTGACCCGCACACCGTGCAGCTGCGGCTCAAGCGCCCGCGCTACCCGATCATCGACGAGCTGGCCAGCCCCGGCACCGAGATCTACGAGGCGAAGAACCTGGCCGGCCTGCCCGCGACCGGGTTCGGCCAGGACAAGGCGATCGGCACCGGGCCGTACAAGCTCAAGAGCTGGGACATCGGCCAGCAGCTGGTGTTGCAGCGCTACGACGGCTACAAGTCACGGTCCGAACAGGACTGGGGCGGGCAGGCCGGTGCCAAGCACGCCTACCTGGACACGGTGACCTACAAGGTGGTCGCCGACCAGGACGCGCTGGTCAACGGCCTACAGACCGGGCAGTGGGACCACGCGATGCCCACCAACGACCAGTACGAGTCGTTGAAGGCCAACCCCGCGGTGGTGGTGCACAACCTGCCCGGTGGCAACGAGAACGTCATCATCCCGAACTTCACCAAGGGCTCGCGGTTCGCCGACCCCAGGGCGCGGCAGGCGCTGAACCTGCTGCTGGACAAGCCCGCGATCAACGCGGCCACCGGTGGCAGCAAGGACCTGACCATCGAGACCGGCGCCTTCGCCTCACCGGACAACAAGTCCTTCTACTCCACCGCCGGTGAGGACGTGTACCGCCAGCACGACCCGGCCAGGGCCAAGCAGCTGCTCGCCGAGGCCGGGGTGCCCGCGGGCAGCACGGTGCACATCGTGACCACCAACTCCTACCCCGAGTTCGGCAAGTGGGCGGTGCTGCTCCAGGACGAGCTGTCCAAGATCGGCATCCAGACGAAGATCGACACCTACGACTTCGCGACCATGCTGGGCACGCTGACCAAGGACCCCGCGGGCTGGGACCTGACCACGCTGTTCTTCGACTCCGCGCTGACCTCGCCCGCGCAGATGCCCGCGCTGACCCTGGGCACGCTCAACGGGTCCTCCTCCGCGGAGCTGGACGCGCTGCTGGCCCAGTTCAACGCCTCGACGAACGCCGACCAGGCCAAGTCCACAGTGGACAAGTTGCAGGACCTGACCTGGCGCCAGCTGTCGGTGATCACGCTGAGCCAGTCGCGGCTCTACGCCGCGTACTCCCCTCGGCTGAAGGGCTACGACAACTTCTACCGGATCTTCTGGAACTCCTGGCTGGCGCCATGACCCGGCTGCTGCTGCGCAGGCTGCGCGACCTGCTGGTCATCCTGGTCGTGGTCGGCACGATGATGTTCTTCGTGATCCGGCTGATCCCCGGCGACCCCGCGCTGGCGATCCTCGGCCCCACCGCGCGCCCCGCCGACGTGGCCGCGCTGCGCTCGGCGATGGGCCTGGACGGTTCGCTGTGGGAGCAGTACCTGAGCTGGGCCGGGCACGTGCTGCACGGGGACTTCGGCAGCTCGATCACCTACCACCAGCCGGTGCTGGGCGTGGTGCTGGAGCACATCCCGCCCACACTGACCCTGGCCGTGCTGTCCTCGGTCATCAGCTTCCTGCTCTCGGTGGCCGTCACCTCCTGGTACGCGGTGTCCCCGCGCAACCCGCTGGCGCGGGCCCTGGACCGCCTCTCCGCGCTGGGCATGGCGATCCCGGACTTCTGGATCTCGCTGGTGCTGGTGCTGGTCTTCTCGGTGACCCTGCGCTGGCTGCCCTCCAGCGGCTACCACAGCCTGTTCACCGACCCCGTCCAGGCACTGCCCGCGCTGGTGCTGCCGCTGGTGGTGCTGGTGATCGGCCAGACCGCGCTGTTCGTGCTGACCCTGCGCGAGAGCATGCTCGGCGAACTGCCGCTGGCCTACCTGCGCACGGCACGGGCGAAGGGCCTGTCCGAGAGCAGGGTCATGCTGCGGCACGTGCTGCCCAACGCGCTCATGCCGCTGATCACCCAGCTGGGCAGCAACTTCGCCATGCTGGTCGGCGGGATCGTGATCATCGAGTCCATCTTCGTCATCCCCGGGCTCGGGCACCTGCTGATGGGTGCTGTGTCCACAAGGGACTTCCCGCTGATCCAGGGCGTGACCCTGTTCGTGGCCCTGTTGTTCGTCCTGGTCAACCTGCTGGTGGACCTGTCCTACGCGGTGATCGACCCGAAGGTGCGTGTGTCGTGAGGCGCAACCGGACCCTCGTGCTGGCCACCGGCGCGCTCGGCCTGATCGTGCTGATCGTGTTGGTGCTGCCGGTGTTCCTGCCCAGTGTGAGCGCCACCGACCCGGTGCACCGGCTGCTGCCGCCCTCGGCCGCACACCTGCTGGGCACTGACTCCTACGGCCGGGACGTGGCCAGCCGGCTGGTGTCCGGTGGCCGGGCCTCGCTGGGCCTGTCCGCACTGATCACGGTGTGTGCCGCGGCAACCGGCCTGGTCATCGGCCTGGTGAGCGGGTTCTTCCGGGCCGCCGACGCCGTGCTGATGCGGGTGATGGACGCGTGGATGTCCTTCCCGGCGATCATCCTGGCCATGGCGCTGGCGATCTCACTGGGCGCCAGCCTGTGGACCGAGCTGATCGCGCTGACGGTGATCTTCACCCCGTTCACCGCGCGGGTGATCCGCAGCCGGGTGCTTGCCGTGGCCTCCCGGGCCTACATCGGCGCGGCGCGGGTCTCGGGCATGGGCCGCTGGAAGACCCTGCTGGTGCACGTGTTCCCCAACGTGTTGCCGCTGGCCCTGGTACAGGTCGTGGTGCTGGCCGCGGCGGCGATGCTCGTGGACGGGGCGATGAGCTTCCTGGGGCTGGGCATCGCCCCGCCGACCCCGACCTGGGGCAACATGATCGCCGAGGGCCGGTCCTACCTGGTGACCGCGCCCTGGCTGGTGGTCGTGCCCGGTGTGACGATCATGCTCTGCGTGTTCCTGCTCAACCTGGTGGGCAGCGCGCTGCGCCAGGCGGTGGACCCCCGTGCCAGGACCCTGCACGAGTTGCAGCGCCTGCGCACCCGGACGACCTGAGGAGAACCCCCTTGCCCACCAACACCTCCCTCGTCGTGCGGCGGTTCGAACCCACGGGCACCCCGACCGGCCCCACCGTGCTGCTGGTGCACGGCTTCGCCTCGGACGGGCACACGGACTGGATCGCCACCGGCTGGCCCGCGGCGCTGACCGCCACCGGGCGCACCGTGCTGGTGCCCGACCTGCCCGGCCACGGCTCCAGCCCGGCCGCGGCCGACACGAGCCCGCGCGGGCTCGTCGCGGCGTTGGCGAAGTCCGTCTCCGGTACTGGCGAGCTGGACGTGATCGGCTACTCGCTGGGCGCCCGCCTCGCCTGGGAGCTGCCGGGGGCGCTGCCGGTGCGCCGACTCGTGCTGGGCGGCATCAGCCCGGTCGAACCGTTCGGTGCGGTGGACGTGGCCGCCGTGCTGGACTTCGCCTCCGGCGGGCGGCTGCCCGCCGATCCGCTCAGCGCGGCCATCGCCCGCATGGTCACCGCGCCGGGCCGTGACCCGGTGGCACTGGCCGCCTGCGTGGCGGGACTGCGGCAACACCCCTTCAGCCCCGCGGCGGGGCAGCTCTCGGTACCGACCCTGTTCGTGGGCGGCGCCGAGGACCCGATCTGCCAGGGCATCGAGGCCCTCGCCGCACTCGTGCCGGGCAGCGAACTGGTCCTCGTTCCCGGCGACCACGGCGCGGCCCTGCGCGGCGCGGCCTTCCGCGCTGCCGCCGCGGGGTTCCTGGACGCGCCGTGACCGGCGTGGGGGCGGCAGACCTGTCCCGCCCCCACGCCGGATCACCAGGTGCCGTCCGCGCTGACCTCCTTGTCCAGCCACAGTTCCCGCACCGCTGACTGGATCTCCTCCCCGTGCTCGCGCCACAGCCGCAGTGCCCCGAGGTTGTCGGTCAGCTGGGCCATGCGGCTCACCCCGAACAACACGTTGGCCACCGCCTCGTGGCACAGGCAGAAGGCGATCGCCAACTGGGCCCGGCTCGCCCCGAAGTCGGCCGCGACCGCACCGAGCATGTCGGCGGCCTGGTGCACCAGTTCCCGGATGCCGCCCGGGTCGGCACCGATCTTGCGCGCGGGCGTCCTGGTGCCCAGCAGCACCCCACCCTCGAACACGTCGGAGGCCTGCAACGCGAGCCGCCCGCTGGCGAAGTGCTTGCCGTAGAACGGTCCTTCGGCCATGGACCGCCGCACCACGCTGTACTTGAGCTGGGCGAAGCTCGGCGGGCACAGGCCCTCGCGCTCGGCGAACTCCAACGCGAGGTCCAGGTCGTCGGCGACCCAGTTGTTCACGCCCCAGCTGTCGAAGCGGCCCGCGCGGATCTGCTCGTTGACGTCGATCACGACAAGGGCGATGTCCACGCGGTGCAGGTAGTCGCCGACGACGACGGAGTCCGCGCGGTCCACCCCGACCCGGTCCAGGGCCACATCCAGCTGGCGCGCGAACCCCGTGCGCGGGTAGTCCCACAACCAGAGCTTGCCGCAGAGCTGGTAGCGCTCGCGCGCCAGCCCGGCCGCGCGCACGGCCTGTCCGAACAGGACGTCGGTCCGGGACTGCTCGGCGTGCGGGCCGAAGTCGTAGTGCGCCACGTCGAACAGCGTGACCCCGGCGTCCACCGCGGCGCTGATCAGTGCCACGGCGTCATCGAACTCCATGCGGTCCCAGGTGTTCCACGAGCCGAGGCCGAACACCGAGTGCCACAGCTTCTTTTGACCGTCCACAAGCGTCCTTTCTCTGGCTGCACAACGGAGTTTTAGTCTACGCTCGTAGAATGACAAGCAGAACCGTGGTGGTGACCGGCGGGGCGAGCGGGATCGGGCGCGGGGTGGCCGAGGCCTTCCTTGCCACCGGGGACACAGTGGTGGTCGCCGACATCTCGGGCGAACCGGTCGCCCGTGAGATCGGCGCCGAGTACGTGCACGTGGACATCGAGCTGCCCAGCTCGGTCTACGCGGCGGCGGCGCGCTTCGGCGAGGTCGACGTGCTGGTCAACAGCGCGGGGCTGGCCGGGGGCGGCGGCCCACTGACCGAACTGGACACCGAGGTGTTCGACCGGTGCGTCAGCGTGAACCTGCGGGGTACTTTCCTGATGACGCAGGCGATCGGCGCGCGCATGGTCCGGCGCGGCACCGGCGGGGCGATCGTCAACATCTCCTCGATCGGCGCCAGACAGCCCACCCCGGGGCTGGGCCACTACGAGGCGACCAAGGCCGCGGTGGACGCGCTGACCCGCAGCGCGGCGATCGAGCTGGCGCCACACCGGATCCGGGTCAACGCGGTGGCGCCCGGCCCGGTGCGCACCCCGATGACCGCCGGGTTCGCCGAGGACCCGGCCGCGCTGGCCGCCTGGGAGTCGCGCATCCCGCTGGGTTCCATCGCCGAGGTGCACGACGTGGTGCCCGCCGTGCTGTTCCTCGCCTCACCCGGCGCCCGGCACATCACCGGCGTGAGCCTCGCGGTGGACGGCGGGCAGTTGCTGACGTGACCGGGGAGGGCGCCGTGAAGGTGGCTTTCACTGCGCTGGACGCAGTGAAAGCCACCTTCACGCCACCTCGGCGCCGAAGACCTGCCGCCCGCCGACGAACGTGGCCAGCACGGCCACCGAGGGCAGGTCGGCGGCGGGCAGGGTGAGCGGGTCGGCGGCCAGCACGCAGAAGTCGGCCACCTTGCCGGGGACCAGGCTGCCCTTCCAGTCCTCGGCCCCGTCCTGGTAGGCGGCGGCGGTCGTCCAGCAGCGCAGCAGCCTGCGCACCAGGTCCGGGTCGACGCCCTTGCTGCCCAACCGCTCCGCGGCGGAGGCCAGGTGCACGCGCCAGTCCGGGGTCACCACGGGTGCGTCGCTGCTGAGGGTCAGCGGCAGGCCGGAGTCGAACGCCTCCGCCAGCGGCCAGGCCCGCGCGGCCACCTCGGGCCCCAGCGCCTCGGCCACCGCCCCGGTCATGGCGGCGGCGATGACGGGCTGCGCGGTGAGCCCGATCCCCGCGGCGGCCATGCGCCTGAGCTGATCGGGGGTCACGAGGTCGCCGTGCACGATGTAGTGGCGGCCCCCGGGCCGGTCGGCCAGCACCTCCAGCACCGCCTCGACGCTGCGCTCACCGGTGGCGTGCACCCCCACCTGCACCCCGGCGAGGTGCGCCAGTTCCACCATCATGCGCAGGTTTGCGGCCCGGTCGGCCTCGTCGACACCCTGCACGAGCAGCGCTCCCTTGCTGCCGTCCGGGTAGCAGTGGTGCGTCCACGCCGTGCGCATCGGCGGTATGCCGTCGGCGAAGATCTTGACCCCGTTGACGGCGAGCCAACTCGGGTCGGCGCGCGGCGGCGGGGTGAGCAGCCCGCGCGCGAAGTCGGGCAGGGTGCTCGGACCGTCCAGTCGGCCGAACAGGCGCAGCACGGTCACCCGTGCCCGCAGCAGCCTGCGGGCGGCCAGCCAGGCGTACTGCTCCAGCACGGTCTGCGAGAAGCAGCCGGTCTCCCCCGGCCCCAGTCCGGGCTCGGTGTAGCTGGTGATGCCCAGCGCGGCGCACACGTCCCCAGCCCGCAGGATCGCCTCCTGTGCACTGTCCACATCGGTCACTTCGGGCTCGACGAACTCGTTGTCCTCCAACAGGGTGTGCGGCCAGCGCGCGCCCATCCACGCCGCGTGCAGGTGCGAGTCGTTGATGCCGGGCAGCACGGTGCGCCCACCCAGGTCGATCACCCGCGTCGCCGGTCCGATGTGCCTGCGCACCTCGCCCACCGCGAGCACCCGGCCCGATCGCACGGCCAGGCCGGTGACCACGCGGTCGCGCTGGTCGAAGGTGTGCACCGTGCCGCCGAGCACGACGAGGTCTGCGGACAAGGGTTCCTCCCCGGCCTGGACTTTTTCTTCCACGAGCGTAGACTAAACGGATTCCGCTTGCCAGCAAGGAGAAGACCCGATGCCCTTGCCCACGAGTACCTCCGCCGCGGTGCTGACCGAGCACGGACGTCCGCTGGTCCTGCGCGAGCTGCCGCTGCCCCGCGAGCTGGAACCCGGCGCGGTACTGGTCCGCATCACCTGCGCCACCCTGTGCGGCACCGATGTACACCTGTGGTCCGGGCAGATGAACCTGCCCGGCATGCTGCCCCTGGTGCTGGGCCACGAGATGGTCGGCGTCGTGGTGGCCGCCGCGCCGGGGGTCGTGGACGCCCTGGGCCGCCCCCTCTCCCCCGGCGACCGGATCGGCTGGTCGGAGTCGACCTGCGGACACTGCTACGGCTGCACGGTGTTGCGCGAGCCGGTGGCCTGCGCGGACCGCGGTTACGGCTTCCGCCAGCGCGCGGACCAGCCCCCGTACGCCACCGGTGGGCTCTCCAGCTACTGCTACGTCACACCGGGTGCCGCGAAGTTGCTGCTACCCAAGGAGATCAGTGACACCTGGGCGGCGATGTCGGGCTGCGCGGGCAAGACGGTGCTACGCGCGATCGCGCGGTCAGGCGGCATCCGGCCCGGGGCCAGCGTGGTGATACAGGGCGCGGGCGCGCTCGGCGTGTTCGCCACCGCCGTGGCGCGGATCAACGGCGCGGGCACCGTGATCACGGTCGGCGGCCCGGGCAGGAGGCTGGCCATCGCCGAGCGGTTCGGCGCCAGCGCGACGGTGTCGGTGGACCTGCTGCCCGCCGACCGGCTCGCCCGCGTGCTGGAACTGACCGAGGGGCGCGGCGCGGACCACGTGTTCGACTTCGCGGGCGGGCCGGGCGTTGGCGAGGAGGCGGTGGGCTACGCCGCCCAGCGCGGGACCGTCGCGGTGGTCGGCTCAACCGGGCCGAGGCCCAGCCCGGTGCCGCTGGGTTCGGTGATGGGCAAGGAGCTGACGGTGGTCGGCTCGCTCAACGGGGACATCGGCGACTACCACCGTTCCGTGGAGTTCTTCCGCACCTTCGCCGACCGCATGCCGTGGCAGGAGTTGTTCAGCGAGCCGGTCGGCCTGTCCGGGGCCTCGGCCAGCGTCGAGTCCATGTCCCGGTACGGCGAGCTCAAGGCAGTGATCGACCCCCGACTCCCCTAGGAGCGACCGATGACCGTTCCCTTCGCGCTCGGCTCGTGGCACACCTACGACCGCATGGACTTCCGCGAGGCGGTGACCATGCTGCGCACCGCCGTGGACGCCGGGATCACCTGGTACGACGTGGGCGTGTACGGGTTCCCGGGCAGCGCCCCGGTGTTCACCGACGTCCTGTTCTCGGCGATGGTCCGCGCGGCCGGGCTGAAGCGCTCGGACTACCAGCTCTCGGCCAAGCTCTGGCTGGAGGGCTACCCCGAGCACCCGCTGCGCGCGCAGTTGGTCAACGCCCTGTTCCGGGCCGGTGTGGAGCACGCCGACCTGGTCGTCCTCGGCGACCTGCGGCGTTCCGACACCGACCTGCGGCAGCTCGTCCTCGACCTGGCCGAGTTGCACCGCGAGGGGCTGATCGACTGCTGGGGCGTCAACAACTGGTCTGCCTCAACGATCCGCGAGCTGCACACCCACGCCACGGCGGAAGGCGTTGCCGGGCCGTGCCTCGCGCAACTCAAGTACAGCCTCGCCCGACGGTCCATTCCGGACGGTGAGCCGTTCGCGGGCGTCTTCGAGCTCGGTGTGGGCCTGCAGTCCTCGGACGTGTTCGAGGGCGGCGTGCTGCTGGGCAAGAGCTCACGCGAGGTGGGCCGCGACCCCGGCGGCATCCGGCAGCGGATCACCGACTCCGCAGCCGAGGTACGCCGGATCAGCGGGGAACTCGGCGCCACCCCGGCGCAGCTCTGCCTGGCGTTCACGCTGACGCACCCCGCCAACGTGACCACCCTGTTCGGCGCGACGAGCACCGAACAGCTCACCGACAACCTGAAGGCCGTGGACCTGGTGAACCGGGTCGGCGCGGCGGAGCTGCGCGCCGCGGTCGAACCCCTCTGGGCAGACCGGGATGTCGTGGATCCCGAGGGGCCGTAGAGGGTGGATGTCGGCGGTTGGGGGGTGGTGTGTCGGACGTTGCGGTGGTGCGTGTTCGGCGTTGCGGTGCCGCGTGTTCGGTGTTCGGGTATCGCGTGTTCGACGTTCCGGTGCCGCGTGTTCGGCGTTTCGGGGTGGTGTGTCGGACGTTGCGGGCGGCGTGTTCGGCGTTTCGGGGCGGCGTGTCCCGGGGTGGGGAGAGTGAGTGCTGGCGTGCGGGGTGTGAGTCCCGGGCAGAGGGGCGCGAGTCCCGGTGTGGGGTGCGCGAGTCCCGGGTTCCGGTGGGTGATTCCCGCTCTGGGGTACGCGAGTCCCGCTCTGGGACGGGTGAGTCCCGCCTTCCGGTGGGCGAGTCCCGGCTTCTGCCGTGTGTTGGCGTTTGCGGGGTGCACACGGGGTGTGTCGGGGTTGGGGGTGTGGGGTTGGTTTGGTGCGGGTCCCTCGCGGCGGCCCTAATCGGGGTAGTCGGGGCGTGCAGGCAGCCCCGATTTCGCCAGCCAGCGTAAGGCCGCCGCTACCCCCACAAAACCAACCCCGGGTTGGTGGGGGGGTATGCGTGGGGTTGGCGGGGCGCGGCACGTGGGGGTTGGTGGTGCGTGTCGGGCGTTGCGGGGCGGTGTGTCGGATGTTTCGGTGCTGCGTGTTCGGTGTTCCAGGGCGGCGTGTCAGACGTTGCGGTGCGGTGTGTTCGGCATTCCGGGGTGGTGTGTCGGCGGTTGCGGGATGGTGTGTTCGGTGTACCGGGGCGGCGTATTGGCGGTTGTGGGGTGGTGTGTCGGACGTTGCGGTGCCGCGTGTTCGGTGTTGCGGTGCGGTGTGTTGGCGGGTGTGAGGTGGCGTGTCCCGCTGACCGGAGCGCGAGTCCCGCTCTGAGGAGCGCGAGTCCCCCTCTCCAGCAAGCGAGTCCCGGGCTCCGGTGGGTGAGTCCCGCTGACCGGGGCGCGAGTCGCGCTGTGGGGAGCGTGAGTCCCGGTTCGGGGTGGGCGAGTCCCGCCGACTGGCCCGGCTTCGGTTGTGATGTGGTCACCCACATGGGTAGCCATTGGTGTGCAACGGTTTTGGGACGATTTCGGGAGTAGAATTGTTGGTATGACAGCATTCGTGGAGACTCGGCCTGCCGCAGGGTTGTGGCGGTTGGGTGATGCGGAGCTGTTGGGTGAGTTGCAGGACGCGGAGGTGGTTCTGCGGCAAGCGTATGCACGGGTGTTGGGGTTGGTCGCGGAGGCGGATGCGCGGGGTGTGGCGGAGCGGGTGGGGTATCCGAGCCTGGCGGAGTTGCTGCGTGGTGTGCTCTGCGTGAGCAAGAAGGAAGCCAGGCAGCGGATCGCGCACGCTGGTGTTCCGGTGGCAGTTCCACTGGAGCCGGAGCAGTTGTCGGTGATCGACCGGGTGCTGCGGGAGTTGCCGCCACACGTGGATCAGACCGAGCGCGGACACGCGGTGGAGGTCCTGGCAGCAGCCGCCCAGACACTGGACGCCTCCAACCTGGTGCCGCTGGGCCGGGAGATCGTCAACCGGCTGGACCCCGACGGGGCGCTACCGAGCGAGGACGAACTCGCCCATCCCCGACGCGAGTTCCGGTACGACACACGGCGGGACGGATCAGTACGGTTCCACGGGTGCCTGGACGCGGAGACCGGCGCACTGCTGGGGGCCATCCTCAGCCCGCTGGCGAAACCACACGACGCCCACGACACACGCACCCTGCCCGAACGGCAAGGGGACGCGTTCGCGGAACTACTGGAAACCAGCACCACACCCACCGAAGGCGGAGAACGCCCGCACATCGCGGTGACAGTTCCGCTGACAACACTCCAGACCGGGCTCGGCACCACCGAACTCGCCCCATCAGCGATCCGCCGACTCGCCTGCGACGCGAAAGTACTCCCAGCAGTACTGGGCAGCAACTCCGAACCGCTCGACATCGGACGGATCAGCTACACCGTGCCACCCAGCATCCGACGAGCCTTGACCATCCGGGACAGGCACTGCGCCTTCCCCGGCTGCACAATAAGACCCAGCACCTGCCACGCGCACCACATCACCCACTGGGCCAACGGAGGAGACACCGCACTGACCAACCTGGTACTGCTCTGCGGAACGCACCACAGACTCATCCACCACAGCGGCTGGACAGTACGAATCACCAACGGACGGCCGGAATTCACACCACCGAACTGGCTCAGACGAAGAACTGGGCGGCCTGCTCGCCGATGAGCACGGCGGGGGCGTTGGTGTTGCCGCTGATGACGCGAGGCATCACCGAGGCGTCCGCGACGCGCAGGCCGGTGATGCCGTGCACGGCGAGCCGGGGGTCGACCACGGACTGGTCGTCCAGGCCCATCCGGCAGGTGCCGACCTGGTGGTGGTAGGTGATGGCGGTGCGCCGGACGTAGGAGCGGATGTCGCGCTCGCCGGGGCCGGGGTAGAGCTCGCGGGCGCCCCACTCGCCGCGAAGGGCCCAGGAGCGGCCGATGGCGCGGCACTGGGCGACGGAGGCGACGAGGCTGTCGAGGTCGGCCTGTTCGGTGAGGGCGCCGAGGTCGATCAGGGGCTCGTCGTCCACCTCGGGGCCGGACAGGCGCAGCGAGCCACGGCTGTGTGGGGTGATCATGCCCGCCATCAGGGAAAACCCGGTGTCGGGGCCGGTCATCCACGGCTCGTACATGGGCACACTGAAATGGATGGGCTGGGTGTCGGGCACCTCGAGCCCGGCGCGGCTGCGCCAGAACAGGTGGGTCTGCGTGACGGAACGGCCGGGCGTGGGCGGCTGCACCTCGCGCAGGTCGGTGGTGAAGATGACGGGCGAAAGCAGGTGGTCGTGCAGGTTCCGGCCGACACCGGGCAGGTCGGCGGCCACCTCGATGCCGAGCGCGGCGAGCTCCCGCGCGGGGCCGATGCCGCTGCGCAGCAGGATCGCGGGTGAGGCGAGGGCACCGGCGGCGAGCACGACCTGGTCGGCGTGCAGTGATTGCAGGTGGCCGTCCAGTTCCACGAGCACGCCGGTGGCCCGGGTCCCGCTCATCAGCAGGCGGTGCACCCGAGCTCCAGTGTGGACGGTCAGGTTGGGGTGGGTGAGCACGGGCAGCACGTAGGCGATCCAGGTGTTCAGGCGCCTGCCGCCCCGCATGGTGACCTGTTGCACGGACACGCCGTCGAGGGTTCCGGAGTTGTAGTCGGGGTTGTACGGGACGCCGAGTTCGACTGCGGCGTCCACAATGGACCGCTGAACGGGGTGCAGCGGCTCGTTGCGCACGATCTCCAGCGGGCCCTTCTCGATCTGCTCGAACACGGGCAGCACATCGCGCCAGCGCCAGCCGGGCATCTGCCAGCCGTCGTAGTCCTGGGCGGCGCCGCGGACCCAGATCATCGCGTTGAGCGAGTGGGAGCCGCCGAGCACACGCCCGCGCGGCAGGTGCAGTCGGCGTCCGGCGGCCCCGGGCTGCGGCACGGTGTGGTGGTCCCAGTCCTCGGGGCCGTGCCACAGCTCGCCCATGCGCGCGGGGTCGTGGATGGCGGGGTTCGTGTCGGGCCCACCGGCCTCCAGCAGCACGACCCGGGCGCCCGAGTCAACGAGCCGCCGGGTGAGCACACATCCGGCTGAACCCGCGCCCACCACGATCACGTCCATGTGACCAGACTGTCAGTGACCCGCTGCTCCGTACGGGTTCTCTTCGCTGTCGGACAACCGGCGTGCCCGCTGGGACAAGACCGAGCAGGGCACGCGAGCCGATACTCGATGGCATGCAGTCGGACCGGGAGGAGCGCGGCATGGCCACACGGCTGTTCGTGGACGGACAGTGGACCGCGGCCTCCGGCGGGGCACTGCCCACCACCGACCCCGCGACCGGGCAGGTGATCGAGCAGGTCGGCACGGCAACTCAGTCCGATGTGGACGGTGCGGTGGCGGCGGCCCGCAGGACGCTGGGGGCAGCGGAGTGGGCGGGGCTGCTGCCGGTCCAGCGGGCGGCACTGCTGTACCGGCTCGCCGAGCTGGTGGAGGCCAACCAGGCGGAGCTGGCCGAGTTGGAGACCCGTGACCAGGGACAGCCGATCGGCGTGTCGCGCGGGCTGAGCGTGGCCGGGGCGGCGGCGCACCTGCGCTACTTCGCGGGCTGGGTGACCAAGCTCCAGGGCAGCACCAACCCGGTGTCCCACCCCGAGACCCTGCACTACACGCGGCGCGAGCCGATCGGGGTGAACGCGCTGATCACCCCGTGGAACTTCCCGCTGATGATCCTCACCTGGAAGCTGGGGCCCGCGCTGGCCACCGGCAACACGGTGGTGATCAAGCCCAGCGAGGTCACCCCGCTGACGGCGATCCGGCTGGTGGAGCTGTGCGAGCAGGCGGGCTTCCCGCCCGGGGTGGTCAACCTGGTCACCGGGGACGGGGCCGTGGGGGCGATGCTGAGCGAGCACCCGGACGTGGACCACCTGTCCTACACCGGGTCCACGGCGGTGGGCAGGCTGATCACCGCGGCCAGCGCCAGGTCCAACCTCAAGCGGCTGACCCTGGAGCTGGGCGGCAAGGCGCCGAGCGTGATCGCGGCCGACGCGGACATCGACGCGGCCGTGGCGGGCAACCTGGCCGGGTCCACGCTCAACGCGGGCCAGGTGTGCGCGGCCTACACCCGGTTCTACGTGGACCGGCGGCGTGAGCAGGAGTTCGTGGACAAGATGGCCAGCGGCCTTGCCGGGCTGAGGATCGGCCCCGGCATCGAGGAGACGACCCAGTTGGGGCCGCTGGTGTCGGACCGGCACCGCGAGCACGTGCACCGGCTGGTGGAGACCGGGCGCGCGCAGGGAGCCGAACTGGTGACCGGCGGGCAGCCGGTGGACCGGCCGGGCTACTTCTACCAGCCGACCCTGTTCGCCGGGGTCGCCGACGAGATGACGATCATGCGCGAGGAGGTGTTCGGGCCGGTGCTCGCGGTGACCGCGTACGAGGAGGTCGAGGAGGTGCTGGCCAGGGCGAACGACACCGAGTACGGCCTGGCGGCCACGGTGTGGACCCGCGACATCCGCACCGCGCAACGGCTCTCCGACGGTATCCGGGCCGGGGCGGTGTTCGTGAACATGCCGCCGATCCCGGACATGGCCGCGCCCTGGGGCGGTTACAAGGCCTCCGGCTGGGGCCGCGAGATGGGCCCGTGGGCCCTGGACGCCTACACCGAGACCAAGTCCGTCTGGCTGCACTACGGCTACTGATCCGGCCGGGCGCAGGGCTCGCCACACCTCCAGATCATATATCTTTTGCGATATGTTCACCGACCAGGCAGGACACCGGCCATGAACACCCCCGGCAAGATCATCGCGCTGCACCTGAACTACCCCTCGCGGGCCGCGCAGCGCGGCCGGACGCCGACCCACCCCTCGTACTTCCTCAAGCCGCCCAGTTCCGTGGCCGAGCACGGCACCCCGCTGGAGCGCCCCGCGGGCACCGAACTGCTCGGCTTCGAAGGTGAGATCGCGTTGGTCATCGGGCGCAGGGCCCGGCGGATCACGCCCGAGCAGGCGTGGTCGCACGTGGCGGGCGTGACGGCGGCCAACGACTTCGGCGTCTACGACCTGCGGCACGCCGACCGGGGCTCGAACCTGCGCGCCAAGGGCGGGGACGGCTTCACCCCGCTCGGGCCCACCGTGCTGCCCGCGGCCGAACTGGACCCGAGGAGGCTGCGCGTGCGCACCTGGGTCAACGGCGTGCTGGTGCAGGAGGACACCACCGCCGACCTGTTGTTCCCGTTCGACCGGGTGATCGCCGACCTGACGCAGCTGATCACGCTGGAGCCCGGGGACGTGCTGCTGACCGGCACCCCGGCGGGCGCCTCCGTGGTGGGCCCCGGGGACACCGTGGAGGTCGAGGTGGACGGCGACGGGCTGAGCACCGGACGGCTGCGCACGCCGATCGTGGCCGGGACCGAACCGCTCGGGCCGTACGGGGCGCAGCCGCGGGTGGACGAGCACCAGCGCGCCGAAGCCTGGGGCACGGCAACGGAGTTCGTGCTGACCGAGGAACTGCGGGACCGGCTGAGCAGTGTCAGCACGGCGACCTTGTCCGCGCAACTGCGCAAGCGGGGCCACGACCACGTGTCGATCGACGGCCTGACGCCGACCCAGCCGGGCGCGCGGCTGGTCGGGCGGGCGCGCACGCTGCGGTACGTCCCGTACCGCAAGGACCTGTTCTCCTCGCACGGCAACGGCTACAACGCGCAGAAGCGGGCTTTCGACGCCCTGGAGCCGAATGACGTGCTGGTGATCGAGGCACGCGGGGACCGCACGTCGGGCACCGTCGGCGACATCCTCGCGCTGCGGGCGAAGGTCCGCGGCGCGGCGGGCATCGTCACCGACGGCGGCGTGCGCGACCTGGCCGCCGTGACCGCGCTGGGGCTGCCGACCTACCACGGCGGCGCGCACCCCGCGGTGCTCGGCAGGCGGCACGTGCCCTGGGCGGTCGACGAGGTGGTGGCCTGCGGCGGCGCGTCCGTGCGGCCGGGGGACGTGATCGTCGGGGACGCGGACGGGGTGCTGGTGATCCCGCCGGAACTGGTCGAGGAGCTGGTCTCCGACGCGATGTCCCAGGAGGCGCAGGAGGTGTTCATCGCCGAGCAGGTGGCCGCCGGTGAGCCGGTGGAGGGCCTGTACCCGATGAACCCCGCGTGGCGGGCGAGGTACGAGCGATGACCGCACCGAGCAAGTCCCGGCTGGCCTACGACTGGATCAAGCAGCGCATCGCCGACGGCAGCTACTCCCCCGGCTACCGCCTGGTGCTGGGGCAGATCGCCCAGGAGCTGGGGGTCAGCGCGGTTCCGGTGCGGGAGGCGGTCCGGCTGCTGGAGGCCGAGGGCCTGGTCACCTTCGAGCGCAACGTGGGCGCCCAGGTGGCCATGGTGGACGAGACCGAGTACCAGCACACGATGCAGGCCCTGGCGCTGGTGGAGGGGTACGCGGCTGCGCTGTCCGCCCCGCTGTGCGCCCCGGAGTCCCTCGCCAGGGCGCGGGAGATCAACGCCGAGCTGACCAGCTGCCTAGACCACTTCGAGCCGAACAGGTTCACCGCGCTCAACCGGGAGTTCCACGAGGCGCTGTTCACGCACTGCCCCAACCCGCACGTGCTGGACCTGGTGCACCGCGGCTGGAACCGGTTGTCCGCGCTGCGCACCTCCACGTTCAGCTTCGTGCCCGGACGCGCGCACGAGTCGGTGCGCGAACACGAGCAGATCCTCGACCTGGTGGCGCGCGGCGCGCCCGCGCTGGAGGTCGAACTGGCCGTGCGCGAGCACCGGCTGGCCACCCTGCGAGCCTTCCTGGACCACAAGGAGAACCCATGCGATTCCGCTCTGACCCCCGGCAGATCCGGGGGTCGATCGCGCCGCTGATGACCCCGTTCACCGCGGACGGGGAGCTGGACCACGCGGGGCTGGCGAACCTGGTGCACTGGCAGCTGGCCTCGGGCACGCACGGGATCTCGCTCGGCGGGTCCACCGGCGAGCCCGGGGCGCAGACCCTGGACGAGCGCGCCGAGGCGATCCGCGTGGTGGCCCAGGCCGTGGCCGACCGGGTGCCCTTCGTGCCGGGCACCGGCTCGGCCAAGCTGGACGAGACCCTGGAGCTGACCGCCGCAGCGCGGGAGGCCGGTGCGGACGCGGTGCTGGTGATCACCCCGTACTACGCCCGGCCGACCCAGGAGGCCCTGTACACCTGGTACAGCACGGTTGCGCGCAGCTTCCCGGACCTGCCGGTGATCGCCTACAACGTGCCCAGCCGCACCGCCGTGGACCTCGCGCCGGAGACGGTCGCCAGGCTCTACGCGGACCTGGAGAACTTCGTCGGCATCAAGGAGACGACGAAGGACTTCGAGCACTTCTCGCGGGTGCTGCACCTGTGTGGCCGTGATCTGCTTGTCTGGTCGGGGATCGAGCTGTTGTGCCTGCCACTGCTCGCACTGGGTGGCGCCGGATTCGTCAGCGCCACGGCCAACATCGCGCCCGCGGCCTGCGCGCAGCTCTACGAGGCCTGGCAGGCCGGTGACCTGGAGCGGGCCCGCGAGCTGCACTACGGGCTGCACCCGTTGGTGGACCTGCTGTTCGTGGAGACCAATCCCGCGCCGGGCAAGTGGGTGTTACAGCAGCGCGGGCTGCTCGCCTCCGGCTTCGTGCGCCCTCCGCTGATCACGCCGACCGAACCCGGGCGGCAGCGCATCACCACCCTGCTGGCACAGGGCGAGCAGTACCTCACACCCGTGGACGGCTTCACCGTTGGAGGCAACTGAGCATGGCAGCGCACCACGTCCCGGCGGACCTGCCGGACAAGTTGCCGCACTACATCGGCGGGCAGTTCGTCGACAGCGTGGGCGGCGAGACCTTCGAGGTGCTCGATCCCGTCACCAACCAGCCCTACACCCTCGCCGCGGCGGGGCAGGCGGCCGACGTCGACCGGGCCGTGGCCGCGGCCCGCGCGGCCTTCGTCAGCGGCGAATGGCCCGGCATGCAGGCCAGGGCCAGGGCGCGGATCCTGAACCGGATCGCCGATGCCGTGCAGGCACAGGACAAGCGGCTCGCCGAGCTGGAGACCTTCGACACCGGCCTGCCGATCACCCAGGCCCTGGGCCAGGCCCAGCGCGCCGCGGAGAACTTCCGCTTCTTCGCCGACCTGGTCGTGGCGCAGTCCGACGAGGTCTACCAGGTGCCGGGCCGCCAGCTGAACTACGTGCACCGCAAGCCGGTCGGCGTGGCCGGGCTGATCACCCCGTGGAACACCCCGTTCATGTTGGAGAGCTGGAAACTGGCCCCCGCCTTGGCATCGGGCTGCACGGTGGTGCTCAAGCCCGCGGAGTTCACCCCGCTGTCGGCGGGCCTGTGGGCGGGCATCTTCCGGGAGGCCGGTCTGCCCGATGGCGTGTTCAACCTGGTCAACGGCATCGGGGAACAGGCCGGTGACGCGCTGGTGCGCCACCCCGACGTGCCGCTGATCTCGTTCACCGGGGAGACCACCACCGGGCAGCTGATCTACCGCAACTGCGCGGACTCGCTCAAGGCGATGTCCATGGAGCTGGGCGGCAAGTCGCCAGCGGTGGTCTTCGCCGACGCCGACCTGGACGCGGCGATCGACTCCACCCTGTTCGGCGTGTTCTCGCTCAACGGGGAGCGCTGCACCGCGGGCAGCCGGATCCTGGTGCAGCGCCCGGTCTACGCGGAGTTCTGCCGCCGCTACGCCGAGCGCGCCGCCAACATCGTGGTCGGCGACCCGCACGACCCGGCCACCGAGGTCGGCGCCCTGGTGCACCCCGAGCACTACGCCAAGGTCATGCACTACGTGGAACTGGGCAAGTCGGAGGGCAGGTTGCTCGCGGGCGGCGGCCGTCCCGCGGGGTTGCCGACCGGGAACTACGTGGCGCCAACGGTGTTCGCCGACGTGCCGCGCACGGCGCGGATCTTCCAGGAGGAGGTCTTCGGTCCCGTGGTGGCGATCTCCCCGTTCGACACCGAGCAGGAGGCGCTGGAACTGGCCAACGCCGTCAGGTACGGCCTCGCCGCGTACGTGTGGACCAGCGACCTCACCAGGGCGCACACCTTCGCGCAGTCCGTGCAGGCGGGCATGGTGTGGCTGAACTCGCACAACGTCCGCGACCTGCGCACCCCGTTCGGCGGGGTCAAGGCATCCGGCCTCGGCCACGAGGGCGGCTACCGCTCACTGGACTTCTACACCCACCAGCAGGCCGTGCACGTCACGCTCGGCGAGGTGCACACCGCGCGATTCGGCACCAGCGAGAGGACTTCGGCATGAGCACCGCCCCAGACGTGATCCGCTGCGCCTACGCCGAGTTCGTCGTCAGCGATCTGCGAGCCTCACGGGCCTTCTACGTGGACGTGCTCGGGCTGGTCGTCACGCACGAGGACGCCGACACGATCCACCTGCGCGCGTTCGAGGAGTACCTGCACCACTCGCTGGTGCTGCGGCGCGGCCCGGTGCCCGCGCTGGCCGTGCTGGGCTACCGGGTGCGCACCCCCGCCGACCTGGACCTCGCCGAGGCGTACTACCGGGAGCTCGGCGTACGGGTGCGGCGGCGCGAACCCGGTGCCACGCTGGGCATCGGCGAGGCGGTGCGGGTGGAGGACCCGCTCGGTTTCCCGATCGAGTTCTTCCACGAGGCGGTGCACGTGGAGCGGTTCACCCAGCGCTACGACACCCACGGGGCGGGCGCGATCTCCCGGCTGGACCACTTCAACCTCAACACCCCCGACGTGCCCGCGGCCCGGAAGTACTACGAGGGCCTGGGTTTCCGCGTGTCGGAGGACATCCAGGACTCGGACGGGACCGTGTACGCGGCCTGGATGTTCCGCAAGCCCACCGTGCACGACGTGGCGTTGACCGGGGGCGACGGACCGCGCCTGCACCACATCGCGTTCGCCACCCACGAGCGGCACCAGATCCTGCACATCTGCGACCACCTCGGCGCGCTGCGCCAGTCGGACATGATCGAGCGCGGACCCGGCCGCCACGGCGTGTCCAACGCGTTCTACCTGTACCTGCGCGATCCCGACGGGCACCGCATCGAGATCTACACCCACGACTACTACACCGGGGACCCGGACAATCCCGTGATCACCTGGGATGTGCACGACAACCAGCGCCGCGACTGGTGGGGCAACGCCGTCGTGCCCAGCTGGTACACCGAGGCCTCCCCCGTGCTCGACCTGGACGGCGCCCCGCGCCCGCTGGTGGCCCGCACCGACGCCCGCGAGATGGACGTGACCATCGGCGCCGACGGCTTCTCCTACACCAGGTCCACGGAGTTCAAGCTGGGTGAGCAGGTGTAGCGCCCCGCCGTGACCGGATCGTGTCCCGCCGGGGCGACACGATCCGGGTCAGGGCGGCGAAGTGCAGTCCGTGACCCAGATCGAGATCGTCCTCGAAGCGGACGGGAACCTTGCCGCGGCAACGAGTTCGCTGCTGCGGGAGCTGCACGGCGGGGCCCGGGTCGACGCCCGGCCCGTCTCCACGCCCGCCGAACCCGGGGCCAAGTCTGACACGGCCACCACGATCGGGGCGCTGGTGGTCGCCGGGCTCACCACGCCCAGCGCGATCAGGGCCCTGGTCTCGGTGTTGCTGGCCTTCGTCAAGCGGGGCAGCGCCCGCAGCATCGAACTGCGCTCCGGCCAGGACCGGCTCCGGATCGACGGCGCCGGCGCGCGCACCGAGCGCCAGGTGGTCGAGACCTGGCTGCGCGAGCACTCCGCCGGGCGGGAGTGAGCGATGGGCCGACACGCGCTGCTGGTCGCCACCGGCGAGTACGAGGACACCCGGCTGTCCCGCCTGCGCGGGCCCGAGCAGGACGTCACCCGGTTGGCGGCCCTGCTACTGGACCCCGCGGTCGGGGCGTTCGACACCGTGGAGGTACTGCGCGACGGCACCGACCTGGAGGTGCGCCGGGGCATCGAGGCGTTGACCACCAACCGGTCCCGCGAGGACATGGTGCTGCTGTACTTCTCCTGCCACGGGGTGACCACCCCGCAGCGGCGGTTGTACTTCGCCACCACCAACACCGTGCAGGACCGGCCCGCTGGCTCGGCGATCTCCCGCTCCTTCGTCAACGAGCAGCTGGAGGACTGCCTGGCCGCGGGCAAGCTGCTGCTGCTCGACTGCTGCTTCAGCGGGGCCTTCGTGGAGGGCTTCAAGGCCGCCCGCGACGAGGTGCTGGACAACCACGAGAACCACGGTTACGTGGTGCTCACCGCCTCCAACGCCTACGAGTACGCCTACGAGGAGGACACCCTCGCGGTGGAGTCCCCACAGTCCTCGATCTTCACCGACGTGCTGGTACAGGGCCTGTCCACCGGGGACGCCGACCTCGACGGGGACGGCTGGATCGACAGCGAGGAGCTGTTCAAGTACGTGCACGACGCCGTGCGCGTGCGGCGGCCCGACCAGTCCCCGCGCTACTTCGCCTACGACGCGGGGCCCGGGCTGCGGGTGGCCAGGGCCGGGGTGGTCGGCGAGCCGCACAACTCGGCCGGTCCGGACCTGAAGCGGGCGGCCACCTACAGCGCCGCGCAGATCGCCGTGGCCAGGGGCATCCGCGCCGCGGCCGAACCGGTGGGCCGCACCCTGGGCCCGCTGGGCCGCCGCGTGGCGGTCATCGACGAACACGGCCGCTACGTGGAGCTCAGCGACACCGCGCTGATCACCAGCACGCTGCGCGCCGAGGACCCGCGCTACGAGCTGGGCGCCGGCTACGTGCGCGACCTGGTGCAGCAGGTGCGGGTCGGCGCCGGGGACGGGGCGGCCACCGCCGTGGTCCTCGCCCAGGCCATGGTCACCCGCCTGCTGGAGGCGATGCGGGCCGGGGCGCACCCGATCCGGCTGCGGCGGGGCGTGGCGCAGGCCGCGACGCGGGCCTGCGCGCTGCTGGCCTCGATGGCCACCCCGCTGGCGACCATGCACCACGTGGAGCGGCTGGCCACCAGCTCGGCCACCGACGGCCAGATCGGCACGTTGATCGCACAGGCCCTGTCCCGGGTGGGCCGCAGCGGGGCGATCGTCGTGGAGGAGAGCAACGACATCGCGCTGGCCACCCGCGAGGTCGGCGGCATCCGCTTCGGCAGCGGGTTCACCTCGGCCTACTTCATTACCGACGACCAGCGCCGCGAGGCCGTGCTGGAAGACGCGCGGGTGCTGCTGGTGGCCGACGTGCTGGACCGTGTCGCCGAGCTGGTGCCGGTGTTGGAGAAGGTGATGCAGAGCGGCAAGCCCCTGCTGGTGATCGCCACCGAGGTGGTGGGCGAGACCCAGTCGACCCTGGTGGTCAACAAGGTCCGGGGCACCTTCAAGTCGGTGGCCGTGCGTGCCCCGGGCGGCGCCGAGCACGTGGAGTGGCTGGCGGACATCGCCGCCGTGACCGGCGCGGTGGTCGTGGCCTCGGCCGCCGACCTGGCGCAGGTGGAGCTGGACCACCTGGGCACCGCGCGGACCGTGGTCGTCACCAGGGACGAGACCACCATCGTGGTCGAGTCGGGGCAGAACCCCCGGCTGGCGGAACGGCTCAGCCTGGTCAACTGGCAGCTCGCACAGGCCCCGCCGGAGCAGCGCCCGCAGTTGCAGCAGCGGCTGGACCAGCTGGCAGGGGGCGTCACCGCGATCACCGTGGGGGCGCTGACCCAATCCGAACTGGCCGAGCGCAAGTCCCGGACCGAACGCGCCGTGCTGGCCATGCGCACGGCCATCGCCGAGGGCGTGGTCGCGGGCGGTGGGGTCGCCCTGTTCCTGGCGGGCGAGGCGCTGTCCGGCACGGGCCTGGCCGACCCCGACGAGACCGCGGGCTGGGCGGCGGTGGCCGCGGCCCTGCGCGCGCCCCTGCTGCAGAACGCCGTCAACGGCGGGATCGAGGCCGAGCGGCTCACCACCGCACCACCGACCGGTGGGTTCGACGTGCACACCGAGTCCTTCGCGGGCGGCCCGGACAGCGGGGTGATCGACTCCGCCGGGGTGCTGCGGGTGGCCGTGACCAGTGCCGCGGAACTGGCCGCACGCTTCATCATGCTCGGCTGAGCGCCCTCGGGGGACGGCGGTACCGTCCCCCGAGAGCGTGCGATCAGCTCACCTGCAAGGTGACGTCGTCGACCACGAAGCTGGTCTGCAGGCTGGCGTCCTCGGTGGCGGTGAAGGTCACCGTCACCTCCTTGCCCGCGTAGGCGCCGAGGTCCAGCGTGCGCTGGGTGTAGCCCGCGGCGGCGTTGGCGTTGGACAGGGTGGTCAGCGTGGTGCCGTTGACCTGGACCTTGAACGTGTCGTAGGCGGTGCTGCCCGACTCACTGGTGTCGATGTGCAGCCAGTAGCTCAGCTTCACGCTGGTGCACCCGCTGGGCACCGTCACGGTCTGCGCGGCGCTGTCGGTGTGCGTGCGGCCGTAGCCGTCCAGCCAGGCCTTGTACGAGCCGCTGTGCGCGGGCTGCGAGCTGTCGTTGTCGACCACGCCGGAGCTCGCGGTCCACGGGCTGGTGCCGCTCTCGAACCCGCCGTTGACGATCAGCTGGCCCGCCGTGCAGCCGCCGCCACCGGTCACCGTGAGGCTGAACGTGGTGCTGTGCGTGGCGGATCCGGTCCCGGTGATGGTGATGGTGTACGTGCCGGGTGCGGTGCTCGCGGCCGCGGCCACCGTGGCGGTGGAGGACTGGCCCGAGGTCACCGAGGACGGGTTGAACGAGACGGTGACCCCGCTGGGCGCACCCGAGGCGGACAGCGCCACGGACTGCGCGGACCCGCTGGTGGTGGCCGTGGACACGGTCGTGGTCACCGAGCCGCCCGCTGCCGTGCTGCCGGAGGTCGGGCTGGTGGCGATGGAGAAGTCGTTGCCGGGGTTGCTGCCGTTGACGGTCAGCGTGAACTGGGCGGTGTGGGTGGCGCTGCCCGTGCCGGTGACGGTGATCGTGTAGTTGCCGGGCGCGGCGCTGGCGGAGGCGGCCACGGTCATCGTGGAGCTGCCGCCGGAGGTGACCGAGGTGGGGCTGAAGGAGACGGTGACCCCGCTGGGGGCGCCGGAGGCCGACAGCGCCACGGACTGCGCGGACCCGCTGGTGGTCGCGGTGGACACGGTGGAGGTCACCGAGGCGCCGGGGTTGACGCTGCCGGAGGCCGGGTTCAGCGCCACCGAGAAGTCGTTGCCCGGGTTGCTGGTGCAGGTCGGGTCGGCGGTCTGCGCGGGCACGCTGATGGCGTCCCACGCGGCCTTGGTGCGGTTGAACAGCTCGCAGGTCGCGTCCAGGCCCTTGGCCGCGGACAGGGTGGCGGTGCGGTACTTCTTGTAGCTCATGCCGCTGGTCTTGAGCAGCATGCCACCGTAGAAGACCTTGCCCGCGTTCTGGATGCCGACCCCGGTGACGGTGGAGCTGTTGCAGGTCGGGCTGGTGGGCTTGCCGTTGCCGGGGTTGGAACCCTCGGCCAGCAGGTAGAACCAGTGGTTGAGCGGGCCAGCGGCCGCGTGCACCTCGGTGCCGGGGATGGACGAGGAGTAGCAGTTCGGGTCGTTGCTGATCAGCGAGGGGTTGTACATGTTGCGGATCGGCCCGTTGCCGACCAGGTTCACCATCTCGCCGACCAGGTAGTCGCCGGGGGTGTCGTAGGGTGCGGGCTCGTTGGCGTAGGCCTCGGTCAGCGCGCCGAAGATGTCGCCGGTGCCCTCACCGAGCCCGGACTCGCTGCTGGTGCCGCCCGGGGTGAACTGGTCCAGGCCGTGCCCCATCTCGTGGCCGACCACGTCCATCGAGGCGATCCACTCGTTGGCGTTGTTGTGCCCGATGGACACGCTGGAGCCGTCCCAGTAGGCGTTGACGTCGCTGAGCCCGACCTTGACCGGCCAGCTGCCGCCGTTGCCGTTGTGCCCGTTGCGGCCCAGCCAGTTCTTGAGCATGTCCCACTCCTGCTGGGCAGCCCACATCACGTCGACGCAGCCGGTCTCCCTGCTGGTCGGGTTGCCGGTGCCCCAGGTGTCGGTCGACTTGGTGAACACCGTGCCGGTGCTGTAGTCCGCGCACTGCAGGCCGGGGCGCAGCGGGTCCTTCAGCGAGTAGCTGCCACCGGAGTTGGTCGTGGACAGGGCCAGCGGGTTCGGGCCGTTCCACTTGCTGGTGCCGGTGCCCGCCTTCACGTCGTCCTGCTGGTCCAGGACCGCGCCGGTGGCGGCGTCCACGAAGACGTGCAGGTGGCTGGGCGCGTGCTCGGTGAGCCCGGTCAGCACCGTCTCCCAGGCCAGCCGGGCGGTGTTGTCCTTGACCTGCACCACGAGCCGGTGCGAGTCGACCCTGTCCACGCTGGCCAGCCTGGCGCGGCTGGTCTGCTCGGCGGTGGCGGCGCTGATCCTCGGCGTGGTGGCCACGTCGATCCTGGCGGCGGTGGCCGCCTGCATCGCGCGGACCGTGCCCTGGCCGTCGGCCAGCACCACGGCGTCCCCGCCGACCACGGGCAGCCCGCGGTAGGTGCGCTCGTAGGCCACGGAGTACAGGCCGTTGAGCCACGGGGTGACCATGTGCCGGTCGTACTGCTCGTAGGGCCCCTTGGCCAGTGCGTCCAGCCCACCGGCCGCGGCTCGGTCGGCGGCCGAGACCGCCAGGGACAGCGGGGTCTGGGCCGCCGGACCGGCGGGTGCGGCGGGTGCGGCCACCGACATCGGTCCGGTCACGCCCACGGCCAGGGCAAGGACTGCGCCTGACACCACCGTGCTACGTCTCATCTTGGCTCCTCGCAGGGTGTGAAGCCTCTTTTTCGGGCTCAAGCGGCCGAACGGTCACACGAGGCCAATCCCACGTCAACGGACGAACAGGGTGCGCACCCCGCTCTGTCAAAAACCGGCAAACCCCGGTTCCCCGAAGGGATCGCGGGCCTGGTGAAGATCACCCCAACGGCCGATCAACCTGCGGCGCAGCCCGCGCAGCTCGTGGTTGAGGGTGAACCGGTCCGCCTGGATCGCCTCCCCCACAACGGGGTTGGCCACCGACAGGGCGGTGTCGAAGTCGCCGGCGCAGGCGTGCGCGTCGGCCAGGCGCAGGGTCAGCAACAGGTAGGTGGCCCGCATGTGTTGCGGCAACTGGGCGAGTGCCCGCTGCACGGCGTGCACCGCCTGCCGCCCCGTGGCCCGGTCACCGGTCACCGCGGCCAGGTCGCGCAGGGCCCCGCCGACCGCGGTCTCCACCCGCAGCTCACCGTCGGCACCGGCCAGCCACGGCGCCTCCAGCAGATCGCGTTCGTCCAGTTGGGACACCTTCCTGCGGGCCAGGCAGATGTGCCGTCGGCAGGGCGCGGCTAGCCCGTTGAGCGCATGGGCCCGCGACTGGTACAGGTGCGAGAGCGCGACCATCCACGCCCTGCCCGGTTCCAGCACCCCCAGGGCCTGCGCGTAGCCCAGCGCCGAGGCGGGATCCCCGTCCAGTCTCGCCAGCAGGCTCAGGTCGGTGTGCAGCGTGGCCCGCACGGTGAGGTTGTCCGAGACCTCCGCCCAGCGCATGCCGTGCGCGAACCAGGCCATGCCCATCGTCGACTGCCCGCGCTGCATGCGCAGCCTGCCCGCGATCTGCGCGTAGCCCGCCGCCAGCCGCAACTGGACCCTCGGCACCCTGCCCGCCGCGTTGACCGTCTCCGCCCAGCGCACCACCAGGTGCAGCGCCCGCTCCACCGAGTCCACGAACTCCGTGGCGACCAGGTGTGCGCTGGCCTTCTCACAGCCCGCCAGCAAGGCCGTCATGCCGTGCAGCACATCGGGATCCGCCGTGCTCGGCAGCGCGGGCAGGCCGTGCCGGTTGATGCCCGCGAACAGGTCCAGCACGTCGGCCGCGGGCGGGAGCTCACAGCCCGTGTTGCCGTGCAGAGGACAGGAGATCCCGCAATCGGGCAGCCGGGTGGGCCAGGACCGCACGTTCAGCGGTGTCAGCGCCTCACTCCCGTTGCCCGCCGGGATCGGCGAGAACAGCGCCCGGTCCAGCCGTGGTGTGGCGCTCGGGTGCGCCAGGATCGCCGACAGCTCCCCGTTGGTGCCCAACAGGTCGTCCAGCCGGTCGGCCAGGCCCGCCTGTGGTTCGCGCAGACCACTCTCCAGCCTGCTGATCAGGCTGTTGTGGTAGCCCATTCGCAGTCCCAGCTGCAACTGGGTCAGGCCCGCACGGCGCCGCCACACCCTCAGTTGCCTGCCGAACTCCGCCCAAGCCTGCGGGGCTGTCTCCATGGCGCCTCCGGTTGTGCCGCAGGGCAACGAGGTGGACCGTACCCGACCACCCCGCCCCGGTCGGCCCTCCGGAAGTTGGGTATTTGGGCGGGGTGTGAGGGTGGTGGGTGGCGTGTCCTGAGGTGGGGCGGGTTCCGTGGTGGGTGAGTTCCGGTGTGCGGGTGTGTCGTGGGTGGGGGACGTGCGGGGGGTGGTGGGTGTGGGGGTTGGCGGGCGGCGTGCGGGGTAGGTGGCGCGTGTCGGACGTTGCGGGATGGCGTGTCGGCGCTTGCGGTGTGGCGTGTTCGACGTTGCGGGGCGGTGTGTCGGCGGTTGGGGTGCGGTGTGTCCCGCGTTCCGGGGCGCGAGTCCCGGTGTGGGGTGGGCGAGTCCCGGTGTGCGGGGTGTGGCGTGGGTGGGTGGCGTGCGGGGTGCTGCCGGGTTGGTGACGTGGGTTGGTTTGGTGCGGGTCCCTCGCGGCGGCCCTAATCGGGGTAGTCGGGGCGTGCAGGCAGCCCCGATTTCGCCAGCCAGCGTAAGGCCGCCGCTACCCGCACAAAACCAACCCGGGGTTGGTCACCCACATGGGTAGCCATTGGTGGGCAACGGTTTTGGTGCGATTTCGGGGGTAGAATTGTTGGTATGACAGCATTCGTGGAGACTCGGCATGCCGCAGGGTTGTGGCGGTTGGGGGACGCGGAGCTGTTGGGTGAGTTGCAGGACGCGGAAGTGGTTCTGCGGCAAGCCTATGCGAAGGTGTTGGGGTTGGTTGCGGAGGCGGATGCGCGGGGTGTGGCGGAGCGGGTGGGGTATCCGAGCTTGAGTGAATTGCTGCGGAGTGTTCTGCTTGTCAGCAAGCGGGAGGCGAAGCAGAGGATTGTGCATGCGGCTGTTTCGGTGCCGGTTCCACTTGAGCCTGAACAACTTTCGGTGATCAACCGGGTACTGCGGGAGTTGCCGCCACACATCGGTGCGGCCGACCGGGAGCAGGCTGTCGAGGTCCTGGCAGCAGCAGCCCAGACACTGGACGCCTCCAACCTGGTGCCACTGGGCCGGGAGATCGTCAACCGGCTGGACCCCGACGGGGCGCTACCGAGCGAGGACGAACTCGCCCATCCCCGACGCGAGTTCCGCTACGACACACGGCGGGACGGGTCAGTGCGGTTCCAGGGGTGCCTGGACGCGGAGACCGGCGCACTGCTGGGGGCCATCCTCAGCCCGCTGGCGAAACCACACGACGCCCACGACACACGAACCCTGCCCGAACGACAAGGAGACGCGTTCGCGGAACTACTGGAAACCAGCACCACGCCGACGGAGGGTGGGGAACGCCCCCACATCGCAGTGACCATCGACTGGCACACGCTAAAAACCGGCACAGGAACCACCGAACTCGCCCCATCAGCGATCCGCCGACTCGCCTGCGACGCGAAGATCCTCCCAGTGGTACTGGGCAGCAACTCCGAACCACTCGACATCGGCCGCATCAGCTACACCGTGCCACCCCACCTCCGACGAGCACTCATCGTCAGGGACAAACACTGCGCATTCCCGGGATGCAGGCGACGACCCAGCACCTGCCACGCGCACCACATCACCCACTGGGCGAACGGAGGGGACACCGCACTGTCCAACCTGGTGCTGCTGTGCGGAATGCACCACAGGTTGATCCACCACAGCGGCTGGACAGTACGAATCACCAACGGACGGCCGGAATTCACACCACCGAACTGGCTCAGGCGAAGACAAACGTGATCAGCGGATGAGGGGCAGGTAGCGGCGGTACACCTCGGAGAGGGCGGCCTCGGTCCAGTAGCCCTCGATCGCGGCGTCGAGCATCGCGCGCCAATGGGTGGCCATGAAACTGTTGCGGCGCCAGGCGAGCAGGTGGCGACGGGGCAGGGTGTCGCCGGCGAGGGAGCGGACGACGACGTCGCGGCTCTCCTCGCAGGCGGGCTGGATGAGGCCGACGGCGCCGCAGCGGACGGCCATCAGCACGACGACCTCGGTGGCGGTCTGGTCGAGGATCGGGGTGAAGCCGGAGCGGGCGCAGGCGTCGTTGAAGTACTCGTGGAAGCGGGCGGAGGAGACGGGGGGCAGGGCCCAGCGTTCGGCGCGCAGGTCGGCGAGGGTGACGGTGGCACGGGAGGCGAGGGGGTGGTCGCGGGCGAGTTGGACGAAGGTGGGCTCCTCGATCACCAGCGCGGTGTCCACGCCGTCGGGTACCTCCTGCTCGAAGCCGGGGTACTCCTTGTACAGGGCGAGGTCGAGGCGGTTCTGGGCGAGCAGGCCGAGCAGGGTGGCGCAGCAGTCGTCGTTGAGCACGGAGGGGGTGGAGCCGGGACAGGCGGTGGCGACCACAGTGGGCAGGTGCGGCACGATGGCGCTGCACACGGCGCCGACGCGGAGCACCTGGGGTGCCCGCGCGGCGACCGTGCACGGCTCGACCTCCTCGATGAGGTGCTCCATCAGCGGCAGCACGGCGGCCGTGCGACGCAGCAGCAGCTCCCCCATCGGCGTGGGTACGGCGGCGTTCTCGGTGCGGTCGAACAACCGGCAGTCCAACATCCGCTCGAGGCGCTTGAGCTGGGCGCTGACAGCGGGCTGGGTGACGCCCAGTGCCGTCGCGGCCCGCGACAGGGTGCCCGACTCGGCGATGGCCTGCACGAGACGCAGGTGGTGGACTTCCAGTTGCACGGCCGTCAGGTGGCGGAAGCGGTGGCTCGGGACACGGCGGACTCCTCAATTCCTAGGCAGGGTGAGTTCACCCTGCCGTGTAGAGCAAGCTGCCGACTAGTGCCGCTTGGTGCTGTCGTGCCGTTATCCAGCCAGCGCTGGTAGTGCGGAGTACGGCGGGCGAGGTCCCAGTACGCCTCGGTGGCGGCCACGGCGATCTCGTCGGCGCAGAACGCGAGGGTGCTCTCCTCGCGCCAGGCGAGCACATGCCGCACGAGCATGGGCGTGCCGGACAGGGGCCGAATGGCCAGGCCAGGGCGCTGCGGGCGGGTGGGCTGCATGAGGCCGACCCCGTAGCCGCCGAGCACGAGGGCCTCGCGGGCGGAGTCGGTGTCCACGTCGTGGGCGATGCGTGGGGAGAACCCGTGCGCCTGGCACAGCTCGCGGAACACGACCCGGCAGCCGTCCCCGCAACTGGAGACGATCCAGTCCTGGTCGGCGAGCTCAGCGAGCGCGATCTCGGCGCGGGCGGCGAGCGGGTGCGCGGCGGGCAGCGCGAGGAAGGCGGGCTCCTCGACGATCACCGTGGTGCGCACCCCGGGCGGCACGGACAGCGGGCGCGAACCGCAGATCATCACCAGGGCGGCGTCCACGCAGCGGTTGGTCAACTGGGTGAGCAGCCGCAGCCGGGACACGTCGGCCCTGGTGCGCACGGCGACCCCGGGCAGCACGACCTGCACGCAGTCCAGCAGCTGAGCGGTCAGCGCACTGTCGTTCCAGCCGATGCGCACGAAATCGGCGGCATGTGGCTGCTGGCGGCGGAAGTCGCGCTCGATCTCGTCGAAGGCGAGCACGATGGCCTTGGCCCTGGCCAGCACGAGGCGGCCCAGTTCGGTGGGACGGGTGCCCTGCTGGTCGCGGTCGAACAGCTGACCGCCGAGCAGCCGCTCGATGCGGCGGAGCTGGTGGCTGAGCGAGGGCTGCGCCATGCCCAGGCTGGCAGCCGCACGGTTGAGGCTGCCCTCCTGGGCTATGGCGCGGATCACTCTCAGGTGGCGGACCTGTAACTCCATAGCCCTTGGTATTCGGCCACCAGGTGTCGCTGCTACCGCCGATTGCAGGCTACTGGTTGGTAACCTCCGGCTCGTAGGCCAGGTTCGGGCGCAGCCAGCGCTCCACCTCGGCCTGCGGCATGCCGCGGCGGGCGGAGTAGTCCTCGATCTGGTCCCGGCCGATCCGGCCCACCGTGAAGTACTTGGACTCGGGGTGGGCGAAGATCAGCCCGCTGACGCTGGCCGCCGGGGTCATCGCGAAGGACTCGGTCAGCCCCAGCCCCAGCTCACCGGCCTCCAGCAGGTCGAACAGGGCCTGCTTCTCGCTGTGGTCGGGGCTGGCCGGGTAGCCCAGCGCGGGCCGGATTCCACGGAAGCGCTCGGCGTGCAGGTCCTCCAGCAGCGGCTGCGCGTCGGGCTCGAACCAGTCCCTGCGGGCTTGCAGGTGGATGTACTCGGCGAAGGCCTCGGCCAGCCGGTCGGCCAGGGCCTTGACCATGATCGCCTTGTAGTCGTCCTGCCTGGCCTCGTAGCTGGCGGCCAGTTCCTCGGCGCCGTGGATGGCCACGGCGAAGCCGCCGAGGTGGTCCCCGGCGGGGGCGATGTAGTCGGCCAGGCAGCGGTTGGCCCTGCCCTCGGGCTTCTCGGTCTGTTGGCGCAGCATCGGGAAGCGGACCCCCGACTCCAGCACGATGTCGTCGCCCTCGCTGTGCGCGGGCCAGAAGGCGTAGGCGCCCCTGGCCTGGAAGCTGCCCTCGGCGATGATCTGGTCCAGCAGGGTGTTGGCCTCGTCGAACAGCTCGCGGGCCACCGGCTGCTCCAGGATGGCCGGGTACTTGCCCTTGAGCTCCCAGGCCAGGAACAGGAACTGCCAGTCCACCATCTCGCGCAGGGTGGTCAGGTCCGGCTCGACCACTCGCAGCCCGGTGAACGCCGGGGTGGGCAGCTCGGCGAAGGAGACCTCCTCGCGGTTGGCGCGGGCCTGGGCCACGCTCAGCAGCGGGCGCTGCTGGCGGTTCTCGTGCTGCTCGCGCAGCCGGGCCTGCTCCGCGCGGTTGTCGGTGTCCAACTGCTCGGCGCGGTCGGCGTTGAGCAGGTCGGAGACCACGCCGACCACCCGCGAGGCGTCCAGCACGTGCACGGTGGTCTTGTCGTACACCGGGGCGATGCGCACCGCGGTGTGCTGGCGGGAGGTGGTCGCCCCGCCGATCAGCAGCGGGATCTTCAGGCCCCTGCGCTGCATCTCCCCCGCCACCGAGACCATCTCGTCCAGCGAGGGCGTGATCAGGCCGGACAGCCCGATCGCGTCGGCGCCCTCGGCAACGGCGGTGTCCAGGATGACCGAGGCGGGCACCATCACGCCCAGGTCGATCACCTCGTAGTTGTTGCAGCCCAGCACCACGCCCACGATGTTCTTGCCGATGTCGTGCACGTCGCCCTTGACCGTGGCCAGCACGACCTTGCCCTGCCCGCTGGTGGTCCGCACCTGGCCGGACAGCCGCAGCCGCTCCTTCTCCTCCTCCATGAAGGGCTCCAGGTAGGCCACCGAGCGCTTCATCACCCGTGCGCTCTTGACCACCTGGGGCAGGAACATCTTGCCGGAGCCGAACAGGTCGCCGACGATCTTCATGCCGTCCATCAGCGGACCCTCGATGACCTCCAGCGGGCGCGCGCAGTCCAGCCGCGCCTGCTCGGTGTCCTCCTCGATGAAGTCCACGATGCCGTGCACCAGCGCGTGCGCCAGCCGCTCGCGCACCGGCTGCTCGCGCCAGGACAGGTCCACGGCCCGCTTGGTGCCCTTGCCGCTGACCGTCTCGGCGAAGGCCACCAGCCGGTCGGTGGCGTCCTCGCGGCGGTCGAACAGCACGTCCTCGACCAGTTCCAGCAGGTCGGCGGGGATGTCCTGGTACACCGCGAGCTGACCGGCGTTGACGATGCCCATGTCCAGGCCCGCGCGCACGGCGTGCAGCAGGAAGGCCGAGTGCATGGCCTCGCGCACCACGTCGTTGCCGCGGAAGGAGAAGGACAGGTTGGAGATGCCCCCGCTGATGCGCACGCCGGGACAGCGCTGCTTGATCAGCGGCAGCGCGTCGATGAAGGCCTTGGCGTAGCCGTTGTGCTCGCTGATGCCGGTGGCCACGGCGAGCACGTTCGGGTCGAAGATGATGTCCTCGGCCGGGAAGCCCGCCTGCTGGGTCAGCAGGTCGTAGGCGCGGGCGCAGATGGACACCTTGCGCTCGGTGGTGTCGGCCTGGCCCTGCTCGTCGAAGGCCATCACCACCACGCCGGCACCGTAGTCGCGGATGCGCCGCGCCTGGGCCAGGAACTGCTCCTCGCCCTCCTTGAGGCTGATCGAGTTGACCACGCCCTTGCCCTGCACGCAGCGCAGACCGGCCTCCAGCACGGTCCACCGCGAGCTGTCGATCATGACCGGGATGCGGGCCACCTCGGGCTCGGTGGCGATCAGGTTCAGGAAGGTGGTCATCGCCCGCTCGCTGTCGAGCAGGTCGGCGTCCATGTTGACGTCGAGCAGGTTGGCACCGCCGCGCACCTGCTCCAGGGCCACGTCCACGGCGGCCTGGTGGTCGTCGCCCTCGATCAGCCTGCGGAACCGCGCCGAGCCGGTGACGTTGGTGCGCTCACCGATCATGACGAACCCGGTGTCCTCGCCGATGCTGAACGGCTCCAGGCCGCTGTACCGGGTGGTGGGCGCCGGGCTGGGCACCTGCCGGGCGGGCCGCCCGCGCACGGCCTCGGCGATGCGGCCGATGTGCGCCGGGGAGGTGCCGCAGCAGCCGCCGACCACGTTGACCATGCCCGAGTCGGCGAACTCCGCCAGCATCTCGGCGGTCTGCTCGGGGGTCTCGTCGTAGCCGCCGAAGGCGTTGGGCAGTCCCGCGTTGGGGTGGCAGGCGGTGTAGGTGCCCGCCAGCCGGGACAGCTCCGCCACGTGCGGGCGCATCTCCTTGGCGCCCAGCGAGCAGTTCACGCCCACCAGCAGCGGGTCAGCGTGCTCGATGGAGCTCCAGAACGCCTCGACGGTCTGCCCGGACAGGGTGCGCCCGGACAGGTCCACGATGGTCACCGAGATCCACAGCGGCAGCTCGGGCGCCACCTCGCGGGCGGCGGCGATGGCGGCCTTGCAGTTGAGCGTGTCGAAGATGGTCTCGACCAGCAGCAGGTCCACCCCGCCCTCGGCCAGCGCGGAGATCTGCTCGGCGTAGGCGTCGCGGACCTGGTTGAAGCTGACGGCGCGGAAGGCCGGGTCCTCCACCTTGGGTGAGAGGGAGAGCGTGACGTTGAGCGGCCCGATGGAGCCCGCGACGAACCGGCCACCAGCCTCGTCGGCGGCCTGCCGGGCCAGCTGCGCGCCCCGCACGTTCATCTCCCGCACCAGCTTCTCCAGCCCGTAGTCGGCCTGGCCGATGCTGGTGGCGGTGAAGGTGTTGGTGGTGGTGATGTCGGCGCCCGCGTCCAGGTACTGGCGGTGCACGTCCAGGATCACGTCGGGACGGGTGAGGTTGAGCAGGTCCGGGTCGCCGGTCACGTCGTGCGTGTGGTTGCCGAACCGATCGCCCCGGTAGTCCTCGGGGGTCAGCTTGGCGCCCTGCAACATCGTGCCCCAAGCGCCGTCGAGCACCGCGATCCGCTGGTCAAGCAACGCTCGCAGACTGGTGGAACTGCTCAATCCGTACACCTCCGACTGGAATCGGAGGCGCCCTTGTCCGGGTGGGTCCGGTCGAGCGTGGCGGACCGCCTTGGTCCGTTGCAGCGCCTCTCGACCTGAACATGGAGGATACCGGAAAGCATGATTGCGCGAACCCCTAGTCGGACAGTGCGCCCACGGGCTGGAACGCGCCTTGACAACGCATCGCGTGCCGCACCAGGTCGATCAACGTGTCCCGGACGGACTCCCGGTCGCGCGCGTCGCAGTCCAGCACCGGCACCAGCGGGCCCAGCCGCAGCGCCTGGCGGACCTGCTCGGCGGTGCGCCCCCGGTGCCCGTCGAAGTGGTTGAGCGCCACCACGAAGGGCAGGCCGCGGTGCTCGAAGTAGTCGATCGCGGCGAAGCAGTCGGCCAGCCGCCTGGTGTCCACCAGCACCACGGCGCCGATGGCCCCGCCGGAGATGTCGTCCCAGGTGAACCAGAACCGGCTCGGCGTGCCGAACAGGTAGAGCACCAGCTCGGTGTCCAGGCTGATCCGGCCGAAGTCGGTGTTCTCGGCGGTCAGCGGCGGGATCTCGGAGACGGCGCTGGCGAAGGTGGTCTTGCCCGCGCCGCACCCGCCGGCCAGCACGATCTTCGTGGAGCGTCTCACCACGCCACCAGGTTCTCGCGCGGGTCGGGCGTGGGCAGTGCGGACAGGCCCTCGGACAGCTCCACCGCGGCGCGGGCCAGCACCGCGATGTCGGCATGCTGACCGGCCAGCACCGCCAGGCGGGCACCCCGGCCCAGCGAGACCAGCAGCAGCACGCCGCGGCGCATCTCCACCACCGCCTGCCGCACCGCGCCGCCGTCGATCACGTCCGAGGCACCGTCGGCCAGGCTGACCAGCCCGGACACCACGGCGGCCAGCTGCGCGGAGCGGTCGGCCGCCAGCGGGTCCGAGGTGCACAGCAGCAGGCCGTCGCTGGACACCACGACACTGTGCTCAGCGCCGGGCGTGCACCGGGTGAACTCGGTGACCAGCCGGTGGTAGTCCTCGGACGATCTCACGTGCTGTGCTCCTCAGAGTGGCCCCTAGGCGCACCTTCCTAACGTGCTGTGATTGGAACTGCCAGCAGTTCGGACACTGTCCACTCGTACAGGTGACAGATTTCCGTTGTCCCCGTTGAACTATTCGCCCGAGTGCGTTTCGACGTGCTGCCAGGTCAGCGCGCTGTGCCCGACCTCGCCGGGCCGTCCGGTGCGGGCGAACTCCACCCACGCGCGGTTGAGCTGCGTGGCCAGTTCCTGCGGGGCCCGCTCGCCGACCAGGCCCCGCGGCCCCGAGGCGGCGGCGAGGTTGTCGAAGACGAAGGGCAGTTCCACGCCGTGGCAGGCGCCCAGCCGCCCGCCGAACTGCGGGGAGCGCCAGCCGAACTCGTAGCGGAAGGCCTGCCCGGCGTGCTCGGCGGCCAACCGGCGCGCGCCGTCGGCGAACACCAGGTCGGTCATGGTGCTGGACAACACCTCACCGGGTGAACGGCCGTCGGTGCCCAGGCCGTGGCGGCGCAGCTCGGCCTCCGGCTCGGGGTGTGTCCTGGCGAGCATGGCGATCGCCTGCTGCTCGTCGAGTGCGTCGATCATCCCGGTCGGTACCAGGTACAGCCGCATCTCCTCGGCGCAGCTGCCCACAATGAGGTCCACAGTGGACGGTTCGGCCCGCTCGGGCAGCGACTCCTCGTCCAGCACGGGCAGGAACGAGGCGATGCCGTGCGCCGGGGCGGCACCGCTGGCGTCGCGCAGGTCCGGGCCCCGCACGGCCAACGCCTCCTGCACCGCCAGCAGCCGTTGCACCGGCACGGTGCGCAGCGCCTCGGCGGTCGGGGCCACGCCCAGTTGACCGGCCACGTGCTCGGTGAGCAGCTTGGCCTGCTCGGGGGCGTGGACCATCTCGGCGTGTCCGCTCTGGACGATCGCGCGCCGGAAAAGGCCCTGCGCCAAGGGAGAGCGCAGCAGGCAGGCCACGCTGACCGCCCCGGCGGACTCGCCGAACACGGTGAGGTTGTCCGGGTCCCCGCCGAACGCGGCGGCGTTGTCCCGCACCCAGCGCAGGGCGGCGATCTGGTCGAGCAGCCCGAGGTTGGCCGGGGCGCCGTCCACCGGCAGCCAGCCCTCGATGCCCAGCCGGTAGTTGATCGTCACCAGCACGACCCCGTTGCGGGCGAAGGCGGCCCCGTCGTAGCAGGAGGCCGAGCCGGTGCCGCCGACGAAGGCCCCGCCGTGCACGAACACCATCACCGGCAGGCCGCCCGCGCCGGTGTCCGAGGTCCACACGTCGGCGCAGAGGTAGTCCGGGCCGGGCCGCCAACCGGTGCCGGTCAGCACGGAGGCGTCCAGGCCGGGGAACTCGCGGTGGTTCTGCGGGGCCGTGGGCCCGGGGCGCCGCGCGTCGCGGACGCCCGGCCAGGCCGGGGCGGGCGCCGGGGCGGCGAAGCGCACGGGCCCCGCGGCGTAGGGCACGCCGAGGAACCGGCTGACCCCGGCCACCTGCTCGCCGCGGACCTGGCCGGAGGTGGTGCGGACGACGGGCTCGGTCACGTGCTGTTCCTCTCGTCGAAGACCTTGCCGGGGTTGAGGATCCCGTGCGGGTCGAGTGCCTGCTTGACCGCGCGGTGCATGTCCAGCACCACCGGTCCGAGTTCGCGGTCCAGCCCGGGGCGCTTGAGCAGACCGACCCCGTGCTCCCCGGTGACCGTGCCGCCCAGGTCCAGCGCGTCGGCGATGATCTGCTCGAAGGCGGCCTGCGCCCTGGCACGCGCCGCCTCGTCCCCGTGCGGGGTGATCAGCAGCGGGTGCAGGTTGCCGTCCCCGATGTGCGCGATGTTGGCGATCAGCGTGTCGTGCCGCCGGGCCGCGGCCTCGATCCGGCCCAGCATCCGCGCCACGGCCCCGGTGGGCACGCACACGTCCTCGGTCAGCACCGGGCCGAGCCGCTCCAGCGCCGGGTAGGCCAGCCGCCGGGCCGCGAACAGGGCGTCGGCCTCGGCCTGGTCGCTGGACTGCACGGCCCAGCTCGCCCCGGCCCGCTCGAAGCAGTCCAGCATGGTCGCGGCCTCGTGCTCACCCAGCGCGCCCGGCGCGTCGGTGCGGCCGAGCAGCACGACCTCGGCGTCGGCGCTCAGGCCCATGTTCTTCCAGGCGTCCACCGCGGCCAGGCAGTGCCGGTCCACCAGTTCCAGCGCGGAGGGCACGACCCCGGCTGCCGCGATCGCCGCCGCGGCCTCGCCCGCCGCGCCGGTGGAGCCGAAGTAGCCGGCCACGGTGCGTTCGGGCGCGCGCTGGGCGCGCAGCCGGACCGTCACCTCGGTGATCACGCCCAGCGTGCCCTCCGAGCCGACCAGCAGGCCCGCCAGGTCGTAGCCCGCCACGCCCTTCGCGGTGCGCCGCCCCAGCCGCACCAGCTCACCCGTGCCGGTCACCACCTGCATGCCCAGCACGTAGTCGCGGGTCACCCCGTACTTGACGCAGCACACGCCGCCCGCGTTGGTGGCCACGTTGCCGCCGATGGTCGACCACGGGGAGCTGGCCGGATCGGGCGGGTACCACAGCCCGTGCTCGGCGCAGGCCGCGCGCAGGTCCTCGTTGACCACCCCGGGCTGCACCACGGCGAGCCGCTCCACGGTGTTGATCTCGCGGATGGCGGTGAGCCGGTCGGTGCTGAGCACCACGCAGCCCGCCAGCGCGTTGGCCCCGCCGGACAACCCCGTGCCCGCTCCCCTGGTGACGACCGGGACCCGGTGGCGCAGGCAGGTCCGGACCACGGTCCGCGCCTCCTCGGCGCTGTGCGGGCGCACGAGCACCGCGGGCAGCTCCCAGGGCGCCCACTCGGCCTCGTCGTGGGCGTAGCCGCGCAGCACGTCCGGGTCGCGGACCACGCGTTCCTCGGGCAGCCCTGCCAGCAGGTCCTCGATCAGCACAAGATCAGGCTAGGCCCGCTCACCGGGGTCTGCCGATGGACGAACCGCCCACTGTTCGCCCGGTTGAGTGGATACTCCTCCCATGTGGTTGGAGTTGCTGCTCGCCGAGGAACCGGCCCAGGCGCTGGCCGCCCACCGGGACCGGCTGCTCGCGCGGGGCCTGCCCGCCGAGCAGGTGGAGCGCGAGGCGCGGGCGGCTCTCCAGGTCAGGGCCCTGTTGGCGCAGCGACGCCAGCGGGCGGCCGAGCTGTCGGCGCTCAACGAGATCGCGGGCCGCCTCGCCGGGCTGCACCAGCCGGGTGAGCTGCTGCGCGAGGTCACCGAGCAGGCCCGTCGGCTGCTGGCCGTGGACCTGGCCTACATCGGGCTGGTGCAGGGCGAGCAGTTCGTGATGGAGGTGGCCAGCGGGGCGCTCACCCCGCAGCTGCTCGGGCTGCGCCTGCCGCGTGCGGCGGGCATCGCGGGCGCCGTGGTCACCGGGGCACGACCGATCTGGACCTGTGAGTACGCCGCGGCCGTGTCCTTCGAGCACCACCCGGTGGCCGACGAGGTGGCCGCAGCGGAGAACATCCGCGCCCTGCTGGGCGTGCCGCTGACGGTGCGCGGGCGGGTGCTCGGCGCGCTGTTCGCCTGCAAGCGGCAGGAGCGGCACTTCACCGAGGAGGAGGTCGCCCTGCTCACCGCGCTGGCCGCGCACGCGGCCGTGGCGATCGACAACGCGGTGACCCTGCACCGGCTCAACGAGGCCAACGCGGAACTGGCCCGGACCCTGGGCTGGGACCGGCAGCTGACCGAGGTGGTGCTGCGCGGCGGCGGGGTGGACGACCTGGTCGCGGAGGTGGCCGCCTCGGTGGCGGGGCAGGTGCGGTTCCTGCCTGGCCAGGAGCGGGCCGAGGGTGAGGTGGTGTGCACCGTGCGGGCGGACCGGCTGGTGCTCGGCTCGCTCGTGCTGGTCGGCGAGCAGGTGTGCGCCGGGGACCGGCTGCTGCTGGAGCGGGCCGCCCCGGTGCTGGCGCTCGCGGTGCTGCGCGAGCGGGCCGCGGCCGAGGCGAGTCGGCTCACCCGCGACACCCAGGTGATCGACCTGCTCACCCGCCCCGCCGCGGACGGCCAGCGGATGCGCGCCCTGGGCCTGGACCCGTCCCGCCCACACTGCGTGCTCCTCACGACTCCCGGCACCGAGCCGCCCCGTGTGCCGACCGGCGGTGTGCTCGCCCGCAGCGGGGACCGGCTCGTGCTGGTGGCGCCCGGCGAGTCGGCGGAGGACCTGCTCGCCCAGTGGCCGCCGGGTCGGCACACCGTGGGCGCCGCGGGACCGGCCGCCAACCCCGGCGAGCTCGCCCGCTGCTACCAGGAGGCCGAGCAGACCCTGGACGCGCTGCTCGCCCTGGGCCGCGAGGGTGAGTCGTGCACCGCCGCCCAGTTGGGCATCTACCGGGTGTTGCTGACCCATGCCGGGCGCGAGCAGCTGCACGCCGAGTTCGAGCGCGCGCTCGGCCCGGTCCTCGCCGAGCAGGAGCGGCGTGGTGTGCCGCTGCTGGACACCGTCCGCGCCTACCTGGACAGCGGTGGGCGGGCCGCCGCCGCGGCGCAGGCCCTCGGCGTGCACGTCAACACGCTGTACCAACGACTTGGCCACCTCGACGCCCTGCTCGGCCCCGGCTGGCGCGAGCACCCGCGAGCACTGGACCTCCAGGTGCTGCTGCGGGTGGTGCCGGGCTAGCCACTCATCAGCGCGGAGCTGAGCCCGGTCACCAGCAGTGCGACCACCGCCACCCAGCACGCGGTTTGTGCTGTGCCACCGAGGAAGGCGCTGCCCAGCACGGCGACCCCGAGCGCGCCGCCGAACTGCTGCACGGCGTTGAGCAGACCGGCCGCCGAACCAGTCTCCTGTGGACGGACCTGGCGCAGCGCGGAGGTGAAGAACGAGGTGGTGAACAGGCCGATGCCCAGTCCGCACACGGTGAGCGCGCCGGGCAGCGGCCACGGGTAGCTGCCCGCCGGGGTTCCCGCGTACACCGCGATCGCCGCCAGCAGCCCCAGCAGCAGCACGGCCAGCCCGAGGTGCATGACCCGATTCCCCAGGCGTGGCACCAGGTACGCGCCCGACACCCAGGAGGCCACCGCCATGCCGCAGGACCAGGGCACCATGGTCAGCCCCGAGGTCAGCACGTCGGCGTGCAGGTCCAGTTGCAGTTGCAGCACCACCACCAGCATGAGCCCGTTCATGACGGCGAAGAACAGCACCGAACTCACCAGCGCGGCGGGGAATCCCCTGCTGCGGAACAGGGTCCGCTCCACCAGGCTGCCCTTGCGCTGCTGCACCGCGAACACCGCCAGCACGGCGGAACCCGCCGCGAACAGTACCCAGTCGCCGCCCTGGATCAGCGGGTAGACCACCAGCCCGGCGCCGAGCACCACCAGCCCCGTGCCGAGCAGGTCAAGGCGTGGCCGGTGCTCGGCGCGGTCCTCGCGCAGCAGGCGGGTCGCGGCCAGCACACCGAGCCCCAGCGGGAGGTTGACCAGGAACACCGAGCGCCAGGAGGAGCCGAACAGGTCGGCGTGGGTGAGGATGCCGCCCAGTGCCGGTCCGCAGATGGCGGCCAGGCCCATGACCGGGCCGATGCTGCCCAGCGCGCGGGAGAGCTCGGGGCCCTCGAACATGCTCCGGATCAACCCGAAGGTCTGCGGGATGATCAGAGCGGCGGCGGCGCCCTGCACGGCCCGCGCGGTGATCAGCAGCCAGGCCGTGCCAGCCAGCGCGCAGCACAGCGAGGCGAGCACGAACCCGGCCACCCCGAGGCGGAACACCCGCTTGCGGCCCGCGAGGTCGCCGAGCCGCCCGCCGGTGATCAGCAGCACGGCGAAGGGCAGGGTGTAGGCGGCGCTGAACCACTGGATGTCCGACTCCGGCCCGGCCAGGTCGGCGTGCATCACCGGCGCGGCGACCTGCACGATCGTCGAGTCCAGCAGGTTCATCGCCTCGGCGGTCAGCAGGGCGGCCAGTGCCGCCCAGCGCCACCGGTAGAGCACTGTTGTCATGGCGCCGAGCCTGCGGACCGCTGGCCAATGGTTCCACTCATCCGCACGAATCAGACCGAAAGTTCCACTCGCACCCCGGCATGTGCAGAATAGTTCCATGCTGGACGAGATCGACAAGGGTCTGATCCACGCCCTGCACCTCGACGGCCGGGCCCAGTTCAGCCGGATCGCCTCGGTGCTCGGGGTGTCCACGCAGACGGTGGCCCGCCGCTACCGGAGGCTGCGCGCCGAGGCGGGACTGCGGGTGGTCGGCCTGCCCGACGCCGACCGCGCGGGGCAGGCCCGCTGGCTGGCCCGGCTCACCGCGAGCCCGCACACCGCCCAGGACCTCGCGCAGGCCCTGGCCCGCCGCCCGGACACCTCCTGGGTCAAGCTCGCCTCCGGCGGCACCGAGATCGTCGCCATCGTGCACGCCCCGGACTCGGCCGGGCATTCCCTTCTGCTGCACGACATCCCGCGCACCGCGAGCATCACCTCGGTGTCCGCGCACTACCTGCTGCACACCTACCTGGGCGGTCCCTCGGCCTGGCACGGGCACGTCGCCGCGCTCAGCGAGGAGCAGCAGCGCGAGCTGACCCCCAGCCACACCGCCCGCCCCCAGCCGATCACCGAGGACGACCGCGCGCTGCTGAGCGCCCTCGGCCGGGACGGGCGCGCCAGCCACGCGGAACTGGCCGGGGCCACGGGCTGGTCCCAGTCCACCGTCGCCCGCCGGCTCGCCGCCCTGCGGGCGGCCCGCGCGATCTTCTTCGACGTGGAGATCAGCGCCGGGCTGCTCGGCGCCAGCACCGCCGCGCTGCTCTGGATGTCGATCACCCCCTCCCGGCTGGACGCGGTCGCCAGCACGTTGGCACAGCACGAGGAGCTCGCCTTCGTCGCCGCCACCACCGGCCCCACCAACCTGGTCGCCCACGCGCTGTGCCGCGACCCGGCTGCCCTGCACCACTACCTCACCCGGCGGCTCGGCAGCCTCGACGGGATCCAGACCCTGGAGACGGCCCCCGTGCTGCGCACCCTGAAGGCCGCCAGCCCGATCACCCCACCAGCGGGAATACCGCCGGCCCGTGCTAGGTTGAAGCCCAGTAGTTGAGAGCTCAACAACCAGAGAGGAGCAGCCGTGCAGTTCGGGATCTTCACCGTCGGCGACGTGACCACCGACCCGACCACGGGCCGGACCCCGACCGAGGCCGAGCGGATCAAGGCCATGGTGGCCATCGCGCTCAAGGCCGAGGAAGTGGGCCTGGACGTGTTCGCCACCGGTGAGCACCACAACCCGCCGTTCGTGCCCTCTTCGCCGACGACCATGCTGGGCTACGTCGCGGCCAGGACCGAGCGGCTCATCCTGTCCACCTCCACCACGCTGATCACCACCAACGACCCGGTGAAGATCGCGGAGGACTTCGCGATGTTGCAGCACCTGGCCGACGGCCGGGTGGACCTGATGCTGGGCCGGGGCAACACGGGGCCGGTGTACCCGTGGTTCGGCCAGGACATCCGCCAGGGCATCCCGCTGGCCGTGGAGAACTACGCGCTGCTGCACAGGTTGTGGCGCGAGGACGTGGTGGACTGGCAGGGGCGCTTCCGCACCCCGTTGCAGGGCTTCACCGCCACGCCGCGCCCGCTGGACGGGGTGCCGCCCTTCGTGTGGCACGGTTCGATCCGCAGCCCGGAGATCGCGGAGCAGGCCGCCTACTACGGGGACGGGTTCTTCGCCAACAACATCTTCTGGCCCGCCGACCACTTCCAGCGACTGATCGGCCTGTACCGGGAACGTTACGAGCACTACGGGCACGGCAAGGCGGACCAGGCGATCGTCGGATTGGGCGGACAGGTTTTCCTGCGGCGCAATTCCCAGGACGCCGTCAAGGAATTCCGGCCGTACTTCGACAACGCCCCGGTCTACGGGCACGGACCCTCGCTGGAGGAATTCACCTCGCAGACCCCGCTGACCGTCGGCAGCCCGCAACAGGTGATCGACCGGACCCTGCGCTTCCGCGAGGACTTCGGCGACTACCAGCGGCAGCTGTTCCTGATCGACCACGCGGGCCTGCCGCTGAAGACCGTGCTGGAACAGCTGGACCTGCTCGGCGAGGAAGTGATCCCGGTGCTGCGCAAGGAGTACGACGCGCTGCGACCGGCACACGTGCCGCAGGCCCCGACGCACGCGAGCCTGCTCGCGGCACGACAGGAGGTCAGGGCATGACGTACCGGCTGGCGGTGGTGTCGGCGGGGATCGGCGAGCCGTCCTCGACGAGATTGCTGGCGGAGCGGCTGGCGCAGGCCACCGGGCAGGCGCTGGGCGGGCAGGCCGAGATCCACGTGGTGGCGCTGCGGGACCTGGCGCACGAGGTGGCCAACGCGGTGCTGACCGGCTTCCCCGCGGGCGCGCTGCGCGAGGCGGTGGACACCGTGGTCGGGGCGGACGCGCTGATCGCGGTGACGCCGATCTTCAACGCCTCCTACAGCGGCCTGTTCAAGTCCTTCTTCGACGTGCTGGAGCCGGATTCGCTGGCGGGCAAGCCAGTGCTGATCGGCGCGACCGGCGGAACGCCGCGGCACTCGCTCGCGCTGGAACACGCACTGCGCCCGCTGTTCGCCTACCTGCGGGCGGCCGTGGTGCCGACCGCGGTGTACGCGGCGGCGGAGGACTGGGGCGGCCAGCTCACCGACCGGATCGGGCTGGCGGGCGGGGAACTGGCGAACCTCGTTGCCGGAACGCCGAAACCCGTTCGTCAGGATCCGTACGAGAACGTGGTCCCGTTCGAGCAGTTGCTGGCGGGCAACGGGTGAGCGGGGACCGTGCCCGGTCCCCGCTCCCGCGGACTACTTCGTGAGGATTCTGTCGCCGGGGAAGATCAGGTCCGCATTGGTCAGGAAGCCCTTGTTCTTGTCCAGCAAGGACTGCCAGCCGCCCTCGACCTTCATCTCCTGCGCGATCGAGGAGAGGGTGTCGCCCACCTTGATCGTGTAGTCACCGGCCGGATTGCTCGTGGAGGCAGGCCCCTGCGCGGCGGGCGCGCTGGCCTGCACCGGAGCGCTGTACGAGGGCGCGGGCGCGCTCCGGCGTGCGGGTGCGGTCGCCCCGTGCGCTCCTCTCGCGCCACAGCTGGACCAGGCGCCGATTCCCTGGCTGCGCAGGACGTTCTCGGCGACCCGGATCTGCTCCTCGCGGGAGGCCTGGTTGGGCATACCGCTGCCACCGTTGGAGTGCCACGTGCCCGGCGTGAACTGGAGCCCGCCGTAGTAGCCGTTCCCGGTGCTGGTGTGCCAGTTTCCGCCGCTCTCACAGGCGGCGATCGCGTCCCAGTCCACGGCGTGCGCGGTGGCGCTGGTCACGAAGAGGGGAGCCGCGACGCCGAGCAGTCCGGCGACGGTGATCCCCAGGGTGGTGCGGATGTCACGCTTGCCTCGACAGGAGGACATGTGCGTCAGTTGCCACCGCGCCTGCTGCCCGACCCGAAACCGAGTCCAGCTCGTCGTCCCTGTCCGGCAGCATCCCTTCACTTGACAACGCGGCCGGGAGCGCTGGTGGACAGGATTCGGCGCTTGCTCTCCCGGTCTGACCTGGCAGCAACGACTTCTCGTTACTGCCGAGGGAGAAGGTAAGAGCTGCCAGCGGAATTGGCGAGAGGAAAGCTGGATTTGCTGCCAGCGCGGCGAACCAGGCAAACAGGTGAGTGCGTTGCGCATTTTCCCTGGTCCACCCGCGTGTCGATCTCACACTCACTTCACCTCCGACTCGGGTCGGAATCACCCGAATTGGTGTGACCGGGCAAACAGGGGTTTAGACCCCGCATTAGCACACTTGACATGCGACTGTGGGAGGCACTTCAGCGTGTCGCCCGAACCCGCCACGACCGCGCCTGCTGAGCACGGCCGTGGCGGGTACCGGAATCAGGGCAGGGTGAGGCCGTACGCGCTGAGCGCGGCGGGCACCGGCTGGAAGAAGGTCTCCCCGCCGGAGTTGCAGTCCCCGCTGCCGCCCGAGGTCAGCCCGATCGCGGTGCCGCCGTCGTACAGCGAGCCCCCGCTGTCGCCCGGTTCGGCGCAGACATCGGTGTCGATCAGCCCGCTGACCGAGCCCTCCTGGTAGTTGACCGTGGCGTTCAGGCCGGTCACCGAGCCCGAGTGCACCCCGGTGGTGGACCCGGAGCGGGTGACCTGCTCGCCCACGGTGGCCTCACCGGCACCGGTGATCTGCTGCCCGGTGTTGATCGCGCTGGGCGCGTCCACCCCGGAGTCGTAGGCCGCCCAGGAGTAGTCGTGGCCGGGGAAGCTCGCCCCCTGGGTGCGCGCGATGTGCTGGGAGTTCGAGGAATCCGCCCACCAGTCGTTGGTGGCCACACCGCAGTGCCCAGCCGTCAGGATGGCCGGGTTGCCGCTGGAGTCGTGCACGTTGAAGCCCAGCGAGCAGCGCAGGCCCTGGCCCCAGATGGCGTCGCCGCCGCTGATCAGTGGGCGCAGGTGCCCGCTGGTCCGCTTGAGCCGCGCCTTGGCGCCGAAGCCGTGCACCACCTCGGTGACCTTGTCCAGTTTCGCCCCGGTGACCGTGGCGTCCGCGGTGACCAGAACCTGGCCGGAACGCGGGTCAACGCGCCAGGCCGTACCCGGAATGCTCGCGCTGCGGCCGAGTTCCGCGGTGACCGCGGCAAGTTCCGATGCGCGGTAGGACACGTGCTGGGGCACGGCGCCCCTGGCACGCACCTGGTTGGCGGCCTCCGCGTCGGTGACGGTGACCACCAGCCGGGACGTGGCCTGGTCGAAGTAGGAGCCGACGGTCCGGTCACCGAGCGTGGAGCTGAGCTCGGTGCCCAGGGTCGCGGCCTGCCTGGCCTGCAGGGGCGTGCCCGCTGAGGCCGGTACGGCGAGGAACGCTCCGGTCGCGGTCACCGCGGCAGCGGCGATCGCGCAGCGCCTCGCGAGATCTCGATGGCGTGCAGGGAACATTGGCCATCTCCGTTCTGTTGCGAGTCAGGGAGTGCAACCGAACGCGCGCGTTCCTACAACGTAGGACCACCTGAGGAGGGCACCCCACCCTACGAAAGTACTGTTTTGGTCTGTACCAGTAGCTCGATCTGCCGAACCACGGTGGCGGCCGGCGGCATGGCGTGCAGTTCCGCGCGCACCTGCCCGGCGGCGGCGCGCAGATCCGGGTCGTGCAGCAGGGCGTCGACCAGCTTCGCGTCCACCTCCTCGGGCGTGGCGAGCAGACCCAGTCCGCGCTCGTGCACGGCGGCGGCGTTGAGCGGCTGATCACCGTCCCGCGGCACCACGAGCTGCGGGATTCCCGCGTCGATGGCGGTCATGGTGGTGCCCGCACCGCCGTGGTGGATCACCGCGGCACAGGTGGCCAGCAGGGAGTTGAGCGGGACCCAGCCGGTGACGCGCACGGTGGGCGGCAGCTCGCCCAGCGCCGAGATGTCCGCCCCGTCCAGGGCTAGCACGAACTCGGCCTCGGTCTGTTCCGCGGCGGCCACCACGCGTTCCACCGGGCCGAGACCGGCCAGGTGCGGAGTGAAGGTGCCCAGCGTGACGGCGATGCGCGGCCGGTCCCGCGGGGTGAACAGCCAGCCAGGCAGCATGCCCGAGCCGTTGTACGGCAGGTACCGCATCGGCCAGGCACCCTGGACCGAGCCCATGCTCGGCGGGCTGACGTCGATCACCGCGCTCGGTGCGGGCAGGCCCCGCACCCCGTAGCGGCGGAACAGGGTCAGTTGCGGGCGGAAGAACGCCTCGGCCCCGGACAGGTTGTGCGCCAGGCCGATGCCGTGCGCCACCGAGGGGATGCCCGCGTGGATCGCGGCCAGCGAGCCGATCAGCAGGGTCTCCTCGTGCACCACCACGTCCGGCCGCCAGGACTCGACGACCCGCACCAGGCCCTCGATCATCGTCTCCGCCATGAAGGCGAAGAAGCGCGCCCACGGGTGCTCGGGGTCCTCCGGGGTGTCGGGGGTCGGCTCCCGCCCGACCTCCGCCCCCTCGGGCAGGCCCATGTCCAGGTCCGGCACGATGTCCACGCCCGGCAACCCGGTGCGCTCCACCGGGGCGAGCCCACCGCAGGTGGCGATCAGCACCTCGTGCCCGGCCGCGCGCAGCGCCCAGCCGGTGGAGATCATCGGGAACAGGTGTCCGTGTGCGGACAGGCAGGTGATCAGCACGCGCATCGCAGGTGCTCCCCCAGGAGTCAGTGAGGATTGCTCGGTGACTGCCTCGAAGCTAACACCAGTTCTGAACAGTTCTTCCTGTGCGACAACCAAAGAAGCCGCGATCACAACTTTGGTGCTCCACCATTCGGGTCAGGCAACGGGGTGCTGCCGACCGGCCGTCGGCACAGGTTCACTCGCGGTCGTCACCCGTGTGTCACCAGTGCTGCCCGATCGGCCCATTGGCGGGTTCGCCACCGCTCAGCGATGATCGCAGCTTCGAGCGCGGAGGTGTGCATGGACCGGATCACCGCCGGGGACCTGAGCCTGTTCCTGCGGGCGCACGACTGCTTCCGGCGGGACCTGGCCAGGCTGAGGCTGCTGCTGACCAGGAAGCGGGAGGCGCCGGCGGCGCGCGCACAGGCGCTGGTCAACTGCTGGTCGACCACCGTGCGGATCCTGGAGCACCACCACGAGGTGGAGGACCACGTGATGTGGCCGCTGGTGACGGCGAGGTGCGCGGAGGCAGCAGAGGTGCTCGGCGAACTGGAGGCCGAGCACCACCGGCTGGACAAGCTGACCGCCGAGGTCGGCACGCGGCTGGCCGAGCTGCCCGGACACCAGGACGCCGCGCGCAAGGCCGTCACCGACCTGGACAACCTGCTGGGCTGCCACCTGGCCGTGGAGGAGCAGCGGGTCCTGCCGATCATCCTGGCCGAGTTCAGCACCGCCGACTGGGCACAGGTGGAACGGAGCAACGGCGAGGACCTGATGGCACGGGGCCTGCTGCCCGAGGTGCTGCCCTGGATCACCGACGGCGCCGCCCCGGAGAGCGCGGCGCGGTTCGTGGCGCTGATCGCGCCCGGCCAGGCCGAGGTGTACCAGCACGAGTGGTTACCCGCCTACACCCGCCGACTCGCCGCCGCCGGGCTGCGCACGACGGCGTAGCCGGCACGGCCACCGCACCGAGGTTGGCGGAATACCCGCGGCAGCGGCCGGGGTTGTCCCTAGCGGACCTAGGAGGCGAACGATGAGCTTGACCCTTGGCAACGGACCGCTGTCCGCGAACCCGCCGAGCGCCGCGAACTACCGGATCGACGGCCCGGCGCACAAGCTGCTGGCCACCCCGTTCCCCCGCAGGGTACGCGGGGTCTTCGCCGACCGGACCGTGCTCGACACCGATCGAGGTGTGCTCGTGCACGAGTCCAACATCCTGCCCCGGCTGTACGTGCCCGAGGAGGACCTGGACACCGCGCTGCTCACCGACACCGACCTGTCCACCCACTGCCCGTTCAAGGGCGACGCCTCGTACCGCAGCATCACCGTGGGCGAGCGCACCGCCGAGAACGCCGTGTGGGCCTACCGCGAACCGCTGCCCGCCGCGGAGTGGCTGCGCGGGTACGCCTCGGTGTACTGGGCAGCCCTCGACCACTGGTACGACGAGGACGAGGAGGTCTTCGGGCACCTGCGCGACCCGTTCACCCGCGTGGACATCCGCGCCAGCAGCCGCAAGGTCGTGGTCCGCGCCGGGGACCAGGTCCTCGCCGAGAGCGGCCGACCGCTCGTGCTGTCCGAGAACGGCCTGCCCAACCGGTACTACCTGCCCCGCGAGGACGTGCGCCTCGACCTGCTCAGCCCAACCGACACGTCCACGGTGTGCCCGTACAAGGGAACGGCCTCGTACGTGCGGACCGCGGAGATCGAGGACGTGGCCTGGATCTACGAGCAGCCGTTCGTGGAGTGCACCGCAATCGCCGGCAAGATCAGCTTCGACCCGGGGAAGGTGACGGTCGAGGTGGTGTAGGGGGTGGTTGGGGGTGTGTTGGGCGGTCCGGGGGGTGTGTTCGGCGTTGCGGGGTGGCGTGTCGGCGTGTCCGGGGTGGTGTGTCGGACGTTCCGGTGCGGTGTGTTCGGCGTTCCGGGGCGGCGTGTTGGTGGCGGCGGGCGGCGTGTCCCGCTGACCGGGGCGCGAGTCCCGCTCTGAGGAGGGCGAGTCCCGTTGTGGGGTGGGTGAGTCCCGGTGTGCGGGGCGTGTCGTGAGTGGGTGGCGTGCGGGGTGTGGCGGGGTTGGTGACGCGGGTTGGCGGGCGGCGTGCGGGGGTTGGTGGCGCGTGTCGGACGTTGCGGGAAGGCGTGTCGGCGCTTGCGGGATGGTGTGTTCGGCGGTCCGGGGCTGCGTGTTGGGGCTTCTGGTGCGGTGTGTCCCGGTGTGGGGAGCGCGAGTCCCGCTCTGAGGAGGGCGAGTCCCGGGCTCCGGTGTGTGAGTCCCGGGCTGGGGTGGGTGAGCCCCGGTGTGCGGGGCGTGGCGTGAGTGGGTGGCGTGCGGGGTGCTGCCGGGCTGGTGACGCGGGTTGGTTTGGTGCGGGTCCCTCGCGGCGGCCGTAATCGGGGTAGTCGGGGCGTGGAGGACGCCCCGATTCGCCGACGAGCGTAAGGCCGCCGCTACCCACACAAAACCAACCCCGGATTGGTGGGCGGTGTGCGGGGGTTGGTGGTGCGCAGTAGGCGAGAGTTGCGGTGCGTGTCGGACGGTGCGGGGTGGTGTGTTGGCGGTTGCGGGATAGTGTGTTGGCGTTTGGGGTGCGGTGTGTCGGACGTTGCGGTGCCGCGTGTCGGCGTGTCCGGGGTGGCGTGTTGGACGTTCCGTACCGCGAGTTCGGTGTTCCGGGGTGGCGTGTCGGCGTGTCCGGGGCGGCATGTCGGCGGCGGGCGGCGTGTCCCGCTGACCGGGGCGCGAGTCCCGTTGTGGGGAGCGCGAGTCCCGGGCTGGGGTGGGCGAGTCCCGCTGACTAGAGCGTGAGTCCCGTTGTGGGGAGGGTGAGTCCCGGGCTCCGGTGGGCAAGTTTCGCCGACTGCCCGGCTTGGGTTTTGGGCGTGGTCACCCACATGGGTAGCCATTGGTGGGCAACGGTTTTGGTGCGATTTCGGGGGTAGAATTGTTGGTATGACAGCATTCGTGGAGACTCAGCCTGCCGCAGGGTTGTGGCGGTTGGGTGACGCGGAGCTGTTGGGTGAGTTGCAGGACGCGGAAGTGGTTCTGCGGCAAGCCTATGCGAAGGTGTTGGGGTTGGTCGCGGAGGCCGAAGCGCGGGGTGTGGCGGAGCGGGTGGGGTATCCGAGCCTGAGTGAGTTGCTGCGTGGTGTGCTCTGCGTGAGCAAGAAGGAAGCCAGGCAGCGGATCGCGCACGCGGGTGTTCCGGTGGGGGTGGCGTTGGAGCCGGAGCAGTTGTCGGTGATCAACCGGGTGCTACGGGAGTTGCCGCCACACGTGGATCAGACCGAGCGCGGACACGCGGTCGAGGTCCTGGCAGCAGCGGCCCAGACACTGGACGCCTCCAACCTGGTGCCACTGGGCCGGGAGATCGTCAACCGGCTGGACCCCGACGGGGCGCTACCGAGCGAGGACGAACTCGCCCATCCCCGACGAGAATTCCGCTACGACACACGGCGGGACGGGTCAGTACGGTTCCACGGGTGCCTGGACGCGGAGACCGGCGCACTGCTGGGGGCAGTCCTCAGCCCGCTGGCGAAACCACACGACGCCCACGACACACGCACCCTGCCCGAACGACAAGGAGACGCGTTCGCGGAACTACTGGAAACCAGCACCACGCCCACCGAAGGCGGAGAACGCCCCCACATCGCAGTGACCATCGACTGGCACACGCTAAAAACCGGCACAGGAACCACCGAACTCGCCCCATCAGCGATCCGCCGACTCGCCTGCGACGCGAAGGTGATCCCAGTAGTACTGGGCAGCAACTCCGAACCACTCGACATCGGCCGCATCAGCTACACCGTGCCACCTCACCTCCGACGAGCACTGATCGTCAGGGACAAACACTGCGCATTCCCAGGATGCAGAAGACGCCCCAGCACCTGCCACGCACACCACATCACCCACTGGGCCAACGGCGGAGACACCGCACTGACCAACCTGGTGCTGCTCTGCGGAATGCACCACAGACTCATCCACCACAGCGGCTGGACAGTACGAATCACCAACGGGCAGCCGGAATTCACACCACCGAGCTGGCTCAGACGGGAATCGGGCTAGGCTATGCCTCAAAGTCCTGACCAGCCAGCGTAGCGGTAACGGGCCGACCTGACCGAAATCGGTGAACAATGCGTCCAGCACACCGAACGCCGCCTTCACCTGGTCATTACCCCAGCAGTGCGAGCCCTAGTCGCGCAGGCCGCCCTCGTGGGCGATGCCCTGTTCGATGGCGAGCCGGGTCAGGTCGGGCCTGCGGCGACGGCCGGTCTTGTCGCGGATGCGGTCCAGGTAGGAGCGGACGGTGCGCACGGTGATGTTCATGGCGTCGGCGATGTCCTGGTCGCGTTCACCGGCGGCGAGCAGGGACAGGACCTGTTGTTCCTGTTTGGACAGTGCGAGTTTGGGGCCGGTGTTGCGCTGGCGGGAGGAGTTGAGCACGAAGGCGGCGAGGGTGGGTGAGACGTAGCTGTTGCCGACGGCGATCTCGCGGATGGCGCGCAGGATCTCGGCGCCGTCGGCGTCCTTGGACAGGTAGCCACGGGCACCGGCGGAGATGGCGCCGAGCACCTCGGCCTGACCGGCGTGGGCGGAGACGACGAGCACCTTGTGGCCCATGCCGACGACCTCCATCACGGCGGCGGCGTCACGGACACCGCGCAGCTTCAGGTCGAGTACGACGACGCCACCGGCGGGTTGCCGGCCGGCGGCGAAGCGGGCCACGGAGTCGGCGACAACACCGAGTTCGATGTCGGGCGCGTCCTCGAGGACCCGGGCGACGGCGGCCCGGTACAGGGGGTGGTCCTCGATCACACCGACCGGGATCGGTTCGATCTCATCCGCCATCGGTGCTCCTCTGTGCGGCACGCGGATCCAGGGCGGGCCCGGTGGGCAGCAGTGACAACAGGCTGGTCGACACGCCCTGCCGCGACACGGAGCCGTAGCCAAGGGCCTTGACGGCGTCCGCACCGGACACGGGGTACTTGGTGCCGGTGTCGGTGACGAGGTAGACGGCGGCGCCGTCGTTGACGAGCGCACCGGAACCGGGCGGCACGTAGACCTCGTTGGCGACACGGTCATCGGTGCGACCGGGCACGGGCATGGTGCGCGCCCCGGCGGGCAGGGGCACAGCGGGGCCGAGGGTGATCTGGCCGCCCGCGGCGCACAGCGCGAGGCGGCCGGTGGAGGCGGGGTCGACGGCGGGCACGCGGCGCGGGTAGCCACCGGCGTTTTCGTCCACAGTGGACGCCTGGGCCCTGGGCACGGCGGCGATGTCGGCGGTGGACACGGGAACGGTCCGGGTGCCGGTGTTGGCGGGGTTGCCGACGACGAGCCGGGCCTCGGTCTGGGTGATGGTGGCCAGGGAGTCCTTGCGCACCAGGTAGAAGACCCCGTTGTCGGCGGAGAGCACCTGCCCGACCCGGGTGGACCTGCCGCCAACGGTGGGGCCGCTGGCCCCGCTGTCGGGCACGGACACCAGGCCGAGGTCCTGCCCGGCGGGCACGGTGTCGACCCAGGTCCCGGCCACTGGCAGCACGGGCAGGCCGTCGTAGCCGAGCGCGGTCAGGGCGGCGTCCTCGGGCAGCCGGTAGCGTCGCCCGGAGGCGATCAGGTACCGGTCCCCGGAGCGGGACCGCACCAGCAGGCCCTGGCCGGGGGCGAGCGGGCGCCCGCCGCCGGAGACGCCGAGCAGCACGGTGGACACCGGCTCGGCGGCGGTGGGCGCGTCGGGCGAGCTCCACGAGCAGCTGGTGAGCGCGGGCGGCAGCAGGTGGTCGGCGGCGGGCAGCGAGTCGGGCGCACCGGCGATGCCCAGCGCGTGCCCGCGGGCGGCACCGGCCAGGGTGGACGCGGGCACGGTGGTGGTCTTGTCCCCGTTGCCACCAGCCAGCAAGCGAGCCGAGGCGTAGTTGAGCACCGGGTGCAGCAGGCCGTCCTGGCCGAGCACGAAGCGGGCGCCGGTCTCCTTCTCCACCAGCACCTGGCCGCCCTGCTTCCAGTCGGCGTCCCCGGTGGGGCTGAGCACCCCGGCCACGCCGAAGCCCGCGGTCACCAGCAGGGCGACCCCGACCCCGACGGCGACGCCCGCGACCAGCCGCCTGCTCGGTGAGACCGGCGAATTGGCGTCGGCGGACACCAAAGCGGAGACCAGCCTTCGGCGCAGGAACTGGTACGCCTGGATCTGATCACGCTGAGTCCACAACACAGGCCCCCATGCCCTCTGTACGGCGTCGCCCGAGCATACCTATGCTTGCCCTGCGGCCCAGGGGTTTGCTGGGTAATTTCGGGCAAGGTTGGCGCCCGCGGGGGCAGGAGCGCGATGAGTTCAGCAGTGGAGAGCACGGTCCAGTTCCGCAAGGTTGGCACTCGACGCAGAACGGTCAAAGCGGGCTGGCTGCGACCGGTCGGCGCGGGCCAGGTCGCGGTGTGGCAGGTCGCGGCGCTGGCCGTGCTGGCGACCGCGATACCGCTGGGCCCAACGGGAATCGCCGTGATCGTGCTGGCCGTGCTGGCGGTGGCGCTGACCTCGGTGCGCAGCAGCGGGCTGTGCCTGTACCAGTGGCTGCTCGTGCGGCTGGGCCACGCGGGCGCACAGCGTGCGGTCCGGCGCCTTGCCCCGCAACAGGATCCGATCGCCGCCGTGCTGCCGGGGCTGACGGTGCACCGGCACGTCGACCGGGCGGGCAACCGGGTGGGCGTGGCACGCGTGGACGACAGCTGGATCACGGTGGTGCGCCTGCTGTCCGAGCCCGACACACCGGCGCTGATCGAGGCGCTGCGAGCGGCGCACAGCCGTGCGGACATCCCGTTGGCGGGCGCGCAACTGGTGGTGTGGGCGGCGCCCGCACCGACCGCTGTCGGGCCGGGACCCGTTGAGCCCGTGCGGATCCACTGGCTGGCCCTGCGCTACCGGCCCGCCGACGCCCCGGGCGCCACCCTGGCCAGGGGCGGCGGCACGACCGGGGCCGAACGGGCCGCCGCGAGCGCCGCGCTGGGGCTCGTCGGCCGCCTGGCGGAGGCGGGACAGGCCGGTGCCGTGCTGGACGAACCCGAACTGCGCCAGGACCTGCTCGTGGCGCTGGGCACCGATCCGCGTGCCTTCGCCGGTGCCACACCGGGGTCACGCCCCGAGGTCAGGGTGGAGCAGAGCTGGCGCACCTGGTCGATCGGCCGACTGCACCAGGCCTGCTTCGCGCCCGCGGGCAACCGGGCCGCCGTGGAGCTGCTGGGCGAGCTGGTGCCGGGCAGCGAGTTCACCTGCACCTCGTTCCGGCTGGGCCGCACGCCCGGCGGCACCGTCGAGGCGAGCACCGGGGTGCGGATCGGCTTCCAGCTCAAGCACGCGCCGCGCCGCCTGGACCGGGTGCTGCGCGGGCTGGCCGGTGACCTGGTGCCGCTCAACGGGCGGCACGGGAACCACGTCCTGCGGACGCTGCCGCTCGCCCTGGACTAGGGTCCGGCTGTGCGGGTAGCTGTGGTCGCTGGTTCCGATCCTGGTCACGTCTTCCCGGCGATCGCGTTGTGCGAGCGGTTCGCCGGGGCCGGGGACGCACCGACGCTGTTCACGGCCGCACGGTGGGTGGACACCGCCATCGGCGCGGGGATCCCGGCGCGGCGCATGGCCGATTCGCCGCCGAAGCCGGTGGACGACCAGGCCGATCTGGGCCGCGTGCTGCACGAGGGGGCCGCCGCGCTCGCCAGGGTGCTGGCGCCGCGCCTGGCCGAGGTCCAGCCCGATCTCGTGGTCTGCGACGTGCTCGCACCGGGCGGCGCCCTGGCCGCGGAACTGCTCGGCGTGGCTTGGGCGCAGTTGTCCCCGCACCCGCTGTACGAGCCGTCCAGCGGCTTGCCGCCGATCGGCACCGGGTTGGCCGTGGGCACCGGGGTGGGCGGCCGACTGCGGGACGCGGTGCTGCGGGCGGCCACCGCGCGGTCGACCAGCCAGGGCGTCCGGCAGCGGGCCCAGGCGCGGCGCGAGATCGGCCTGCCCGCGGACGGTCCGGGGCCGGTGGCACGGCTGATCGCGACCCTGCCCGCGCTGGAAGTACCGCGACCGGACTGGCCCCGCAACGCCTACGTGGTCGGCCCGCTGCTGTGGGAACCGACCCAGGACGTGCTGGAGCCGCCGCCCGGCGAGGCGCCACTGGCGGTCATCGCGGCCTCGACCTCGACGAGCGGGGTGGACGGCCTGGCCGAGATCGCGCTCGACGCCCTGCGGGGCACCGGCGTGCGGGCGGTGGTGACCACGTTCGGGCCACCGCCCGCCGGGCTGCCCGCCTGGGCGCGGGCCGGTCTGGGACGGCAGGACCTGCTGCTGCGCCAGGCCTCGGTCGTGGTGTGCGGCGGAGGGCACGGCACGCTGGCCAAGGCGATGCTGGCGGGCACACCGGCCGTGGTCGTGCCCGGTGGTGGCGACCAGTGGGAGCTGGCCAACCGGGCCGCGCGCCAGGGCAGCGCCGTGGTGGTGCGGCCACCGCGGGCCGAGGCGCTGCGTGAGGCCGTGCGGCGCGTGCTGGGCGATCCCGGTTACGCCGAGGCCGCGGCGCGGGCGGCCAGGAGTGCGGCCAACGTGCGCGACCCGGTCCAGGTGTGCCGGGACGCGCGCTAGCCGACCATGCCGCGAACCGTCTGGTACACCCGGAGGATCGCGCCGATCAGCGGCACGATGGCGATCAGGCCGGTGAACTCGGCGAGGTCCATCAGCCGGGACCAGTACGGCGAGCGCAGTCCGCGGGTGACCCGCAGCGAGTGCACCAGGCACAGCACGGCGGCGAGCACGAGCGCACCGGCCGCGCACAGGGTGAGGACCCGGTGGTCCTGGGCGATCAGCCACCAGCCGAGTTGGGCGAGCACGAGCACGCCCGCCAGCAGGAACACCACGCGCGCGGCGGTGCCGGTGTAGGAGCGCGAGCGGAGCAGCCACACCAGTCCCAGCACCCCGGCGAGCGCGGCCTGCCAGGGCGAATCCTCGGTGAGCAGGGCGAAAACCGAGCCGACGACCACGGCGGCGGTCGCGGCGAGCAGACCGGTGAGGATGTGTTCGGCGCCCGAGGTGCGGTCCAGCACGTCGGGGCCGAGCGTGGGTTCCTCCTCGGCGCGGAAGGACTCGATGTCCGCCGGTACCCGGGGCAGCGGCAGCTTGCCCAGTCGCAGCGCCATCATCGGTGCGAGTGCGGCGATCGCCGTGGCCACGGCCGCCAGCACGGCGGCGGGCCCGGCCACCGAACTGCCGCTGAGCAGGACCACCGCCGAGGCGACGGTCCCCAGCCCGGCGGCCAGGGCCGCGCCGCCGAACCAGGCGAGCCGGTCCGCGACCAGCACGGCGGACAGCACCCCGTAACCGGTGACGGCCGCGAGTCCACATGCGACAGAGCCGGGTGCCAGTGCCACCAGGTTGGGCGGGGCCGCGGTCAGCCCGGCGACCAGCGCGGCGCCCAGACCCGCTGTGGCACAGGCGGTTCCCGAGTCGGCGTCCCCGTAGGCCCTGGCCAGCGCACCGCCCGCGGCCAGCAGCACCAGGGCGTAGGCCCCGCAGGCGATCGGCGCCCACAGCGTGCCCGCCAGCCCGGAGCCGAGCAGCACGGCGGCGCCGAGCAGCACCGCCACGGCGGCGAACTGCGCTGCCCTGCGGGCGATCCGCGGTTGCCAGGTGCCGGTCCTGGTGCCCGCGGCGCTGGCGATGGCGTCCACCACGTCGTCGAACAGCAGCGGCACGGCCTGCCGCTCGCGCGGGCTCAGGTGCAGCACCTCGCCGTCGCGCAGGCCCACCGCGGCCACGGTGAGCCCCGGCGGGAACGGCGAGTCGCCGAGCCGGGACAGCACCCAGCCCGGGTTCTCCGCTGAGGCCTGGCCCTCCGCCCCGGACAGCCGCACCAACTGGGGCAGCAGCTCCGCGAGCGTGCTCTGCACCGGCAGGGCCACGTCCACCCTGGCGCGAGGGGTGACCACCGTGATCCGCCGGGTGGTGGAGATCATCAGCCCAGGTTCTCCATCCGCGAGGCGGCCTCGATGACGGGGGCGAAGCGCGCGGTGGTGGCCTCGGCGAGCTTGGCCAGCCCGTCGTTGACCGCCTCCAACACGATCTCGCCCAGGTCCCGTGCGTTGTAACGGCGCGCGGTGTCCGGGTCGATGCTGATCTCGGTGAACCGGCCGTCCCCCTTGAGCGAGACGGTCACCTCACCGCCACGCGAGCTGCCGCGCACCTGCATGGTCTGCACCCCGGCCTGGATGCGCTCGACCTCCTCCTGCTGGCGGCGCACCTGGCTGAGCAGGTCCTCCACGTCGACCCCGGTCTCCCAATCCATGAAACGCCCTTTCAACTGCGCAGGTGGAAACTGGACACGAAGCGCTGGAAGTCCGGCACCACCCGCTCGGCCTGGGAGGGTGTGCAGGTGCAGGCCAGTTCCACGGCCACGTGGTGTGCGGTGTCGGGCAGCGGCACGGCCAGGTGCACCTGGGACTGCACCAGCCGCAGCGGCCCGAGGAGCAGGTCGAACACCTGGGTGAGCCCGGGGGTCAGCGCGGACTCGATGTGCTTGCGGCTGCGCAGTTCCAGCTCGGTGGCCAGCTCGGTCAGCCGCGCGCGGGCCGCGTCGGCCGCCGCGTCCAGGTCCACGTGTTCGGCCGGATCGCCCACGCCCACGGTGATGTTCGGCCGGAACTCCCCCTCCGGCACGGGCAGCACCACGATCAGCACCGCACCGGTGTCCGCGGGGTCAACGGCCTGCCAGCCCTCGGGCACGTCCACACCCAGCGGCACGCTCACCAGGGCCACCCCACCGCGCTGGCCGCGGCCGATGCGGTGTGCTCCACCGACTCGATCGCGTCGTGGCCGTAGTGCTGGGCGGTGTGCCAGACCTTCGGCACGTCCACGTCGATGTCCGCGCCGAAGCCCGCACCGACACCCAGCGCGGCGCCCACCTTGAAGTTGACCTTGACGTGCCCGTTGTCCCAGGTGGCCTGCCCGTCGAGCTGGGCGCCCAGCCCCACCTCCAGCTCCCCCTTGGCGCCCACGCCGATGCCCGCCACGTCCACCGCGGCCGCGCCGGTGAGCTTGGCCCCGGCGAAGGCGTCGACGTGCGCGGCCACCCCGTGCAGGCCCGCGTCCAGGTGCGCGTTGGCCTGGCCGCCGACGAACCCGCCCACGTCCCCGCGCGCGGTCACCGGCCCGTCGGCCAGTACCCCGGAGGCGCCCGCGTCCAGCAGGGTCGCCTTGAGTGAACCGTCCACTCGGAACTGTCTACTGTGGATTCCCACTCCGGCCTCGACCGTGGCGCGCGGCCCCGCGTAGAGGTGCAGGTCCCCGCTGGCGTGCTCGCCGTGGCTTTCCAGCTTGCCGCCCCAACTGGCGTCACCGAGCACGCTGTGCTCCTCGGACAGCTTCCACAGCGACACGTTCGTCTCGTGCCACAGCTTGCGCCCGGTGGAGGCGTGCTCGGGCAGTTCGGCCGCGCCGAACGGGGTGTCGTCCTTGCGCGGGGCCCTGGTGCCGGTCAGTCCGTCCGCACCGAGCTTGTACCAGCCGGAGTTGGCAAAGGCCGAGGGCACCGAACGGGGACGCTTGCGCCCGTTGAGGATCTCGTCGCCGATCCAGGTCAGCGGCCCGCGCTTGAGCTGCTCGAAGTCGATCTTCACCGTGCCGGGGCCCTCGTGCTCCGGCGACTCCACTCCGGACAGTCCGAAGAGCTGGCGCAGCGCCGAGGCGAGCCGCTCCTCCACGGTGCGCGCCGCGGACACGGCGGACTCGCCGAGTTGCTTTGCCGCACTGAGGAAGGCGCCGACCTGGCTGGCCGAGGCGGTGCGGGCCTGGTTGATCAGGTCCTGCGCGTAGTGCACGAACTGCGCGCGAACGTTGTCCATTGTGGACATCGTGACGCTGATCGCGGCACCGGCCATGGCCAGCCGCTGCGACTCGGTGCGCAGCTGGGCGGCCACCTCGTTCAGGTCGGCGGAGAGCTTGACCGCCGAACCGTGGAACGCCTCGTGCGCGCTGCCCTGCCAGATCGGCGCCAACTTGGCGTCACAGGAGGTGAACTGGCCGCCGACCGAGGTCAGCCGGGCGGCCTGGTCGGCGTGCCGCTGGGCGGCGGCCCGCAACGCGGCCGGGTCCCCGGTCACCAGCTGGCGGCACTTGTCGACCACACCGAGGTAGGACTGCAACACCGAGCCCACCAGCCCGGACAGGTCGATCAGCGTGGCCGTCACCGGGCCGCGACCTTGCCGAGCCCGGTCACCGAGATGTGCTCGGTCACGGTCTGCCCGTGCACCGGTACCTGCACGTCCACGTCCACGTCGTGGTCGGCGGGCAGCTCAACCTTCGTGCTCTCACCGTCGATCGTCGTGGTGACGGTGATCGTGTTGTTGCTGGGCATCGCCGGAGTCGTCGGCGTGCCAACAGGTGTGGTGGCAGGCGTGGTGGCAACAGGAGTCGGCGCGGGATCGACGGGGATCCAGCTGTTCGCCGTGTTGGCGGTGTTGCCGGTGAACCCGTTGAGCGCGGCCGGGGTGTAGTTGGTGATCGGGTTCGTGGCCGCGGCCTGCTGCACGGCCTGCTGTCCGGAGGTGGAGGCCACCGGCGGCGGGGTCTGCGGTGCGGTGACGGGCGTGCTGCTGACGGTGCTGGTGTCGGTCGGCGTGCCGCCCCCGGTGGCCGCCTGCGACTTCGAGCCGCCGAACAGCTCCTCCAGCTGACCGATGATGCCCGCCAGCGTGCTGAGCTGGGTGCCGAGCTTGACCACGCCCAGGGTCTTGAGCAGCGCCCCGATCGACTCGATGAACGCGCGCAACGAGGCGCTCGTCGCGCTGGACAGCGCACGTGCCGCTGCGTGCGTCCACGGGTTGGACATCAACGCGGCCACCGTCGGGTTCACCGCCGAGACCACCGACTGGTAGGCGTGCTGGGCCGCCTTGACCAGGCCGCCGGCGACGCCGAGCAGCTGGGCGCCCTCCTGCACCACCTTGATGATCTTCTCGAAGGACTGCACCGAGTCGGAGATCTTCTTCAGCGCCCCGTCGGCGGCCTTGCCCGACCACACCTGGGCGAGCTGCTTCTCCGCCTTGGCGAACTCGTCCATCAGCGAGATGAAGTGCCTGGCCTTGTCCAGCACCTGCGTGACGTGCGTCATGATCTGCTCGGGCGAGCCGGTGACGATCCTGGGCAGAAAGGTGATCGGTCCACCGCCCGCCGCCGTCGCGTCCATCGCGCTGGAGTTCGGGAAGATGTACACCTCGGGTCCCCTCTCCTGGGGTCGCGCGGGTCAGAGGGAGGTCGCGGCGGCCATCGGCCGGTAGACGCGGACCGTCGCCAGTGCACCGAAGTCGGGGGTCACCAGGCCGTGGTTGTACAGGCGCCCGCCCTGCCCGGCGATGCCGATCACCGAGCCGGAGCCGTTGTCCACCACCACCACGTCACCGGGGTGCACCCCGCCGGGGACGTCCCCGAAGTCGCGCGCCACCCCGGCGTACACGCCGAGCACGCCGACCCCGGCCTGGTGGTCCGGGCTGGCGTCGAGCCAGTCGGCGAACTGCCCGCCGTCCTGGGCGTGCAGGCCCGCCGAGGAGGCGTGGCCGAGCCCGGCCTGCCCCAGGTAGTCCAGCACGTTGCCCACCGAGTTCGGGTCCCCGGTGGCGCCGATGCTGTCGCTGACCGCGTGTGCCGCGACCGCGCTGGCCGCGGGGCTGGACCAGGTGCTGGTCGGGCCGCTGTCGGTGCCGCCGCCACCGCCGAAGCCCTGCGCGATGGCGCGGTCGGCCTGGTCGTAGTCGTCGGCGCTGCGCTTGACCAGGTCGTTGACGGCCTGCAGGCCCTTGAGCAGCGACTGGAGCGCGGCCACCTGCTGGGCCTGCATCGCGGTGTTGCCCGAGGCCACGGCGTCGCCGATGGCGGCGAACGAGGTCGGCGCCACCAGCAGGGACTCCAGGCCGAGCACCGCGTTGATGGTCTGCAGGATGATCCCGCCGACGTTGCCCGCAGCCGCGCGCATCGCCTCGGGGCGCACCTCGTACCGGCCCGACTCCATCCCGCTGCCTCCCACCGAGCTCACAGGTCCACCGATTCGGCGGTCAGCCTATGGGGGCGCCGGGGCAGCCCTGGACGGCAAAAGTACCCACTACTGCCGACGGCCCACGACGTGCAGAATGCCGACGCGTGAGTGTCGTGCAACCGCCCAGTGGTGAGATCCAGCTCCAGTCCCCGCCGATGCTGCCCAAGGGCGGCGGCGGGCAGGGCGCCACGCAGCTGCTGTTCTTCCTGCCGATGATGCTGGGCATGGGCGTCATGTCGTTCGTCTACATAGGACGCAGCGGCGGGGTGATGACCTATGTCTTCGGCGCGCTGTTCGTGGTGTCCATGGGCGGCATGGTGGTCATGTCACTGGCCAAGGGCGGGGTGGCCAAGAAGGCGCAGATCAACGAGGAGCGCCGGGACTACCAGCGCTACCTGGCCGGGCTGCGCGGGCAGGTCCGCGAGGTGGCCGACCGGCAGCGGGTGGCGCTGACCGCGACCCAGCCCGATCCGGCCGACCTGTGGGCCTTCCTGGCCCGTGGGCGGCTGTGGGAGCGCCACCGCGCCGACCCCGCGTTCGGCCGGGTGCGGGTGGGCACCGGCCCACAGCGGCTGGCCACCCCGTTGCGCGCCCCGCAGACCGTGCCGCTGGAGGACCTGGACCCGGTGTGCTCCACCGCGTTGCGCCACTTCATCCGCGCCTACGCCACCGTGCCCGACCTGCCGGTGGCGATCTCGCTGCGCTCCTTCGCGCGGATCGTCGTCACTGGGGAGCGGGAGTGCGCGCTGGAGCTGGTCCGGTCGGTGCTCGCCCAGCTGACGGCCTTCCACTCCCCCGGTGATCTGCGGGTCGCGCTCTGCATTGCGCCGCAACGCACTCCGGAGTGGGAGTGGGCGAAGTGGCTGCCGCACAACCACGCTGGCGGCACTGACCCCACCGGCCCGTGCCGGTTGGCGGCCGACCAGGTTGGGGTGCTCGCCGACCGGCTGGGCCCCGACCTTGGCGACCGGCCGCCGTTCAACCGCAAGGGCGCGACCCTGGAGTTCCAGCACGTGGTGCTGGTGGTGGACGGCGGGCAGCTGGGCCAGGACGCGCGGCTGGCGGCGGCCGGTGGGCGGCACGGGGTCACCGTGATCGACGTGACCGGGGGCGTGCCGGAGCAGCCGCCGGGACCGGACGAGCTGTGCCTGCACGTGGTCGGCGACCGGCTGGGCATGGTGGTCGGCGACGAGAACGAGCGGCGGATCGCCCTGCTGGGCAAGCCGGATCGGCTCGACCCGGCCTCCGCCGAGGCGTTCGCGCGCCAGCTCACCCCGTTGCACCGGGCCGCCCCGGTGGTGTCCGAGGCACCGATGGCGGCCAACTTCGGGCTGCCCGGGCTGCTGGGCATCGGCGACCCGCGCGACCTGGACACCGCGATCACCTGGCGCCCGCGCACCGCCCGCGAGCGGCTGCGGCTGCCGCTGGGCGTCGACCCGGACGGCCGGCCGGTGGAGCTGGACCTGAAGGAGTCGGCCGAGGGCGGCATGGGCCCGCACGGGCTGGTGATCGGGGCCACCGGGTCGGGCAAGAGCGAGCTGCTGCGCACGCTGGTGATCGGCCTGGCCGCCACGCACTCCTCGGAGACGCTGAACCTGGCGCTGATCGACTTCAAGGGCGGCGCCACCTTCGCGGGCATGACCGGCCTGCCGCACACCTGCGCGGTGATCACCAACCTCGCGGAGGATCTGTCCCTTGTGGACAGGATGGGTGACGCGATCAAGGGCGAGCTCGTGCGCCGCCAGGAGTTGTTGCGCGCGGCCGGGAACTACGCCTCGGTGCGCGACTACGAGCGCGCTCGGGCGGGCGGTGCCGCGCTGGACCCGCTGCCCTCACTGCTGGTGATCATCGACGAGTTCAGCGAGCTGCTGAGCAGCCAGCCGGAGTTCATCGACCTGTTCGTGATGATCGGCCGGCTCGGCCGCAGCCTGGGCATCCACCTGCTGCTGGCCTCGCAGCGGCTGGAGGAGGGCCGCCTGCGCGGGCTGGACTCGCACCTGTCGTACCGGATCGGCCTGCGCACCTTCTCCGCCTCGGAGAGCCGTTCCGTGCTCGGCGTGGCCGACGCGCACCAGCTGCCGCCGGTACCGGGTTCGGGATTCCTGCGTGTGGACACCGAAACGCTGATCCGTTTCAAGGCGGCCTACGTCTCCGGCGAGCTGCCGCCGCGCGGGGTGGCCGCCAGCGGACCCGCGCCGATGCGCGCCGTACTGCCGTTCACCCTCGCGGCGACCGAGATCCCGCAGCAGGTCCGGCACGAGGTGGCCCCGGCGGAGTCCGGCGGGGGTGAGTCGATCATGGGCACGATGGTGGACCGGTTGACCGGCAAGGGCCCGGACGCGCACCAGATCTGGCTGCCCCCGCTGGGCGACCCGCCGACCCTGGACCACCTGCTGCCGCCGATCGGCACCGACCCCGAGCGCGGCCTGTGCCCGGTGGGCTGGGGCGGCAACGGGCGGCTCACCGTGCCGATCGGCGTGGTGGACAAGCCCTTCGAGCAACGCCGTGACCTGCTGTGGGCGGACTTCTCCGGCGCGGCGGGCAACGCCATCGTGGTCGGCGCCCCGCAGAGCGGCAAGAGCACGTTGCTGCGCAGCCTGATCGGCGTGCTCGCGCTGACCCACACGCCCGTCGAGGTCCAGTTCTTCGTGCTGGACATGGGCGGCGGCGCGCTGCGGCCGATCGCCGGGCTGCCCCACGTGTCCGGCTACGCCACCCGGCGCGAGGCCGACCGGCTGCGCCGCGTGGTGGCCGAGGTGTCCACGCTGCTGACCCAGCGCGAGCAGTTCTTCGCCGCCAACGGGATCGACTCGATCGCCACGTTCCGCCAGCGCCGCGCGGAGTTCCAGGAGAGCGAGGAGGGCCGCGAGTTCGGCGACGTGTTCCTGGTCGTGGACGGCTGGGCCACGCTGCGCGAGGAGCAGGAGGCCCTGGAGCAGGCCGTGATCCGGCTCGCCGCACGCGGACTGGGTTTCGGCGTGCACGTGGTGGTGTCGGCCAACTGGTGGATGGGGGTGCGGCCCCAGCTGCGCGACGCCGCGGGCACCCGGTTCGAGCTGCGGCTGGGCGACCCGGCCGACTCCTCGATCGACCGCAGGGCGGCGCAGAACGTGCCGACCGGGGCCCCGGGGCGCGGGCTGACCAAGGACAAGCTGCACTTCCTGACCGCCCTGCCGCGCGCCGACGCCGACCAGCGCATCGGTTCGCTGGCCCAGGGTGCCGCCAAGCTCGTGGAGGCCGTGAGCGCCGCGTGGACCGGCCCGCAGGCGCCTCGGGTCCGCCTGCTGCCCAAGCAGGTGTCGCTGGCCGAACTGCCCGCGGACACCGGCAAGCTCGTCCCGCTGGGCATCGGCGAGTCCGACCTCAAGCCGGTGCACCTGGACTTCGCCGCCGACCCGCACTTCCTGTGCTTCGGTGACGTCGAGTCCGGCAAGACCGCGCTGCTGCGCACGATCGCGCGCGGCATCGAGCAGCGCTACACCGCCGAGGAGGCCGCGATCATCATCGCCGACTACCGGCGTGGCCTGCTCGACTGCGTGCGCGGCCCGCAACTGCTGGGCTACGCCGGTTCCGAGCCGGTGCTCAACGGGTTCGTCGCCGAGGTGGCACAGGCCATGCGGGGGCGCATCCCGGGCCCGGACGTGACGGTCGAGCAGCTGCGCGATCGCAGCTGGTGGACCGGTCCCGAACTGTTCGTGGTGGTCGACGACTACGAGCTGGTCGCCACCACGGGGCGCAATCCCCTGGCCCCGCTGCTGGAGTTCCTGCCGCAGGCCCGCGACATCGGCCTGCACCTGATCATCGCCAGGGCCAGCGGCGGCGCCTCCCGCGCGCTGTTCGAGCCGGTGGTGCAACGGGTCCGCGAACTGGGCTCGCCCGGCGTCATGCTGTCCGGCTCCCCCGACGAGGGCCCGCTGCTCGGTGAGGTCAAGCCCACCCAGCAGCCCCCCGGCCGCGGCCACCTCGTCCGCCGCCGCGCCACCACCAGCCTCATCCAGGTCGCCTGGTCCCCCTCCTAGCCGTATCCGAGCGTCATGAAGGTGCCGTTGCGGACGTTCAACGTCCCAAACGGCACCTTCATGACATCGGGGCAGCGGGACTCGCGGGCTGGGGGCGTGCCGCGGGGCCCTGTGGGTATAAGTGCCGTCACCTTCACCGGCGTTTGTGCCGTTTGCTCGGGGCGCTGGAATTCCTAGCGTTGTGCTGCGAGATCACCGGTCTAGTGAGAGGAGGTGGATCGCCCGTGAGCAGCCCCGGCTACACAGCCGATGCACAGGCGATGACGCGCGCGGTCCAGGGCTTCGAGGAGTGCTCCGCGAACGCCAAGAAGACCATGTCGAACCTGGAGAACGACCTGGTCTCCGCGCTGAGCCACTACCAGGGCAGCCAGGCGGTCTCCTTCTGGAACCTGCACACGCAGTTGCAGGAGAAGATGCGGGTCGCCAGCAACGAGCTGGACACCATGTCCAACCTGGTCAACCAGAGCTTCCACAACTACGGCAGCGGGGACGCGACGGTGTCGCAGAGCCTGAACAGCCTGTCGAACACGGTGGACGCGGGCGGCGCGGTGCTGGGCAGGCTGTCCGGCGGAAGCGCGCTGGCCTGAGGGAACGGAGACCAGAGATGACAGCCGACCAGATCAGCGTCGACTTCGCGGCGCTGCAGGTGAGCGCCCAGACGCTGGGCATGAAGGCCAAGGCCCTCAACGAGTACCTTGACCAGCTGCACACCAACCTGCAGCCGATCAAGGCAACCTGGTACGCGTCGGGCAGCTCCGCGGGTCAGGCCGCCGAGCAGGCCGAGACGCGGCTGCGCCAGGCCACCGCGGACATCGCGAACATCATCGCGCAGTTCGCGGGCAAGGTGAACGAGGCGCACGACCTCCAGTTGACCCTGGAGAACAAGAACGCCCGGTACTTCGCCTGACCGGTGTTCACCCGCGCCCCGGTGGGCCGCCCGCCAGGGGCGGTCCACCGTTGGGCGCCACAGGCACACAGGGAGCTGACCAGAGATGCCGGACCAGTCCTTCGCGGTCCACCTGGAGTCGCTGACGCGCTTCGCCGAGGAGCTGCGGACCCAGCTGGACGGTGTGGGCAAACCGATGGACCAGCTGGCGGGGCTGGCGGGCAAGCCGGTCCTGCTGGGGGACTTCGGCGAGGCCCTGTCGCTGCACGAGCGGACGCGAGCGGCCATCGGTGAGATGCACGGCCTGCTCGACCAGGTTCGGCAGGCGATCGAGTTCGCGCAGAACGTGACCAAGACCGTGGCGACCGGCTACGAGCGGCTGGACGAGGACATCTCCGCTGGTATGCGGGTGTCGGCCGACTACACCGACAGCGGTCTGGTTGGCGGGGTGGTCGGTGGCGTGCTGGACACGGTGTCCGGCGTGCTCGGTGACGGGGAGGACTGAGCGAGATGACTGGCAAGGGGCACGGCCCGCGCACGAACTTCGCCCAGTACAGCCACGAACAGCTCTACACCATGCTGTTCGCCAGCCAGCCGGAGACGGTCAGCTCGGCGGCGCAGGTGTGGGACAGCACCGGCAAGAGCCTGCACGACAACGCGGGCGACCTGGAGTCGCAGCTGCGTGGGTTCCAGGACAAGTGGCGCGGTGGCGCGGCCGAGCAGTACCGGACGATGATCACCGATCTGGCCCAGGGCATCCGCAAGGTGGCCGACACGGCCTTCGCCATGCGGGACCTGACCAACGAGGCGGGCGACTCGCTGGGCATCGCACGGGCCAGGATGCCCAAGCCGGTGAACGTGCCGCAGGTGCCGCCCTCGGTGCTGAGCCTGGCCACGACGCAGATCACCGTGCAGGCGGACACGCCGCCGCAGGTGGTGGCGCAGATGCAGCAACAGCAGTCCGAGGCGATCGCGGCGATCCGCAACCAGCAGCAGGCGGCGGCCGCCTCCGACGCGGCACACGCGCAGGCCGTGGCCGTGATGAACGAACTGGCCGGGGACTACGCCACGGCCGAGTCCTCGATCCCGCCCTCCCCCAACGCCGACCAGGTGCCCAACCCCGGTCAGGCCACGGGGTCCGATCCCGGCACCGCCAGCGGGGCGATCCGCAACCCGATGGTGAGCTCGCACAACTCCTGGGACGTGCCAGGGGTGGGCGCCACCACGCTGCCCGCGGGCACGACCCAGGTGCCGACGAGTTCCCCGCTGTTCGGCGGCATGTTCACCGCGGGCCTGGGTGCCGCCTCGGCAGCCGCGTTCGGCCGCTTCGGCTCGATCATGCCCAAGCTGCCGCCGTTCCTGAAGCAGAAGCAGGACGAGCAGAAGAACGGGGCGAAGTCCACCGGCACGCCCAAGCTGGGCGATTCCGTTGCGCTCAAGGGCGGCGGCGGGATCGGCGGCGGGGCAGGGGGAATCGGCGGCGGCGGGATCGGCGGCGGGACGGTGCCCTCGGCCAACGCGAGCATGGTGGCGGGCGGATCACCGGGTGCGGCGGGCGCCGCCGCGCTGGGTGCGGTGGCGGCCGAGGCCGCGGGAGCCAAGGGGATGGGCGGCCCGATGATGCCGATGATGCCGATGTCCGGGGCGGGCGCCGGGGACATGGGCAACGGCAAGCGGATCCCGCCGTGGCTGGTGGAGACCGAGGACGTGTGGGGCGAGTCCTCGGCCGTGACGCCGGGCGTGATCGGTGAGGACCTGTAGCCGTGACCAGACTGCTGCTGACCGACCAGCAGATCGCCCAGCACGCCTACGACGCGGGCTTCCGCGGTGACGCGCTGACCACCGCCGTGGCGGTGGCGATCGCGGAGTCGCACAACAACGCGCACGCCGTGGGCGACGTGTCCCTGGAGACCGCCAAGTGGGGGCCTTCGGTGGGGCTGTGGCAGATCCGCTCGCTCAACCCCGGCCACGGCACGGCCGCGGAGCGGGTCCTGCGCGACGAGCAGGCCAACGCGGATCCGGCAACCAACGCGCGGCACGCCTACGCACTGTCCAACCACGGCAGGAACTTCCGTCCGTGGTCGACCTACACGGGTGGCGACTACCGGCGCTACCTGAACCGAGCCCGCACCGCGGGCGGTCAGGTCGGCGGCACTCCGGCGGGGGGCGCTGCCACGCCGTCCACCGGGTTCCAGGCACATCCCCCCAGCCTGGAACGGGCCGCAACCGACCTGGCCGCGCAGGCCGATGTGATTCGGTCGGTGCACGGCGCGGTGGGTACCCCCAGTCCCGCCGCGTCGGCGTTCGGCGGCCTGCCCGAGTCCCGGCAGGCCGCCGAGGCGCACACCAGGACGGTGGCGGCGATCGCGGAGCGCGTCGAGCAACAGGCCCAGCGTGCCGCCGTGCTCAGCGGCGGGCTCCGGGACAGCGCCGCCAACTACCTGCACGGGGACAGCACCGCCGCCACCGCCTACCGTTCGCTGCTCGACTAGCATGGTGGTGGATGCCCTCTGCGACACTGGCCGTCGCAGAGGGCACCGTCATGTCACCGGCGCGGGCGTACCCCCAGTGACCTCACGTCCCCGCCTCCGCGGTGCGGGGTCACTTGCCCCGGTAGGAGTCCCCGGTGTCGCAGGTGGTGACGGCCTCCGGCTCGTCGATGGTCAGCGAGTCGGCCGAGGCGAACCCGGTGCTGTTGTCGTCCTCGTTGGTGACCAGCACCAGCGGAGTGCCGTCCTCACCGTCGGCGTAGCACAGGGCCACGACCTGCTGGTCCTGGTCGCAGGTGCTGACCACGTCGGCGTCGGCGGAGGCGTCGGCCGAGATGGGAGTGCCGTCGGAGTTGCAGTAGGCGACCGTGGAATCGGTCGGTGAGGCCGGGGCGGCCGAGGCCATCGGGGCCGCGAGCACGGCCATTCCGACAACCGAAATACCGACCGCGAGCTTGGCGAGCTTGGACATGGTGGTCCTCCTCGTACGTTTTCGGTGTTCGCCCAGGAAAGTTCTGGACGGGACCGAGTCTTGCAGACAATTGCGCGGCCAGGACGTACACGTTCCGGTGAGGACACAGTCCGGGCGGATTCCCGGTCCGGGTGAGCCGGGGCCACCTGTTCAGACCAACGAGCCCCCAGCATGACGGACAAGAAACCTCGGACGGCCGGATCGACCAAAGGCTGCGGGGTTCGGCATACTTTGGACACATCGCCAGCTCACGGTGACCGGAAAATACTTGCCATGTCACGAACGCGGGTTTCCGCGTGGGGAAACCGCGATACCGAACCCTCCACCCCCGATCGTCCCAGCCGCCTACACGCCCGAGTGACGGCCGCCCGCCGGCAACGGATAGGCGGCACGGCGGCACGGAATATTCGGATCACTCGCTCGGGCGACTGATGACGTTTGTCGCCCGGTGCTAGTTTCGCAGGTGTTCATTGTGCGAGTTCACTCAGGGGGGCGAGGACCATGGCCCTACCGCGCGAATTGGTCGACCTGACTGACACGTCACCATTGGAATTGGTCGAGCGCGACGCGGAACTGAATCATCTTGACTGCCTGGTGCGTGATTGTGCGGACGGCCGGGGTGGGGTCGTGCTGGTCGCCGGTGGGGTGGCGACGGGCAAGACGGAGCTGTTGTACGCGTTCGCCGAGCGGGCTGCCGAGCGGGCGGTGGTGCTGACGGCGACGGGGTCGCGGGTGGAGCGGACGCTGCCGTTGGGTGTGGTGTCGCAGTTGTTCCACTCGGTGGCGGTGCCGGCTGGGGTGTGGGAGCGGGTGACGGGCCTGCTGGAGGAGGGCATGTTCACCGCGGCGCTGTCGGATCCGGAGTCGGAGACGGTGGAGCACGTCCGGGCGAATGTGGTCAACGGGTTGTGCTCGGCGCTGGTGGAGGTCGCGGGTGGGCGTCCGCTGGTGATCGTGGTGGATGACTTGCAGTACGTGGATGTGCCCTCGTTGCAGTTGTTGTTGTTCCTGGTGCGGCGGGTGCGTACGGCGCGGGTGGGTGTGGTGCTGGCCGAGGGGGTGGGTCCGGTGCAGGCCCGTCCGTTGTTCCACGGGGAGCTGACTCGCCAGGCCCGGTTCCGCCGCGTGCAGGTCGCCCCGCTGACCGAGGCCGGGGTGGCCCGGGTCCTGCGCGGCGCGGGCGGTCTGGCCGAGTCGGTGCACTGGCTCAGCGGGGGCAATCCGCTGCTGGTGCGCAGCCTGCTCGACAACCACGACGCCACGGGCGCCGCCTTCCACCGCGCGGTGGCGGACTGCCTGCGCCGCGGTGACCCGCTGCTGCTGGCGGTCGCGCGCTGCCTGGTGATCGCGGGGCCGGGCGTCACGGTGGCAGCGGTCGCCCAGGTGCTGGCGGTTGAGCCGGACGCCGTTGTCGGCGCCCTGGACGTGCTGGCGATGTCAGGACTGTTGAGCAGCAACGGGTTCCGGCACGAGCAGGCCGTGGCCGAGGACATGCCCGCGAGCGTGGCGGCGGACCTGCACCACCGGCTGGCGAGTCTGCTGCACGACCGGGGCGAGCCCGCCACCGAGGTCGCGCGGCACCTGGTGGCGGCGGGCAGGGCCGAGGCCCCGTGGGCCGTGCAGGTGCTGTGTGAGGCCGCGGACCGGGAACTGGTCGCCGACCAGGCGCAGACGGCGATGTCGTACCTGGAGCTGGCCGCGGACCAGTGCGCCGACGGGCCGCGGCGCGCGTCGATCACGACGCGGTTGTCGGGGCTGGAGTGGCGGCTGAACCCGGCCAGCGGGGCGCGGCACCTCAACCGGCTGACCGCGGCGATGCGCGCGGGCCACCTGGCCGGCGCCGACGCGAGCACCTTACTGCGCAACCTGCTGTGGCACGGCCGGATGGACGACGCCGGGGACATGCTGGAGCTGCTGGACGGCGCAGACGAGCAGTACATCACCGCCCTGTGGCTGTCCGCCTCCTACCCCACCCTGCGCAACCGGGTGCCCGAGCTACCGGTTGCGCCGCAACGCGGTATCGACCCGCGTGTCCGTGCGGCACAGGCGTTGCACGCGGTCCTCACCCGTGGACCGGTCGAGGAGGCCGTGACGGGCGCGGAGCAGGTCCTGCAATCCACCCGACTTGACGTGATGTCGTTGGCGCCGTTGGACAACGCCCTGTTGGCGTTGATCTACGCGGACCGGTTGGACAAGGCCGCGCCCTGGTGCGACCTGCTCCTGCAGGAAGCCGCCGCCCGCCGCGCCCCCGGCTGGCAGGCCCCCTTCGCCGCGATCCGCGCCGAGATCTGCATCCGCCAGGGCGACCTGCCCCAGGCCGAACGACACGCCCGCGCCGCACTGGACCACATGTCCCCGCAAGCCTGGGGCGTGGCCATCGGCGTGCCCCTGGCCACCCTGCTCATGGCCACCACCGCCATGGGCAAACTGGAGGACACCGCGGCCCTGTTCACCCAGCCCGTGCCCCCCGCCATGCTGCAAACCCGCCACGGCCTGCACTACCTGCACGCCCGCGGCCACTACCACCTGGCCACCAACCGCCTGCACGCCGCACTCGGGGACTTCCTGTACTGCGGGGAACTCATGCGCGCCTGGGACCTGGACCTGCCCGCCCTGGTGCCCTGGCGGACCAGCGCGGCCGAGGTCTACCTGCGGCTGGGCAAACGCGACCAGGCCCGCGACCTGGTCGAGGAACAGCTGGGCATGCTCGCCGCCGGGCCCTCCCGCAGCCGGGGCATCTCCCTGCGGCTCAAGGCCGCCACCAGCGAGGAACCCCACCGTCCCGCCCTGCTCAAGGACGCCGTGGACCAACTCCAGGCCGCCGGTGACCGGCTGGAACTGGCCCGCGCCCTGGCCGACCTGTCCACCGTGCACCAGGCACTGGGCGAGCCCAGCCGTGCCCGCATGGCCGCCCGCCGCGCCTGGCACGTCGCCAAGGGCTGCCGCGCCGAAACCCTGCTGCCCGCCAACGAGGACCACCTCGGCGGCTCGGCGGCCACGGCGCTGAGCGCGGCCGAACGCCGCGTCGCCGTGCTGGCCGCGGTGGGGCACACCAACCGCGAGATCGCGGGCAAGCTCTACATCACCGTGTCCACCGTCGAGCAGCACCTGACCCGGGTCTACCGCAAGCTCAACGTCAACCGGCGCTACGAGCTGTTCAGTCGAGACGACCAGGTCGCCAGCCACGCGCACGACCCCGTCGCACCGCGGCGGTGACCACCCCGGCCAGCACCGCCACGACCACCCCGGCCAGGGCCAGCCCACCGAGCAGCCGGTCGCGGGCGGGCGGTCCAGGGGCGGCAGCGGGCTGCACAACCGGTTGCGCCGCGGCGGAGGGCGTACCGCCGGGGGCCGGGGCGCTCGCGGGCAGCGAGGAGGACACGGCGGTGTAGGCGTCGAGCAGGCCCCAGCCCAGCTTCGGGTCCGGCCCGCCGCCGGGGGGCCTGCTCGCGGTCAGCGTGAGGCGGGCGGTGATCTGGTCGGGGGTCATCGCGGGCCGGTACGCGCGCAGCAGCGCCACGGTCCCGGCCACGTAGGCGGCGGCGAAGGTGGGGTCCTTGACCGGCCACAGGTGCCCGTCCTTGCCCGCGGCGCCGGCGGCGGTGCTGACCAGGTCCGCACCGGGCGCGGCCAGTGCCACGTAGTCCCCCGACTCGGTCTGCACGGCGGCCCCGGCGGAGTCGGCGGCACCGACCGCGAGCACCCCCGGGTCGGCGGTCGGGTAGCTGCGCGCACCGGCCTGCGTGGCGGCGGCCGGGGACACCACCACGGCGCCCGCGGCACGCACCTGCTGCACGGCGGCCCGCAGCGCGGGACTGTCCGATGTGGACGGCACGGCGACCAGGATCGTGCCCGCACCGGCCTGTTGGGCCCTGGTGATGGCGGTGGCGAGCTGGTTGGGGTCCCCGGGGCCCTCCCCGTTGGTGTAGCGCACCCCGATCAGCCTGGCCTCCGGCGCGATGCCGGTGAAGGTGGTCGAGTCCTCGGGCTGGGCGCCGACGATGCCCGCGGCGAAGGTGCCCCGGCCGTCGCAGTCGGCGACCCCGCCCGCCCTGCCGACCACGTCGATGGCGCCGAGCACCCGCCCGTGCCCGAACTGCGGGTTGTCCGCGTCCAGCCCGGTGCCCACGATCGCCACGACCTGCCCCGCGCCACGGGTGAGCGGCCAGATCCGGGTCGGGTCGACCAGCTTCTGCGGCCACGGGGCCGGTTCGGTGTAGACGGCCTTGGGCACCGCGCAGCCCGCGGCGTGCGCCGGGGGCGCGGCCAGCACCACCAGCGGGGCGGCCAGGGCCAGCACCAGCAGTGCCCTCACCGCGGGACCCACAGCGTGACGCGGGTTCCCCTGCCCGGCTGGGAATCCACCCGCGAGTGCCCACCGACCTCGGTCAGCCGGGCGGAGATCGACTCGCTGATGCCGAACCCGGCGGGTCGCCGGTCCGCGTCGAACCCGGTGCCGTGGTCGCGGGCGATCACGGCGATGCCGCCGTCGCGTTCCTCCACGCACAGCACGACCTCGTTGGTGCCGGAGTGCTTGATGGTGTTGCGCAGGGCCTCGCGGGCCGCGTCGCGCACGGCCCTGCGCCGGGCCTCGGGCAGCGTGCTGTCGTCCACGTCGGCGAACACCAGTTGCGCGCGCAGCCCCTCCCGTGCCATCTCGGTGGCCAGCACGGTCAGGTCCTCGCCGAGCCCGGCGGGCGGTGTGTCGGCGGGCTCGGACAGCATGCCGCGCAACTCGATGGCCTGCGCGCGGGCGATGCCCCGCAGTTCGGCCAGCCGGGCCGCCGCGTGCTCGCCGTCACCGGGGGCGGGCAGCGCCATCGCCTCCAGCGCCTGCAACACCGTGTCGTGCAGCTCCCTGCGCACGCGGGCGTCCTGCGCCTGCTGACCGCGCCGGATGCCGATGCCCAGCGCGAGCCGCGTGCCCAGGCCCACCAGCATGAGCCCGCCCGTGGCGGTGACCAGCGCGACGCCCAGCACCGCGGCGTTGGCCGCCAGCTCGGCGGTGTCGGCCTCGCGTCCCGCCAGGGCGCACATCGCCAGTTGCAGCGGCACGCTGAGCAGGGTCAGGCCCGCACCGGAGGGAATGCCCCAGGCGACCGTCCACAGTGCCACCGACCCGACCAGTGCCATCCAGCTGACGGCCGTGGCCAGGCCGTACGAACCGGGCGGGGTCGTCGCGGCCACGGCGAGGTTCGCCGACACCGCCAGGAACGCGTCCAGCAGCAGCAGGCCGCGTGCCGCCCGGTACCGCAGTCCCACCACGCGCAGGACCCACACGATGCCCAGGGTGTTGAGCGCCAGCAACACCAGCGCGATCAGCGTGGTGGCCGCGGGCAGTCCGCTCGGCAGCAGCGTCACGGGCAGCACGAACAGCCGGAACACCAGCGGCACCAGCACGACGTAGCGGCAGGCCCGCATCAGCAGCGAGTCCGGTTCCAGCTCGCTGTCGGTCTCGCACATCGCCGAGATGCGGCGCCAGCCCGCGATCGGCGCCGGGTCGACCACCAGGTCGGGCACGTCGCGTGGGGTGGCCGCGATCACCGGGGCGCCGCGGCGCAGCAACTGCACCAGGAAGCGCGGCACTCGCGCCTGGTACCCAGCCGACGACATCAGGACCCCTCCGATGACCCGCCCCCACACGGCCATCCGAACCTACCTGGGTGATCCATTCCTCACGAGGTGTTCACGGGAATCGGGGTGGGTGCGCAGGGGCAAGCCGCTGCTCGACCAGGTCGGCGGCCCGGCCGGCGCCACCGGCCTCGACGATCTCCGCGCGCATGGCCCGCACGGCGGCGTGCACGGCCTCGTCGGCCTCGACCTGGAGCACGGCGCGGCGCAGCAGCTCGGGGGTCAGGTCCCGCTCGCCAAGGCAGCGGGCGACCCCCATCGCGACGGCCCGGTCGGCCACGGCCTCGTGGTCGATCAGGCCGGGCACGAGCACCAGCGGGGTGTGGTGGTACACCGAGCTCATGACCGCGCCCATGCCCGCGTTGTTCAGGCAGACCGAGGCGTGCTCCAGCACCGAGCGCAGCGGAACCCACTGGTGCACCTCGAAGTTCGGCGGGAACGAGCGGTTGGGCTCGGTGCCGCCGGTGGTCAGCACCACGTGCCAGTCCAGTTCGGCGAAGGCGTCCACGCAGAGCTGGGTGAACTCGGGCCGCTCCCGGACCATGCTGCCCAGCGAGATCAGCAGCAGCGGCCGGTCGTCACCGGGCGGGGACCACTGCCCCACATAGGACTGGCCCTCCAGCGCGGGCCCGACGAACTGGTGGTTGGGGCCGAACAGCTCCCGGTGCGGCTGGAACCGCGGCGGCAGGAAGGACAGCACGAGTTCCTCGGTGGCCGCGGGCTGGTCGGCGGGCACCTCGTACTTGTCGTTGAGCACGTCCAGCCGGGTGGCCAGGTCCACCAGCTCGGTCAGGTCCTGCCCGGCGAAGGAGCGGCGCAACCGGTCCGGGCGCCAGTCGTAGCCCGTGCAGAAGGCGAAGTGCAGGTGCGTGACCACCACGGGCACCCCCCAGCGGCGGCCCAGCACGGTGGCGGCGCCGAACATGATCGGGTCGGTGCAGATCAGGTCGGGGGTGTCCCCGGCGAACTGCTCGGCCAGGTCCTCGACCAGCAGCAGGCTCTGCTCGTAGAAGCGCATCTCCATCGTGGTGGCCGCCACCGTGGTGACCACCTCGACCCCGGTGAAGGCGGCCTGCTCGGCCATGGCCTCCGGGTAGGCCAGCAACCGCGCGCCGATGCGCTCCACCTGCGCGGCGAAGGCCCGGCTGGTGCCGTAGGTGACGCGGTGGCCACGGCGCACCAGCTCACCGGCGAAGTTCAGCGTCGGGTACACGTGGCCGAAGAGCGGGAGGCTGAGGTGCGCGATGTGCCGACTGGGCGCCATGCCTCATGCTCACCCCCGATCGGCCCAGCGCCACACCCCGCAACCGGGGTCTGGTGATTCCCCTAACCCGCCGTCCCGCAGCCTTCCGACCACGGAACTTGCTAAGGTTTGCACCTGAGAATGGAGCAAGACCGCCACTGCTCGCGTAGTGCGCGACAGGGGAAGGGCCCGCGTGAAAACACCCCTCTACCAGGTGAAGGCCGAGTTCTTCAAGACGCTGGGGCATCCCGTGCGCATCCGCGTGCTGGAGTTGCTCAGCCAGCGCGAGCACGCCGTCGCGGAGATGTTGCCCGAGGTCGGGGTCGAGCCCGCCAACCTGTCCCAGCAGTTGGCGGTCCTGCGGCGGGCGGGCCTGGTGACCACCCGCAAGGAAGGCTCGAGCGTCTACTACTCCCTCACCAGCCCCCGCGTGGCCGAACTGCTGAGGGTCGCCCGTGAGATCCTCACCGGCGTCCTGTCCGACCAGATCCAACTGCTCGAGGACCTCACCAACTCCGCCGACCGCTGAACCGGCCCCGCTCACCGCAGGCCGAGCAGCGTCCTGGCGTCGAGCTCGCCGGAGACGAGGTCCTCGGCCACCGCGCTGATCCGCATGTTGTGGTGGCGGGAGTAGTTGCGCAACCTCGAGAAGGCCGTGTCCATGTCGAGTTGGAGCCTGCCCGCCAGCACGCCCTTGGCCTGTTCGATCAGGACCCTGCTGTGCAGCGCGCCCTCCAACTGCTCGGCCAGCAGCTCCCTGCGGCTGATGGCACGTTCCTGTAGCAGGCCAATAGTAGCCACGTCGGCCATGGCCTGGGCCATCTTGAGCGCGGCCTCGTCCAGGGCACCGGGCGCGGCGTGGAACAGGTTCAGCGCGCCGATGACCTCCGAGCGCAGGCGCATCGGCAGGGCGTGCACGGAGGTGAACCCGGCTTGCCCCGACACCCGGGAGAACTCCGGCCAGAGCCGGGACATCTCCTCCAGGTCGGACACGATCACCGCGACACCCGTGCGGTAGCACTCCAGGCAGGGCCCTTGGCTGTTCTGCAACTCGAACAGCTCGAGCAGCCTGGCGCGTTCGCTGGAGGCTCCGACGACCCGCAGCCGCCCGCTGTGGTCAACCAGCAGCAGCCCGGCGGCGTCCACCCCGAGCAAGTCGACACACCTGTCCGCGAGCAGGTGCATGAAGTCCAACGGGTCGAAGTCGGCGACGAGTGTGTCGGCCAGTTCCACGAAGGTCGCGGCCATACTGTGCGCCGACATCAGGCTCACCTCTCGGACTCCTAGTCGAGCCTGAGCTTGCGTGTCACAGCGGACCAGTGCCCCGTCGCGGAACGCGTCCGCGCAGGGCCCTTCGCCCACAGTGAACTCCAGTTCCTCCAACCGCGCCTCCAGTTCATCGGTGGAGCAGACCGAACTCACCCCAGCCCGGCGGGTGCCTCAGGGTGCGTTCGACCCCGCTGACACCCAGCGGCCATGCACACCAAGCATGCCACTGTACTCCCGAAACGGCGCTCCCCGAGTGGCCGTTGCGCGCCACACTGTGCCCACTTTGGGTCACAAGGCGAGAGAAAGTCCTTTCCCTGTCAGGAAATTCGCGCCACTAGCCCTTCACCGCCGAGGACAGCTGGCTGTTCACGAAGTACTTGCGGGCGGCCAGGAAGACGACCAGCACCGGCACGGTGGACAGCATGGCGATGGTCAGCTTGAGCGGCAACTGCTCGCCCTGGCCCAGCGCGCCGGACACCAGGCGGGCAAGCCCCAGGGTGAGCGTCTCGTAGCGGGGGTCCGAGGTGGCCACGAGCAGGCCGGTGAACTCGTTCCAGGAGCCCTGGAAGGACAGCACCGCCAGGGTGGCCAGCGCGGGCCGCACCATCGGCAGCACCACCGACCACCAGGTGCGCAACACGCCCGCACCGTCCACAGTGGCCGATTCCTCGACCTCGCGGGGTACCTGGAGGAAGGCCTGGCGCATCAGGAAGATGCCCATGCCGTCCACCAGCAGCGGCAGGACCATGCCCAGGTAGGAGTTGTACAGGGACAGCTGGCGCAACACGAGGAACTTCGGGATGAGCAGCACCACCCCGGGCACCGACATGACCGCCAGGATGCCGCCGAACACCGCGTCCCGGCCACGCCAGCGCAACCGGGCCAGGCCGTACCCGGCAAGCGCGTCCACGAGCAGCCGCCCGAGGGTGACACACACCGTGACCAGCAGCGAGTTGCCGAACCAGCGCGGGAAGTCCACCGCGGGGTCGGTGGCAAGGCGCCGGTAGGTGTCGGTGGACAACGGGTCCGGCAGCAGGGACAGGGGGTGTGCCACGGCGTCCGGGTCGGTCTTGAACGAGGTGACCAACTGGATCACGAACGGCGCGAGGTAGAGCACCGCGCCCAGTGCCAGCACCGAGTAGCCGAGGATCCGCCTCATCCGCGCCCCTCCCCGAACAGTCGGCGCTGCGCCCAGGTGAGCACCAGGATCAGCGCGGTCAGGGTGATCGCGATGGCCGCACCGGTGCCGAACGCGCCGTCGCCGAAGGCCCGCTGGTAGGACAGGTAAGCGGGGGTCAGCGTGGTCTTGGCGGGGTTTCCCTGGCTCATCACGTACACCTGGTCGAACACCTGCCAGGTGCTGATCAGCCCCAGGGTCATCACCAGGAAGGTCGTGGGCCGCAACAGGGGCAGGGTCACTCCGCGCAGCCGCTGCCACCGCGTGGCACCGTCGATCAGCGCCGCCTCGCCCACGTCCTCGGGCAGGTTCTGGAGCGCCGCCAGGTACATGAGCATGAACGTGCCGGAGGTGGTCCACACCACGAGCACGATCACCGCGGTCATCGCCACCGAGGGCCCGGACACCCAGTCCCACAACGACAGCGAGAACACCCGGGTGTCGAGCATCCACCGCGGGGGCTGGCCCAGCAGCAGGTGCAGCAGCCCGCGCGGGTCGGCGAACCAGGTCGGTCCGTCCACTCCGAACAGTCGCAGCAACCCGTTGACGGCACCGGTTCCGGAGAACAGGAACAGGAACACCACGGAGATCGCCACCGAACTGGTGACCGAGGGGAAGTAGAACACCGTGCGGAAGAAGGTCCTGCCGCGCAACAGCTTGTTGTTGACCGCCACGGCCAGCCCGAAGGCGAGCGCGGTCTGCGCGGGCACGGCCAGCAGCACGAAGTACAGGGTGTTGCGCACGCTGGTGGCGAAGTCGGTGCGCAGCAGGCCGTCCTGGGTGAGCAGGTCCCGGTAGTTGTCCAGTCCCACGAACGGCACGCCCCCGGCCAGCGGATTGCGCGTGCCGTCCCAGTCGAGCAGGCTCACCCAGACCGCGAGCAGGATCGGCGCCAACAGGAACAGCCCCAGCAGCACCAGCGCGGGCGTGGTGAACAGCCAGCCCGCGAGCGATTCGCGGCGGCGTCTCACTTGCCCAGCGCCTGGCTCGCGTTGCGCTGCAAGGTCTTCAGCAGCTGCTCGGGGTCGCCACCGGTGGACAGCCCCAGCAGGCCCGAGTCGAAGTCGGACAGCACGGAGTCGAACCCCGTCGCCGTGACGGGACCGCGCGCGTGCTCGGCGCCCGCGAGGAACGGCTTCTGCTCGGGGTGTTCGGCCACGAACGCGGTGGCCGCCGAGGTCCGTGACGGCAGCGTGCCGGTGGCCTTGGCCAGCGCGGTCTGCTGCGCGGGGTCGGTCAGCGCGGCGACCAGCTGCTCGGCCTGCGCGCGGTGCGGGCTGTTCGCCGGGATGCCCCAGCAGTTGGTGAACGACAGCGTGCCGCGCCCGGCCGGGCCCGCGGGCAGCTCCACGGCCTTCCAGTGCCGGTCCGGGTAGTCCTTGGCCAGCGCGCCGATCATCCAGTTGCCCTCGATGGTCATCGCGGCGCGGCCCTTGCCGAAGGCCTCACCGCCCCAGCCCGCGTCCACCTGCTTGGCGAAGGCGGCACTGCCCGAGGTGAGCAGCTTCTGCAGGTAGCGCAGGGCGGTCAGGTTCTCGGGCGAGTCGGCGGTTGCGGTCCTGCCGTCCTGGGACAGGTACCAGCCGCCCGCCTGCACCAGGAAGGCGCCGACCCGGTCGTGGGTGTCGCTGAGCGCCAGGCCCTTGCGCTGCGGGGTGGTCAGCCTGGTGGCGACGGCCGCGAGCTGGTCCCAGGTGGTGGGGGTGTCGGCCTCGGTCAGCCCGGCCTGGGCCCAGGCGTCGGTGTCGATCACCAGCGCCAGCGTGGAGAAGTCCTTGGGCGCGCAGACCACCTTGCCGTTGGCGGTGAAGGTCTGCCGCAGCGTGGCGTAGAACCCGTCCGGGTCGGGCAGCGCGGCGGCGTAGGAGTCCAGCGAACCGGACTTCGCCAGCCGCGCGAACATGGCCGGGTCCAGGTAGAACAGGTCCGGCGGGGTGCCACCGGCGAAGGCCTGGCTGAGCTGCTGCTTGGCGTCCTGGGCCAGCGTGAGGTTCACGGAGTTGTGCGTGCGGTCGGCCCAGGCCCCGGTCGCGGCGCGCACGGCCTGGGTCTCGGCGTCCCCGGAGGAGCCGATCAGCACCGACAGCGAGACGGGACCGCTGGCGGCGGCCTGGTTCGAGTCGAAGCCCTGGCCGCACCCGGCCAGCGCGGTCAGGGCCAGTGCGGCGGCGGTCATCGCGGCGCTGCGACGGGTTCTCACGGCTCAGCTCTCCCTCACGGTCGTACGGCTGCTCGCGCGGACCACCAGTTCCGGGCGCAGCAGCACACCGCGCTCGTGGTCGTCGTCGAGCAGGTTGATCAGGGTCCTGGCGACCTCGGCCACCGGCTGGCGCACGCTGGACAGGCCGGGCGGCACCAGTGCGGCCAGCGGGGTGTCGTCGAAGCCGACCACCGCCAGCGGGCGCCCGCAGTGCAGCGCCCCGAAGGCGACCACGTCGCTGGCGGCGACCAGGGCCGTGGGCGGCTCGGCCCCGTCGAGCAGCCGCAGGGCCGCGTCCCGCCCGTGCCGCACGGTGTCGTCCGCGCAGTGCACGAGCAGGCCCTCGGTGGGCAGCCCGAGTTGCCCGCAGGCGGCCTGCCAGCCGTGCTGGCGATCCTGCACGGCGCCGCCGTCCGGGGGCAGCCCGAGGAAGGCGATCCGCTTGTGTCCCAAGGAATGCAGGTGCCGCACGGCCTCGGCGCAGCCCGCGGCCCCGTCCACGTCGACCCACGGGCCGGGCTGCTCCTGCTCGTGCCACACCCGGCCGAAGGAGGCGAAGCGCGCGCCGTGCTCGGTGAGCCAGCGGTGGCGCGGGTCGTGCGGGACGGTGTCGGACAGCACGAAGGCGTCCACGGCGCGCTGGGCGATCAGGTCGGCGTAGGGGGTCATCGCCTCGGCACCGGCCGGGGCGGTGAACAGCAGCACGTGCCTGCCCTCGTCCTCGGCGGCGGCCGTCAGCGCGTGCAGGAACTGGTCCATCATCGGGTTGGCCACCCCGTCGGCACGCCGTGCCACGCAGTACCCGATCAGGCGCGCCGAGGAGGTCCGCAGGCTGCGTGCGCTGCGGTTGGGCTGGTAGCCCAGCTCGCGGATCGCGGCCGTGACGGTGGCCAGGGTGTCGGCCTGCAACCGCTGCGGGGCGTTGAGCGCGTTGGACACGGTCTGCACGGACACACCTGCCCGAGCCGCCACGTCGCGCAGGGTCACCGCTCGCCCGTTGCCCACACCGACTCCTTCCTGGTATCGATTTTAACGTTAATATCAGGGCAAGAGGGTGACCCTGTCAACGCCCCGCCGAGGAAGTGAGCCGTCCAATGCCCGCTCAGCCCGCCTTGCACGACCTGGTGACCGTGGTGCGCGCCCCGTCCGTCGCGCTGTCCGGCCCGGACGGCCAACTGCGCGGCCACGGGGCGCACGGCTGGTTCCAGCACGACCGGCGGCTGCTGTCCGTGCTGGCGATCGACCTGCTCGGCGCGGAACTGACCCCGGTGGGCGGGCGGCTGGCCGGGGTGTCCGGCGCGCGGTTCGACGCCGTGGTGATCGGCGCCCAGCCCGGGCTGGCCGACCCGACCGTGCGCCTGCGGCGGGACCGGGTGCTCACCGGGGAACAGCTCACCGACCGCTTCGAGCTGAGCAACTCCGGGCTGAACCCCGTGGAGTACCAGGTGGAACTGCGGCTGGCCACCGACCACGCCCCGGTCGCACTGGTCAAGGACGGGGGCGTGGCCGACCTCGTGCCCGGCGACCTCGCGACGCTGACCTGGCCGGAGGTCACGGTCGCGGTGGACCCGCCCGCGCGGACCCGTGACGAGTTCGGGGTCGCCGTGCTGACCTGGCCGGTTCGCTTGGCGGCCAACGAGTCCTGGCAGCTGACCGTGACCGCGCGCGGCCACGTGGAGCCCGCCGGGTTCACGCCGACCGCGGCCCCCTCACCGGGCTGGCGGCTGCCCGGGGCGCCCGCCGACCAGCAGTGCGCCGCGGTGCTGGACCGCAACCTGGCCGACCTGGACGCGCTGCTGCTCGCCGACCCGGTGCGGCCCGCGGACCGGTTCGCCGCGGCGGGCAGCCCGTGGTTCCTCACCCTGTTCGGGCGGGACTCGCTGCTGACGGCGTGGCTGCTGCTGCCGCTGGGCACCGAGTTGGCCGGGGGCACGTTGCGCGCGCTGGCCCGCAGGCAGGGGCGCACCACCGACCCGCACACCGAGGAGCAGCCCGGCCGCATCCTGCACGAGGTGCGGCGCGGCGAACTGCGCACCAGCGGCCTGCACCTGCCCCCGGTCTACTACGGCACGATCGACGCCACCGCGCTGTGGGTCCGGCTGCTGCACGACGCGTGGCGTGCCGGGCTGCCCGAGGACGAGGTCCGCGCGCTGCTGCCGAACCTGCGCGCCGCCATGGAGTGGATCACCGGCCCGGCCGACGCGGACGGGGACGGGCTGCTGGAGTACGGCGGCTCGGGCGAGGGCGGGCTGGCCAACCAGGGCTGGAAGGACTCCGGCGACTCGATCCGCTTCGCCGACGGGGCCTTCGCCAAGCGCCCGCTCGCGCTGTGCGAGGTGCAGGGCTACGCGCACGCCGCCGCCCTCGGGGCCGCCGTGCTGGCCAGGGCCTTCGACGAGCCAGGGGCCGAGCAGTGGTGGTCCTGGGCCGCCGCGCTGCGCGAGCGGTTCCGCGCCCGGTTCTGGATCAGCGACGAGATCGGCCCGTACCCCGCGATCGCGTTGGACGCCGACAAGACGCCCGTCACCGGGGCCAGCTCCAACATGGCCCACCTGCTGGGCACGGGCCTGCTCGACACCGACGAGGCAGCGCGGGTGGCACACCGCCTGTCCCAGCCCGACCTGGACTGCGGGCGCGGTCTGCGCACCCTGTCCGCCGCCAGCGCCGCGTACAACCCGTACAGCTACCACTGCGGCACCGTGTGGCCGCACGACACGGCCGTCGCCATCCGCGGGCTCGCCGCCGAGGGGCACCGCCAGCTGGCCGACGACCTCGCCCGCGGCCTGCTCGAGGCCGCCCACCGCTTCGGCAACCGCCTGCCCGAGCTGTACGCCGCCGACCCCGAGGTGCTCGCCTACCCCGCCGCCTGCCGCCCGCAGGCCTGGGCCGCCGCTGCCGCCGTCACCGCCGTGGGCCAGCTCTCGGACTGGTGGTGATGCCGCGAACGGCACACAAGGCGCCTTTACAGCCGGGTGTGACCCACGTTACTGTCCGCAGTGCCGCCTGGAAGCGCTCCCAGAGTGCCGGTGCCCGGAGGGTGACCCATGACGTTTCGCAGGACAGCAACGGCAATGGCGCTACTGCTCGGCCTCGCCGACCTCGGCGTGGGCGCGGCCGCGGCCACCCCGAGCTACGCGCAGTTGTGTGGCCAGTACGACTCTGTGCACGTGGCGAACAACCGCTTCGTGGTGCAGAACGACGAGTGGGGCGACACGATCCCCCAGTGCGTCCAGCCCACCGACTCGGGTTTCACCGTGGTCAGCGGGAACCACAACCTGCCGACCACCAACGCCCCGGCCGCCTACCCCTCGATCTACGCGGGCTGCCACTACGGCAACTGCTCCAGCGGCAGCGGACTCCCCTTGCAGGTCAGCAAGTTCGGCAACCTCCGGTCCTCGGTGAACTACACGACCACCGGCGGCCAGTGGGACGCGGCCTACGACATCTGGCTGGACACCAACCCCAACCCCACCGGCCAGAACAACGGGGCCGAGATCATGATCTGGGGCGCGCACACCAGCGGCCCGAGGCCCTTCGGCGGCAAGGTCGCCACCGCGAACCTGGCCGGTGCCACCTGGGACGTCTGGTACGGGGTCCAGAACAACAACGGGGTCAGCTGGAACGTGATCTCCTACGCCAGGCAACAGGCCACGAACTCACTGGAGGTCAGCGTCAGGGACTTCACCCTGGACGCGGCCAACCGCGGCTACGTGCAGCGCTCCTGGTACCTGACCAGCGTCCAGTTCGGCTTCGAGCCCTGGCAGGGCGGACCCGGGCTCGCGGTGAACTCGTTCAGCTTCACCAACAACTAGCGCGTGCCTGAAGTCGGACAGCCTCCTTGCTACCTCTATCATTCCGCGGGTGACCGCCTACGACGACCTCGGTATGTTCGAGCACCTGGACACCTCGGCCCTGCCGCTGCGCCAGCAGCACATCCTGGCCACCATCCGGGATTGGGTGACGAGGTACGGGTATTCGCCGAGCACCCGGGAAATCGGCGAGGCGGTCGGCCTGCGGTCCTCCTCCTCGGTGTCGAAGCACCTGGCGAGTCTGGAGGAGCAGGGTTTCCTGCGGCGCGGCAGCACGATGACCCGGCCGATCGACGTGCGCGACTTCCTGCGGGAGTCCGCGACCCGCGAACCCGCCGAGGACTCGGTTCCCGTGCCGGTGGTCGGCCACATCGCCGCGGGAACTCCCATCGCGGCCGAGGAGCACGTGGACGACGTCCTGACCCTGCCCCGCGGACTCACCGGGCGCGGCACCGTCTTCGGCCTGCGCGTGCGCGGTGACTCGATGGTCGACGCCGCGATCTGCGACGGCGACATCGTCGTGGTCCGGCAGCAACACGAGGCCCACTCGGGTCAGATCGTCGCGGCGGCGATCGACGGTGAGGCCACCGTCAAGGTGTACCGCCGCCGCAACGGCCACGTCTACCTGGAACCGCGCAACCCGGCGTACGAGGTCATCGACGGGGACAAGGCCGTGGTGCTGGGCACCGTGGTCTCGGTGCTGCGCAGCGTCTGACCCTGGGGTCACTGCTCCGCCATCCCGGCCGTCAGCGAACCGCGCGCGGCGCGGCGGGCGGGGATCACGGCGGCCAGCGGCGCCGCCAGCACCGCGGCCCCCAGCAGCACCCCGAGCCGGGCCCACGGCAGCGTGAACAGCACCGGTTGGGCGCCGGTCGAGGCCACCTGCGTGATCAGCCACGCCGAGCCGATGCCCAGGAGCAGGCCGCAGGCCGCGCCGAGCAGTGCGAGGAACACCGACTCCGCGGTGAGGGCGGCGACGAGCCCGCCCCTGGTCAGCCCGAGCGCGCGCAGCAGGGCGGACTCGCGGGTCCGCTCCAGTACGGACAGCGAGAGCGTGTTGGCGATACCGGCGAACGCGATCAGCACGGCGAGCGCGGTCAGTGCCCACAGCAGGTCCAGCGTGCTGCGCAGTGGCGCCGACATCTGGTCCTTGAGGTCGGCGAGGCTGTGCAACTGGGCGAGCGGCGCGGCGGAGAGCGCCCTGTCCAGCGCCGACCGGACCTGGTCCTGGTCGGCGCCCGCCGCGAGCTTGACCAGGACGCTGTCGTCGTAGCTGTTGCCGTGCAAGGCGATTGCGGGCATCTGCCCGAGATCGACCAGACCGAGCCCCAGGTCGGCGCCCGGGACGCGGACCCCGTCGTAGACCGCGACCACCCGCAGCGGGACCGGCCGGTCCCGGGGCCCGCCCTGCACGGTGTCGCCGACCGCCAGCCCCGCCTCCTTGGCGAGCTGGCTGCTCACGGCGAGCTCTCCCGGGCCGAGCCGGTCAAGGCGGCCGGACAGCACCACCGGCCGCAGCAGGCTGCCCACGGCGTCGCCGCGCACGGCGGCCATCCCGTAGGTGCCGCGCGCCCCCAGGTCCCCGGAGAACGACCGCCGGGGCGCCGCGGCGGCGACCCCGGGTACCGCGGCGAGGGTGTCCGCGAGCGTGGCGGGCAGCGGCTGGTCGGCGACCACCGAGGTGACGGTGAACTCGGCCGCCAACTGCTGGTCGAGGCCGCTGCTGCGGCCCGCCTCCACGCCTGACACCACCGTGGTCACGAGCGAGACGGCCGCGAGCCCGATGGTGAGCGCGGCGGCGCTGGCCGCGGTGCGCTTCGGGTTGCGGTCGGCGTTGAGCGCTGCCAGCTTCGCGGGCAGGCCCAGCACCGGGGCGCAGACCAGACCCAGCGCACGCACGACCGGTCCGGCCACCAGCGGTCCCACGGCCAGCACCGCGCCGAGCAGCGCGACCATGGCCACGACCGCGAGCACGGCACCGTGCTCCACCTCGACGTGCAACGCGAGCACGGCCGCACCGACGCCCACCAGCGCGAGCACGATCGCGGCCACCGCCCGGGGCCACCCGGCGCGTGCGGACTTGCCCTCCAACGGGGTCCGCAGCGCCTCGACGGGGGCGACGCGGGTCGCGGCCCAGGCCGGGAGCGCGGCGGCCAGCGCCGTGACCAGCACCCCGACCGCCAGGGCCGCGAGGGCCGTACGTGCGGTGAGGGGGAGGTACACGGCCGCCTCATGCCCGCTGAGCGCACCGGCGATCGCCTGGAGCGCGGCGGCGACACCGAGCCCGCCGAACAGCCCGGCCACGGACGCGACCGCCCCCACCGCCACGGCCTCGGCGAGCACTCCCGCGAACACCTGCCGCTTCCCGGCCCCGACACAGCGCAGCAGGGCCAGCTCCCTGGCCCGCTGCGTGACGAGGATCGTGAACGAGTTGGTGATCACCATCGCGGCCACGACCATCGCGAGCACCGCGAACGCCGTGAAGAACTTGGTCAGGCTGGCCGAGTCCGGCGCGGCCTCGCGCAGCAGCTGCGCGGCGGCGTCCCGCCCGGTCTGCACGGTGGTGCCCCGGCCGCCCACGGCCCGGGTCAGGTCGTCGACGAGCTGCGACTGGCCGACCCCCGGCGTCGCGCGCACCACGATCTCGCTGAACCCGGTCCCGGCGGCCAACTGCCGCAGTGCCTCGGGCAGCAGCACCAGCTGGGCCGAGCCGATACCGGCTTCGGTGGGTCGGCTGAACGTGCCGACCAGTGTGTAGGAGTGCTGGTGGCCGTTCCGGTCGAAGACGGTCACGGACTGTCCCAGCGGGTAGGCCGCCGCGGTGTGCCGCTCCATCGCGATCTCGTTGGCGTCACGCGGAAACCGGCCCTCAGCCAGGTCGAAGGGGCGCAGCTGCGGGTCCGCGGGCAGGCTGGTGGCCGCCGCCTCCTGCGGGTGGCCCGCGGCGTCCCGCAGGGGTGCGCTCGCCGTGGCGCGCCCCTCCGCCGCGGCGACCCCGGGCACCCGGCGGACCTTCGCCAGCACCGCCTCGTCGAGCGCGGGGCCGCCACGTGTCGTGCTGATCGAGGCGTCGACCCCGCGGGTCTGGAAGGCGACGGCCGCGCGGAGACCGGCGCCAACGGCGTCGGCGAGGACCAGCGCCCCGGCGACGAAGGACACGCCGAGTGCGATGGCCACGGCCGAGAGCAGCAGCCGCAGTGGCCGGGCTCGCAGCCCGGCGATGACGGTCCGCAACATCACGCCCCCAGTCCGGTGAGCGCCGCGAGCACGGCGTCGGCGGTGGGCCGCGGGAGGTGGGCGGCGACCCGGCCGTCGGCCAGCAGCACCCCGTGGTCGGCATAGGACGCGGCGACGGGGTCGTGGGTCACCATCACCACCGTCTGGCCGAGCTCGCGGACGGAGGTGCGCAGGAAGCCGAGCACCTCGGCACCGGAGCGCGAGTCGAGGCTGCCCGTGGGCTCGTCGGCGAACACCACGTCCGGGCGCCCCACGAGCGCGCGGGCGCACGCCACCCGCTGCTGCTGGCCACCCGAGAGCTCCCCCGGCCTGTGCCGCAGCCGCGGGCGCAGGCCCAGCGCGTCGACGACCGCGCCGAACCACGCCCGGTCCGGTCGGCGGCCCGCCAGCCGCAGGCCGAGCAGGATGTTCTCCTCCGCGGTCAGGGTCGGCAGCAGGTTGAACGACTGGAACACGAACCCGACCCGGTCCCGCCGCAGCCTGGTCAGCTCGGCGTCGGACAGGCCGGTGAGCTCGGTCCGTCCAATCCGGACTCGACCGGAGTCCACTGTGTCCAGACCGGCGAGGCAGTGCATGAGCGTGGACTTGCCCGAGCCGGACGGGCCCATAATCGCCGTGAAGCGGCGGGCGGGGAAGTCCAGTGACACGTGGTCCAGCGCCCGCACCTGCGCGTCACCGCGACCGTAGACCTTCACGACCTCCGCCACGCCGACCGCGGCGGGACCGTCCATTGTGTTCCCGTGCATGCGGCGATCATGACGAGCGCGGCCTGAACGGTTCCTGAAACGACCTGAAGATCGCTTCAGGAACCGAGGCGCGGATCTGGGAGGATCGCCCCATGCGGGTGCTGGTGGTGGAGGACGAGAGGCGGCTGGCCGAGACGCTCCAGTGGGGACTGGAGGCCGAGGGCTACGCCGTGGACCTCGCCCACGACGGCGAGGAAGGGCTCGAACTCGCGCAGCTGCACCCCTACCAGGTGATCGTGCTGGACATCATGCTGCCCAAGCTCAACGGCTACCGGGTCTGCGCGGCGCTGCGGGAACGCGGGGTGAACACGCCGATCCTCATGCTCACCGCCAAGAACGGGGAGTACGACGAGGCCGAGGCGCTGGACACCGGGGCCGACGACTTCCTGAGCAAGCCGTTCTCCTACGTGGTGCTCACCGCACGGCTGCGCGCCCTCACCCGCCGGGGCCGGGCCGGCGCCTCGGCGACGCTCGCGTTCGGCGACCTGGTGCTCGACCCCGCGAAGCGGACGTGCCTGCGCGCGGGGCAGCCGGTGGCACTGACCACGAAGGAGTTCGCGGTGCTCGAATGCCTGCTGCGGCACGAGGGGCAGGTGGTGGCCAAGCACGAGATCCTGGAGCAGGTGTGGGACCTGGCCTACCAGGGCGATCCGAACATCGTCGAGGTCTACGTGAGCGCGCTGCGGCGGAAGCTGGACGCGCCGTTCGGGCGCCGCACCATCGACACGGTGCGCGGCGCGGGCTACCGGCTGGTGTCCGATGAGTAGGTGGTGGCCCGTGTCCGTGCGGCGCGGCGCCGCCCTGTCGGCCGCACTGCTCTGCGCGGTCGTGTTCACGCTGGGGTGGCTGGGGACACGGCAGTTCCTGAGCAAGCAGCTGACCGACAACGCCACGAACGCGACGCGCGCGGAGCTGGACCGGATGGCCGACGCCTACCGGGTCGCCTCCCTCGGCGGCGGGCGGGCCGCGCTGGCCACGGCGATCCCGTCCGGGGACGCGGTGTTCGAGGTGGTAGCGGACTCCGGGCGGGCGGTGGTGAGCAGCGCCAACCTGCGCCACTGGGACCCCTCGTGGACTCCGCTGCCGCCCGCCCCCGCCGGGGCGCCAGCGGACTGGACCACCACCACGAGCGGCACGCTGCGCCCCGGCGAACACCCGCAGTGGCGCGAGTACCGCACGTACACCGTGCTGGGCCGGGTGGTGGACGACGTACCGGCCGACCTGGTGGAGCCATTCGGCCGCGAAGAGTCCACTTTGGACGCCGGATTGGGTGGTGCGGGCCCGGTTGGCCACCACCGGCTCACCCTGTACCTGTTCGTGCTGCCGTGGGACACGCTCCGCACGCTGAGCGCGTTCGACAACACGCTGGCGTTCTTCATCCCGCTCGCGGTCCTGCTCGCGGCGCTGGTCGCCTGGTTGGCGACCGGGCGCGCGCTGCGGCCCGTGGAGGCGATCCGCCGTGAGCTGGCCGAGGTCAGCGAGAGCCAGCTGGACCGGCGCGTGCCGGTGCCCCGCTCCCGCGACGAGCTCGCCCGGCTCGCACGGACCACGAACGCGACCCTCGACCGGCTACAGCACGCGCACGACCAGCAGGAACGCTTCGTCGCCGACGCCAGCCACGAGCTGCGCAGCCCGCTGGCGAACCTGCGGACAGGCCTGGAGGTCGCGCTCACGCACCCGGACCGGGTGGACTGGCCCGCCGTCGCGCACCGGTCGCTGCTCGACGTCCAGCGCCTGCAACGCATCACGGCGGACCTGCTGCAACTCGCCGTCGATCCGGCCGAGGTCGCGGCGCCCTCCGGTGTCGTCGACCTCGCCGAGGTGGTGCGGGAGCAGGTCGCCGAACGCGCGCTCGTGCCAGGCGGCCCGGTGGTGCGGTCCGTTGTGGACGGTCCAGCGGTGGTTACCGGCGAACCCGTGCGGCTGGAACGCCTGCTGCGCAACCTGCTGGACAACGCGGTGCGGCACGCGCGCACCTCCGTCACCGTGCGCCTGCGCCACTCGGCGGGCGAGGTCGTGCTCGAGGTGATCGACGACGGCCCCGGCATCCCCGCCGAGGACCGCGAACGCGTCTTCGACCGCTTCGCCCGGCTGGACGACGCCCGCGCCCGGGACGCGGGCGGCTCGGGCCTCGGCCTCACGATCGCCCGCGACATCGCCACCCGGCACGGCGGATCCCTGCGCGTGGCGGACAGCGAGCAGGGCGCGCGGCTGGTCGCCCGGCTGCCGGGGCGCGGCGATCACACGTAGGCCTGGTGGACGTAGCACCAGCGCCAGGTCTCCCCGGGCTCGAAGGAGCGCGCGATCGGGTGCCGGACGGCGTGTGCGTGCTTGCTCGCGTGTTTCATCGGCGAGGAGTCACAGCAGCCGACGTGCCCACAGGTGAGGCACAGCCGCAGGTGCAGCCACGGGGTTCCGGTGATCAGGCACTCCTCGCAGCCCTGCGGGGTCCTCGGCACGACCTCCCGCACGAGCGCGAGGTGCTGGTCCAGCGCGGGGTTCGGCCCGATGCCGACGACCTTGGCCATCACACACCTCCGGTCATCCTGGCGAGCAGGTGCTTGGCCTGCTCCGCCTACTGGGCGTTCGCCTTGTCGTGGGTGTCGGCCTCGATGGCCCGGCTCTCCTCCGCGCGGCCGGTGATCTCGACCTTGCGGGGCCTGCTCGTCTCGGCCACGGCGAACCTGAGGGTGAGCACTCCTCGCTCCAGGTCGGCGGACAGGCGCTTGGTGTCGAGGTTGTCCCCGAGGAAGAACTGCCTGCTGAACTCGCCCTGGACGCGTTCGTCGACCAGCAGTTCCTCGTCCTCGCGGCGCAGCGGGTGGCGGCGGGCCCGCACGGTGACCACGTTGCGCTCCACGGTCACCTCGACCTCCTCGCGGTCCACGCCGGGCAGGTCCAGTGCGACGATGAACTCGTCACCGCGGCGGAAGGCCTCCATGGGCATCGCCCGGGTACCACGGCTGCCCGCGAGCACCTGGTCCGTCAGCCGTTCCAGATCGCGGAACGGGTCGAACCGCATCAACGTCATGGTTTCCTCACCTCTCGTCAGGATCTTCGACCACGGGAGCCGTGGACCTCTGCTGTTGGCGGAAACCACAATGGCAAACAGGTCACCGGCCGCGCGTGCTCCTGGGAGGTCGGAATTTCCCTTGCCCACTCGGCCTGGCAGGCCAGATCGGGCGCGTTAGGGTTGTTGGTACGGCACTGGAGGTCACATGACACCAGCGGAGGCGAGCGCGGCTCAGAAGCAGCACGGCAGGCGGCGGGAGCACCTGTCGGACCTGCACCGCCTCCTGGTCATCGCGATGACGATGTTCGACGGCCGCGGCGCCGAGGACATCCTGCGGCTCGCCGAGACCTCGGTGTCCACCTTGAGCGGCTGTGCCGTCGAGGCGGCATACCTCGTCGTCGACGGTGTGCCGAACCGGCGCCCCGGGCCACCCCACGCCGAACTCGACGCGCGGGTCGGGCGGCTCGACGGGCGCAGTGGCCCGATCGTCCTGTCCGACGGCGCCTGGCGCTGGAGCTTCGCGTTGCGGGGGCTGGACGGACTGACCGGGTACCTGGTGGTGCGGGCACCGCAGCCGCCGTCGGCGGACGAGTTCTTCTTGCTCGAGGCACTGGGACAGCAGACGGCCGAGGCGATGGCCAACGCCTCGCTGCACCGCAGGGAACGGGCCCAGGCCCTCGAACTGCGGGCGCTCAACGCGGAACTGTCGGCGACGGTCGCCCGGCTCGAACAGCAGACGAGGGTGCACGAGACGCTCAGCCGCATCCCGGCCTCCGGGGCCGGTGAACCGGGCATCGCGCACGCGCTGCACCAGCTCACGGCGTTGCCGGTGGCGGTGGAGGACCGCTTCGGCAACCTCCGGGCCTGGTGCGGTCCCGACCGGCCCGACCCGTACCCCAAGCCCAGTGCCCACCTGCGCGAGGAGGTGCTCAGGCGGGCGGCGGCCGTCCCGCACCCGGTCCGGGAGAAGGACAGGGTCATCTCGCTGGTCAAGCCGCGGCACGAGGTGCTCGGCGTGCTGGCACTGGTGGACCCGGCCCGGATCGCGGGCAAGGACGAGGTGTTCGCGCTCGAGTACGGGACCACGGTGCTGGCGCTGGAGCTGTCCCACCAGCGCAACCTCGCCGAGGTCGAACTCCGCCTGCACCGGGACCTGGTCGACGACCTGATCATCGGCACCGACCAGGAGAGCGCCTACGCCAGGGCCGACGCGATCGGGCACGACCTGCGCGGCACCCACCACGTGGTTGTCCTGCGCTGGCACGGACAGCAGGCCGAGGACCTCGTCGCCGAGGCCACCGACCGGGCGGTGGACCTGTTGCGGTGGCGGTCACTGGGGTCGCGGCGCTCGGGAGCGGTGGTGCTGCTGGTGCGCGGCCGTCCGGACGGCCAGGCGCTGCACCGCGCGCTCGCGGAGCGGCTGGGCGGCGCGGGCGCGATCGGGATCGGCGGCCGGTGCGAGCGGCCGGGCGACTTCCCGAGGTCGTACTCGGAGGCATTGCGGGCGTTGGACATCCGGTGCAGGTCGCGGGTCCCTTCCGGGGTGACGGCGTTCGACCAGTTGGGGATCTACCGAATACTGGACACCGGCCGCAGCCGCGGCGAGGTCGAGGCGTTCGTCCGGGAGTGGCTCGGCCGGCTGCTGGACTACGACGCGCGGCGGAACTCGGACCTGGTGCGGACGCTGTCGCAGTACCTTGAGTGCGGCGGCAACTACGACGAGACCGCCTCGGCGCTCGCGATCCACCGCAGCACCCTGCGCTACCGGCTCGGCCGGATCCGGGAGATCACCGGGTTCGACCTCAACGACGTGGACAACCGGCTCAACCTGCACGTGGCCACCAGGGCCCTGCGGGTGTTGCGGGGTTCGCAGGGCCACCCCGCCCAAGGGATAACGACCCGAAAACCGTGATCGCTAGCTTCGGGTGCGCGCGCAACCTGACCCAGCGGAAGGAACCCGAACACCGTGAGAAGAGCGATCCTCGCAGCGGTACCGCTGCTGCTGGCGACCTTGGGCGTCGGCACCGCCACCGCGGCGAGCACGCCCCAGACCTGGCACGTGAGCCACCTGGCCGCCCACGCCCAGGGCGAGTCCAGCACCGACGACTGGAACACCACCATCACCGGGTCGGTGACCAGCACCTCGGCCGAGGGCTGCTACTACCTGCTGGTGGTCAGCGACATCCCCGGCACCAAGCCGACCAGGTACACCAAGACCTACTCGGCCAAGCAGTGCGGTACCGGCACGACCCCGGTGTCGATGAAGGTGATCAGTGGCTACTTCGGGCCGAGCTACCGCCTGTGCAAGGACACCGACGACAACTGCGGCACGAACTACTTCGGCCAGGACGTGATCCCCGCGCAGGCGCGGTCCGGGATCAGCGCGGTGGCCAACTCGGGTAACCACTTCCTGGCGCTGCGCGACGGCGGGGTGATCGCCTGGGGCGACAACGACTACGGCGAGAGCACCGTGCCCGCCGAGGCCCAGTCCGGGGTCACGGCCATCTCCGCGGGCAGCACGCACAGCCTGGCTCTGCGCAACGGCAAGGTGCTCGCCTGGGGCGACAACAGCCGGGGGCAGACCGCCGTGCCCGCCGAGGCGCAGTCGGGGGTGACCGCGATCGCCGCGGGCTACTCCTACAACATGGCGCTCAAGGGCGGCAAGGTGCTGGTCTGGGGCGACAACAGCTGGGGTCAGGACAAGGTCCCGGCCGAGGCCCAGTCCGGGGTCACGGCGATCGCCGCGGCGGGCGGCGTGGCGCTGGCGGTCAAGGACGGCAAAGTCCTCGGCTGGGGCAGCAACAACAACGGTGAGCGCACGATCCCGGCCGCCGCGCAGTCCGGGGTCAGCACCGTGGCCACCTCCGGGTTCCACTCGCTGGCGCTCAAGGACGGCAAGGTGCTCGCCTGGGGTGGCAGCAAGAACTCCGGGGAGGCCATCGTGCCCGCGGCGGCCCAGTCCGGGGTGAGCTCGATCGCCGCCTCGGACCGGTGCAGCTACGCCATCAAGGGCAGCCAGCTGCTGTTCTGGGGCGACAGCGACCGCAAGCTCTGCCAGCTGCCGGCCGAGGCGACCACGGGGGTCACCGCGATCGCGCCGGATCAGACCAGGTCGCTGATCCTCAAGGGCGACCAGGTGTTCGCCTGGGGCTTCTACGCCGGGTACTAGTACCGGCCGGTCCGGGTGGGCGCCGTCACCGCGGTGCCCACTCGAACCGCTCCACGTGGCACACCGTGCGGAAGCCCAGCCTGGTGTAGATCCCGGCACCGTCCGGCGAGGCGGTCAGCACGGCGTGCCGGTACCCCGCGGCACGGGCCACGTCCAGGCAGGCCCGCGTGACCGCCGTCCCGGCGCCACGCCCGCGCGCGGTCTCGGCGGTCACGACGTGCTCCACCAGTGCCGCCCCGGGACCCAGGTACACCGCCCCGCAGCTGACCGGCACCCCGTCGAGCAGCCCGAGCAGGTGCGTCACGCTGGTCCTGGCCGATCGCAGCCGGGCCGTGCCCGTCACGAGCTCGCCGTCCTGCTGCCCGGTCAGCAACCGCGCCCAGGTCGGCATCTGCGAGTCGCCGACGGTGACGATCCGCACCGGCCCCCGCACGGGCTCGGCCGGTGCCAGGTCGGCGACCATGCCCGGTTCGGTCTCGTAGTGCTCGATGCCCGCGGCGGCGAAGTCGGCCCGCACCCGATCGTCCACTGTGGACTGTTCGCAGTGCCACAGCATGGGCAGGCCCGCCGCCACGAAGGGCGGCATGACGCGCGCGATCAGGCCGGGCTGGGTCAGGTCCGGGTCGTAGACCCCGTTGAAGCCCTCGTAGGCCACCCCGGTCAGCGCCCAGCGCACCGGCGTCTCGGCGCCGGTGGTGTGTCCCTCGGTGAGCTGCTCGCGGGCCGCCGCCCAGATCGTCTCGGTGACCAGGTCGCGCACGGGTGCAGCGTAAACGGCGTGTCGCGCGAGCCCCGGCACGGCCCATGACAGACTGCTCCCGCGATGTTCACCCCCACCGACCTGGCCGACCTGCTGGAATGCGGGCACCGCAGCGTGCTCGACCAGGCGCGGGCCGCCGGGCTGCCCGGGGCGCCGCGCCCGGCCGCCGGCGCCGACCAGCTGGCCGTCAGGCACGGGCAGGCCCACGAGCTGGCGATGCTGGAGCTGTTCCGGCAGCGGTACGGGGACGGCGTGGTGCAGGTCGACGGGCCGGACCCGGAGCGGGTGACCACCGAGGCCCTGCGGGCGGGCAAGCCGGTGATCTACCAGGCGGTGTTCCGCGAGGGCGAGTTCACCGGGCGCGCGGACTTCCTGGTGGCCGACGAGCAGGGCCGGTACGAGGCGTACGACGCGAAGCTGGCGCGGCACGCGCGGCCCTCGGCGGTGCTGCAACTGACGGCGTACGCGGATGCCTTGCGCGCCACGGGGTTCCCGACCGGGCCGAACATGCACCTGCTGCTCGGTGACGGCAGTCGGCGCACGCTGCGGGTGGACGACTTCGTGCCGCTGATGCGCAGGCTGCGCGACACGCTGCTGGCCAGGCCCGCGCGGTTGCCGGTGCGGCTGTGGGACGACCAGCGCCCGGCCTGCGCGAGCTGCCGTTACGCCGAGCACTGCGCCGCGGGGCGGGAGGCCGACCGGGACCTGTCGCTGGTCGCCGGGATGCGCACCGACCAGCGGCGCAAGCTGGTGGAGGCCGGGTTGGGCACGATCGACGCGCTGGCGGCCGCGCAGCCGGAGGACCGCCCGCGCGAGCTGTCGGCGACGACCTTCGGCGCGCTGCGCGCCCAGGCCGCGATCCAGGTGCGGCAGGACACCAGCGGCGAGGTCAGCTACGAGGTCGTGGACCCGGAGGAGTTGGCGGCCCTGCCCGCGCCGAGTCCGGGCGACGTGTTCTTCGACATGGAGGGCGACCCGTACGCGCTGGGCGGCACCGGGTTGGAGTACCTGTTCGGCGCGGTCACCGTGGACGGCGAGGAGCGGTTCACCCCGTTCTGGGCGCACTCGCGGGCACAGGAGAAGCGGGCCTTCGAGCAGTTCGTGGACTTCGCGGGCGCGCGGCTGGCCGAGCACCCCGAGGCGCACGTCTACCACTACGCGCCCTACGAGGTGACCGCGCTCAAGCGGCTGGCGGCGGTCCACGGCACCCGCGAGGAGGCCGTGGACGACCTGCTGCGCGGCGGGGCGCTGGTGGACCTGTACTCGGTGGTGCGCAAGGCGTTGCGGGTCTCGCAGCGGTCCTACTCGATCAAGTACCTGGAGCCGCTCTACATGCCCTCGGCGCGCGAGGGCGAGGTGAAGACCGCGGCGTCGAGCATCGAGGCGTACGAGGACTACCTGGTGCTGACCGCCGCGGGTGAGCAGGAGCGGGCCGCCGAGGTGCTCGCGGGCATCGGCGACTACAACGAGTACGACTGCGTGTCCACGCACCGGCTCTTCCAGTTCCTGCACCGGGCCAGGCAGGAGGCGGGCATCGAGCCCGCGCCACCGGCCGAGGTGTCCGCCATGGACGCGCTGATGGACGACACGGCCGCGCAGCTGGCCGCCGAGCGCAGGGCGGAGCGGGCGGCCAAGCTGGCCGCCCTGGTCGACCCGCTGCTGGCGGACCTGCCCGAGGACCCGGTGCGGGCCACTGACGAGGAGAAGGCCAAGGCCCTGCTGGCGGCCTCGGTGGGCTACCACCGACGGGAGACCAATCCCGCGTGGTGGGAGTTCTTCCGGCAGGTGGCCGCCCCGCTGTCGGACCTGGAGGTGGACACGACCTGCGCGGTGCCGCTTGCGGTGCACGCCGGGGACTGGCTGCCACCGACCGGCCGGGCGCGCACCGCCAAACGCGTGCTGACCCTGCGCTGCGACCCGGAGCACCCGCACCCGTTCACCGAGGGCGACCAGATCCGGCTGCGCTACCGCTCGGGCACCCGCGACGGGCTGGTCAGCGCCGCCACCGCCGAGGAGCTGACCCTGGTGGAGAGCGCCAAGGTGGACGAGACCCACCAGGACCTGCCCGCGGCCGTGCTGCCCGGCGGCCCGGTCCGGCCCGCGCCCAAGGACGAGGCGGTGGCCGACCTGGCCCGGCTGGTCGTGGACGCGCTGCCGGAGTTGCCCGCGCACCCCGGTGTGGACCTGCTGCGCCGCACCCCGCCGAGGCTGCGCGGCGGGCGTCCGCTGCCCGAACCGGGCGAGGACCTGGTCAGCACCGTGATCGAGACGGTGGACGCCCTGGACGGGTCGGCGCTGGCCGTGCAGGGCCCGCCCGGCGCGGGCAAGACGTACCTGGCTGGCAAGCTGATCGCCCACCTGGTGCGCACCGGGCGGACCGTGGCGGTGACCTCGACCAGCCACAAGGCCGTGGAGAACGTGCTGTCGGCGGCCAAGGCCAGCGCCCCGGAGCTGCCCTGCGCGAAGCGGCCGAAGAAGGCCGCCGACCCGAAGCTGCCCTGGGACCAGCCCAAGGACAACAACGGGCTGGCGCGGTGGCGCGCCGAGCACGACCGGGGCCACCTGGTCGGCGGCACGGCGTGGACCTTCGCCAACGCCGCGCTGCGCGCCGAGCCCTTCGACGTGCTGGTGATCGACGAGGCCGGGCAGTTCGCGCTGGCCGACGCGCTGGCGGTGTCGATGTGCGCGCGCAACCTGGTGCTGCTGGGCGATCCGCAGCAGCTGCCGCAGGTGGTGCAGGGCACCCACCCCGCGGGCGCGGAGGCCTCGGCGCTGGGGCACGTCATCGGCGATGCCGACGTGATCCCCGCCGAGCTGGGCTACTTCCTTGACCAGTCGCGGCGGATGCACCCCGCCGTGTGCGAACCGGTGTCCCTGCTGTCCTACGCGGGCCTGCTGCACGCCCACCAGACGGCGGCGCAGCGCGGGGTGCACGGGGTGGCGGCGGGGCTGTACCTGTCCGAGGTGGACCACCGGGGCAACACCACGCGGTCGGTGGAGGAGGCCGAGGAGGTGGTGCGGATCGTGTCCGAACTGCACGGTCGCAAGTGGACGGACGGGGACTCGACCCGCGAGCTCGGTCCGGCCGACATCCTCGTGGTGGCCCCGTACAACCTCCAGGCCAGGGTCGTCACGCGGGCGCTGGAGCGCGCCGGGTTCGGCGAGGTGCGGGTGGGCACCGTGGACCGGTTCCAGGGCCAGGAGGCACCGGTGGTGATCGCCACGATGACCTCCTCGGCGGCGGTGGACCTGCCACGCGGGCTGGACTTCCTGTTGTCCCGCAACCGGTTGAACGTGGCGCTGTCCCGGGCGCAGGCGGTCGCGGTGCTGGTCTGCTCCCCGCGCCTGGTGCAGGCCGACATCCGCTCGGTGGACCAGATGCGCCTGGTCTCGGGCATGATCGGGCTGATGAACTCGGCGCGGCCCTGGCCTGCCCGCAACAGCTAGTGCAGCAGCAGCGCCAGCAGGCCGGGGGCGGCCAGCACCAGGCAGATGATCAGGTTCTTCACCTTGTGCTCGGCGAGCACCCCGACGAACTCGCGGATCACGGCGCTGGGCAGGAAGTACATCGCGGTGCGGGAACCGATGACCTGGCCGTTGACCTTGGTGCGGCGGGTCAGCAGCGCGGCGCGCAGCACGTGGTAGTTGCTCGTGACCACCACGCACCGGTAGTCCGGCTTGTGCTCGGCCATGATCGCCCGGCTGAAGGTCAGGTTCTGCTCGGTGGTCGCCGAGCGGTCCTCCACCAGCAGGTGCTCCTCGGGCACCCCGGCCGCGACCAGGTAGTCGGCCATCGCCCGGCCCTCGGGCAGGTCCTCGTCGGGCCCCTGCCCGCCGGAGGTCAGGATCAGCGGCTGCCCGCCGCGCGCCCGCATCGCCTCGTAGGCCGTGCGCGCCCGGTCCAGCCGCCCCGCCAGCAGCGGGGGCACCCGGTTGCCGCCGAGCAGGCCGGAGCCCAGCACCACCACGAAGTCCGCGTCGCGGCGGTACCGGATGCGGCCGTAGAACAGGGCGTAGAGCAGGAAGCAGACGAAGACGAAGGAGATGTAGCCCAGCACCGCGGTCAGCGAGAACACCACGGCCATCAGCAGCTCGTTCCTGGTGCCCGCCGCGAACATGCCCAGCAGCACGAAGCCGATGATGCCGAGGCCGACCAGCAGGGACAGCAGGTTGCCAAGGCTGCGGCCCTCGCGGCGCAGCATCGTGACCCCGTTGGCGATCAGGAAGCCGGCCAGGGCCATGATCGACAGCGGCACCAGCGCCAGCAGCAGGAACAGCACGATCACGCCCGCTGTCGGGGAGGCCCTGACCAGCGCGACCATGCCGCCCATGGCCAGGAAACCCAAGCACAGCACCAGGTACACGCCGACCCGCAGCCGCCTGCGGTCGATCAGGAAGCTGATCAGGAAGGCGAGTAGCCACAGCCCGGCGATGCCGAACCACACCGCCTCGATGAGGTTGTAGCCCGAAGCCATAGCCGAAACCTAGTGGATCAGCACACCGGTCACCGCGCCGGGCCGTAGATGGTGCTCAGCCAGATGGTGGCCAGGACCTCCACCACGTCCTGTTCGGACACCGAGGGCGACTCACCGGCGAAGGTGGCGTGCAGCATGCGCTCGTTCATGCGGATCAACGCGATGGCCAGGTCCCGCGCGGGTGCGCCCGGCGGCGCGGCCCCGCGCTCGCGCTCGGCCTCGATCAGCGCGGCGGTGTCGGAGGCCCAACCCTCCATGACCTTGCTCCACAGCTCGCGCACCTCGGAGTTGGACAGCTGCACCTCGGCCGCGGCCAGGGTCACCGCCCGGTGCGCGCCGAAGGTCTCGTAGAAGACCCCGATCGCCTCGCGCCAGCGCGCGGCAGGGTCGTCCCGGTCGCGGCCCAGCACCTCGATGCGGCCCGCCTCGGCCTGCTCGATGATCCGGTCGAACAGCGCGAGCAGCACCGCGTCCTTGGAGGCGAAGTAGAAGTAGAAGGTGGGCCGGGAGATGCCCGCCCCGCGCGCCAGGTCGTCGGTGGAGATCTCGTGGTACGGGCGCTGCTCCAGCAGCCGCTCGGCGGTGGCCAGGATCGCGCGCTCGCGGTCGTCCCCGGACACCCTCGGCGCGCGCCTGCCCCGCACGGGGCGCTCGGTGCTCGGCGTGGGGCTCATCGCGCCGCACTCTACAACCGTCGATTCAGTCGACACACTGTTGACCAGCTCGACGGCGCGTTGATAGCCTCGGTCGACGCCGTGGACGCCGGGAGCTGCCATGACCTACGAACACGTTGACGTGCTCATCATCGGTGCGGGGATCTCCGGCATCGGCGCGGCCTGCCACCTGCGGGCGGGTTCGCCGGGCAAGAGCTTCCTGATCCTGGAGTCGCGTGCCGCGATGGGCGGGACCTGGGACCTGTTCCGCTACCCGGGCATCCGCTCGGACTCGGACATGTTCACCCTGGGCTACGCCTTCCAGCCCTGGCGCTCGGCCAAGGCCATCGCCGACGGGCCCTCGATCCGCGAGTACGTGCGCGAGACCGCCCGCGAGCACCGTGTCGAGGACCGGATCCGCTACCACCACAAGGTGGTGCACGCCGAGTGGTCCTCCGCAGACGCGCGCTGGACCGTGCGGGTGCAGCGCACCGACACCGGGGAGACCCTGCACCTGACCTGCGGCTTCCTGTTCACCTGCACCGGTTACTACCGCTACGACCAGGGCTACTCCCCCGAGTTCCCCGGGGCGCAGGACTTCGCTGGGCAGGTCGTGCACCCGCAGCACTGGCCGGAGGACCTGGACTACGCGGGCAAGCGCGTGGTGGTCATCGGCAGCGGGGCCACGGCCGTGACCCTGGTGCCCGCCATGGCCGAGCGGGCCGAGCACGTCACGATGTTGCAGCGCTCGCCCACCTACGTGATCTCCCGGCCGTCCAAGGACCCGGTGGCCGACAGGCTGCGCGGACTGCTGCCCGCCAAGCTGGCCTACCCGCTGGTCCGCTGGAAGAACGTGTTGCTGTTCCAGCTGTCGTACACGCTCAGCCGCAAGCTGCCCGCGCTGGTCAAGTCGGTGATCCGCAAAGGCGTGCAGCGCGCGATGCCCCCGGGCTACGACGTGGACCGGCACTTCAGGCCCAGCTACGACCCGTGGGACCAGCGGCTGTGCGTGGTGCCCGACGGGGACCTGTTCCGCGCCGTGCGCAGGGGCCGGGCCAGCGTGGTCACCGACCGGATCGAGCGGTTCACCGAGCAGGGCATCCGGCTCGCCTCCGGCGAGGAACTGCCCGCCGACGTGATCGTGACGGCCACCGGGCTGAACCTGCTGCTGCTGGGCGGCATGACGCTCACCGTGGACGGCGAGCCGGTGGACCTGGGCAAGACCGTGGGCTACAAGGGCATGATGCTCAGCGGGGTGCCGAACCTCGCGCTGGCCATCGGCTACACCAACGCCTCCTGGACGCTGAAGGTGGACCTGGTCGGCCAGTACGTGACCCGACTGCTCCAGCACATGGACCGCAACGGGTTCCAGCAGTGCACGCCAAGGGCGCCCGGACCGGACCAGGAGCTGACCCCGCTGATCGACCTCAAGTCCGGCTACGTGCTGCGCTCGGTGGACGTGCTGCCCAAGCAGGGCGCGCGGGTGCCGTGGCGGCTGCGGCAGAACTACTCGCGCGACGTGCTGCAACTGCGCTTCGGCTCGGTGGACGACGAGGGCATGCGCTTCTCGCGGCGGCCCAGCCTGGTACCGAGCAGCACGCGCTGACCACCAGTACGAGCACCCCGAAGCAGACGTAGCCCTCGCCCCTGGGGCCGAACTGGCCCAGGGTCGTCAGCCCCAGTCCGAGCACCGCCAGCCAGCGCCACACGCCACCGCTGGTGGCGAACACCACCAGGGCGGGTGCGATCCACACCCAGTGGTGCGACCAGGACACCGGCGAGAGCAGCAACCCCGCGAACGCGGTGAGCACCACGGCGTGCTGGGACCGTCCCGTGTGGACGAAGTGCCGCACGCCGACCCAGGCCAGCGCGAGCACCGCGGCACAGGCGAACAGCCAGGGCCAGGTGCCCAGATCGAGCCGGGCGACCAGGCCGCGCAGCGACTGGTTGCGGGGGAAGGACAACGCGCCGATGTGGTCGGTGTGCCACAACTCGTTGGTCCAGTAGCGCCAGGAGCTGACCGGGGCCGCGAGCAGGCCCACGGCGGTGCTCGCGGCGAAGGAGCACAGGGTGGTGACGATCGCCCTGCGGTCGCGGCGCACCAGGAGGTAGAGCAGGAACACCAGCGGGGTCAGCTTGATCGCGGCTGCGAACCCGAGCAGCAGCCCGCGCGGCCAAGGCGTGTGCCGGGGCAACAGGTCCAGTGCGACCAGGGCCAGCAGCACCAGGTTCACCTGGCCGAAGCCCAGCGTGGACCGCACAGGTTCCAGCCAGGTCATGGCGGGGGCGAGCACCAGCGCGAGCCAGACCGGTACGCGCAGCTGGCACAGGGCCAGCCCGAGCGCGGCCACCGAGACGAGGACCCAGACCTGGCTCGACACGAGCACGAGCGGGACGAACAGCACGGCGGCCACCGGTGGGTAGGTGAACCACAGCCCCGGCACGACCTGTGCCTGGTACAGGTCACCGCCGTGCAGCAGGAGGTCGCCCGCGGCGCGGTAGACGCGGAAATCCCCATCGCCCGCGTCGTACACCGACAACAGCACGAGATTCAGCACGTTGACGACGACAGCCGCCAGCACTTTGCACACAGCTCTCCCCCAGCGACAATTCCGACCCGCAGTGGTTGTTGCGGGACTTATTGCAGTACTTGGTAGTACTCGATCTGCTTTCCCTCGCCGTCGCGCACCGACACCCCGAACCGGATCCCGTTGTCCGGCAAGGTCCTGCGCACGGGGACAGCGGCCACGAACAGCCCGTCCACCCCTGCATGTGCCTGCGCGGTCTCACCGTTGGGCCCGGTGAACACCACCTGCCGCGCCGCACCGGTCAGCCGTCCCCACAGGAATTCACAGGTGGGGGCGGAGGTGGTCCGGACATCCGGTGCCAATGCTGAGCCGTACACCACCGAGATCCGCCCGGGGGCGGATTCCTCCGAGGACGCGAGGAAATCACCGGTGCCATCGGCGGACCGCAGACAACTGCCAACCGAATCGCCGTAATAACCGAGGAGGAACCGCGTGCCCGCGGGGACGGGCAGCGAGGGGCCGGGCTGCCAGGCCTCGGCGTCGGCCACGGGGTAGCCGGTGGCCGCCCGCCGGGCCATGCACGCGCCGAGGGCACGGCCGGTCTCGGAGTCGCGGTCCCCCTGGGCCACCGGCCGGTCCACGACGCGGAGCAGCCCGTAGCCCGTGGGGGCCTTCACCGGGGTGCCGCCCAGTTCCACCGGGGTCTCCGGGCTCGACCACTCGCCGACCAGCGCGAAGGCAGGCCCCCTGGTGGCCAGCTCGTCCTTGGCCAGGCGGTCCGGCGGCACGACCGTCGATCGCAGCTCGGGCTTGGCCAGCGTGCCGACCAGCACGCCGTCCGGGGTGGCGGCGCGCAGCCGCACCTGGGCGGCGGCCGAGGGCAGCGGCTCGGCCGCCGGGTCGGACACCAGCACCGAGGAACGGGCAAAGGTGCAGACCAGCGGCTGGTCCCCGGCCAGCCACACGGCGGTGCGGTAACCGAAGAGGAACCGCCGCGCCCCGTCGAAGGCCCCGACCGGCTGCCAGCTCGCCCGGTCCGGGTAGCGCTCGGGGTGCGGGGTCCGGCGGGTGGCCTGCCAGCACCGTTCGGTGTCCGCCTCGGTGGGAGCACCGGTGGGCCGCGGCTGCGGCCCGGCCGGTGGGGCGGGCGTCGGCGGTGGACACCTCGCCCAGCAGGCACAGGCGCACCGCCTCCTGCTCGGCCCTGGGCAGCCGGTCCACGGCGGCCAGCACCCGGCTCGCGCCCCGGTCGGTGTCCACCTGCTCGGCGACGCCCTCGGCGTGGTCGGAGTGGGTGAGGTCGAACGGCAGCTTGGACAGCAGGGCGCGCAGCCGCGTCACGCGCCGGAACTCGGTGCGCGCCAGGGCACCGGCCACGGCGTACAGCCAGGGCCGCGCGCTGTCCCGGACCAGGTTCAGCTCGGCGCGCTTGCGCCAGGCCGTCAGGAAGGTCAACGAGGTCAGGTCCTCGGCCAGCGACCAGGACGCGGTCAGCCGGTAGGCGTGGTTCCACACCGCCTCGGCGTGTCGCTCGAACAGCTGAGCGAACGCCGCCTGGTCACCGATCGCCCAGAGTTCGGCGTCGGTGCCGGGTCCCTGGTCCCGGTTGGTCACGGTGTGCACGTCAGGAGGGGGCCGGGCACCCCCGGATTGTTGCACCACGTGAGCCAGATCACCGCGCCGTCGAGCGTGCGGCGCGACCAGGTGCCAGCATCGGCACATGGACGACAACGACCGGCTGCTCCGGCTGATCAGCTGGGTGGGCTGGGCCGAGCCCGACCAGAACCGGTGCGGGCTGCGCTACGGCAGCGAGACCGACCAGGCCCGGCTCAACGAGCGGGAGAAGATGGCCGCGCACACCATGTGCGCCTACTACTCCGGTGCGCTGCGCTACCGGGTGCGCGGGGACGAGGGCGACGCCTTGGACCGCGAGCAGCTGCCGGACTACGCCCTGGAGTTCGCCACCGGCCTGTCCGCCAGGGCGACCGGGCTGATGGGCGAGCTGGTGGCCCGCTCACTGGACCTGCGCGCGGACGTCCAGGACCTCGGCAGGCTGTGGGTGGAGGACGTCAAGTCCACCGCGTGGCGGCTGGTCGTGGCCAACCACCCGGACCGGCTCAGCGCGCCAGGAATCCCGTGAGCTGCTCCACCACGAAGGCGTGGTCCTCGGCCTGGGGCAGGCCCGACACGCCCACAGTGCCGATCGGCCCGACCCCGCGCACGATCACCGGGAACACCCCGCCGTGCGCCGCGTACCGGTCCGGGTCCAGCCGGGACTGCTGCTCGAAGGTGCCGCCCGCCGCGTGGAAGGTGGCCCCGACCAGCATGGAGCTGTGCCCGTAGCGGTCCACCACGCGGCTCTTGCGGTCGATCCACGCGTCGTTGTCCGCGGAGGTGCCCGCCAGCGCGGCGTGGAACAGCCGCTGCCCGTTGCGCCGCACCGAGATCGTCACCGGCAGGCCGCGCTCGCGCGCCGCACGCAGCAGGTGTTCCCCCAGGTCCAGCGCCGTGTCGTTGTCGAAGCGGTCGAACTGCAACCGCTCCTCCTGCTCGGTCAGCTCGGTCAGCAGGTCGCTCATGCGCCCATTAAATCAACACTGTTGCCTAACTGGCACCTGGGCTACCACCAGGTTTGCCCGAGCCGATCCCACGGGTAGCCAACTGGGGACCGAGCGAACAGGAGGCGATGATCATGTCCAGCATCCGCGCACGCGCCTCGGCCGTGACGGCGCTGGCAATGACCGCATTCGGACTCGTGGCGACTCCCGCCCTCGCGTCGGCCGCACGAACCCCGTGCGATACCGCCGCGCGGGCCTGCGTGGACCTGAACACACAGCAGGCCTGGTTGCAGCACAACGGGATCATCGACTACGGGCCGGTCCCGGTACGCACCGGCCGCCCGGAGGCCCCCACCGATCCCGGCACGTTCCGCGTCACCTTCAAGGACCTGCACCACGTCAGCACGATCTTCAACAACGCGCCCATGCCGTACTCGGTGTTCTTCAACGGCGGGGACGCGTTCCACGAGGGCAGCCTGACCGATCCCTCGCACGGCTGCGTGCACCTGAGCACCGCCGCAGCGCAGACCTTCTTCAGCACCTTGCAGCCCAGCGACGAGGTCCAGGTCGTCACCGGTTGACCACGTGTGTGCCCCCTCCGCGGACGGCGGAGGGGGCACACGCCTGTCTCAGCCCAGCTTGCGCCGCAGGGCGAGCACACCACCCGCGGCGGCCAGCACGATCGCCGCACCGGCCGACAGCAGGGTCCAGTCAGTCGTGTCCGCGGCGGGCGCCGGGCTCGCCGAGGACGGGCTGTAGCCGCCGAGCAGCTTGTTGGCCTGGTAGGCCGATCCGGCGAGCTTGTCCCCGTACTTGTCGTGCACCTGCTTCTGGTACGCCGCCAGGCTCACGCCCTGGCCGACCGAGGTGCGGGCCACCTCGTTGAGCGGCAGCACCCGGCCCTCGTGCACCTTGTACCAGGCGTTGATCTGCGGCTCGGTGAACACCGTGTCCGCACCGGCCCGCGCCGGGTAGGTGATCTCCTCGGTCCCGGTGGTCACGTTCATCGCCGACCAGGTCTGGCCCTCCCGGACCATCCACACCGAGGCGTCCTGCCCCGTCGCCGACTTCGCGTGCACCGCCACGTACCCGAACTTCGCCACCTCAGCGGACTTGCCCGCCACGAAGTCCGGGCTCAGCGTGTACACCGCCAACGGCTCACCGACCACCTGCGGCGCCTTCGCCTGCGCCGCGGCACTTTCCGCCTGCGCGCTGAGCGCGGAAACCTTGCCCGCACTGTGCTGGTCCACGTTCACGAAGAACCGCGCCACGAAATCCCGGGTCTGCGCCTGGGATGCCGCCTGCTGGGCCGCTGACAGATCGGTGGGCGCGCTCGGCGCGGCCTGCGCCCCGGTTGCGCCCAGCAGCAGGGCGAATCCGACCACCGCGGAACACCCGAGCACCTGTGTCGTCTTCTTCATCGCGCTCATCCCATCCCGTACAGTGCTTGGCCCCACTGGAATTCCCCGTTGCTGACATAGGAGTTGTAGGCCATCTGGCTGTAGCGGGGGCTGGCCGGCCACGGGTCCCCGTAGAAGATCGAGGACGTGCTCGAGTCGTAGCCGTAGATCACCTGCGCGTGCCCGCCACCGGCCGTCCAGTAGATCCCGGTCTCGATCGGCTTGCCCGCGTTGATCTGCGACTGCACCGTGGAGAAGCTGAGCGGGTTGCTCACCTGACCCGGGTTCATGCCCAGCGCCTGGTAGGCCGTCTGCACGTACTCGAGCTGACCGGCCTGGTTGGGGCACTGGCTGCCCTGCGGGTAGCCCTGTGCGATGTCGCAGAACGTGTTCTGGTCGATGCCCTGGTCCTTGCCCAGGAACTGCGCGATGGTCAGGCCGCTGCCGACCCAGCACCACTGGTCCTGCTCCTGGACCTGCTGGGAGATGTTCAGCTGCTTGCTGGCCGCGGGTGCAGCGGGTGCCGCCGGCGCCGCGGCCGCAGGTAGGCCGATGGCGGCGACGGCGAGCAGACCGGCCGCGAGCACGGCCGCTCGGCACGCACTTGTGCTGTGCATGGATGCTCCTTCCGACCTGACCGCAGGGAGGGCCAGGTACGAGACCCTGCGAGCATCACGCGAACGGCGGCACCGTGGTAATCCCAATGCCCATAACGTGCACGTTATGGATACGAGCTCTAACGGTCCGTGAGCGCCTTGGCCATACGCAGCACCGCCTCCGTGACCCGCTCTGGTGCCGTCGCGAAGTTGAAGCGGGCGAACCCGGGCACCCCGTAGCGCGGCCCAGGCGACAACGCCACTTCGCCCCGCTCCAGGAACAGTTCGGCCGGGTCGCCCTCGATGCCCAGCCCCCGGCAGTCCAGCCACGCCAGGTACGTCGCCTGCGGCACCTCGTACCCGACCGCCGGGACGTGCTCCGCCAACAGCCGCGCCAGCAACCGCCGGTTCTCGTCCAGCCCCGTCAGCAGGGCGTCCAGCCACGGCTCGCCCTGTGTGAACGCCGCCTCCGAGGCGATCACCCCGAACAGGCCCGCTCCTTCGCTGACCTCCTCGTGGATCGCCGCCACCTCCGCGCGCGCCTGTGGCCCCGGCACCGCCAGCGCCGCCTTGAGCCCCGCCAGGTTCCATGCCTTCGATGCCGACACCAGCGTGATCGACCGGGCCGCCGACTCCGCGTCGATCGTCGCGAACGGCACGTGCCGCTCCCCCGGGTACGTCAGTGGCGCGTGGATCTCGTCCACCACCACCCGCACCCCGTAGCGGTCCGCCAGCCCCGCCACCGCCCGCAACTGCTCCGCCGTGTACACCCGCCCCGTCGGGTTGTGCGGGTTGCACAGCAGGTACGCCTTCGCCCCCGCCGCGAAGTCCCGTTCCAACCGGTCCAGGTCCAGCCCCGGGCTGCGCACCACCTCGCGGCCGATCCGTTCCAGCCAGTAGAAGAACGGCGGATACCCCGGGCTGTTCACCACCACCGCGTCCCCCTGCGCCGTCACCTGCCCCAGCGCCTCCACGATGCCCGTCATGACGTCCGGCACCAGCCGCATGCCCGCCGGGTCGGCCCGCCACCCGTAGCGCCGCTCCGCGAACCCCGCGAAGGCCTCCAGCAACCCGCCCGGCTTCGCGTACCCCGTGTCCCCGCGCCCAATCGCCGCCGTCAACGCCGCCGCCACCGGCTCCGCCAACGGCGTGTCCATCTCCGCCACCCAGACCGGCAACACCTCCGGCCCGTACTCGGCCCACTTCACGCTGCGCCGCTGCCGCAACTGCACCAAGTCGAAGGCGCTCAACGGGTTGCTCATCCGATCAGCATACTTGTCTGCACCTCAGGAATTCCGGTCCCGTGAACTCCGGCCGCCCGTTGGTGATTCGTACTGTCCAGCCGCTGTGGTGGATCAGCCTGTGGTGCATCCCGCACAGCAGCACCAGGTTGGACAGCGCGGTGTCCCCTCCGTTCGCCCAGTGGATGATGTGGTGCACGTGGCAGGTGCTGGGCCTTCGCCTACATCCCGGGAATGCGCAGTGCTTGTCCCGGACGATCAGTGCTCGTCGGAGGTGGGGCGGCACGGTGTAGCTGATCCGCCCGACGTCGAGGGGTTCGGAGTTGCTGCCCAGCACTACTGGGAGGATCTTCGCGTCACAGGCCAGTCGGCGGATCGCTGATGGGGCGAGTTCGGCTTTTCCTGTGCCGGTTTTTAGCGTGTGCCAGTCGATGGTCACCGCGATGTGCGGACGTTCCCCACCCTCCGTCGGCGTGGTACTGGTCTCCAGCAGTTCCGCGAACGCGTCCCCTTGCCGCTCAGGCAGGGTGCGGGTGTCGCTGGCGTCGTGTGGTTTCGCCAACGGGCTGAGCACTGCCCCCAGCAGTGCGCCGGTCTCCGCGTCCAGGCACCCCTGGAACCGCACTGACCCGTCCCGCCGTGTGTCGTAGCGGAACTCGCGTCGGGGATGGGCGAGTTCGTCCTCGCTCGGTAGCGCCCCGTCAGGGTCCAGCCGGTTGACGATCTCCCGGCCCAGCGGCACCAGGTTGGAGGCATCCAGCGACTGGGCCGCTGCCGCCAGGACCTCGACAGCCTGCTCCCGGTCGGCCGCACCGACATGCGGCGGCAGCTCCCGTAGCACCCGGTCGATCACCGAAAGTTGTTCAGGCTCAAGCGGAACCGGCACCGGAACACCCGCATGCACAATCCTCTGCTTCGCCTCCCGCTTGCTGACAAGCAGAACACTCCGCAGCAATTCACTCAAGCTCGGATACCCCACCCGCTCCGCCACACCCCGCGCATCCGCCTCCGCAACCAACCCCAACACCTTCGCATAGGCTTGCCGCAGAACCACTTCCGCGTCCTGCAACTCACCCAACAGCTCCGCGTCCCCCGACCGCCACAACCCTGCGGCATGCCGAGTCTCCACGAATGCTGTCATACCAACAATTCTACCCCCTATTTCGCACAAAAACCGTTGCACGCCAATGGCTACCCATGTGGGTGACCACACCCAAAACCCAACCCGAGCCAGTCAACGAGACCCACCCACCCCAGAACGGAACTCACCCTCCTCAGAGCGGGACTCGCGCTCCCCACAACGGGACTCACCCTCCAGTCAGCGGGACTCACCCACCGGAGCCCGGGACTCACCTACCCCAGAACGGGACTCGCGCCCCTCAGCACGGGACTCACCCTCCCCAGCACGGGACTCGCTTGCCGGAGAACGGAACTCACTCACCCCAGACCGGGACTCGCGCTCCAGTCATCGGGACACACCGCACCGGAACGCCGAACACGCCGCACCGGAACGTCCGACACGCACCCCCGGAACCACCGACACACCATCCCGCAACGTCCGACACACCACCCCAGAACACCGAACACGCGACACCCCAACGTCCGACACACCGCACCCCAACCGCCGACACACCACCCCGCAACGTCCGACACGCACCTCAACCCCCACGTGCCGCACCACCAACCCCACGCACACCGCCCACCAAACGGGTTGGTTTTGTGCGGGTAGCGGCGGCCTTACGCTCGTCGGCGTATCGGGGCATCCCTCCATGCCACGGAAACCCCGATCCAAGGCCGCCGCGAGGGACCCGCACCAAACCAAACCACGTCACCAACCCGGCACCACCCCGCACACCACCCACCAACACCCCTTCCCGCACAACGGGACTCACCCCCACCCCAGACCAGGACTCGCGCTCCCCACAGCGGGACTCGCCCTCCCCAGACCGGGACTCGCGCTCCGGACACCGGGACTCACGCCCCACACACCGGGACTCGCCCTCCCCACACCGGGACTCACCCACCCCAGACCGGGACTCGCCGGGGGAAAAACCACACACGTCAGTCCTGGAAGTGGGCGGCGGTCAGCCGGGTGCGGTTTACCGTCACCTGGAACACGTCGGGGCGCGCGTAGTGCCCGGTCGGGTCGAAGTTCTGGCGTGCTCCGCGCACGGCGGCCGGGTCCAGGTCGGCCACGAGCAGGCGCTCCTCGCCGTCCACTGGTTCGACGATCCACTTGCCGTCGGGGCCCGCGATGGCGGAGCCGCCGGTGTAGGGCGAGGTCTCGCCGGAGTCGAGCATCTGCTGGCGCAGCGGGAAACCGGCTGGCACGTCGGCGTAGTCGATGATCGCGCCGACGGCCAGGGAGTACATGCGGCCCTCCAGCGCGATGAACCGGGTGATGTCCCTGGTGAGCGCGGGGCCGCCGGGCCAGGTGGACACGTGCAGGTCGGACCCGCCCGCGTAGAGCGCGTGCCTGGCCAGCGGCATCCAGTTCTCCCAGCAGGACAGGCCGCCAACGCGCATCCCGGCGACCTCGTGCACGCGCAGGCCGTGCCCGTCGCCGGTGCCCCACACGAGGCGCTCCTCGTAGGTGGGCATCAGCTTGCGGTGCGCGCTGACCACGCCCCGGCCGGGCGCGAGCGCGACCAAGGTGCAGTACACGGTGCCCCGGCCGGGACCGGTCCCGCGCTCGGTGATGCCGAGGTAGGTGAACACCCCCAGGTCGCTGACGGCCTCGGCGACCTGGCGCAGTTCGGGGCCGTCCAGTTCCACGGCGGCGTCCAGGTACGCCGCGTAGGCGGCCTTCTGGACCGCGGCCTCGAACCGGGCCCCGTCGGTGATCATCGGCCAGACGGGGTACCCGGACAGGAACGCCTCGGGGAAGGCCACCAGGTGCACGTCCCGCGCCGCGGCCGAGCGCAGCGAGTCGAGCACCTTGCGCACACCGGTGGCGGGATCCAGCAGGGGGCAACGGAGTTGGGCAGCGGCAACACGCATGCCGTGATCGTCTCGGGTCAGGCCGTCCTGGGCAACAGGTCCGCGGCCGGTGCCAGGCCCAGTTCCCGGCCGAGCAGCTCGCGGTACAGCTCGTACCCGCGCCGAGCGGCCACGTCGTCCCCGTGCGCCAGACGTGCGTCGATCAGCGCACGCTGGGCGCTCTCCCGCAACGGGTCCGCGCCGACCACGGCCAGCGCGGTCTCCACGGCCTCGGCGCAGCGGCCGAGCGCGGCGAACCTGCGGCTGAGCGCCTCCAGCGCGTGCAGCGTGCGCTGGCGCAGGCGTTCGCGCTCGCCGATGGCCCAGTCCTCGTACCAGCCGGGCAGCAGGTCCAGGGCCTCGGTCCACCACGGGTGCAGCACGAGGTCCTCGGTGCCCGCGCTGCCGTCGATGAGCCGTCCCGCCCAGTCCCCCGCCACCTCGATGTCCACGAGCACCTCGGGCCGCAGGGCAAGCGACCACTTGTCCGCGCTGATCAGGTCGACCCCGATGCGCCGCAACCGCCACAGCGTGGAGCGCAGGTTCGCCGCGGCCCGCGCGTCGTCGGCGCACGGCCACAGGTGGCCTGCCGCGAACCTGCGCTCCAACCGTCTGCGGTGCAGGGCCACGAAGGCGAGCAGGCGCTTGCTCGCCTCCGGCACCTCCACCCTGCGCGTCCCCTGCGTCACGTACGGACCCCGGAACAGGTGCACCATCACCGCTGCCGCCATCTGATCTCCCGATCCTCGCCCATCAGGAGCAGAGGCTATGCGCGCCTCGTCACACCAGCGTCACCACGACGGGCCGCGGCCTTCGGTGCCCTGGTCGTGGCGCGCGCCCCGATCGCGGTGCCACCGCCCAGTGGAACGGGCTCGTTGTTGCGGGCGAAGACCACCCAGTCCGGCTGCCCGGAGGGGATGAACACGTCGACCCCGAGACCGGCTTCGCTGCCGTCCAAGGGGATCCGGTCGCTGTGCTGGGCGCTCTCCAGCACCTGCGGCGTGTAGTCGAAGCGGCAGGTGTAGAAGGTCAGCGGCACGGTGGCCGGGAACAGCGCGGTGACCTGTTCGGCGACGTTCCCCTTCGGGTCCACCGGCAGGAACCCCGCTGGCGGCAGGTCCTGGAACCCCCGCTCCACCAGGGAAACCGCCTGCGCCGCGGGGGCCTGTGCCCCGCTGAGCGCGCCGATCGCGGAGTTGAGCAGGTCCACCGAGCTGGCCGAGGCCCCACCGGTGACGTCCGCACGCGCGGCGTCCAGCCACTGTACGACCTGGTCCAGCGAGGTCACCTGGGCCGCGGACCGCGTGGACAGCTGGTCCTGGAACTGCAGCACCTGGGCCAGGAACACGTCCCAGGGCCGACCGGCGAGCCGCCACTGCCAGCCGCGCAACGCCGTGGACCCGCTGAGGTCGCGGCGTGCGGTCCAGGTGTCGACCTGCCACTTGCCGTTGACCGTGAACAGCACGGCGATCGGCACGCCGGAGGTGGCGGGCGCGTCGAGCCCGGTGGACCAGGCCAGGCTCTGCAACGGGCTCACCACGCGGCCCGGGGCGGGCTGCTGGAGCCAGGGCTTGGCGTAGCCGCGCTCGCGCTCGAAGTAGTGCGAGGCCAACCAGTTGCGGCGCTTGTCGCTGGCCTGCCCGTCGAAACCGCTCAGGGTGGCCGGGGTCAGCATCACGGTGATGCCCCGCCCCTCGTTGGGGTGCAGTGCGGTCGCACCGGAGCAGGTGTCGTCACAGGGGTTGCCGTAGACGCTGTCGGTGCCGTAGAACCACTTGCCCTCCAGCAACTGCACCACGTAGAAGCCGTCCGCGGGCAGCGGTTCCTTGGGAAAACTCACCTTGGCGTCGGTCTTCTTGCTCTCCAGCACGGTTCCGCTGGGGTCCACCGCGAGGCCCGGCCCCACGACGACCTTGTCCTTGGCCAGCGTCACCGGGAAGCCGTGCACCACCCCGGGGCCGCAGGCCGTGCCGAGGGCCTTGGCCAGGTCCTCGCTGTAGTCCTGCATCAGGGTCAGGTGCTCAGCGCGCAGGAACAGGCCGTCCTGGGCGTTGAGTCGGGCGATCGCCCCGCCGACCGTCGGGGTGTCCTGTTCGGTGCTGCTCGGGGTGGTCATGCCTGGGTCCTCCCAAAGGTGAAGGTCAGCGCGGCGTCGTGACCGTCGTGCCTGCTGCCGGGCGGGCCGCCGCGCACCCCGGCCAGGGGCACCGCGGGGTGCACGCCGAACGCGGGTTCGGGGCCGGTGCCGCGCACGGTCAGCCGCACCAGCTCGTTGGACAGCCGCCCGGCCAGTTCCACCGTCACGTGGGTGCCCGACTCCTCGTCCACGCGGACGGCGTCGATGTCCTCGTCCACCCAGCCCCGGTCGGCCGACAGCGAGGTCACCCGCACGGCCCTGCGCAGCGAGCGCGGGTTGAGCGCGGCGGTGACCTCGAAGGTCAACTGGTCGCCGTTCGCGGACCACTTGAGCGAACCGGGGTCCAGCCGGGGGCCGCCCGCGTCGGGCTGGGTGTCCGGGCCGAGCAGGCCGGGGGCCAGCCCGCAGGTCAGTTCCTGGATCAGCCAGGTGGGCAGCAGGGTCGTGCGGACCTCCGGGCTCAGGTCCACCTTGACGATGGTCATCGCCCCGTCGGCGACCCGCACCGTGATCGCCACCTCGGCCAGCAGCACCGGCGCGTTCAGCTCGGTGACCGGGAAGGGCTCCTCGGCGCTGGGCGGGGCCAGTTCGGCGGAGTCGGCGGCGGCCAGCACGCGCAGCTTGTGCAGCAGCTCGGCCGCGCGCTGCTCGGGCGGCAGGCAGGACGCGCTGTCGACTTCCGTGTCGGCCTCGCCCAGCCCCAGCAGGGCGCGCACCCGCCGGTACGGCACGGGAACCGGCTCGACCGGGTCGGCGCTCAGCGTGAAGTGCACCGTCTCCAGGACGCGCGAGTAGTCGTCGCGCTTGCGCGTGACGTCGCAGGGGTCGGCCAGCGTCGGCACGAGGTTGCTCGGTCGGCAGGAGAACTCCGCGAGCAGCCGCGTGTGGATGACCTTCGTGTCACCCTCGTTGGCGGAGTCGGCGGTGTGCTGGTTCCTGGTGAGCCAGTCGCGCAGGTCCAGGCACCAGCCGGTCTCCGCGTGCAGCTCCCGCCCGTGCCCGTCCAGGGCCAGGCCAGGCGAGACCCGCAGCAGGAACTCGCCGTCCAGCCTGGCGCGCATGCCCCACACCACACCGGATCCGTGCAGCCAGGCCGAGTGCAGCATCTGCTTGCCCCGGGAGTTGCCCATCAGGGTGCGGAAGTCGTCCTCGCCCAGCAGCATGCCGAACGCCACCCGCAGGGCGACGAAGGGGTTCACCGGCAGGTCGGCCGCACAGCACGAGGCGCAGGGTGCGGCGGTGTCGTCACAGGTGGTCATGTCCTCGTCTCCATCAGGTTGGTGGGCTCGCCGGGAAACGGCTGCCCCGCTTTGGCGTACTCCCGGCGCATCGCGGCGACGAGGTGGTGCTGGCGGACCGGTCCCGCCGGGGCCGCGGCGAACCCCGCGGCGATCACGGCGTTGCGGATCCAGCCACCGGCGACCGGGTACAGCCGGGACAGCACGGCCAGGTCCACGTCGGGGCCGCGCACCCGCTCGGGCAGGTGCAGGTCCCACAGCCGGTGGCGGCAGGACTCGTCGGGCTGCGGGAACTCCACGACCAGGTCCATCCGGCGCAGGAACGCCGGGTCGATGTTGTGCCGCAGGTTGCTGGCCAGCAGCACCACCCCGTCGAAGCGGTCCAGCCGCTGCAACAGGTAGGCGGTCTCCAGGTTGGCGTAGCGGTCGTGCGCGTCGCCGATCTCCGTGCGGGTGCCGAACAGCGCGTCCGCCTCGTCCATGAACAGCACGGCCTGGGTACGCTGCGCCACCTCGAACACCGAGGCCAGGTTCTTCTCCGTCTCACCGATCCACTTGGACACGACCCGGGACACGTCCACGGTCAGCAGGTCGGTGCCCGCCGCGCTGCTGACGGCCTGGGCCGCCAGGGACTTGCCGGTGCCCGGCGGGCCGGTGAACAGCAGTCGTGTGCCGCCGGAGGCGTTGGCCCGCGCGCGGAATCCCCAGTCGTCCAACACCGTGGCGGCCTGCTCCAGCCGGTCCACCGCGGCGCGCAACTGGCCGGCTTGGTCCTGCGGCAGCACCAGGCGGTGCCACGGCACGTCGGGGGTGCTCAGGTCCACACCAGCGGGCAGCACCGCACCGGCCCTGGCCCGGATCGCGCTCGCGACCTGCGCGAGGTCCACCGGCTCGCGCAGATCGGCGGCGATCTGCGTGGTGTGCGCGGGGTCCACCGCGTGGCGGGCGGCCAGCGCGGGCGCCAGCTCGCCGTGCCGGGGCAGGGCGGCGGCCCACGTGGCTCGGTGGTCGGTGCCGTCCAACGGCCCGGTCGGCAGCGTGAGCAGCGGGCGGTGGCCCACGGCGCGCACGGGGCCGCCGCTCACCACGAGAACCGGTCCCGGGGCGGCGATCCGCAGCGTGGCGGGCGGCGTGCCCTCGGCGTGGGCGGCCAGCACCAGGACCGGGATCGCGCCGCGGGCGGCGGCGTGTGCGGCCAGCAGGGCGATCCCGTGCGGGTCCTGTGCCGCGACCCGCCCGGCGACCAGCGGGGTGCCTGCCGCGTCGGCGACCGCGGCGCACCTGCTGAGCGCGATCTCCTCCTCCGGCGTGGCGACCAGCACCGTGCGGTCATCGGCGGCCAGCAGGGAAACCGCCACCCGGCGTACCTGCGGCCACGCCAGCCAGCGGTCCAGACCACCGGGCGCGGGTTCGACCGGCACGCGCTCGATCGACGCGGGCCAGCCCTCGTGCCCGTGCAGCGCCTCCCAGAGCCGATCGGCCACAGTGATCGACCGCTCGAAGAACGTGCCCTCGGCGCCGAACCGCAGCAGCCCGGCCCGCACCGCCGCGCCTTCCGTCAGCAGACGGCGCACCGCTGCCCGGTCACCCCCGAGCAGCAGCGCCGCCAGCCCCGTGGTCGGGTGCGGCTCACCACGCGGGTGCAGCGCGCGGAACGTGCCCGCGATCCCCTCGTGCTCCTCGGCGAGACCCGCCAGCAACAGCACCTGCTGTTCCTGCTCGGTCAGCCCGAAACGCGCCGCGACCAGATCGAACGGCTGCTCCTCGCAGCGGTCCGCCTGCGCCTGCTTTCCCCACGCCCGCAGGAACTCCGCCGTCTGCGCCGCCCCGGACTCGACGCTGCATCGCTGGTCGAGCAGGTCGGCCACGCGCACCGCCAGGTCGGCCGCGCGCGCGGTCAGGTCGTGGCTGGTCCGCTCACTCATCGCCGCACCTCGCTAGCGCTCGGTGCAGCGCTTCGCGCCGGCCTGTGCTCATTGATTCGTTCGCAAGCTCACTCATAACGGAACCTCACGACCGCGCCCAGCCAGGGCACCCAGCCCGGGTCCACGTCCAGCCCGGCCCGGCGCACCGCGAGGTCCACCTCGTGCAGCGGCAGCACCAGTTCCAGCCAACCCGGCTCGCCCTGGACGCACCCGTGACGACGCGCGATGTGCGCCACCTGCGTGCCGGGATCAAGTCTTTCCTCCGTCACCGCCGCCCAGCGGCACGCGTGGGCCGTCAACGCCTCGTGCTCCGCCCGCGAGGCAGGCGAGGCGTCGACCGTCGGCGGCACCTGAGCCGGGTCCAGCCCGCAGAACGCCAACGCCGCCGGATCGTCCTCGCTCAGCGGCACCAGGCGGGTCGCCAGCCCGTGCAGCACCCAGCGCAGCGGGCGGGCCGCCAGCACCGGGTCCGCCAGCAACCGGGCCGGTACCCCCGCGTCCTGGGCCGTCGCCAGCAGGAACGGGAGGCCCGCCCACTCCGTGGGTACCGGTGCCATGAAAGTGCCGTTGCTTGCGTTGAACGCAAGCAACGGCACTTTCATGGCACCCGGCGCCAGCTGGGCGGCGACGCGGGCCAGCACGGCGGGCGCGTCGGCGCGGGCGAAGGCGCCCGGCTCGGCCTCGGCGAGGACCAGCACGGCCCAGGCGGCCACGGTGTCCGGGTCGGGACGCAGCCGCGAGCGCACCAGGGCGCCAGCGGCGGCGGACCGGGCAAGGATCGCCGCGGCGGCACGGTCGCGCGGGTCGACAGCGGGCGAGTCCTCAGCGGGGAGCGGGCGGTCCACTTCGGGTGAGCCGTCACCGGAAAGCGAGCGGCCCCCCCCAGGCAAGGCCTCACGGGAAACGGCAGCCAGGCCGCCAACGCCAGGCGAGACCTCACGGGAAGCAGCCGAGCCGCCAACGCCAGGCGAGCGGCCAGCACCGGGCGGTTCCCCAGCCGCCGACAAGCCTCGTACCGACCCCGCGACGGCACGCAACCCGCCCGGCGGCACACCTCCGGCGGCGAGCAGGGCCTGTGCCACGGCGGTCCAGCCGGTCGCACCGAGGACTCGCTGGAGGGCTGCGGGCCCGGCCTCGCGCAGGGCGGCCAGCAGGGCTGCCAAGGCGTACCGAGGATGCCGTCGCAGGGCGGCGACGATCGCCTCGCGCGGAGCGTCAGCGGGCTCAGGGTCGTTGGCGCCCAACAGGTCCACCCGCCGCCACGCCCAGCCCCGGTCGGTCCTGCCCAGGGCGACCGAGCCGACCAGGTCGGCCAGTGCGTGCCGCAGGTCCACGAAGTGCGCGACCTCGCCGGGCCGCTGGGCCAGCGCGGCGCGCAGGGCGCCGACGAGGGTGTCCGCCCAGTCCCTTGCCAGCGCGAGGTCGCCGCGGCCGAAGTCCATCCGCACCGAGACGTCCAGCCTGCGCAGGCACCACAGCCCGGTCGGCAGTTCGGCGGCCCGCAGCGCCTCGTCCAGCCGCCGTTCGGCGAGCTCGCCCAGCAGGCGCCGCACCCGGCTGGCCTGCGCACGGTCCGCGCCGTGCACGGTGCTGCTGAGGCGGTCCACGGTCAGCGCGGTCATCCGACCCTCACCTGCCCGGCGACGGAGGTGTCGCCCAGCCGGGACCCGACCGAGGGCACGCCGATCACCCCGTCCCCGCCGATCAGGGTGTGGTCCACCACCGCGGGCGCCCAGTTGGCCCCGGGCCCGACGTAGGAGGTCAGCCGCAGGTGCAGCCGCTGCCCCACGCGCATGCCGGAGCTGAGCTCGCAGAGCTCGTACTCGGTGTGCGCGGGCCGGTGTTCGGCGAGCACGTCCTGGACCACGCTGAGCTGTTCGGCGGTCAGCTCACCGGGGATCAGCACGCTGAACCGGTGTGCTGCCAAGGAGTACGAGTTCTGGCCGGGCAGCGTGCCGCCCACGGTGAAGGTGCCCAGCGCGCCGGTGGCCGCGCCGACCTCGGGCGCCCGCGGGCCGGTCGCGCTGGTGCCCAGCACGGTGCCGCCGAGCCCGCGCAGCTGCCAGCGCTCCACGATCACCGGCTGGTAGCCGAGGTAGATGCCGAGGATCTCGGTCAGCGCCCGCTTGGTGCCTCTGGCGCGGTAGAGCGGGTACGCCCTGGCGATGAGCTGCCTGCGGGCCCGCTCGGGCCAGCGCCGGTCCAGCACCAGCCCGGCGAAGCTGGCCAGCCAGGGCAACGCCTCCTGCGGGGTCACCCTGGGGTCGACCAGCACCGAGCGGGCGGCGGCGCGCTGGTCCAGTTCGTGCAGCAGCCCTTCGGCGGGGCCGAGGAAGCGCTGGAGGAAGTCGGCGTCGGACTCCTCGCGGGACCAGGCGCGCGGCAGTGCGCGCAGCAGCTGGTGGCCCGGCCGCTCCACGCGCAGCGCCCGCACCTTCGGACTGAGCCGCCGCGTGCCGGTCAGGGTGAGGGTGATCCACAGGTAGCGGCCCGGCTCGGCGGTCACCGGGGACTCGTAGGTCTCGAACTGGTCGTCCGCGGCGATCTGCGCCCACGGGGCCTCCCGCCCGGTGGGCCGCCGCAACAGCGGGGACAGGGCGCGGCGCGGGGCCGGCGGCTCGGTGGCGGTGTCCTCGTCGCTGGTGGCGAACCGCACGGCCAGGTTCGTGCCGGTCGGCGCGCAGGCGTCCAGGAACAGCCGTCCCCAGCGGGTGCGGTAGGTGCCGCTGTCCAGCCGGTAGCTGAGCACGGTGCCGCTGGTGGCGTGCACCGCGCTGGACCCGGTGGTCCAGGCCAGGCCCTCGGCGGTGGTGAAGGCGATCCGCCCGTTGGGGGCCACCGCCAGTGCCCCGCCGTCGTAGCCGGGGGCGCCGAGCGGTTCCAGTTCCAGGCCGTCGGCGGCGAAGCGCCGGAAGGACTGCCCCGGCTGGCGTGCCACCACCAGGGTGCCGTCCCGGGTCAGCTCGATGTCGGTGCCGCCGGGGACCTCGACGAGCACCTCCCCGTCCACAGTGGACACCAGGGCGCGGGCCGCCCTCGGGTGCCGCCACAGCAGCAGCGGGCCGCGCGCCGACAACGCGATGCGGCTGGGCAGCATGCCGTCGGAGCAGGGCGGGGTCACCAGCTTCGGGCCGGGCAGCGGGCCGCGACGGCCGTCCACCAGCACGATCCCGTACGGATCGGCGGCCAGCACCAGTGCGCCGCAGCAGCGCGCCGCGATGTCGATCGGACGCCGCTTGTCCTTGCACCGCAACGGTATCTTGCGCAGCAACCGCCTGCCCCACAGGTCGACGACGTGCACCAGCCCGGTGCCGGACTCGGCGATGTAGAGCCGCTGCGCGGAGTCCACGGCCAGTCCCAACGGGCTACGCAGGATGCCGGGGTCGTGCGTGCCGGAACTGCTCGCACCGGCCGGGATCACCTCGACCAGCCCCCGCTCGGGCCGGGACCGGTAGGCCCGGCACCAGCGGTCGAAGACCAGCCCGGCGGGCGCGGTGCGGCACCGGCCGGTGTGCCGGGGCGTGTCGTCCACCCAGTCCAGGGTGACCCCGCCGCCTGGCAGCAGGGCGGTGTGCTCGCGGACGCACAGCGCCCACTGCTCGGGCCGCACCAGTTGGCTGTAGCCGCGGTCGCCGTCCATCAGCACACCTCGGGCAGGGTCGGCAGCACGATCAGGTCGCTGCTGGGCGGGGTGTACTTCTCCCCGAGCCGCAACGGTTTGCCCTGCACCACGGTGATCTCCACCAGGCGCGGCACCTCCCAGCGCGCCAGCTCCACGGTGTCCGCCTCGGTGATCACGCCCTTGGCGTCGACCCGGCCCAGTGTCAGGTCCTCCAGGTACTCCACGCCGTCCACCTGCACGGCCACCGCCTCCAGTTCGGCGCGGCGCACGGTGCGGCCCAGCGGCCAGCCGCCGCCCTCCGGCCCGTACGGCGGCACCGGGGCCAGGTACTGGCGCAGGATCAGCTCCACCCACCGGCGCACGGCGTCCACCTGGTACCCGGCGCGGACCCGCACCCCGGCCGCCAGCACGATCCGCTGGTAGGTCGGCGGCACCACGTACAACTCGGTGGTCAGCAGCCTGCGCTGGTCCAGGTACGCCGCGACCCGGCGCAGCAGCCCCCGGTCGGGCATCGGCGCGTCCGGGGTGCGCAGGTCCTCACCGGGCCACACCACAACCGTCACGACCCCGGCCGCCCGCACGGTCGGCGTGTCCGGGTGCAGCAGCGGCAACACCTCGGCCCGCACCACCCCAGTCACCTCGCAGGCCAGGTCGCGGAAGTCCTGCGCCACCACGGCCCGATCCCTGCGGTGCAGTTCGGCCGGGATCGCGTCCAGGGCCTCGGCCAGGCTGACCGCGTCCGCGCCGCCCACCGCGGGCAACGGGTTCGCGGCCCGCACCTGGCCCAGTTGCCCGATCGCACCCGCGGGCACGTTGCCGACCAGGCCGCCGCCGTAGCGGTAGGACAGCACGCGGATGCGTTGTCCCGGCTGGGGAACACGGGGCGCGCCGAACCGCACGACCCCAGCGGTGAGGTCGATCGTGTAGTGCCGGTCGTCCGGTGCGCTGGCCACGAAGTCCTCGACCTCGGTCCAGTCGCGCCACCCGTCGGCCTCCTCGACCTGGACCCGCGCGGTGCCGGTGAGCACGGGACGCTGGGTCAGCGGGTGGTCCTGGTCCGGGTCCCCGGTGCCGGTGCCCAGCAGTTCGGCGGCGGCGGTCCTGGACTGCACGGCGCTGACGGCGTTCACGCCGGTCCAGCGCACCGGCCGGATCGAGTCCCCGGAGGTGGCCGGCCGAGCCACCCGCAGCCAGCCGACCACCAACGCGGCCTGCTTCTCGTCGATCAGCACCGGCGGGCAGCCCGGGTCGCCCTGCGGGTTGGTGCGGGCCGGGTCGAACACCGGCAGCTGCTTGGGCAGCCCCAGTTTCACCACGCCGGTGCTCACCAGTCCGCCGGTGCTGTCGCCCAGCACCTCGACGGTGGTGTAGTACGACTTCCGGTCCCGGTCCGAGCCCGCCCACAGCTGCCAGATCATCGGCGGGGCCTCGATGCCCAGGCCCGTGGACCGGTAGTCCTGCCCGTGGCCGTCCAGGTCCTGTAGGGCGAAGTCCGCCGGCACCGTCTCGTCGAAGGCCAGCCCGAGGAACAGCGTGCGCCCGGCCAGCTGCTGCGGGTCGGTGGCCTTCTTGCGCAGCAAGGCGATCCACAGCGTGTTGTCCCAGGTCCCCGACACGGTCAGCGGCACGGCCTCGGCGTCCATCGGATCGGCCGGTGCCAGCACGGTCCGGTAGTGCTCATGCGCGTCGTTGGGACCGAGCCCGGCCATGGCACTGGCCACGGCGCGGCGCTCCACCTCGGCCGCGGTCCGCGCCGGTGGCAGCTTGCCCTTGCCCGCGGCCAGCACGTCCAGCGGCCAGGCGTAGACCTCGTCCTCGGTCTGGAAGGCCACGGCCCCGGCCTGGGCCACGCTGTCGCGCAACACCTGCACGCCCTGGGGCAGCTCGGTGCTCGCGGTCAGCAGCACCCTGGCCGGGCGCGCGGGGCGGGGCCGCACCCCCAGCAGCCGCAGGAACTCGATCTTCGTGGTGTCCGGGATCTGGTTGAACCGGTAGAGCAGGGACTCGCCCAGGTAGGCGAACAGCTCCAGCAGTGCGATGCCCGGGTCGCTCTCGTTGTGGTCGGTCCACTCCGGGGCGTACACCGGGATCCGCCGCACCAACTCCTCGCGCAACTGCTGGTAGGTGCGGTCGTCCAGGATGGGGCCGGTCAACGCCATCACAACCTCCGCTCGGTGGCTACCGCAGGTAGAACGGGTAGACGAGGTTGTCCGGCCGCAGGTCGGCCAGCAGCACGTAGGCGATCTCGATCCACACCAGGGAAGGGTCCTCGCCGGGCGTCACCGCAACGTTGGTCACCGAGATCCTCGGCTCCCACTGCCCCAGCGCCAGGGTCACCGCCTCGCGCAGCGCCGCCCTCGTGGTGACCGTGTTGGGCGCCATCAGGTAGCGCCGCAGCCCGCAGCCGAAGGCGGGCAGCATGACCCGCTCCCCCGGCTCGGTGTCCAGGATCGCCTCGATCGACTGGCGGACCAGCTCCAGCCCGGACAGCGCCCCGATCGCCCCGGAGGAGTCCGGCCGCACCGGGAACCGCAGTCCCCGTCCCAACCACGTGTGCACCGTCATGGGGCGATCCTGGGCGAGGGCCGTCACGGCAACGTTGTGGTGACAGCGCGAGTCGATCGTACGGCCATGCGTCAGTACCGACAGCGGCCCGTCCAGCGATGCGGGATCGGGTCCACCTGCGAGTGCGACCCGCGTACCAAGGCCGCGGCTGTCCAGCACGACATCCAGCGGTGCACGGCCTCCGGCGGCTCGCCGCTGCCCGAGCACACGCGCCGCCACATGGAGGGCGCGCTGGCCGCCGACTTCTCCGGGGTCCGGGTGCACACCGGTCCCACCGCGCAGCAGGCCGCCTCGGCGCTGCGCGCGCACGCCTTCACCTCGGGCACCGACATCATGTTCGGTGCGGGCGAATACCGGCCTGGCACGCTGTCCGGGGACCGGCTCATCGCGCACGAACTCACGCACGTGGTGCAGCAGCGCCAAGGCGTGCACCTGGACCCGATCGACGGCGGCAGGTCCGATCCGCACGAGGTCGAGGCCGAGCAGACCGCGGCGCGGGTGGTCGACGTGGACGTGAACGCGCCGGAGCACTCCACCTCCAGCGACATGCTGCGCTCACTCGGTATCTACGCGGCAACCAAGCTCTTCGGTGGGCGCATCCCCGCGGCGGTCATGATTCCGCTGAACTGCCTCCTGCGGATCGCGATGACGATGGAATGGCCCTCTCTCCTGCTCTATCGCGCGATCCAGACGCTGTACGACCTCTATCTGCTCGGGCAGCACACCGGCGACCACGATCTGCCCGACGCCCAGGGACGCAGGCCCAGGACGAATCTCGTCATCGACTCGCTCTTCGGTGGACTGCCCGATCTCCTCGCCGACTGCCTCACGCTGTTCATCGTGGCGGAAGTGCAGATGGCGTTCGACCAGACCGAGCCCGCGGGGCGCACGCTTCGGCACTACCGGGACGGCACCGGCACCGACCTGTCCTACAGCGCGGAGGACCTGTTCGGCGATCCCGGCTTCCGCCACCTCGTCGCCGGTGTCAACCAGGTCGGCGTACCCACACGACTGACCATGCTGACCGACGACTGGAAGACCGACAACCTCCACTACACCTTCGGTGAGGTGGACCACCTGACGATCACGATCCTCGACCGGACCGACCCCAGCAAGGCCAGGGTGCACGTCCTGCTCGCGGACCGCTACCAGTGGCACCCCGACGAACTGCGGGTGAGCAGGGTGTTCCACGCCGCCATGGAGAACATGAAGATGGCTGGTGCCAGGGAGTTCTGGCAGCGCGTCGACCAGGTCGTGGAGGTGGATCTGACCCGCTGAGATCCGGCATGAAGGTGCCCTTCGGGACGTTGGACGCCCTGAAGGGCACCTTCATGAAGCCGCGGTCAGCCCGAGCAGAGCGGGTCGGGCTCGGACTCGTACGGGGTGGGCGGGGCGGGCTGGTCCTCGGGCCGGGGTGGGCGGGAGACCGTGACCAGGTCGCCGACGAGCGTGGGGTCGGCCTGCACCTGCGGGTCCCCGGCCAACTGGTCCGCGCTGCCGGGGAAGCCGAGCACCTTGTCCAGCTCCGCCTTGAGGCCGGTGGGCAGGTTCTCCGGCTTGCCGCCCGCGGCGAAGTAGTCCTCCAGGGCGGTGAGCGAGCCGGAGGGCGGGACGCAGAACCGCAGGGCCAGCAGCCACCACAGCTGGAACAGGAACACCACCACGGGCAGGAACAGGTTGAACAGGAACAGGGCGACGAGGAAGAACAGCTCGATGGCGAAGGTACAGACCCCGGCGGCCTCGTTCTGCCCCGGCTTGACCTGGTTGCCCTTGGTGACGTCGGCAAGGGTGGCCGACAGCTGCGACTCGGCCGGGGTGGTGATGGCCATGCCACCGGCCCGGGGCTGCCCCGCGCTGGCGGCCAGGGCGCGCAGGTCCGGGGCGGTGACGGCGACCCGGTGGTTGCGGGTGCCCTCGGGGTCGAAGAAGGAGGCGAGCCGGAACGCCTCGGTGGGCGCGCTCCACCACACCTTCGGCGGGCAGTGCTCGTGGCCGCGCGCGGGGATCTTGTGCACGTAGCACTGCACCTGGTAGGTGGACTGGTCGTCCAGCCGGGGCGCCCCGTCGGGGTCGAGGTCGGCGGAGTACACGGGCAGCAGGCCGAACCACAACGATCGGGTGGCGGCCGCGGCGCAGTCCCGGTCGCGCGGGGGAAGTCGCCACATGGGCAGCTTGAGCTCGGTCTTCCAGTCCACTGTGGAGGTTTTGGCCCATGCGGTGCCGTTCCAGGACTTCAGGTCCTGCTCGACGGTCACCCCGGCGTGCCGCCGCTCGAAGTTCTGCCGCGCGGCCTGGTCGGCCCACCACAGGTTGCGCACGTCCAGCACGGGCTCGGCGAGGTCCTGGCCCGGGTGCTGCTCGGCGGCCATCCGGAACATCAGGTCCCGCGCCATCCTGCGGATCGGCCTGCGGTCACCGACCAGCGCGGTGTCCCACTTGCGGACCACCATGCCGACCTCGATGTCGCGGTGCGACCCGGCGCGGGCCAGCGAGCCGTCGGCGCAGAACACCTCCACCACCACGGCGTAGTACCGGTTGTGGTTGGCCTGGTACAGCTTGCGGGTGTCGGTGTGCACCAGGACGTGGGTGGCGAGCCGGTCGCGACCCTTGCCGATGAACACCGCCTGCTTACGTGCGGGGAAGGACCAGGTGTCCTCCTCGGTGAACGGCAGCGAGGTGGTCGGGTCCTGGGTGATCAGCGTGGCGAAGTCCGAGCGGTCGTACTTCTGGATCACCGGCGCGAGCGGGTCGGCGGGGTCGCGCCGCCGGGCGTACCAGGGCGCGCGCAGGGCGAAGTCGTGGTCCATCGGGCTCACCAGAGGTTTCCGGCGCCTGGGGTGTAGGCAGGCGATTGGACGAGGGCGTCGGCCTTGAGCACCTGGCACTCCACGATGCCGGTGAACTGGGCCAGCGGGGTGCTCACCCGCATCCCGGCGGGCGCGGTGACCTGCACCGAGGACACGGCGGTCAGCTCGATGCCACCGGCCGCGGTCATCCGCAGCACGCAGCCGTTGGCGTGCCGCACGGTGATCTCCTGGGTGGCGTTGTCCAGCACCACCTCGTGGCCGGCGGCCATGGTGATGCCGACCTTCTCGGCGCCCGCGGTGTCGTCGAAGGTCAACCTGGAGTCGGCGCGGGTGCGCAGGATCCGGATGTTGTTGGCGGCCTCGGGTTCGTGCGGCAGCGACTCGCGGCCGTTCCACGCGGCGCCGATCACGTAGGGCCTGCGCAGGTTGCCCGCCTCGAAGGCGACCAGCACCTGGCTGCCCACCTCGGGCAGCACCAGCAGCCCCTGCTCGTCGTCGGCGTAGGGCGTGCACAGCGTGGCCCAGGCCCGCACCTGCTCGTCGCCCTCGGTGCCCAGCCAGGGGAAGCGTACCTCCACGCGGCCCAGCCGGTCGCGGTCCACGATGTCGGTCACGATCGCCGGGTACACCCCGAAATAGCCGGGCGCTCCGCCGTCGGCCGGGGTCGGCAGTCCCATCACACCACCTCGTTCACGGTCGCGCGCTCGGCCTCGAACCTGGTGCGCAGGCCCCGCACGTTGTCGAAGGTGTGCACCACCCTGGTGACGTGGTAGCCGCCGCCCTCGAACGGGGCGCCGACCTGCTCCAGCCGCAACTGGCTGCCCACCACCAGGTCGGGCGTGCCCCGGGTGGTGGCCTGCACGGTGACGAACCGCCTGGCACGGCGCAACATCTCGGCCCTGGCCCAGGCGGCCGCCTCGCCGGAAGTCAGCGCCACCTCGCGCACCCGCAGGGACCCGGCGCCCCCGAGCGCCCTGCCCACCAGGCGGGCACCCGTGCGCCCGCCGCTGATCTCGGCGTCCACCACCTCCGCACCGGCCCGCTCGTTGATCACCTGCCTGGCCTGCGCGTCGTAGCCGGTGACGACCACCTCACTGCGCTGGTGCGCCAGGTCCGCGCACAGCCGTACCGAGAGCAAGTGGTTGCCCCGCACCAGGGTCAGCGGTGTGCCCGCCCGGTTGGCGCGCGAGCGCAGGTGCAGGGTCCTTCCGGTGCACCAGAGTTCGGCGCGGACCAGCCGGGCCCGCTCGCGGAGGAAGGCCAGGTCGCTCTGGTTGGCCTGCTGCACCACGTCGTAGCGCGGGCCGTCCACGGCCACGTCGGCGGTCAGCCCGTGCGCCGCGGCCACCTCGGCGGCGATCTCGGCGTCGGTCACCTCCCGGTAGGTCCTGCAGCGCCGGGTCATGCGCAGCCGCATCAGCGCGTCCTCGGCGTGCACCACGACCACGGGCGGCTCCCCGTCGCCGAACACGGCCTCGATCGCGGAGACCGTGCCCTCGAAGGCATAGCGCTGCCCGGTGGCGGGGCCGATCGCCACCCGCAACGCCTTGCCCAGGTCCACTCCGCGCCCGTCCAGGTGCAGCATCCGCTGCTGCGGCCCGGTGGTGCCGGGTCCGATCGCGATCAGGTGCGCGCGCAGGGTCCGCAGCCCCTCAAGGCCCTCCTCGATCTCCAGCCGCACGCAGTCGCGGGCCAGGTCCCTGGACAGCTCACCGTCCACTGTGAACACCGGCGAGGCGTTGGCGACAACGGGATCAGTCATCGTAGCCCTCCGCGCGCACCCGCTGGGCCAGCCAGGTCAGGCGGGCCGCGCAGGTACGCCAGTGCTCCTCGTCGGTGCCGATCGGCGCCTTGGGCGCGGTGCCCTCGGGCGCGTTCGGCGCGGCGGGCACCACCTCGGTGTGCAGCTCGGCCACGTGCACGGTCATCGGCACTGCCCTCCAGGTCGCAGCCGGGTGGTGCTCGGACGGCGGTCGCGGTCGCGCTGCGCGGAGTCGGCCGCCGCCGAGGTGGGCGGCAGTTGCTGCCACGGGGCCTGCGCCGGGCCACCCGCCGCCTGCACCTCGCCGGGCCGCGCGCGGGCCGCCAGGCCGCGCCGCCCACCGGCCGCGATGTCGGCGGTGGTGTCGGCGTTCGCCCTGGCGCGCAACGGGATCGCGCGCCCGTAGCCCAGTGCGCGCGGGTCCACCGCCGGGCTGGGCGGCGCGACGGGCACGCCGAAGGCCGCCCGCGCACCGCGATCGGCCTCGGCCGCCTGCTGGGCCTGCACGGCCCGGACCGAGGCCGCGACCCCGCCGCCCGAGGCGAGCACGAAGCCCGCGGTGGACTGGTCGGCACCGGGCCCCAGCGCGGCGGCCAGCTCCGCGGTGGCACCGGCCTGCACGCCCGCGGTGAAGCCTGTCGTGACGCCCACCCCGACCGAGGCCGACACCTCGGCGCCCAGCTCGACCTGGGCGCCCGCCGCCAGCGCCAGCGGGCCGCTCAGCCCGTTCATCGCGGCCCGCCAGTTCTCCGGGTCCAGGTTGAGCCGGGCCAGCAGCTGCTGTGCGCTCTCCCCCGCCTGGGCCGCGACCACCACGGTCGGGTTCAGGCTGCCGCTGGCGCCCAGGCCCACGCTCAGCGAGACCCCGGGTTGCGTGGCCCCGCCGCTGTCCTTGGCCGCGGGCCCGGACTCCAGGGTCAGGTCCTGCTCGGTGATGCTGACGGTGACCTTGGCCCGCAGCGGCACGCCCTGGCTGCCGTGGAACTCGTGCTCCTCGTCGGCCTGGGTCATGATGCCCTGGAAGCGCAGGTTGCCCCACATGAAGCAGACCCGGGGCGGCGGTGCGCCCTTGGAGTTGGCCGGGGACTGCACGAACTTGCGCACCAGCGCGGTCCGGGTGCTCACGTCCACGGGCACCCCGCTGGCGTCGCCGTCGGTGGTGTCGAACTCCAGCTCCACGGTCAGCTTGGCCGGGCTGGGCACCAGTTGGCGGTGCTGGGTGTTGACCGTGGCCCCGCCGGTGTCGATCGCGGAACTGCGGGCCACCCGCAGGTTCGCCGGGTTGAACTGCACCTCCACGCCCTGGTCCCTGGGCCGCACCACCGGCTGGCCGTTGGGCCCGGACCGGCCCGCGATGTCCACCAGCTCCTGGAGCCTGGCCTTCTCCAGCTTGGGCGCGGTCATCGCGGCACCGCCAGGAACAGGCCCTCGTGGGCGATGTGCAGTTCCTCCAGTGCGATCTCCCCGGTGCGCGCGTTCAGCGTGGGGCCGACCACCTTGGCGGGCAGCCCCCTGCTGAAGGTCCAGGTGGCCAGCACCCGGGTCCGGGTGGTGTCGTACACCTGGACCGTGCCGTCGTAGCGGGCCACCGGCTGCACCCCGGCCACCGTGTTCTGCAACCACATCCACAGCGAGCTGTCGGCCGTGCCGCCCGAACTGGGCACGAACATGCCGCGCTTGAGCACCAGCGGCTGGAGCCTGACCCGGCCCACGCTGCGCAGCACCGAGTCGTTGCGGCCACCCTCGGTGCGGTCCTTGACCTCCATCTCCAGTTGCAGCCCGCCGCACTCGGCGAAGGCCCCGTCGCCCAGGCTCGACGGCCCGGCCTTGGCGGGCACGCCGGGGCTGAGGTCCAGCCGCACCTGGAACCGGAAGGACTGCACCAGCTCAGGAACCGGCATTGCCCACCTCCACCTGTGACACTCCGTCGGCGTCCTGCGCGACGCGCAGCACCAGGTACTCCAGCGGGGCCGCGGGTGCGACGCCGACCTCGGCGACCACCCGGCCCAGCGCCTGCGAGGACGGCGGGTTCAGCCCCTCGTCGCAGTGCACGAAGAAGGACTGCTCCTCGGTGTCCCCGGCGAAGGCGCCCTGCCGGTTGAGCCCGCGCAGCAACTGCACGAGCAGCTGCCGCACGCGGTCGCGCAGCCCGGGCGTGCCCGGCTCGAACACCAGCCGCTGGGCCTGCTGGTCGATGCTCAGCGCCAGCACGGTCATCAGCCGCCGCACGCTGAGCTGCCGGTAGTCGGGGTTGCTGGACAGGGTGCGCGCCGCGCTGAGCCGGAAGCCGTCCCGCTCCGCGCGGAACACGTTGACCGAGGACAGGTGCAGCCGGTCGTGCTCGGCGTCGCTGACCAGGTCGCTGGCGAGCACCGCGCCCGCGGCCAGCTCGTTGGCCGGGCCCCAGGGCAGGCCGAGCCGGATCTCCCGCGCGGCGATGACGCCCGCCGCGAAGGCCGAGGGCGGCACGAGCACCAGCGGCTGCTCGGGCACCGGCACGCCCAGCCACGGGAAGTAGGCGGCGGCGTAACTGGAGTCGAACCGGGACCGCCAGGCCACGACCTCGCCCGCGGGCAGCCCGGCGGGGGCGTCCAGCAGCACGACGAACCGCCGGCGCAGCTCGGCGACCGCCAGCAGCCGGTGCTGCCGGGCCACGATCTCCGCCAGGTCGGCGGGATCGCGCCCGTCCAGCACCGGTTCCAACTCGCGGCGCCGGTACTGGACCGCCACCGGGTCCGGGGCGCACGGCCGGAAGCAGCCACCGCCGGTCCGCGCGGGCGGCGGGTCGACCACGGGGCCACGCCCGTCCCAGGTCCAGTACAGGTCGGGCACGCAGAGCAGGCCGATCTCGCCGTTGCGGCCCAACACGTCCACGCCGAGGTGATCGGCCTCGTCCAGCGGGTCGGCGTCGGCGGGCTCGGCGTCGAAGAAGCTGCGGCGGTCGATCTCCGCCCACCGGTCCACCCCCTCGTGCGACCTGGTCGAGTCGATCGGCAGCAGCGTGGAGTCCAGTGGCGCCAAGGGATCCGTCCACGGCGCGGCCGGGGTCACCAGCGCCGAGCCCTCCCGTAGCTGGTTGGCCGCGAACCTCGGGTGCAGCGGGTGCAGGCCCAGCCCGGGCCAGGTCTCCTGCCGGGCGAAACCCAGGTCCCCGTCGCTGATCCGCACCGTGGCGGTGACCACGGCGAGGTCCCGCTCGCCGGTGATCGTCAGCGGGCGGTCCAGCACGGCCCCGGCATCGGTCAGCGCCACGACCCAGCGCAGCGCGTCGCCGACCAGCAGCAGGGAGCCCAGCGGCACCGAGGCGCCCGCGGGCAGGGTCACCCGGTCCGCCCGCACGGTGCCGTGGAACCGCTGCACCGCGTCGAACCGCACGGTGACCGACAGGTCGTTGCCCCAACTGCCCTCGTTGGCCGCGGCCAGTTCCACCGCGAGGCCCGCGCCGAAGACCAGCCGGTGCCGCGCGGTGGCCCCGTCCCCACCGGTGGGCGGCACCGCGCGCAGCACCTGCGCGCGGACCCCGCCCTGGGCGAAGAACGCCTGCACGGCGTAGGGCAGGCGGCCCCTGCCCTCGAAGCCGCCGAACCAGCGCTGGTAGTCCGACCAGCTGGTGACCGCGACCGGCCGGTGGCCGGGGCCGCGCGGTGCGACCCCGACGAACCCGGCCACGTCCAGCCGCACCAGCCCGGCCGCCGGTTCCACGCGGGACGGCGAGGTGTAGACACCCGGGGCGCCCAGCCGCAGTCCGCTGGTCATAGCGAGGCGAACTCGATGCTCTCGGCGACCAGGTGCAGTTCCTCCATCGCCACCTCGCCGCCGCCCTTAGCCGCCAGCGCCGGGCCGACCCACTTCTTGGGCTGGGCGAACTTCAGCACCCACTGGCACACGTGGGTCCGCTTCTCGTCCAGCAGCGTGATCGTCACCGTCATCGGCTGGTACTCGCCCTCGCGGGTGGCCTTGAGCCAGCTGAACAGCCGCGGGTCCCCGATCAGGCCCCGCTTGAGCGTGACGTCGTCGGTCGAGTTCACGTTGGCGATCTTGCGGACGTGGTTCTCCGCCTCGTTGCCGTTGCGGTACTCGGCGAACTTCACCTCGTTGCCCAGTCCGGACACGTCGGAGAACCCGCCGGAGACCTGGTCCTCGCCGCCGCCGTCACCCAGCTTCACCATGAAGTTGAATGCCCCGTAGGGATTGTCCCGTACAGCCATGGTTCACCTCCGTCAACTGGTCTGCGCGTCGGCGGTCCACTGGCCGATGCGGAAGATCACGAACTCGGCGGGGTAGGTGGGCGCCACCCCGATCAGGCAGATCAGCCTGCCGTTGTCCAGGTCGTTCTGGGTCATCGTGGTGCGGTCGCAGCGCACGAAGTACGCCTGCTCCGGTTTGGTGCCCATCAGCGCTCCCGAGCGCCAGGTCACCAGCAGGAAGTCCTCGATGCTCTGCCGCACCGAGGCCCACAGCCGCTCGTTGTTCGGCTCGAACACCGCCCACTGGGTGGCCTTCTCGATGGAGTGCTCCAGGTAGGCGAACAGCCTGCGCACGTTCACGTACTTCCACTCGGGGTCCGAGCTCATCGTGCGCGCGCCCCACACCCGGTTGCTGCGGCCCGCGAAGAAGCGCAGCGCGTTGACCCCCTCGGGGTTGAGCACGGCCTGCCGGTCGTAGGTGATGTTCGTGACGAACCGGGTGATGCCCTGCACCACCTCGTTGGCCGGGGCCTTGTGCACCCCGCGCTCGATGTCGCTGCGCGCGTAGATGCCCGCGACGCTGCCCGAGGGCGGCAGTTGCAGGGTCGGGGTCGGCGCGGAGGGGTCCGGGACCGCGGTCGGGTCGACCAGCTCCACCCACGGGTAGTAGAGCGCCCCGTAGGTGCTGTCGAACTGCGCGCGGAACTCGCGCACCTGCGAGAGCGCGCAGTCCCTTGGCGGATCCACCACCGCGACCCGGTAGCGCAGGTCCTTGCAGTGGTCGAGCAGGGCCTGGGTGGCCTGCCGGCACTCGTTGCCGGGGCCGAACCGCACCGCGTCGGGCATGGCCACGATCGCGATGTCCTCGATCTCGCCCAGCGCGGCCAGACCGGTGCCGACCTTGCGCACGTCGTCGGGATCGGCCACCTCGCCCTGCAGCGCGGCCACGCTGAGCACGCCCTCCTGCCCACCGGACAACCGCGCCCCGTCGGTGAGCAGGGCCGCCAGCAGCGCACCCGGGTCGGTCACCGGATCGGTGACCTCCAGCCACACCAGGCTGAACTCGTCCGGCGGGTCGGCCGCCTGCAACACGCTGCCGATCCAGCGCGGGTGCGCCCGGTCCAGTTCCAGCCCGCTGTAGGTGTCCGACCGGTGGTCCTCCCCGTTGACCGTGACATCCAGGCTCACGTGGTAGACCTGCTGCCCCGCCGTGGGCGCCTCCACCGAGCCGTCCGCGGCCCGGTAGCCCAGGGCGCCCGCCTGCCCCGCCACGATGCGGATCTTCTTCGGGTCCAGTGCGGCCCCGGCCGAGCCGCCCACCTCCACCGCGGCCCCCGGCGCCACACCCCGCAGCACGCTGCCGATCAGCACGTTGCGGCTGCGCCGGGCCTGGACCCGCACGGTGATCGAACCGCCCGCGGCACCGGGCCAGCGCGCGTGCCAGGTGGCCAGCGGCTTCGGGCTGCCGAGGGCGAGCTTGGCGAAGTACTTGCTCGGGTCGGCGGCCGGGTCGAAGGGGAACACCCGCTGCACGTAGAGCCGGTGCCCGCCGTTGGCGAAGAACGCCCGCGCCGCGTGGGCCAGGTAGTTGGTGTCGTCAGGCAGCCCCGGCACCGGGCCCAGCCCGCCGAAGGCGCGCTCGAACTCGGTGAAGCTGGTGACCAGCACCGGTTTCGGCGTCAGCACGGCGTTGGGCAGCAGGTAGGGCACCGGGCCGTAGCGGGTCAGACCGGTCATGCCACAGGTGCTGGTCGGTACGCCCTCGATCGACCGCGACCGGAAGCTGGTCTCCTCTATGTAGACGCCGGGAGTCAGGTACTCGGCCATGCGCGGACCTCCTCGGTCACGGTGTGAAGATCACGTCTTGCTGGGTGGTGAGCACCTCGCCGATCCGTACGGCCAGGTGGGGTCGGGGTGCCGTCGAGGTCAGGTAGCCCGCCGGGGTGGACTGCCCGCGCAGCAGCTCGTTGTCCAGGTCCCCCGGCGCGGGCGGGGCCGTGGACCGGGGCACCGGCTCCACGACCAGGTCCGCGCCCTCGCGCGGGGCGCAGACCACCAGCTCCACCGGCAGCAGGCTGGGCGCGGGCGGCGGCAGGGTGCCGGTCGTGCTGATCAGCACGAGGAACTCCCCGCGCTCGTCCCCGTGCGCCCAGCCCACCCGGACCCCGCCGGGGCCCAGCGCGGTGATCCTTGGCCAGCACACGGGCTGTCCACTGTGGATGACACGGCCGCGGATGCCGGTGGCGCCGCTCGGGGCGGGGTAGGCCGATCCGGGCAGCAGCCAGGGCCGCAGCAGGCGCGAGGCCGTCGGCACGTACGGGCCGCTGGTCACCTCGGCGAGCGTCCACAGTGGAATGGAGAACCGGCGGGGCACGAACTGGCGCAGCGGGTCGTGCACCCGGACGGTCACGCGGTCGCCGACACCGGGCCCGTGCCGCAGCTTGAACCGGCCGGTCCCGTTGCTCTCCAAGGGCTCGTACCGCCCCGCCGGGGTCTCGCGGCCGACTCGCACCCGGCCGCCCAGTTGCAGCCCGGTCCCGCCGTCGATGGGCTGCACGCCCAGCGCGAGCCGGTGCAGCACGGTCATCGGTCCACCTCCACCTGTGCCACCGACTCGCCGACCGGCCGAGGGCCGCCGTCGATCCGGATCACCCTTGCCACGTAGGGAAGGGAAAGCCGGTACTTGGTGGTCAGCGCCTCGAAGGCCTCGCTCATCGAGTCCAGCGGCAGCTCGTCGAGCACCACCTGCACCGCCTCACCGGGCTGCCAGCCCCCGCTGGGGTCCAGCAGCGGCCCGGTGAGCACGCCGTCGCGCTCCAGCACCTGCACGGTCAGCCCCAGCCACTCCAGCTCGCTCTCCACGAAGTTGTCCCAGGCCGCCAGCAGCAGGTGCATGCGCAGCGGGGTGCGCGACACACCGTCCACACTGGACACCGAGGACCAGCCGGGGCGGGTGGGCGCGTCCACGCAGACCCGGTAGCAGTAGACCGACACCGCCGGGTAGCGGATCACCGAGACCGGACTGCTGTTGACCTTGTCGAAGTCCGCGCTGCCCGCGAGCACCGCGGTGGGCCGGGGCAACGGGTCCGGCAACAGCTCGGCGAACCGCCGGTTGAGCAGCTCCACGATGCTGCGCCCGGCGGCCGCGAGGGCTCGGTGTCCTGCCATGGCCGAGATCGTGCCCAGCGCGCGTCACCGCACCGTCGCGGCGGCGGCAACGGTGCGGTGACACCGGCTGCCCAGACTCGGCGGCGAGCGGGGGTTGTGCACGCCCCTGGACAGCCAGGCACGAAGGGAGCCTCATGAACAGCTCATCGCCCGAGGCCGAGCAGGCGCACGGCGAGTGCGGCCAGTGTCGTCCGGAGATCGTCGACTGCCTCGCGTGCAAGGCGGCGGGCATCAAGGCGCAGGCCGAGTACAACGCCGCGCAGCTGCCCGCACTGGAGAAGGCCAGGACCGACTACGACAAGATCCGCACCGACTACCGCGACGCCCGGCACTCGGTGGCGCTGGAGGTGGCCGACCTGCGCCACCAGAGCAAGCTGCTGGTGGAGCGGATCCGCTGCCTGATCAAGCAGGAGCACGTGGTGCACTGCCTGGACAAGGCCTACGGGCAGGTGGTCGAGCAGTTGCGGGAGTGCGGCTGCGGCAAGGGCTGCTGCGCGCCGCGGGAGTGCGAGTTCGACACCTGCACCGACGGGGTGTCCGACGAGGAGCTGGCCGCCAGGATCGTGGACTACCAGGGCAGGGCCGACGCCGCCAAGGCGTGCTTCGCCAAGCTGGCCAAGGAGCCGACCGACCTGGTGCAGCGGGTGTCCGACCTGAAGGCCGAGGTCAGCGGCATCACCGCGGACCTCAGCGGTGACCCGGCCAAGGTGGACCTCAAGGAACTCTACGCCCGGGCGCTGGTGGCCCGCCGCCACGTGCACGAGGTGTGGCAGGGCTTCGAGCACACCCGCGACTTCGTGGACTGCCTGTGCCGCGCCCTGATGTGCTGGGGCAAGGGGCTGGCCGCGATCGCCGTGCTCACCGGGGAGAAGGAGGTCCGGGCCTGCCACGCGCGGGCGCGCAAGGAACGCTGCGAGTACCTGCGCACGCACACCGTCAAGGAGGTCCTCGCGGTGTACGACAAGATCTGCTCGCACCACGGCTGCCACTCCGAGCAGGAGAAGCGGCGCGAGGACAACGACGAGGACTGAGCGCCGGGTGCCCGGCGGCGCCGGGCCGCCGGGCAGCTACCCCAGCGTCGCGCGGTCGGCGAAGGAGGTGTGCGTGCCCGCGGTGCCGCACGCGTAGGCCCCCGCGATCGCCCCGGCGCGGGCGCACTCGCCCAGGGGCTCGCCGGTCAGGTGGCGGTAGAGGAAGCCCGCCACGTAGCTGTCGCCCGCCCCGTTGGTGTCCACCACCGGCCTGTCCGGCAGTTCGACGGCGGGTACGTGCCAGGACCGCGCCCCGCGCGGGTGCACGTGGCTGCCCTGCGCACCGGCCATCGCCACGACGACCTGCGCGCGGCCCTCGGCGAGGATCCGCCGTACGGTCGCGGCCGTCCGGTCGCCCAGCGCCGCCGTGGACAGGAACACCAGGTCCGCCTGGAACGCGAAGTCCTCGTGGTAGGGGTTGCGCCCGTCCCAGTCGTGCAGGTCGGTCGAGGTGGTCCGGCCCGCCCGCATCGCCTCGGCCAGCGCGTGCCGCGCCCAGTTCACGATCGACACGTGCACGTGCCCGGCCCGCTCCAGGTCCGGCCGGTACAGGCCCGGGTCCACCGCGATGTCGAACGGGTGCCGCCCGTCGTAGAGCGAGACCCGGCTGCCCCGCTCGTCGACCAGGTTCACGCTGCGCCGCGTGCCGCTGCCGTGCTCCAGGTACCCGAAGGACAGGCCCAGTTCCGCATACTCGCGGCGGATCAGCGCGCCCTCCTCGTCGGCCCCGATCACGTCCACCAACCGGGTCCGCAGGCCCAGTGCGTGACAGCCGCGGGCGACCCCGTTGCCCGTGTGCGCCACGTGCCGCTCGATGCGCGGCACCATGATCGAGTCGGCGACCGGCAGGGGCAGGCTGGGCACGCGCACCACCGTGTCCACCCCGGTGCCGCCGACCACCAGCACGTCCCAGTCCATTCAGCGATCATGCCCCAGCGCGGGGCGACCGCCCGCCGCGGGCCGTGTGCTGTGGCAGGATCGGTTGCCGTGGAACGCGATCGTGACCAGGCGGGGCAGGCCCGCAACGCACGACCGCGGGACGGCCTCGGCCGACCGCTGCCCTACGGCTCGGCGGGGGTGGCCCGCCAGCCCGAGGGCATCCGGCGCACCCCGCGGGAGAGCCTGCGCGAGGCACAGCACCTGCTGGACACCGGCATGCCCTTCCACGCGCACGAGGTGCTGGAGGACGCCTGGAAGACCGCGGGTGAGTCCGACCGCGAACTGTGGCGCGGACTCGCCCAGCTCGCGGTCGGGCTCACCCACCTGGCCAGGGGCAACGCTGTCGGTGCCGAGTCGCTGCTGCGCAGGGGCAGTGGCAACCTCGAGCCGTACCGGCAGGCACCGCCGCACGGGGTGGACGTCGGCGGCCTGCTCGACTGGACCGCCGCCCTGCTCGGCGAGCTGCCGGCCCACCTGGGCACCGTGCCGCGACCACGGCTGCGGGCGCTCAGCTGACCGCCGCCGCGGCCGCCTCCTCGTAGTCCAGCCGCTCCAGCTCGCGGCGGACCGTGTCCTCGTCCAGCTTGCCCTCGTCCCGCGCGGTGGCCAGCGCGAGCCGCTGCGCCGCGAGCACGTCCCTGCGCAGTTGCAGCATGATCTCGCGCAGCGCGGGCGTGGACACCTCGGCCGCCGCCCGCCGGGCCGTGAGCTTGGCCGTGATCTGCTCCTCGAACCTGCGCATCAGCTCGGGGTCGGCGTTGGCAGGCGGGTGCTTGACCAGCTTGGTCAGCGTCTTCTTCGCCGCGCGGCGGCTGATCTGCTGCGCCCGCTCCGCGTTGGCCAGGTCCTCGCGTTCCTCCGCCGGGTCGCTCAGCGCCAGCCTGCGGATCAGCACGGGCAGGCTCGGGCCCTGGATCAGCAGGGTGCCCACCGCGATGACGAAGGCCAGCGCCTGGATCAGGTCCCGGCCGGGCATCGGCGGCACACCGGCCGCCGCCGCCATCGTCACCACCCCGCGCATGCCGGTCCAGGAGATCACCAGCACGTACGGCCAGGGCAGCCGCTCCCGGCGGAACAGCTTGTTCTGGCCGTAGGTCAGCAGCACCCACAGCGGCCGGACCAGGATCACCGTCGCCAGCAGGGCCAGCGCGGGCAGCGCGAACCAGAGCCAGTCCGTGCCGGTCAGGTGCAGGTCCGCGAACACGAACCGGCACTGCAAGCCCATGTACGCGAAGACGAACGCCTCCAGCAGCACGTCCAGGCTCTTCCACACCTCGCGGCCCTGTAGGCGCGTCGCGAAGCCCGCACTGGTGTCGTTGTGCCCCAGCGTCAGCCCCGCCGCCACCACCGCCAGTACCCCCGAGGCGTGCAGTTCCTCAGCGAACAGGTAGGCCGCGAACGGCACCACCAGCCCCAGCGCCGTCTCCAGTCCGCTGTCCCGCAACCGCTGCCTGATCCAGTGCACCACGAAGCCCAGCGCCAGGCCGATCAGGCTGCCCACCAGCACCCCGTAGCCGAACAGCAGCAACGGGTTCTCGAACACCGTGTGCCCACCCGTGGCCGCGGCCACCGTCAGGGTGAAGATCGTCAGCGCCGCCGCGTCGTTGAGCAGGCTCTCCCCGGTCAGGATCGCCATCAGCCGCTTGGGCAGGCCCAGCCGGCGGCCCACCGCCAGCGCCGCCACCGCGTCCGGCGGGGCCACCACCGAGCCCAGCACCAGCGCCGGGACCAGGGCCAGTCCCGGCACCACCCACCAGGCCACCACCCCCGTCACCAGCGTGGACGCCACCACCAGGCCCACGCCAAGGCCCAGGATCGGCCGGAGGTTGCGGGTCAGGCTGACGAAGGAGAAGTCCAGCGCCGCCGAGTACAGCAGCGGGGGCAGCACCACGCCCAGGATCATCTCCGGGGGCAGCTCGAACCTCGGCAGACCGGGCACGAAGGACACCAGTGCCGCCAGCACCACGACCACCAGCGAGGACTGGAGGCCCTTCTTGTGGGCCAGCGCCGCGACCGCGATCGCGCCCACCACGACCAGGAGCAGCTGAATCGCTCTCACCTCGACCAAGATCGGACCTGCCGCCGCACCCTAACCGAAGCCGCCCATCCCCACCCGCCGAGCCAGTAGCATTGCCCCGGGGGGTGATCGGCGTGAACGGTCGGCACGAGACCTGGATCGAACGTCAGATCCGCGAGGCCCAGGAACGCGGCGCCTTCGAGGACCTGCCCGGTTCGGGCAAGCCGCTGCCCGGCGCCAACGAGCCCTATGACGAGAACTGGTGGGTCAAGGGCCTGATGCGCCGCGAGAACATCCGCTTCGTCGGCCCGCGCTCCCTCGCCCTGCGCAAGGAGGTCGAGGACCTGCCCCGCCGACTGTCCACCGAGCGCTCCGAGCAGTCGGTCCGCGAGATCGTCGAGGACCTGAACCTGCGCATCCGCGAGGCGCGCCTGGGCCCCACCGAGGGTCCCCCCGTCGTGCTCGAACTGCTCGACGTGGACGAGGTCGTGCGCACCTGGCGCGAGCAGGGCCGCTAGGGCGCGGTCGCGAGCACACTGCCGACCCCCGTGGCCAGGGCGGGCAGCAGCCCCGCACCGAGCGCGGACAACTCGCCGCCGACGGCGGTCCACGGCCTGCCCGCGCGGGACCGCGCCTTGTGGGCGAACGCGTGCTGGAACGCGGCCGCCGCGGTGTGCAGGGCGTGCCCCGGTGCTTCGGGGCCGGGCGTCACGAGTGCGCAGAAGTCGAGGTCACGGCCTTCCAGTGCGGCGTACAACGTCGTCGTACCGAGGACGCTGGCAGCGGTGGCCTCCGTCAACTGGTCGCGGATGCTCCGGTGGGTGGGCAGTTCGTCGATGCGCGCGCGGCTCAGGCGCGTTCCCGCCGCGTGGACCACTCCGTGCAGGCCGCCGTACTGGGCCTGCACGGCGTCGAGCAGTGCACTGAGCTGGGCGGGACTGGTGACGTCCACCTGGCGCAGGTCGACGGCGGATCCACCGACCGGCAGACCTGCGCTGTACCGGGGCAGGTTGCGCTGCGCGAGTACGAGCGTGGTCGGCGCCTGGGCGGCGATCGCCCGCGCCACCTGGGCACCCAGCCTGCCGAGTCCGCCGAGGACCAGGTAGACCCCGTGCGGGCGGATCACCGGCCCTGAGCTGGCCGCGTGCAGCCGATGCGGCTGCGGGTACCAGGTGGTGTTGCGCCGGAGCGCGGCGCTGGCGGGCAGTTCCCGGCCGGACAGCAGGCGCACCAGCCCGTCCGCGGGCGCGGACGCGTCGGTGACGTCCAGACAACTCGTTGCCAGCAGGGGGTTCTCCTGCCGCACGGACCGGCACACCGCGGGCAGCATGGCCAGCCGCGGGTCGAGGTGTTCGTCGCCGAGCACGTCGAACACGCCGCGCACCACGGTGACCAGCCGCGCGGTGCGCCCGCTCAGCGCGGCGCCGAGGCCGAGCGACTCGACCACGTCGGCCCCGTCCAACGGCCGCAGGTCGACCACGTCGGCCTCCGAGCCGAACCGCGACAGCGCCGGTCCGACCTGGTCCAGGGTCGTGCACACGGTGACGGGTGCGCCGGCCGCCGACAGGCCGCGCACGTAGCCGCCCGCGGTGCCGACCACCCTGGCCAGCACGACACAGGGCCGGGGCGCGACGGGGTCGGGGAAGGCGGGCGCGGAGGTCCAGGCCCTGCCGTGCAGCACGACCCCGGGCTGCGTGGTGGACGGGTCCGCCCGCAGCGGCGACCAGGTGTCCTCCGTGGACGTCGTGCTCATGCCGGCGACATCCAGCCGTGCGGGTCGGCGGAGAGCCCGGTGTGCACGTCGACCAGCGCGTCGCGCAGGGCCAGCGTGACCGGACCGGCGGTGCCGTCGCCGATCGTCCAGTCGCCCTGCTCGTCGCGGACCCGGCCAACCGGGGTCACCACGGCCGCCGTGCCGCAGGCGAAGGTCTCGGTGATGACCCCCGACCGGCACTCCGACCACCACTGGTCCAGCGACACGCGCTCCTGCGCGGGCTGGTAGCCCAGGTCGGCGGCCAGGGTGAGCAGGGAGTCCCTGGTGATGCCGGGCAGCAAGGTCCCGGTCAGGCTCGGCGTCACCACCTGGGCGCCCGGACCCTGGCCGCGCACGAAGAAGATGTTCATCGCGCCCAACTCCTCGACCCAGCGGTGCTCCACCGCGTCCAGCCACACCACCTGCTGGCAGCCCGCCTGCTCGGCGCGCAGCTGCTCCAGGTAGGCGGGGGCGTAGTTGCCCGCGACCTTGGCGTGCCCGGTGCCACCCGGGACGGCCCGGCTGTGCGTGCGGCTGACCATGACCGACACCGGCTCGGGCCGGGGGCCGAAGAAGCCCGCCGTGACGAAGGCGATCAGCACGAACAGGTACTCCCGGGCGGGCCGCACCGCCAGGCAGGGCTCGGTGGCGAACAGCACCGGCCGCAGGTACAGGCTCAGCCCCGGGTCGGCGGGCAGCTGGTCCCCGTCGGCGCGGACCAGGTCGCGCGCGGCGGCCAGGAACAGCTCCTCGGGCAGTTCGGGCATGGCCAGCCGCCGCGCCGACTGCTGGAAGCGGCGCGCGTGCTCGCCGGGCCGGAACAGGGCCAGCGACCCGTGCACGCCGCGGTGCGCCTTGAGCCCCTCGAAGGCGACCTGCCCGTAGTGCAGCCCGACCATCGCCGGGCTGATCGACAACTGTTCGAAGGGGCGCAGTCGCGGGGCGTGCCAGCCCCGGTCGGCGGTCCACCTGGCGGTGACCATGTGGGCGGTGAAGGCCTCACCGAAGGCGGGGGTCCGCGCGCCCGCGACGGCCGAGGGCTGGCTCATCTGCTGCTCCCTTCGCTGGGGTGGTCGCTCACACCGCGGCGAGCCCGGCCTCGTCGGGCTCGAACCGCACCGGCAGGTAGGACATGCCGTGCATGAAGTTGGAGTGGATGGGACGGGGCTGGCCGGTGATCTCGAACCCGGTGCTGAAGCAGCGCAGGGCGTCGAGCACCTCCCGCACCTCCACGCGCCCCAGGAAGGCGCCGAGGCAGAAGTGCGGGCCGTAGCCGAAGGTGACGTGCTTGTTGGGCGAGCGGTCCAGCGCGAACTCGTAGGGTTGCGCGAACACGGTCTCGTCCCGGTTGGCCGAGGTGTTCCACACCGTGACGATGTCCCCGGCGCGGACGAGCTGGCCGCCGATCTCGGTGTCGCGCAGGGCGGTGCGGCCGAAGTTCATCGCCGGGGTCGACCAGCGCAGCACCTCCTCGGTGGCGCTGGCCAGTTCCACCTCGCCCGCCCGCAGCCTGCGCCACTGCTCGGGGTTGCGGGTCAGGGTCAGCACCAGGTCGATCATGGCCAGCCGACTGGTCTCGTCCCCGCCGAGGATGAGGCTGTAGCAGTTGAACACGATGTCCACATCGGACAGTGGCTGCCCGTCCACCTCGGTGCGGGTCAACGTGGTGATCACGTCCTCGCCCGGGGTGCGCCGCTTGTCGGCGACCAGCTCGGTGAAGTACTTGAGGATCTCGTTGCGGGCCAGCCAGGCCTGCTCGGGGCTCTGGTCGGCCTCGTCGGAGCTCAGCGCCGACTTCGACCAGGACAGCAGTGCGTTCCGGTCGGCGTCGGGCACGCCGAGCAGGCTGGAGATCGTGGCGTTGGGGATGTAGGAGGCCACCTGCTCGGCGAACTCGCACTGCCCGCCGCGGACCGCCTCGGCGACCAGGCGGCGGGTGTTGTCCCGCACCGACTCGCTGATCCGGCTCAACGCCCTCGGCGAGAAGGCCTTGAGCATCACGTTGCGCAGGTCCTTGTGCCGCTTGCCATCGGTCACCGGCAGCATCTGCCCGGCCGCCGAGTCACCGCCCGCCAGCAGGGTGACCAGCACGTTGCCGCGCTCGGAGGTCAGGTTGGTGTTGTCCCGGAACACCGCCATCACCTCGGCGTAGCGGCTGAACACCCAGAACCCAGGGTTCACACCCACGGGCGGGTGCCAGTAGACGGGGAAGTCCCTGCGCAGCCGCTGCCAGTACTCGGTGAGGTCCCGCTCGGTGTGCGTCCTGGGGTCGGCCAGGTCGATCTCCAGCATCTCGTCGGACATCCTGCGACGACGCGCGGCCATGTCAGTTCCCCGCTCCCGCTCGGTGCGCCTGCTCCTCGACCAGTGCGAGCAGCCGGTCCAGCCCCGTCTCGACCTGCTCGGGGGTGACCACGCTGATCGACAGCCGCAACTGGTTGGCGCCGCCGCCACCGTCGTAGAAGTGCGACATGGGGGTCCACAGCACCTCGTGCCGGCGGGCGGAGTGCTCCAGCATCGCGTCGTCGGCGACGAACGGAACGGTGACCACGACGAAGAAGCCGCCACTCGGGGTGTTCCAGCTGACCCCGTGCGGCTGGCCCGCCGGGAACCGCCTGCGCAGCCCGTCCAGCAGCAGGCGCATGTTCCTGCGGTACACCGCGATCTCGGCCTGGTTGGCCCGCACCAGGCTGCACCCGTGCTCCAGCAGCTTGCCGCCCGCCATGGCCTGGGCCAGCGGCGAGGTGTTGACGGTCAGCATGCTCTTGATCTTCGACAGTTCGTCGGCGAGCAGGCCGGTGCCCCCGTGCCGCGAGCTCACCAGCTGGTCGGCCACCGCGTAGCCGACGCGCGCCCCGGGGAAGCAGGTCTTGGCCAGTGAGCCCAGGTACACCACGCGCCGGTCGGTGTCCAGGGCCTTGAGGGTCGGCACCCGCGGCCCGTCCTCGGCCTGGAACACCCCGTACGGGTTGTCCTCCAGCAGCAGGAAGTCGTGCTGCCCGGCCAGGTCCAGCAGGGCCTTACGGCTGTCCAGGTCCAGGCTCATGCCCGAGGGGTTGGCGAAGTCGGGCACCAGGTAGAACGCCCTGGGCCGCTTGCCGACCGCGCGGATCGCGGCGACCTGCGCCACCAGGTGATCCAGGTCCACCCCGTGCGCGGTCTCGCGGACCGGCCACACCTCGCGGTCCAGCAGCCGGGCCGCACCGGTCAGGCCCACGTAGCTCGGTGACACCGCGAGCACCACGTCCTGCTCACTGGCGCACAGGGCGCGCAACGCGAGGAACATCGCCTCCTGGCAGCCCGCGGTGACCACGATCGACTCCGGGTCGACCTCGATGCCCTCGTCCAGTCGCAGGGTGCGGGCCAGCAGCTCGTGGATGATGCCCTTGGTGCGGCCGTACTGGAGCAGTGTGCGCCGCACCTGCCGCTCGTCGGCGCCCTTCTCGGTGGCCAGGTAGCGCTGGAAGGTGGTCAGGTAGCGCGGCAGGGCGTCGAGGTCGAAGAACTCCTCGCAGGGCCGGCCCGCCGCGAAGGGCACCGCCTTCGGGAAGCGGTGCGCGACCTCGTTGAGGAAGTTCATCGTCTCCAGCCCGGGATCGGACAGGGACGGGTGCAGCTCCTCCACGAACAGGTCCGCCTCGGTGGTGCTGGGTGCGTTCACGTGCTCACTGCCCTTCCCGTCGTTGCGCCGGGGACTTCGCCAGTCGCAGCCCCGCGGCCTCGTGCACGTCCCGGCACCCGGCCAGTGCCAGCGCGTCGTCGATCTCGGCGCGCAGCAGGGCGAGCGTGCGGCCCACGCCCTCGGCGCCGCCCAGCGCCAGCCCGTGCAGCACGGGGCGGCCGAGCAGCACCCCGCGGGCACCTCGGGCGATCGCCCGCAGCACGTCCACCCCGGACCGGATGCCGCTGTCCAACAGGACCTCGCAGGTCTCGCCCACGGCCTCGCGCACGGCGGGCAGCGCGTCGATGGCGGGCAGCGCCCCGTCCAGCTGCCTGCCGCCGTGGTTGGAGACCACCAGTGCGTCCACTCCGGACTGACTCGCCCGCAGCGCGTCGCGCGGGTCGAGCACGCCCTTGAGCACCAGCGGCAGCGAGGTCCTGCCACGCAGCCACTCCAGGTCCGGCCAGCTCAGCGACGGGTCGAAGGCCTGGCTGGTGTGGTCGGCCACGGCCGAGGCCCCGTCCTTGCGGCGCTGGGCGGCGACGGCCTGGTCCGGCGCGAAGTGCGCCGCCCCGACCTCACCTGGCAGGGCGAAGCTGTTGCGCAGGTCCCGCAGCCGCCGGCCCATCCTGGGCACGTCCACGGTGAGCACGACCGCGCGGCAGCCCGCGGCCTGCGCGCGGGCCAGCAGTTCGGCGGTCTTGCCCCGGTCGCGCAGCCAGTAGAGCTGGAACCACAGGTCGGCCCCGGAGCTCGCGACCTGCTCCACGGCGACGCTGCTGAGCATCGGCACGGTGAACGGGATGCCCGCCAGCTTGGCGGCCCGCGCGACCGCCAGCTCCCCATCGGGGTGCAGCAGGCGCTGGTAGGCCATCGGCGCGATCGCCACCGGCATCTCGGCCTGCGCACCGAGCAGTGCGCAGCCCGCGGTCGGCGCGGAGACGTCGCGCAGCACCCTGGGCACCAGGGCCAGCGAGTCCAGCGCGGACCGGTTCGCACCGAGGCTGAGTTCGGCACCGCTGCCGCCCTCGACGAAGTCCCAGACCGCGGCCGGGATCACGGCCTTGGCCGCGCGCGCGAGCTCGGCCAGGTCCAGGGCCGCCCCGGCGGTCATCGCCGCGACTCCCCGTTGAGCCGCTCCTGCTCCACGGCCTCGTAGAGCGCCTTGATGTTGCCGCTGCCGAAGGTCTGCGCCCCCAGCCGCTCGATGACCTCCATGAAGAAGGTCCGCCTGGGGTGGGTGGAGCGGGTGAAGATCTGGTACAGCTGCCCGGCGTGGTCGGCGTCGGCCAGGATGTTCAGCTCGCGCAGCTCCGGCACGGTGTGCCCGGCCAGGTCGATGCGCCCCGGCAACAGGTCGTAGTAGGAGCCGGGGGTGGTCAGGAAGTCGATACCGTTGTCGCGCAGGGCACCCACCGCGCGCACGATGTCCGCAGAGGACAGTGCGAGGTGCTGGACCCCGGCTCCCCCGTTGTCCTTGATGAACTCGTCGATCTGGCCGGGGTCGCGGGTGGTGTCCGGCTCGATGATCGTGAAGGTGACGTCGCCCTGGGCGTTCTGCACCACCTGGGAGTCCATCGCCTGCGCACCGATCACGATGCGCTCCTCGAAGGTCTTGCGGAAGCCCAGCACCGATTCGTAGAACTCCACGGTGGGCACGAGCTGGCCCGCCTCCACGCACACCGCGAAGTGGTCCACCTCGCCCAGCCCGATCCGGTTGCCCGGCCGGGCGCCCGCGACGGGCAGCAGGCCGGGCGGCAGCGCGCCCGCGGGCTCACCGGCGGGGCGCTGCACGAAGGTGTGCCGCACGTCGCCGAAGGCCTCGATCACCGCGGTGAGCACCCCGCCGACCTGGCTGGGTGCCTGGAGGACGCGGGCGCCCGCCTGGGCCGCCGCGTCGAGGGCCGCGCGGACGTCGGGCGTGCGCAACGCGATGTTGGCGACCCCGGCCCCGTGGGCGTGCACGTAACCGCTCGCCGGGTGGTCGTCGCTGAGGCCCTGGGTCAGCACCAGCGTGATGCCGCCCTGCCGCAGCGCGACCGAGCGGTGGTCCGCGATCCCGGCCGGGCTCCGCGCGATGGTCGTGAACTCGTACTTGGTGGTCATCTCCTCGACGCTCGCGGCGAGGTCGGTGACGAAGAACTCCACGTGGTCCAGTCGGACGAGGCGCAGCGCGTCGTTCATGCTGACAACTCCTAGTCGCTCAACTTCAGGGATCTGCCCGGGCCAGCGGGCAGACGGGGTCACTGCGGTTCGTGCTCGGCGGCGAGTTCGGCGGCGAGGACCCGGCCGATCTCGGCGGCCGAGGGTGCGCGCAACAGGTCGTGGTGGGCGCCGGACAACCGGTGGACCTCCAGCGGACCGGCCACGTGGCGCTTCCAGACCGCGGGAGACAGCCGGTCCGCCGCGCCCTCGCCCGCGGCCAGGAACACCAGGCGGCCGGTGTACTCGGGGGTTTCGTGCCCGGTGAGCAGGTCCACGGTGTGCAGGGCCGTGTCCACGAGCGCGGCTGCCCGGTCGGCGGGCAGGTCCAGCACCGCGCCGAGCCGGTCCACCACCTGGTCCCGGTCCGGCTGCCCGCCCGGGTCCACGCCGACCCCACGCAACAGTTCGGCGAGGATCGCGGTCGCGTCCCCGTACACCGCCTGGTCGGCGAACGGGTAGCTGTCGATCAGCGCGAGCAACTCCACGCGCTCGCCGCCGCGCTGCAACAGTGCCGCCACGGCGTGCGCGATGATCCCGCCCAGGGACCAGCCGACGAGCCGGTACGGGCCGTGCGGTTGGTGCCGCTGGATCTGCGCCACGTAGTGGGCCACCAGCTCCGTCGCGGTGGCGGGCCGCTCGGCGAGCACGGCCTGTACGCCGTACACGGGGTGCTCGGTGCCCAGGTGCGGCAGCAACGCCGCGTAGCTCCAGCTGAGACCGGTGATCGGGTGGACGCAGAACAGCGGGCGGTCGTTGGTCCCGGCGGTCAACTGGATCACTGGGTCCAACAGGTCACCGGCGGGGCTGGTGCCCAGTCGCTGGGCGAGGCCGCGCACCGTGGGCGCGGTGAACAGCTCGCGCAGCGGCACCCGCACGCCGAGCACCTGGGCGATGCGCTCGACGAGCCGGAGGATCAGCAGCGAATGGCCGCCCAGGTCGAAGAAGTTGTCGTCCACGGTGACACCGGGCACGTCCAGCACCTCGGCGAACAACTCGCACAGAGCCTGCTCGCGCGGGGTTCGGGGGTGACTGCCCGCGCCCGCCGTGAAGGCCGGTTCCGGCAGCGCCGCGCGGTCGAGCTTGCCGCTGGGGGTGAGCGGCAACTCGTCCAGCACCACCACGACAGCCGGGACCATGTGCGCGGGCAGCGTGGACGCCACGTGTGCGCGGATCGACGGCGCGCTCGCCGCGGGTGGGGCCACCACGTAGGCCAGCAACTGGTCCTGGCGGGCCACGACCACCGCCCGCGAGACCTCCGGGTGCCCGGTGAGCGCGGCCTCGACCTCCCCGGGCTCCACGCGGAACCCGCGCACCTTCACCTGCTGGTCGGTGCGGCCGAGGTAGCTCAGGTCCCCGTCAGCGGTGAGCCGCACCAGGTCCCCGGTGCGGTACATGCGCGTACCGGGCGCACCGAACGGATCGGGCAGGAACCGCTGCGCGGTCAGGTCGGGACGGTGGAGGTAGCCGAGGGCCACCCCGGCGCCCGCGAGGTAGAGCTCACCGATGACCCCGATCGGCACCGGCCGCAGGTCCGCGTCCAGCACGTAGCGGCGGACGTTGCGCAGCGGCCTGCCGATGGGCGGGTCCTGGTCGATCGAGTCCGAAGTGGACCATTCCGTGGCGTACACGGTGGCCTCGGTCGGACCGTAGATGTTGTGCAGGGTCCGGGCCGACAGCGCGTGCTTGACCAGGCGTGCGGTTGGTGCGGTCAGCGCTTCACCTGCCAGCACAACGGTTCCCGCACTGACGGTGGACCCGCCCTGGGCGGTGACCTGTGCCAGCGCGGAGGGCACGCCGCTGATCAGCGAGGGCCGCGACGCCCGGGGATCCCGGTCGGCCAGCGCCAGCAGATCGGGCAGCACCTCGACCGTGCCACCGTGCGCCAGCGGCACGAACAGCTCGAACACCGAGACGTCGAAATTCAGCGAGGTCGTGAACAGCACGTGCGCCAACTGATCGCGACTGAACCGCTCACCGCCCCACGCCAGCAGGTTGGCCACGTTGCCGTGACTGACCACAACCCCCTTGGGCCGCCCCGTCGTCCCCGAGGTGTAGATCACGTACGCCGGGTGCAGCGGGTGCGGTGCCCGCACGGGGTTGTGGTCGGCGCGCGAGGTGGCCGCCAGTTCGTCCAGCACGATCCACGGCAGGCCGGTTCGCTCGGTGACGGGCTTCGTGGCTGCGATTCCCAGTACCGGCCGGGTGTCGTCGAGCATGAACTCGATGCGGCTCGCCGGGTAGGCCGGGTCCACGGGCAGGTAGGCCGCACCGGACTTCAGCACGGCCAGCACGGCGACGACGAGTTGGCTGCCGCGGGGCAGCGACACCGCGACGAACCGTCCCGGACCTGCCCCGGCCGCGATGAGCTCGTGCGCCAGCCGGTTCGCCCGCCGGTTCAGCTCCGCGTAGGTCACCGACTCGGCACCGGCCAGGACGGCGACCTGGTCAGGGTTTGCCGCCGCCTGCCGCTCGAACACCGTTGGCAGGCACGGGTCCATGGCCGGTTCGATCGGTGCGCCGAGCACGAACTCGCGTTCAGCCGCGCTCAGTACGGGCAGTTCGCTGACGGCCTGCCCGGGGTCGGCAGCAGCCGCTTCGACCAGCCGAACGAGGTGTTCCGCGATGCGGTCCACAGTGGACTGATCGAACAGGTCCCTGCTGAAGCTCAGCTCGCCACTGATGCCGTTGGGTTCCCCGTTGTGGTCGAAGGACTCCTGCCACGCCAACAACAGGTCGAACTTCGCGGCGTCCACGTCCACGGCCACGTCCGACACTGCCAGGCCCGGGAAGACCGATCCGCTGTCCGGGATGTTCTGCACCACCATCGACACCTGGAACAACGGATGCCGCGACAAGGACCGCTTCGGGTTGAGCACCTCGACAAGCCGATCAAACGGCACATCCTGATGCGCATAAGCCGCCAACGCGGTCTCCCGAACCCGCGCCACCAACTCCCCGAACGACGGATCACCCGCCACATCAACCCGAACCACCAACGTGTTCAGGAACAAACCCACCACATCGTCCAATGCCACATCAGCGCGACCGGACACCGGCACACCCACCGGGATCGTGGGCCCAGCACCGAGACGACTCAGCAGCGCACCAAATGCCGCCTGCAACACCATGAACAGCGTCGCCTTGTTCGCCCGCGCCACGCGGTGCAGGTCGGCGTGCAGTGCCGCGGGCAGCGCGAGCCGCACGACCCCGCCCCGGTGGACCGCGGCCTCACCGCGCGGGCGGTCGAACGGCAGCGCGAGCTCCTCGGGCAGCCCGGCCAGCTCCGCACGCCAGAACGCCAACTGCCGCGCGGCGACACTGTCCGAATCGGACTCGTCACCCAACAACTCACGCTGCCACAACGTGTGATCCGCACACTGCACCGGCAACGGCTCCCACGTCGGCGGCCCACCCGCGAGCCGTGCGGCGTAGGCACGGGACAGATCGCGCTTGATCACCTCAACCGACCAGCCGTCACCGGAGATGTGGTGCACCACCAACAGCAGTACGTGCTCGTCCGCACCGACCTCGAACAGCGCGGCCCGGACCGGGAGGTCGGCGGCTAGGTCGAAGCGCCGGGCGGCGGTGTCGGCGAGGGCGGCGGGCAGGTCCTGCTCGGCGACTTGCCGCACCGTGACGTCGAGGGTGATCCGGGACGGGTCGAGGACCACCTGGCACAGCGCACCGTCGACGTCCTGGTAGAGCGTGCGCAACGCCTCGTGCCGCACCACCACGTCCAGCACCGCGGCACACAGGGCATCGCGGTCCAGCGCACCGGACAGCCGCCACGCGACCGGCATGCTGTAGACCGCGCCCGCGTCGTCCAACTGCTCGATGAACCACAAGCGCTGCTGACCGAAATTCGCCGGGACCCGGTCCGGACGGACAGCAGGCCGCAGCACCGGGCGTGCCACCTCACGACTGTTGATCCGGGCGGCCAGCGCACGGACGGTCGGCGCCTCGAACACCTCGCGCACGGGCACTTCCACGCGCAGCACCGACCGGATCCTGTTGACCAGTCGCAGTGCCAGCAGCGAGTGGCCGCCCAGCTCGAAGAAGTCCTCGTCCAGGCCGACGGTCGGCAGGTCCACGGTGGCCGCGAACAGCTCGCACAGCAGCACCTCGTGCGGGGTGCGCGGCGGACTGGCCTGACCGCCGTGGGCGAACTCGGCCTCGGGCAGCGCCGAACGGTCCAGCTTGCCGCTGGGGGTGAGCGGCAACTCGTCCAGGAACACCACGGCCGCCGGGACCATGTACGCGGGCAGGGTCGAAGCCAGGTGGGTACGGATCTGCGCGGCGGTCACCGGCTGGACGGCGACCACGTAGCCGATCAACTGGTCCCGGCGTGCCAGGACCGCGGCCTGCCGGACGGCCGGGTGCCCGGTGAGCGCGGCCTCGACCTCCCCCTGCTCCACGCGGAACCCACGCACCTTCACCTGTTGGTCGCCGCGGCCGAGGTAGACGATGTCCCCGTCGGCGGTGAGCCGCACCAGGTCCCCCGTGCGGTACATGCGCGTACCGGGCGCACCGAACGGATCGGGCAGGAACCGCTCGGCCGTGAGCCCTGGGCGCTCGTGGTAGCCGCGACTGACCCCGGCGCCCGCGAGGTGGAGCTCACCGGTGACGCCGACCGGAACCGGCCGCAGGCCCTGGTCCAGCACGTAGCAACGCACATTCGGCAACGCCTTGCCGATGGGCGGGTCCTGGTCGATCGAGTCCGAAGTGGACCACTCCGTGGCGTACACGGTGGCCTCGGTGGGGCCGTAGATGTTGTGCAGGGTCCGGGCCGACAACGCGGTCGCCACGGACTGCGCTGTCGCGGCTGAGAGCCCCTCTCCCGCCAGCACGACATTGTCGGCGCCAAGTCCCCGCAAGTCGTTGGCGGCGAGTTGGGACAGCGCGGAGGGCACGCCGCTGATCAGCGAGGGCCGCGGCGCCCGGGGATCCCGGTCGGCCAGCGCCAGCAGATCGGGCAGCACCTCGACCGTGCCACCGTGTGCCAGCGGCACGAACAGCTCGAACACCGAGACGTCGAAGTTCAACGAGGTCGTGAACAGCACGTGCGCCAACCGATCGGGGCTGAACCGCTCACCGCCCCACGCCAACAGGTTGGCCACATTGCCGTGACTGACCACAACCCCCTTGGGCCGCCCCGTCGTACCCGAGGTGTAGATCACGTACGCGCCGGTGAGCGGGTGCGGCGCGACACCAGGATCGGTCGCGGGCCGAGTCGCCAACGACGCCTCTACAGCGGGCGAGTCCAACCGCAGCCAGGTGGTCTCGCCACCGGCGGCAGTCGGCTCACCCACCGTCAGGCCGAGCACGGGGCGCGCGTCGGCGAGCATGAACTCGACCCGGCTCGCGGGGTACGCCGGGTCGATCGGCACGTACGCGGCCCCGGACTTCAGCACCGCCAGGACCGCGACGACCAACCGGGCGTCACGCGGCAGCGACAGGGCCACGAACCGCTCAGGACCCGCACCGGCGGCGATCAGCTCGTGCGCCAGGCGGTTCGCCCGCTCGTTGAGCTCCGCGTAGGTCACCGACTCGGCACCGGCCACGAGGGCGACCCGGTCGGGAGTTGCCGCGGCCTGCCGCGCGAACAACTCCGGCAGGCACGGCTGGACAAGGGGTCCCACCGGAGCACCCAGCACGAACTCGCGCTCTGCCGCGTCCATGACCGCCACGGCGCTGACCGGCAGGTCCGGGTCCGCGGCGACCGCTTCGAGCAGGCGGACCAGGTACCCAGCGATTCGGTCCACAGTGGACTCGTCGAACAGGTCCCTGCTGTAAATCAACTCGCCCTGCACACCGGCGGGCTCTCCGTTGTCGTCGAAGGACTCCTGCCAGGCCAGCAGCAGGTCGAACTTGGCGCTGTCGAGGTCGACCGGGACCTCGGCCACCGACAGGCCCGGGAACGTGGCGCGGCTGTCCGGGATGTTCTGCACCACCATCGACACCTGGAACAACGGATGCCGCGACAACGACCGCTGCGGGTTGAGCACCTCGACAAGCCGATCAAACGGCACATCCTGATGCGCATAAGCCGCCAGCGCGGTCTCCCGAACCCGGGACACCAACTCCGCGAACGACGGATCACCCGCCACATCAACCCGAACCACCAACGTGTTCAGGAACAAACCCACCACATCGTCCAGGGCGGAGTCGGTACGGCCCGAGACCGGCACACCGACCGGGATGACCGTTCCAGCACCGAGGCGGCTCAGCAGCGCAGCGAAAGCCGCCTGCAACACCATGAACAGCGTCGCCTTGTTCGCCCGCGCCACGGTCTGCAACTGCCGGTGCAGACCGGTCGGCACAGCCAGGCGCACCACGCCGCCCTGATGGCTCGAGGTTTCGCGGCGCGGTCGGTCGAACGGCAGCGCCAGCTCCTCGGGCAGCCCGGCCAGCTCCGCACGCCAGAACGCCAACTGCCGCGCGGCAACACTGTCCGAATCGGACTCATCACCCAACAACTCACGCTGCCACAACGTGTGATCCGCACACTGCACCGGCAGCAGCTCCCACACCGGGGCCCGCCTGGCCAGCCGAGCGGTGTAGGCCCGCGCGAGGTCCCGCTGGACCACGCCGACCGACCAGCCGTCACCGGAGATGTGGTGCAGCACCAGCAACAGCACGTGCTCGTCCGCACCGAGCTCGAACAGGACAACCCGGATCGGCAGGTCGGCGGCCAGGTCGAAGCGCCGGGCGGCGACCTCGGCCATGGCCGAGCTGAGGTCCTGCTCGGACACCGCCCGCACGGAGAAGTCCAGGGACAGCTCGGCCCCGTCGGCGATCACCTGGAACAGGGCGCCGTCGGCGTCCTGGTACCGCGTGCGCAAGGCCTCGTGCCGCACCACCACGTCGAGCACCGCGGCACACAAGGCATCCCGGTCCAACGTGCCGGACAACCGCCACGCCACCGGCATGCTGTACACCGCGCCCGCATCGCCCAACTGCTCGATGAACCACAAGCGCTGCTGACCGAAGTTCGCCGAGACCCGGTCCGGACGGACAGCGGGCCGCAGCGCGGGGCGCACCTCGCCCCTGCCGTCGATGCACCCGGCCAGCGCGCGGACCGTGGGCGCCTCGAACAGGTCGCGCACGGCCAGCTCGACGTCGAGCACCGACCGGATCCGGCTGACCAGCCTGGTCGCGAGCAGCGAGTGGCCGCCCAGGTCGAAGAAGTCCTCGTCCGCGTCCACCGAAGGCAGGTCGAGCACGGCCGCGAACAGCTCGCACAGCAACTCCTCCTGCGGGGAGCGGGGTGCGCCGGACAGCCGGGGCTCGGGCAGTGCCTCGCGGTCGACCTCACCGGTGGGGGTCAGCGGCAGTTCCGCCAGCAGTACCACGGCATCCGGCAGCGGGTAACCCGGCAGGTCCTCGGCCAACCGGTCCAGCAGCTGCTCGGTCGCCGGGGGTGCGCTGCTCTCGGCGGGCACCACGTAGGCCACCAACAGCTCGTAGCCGTCCTCCTCCACCAGGACCAGCGCGGCGGCACGCGCCACGTCCGGGTGCGCGGCGAGGCTGGCCTCGATCTCGTGCAGTCCGGTCGACTCGGCTTGCAGGGTGGCACCGTCCGAGTGCTCGATCATGACTTCCCCCAGCTGGTGTGGACGTTGTGGGCGCGCGGGCGGCTCGGCCGGTTCACCCCCGCCGACGTGCCGCGGCGGTCCGGCGGCGGGCGGGCGCGGCGCGGCCGGGATCAGGCAGTGCCTCGCGGTCGACCTTGCCGTTCGGGGTGAGCGGCAACTCCGCGAGCAACACCACCGCCGCGGGCACCATGTAGTCGGGCAGCACCCGAGCCACGCCCGCGCGCAGGTCCTCGGCGGTCGGCGCCGCGCCCGGCCCGAGCACGACGTAGGCCACCAGCTGTCGTGTCCCGTGCCGGTCGGTCCCGGCGACCACCACGGCCCGGCTGACCCCGGGCAGTCGGCTGACCACCGACTCCACCTCGCCGACCTCCACGCGGAAGCCGCGGATCTTCACCTGCCCGTCGCCGCGCCCGAGGAACTCCAGCGCCCCGTCCGGGCCGACGCGCACCGCGTCCCCGGTGCGGTACATGCGGCTGCCCGGCGGGCCGAACGGGTCGGGCAGGAAGCGCTCGGCGGTCAGCCCCGGCCGGTCCAGGTAGCCGCGCGCCACCCCGCTGCCCGCCACGAACAGCTCCCCGGAGTCGGTCCGCGCCAGGTTCTCGTCGAGCACGTAGGCGCGCATCCCGCTCCGGGGCCGCCCCAGTGGCACCCGGCGGGCGCCGTCCCAGGAGCCCGCCACCACCCAGTGCGTGACGAACAGGGTGATCTCGGTGGGGCCGTACAGGTGCCGGACGCGGACCTGCGGGCAGGCCGCGAGCACCCGGCTCACCGCGGCGGGCGGCACCACGTCCCCGCCGGTGAGCACCTCGCGCACCGGGCGGAACGCCTCCGGCAGTTCGTCGGCGACCACGCCGAAGATGCCCGCGGTCAGGTGCACGGCGGTGATCTCGTGGCGCACCAACAGGTCCCGCAGCGAGCTCGCGTCCAGGTGCCGCGGCGGGGCGACCACGACCCGGCCGCCGTTGAGCAGCGGCACCCACAGCTCGTAGGTGGAGATGTCGAAGGCGTACGGGGCGTGCAGCAGCACCGCTCGTTGCGCCCCGTCCGCCCAACAGGGTTCGGTGGCCAGGTCGACGACCCCCTGGTGGGACACGGCAACGCCCTTGGGCACGCCGGTGGACCCGGAGGTGTGGATGACGTAGGCGAGCCCGTCGGGGCTGACCCGCCCCCCGGGATCACTCGTCGGCTGCCCGGCCAGCTCCGGGTCCTGGTCCACCACGACCACGTGTGCCCCGTGCTCGAACCCGACGGGGTGCCAGGCGCGGTCCACCAGCAGCACCTGGGCCCCGGCGTCGGCCAGCACCCAGCCCTGCCTGCTCGCGGGGTAACCCGAGTGCAGCGGCACGTAGGCCGCCCCGGCCTTGAGCACCGCCAGCAGGGACACCACCAGGTCGATCGAGCGCTCCTGGAGCACCGCGACCCTCGACTCGGCCCGCACGCCCAGGCCGATCAGCCGGTGCGCGAGCCGATTGGCGCGGGCGTCCAGCTCGGCGTAGCTCACCGCCTGGTCACCGAACTCCACGGCGACGGCGTCGGGGTGCTGCTCGACCTGGGCCGCGAACCGGCCCTGCACCGTGCACGGGGACACCGCGCTCACCTCCGGGTTGGTGTGCTGCTACGAGTCCTGGCCGGGGAAGGCGGGATTGGTGTAGAGGCGCTGCTCGGACCAGATGTAGCGGGTACCGCCCCACTTCGCGGCCGAGGCCACGTCGGGGAAGAAGCCACTGCCGTTGAGGTTCGCGCTGGTGTTGCACAGCACCGGGATGCCGCTCACCTGCTCGTAGGCGGTGAGGATGCGGCCGGTCGCGCTGTTCGCGGTGGCGTCGATGGTCTGTAGGCGGGCGGTGCCGTCCAGGTGCACCACGGCCGGGACCCGCTCGGCCCAGCCGGGACGCATGTGGTGCTCGAACAGCATGTACGGGTCGGCGCCGCCGGGGTTGAACACCTCGGCCGCCCGCGAGGTCAGGCAGATCGGCGCCACCGGGCGGTAGTGCGCGCGGTCCTTGATGCGGTTGAGCCGCTCCTTCATCGCCGGGTCCGTGGCGGGCGCCAGGATGCTGCGGTTGCCCAGCGCCCTGGGGCCGATCTCGGCGCGGCCGTCGAGCACGACCACCGGCTCGCCCTCGGTGTGCAGCAGCTCGGCGAGCTGACGCTCGTCGCAGGGGCGGACCTGCCAGCCCGCGGGCACGGGGCCGGGCACCAGCCGGGGTCCACTGTAGACATCCCACTCCAGCGCGAGGTGGCCGCCCTCGCGGAACATCTCGCAGCAGGCGGTGCCGATGGCCGCACCGGAGTCGTTGGGGAAGGGCGGCACCCAGACGTCGTTGAACAAACCGCTGCCGCGCAACAGGTTGTTCCACTTGATGTTCAGCCCGCAGCCACCGCCGAGCACCAGGTTCGGCCGCTGGACCGGCCCGCCGCCGCGCAGCGCGGACAGCCGCTGACCCCAGGGGCGGCGGCGCACCTGCGCGGTGAGCCCGCGCAGCAGCGCTTCTCCCAGGTACGCCTGGAAACTGGCGATCAGGTCGGCGTTGCTCAGCCCGGGCAGCAGCTGCTCGCGGTTGACCGCGACCTTCTCCCCGACCAGCTTGGCGTTGTCGGTGGACACCGTGGGGAAGCTCGCGATGATCTCGTCGAAGACCCCGAACGCCTCGGGCTCCACCCGGCCCAGCGCGGCGTAGGCCATCGCCTTGCCCGCGATGGACAGGTGGTGGCGCATCACCTCGTCGGGGGTGAAGCCCTCGGTGGAGCGGTTGAACGGCTCGAAGCGCGAGCTGAAGTCGGCGAAGCTGTTGCCGGTGACCGACAGCAGCGAGGCGATCGGGGTGACCGCCCTGGTGTCGGCCCGCACGTGGTACAGGCGGGGAACCATGCTGCCGTCCCAGACCAGCACCAGCGCGTCCTCGCCGCGCGCGGCGAACGGGCTGGAGCAGTAGGCGCCGAGCAGGTGGTTGCTCACGTGGTGGTAGCTGGCGTAACCGCCGCGGCCGGGGGCGAAGTCGTAGCCGTCGAAGGTGTACCGGTGGATCGGGTCCTGGGTGCCGCGGTCCTGGTAGGGCGCGACGGTCACCTCCAGCGGCACCCCGCCGTCGGTGCTGGCGATCACCGACACCGGGGCCTGCTCCTGCCCCTCGGTGAACCAGCCGTCCACCACGTAGCGGTCCACCTCGGCCGGGTCGATGCCCTCCGCGCGCAGGATCCGCGCCACCCGCCGCAGGTCGCCAAGCGAGCTGTAGCGTTCCCCGTTGTCCAGCTTCTCCACCTCGGTGCTGAACAGCAGGCGGTTGTCCCGGATCACCGCGACCCCGCCGTCGTGCGAGACTTTGACTCCGCAGATCAACATTGCCGCAAGCCCTTCTGGCGCAGGAGTGTTGCCGAGCAGACAGGTCGGTTCACGCGGGCACCTCGGCTTCGGTGGCGGGGGTCTGCGGCCGGTCGGTGGCCCCGGACCGCCGTTGGCAGAGCACGCCCGCCCCGGTCAGCACGAGGCCGCCGAGACCGGCCGCGGCGAAACCCCAGACGTGCGAGGCGTTGTCGATGACGAAGCCGACGACCGGGTTGCCCAGCGCGATGCCCAACCGGGTCGCCGAGTCCTGCAGGCCCATGGCCTCACCGCGCACCCTGGCCGGGGCCAGCCTGCTGACGGTCTCCGCACACGCGGCCAGGGTCGGCGTGCACATCAGGTTCATCGGGATCAGCGCGATGCCCAGCAGCCACCACGGGTGGTCGACCAGGCCGACCGGGACCACCAGCAGGCCGAGCAGACCGGCGAGCAGGGCCTGGCTCAGCGACTTGCGGACCGCGCCGTGCACGAAGCCGCCGAGGATGGAGGCGATCGACATCATCGCGAACACCACGCCCGTCCAACTGGTCTCCCCCGAGGCGCCCATGCCCGCGATCAACGCCAACTCGGTGCCGATCAGGGTGAACAGCGCGCCGACGGAGATCAGCAGCGCGGCGACGAGCCTGCCGTCCAGCCAGGTACGCATCCTGGGGCGGGCCACCTGCTCGCCGGGCGCGGCCTCCTCGGCGGTGCGCACCGGCAGGTTGGTGATCCACAGCGCCAGGGAGGTGAGCCCGATGCAGCAGCCGATCCCGGTCAGCGCCACCGCGGAGGACAGCTGGGTGGTGACGAACACGATCAGCGCGGGGCCGAAGATGAACGAGGTCTCGGCGAGGATCGTGTCCAGGGTGAACACGGCGCGGCGCTGGTCCTCGGGCACCAGCGCGGTGAGGAACTGGCGGGTCAGCGAGTTCGCGGGCACCGCGAGCAGGCCCGCGGGGGCCGCGAACACCACCAGCACCAGGTAGGGCAGGTGCGGCACGCCCACCCAGTACAGGGTCGAGCAGAGCCCGCAGACCGCGACCACCCTGCGCAGCCCGAAGCGGTCGATCATCCGGCCCACCGCGGGCGCGCCGAGCGCACCGCCGATGGTCGTGGCGGTGCCCACGAGCCCGGCCTCGGCGTATCCCTTGCCGAGGGTGTGCACCACGTGCAGGGTCATCAGGATGCCCATGGCGGTCATCGGCAGCCGCGCGACGAACATCATCAGGATGGTCGTCCGCACGCGGGGCAGGGCCAGCACGCGTCGGTAGGCTTGGGGCAACATCTCGTGATCAGTCCTTCGTAGTCCTGGTTCGCGGGTTCGGGGCACTCACCATGTCAGCGCCCCCGACCCCGCCTGGCCCCAGCCCGCCTGGGCGGTTGCGGCCTGGCCGGTGCCGGTGGCCGGACCGCCTGTTCGAGCACCCCGTCGGCCCGCCACCGGACGAGTTCCCCCGTGGGATGGAACAAGGTGCTGGGATCGCCGAGCAGGTCCTGCCCCGGCTGGCCCGGCACGGCGAGGAACAGCTGCCCCACCGCCCCGATCGGCACCGGCCGAAGCTGGGCGTCCAGCACGAGCGCGTGCACGTTGCGCAGCGGCCTGCCCAGTGCCGATTCCCCTTCACGTGCGGTGTGCACCAAAGCCGAGCGGTACTCGGTTAGGACCTCGCACCGGGTGGCCCGTTGGATTTGCGCGAGTTCCGCCGAATCCAGTGGCGGCCCGGTAAGGACGAGCCTGCGCAGGGCGGGCAGCCCCGCGAGGTCGACCCCGCGCAGCTGCTCGGTGGTGGCGATCAGGTGCGTCACCCCGGCGGCCCACAACTGCCCGGTGAGCTCGCCGCTGGCTGTGGCCACGAGCGCGGTGTGGCCGTGCAGCAGCGCGAGGCAGAGCGCCCTCGGCCCGCCACCCAGGTCGCAGACCACCTCCGTGCCGTCAGCGCCGAAGCCGTGCTCGGCGGCCACCGCGAGTGCGTTGTCCACCAACCATTGCTCGGCCGGGATCTCCTGCTCGACCCAGGACAGGTCGACCAGTTGCCGGTAGGTCAGCCGGTTCTCCCCGTGCACCACCGCGATCGCCTCGGGTGTCCGCGCGGCCTGCGCGCGCACGAGCTCGGCGACGGTACCCGGGCGGTCCAGCCGCTCGGCCCTGCCCAGTGCGAGCAGTTCCCGGTCCTGCTCGGGCGTGGTGCAGCTCAGTTCGGCCAGGGGCCGCGCCACGGGCTCCGCCAGCTGGGTGAGCAGCAGCTGGTAGGCCCGCACCAGTCGCCGCACCGTGGACCGCTCGAACAGGCTCACCGCGTAGGTGAAGGTGCCGACCAGGGTGTCCGCACCGTCGTTGATCTCGGCGCTGAGGTCGAACCGGGTCACGATCTCCTGGTCCTCGGTGGCGCGGCGCTCGTCCAGCGGGTGCGTGCGCAGCGGGGCCGCGGGCCCGGCCTGGCCCCCGCTGTCGTGGTCGGCCGCGGTCTCGGCGAAGGAGTGCACGTCGAACCACACCTGGAACAGCGGGTGCCGGCCCGGGTCGCGGGCCAGCCCGAGCTCGGCCACCAGCCGGTCGAAGGGCAGGTCCTGGTTCTGCTGGGCTTCCAGGACCCGGTCGGCGACCCGGACCACGGCGGTCGCGGTGCTGTCCTGCTGGTCCAGCCGCAGGTCCAGGGCCAGCGAGTTGACGAAACAGCCGATCAGGTCGTGGGTCTGCGCCTGCTGGCGGTTGAACACCGGCACACCGACGACCTGGTCCTGCTGCCCGCTGAACCTGGTGAGCACCAGGTACCAGCCGGTGAGCAGCAGGCTGAACAGGCTCACGCCCAGCTGCCGCGCCCGCTCGCGCAGCGCCAGCGAGACCTCCCGGTCGAACTCCGCGGTGATGAACGCGCCGCGGTAGTCCACCGCGGCGGGGCGGGGGTGGTCGGTGGCCAGCGCGAGCGGCCGTGCGCCGGCCAGCCTGGACCGCCAGTGCGCCACGAGTTCGGCCAGCCGCTGCCCGCTGATCTCGCGGCGCTGCCAGGCGGCGAAGTCCCGGTACTGGATGCTCAGCTCCGGCAGGTTCAGCACGGCGGGCTCCCCCGCGGCCTGCCGGGAGAAGTACTCGTAGAACTCGCCCAGCTCGGTCAGCAGCAGATCGGCCGACCAGCCGTCGAAGGCGATGTGGTGCACGAACAGCCCGAGCGCCACCTCGCGGTGCTCACCGGTGCCGGTGCGGTAGAGCCGCGCCCGGAACGGGACCTGGGTGGCCAGGTCGAACCGGCGCTTGACGTCGCGCTCCACCTCCGCGCGCAGGGCCCCGGCGTCGGCCAGGGACACCTGGTCGACGGTCAGCGGCGCGTCCTGGACCGCCAGCACCCGCTGGTACGGCTCGCCCTCGGCGTCCTCCTCGACCAGGGTCCGCAGCACCTCGTGCCGCTCGTACACCGCGAGCACGCTGCGCCGCAACAGGTCCAGGTCGGTGCCGGGCAGCACCTCGTAGATCAGGTGGATGTTGTACGCGGTGGTGCCCTGCTCGTAGCGGTCGATGAACCACAGCCGCTGCTGGGCGAAGGACAGCACCTGCTCGGTCTCGGCGCGGGCCGCCAGCTTCCCGATCACGCTCGCCGGGCGGCCGCCCCCGGACAGGCCGCCGACCAGGTCGGCGATGGTCCGGTGCTTGAACAGCGCGGCGATGCTGATCTCGGCGCCCAGCTCCTTGCTCAGCCTGCCCACCAGCTTGATCGACAGGATGCTGTTGCCGCCAAGGCCGAAGAAGTCGTCGCGGACCCCGATCCGGTCCTCGGGCACGCCGAGCACCTCGGCCATGACCACCCGGGCGGTGGCCTCCTCGGCGGTGCGGGGTGGCACGAAGTGCTCGGTGGCGGCCAGTTCCGGCTCGGGCAGCGCCTTGGTGTCCAGCTTGCCGCTGATCGTGCGGGGCAGCGCCTCCACCCGGACCAGCGCGGTGGGGATCATGTACTCGGGCAGCTTGGCCCGCAGGTGTTCCAGGACCTCCGCCTCGACCACGGCCGCCGCGGACACGTAGTAGCCGACGAGGTCGGTGTCCGCCGACCCGGTCCCGCGCTTGCGGGCCACGACCGCGGCCTGCCGCACGCCCGGGTAGCCCGCCAACACGGTCTCGACCTCGCCCAGCTCGATGCGGTGACCGCGCACCTTGACCTGGAGGTCGTTGCGGCCCACGAACTCCAGGCCGCGGTCGGGCAGCCAGCGCACCAGATCGCCGCTGCGGTACAGGCGGTCGTTGCGAACCCGAGGTGAGCCATCCTCGTTTTCGGCGGCGAACGGGTTGGCGATGAAGCGCTGCTCGGTCAGCTCCGGCCGGTTCAGGTAGCCGGGGGCCAGTCCCTCGCCGCCGATGAACAGCTCGCCCACCGCGCCGACCGGGACCGGGCGCAGGTGCGGATTGAGCACGTACCCGGCGACGTCGGGCAGCAGCGGGCCGATGTCGGTGGAACTGGTGTCGGTGTTGTCGTACAGCTTGGCGCAGGTGAACACCGTGGTCTCGGTGGTGCCGTAGCCCGCGGCCAACTGCGGCTTGCGGTGGTCGTAGCGGGCGAACCAGGGCGCGAGCAGCGGCACGTTGAGCGCCTCACCGCCGAAGAACACGTAGCGCAGATCCTCGACCCGCTGCCCCTCCTCCTTGCCCAGCGCGACCTCGGCGAACTGGAAGAAGGCCGTCGGGGTCTGGCACAGCACGGTGACCCGTTCGCGGCGGCACAACGCGTGGAACAGGTTCGGGTCGCGGGTCTCCTCGAAGGTCGGCACCACGAGCCGGCCGCCGTAGAGGAAGGCGCCCCACTGCTCCCAGACGGTGAAGTCGAAGACGTAGTTGTGGAACAGCGTCCACACGTCGTCCTCGCGCAGGTCGTAGACCAGCTCGGTGGTGCGGAAGAGCCGGACCACGTTGGCGTGCGACTGCGGCACCCCCTTGGGCGTGCCGGTGGTCCCCGAGGTGAACAGCACGTAGGCGGTGTCGGCGCTGGTGACCCCGGTCGACGGGGTGTGCAGCGGCTGCTCGTCGAGCAGGTCCTGCACTGCCGGGTCGTCCACGGCCAGCACGCGGACCGGCGGCCGCACCTGCGCCACGAGCTCGGTGAGCCGCTGCGCGTGCCTGCGGTTGGTGACGATCGTGCGCGCCCCGGTGTCGTCCAGGATGAAGGCGATCCGGTCGTCGGGGTAGCTCGGGTCCACCGGCACGTAGCCCGACCCGGCCTTGAGCACGCCGAGGATCGACACGACGATGTGGTCGCTGCGGTCCAGGCACAGCAGGACCAGTTCACCCGGCCCGGTCCCGGGCTCGGCGAGCAGGTGGTGGGCGAGCTGGTTGGCCGTCTCGTCCACGTCCTGGTAGGTCAGCCGCCGCCCCTTCCAGACCAGGGCGTCCTTGTCCGGCAAGCGCTTGGCCTGCTGCTCGAACAGCTCGTGCAGCAGCGCGTCCGAGTCGTGCGCGGCGCGTGGGGCGCTCCACCCGTGCACGATCTCGCGGTGGCGCGCCTGGTCCAGGTAGGTCAGGTCCGCCACGCGCAGCGGGTCGTCCTCGGTGAGCCCGGCGAACTGGCGCAGCACGTGCAGGTAGGTCTGCCCGAAGCTGCCCGCCGTGGACTCGGTGAACAGGCTCGTGGCGTAGTTCAGGTCGCAGCGCAGCCGGTCCCGCGAGTCGTCGACGAAGATGCTCAGGTCGAACCGCGCGACGGTGTAGAGTATCGCGGTCTCCTCGGAGGTCCGCAGCACCGGCGTCGCGCTCCGCGTGCCGCGCGGTGCGGCGCCGAAGCCCTGCACCCCGAAGGCCACCTGGAAGATCGGGTGCCGGCTGGTGTCCCTGGGCACGTCCAGCCCGTCGACCAGTCGCTCGAAGGGAAGTTCCTGGTGCCGCAACACCTCCAGGACCTCGGCGGCGGTGGCCCGCACGTAGTCCAGCACCGTGCTGCCCGGCTCGACCCGCGAGCGCAGCGGCAGGGTGTTGACGAAGAAGCCGACCAGGTTTTCCAGCTGCGGGTGGTCCCGGTTGGCGAAGGGCACGCCGACGACCACGTCGTCCTGGTTGGCGAAGCAACGCAGGGTCAGGTAGTAACCGCTGAGCAGCAGGCTGAACAGGCTGACCCGCAAGCGCTTGGCCAACTCGCGCAGCGCGCCGGACACCTCGGCGTCCAGCTCCAGGTGCAGGTTGGCGCCGCGGTAGTCGGTGCTGTCCGGCCGGGGGTGGTCGGTGACCAGCTCCAGGGTGGCGAACTCGGCGAGCTTGTCCCGCCAGAACCGCAGCAGCTCCTCGGTGCGCTGCCCGGTGAGGTGATCACGCTGCCAGGCGGCGAAGTCCCGGTACTGCAACGGCGGCACGGCCGGTTCGGGGGCCGTCCGCTCGGTGCGGGTGCAGAACGAGGTCAGGTCCGCCAGCACCACGTCGGTGGACCAGCCGTCGAAGGCCACGTGGTGGATCACGAAGGACAGGTACCGCTCGCCGCTGCCCGCCAACTGGTAGAGGTGCACCCGCAACGGGGCCTGCGTGGCCAGGTCGAACACGCCCTGGGACTGCTCGCGCATGTGCTCGTGCATGGCGGCGCGGTCGGGGACGTGCACCGGGTCCAGCGCGAGGTCGACCTGGTCCAGGTCCAGCACGACCTGGTAGCCGCTGCCGTCCTCGCCCTCACGGATGAGCGTGCGCAGGATCTCGTGCCGCCGCACCAGATCGGCCACGCCCTCGGCCAGGACCGCGGTGTCCACCCGGTCGTCGACGGCGAAGACCAGCGGCAGGTTGTAGGCGTTCGTGCCGCCCTCGAACTTCTCGATGAACCACAGCCGCTCCTGGGCGAAGGACAGCACCTGGTCCTCGGGGCGTTCGGCGCGGGCCGGGGTGATCGCCCGGTCGCCGCCCCGGCCGCCCAGCTCGTCCACGAACTCGCGCACGGTCCTGTGCCGCAGCAGGTACTCGACGGTCACCGGCAGGCTCAGCTCGCGGTTCACCGCCGCGACCAGCTTGATCGACAGGATGCTGTTGCCGCCCAGCTGGAAGAAGTCGTCGTCGATGCCGATCTCGTCCACGCCGCGGCCCAGCAGCCGCGCCACGATCACGCACAGCCGCTCGTCCAGCTCGCCACGGGGCGGGGCCGCCGCGCGCGAACCGGGCAGCGCCGGGTCGGGCAGCGCCTTGCGGTCCAGCTTGCCGCTGATGGTCAGCGGGAGCTCGTCCAGCGCCACGTAGCTGGCGGGCACCATGTGGCCGGGCAGGGTCTGGCGCAGCTGCCGGTCCAGCTCGGCCGGGTCCAGGTGCTGATCCGCCACGTAGTAGCCGACCAGCACCGGCTGCCCGAGGCCCTTGGCCACGACCGCGCACTGCCGCACGCCCGCGCAGCGGGACAGCGCGGCCTCCACCTCGCCCAGTTCGATCCGGTGCCCGCGGATCTTGACCTGGAAGTCGTTGCGGCCCAGGTACTCCAGCTCCCCGTCGGCCCGCAGGCGAACCAGGTCGCCGGTGCGGTAGAGCCGCTGCGCGCCGCGCCGCACGAACCGCTCGGCGGTCAGCTCCGGCTGGTTGAGGTAGCCGCGCGCCAGACCCACGCCGCCGATCAGCAGCTCACCGACCGCCCCCACCGGCACGGCGCGCAGGTGCGCGTCCAGCACGTGCGCGGTCTCCCCCGCCAGCGGCAGGCCGAGGCCCACGCCCTGGCCGGTGTCGGCCTCGCGGTGCCGGTAAAGCCTGGAGGTGGACCAGATCGTCGTCTCGGTGGGCCCGTAGACGTTGACCACGTCCAGGCCGCGGGCCAGCGCCCGGTCGAGCAGTTCCCGGCTCAACCGCTCGCCGCCGACCAGCAGCAGGGTCGACTCGGTACCGGTCAGCCGCTCCAGCAGCACATCGCAGACGCTCGGCGTGACCTGCACGAAGTCCAGGTCCCGGCAGTCCAGGATCTCGGGCAGGTCGGTGGCCAGGTCCACCCGCCCGCCGGTGATCAGCGGCAGCCCGTACTCCAGGCCGAAGATGTCGAACACGTGGTTGGTCAGCGCGCAGGTGCTGACCTGGTCGTGTTCGGCGAAGTGCCGCTGCCGCACCGCGTCCAGCAGCGCGCAGAACGACCCGTGCTCCACCATCACGCCCTTGGGCAGACCGGTGGTGCCCGAGGTGTAGAGCACGTACGCCAGGTCGGAGCCGCTGACCGGCTCGCGGTCGATCGCACGGTCCGCGACCGCACCGAGAGCGGTCACGTCCACGGCGACCGGGAACCGGCCCAGGTGCGCGCCGGTGGTGAGCACGACCCGGGTCCCGGTGTCGGCGAGCACGTGCGCGATCCGGTCGGCCGGGTAGCTCGGGTCCAGCGGCACGTAGGCGGCGCCCGCCTTCATCACCGCGAGCATCGACACGATCAGGTCGAGCCCCTTGTCCATGCACAGCACGACCAACTCGCCCCGCCGCACGCCGTGCTCGGCCAGCAGCAGACCGGCCAGGCGCTCGGCGCGCCGCTCCAGTTCCAGGTAGGTCAGGGCCTGCTCACCGCAGGTCACGGCGACGCGCTCGGGGGTAAGCGTGGCCTGGGCGAGGAACCGCTCGGGGAAGGACAGCTCGGTGGCCGGTTCGGCCGCGGGCGGGGCGAGCGCGGCCTCGACCCGCGCCAGGCCGTCGGCGTCCAGCAGCGCCAGGTCCGCGGTCGGGCGCTCGGCCTCGGCCAGCACCTGGTCGAGCAGGTGCCGCTGCACGGCGAGCATCTGCTCCACGTAGGTGCGGTCGAACAGCTCCTCGGCGTAGCTGAGCCGGAAGTCGATCGCCGCCGGGGTCTCCGACACGATCGCCGCGAGCGGGTAGTCCAGCTTCTCGTACTCCCCGTCGAAGCTCGTCCGCAGCCGGGCCTGCCAGCCGTCCTGCGCCAGCTTGGGCCAGTTCTCGTAGATGAACAGCGTGTCGAACAACCGCCCGCTGCCCTCGTGCAGCCCGGCCAGCTCCGCGGCGCTGTGCGCGTTGAACTCGTTGATCTGCCGCTGGATCGCCCTGATGTCGGCCAGCACCGTCTCGGCGGGCTCGGTGTGGTCGACCACCAGCGGCAGCGTGTTGATGAACAGGCCGACCGAGTTCTCGATGTCGTTGACCGGGATGCCGCGCCCGGACAGCACCAGGCCGGAGATCGTCTGCGTGCTGCCGCCGTAGGCGCGCAGCACCTGGTGCCACAGGTGCAGGAACAGCGCGTTGGCGGTGGTGCCCGACTCCTGGGTGAGCCGCTTGAGCGCGCCGTGCCGCTCCTCGGCCACCTGGAAGCTGATCTCCCGCATGCGCCGCGTGTACCGGGTCTGCTCCACCTGCACGCCCTGGGCGCGCGCCTGCGGGGTCAGCAGCCCCTGCAGGTCCATGCGCTGCTCGTGCCCGGCCAGGTAGTCGCGCCAGAACCCGGCGTGCTCGCCGCGGTGGCGTTGCAGGTACCGCTGGCCCGCCGCGTAGCCGTAGTCGGGCGAGGAGTCCACCGGCCTGCCCTCGACCAGGTCCTGGTACGCCTCGTGCACGTAGTTGAACAGGACCGTGTTGCTCCAGCCGTCCAGGATCGCGTGGTGGCTGCTGAACAGGCAGGTCAGGTGCTGGTCGTGCCGCTTGACCAGGTACACCCGGAACAGCGAGCCCGCGGCGAGGTCGTAGGGCTTGGCGCGGTCGGCGTCGAGCAGTGCGCGCAGCGAGGCCTCCTGCTCGGCCGGGGACTGCGCGCTGTGGTCGAGCAGGGTCCAGTCCAGGCTGCCCCGCACGTCGATGATCTGGACCAGGTCCTCCTGCCAGCCGAAGCGCAGCCGCAGGCTGGCGAACCGGCGCTGCGCGCACCGCCAGGCCTCGTGCAGGGCGGCCACGTCCATGCCGACGTGGTAGCTCCAGGTGGTCTGCACCGTGTAGGCGTCGTCGAACCGCCCCTGGGTCACCGCCTGGTAGATGAAGCCCTGTTGCAGGCTGTTGGCCAGGTGGACACCCTCCACCTCGCGCTCGCGCTGGATCTCGTCCAGGTACTCCGCCGAGACCACGTGGTCCACATCGGACGGTGTGAGGTACCCGCGGTCGGCCGCGGCCAGGTCCTCGACCAGTGCGACCAGCGCCTGCCGGAACCGGTCGGCGACCAGCTGCCCGGTCTCGGTGCCGAGCTTGTTGACGATGGTGAAGCTCAGCCTGCCGTCGAGCACCATGCCGTTGATGGTCATGATGTTGCCGTCCCGGTTGTCCGGGTGCACGGCCTGGCCGGCGGGTTCCCTGGTGATCCGCCAGGCCCGCGCGTCGGCCGGGTCGTCCGCGCCGAACTGGCCCAGGTAGTTGAAGTTGATCCGCGGCAGCCGGGAGCTGTCGTAGCCGCGGCAGGGCCCGTAGCCGATGCCCTTGGCCGGGACGGCCCGCAGGGTCTCCTTGATCGTCCGCAGGCTGTCCTGCGGGTCGGGCCGCGCTTCGAGGCGGACCGGGAACATGGTGGTGAACCAGCCGACCGTGCGGGACACGTCCAGCCCGGGGTCGATCTCCTCCCGGCCGTGCCCCTCCAGGATGACGTGGTTGACCCGCTGTCCGGTCACCTCGGCCAGCGCGTGCGCGAAGGCGGTCAGCAGGATGTCGTTGATCTGCGTGTGGTGGGCGTGGTTGCTGCCGCTGATCAGCTTGCCGGTGGTCTCGCGGTCCAGCTCGAACCCGGCCACGGTCCTGGTGTCCTCGCTGTGCACCAACGCCCGCAGCGCCGCATCACCCCCACGCGCGAACTCCTCGTCCACCCCGGCCCAGTAGTCCTGCTCGGCGGGGTTGTGCCGGGGGTACTCGGCCACCGCCCGCGCCCACTGCCGGTAGCTGCTGGCCTGCGCCGCGGGCTGCTCCCCGTGGTAGAACGCGCGCAGGTCCTCGGCGAGGATGCGCCAGCTGACCGCGTCCACCACCAGGTGGTGACAGGCGATCAGGACGCGGGCGGTGCCGTCGGCGAAACCGCTCACGTAGCCCACCCGGTACACCGGGCCCTCGGCCAGGTCGAAGTCGCCCTGCCAAGCCGTCAGCAGCTCGGTGAGGTCCTCGCTGGTGCCGACCACCAGCTCGGTGGGCGTGAAGTCCCCGGCGTAGTACTGCTCGGCACGCCGGTACCTGAGCCGGAACCCCGCGTGGTGCTCGCCCAGTGCCCGCACGGCGGCCCGCAGGCGGTCGAGGTCCAGTTCCGGCGTGGCGACCAGGAAGGCCTGGTTCCAGTGGTCGGGGCGGGCGAAGTCGTTGTCGAAGAACCACTGCTGGATCGGCAACAGTGGTGCGGGGCCGGTCAATGCGCCCGTCTCGGTGCGGACCGGTCCGTCCCCGTGCCCGCCGCCCGGCTGGCGGGTCGCCAGGAAGTCGCACTGCTTCTCGATCGTGTTGCGGTTGAGCACCTCGTCGACCGGGATGTGCACGCCCAGCCGCTGCCGCAGCCTGCTCAGCAGCTGGATGGCCACGATGCTGTCGCCGCCCAGCTTGAAGAAGTCGTCGGTGACACCGAACTTGCGGTCACCGGTGTTGAGCAGTTCCGACCACACCTCGTGCACGGTGTTCTCCAGCCCCGTGCGCGGCGCCACGTAGCTGTCGATCGGGTTCAGCCGCGGCTTGGGCAGCGCGGCCCGGTCGACCTTGCCGTTGGCGGTCAGCGGCAGGGCGTCGAGGAACACGTAGGCGCTGGGCACCATGTACTCGGGCAGCGACTGGGCCAGGAACTCGTCGAGTTCGGCGTCCGAACAGCCGAACTCCCCGGCCACCACGTAGGCGACCAGGCTCTTGACCTGCTTCTCGGCGCCCTCGGTCAGCGCGAGCACCACCGCCTGCTCCACGTCGCCGTGCTGCTCGACGGCCTCGCCGACCTCGCTCAGTTCCACCCGGTAGCCGCGGATCTTGACCTGGTCGTCGTTGCGCCCGAGGTACTCCAGCTCGCCGCCGGGCAGCCAGCGCACGAGGTCCCCGGTGTGGTAGATCCGCTCGTTGCCGCCAGCCAGCCGCTCCTGCTCGGTGCGGAACGGGTTGTCGGTGAACCGCTGCCCCGTCAGCTCGGGCAGGTTGAGGTAGCCCCTGGCCAGCCCCGCGCCGCCGATGCACAGCTCGCCGACCGCGCCAACGGGCAGCAGCGCGCCCTGCTCGTCGACCACGTAGCCGGTGACGTTGCCGTACAGGCGGCCGATGTTGGGCTCCGCGCCGGAGGAGGGGTACACCACGCTCAGGCAGGTCCCCACGGTGGCCTCGGTCGGCCCGTACTCGTCGAGCACCACCAACGCCTGCTCCGGCCGCTTCCTGATCCTGCGCAGCACCCCGCGGCCCATCTTCTCGCCACCGAGGACCACCCGGCGCAGCTCGGTCTGGTGCACCGAGTCGGCCAGCAGCCCGAAGTAGCCGGGGGTGAGCTTGGCGAAGGTGACCCCGGCCTCGACCAGGTGCGCCCGGTAGGCGTCCAGGTCCTGCACCGGCCCCTGGTAGACCGCGACCCGGCCGCCCAGCGCGAGGCAGGCCAGGGTCGTGGTCACGGTGAGGTCGAAGCTGAGGTTCGTCGAGTAGTCGCAGATGTCCTCAGTGGACAGTCCGATCCGGTTCGCCACGTTGCAGATGTAGTTCACCGCGGTGCGGTGCTCGATCATCACGCCCTTGGGCCGCCCGGTCGTGCCCGAGGTGTAGATGACGTAGGCCAGGTTCTCCGCCGCGCACGGCGAGTCCGGCCCGGTGGCGGGCTGGTCGGCCAGCACCAGCTCCACCTCCGGGCCGTCCACCGCGAACACGTCCATTGTGGACAGACGAGTCACCCGCCCGGCGTGCTCCCGGCCCGTCAGGGCCACCGCCGCCCCGGTGTCGCCGAGCACGAAGCCCAGCCGCTCGTCCGGGGTGCCGGGGTCGATCGGCACGTAGGCCCCGCCCGCCTTGAGCACCGCGACCATGCTGATCAGCACGTGCTCGCCGCGGTCCTGCACCAGCGCGACCAGTGCGTCCGGTCCGACCCGGTACCGCTGGCGCAGCAGCGCGGCGAGCCGGTCACTGCGCTCGTCCAGCTCCCGGTAGGTCAACTCCCTGCCACCACAGGTGATCGCGATGGCCTCGGGCCGCTCCCGCGCCTGCTCGGCGATGAGCTGGTGGACCGTCTTGTGCACGGGGTGCTGCACCTGCGTGCGGTTCCACGCCTCGAGGTCGGCCTGGTCCTGCGGGGTGAGCGACATCTGCGGACCTTCCTGGTTCGGGGACTGGCGTCACCCAGGGACGTGGGGACTCGGCACAGCGGATCGGGTCGGACTCAGCCGTCCAGCTTGGGGAAGTAGGACCGCAGGCCGCCGCGGCGGCGGACGTCGAGGGTGCAGCAGTGGAAGCTGCCACCGAAGGAGTAGACGTCCCGGAAGGGCAGCGCGATCACGGAGAAGCCGAGGGTCTCCAGCAGCTTGATCATCGGTTCTTCCTGCTCCTCGCAGATGATGGTCTGCTCGTCCAGGTTGAACATGTTCATCGAGATCCAGTTGCTGACCTCGTCGGGGCGCGGGATCGTGTCGGTGACCGAGGGCACCGCGTCCACGATCTCCCAGCCGTTGTCCTTGAACAGCCGCACGGTGTCGTCCACGGCGGGGCGCTCCGGGTTCATCATCACCAGACCGGGCCGCAGCGGCACCATCGTGGCGTCGATGTGCTGCGGGTGCGGGTCCTTGAACCGGGCGCGGTGGATGCGGAACTCCGGACCGAGCTGCCTGGCCAGCCAGCGGGCGCCGAAGTCGTTGGTGACGATGTCGGGCTGGTAGAAGATGTCCCTGCCGATGCGGGAGAAGCTGGCCGCGTCGAAGCAGGGCTCGAACTCGGTCAGCGCCGGGTGGGTGTCGGCGTCGAAGGGCAACTCGATGGTGGAGTAGTCCTTGGTGTACATGGCATCGGACATCGAGGGCTTGGGCGCGGCCACCCAGCGCGCGCCACGGTTGAAGTAGTCCTTCACCAGCTCGCGGTAGGCCAGGTACTCGAAGAACCGGACCCGCTGGCCCATCGTGGCCTCGATGATCTGGTCACCGACCACCAGCAGCACGTCGCGCGGGCAGGCGCTGGCGTTCTGCCCCTTCACCTCGAAGTCCGGGGTCTTGACCGGGGTCCAGTAGTCCGTGCGGGTCGGGCGGTGCACGGTGATGCCCCGGTCCCGCATGACCTTCGCGAAGTTGTCCAGCTGCGCCTGCGCCGCCTCGATGTCCTTCTCCGCGCGCGGGTAGCCCTCGCGGGTGCGCGCGCTCGGATCCCGCAGGTAGGGGTTGAACGCCGGCTCGAACCCCGCCTTGGCCGCGCCGTAGGCGTTGCCGACGATGACCTCCTCGAGCGGGTCCCACCCGTTGTAGGAGTTCACAACGGGCTGCTGCGAGCCGACCTGGCCGGTGCTGGTCATGGAGCGTTCCCCTCAGTAGGAGCAGACGGGTGCGGTGGACGAGGTCATCCCATCGCCACGACGACCTTGCGGGCCCCCGTGAACGGGGTGCGGCCGTGGGCGAACAGGAGGTTGTCGAGCAGCATGATGTCGCCGCGCTCCCAGGGGAACACGACCTTCTCCTGCTCGTAGGCGGAACGGATGTGCTCGAGCACGTCGAGCTCGATGGCGGTCCCGTCCCCATAGAACGCATTGCGCGGCACGTTGTCCACCCCCAGTTCGTCGGTCAGCGAGCGCTGCTCGTCGACCGCGAGCGCCGACAGGTGGAACAGGTGCGCCTGGTTGAACCACACCGTGTCCGATGTGGACGGGTGCACGAGCGTGGCCTGACAGCGTTGCCGCGTGGTCAGTTCCGGCCTTCCGCCGCCCCAGCTCGCCTGGATGCCGTGCTCGGCGCAGAACTGCTCCACGGCCGCGCGCTGGTCGGTCTGGAAGACCTCCTGCCAGCTCAGGTCGACGCCCGCGGTGTAGTTGCGCACGTAGAGCACGCCCAGGCGCTCGAAGGCCTGCCGCACCTCGGGATCGATCCGCCGGTACACCAGCCTGCTGTCGGCGACCGGGGTGTGACCACCGGTCTCGGCGACCACGGCGCTGTAGAAGAAGATCTTGCTCGGCCACACGTCGGCGTAGGAGCTCTCGTTGTGCATCGGGATGCTCTTGTCCGCCGGGTACTCGGTGGCGGTGTAGAGCTTGCCGCCCAGCTTGGTGCGCGGGGTGGAGCGGTTGACGTAGTCCAGCAGCTGGGGGCTGATCAGCTGCACGGCCTTGTTGAAGTCCGACACGGAGCTGAACCCGAAGTCGCGCAGCAGCACGCCGCCGTGGCTGCTCACCAGTTCGTCGAGGGCCTGGCGGTTGTCCCGCAGCCAGGCGAAGGACTCGGCGCCGCGGCCCGGTCCTCTCAACAGCACCGGTCCCCGCCCACCGGGTGCGACGGTCTCCAACTGCTTGCCAACGGCGGGCAGTGTCATCGTGGGCTCCTCGGTACGGGTCGGCTCGGTGCTCAGACCGCGGCGGCGTCGAAGTAGGTGTTGCGCTCGACCACGAGCAGTTCGCGGAAGCGCCAGAAGTCCGCGAACCGCACGTCCAGCGGCAGGCCCTCGCGGGAGCGCCCGACGAGGCTGCCGCGCACGGCCACCTCGTCCTCGCCCTCGATCAGCGATTCGATGGTGTGCCGCCCGGCGCCGATGATCCGGGTGCGGTGGTAGTACTGCTCGATCGAGGCCAGGCCGGTGAGGGCCTCGTAGCCCGGCCGCCGGTACACCGCGTTCGCGGCGAAACAGGACAGGGCGGCGGGCACATCGCCGTGGTCGATGCAGCGATAGTAGTTGTTGACAACGATTGACAGCGTGAACGGTTTTGAGGTCAGCGTCATCGGTGATACCTCGACAGATCGTGTCCGCGGCGAGCGGAGCATCGTGTTCCGGGCGCGCCGAACTACCGCACCGGTGATTCCGGGCGCACACGGGCGCCGATTTCACGGGTAGCGTTCAGCACGCGCGCGCGTCAGCGACGCAGCCGGGATCGCGCGCGATCCCGTCCATGCGACAAGTACGGCCACGCCGACAGCGAGAATCAATCAGGTCCAGGAAACCACGGTGTTTTCGTCAATGAACCCGAGGATTCCGGAAAGAGTGATTCTGCGGGTTTCGACACTGGTTTCCGGTTCGACGGCGTGCACGTGCGCCCCGTTGAACAGGTACACGTCACCGGGGTGGACCTCCAGCCAGGCCACCTCGATCCCCGCCAGCGAGTCCAGGGGGTAGGGCGAGCCGGTGTAGTGCAGCCCGAGCCGGTGCCTGCTGGCCTCGTCGGGCCGGATGTTCCACACCGCGAGCCTGCCACCAGCACCGTTGTCCAGGCACATGTTCAGCGCCACGATCTGGTGCTCGGCGGCGCGCTGGATCTCGAAGTCCGCCTGCTTGGGTTCGGTGCACTGCCCCAGGTCCTCGTGCGGGGCCAGCGCGTACTCGCTCTGCCCGTGCCAGGACCGCATGATCGCCCGGCTCGCCTCGCGCCCCCCGTGGCTGGCGAGCCTGAACTGGACCCCCTCGGCGGCCAGCGCCTCGGACAACCCCTGGTTCAGCCTGGTCAGCGGGTCGTCGGGCATGTCGAGCACGGCGTCGAGCGCGCCGCGGAACTCGGCGGTCTCCGCGAGGTAGTCCTCGGTGGTCTTGTGGTAGTGGTACGCCCCCAGGTAGTAGCCCGGTGCGTCCGTGCCGCGCGCCCTGCGCGCCGGACTCGCCCAGAACCTCTCGGCCAGCAGTGCGCAGGTCCGCGCGGGAACAACGCCGCGGAACACCACACCGGCCACCCGGCCACGCAACACATCGATGATCGACTCCGGCCGAAAATGATGATGTTCGCGAAATCGGAAGTACTCAGCACCACCCACACGACCTGTGAGCGCGCTGCATTGATCAACAGTCACCACAACCCCCCAGCGGAAATGGTTCCACATTTCGCAATTGGATGCTACGTACGTGCTTCAGGCGAGTCAACCCGGGGTTGAACGGCATTCGGGGGACACCCCACACCGCTCCAGTGACGGAACGTAGTTCCATGCGAACGCTTGACATCGCAACATCGGTCAACTAGGGCGCGCGAAACCTGAGGAACAATTACTTCACCACGCGAATCACAATCAGGACGAGACAAGCAAACCGGCCCGCCTTCGGTGACCGGTGAACCCGTTCCCCGGTCGGGCTACCCTGCCAGGCGTGGACCCCTTGCTGGTGATCGACGCGGCCAACGTGGTCGGGTCCGTGCCCGACGGCTGGTGGCGGGACCGTGCCGCCGCGACGGAGCGGTTGCGCGACCGCATCGCCGACCTGTCCGAGCGCGGGCTGCCCGAGACGGGGGCGCCGGTCGAGGTGGTGCTTGTGGTGGAGGGCAAGGCAAGCCGGGTCGCGGGCTCGCCCACGGTGCGGGTCATCGCCGCGCCGGGGGAAGGTGACGACCGCATCGTGGACCTGGTCCGGGAGCACGCGCCGCGACGGACCTACGTGGTCACGGCCGATCGCGGACTGCGAGCCAGGGTCACCGCGTTGGGGGCGCACGTCCTCGGGCCCAAGTCGATCCGCTGAGCGGGACTCACATTCCCCAGCGCGGGACTCGCGCTCCCCCAGGCGGGACTCGCGCTCCCCAGAGCGGGACTCGCGGGGTTGGTGGCCGGCACCATGACATTCGTCGTGAGCGACTTCGGCGGAACGGCACACGGCCGCACCCGGGACCAGCACCAGGCTGGGCGCCATGCGAATGAGCACAGTCACCGGCACGGTCCTCGTGCTGTCCTGCGCGCTGGCGGGTGTGGCCCGGGCCGACACCGCCGGCCCCGACCTCGTCACCGTGCACGCCGACCAGAAGACCGGCCACATCGGCTCGATCGGGGCGAACACCCCGCTGTGGAACGACCACCTGCTGGACCCCCAGGTGCCGGGGCTGATCCGGCGGGCGGGCATCCGCAACCTGGAGTTCAACGGGGGCGGGGTGAGCGACCTGTTCCACTGGAGGGACGGCACGCTCTCCCCCGACCCGCTCGCCGAGGAGCACAAGGCGCACGGCCTGGACTACACCGGGCTGGGGTCGCACTTCAGTTTCGACCAGTTCGAGCAGGTGGCCCGCCGTTCCGGTGCGACCACGAGCGTGCACGTCAACTACGGCACGGGCACGGCCCAGGAGGCCGCCGACTGGGTGCGCTACGCCAACCGGACCCAGCACTACGGAGTGCGGGACTGGATCGTCGGCGAGGAGGTCTACCTCAACGGCGGGATCCAGAACACCTACCCGTTCAACGTCGAACCCGACGCGCACGCCGACAAGTCGCCCGCGGCCTACGGGCGGGCGGTGCTGGACTACGCCAGGGCGATGAAGGCGGTGGACCCCACGATCCGGATCGGTGTGGAGGTCATCCCCGCGCGAGAGGGCACCGCGCTGTGGGACTGGGACAAGACCGTGCTGTCCACGGTCGGCTCGGCCGCGGACTTCGTCGACGTGCACTCCTACCCGTTCGGCCAGCAGAGCGACTTCTTCGCGGGCATCGGCCTGATCAAGCCGGTGATCAGCACCCTGCGCGGGCTGGTGGACCAGACCGCGGGCAGGGCCACGAAGATCGTCGTGGGCGAGACGAACTCCGCGACCTGGCCCGCCGCGGCGCAGATCAGCGAGCAGAACGCGCTGTACCTGGCCGATGACGTGCTCACCCAGTTCGAGAGCGGGGTGGAGTCGGTGAACTGGTGGGCCCTGCACAACGGTGGCAGCGACACCGCGGACCTGGGCCTGCTTTCCAGCAGCAGCAAGCCTTTCGCCCCGTACTACGGCATGCAGTTGCTCACCGAGGCCGCACAGCCGTGCAGCGACCTGCTGGCGACCAGTTCCAGCAGCACCGGCGTGGACGCGCACGCGGTGCGCCGACCCGACGGCAGCATCGCCGTGGTGCTGATCAACAAGGATCAGACCGCGGCGCACCAGGTCCGGCTGGACCTGCCCCGCCTGCTGCCCGGCGCCACCGTGCTCAGCACCGCGGCCAGCTCGGTGCTGAGCAGGCGCGAGCCGGGGCCGGTGGCCACGACCCGCACCCTGCCCGCGAACTCGTTGACGGCGGTCATCGTGCGCCCGTGGTGATCAACCCTGTGCGGCGATCGCGTGCCGGGGCTGGCTGCTCCGGTACGTCGCCCACGAACTGGGGCAGGGCCACCGCCGCCAGCGCCTCGGCGATCGGGGCCAGCCCGGCCAGCTCCGCCTGGTGGATCACCGAGAAGATCGGCACCCGCTCCAGCTCGAACCACAGCTGCGGGTCGCGCACCAGCTCGGCGAGCTGCTCGGGCTCCGGGGACCAGCCGACCTCGGGCAGCCGCTCCCGGTGCAGCGCGGCCAGCGCCAGGGCCAGCCAGCCGGAGTAGGCCCGCGCGCAGGCCGCCTCGCGTTCGGCCTCGGAGTCGTGGCGCTCGCACAACTCCTTGGCGTACAAGCGAAGCAGCTCGGGAACCCGGTACCGGACCCCGCCGCGCGCGTAGGTGCCGACGACCTGCAACAGCTGGCGGTCCACCAACCGCTCCATCAGCTTCTCGGCACGGGTCAGGCCGGTGTCCAGCAGCGCGGCGCCCACCCATGCGGACACGTCGGGCACCGCGAGCAGGCTCAACCGGCGCAGCAGCACCGATTCCGCCTCGGTCAGGGCACGGCAGCTCGCGGCGAAACCCGCGCGCAGGTCCAACTCGCCGGTGCTCAGCTCGTCCAGTCGGCGGCTGTCCTCGGTGAGCCGGTCCGCCAGGTGCCGCACGGTCCAGTGCGGCTTGGCGGCCAGCCGGGCGCCCGCGATGCGCAGGGCCAGCGGGGTGCGGTCGCACAGGCGGGCGAGCCTGCGGGCGTGCCCGGGGTCGGCGGCCACGCGGGCCGGACCGGCCACGGCGCCGAGCAGGCGGACCGCGTCGGGTTCGGCCAGCCGGTCCAGTCGCAGGTGCAGTGCGTGGTGCTGGCCGAGCAGCCCGTAGAGCTGGACGCGGCTGGTGACCAGCACGCAGCAGCCCGAACTTCCCGGCAGCAGCGGGCTGATCTGCTCGAAGGAGCTCGCGTTGTCCAGTACCAGCAACACCTTGCGACCCTTGAGCGTGCTGCGCAGCAGGGCGGAGCGCTCCGCGGTCTCGGCGGGCACGCGGTCCTCGGGCACGCCCAGTGCGCGCAGGAAGCCGCTGAGCACCTCGGCCACCGGGCTGTCCAGGTCCGCGAACAGCTGCCCGTCGGGGTAGTGCCCGGCCGCCCGCCGCGCCCAGTGCACGGCGAGCCCGGTCTTGCCAAGGCCGGTGCCCCCGGTGATCAGTGCCGTGGTGGGCGTGCCCGGCGCCGCGTCGAGCAGCCGGTCCAGCGCGCGCACCTCGGGCTCACGCCCGGTGAAGCCGTACACCTCGCCGGGCAGTTGCGCGGGCACCACGGCCCTGGCCCGCGGCTGCCTGGTGAGCGCGGGGTCGTCCCGCAGGATCGCGGCGTGCATCTCGCGCAGCACCGGGCCCAGTTCCAGGCCGAACTCCTCGATGGACAGCCGTCTGCCCTCCAGGAAGGTGGACAGCGCCTCGGCCCGCAGCCCGGACCGGTACTGGGCCAGCATCAGCTGGGCCCTGGCCTGCTCGCGCAGCGGGTGCTCGCGCACGAGGGTGCTCAGCTCGCCGACCAGGTCGCGGTGCTGGCCCAGTTCCAGGCGCAGGGCGGCCTGCTGCTCGTAGGCGGTCAGCCGCTGTTCCTCCAGCCGGGCCGCCTCGATCTCCACGGCGTGGCCGGAGATGCCCGCCAGCGCGGCCCCGCGCCACAGTTTCAGCGCGGTGTCCAGCCGCCAGGCGGCCTCGGCCACCTCACCGGCCGCGGCGGCGGTCGTCGCACTCTCCACGGCCTCGGCGAACTCCACCGCGTCCACCCGGTGCCCCTCGGCGCGCAGCAGGTAGCCGGGCGGGGAGGTGCTGATCACCTCCTCGTCCACGCCGTGCTCCTTGAAGGTCTTGCGCAGCCCGGCGACGCAGATCGCCACCTGGGTTCGCGCGGTGGCGGGCGGGCGGCCCTGCCACACGGCCTCCACCAGCGCGTCCACCGGGACGACCCGTCCCGGTGCCAGCGCCAGCATGGCCAGGATCGCGCGCTGCCGTGGTCCCCCCACCGAGACACGACGCTCGCCCAACCGGACCTCAAGCGGTCCGAGCACACGGAAGTACAACAAGTCCATCGACCCCCCAGCCGGTCCACGGAATGAATCGGTAAACGCCTCGTTCCGGTTTCCCCTTCGAGTCCCCACTCGTCGTGACGGTTCCACCGGTGAACGAAGTCAACCACGACTCACAATGGTCACGCCCGGCCCCCCTGTTAATACACAGGAAACGTCACCGAACGTTCGCCGCCACACACCTGCTGTGACTGAGATACCTCGTGCATGTTGCTGCACCTGGGTTGACGGGCCTGGGAGCCCCTGCTAGCGGCGAGGTCACAGCCTGTGAAAAGGATTTCGATAACGAGACGAAATGACCGGGAGATATGCGACACGCCCGAACACGGAATTCACTTCACGTGCGGCGCCTGTAGTGCCAGACCGAGAGCGGGACGAACACGAGCACCAAGCCGAGTGACCAGCCCAGCGCACCCGCGAGATTGGTCACAACCGGCCCGCCGTTCAACAGGGCGCGACAGGTATCGGTGACCAGCGTGGTGGGGTTGACCGAGGAGAACGCGCGCAGCCAGCCGGGCATGGTGGCGGTGGGCACGAACATCGAGCTGCCGAACTGCAACGGGATGGTCCACAGGAAGCCCACGGTCTGCACGGTCTGCGGGCTGCGCACCACCAGCCCGATGAAGGCCGAGACCCAGCACAGCGCGAACCCGTAGAGCACCAGCACCAGCAGGGCGCCGAGCACCTCCAACGGGCCGGTCTGCACCCGGAAGCCGATGACCAGCGCGAAGACCAGCATCACCAGCTGGCCAAGCAGCAGGCGGCACAGGTCGGCCAGCACCCGACCGGTGAGCACGGCCGAGCGCGCGATGGGCAGCGCGCGGAACCGGTCCATCAGGCCGTTGCCGAAGTCGGTGCTCAGCCCGATGCCGGTGGCCCGCGAGGCGAATGCCAGGGTCTGCACCATGATGCCGGGCATCAGGTACTGCAGGTAGGAGTGCTGGTCGGTGGCGATCGCCCCGCCGAACACGTAGACGAAGATCAAGGTGAAGATCATCGGCATCAGCGTGGCGTCCAGCAGCTGGCCGGGGTCGTTGCGGACCTGCACCAGGTTGCGCCGGGTGATGGCCAGCGAGTGCCGCAGCACCGCACGCGGGCCGATCCGGGCCCGCACCGGGCCCACTGGGGCCTGCACCACCGTGGTCATGATCCACTCCGCTCGGTTCCGGTGAGGGTCAGGAACACCTCGTCCAGGCTGGGCACCCTGGTGTCCACCGAGGCGATGGACAGCCCCGAGCGGCCCAGCGCACTGACCGCGGTGGTCAGCGCGTCCGGTCCGGACACGGGCAGGCGCACCAGCTCGTCCCCGGCATCGACCGCGGCAACGCCCAGCCCCGCGTAGGCCAGCACCCGCGCCACCGAGGGCACGTCGTGCACCCGGGCGGGCCGCACGTGCAGCACCTGGCCGCCGACCCTGGCGCGCAGCTCCTCCGTGAAACCGGCGGCGACCACCCGGCCGCCGTCGATCACCACCACGCGGTCGGCCAGCGCCTCGGCCTCCTCCATGTACTGCGTGGTGAGCAGCACGGTGGCCCCGTTGGCCACCAGCGCGCGCACCTCGTCCCACAGGCCGTTGCGGCTGCGCGGGTCCAGCCCGGTGGTCGGCTCGTCCAGGAACAGCACCGCGGGCTCGCCCACCAGGCTGGCGGCCAGGTCCAGCCGCCGCCGCATGCCGCCGGAATAGGTTCGCACCTGGCGCCCACCGGCGGCGACCAGGTCGAACCGCTCCAGCAGCTGCTCGGCGCGCTGCCGGGCGCCCTTGCGGGACAGGTCGAGCAGCCGGCCGATCAGGTACAGGTTCTCCCGGCCGGAGATGCCCTCGTCCACGGTGGCGTACTGGCCGGTGAGCCCGATCAGGCTGCGCACCTGGTGCGGCTCGCGCACCACGTCGAACCCGTGCACGCTGGCCCGCCCGCCGTCGGGGCGGACCAGCGTGGTGAGCATGCGCACCGTGGTGGTCTTGCCCGCCCCGTTCGGGCCGAGCAGGCCGAGCACCGTGCCGGTGGGCACCTCCAGGTCGACCCCGTTCACGGCGGTGGCCGCGCCGAAGCGCTTGACCAGGCCCTCGGAGCGGATCACCGGGTCCGCCCGGTGGTCAGCTGCTCGGCACCGAGCACGTCCTCCCCGTACAGGTCGTGCAGCCAGTTGCTCTGGTAGACCGTGTCCAGGTAGCGCTCGCCCAGGTCGGGGGCGATGGCCACCGAGGTGAGCCGCTCGTGGCCGTGCTCGGCCAGCCAGGACATGGCCCCGCTGACCACCGTGCCGGTGGAGCCGCCGAACAGGAAGCCGCGGCGGGCCAGCCGGTGGCAGGCGCGGATCGTGTCCGCCTCCTCCACCAGCACGACCTCGTCCACATAGGACTCCTCCAGCAGGGCGGGCCGCACGCTGGTGCCCAGGCCGGGGATCATGCGGCGGCCGGGCGGGCCGCCGAAGGTCACCGAGCCCACGCTGTCCACCGCGACCACGCGCACCGGCCGGTGCCACTCGCGGAACCAGCGGGCGCAGCCCATCAGGGTGCCGGTGGTGCCCGCCCCGACGAACAGCACGTCCAGCTTGGGGAAGGCCCTGGCGATGGCGGGCGCGGTCCTGCGGTGGTGCGCCCGCCAGTTGTTCGGGTTGCGGTACTGGTTGAGCCACACGTACCGGTCATCGGCCGCGCACAGCGCCTGCACGTAGCCGATGCGGGCGCCCAGGAAGCCGCCGGTGGCGTCGGGCTCGCTGATGATGTGCACCTGGCTGCCCAGCGCCTCCATCAGCCGCCGGGTGGACAGGTTGCAGCGCGAGTCGGTGACGCACAGGAAGCCGTAGCCCTTGCTGGCCGCGATCATGGCCAGGGCCACGCCCAGGTTGCCCGAGGAGGACTCCACCAGCACCGAACCCGGTTGCAGCGCACCGCTGCGCTCGGCGGCGGCGACCATCTCGGCCGCCGCCTTGAGCTTGATCGAACCGGCGAAGTTGAAGCCCTCGCACTTGAGGTACAGCGCGCGCTCGAAGACCGGCTTCAGGTCCACGTACAGGTCGTCGGTGTTGAAGTCCTGGGGAGCGGTGATGACTGGCACGCGTGCCCCCTCAGCCGTAGCGGCGCAGTTCGTGGAAGAAGTCCTCGACCACGTTCAGCCCACCGTCGCGGGTGATCTCGTCGTAGACGTACTTGCCCACGGCCAGGTCCAGCACGCCAAGGCCGAACGGGGAGAAGACCACCGGCCTGTCCGCGGGCACGGTCACCTCGCCGGACATGACCTGGGCCAGGGTGCCGTCCAGGAAGTCCCGGTTGCCGGTCCGCTGCTCGGCCAGGTGCGGGGAGGTGTTGGCCTTCAGGCAGTGCTCCACGTCGTCGACCACGTTGGTCGAGGCCAGGATGATCTCCGGCGACAGGTCGCGCAGGGACACGTGCAGCACCAGCGGGTTGTGCTCGAACCAAGCCGGGTCGTGCACGTGCGGCTCACCGGAGACGGTGGCGAACACGACCAGGTCGCTGCCCCGGATCAACGACTCCGCGCTGTCGTGCACGGTGATCTCACCGGTGGTGCCCGCCGACTCCAGGTAGCCGCGGAAGCCCGCCGCGCTGTCGGCCGACAGGTCGAACACGCCCAACTGGTCGAAGGACCAGCCGGTACCAGCCAGGAACTGGTGGATGTAGCGGGCGATCAGGCCGGTGCCGACGAAGCCCACGCGGGCGGGACGGCCCCGGTCGCGGCTGAGCACGTCGGCGGCCAGCGCGGCGGAGGCCGCCGTGCGGCAGGCGCTGATGATCGAGCTCTCCAGGCAGGCGAACGGGTAGCCGGTCGCCGGGTCGTTGAGGATCAGCACCGCGGAGGCGCGCGGCAGACCCGCCTGCACGTTCTCCGGGAAGCTGGAGATCCACTTCAGCCCGTCCACCTGGACGTCCCCGCCGATGGAGGCGGGCAGCGCGATGATGCGCGAGCTGGGGCGGTCGGGGAAGCGCAGGAAGTAGGAGGGCGGGTTGACCGAGTCACCGGCACCGTGCACCTGGTAGGTGCGGGCGACCAGGTCGACGACCAGCTTCTCCTTGCCGCGCAAGGTGTCCTGGACCTGGCCGCCGGGAATGACGGCGAAGGTGGGCGTGTCCGGCATCGTGTGCTCCGTGGTGGTGGGAGGGGCGGGGGTCACCCGGCGTTGACGGTCGGCGAGCAGTCGGCGAGCCGCACCGGGTCGCCCATGCCGACCAGCACCTCGCGGGCGCCCTCGTAGGGCTCCCGGCTGTGCGCGGTGCGGATGTTGTCCACGAGCATCAGGTCGCCCGCCTGCCAGGGCTCCCGCGCGGTGTTGGCCTCGTAGACCTTGTTCAGCAGCTGCACGACGTCCTCGCCGATCGGGTCGCCGTTGCCGAAACGGGTGTTGAAGGGCAGCGCCTCCACCCCGTAGACGTCCACCAGGTACTCGCGCACCTCGGGGGCCATCGTCCACTCGTTGAGGAACGCGATCTGGTTGAACCAGCAGCGCTGGCCGGTCACCGGGTGGCGCACGATGGCGCTGCGGCGCTGCCGGGTGCGCAGCCCGCCGTCGGCCTGCCACTCGAACTCGATGGCGTTGTCCCGGCAGTACTGCTCCACCACGGACTTGTCCTCGGTGCCGAACGCCTCGGCGTAGGGCACCCCGATCTCGTCGTTGTAGTTGCGGGTGAGCAGCCAGCCCTCCTGCTCGAAGCGGGCCACCAGGTCGGCGGGCAGCGCGTCGAGCACGGTGGGCGCGTCGGCCACCGCGGTCGCCCCGCCCTGGGCGGGCGCGGTCAGGCAGGCGAACAGCATCAGGCGCGGGAACTCCAGCGTGTAGCTGAGCTCGTGGTGCATGCACATCGGCTGGTTCGGCGGCCACTTCGAGGAGGAGTAGACGCCCTCGGAGTACGTCCAGCGCGGGGCGAACGCCTCCTTCTCGGCCATCAGCGAACCGGTCAGCCGCTGGTAGAGGGCAGCGACCTGGTCCGCGTCGCGCAGGCCGAGCCCGCGCACCAGGACCGAACCGTGCTCGGCGACAACGGCGTGCAGGGCCTCGCGGTGTGCCTCGGCCCAGGCCGCGGCCTCGCCTTCGGCCGACACCACCGGCGGGCTGCCGGGCCGCACCGCCACATCGAGCTGGGTGGACATCTCACTGAGCCTTTCTGTTGGACGTGAGCAGCTCCGCCGCGCGCAGCACGGCATCGGCCGCTGCCTCGGGCCGGGTGCGCAGGAAGTAGTGACCGCCCTCGGGCAGCTCGTGCAGCGCCACGCGGTCGGCGAACAGCCGCCAGTCGGCGTGCCGCTCGGCGAAGCCCTCGGTGGCCGGGTCGTCGGCGGCGAGCACGGCGGTCACCGGGGCCGCCAGCCTGGCCGGCGGGGTGTCGATGGCCTCGGCGAAGTAGCGGTGCGCCGTCACGCAGTCGTGCCGGTAGGCGGCGCCCACGTGCTCGGCGCGCTGGCTGTCCAGCTCACCGAGCTCGGTGTAGGCGCTGTCGGAGCTGAGCCGGGCGGCGATCTCCGCGTCGGTGCGGGCGGTCAGCTCGGCCACCGTGGCACGGCGCTGGGCGGCCTCGCCGAGCAGCTGCGCGCCCAGCAGCACGCCGCGCACGGTGACCCCGCGCCGCTCCAGCTCGCGGGCGGTGTGCAGGGCGAACGCGGTGCCCGAGGAGTGACCCCACAGCACCAGGTCGCGCAGCCCGCGCTGGGTGATCTCGCCGACCACCTGGTCCACCACCTGGCTCATCGGCGCGAAGGGCTCGCGCTCGGCGGCCAGGTCGTGCCCGGGCAGCTCCACCGCGTACACGCCAAGACCGCTGCCCTGCAGGGCCTTGGCCAGCGGCTGGAAGTTCACCGCGTTGCCGCCCGCGTAGGGGAAGCACACCAGCGTGCCCGCCGCACCGTCCGATTCGGACAGTTGTTGCAGCAGCCCGCCCTGTTCGCGGGCGATGCCGTCCAGCAGGGCGGCCAGGTCGGCCAGCACCGGCTGGCGGGTGATGTCCTTGAGCGAGACGGCCCGCTCCAGCGCGATGGCCAGCTTGACCGCCGACAGGGAGGTGCCGCCGCGGTCGAAGAAGTGGTCGGCGCGGCCGATCTGCTCGGCGGGCACGCCAAGCACCTTGGACCAGGCCGCGGCCAGCCGCTGCTCGGTGGGCGTGCTCGGGGCCAGGTACTCGCCCTCGACCTCGGCCAGCTCACCGGCCAGCCTGGTCAGCGCCTTCTTGTCGACCTTGCTGTTGGCCGTCAGCGGCAGGGCCTCGCGGTGGTGGAAGGCCGTGGGCACCATGTACTCCGGCAGGGACTCGCCCAGTCGCGTGCGCAGCAGCTCCACCGGGATCTCCTGCGGGCCCGCGTAGAAGGCCACCAGGTGCTTGCTGTGGTCGGCCCGCTCGGCCACGACCACCGCCCCGTCGCGGACCCCGGGCACCAGCAGCAGCTTGTTCTCGATCTCGCCGATCTCGATGCGGAAGCCGCGGATCTTCACCTGGCTGTCGCGGCGGCCCAGGAACTCCAGCTTGCCCTCGGGCAGCCAGCGGCCGTGGTCCCCGCTGCGGTAGAGTCGCTCCCCCGGCTTGTGCGGGTCGGCCAGGAAGGCCGCCTTCGTCCGCTCCGGGTCGTTGACGTAGCCCCGGCCCACGCAGACCCCGGAGAACACGATCTCGCCGGGGGCGCCCAGCGGCACCGGGTTGAGCCGCTCGTCCACCACGTACACGTGCACGTTGTTGACCGCCGGGCCCAGCGGCACGCGCTCCCGCTCGGGCACCCGGTCCATCACCTCGTGGTTGGTGTCGTCCGAGGTCTCGGTCAGCCCGTAGGCGTTGGCCAGCTTGATGCCGCTGGTCATCGAGAACCAGCGCTGGGTCAGCTCCTTCTTCAGCGCCTCCCCGGTCACCGACACGCAGCGCAGCGCGGGCAGTTCGCGGGAGTGCTCCTCCAGGTAGGAGAGCACGACCTCCAGGTACGAGGGGACCACCTGGAGGACGTGCACCCCGCCGCCGGCGATCCGGTCCACGAACCGCGCGACGTCCAGGATCACCTCCTGCTCCACGATCAGCGTGCGACCGCCGACCAGCAGGGCGGACACCAGCTGCCACAGGGAGATGTCGAAGCACTGCGGGGCGGTCTGCGCCACCACCGTGCCCGGTGCCACGCCCAGGTCGTCGATCTTGGCGTACAGGTGGTTGAGCATGCCCGCCTGCTCGCACATGGCGCCCTTGGGCTCGCCGGTGGAGCCGGAGGTGAAGTAGATGTAGGCGAGCTGGTCCTCGGTCACCGCGAGGCCGAGGTCACCGTCGGGGTGCTGCTCGGCGTAGGCCGCGTCCAGGAACACGACCTGGGCCCCGGGCAGGGAGTTCAGCGCCTGGTCCAAAGTGGACGTACTGCCGCGCTCGGTGAGGACCAGCTTGCACCCGGCGCGGTTGAGCGTGGTCGCGATCCGGTCGCCGGGGAAGTGCGGCTCGATGGGCAGGTAGGCGCCACCGGCCTTGAAGATCGCCAGGACCGAGGCCATCCAGTCCAGGTTGCGCTCGGTCACCACCGCGACCACGTCCTCGCGGGCCAGCCCGCGCGCCAGCAGCACCCGGCCGATCCGGTTGGCGCGGCGGTTCAGCTCGGCGTAGGTCCACTCGGTGTCCCCGTGCACGGCGGCCACGGTGTCCGGGTGCTCGCGGACCCGCTGCTCGAACAGCTCGTGGAAGCGGGCGTCCGGCAGCTCGCGGCGCGGACCGGCCAGCCCGTTGAGCTGGAAGTCCAGTTCCCGCTCGGACAGCAGCGAACCCTCCCAGTCCCCGGCGACCAGCGCCGCCAGGGCCGACACGTGGTAGCCCGCGACCCGCTCCGCCGCGTCGGCGTCCAGCGCCTCGGTGCGGTAGCGCAGCACCAGCACGTCCTCGCGCAGGCCGACCGCGAACACGGAGTGCCCGGCCGGCTCGCCACCGGCGAGGTCCAGCTCGGTCTCGAACAGCGGGCCGCTCGCCGCGATCGGGAAGTCCCTGTGCCGCAACACGTCCTGCTCGACCCCGTGCACCTGCGCCAGCAGCTCGCCCCAGCCCCGCACCTCGGTGCTGACGCGGAACGGCAGCGCCTGCCCGCCCTGCTCGGGTCGGTAGCCGGTGACGACCTCCCGCTCACCGGACAGCGCGGCGACCACCTTGACGTGCGCGGAGAGCAGGGCCGTGCTCAGCGAGGTCCGCTCGCGCAGCGCGGTCAACAGCTGCTCGGACAGCTTCTCCTCGTGCTGGGCAACCCCGACGGCGGGATCGCCCAGCACCCACCTCGGCACGGCGGTGTACCCGCCAGCGGCGAGCACGCCCTGCCAGAACTCATGGCCGGTAGCCATCGGGGTCGCTCCTGTTCACTTCTGAGATCGGTGTGCTGGCAACGGTTCTTCGCTCAGCTCGGGTCGTTCGGGGTGGCCTCGTCAGGCCGAGGCGGCGTCCATCTGCTCGATCAGGCTCTTGGGCCGCATGTCGGTCCAGTTCTGCTCGATGTAGTCCAGGCAGGACTGCCGGGACTCCTCGCCGTGCACCTGGGTCCAGCCCGCGGGCACGTCCACGAAGGACGGCCACAGGGAGTGCTGACCCTCCTCGTTGACCAGCACCAGGTAGCGGCCGTCGTTGTTCTCGAAGGGGTTGGTCATGTCACACCTCTCGGGCTAGTTCAGTTCCTTGGCGAGCACCGGGGCGAGCTCGCCGATGGTGGGGTGCTCGTAGAGCTGGTGCACCAGCAACCTGGTGCCCAGCGCGCTGTTGGTCCTGGCGATCAACTGGGCCGCCCGCAGCGAGCTGCCGCCCAGGTCGAAGAACCGGTCCTCGCGGCCGATCCGCTGCTGGCCCAGCACTTCCGCCCACAGCTCGGCGAGCTTGCGCTCCAGCTCGGTGGCCGGTTCCACGTGCCGGTGACCGCCGCTGGGCCGGTCCACCGCCGCCGCGGCGAGCAGCCGCGCCTGGTCCACGCCGCCCTCGGCATCGCGCGGGATCTCCCGCACGGCAAGGATCCGCACGGGCAGCGGGCTGCGACGGACCACTTCGGACAGTGCGGCGGGGTCGATCTCCGGCCCGGTGTGGGCGAGCACGATCTCGCTGTTGCGCAACTGCTCGGGCGCCAGCTCGCGCACGATGTGCTCGTTGCGGCCGTCCAGCCCGATCAGCAGGTGCACGTGCTCGGTGGCCAGCGCGAACAGCAGCGACTCCAGGCCCTGCTCGTCGGTGATCGCGCGGAACCCGCGTGAGGCGGCGGCAGCGGTCGGGCTGCCCTGGTTCATGCCGACCCCGGCCCACATGCTCCAGGCCAGGCAGCGCACCGGGCGCCCGCGCTCGCGGCCCCAGTGGTCGGCGAACCCGTTGAGGAAGCTGTTGGCCGAGGAGTAGGCGCCGAAGGAGCTGCCGCCGAAATCCCCGTTCACCGAGGAGAACAGCACCAGCACGGCCTCGGGCCGGTCCTCCAGCAGCTCGGCCAGCGCCAGCGTGCCGAACACCTTGGCCTGGTAGATCCCGCTGAACGCGCTGAGCGGTTCGCGGGCGACGGTGTGCTGCTCCAGCTCGCTCCACTGGCCGGACACGTCCGCGCTGGCCAGGTGCAGCACTCCGGTCAGTGGCCCGTGTGCCCGCTCCGCCTCGGTCACCGCGGCCGCCAGCGCCGCCGAGTCGGCCACGTCCAGCGACCGGTACTCGACCTCGCCCAGCGCCTGGAGGTCCGCCAGCCGCTCGTCCTCCGGGCCGACCTCGGAGCGGCCCACGAGCAGCAACTTGGCCTGGTAGGCGGCGAGCAGGTACTGCGCCACCTCGTAGCCGATGCCGCCCAGGCCGCCGGTCAGCAGGTACAGGCCACCGACCCGCACGTTCGGCGGCAGGTCGTCGCCCACGGCCACCGGCCGCAGCCTCGGCACGAGCCGCTGACAGTCCCGATAGGACACCAGGTCGTTCTGCCCGCGTGCGGCCAGTTCCGCGCGGACCACCGCCAGCAGGTCACCGCCGTCCACGTCGATCTGGCGCACCACCGGCAGCACCCGTTCGGCGGCGGCAGTGCGGATCAGGCCCGGCAGCGCGGCCTTGGCCACGTCGACGCGGTCCCCTTCGCGCGCCCAGGAGCCGCCCTGGGTCAGCACGAGCAGCTGCACCTGGCTGCCCGCAAGCGCTTGCAGTGCGCCACGCACCGAGTAGACGCCCGTGTGCAGCTGGTCGGCCACGGGCCCCTCGCCGCGCGCCAGGCCGAAACCGTGCAGCACCACGCTGGGCTTGTGCCGCTCGACCAGCGTCAGGTAGTCCCCGTCGAACTCGTGCTGCCGCACGATGATCACGTTGTCCTCGGCGGGGATCTGCGCTCCGTCGGGCGCCAGCAGCAGCCAGGGCCCGGTGGGCAGCTCGGCCCGCGCCTCCTGCTCGGCGGGCAGCCAGGCCCTGTCGAAGAACCAGTTCGGCAGCGCGCCCTCCGGCTCCGGGGCGCCCTCGATCTCGCTCAGCACCTCGTCGAACGCGCCGTTGCGCAGGTCCTTGACCAGCTGGGAGCGCTGGATCTTGCCGCTGGCGGTCTTCGGGAACACCTCGCGCGGCACCGGGATGGCGTGGTGCGGCTGGAGGCCGATCTCCCGCGACAGCCGGGCCTTGATCTCCGCGACGGTGGCCCGCTGGTCGGCGGCGAACTCCGAGCTGGGCACGAAGAAGACCACCAGCTTGTCGGTGTCCCCCTCGGACTCGGCGTAGGCGCAGGCCGCCACGAAGGTGACCTCCGTGCCCGGCACCTGCTCCACGATGGACTCGATGTCGTAGCTGAGGAAGTTCGCGCCCTGGATGATGATCAGATCGTTCTCCCGGCCGGTGATCGTCAGCCGGCCGTTGTGCAGGAAGGCCAGGTCCCCGGTGCTGAACCAGCCGTCCGCGGTGAACGCCGCCGCGTTGGCGGCCTCGTTGCGGTGGTACCCGGTCATGATCGTCGGACCGGTCACCTGCAACCGCCCGATGTGGTCCTCGGGCAGCACCCGGTCCTCGTGGTCCACGATGCGCAGCCGCACGCCCGGCTGCGGGCCGCCGACCTCGGTGAAGGTCACCGAGTCCTGGGCGCCGCGCTCGGCCTCGCGCAGCCGCCCCGACATCGAGTCCTGGGCGAAGCACAGCGTGCCCGCCGTGTCGTCCACAGAGGACAGTGCGGAGGACACGATGCCCGAGGAGGTCTCCGACATGCCGTAGGCGGGCCGCATGGCGTCCGCGGGCAGCCCGTGCTCGCGCAGGACCTGGCCGAAGCGCTGTGCGGTCCGGCTGACCACCGCCTCGCCGCCGTTGAGGATGTACCGCAGGCAGCTCAGGTCCCAGGTGCGGTCGGCTGCCTTGTCGGCGTGCTCGTTGAACAGGGAGAAGGCGAAGTTGGGCGCCCAGGTGTCGGTGACCCGGAACCGGTGCACCCAGTCCATCCAGATCATCGGGTCGGCCAGGAAGGCCTCGATCTCGGCGTTGACGTGCTGGCGGCGTAGCACCACCGAGAACACGTTGTACATCACGATGCCGCCGACGTGGTCCAGCGGCATCCAGTTCAGGGACACGTCCTGGCTGGTGAACCCGTTGGCGATGGCGTGGCCCACGCTGCGGGCCACGATGCTGCGGTGCGCGTGCCGCACGCACTTGGGGATGCCGGTGCTGCCCGAGGTGAGCAGGTGCAGGGCCGGGTCGTCCGGGGTGGCCGGGAACCAGTCGGTGGACTCGGACTCGGCCAGCAGCGGCTCCAGGGCCTCGATGCGCAGGTCCTCGACGTCCCACAGCACCGACAGGCCGCGCGCGGCGGCCAGCAGCCGCTGGTCGGTGAGGATCAGCGGGCGGTCCAGCAACTCCCAGGAGTTGAACAGCTTGCGCGTGACGGCGTTGTCCCGGTCGAAGCCCAGCGGGGTGCCCACCGGGGTCGGCAGGTAGCCGCCCAGCACGCAGGCCCAGAACGTGACGAGGAAGTTCCTGTTGTCCGCGAACTGGAACAGCACCGGGTCACCCGGCCGCAGCCCGAGCCCGCGCAGGCCCGTCAACCCCCGCTGCGCCTCGGCCAGCAACCGCGGGTAGCTCTGGAACTCCTCGTCCCCGCTCGCCGTGACGTAGGTGATCCCCTTGTCCGGGGCCAACTCCGCCGCGAGCTTCAGCGCTTCCTGCAACGTGGCCGGATCCCCGGCACGCGGCACGTACTCCCCGCCGAACGCCTCCGCCAGCGGCAGGCCCTCGTGGTCGTTCGTGCGCCGCGGGGCAGCCTCCTCGGCCCGCTTCGCGACCCGCGTCCGCTCGGCGCGCGCCTCACGCCGCACCACCGCCGCCGCCTCGGTCACCCCCGGCTGGGCGCGGACCGCGGCGAGCAGGTCCTCCAGCACGGCCTCGTTGCCTGTACTCATGGGATCCGCACCTCCTGGCGCAGTGTTTGTTGACCGAGGGCCGAACCGATGGCCTCGGCCAGCTCCGCACCGGACTCGTTGAGGTAGAAGTGGCCCCCGGCGAACACGTGCTCAGCGAAGGGACCGGTGGTGTGCCGCCGCCACGCGGCCAGGCCGTCCAGCGGGGCGCGCTCGTCGCGGTCGCCGCCGAACACCGTGATCGGCGCCGACAGCGGCTCGCCCGGCGCGTAGCGGTAGGTCTCGCCCAGCGTGAAGTCGGCGCGCAGCGCGGGCAGCAGCAGGCCCATCAGGTTCTCGTCGTCCACAACGGACCCCGCCGTGCCGCCCAGTTCCCGCAGCGCCTCGCGGAACTCCGGCTCCGGCAGGTCGTGCAACCGCTTGAGCGACACGGGGTGGTCCGGGGCGACGTGCCCGGACAGCAGCAGGTGCGCGGGCTGCACGCCCCGCTTGTCCCGCAACGCCCTGGCCAGCTCGTAGGCCATGACCGCGCCCACGCTGTGGCCGAAGAACGCGAACTGGCCCTGTAGGTAGGGGCGCAGCGCCAGCGCCACCGTGCGCACCAGCGCGCTCATCGTGGTCAGCGGCTTCTCGCGGATGCGGTCCTCGCGGCCCGGCAGCTGGACCGCGATCAGCTCCACGTCCGCTGGCAGCCACTGCGGCCAGTCGGCGAACCCCGCCGCACCCGCGCCCGCGTAGGGGAAGCAGATCAGCCTGTGACGCCACTGCGACCGCCGTGCCCTGCGCACGTACGGCGACTCGACGACGAACCTGTCGGAATCCAGCATTTGCCCGGACCACCTTGTGAGCTAGTGGTTTTCGTGTCTGTAGACCCTAAAGAGTCGCCTTATCCCCCCGATATCGTTCGCCCATCCCGCCCCCTGACGCCATGAAAGTGCCGTTCCTGGCGTTGAACGCCAGGAACGGCACTTTCATGGCACTGGTCAGATCCGGCCGGTGAGGATCCTCGCGATGTCGGGGATGCGGTCGGCGTCGAGCATGTCGGAGTGCGGGCAGTCGACCCGGTGCTCCTCGATCCGGCCGCCGACGTACGGGGCCCAGGCCTGGGCCAGGGGCACGCCGCCCTCGGGCTGGCTGGCGGAGGTGATCAGCAGCAGGTCCCCGTCGAAGCTGGTGGGCCGGTGCGCCATGGTGGCGCTGATGCTGTTGATCATGGCGTCCAGCGCGCGGCCGAGCTGCTCCTCGTTGAGGTCGGGCAGCACGTCCTGGCGCAGGAAGCCCAGCACGGTGGCCCGCTCGTCGCCCGCTGCCCCGCCGCTGAGGTCGGCGTGCAGCCTGCCCAGCACCGCCTTGTTGTCCAGTTCATCCGTTCCGCCCGGCTGGGCGTCGAGCACGGCCAGCAGCGCGACCTGCTCACCGAGGGCACGCAGCCGCACGGCGATGGCGTGTGCGATGTTGCCGCCCAGCGAGTAACCGAGCAGGTGGTACGGGCCCTCGGGCTGTACCTTCTGGATCTGGTCCACGTAGTCGGCGACCATCTCGTCCAGGGTGCCCGGCAGGGCCGACACCTCGGCCAGGCCCCGCACCTGCAGGCCGTAGACGGGGTGGTCGGCGTCCAGGTGCCGGAGCAGCCCGGAGTAGGCCCAGCTCAGGCCGGTGGACGGGTGGGCGCAGAACAGCGGCGGGCGGCTGCCCTCGGTGCGGATGGGCAGCAGCACGTCCAGGCCGCCGCGCTGGTCCCCGCTGTCGAGCTGGGCGCCGAGCGAGGCCACGGTCGGGGACTGGAACACCGCCTGCACGCCCAGCTCCGAGCCGAAGGTCACGCGGATGCGGCTGATCAACCGGGTGGCCAGCAGGGAGTGCCCGCCCAGCTCGAAGAAGTTGTCGTCGATGCCGACCGAGGGCAGGCCGAGCACCTCGGCGAACAGTCCACAGAGGACTTCCTCGCGGGGGCCACGCGGGGCGCGGCTGGGCGTTGCGGCGTAGTCGGGGGCGGGCAGGGCGCGGCGGTCGAGCTTGCCGTTGGGGGTGAGCGGGAGTTCGGCGAGCCGCACGAAGGCGGACGGGACCATGTGCTCGGGCAACTGGTCGGCGGCGGTGCCGCGCAGGCCCGCCAGGTCGACCTGGTCGGCGACCACGTAGGCGACCAGGCGGCGGTCTCCTGGCCGGTCCTCGCGGACGAGCACCACGGCGCGGTCCACGGCGGGGTGCTCGGTGAGCACGGCCTCGATCTCGCCGAGCTCCACCCGGAAGCCGCGGATCTTCACCTGGTGGTCGGCGCGGCCGACGAACTCCAGCTGGCCGTCGGCACGCCAGCGGGCGAGGTCCCCGGTGCGGTACATGCGGGTGCCCGGCTCGCCGAACGGGTTGGCCACGAACCGCTCGGCGCTCAGGCCGGGCCGGTTCAGGTAGCCGCGGGCGATGCCGGGGCCGCTGGCGTACAGCTCACCGGCCACCCCGGGCGGCACCGGGCGCAGCGCGGGGTCGAGCAGGTACACCCTGGCCCCGGCGATCGGCCTGCCGATGCCCTGGTCCCGGCCGATCTCCGCGAAGGAGATGTCCACGGTGGCCTCGGTGGGGCCGTACGCGTTGATCATGCGGCGGCCCGTGGACCAGAACTCGACCAGGTCGGGCGGGCAGTGCTCGGCGCCGGTGATCAGCGCGCGCAGCTCGGGCAGTGCGACCTTCGGCACGCTGGCCAGCACCGAGGGCGGCATGTGCACGTGGCTGATCCGCTGCGCGGCGAGCAGTTCGGCCAGTTCCTCACCGGCGACGGGGCCGGGCGGCACGACCAGGCAGGCGCCGGACAGCAGCGCCATGCACAGCTCGGCCACGGACACGTCGAAGCTGAGCGAGACGAACTGGAGCACGCGGCTGGACGGCTCGACCCCGTAGCTGGCCCGCTGGTTGGCGGACAGGCCCGCGAGGCCAGCGTGCGAGACGACAACGCCCTTGGGACGGCCGGTGGACCCGGAGGTGTAGATCACGTACGCGGGGCTGGCCGGGGTCAGCCCCGGCACGACCGGGTCCGAGGTGTCCGGGCCGAGCTCGATGCGGTCCAGCGCGAGGCCCTCGATGCCGGTGCCCGAGGTGGTCAGCACGAGCGCGGGACGCGCGTCGGACAGCATGTACTCGATGCGGTCCGCCGGGTAGTTCGGGTCAACCGGCACGTACGCGGCACCGGCCTTGGCGACCGCGAGCAGCGCGACCACCATGTCGATCGATCGCGGTACGGCGAGGGCCACGACCTGCTCCGGGCCGACACCCAGGTCGATCAGCTTGTGGGCCAGTCGGTTCGCACGCCGGTTGAGCTCCACATAGGACAGTTCTGCCTCGGCGGTGGCCACGGCGGGGTTGTCCGGGGTGCGGCCGACCTGCTCGGCGAACAGCTCGGGCAGGGTGCGCGAAACCGGTGCGGGACGGTCGTTCCACTCGTGCAGGACGCGGTGCAGTTCCTGCTCGCCGAGCAGTTCGAAGCTGCTGATCGGCGCGTCCGGGTTCGCCGTGGCGGCGGTGAGCAGCCGCACGAGCCGGTCCGCGACGGACTGGGCGGCCTGCGGGCTGAACAGGTCCTCGGCGAAGCCCAGCACGCCCTCGATTCCAGCGGGATCACCTTGCGCGGTGCGGTTCTCGCGCAGGCTCAGCGACAGGTCGGACTTGGCCACGCCGGTGCCGATGTCGTCCACCTGGACCGTCAGTCCCGGCGACGACAGGGCGCCCTCCTCGTTGTTCTGCAGGGTCAGCATGACCTGGAACAGCGGGTGGTGGGCCAGCGAGCGGACCGGGTTGAGGGCCTCCACCAGGCGCTCGAACGGCACGTCCTGGTGGGCCAGCGCGGCGAGGTCGGTGTGGCGGACCCGGGCGAGAAGCTCGGTGAAGCTCGGGTCGCCGGAGGTGTCCGTACGCAGTACGACGGTGTTCACGAAGAAGCCAACGAGGTCTTCGAGAGACTCGTCCAGCCGACCGGCCACCGGGGTGCCGATGGGCACGTCGGTGCCGGAGCCGAGCCGGGTGAGCAGGGCGGCCAGCGCGGCCTGCAACACCATGAACACCGTTGCCCCGCCGCGGCGCGCAGTGCTGATCAACGCGCGGTGCAGCTCCGGGTCGATGTCGAGCAGCAGGGAGTCGCCGCGGTGGGTGAGCACCTGCGGGCGCGGGCGGTCGGTCGGCAGGTCCAGCAGTTCCGGCGCACCGGCGAGGGTGTCGCGCCAGAACTGGACCTGCCGGGACACGAGGCTGTCCGGGTCCTGCTCGCTGCCGAGCAGTTCCTGCTGCCACAGCGCGTAGTCCGCGTACTGCACGGGCAGTGGCGTCCACTGTGGAGCTTCGCCGCGCAGTCGTGCGGTGTAGGCCGCGCTGAGGTCCCCGACCAGCGGTGCCGCCGACCAGCCGTCGCTGGCGATGTGGTGGGTGAGCAGCAGCACCGTGTGCTCGGCGCCCGCGCTGAACACCGTGACCCGCAGCGGGGCCTCGGTCGCCAGCTCGAAGCCGTGCCGTGCCGCCTGGGTCAGCTGCTCGTCCAGGTCACCGGCAGGCACGAAGTCGACCCGAACCGGTTGCTGGGTCAGGGCCTGGTGCGGATCGCCGTCCACGTCGGGGAAGACCGTGCGCAGGGACTCGTGTCGTGCCACCACGTCGGCCACGGCCGCGGTGAGCGCCTCGCGGTCCAGGTGGCCGGAAAGCCTGAGCAGCAAAGGGATGTTGTACGTCGGCGACGGGCCTTCGAGCCGGTGCAGGAACCACAGCCTGCGCTGGGCGAAGGACAGCGGCACGCGCTCGGGCCGGGGCATCGGGGTCAACGGCTGCCGCGCGGACCCGCTCGCGCCGGTCAGGCGTTGGGCCAGCCCGGCCACGGACGGGGCCTCGAACACGCTGCGGATCGGCAACTCCGCGTTGAACGCGGCGCGGACCCGGCTGACCAGGCGCGTCGCGAGCAGCGAGTGCCCGCCCAGGTCGAAGAAGTCGTCATCCACCCCGACCCGCTCCACACCGAGCACGTCGGCGAACAGCGCGCACAGCACCTCCTCGGCGGGGGTGCGCGGGGCGCGGCCAGCCGAGTCGGAGCCGAACTCCGGCGCGGGCAGGGCCTTGCGGTCCAGCTTGCGGTTCGCCGTCAGCGGCAGCGCGTCCAGCACCACGAAGGCCGCGGGCACCATGTACTCCGGTAGCTGGTCGGCCACGGTCGCGCGCAGGGCAGTCACGTCCACGGACCCGTTGGCGGGCACCACGTAGGCGACAAGTCGCCGGTCGCCGGGCTGGTCCTCGCGGACGATCACGGCCGCCTGCACCACGTCCTCGCGCTGGCCGATCACCGCCTCGATCTCGCCCAGTTCGATGCGGAACCCGCGCAGCTTCACCTGGTCGTCCACGCGGGCGATGAACTCCAGCCCGCCCTGGGCGTTCCACCGGGCCAGGTCCCCGGAGCGGTACATGCGCGCGCCCGCGGGGCCGTACGGGTCGGCCACGAACTTGCCCGCGGTCAGGCCGGGCCGCTTGTGGTAGCCGCGGGTGACCAGGTCACCGGCGATGTAGAGCTCGCCGATCACGCCGACCGGCGCGGGACACAGGCCGCCGTCCAGCACGTACATCCGGGTGTTCCAGATCGGCTTGCCGATCGTGACCACCCCGGCGGGCACGCTGTCCCCCGGCTCGATGCGGTACTCGGTGCAGCCCACGGTGGTCTCGGTGGGGCCGTACTCGTTGATCACGGTCGCGCCCGGGTGGCGGCGCCGCCACTCGTCGAGCACCTCGCCCATCAGCGATTCCCCGCCGAGCACGAGTTGGTCGGTGGGCGAGAACTCCCCGGGCAGGGCGATCAGCAGGGACAGGTGGCTCGGGGTGGCCTTGACGAAGCTGGGCCGCACCAGGGTGCCGTCGGCGGCGGAGTTCTCGTCCAGCTCGATCAACTGGGCGCAGCCGCCCGCGGTCAGCGTGGAGAACAGGCCGGTCACGGTGAGGTCGAAGGACACCGGGCTGTGCACCAGCGAGCGGCCCGCGACACCCGGGTAGGCCGAGCGGGTCCAGGCCAGGTACACGTTGAGCGAGCGGTGCTCCACCACCACGCCCTTGGGGCGGCCGGTGGACCCGGAGGTGAAGATCACGAAGGCCGGGTTGCTCACCCGCAGCGGGGCCAAGCGCTCGGCATCGGTGAGGTTCTCGCCGGAGAACCCGCTGGTGTCAACGGGTTGCTCGGTGAGCACGAGCACCGGCTGGACGTCCTCCAGCATGAACCCGATGCGCTCGGCCGGGTAGCTGGTGTCGATCGGCAGGTAGGCGGCACCGGCCTTGACCACGGCGAGCAGGGCCACGGCCAGGTCCACCGAACGCGGCATGGCCACGCCGACGAAGCGCTCCGGGCCCACGCCCTGGGCCACCAGGTACCGGGCCAGCCGGTTGGCGCGCTCGTTGAGCTCGCGGTAGGTCAGCGACTCGGCCCCGTGCACCACGGCCACCACATCGGGCTGAACTGAGACCTGAGTCTCAAACAGGCCGGGCAGGTGGGCCGGGGCCACCTCGCGGGCGGTGTCGTTCCAGGCGGTGATCACCTGGTGCCGCTCCACCTCGGACAGCACGTCCACGCGGGTGATCGGCTGTGCGGGGTCGGCGACCAGCGCGGTCAGCGCGATGACCAGCCGGTCGGCGATGGCCTGGGCGCTGGCCCGGTCGAACAGGGCGGTGGCGAACTCCAGCAGGCCGTCCACCCCGTCGGGGCGGCCCTCGGCGGTGAAGGACTCCTGAAGGTGGAAGGACAGGTCCACCTTGGCCGAGCCGGTGCCGGTGCCGTCCAACCTGGTGTCCAGCCCGGCCAGGGCGAACTCCGACTCCCCGGGGTCCTGGTAGGTCAGCATGACCTGGAACAGCGGGTGGCGGGCCAGCGAGCGGCTCGGGTTGATCGTCTCGACCAGCCGCTCGAAGGGCACGTCCTGGTGCGCGAAGGCGTCCAGGTCGGTCTGCCGGACCCGGCGCAGCAGCTCGGTGAAGCTCGGCTCACCGGAGGTGTCCGTGCGCAGCACGAGCGTGTTGATGAAGAACCCGATCACCCCGTCCAGGGCGTCGTCCCCGCGGCCGGACACGGCGGTGCCCAGCGGGATGTCCGTACCGGCGCCGAGTCTGGTCAGCAGCACGGCCAGCGCGGCCTGCATGACCATGAACGGGGTGGTGTTCGTCTTGCGTGCCAGTGCGAGCAGGTCGCGGTGCAGCTCGGGCCCGAAGCCCAGTTCCACCGTCTCGCTGTGCGTGATCGCCACGGCGGGACGCGGCCGGTCGGTGGGCAGTTCGAGCTGCTCGGGCAGGCCTGCCAGCGAGGTGCGCCAGTACGCGAGCTGGCGGTCCATGTCGCTGTCGAGCAGTTTCTGCTGCCACAGGGTGTAGTCCGCGTACTGCACGGGCAGCGCGGCCCAGGACGGCGCGCGCCCGTCACGGCGTGCGTCGTAGGCCAGCGCCAGGTCCCCCAGCAGCGCGGACGTGGAGCCACCGTCACCGGCGATGTGGTGCAGCACCAGGGCCAGCACGTGCTCCTCGGCGCCATCGGTGAACAGGGTCGCCCGCAGCGGCGGCTCGGTGGCCAGGTCGAACGCGTGGCCAGCGGCCCGCTCGACCGCCGATTCGTCCAGTGTGGACTCGACGTGCAGTCGCGGCCCCTGGTCCAGCACGACCTGGTGCGGGGTGCCGCCGGACTCGGGGAAAACCGTACGCAGCATCTCGTGCCGACCGACCACATCGGACACAGCGGCGGCGAGCGCGTCCTGGTCGAGCTGGCCGCTCAGGCGCACCAACGTGGCGATGTTGTACAGCGCGTTGGGGCCTTCGAGCCGGTACAGGAACCACAGTCGGCGCTGGGCCAGCGAGAGCGGCACCAGCTCGGGGCGTTCCTGGCGGGTCAGCGGGGTGCGGGCACGGTCGGCGGCACCGAGGCGCTCGCTCAGCGTGGCCACGGTCGGTGCCTCGAACAGCACGCGGATGGGCAGCTCGGCGTCCAGCGCGGAGCGGATCCGGCTGATCAGGCGGATGGCCAGCAGGGAGTGCCCGCCGAGGTCGAAGAAGTTGTCGTCGATGCCGACCCTGGGCACGCCCAGGACCTCGGCGAACAGCCCGCAGAGGATCTCCTGCTGGGGTGTTCGCGGCGCTCTGCCGACCGGGGCCGCGCCGAACTCGGGCTCCGGCAGCGCCTTGCGGTCCAGCTTGCCGCTCGGGGTGAGCGGCAGCTCGTCCAGCCCGACGATCGCCGCGGGCACCATGTACTCCGGCAGCCTGTCCTGTAGGGCCGAGCGCAGCGCAAGTACGTCCACAGTGGACGGAACGGTGTAGGCGAGCACGCGGTTCTCGCGGACGACGACCGCCGCGCGGCGCACGCCGTCCTGGTCGAGCAGGGCCTGTTCGATCTCACCGAGCTCGATGCGCAGGCCGCGCACCTTGACCTGGTCGTCGGCGCGACCGACGAACTCGATCTGGCCGTCGCCACGCCATCGGACCAGGTCGCCGGACCGGTACATGCGGCTGCCCGGCTCGCCGAACGGATCGGCCACGAAGCGCTCCGCGGTCAGGTCCGCGCGCCCGTGGTAGCCGTAGGCCAGCTGCACGCCCGCGATGTGCAGCTCACCGACCGCGCCCACGCCGACCGGGCGCAGGGCGGAGTCCAGCACGTACAGCCGGGTGTTGCCGACCGGGCCGCCGATCGGGGCGGGGCCGGAGTCGGGCACGCACGAGGAGAACGTGACGTCCACAGTGGACTCGGTGGGGCCGTATCCGTTGATGAGCTGGACGTCCAGCAGCGTGTGGAACTGCCGCTGCAACTCCTCGGTGAGCACCTCACCACCGGAGTAGACCCGGCGCAGGCCCGTGCACTGCGCGGCGGCGGGCTCCTGGAGGAACAGCCGCAGCATGGAGGGCACGAAGTGCACCGTGGTGACGCGCTGGGCGCGGATGGTCTCCGCCAGGTAGCCGGGGTCGCGGTGGCCGTCGGGCCGGGCCACGACCAGGGTGGCGCCCTGGGTGAGCGGCCAGAAGAACTCCCAGACCGACACGTCGAAGCTGGACGGGGTCTTCTGCAACACCCGGTCGTCGGCGGCCAGCCCGAAGTCGGCCTGCATGCCCGCCATGCGCGTGAGGACCGCCTGGTGCGGCACGACCACGCCCTTGGGGCGGCCGGTGGAGCCGGAGGTGTACATGACGTAGGCGGGCAGCGCGGCGGAGAACCGGCGCCCCGGCTCACTGTCGGCGAAGTCCTTGCTCAGCGCCATGATCTCGTCGTCGACGAGCTGGCTGGGCTTGGCGTCGGCGAGCATGTACGCGATCCGGTCGGCCGGGTAGTCCGGGTCAACCGGCAGGTACGCGGCGCCGGTCTTCAGCACCCCGACCAGCGCGGCGACCAGGTCCACCGAGCGCGGCAGGCTGATCGCGACCGTGTGCCCGGGGCCCACCCCGCGCTCGGTCAGCAGGTTCGCCAGGCGGTTCGCCCTGGCATGCAGGTCCACATAGGACACTTCGGTGCCCTCGAACACCACGGCGATCCGCTCGGGCGTGCGCTGCGCCTGCCCGGTGAGCAGGTCGGCCAGCGTGCCCTCCGGCACCGGCTGGGCCGTGTCGTTGAACTCGACCAGCACGCGGTGGCGTTCGGCCTCGGTCAGCGGCTCCAGCTTGGCCAGCGGCAGGTCGGGGTCGGCCACCAGCGTCTCGAACAGCCGCACGAGCCGGTCACCCAGGCGCGTCACCTCGGCGCGGTCGAACAGGTCGGTGCGGAAGTCCAGCCGCAGCGACAACTTGTCGCCCGCCATCGTGCTGATCAGGCTCAGCGGGTAGTGCGTGGCGCCGCCGCCGGTGGCATCGGTCAGCCGCAGCCCCGCGTAGGTCTCGTCCTCGTCATCGGCGCTGACCGGGTAGTTCTCGAACACCGTCATGGTGTCGAACAGCTCGCCCAGCCCGGTGGCCGACTGGATCTGCGCCAGGCCCAGGTGCTGGTGGGACAGCACCTCGGCGCGATCGGACTGCAACCGCGCCAGGTTCTGCACCAGGGAGCGGGCCGGGTCCAGGCGCATCCGCACCGGCAGCGCGTTGATGAACAGGCCGATCATCGTCTCGACCCCGGCCACCTCCGGCGGGCGGCCGGACACGGTCTCGCCGAACACCACGTCATCGCGGCCGGTCAGCTCGCCGAGCACGATGCCCCACGCCGCCTGCACCGCCGTGTTCACGGTGAGCCCGCGACCGCGGACCAGCTTGGTCAGCGCCGAGGTGAGCTCGGCGGGCAGCTCCACGTAGAGCCGTTCCGGCAGATCGGGCACGCGGGCCGGGTCGGCGGCGCGGACGCGGGTCGGCTCGGTGACCCCGTCCAGCGCGCGCTGCCAGACCCGCTCCGCCGCACCGGCGTCCTGCGCCGCCAGCCAGGCGAGGTAGTCCCGGTACGGGGCAACAGGTCCGGGTTCGCGCCCGGCGTAGAGCTCGAACAGGTCCTGCAACAACAGGGGCGCCGACCAGCCGTCCAGCAGGATGTGGTGGTTGGAGATCACCAGCTTGTGCCGGTCCTCGCCGAGCCGGACCAGGGTGAACCGGATCAGCGGCGGCTTGGCCAGGTCGAAGCGGCGCACCCGGTCGGCGGCGAGCAGCTCGGCCAGCTCCTGCTCCCGGCCGGTCAGGTCCACCTCCTGCCAGGGTGCGGCCACCTCCTTGACGATCACCTGGATCGGCTGCCCGTTGGCGCGCTGCCGGAAGCAGGCCCGCAGCGAGGAGTGCCTGCGCAGCAAGGCGTTGGCCGCCTGCCGCAGGGTCTCCGCGCGCAGCGGGCCGTCCAGGTCCAGCACCAGCTGGGTGGTGTAGACGTCCACCGCTGCCCGATCGAACAGCGAGTGGAACAGCATGCCCTCCTGCAGCGGGGACAGCGGCAGGACGTCTTGCAGGCCAGACGGCTTCACTCGAAGCTCCCCAATTCCTCTTCCAGGTCCTCGATCTCGTCCTGGCTCAGCGACACCAACGACAGGTCCGAGGGGGTGAACCCGCCCGAACCGGGGGCCTGCGCGTGCTCGACCAGCGCGTGCAGCGCCTCGAACCACGCCTCGGCCAGTTCGCGGACCTCGGGCTCGGTGAACAGCGCGTCCGGCCAGGACCAGGTCGCGGTCAGCGCGGGCCCGTCCGCGCGGTCCTCGGTGACCGCGTTGACCTCCAGCGCGTGCGCCAGCGGCATGCGCGGGTCACGCCCGTCCGGCCCGGACACGTCCTCGGCCAGCGCCCAGTCCCCCGCCGTGCCCGCGCCGAACCGGCCCAGGTAGTTGAAGCCGATCTGCGGCTTCACCGGGTCCAGGTGTGGTTCGGGGTCCAGGTAGCGCAGCAGGCCATAGCCGATGCCGTGGTCGGGCAGCGCCCGCAGTTGCTCCTTGACCTGCTTGACGGCCTGGCCGACCGCGTGCCCACCGGCCTGGACCTCCTGCCAGGACGGGGTTCCCGGGTCGAGACGGACCGGGAACAGGCTGGTGAACCAGCCCACCGTGCGGGTCAGGTCCAGCCCGTCCACGATCTCCTCGCGGCCGTGGCCCTCCAGGTCCACCAGCACCCCGTCACCGGACAGGCCGCGCTGCTCGCGCCACCTGGCCACGGCCAGCGCCAGCCCGGTCAGCAGCACATCGTTGACCCCGGCGTGGAACATCGCGGGCACCGCGGTCAGCAGCGCCTCGGTGTCCTTCGTGGACAGCGTCAGCTCCACCTCGCGCACCGTGGACGCCACATCCACCGCCGGGTCCAGTGCGCGCCCACTCAGCAGCGGGTCGGTGCCGCCGAGCATGGACGTCCACAGTGGACGCTCTGCGCGCCGGGCGGGGACCTGCGTGGCCAGCGCGTGCGCCCAGGTGCGCAGCGAGGTCCGCACCGGGTCCAGCACCGGCTGGTCACCGCGCGCCGCCGTGTGCCAGGCGGCGGCCAGGTCCGGCAACAGGATCCGCCAGGACACGCCGTCCACCACCAGGTGGTGCAGCACCAGCAGCAGCCGCCCGGACTCGTTCGGCCCCGCGTCGAACCACACGATCTGCACCATCACCCCGTCGGCGGGGGCGAGCCGGTCCCTGGCGTAGCCGCCGTGCTCGGTGACGGCCTGGGCCAGGTCCAGCCTGGTGACGTCCACCCGCTGCACCACGTCCTTGGCGCGCACCGCACCGCGCGGGGCGATCACCAGCGCGGCGTCGGACAGCTTGCCGCGCAGGGCGTCGTGGTGGTCGAGCAGTGCCTGCACGGCCGTGGTGAGCCGGTCCATGCCGAGGTCGGCGGGCACCTGGACCACCATGGACTGGTTGAACCCGGTGTACTGGCCGCCCTGTTCACGCAGCCAGCGCATGATCGGGGTCAGCGGCATCGCGCCGATCCCGGCGTCCGGCTCCTCGGCGCGGGCACCCTGCGAACCGGCCGCGGCGGCCAGTGCGGCAGGAGTGCCGTACCGGAAGACGTCCCGCGCGCTGATCACGATGCCAGCGTTGCGCGCCCGGCTGACCACCTGAAGGGACAGGATGCTGTCCCCGCCCAGCTCGAAGAAGTTGGCGTCGATGCCGACCTCGGGCAGGCCGAGGACCTCCGCGTAGAGCCCGCACAGCAGTTCCTCGCGCGAGGTGCGCGGGGCACGGCCGGTGGACACGGCGGTGAAGTCCGGGGCGGGCAGCGCCTTGCGGTCCACCTTGCCGTTGGGCAGCAACGGGATCGCGGGCAGCACCACGAAGGCCGAGGGCACCATGTACTCCGGCAGCGCGGCGCCCACCACCGAGCGCAGTTCCGCCGATCCGGGCGCCTGCCCGGCCGCGACCAGGTAGGCCACGATGCGCCGGTCGCCGGGCTGGTCCTCACGGACCACAGCGGCCACCTCGGCGATCGCGGGGTGCGCCGCGAGCACGGACTCGATCTCGCCCAGCTCGATGCGGAACCCGCGCACCTTGACCTGGTGGTCGGCGCGGCCCACGTACTCCAACTGGCCGTCCACCCGCCACTTCGCGAGGTCGCCGGTGCGGTACAGCCGCTCCCCCACGCCGAACGGGCTGGCCACGAACCGCTCGGCGGTCAGGCCGGGCCGGTTGTGGTAGCCGCGGGCCAGGCTCGCACCGGCCACGTACAGCTCACCCGTGGTGCCGGGCGGGACCGGGCGCAGGCCCGCGTCCAGCACGTACACCCGCGAGTTGGTGATCGGCCGCCCGATCGGCGCCACCACGGCTCCCGACAGCGGGCCGCTCATCGTGGCGCAGACCGTGGTCTCGGTCGGCCCGTAGGCGTTGATCATCGTGCGGCCCGCCGACCACTGCTCCACAGTGGACGGTTGGGTTGCCTCGCCGGCCACCACCAGGGTCATGCCCTCGGGCAGGCCGTTGGCGGGCAGCGCCGCCAGCGCCGTGGGCGGCAGGGTCACGTGGGTCACCGCGTGCTCGGCCACCAGCTCGGCCAGCGGCTCACCGGGCAGCACCCGGTCGGCCGGGGCCACCACCAGGCAGGCACCGGAGAGCAGGCCCATGCAGACCTCCCAGGACGCCGCGTCGAAGCTGAGCGAGGCGAACTGGAGCACCCGGCTGCCCGGGCCGACACCGAAGGCGCCGACCTGGGCCGCAACCAGGCTGGCCAAACCGGAGTGGGTCACCACCACACCCTTCGGACGGCCGGTGGACCCGGAGGTGTAGATCACGTACGCCGGGCTGCCCAGCCCCAGTCCGGTCACCGCCGGGGCCGTGTCCGGGCCGTCCAGCTCCAGCTCGTCCAGGCGCAGCCCGGCCAGGCCGGTGCCCGAGGTGGTGAGCACCAGGCTGGGCGCCGCGTCGGAGAGCATGTAGGCCACGCGGTCGGCCGGGTAGCTCGGGTCCACCGGAACGTAGGCGGCACCGGACTTGGCCACCGCGAGCAGGGCCACGACCATCTCCACCGAACGCGGCACGGCCACCGCGACGAACCGTTCCGGACCGGCACCGAGCTCAACCAGCTTGTGCGCCAAGCGGTTCGCGCGGGCGTCCAGCTCACCGTAGGTCAGCGTGGTGCCCTCGAACGCCAGCGCGGGCGCCTGCGGGTCGCGCCGGACCCGCGCCGCGAACAGCTCTGCTAGCACACCGTCCTCAGTGGACGCAGCGGTCTCGTTCCACTCGCCGAGCAGCTGCCCGCGCTCGGTGTCGCTGAGCACGTCCAGCTGGCTGATCGGCAGCTCGGGGTCGGTGATCACGCCGCGCAGCAGGGTGATCAGCCGGTCCACGAGCCGCTGCACGGTGTCCCGGTCGAACAGGTCGGCGGCGTACTCGACCAGGCCCTCCAGGCCCTCGCCGGACTCCTCCAGGCTGAACGCCAGGTCGAACTTGGCCACCCCGGTGCCGGCCCCGTCGAACTCCACCTCGGCCCCGGGCAGCCGCAGCTGGGCCTGCTCGGTGTTCTGCACCGTCAGCAGCACCTGGAACAGCGGGTGGTGCGCCAGCGAGCGGGCCGGGTTGAGCACCTCGACCAGCCGCTCGAACGGCACCTCCTGGTGGGCGAAGGCGGCCAGGTCGGTCTGCCGCACGCGGCCCAGCAGTTCGGTGAAGCTCGGGTCGCCGGAGGTGTCGGTGCGCAGCACGAGGGTGTTGACGAAGAACCCGATCAGGTCCTCCACCGCCTCGTCGGTGCGACCGGCGATCGCCGTGCCCAACGGGATGTCCGTACCGGCGCCCAACTTCGTGAACAGGGTCGCCAGCGCGGACTGCACCACCATGAACAGCGTGGTGCCGCTCCGCTTGGCCAGTGTGGACAGTCCCTTGTGGACTTCGTAGTCCAGCTCGAACTCCAGGATGCCGCCCTGGTAGCTGGCCACCGCGGGACGGGGCCGGTCGGTGGGCAGCTCCAGCAGTTCGGGAGCACCGGCCAGGGTCCGCTGCCAGTGCGCCACCTGCTGGGCCAGCACGCTGTCGGCGTCCTGCTCGTCACCGAGGACCTCGTGCTGCCACAGGGTGTAGTCCGCGTACTGCACAGGCAGCGGGGCGAACACCGGCTCCTCGCCACGGCACCGGGCCGTGTAGGCGTGCGCCAGGTCCTGGCTCAGCGGGGTCATCGACCAACCGTCGCTGGCGATGTGGTGCATCAGCAGGACAACGGCGTGCTCGGTCGGGCTGACCGTGAACAGCCAGGCCCGGATCGGCAGCTCGGCGGCCAGGTCGAACCGGTACTGCGCCGCCTCGGCGATCGCCCCGTCCAGCTCCGCGGCGGACAGCTCCACGGTGTCGAACCGCGGCTGGGCCTCGGCCGGGGACAGGATGATCTGGTGCGGGTCGGCGCTGCTGTCCGGGAAGACCGTGCGCAGGCTCTCGTGCCTGCCCACCACGTCCCGCAGCGCGGCGGCCAGCGCACTGGCGTCCACCGAGCCGGACAGGCGCAGCACCAGCGGCAGGTTGTAGGTGGCGGACGGGCCTTCCAGCCGGTTGAGGAACCACAGCCTGCGCTGGGCGTAGGACAGCGGCACGCGTTGCGGGCGGGCCATCGGCTCCAGGGCACGGCGGCCCGTGGCGGCGCCGGTCAGCCGCTCGGCGAGACCGGCGACGGTCGGCGCCTCGAACAGGGCCTGGATCGGCACCTCGACCCCCAGCGCCACCCGGATCCGGCTGATCAACTTCGTGGCCAGCAGGGAGTGCCCGCCCAGCTCGAAGAAGTTGTCCTCGATGCCGACCCGCTCCGCGCCGAGCACGTCGGCGAACAGCCCGCAGAGAACCTGCTCGGCCGGGGTGCGCGCGGCACGGCCACCGGACTCGGCGCCGAAGTCGGGCGCGGGCAGGGCCTTGCGGTCCAGCTTGCCGTTCGGGGTCAGCGGCAGCGTGTCCAGGCTGACGTAGGCCGAGGGCACCATGTACTCCGGCAACCTGCTCTGCGCCAACGCCCGCAGACCGGACACGTCCGCACTGCCGACCACATAGGCCACCAGCCGCTCTTCCCGCACCAGCACGGCCGCCCGCGTCACCTCGGGGTGCGCCGTGAGCACGGACTCGATCTCGCCCAGCTCGATGCGGAACCCGCGCAGCTTCACCTGGTCGTCCACCCGGGCCAGGTACTCCAGTTGGCCGTCGGCACGCCACCGGGCGAGGTCGCCGGTGCGGTACATGCGGGAACCAGGCTCGCCGAACGGGTCGGCGCTGAACCGCTCGGCGGTCAGGCCGGGCCGGTTGGCGTAGCCGCGGGCCAGGCCGTCACCGGCGATGTAGAGCTCACCGGTGACCCCGACCGGCACCGGGGCCAGCGCGGAGTCCAGCACGTACACGGCGGTGTTGGCGATCGGCCGCCCGATCGGCGGCACACTGCCGTCACTGATCGCCGCGCTGGCCGACCAGATCGTGGTCTCGGTGGGCCCGTACAGGTTGACCACCTCGGCACCGACCTCTGCCATGGTCCCGGCCAGCGCCGCGGGCAGCGCCTCGCCGCCGACCAGCATCCTCATGCCCCGCAAGGACTCCGCGTCCTCCGCGAGCGCGGCCTGCCAGAGCGAGGGCGTGGCCTGCATGACGGTCGCGCCACTGGTCCGCGCCAGCGCGGTCAGCGCCGCCGGGTCGCGCACCTGCGACTCGGCCGCCAGCACCACCCTCGCGCCGCTGACCAGCGGCAGGTGGATCTCCAGCCCGGCGATGTCGAAGGCCACCGTGGTGACCGCCAGCAGCCGGTCCTCGGGGGTGAGGCCGATCCGGTCGGTCATCGCGGCCAGGAAGTTGGCCAGGTCACCGACCGTGACCACCACGCCCTTGGGGCGGCCGGTGGAGCCGGAGGTGTAGATCGTGTAAGCCGGGTTGCGCAGGTCCACAGTGGACTCCGGGTCGGCCCCGGACAGCTCCGCCAGCTCGGCCTGCTTGGCCGCCGAGTCCAGCAGCACGGTCGGCACCTCGGTGCGCGGACCGTTGCCCGTGCTGAGCAGGCACACCGGCTGGGCGTCGGCCAGGATGTAGCCGATCCGCTCCGCCGGGTAGCCGGGGTCGATCGGCAGGTAGGCGGCCCCCGTCTTGAGTACGGCGAGCAGGGCGACCACCAGGTCCACCGACCTGGGCAGGGCCACCGCGACGATCCGCTCCGGGCCGACGCCTTGGGCGATCAGGTGGTGCGCCAACTGGTTGGCGCGCACGTTCAGCTCCACATAGGACACCTGCTCGGCGCCGAACACCAGCGCGGTGGCCTCCGGGCTGCCCTGGGCGTGCGCCTGGAACAGCTGCGGGACCGTCAGCGCGGGCACCTCGCGGGCCGTGTCGTTCCAGGTGCGCAGCACCTGCGTGCGCTCCTGCGCGGTGAGCAGGTCGATCCGGCTGATCGGCCGCCGCGGGTCGGCCACGACGGCCGCCAGCAGGGTCTCCAGCCTGGTCAGCAGCAGCCGCACCGAGTCGGGGCCGAACAGGTCGGTGGCGTACTCCACGTCGCCGCCGAGCCCAGCCGGGGAACCGTTGGCGTCGAAGGACTCCTGCAGGGTGAACTGGAGGTCCACGGTGGCCACGCCAGTGTCCACGCCCTCCAGCCCGGGACCGTCCGCCGAGCTGTTGTGCAGGGTCATCATGACCTGGAACAGCGGGTGGTGGGCCAGGGACCGGGTCGGGTTGAGCACCTCGACCAGCCGCTCGAACGGCACGTCCTGGTGGGCGTACGCGGCCAGGTTGGCCTCGCGCACCCGCTCCAGGACCTGGCCGAAGCCGGGGTCACCGGAGGTGTCCGTACGCAGGACGAGCGTGTTCACGAAGAAGCCGACCAGCTCCTCCAGCGCCTCGTCGGTGCGGCCCGCGATCGGCGTGCCCAGCGGGATGTCCGTGCCAGCACCCAACTTCGTGAACAGGGTGGACAGCGCGGCCTGCATGACCATGAACACCGTGGTGCCGGTCCGCTCGGCCAGTTCGGTCACGCCCCGGTGCAGCTCGGGCGTGAACTCGAAGTCCAGCGCGCCGCCCTCGTAGGAGGCCACCGCAGGACGCGGCCGGTCGGTGGGCAGTTGCAGCAGCTCCGGCAGGTCGGCCAGGGCCGTACGCCAGAACTCCACCTGGCGCGAGAGCAGGCTGGTCGGGTCCTGCTCGCTACCCAGCAAGTCCTGCTGCCACAGGGTGTAGTCCGCGTACTGCACGGGCAGCGGCGTGAACTCCGGCTGCTCGCCACGGGTCCGCGCGGCGTAGGCGTGCGCGAAGTCGCGGGACAGCGGCTCGGTGGACCAGCCGTCGCTGGCGATGTGGTGCGTCAGCAGCAACAGCGCGTGCTCGGTCGGGCTGGTGGACAACACCGTGACCCGGATCGGCAACTCGGTCGCCAGGTCGAAGGCGTGGCGCGCCAGCTCGGTCAGGTCCGCGTCCAGGTCCGTCGTGTCCACGAAGGACACCGCGGGCTCGAACTCGGCCAGCACGTGCTGGTACGGCGTGCCTTCGACGTCCGGGAAGACCGTGCGCAGGCTCTCATGCCTGACCACCACGTCCCGGACCGCGGCGACCAGTGCGTCCCGGTGCAGCTCACCGTCCAGGCGCAGCACCACCGGCACGTTGTACGTCGGGCTCGGGCCCTGCATCCGGTGCAGGAACCACAGCCGCTGCTGGGCGAAGGACAGCGGGACACGCTCGGGCCGGGTGGCCGGGGCCAGCGCGGTGCGCGCCCCACCGGCCGCCGCGAGCTGCTCGGCCAGTGCGGCCGGGGTCGGCGCCTCGAAGATCGCCCGCACCGGCAGCTCCACCGCGAAGGCCGAGCGGATACGGCTGATCAGCTGGGTCGCCCGCAGCGAGTGACCGCCCCAGGCGAAGAAGCTGTCCGTGACGCCGAAGGACTCGACCTCCAGCACCTCGGCGAACAGCTCGCACAGACGGCGTTCCTGTGGGGTCCGCGCCTCGCGGCCAGCGTCCACTTCGGACTCTTCAACGGTGCTGGCCAGCGGCGGCAGCAGCACGCCGTCCACGCTCCAGCGGGCCTTCTCCCCCGTGCGGTGCAACCGGGTCCCCGGCGCACCGAACGGGTTGGCCACGAACTGGGCCGCCGTGCGGGCGGGCTCGCCCTGGTAGCCCAGGGCCTCGTCGCCGACGTACAGGTCGCCGACCACACCCGGCGGCACCGGGCGCAGTGCGGAGTCGAGCACCTGCGCGCCCCAGGGCTGGGCCACGCGGATGACCCGGCGCACGTCGTCCAGGTCGTAGGACTGCTCCTCGGCGACCGCCAGCAGGCGGTCCACCACCGCGGCGGGCGCGGTGAGCCGCTGCACCTCGAACCACTCCAGCCAGCCGAGCAGTTCGGTGTCGTCCACCTGCTCGGTCGGCACGACCACGCAGCCGCCCGACACCAGCGTGGACAGGATCTCCAACTCCGCGGACTCGCCGTACAGCGCGACCCGCTCGGGCGCCTGCTCCGCGATGGCCGTGGCCGGGATCGCCAGGCCCTCGGCCGTCACGAGCACGACGGCACGGGCCGTCACAGCGGGATCGGTGCTGGGCTCACCCTCGGCGTCGACACTGGTCACGACCACCTCGGCGGTCGGCACCAGGGTCGCACCGGCCTTGACGGCGGCCAGCACGGCCACCACCAGGTCGGCAGAGCGCGGCAGGTCCACAGCGACCTGCTCGGCGCCGACCAGCTTGTGCGCCAGGCGGTTCGCCCGCTCGTTCAGCTCCACATAGGACAGTTCAACGTCCTCGTGCACCACGGCGGTCGCGTCCGGGGTCCGCGCCACCTGGGCCGCGAACCGCTCCGCGACGCCAGCCATGGGCAGCTCGCGGGCGGGCACCGCACGGTGCTCGTCGGCCAGCAGCACCTCCAGCGCGCTGATCGGCTGCTCGGCATCGTCGACCACCGAGGCCAGCACGGTGATCAGCCGCTGCACCATGCGCTCCACGGTGGGGCGCTCGAACAGGTCGGTCGCGAACTCCAGGAACCCGGTGATGCCGTGCGGGGTGTCGTCGGCCCCGCGGTGCTCGTCCAGGTGCAGGGTCAGGTCGAAGCGGGCCGCGGACATGTCCACGTCCTCGGCGAACCGCGCGTCCAGCCCCGGCATGGCGAACACCCCGGCACTGTTGGTCTCGAAGACCAGCATGACCTGGAACAGCGGGTGGTGCGCCAGCGAACGGACCGGGTTGACCGCGTCCACCAGGTGCTCGAACGGCACGTCCTGGTGGGCCAGCGCGGCCAGGTCGGACTCGCGGACGCGGGCCAGCAGGTCGCGGAAGCTCGGGTCGCCGGAGGTGTCCGTACGCAGTACGACGGTGTTCACGAAGAACCCGACCAGCTCGTCCAGCGCCTCGTCACCGCGACCGGCCACCGGCGTGCCGATCGGGATGTCCGTGCCCGCGCCCAGCTTGGTGAGCAGCGCGGCGAAGGCCGCCTGCATCACCATGAACACGGTGCTGCCGGTGCGCCGCGCCAGCCCGGCCATGGCCTGGTGCAGCGGCTCGCTGATGGTGAACGCGATCTCGTCACCCTGGTAGGAGGCGACGGCGGGCCGCACCCGGTCCACCGGCAGCGGCAGCACCTCGGGCAGCCCGGTCAGGGCCTGCTTCCAGTAGTCGATCTGCTTTGCCAGCTGGCTTTCCGGGTCCTCCTCGGCGCCGAGGACCTGGCGCTGCCAGATCGTGTAGTCGGCGTACTGCACGGGCAGCGGGGTCCAGCGCGGGGCGGCGCCCTGGCTGCGTGCCGCGTAGGCCACCGACACGTCGCGGGCCAGCGGGCCCTCCGACCAGCCGTCGCTGGCGATGTGGTGCACCAGCAGCAACAACACGTGCTCGTCGGTGCCGAGCTCGAACAGCGTGGCCCGCAGCGGGATCTCGCCGGTCAGGTCGAACGCCCGCCGGGACGCGGTCTCCAGCGCGGCGGCAAGCCCGTCCTCGCTGGTCCGCACCACGTCCAGTTCGGGGCTGACCTCGTTGAGCACCAACTGGTACGGCGTGTCCCCGGCCTCGGGGAAGATCGTGCGCAGGGTTTCGTGGCGCCGCACGACGTCACCGATGGCGGCCCGCAGCGCCGCGCGGTCCAGTCGGCCCGACAGGCGGAGCACCAGCGGCACGTTGTACGTGGAGCTGGGGCCCTCCAGCCGGTGCAGGAACCACAGGCGCTGCTGGGCGAAGGACAGCGGCAGCCGCTCGGGCCGCTGCACGGGCACCAGCGGGACCCGCGTGCTGGCGGCGGCCGAGTCGAGCCGCTCCACCAGGCCCGCGACAGTGGGCTCGCCGAACAGGGCGCGCACGGTCAGTTCCGCGCCGAAGGTGGCGCGGATCCGGCTGAGCAGGCGGATCGCCGACAGCGAGTGGCCGCCCAACACGAAGAAGCTGTCGTCGATGCCGACCCGCTCCACGCCGAGGACCTCGGCGAACAGCCCGCACAGGATCTCCTCCTGCGGGGTGCGCGCCGACCGCGACTCGGCGGCGCCGGTGGAGACGTCCAGCGCCTCGCGGTCGACGGTGCCGCGCTCGGTCAGCGGCAGCTCGGCCGCGACGACCACGGTGGTCGGCACCAGGTACTCCGGCAGCACCGCGTCCACGTACTGGCGGACCCCGGCCACGTCCACGTCCCGGCCGACCAGGTGGGCCACCAACTGCCCGTCCCGGACCACCACGGCCGCCTGCGTGACGTCGGGGCGCTCCAGCAGCGCGGCCTCGACCTCGGCGGGCTGGATGAGCAGCCCGCGGACCACGGCGGTCTCGACCAGTTCGAGCTGACCGTCCGACCGCCAGCGCACCTGGTCGCCGGTCCGCTCCCCGTCGACGACCAACTGCCCGAGCACGCCGGGGGCCAGCAGTCGGCCCTCACCGTCCACAACGGACACGTCGACACCGGGCAGCGGGCGGCCGATCGGCACCAGCGCGGCGGGGTCGGTCGTGACGAACCTCGTGGCGGCCACGGGACGGCCAGCCACCTCGTGCAGGTTCACCAGCGTGCCGTGGAACCGCCGCGCGAGGGCGGCGGGCAGCGGCTCGCCAGCGCAGAACACCAGGCGCAGGTCCACAGTGGACGCGGCGAGCTGGGTCGGGGTGTAGGACGCCACGGTGACGCCCTCGGTGGAGCCGATCACGACCGCCGCGCCGGAGGTCAGCGCCCAGACCAGGTCGCGAACCGCCGTGCTCGCCGTGTGCAGCAGCACGCGGTCGGTCGGCAGGATCGGCTCGACCACGGTGACCGCGGCCGACCACTGGGCCGCCAGCGCGGCGGCCACGTAGTCCACCGACAGCTCCTGCGGCAGCTCGGACACCGTGCCGATCCGCTCGCGCAGGTCCGCATAGGACAGTCGCTGCTCGCCGCAGATCACCGCCGTGGCGGCCGGGTCCTGGGCCTCGACCAGTTCGCCGACCGTCGTGGTGCTGGTGACGGCGGGCCCGTTCCAGTCCACCGTGATCCGCTGGCGCTCGGCCGGGTCCAGCACGTCCAGCTCGCCGATGGTCCGGTCCGGGTTGCTGACCGCCTCGTCCAGCACGCGCATGAGCCGCTCACCGAAGCCGTCGATCGTGGCCCGGTCGAACAGGTCGGTGGCGTACTCGATCTCACCGACGATGCCCGCGGGCTCGCCGTCCGCGGAGTAGCGCTCCTGCAGGCGGATGTCCATGGCGAACTTCGCCACGCCCGCGATCACGTCCTCCAGGCCAACCTCCAGGCCGGGCAGGCGCACGTCGACCTCGTCGAAGTTCTCGAAGGTCAGCATGATCTGGAACAGCGGGTGGTGCGCCAGCGAACGGGTGGGGTTGACCACCTCCACGATCCGCTCGAAGGGCAGGTCCTGGTGGGCGAAGGCGGCCAGGTCGGTCTCGCGCACCCGGTCCAGCAGGGTGCGGAAGCTCGGGTCCCCGGAGGTGTCCGTACGCAGTACGAGCGTGTTCACGAAGAACCCGAACAGGTCCTCCAGCGCCTCGTCGGTACGACCGGCGATCGGCGTGCCCAGCGGGATGTCCGTGCCCGCGCCGACCCTGGTCAGCAGGGCGGACAGGCCCGCCTGGATCAGCATGAACAGCGTGGTGTTGGTCTGCTTGGCCAGTTCGGCCATCTTCGCGTGCAGCGCGGGGCTGATCCGCAGCTCGGCCTCGTCGCCGCCGTAGCTGGCCACGGCGGGCCGCGCGCGGTCGGTGGGCAGCTCGATCTTCTCCGGCAGCCCGGCCAGGGTCGTGCGCCAGAACGCCATCTGGCGGCTGATCTCGCTGTTCGGGTCCTCCTCGCTGCCCAGCAGTTCCCGCTGCCACAGCGTGTAGTCCACGTACTGCACCGGCAGCGGGGCCCAGCCCGGCGCCTGGCCACGCAGTCGTGCCGCGTAGGCCTCGGACAGGTCGTTGCCCAGCAGGGACTCCGACCAGCCGTCGCTGGCGATGTGGTGCATCAGCGGCAGCAGCGCGTACTCGTTGCCGCCCAGGCAGAACAGGGTGGTGCGCAGCGGCAGCTCGGTGGTCAGGTCGAAGTGGTACCGGGAGGCCTCGCGCAGCGCCTCGGTGAGCTCCTCCGCGCTGACGTGCTCGACGTGCAGTTCCGGGCGGCCCTGCACCGGGTCCAGCACGACCTGGTAGGGCGTGCCGTCCACGTCGGGGAACAGGGTGCGCAGCGACTCGTGCCGTGCGACCACGTCGGCCAGGGCCTCACGCAGCGCGTCCAGGTCGAGATCGCCGGACATGCGCATGACCAGTGGCACGTTGTAGGTGGCGCTCGGGCCCTCCAGCTGGCCGAGGAACCACAAGCCCTGCTGCACGAACGACAGCGGCAACCTGCCCTCGCGCGGCATCGGGCGCAGCGCGGTGCGGGCCCGCTCGGCGGCGTCGAGCCGCTCGGACAGCCCCGCCACGGTCGGCGCCTCGAACAGCGCGCGCAGGGCCAGCTCCGCGCCGAAGGCGGAGCGGATCCGGCTGACCAGCCTGGTCACCAGCAGCGAGTGGCCGCCGAGGTCGAAGAAGCTGTCGTCGATGCCGACCCGCTCCACGCCAAGCACGTCGGCGAACAGTCCACAGAGGACTTCCTCGCGCTGGTTGCGCGGCTCGCGGCCACCGGCGGCCGCGGACAGGTCGGGCGCGGGCAGCGCCTTGCGGTCCAGCTTTCCGTTGGCGGTCAACGGGAACGCGTCGATCGTCACGAAGGCCGAGGGCACCATGTACTCCGGCAGCGAGCCCTGGGCGTGTGCCTTGAGCTCGGCGTGGTCCACCCCGCCGATCACGTAGGCGACCAGCCTCTTGTCCCCGGGCCGGTCCTCGCGCACCAGCACGGTGACCTGCTCCACCTCGGGGTGGCGCTCGATGACGCCCTCGATCTCGCCCAGTTCGATGCGGAAGCCGCGGATCTTCACCTGGTGGTCGGCGCGGCCCAGGTAGTCCAGGGTGCCGTCGGTGGTCCACCGGGCCAGGTCCCCGCTGCGGTACATGCGGGTGCCCGGCTCGCCGAACGGGTCGGCCACGAACCGCTCCCCGCTCAGGCCGGGGCGGCCCAGGTAGCCGCGGGCCAGTCCGGCGCCCGCGACGTAGAGCTCACCGGTGACCCCGGGCGGCACCGGCTGGAGGCAGTCGTCGAGCAGGTAGACGCGCAGGTCGGGGATGCCGGTGCCGATCAGGCTGGCACCGCCGCCCGCGGCGATCTCCTCGTCCAGGGCGATGTGCGTGACGTGCACCGTGGTCTCGGTGATGCCGTACATGTTGACCAGCACCGGGGCGTCGGCGGCGTGCCTGGCGTACCACTCGGTCATGCGGCGCAGTTCCAGCGCCTCGCCGCCGAAGACCACGTAGCGCAGGGACAGCGGCTTGGGGTTGTCCTTGTCCGCTTGGATCAGCTGGTAGAACGCGGACGGGGTCTGGTTGAGCACCGTGACCCGCTCCTGGCTCAACAGAGCCAGGAACTCCTCCGGCGAACGCGTGGTGGCGTGCGGCACGACCACCAGGCGACCGCCGTGCAGCAGCGGGCCCCACAGCTCCCACACCGAGAAGTCGAACGCGTAGGAGTGGAACAGGGTCCACACATCCTCCGGTCCAAAGTGGAACCACTGCTCGGTGGCGGTGAACAGGCGCACGGCGTTGCGGTGCGGGATCAGCACGCCCTTGGGACGGCCGGTGGATCCCGAGGTGTAGATCACGTACGCGGCGTTGTCCGGGCTCAGCGCGCCGAGCTCCGGGTTGCCGCTCGGGTACGTGGACAGCTCGGCCTGGTCCAGCACGACCACCGGCACCGAGTCGGGCAGCTCCACGCTGACCTGCGAGCTGGTGACCACGGCCGCGGGCTTGGCGTCGGCCAGCACGTAGGCGATGCGGTCGGCCGGGTAGGCCGGGTCGATCGGCAGGTAGGCGGCACCGGCCTTGATCGTGGCCAGCACGGCGACGACCATCTCCGCGCAGCGCGGCATGGCCAGGGCAACCAGGTCCTCGGTGCCCACGCCCTGGGCGATCAGGTGGTGCGCCAAGCGGTTCGCGCGCTCGTTGAGGTCCGCATAGGACAGTCGGGTGTCCTCGAACACCACGGCGATCGCCGACGGGTCCCGGGCGACCTGGGCCTCGAAGACGCCCGTCAGGGTCTCCTGGGTGGTGTCGGCCTCGGCGCCGTTCCACTCCACCAGCATGCGCTGGCGCTCGGCCGGGGTCAGCACGTCGATCTGGCCGATCGGGCGGTCCGGGTCGGCCACCACCGCGGTGAGCAGCCGCACCAGGCGGCCCGCGATGGTCAGCACGGTCTCCCGGTCGAACAGGTCGGTGGCGTACTCGATCAGGCCCGCCATGCCCAGCGGGGTGCCGTCCTCGGCGTAGGACTCGCGGAAGTCGAAGTCCAGGTCGAACTTGGAGGAGCCCGAACCGATGTCCTCGAAGCTGGCGCGCAGGCCGGGCAGGTCCAGCTCGGCCTCGGCGTTGTTCTGGAACAGCACCATGACCTGGAACAGCGGGTGGTGCGACAGGGAGCGGACCGGGTTGAGCACCTCGACCAAGCGCTCGAACGGGACCTCCTGGTGGGCGTAGGCGGCGAGGTCGGCCTCGCGCACCCGGCCGACCAGCTGCCGGAAGCTGGGGTTGCCGGAGGTGTCCGTGCGCAGGACGAGCGTGTTCACGAAGAACCCGACCAGGTCCTCCAGCGCCTCGTCGGTGCGGGCGGCCGAGACGCTGCCCATCGGGATGTCCGTGCCCGCGCCCAGCCTGGTGAGCAGGGCGGACAGCGCCGACTGCACCACCATGAACAGCGTGGAGTTGGTCTGCCTGGCCAGTTCCACCAGTCCGAGGTGCAGGCGGGCGTCGATGGTGAACTCCACCTCGTCGCCCCGGTAGGAGGCCACCGCGGGGCGCGGCCGGTCGGTGGGCAGGCTCAGCTGCTCGGGCAGCTCGGCCAGCGCCTTCTTCCAGAACGTCAACTGCTCGTTCAGCAGGCTGTCCGGGTCCTTCTCGTCACCGAGCAGCTTCTGCTGCCACAGCGTGAAGTCCGCGTACTGCACCGGCAGCGGCGCCCAGTCCGGGGCCTGCCCGCGCAGCCGCGCCTTGTACGCGGTGGACAGGTCGCGCGACAGCGGGGCGTCCGACCAGCCGTCGCTGGCGATGTGGTGCAGCAGCAACAGGACCACGTGGTCGGTGGGGCTGCTGGAGAACACCGTCACCCGCAGCGGCACCTCGGCGGCCAGGTCGAAGCTGTACCGCCCGGCCTCGGCCAGCAGCACCGGCAGGGTCTCCGCGTCGGTGGCCACCTCGGTGATCACCGGCTGGGCCTGTGCCAGCGGCAGGATCAGCTGGTAGGGCGTGCCGTCGTGCTCGGGGTAGATCGTGCGCAGGGTCTCGTGCCGGTCCACCACGTCGGCCACGGCGGCGGCGAAGGCGGGGCGGTCCAGCTCACCGGTCAGCCGCAGGATCAGCGGCTCGGTGTAGGTGGCGCTGTCCTCCTCCAGGCGGTGCAGGAACCACAGCCGCCACTGTGCGAAGGACAGCGGCATGTGCTGCTCGGGGCGCTGCGCCCGCTCCAGCGGGACGCGCGCGGTCCCGGCGGCGCTGAACCGCTCGACCAGCCCGGCCACCGTGGGCGACTCGAACAGGTTGCGGATCGTCAGCTCCACGCCGAACATCGAGCGGATCCGGCTGAGCATGCGGATCGCCGACAGCGAGTGGCCGCCCAGCTCGAAGAAGCTGTCGTCGATGCCGACCTCGGGCACGCCGAGCACGTCACCGAACAGTCCACAGAGGATCTCCTCCTGCGGGGTGCGCGGCGCGCGGCGAACCGCCTGCTGTGCGACCTCTTCGACCTCCGCCTGCTCGGCGGTGCCGTCCCAGTTCAGCTCGACCAGCTCGCCGATCGTACTGTCCGGAGTGGACACGACCGCGCGCAGCAGCCGCTCCAGGTGCTGGCTCAGCTCCACGGTCGCGGCGTGGTCGAGCAGGTCGGGGCGGTGCTCCAGGCGCAGCCCGAGCTGGGCGCCGGGCAGCACGGACAGGGTCAGCGGGAAGTGCGTGGCGTCGTGGTCCTCCAGCCCGGCCACGGTCAGGCCCGGGGCCACCGGCCAGCTGCTGCCCGCCTCGTGCGGGTAGTTCTCCACGATCGTCAGGGTGTCGAACAGCTCGCCCAGCCCGGTCAGGCGCTGGAGGTCGGCCAGGCCCACGTGGTGGTGCGCCAGCAGCTGGGACTGCTCGTCCTGCACACGGGCCAGCAGCCCGGTCAGGCTCTCCTCGCGGTCCAGCCGGATGCGCACCGGCAGGGTGTTGATGAACATGCCGATCATCGACTCGATGCCGGGGATCTCCGAGGGGCGGCCCGAGACGGTGGCGCCGAACACCACGTCGGTGCGGCCGGTGCGCAGCGCCAGCAGCATCGCCCACGCGCCCTGTACCAGCGTGTTCAGCGTGAGGCCGTGGCTGCGGGCAGCCGCGAGCAACTCCGCGGTGAACTGCTCGGTGAGCCGGAGCATCACCTGCTCGGGCCGCACCGGGGTGCCCGCCGCGTTGGGCGCCAACAGGGTCGGACCGTCCAGTTCGGACAGTGCGGTGCGCCACGCCTGCTCGGCGGTGGACGCGTCCTGGGCGGACAGCCAGGCCAGGTAGTCGCGGTACGGGGCGACCGCACCCGGCTCGCGCCCGGCGTACAGGTCGAACAGCTCGTCCAGCAGGGACTGCATGGACCAGCCGTCGAACAGCACGTGGTGGTTGGTGATCACGAACCGGTGCTGCTCCGCGCCGAGCTTGATCAGCGTGAACCGGAGCAGCGGGGGCTTGGCCAGGTCGAAGCGGCGCTGGCGGTCCTCGGTGGTGATGGCCGTGACGGCGTCCCGCTGGGCAACGGCGTCCACAGTGGACAGGTCGTGCTCGGTCCAGGGCAGCTCGACCTCGGCGGGCACGAACTGCACGGGGCGGCTCACGCCCTCGTGCCAGAACCCGGCGCGCAGGTTGTCGCGGCGGCGCAGCACCCCGGCGGCGGCACGGCGCAGCGCGGCCGGGTCCAGCGGGCCGTCCAGGCGGAAGACCTCCTGCACGGCGTAGATGTCCGGGGCCTGGTCGTCGAACAGGGCGTGGAACAGCAGGCCGTCCTGGAGCGGGGCCAGCGGCAGCACGTCGGCCAGCGCGGGCACGGCGGCCTCGATGCGCTCGATCTCGTGCTGCGCCAGGGACACCAGCGGCAGATCGGAGGGGGTGTGCCCGGCGACACCGCGGTCGGTGGCGTGGGTGGCCAGCAGTTCCAGGGCGCGCAGCCAGGTGCGGGCCAGCTTGCGCACGTCCTGGTCGGACAGCAGGCCGTCCGGCCAGGTGAAGGTCGCCGACAGGCGCGGGCCGTCGGCCAGGTCCTCGGTCAGCGCGTTGATCTCCAGCGCGTACTCCAGCGGCATGCCCGCGTCGGCCCCGCCGCCCAGCGACTCGCCCTCGGGGGCGGTGGCCCAGTCGGCGCCCTCCGGGGCACTGAACCGGCCCAGGTAGTTGAAGCCGATCTGCGGGGTGCCGTACCCGGCGAGGGTGTCGCGGGTGCGCTCGTTGAGGTGGCGCAGCAGGCCGTAGCCGATCCCGTTGTCCGGCAGGCGGCGCAGCTGCTCCTTGACCCGCTTGACCGCGCGGCCCAGCGAGGCGCCGCCGACCCGCAGTTCGTCCAAATCGGACACCGCGGCGTCCAGTCGCACGGGGTAGACGCTGGTGAACCAGCCCACCGTGCGGGACAGGTCCAGCCCTTCGGCGATCTCCTCGCGGCCGTGGCCCTCCAGGTCCACCAGCAGGCCGGAGACCTCCTCGCCGCGGTCGCGGCGCCAGTCGGCCACCGCCACCGCCAGCGCGGTGAGCAGCACGTCGTTGACGCCACCGTGCACGGCGGCGGGCAGCGTGGTCAGCAGCGGCCCGGTGTACTCCGCGGGCAACGAGACCGTGACGGTCCGCGCGGTGCCGCGCACGTCACGGGCGTGGTCGAGCGCGCGGACCCCGATCAGCGGGTCCTCGCCCTCCAGGACCTCCTGCCACAGGGCCAGCTCTTCGGCGCGGGCCGCGGACTGGGCCCGCAACTGCTCGGTCCAGCGCCGGAACGAGGTGCCCACCGGGGCGAGCTCCGGGGTTCGCCCACCGGACACGGCCTCCCACGCGGCGCGCAGGTCGGGCAGCAGGATGCGCCAGGACACACCGTCCACGGCGAGGTGGTGCACCAGGACCAGCAGCCGGTCGGTGTCCTCGAACCACACGGCCTGCACCATGATCCCGTCTCGCGGGGACAGGCGCTGCTGGGCCTCGGCACGTGCTTCGTCCACAGTGGACCCGGTGATCCGCTGGACGCAAGCGCTCGCGTCGACCGATCCGGGTGCGAGCACGGTCATCCGCCACTGATCATCAACTCGCAGGCGGAGCACGTCGTGCTTGTCCAGCAAGGCCTGCACGGCGGCGGTCAGGTTCTCCGCACCGAGCCCGGCGGGCACGCGCAGCAGCACGGACTGGTGGTAGGCGTCGGTCGGGCCGCCGTGCTCGCGCAGGGCGTGCATGATCGGGGTCGGCACGACCTCGCCGACCGCCACGTCCACCACGGCGGAGGCGACCGGGGCCGCGGCCTCGGTGGCCACGGCCGCGAGCCGGGCCACGGTCTTGTGCTCGAACACGTTGCGCGGGGTGATCACCAGCCCGGCCTTGCGTGCGCGCGAGACGAGCTGGATCGACACGATGCTGTCGCCGCCGAGGTCGAAGAAGCCCTCGTCCAGGCCCACCGCGGGCAGGCCGAGCAGGTCGGCGAACAGGTCGGCCAGCACGCGTTCGCGCGGGCTCATCGGGCGCTGCTCCACCGCGCCGAAGTCCGGCTCGGGCAGCTCACCGCCGAGCGAGTCCACGGTGCGGAAGGCCGCCGGGACCATGTACTCCGGCACCTCGCGGGCGACGTGCTCGCGCAGGTCGGTGCCGCGCACGGTCAGTCCGGGCAACGGCACCACGTAGGCGGCCAGCTTGTCGCCGAAGGCCCGCACGGCGGCCTGGTCCACGGCGGGGTGCTTGCGCAGCACCGACTCCAGTCGCCCGAGGTCGGCAAGGGCGCCGCGGACCCGCACCTGCTCGCCGAGCGGGGCGGCGCCGATCGCGGGCACCTCGATCCGCGCGATGGACTGGTCGGGGGCGGCCGTGGCGGCGCGCAGCACGGCCGCCAGCGCCTCGGTGATCGTGCGGACCGTGTCGTGCTCGAACAGGTCGGTGGCGTACTCCACGATGCCGGTGACCCCGTCGGGCAGGCCGTCGGCGGTGTGCCGCTCCTGAAGGCGCAGGTCCATGTCGAACTTGGCCACACCGGTGGGGATCTCGCTGACCGCCACGTCCAGGCCGGGCAGTCGCGGCGCGGCCTCGCCCAGGTTCTCGAAGGTCAGCATGACCTGGAACAGCGGGGTGTTGGCCAGGGAGCGCTGCGGGTTGAGCTCCTCGACGAGCCGGTCGAAGGGCACGTCCTGGTGGGCGTAGGCGGCGAGGTCGGCCTCGCGGACCCGCGCCAGCAGCTCGCGGAAGCTGGGGTCCCCGGAGGTGTCCGTACGCAGTACGAGCGTGTTCACGAAGTAGCCGACCAGATCGGTCAGCGCCTCGTCGGTGCGGCCCGCGGCGGGCGTGCCCAGCGGGATGTCGGTGCCCGCGCCGAGCCTGGTGAGCAGGGTGGCCAGAGCGGCCTGCACCACCATGAACACGGTGCTGCCGGTGCTGCGGGCCAGGTCCGTGACGGCCCGGTGCAGGTCCGCCTCGAAGGCGAAGGTCAGCTCGTCACCGCGGTGCGAGGCCACGGCGGGGCGCGGCCGGTCGCTGGGGAACTCCGCCAGCTCGGCCACACCGGCCAGGGCCTCACGCCAGAAGGCGAGCCCCTCGGTGAGGTCGTGCTGCTGCCACAGGGTGTAGTCCGCGTACTGCACGGGCAGCGGCGCCCAGTCCGGTGCGGCGCCGTGCAGTCGTGCCTGGTACGCGGTGGACAGGTCGGCGATGAGCGGGCGCTCCGACCAGCCGTCGCTGGCGATGTGGTGCATCACCAGCAGCAGCACGTGCCGGTCGCCCTCGGAGAACAGCGTGGCCCGCAGCGGGGCCTCGGCCGCCAGGTCGAAGGCGTGGCGGGCGGCCTGCTCCACGGCACCCGGCTTGAGGTCCACAAAGGACAAGTCAGGGCCGGAGGCCAGGACGTGCTGGTACGGGCGGCCCTCCTCGTCGGGGAAGACCGTGCGCAGGGACTCGTGGCGGTCCACGACGTCGGCCAGGGCCAGCCGCAGCGCGTCCCGGTCCACCTGGCCGGTCATGGTCAGGGCCAGCGGGATGTTGTAGGTCGCGCTCGGGCCCTCAAGGCGGTGCAGGAACCACAGGCCCTGCTGGGCAGGCGAGAGCGGCAGGCGCTCCGGACGGTCCACCTTGGACAGTGCGGGCCGGGCCGTCACAGCGGCGTCCAGGCGACGGGCCAGCTCGGCCACGGTGGGCGCCTCGAACAGCGCGCGGACCGGCAGCTCGACGCGCAGCTGCGAGCGCAGGCGGGCGATCAGCCTGGCCGCCAGCAGGGAGTGACCGCCGAGGTCGAAGAAGTTGTCCTCGGCGCCGACCTCGGCCACGCCGAGCACCTCGGCGAACAGCCCGCACAGCACCTGCTCCTGCTCGGTGCTGGCGCCCCTGGTGGTCTCGTAGCGCGGACGCGGCAGTGCCTGGCGGTCCAGCTTGCCGTTGGGCGCCAGCGGGAAGTCCTCCAGCGCGACGATCGCCGAGGGAACCATGTACTCGGGCAGCCGCTCGCCGAGCGCGGTCCGCAGCTCGCCGCTGTCCACATCGGACACCACGTAGGCGACGATGCGCTTGTCTCCCGGCTGGTCCTCGCGCACCAGGACGGCCACTCGGCGCACGCCCTCGCACTGGGCCAGCGCGGCCTCGATCTCGCCCAGCTCGATGCGGAACCCGCGCACCTTGACCTGGTCGTCGGCGCGGCCGAGGAAGTCCAGCTCGTCGTTGGCGTTCCAGCGGGCCAGGTCACCCGTGCGGTACATGCGGGTGCCCGGCTCGCCGAACGGGTCGGCCACGAACCGCTCCGCGGACAGGCCGGGGCGGTTGAGGTAGCCGTGCGCCAGCTGCACACCGGCCACGTAGAGCTCGCCGGTCACACCGAGCTCGACCGGTCGCAGCGCCTCGTCCAGCACGTACGCGCTGGTGTTCCACACCGGGCGGCCGATCGGCAGCGGGGCGTTGCCGCACCCGGGCCGCGCCTCGTAGCCGGTGACGTCCACCGAGGCCTCGGTGGGGCCGTACAGGTGGGCCAGCCGCACACCCCACTCGGAGACGACCTGTTCGGCCAGCGTGGGCGGCAGCACCTCACCGGCCACGAAGACCAGGCGCAGCGCCAGGTTCTCGGCGCGCGCGATGGCCTCGGCGGTGACGGCCAGCAGCGAGGGCACGAACTGCGCCACGGTGACCCCGTGCCGCGCGGCGTAGGCCACCAGCGCCTCGGGGTCGCGGGTCACGGTGCTCGGCGCGAGACAGATCGTGGCCCCGGCCAGCAGCGGCAGCCAGATCTCCGAGCCCGCCGCGTCGAAGCTGAACGCGGTGCGGGCCAGCACCACGTCCTGCTCGTCCACGTCCCAGGCCTCGGCCTGCCACAGCATGTGGTTGACCACACCGGCGTGCGGTACGACCACGCCCTTGGGACGGCCGGTCGAACCGGAGGTGTAGATCACGTACGCCGGGCTGGCCGGGCTGACCTCGATGCCGACCCCAGTATCTTCCTGGGAAGCAACAGCGGCGGCGATCTCCGGGTCGTCCAGCAGCAGCCGAGGTGCGGCCAGCTCGGGCAGCGCCCCGGCGACCGTGCTGTCGGTCAGCAGCAGGGCGGGGGCCGAATCGGCCACCATGAAGGCGATCCGGTCGGCGGGGTAGTCCGGGTCCACGGGCACGTAGGCCGCGCCGACCTCGGCCACGGCGAGCATCGCCACGATCATCGACACCGAGCGCGGCAGCGCCAGCGCCACCCGCTGCCCGGGCGCGACCCCGCGCGCCAGCAGGAACCGGGCCAGCCGGTGCGCCTGCTCGGTCAGTTCCCGATAGGTCAGCGCGGTGTCCTCGAACACCAGCGCCCGCCGACCGGGTGCGCGCTCGGCCCGCGCCTGGACCAGCGCCGCCAGGCTCGCCGTGCCCTCGTCCACCCGCATCGTCGAACCGTCCACGCCGCCAACTCCTCGTGACCTCAAAGACTTCGTGCCGCGGCGGACGCTAGTGACGGCGCGTTTCGTCTTGTTATCGCGCGGCCGATAACAAGACGAAAGACCGCGTGCCTAGCGTGGCGACCAGCCAGGACAGCACAGTGCGGAGGTTCGGTCGATGCTCGACGAGTTCGAGGAGGCGACGATCGGGCAGCTGCGCGCCCGGCTGGACGCCGGTGAGCTGAGCGCGGTGGAGCTGACCCGCCACTACCTGGACCGGATCGAGCGGCTCAACCCCGAACTGCTCGCCGTGCTCGAGACGAACCCGGACGCGCTGGCCGAGGCCGCCGCGCTGGACGCGGGCCCGAACCGGGGGCCGCTGCACGGCATTCCCGTGCTGCTCAAGGACACCATCGAGACCGCGGACCGGATGCACACCACCGCGGGCTCGCAGGCACTGCTCGGGTCACGGCCCGCGCAGGACGCCACGGTGGCCGCCCAGTTGCGCGCGGCCGGTGCCGTCCTGCTCGGCAAGACCAACCTCACCACCTGGATCACCGGGTCCAGTGGCTGGAGCCCGCGTGGCGGCCAGTGCCGCAACCCGTACCACCTGGACCGCAGTCCGAACGGGTCCAGCGCGGGCTCGGCGGTCGGCGTGGCGGCCAACCTGTGCGCCGCCGCACTGGGAGTTGAGACCGTAGGCTCAATTCTCGGCCCGGCCAGCGTGAACTGCGTCGTGGGTCTCAAACCCACGGTGGGCCTGACCAGCCGGGCTGGCCTGATCCCCGGCGTGCACAGCATGGACTCGATCGGACCACTGACCCGCACCGTGGCCGACGCCGCGCGCATGCTCAGCGTGCTGACCGGTGTGGACCCGCGCGACCCCGCGACCCGCGCCAGCCGCCCGCAGGAGGACTACACGCGGTTCCTGGACGCGGATGGCTTGCGGGGCGCCAGGATCGGCGTGGTGCGCGGCTACTTCGGCTTCAACGACCACGCCGACGCCGTGGCCGAGTCGGCGCTGAAGGTGCTGGCCGACTCCGGCGCGGTGCTCGTGGACGAGGTGCCGCTGCCCACACCCGACGAGCTGATGCGGCACGGCATGGTGCTGGGCACCGTGCAGTTCCGCGAGGCCAAGCACTACAAGGACGCCTACCTCGCGCAGACCCCCGGCGAGCACCCGCGCAGCCTCGCGGAGCTGATCGAGTACAACCGCGAGCACGCGGACGTGCAACTGCGCCACTTCGGCCAGGAATCGCTGGAGCTGGTCAACGGCTTCAGCGCCGACCTGGACGTGGAGTACCGCGAGGCACTGGCCACCCTGCACCGGCTCACCCGGGACGAGGGCATCGACGCCGCGCTGGGCGCACACGGGCTCGACGCGCTGGTGATGCCCACCATGGGGCCGCCGTGGATGATCGACCTGGTCAACGGGGACCCGGAGGTCATGGGCAGTTCCCTGGTGCCGGGGTTCGCCGGCTACCCGGCGATCAGCGTGCCCGCCGGTTTCGTGCGGGGGCTGCCGGTGGGCGTCACCTTCGCCGCGGGCGCCTGGAGCGAGCCGGTGCTGATCCGGTTGGCGCACGCCTTCGAGCAGGCCAACCCGGTCCGCCGGGTACCCACGTTCGCCCGCGGCCTCTGACCTGGTGGGGAGCCATGACCATCTCGTACCCCGGTACTGCCCTCAGCGGTGTGCTGCACCGCGAGCTGGAAGTCCTGCGCGCGACCGCCAACCGGTCCGACCCGGTTGAGGAGACCGTGCTGTGCCTGGTCGAGTGCGCCGCGCGCGCCGCCGCGGCCGCCGAGCGCCCCGCCGACCGCGAGCAGCTGCACGAGGCGCTGGCCGCCGCCCGCGCCGCCGTGGTCGCCGCGAGCTTCGCCCTGGCCGAAATGGCGTGAAGGTGGCTTTCACCGCGTCCAGCGCGGTGAAAGCCACCTTCACGGCGTTCTACCCGCTCAGCGGATGCACCACTCCAGTGCGGCCATGGCGCTGTAGAGCTTGTTCTCGGCCTGGTCGAACGCGATGGAGCGCGGGCCGTCCAGCACCTCGGCGGTGACCTCCTCGCCGCGGTGCGCGGGCAGGTCGTGCAGGAACACGGCCTCCGGGCTGCTGTCCAGCACGTCCTGGTCGACCTGGAACGGGGCGAACAGCTCGCGCCAGTTCGGGTCGGGCTTGTCGGTGCCGGTGGTCTGCCAGCGCGTGGTGTAGACCGCGTCCACGTCGCGGGGCAGCTCGGCCATGTCGTGCCGCTCCTCGACCAGCGCACCGCTGGCCGCCGCGTATCCCTTGGCCTGCACCGCGACCTCGGGGTCCAGCCCGTAGCCCGCGGGGGTCCGCAGGTAGAGCTTGGTGCCGGGGAACCGGCTCAGCGCCAGCGCCAGCGCGACCGCCGTGCTGTTGCCCTCGCCGACGTAGAGCACGCGCAGGCCCTCCAGCCTGCCGAACCGGCGCATCAGCGTGGTGAGGTCGGCCAGCGCCTGGGTGGGGTGCTCCAGCGCGCTCATGGCGTTGATCACCGACATGGTGCTCTGGTCGCCAAGGGCGCGCAGCTCGCGCATCGTGCCGGTGGTGCGGGCCACCAGCCCGTCGAGCATGCGGGACATCACCTTGGCGGTGTCCTCGATCGTCTCGCCGGTGTTGAGCTGGAGGTCGTCGGGCCCGTAGCTGATGATGCGCGCGCCAAGGCGCAGGGCGGCGGTGGAGAAGGCGGTGCGCGTCCTGGTGGAGGTCTTGCGGAAGTAGATCCCCACCACGGCGCCGGACAGCGGCTCACCGCGCCGGTGCCCCTCCGCGAAGCCCACGCTCATCCGCACCAGCCGCCCGAGCTCAGCAGTGTCCACATCGGACAGTGAGATCAGGTGACGCCGCAAGCCGTTGCCCGCCGTACCACCCACGCCGCCAACTCCTCGTATCGTCGTTCCACGACAGGACCCCGGCACCCTAGCCGGAGCGGTTTTCATGCGGTTATCACGCGCGCGACCGCGTCGAGCTGCTCGGTCAGGTAGAAGTGCCCGCCGGGCAGGGTGTGCAGGCGCACCGGGCCGGTGCTGGCCTCGCGCCAGCCCTCCAGTGAGCCCGCGGGCAGGGTCGAGTCCTCGGACCCGGCGAACACGGTGACCGGGATCTCCAGCGGGGCGTGGTCCGGGTGCTGGTAGGTGCCGCAGACGGTGAAGTCCGCGCGCACCACGGGCAGCATCAGCTCCAGCAACTCCGGCAGGTCCAGCAGCTCGGAATCCATGCCTTGCAGGGACTTCAGGTACTCGACGAGCTGCGCGTCGGTCAGCTCGTGCAGCTTCGGCTGGGTGTGTGCCAGCTGCGGGGCGCAGAAGCCGGAGACGTAGAGGTGCTCGGGCGGGCGGCCCGCCGCGGACGCGGCCTGGGCCAGTTCGTAGGCCAGCAGCGCGCCCATGCTGTGCCCGAACAGCCGGTACGGGCCGGGCGGCAGGGCCAGCACCACCGGCGCCAGCTCGGTGACGATCTCCTTGACGCTGGTCAGCAGCGGCTCGGTGAACCGCTGCTCGCGGCCGGGCAGCCGCACCGGCAGCACGCGCAGGGCGGGGGCCAGCCGGGCGGTCCACTCGCGGTAGGCGGCCGCTCCGGCGCCGGAGTGCGGCAGGCACAACAGCGGCACACCGCTGCCGGTGGTCTCGGGTGGGAGCCAGGTGGTGGTCACGGTCGCCGACCCTACCCAGGCGCGGACGCTCGTGGTACAGCCGGAAAGGGCTTCGATAACGACTCAAAATCGGTGCTCCGTACGGTCAGCGGTGTGGCGGCCCCGGCTGCCCTGAACTACCAGTGCCGACCGGAGGTTTTTCGCGATGAGCGTGGTCACCGAGACCGTCGTCGACCCGATCGCGGTCGTGCTCGACAGCACCGACGCCGCGGGGGTGGAGCAGGTCGCCCGCTCGCTGTGCGGGCCGGGCGCGGACCCGGTGGACTCCCCCGACTGGGTGGCCGCCGCGCGACAGGCCTGGGACGAGACCCCGATCGGCCTGCGCCGCCCGCTGCGGGAGTTCCGCAGGGACTCCGGACCGCAGGGCGCGATGCTGCTGCGCGGGCTGCCGGTGGACCGCGAGGTGCTGCCCGACACGCCCGGGGTGGCCGGTTCGGTGCAGCGCACCGCCTCGGTGCCCGCCGCGGTGCTGATGATGATCGCCGCCGGGCTCGGCGACCCCGCGGCCTTCCGCCCGGAGAAGACCGGCGCCCTCGTGCAGGACGTGGTTCCGGTGCGTGGCAAGGAGTCCTTCCAGGGCAACGCCGGGTCGGTGCTGCTGGAGTGGCACACCGAGAACGCGTTCCACCCCAACCGCCCGGACTTCGTGATGCTGCTGTGCCTGCGCCAGGACCACGAGGGCATCGCGGGCCTGCGCACCGCGTGCATCCGCACGGTGCTGCCGCTGCTGTCCAGCTCGGCGCGGGAAGCCTTGTTCAGCAACGAGTTCGTGACCCAGGCCCCGCCCTCGTTCGACCTCGGACCGGAAGGTGCCGTGCACCACGCGGTGCTGACCGGCGCCGAGGAGGACCCGAACCTGCAGGTGGACCTGGCCGCCACCAGCCCGCGCACCGACCGGGCCGCCGCCGCGCTGACCGAGTTGCAGGAGCGGTTCAACGACGCGGCGCAGACCCTCGTGCTGCGACCCGGTGATCTGGCCATTGTGGACAACCGGGTCACCGTGCACGGCCGCACCGGCTTCACCCCGCGCTACGACGGCCAGGACCGCTGGTTGCAGCGCACCTTCGTGATGACCGACCTGCGCCGCTCCCGCCACCAGCGCCCGAGCGACGGATACGTGCTGGTCTGACCCCTGTCATGAAAGTGCCGTTCGAGACACTGGATGTCTCGAACGGCACTTTCATGACATCGTGGGCCAGCCGCAGCTCACCCACCTGCCAGGACCTCCCGCTCGCGCCCTGCGACCTCGATCAGCATCGCCTGCTGCGGGTCCAGCACGGGCAGCGCCACGCCGGAGCCGGTCAGCACGGCGCCGGGCAGCCGCACCCAGCCGCGCAGGGCCTGGCCGATCCACGCGGGCGGGCTCACCTGGCGCATCGAGGGCAGGCCGAGTTCGGTGCGGACCCGTACCCGGTATGCCGCGCGCGGGTCCAGGCCGGGCAGGCGGACCCGTCCGGACTGCCCCGGTGCGGAGGTCTCGGTGCGGGCCCAGCAGTAGATCGCCGACTCGGCGCCGACGACCCCGTGCAACAGGGTGGCCTCGTCGGGCAGGTCGGCGCGCACCACCCGACCGCTGTGCAGCAGCGGGCGCAGCTCCCGGTACAGCGCGGCCCACCGGCGCAGGTCGTCCAGTTCCTCGGGCGTGCACCGGGTCAGGTCCTGCTCGATGCCCGCGTGCCCGAACAGGGCGGTGATCATGCGGAACGAGCCCTCGGTGACCCGCCCGGTGGTGTGGCAGCGCGCCGGTCCGACGTGGCTGCCGACCAGTTCGGGCGGCACCAGCTGCCCCGTCCAGCGCTGGATGTGCTGGCGTTCCACGGGGTCGTTGCAGTCCGAGGCCCACACCCGGTCGGTGCGGGCCAGGATGCCCAGGTCGACCCGGCCGCCGCCACTGGCACAGCTCTCGATCTCCAGCGCGGGGTGCCTGGCCCGCAGCGCGTCGATCAACCGGTACAGCGCGTGGGTCTGCGCGTGCGCGTCGGCCTCGAGCAGGTCCCGGTTGTGGTCCCACTTCAGGTAGTCGATGGCGTACTCGCCGACCAGGTCGTCCAGGGACTCCAGCAGGTACGCCCAGGCGTCCGGGTTGGCCAGGTCCAGTACCTGCTGGTTGCGGGAGGGCAGGACGGGACCGATCACCCAGTCCGGGTGCTCGCGGGCCAGCCGGGAGTCCAGGTTGACCATCTCCGGCTCCACCCACAGCCCGAACTGCATGCCGAGCCCGCGCACGTGGTCCACCAGCGGGTGCAGGCCCCGCGGCCACACCTGCGGGTCCACGGTCCAGTCGCCGAGCCCGGCACGGTCGTCGCGGCGGCCCAGGAACCAGCCGTCGTCCAGCACCACCCGCTCCACGCCGACCTGCGCCCCGAGCGTGGTCAACTCGCGCAGCCGGTCCAGGTCGTGGTCGAAGTAGACGGCCTCCCAGGTGTTGAGCACCAGCGGGCGCGGGCCACGCGGTGTGCCGCGCTGCATGGCGTGCAACCGGTGCGCGAGCCCGTCCAGGCCGGTGTCCGACCAGGCCAGGTAGCAGGTCGGCGACTCGTAGCTCTCCCCCGCCGCCAACCTCACCGCGCCGGGCCGGAGCAGTTCGCCACCGCCCAGCACGCCGGTGGACTCGGGCAACTGCTCCACCAGGTACCGCTGGTCACCGCTCCACGCCACGTGCAGGCCCCACACCTCACCCGCGCCGAACCGGAATCCCGGCACGCCGACCACCAGCAGGTAGGGCGAGTCCTGCCCCGGCTTGCCACGCCGGACCTCGCGCACGTGGGCCCCGTGCCCGAGCGCGGTGCGCTGCGGGGCGCGTTCCCGGCACCACTTACCGGTGAAGTCCAGGATCTCCGTGGCACGCGGTGGCAACGGCACGAGCGTGGTGACGCCGGTGAGTTCGTACGGCGCCCGCGCGGTGAGCCTCGACCGCACGGCGAGCACGCCGCTGCCGGTGAGCCGGTAGCTCAGCTCGATGTCCACTTCGGACACCGCGTCGTCCAGCCGCAGCACGAGTTCCTCGCCGCGCAGGTCGTACCCGGTGAGCCTGGGCCGGGGAGTGCTGCGTGTGCCCTCGCTGTGGCCCTGGTGCGCTGGCGTTCCCAGCCAGCCCTCGGCCTGGGTGGGCCAGACCGAGAGGACACGCGGTGAGTCCACGGAGTTGTTCAGCACGGCCAGTTGCCCGGTCAGCTCCAGCGCGGACAAGTCCTCCTCGGACAGATCACCCAGATCCGCGCCCCAGTGCAGCACCTCGGGGACCGGTTCGCTGACGCGGACCACCAGCGAGGTGCCCGCCCCGCGCAGTGCGACGATCACTTCCTGGCCATCTCGGTGAACACCTCGTCGTTGCGCGCGTGGGAGAAGTACGCCTCGAACAGCGGCTCGATCGCCTGCTGCAACTCCACTCCGTTGCCGTACACGGTGGCAGAGTACTGGGAACCGTTGTGCGGCGCCGTGGTGAACACCGACAGGTCCCATGCGATGCAGAACGCCGTGAAGGTGGCTTTCACTGCGCTGGGCGCAGTGAAAGCCACCTTCAGGCGATGGCGGGGATCAGCCCTGGACGAGCTTGCCCATGGCGTGGACCTCGCTCACGTCACCGGTGTTGAAGAAGTCCCACGGCACGGTGAAGAAGCCGCTGGCGCCCCAGCCGGAGCCCCAGCTGTTCTCGATCTTCACACCCTGCTCGTTGTAGCCCACGATGGTGACCTCGTGGCCGCCGATGACCGGGTCGCTGCTGGAGTCACCGGGCATGTAGCTGTAGTCCGAGGCGGTGGAGCTGTCCAGCGACTGGAAGCTCTGGTGCACCTGGAAACCGATCGGCACCGGGGAGCCCTGGGAAATCGCGTTCTCAATGGCCTGCTTCGCAGCGGAACCGCTCGTCGGCAACTCCTGGAAACCCGACAGCTTGTAGTGCGCGGCGTTCTCACGCTCAGCCTGGGTCGGCTGCGTCGTGTAGTCGAAATCGCCCTGGGTGTAGTCGGACTTCGTGTCGATGCCCTGCTTCTGCTCCATCGGCAGCGCGACCGAGGCATAGGTGCCCTGGTCGTTGCCCTTGGCGATCTGCGAGTAGATGAACATCGGGGCCATCGGGCCACCGTCGATGTTCTGCTCGTTCATCAGGATGCCGTAGCCGGTGTAGCCGGTGGCCCAGGTGACGCAGGAGCCGACCTGGCCCTGGTCGCCGGGGCTGAGCGCGTACTGCGACAGGTCGGCGCTGGCGGGGGCGGCACCGATGCGCTTGTGCGGGCCCTCGACGGCCTGCGCGGCGTGCGCCGAGAAGGTGCCGTGCTCCTTGGCGGCCTTGAGCGCCGCCAGGTCCAGGCCCATGCCGTGGTGCGGCTTGGCGGGCGCCTGGGCGCCGGCGTCGGTCACGGTCAGCGCGAGCGGCATGGCGGCGACGGCGAGTACGACGGCGGCGCCGGCCGCCTTCTTTGCGAACATGGTTGATTCCTTGCTCTCGGTGTTGTCTCGCAGGGACGAGAAACGGAAACCAATCAAGAACGAATATCCGACAGGGGAAAACGCGAACGACGTTAGCGAGGGCTCACTGTAGGCGTTACCCGACGAAAGTAGGGAGTTGACGGGACCACCGGAGGGTTCTGTGAAATTAACAGAAGTTTGGAAATTTATGTCCGTTTCGTCCGCGATGCGGAACATATCGCGAATTGTCGGGAGCGTTCCCGGAAAAATCATCAGCAATTTTCTGATCGTCCGACCGGTCAGTTCGGTGCCGCCTCTGGCGCTACGCTCACGCCCATGAGCAACCTCGACCTCCGGCCCTCGCTGACCGAGTGCGGGGGCCGCACCGACGTCACCGCGCGGCCGGTGCGCGAACTGTTGATCGGCAAGCAGGTCAAGCTCGGCGAGTCCACGGTGGTGCGCAGGCTGCTGCCCAACATCGGGCGCCGGATGATCGGTGCCTGGTGCTTCGTGGACCACTACGGCCCCGAGGACATCGCGAGCGAGCCGGGCATGCAGGTGGCCCCGCACCCGCACACGGGGTTGCAGACGGTCAGCTGGCTGCACGAGGGCGAGGTGGAGCATCGCGACAGCCTGGGCAGCTTGCAGACGGTGCGGCCACGCCAGCTGGGGCTGATGACGGCGGGGCGGGCGATCTCGCACTCCGAGCAGTCCCCCGGGGCGCACGGCCCGGTGCTGCACGGGGCGCAGTTGTGGGTGGCGCTGCCCGACCAGCACCGGCACGTGGACCCGAGCTTCGAGTTCCACGCCGACCTGCCCGTGCTGACCAGCGGCGGGCTGACCGCCACCGTGCTGCTCGGCGAGCTGGCCGGCGCCGAGTCCCCCGGCACGACCTACTCCCCGCTGGTGGGCGCGGACCTGGCGCTGGCCGCCGGTACCGACGTGCGGCTGCCGGTGCGGCCGGACTTCGAGTACGCGGCGCTGTCCATGTCCGGCGCGGCCGAGGTGGACGGGGTGGAGGTGGCCGCGGGCAACCTGCTGTACCTGGGCTGCGGGCGGCGCGAGCTGCGGCTGCGCGCCTCGGTGGACAGCGCTGTCATGCTGCTGGGCGGCGAGCCCTTCGAGGAGCGCATCGTGATGTGGTGGAACTTCGTCGCCCGCAGCGGGGAGGAGATCACGCAGGCCCGCGCGGACTGGATGGGCGGGGACCGGTTCGGCACCGTGCACGGCTACCAGGGCGGGCCGATCCCGGCCCCCGCACTTCCGGGCACACCTCTCAAGCCGAGGGGCCGCATCCGCTGAATCCGCTTCCTGGCGGTGGTTTTCCCCCGGCGACCGTGTGACGGTGAACCCATGGGGAGAACAGTCATCGGCCTGCTGGCGGCTTCGGCGCTGGCGGTGACCGGAACGGCGAGCGCGCAGGCGGCGCCGACCGACCTGAGCGTGGCCTACACCCGCCCGTCGGCCGACTACGGGCAGTTGGACTCCGTGTCGAGCCACGACGCGAACAGCGCGTGGGCCACCGGCTCGACCGGCAACAGCGGGCGGCCACTGGTCGTGCACTGGGACGGGCACACCTGGAGCGAGGTGGCCACGCCGAACCTGCCCGACAGCGCCTTGACCACGGTGCTGGCCGTGGGCCACGCGGAGGCGTGGGCGATCGGCACCAAGGCCCCCGGCCTGCCCATCGTGGCGCACGGGCGGGGCGCGGACTGGCGTGAGGTGCCGGTCCCGCTGCGGGCCGAGGACCAGCCGGAGCTGACCGGGCTGACCGAGGGCTGGCTCGTCGGGACCGTGCTCCGCGCGGGCCACCGGCTGCCGATCAGCTTGCGGTGGAACGGGAACGCCTGGCTGGAGGTCCCCGTACCGCTGCCGGCGGGCGTGGTCGAGGGCGCGCTGAACGCGGTGGAGGCGCACGGCCCGCACGAGGTGTGGGCCACCGGCAGCGCGGTGACCCCCGACCCGGACGGGACCTCGCACTCGCGGATCTTCGTGACGCGCTGGGACGGCCACGCCTGGACTCCGGTGAGCACCCCGCCGGTGCCCAGCCTGCCCACCGGCGGTGTGGCCTCGGGCGAGTTGCTCACCGGGCCGTGGCTGGTGGGCGGCAACACCGCGTTCCGCCGGGAGATCTACACCTTCGAGCACTGGAACGGGCACGCCTGGGAGCTCGGCCCGGCCGCGCCCACCGAGGACGACGGCGGGGCCGCGGTCAACATCGTGCGCGGGGCCTCGGCGGGGTCGCCGGGTCAGCTGTGGATCGCCGCGCAGCAGCTGACCGGCTCGCACCGGTCCGCGCCGCGCATCCTGCGCTGGGATGGGACGAAGTGGGTGGCCTACCCCGTGCCTGCCGAACTGCTCGCGGGCAGCGGGCAGGGCTGGGCCGTGGCCGCCGGGCACGGCGGACCCACCTGGGTGGTGGTCAACACCCAGTCCTACCGGGGCGCGGGCAGCTACGCCAGCTACATCCTGCGCGCGGGCTGAGCGCCCCGGCCGATGTGCCGGTGCTGACCGCCTGGCCCTAGGCTCGGCACATGGCGAGGTACTTCGACGTGCACCCGGACAACCCCCAGCGGCGAGCCATCGGTCAGGTGGTCGACCTGGTCCGGTCCGGTGGGCTGGTCGCCTACCCCACCGACTCCTGCTTCGCGCTGGGCTGCGCGCTGGGCAACCGCGAGGGCCTGGACCGCATCCGCACCATCCGCCACCTCGACGACCGGCACCACTTCACGCTGGTGTGCCGGGACTTCGCCCAGCTCGGGCAGTTCGCGCACATCAGCAACACGGTGTTCCGCACGATCAAGGCGTGCACCCCCGGCAGCTACACCTTCATCCTGCCCGCGACCAAGGAGGTTCCGCGCAGGCTGATGCACCCCAAGAAGAAGACCGTCGGCGTGCGCATTCCCGACCACGTGACCACCCAGGCCCTGCTGGAGGAACTGGGCGAGCCGTTGCTGTCGAGCACCCTGCTGCTGCCCGGCCAGGACGAGCCGATGACCCAGGGCTGGGAGATCAAGGAGCTGCTCGACCACGTGGTGGACGCAGTGCTGGACTCCGGGGACTGCGGCACCGAGCCGACCACGGTGATCGACTTCTCGGAGGACGAGCCGGAGATCATCCGCCGCGGCGCGGGGGACACCTCCCGGTTCGAGTAGCCCGCGCGCGGCCGGTTGCGCGGCTCTTGCGCTCCCTGCGGTAGAACCGCTCCAGCGTTGGTCGGTGGACACGACGACTGGAGGGTCCAGCCGTGTGCCGCGCGGCTGCGCGACCAGCACGGAGTTCGCCGCCGCCATGGCCTAGCCCACCAGCGGAACCGAGGACAGCTCCGGGGCCGTGGTGCCCGCCTCGATCAGCAGCACCCCACCGGGCCTGAGCCAGGACACCAAGCGCCGCAACGCCTTCTGCCGCTCCGGCAGGTGGTCCAGCACGAACCTGCTGTGGATGAGGTCGAACTCGCCCGGCGCCGGGTCCACCAGCACGTCGTGCCGCAGCACCGTGCTCAGGTCGGTGGCGACCAGGCAGCGCCAGCCCGATCCGATCGAGGTGGCGCGGGCTGTGCGGGTCGAAGACCTGCTCCAGCAGTGCCATGCGCTCGTGCTCGGCGCGTGCCTGGGTGTCGACGAAATCGGGCCACTGCGCGGCGTGGGATATGGCGCTCCTCGCTCGCTCGGCGTGCGGCGCCGATCGTGGCACCGCCCGCCGTGCACTGACCACAGCGCGAAACTGGACACCGGCTCAGTACTCCGCGCGCACCGCCTCCAGTGCCGCCTCCAGGTCGGCGCCCAGCTCACGGGCCCGCGCCAGGTACTCCGCCGCCGCCACGCGCAACAGGTCCGGCGCGGGGCCGGTCCGTTCCTGCACCACCGTGCCCAGGCGGCGGGCCGTGCGCGTGATGCCCGCGGCCTCCAGTTCGCGGTAGGCCCGCGCCACGGTGCCCGCCGCGAGTCCGAGGTCACCGGCGAGCTGCCGGATCGTGGGTAATCGCGAGCCCGCGGGCAGCAGCGGGCCGCCTGCCACCCGCACGATCTGGTCGTGGATCTGTCGCCACGGCGGCACCCCGCTGGTGGTGTCCACCGTGATCAACGCGCGGCTCATCGGGTCGCCGCGACCACGATGCCCGGCCGCCGCATCGGGTTCGCGATCAGGATCCACGCGAGGGCCGCGGCCAGCAGCAGGAACCAGCTCGTCGCACCGCCGAACACGGCACCGGCCAGGGCGAGCCACTCCGGCTTGCCGGGGTGGCCCGCCAACTGCGGGGAGTTGTAGTCACCCACCATGCGCAGCTGGCGGGAGGCCTGGTCCGCGAGCACGACCGTGGCCAGGGCGATCATCACCCGCGCGCTGCGCACCCGTAGCGCCGAGTCGGCCGCCGCGTCCCCCACCGAGGGGCGGGCCGTCGCCAGCAGGACCAGCCCGCCCGCCGCGAGCGTGGCCACCCCGACGATCACCAGCGAGAGCACCGGCGTCGAGTCGTCCAGTTGGGAGAACGGCTGGTTGGCCGCCGACTCGGCCGCCCACGGTGTCGCCAGCAGCACCAGCACCGACCCGAGCACCGCCAGCCCGGCGAAGGTCAGGTAGGTGGCCATGACCCAGCGTGGCACCAGGTCGCGCCAGGTGCGCCTGCGCAGGGTGGCAACCCGCGTGCCGCCACGCACCGGGGTGAAGGCAGCGACCAGTTCCGCCAGCAACAGCCCGGCGAGCATGACCACCAGCCAGCCGCTGGAGCCGAACAGGGGCAGCGGTGCCAGGCTGAACACCAGGTACAGCACCCGCCGGTTGCGCAGGTAGTTCCGCGCGATCAGCCGCTGCTCCCGGTCGGCGTCCGGGAGCCCCCAGCCGCGCAGCAGCCGCCCGCCGCCCGCCTCCGTGGGCCACAGCGCCGCCACGATCAGCGCGAGCACCACCGCGATGATCACGATGTGCGTGCCGCTGTACTCGCCCATGCCCCCACTCCCCGGTTTGTATCAATCACTCAACACAAAGTCTGCCACAGGCTGTCAAGGGCTAGCGTCTACCCGTGCAACTGGACCTGAACCTGCTGGTGGCCCTGGACGTGCTGCTCGAGGAGGGCAGCGTCGGCGGGGCCGCCGACCGGTTGGGACTGTCCGCGCCCGCGATGAGCCGCACCCTGGGCCGCATCCGCAGGGCCACCGGGGACCCGATCCTGGTCCGCTCCGGGCGTTGCATGGTGCCCACGCCGCGGGCGCTCGCCCTGCGCGCCGAGGTGCACACCCTCGTCGAGCGCGCGCAGGCCCTGCTGCGCCCCGACCAGGAACTCGATCTGTCCACTTTGGACCGGACCTTCAGCCTGCAGTGCCACGACGCGTTCGGCGCCGGGGTCGGCGCCCGGCTGCTCGCCGCCCTGCGCGCCGAGGCCCACGGTGTGCGGCTGCGGCTGCTGCCCGAGGCCGCCACCGACACCAACGACCTGCGCCAGGGCTCCGTGGACCTCGCCGTGGGCACCGTGCACTCCGCCCCGCCCGAGATCAGCGTCGAACTGCTCGCCCGCGACCGCATGATCGGCGTGGTGCGCGCCGACCACCCCCTCGCCAGCGGTGCCGTCACCGCCGAGCGCTTCGCCCGCGCCGAGCACCTGAGCATCTCCCGCCGCGGCCGCGGCACCGGCCCCATCGACGAAGCCCTTGCCGCCCAGGGACTTTCCCGCGAGGTCACCGCCACCGCCGCCTCGGTCACCGCCGGGCTGCTGCTCGTGCGCGAGAGCGGCCTCGTCGGCGTCGTCGCCGACCGGCTGTGCCGCACCGCCGTGCGCGCACTGGGCCTGCACACCTTCGAACTGCCCGTGACCGTGCCCCCACTGCTCATCCACCAGTCCTGGCACCACCGCTACGACGCCGACGCCGCCCACGCCTGGCTGCGCGACCACGTCCGCGAGGCCGTGCAAGGCGCTTGACCCCGGTCACCGCCCCGTGGTTACGATGCACGGGAAGCCATCGCGCGTCGGTCACCGGCTGGGTGAGGCGTGGAGGTGTCTTGAGATGCCCCTGGAGGCATTGCACCGTGTCCGTCGAGTTCAACCACACCATCGTGCTGTCCAAGGACAGGCACGAATCGGCCGATTTCCTGGCCACCATCCTCGGTCTGCAGATCGGCACCCCGTGGGGGCCCTTCGTCCCCCTGCAACTCAGCAACGGCGTCACCCTCGACTTCGCCACCGCTGACCCCGAGAAGATCGTCCTCCAGCACTACGCCTTCCTCGTCTCCGAGCCCGAGTTCGACGAGATCTGGCAGCGCCTGAAGGACGCGGGCATCACCTACTTCGCCGACCCCATGGGCAAGCAGGTCGGCGAGATCAACCACAACCACGGCGGCCGCGGCGTCTACTTCATGGACCCCGCGGGCCACGGCATGGAAGTCATCACCCAGCCCTACGGCACCGCCTGAGCCGAGGCCGGGTGGGGCGGGCTCGCCCACCCCACCCGGCCTTCGCCCTCATCCCGCCAGCCACGACTCCACCAGCCGCACCGCCCGCTCGGTCCCGCCGGCACGTTCGATCTCACCTCGCATCTCGACCGCGCGCCGCCGGTACGCCGGGTCCGCGCCGACCGCGGCCACGGCGGCCACCAGTTCCTCGGCGCCGACACCACGGTCGATCATGCGCCCCAGTCCCAGGTTCGCCACCTGGCCGCCGATCACCTGCTGGTCCACGTGGTGCGGCACGCAGACCATCGGCACGCCAAGGCTGAGCGCCTCCATGACGCTGCCCATGCCGCAGTGCGTGACGAAGACGTTGGTGTGCTTGAGCACCGCGGGGTGGGCCACCCACTGGCGAGCCTCCACATTGGACGGAAGCGCACCGAGTTCGGCGGGGTCCACGGCGGACCCCAGCGTCATCACCACGTGCCAGGGCTGCTCGGCGAAGGCCTCGGCGCAGCGGCGGAAGAACTCGGCGCGACCCGGGCTGTACGAGGTGCCCAGCGAGATGAGCACAACCCCGCCCGCGCCGGGCGGAGGTGCCCAGTCCGAGTCCGCGGCGGGCACCACGCAGGGCCCGACGAAGCCGTACCTGTCCGGGAAGTCCGCACCGTTGACCTGGAACTGCTTGGGCAGGAACACCAGGTTCGGGGCGTGGTCCCCGCCGAAGCCCTCGATGTCCACCTCGCCCAGGCCCAGGTCCTCGACCAGCTTGGCCTGCTCGGCGAACAACTCGGCCAGCACGGGATCGTCCAGGTCCACCTCGACGGATCCCTTGGCGGCCTGCGCCTCGTTCATCGAGAACGCGGGGCCGGAGGCCATGCTGACGCAGCTCTGCGCGATCGGCTTGCCCCAGTGCTTGGCCAGGATGCGCGCGGTCTCCGAGGCGGCAAGGTCGTGTACGAACAGGTCCGGCACGTCCTCGGCGAACCGACGCAGCGCGACCTCCAGCGGAGCGAGGCCCTCGCGCACGAAACTGGTCGCGGTCTGCACCATCGCCTCGTGGTCGCCCGCGTCGGACAGCCCGGTCTGCCACGGGAAGGTGGACTCGTAGCGGAGCACCTCGGCTCCGGTCTCGGCCACCCGGTCGGCGAACCGGTCGGCCACCACGCAGGTCACCCGGTGTCCCCGCTCGACCAGTCCGCGCACCACCGGGAGGGTCGGCGCCAGGTGCGCGTAGGCGGGAAAACTGAAGAACGCGATGTGACCGGCCATCATCACCAACCTCAATTGCGGAATCGCCTACGACCGTTGTAGCACCGCCCACACTAGGGAAATCATTTCTTTCCGCACGGCCGGACCGGCAAGCACAAGATCGGCGCACAACGGAAGGACCACGGTCGAACGTGCAGGACCTTCTGGCACGGACGGGCAACGATTCGCTCACGGAGCGCCACCGACGGTAAAGGTTTTCCAAAGCCGATATACGCTCTTCACCTGCTGTAGTCACAGGAAGTACCAGCACGGTCACCGTCCATCGATCACACACCGACACGACACGGCACACCCGCCGCCACGAGCGGACAGGGTGTGCACGAACGCGGAAAAAAAATCGCACACCGAAATAATGAGGCGCAGCCCCCGACAGTCACTGGAGCCCATTCATGCCTGTGAACCTCCCGCAGCCGGTCGCCACATTCGTGCAAGCCGTCGGAGCGCAGGACCCCCATTCACTCGTCACGGCCTTCACCGAGGACGGGGTCGTGCAGGACAGCGATGGCAGCACCTTCCGCGGCCACCGCGAGATCCTCGGGTGGAGCATCCACCACATGCGGACGCAGCCGCTGGACGCGCAGGTCACCGCCTCGCACCAGGTGGACCAGCGCACCCTGCTGGTGGCGCTCGCGGTGGACGGGCTGGCGGGCGGCCCGCGCGACCTGCACCTGCACTTCACTCTCAGCGGGCAGCACATCGCCCTGCTGACCGTGCTGGCCTGAGCGGCGGGAACTGGACCAGCTAGTTAAGCAAGGCTAACCTTCCCTCGATCCGCGACACGCGGCACGCGATCCCGGGGGACGGACATGACCACACAGGCGGAGGAGCGGGCCACAGCGGCGCCACCGAGACCCGCGCGCGGCCGCGTGCGCCGCTGGTGGCGCCGCAAACCCGTGCGCACCTCGCTGGTGCTCGCCCACCGCTGGACCTCCCTGGTACTCGGCCTGTTCCTGGTGCTGGAGACCACCTCCGGCGCCGTGCTGCTGTACCGGGCGGAGATCTTCCGCGCGACGCACGCCGAGTTCTACCGGCACACCGACAGCGCGCACCCGATCGGGCTGCAACAGGCGCGCGAGATCGTCGCGAAGGCGCACCCGGAGTTCCAGGCGGCCTGGGTGAGCAACGAGCACGGCATCATCGCGGTCGGTGATCCGCGCTACACCACGGCCTACGCGGTGGACCCGGGCACCGGGCGGATCAACGGCTCGGCGGAGCTGAACGACGGGGTGATGGGCTGGCTGGCGAACCTGCACGACTGCGGGTTCACCTGTGAGGGCTACGCGGGCTACGTGCCCTGGCTGGCGGCGCCCTCACCGGTGGCCACCGCCAACTGGGGGCAGCTGGCGCTGGTGGTGCTGGGCCTGCTGATGATCCTGCTCGCGGTGACCGGGCTGATCACCTGGTGGCCGGGGATCCGCAAGCTCTCGCACCGGTTCCGGGTCCGCACACAGGGCAGCCGGTTCGCCAGGGACTTCGACCTGCACAACGTGATCGGCATCATCGCGCTGCCCTTCGTGCTGATGTGGGGCGTGACCGGGGCGGCGTTCTACCTGCCCGGGGTGGAGACGGCCTGGCTGACGATCACCGGCGGCAGCGCGCCGGAGGAGAACCGGTACAGCTTCACCCCGAACCCCGCGGCGGCCGGCGCCCAGGACATCGGCGTGGACCGGGCGGCACAGGCCGCGGTGCGGCACAGCGCGGGCGAGGTGCGCTACCTGGTGGCGCCCCAGCAGGACACCGACTACTACACGGTGAACATCGCGAGCGACTACGCCCCCTACGGCGAGCGGGCCTTCTTCGGCGGGGACACGACGGTGTACGTGGACCGGTACGACCCGGGCCATGTGTCCGTTGTGGACGATGCGGGCCAGCCCGCGGCGAACGCCTTCTACGACAAGGTCTTCGAGCCCGCCCACTTCGGCTGGCTGGTCGACGGCTGGTGGCGGGTGATCTGGCTGGTGCTGGGCCTTGCCCCGCTGGCGCTGATGCTCACCGGCCTGTCCACCTGGCTCTACCGGTCCGGGGTCAGGCGGCGCAGGCGGCGCGCGGCGTGATCGAGGTGCTGGCGTTCGCCACCACGGTGGTCTGCGGGCTGCTCGCGCTTGGCGTGCTGCTCACGGCGGCGGCCGGGCGCTACCGCTGGCGGGCGGTCCGGCCCGCGCTGGCCGGTGTCGAACTCGCGGTGCTGGCGCAGGCCGTGGCGGACGTGTGCGGCCAACTGGCGGGCCACCGGATGGCTGAACAGCTCACGCACAACGCCTACCTCGCCGCCTCACTGCTTGTGCTTCCGGTCACAGCAACGCGGATCGCGCGGGACAACGGCCGCTGGGCGGGACTGTTGCTTGCCGCAGCACTGATCGCGCTCGCGGTGGTCGTGGTGCGCATGCAGACCACCTGGCGGGTCGGCGGTGGCTGACCGCGGGGTCGGCCCGGCGCAGCTCATCCTCGCTGGTTACACGCTGTTCGTGGTCGCCGCCTCCGCGCGCTGCGCCGTCCAGCTGATCACCCACCCGGCCAGGGCCCCGCTGGCCTACGCCCTTTCGGGTGTCGCCGCGCTGGTGTACACGATCGGGCTGATTCTGCTGTCCCGGAGCAACCGGAATCCCGACCAGCCACGAACCCCCGCGCTAGTGTGCTGTGGCGTTGAGCTGCTGGGAGTAGCGGCGGTCGGGAGCTGGACGGTGCTCGACCCCGCCGCTTTTCCGGACGCTACTGTGTGGTCCCGGTTTGGTTCCGGCTACGGGTTCGTGCCCGTGCTGCTGCCAGTGCTGACCGGCTGGTGGCTGTCGAGGGAGCGGGAGGGCGTGGGCCGGTGAGCGGCGGAACAGGCGGGGTCACCGCCGAGGACCAGGGCCTCTGGTACTGGCAGGCCGAGTTCGAGGCCGCCAAGCAGCACGTGCCCGGCGGGGTCTACGTGCGGACCCAGGACCTGTTCGAGGTGCTGGGTCCCGACGCCGACGCCCTGCTGGCCTCCGTGGACATGGGCGTCGACCAGCTGGTCGACCTGCTCAACGCGAAGACCTGCCTGCTGCCCAGGATCACCGACACCGACTGGGCGCAGTGGGAGGACCGCTTCGGCGGCGAGCTGCCCCTGGAGCCGGCGGCCACCACACCCGAGCGGTCCTGGAAGCGGCGCTTCGTCAAGGCCGCGGTGATGGCCACCCTGCTCAGCCTGACCGGTGGCGGCGCCACGGCCATGGCCATGGACAAGGCCGTCACGGTGGACGTGGACGGGCACACCAGGACCGTGCACACCTACGCCGGGACCGTGGGCGACGTGCTGGCCAGGGACGGACTGCTGCCCGGGGCGCACGACGCGGTGGTGCCCGCGACCGACAGCGCCATCGCCGACGGCGGCAAGATCGTCCTGCAACGCGGCAGGCAGCTGCACCTGACCGTGGACGGCAAGCAGAGCAGCCAGTGGGTGAAGGCCACCACCCTGTCCGGGGCGCTGCGCGAACTGCGCGTGCCGGACCGGGACGTCAAGCTGTCCGCCGACCCGAACAGCGAGATCCCGCTCGGCGGCATGGCCGTGGACCTGCGCACCGCCAAGGCGATCACCGTGCTGGACGGCGGCGCGGCGCCCCGGCAGCTGACCACGCACGCCAACTCCGTGCAGGAGCTGCTGCGGGAGCTGTCGATCACGCTCGGCGCCGAGGACTCGGTCAGCCCCGCGGTGCAGACCCCGCTGGCGACCGGCGCGCAGGTGGACATCAGCCGCAACGGCGTCACCGTGGTGCACCAGAACGAGACGATCGAGGCCCCGGTGCAGCGCACCGAGGACCCCTCGATGACCGTGGGCCAGCAGAAGGTGGACGACCCCGGGGCACCCGGCCAGAAGGAGGTCACCTACCGGGTGACCACCCGCAACGGCCGCGAGGTCCGCCGCGAGCAGGTCGGCGAGGCCAAGGTCCTCACCCCGCCCAAGCCGAAGGTCGTGCGGGTGGGCAGCAAGCCCGAGCCCGTGGACACCTCCGCGCCCAACGGGGCGATGTGGGACCGGATCGCCCGCTGCGAGTCCAGCGGCAACTGGCACGCGGTCTCCGCGAACGGGCGCTACCACGGCGGGTTGCAGTTCGACCACGGCACGTGGATGGCCAACGGCGGCGGGGCCTACGCCGACAACGCCGACGGGGCCACCCGCGAGCAGCAGATCGCGGTCGCCAACCGGGTGTACGCGGCGCGCGGGCTGGGCCCGTGGGGCTGTCGCTGAGGGCTGGGCCCGGCCAGTGACGCCGAGGTGACAGCCGCCCGGTAACCATCAGTGCATGACCCCGGAGCAGCTGTCCGCACTGCTGCTCGACCTGGCCCGCGGGCGAGGCCGCGAGCGCGCCGAGCAGGTGGCCCGCGACCTGCCGGACCTGCCCGCGCTGCTGACCGAACTCGCCGGTCGCGGCGACCCGCTGCCCGCCGACCTGCACCGGGACGACCTGGAACTGGCCATGGCCGACCTGCTCGTGGCCTGGTGCACCGACGGCCCCCGGCTCGCGCGGGCACACCGCATGCTGGCGCCGCCGCCAACCCGGCGGATCGCCCTGGACGCCCTGGCCGAGTTGGGCCGCGCCGACTCGGTACCGGCTCTCATCGCGCTGCTGGCGGACCCCGGACTGTCCGATGTGGACATGATCCGGGTGGTGAGCGCGCTCGGCGAGATCGGCGGCGCGCGGGCCCGCGGCGCCCTGCTCGCCCTGAGCCGCCGCGACCTGCCCGCCGCCGTGTGGCGCGAACTACGCATCGCGTTGTCATGAAAGTGCCGTTCCTGGCGTTGAACGCCAGGAACGGCACTTTCATGGCACTGGCTCAGCGCGCGGCCCGGGCCGCCCGCAGCGAGGCCGTGCCCATGCCGACCTCCAGCGCGAGGTAGGCCCAGTACGACCACGTGGTGCGCGGGCGGTCCACCAGCAGCGCCGCCGTGCGCACGGCGGCGGCGCCCAGCCAGGTCGCGCCCACGGCCAGGTCGGCGGCGGGCTCCCTGCTCGCCAGCGACCAGCCACCGAGCGCGGCGTAGGTGCCGCCGAGCCCGGCGCGGATCTCGGCGGTGCCACGCGCGCTCGGGGCGGTCAGCTCCAGCGCCTGGCCCACCCCGCGCGGGGTCAGGACGCCGGCGATCCCGGACAGCATCAACACGGCACTGCTCACCTTGCCCAAGTTCATGTGCCCCACGCTAGGAACGGCACGGCCCGCCACCGCGTGCGGGCACCCGATCGTGCGCGTTCAGCCCACGGATCCGTCCAGTTCGAGCAGTTCCTGCTCGGTGAGCAGCCGCGAGCGGATCAGGAAGCGCACGCCCTCCGGGGCCTCCACGGAGAAGCCGCTGCCCCGGCCGGGCACCACGTCGATGGTCAGGTGGGTGTGCCGCCAGTACTCGAACTGCGCCCGTGACATCCACACCTGCACCGGCTCCGCCAGCCCGTCCACGGCCAGGTCCCCGAGGTGCACGTCGGAGCCGCCGAGCTTGAACTCGCCAAGCGGGAAGCACATCGGCGAGCTGCCGTCGCAGCAGCCGCCGGACTGGTGGAACATCAGCGGACCGTGCACCGCCCGCAGGCGGCACAGCAGCTGTGCCGCCTGCGGGGTCAGGTCTACCCGTGAGCCGCCCATCGGCTCAGAAGAAGCCCAGTGCGTCGGGCGAGTAGCTCACCAGCAGGTTCTTCGTCTGCTGGTAGTGGTCCAGCATCATCTTGTGGTTCTCCCGGCCCACCCCGGACTGCTTGTAGCCGCCGAAGGCCGCGTGCGCCGGGTAGGCGTGGTAGTTGTTCACCCACACCCGGCCGGCCTGGATGTCGCGGCCAGCGCGGTAGGCGGTGGTGGTGTCCCGGCTCCACACACCCGCGCCCAGCCCGTACAGGGTGTCGTTGGCGATCTTCATGGCGTCCGCGTAGTCCTCGAAGCGGGTCACCGAGACCACCGGCCCGAAGATCTCCTCCTGGAAGATCCGCATCCGGTTGTCGCCCTCGAACACCGTGGGCTGCACGTAGTAGCCGCCGGACAGCGCGCCGCCCAGGTCCGCGCGCTCCCCGCCGGTGAGCACCTTGGCGCCCTCCTGCCGCCCGATGTCGATGTAGGACATGATCTTCTCGAGCTGGTCGTTGCTGGCCTGCGCGCCGATCATCGTCTCGGTGTCCAGCGGGTCGCCCTGCTTGATCTGCTCCACGCGCTTGACCGAGGCGGCCAGGAAGTCCTCGTAGATCCCGCGCTGGATCAGCGCCCGGGACGGGCAGGTGCAGACCTCGCCCTGGTTGAGCGCGAACATGGCGAAGCCCTCCAGTGCCTTGTCGTAGAAGGCGTCCTGGGCCGCGGCCACGTCGTTGAAGAAGATGTTCGGGCTCTTGCCGCCCAGTTCCAGGGTCACCGGGATCAGGTTCTCGCTGGCGTACTGCATGATCAGCCGACCGGTGGTGGTCTCCCCGGTGAAGGCGATCTTGCGGATGCGCGGGCTGGACGCCAGCGGCTTGCCCGCCTCCACGCCGAAACCGTTGACCACGTTGAGCACCCCGGGCGGCAGCAGGTCGGCGACCAGGCCGAGCAGCACGTGGATGGAGGCCGGGGTCTGCTCGGCGGGCTTGAGCACCACGGCGTTGCCCGCGGCCAGCGCGGGCGCCAGCTTCCAGATCGCCATCAGGATCGGGAAGTTCCACGGGATGATCTGGCCGACCACGCCAAGCGGCTCGTGGAAGTGGTAGGCCACGGTGTTCTCGTCGATCTGGGACAGGTGGCCCTCCTGCGCGCGGATCGCGCCCGCGAAGTAGCGCAGGTGGTCGATGGCCAGCGGGATGTCGGCGGCCAGGGTCTCCCGGCAGGCCTTGCCGTTCTCCCAGGACTCGGCCACGGCAAGCAGTTCGAGGTTGGCCTCCATGCGGTCGGCCATCTTGTTCAGGATCACCGCGCGCTCGGCGGCGGAGGTGCGGCCCCAGGCGGGTGCTGCCCCGTGCGCGGCGTCCAGCGCGGCCTCCACGTCCTCGGCGGTGCCGCGCGCGACCTCGGTGAAGGTCTGGCCGGTGACCGGGGTCGGGTTCTCGAAGTAGCCGCCGTTGACCGGCGGCACGTACTCGCCGCCGATGAAGTGGTCGTAACGCGGCTGGTAGCTGACGATGCTGCCCTCTTCGCCCGGTGCGGCGTACTTGCTCATCTTCGATCCTCCACGTCCTCGTGCCGGATTGCCGGGACGCTAGGGGCGGTGGGGTTGCAGCGACGTTGCATGCACCGGGAACGCCGCTTGTCGGGCTAACCCGATCGGCGCATGATGGGACGCACCGCCGACGTCGCCGGGGGACGCCCATGACCGGCCAGCCGCCGTCCATCACCGACCCGGTGGCGCGTGCCCGCGTGCTGGCGGGCATCCGCGAGGCCGTGCTGAGCGGGGAGCGCGGCGGGCAGGCCCCGCGCCCGGTGGTCGCCGACTCCTGGCAGCGTTCGCTGGCGGCCAGGGTGGACCCCGAGCGGGGCGGACCGCGCCGGGTGTTCGAGCACAGCGAGGTGACCCGCATCCGCTCCGGCCACCCGCTCAACGAGGTGCTGCCCCTGTTGCGCGACACGCTGGTGGCCATCGCCGACGAGGCCATGCACGTGATGATCGTGACCGATGCCGAGGGGCACATCCTGTGGTGCGAGGGCCAGTCCGACGTGCTGCGGCTGGCCGACCGGGTGGGCCTGGCCGAGGGCACGCGGTGGACCGAGGACACCGTGGGCACCAACGCCATGGGCACCGCGCTGGCCGCCGACCGGGCGGTGCAGATCCACTCCGCCGAGCACCTGGTGCGGCGCTACCACACGTGGACCTGCGCGGCGGCTCCCGTGCACGACCCGGACTCCGGGGCGGTCATCGGCGCCGTGGACATCACCGGCCCGGTGCGCACCTTCCACCCGGCCACGATGGCCCTGGTCACCGCGAGCGTGCGGCTGGCCGAGGCGCACCTGCACGCCCAGCTCGCCGTGCGCGACCAGCGCCTGCTCGACCGCAACCTGGGCCACCTCACCGCCCTGCGCGGCGAGTCCGGCGCGCTGCTCAGCGCCAGCGGGCGGGTGCTCGCCACGCAGCCGCTCGGGTGGCTGCCCGACCGCGTGGCGCTGCCCGCCAGCGGGGACCGGGTGGACCTGGGCGAGCACGGCCACGGGCTGCTCGAACCGCTGTCGGAGGGCTACCTGCTGCGGCTGCCCCAGCAGGCCAGGCGGGCGGATCCCGTGCTGTCACTGGCTTTCCTGGGCGGGGCGGCGCCGGTGGCCCACGTGGGCGGGCGCGAGCTGCGGCTGAGCCTGCGGCACGCGGAGCTGCTCACCCTGCTGGCGCTGCACCCCGAGGGGCTGACCGCCGAGCAGCTGGCCACCGGGCTGTACGGGGAGCGCGGCAACCCGGTGACGGTCCGCGCCGAGGTGCACCGGCTGCGCGCGCAACTGCCCGGCGGTGTGCTGAGCACCCAGCCGTACCGGATCAGCGCCGTGCTGGACGCGGACTTCCTCGCGGTGCGCGCGGAACTGGCCGGGGGCCGGGTGCGGGCCGCCGCCGAGGGCTACCGCGGGCCGCTGCTGCCCGGGTCCGAGGCGCCCGCGGTGCGCGAGGAGCGCGAGCACCTGTGGGCCACGGTGCGCCGCGCCGCGCTCAGCCGCGGGGACACGGCGGCGGTGTGGCGGCTGTCGACCACCGCCGAGGGCGCGGGCGACCCGGCCATCGCCGAGCACCTGCTGCGCGTGCTGCCCAGCACCGACCCCAGGGCCGCGCGGCTGTCCTGAAGTGCCCGAGCGTCATGAAGGTGCCGTTGCGGACGTTCACCGTCATGAAGGGCACCTTCATGACCTCGCGAGCGGGGTCGGCACCCGGTACTCCTCGTCCCGCCGGTCGGAGATGAACATGTGGCCGGGGGCGTGCGTGATCGCGAACGGCGGGCGGGAGGCCATCAGGGCGGCCTGCGGGGTGACGCCGCAGGCCCAGAACACCGGCACGTCACCGGGTTCGCGCTGGCACGCCTGGCCGAAGTCGGGGCGGTCCAGGTCGCGGATGCCCAGCGCGGCGGGGGCTCCGACGTGCACCGGGGCACCGTGCACGGCGGGCATCTGCCCACTGATCCGCACGGCGTCCTCGACCATGCCCGCCGGGATGTAGCGCATGGACACCACCAGCGGCCCGTGCAGTCGGCCACCGGGTCGGCAGGGCTGGTCGGTGAGGTACATCGCGACGTTGCGGCCCTGGGCCACGTGCCGCAGCGGGATCCCCTCGGCGGCCAGCGCCGTCTCGAAGGTGAAGCTGCACCCGATCGAGAAGGCGACCAGGTCCGCGCGCCAGTGGTCCAGCACGTGCCCGGTCTCCTCGACAAGCTCCCCGTCCCGCCACACACGGTAGCGGGGCAGGTCGGTGCGCAGGTCGGCCCCAACGGCCAGGCCGCTGCCCGGATCGCCGGGGGCGCTCACGTCGAGCACCGGGCAGGCCCTCGGGTTGGCGGCGCAGAACTCCCGCACGTCCCGGGCCCAGTCCAGCGGCACGGCGATCAGGTTGGTCTGGGCGAACCCGCTGGCCCAGCCCGCGGTGGGCACCGAGGTCCCGGCGCGGAACAGGGCGCGGGCCTGGGCGGGTGAGGTGCTGCTGGTCATCTCGATCCTCCGTCCGTCGGGGAAGATTCGTGAACCAGCTCACACTGTAGAATTCGTTCAACAATCCTACAAGTGCCGGGCAGCTCGGCGAGCTCGCGCCCGCCCCGATGAGTTCCGGGCCCGCGGCCGGTCAACCCCTCCAGTACGAGGACGGGAGACGAGATGACCAGCACCGATCCGCGGACCCAGCAGGACCTGCGCTACGGCGACCCGGCCGCGCCGCCCACCGACTGGGCGGTGGCGCGGCGCGCCCTGGCCGAGGCCGAGCTGTACTGGCTGAGCACGGTGCGCCCGGACGGACGACCGCACGTGACCCCGCTGGTCGCCGTGCTGCTCGACGGGGCGCTGCACCTGTGCACCGGCTCGCACGAGCGCAAGGCCCGCAACCTCACTCAGAACCGCGAGGTGGTGCTGACCACGGGCAGCAACAGCTGGGCCAGCGGCCTGGACCTGGTCGTGGAGGGCACGGCGGAGCAGGTCACCGACAACGCCCGGTTGCGGCGCATCGCCGATGCCTACGAACAGAAGTACGGCAGCGACTGGCGCTTCGAGGTCGGCGACGGGGCGTTCCGCAGCAGCGGCGAGTCCGAGGCGCTGGTGTTCGCCGTGCCGCTGCGCACCGTGTTCGGCTTCGGCAAGGACCCGCACAGCCAGACCCGCTGGCGGTTCTGAGCGGTTCAGCGCGGGGGCAGCGGGATGCGGGTCAGGTCCTGGGCCACGTGCACCGGGCCGTCGAACACGGCCGCCGCCTCCTCACGGAACCGCTCCGACTCTTCCACCGGGTAGCGCTGCGAGAAATGGGTCAGCACCAACTCGCGGACGCCCGACTCGGCCGCCAACCGCCCCGCCTGCCGTGCCGTGAGGTGGGCGAAGCGCTGCGCCATGTCCCGGTCGGCGTCCAGGTAGGTCGACTCGGCCACGAGCAGGTCCGCGCCCGCCGCCAGCTCGTAGGCCCCGGGGCAGAGGCGGGTGTCCATGACGAAGGCGAAGACCTGGCCCCGCCGCGGCTCGCTGATCTGTTCCAGGCTCACCGTGCGGCCGTCCACGGTGATCGAGCCCGCGCGCTGCACCTGGCTCACCTGCGGTCCGCGCAAGCCGTGCTCGGCGAGCCGCTCCGGCAGGATCCGCCTGCCGTCCGGCTCGGCGACCCGGTAGCCGTAGCAGTCGATGCGGTGGTCCAGTTCGCGCACGGACATCAGCAGCGGCCCACCCGGCACGGGGCCCTCGGCGGCCAGCGGCACCTGCACCAGCGGGGCGCGCTCGTGGAAGGAGGTGGCGTGCCGCAGGCGGTCGAAGTAGACCTGACCGGAAGCCGGGTAGTAGCAGGAGACCGGGCGGGTCACCCCGTCCAGGGACAGCCGCTGGATGATGCCCGCCAGGCCCAGGCTGTGGTCCCCGTGGAAGTGGGTGACGCAGATCCGCGTTATCTGGGTAGCCGCGACCCCAGCCAGCAGCAGCTGCCGCTGGGTGCCCTCGCCGGGGTCGAACAGCAGGCCCTCACCGTCGAAGCGCAGCAGGTACGCGTTGTGGTTGCGGTGCCGCGTGGGGGTTTGGCTCGCGGTGCCGAGCACCACCAGCTCGCGCTGTGACACGACTGTCCACTCCAGACTCAATCAGGGGTCACGGCGAACTCGGTGAACTGCCCGCAGGACCGGAAACCGAGGCGACGGTACACCGGCTCCCCCTCCGCTGACGCCTGCAATACGGCGTGCTCCGCCCCGGCGGCCCGCGCGGCGTGCAGCACGGCCAGGGTGATCGCCCCGCCGTAGCCGCGCCGCCGATGTGTTGCCAGCGTTGCGATGTTGTAGATCCCGGCCACCCCCGCGTGGAGCACGGCCTCGGCCGCGCAGACGACCTGTCCCCCGGCGCTGCCCACCAGCAGCAGCCCGCTGGCCAGCGCCCGGTCGGCCGCCAGCTCGTAGAAGCGCCGCACACCGGGCGCGGGCGGCTGCCAGTTGGCCGCCAGCACCTCGGCGAACCCGGCCAGCAGCACACGGTCGGTCACCGGCCGAATGTCCAGTCCTGGCAAGGGTTCCACCGGTGGCAGCTCCGCCAGCGGGGCCCACATGGCGGTCTCCCGCTCGCTGGCGGCCAGCCCGGCCGCCGTCAGCCGGTCGGCCAGGTCCACCGGGCGCGAGGCGGGCCCCACCCACCAGGAGAAGGGTCGGCCGGTGGCCCGCAGCGCCGCCACGGTCTGCGCGATGCGCGTGTCGGCGGTCCGCTCCGTGAAGGCCGCGGCGGCCACGATGTTGAACGTGTCCTCGGCGAGCCCGCTGTCGGTGATCACCAGGTCCGGCTGCCGGTGGACCGTGCCGTACAGGTAGCCGGCGTGTTCGGCGAGGTTGAGCTCCATGGCCAGTCGCAGGTCGTTCTCGTGCACCCGCTCAGCCTTCCGCAATGGCCACGAACTCGCGGATCAGGGGGCTGCGCCGGGCGGAGTCCCAGGCCAGGCACACCTGGTTGTCGGCGATGTCGCGCACGGTGGCGTGGGTGAGGTCGGGCCGGGTGTAGAAGCTGGCCACCGACAACGGCAGCACGACAACGCCCTGCCCGGCGGCCACGTGCTCCAGCTTCTCCTCCACGGAGTGGAACGCGGGCTCGGGTACGCGCCTGCCCTCGCGCAACTCGGTGGCGAGGTCGCGCCACTCCGGCACGGCGTCGGGGGGTTGCAGCAGGTGGTCCTCGGCCAGGTCGGCGATGGAGATCACCTCCTTGCCCGCGAGCCGGTGCTCGGTGGGCAGCACGGCCACCCTCGGCTCGGTCAGCAGCGGCCGCAGCCGCAGACCGCGCTGGTCCACCGGCAGCCGCACGTAGCCCACGTCCACCCGCCCGTCCCTGATCACCTCCACCTGGTCGTCCCAGGTGGTGCGGACCACCTCCACGGTCAGCTCCGGGTGCCGCTGCGCCAGTGCCCGCACCGCAGTCGTGACGATCAGGCCCGGCATGAAGCCCACGGTGAAGGTGTCCCTGCCACGGGCCGCGCGGCCGACCCTGCGGCGCAGGGCCTCGGCTGCGGCCAACAGGGGCCGCGCGTCGGCGAGCAACTGCTCCCCCGCCGCCGTGAGCTCGGTGCGCCGCTTGTCCCGTACGAACAGCTGGGCCTTGAGTTCCTCCTCCAGGGCGCGGATCTGCCGGGACAACACCGGCTGGGCAATGTGCAGCCGCTCGGCGGCGCGCCCGAAGTGCAACTGCTCGGCGACCGCCACGAAGTAGCGCAGTTTGCGCAGGTCCACGTCCACCGGCAGCTCCCCGGATCAGTGCTGATACCTCCAGGGTATTACAGCGCGCGACATGGGTCTTGGACGCCGCACCCGGACCGGACGCAGGGTGGAACAGGTCACCACGAGAGGAACTCACATGGAACTGCACGGACAGCGGGTCGTCGTGCTCGGCGGCACCTCCGGCATCGGGCTGGCCACCGCCAGGGCCGCCGCCGAGCGCGGCGCGGACGTGGTCGTCGCCTCCAGCCGCCGCACCAGCGTGGACAAGGCACTGGCCGAACTGCCCTCGGGTAGCACCGGACACGTGGCCGACCTGTCCGAGCCCGCCGTGATCGAGGCCCTGTTCGCCCAGCTCGGCCCCATCGACCACCTCGTCTACACGGCGGGCGAGTCGCTGGAGCTGCGCACGCTGGCGGAGTTGGACCTCGACGCGGCCAAGTCCTTCTTCACCGTCCGCTACTTCGGCGCGCTGGCCTCCGTGCGGGCCGCCGCCCCGAGGCTGCGGCCGGGCGGCTCGATCACGCTGACCACCGGCGTCGCCAAGGACCGCCCGCGGGCCGGGTGGGCGCTGGGCGCGAGCGTGTGCGGGGCCGTCGAGGCCCTGACCAGGGCGCTGGCCGTGGAGCTCGCCCCGCTGCGGGTCAACGCCGTGTCCCCCGGCGTGGTGCGCACCGAACTGTGGGCGGCCATGGACCCCGCCGCCCGCGAGCGGATGTACGCCGAGGTCGGCGCCGCGATCCCGGCCGGGCGGGTCGGCGAGGTGGCCGACATCGCCCAGGCCTACCTGTACTGCCTCACCCAGCCATTCGCCACCGGCACGGTGCTCACCACGGACGGCGGCACAGTGCTCGTCTGACCCGGCAACAACGCCGTGAAGGTGGCTTTCACTGCGGCCAGCGCAGTGAAAGCCACCTTCACGCGACCCCCGGGAGGATCAGCTCTGGACGAGCTTGCCCATCGCGTGGGCCTCCATCATGTCGCTGCTGTCGAAGAACTCCCACGGCACGGTGAAGAAGCCGTGGTCGCCCCAGTTGGTGCCCCAGCTGTTCTCGATCTTCACACCGCGGTCCTCGTAGCCCACGATGGTGATCTCGTGGCCGCCGATGACCGGGTCGTTGTCCCCGGGCAGGTAGCTGTAGTCCGAGGCGGTCTGGCTGTTGAGCGAGCGGAAGCTCTGGTGCACCTGGACGCCGATCGGCACGGGCATGCCGCGCGAGATGGAGTCCTTGATGGCCGACTTGAGCCCCTCGCCGCTGGAGGGCAGCTCCTCGAAGCCGGACAGCTTGTAGTGCGCGGCGTTGGCGCGCTCGGCCTGGGTGGGCTGGGTGGTGTAGTCGAAGTCGCCCTGGGTGTAGTGGGCCTTGGTGTCGATGCCCTGCTTCTGCTCCATCGGCAGGGCCACCGAGGCCAGGGTGCCCCGGTCGTTGCCGCGCGCGATCTGCGAGTAGATGTACATCGGGGCCATCGGGGCGCCCTTGATGCCCTGCTCGTTCATCAGGATGCCGTAGCCGCTGTAGCCGGTGGCCCAGGTGACGCAGGAGCCGACCTTGCCCTGGTTGCCAGCCGACAGCGCGTACTTGGTCAGGTCGAAGCTGCTCGGCGCGTCGCCGATGCGCTCCAGCGGGGCCTGCGCGTGCTGCCCGGCGTGCGGGGCGGCGGCCTTGGCTGCCTTGGCCGCGCTCAGGTCCAGACCCAGACCGTGCTCCTCGGCGAGGGGTGCAGCGGTGGCCGTGGTCGCGGACAGGGCGACCGGCAGGGCGGCCAGCGCGAGAACGGTGGCGACGCCAGCCGCTTTCTTTGCGAACATGATGATTCCTTGCTCTCACGGACAGTGACAGGGACTGAGAAGGTGGAATCTGTTTCCCAGCAAGCGATTTGAAGCTATCCGGCGAGCAGAACTCGTGTTACCCGACGAAAGTAGGGCGAGTTTCAAAGGCAGAACAACTGTGAGAAAACAGTTTTCCGCTGGGCGACTAGACTGCTGACCGTGGATCCGAACAACCCAGTGGTGCTGTTGTGCGCACAGGGCATGCGGGCGGAGGCCGAGGGCCGGGCGGCCGAGGCCGAGGCGCTGTTCCGCCAGGCCTGGGACGCCGCGACCGACGACTACGACGCGTGCGTCGCGGCGCACTACTTGGCACGGCACCAAAAGCGACCCGAGGACGTACTGCATTGGAACCAGGTATGCCTGGACCGTGCGGACGCGGTAGGTGACGAACGGGTCCGGGGCTTCTACCCGTCACTGCACCTGAACCTGGCGAAGGCGCACGAGCAACTGGGCACCGCGGACCTGGCGCACGAGCACTACCGGCGGGCCGCGGCCACGATCGAGGACGCGGCCGCCGGGCCCTACGCGGACGGGATCCGCTTCGCGGTGGCCGAAGGGCTGCGCGCCACCGGCACGCGGGCGGCGCCCGCCTCGGCGGAACTGGCCGAGCTGGCCACGAAACTGTGCGCCCGCGCGGAGTTGACCACGCTCGCCCTGCTGCTGCCCGCGTACCTCGGCGACCTGGGCACGGACGAGGACCGGACTCGACTGCTCACGGCGCTGCACATGGTGCACGCGAGCCGCTCGCTGCCGGAGGACGAGCTCGCCCTGCTGCGCGGGGCGATCGCCGCACTGGGCTAGGCCCTGGTGGCCCGCACGGCCTCCAGGTACTCCGCGATGGCGTCGCGGTTGCGGCTGAGGAACCGGATGCGCTCGGACATGCGGTCCAGCTCCTGCTCCAGGGTGGCGAGCATCTCCGGGGTCGCGTCGGTGAAGTGGATGACCCTCGGCTTGTCCAGGCAGGGCAGGATCTGCTTGATGATCCGGGTCGGCAGTCCGGCGTCGAGCAGGCCCCTGATCTGCCGGACCCGGTCGACGTTGTACTCCTCGTACGCGCGGTAGCCGTTGGCGCAGCGGGCGGCGACGATCAGCCCCTGTTCCTCGTAGTAGCGCAGCAGCCGACGGGGTGTGCCGGTGCGCTCCGACAGCTCTCCGATGCGCATCACCGCCACGCTACTACGCGGGCAGCTCACCGAACCGCATGGCGCCGCGCACAGCGAGGTCGCGTGCCCAGAGGAACCGGCGCGCGTGCGCCATCCTGTTGACGGACAAGGACATGCGGGCGAGCTTCTGCGTGACGCCCCGGCGGGCGGAGTCGTAGGCGGCGAGTGCGGACCCCGGCAAGGCCGTGCACGTCCTGCTCACGGCCCTGCTCGGGCACACCGGCCGACCGCGGTGAGCCGCGATCACGCGTCGCCAGGTCGCCGAGGAGGTCAGTGCGAGACGGAGACGCTGAGCTCGCGCCAGGCGGCGTCGGACTCGGCGAGTTGCTCGGCCGCTTGCTCGGCGATGGCCACCGCGTCGGCGCCCAGCAGCAGGTGCAGCGGGGGCTGCTCGGCCTCGGTGACGCGCAGGATCGCCTCGGCGGCGGCGTCCGGGCCGGTGGGCTCGTTGCCGTGCAGGTCCGCCAGCATCTTCAGCATGGGGCCAAGGGTCTGCCGGTAGGGCTCGCTCATCGGCGGGATGGCCATCGAGGACCCGGCCCAGTCGGTGCGCATGCCGCCGGGCTCGACCACCGTCACCTTGACGTTGAACGGGGCCAGTTCGGCGGCCAGCACCGAGGAGAAGCCGCCGACGGCCCACTTGGCGCTCTGGTAGGCGGCCAGCCCCGGGCTGCCGATCCGGCCGCCGATCGAGGAGACCTGCACGATGTGACCGCTGCCCTGCTCGCGCAGCACCGGGATCGCCGCCTTGCTGACGTGCACGGTGCCGTAGAAGTTGGTGTCGATCTGGGCCCGGAAGGCCTCCGGGGTCACGTCCTCCACGGGGGCGAGGTCCCCGTAGCCCGCGTTGTTGACCACGACGTCCAGCCGCCCGAACACCTCCACCGCCTCGCGCACGGCCCGCTCGGCCGCAGCCGCGTCGGTGACGTCGAGCCGGGTGGCGTGCACCCGGTCCCCGTAGCGCTCGACCAGGTCGGACACCTGCTCGGGACGGCGCGCCGCGGCGACCACCCGGTGCCCCGCCTCCGCCGCCGCGAGCACGACACTGCGCCCCAGACCCCGCGAGGCCCCGGTGACGAACCAGACCTTGGACATGTCGCCCACTTCCCTCCGAGTTGCTAACTATCTGGTTAGTTGAAAGACAACCACGCGGTGCCCCCGCTGTCAACTATCCGGTTAGTCGACTACCCTCGGGTCATGGCAGGAGACGCGCAGGCCACCCAGAAGCGGTTGATCGAGGCCGCGGCGCAGGAGTTCGCCGCGTACGGCATCGCGGGCGCCCGGGTGGACCGGATCGCGCTGGTGGCCAAGGCGAACAAGGCGCAGATCTACCACTACTTCGGCAGCAAGGACCAGCTGTTCGACGCGGTGTTCAACGAGCTGGTGGCCACCACCCTGCGCGAGGTGCCGATCGACCCGGCCGACCTGCCCGAGTACGCGGGCAGGCTGTTCGACGGCTTCGAGCGGCGGCCCGAGGTGCAGCGGCTGGCCACCTGGTACCGCCTGGAGCGGGCCGACAGCCAGGTCCCGCTGGACAGCGTGGTCCAGGCCAACCGGGGCAAGGTGCTGGCCATCGAACAGGCCCAGCGCGAGGGCCTGGTCACCGACCGCTTCGCCGCCGCCGACCTGCTCGCGCTGGTGCTCACCCTGGCCGCGATGTGGACCTCGATCACCCCCGAGTACCACGTGCTGATCGAGGGGCACACCAGCGAGCACCGCCGCCACGTGGTCACCGAGGCGGTCGCCGCTCTTGTGGCCGTCCGGGACACTGTGGCCGGGGGCTGACTGGGGAGGTAGGGCGGTGCCTCGACGGGAAAGCCCGCTCGACGCCGGGGACGGGGCGCTCAGCCGGTTCGCGGTGGAGCTGCGCAAGCTGCGGGAGCAGGCGGGCAGCCCGACCTACCGCGAGCTGAGCAGGGCCGCGCACTACTCGGCGACCGTGCTCTCGGAGGCCGCGGGCGGGCGCAAGCTGCCGACCCTGGCCGTCACGCTGGCCTACGTGCGGGCCTGCGAGGGCGATCCGGACCAGTGGCAGGACCGCTGGCAGCAGGTGGCCGCCGAACTGTCCGGGGCGGCGCCCCCGCTGCCCCGCGCGCCCGAGCAGCCCGCGCCCTACGTGGGGCTGGGCGCGTTCCAGTCCACCGACGCCGACCGGTTCTTCGGCCGCGAGCGGCTGGTCGGCGAGCTGCTGGCGCGGGTCCGCGATCGGCGCCTGCTCGGCGTGTTCGGGGCATCGGGCTCGGGCAAGTCCTCGCTGCTGCGCGCGGGCCTGGTCGCCGAGGTGGCCGCCGGGGGCGGTCGCACGCTGGTGATCACGCCGGGTCCGCACCCGCTGGAGGAGTGCGCCCTGCACCTGGCCCCGCTGACCGGGGAGCCGGCGCCGGGCCTGCACGCGGAGCTGGCCGAGGACCCGGCGAACCTGCACCTGGTGGTGCGGCAGGCGCTGCTGGGCGAGTCCGAGGACGCCGAGCTGCTGCTGGTGGTCGACCAGTTCGAGGAGGTCTTCACCGTCTGCACCGACCCGGCGGAGCGGACCTGGTTCATCGCGGCGCTGGTGCACGCCGCCCAGGCCGCGACCAGCCGTACCCGGGTGGTGCTCGGGGTGCGCGCGGACTTCTACGGGCACTGTGGCCAGCACCCGGACCTGGTCGAGGCGCTGCGCGACGGGCAGTTGCTGGTCGGTCCGATGACCGCCGAGGAGCTGCGCCAGGCGGTCACGGCCCCGGCCGTGCGGGCGGGCTGCACGGTGGAGACCGCACTGGTGTCCCGGCTGATCGCCGACGCGACCGGGCAGGCCGGGGTGTTGCCGCTGGTGTCGCACGCCCTGCTGGAGACCTGGCACCGGCGCCGCGGCACCCGGCTGACGCTGGAGGGCTACCAGGAGACCGGCGGCATCCAGCACGCGGTGTCCCGCACCGCCGACCAGGTCTTCAGCGGGCTGGACCCGGCCGGGCAGCGGGTGGCCAGGCAGCTGTTCCTGCGACTCACGGCGCTGGGCGAGGGCACCGAGGACACCAAGCGCCGGATCCGCCGTGAGGAACTGGACCCCGAGTCCGAGCCGGTGTTGCGGACCCTGGCCGACGCGCGGCTGCTGACCCTGGACCGGGACAGCGTGGAGATCGCGCACGAGGCGCTGATCCGGTCCTGGCCGCGGCTGCGGGGCTGGCTGACCGAGGACCGGGACGCGTTGCGCGTGCACCGCCAACTCGGGGAGGCCACCGACTCCTGGCGGGCGCTGGATCGCGACCCCGGCGCGCTCTACCGGGGCACGCGGTTGGCGCTGGCCAGGGACTTCGCCGCGGCCAACGGGTCCGCGCTGACCGTGCGCGAGCGGGAGTTCCTCGAGGCCAGCCTCGCGGCGGAGGCGGCGGAGCAGGCCACGGCCCGCCGCCGGGCCAAGCGCCTGCGCCAGCTCGTGGCCCTGCTGACGGTGCTGCTGCTGATGGCCGTCACGGCGGTGGTCTACGCGATGAACACCCAGCGGACCGCGACCGAGCAGCGCAACATCGCGGTGTCGCGCAAGGCGATCGGCGATGCCGCCGCGATGCGGGCGGGCAACCCCGCGCTGTCGCTGCAACTGAGCCTGGCCGTGTACGAACTGGTGCCCAACCAGGAGAGCCGGGACAACCTGCTCAGCTCGCTGAGCACCGACTTCGGCACCCGGCTGACCGGTTTCAGCGGGGACCTGTCCTACTCGGCGTTCTCCCCGAACGGCAAGGTGGCCGCCGCCGTCAGCCTGGACCGCACGGCCAGGTTGTGGGACGTCACCGACATCCACCGGCCGCGTGAGCTGGCGACCATCCGGCAGGCCGACCCACTGGTCCAGCTCGCGTTCACCGCCGACGGCCGCACGATGGTCACCGTGGGCGGCGGCTCGGCGCGGCTGTGGGACGTCACCGACCCGGCCAGCCCCCGCGAGTCGGGGCTGCTCGACGGGCACGGCAAGAACCTCACCTGGGTGGCGTTCCGCCCGGACGGCAGGCTGGCCGTCGCCAGCGTGCAGGACGGCCCGGACCGGCTGTTCGACCTGAGCGATCCCGCCCACCCCGTGCAGCTGCCCGCCGAGCTGGGCCGATCCGCCCCGTTCGGGCAGACCGCGTTCGGCGCCGACGGGCACCTGCTGGCCGCGGTCGACGGCAGCGTCGTGCGGTTGTGGGACCTCAGCGACCCGGCCGCCCCGGTCCGGCGCGGCGTGCTGGCCGGGCACGTCGGCACAGTCGCCTCGCTGGCCTTCAGCCCCGACGGCCACACGGTCGGCACCGGCGGCTGGGACCACCAGTCCCGGCTGTGGGACGTCAGCGATCCCGCCGCGCCGCGCGGACTGGCCACGCTGACCGGCCAGAACTCCATCGTGTGGGGTGTGGGCTTCAGCCCGGACGGGCACACCTTCGCCACCACCGGGGACCTGACCGTCCGGCTGTGGGACCTGGCCGACCGCGCGCACCCCCGGTTGTCGAACGTGGTCAGTGGCGGGGTCTACTCGGTGGCCTTCAGCCCGGACAGCAACCGGCTGCTGGTCACCGACGACGAGCGCGCCGTCCGGCTGACCAACCTGCGCGAGCTGCCCATGATCGGCCACGAGAACTTCGTGTCCTCGGTGCAGTTCAGCCCGAACGGCCACCTGCTGGCCAGCGGCAGCTGGGACGGCACGGTGCGGCTCACCGAGGTCACCGACCCCCGGTCCTGGCACGCGCTGCCCACGCTCACCGACCACACCGGCTACGTGCGGGCGGTCGAGTTCAGCCGGGACGGCACCCTGCTGGCCACCGGCAGCGACGACGGCACCGCCGCCCTGTGGAACGTCCGCGACCCCGAGCACCCGGTGAAGGTCGGTTCCGTGCAGCCCAAGTCCGGGGAGGTCGACTCCCTGTCCCTGCGGGCCGACGGCCGGGTGCTGGCCACCGGCACCGAGCACGGGGTCGTGCTGTGGGACATCAGCGATCCGAAGAACCCGCGCGAGCTGTCCCGCCCGCCCGGTTACACCGTCAATTCCTGGGCCGTGGTTTTCAGCCCTGACGGCAAGACCCTGGCCACCGAGAACGGCGACCCGAAATCGCTCCTGTGGGACGTCACTGATCCGAGCAATCCGCGTCGCCTGCCTTTCCCACTGGGCAGCACGGAAAGCATACCGGTACGCGGTTTCAGCCCGAACGGGAATGTGCTGGCCACTGTGCGCGATGACGGACTTGTTCGGCTCGTGGACATGACAGATCGGCACAACCCCCGTGAACTGTCACAACTCACCGGTCACACCCGAGGCGTGTACGACGCCTCGTTCAGCACTGATGGGAACCGGTTGGTCACCAGCAGCGCCGACAAGACGGTGCGGGTGTGGGACGTCAGCGATCCGCGGGCCCCGCGGTTGTTGGAAACCCTGTCGGGCCACACCCTGGCTGTGGCGACTTCGATGTTCTCCCCGGACGGGCACACCGTTGTCAGCGGCAGCAATGACGGAACCGTGCGGCTGTGGGACACGGATGTGAACGAGGTCGAAGCCCGGATCTGCGCCGTGGCCTACCCAAGGATCACCCCCGAGGAGTGGGCGCGCTACCTCCCGGATATCGATTACCGGCAGCTCTGCCCTTTGTGAGGGCATTGGTTGTACGGCTCCGCCGCCCGGAACCGGACAAAGCCCGGTGCCGTAGACATGCTGACATGGTCAACGTGGTGATCGCCGATGGGCACCTGGACGCGCGCCGTCACCTGAGCTCACTGCTCGACGGAGTACCAGGAATGCGAGTCGCCGGCACGGCCGGAACGGGGCGCGAGGCCGTGCGGGAAGTGGTGTCGCACCGCACCGATGTACTGGTGGTGGATTTGCAACTGCGGGAACACGACGGGTTCACCACTATTCGTGAGGTGCGGCGCACGGCACCCGGTGTCGCCGTTCTCGTGCGCACCGAACTGGCGGACACCCAATCCCTGCTGTCCGCCGTGCGGGCCGGTGCCCTCGGATATCTGCTCGACGACGCCGACGAGAACTGCCTGATCCGCGCGATCGGCAGCGTGGCCGACGGTTGTGCGATCTTCTGCCCGCGCATCGCGTCCCGGTTCACGCATTTGCTGGTGGACGCCACGACCGCGCACCAGGCCCCGTTCCCCGAACTGACCGACCGCGAGTCCCAGGTGCTGGAACTGCTCGCCAGCGGCATGTCCAACCCCGCGATCGCCCGCACGCTGCGCCTGGCCGCCAAGACCGTGGGCAACCACAACTCCGCGATCTTCACCAAGCTGGGGGTCACCACCCGCGCCGAGGCCATCCGCAAAGCCACCCAAGCAGGAATCGGCCGCACCACCTATTGAGCCGAAACTGTTTGGTTGCCTACATGATCGCGTAGCGGACGTGGCGTGCCTGGAAGTAGCCACGGACGAGGTGTGGCTGGCGCTGGCGGCGGTGCAGGAAGCGGCGCGTGTCCCGGGCGAGCCGCTCCACAGTGCGAGCACGACCGGCAGGCATGTTGCGTTTGAGGTCGGCGTTGAGCAGCTCGTCGGGGTTCAACTCGGGGCTGTAGCCGGGCATCAGGTGCAACTCGATCCGGTCGGTGTTGGCTTCCAGCCAGGTACGCACCACCCTGCTGCGGTGGACCGGGTGCCGGTCGGCGATCACGTACACCTTCCGCCCGGCCTGCCGGGCCAGCCGGGCCAGGAACGCGGTGAACACCGGCGCGGTGAACCGGCCGGTGAACACGGTGAACCACAACGCACCCCGGGACGCGACTGCGGACATGACGTTGACCCGCAGCCGTTTCCCGGTCACCCGCACCACCGGCGTGTGTCCCTTGGGCGCCCACGACCGCCCCGGCGGGGCCGCATCCGAGCGCAACCCGCACTGGTCAACCCAGGCCACCACCGCGCCCTCGGCCTTGGCTCGCGACGCGATCGCCGGATACTCGGTGTCCAGCCAGGCCCGCACCGCGGCCGGTTGCTGCTCGTAGGCGCGCCGGGCCGGGCGCTGCGGGGTGAACCCGTGACGACGCAACCACAGCCCCACGCCCTGCTCGGTCATCACCACCCCGGTGACCAACCGGATCAACTCGACCACCGCCGCCCGGGTCCACAACGGGCCACCGATCAGCAACTCCTCGGGCGTGTAGTCGGCCATCGCCATGAATAGCGTGCCCCGCTCGGCGGCAGTGATCAGCTCGGCCGGTCCAGGGCGGCGCACCCGCCGCACCGCCAGCGCCTCACGGCCACCATCCCGATACGCCCGCCACCACGCGCCCACCGACCGCTCGGCCACCCTGAACACCTCGGCCGCCTGCCGATAGCCGGTGACGGTGCCGGACTCCAACGCGGCCACTACCCGCAACCGCAGCACCTCCCGCTCAGCGGGCGACAGACGACGCGCGTCCTCGACCTCGATCACAAGTGAGCAACATACAGGCAAACGATCACTTTCGACTCAATAACCCCCACCCCGCGAGTCCCGCCCTGGCGAGCGCGAGTCCCGGCCTCCAGCACGCGAGTCCCGCTCTCCGGAGCGCGAGTCCCGCCGACCGGGGCACGAGTCCCGCTCAGCCGCGCGCCAGTCCCGCCGACCAGAGCGCGAGTCCCGCTGAGCCGCCCGCGAGTCCCGGCCTCCGGAGCGCCAGTCCCGCTCTCCAGCGCACGAATCCCGGCCTCCGGAGCGCGAGTCCCGTCCTCCCCGGGCAAGATCCACTCCCCTGCCCTCGGGATCGCGCGCCAGAGCGGGACTCAGCCTCCCCAGGCCGGGACTCGCGTTCCCCAGAACGGGACTCGCCGTCACCAGAGCGGGACTCGCGCGGGCAAGGGCGGGGGTTGTCATCTGCCGGGGCCGTGGCCTAGGTTTTACCTAACACCGTTCGGTTAGGTCGGCGGAGGCGATGTGCGGCTGTCACTGGCAACGATCCTCGCGGAGTCGGCGAAGCGGGTTCCGGACAAGACCGCGCTGATCGAGAGCGGTCACCGGCTCACCTACCGCGAGTTGTGGCGGCAGGCGCGCAGCTGCGCCGCACGGCTGCACGAGCGCGGCGTGCGGCCGGGTGACCACGTGGCCCTGCTGGCACCGAACGTGGCGGACTTCGCGCGCAACTACTACGGGATCCTCGCGCTGGGGGCGGCCGTCGTGCCGGTGCCGACCCTGCTCAACGCCGAGGAGGCGGCACACATCCTGACCCACAGCCGGGCGAGGGCCGTGGTCTGCGAGCGGTCCTGCGTCGCCGTCGGCGAGCGGGCCGCCGAGCTCGCGGGCATCCCACTGCTCGACGCGGGCGACTGGACCGGCCACGAGCCGGTGCCGAGCTACGAGCTGCGCGACCCGGGCGACACGGCGGTGGTGTTCTACACCAGCGGTACGACCGGGCAGCCGAAGGGCGCGGTGCTGACCCACCTGAACCTGGTCATGAACGCCACGGTCAACGCCTTCGACGCGAACCCGCTGTACCGGGACGACGTGGTGCTGGGCTGCCTGCCGCTGTTCCACACCTTCGGCCAGACCGTGTCGATGAACTCCACGTTCCGGGTCGGCGGCACACTGGTGCTGCAACCGAGGTTCGACGCCGACGAGGCGATCGAGCTGGTGCACGCCGAGCGCGTGACGGCGTTCTTCGGCGTGCCGACCATGTACATGCGCCTGCTGGACCGGGCAGCGCGGCACGCGCCGGTGACCACGTTGCGCAGTTGCGTGTCGGGTGGGGCCTCGCTGCCGGTGGCGGTGCTGGAGCGGTTCGAGGCCCAGTTCGCCACCACGGTCTACGAGGGCTACGGGCTGTCGGAGACCTCACCGACGGCCAGCGTGAACCAGCAGTGCTACGGCGCGCGGCCGGGCACGGTGGGCCACCCGGTGTGGGGCGTGGACGTGGAGATCGCCCGCGCCGACCTGGAGGATCGGATCGAGCTGCTGCCCGTGGGCGAGTCCGGCGAGATCGTGATCCGCGGGCACAACGTGTTCGCGGGGTACCTGGACGACCCGGAGGCCACCCGGGCCGCCGTGGTGGACGGCTGGTTCCGCACCGGGGACATCGGGGTCAAGGACGCCGAGGGCTTCGTCTCGGTGGTGGACCGCAAGAAGGACCTGATCATCCGCGGCGGCTACAACGTGTACCCGCGGGAGGTGGAGGAGGTCCTGGCGCGCCATCCGGCGGTGGGTCAGGTCGCGGTGATCGGCCTGCCCGACGAGCTGCGCGGCGAGGAGGTCGTGGCGGTGGTGGTGGCCAAGCCGGGGGCCGACACCGACGCCGCCGCGATCATCGCGTGGGCCAGGGAACACCTCGCCGGGCACAAGTACCCGCGCCGCGTGGAGTTCGTGGCCGAACTGCCGATGGGCCCGAGCCACAAGGTGCTCAAGCGAGAGCTGCGCCGGATCCTCACCACACCGAAGGACGACGATGTCTGAGCACCCGTTCACCCTGTTCGCCATCGACTCGCTGCTCAGCGAGGAGGAGCGCGCGATCCGCGACACCGTGCGCAGGTTCTGCGCCGATCGGATCCGCCCGCACCTGGCCGACTGGTTCGAGACCGCGCGGTTGCCCGCCCGCGAACTGGCTCGCGAGCTGGGCGGGCTCGGGCTGCTGGGCATGCACCTGGAGGGCTACGGCTGCGCGGGCACCAGCGCCACCGCGTACGGCCTGGCCTGCATGGAGTTGGAGGCCGCCGACTCGGGTCTGCGCAGCCTGGTGTCGGTGCAGGGCTCGCTGGCGATGTTCGCCATCCACCACTTCGGCAGCGAGCAGCAGAAGCAGGAGTGGTTGCCGCGCATGGCATCCGGCGAGGCGATCGGCTGCTTCGGGCTGACCGAACCGGACTTCGGCTCGAACCCGGCGGGCATGCGCACCAGGGCCAAGCGGGACGGCTCGGACTGGGTGCTGGACGGGTCCAAGATGTGGATCACGAACGGCTCGATCGCCGACGTGGCAGTGGTGTGGGCCCGCACCGACGAGGGCATCCGCGGCTTCGTGGTGCCCACCGACACGCCGGGCTTCTCCGCGCCGGAGATCCACCGCAAGCTCTCCCTGCGCGCCTCGGTGACCAGCGAGCTGGTGCTGGCGGGCGTGCGGCTGCCGGAGTCGGCGATGTTGCCCGGGGCCAAGGGCCTGTCCGGGCCGCTGGCCTGCCTGAACGAGGCGCGGTTCGGCATCGTGTTCGGCGCGCTGGGTGCCGCCCGCGACTGCCTGGAGTCCGCGCTGGCCTACACCGCGGACCGCGAGGTGTTCGACAAGCCCCTGGCCGGGTACCAGATCACCCAGACCAAGCTCGCCGACATGGCGCTGGAACTGGGCAAGGGCGCGCTGCTCGCGCTACACCTGGGACGGCTCAAGGACGCCGGTCAGCTGCGCGCCGAGCAGGTGAGCCTGGGCAAGCTGAACAACGTGCGCGAGGCGCTGGCCATCGCACGCGAGTGCCGGACCCTGTTGGGCGCCAACGGGATCACCCTGGAGTACCCGGTGATCCGGCACGCCAACAACCTGGAGTCGGTGCTCACCTACGAGGGCACCTCGGAAGTGCACCAGCTGGTGATCGGCAACGCGCTGACCGGGCAGGCCGCCTTCCGCGGGTAGCGGCGCCAGGTCGTGTCTGACAAACATTGCGGTGGGATGCTGCGACCCTGGCGGTCAGGACACGGTTCCCACTGCTGTCCGACGAGCAGTGGGCGTTGATCGAGGACCTGTTACCGGCGCGGACGCATCGGCAGGGCAGGCCGTTCGCCGATGCGCGGTCGATGGTGGAGGGCATCGTCGGTGGACTCCACGATCGCCCGCGCCCACCAGCACGCCACCAGCATCACCCGCGACACAGGGGGCTGGGTCGAACTACATGAATCCGCTGGCCGAGCCGCCCGACCACGCTCTGGGTCGCTCGCGGGGCGGGGTGACCACCAAGATCCACCATCTCGTGGACGGACGCGGGCGAAGGCGTATTCGTCGCGGGCGATCCGGGTTCATCTGCGGTCGCGTGGGATCCGTGCGGTCATTCCGGAGCCGGCTGATCAGGTCGGTCACCGCGTTCGTCGAGGGTCTCGTGGTGGCCGGCCGTCGGCGTTCGATCCGGTGGACTACCGGGGCCGCAACGTGATCGAGTGTGGCTCCACTGTCATCAAGCAGTGGCGGGGCATCGCCACCCGGTACGACAAACTTGCTGTGGTCTACCGGGCAGCGATCGTCCTGCACGCCGTGATCACCTGGACCAACGCTTTGTCAGACGCACCCTAGTTGAGGGAACCCTGTGACCAGGCACCTCGGTGGGTTTTCCTCCGCTGCTGTCGAGACCCCTCACCAGGCGACGCTCTGGCCTTGGTAGTCGAGGTACTGAAGGCCGGCGCGGCCGCGCTGGGCGTCGACGACCGTGACGAGGTTGGGGATGCTCTCACTGATGGTGAGGCGGGCGTCCGAGCCGCCCATTTCGGTCTTGACCCAGCCGGGCGCCATCAGCAGCAGCGTTCGGCTGTCGTCGCGGTGGCGCGCGGCGTAGCTGCGCATGAGCTGGTTGAGGGCGGATTTGCTGGCCCGGTAGATCTCGAAGCCGCCGCGCCCGTTGTTGGCGATGCTGCCCTGCCCGGAGGACATGATCGCGATGGTGCCGTTCGGGCCGGTGAGCTCGCCGAGCGTTTCGATGACCCGCATCGGGCTGAGCGCGTTGGTGACCATCACGCGGGTGAACTCCTCGGTCGTGACATCCGCGCTGGTCTCGTACCGGCCGTTGCTGACGCCCGCGTTGACGAACAGCAGATCGAACTTGCGGTCACCGAGCCGGTCGCGCAGGGCCTGGACCTGCTCAGGCACGGTGATGTCGACGTGCTCGATCTCCAGCTGCCCGTCGGCGGTGTCCTGCAGCTCGTGCAGCGCGGTGCGGCCGGTACCGCGGACGGTCGCCACGACGCGCGCTCCACGGTCGAGGTACTCCGCGGCGATGGCGTGGCCCAAGCCACGAGACGCGCCGATGAGCAGAACAGTGGTGTTCACTGAGGTCGAGCTCATGACTGCTCCTGTTGTCGTATTGAGTGGGTCGTATTGACTGGTCGGTGCGATTGGGTGGGGCCTGGGCGCGAGGAAGAACACCGAACCAACCACGTCCTGTGGCACTTCGTCCCGGTGAAGGGCGCGCATCTGGCGCCAGTGAGGTTGACGTCGAGGACTCGCCGCCAGAGGTCGACGGGCATCTCCTCGAACAGGATCGAGGGAAAGATCGCCGCAGTTGACCAGGACGCCGACGATACCGAAGCGGTCCCACGTGGTTTCGGTCAGCGCCGCGATGCTCTGTTCGCTGGACAGGTCCCCGGCGACGGCGTGCAGAAACGAGTGCCGCCCGTCGAAGGTGTCGGCATCCCAGCGGGAGCGCCAGCTATCAAGCGTCTCCTGCGAGACGTCAGTGGCGACCACGGTGTCGCCGTTCTTGAGGAACCGCTCGACGAGCTCGGAGCCGATGCCTCCGGCTGCGCCAGTGATGACGACGGTACGTGACGTGCCCATAATCGCTCCTGTGACAGGAATTCTTTTTCCCTTGAATCCAGTCGCACGTCAGATGTCGATGCCGTAGAGGGATGCCGCGTTGGCCGACGAAAACTTCTGCCGTTCCCCATCGGAAGTGAAGTGCTCCAGGAAAGAAGTGATTTCTTCCCGCGTCGGATGCTGGAAAGGGTAGTCGGTGGAGAAGATCAACCGATCCACGGTGGTCACCGACAGAGCGTGGTGCAGGAGTGCCGGGTTGAGCATGCCGGAGGTGGTGATGAAGAAGTTCGACCGTATGTAGTCTTTCACCGATCGTTGCAAGCCGGCGACGCGAGAAAGACTGTTGGCCCGGTCCAGCCAGAACAGCAGCATCTCACCCCAATGGCCGAGCACGACCTGGAGGTCGGGGTGCCGGTCGAAGGTGCCTCGCAGGATCAGTCGCAGTGCCGCGGTCGCGGCGTCGAGGTGCCACCCCCATCCGAAGGTGGCCAGGCCGAGCTCGGTCATGGGATCGAAGCCGCGGTAGGACGCGTCACGGACGGCGGCCGACGGCAGTTGCGGATGAATGAACACTGGTTGGCCGAGTTCGGCTGCGGCGGCGAAGAAGTCGTTGTAGGCCGGGTCGTCGAGGAGGAGGCCGCCCGCTCGGCCGTAGACCATGGCGCCTACGTGGCCCAGACCTGCGGCTCGTTCAAGCTCGCCCGCGACATCGGGTGGTGAGGACATCGGCAGGGTGCATAGCGATCGGAATCGGGACGGATTGCTCCTGACAGCCTCTGCCGCGACGTCGTTCGCGGCGCGACTCAGCCGCAGGGCATCCCTGGCGGGCAGCGGCTGGGTTCCCGGTGGCGTCAGGGCGAGAATCGACACGTCGATGCCCTGGGCGTCCATGGCCGCGATGCGGCCCGCGCCAAGGTCCTCCAGGCGCTGTTGATGGTCGCCCATCTCGTTGAAGGCGAGGCTTTCGTCGCGCACATCCTCCGGCATGGCACGAAGGGCGGACGTCAAGTCCGGCATGATCCAGTGTTCTTCGATGGCGATGAGGGGCACGGTTTTGTCCTTGTGTCGCGTTGGTGGTTTGTCTGACCAGTGTCCGGTGAGCCGATTTGATTGCTGACCGGGTCAATGGTGGGCGGGCCGGGTTGTGGCGGCACAGTGTTCACGTCGGTCAGGCGAGCGGTCTGGTCCACGTCGCCGTACGGGGCTTGGAGCGACTACGGGGGCAATGCCGCTGACGATCATCATCAGACTGAAGGCGTGGGCGGCAGCACGACCGGTTTCCGGATCGGCGATGATCGCGCGGCCGACGACCATGCCCGCCGCTGCACTCAACCCCTGAACGAGGCGAGCGGCCAGCAAGATACCGATGGTGGGCGAGAAGGCGGCAAGGACACCCGCGGCGACGAACGCCACCGAACCAACGAGCAGTGGCCCACGCCGCCCCACTGTGTCCGACACCGGCCCGAAGGCCAGCTGCCCCGCGGCAAGCCCGAGCAGGAGCGGGACGGTGATGTTGCCATGCGACGGAGCACCCACCTCATCACCTATCCTTTGATAGCTATCAATTGACAACAAAGATAGCATGGGAGGGTGGATGACGAGCAAGCGTCGCGGTTGTTCGAGCTCGCCGACCTGATCCTTGCGGTCGGCCGACATATCCACGCGTCCAAGGAGTTCGCGGCCGAGTCGTGGACGCCGCTGGAGAGCGCGGTGATGCGGTTCATCGACCGCAACCCGGGCACGTCGGCCAGCGCGGCAGCGGAGGCGACCCAACTGATCTCCAGCAACTTCAGCAGGGCGTTGCGCGGCCTGGAGAAGAAGGGCTTGGTGCGCCGTGACGTCGATCCACACGACGGCCGGCGATCACACCTGTACCCCACCGCGCGGGCAAACGACCACCTGCGACAACTGCGTGAGGTCTGGAGCGGCCTGCTCGACGGGATTGTGCCCGATCCCGACGAGATCGACGCCATGAACTCGACGCTTCGACGCATCGAGGCCCAGCTCGTCACGAGAGCCCGGCGCGGCACCTGATGGATCCGGCAGGCATCGGGGTCCGGGTAGTTCGGATCGGAGCTGCAATCTCAGCTGACGACAACTGTGGCCTCCGCCACTCGCGACTGCGACCGGTGAAATGGCCATCCTCGCCGGTCGCAGCGGGTGGTCGGCTGCGTTGACACCATCGCGGGTGTGTCCGTATTGGACCGTTTGGGCCATTGCCAACCGAACGAATCCACTGGGCCCGATCCGCCGCCGAGGGCAGCCAAGGGCGTCTGGCGAAACAGGGCGCGGGCTGACCCAGTTGCCGCGCCGAGGTCCGGCGACTCGCGGTCGCCGGACCTGGCGCGATCACGTGCCACACAGCCCCGATCCTGACTCGCTGGCGCCACACGGAGGATCGCACTAGATCATCACGGACGCGAGACAACGTGCGCCGGTCCGACTCGGATCGTGCTGACGTCGTGGCCGGCGCGTCGGTGGAGCTTGTCTTCCAGTTCGGCGTTGCGCAGCGTGAGGACCTGAATCTGGTTGGCATAGATGCGAATGGTGTTCTCCAGCTCCCTCACGGCGTGTGCCAGGACCACCCTCTGATCGGGCACGACCACGGCGACCCGCTTGGGCAGCCTGCGGCCGAACTCGCTGCGTCAGTAGCGGCGGATGATCGGCAGCTCCTCGGCGTAGGCGATCAACGGCAGGTACGCCAGCGCCCGGACCGGCTCCTCCCGCAGCCGGGCCGGATCGACGCTGCGCGCCAGCGTCGGCGGGGCGAGGAGCAGGAACTCCTCGTCGACCAGCGGTGCGGCGGCGATGGCACCCTGCCGTGGCCGCGCTGCTCAGCGCCCGCCGTGGTCGAGCGAGGTCCTGGTGGACGGCAACCTGATCACCGGGCAGAACCCGCAGTCGAGCAGGGCCACGGCCGACCGGGTGGTCCAGGTCCTGGAGCGGCGCGAGATTTTCAACAACCGTTGAGTTTCGCGCCGCGCGGTCTTAACCTGACTGCCATGATGACGCTGACCGTGGACTTCACCGAGATCGACGGCAGCATGCTGGCCTCGGTCGGCGGCAAGGCGGCCAACCTCGGCGTGCTCAGCAGGGCCGGTCTGCCGGTGCCCCAAGGGTTCTGCGTCACCACGGCCGCCTACCGGCAGGTCGCCGAGACCGCGGGCGTGCGGGCGCTGGTGGACCGGCCGCACCTGGCCCGCGAGGCCCTGCTGGGCGCCGAGGTGCCCGAGCACATCGCCGAGGCGGTGCTGGCCCGGTACGCGGAACTCGGCGCGGACGTCCCGGTGGCGGTGCGGTCCTCGGCCACGGCCGAGGACCTGCCGTTCGCCAGCTTCGCCGGACAGCAGGACACCTACCTCAACGTGGTCGGCGGGCAAGCCGTCCTGGACGCGGTCCGCCGCTGCTGGGCCTCACTGTGGACCGACCGCGCGCACGCCTACCGCGAGGCCAACAACATCGACCAGGACGCGGTGGAACTGGCGGTCGTCGTGCAGCACATGGTCGACTCGCAGGTGGCCGGGGTGCTGTTCACCGCGAACCCGGTCACCGGGCGCCGACGCGAGGCGGTGATCGACGCCAACCCTGGCCTTGGTGAGACTGTGGTCTCAGGTTCGGTCAACCCTGACCACTTCGTGGTGGACACCGCCTCGGGCGAGATCCGCCAGCGCAGGCTGGGCGACAAGAAGCACGCGATCCGCTCGCTGGCGGGCGGTGGCACCGAGCAGGTCGCACTCGACCACCAGGGCGCCTGCCTGTCCGACGAGCAGGTACGGGAACTGGCCCGGCTCGGCGACCGGGTGGAGCGGCACTACGGCAGCCCACAGGACACCGAGTGGGCCATCGACCCCGGCGGGCGGCTCTGGCTGACCCAGGCCCGGCCGATCACCACCCTGTTCCCGGTGCCGGACAGCCCCTCGAACACCGGCCCCGGGCGCAGGGCCTACCTGTGTCTGTCGGTGGCGCAGGGCCTGTACCGGCCGATCACGCCGATGGGCATGGCCGCGTTCCGGCTGATCGGCGCGGGCATGGCCCGCATGGTGGGCGTGCCGGTCGCCAATCCCCTTGCCGGGCCAAGGGTCTTCGCCGAGGCCGGTCAGCGCGCGTTCGTCGACATCACGCCGGTGCTGCGCAGCAGGCTGGGCCGGGACGTGGTCCCACGCGTGTTCGACCTGATGGAGGCGCGGTCGGCAGTGGTGTTCCGCTCCCTCTACCAGGATCCGGACATGTCCCTTGTGGACAGTTCGCGACTGCCAGGGCTGCGCAGACTGCTAAGGGTCGTACTGAGGTTGGGCCTGCCGTGGCGCTTCGTCGAGGCCGTGCTGCGCCCGGAGGCGGCACGTCGGCGCGTGACACGGATCGGCTCTCATCTGCAGGAAGCCATTGCCCTGCGGGGAAATCCCAGTTCGCGAGAACGCCTGGACCACGTGCAGCGGTTCCTGTCCACCTCGCTGGTGCCCATGCTGCCCAGCTTGCTCCCCGTGGCAGGGGCCGGGTTCGTGATGCTCGCGCTGGTGGGCAAGCTGCTCGGTGACAAGCTGGAGCCCGGCCAGTTGGAGGCCGTGCTGCGCGGGCTGCCGCACAACGTCACCACCGAGATGGACCTGGAACTCTGGGCGCTGGCAACACGAATTCGCGAGCACGGCGAACTCTTCGACACGCTCAGCCCCGCCGAACTGTCCGAGCGCTACCTGGCGGGCGAGTTGCCGGAGGTGGTGCGGCGCGAGCTGGCGGGCTGGCTCGCCCGGTTCGGGCACCGGGCCGTCGCCGAGATCGACCTCGGCATGCCCCGCTGGTCCGAGCGGCCCGAACACATCCTCGGTGTGCTGGCCAACTACCTGCGGTTGGCGGACCCGCAGGCCGCGCCGGACGTGCAGTTCGCGCGGGGCAGGGCCGAGGCGGAGCGAACCGTACGCGCGCTCGTGGCCAAGGCGGGCCCGCTGCGGGGCTGGCTGGTCGGCCGCGCGCTGAGCCGGGTGCGCGCACTGGCCGGGCTGCGCGAAACCCCCAAGTTCTTCCTCATCCAGGCGCTGGCCGAGATGCGCCGTCAGCTCGGACAGGTCGGGGTGGAACTCGCCGCGGCAGGCCGGATCGAGCGGGCCGAGGACGTGTTCTTCCTGACGGTGGCGGAGGCCCTCGCCGCGCTGGACGGCCGGGACTGCCGGGACCTGGTGGCCGAACGGCGCGAGTCGTACGAGCGGGAACTGCGCCGCCGCAAGGTCCCCCGCGTGCTGCTGTCCGACGGCTCCGAACCCGAGGCCTCCGCCCCGGCGGCCACCGGGGACGCGATGGTCGGCACCTCGGCCTCCTCGGGCCGGGTCACCGGCACGGCGCGGGTCGTGCTCGACCCGGTCGGCGCGCGGCTGGAGCCCGGCGAGATCCTGGTCGCCCCCTCCACCGACCCCGGCTGGACCCCGCTGTTCCTGACCGCGGGTGGACTGGTGATGGAGATGGGCGGCGCGAACTCGCACGGCGCCGTCGTGGCCAGGGAGTACGGCATCCCCGCCGTGGTCGGGGTCGCCGAGGCCACGCACCGCATCGCGACCGGTGACCGGATCACCGTGGACGGAGCCGCGGGCACGGTGTCCGCCGCGGACTGACCGCTGGCGCACGGGACTCACGTGCGCTGGGCGGGACTCGGCTGCGGCAGAGCGGGACTCGCCAACCTGAGGTCGGGACTCGCGTGCGGGAGAGCGGGACTCGGCGACCCGAGAACGGGACTCGGCTGCGGCAGAGCGGGACTCACGCACGGCTGGACAGGACTCGCGCGCCCCAGAGCGGGACTCGCCGACCGCTGGGCGGGACTCGCGCGCCCCAGAGCGGGACTCGTGGTCAGGGCCAGGTCCAGTGGATGCCGTGGATCCCGGCTGGTGGGTCGAGCAGCACCAGCCGGGCGGTGTTGGCCGGGTCCACGGCCAGCGGCTGCACGGTGCGGCCCGTGCCGTCGGCGGGCACGGTCACGTGCTGGGCCGCCGCGGGCAGCGCCGCCGGGTCGAACACCACCTCCACCACGTGCTGGCGGATCGCCATGGGCAGCCTGCGCTCGCCGCGCCACACGCGCCTGCCCCCGGCCGGGAAGATCAGCTCGTGCTCGACCATGGTGCGTTCACCCCGTTGCAGCGGCTGGTCGAACACCAGCTCGGCCATCTGCACGTGATCGCTGTCGAACCGGTCCACCCGCCCCAGGTAGGCCCCGCTGACCGGGCGCACCTGGGGCAGGTCGTGCACCACGTCCTCGTCGTGGCAGATGATCAGCATGTGGTCCACGTCGTCCTCGTCGGCCTCCAGCACGGTGGTCGTACGGACGTGCGCCAGTGCCCCGTTGGCGTCCAGGGTGTACCGGTCGTGCATGCTGAGCACCTTGCGCGCCCGCACGTAGTGCTCGCCGGGGTCCACGACCCGCCCGATCGGCCCGCTGATCTCCCGCCACAGCAACTCCAGCGGCACGAGCCGGTCGGGCTTGCGACGGCTCTTGCGCGCCCTGGGCACCAGTTTTCCGCGCAGCGAACCCGGTTCCAGGTCGAGGATGGTCTCCAGCACGTCCAGGGCGGCCAGCGACTCCTGCCGCTCGGGCTGGCTGCGGCCGGTGGTCCAGTAGCTCAGGGTCGCCGTGCTGAGCGTGAACCCGCGCTCCCGCAACCGGTGCACGATCCGGTCCAGGGTCAGCCCCCTGGCCAGGACCGCCTGTTGCAGCGCGGCGGAGAACTCCGACTCGTTCATCGGGTCCGGTCCCAGTGCAGGCCACGCGGCCGTTCGGACTGGCCGCGACCGGTGGTCCAGTAGCTCAGGGTGTCGGCGCTGAGGGCGTGCCCGCGCTCATGCGGCCGGTGCACGATCCGGTCCAGGGTCAGGCCCTTGGCCGCGATCGCCCGCTGCGGCGTGGCGGAGAACTCGGTGCTGTCCGGTTGGGTCATCAACCAGGATTATGGACCAATCCCTCAGAAGTGCGTGGGCCGGACTCCACGCCAGGCCTCGCGCTGCACCCGCTCGATCCGGTCCTCGCGCACTCCCGGCTCGGCGTCGAACAGCATCGTGCACCGCCTGACCGGCTCGAACGCGGCCCAGCCGGGGTTGCCGTCCCGGGCGAAAGCCACGACCCCGTCGAACACGCGCCTCGCGACGGCACGGGCCACGGCGAGATCGGCCTTGGGCGCCAACAGGTCCGGTTCGACCGAGTTGAAGGTGAACATCAAGTCGGCCGCGTGCACCGGTCCTGTCGGGCTGGCGTCGGCGTAGTCGAACCGGTACTGCCAGACGCGCGCGCCCGCGTTGTGCGCCGCCTCGGCCAGCCACACCGAGGGCATGACGGTGAAGCACGCGCTGAGCAGGTCCAGCTCCCAGTCCCGGTCGGACGGGGTGCTGTCCCGGTAGACCCGTTGCAACTGCGCCCACTTCGCCGTGCCGACCACTTCCTTCACGTGTTGAGGCAAGCCCTTCGCGAACAGCGGCAGGATCCTGGCGAGCACGTTCGACTCGTCCCGGCAGGTGCCGATCATGACGTCCACCTGACTGTCGAGCTGCTCCAGCGGGTGTGCGGGCACCACGCCGCCGTCCACGACCTGATGGAAGGGCTCACCGCCCAGCGCGGAGTCCTTGGCCACGGCGGCGGAGGCGGTGCGCAACTGCTCGGCGGTGACCGACTTCGGATCCGCACCGCCCAGCGCCTCGCGGACCGCCGCCGTGGTCTTCGCCGCCTGCTCCGGGGTGAACAGCGGGCGCGCTCCCCCGCTCTGCACGACCGCGCGGCGGAACAGCCCGCGCGCGGCGGGCATGCCCAGCAGGTAGCCGATGGACATGCCGCCCGCTGACTCCCCCATCACCGTCACGGCGTCCGGGTCCCCACCGAAGGCGGCGATGTTCTGCCGCACCCAGCGCAGGGCGGCGATCTGGTCGGTCAGGGCCAGGTTGCCCGAGCCCGGCCGGTCGGCCTGGTACAGGTAGCCGAAGGCGCCGAGCCGGTAGTTGATCGTGACGAACACCGTGTCGCCGAGGGCGGCGTACTGGGTGCCGTCGTAGTCGCTGCCCGCGCCGGAGACGAAGGCCCCGCCGTGGATCCACACGACCACCGGGCGGCGGCCGGTGGTGCCCGGGGACCACACGTTGAGGTACAGGCAGTCCTCGCTCTGCCTGGTGGCGGTGGACGGCCCGCCGGGGCCGAGCGCGATCTGCATGGCGGTTGGTCCGAACTCGGTGGCCGAGCGCACCCCCTGCCAGGGCTGCACCGGCCTGGCCGGGGCGAACCGCTCGGGCGGCTGCGCGTAGGGCACGCCCCGCCACACGCACACCCCGCCCTGGCGCAGGCCGCGCAGCCGACCCAGTGCGGTCCTGGCGATCACCTCCTCGGTGGCCGCCGCCGCACCCGCGCCGCCGCACAGGGTCAGCGAGGCGGCGGCGGTCAGCGCGAACACGCCACGTCTGGTCAACTCCACTGGGTCTCCCGCTCTCAGGCCGCGACGACGAAGTCGAAGTTGGCCGCGTAGTGGTTGTCGGACAGCACGCCCAGTGCGAGCGTGCACTTGCGGTTGAGGAACCGGTCGCGGGCGTTGAGCTGCGCGAAGTCCAGCCCGTACGCCGTGGTGGTGTCGGGGAAGAACAGCTGCGAGGTGAGCACCCTGCCGTTGGCGGGCTGCACCTTCACGTGGATGTGCGGGGTGCGGTGCGTACCCGCGTCCACGTAGTCCTTGGGCACGATCGTCTCCAGCGAGTACGTGCCGTCGGCCGGGGTGTACTGGTGCCCGCGCAGGGTGAACCCGGTGTTGTCGTAGACGCCCTTGTCATCGGCCTGCCAGAACTCCAGCAGCGCGCCGGGGACCGGCAGGCAGTGCTCGCTGTGCACGGTGCCGCGCAGGGTGAGCAGCACACCCGTGACACCCGCGGTGCGCAGGTCCGAGCGCAGCGGGGAGTTGCGCTTGAAGTACGGGCCCTCGATGTTGCCGGGGGTGTCGTCCCCGTCGGTGCAGGCCGGGGTCAGCGGCAGGCGGGCCGCCGGGCTCGAACCGGCCGACACGGCGGTGAGACCAGCGGCCAGCGCGGCGGCGGCACCGACCTTGAGCGCGGCGCGGCGTGTGGTGGGATCCATGCGGGGATTCCTCTCTGGACGACCGGGCAGGCGGCCCGGTACCAACACTGGCACCGGATCAGCGCGGCGCACCACTACGTCTCGGGCATAGGGCGGCTCTATGGCAGGCCCCGGCTAACCTGGTGCGATGGAGCTGGAGATCCGCCACCTGCGGTCGGTCCGGGCGATCGCGGAGGCGGGCTCGCTGACCGCCGCGGCCGCCGCGCTGGGGGTGTCCCAGCCCTCGCTGACCGTCCAGTTGAGACGGATCGAGTCGGCGGTCGGCGGGCAGTTGTTCCTGCGCGGCAAGAACGGCGCGGTGCCCACCGAGCTGGGCGAGTACGTGTTGTCCACCTGCGACGAGATCCTGGACCGGATGGCGGAGTTGCGCAGGCACGCCACCTGCCGTGCGGGCGGGGAGCGGATCCGGATCGGCGGCATGCCCGGCCCGCTGTTCGCGGCCAGCCTGGACCACCTGTGCCGCACCAGGGGCGCACCGCCGGTGGCCAGTTCCGTGCACTACAGCGGGATCGCGCTGATCAGGCTGCTGGACGAGCAGCGCCTGGACGGGGCGACGCTGGTGGGCTTCCCCTCGGCCCCTGCCAGCACCCTGCCGGAGGTGGCGGTGCGCACGGTGAGCGAGGGGCCGGTGTTCGTGATGCTGGCGCGGTCCCACCCGCTGGCCGCCCGCGAACGGCTGCACCTGGCGGAGCTGCGCGAGGAGAACTGGGTGCTGCCCCCGGCCACCGGGGACGGGGTGCGCGGGCACGTGCGCGCGGCCTGCGAGGCGGCCGGGTTCAGCCCGTGGGTGCCGCACGAGACCAGCGATCTGCACTCCGCGGGCGAGATCGTGGCGCACGGGCTGGGCGTGGGGCTGTTGCAGGCCACCGCCCCGGTGCCCGAGGGCGTGGTCGGCCGCGAGCTGATCGGGTCCCCGCTGCGGCTGAGCCAGCTGTTCGCCTGGCACACCGGCGGCCCGCTCGCACCGCTCGCCGAGGAACTGGTCACCGCACTGCGTCTGTCCTATGTGGATAGTGCGCTGGCGAGCCCGGTCTTCACGGCGTGGCTGCGGGAGAACTCCGTTGCCCGCTCACAGGTCGCCACGCCCTTCTAGCACCCCGTCCAGCAGGCACCGCATCGCCCAGCAGAAGGCGTCCTGCCCGCCAGCCACGTGCCAGCCGGGCAGCGGCCGCTGGCCGCCTTCGCGGTCGTGGCCCATCGGGTGCTCGTTGAGCAGGTAGCCCAGCAGCAGGTTGTACACCGCCTGGTAGGTGCGCATGGCCAGCGCCGGACCCATGCCCACCGCCGCGGAGCAGTCCAGGAGGCTGTCCACGAAGGGCACGGCGTTGCGGGAGGTGTGCTCCCCGTCGACGATCACCCGCGCGGCCCACCGGTGCCGGGACAGGTAGCCGTGCAGGCTCTGCCACAGCGCGGGCAGCCGCTCGCGGGGCGGCAGCGCGGGATCGGCCAGCGGGAAGCCCAGCGCGAGGTCGTCGGCGAGCAGCCCGAGCAGCTCGCGCCGGTCGGCGATGTGCCGGTACAGCGAGGCCTGGCCGGTGCCCAGCTCGCGGGCCACCTCGCGCAGGGTCAGGCTGTCCAGCCCGGTGGAGTCGGCGACCGAGCGGGCCGCCGCCACGATCAGGTCCCGGCTCAGGCGCGGTCTGTTCGCCTCTGGTGTCACCACGCGCACACCGTAGACGCCCCCCAGTTAGTTAGGGTAACCTAAACTTCAGCGAACGCGGTTCGCATCGATTCGAGGGGGATCCGATGATCGACTTGGCCGCGCGGCCGACCGTGCGCGGCGGCGCGCTGCTGACCGCGATGAGCGTGACCGTGCTGGCGTACTCGCTGACGCAGACGATGCTCGTGCCCACCACCACCGTGTTGCAGCACGCGCTGAACACCACCGCGACCTGGGCCGCCTGGGCCGTGCTCAGCGCGCCGCTGCTGGCCAGCGCCGTGCTGACCCCGCTGATCGGCAAGCTCGGCGACTTCCACGGCAAGCGCCGGGTGCTGCTCTGGGTGCTGGCCGTGTTCCTGCTCGGCACGCTGGGCGGGCTGGTGGCCTGGGACATCGGCTCGCTGATCGCGTTCCGCGCGGTGCAGGGCGTGAGCCTGGGCGTGCTGCCGCTGGTGTTCGGCATCGTCAAGGAATCGCTGCCCGCCGACCGGGTCACGCACGGCCTCGCGCTGACCTCGGGGCTGGTCGGCGGGGCGGCCGGGCTGGGCCTGGTCCTCGGCGGGCTGCTGGTGGACCTGCTGTCCTGGCGCTGGCTGTTCGCGGTCAGCGCGGTACTGGTGACCGCCGCACTGGTGCTCGTCGCGCGCAGTGTGCCGGAGAGCCCGCACCGGCCCGGCGGCCGGTTGGACGTACCCGGGGCCGTGCTGCTCGCCCTGGGCATCGGCGGCCTGCTGCTGGCGCTGCCCCTCGGCCCCACCCTGGGCTGGGGCTCGGCCTGGGTGCTTGGCCTGTTCGCGCTGGCGGTGCTGGGCCTTGCCGCGTTCCTCGTGGTGGAACGGCGCAGCACCAGCCCGCTGGTGGACCCCGAGGTGCTGGTCGACCGGCCGGTGCTGTGGATCCACCTGGCCGCGCTGTCGCTGGGGGCGGCCCAGTTCGTGCTGTACGTGCTGGTGCCCAAGATCGCGCAGACCGGGTTCGGCACCGGGGTCACGGTGGCCGGTCTGATCATGCTGCCGGGCACGCTGGTGATGCTGCCCGCGAGCTGGCTGGCGGTGCGCCTTGGCGAGCGGACCTCGCTGGCCGCCGGGCTGGGCTGCGTGGCGGCGGCGGCCGGGCTGCTCGCGCTGTGGAACGGACAGGTGTGGCACCTGGTGGTGTTCTACCTGGTCGCCAGCGTGGGGTTCGGCCTGGTCATGGCGGTGCTGCCCCGGCTGGTCACCGGCTCGGTGCCACACGACAGGGTGGCCACGGCCAACGGGGTGAACACCGTGGCCAGGACCGCGGGCGGGGCGGTGGGCAGCCAGCTGGCCGCCGCGATCCTGGTCTCCGGCGGGGGCTACCCGTTCGCGTTCGGGGCCGCCGCCCTGGTCGCGCTGGCCGGGGTGCTGCTCTCGTCCGGCGCGACCAGGGAGGGGCTAGCGGATCAGTAGCGGTAGTGGTCGGGCTTGAACGGCCCGGCCACGTCCACCCCGATGTACTCGGCCTGCTCCTTGGTGAGCGTGGTCAGCCGGGCGCCGACCGCGTCCAGGTGCAGCCGGGCCACCTTCTCGTCCAGGTGCTTGGGCAGCCGGTAGACCTGACGCTCGTAGCCGCGCACGTTGGTGAACAGCTCGATCTGCGCGATCACCTGGTTGGTGAAGGAGTTGGACATGACGAAGCTGGGGTGGCCGGTGGCGTTGCCCAGGTTCATCAGCCTGCCCTCGGACAGCACCAGGATCGCGTGCCCGTCGGGGAAGACCCACTCGTGCACCTGGGGCTTGATCTCGCGCTTGCGGATGCCAGGCACCTTGGCCAGACCGGCCATGTCGATCTCGTTGTCGAAGTGGCCCACGTTGCCCACGATGGCGTTGTGCTTCATCCGCGCCATGTGCTCGGCCATGATGATGTTGAAGTTGCCGGTGGTGGTGATGAAGATGTCGCCCTTCTCGACCACGTCCTCCAGCCGTACGACCTCCAGCCCCTCCATGGCGGCCTGCAACGCGCAGATCGGGTCAACCTCGGTGACCACCACGCGGGCGCCCTGGCCGCGCAGCGCGTCGGCGGCCCCCTTGCCCACGTCCCCGTAGCCGCAGACCACGGCCAGCTTGCCGCCGATCATCACGTCGGTGGCCCGGTTGAGGCCATCGGCCAGCGAGTGCCTGATGCCGTACTTGTTGTCGAACTTCGACTTGGTCACCGAGTCGTTGACGTTGATCGCCGGGAACAGCAGCTTGTCCTCGGCCGCGAGCCGGTAGAGCCGGTTGACCCCGGCCGTGGTCTCCTCGGTGACCCCGCGCATCTGCTCGGCGATGCGGGTGAACCGCTTCGGGTCCTCGGCCAGGCTGGCCGCCAGGGTGCGCAGCAGGATGCCGTACTCCTCGGGGTCGTTCTCCCCCGCGGAGGGCACCACGCCGGTTGCCTCGAACTCCACACCCTTGTGCAGCAGCACCGTGGCGTCCCCGCCGTCGTCGACGATCATGTTCGCCAGCTGGCCGTCGGGGAAGCGGAACACCTGGTCGGTGCACCACCAGTACTCCTCGAGGGTCTCGCCCTTCCAGGCGAACACCGGGGTGCCCGCGGGCTGCTCCGGGGTGCCCTCGCCGACGACCACCGCGGCGGCGGCCTCGTCCTGGGTGGAGAAGATGTTGCAGGACACCCAGCGCACCTGTGCGCCCAGCGCGACCAGGGTCTCGATCAGCACCGCGGTCTGCACGGTCATGTGCAGCGAGCCGACGATGCGCGCCCCCTTGAGTGGCTGGCTCTCGGCGTACTCGCGCCGGGTGGCCATCAGGCCCGGCATCTCGTGCTCCGCCAGCCGGATCTGGTCCCGGCCGAGCGCGGCCAGCCCCAGGTCGGCCACGGCGAACTCGACGCCGTTGGACTTCCGCAACTTGTCGCTCATGGTCCCTACCTCGTTTCCCGTGGTTGTCGGGGACGGGAGGTGCGAGGACGGCCGCGAACTGCCGCAAACACGCTGAAGGGCACCTCCCGTGTGGGAGGCGCCCTTGAGTGGTGAACGCAGACCCGAGCGTGGCGGACATGTGGTCCGTCGCAGCGCCTCTCGGGTCTGGCCGCGCCGTGTCGGCGCGGGGCCGAGCATCGCACCCGCGTTCGCCGGGTGTCAACGGGTTCAGGGCAGGACGCGGGACATCCAGGTGGACTTCTCCACCGCGAATCCGTGCCGTGAATAGAACGCCCGCACGCGCTCGTTGTGCTCCTCTGTTTCGAGGAAGACCGCACGTGCTCCGCGGGCGGAAGCTTCCCGCAAAACGCGGTTCAACAGCGCAGATCCCGCGCCCGAGGCGCGGTCGCGCACGTAGATTTCGTCGAGCAGGGCCTCACGCCCGCCGGACTCCAGACTCCACGACCAGGTCATCACGGCATAGCCCGCCGCGGATCGGTCACGGTTGTCCAGGAGTAGCCAAACCTGACCGTGTTCGTCACCGTCGAGCAACGGGCCAAGACCCCGCAGCACGGTGCTCCGGTCGAACTCGTGCCGGTCGATCTCGTAGAACTCGCCGACGAGCACGAGCAGGTCTTCCAGGTCACCGGGAACCGCCCGGCGAATCGGTGCAGCGGTGCACGAGCCGACGGAGGTCGGTCCGTCGGCCCGTGTTACCACTTCAGGAACCGTGCGCGGCCTGGAACCGGGTGACCAGTTCCTGCGGGATACGACCGCGGTCGGAGATGGTCTCTCCCTGGCTGCGGGCCCACTCCCGAATGGCCTGGTTCTGCGCGCGGTCGCCACCTGCGCGGACAGCGGTCCTGGTCGCGCCCGCACGCTGCTTGCGGCCACCGAGGCGCTGCGCCTTCTCGACAAACGGCGCCAAGTTCCCGCGGAGCTTGGCGGCGTTGTCGTCGGACAGGTCAATGGTGTACTCCACGCCGTCCAGCGCGAACGACACGCTCTCGTTCGCCTCACTGCCGTCGACGTCGTCGATGAGCTGAACGATCGTCTTCTGCGCCATGAACCTTCTCCGTCTTCTCCTGCAATCACGGGGCACTCGGCCGAGTGGCCCAACACCCACTTCACCAGCAGCGAAAACCCGTTCGGGCAGAAGTTTTGCGGGTCCGCCTCGGTGATTGCACCGCCAATACCACCGGTGAGAATACTCGATTCGGCCCGTGACGCAAGCGACGATACGAAACGGGAGCGCGAGCGGGCACCCCCCACCGATCGTGTGACATGGATTACGATGACTGAACCAGGGCATCAAGGAAAATCAGTGTTCACCCCAGCCAAGGTCACGACGCGGAGTGAACAGTTGACCCGCCGTGCACGTCCCCCGGTCGGGTGCGTCAAGAGTTGCGGAAATGTGCCGAGTAGAGCTCAGCACGTCCACAAAGGCGGCCTTTCGGGCGCATGGGGATCACCGTCCTGGACGCTCATCAGGAAACACTCCGGCACGCTGCGGGGCCTCCAGCCGATCCGCGCAGTCGGCGAGCCAGCGCAGGACGAGCTCCCGTTCGCCGGGACCGGCCTGCTCGCGGAGCAGGTCCTCGCACTGCTGCACGGCCCGCGCCGCGGCGTTCAGGCGACGGCGCCCCTCCTCGGTCAACCGGGTGGACCGCGCCCGCCCCTCGACCGGGGTGCCCTGCCTGGTGAGCAGGCCCAGTTCCGCCAGGGTGGTCACGATCCTGATCATCGTCGGCGGGGTGACGAACGCGCGCCGGGCCAGTTCCGCGTTGGAGATGCCCGGCTGGTCGGCCAGCAGGGCCAGTACCGCGTACTGCGGGGTGGTCAGTCCGTAGCGCGCCAGCCCGGCGTCCATGCGCGAGCGCAGCGCCTGCTGCAACCGCTTCAGCGCGAAGCCCATCGACTGGCCGGGGTCCACGTGCGAGTCCACGCCAAACATGTTAGCGTGCTAATTACATATTAGGACGCTAACATGGAGGCGGCCCGTGACCACCATCCAGGCCGACGCACCCGTGGCCACACTGATCAACGTGTTCACCGTCGAACCGGCCCGCCAGGCCGAATTGGTCGCCGCGCTGAACCAGGCCACCGAGCAGTTGTTCGTGGGCATCCCGGGTTTCGTCTCGGCCAACATCCACGCGAGCCTCGACGGCGCGCGGGTGGTCAACTACGCGCAGTGGGCCAGCCCCGAGCACTTCCAGGCGATGCTCCAGCGGCCCGACGCCCAGCAACACATGGGCGAGATCATGCGGATCGCCGACAACACCGAGCCAAGGCTGTTCATCGTGTGCGCCACCCACTCGGTCAGCGCAGCGACAACTCCGCCCGCAGGCCGCTGACGACCACCCGGATCCCGGTGGCGAACGCCCGCTCGCGGTGCTCCTCGGACAGGGTCACCAGCTGGCGGGCCTGCTCCTCCAGGGTGTAGCCGTTGACGTAGCTGGTGAGCGCGTCCGCGGCGAACCCCGCCTGCTCCGGCTGCGCTCCCCCGCCGATCAGCAGGTCGATCAGCCGCGCGTGCGCCGTGCGGGCCGTCGCCACCGGCCTGGCCATCGTGGCCACCAGCCGGGCGCCGTCCCGGTGCGCGAGCATCGCCGCCCGCAGCGCCCCGCCGAAGGCCGCCACCCCGTGCGCCCACTGCCCGGTCGCCCCGAGGTCCAGGTCCAGCAGCGGCAGCAGCACCCGCCCCGCGAGCTCGTCCAGCAGCGCCTGCTTGTTGGGGAAGTGCCAGTACAGGGCGCCGGCCCGCACACCGAGGCGCGCCGCGAGCCTGCGCGTGCTCAGCTCGTCCACGCCCACCTCGTCCAGCAACCCGGTCGCCGCGTCCAGGATCTCCGCCTGACTCAGTGCCACGCCCACCTCCCCCGCGTGTCGTGCGTTCCGGTACCGCGTGTCGGCGCTTCCGGTACGCCGTGTTGGGCCGACACACCGTACGGGAAACGCCGACACGCGGCGGGTGGTGGTCAGAGCAGGTGGGTCATCGCCTCGGCCACGGCGCGGACGGGGTCGCCACGCAGGACACCGGCGTGATCGGTCGCGACGCGCAGCCGTCGCACCGAGCCGACACGCGCCGCCCACTGGTCGACCTGGGCGTCCACGAGGTCGGCGGCCACCACGAGCGCCGGTGCGGGCACGCCGCCGCTGGGCACGTAGTCCGACACGGCCTGGGCGTGCCGCCGGTAGGTGGCCCACTGCTGGGCGAGCACGGTGGCCGACACCTCCCGTCCGTCGGCGGCGAGCCAGGCCGCCAGCGCGGCGACCCGGAGTGAGTCGCCACCACGCACGCGCGGCAGGCCGCCGCCGAACGCCCCGGTCGCGAACGCCTCGAAGCGCAGTGAGTCGGTGTCGGCGCCGAAGTCGTAACCCACCGGGGGCGCGGAGTCGATCAGCACGAGCGGGACCGGCACGGGGTAGCCCCTGGCCAGCTCGAACGCGATCTGGCCGCCCATGGACCAGCCGCCGAGCAGATCGGGCCGGGCCCCGGCGGCGTCCAGATCGGCGCGGTAGGCCGCGGCCATCTCGGCCACCGACCCGAACGGGCGCCGCTCCTGGGATGCGGTGACCCGCCAGTGCGCGGGCAGGGCCGCCAGCAGTGCGCGGTAGTCGTGCGGACCGCCGCCCGCGCCGGGCAGCAGGTGCAGGTGCGGGCCGCCGTCCACGCTCTCGCGCAGCACCACCAGCGTGCTGGCGTCCTGGCCGCCCGCGGTGCTGGCGACCTGCTCCACGAGCCGCCGCGGGGTGGGTTCGGCCAGCCACCGCACCAGGTCCAGCTCGGTACCGGTCTCCTCGCGCACGGCCGAGGCCAGTTGCAGCACCTTGAGCGAACGCCCGCCCTGCGCGAAGAAGTCCTCGTCGGGCTCGGCGGGCGGCTCACCCAGCACCTGCTCCCACACCCGTGAGACCTGCTCGGCCGCCGCGGACTCGGGCAGCGCGGCCCCAGTGGTCACCGGCTTGGCCTGGTGGTCGACGTAGCCCGCGACCGAGCGCGTGCCCAGGTCCAGTTCGGACACCGCGGTCGCGCCGGGTGCGGACAGCACAGTGTCGATGTCCTCCATGAGCCGCAGCACGGTTTCCCGGTCGTAACGGCCGGTGTTGTACTCGATCTCGGTCATGAACCCGTCAGGGGTTTCCCACATCGCCACGGCGATATCCGCGCGTGCCGCCCGGTTCGGCGAGCGGTGCAGTTGCATCGGAACGTCACCGAGGGACAGCCCGTTGCCGATCGGGCCCAGGTAGTTCAGCAGCAGCGGGGCCGAATCGCGCAACATCGCCTGCGCGGACTCGGTCAGCGCCCCGAACACCGCCGGGTAGGGCACGGTCTGGTGCGCGAGCATGGTCCACATCGCGTCCCGCGCGCGGCCCACCACGTCCAGCACCGTGTCGGCCCCGGTCACCGTGGCGCGGGCGATGCACAGGTTGGCCGTGTAACCCATGAGTTCCTGGTCGCGCTGGGACATGCGGTTGGCCACCACCACACCCAGCGCCACGTCCTCCCCCGCACCGCCGCGTGCCAACACGATCTGCAAAGCCGCCAGCGCGACCACGAAGGGCGTGGCGAACGTGGCCTTGGTCAGCTCGCCGACCCCGGCCACCGCCTCGTCGCTGAGCGCGTAGCGCAGGGTCGTGCCCGGAGCCCCGGTCCCGGCCAGGTTGTGCCGGTCCGCGGCGACAGTCGTGGACACCGCGCCGTCCAAGGTCTTGCGCCAGTGGTCCAGGCTCGCCTGCCACTTGCCCGCGTCGCGGGCCTGTGCGCACTCCTGGGCGTACGCGCTGAACGGCACGGCCTCGGTCGCGAACTCCGGCTTGCGCCCCTGGCAGGCCGCCTCGTAGGCCGAGGACAGCTCGCTGACCAGCAACTGGTTCGCCCAGCCGTCGAGCACCACGTGGTGCACCGTCAGCAGCAGCTCGTGCACCTCGCCGACCCGCACCACGGTGAGCTGCGCCAGCGGGGCCTGGTCCAGGTGCATCGCCTGCTCCTGGATCTCCTCGGCGATCAGCCTCAGCAGCTCCGGCGTGGCCTCGTCCACCTCGACCAGCTGCACCTGCACGGCCAGTTCCGGCCGCACCACGAGTTCGATCACGCCCTCGCGCTGCACCACCGAGGTCCGCAACGCCTCGTGCCGGTCCACCACCGCCTGCCAGGCGAGGCCGAGCGCCTCGAGGTCTGGGGCCTTGTCGCAGCCCAGCCGCCAGGTGAGGTTGTAGACGGACTTGTTCTTCGCCCGCTGGTGCACCCACCAGAGGGCCTCCTGCATGGCAGTCGCCGCGGTCATCGGGCGACCGCCACGAACTGGTCGGTGAGCAGCTTGCGGTCCACCTTGCCGACCGTGGTCAGCGGGATCTCCTCGCGGTGGTGGTAGCCGCGCGGGTGCATGTAGGTGGGCAGGCCCTCGACCAGTCCGGCGAACTCCGCGTCGCTGACCTTGCCCCCGGTGTAGACCGCGTACAGGTCGATCTCCCCGTCCGCGCCCCTGATCGTGAGCACCACGACCTCGGCGATGGCCGGGTGCCTGCGCAGCACCGACTCGATCTCGCCCAGCTCCACCCGGTTGCCGCGCACCTTGACCTGCTCGTCGATCCGTCCCAAGTGGACCAACGTGCCGTGCTCGCGGCGCACCCGGTCGCCCGTGCGGTACCAGTGCTTCTCGGTCAGCGGGGCGCCGCCGGTGAACAGCTCGCCCTGCACCCCGTCGAAGGAGACGAACCGGCCCGCGTTCTCGGCCGGGTCCAGGTAGCCGGGGAAGCGCTGCGGGCCGCGCACGCACAGCTCCCCGTCGTCCACCGGGCGCAGGTTCGCGTCCAGCAGCACGCTCTCCATGTGCGGGTACACGTCCCCGATCGGGATCGTGCGGTTGGAGGTCTCCTGCTGGCTGCCGTCCAGCGGCACCTCGTAGCCGGTGACGGTCACCGTGGTCTCGGTGGGCCCGTAGCAGTTGAGGATCCGCGTGCTGGGTGCCGCCGCCGACCAGGCCTCGGCCTGCTCCATGGTCAGCGCCTCGCCGCCGAACATGCTGCCGGTCAGGGTGGGCATGCTGCCCGGGGCCAGCGCGCGCAGCCTGGTGGCGAAGGAGATCAGCGAGGGCACCGACATCCAGTGCGTCAACTGCTTGGCCTTGACGAACTTCACCGGGGTGAACACGTCCCCGTGCTGGGCGACGCACAGCGCGCCGCCGGAGCCCCAGGTGCCGAAGATCTCCACGATGGAGCCGTCGAAGGACATCTCGAAGGTCTGCGAGACCCGGCTGGTGGGCAGCAGGGTGTAGCGCTCGATCACCTCGGCCAGAAACGCGTCCACATTGGACTGTGTGGTGGGCACGCCCTTGGGCTTGCCGGTGGTGCCGCTGGTGAAGATGATGTACGCCACGTCCTCGGCCCCGCGCGGCACGACCTCGGTCTCCTTGTACTCACGGCTGGGCGAGGTCAGCTCGCGCACCCGGTCCCCGGTCAGGTCCAGCAGGGCGATGCCGCAGTCGCGCCGGTACTCGGCCAGCCCGTCGCCCGAGGTGTCGTCCACCAGGGTCAGGTCCAGCTCGGCCTCGGTGGTGATCGTCAGGTTGCGCACGGCGGGGGCGGCCGAGTTCAGCGGTACGCAGGCGGCGCCGAGTCGTTGCGCGGCAAGGTATCCGACGTACCCGGCGAGGCTGCGCGAGGTGAGCAGGCCGACCCTGGTCGGGGTGCGGCCCAGCACCTCCACCATGGCCCCGGACAGGCGTTCCACCGCTGCCCTGAGCTCCGCGTAGGTCAGCGACTGGGTGCTCACCTCGATCGCGGTGTTGTCCGGGTGCTGCGTCGCGGAGTTGAGGAACCAGTCATAGAGGGTGCGGGTGGGCATGGCAGGTCCTTCCGGATCACGGGTGGAGATCGGCGTGTGGTGTGACACGGCGTGGTAGGCGGGGGCGGGTGGGGTTTCCAGTGCCAGCAGGTGGTTCAGCGTGGTGCGCACGAGCGTGGCCCTGGGCCGTCCGCGCGAGGCCGACTCCACGGCGAAGCGCAGGGCCTTGGGCAGGCTGGCCCAGGCCTGGGCGGCGGACTCGTGCCGGGCCGCCCCGGCGAGGTCACCGAGCACGCCCGCGCGCTCACCGAGCCAGCGGTGCCGGAACACGTGGTGTTGGGCGGCGGCCCACAGGTCGTCCAGCAGCGGACCGCTCTCGGCCAGGCGCCGCTCCAGGTGGCCGATGAGGAAGGGCAGCACCTGGTCGCAGCCGGTGAGCCAGTTGCCGGGCAACGGGTCCTCGGCCTGCCGCGTGGCCTGGACCCGGCCCAGCCAGGTCAGCCCCGATCCGGCAACGGGCACGGGCAGTCCGAAGGCGAGTTCGTTGCGGCGCAACTGTTCTGGCGCCCAGTCGCGCGGGGCGAGGGCCGCCAGCAAGGACTCGGTGGACAGCCAGCCGGTGAACGGGTGCTGTTCCCCGGCCGGCAGCAGCCCGCTGAACGGGTCCACCACGTGCCACTTGTCCTCCTCCCTGGTGGACAGCAGCAGCCAGTGCGGAGCGCTCGGCCCGACCCCGTAGGAGGGCGACCAGGGCAGTTCGGCGTTGTCCACCACCACGATCACACGTCCGTGCCTGCTCAGCTCGGCGGTGATCGCGGCGAGGGCGCGCTGCGGGTCGGCCTCGGCGGCGTAGTGCAGCTGATCACCGTTGGGCAGCCGGTTGAGCGGGAACCTGTGGTGGGAGAAGGCCAGCGCCCCCTCGGGCAGGTCGATGCGCACGGCCAGCCTGATCGAGTTCGCCAGCAACTCGGCGGCGTCGACCGGCTCACCGTCCAGGTAGCCCGCGAGGCTGCCGGTGTAACAGCTCAGCCCGGCCAGTTCTGGTTGCGGCGCCGCGGTCATCCGCCCACCTGCCGGTAGGCGCAGCTGAGCGGGATCGGCGCCCTGTCGCGCAGGCTGCGCCAGTGGTAGTCGCCCCAGCGACCGGCCGTGCCGCCGACCTCGACGGGGACCGTCCACGGACGACCGGCCAGCCCGGTGCCCTCTGCCTTCACGCATGCCTCCTGCACGCTCCAGATCCAGGCGAACTCGTGATCGCGGCGCTCACCGGGCATGGCCGCAAGCTCGGCACGCGCCCTGGGGCCGCAACAGCGGTTGATCAGCGACAGGTCCGTGCCCTGCACCGGCACCTGCACGTCCACCCCGACCCGCGCGCCCTGCCCCACCGCCACGGCCGCGGCCACCCAACCGTCCTCATGGGACAGACTGACGGCGAGGTCCGGCCGCCCAAGCAGGAACGGGCGACCGGCCTCGTCGGCGGACAGGCTCGCCCGCGCCGCCGCCAGGTCGGCGAGCTCGGTGAGCAGTCCGCGCAGCAGGGCCCTGGCGGCCAGGTACTCGCGTTGGCGCCACGCGGCCTGTTCCGCCCCTGCCCTGCGGTCTTCTTCGGTGGCAAGGCGAGTACTGGTCTCCGTCACCCTGGCGAAGGCCAGCTTGACGGTGTCGGCGACCCAGGTGCTGCTCATCCGGCCCGCAGCCCCAACAGGTCGTGGGCGTGCTCGGCGATGCCCGCGAGCATCGCGCCGGAAGCACCGCCCGCGATGCCGAACATGCCGATCTCCGCCCGCAGCTGGGCGAGCCCGCCCTCGGCGAACGCCTCGGCACCGGCCAACTGCGCGCACTCGGTGAGCACCAGGTCCAGGCTCTCGGCCACGGAGACCTTGAGCACCATGCTGCCCAGCAGGGACCACTGCTCGACCTGCGCGCACATCGCCTCGATGCGGCGGGTCTCCACCAGGCAGCGCGCGAAGCGGTGCCGGATCGCCTCGTTCGTCCACATGGGACGCCCGCCCAACTGCCGCTCGCACAGGGACTTCAGCGTGTCGGCAAGCACCCGGCGGCACATCGCCGCGGCCCACAGCCCACCGGCGAGCCGTTCGGTGGTGACATGTCGTCCGAAGGACACCATGCCCCGGCCGACCCCGCCCACCACGTGCTCGCGGTCCAGCCGGACCTGGTCGAACTCCAGGTGGCCGACCCCGGACCCGGCGAACAGCCCGCCACTGGCCGGTTCCACGCGCACACCGGGTGCCGTCACCGGGACGAGCACCCACAGGAAGCTCGTGAAGTGGTCGGCAGGCCGGTGCCTGGCGAGCACCAGCACGTGGTCGGCGGTGCAGGCGTTGGTGATCCACCGCTTGGCACCGGTGAGGACCAGGTGGTCCTCGGCGAGCTCGGCCTTGGTGCCCAACGAGGTCAGGTCGGACCCGGCCGCGGCGGCGTCGGTCGCGGCGAGCGCGAGCACGGCCGCACCGGACAGCGCGGACTCGTACACCTTGGCGGCGGCACCCGTTTCCCCGCGCAGGATCGGCAGGATCGTGGCGAGCTGCACGCAGGCAGAGAGCACGACGCCAACCGGGTGCTCGCGGTCCAGCTCGGCGAGCAGGCCGCCCAACTGCTCGCGCGACGGGCCCTCGGCGAACAGGGCGCGCAGCACGCCCCGTTCGCCGAGGGAGCGCCACAGCTCGCGGGCCTGCTCAGACAAGGCGCACCTGCTGGTCCAGGAGGGACAACGTGCCGTTGGCCAGGTACAGCCGCTGGTTGCCGTAGTTGAGCGAGGCCGAGCGCAGGTCGCGGAACGCCTGCTCCAGGCGCAGCGGGGAGCCGGTCAGGTAGCCGTGCCGCAGGCCGACCAGCTCGATCAGCTCGTCCACGGCGGTGAAGCACTGCTCGGCGGCGGTGATCTTCAGCGTGTTGAGCAGTAGCTGCACGGGCGGTTGGGTCAGGTCCTCAGTGGACTCAACCACGCGCGATGTGTTGCGCAGCAACGAGTGCACGGTGTCGATCCGACCACGCACCTTGGCGAGGCCGGTCAGCAACAGCTCGGAGGTCGTGTCGAACTGCTTGCGGCCGGACTCGCCGCGCAGGAACTGCACCACGCGGGACAGCGCACCAGCCGCCGTGCCGAGCCAGGCCGCCGACCAACCCAGGTGGGCCAGCGGTCCGAAGGTGCCGGTGACGATCTCGCGGAACCCGCCGGGCTCGCCGACCAGGTTGCGCACCGGGACCTGGCCGGTCAGCCGCATCGGCACGCTGCGGGTGGCCCGCATACCCAGGGGCTGCCAACCACCGAGCACCTCAACGTCCACTTCGGACCGTTCCGCGTAGACCAGGGAGACCTGGCTGGGCGAGGTGGCGTCCGGGGCGAGCACCGTGACCAGGTAGGCGTCGGCGTGCGGGCCACCGGTGACGATCGGCGCGTCGCGGTCGATCTTGAGGTGGCTGCCGTCGCTGTGCACGACCGACTCGGAGCTGAGCAGGTGGCCGCCCTTGCCCCGCTCGGTGGTGACCGAGGCGAGGTACAGCTCACCGCGGGCCAGCCGGGGCAGCACCTGCGCCGCCAGCTCGGGATTGGCGTGCCGCACCAGGGCAAGCGCCTGCTGGCAGTGCATGGTGAAGATCATCGCCACGGACATGTCCTCGCGGGCCAGCCGCAGGGTCAGGTCCAGCACCTCGGTGACCGAGCCGCCACCGCCGCCGTGCTCGGTCGGCACAACGAAGCCCAGCATTCCGTTGGCGCGCATGGCATCCAGCGCCTCGACCGGGAACGAGGCCTCACGGTCGGTACGCGCGGCGTGCTCGGCGGTCACCGCGAACAGCTCGTCCAGGTTCACGACGCCTCCTGTGCGGCCGGGCGCACCGACTCGATGGCCGCCCAGAGGCTGCCCACGGTGGCGAAGGTGTCGTCGGTGAGCAGCTCGTCGGGCAGGGACACGTGGTAGGCGTCCTCCACCGCGAACAGCAGCTGGATGGACTGCATCGAGTCCAGGCCCAGGTCGCGCAACCGGGACTCACCGGTGATCTCCTGACCGCCCGCGTACTTCAGGAACGGCTGGAGCACGGCGGGGAAGTTGGCATCCACGGCTGATCACATCCTGTTCAGGTCTTGTCGGTGGAGGTGCAAGCGGGACACGTCGGTGATCCGGCCGCCTTCGCGGACCGCCTCGACCGGTGCCGGGTGGCCGAGGAAGGCCAGCAGGCTGGCGGACAGCCCGTAGGCGCCCACGTTGGGCACCGACACGAGGTCGCCGGGGCGCACCGCGGGCAGGCTCGCCGCGTGCGACCAGGTGTCCAACGGGGTGCACAGCGGCCCGGCGACGATCGCGCCGGTCAGCGGCTCGCCAACGCCCTCGGCGGCCAGCACGTCGGGGGTGATCGGCGGCAGTCTGCGCAGCCCGGACATGCCGCCCAGGTGGTTGATGCCCGACTCCAGCACCAGCACGTCCCTGCCGTGCGAGCGCTTGACGTCCAGCACCCGCGTGTAGAGCGTGCCGCTGGTGGCGACGAGGTGGCGCCCCGACTCGAAGGCCACGACGGGACTGCCCGCACGCCAACCGGGAAAGGTCTCGTCCAGCAGGTCGGCGATCCGCTCGGCCAGGCCGTCGAACCTGGGCAGCACGCCCGCCTTGGCGAACGGGGCGCCGAAGCCGCCGCCCAGGTCCAGCACCTGCACGGCGGTGCCGGTGGTCTCGGCGAGCCAGCGCGCGGTGCTCGCCGACTGCCGGAACTGCGCGAGCAGTGCGTCGGACTCGGTGAGGTTGGTGCCCATGTAGAGGTGGTACCCCGCCGGCAGGACGTGGTCCCTGGCGCCGAAGCGCTCGGGCTCGGCCAGCACCCAGTCCGCGTCGGCACCGAACTGCGAGGCCACCCCGGTCATCGTCAGGCCCTGGCCGGGCACCGGGCTCAGGTCGTTGACCCGAACCAGGCTGCGCACCGTGACACCCTGTGCGGCGGCGGCCGAATCGAGCTGATCAATCCCGTGTGGACTGTCCACTGAGAACAGTCGAATCCCGGACTTGACGGCCTCGGTGACGTCCTGGTCGCGCTTGCCGGGGCCGGTGTAGAGCACCTCGGCGGCGGGGAAGCCCGCGTCCAGCGCGGTGGCCAGCTCGCCGGGCGAGCAGACCTCCGCGTGGCAGCCCTGCTCGCGCAGCGCGGAGACGACCGCCGGGTGCGGGTTCGCCTTGAAGGAGTAGTAGATCCGGGTCGGCTCGGGCAGCGCGGCACGCAGGGCGGCCGCGCAGCGGCGCACCTCGTCCAGGTCGTAGACGTAGGCCGGGGTCTCCAGGTCAGCCAGCACGGGTCACCCTCACCAACTCGGCGCGGTCGACCTTGCCGTTGCGGGTCAACGGAAGTGCCGCCACCACGTGGCAGGTGCGCGGGATCTTGAACTCCTCCAGCTCGGCACGCAGCCCGGCGAGCACCTCATGCGGCGCCAGCTCGGACACCACGACGAGCGTGGCCCCGTGCTCCTCGGCACCCGGCGGCAACACCGCCGCGGCGTCCACTCCGGACACTCGGTGAGCCGCGGCCTCGACCTCGGTCACGCTGACCCGGAACCCGTGCTCCTTGTACTGGTCGTCACGGCGACCCGCGAAGTACAGGTAGCCATCCTTGTCCAGCCAGCCGAAGTCGCCGGTGCGCAGGACGGGGAAAAGCCCTTGCTGGCGCGGGAACCGCTGCTCGGTGAGTTCGGGCCGCCGCCAGTAGCCAGCCATCACGTTGGGGCCGCGCACCACGATCTCGCCGACCTCCCCGGCCGGGAGCCGCCCGCCCGCGGGGTCCACGGCGTAGACCTCCGTGCCGGGCAGCGCCACGCCGCACGCGCCCGGCCGGTTCAGGTCCTCGTCCACCGGCATGATCGTCGCCCGCTTGCACTCGGTGAGCCCGAACATCAGTTGCACGCGCAGCCCTGGGATGCGCGCCCGCAGGGTGGCCAGCACGGTGTCGGGCATGGCGGCCCCGGTGTTGGTCAGCAACCGGATCGCCGGGGCCTTGGCCGTGGGCCGGGCCAGCATCGCCGCCAGGCCGCGGGCCAGCGCGGGCACGGCGGGCAGCACCGTGGCCCCGCAGGCGGCGAGCTTGCCGAGCAGTTGCGGACCGGCGTCCGAGGCGGAGCCCAGTTCGACGCGCGCCCCGGACAGGGCGCCGAGGAACAGCTGGTACATGCCGTAGTCGAAGGCCAGCGGCAGCGCGCAGTACACGACGTCCTCGGGCCGGTACCGCAGCCGCGACTGGATCGCCCTGGCGGCGAAGGTCACCTGGGCGTGCGTGGAGACGACGGCCTTGGGCGCACCGGTGCTGCCCGAGGTGTAGATCAGGCAGATCGGGTCGACGGTCAGCGGCGACGCGGGCAGCTCGTCCGGGACCGCGCCCGATCCGACCACAGTGGACAGCTCGGCGGGGTCCACGACGAGCGCGGGCTCGCAGTCGTCGACGACGTGCTGCACCGCCGAGGCCGGGGCCGTGTCGTGGATCAGGCTGAACACTGCCCCGACTCGCGAGCAGCCGTAGAGCAGCGCGGGTACCTCGACCGAGGGCGGCAGCGCGGCGAGGACCCGGTCGCCACGGCGAACCCCTTTGTCCAGCAACCACTTGGCCACGCGGAGCCCGGCCAGGTCCAGCTCGGCGAAGGTCAGCGCGTCCTCGCCCCGGCTGATGGCAATCGCGTCCGGGCGGGTCGTGTCGATTAGCTCGTGCAGCAGCATCACGCCTCCCCAGCCACGAACAGGCGGCACAGGCTGGCCGGGTCGCGCAGGTTCTGCGCGGTCAGCGCGCGCGGGTCCACCTGCATCCCGAGCCGGTCCTCGACGCGGTTGATCACGTCCACGAGCTTGAACGAGTTGTAGCCGGGCAGGTCGCGCAGTGTCCCGTCAGCGGGCACGGCGTCCAGGCGCAGCACGGAGCACAGCGCCTCGTTGACGGTGCTGCGCACGAACAGGTCCTGGGCCAGCGCCACATCGCCGTGCAGTAGGCGGTGCAGTTCCGTGTCGATCGGCGCGGTCAGCGGCCCGCCGCGTTGAGCCCGTCGCATCGCGACGTAGGTCTGCGCCGCGAACGACAGCCAGTCCTGCGCCTGCCGCTCGGCGGCCTCCGCGGGCAGCCCCACGCTGGCCAGCCACGCCGCGTGCAGCAGCCGGGAGCGGCCGATCACCCATACGTCCAGCACGAGCTGGGGCAGATCCTCGTTGCAGCCCTGGACGTACGCCTCGATCGCGGGCACGGCCCCGGTCATGGCGGCGGCGTTGGCGGCCACCACGGCAGCCGGGTCCAGCTTGGTCGGCCGCACCTCCAGCGTGAACGCCGTAGCCCTCGGCAGGGGCGTGTCACCGATCTTCCACACCCCGGGCCGGACGGCGCCCCACTGCGTGTCGTTGTGGTACGCATCGGCCACAGTGGATGGTCCGAGCAGCAGGAACGAGTGCTCCATGTGCTGCTGGCCCGCGTAAGGCACCCACGGCAGTTCGTACGCGTCGGCCACGACGTAGAGCACGGGGTGCTGCTCGGCGAGGTCCCGCACGTCGGCGTCGTCCCAGCGCTGTACGACCTCGGCGCCCACCTGTTCGGCAGCCTCGGACAGCCGTGTGTCCATTGTGGAGTCGACAGGAAAGCGCAGTGCGGAGCCCAGTGCCAGGTGCGTGCCGCTGCCGCCCTGCTGATCGGCCAGCACGGCCAGGTTGGCCTGAATGCAGTCCAGCGCCTCGGCACGCAGCCCGCGCAGGATCGGCGTGAACACGCCGTGGCGGGTCTCGGTCGGTGTCATCAGTTCACCTCGACGAGGGTGTTGTCGACCCGGGTCAGCGCGGCCGTGGCCAGCTCGACGGCTTCGGGGTCGGCGGCCAGGTCGGTGAGCTGCCCGGCGAGCAGTTGGTCGTACGCGGCCAGGTCCAGCAACCCGTGCCCGCTCACACACACCAGCACGCCACGGCCGCCGCGGTGCTTGGCGTCGCGCCCGGTGACCACCGAGGCCGCTGCCGCCAGTGCGTGCCCGGACTCGGGCGCGGGCACGATCAGCTCGCTGCCCGCGAACGCGCGGCCCGCCTCCAGCGCCGCCCGCTGGCCTACGGCGGTGGCGGCGATCTGCCCCCGGTGGCGCATGGCGGACAACAGCTTCGCGGCCCCGTGGAAGCGCAGCCCGGCCGAGTGGGACGCGGGGATCGAGTACTGGCTGCCGATGGTGTACATGGCTTCCATCGGGCCGGTGCCCGTCGCGTCGGTCAGGTCATAGGCGTAGACACCGCGGGTCAGCTTGGGCGTGGAGCTGGACTCGGCGGCGAGCAGGGTCGGCCCCTGGTCGTCACCGGAGAAGAACGGCAGCGCGATACCACCGAAGTTCGAGCCCGCGCCCACGCAACCGATCACCGTGTCCACCTCGGCGTCCAGAGTGGACAGCTGCTCGATCGCCTCCTGCCCGATCACCGACTGGTGCAGGATGCTGTAGTTCTCCCCGCTGCCGATGCAGAACGCGCGCCCCGCACCGGCCTTCGCGTACTCCACTGCCTCACCGATGGCCAGGGCCAGGCTGTTGCCCCCGCCCTGGTGACCGATCTCGGTGAGCCCGCTCGGGCTGGCGTGCACCTGCGCGCCGAGCAGCCGCATCAGGCTGCCCCGGTACGGCTTGTCGCGCAGGCTGCCGCCGACCATGAACACCGTGCAGGACAGGCCGAACGCCGCGCAGGCCGCCGCGAGCGCGGTGCCCCACTGGCCTGCCCCGGTGCCGGTGACCAGCTCGCGCACCCCGGCCCGCTGGTAGTAGTACGCCTGGGCCAGCGCGGTGTTGAGCTTGTGACTGCCGGAGATGTTGCCGCCCTCGTACTTGACGTACACCGGCACCTCGGCGCCGATGGCCCGCTCGAAGGCGGTCGCCCGCCACAGCGGGGTCGGCCGGTACCGGCGGTACTGCTCGGCCACCGGCTCCGGGATGTCCCAGTACTCCCGCGCGGACACGCTCTGCCGGATCAGCTCCAGCGGCACCGACGGGGTGAGCGGGCCGTTCGCGCTCGGCGGGGTCAGGTCCGGCGGCAGTTCGTACCCCAGGCGCGGCAACACACTGCGCCACCTCATGACTGCTCCCCCACCGCGAGCAGCACGACCCCGGTCAGGTCGGCCACGGTGTGGAAGGTCCGCCCGGTGAACAGGTCGTCGGGCAGGGTCACGTCCAGCTCGTCCTCCAGGCGCACCAACATGCCGAGGAACCCGAGCGAGTTGACCTTGAGCAGGTCCCCGTTGAGCGGTTCGGCGTCGGGGATCTCGTGCGGGGCCAGCGACAGCCGCGACTCCAGCGCGACGATGCGCTTCACGGCGTCGTTGACCTCGGCCCGACGGGCTTGGGTAGGCGTCACGACGCGCTCCCCCTCTCCTTGCCACGGACCGTTCCGTGGCCCTCGATGACCCAGCTGTAGGTCAGCAGCGCGGACAGGTCCACCGGTCCCCTGGTGTGCAACCTGCCGGTGCTGATGGAGATCTCCGGTCCCAGCCCCATGGTCGGGCCGTCGTGCAACCGCAGCGATCCGTTGACCACCAGGGCCGCCGCGTCCACGGTGTCCAGGAACTCCTGCACCACCAAGGGGTCCTCGCTGACGATGCCCTCGGTGTGCTTCGAGCCGTGCTGGCGGATGTGCGCGGTGGCCTGCGCGAGGTCGGCCACCGGCCGGACCCCCAGCGAGCGGTCCAGGAACTCGCGGCCGTCGTCGCGGGCCGACAGCTCACTGACCTGTTCGCCGGGCACCAGCAGGGCCGGGTCCAGGCGCAGCTCGAACTCCTCGCCCAGCGCCAGCAACTCCGTCACGACCTGAGCCGCGATGTCCTGGTGCGCAAGGACCATCTCCAGCGTGTTGCACGCGGTGGGCTCGGTCAGCTTGCTGTCAACGGCGATGCGGGCGGCCACCGCGGGATCGGCGCTGGAGTCCACGTAGAGGTGGTTGACCCCGCCGCCGCTGGCGATCACCGGGATGGTGGAGGCCGTGCGGCAGTAGTCGATCAGCGAGGCGCTGCCGCGCGGAATCAGCGCGTCGATGGCGTCGTGCCGCTTGAGCAGCTCGCGGACCAGCCTGCGGTCCCCGTCGGTGAGCACGGACACCATGCCCTCGGGCAGACCGGCCGCGCGGGCGGCGTTCGCGGCCAGCTCACCGAGCTTGGCGTTGGTGGCCGCGATCTCCGAGCCCCCGCGCAGGATCACCGCGTTGCCCACGGCCACGGCCAGCAGCGCGCCCTCCACCGTCACGGTGGGCCGGGCCTCGTAGATCATCAGCAGCACGCCGAGCGGCTTGGGCTTGCGCCGCACCACGCTCTGCCCGAACGCGGGCGTACCGGGTGAACAGGCAGTCACGGCGGGCAGCGCCTTGCGGGTCTGCTCGGCCAGCTCCAGCAGCGGAGCCAGGTGCTGGTAGCCCAGCTGGAGCCGGTCGATCAGCGGCTCGCCGAGCCCGCGCTGGCGGGCCAGCGCGATGTCCTCGGCGTTGGCGGCCAGCACCGCGTCCCAGTTGGCGGTCAGCTGCCGGGCCAGCTCCGTGCAGTAGGAGTCGTAGCGCTCGTCGCCGGGTGCGGGCGCCGTGTCGCGTGCGGCGCTCGTCGCGGCCAGGATCTCGGTCACCACATGTACTGCCCACCATCCACGATGATCTTCTGGCCGGTCAGGTACGCGCTGCGCGGGCTCACCAGGTACTCCAGGGCGTCGGCCACGTCCTCGGTGCCGCCGATGCGGCGCAGCGGGATCTCGCCGAGGACCTGGGCGCGGGCCTGGGGGTCGTGCAACCGGAAGCGGGTGACCAGCTCCTCGGTCTCGGTCATGCCGGGGATCAGGCAGTTGACCCGGATCCGGGGCGCGAGCTCCAGTGCGAGGCACTTGGTCAGTTGCAGCAGGCCCGCCTTGCTGGCGCAGTAGTTGGCGCCGTTGAGCCGCGGGCGCATCCCGGTGGTGGCACCTACGGTGACGATCACACCCTGCTGCCCGGACTCGACCATCGCCGGGGCGAGCGCCCTGGTGAGGTAGAAGACCCCGGACAGGTTGGTGTCCAGCACCCCGTGCCAGTCCTCCTCGCTCATCTCCAGGAACGGCCGGTCGATGTTGCGGCCCGCGTTGTGCACCAGCACCGTCGGCACACCGTGCTCGGCGAGGACCTGGTGGGCCGCGGCCCGCACGGCCCCGGAGTCGGCGAGGTCGGCCCGCAGCACGTGCAGCGACTCCTCGCGCACCGCCTCGGCCGCGGCGTCATCGCCGCGGTACAGGGCGACCACCCGGTGGCCCAGTTTGATCAGCCGATGGCTCAGCGCCAGCCCGATGCCCCGGGTCCCGCCGCTGACCACGGCCAGTGGCCCGGTCACCACGCCTCCTCGAACTCGGCGATCTGGTCGATCAGCTCGGGCAGCCGCCCGGCGTCGAACACCTCGTAGTGGCCCGCGCCCAGCCGCGCGGTGCGCAGGTTCGGGGCCAGTGCCCGCCAGCCCCGGACCGCCTCCTCGCGCCAGCCCTCGTCCGGCTGGCACATCAGCAGCAGCACGGGCCCGTCGTAGCCGACCGAGGTCTTGTGCTCGGCCAGCGCGTCGAGCTGGGCGTCCACTGTGGACAAGACGCGGTCCCGCGTGCCGGGATCGGGGTTGGGCCCCAACATGCCGGTGATGCTCGAACGCAGCTCCACCCGGCTGTCCTCGCTGGCCTGCCACGGGCAGGGCGCGCTGTCGATGATCACCAGCGGCGGCCGGTGCGGCAGCCGGGTGCACAGCTCCCAGCCGACCACCCCGCCCAGCGACCAGCCGATCACCAGCTCGGGCTGGATCCCGGACTGCTCCAGTACGGCCGCCGCCGCGTCGCCCATCTCGGCGACCGAGGTCTCCGGCAGTTCCTCGGGCATCAGCCCGGCCGCGCGGAAGGCGTGCACGTTGCGCTGCTCGCCCAGGGCGGCGGCCAGTCGGAGGTAGGGCTCCAGCCCGCCGCCCAGTCCGGGCAGCAGCACACAACTGGGCCGGTTCTTCTTGCGCACCAAGGGGATCAGCCGCGAGGGCGAGACGGTGGCCATCACGCCCCCGCCAGGGCCGTGCGCACCAGACCCGCCAGCGTGGCCACGGTCGGCGAGCTGAAGAAGTCGACCACCGGCACCGGAACCCCGTAGCGCTCCTGCACCTGCGCCAGCGCCGTGAAGATGTTCAGCGAGTGCGCGCCGTAGGCCATCACCGGCCGGTCCCGCAGCACCGAGTCCACGCCCAGCACCTCGGCCCAGATCCCGGCCAGCTCCGCCTCCAGCGCGTCCTGGTAGTCCGCGGGCGCCGCGGCCGAGTCGATCCGGCGCTCGGTCACCAGCTCGTCGGCCAGTGCCACCAGTGCGTCCAGATCCGTTTTGCCAGTGGGAGTTGTCGGCACCCTGTCCAGGTCGAAGATCCAGGTGGGCACCATGTACTCCGGCAGCGCCTCGGCCAGCTTGGCCCGCAACGCCTCGTGGTCCACCGGCCCCTCACCGAGCACGAACAGCGCCAGCTCGCGGTCGACCCCGCTGCCCCTGGCCACGGCCACCGCCTCCAGCACCCCGTCCACCGCCGTGGCCACGGTCTGGATCTCCCCCAGCTCCACCCGGTACCCGCGGATCTTCACCTGGGTGTCCTCGCGGCCCAGGAAGACCAGCACCCCGTCGGGTTCGCGCACCACGCGGTCCCCGGTGCGGTAGGCCGTGCCCCCGTCGAACCGGTCGGCCACGAAGCGTTCGGCGGTGATCTGCGGGTCGTTGACGTAGCCCTCGGCCGGGCAGTCCCCGCCGAGGTACAGCTCACCGGGCACACCGACCGGGGCGAGGTGGCCGGTGACGTCAACGACGTAGGCGGCCACGTTCGGGTAGGGCAGGCCGATCGGCACGTGCGGCGGCCACTGCTCGTCCCGGGCGGACAGCCGGTGGCTGGTCACCGCGTGCGTCTCGGTGGGCCCGTACAGGTTCACCAGCGTGCAGTGCGGGTGCGCCACGAAGAACTCGCGGATCTCTTCGTCCACCAGCAACTGCTCGCCGGAGACGCACAGGTACCGCAACGCGGGCAGGCTCACCTGGTTGGCCTTGGCGCACTGCACCAGCGGGCGCAGCGCAGCCACCGGCAGGTACACGTGGGTGACGGCCGTGTCGGCGATACGTCGCAACATGGCGGGGAAATCGCGCCGGTCGGCCGGTTCGCGGGAAACCACCGTGCCCCCGCACAGCAGGGTCGGCAGGATCTCCTGGTACGACACGTCGAACCCGAGCGGGGCGTACTGGAGGAACCGCGTCTGGCGGCCCATCCGCAGCGCGGCGTGCTGCCAGCCGGTGAGGTTGAGCAGCGGCCCGTGGCCCATCTGCACGCCCTTGGGCTGGCCGGTGGACCCGGAGGTGAACATGACGTACACCGGGCTGTCGGCGCTGGCCAGCGAGCTGGTGTCGGTGCCGCCTTCAGCGAGTTCAGCCATGTTCAGCACGGTCAAGTCGGGCACCAGCGGGGCGCCGAGCACCGTGCGGCAGCCCGCCTTGTCCGCCATGTACGCCAGGCGCTCCGTGGGCAGCCCGGAGTCCAGCGGCAGGAACACGGCGCCACGGCGCAGGATCGCCATGATCGCGACCACGGTGTCGGCGAGGGTGTCCAGGGCCAGGCCGACCACGTCGCCGGGGCCGATGCCGTGCGCGGCCAACCCCGCCGCCGCGGTGGTCGCCGCCGCGGCCAACTCCGCGTAGGTGAGCCGGTTGTGCGGGTCCTCGATGGCCACCGCCTGGGGCGTGGCCGCCACGGACTGCTCGAACCACTGGCTCAGCGTGGCGGCCTCGACCCTGGCGGGCTGGCCGTCGGTACGCAGGCTCTCCGCCAGCGGGGCGTCCTCGAACAGTTCGGCCAGGGTGCGTGAGCCGTCGGCCACGGCACGGCGCAGAGCGGTGCGCAAGGAGTCCAGCAGGCCGTCGGCCACCGCGGGCGAGATCAGCTCGCGGTCGTACTCCAGCTCCAGCTGCCAGCGGCCGTCGATCGGGGTCGCCCCCAGCCACAGGTCGAACTTGGCGGTGCCGTTGCCCGGTTCGCGGACCCGGACGACGGCCTGCGCCGTGGCCGGGTCGAAGGTGTCCTGCATCGCCAACATGGCGGAGAACAAGGGGTTTCGGTTGCTGGAGCGGTCCGGCTGGGCGTGCTCCACGAGCTGGTTGAAGCTGACGTCCACGTGGGAGCGGCAGAAGTCGATCGCGGGCCGCACGTGCTCGGCCAGGTGCTCGTCCACGGTGCGCGCCCAGTCCACGTCCACGGTGACCGGCAACGTGTTGACGAAGAACCCGCACAGATCGAAGGCGCCGATCGTGCGCCGGGCCATGAACGGGCTGCCCACCAGCACCTTGGACACCGCGCCGTGCCGGGCCAGCACCGCGCCGTAGACCCCGCTGAGCAGCACGAAGGAGGTGACGCCCAGTCGCTTGCAGGTCTGGGTGAAGCGGGCCGACTCGGCCTCGTCCAGCCGCCACGCGACCCGCGCACCGGTGAAGGCGGTCTGCGTGGGGCGGTTCGGGCGCGGTTGCAGCACCAGCGGCGGGACCTCGCGCAGCGCGGCGGCCCACTGCTTGGCGCGTTCGGTGGTGCGGTCCTGGGCGGCGACCCGGTTCTGCGCCTGGAGTTCCTTGCGCAGCGCGGTTTCGCGCTCGACCTGCTTGGCCGCGATCGCCTCCCCGGCCAACCGCCCGGTGAACAGGGCCTCCAGGTCGCGCACGATCGGGCCCATGGACACGCCGTCACCGACGATGTGGTGGCCGACCAGCAGGATGGTCGCCGCGCTGTTGTCGGTGGCCCGCACCGTGCCGAAGCGGTACGCCGGGCCCGTGGCCAGGTCGAAGGCCATCGGCCCGAGCTCGCGGGCCAGCGCGGCCACCGCCTCGGGGTAGTCCTGCGGGGGCACGTCGAGGTGGGTCAGGGGGAAGCCCTCGGCCGTGGGCGGCGCGGTGAGCCGGGCGTGGATCGCGGGCAGCGCTGTGAAGACCTGGCGCAGCGCGGGCTGCACGGCCACCAGCGCCAGCAGCGCGGGCCCGACCGCCTCGGCGGGCACCGCCGCCGGGTCCAGGTCGAACTGGATGATCTGGTTGTACAGGTGCTTGGCGGCCACGCGGCTGTCCAGCACCAGCAGTCCCTTCTGGGACTCGGTGATGGCCAGGTCGGCCTGCTGTTCGGTCAGCACGACGCGGCCCCGTCCACCACGGCCAGGTCGCCAAGCCAGGCCTTCAGGTCGCCGACCACGCGCAGCTCGGCCAGTCGGGTCGCGTCGATCTCCGCGTCGTCGTCGGCGGCCACCTCCACCGCCAGCCGCAGCAGGGACAGCGACTCCAGGCCCACCTCCAGCAGCGGCGTGCTGTCGTCGAAGGCCCCGGTGGCGTACTTGCCGATCGTGGCGTCAAGGTCCAGTGGTGCGGTCATGGCTGTATCTCCGCCTTCTAATCCGATCCCGGCGCCGGAGAGCATCTCCGCGGCCGATGTTTTCTCGATGTTTTCTGGATGCAGCCGCGGTGTACCGAACGGGTCACTCCGCCGATCGCAGTAATGGGTCAAGGCCGTCACGCTTCGGATTCACGCGTTCGCAGAAACAGAAACAGATTGCCTGTTCTACTCCACCCGCCTGCCCATTCACACAGCGCCGACCTGGGGCCTTACCCCGTTCAGCGGATGACACAACCGCAGGTCGACGTTCCAGCGCCAGCTCGGAATCCATTCATGAACACAGCAGGTCTGCCCCGTTGTACAACGGGGTTGGACGAACACACCCGCGCCGAGAAGAAACAGCGGTCGCACAGTGTGATTGATCGGTCACCAAGAGATCGGTACTAGACGAATGGTTGTTGACCAGGAATAGTTGCGGCACGTCCCGCGAATGGGAACATCGCACGTACGGGCCTGTAGAGCTGCTGCGAGGCTGGGGTATGGAGAATCACCGATGACTATCTCTGAGGTCGGCTTGGATAATTCGGTCGCCGCCGCCGTCGCGGAATTCGCGGGCAGCCAGCCGTACCGGGGAGTCGCCGCGCCGTGGGTGCGCGACAACCCGTACCGGCGGCCGCTGGACGCGGGCAGGCTGGCCCGGCTGGACCTGAGCACGCCGCTGCGGGAGGACCAGTTCGCCGCCGACGAGAGCCTGATGGCCAACCGCTTCCTGATGAACGTCTACGAGAGCGGGGCCCTGTTCCTGCCCGAGGACGGCCTGCGCGGCAAGGAACGCGACTTCGAGGCCTTCTACTCCACCCAGAACCGGCTGCTCGCCGACCGCGCGCGCCACGACGTGGAGCACTACGCGCTGAGCTTCCTGGACACCAGCGTGCGGGTGAACGGCGACTGGGACATGGCCGCCACCGAGGCGCACCTGGAGGCCACGATCACCGAGGCGGTCACCGCCGAGCGCACGATCCTCAGGGCGATCGAGGCGGCCCCGGACCGCAGGCGGGCCGCGGAGACGCTGATCGCGCAGATGGCGCTGGACGGGCTGACCGAGGCCACCGCCATGTCGCAGAACCTCGGTGGGGCCTTCGGTCCCGAGCAGAGCGAGCTGTTCAAGATCTTCATCGACGAGTTCGGCTACGGGGTCTTCGACGCCAAGCACAGCAAGCTGTTCACCGACCTGTGCGCCAGCGCGGACATGTCGACCAGGGCGCACCACTACTGGTTCTACTACCTGCCCAGCTCGATCGCGGTGAACAACTACTTCTACTGGGTCACCCAGAACCGCACCGGATTCTTCCGCTACATCGGCGCGATGGCCTTGCTGGAGGCCACCTTCGCCCCGTACTTCGCGCAGCTGGCGAAGACCCTGCGCGTGGTCTACGGCGAGGACGTGGACACCCGCTACTGCGACGAGCACGCGCACATCGACCAGCACCACGGGCGCATGGCAGTGCACGACCTGCTGCTGCCGCTGGCCCGCAAGCACGGGCCGGTCGCCACGCACGGGCTGATCCGCGGGGTCGAGGAGATCCGGCTGCTGGGTGTGCTGGCGGACAACGACCTGCTCGCCCAGTTGCAGTGGGATCCCAGCACGCACACCGCCGAGGGGGACGCCGCCCGCACGGGCGTGGTCAGCGACCTCGGGCCGGCCAGCTTCTTCGAGACGCGGATGGCCGCGGGCGAGACCACGGTCAGCGTGCTCAGCGGGGTGGTCGACCTGTACCGCAGCCCCACCGGCGATCCCTTGCAGGTCAAGCAGGGTGAGGCCGTGACCGTCCCCAGTGGACGGTTGTACGGGCTGCGTGCCGAGTCCGACGCGAGCATCGCGGTCAGCGACCGGTGAGCGCCGCGGTCCGCGTGGAACTCACCTGGCCGCGGCACAACGTCGTGGTGGTGGGCGAGCAGCGCTACTTCGGGCTGGAACGCGACGGTGCGGTGCACCTGATCGCCAGCCGCTGCCCGCACCGGGGCGGCCCGCTGCACCTGGGTGAGGTCGAGGGCAACGGCCTGCGCTGCCCCTGGCACGGCAACAGCTTCCGGGTGGACCGGTTGTGCACGCGCGGCGTGTCCACCGTCCAACGGGGCCCGCACGTGATCGCGTACCTGCCCGACGGCGGTGCGGACCCGGTGGCCACCAACACAATGGTCCTAGCTCAGTGAGGATGCCGTGCAGCAGCAAGTGGATGTGATGCCCCCCAGCAGACCCGCACGGGTCCCGGCGATGGACACCGAGGACCTGGTGCAGACCCTGCTCGCCCGCGGCCGCGTGTCGATGGACCGCCAGGACTACGGCAGCGCGGCCGACTACTTCGGGCTGGCCGAGCGGCTGGCCGAGGGCAGTGACTCGCTGCCATCGCTGCTGCTCAACCGGGCGGTGCGCAAGCTGGTGCCGCGCTGGCACTTCGCGATGCTCAACGACGTGGAGCGCAACCAGGCCTACCACGACGCGATCATGGCCTCGGTGCGCCCTGGCGACCTGGTGCTGGACATCGGCACCGGCAGCGGGCTGCTGGCCCTGCTCGCGGCCAGGGCCGGTGCCGCGCAGGTCGTCACCTGCGAGGTGGAACCGCTGATCGCCACCGTGGCCGAGCAGATCGTGCGGGCCAACGGGTTCGACACGCGGATCACCGTGGTCAACAAGGCCTCCACCGACCTGCGGCTGGGCGTCGACCTGCCGCGCAGGGCCGACGTGCTGGTCACCGAGATCTTCGACTGCGCCCTGCTCGGCGAGAACGCGCTGCCCACGCTGGAGCACGCCCGTGAGGAGCTGCTGGTCGCCGAACCGCGCATCGTGCCGGGCCGCGGCAGGCTGTGGGGCCAGCTGGTGTCCAGCGACCGGCTGCGCTCGCACAACCACGTGTCCACCGCGTGCGGGTTCGACGTCAGCGGGTTCAACAACCTGCGCTCGATGGAGTACTTCTCCACCTACCTGCACAACTACCCGCACCTGGCGCTGACCGAACCCTTCCCGCTGCTGGACGTGGACTTCGGCGCCGACTGCCCGCCCAACCGCGAACTGGTCAAGGCACTGCCCACAGTGGACGGTGACTGCGACGCGATCGCCATCTGGTTCGAGCTGGACCTGGGCGCGGGCGTGACCCTGTCCAACAGCCCGCTGCACCCGGACACGCACTGGCGGCAGGCCGTGCAGACCTTCGCCGCCCCGCTGCGCTGCGAGGCGGGCATCCCGGTCCCGCTGCACGTGTTCCACGACCGCGAGCGGGTCTGCGTGGGCACCGACCGGGAGGTGCGCACCCCATGACCGAAGCCGAACCGGTGACCGCCGAGGTGGGCCGCCGCAACGAGTGGCTGCTGGTGCTGTTCACCGGCACCACCAACATCGCCGACGCGGTGACCAAGGTGGTACTGCCGCTGCTGGCCGTGCAACTGACCAGCTCGCCCGCGCTGGTGTCCGGGGTGGTGATCGCGCTGACCCTGCCCTGGCTGCTGACCGCGCTGCACATCGGCGTGTTCGTGGACCGGCACAACCGGCGCTCGCTGATGATCGGGGCGGAGACCGCGCGCATGGTCTCGGTCGCCGTGCTGCTGCTCGCGGTGCTGCTGAACCTGGTCAGCCTGCCGCTGATCTACCTGGTCGCGCTGGTACTCGGTGTGGCCGAGGTGGTGGCGCTGATCTCCGGGGCCTCCATCGTGCCCTCCGCCGTGCCGCGCAGCCGCTGGCAGTCGGTGACCGCGCGGATCACCGCCGTGGAGTACCTGTGCAACAGCTTCCTGGGCGCCCCGGTCGGCGGCTTCCTGGTCGCCGCCGGGTTCGCCATCGCGCTGGGCAGCACCGGGCTGGTGTACGTGGCCGGCGCCCTGCTGCTGGTGCTGCTGACCGGCAACTTCGCCGTCAGCAAGGTGTCCGAGCGCAAGTCGGTGCACGTGGAGATCCGCGACGGCCTGGCCTTCCTGTGGCAGCACAAGCTGTTGCGCGGCATGTCCTTCCTGATCACCGTGATGGCCGGGTGCTGGGCGGCCTGGCTCGCACTGATCCCGGTCTACGCCACCGGCCCGCTCGGCCTGGACTCCCAGCGCTACGGCCTGCTGCTGACCTGCCTCGGCGCGGGCGGCGTGGTCGGCACCGTGCTCACCGGCCCGGCCAACCGGCTGCTGGGCAGGCGCTGGGCGATGTTCGTGGACATCGTGGGCTCCTTCGCGCTGGTGGCCGCCCCCGCGGTGCTGCCAGCCACGGCCGACAGCGCGTGGGTGATCGGCGCGGCGGCCTTCGTCGCCGGGGCGGGCGGTACCATGTGGACGGTCAACTCGCGGGTGATCGCGCAGTCCTGTGTGCCGCAGAACCTGTTGGGGCGGTTCAGCTCCGCCAGCCGGTTGATCTCCTGGGGCATGACCCCGGTGGCCGCCGCGCTGGCCGGGGTGCTCGCGCAGGTGCTCGGCTACCAGCTGGCGTTCGGCCTGTTCGCCGTGGTGTGCGCCCTGCTGGTGATCCCGTTCCTGCGCGTCGTCACCACGGGCGCGATCGCGGATGTGGACAAGCCGGTCGAGGTGAGCGCCTCGTGAACCCCGAGGGCACCCTGCACACGTGGTTCCGGGACACCGTGGAGCGGTTCCCCGAGGCCACCGCCCTGGAGGTCGGCGAGCACGTGCTGTCCTACCGGGAACTGTCCACTGTGGCCGATCGACTGGCCGCGCGGATCGTGCGCGAGGCCGGTGGCGTGCCCGGCGCGGTCGGGCTGCTGACCCTGCGCAGCCTCGCCGCGTACGCCGGGTACCTGGCGGCGCTGCGGCTGGGCGCCGGGGTCGTGCCGCTCAACCCGACCTTCCCCGCCGAGCGCAACCGCACCATGTGCCAGTCGGCCGGGGTGTCGGTGGTGCTGGTCGACGACGAGGGCGCACCGCACGCCGGGGCCGCGCTGGCCGGTACCGGCATGACCGAGGTCCGGCTGCTGGCGGACGACTGGCTGGCGGCGCTGCCCGAGCCCTGGCAGGAGCCGTACACCGGCACCGCGGAGGACGTGGCCTACACCCTGTTCACCTCCGGCTCCACCGGTACGCCCAAGGGGGTGCCGATCCGGCACCGCAACCTGCGCGACTACCTGGCGCACTGCGTGAGCCGGTACGGGGCCGGGCCGGGATCCCGTCTGTCCCAAGCGTTCGCGATGACCTTCGACCCGTCCGTGTTCGACATGTTCGTGGCCTGGACCTCGGGTGCGGCCCTGGTCGTGCCGCGCTCGGACGAGGTGATGGTGCCGATCCGGTTCGTCGTCGACAGGCAGATCACGCACTGGTTCTCCGTGCCCTCGGTGATCTCCTTCTCGCGCAGGCTGCACGCCCTGGAGCCCGGCTCCATGCCCAGCCTGCGGTGGAGCCTGTTCGCCGGTGAACAGCTCACCCTGGACCAGGCGCGGGACTGGCTGGTGGCCGCGGCGAACAGCACCGTGGAGAACATCTACGGGCCGACCGAGCTGACGATCACCTGCGTCGGCTACCGGCTGCCCGCCGACCAGCAACAGTGGCCGGAGACCTCCAACGGGACCGTGCCGATCGGCACCGTCTACGAGCACCTGGACGGCGTGCTGCTCACCCCGGAGGGCCAGGCGACCGAGGACGGGGAGCTGTGCGTGCGCGGCAGCCAGCGGTTCGACGGCTACCTGGATCCGGCGCACGACCCGAACCGGTTCGTGCGGTACGAGGGCGGTACCGCCGAGGTGCTGGCGGGCACGCCGGAAACCCGGGACTGGTACCGGACCGGGGACCGGGTGCGGCTGGAGGACGGGGCCCTGGTGCACCTCGGGCGGCTGGACGACCAGGTCAAGATCCGCGGGTACCGTATCGAGCTCGCCGAGGTCGAGTCGGTGCTGCGTGGCTGCGCGGGCGTGCGGGAGGTGGTCGTGCTGGCCATTCCCGGCCGGGGCGAGGACCTGGAACTGCACGCGATCTACACCGGTGAGCGGCTCGGCGAGGCCGAGCTGACCGCGGCGGTGCGCCGCAGGCTGCCGGAGTACATGACACCGCAGAGCTTCCTGCACGTGACCGGGTTCCCGATCAACCCGAGCGGGAAGGTGGACCGACGCAGGCTGGCCGCCGAGATCCGGCAGTGAGCTTGGTGCTTCGTCGCTAGGGGGCGAGATGAGGCTGCGCATACTGGGACCGGTCGAGTACCTCGACGGTGGCGAGTGGTCCCCGATCGCCTCGGCCAAGCAGCGCGCGCTGCTGGCCACGCTGGTGCTGCACGCCAACCAGGTGGTGCCGGTGGACCGGTTGCTGGCCGAGCTGTGGCCGGACCGGGCCCCGGCCTCGGCCAGCGGGCTGCTCGCGGGCTACGTGTGGCGGCTGCGCAAGCAGTTGACCGGCACCGTGTTGCAGACCCGCGCCCCCGGCTACCAGCTGCTGGTGCCGCAGGGAATGCTGGACGTGCACGAGTACGACCGGCTCGTGGCGCAGGGGAGGGCCAGCGCCGCCGAGGGCGACCTGTCCGCGGCCGCGAGCTCGTTCGGCCGCGCGCTGGCGATCTGGCGGGACGTGCCGCTGGCCGACGTGCCGCTGAGCCCCGCGGTCATGGCCGAACGCGCCCGGCTGGAGGAGTCGCAGCTGGCGGTGATCGAGGCGCGGATCGGCGCGCAGATCGGGCTGGGCCAGCACGAGGCACTGTTGCCGGAGCTGAAGCAGCTGGTGGCCCAGTTCCCGCTGCGGGAACGGCTGCACGCCCACCTCATGCTCGTGCTCTACCGCTGCGGGCACCAGGCCGACGCGCTCGGCGCGTACCGGGACCTGCGGCGGCTGCTCGTCGGCGAGCTGGGCATCGAACCCAGCAAGCCGCTGCGCGAACTGCACCAGCGCATCCTCGTCGAGGATCCGGAGCTGGTGCGGGGTCGCGAGCCCGCACGCCCCAAGCCGGTGGAGGTGGTCCGGCCGCTGCCGACCGTGCACGGGGTCGTCGGGCACACGGCCGAACTCGACGCCGTGGTGTCACTGCTGAGCGGCGGCGAACAGGTGTGCGCCGTACACGGGCTCGCCGGTGCGGGCAAGACGACCCTGCTGCTGCGGGCCGCCCACGCGCTGGCCCCGCACTTCCCCGACGGGCAGGTGTACCTCGACGTACGGGGTTCGGCCGCCGACCGGGCGATGCGGCCCGAGGAGGTGGTCGATGCGGTGCGCAGGCTCAGTGGTTCCGCGCAGCGCGTGCTGGTCGTGCTCGACGACGTGGGCGATCCCGAGCAGGTACGGCCGCTGCTGGACCCGGCTCCCGGTAGCGCCCTGTTGATCGGCGGGCGTCTCGCCCTCGACTCAGTCGGCCCGCGCGGACATGTCCACTTGGGACGGATGACCGCCGACACCGCGCTGAGCCTGCTGCGCTCCGCGCTCGGGCCCGTGCGCGTCGACGCCGAGCGGGCCGCTGCCTCGGAGGTGGCGCGGCTGTGCGAGTACTCCCCACTGGCACTCGGTTTGGCCGCCGCCAGGCTCGCCACCCGCCCCGAATGGCGGCTGCACGAGTTCGCCGCCCGCCTCGCCGACCCACGCCGCCGCCTCGACCTGCTCGCCCACGGCGGCCACAGTGTGCGCGCCAGCCTGCACGCCGGGGTGCGGCTGCTGCACCGGTGGGCGGATCGCTCCGCCATCACCGCCCTGAGCCTGCTCGGCGTGCTCGACCTGCCTGTCGTGTCCGAGCATGTGCTTGCCGCCCTGCTCGGTGAGCATGTCGAGCGCGCCGAGGCTGTCGTCGACCGGTTGGTGGACGCCGGTTTGGTGGAGCGCCTGCGTATCGACAGCTACCGGATCCCCGACATGGTCCGGCTTGTCGCCCGCGAACAGCAACCGTCCGATGTGGACGCTGAGGCCGCTGTGTCGCGCGTGGTCCGGCACTATGTCGGTCTGGTCGAGGCCCAGTTGGAGCTGCTGGGTGAGCCCTCCGCCACGGCGCGCGGACTCGCCTGGTACCGCAGGGAACTCGGCACCCTGCGGGCCCTGAGCATGCGGGACTGCACCGATGCGTTGCACAAGGCCGTGGACGAACTGCGCTGGTCCCTGTCGCACGGTCGCCCCCGGGTTGGTTGACGGGCCGCCCGCCTTCCGATCCGTCGCTCACGGCGGGTCCGGTTCCGCGATGGCCTTCGCCCGGGTCTCGTACTCGAACCCCAGCGGCGTGATCCACCGTCGAATCCCATCCGCATCCCGCTCGAACCGGTACCTGCCGATCGTCTTCAGGTAATGGTGCACATCGCAGAACGGCCCGAGATTCCGCTCATCCGTCGCACCGCCCGAGGCAAAACCTCGCGCATGATCGATCTCGCATTCCGCCACCGGCCGCAGACAGCCCGGCGCCTGACAGACCCAGTCCCGCACCATCACAAAATCCCGCAACGCCTTCGGCGGACGATACCGTTTCCGACCGACACCAATCGGCATGCCGACTTTATCGGTGAGCACTTTACGCCAGTCGCCCTGCGCGGCGATTTCACGAGCCAAGTTCGCGTCAACGTATCCGACACCCGCGATATATCCAGGATCGGTGGTCAACCCGAGCAGTGTCCGCGCGGACACGGTCACATCAGTCCGCACCGTCACCGGCCGACCCGATCCCAGCACCCGATCGACGAACACATCGGCCTGCTTCTCGCCCCAGGACCGACCGTCCTCCGGCAGCGTCTCAGCGTCGGCGTTGACCTGGTCGAAGATCCGCCGTGCTTCCACGGCGTCCAGGTAGGCGATCAGTTCCGCCATGCCATCAGGCATCGACCGGTACCGCACTTCGGACCGTTTCACCGCCTTGACGTGCCGAACCTCAGCTCCCGACGGATCAACCAGACACACCAGCCGCCCAACCTCGACCTTCAACTCCCTGGAGTTCAGTTCGGCGGCACCGGTCAGCCGGGCATCCACCCGACGAGCCTTCACTGGGTCCAGGTTCTCGGTCAGCTTCCGCACCACCTCGAACCGGTCCAGATCCAGCAACCCGTCCCGCATCAACCCAGCCAACACCGGCAACCGCTCCATTGCCACCGCCTGCTCCTGAAGCCGACGAGCCCTCCCGAGCGGAATGCGCAGCAACAACGCGATCTCATGCGGATCACCGATCTCAGCGGCACAGCAGAGCAGATCGAATTCGACGGACGCGAGGCGCTTCCACGCCTCCAGCATCCGCTCCGCGATCTTCCGCTGCCCCATGCCACCATTCTACGCCGAATTGAGCGCACGAATGAGTGAATCCTCAGGGGTGGTTTTTCCTGGGTGGCGATGGGCTTACGCTCGTCGGCGAGATCGGGGCGGCATTCCACGCCCCAACTACCCCGATCACAGCCCATCGCCAGGGCCCCAGGACAAACCACCCCGAAACCACATTGCGACTCACCCCGCCCACCGATAGCACACGAACGTCGCGACCAGCGCCACCTGGAACGCCCCGCCGCACACCAGCAGCCCGTACACCGGGTACCGCCAGGACGGCCGCCGCCCGACCAGTTCGGCGAGCGCGATGTAGATCGTGATGCAGGGCAACAGGTAGCGGTACACCGAGATCAGGTTGCTGTTCAGCGTGAACATGACGATCGACGCGAACCCGAAGGCCGCCAACGGCACCGCGGCCGACCGCCGCACCACCAGCAGGTAGACCGAGCTGGCCGCGGTCACGGCCAGGTAGGGCAGCGGCAGCAGCCGGTCGGTGAAGGTCCGCACGTAGACCTGGTCCACACCGGTCAGCTCACGCCACAGCTGCCGGACCTGGTCGAGGATCGTGCCGGGGAAGTTCAGGTTGAACACGTGGTACGCCCAGTCAGGACCCTTGTGGTACGCGGTGAACATGCCGAGCGCGTCGCCGGTCACGGCGTGCAGGAACAAGGCGTACAGCCCGAGCCCGGCCAGGCCGACGGGGAACCACAGCAGGTTCCAGCTCAGCAGCGCGCGGGGTCTCCACTGACCGGCACGCCAGAACTCCAGGAAGCACAGGCCCAGGAACAGCACGGCGGTGACCCGCGTGGCCATCATCGGGATCATGCACAGGGCCATGGCCCGCCACTGCCTGCGCAGCGCGAACAGGTAGGCCCAGAAAGCGAAGGCGACGAACACGGCCTCGCTGTAGAACATGTGCAGGAAGAAGGCCGCGGGCGCGGCGAGGAAGGCCAGCAGCGCGAGCCTGCGCTCGTGCGGACCGTCCACGTGGTACCGCACGATCTTGACCAGCGCGGTCACGGCCAGCCAGCTGGACACCGTGTTGACGACCAGGCCGGAGACGAGCAGACCGGCCGTGCCCAGGCTCAACCAGTTGACCAGCAGCACGGCCAACGGGAACACCGGGTAGAACACGGGTTCCTGGGCGCGGAACTGGTACCAGTGCAGGACGATGTCCCGGAACCAGCCGGAGTCCCAGCGGTAGGTGTGCGTGAGCAGGTTCGCCCCGGCGGGCGCCACGTCCCCGGTGTACTTGCCGCCGACGCCGAGCATCCGCTCCATCAGCACCCCGAGCAGGGTCATCGCCAGCTGCCAGCACAGGACGTGGACGAGCACCCGGCCGAAGTCCCCGCGCAGCAGCTCCGAGACCGTCTTGTGCTGCCGTCGGGGCAGGGCTGTACTGGTCACCGCACCGATGCTGCCAGCGCAAACACCCTGCCAGCCCGTGACTGTGAAGTTCTGTACACGGCAGCGATCCCGTGCAACCGGCGGCCTCGCTGAGCCCCTGTCATGCCGTGTGAGCCTGCTTCGGTTGCACGGAAAGCTTGTCAAGTCCCGTGACCCGAGACTGCCCCAGAGCACCACGCATCGGCGGCAGCGAGTGCTTCCGAGTAGCTGGGCACCACGGTCAGCCCTAGGGTGATCACCCTCCGAGAGAAGGGACAAAGATGTCTCCCGGAACGGACTCCTCCACTGTGGTCGCCAGGGCGCGGCACAGCAGGAGGAACATCGGGATCTGGTTCTTCGGCGCGCTGGGCGGCATCCTCTGGGGCTACGACACAGGAGTGATCTCCGGTGCCCTGCTCTACATCAAGGACGACATCCCGCTGAGCCCGATCGTGCAGGGCACAGTCGTGTCGGGACTGCTGGCGGGCTCGATGCTGGGCGCGGGTCTGGCGGGCAAGCTCGCCGACTCCCTTGGCCGCAGAAAGATGATCCTCTCCTCGGGCGTGGTCTTCACGGTCGGCACACTGGGCGCCGCGCTGGCGGGCAACGCGGAGTTCCTGGTCGCGTTCCGCTTCATCATGGGTGTGGGTGTCGGCATCGCCTCGGTGGTCGTGCCGATGTACCTGTCGGAGCTCGCACCCAAGGAGGCCAGGGGCAAGCTCACCTCACTCATGCAGCTCCTGGTGACCGTGGGCATCCTGGTCGCCTACGCCACCGACTACGCGCTGGCCGACGCGGGGGCGTGGCGCTGGATGATCGGCCTGGGCGTGCTGCCCGCGGTGCTGCTCATGATCGGTATCTACACCCAGCCGGAGAGCCCGCGCTGGCTGGCGGTCAACAAGGGCAGCGCGGACGAGGCCAAGAAGGTGCTGACCTCGTTGCGCGGTGACGAGCAGGCCGCCAACTCCGAGCTCGCCGAGATCCAGGCCAGCGCGCGCAAGGAGGCCGAACAGGCCGAGCCGCTGCAACTGCGCATGCTGGTCAAGGGGCGGCTGCGCCCGCTGTTCGTCGTGGGCATGCTGCTGGTGTTCTTCCAGAACTTCGTGGGCATCAACACGATCATCTACTACGCGCCGACCCTGCTCACCAACGTGGGTTTCAGTGCCAACGGGGCGATCCTGGCCAACGTGGGCATCGGCGCGATCAACATGGTGATGACCCTGCCCGCGATGCGGCTCATCGACCAGGTGGGGCGGCGCCCGCTGCTGCTCTACGGTGCGCTGGGCATGTGCGGGGCGATGGTCCTGCTCGCCGCGGTGAACCTGGCCGGGCTGTCCACCGGGCCGCTGCTGCTGGGGCTCACCCTGCTCGGCATCGCGGTCTACATCGCCTCGTTCTCGGTGTCCTGGGGACCGGTGCAGTGGGTGGCCCTGCCGGAACTGTTCCCGCTGAGCGTACGGGCCGGGGCGGTCGGGCTCTGCGTGACCTTCAACTGGCTGTTCAACCTGTTGGTGGCACTGGTGTTCCCCGCGCTGCTGGACAAGTTCGGCGCGGGCCTGAACTTCCTGTTCTTCGCGGTGATGACGGGCTTGGCGTTCCTGTTCGTCAAGAAGCTGATGCCGGAGACGAAGGGCCGCAGCCTGGAGGACATCGGCCAGGAACTGGTCTACGGGCACTGACGAACTCGTGTGGCGCGCACCCGGGGTGCGCGCCACACGTGTGTCAGCGCCGCAACTGGTACGGCCGCTGGTACGGGCCGGGCTTGAACTCGGTGAACCGCGGGGTCGCGGTGGGGTCGGCGGCGCGGGCGCGGGCGTTCATGGCGGCGGCCCCGGTGTCGCCCCAGCGGCCGGAGTCCAGTCGCTGTTCGAGCGCCTTGAGCCCGGCGAGCACCTCGGGCAGCGCGAAGGCGCAGTGCCCTGGACCGTCCACATTGGTCTGACGCAGCAGCGGGCTGTCACCCGAGTACTGGCGGTACGCCTGCTCCCCCTCGATCGGGACCAGCCCGTCGCCGGTGGTGTGCAGGGTGATCTGCGGCTTGGTCAGCCGTCCGGTCAGCGCGGAGGAGCGGGCCAGTAGCTCCTTGGCCGCGGGGTTGGCGGAGATCCGCGGGGCAGCCGCCAGCGCGTCCAGGTCACCGTGTAGGGACAGCCCGGCAGCGGAGTAGAGCTGGCCGACCTCCTCGGCGACCCGCGACTGGCCCAGCAGCCTGCGGTAGTCCACGCCGGTGTTCCACGAGGGGTTGCCGCCCAGGTTGCCCTCGGTGTCCTGGCGGGCGGCGGTGTCGATCGCGGCGATCACCGTGGACACGAACTGGAACTGGTTGACCTCGGCCGCCGCCGCGTCACCGGGCGCGGGCCTGGTCTGGCTGGGGTCGTTGTAGCCCGGCACGTCGTACAGTGCGGCGGCCAGCGCGATGCGGGCCCTGCCCTCGGGCGTGGCCTGGGCCGCGGTGACGGCTTTGGCCAGCTGCCGCATCGCGGCCAGCCCGTCGGCGCGGTCGGTGTAGTCCACCAGCTTGAGCTCGGGCGCGATCAGCGTGCGCAGCGCGAAGCTGACGTCCAGCATGGAGTTGAAGATGCCCGGTCCGCCCATCACCGCACCGCACAGCGACACCGAGCCGTCCAGCAGGGAGCCGTAGTCCTCGTTCAGCTTGGTGGTGATCAGCCCGCCCATCGAGCCGCCCCAGGCGATGGTCCGCTTGGGCCTGCCGAACCGCTGCTGGAACGCGGCCAGCGTGGCGACCTGGTCGGGCACCGCGGTGGCCACGACCCAGCCCGCGGTCACGTACGAGGAGCCGATCAGCGCGTAGCCCTGGTCCAGCAGGGCCTGCGTGGCGCCGGTCGGCGCGTTCTGCGCGGGGTTGGGCGGAGTCGGCGTCTCCGGGGTGAAGTTCAGCCCGTGGCTCCACAGCAACACCGTGCCGTTCCAGCGCGCGGGCACGTCCATCACGTAGGTCGAGCCGTCGTTGAGCGATCCGGTGACGTGGGCGGGTCCTTCGGCTGCCTGCGCGGGCACGGCCAGCGCGAGGAGCAGGCCGAGCACGGCGAGGATCTGTTTCACAGCTGCTCCGGGGTGTCGATGCCCAACAACGCCAAGCCGAGCGTGAGCACGCGCGAGGTCAGCTGGGCCAGCGCGAGCCGGGACAGCTGGGTGCGGTCGTCGGGCGCTTTCAGGATGGGGCAATTCTCGTAGAAGGCCGAGAACGCCGCAGCCGTTTCATACAGGTAGGTGCACAACTTGTGCGGGGCGAACTCCTCGGTGGCGGCGGCCAGCGCGGCGGGCAGTTGCAGGAGCTTGACCACCAGCGCGCGCTCGGCGGCGGCGTGCAGCACCACCTCGGTGCCCTCGGGCGCGGACCTGCCCGCCCTGCCGATGATCGACAGCACCCGGGTGTTGGCGTACTGGAGGTACACGGAGGTGTTGCCCTCCATGGCCAGCATCCGGTCCCAGGCGAACACGTAGTCCTTGACCCGGTCGTTGGACAGGTCGGCGTACTTCACCGCGCCGATGCCGACCGCCCGCGCGACCTCGGCCCGCTGCCGCTCGTCCAGCTCGGTGCGCTCGGCGACCACGGCGGCGGCCCGGTCCACGGCCTCCCGCAGTAGGTCCACCAGCTTGATCGTGCTGCCCGCGCGGGTGCGCAGCATCTGCCCGTCCGAGCCGAGCACCGAGCCGAAGCCGATGTGCACGGCCCGGTGCGCCTGGTCCAGCCACCCGGCCTGCTCGCTGGCCTTGAACACCATCTGGAAGTGCTGCGCCTGCGGGGATCCCACCACGTAGAGCAGGTCGGTGGCCTGCCGGTCGCGGGTCCAGTACCGCACGGTGGCCAGGTCGGTGCTGGCGTAGCCGTAGCCCCCGTCGCTCTTGCGCGCGATCAGCGGCAGCCGGTCGCCCTCGCGGTTGCTGAAGCCGGGCGGGAACACGCACACCGCCCCGTCGCTGAGCTCGGTGAGCCCCTTGGCCTCCAGCTCCGCGATGGTGTCGGCCAGGAACGGGTTGTAGAAGCTCTCCCCGTAGTAGTCCTCGGCGGTCAGCTTCACACCGAGCAACTGGTAGACCTGCGCGAAGTGGCGCTCGGACTCGCCGACCAGCTCGCGCCACAGCCCCAGCGTGGCCTCGTCCCCGCTCTGCAGCGCGACGACCCGGCGCCTGGCCCGCTCGGCGAAGTCCTGGTCGGCGTCGAACTTCTTGCGCGCCGCCTGGTAGAAGCTGTTCAGGTCGCTGATCGAGTGCTCGCCGCCGGCGGCCCAGCCCTCGTCGACCAGGTGCTCGATGAGCATGCCGAACGGGGTGCCCCAGTCGCCAAGGTGGTTGTGCCGGATCACCTCGTGCCCGGCGAACTCCAGCATGCGCACGATGGCGTCACCGATGATCGAGGACCGCAGGTGGCCGACGTGCATCTCCTTGGCCACGTTCGGGCTGCCGTAGTCGATGGCGTAGCGACGTGGCCGCGGCGCGCTGCGCACGCCCAGCCGGGGGTCGGCCAACAGCCCGGTCGCCCACTGCTGCAACCACTCCCGGCGCAGCGTGAAGTTGACGAAGCCCGGACCGGCCACCTCCGGCGGTTCCACGAGATCGGCGGCGTCCAGGTGCGTCACGATCAGCTCGGCCACCTCGCGCGGCGCGCGGCCCACCCGCTTGGCCAGGCTCATCGCGGCGTTGCACTGGTAGTCGGCGCCTCGCCCGGCGGCCGAGGGGCGGATCAGCGCCTGCTCCGCGGTGATCTCCACGTCCAGCGCGGTGCGCAGTGCCGCCGCGACCCTGCCGCCCAACTCCAGCCCGACATCCCCGGTGAACACCGACCGACCTCCAGTAGTCCCGCCCCGATCACGGGAGTATCCCAGTGGCGGTCAGTTGGGCAGCCGCTGGCTGGGCACGTGCACCCAGCCGCGCTGGCGCTGCCCGGCGATGCGCACGCTGACCAGCGGCTCGAACGCGCTGTCGTCGATGCCCTCGTAGCCGTGCCGGATCACCGAGCGGTGCACGTCCTGGGAGACCACCAGCACGAGCGGGTCACTGCTCTGCCGCAGCAGCGTCTTCAGCTTCTGCGAGTTGAGCAGCCGGAAGGTGATGTCCACGTCCTCGCCGTAGCACCCCCGCGCGTCGTAGTGCACGTCCCCGGTGTGCACCGCCGCGCGCAGCCGCAAGGACTGCTCGGGGTGCCGCGCGGCATGCTCGGCGAGCAGCTCGCGCAGCGTGGGGATCACCGTGTTCAGCAGCACCGTCTTCGGCGCCTGCGGCACGGGGTGGATCACCACGAGCACCCCGTCGCCGAGGTCGTGGAACTCGTCGCGGTGCTCGGCGGCGATCCCGCCCAGGTGCAGGGCCTGTTCGACCAGTTCGTACATCAGCTGGCGGTTGCGTGCGCGCACCGGGTTGGTCCTCGTGGTGGATCCCTCGATGTCCACCGCCATGATGGTTCGGTGCAGTGGCAGCACCGCGGCCAGTGTTGTCATCTCGAGCTCCCAACATACCTCTTGCCCTGAATTTCAGTAACTTCAGTGAAGTTGACTCGACTTTTGCTGCGATTCGACTGTAAGCTACGTACTGGGCTGTAGCAATACGCGCGCGTGGCCTAAACCGGGCGCGACCTGCACGCCGTCCGGGTCGTGGCCCCCTGGTGGCAACCGGGAGTTCACGTGTACGATCCATATTCAGCTCATTCAACTGAAACTCACTGGAGGTTTCGGCACCGTGTTGGCCTCGGAGAACCCGCGTCAGACGCTGGCCCGACGGCTCCGGGAGCTGCGCGAGGAGCACTGGTCTGGTCAGGGGATCACCCAGCTCCAGCTCGCCGAGGCGTTGGGCGGCAAGAAGCCGCTGAGCGTCGCGCTGATCTCCTCCTGGGAGAACGTCGCGAAGCCGACGACCCCGCCGGCCCCCCGGCTCACGGCCTACGCCACCTTCTTCGCCACCAGGCGGTCACTGGCCCAGCAGCCCTACCGGGTGCTGTCCGCCGACCAGCTCACCGAGCAGGAACGCCTCACCCGTGAGGCGCTGCTGCGCGAGCTGACCGACCTGCGCTCCGCCGCGCTGCAACAACCGGAAGCGGTTGCCCCGGTCGGGCCCAGCGGAGGCGGCCTGCTGCGCTTCCCCGAGGACCAGGTCATCACGATCGTGTGCGCCCGGCTCCCGCAGGAACTGCGCAGCCAGTTGCCCTACACCGACCCCGACAGCCCGGACTACGTGGAGCTGTACACCTACTCGGATCTGGACGCGCTGATCGAGCTGTACGGCCACCTGCGTGCCTTCAACCCGAACAACCAGGTGAACTTCCGCACCGCACAGGCAATGGAGCAGGACGACTACACCTCACATCTGGTGTTGCTGGGTGGGGTGGACTGGAACGTGGTGACCAAGGACCTGATCGAACGCGCCGAACTGCCGGTCCGGCAACTGGACAGGCACGCGGACTCGACGGTCGGCGGCTTCGAGATCAACCGCGAGAGCAGTCAGACGCTGTTCGCGCCGCAACTGTCCCGCAACGGGCAGCTCACCGAGGACGTGGCGCTGTTCTACCGCGGTCGCAGCCCGTTCAACGTCAAGCGCACGGTGACCGTCTGCAACGGCATGTTCGGGCGGGGCACGCTGGGCGCGGTGCGTGCGCTGACCGACGCGCGGTTCCGCGACCGCAACGACGCCTACCTGCGAGAGCACTCCGCGGGCGCCGACTCCTTCGGGATCATCACCCGCGTCACCATCGTGGGTGGCAAGGCGCTCACCCCGGACTGGACGCTCGCCGAGACGCGCCTCCTGGAATGGTCTGGAGCAATTCTGTGAACACCCCCGTGGCCACGGCCACCGTGCACTCGGCACACCACCAGGGCTCCCACCGCAACCTGCTTGCCACCGGCAAGCCCACGACGCAACACGAGGTGGACGCGATCATCGTGCCCACCGCACGGCCCGCCGCCTACCTGCGCAAGGCGATCGCCCTCGCCTCGCGACTGGACTGCACCCTGGTCGCACTGTGCAGCAAGCTCGCCTCCCCGCAGCACACCGTGGCCCTGGCCGGGGCAGCCGGGGTGGACGTGCTCGCCATCGACGTGGACGAGTTGCCCACGGGGCTGGTCCCGGAGTTCCAGACCTGCCTGATGCTGCGCAACACCCGGTTCGAGCGGCGCACCGACACCAGCCTCAAGCGCAACCTGGGCCTGCTGCTGGCCAAGGTCGTCGGCTGGCAGCGGGTGGTCTTCCTCGACGACGACATCAGCGTGCCAAGGCCCGAGGACCTCACCGACGCCGCCGGGCTGCTCGACCGGTACGCGGGCGTCGGGCTGGCCAACGGCGGCTACCCGGACAACTCCGTGGTGTGCCACGCCTTCCGCACCGTCAACGGGCAGCAGGACACCTTCGTCGGGGGCGGGGCGCTGGCGGTGGGCACCGAGTCCTACTCCTCGTTCTTCCCCAACATCTACAACGAGGACTGGTTCTTCCTGCTCGGTGAGGACCGGCTGCGTCCCACGGCGATCACGGGGCTGGCGGTGCAGGCGCCCTACGACCCGTTCCGCGACGCCAGGCGGGCCCGCTCGGAGGAACTGGGCGACTGCCTGGCCGAGGGCGTGTTCGGGCTGCTGGACGCGGGCAAGGGCCTGCGCGGGGCCACGCGCCCTTACTGGCGTGGGTTCCTGCGCGACCGCAGGCTGTTCATCGCGGAGGTGGCAGGCCGTCTCAGCTCGGTGGAGATGGCCACGGACGAACGGGCTCGCATGATCGCGGCGCTGAAGGCGGCGCAGGGCCGCAGCCTGCTGATCGAACCGGGGCTGTGCGTGTCCTACCTGCGGGCCTGGCAGCGCGACCGGGACCTGTGGCGCCGGCACCTGGACGCCCAGGGCACCGACACCGACCTGGACAAGGCGCTGGCCGAACTGGGCCTGGCACACGTGGTCAGCACAGCGGCTTGACCAGCATGTCGCAGGTCTCCGAGCACTGCTTGCGAGTCCCGTCGGGCAGTTTCACCTCGTAGCGGCAGATCACCGGCGGGTGGGGCCACACCTGGTAGCCGAGCCGCTGGTACAGCCTGCCCGCGTCCGGGTTGTCGATGCGCACCGCCAGCGCCACCCGGTCGAACCCGCGCTCCCGCAGCAGCCGCTCACTGGTGAGCACCAGTCTGGTACCGACCCCGCGGTTGCGGTGCCGCGCGCACACCTCCACGTGGTTGAGCAGCGGCACGCCGGACAGGTGTCGACGGACCTCGGGTTCCTCGGCGGGGTCCCACCACAGGTACACCCCGCCGATCGGCGTGCCGCGCAGCCAGGCCGTGAGCTGGATCCCGCGACCGGCCCGCTGTCTGGCCAGGCGGTCGGCGAAGAAGTCCTCCTCGCCCAGCGCCTCGACCAGTGCACCCAGGTCCTCGGTGCGTGCCTGCCTGACCTGAACCGCGTCCAACCACCCCACGTAGAGCCCCTCTCACCTGCCCATACCTGTGATCATGCCTGCGTTCCGGTATGGGCCACAGCGGCCGTCTGCGCGAAACGGCCTGCTACGCGGGGTGCAGCAGCAGGGTGACCGTGCGGTTGCGGGCGGGGTCGGCGCCGGGCTTGGTCTGGTCGAAGACCGCGCCACCCGCACCGAGTTGGAAGGCGGACGCGGGCAGGCCGGTGGCCTCGGCCAACTGCTCGGCGGCGACCCGGGCCCGGCGCAGCGCGAGGTCGGTGTTGTCCACGAACCCGCTGTCCGGCGAGACCAGCGCGTTCTCGGTGTGCCCGACGATCTGCACACTCAGCTCGGCGCAGTACTTCTTGAGCCGCCCCGCGAGCTCGGTCAGGGCCGCGCGGCCCGCCGGCGAGAGCCGGTCCAGCGCGGAGAACAGGCCCTCGGAGAAGGACAGTTCGACCCCGCCGTGCCCCTCGCTCGCCGAGACCGGGCCGCCGGACAGCGCGGCGCGGACCTCGGCGAGCAACTGCTCGCGGTGGGTCGACTCCTGGCTGAGCTTGGCGGACAGGTCGCTGACCTTGCCGGTCAGCGCCTGCTGCCCGTCCTGCACGCGGTGCAGCTGCGCGGCCAAGTCGGGGTCGGCCCCCGGGCGCAGCGCCACCCCGGCGAGCACGCCAACGACCCCGGCCAGCGCCACCAGCCCGACGGTCCGCGCCGTGCCGGACCGGTGCCGCCGCGACCGCAGCTCGGCGATGCGCCTGCGGCCCGCGTCGGCGGCGGAGTGGTCCCCGTCCAACCGCTGCACGGCGGCCCAGCACTCGTCGGCGGCGACCAGATCGCCCTGCTGGGCGTACACCCTGGCGAGCAGGTCGAGCACCCGGGGATCGGTGCTGCCCAGGCCCCCGAGCCCGGCGAGCACGGCACTCGCCTCGGTGTAACGCCCCCTGCGGGCGAACGAGGCGGCCTCGGTGATGGTCAACGCCGATCTCCCATGGTCACGGTGCTCTTCATGCCGAACACGTCAGCGGTGGTCTCGTCCTCGGGCAGCAACGCGTCCAGCTGCCGGTTGACCTGGCGCAGCCGGGCCCCGTCCCCGGAGTCCAGCGCCAGCCGCCCCTCGGCCAGCACCCGCTGCACCTGCGGGTCGCTGCTGCCGCTGAGCTGGGCCTCGCGCTGCCCGAAGATCACCGCGTCCAGCCGCCCGGTGTCGCGCAGGATGCGCAGGCCGATGCCGCGCACCACCTCCATCTGGCGTTGCAGCACGCTGCGGTCCCCCGCCGCGATGGCGTCCTCCACGGAGGATGCCGCCGCGGTCAGGTCCCGCTGGTCCCCCGGCTCGCCCCAGTCCTTGGCCATCTCCCGCACCTGCTGCACCAGCGCACGGGCGTGGCTGATCATCTCGGGCAGGACCAGCGCCTCCTCCACCTCGTCGAGCTGGTTCTGGGCGTCGCGCAGGCGCACCTGGCAGGTCTGCACGGCGTCCAGGTCCACCTCCAGCGCGGCGACCATGCCCTGCACCTCCTTGAGCACGCCCGCGCGGTCGAACCGGTCCAGCAGCGCGCCCGCGTCGGTCGCACCGAACTGGGTGGCCCTGGCGCGCAGGTCACCGTGCCGCTGCACCAGTTCCCGTGCCTCCTCGCGCAGTTCGGCCACGTCCGGCGCCGCCGAGCGGCCCAGTTCCACCTGGATGTCGAACTCCGCGTCCAGCAGCGGCACGTAGGCGTCGGCGCGCGGGGTGAAGCTGCGGTCGATGCGCAGGTGCACCTCCACCTCGCTGCCCGCGGGCACGTCCCGCTTGACCTCGTCGGCGCGGATGTCCAGCCGCCCGATCAGCGTGTTGCGGTCGGCCCTGGACCGCTCGCCCTCCACGATCGGCACGCGGATCAGGCCGCTGCGGGTGTTGCGCCGTACGTCCACAGTGGAGTGCAGCACGATCTGCTTGCTGGCGGGCAGCTCGGTTCCCTTGCGCAGCAACCACTGCACCTCGTTGCCCTCCAGCCAGACACCCACCGAGTGACTGAGCACTGTGGACGTTCCCAGCGGGCCGACGCTGTGCCGGTACTCCACGGTCGCGGGCACCGTGGGCACCTGCGTGCCGTGCTGGTCGCGCAGCAGCACCTGGTAGGCGCTGGTGGCGGCGTGCACCGCGGCGAGCCGGGTGGCGAAGGTGCCCTCGCCGCTGACCGCGACCTGGCCGCTGCGCCACACGGGCTGCGCCTGCTCGTTGACGAACTCGATCGTCCAGCCCGACCAGTCCCGCGCGGCCTCGGCGCGCAACCGGCCGCCCGCAAGGGGTTCCAGGTCCTGGCCGACCGGCTCGTGCTCCATCTCCAGCACGACCTCGCCGGGCGCGGCCACGTGCGTGCCGTGCGGTACGCGCTGGGTGCTTGCGAAGATCGCGGCCCCCTTGGCGACCACGGTGACCGGGTCCAGGCTGTGGTCCACCGGGATGCCCAGGCCCTCGGTCGGGTCGGCGACCAGCGCGCGCAGGCCGGGGGCGATGGTGGTGCCGCCGACCAGCAGCACCCGCTCGATGTCCCCGGGTGCCAGGCCCTTCTCCGTGAGCGCCCGGCGGCACAGCTCGATGGAACTGCGGTACAGCGGCATGGACGCCCGCTCCACGTCGGCCCTGGTGAGCTCCCAGGTGAAGTCGACCCGCTCCCCGCCCGGCGGGTCCAGCTGCACGTCCACCTCCACGGTCTGCGCCGTGGACAGGTGGATCTTGGCGTTCTCCGCGGCCTGCTTGAGCTTGGCCACGGTGCCCCGCCAGCGCGCGTCGCCCCTGCTGAGCCCGGTCAGCCCGTACTCCTCGCGGGCGGCGGGGATCAGCACCTGCTCCACCAGTGCCCAGTCGATCAGCTTGCCGCCCAGGAAGTTGTCGCCCTCGTGGTTGACCACGACGAACTCCCCGTCCCGGAAGCTGACCACCGCGGCGTCGAAGGTGCCGCCGCCGAAGTCGTAGACCAGCCAGAACCCGCGCTCGGGCTTGTGGTGCACGCTGTAGGCCCAGGCCGCGGCCGTGGGCTCCTGCAACAGCGGGGCGAACTCCAGCCCGGCCAGCGCGGCGGCCCGGCGGGTGGCGTCGCACTGGTCCAGCTCGAAGGCCGCGGGCACGGTGATCACCGAGGCGGAGATGGCCTCACCGGTGGCCTGCTGCACGTTGCCGCGCAGGGACTTGAGCACCTCCGCGGACAGCTCCTCCGGGCTCATGTCCCGGCCAGCGGCGGCGAAGTGCTTGTGCGTGCCGCGCATGCCCATCTGCAGCTTGAACTCCACGCAGGCGTTGTCCGGGTCGGACTCGGCCCGCTCGCGGCCCTTGTCCCCGACGAACACCTTGGAGTTCTTGCTGACGTAGACCGCGGAGGGGGTGAAGTCCCGCTGCGTGGCCGCATCCCGCACCACCTCCGCGCCCGCACCGGTGCTCACCGCGATGGCGCTGGTGGTGGTGCCCAGGTCGATGCCGAAGTCGACGGTCTGACGGCTCACTGCTCTCCCCCTCGTTCGGGTTGGGCGACGATCACTTGCCCGATCTGGATGGTGCGGCCGGAGCGGTACACGGAGGGGCGGATCGTCTCCACGACGACCTCCCTGGTCACCCCGGGCCGTTCCTCGTACGCGAGCACGTCGAGGGTCAGCCCGGGGTCGTAGGCCAGTCCGTCGTGGTCCTGCACGCTGACCCCGGACTCGGCCAGCACCTCGCTCATCGCGCGCAGGTGGCGTGCGGCCTGCCGCTGCGCGCGGGGCAGGTCCTCCTGGCCCTCCGGCGCGATCTTGCGCACCGTGCGCCACAGGTTGGTGGCCAGGTCGGCCAGTGCGGCGTCGGAGAAGTCCCCGGACTGCTCGGGCCGTGGCACGGGTGGTGGTTGCGGCGGTACCGGCAGTGGCGCCAGCACCTGCGCGATGCGGAACTCGGGTGGGAAGCGCCGCTGGCGCACCCGTTCGAGCAAACTGGTCAGCACGGGGTTCACACCTCTTCCATCGCGGACCGTTCGGCCACCCAGTCGGACAACACCTTCTGCCTGGCCAGCAGCGCGACCCCGGCGGTGATCCCGGCCAGCGCGCCGACCCACAGCGCGGCGGTGCCGCTCAGGAAGACCAGCGCGAACAGGGTCGGCAGCAGCACCAGCATCGCCACCCGCCACCAGCGCGCGAACCGGCTCAGCGGCACCTTGGCGTAGACGTACCGGGCGTCGCGGTGGTAGGCGGCCATCGGGATGAGCAGGAAGATGATCGTGAAGCAGTAGGTGGCGATGTAGCTGCCGTCGGCGGCACGGGCCCGCTGTCCCACTGCCGTCACGCCGATGCCGAAGACGTTGCCGGTGAACGGGGCCGACTGGATCGGGCCGCGCAGCGCGAACGGGTCGTCCAGGAGCGTGCCGAGGTGCGCGTCCAGCTCGGGGTCCGTGGTGCGCTCGCGCCAGGCGCGCAGGCGGTCCGCGGCACCGTCCACGTCCTTCGCCTTGCACAGGTCGAGCACCTGCACCAGCACGAACTCCGAGCCGCACGTGTTCAGGTTGCGGCTGATCTGCGCGCTGGTGGTGCTCTCCCTGGCGAGGTCCTGCGCCTCGCGGAGCAGTGCCACCACCCCGGGGGGCTGGTCCTTGGCGTTCCAGTAGGCCACGGCGCACTGGTTGATCCCGGCGGCCACCGCGTCGTGCACCGCCGAGGTGGCCGGGTTGTCCGGCCCCAGCAGTGCGGAGACCACGCGCAGTTGCGGCGTGGCCCGGTCGATGAGCGTGCGGGCGGCGGTCAGCCCGCTTTCCGAGGAGGAGACGACCATGTTCTCCGCCGCGGTGCAGGCCGCGAACACCCGCTCCTCGGCGGTACGGGACACCGCCAGCACGGCCTTCTCGACCAGGTCCTCGCCGAACGGGGAGTCGTCGAGCAGTTCCAGGTAGCGGTCCGCCGCGTCCTCGCTGTCCAGTTCCGCCGTCCTGGCCGCGAGCTCAACCAGGGTGGTCACCACGTGCAGCGGCAACCTGGCCTCCAGTCTGCGCAGCGTGCCGATGGTCAACCGGGGGTCGTCGATCTCCCGTACCCGCTGTCTGGGCCGGTCCCAGGTCCGCGCGGCGTAGAGCACCGAGGCCCATGCCTTCAACGCCTGCCGCCACAACTGGTCCAGCCGCTCCAGCTCGGCCGGCGACCTGGGCTCCCCCGGCCGTTCCTCCTCCAGCGCCGTGCAGTGCGCGCGGATCGCCTCGTCGTGCGCGGCCGCCTTCTCCCCGCCCCACAGCCACAGCACCTCGTGCACGAATCTCGTCACCGGATCGCGCAGCGCCTCGAAGGCTGCCCGCAGCGCCTCCTCGTCCGGCGGGCTCGGCAGCGGCAGCTCGCCCGCGCGCGGCGGGGGCGCGGCGGTGCCCAGCTTGGCCAGCATGGTGGCCTCCCGCCGCCTGCTGTTGACCTGCGCCGCGGTGGCCGAGGTCGGCAGGCCGCTGATCCGGAAGATGTTGGCGCGGTACAGGTTCACGCCCGCCAGTGGCCGCAGGGCTTCGTCCAGTGCGGAATCCGTCGGATTCATCGGTATCCCCCGTGCTCCTCTGCTCAGCTCACGATGCCCTTGCGCCACAACCACAACCGCCGCTCGTGTTCGGCACGCAGCGCGGGCCAGGCGCGGAACGCCTGCTCCAGCAGAGCGATCGCCTCGGTGAGGGTGCTGCCCTGGCGCCCCAGTTCCAGCGCCTGCCCGACCAGTTGCCTGCCGCGCGCCTCGTCCAGCGGCACGACCTGCGGGTCGGGCGCCCGCGAGAAGGTGTGCACCCGCTCGGACTGCTTGGTCCGCCCACGCAGGAGCCGCCACTGGGAGAACTCGTCGGCCATCGCACCCGCGTGCGGGGTGCGCTTGGCCGGGTCTGGTTCCAGGGCGTGCAGCACGATCTCGGCCAGCCCGTCGTCGATCTCGGGGTTGATCTCCTGCGGCCGCTGCGGCTTGGTCAGGAACGGCGCCCCGAAGAACGAGGCGGGCCCGTCGGCCCCCTCGTAGGGCAGCTTGCCCGTCAGCACCAGGTAGGCGATGGTGCCGATGGCCCACACGTCGCCCGCGCAGGAGTCGCTGCGCAGGTCCCGCAGGGACTCCGGCGCCTTGAACGCCAGCGTGCCCTTGGTGCTGGCCAGCAGGGTCAGCGGGTCGGTGCGCTTGGCCAGCCCGAAGTCGCTGACCCTGGCGCGCAGCCCCTTGGTGTCGTCACCGATCAGCACGTTCTGCGGGGTCACGTCGCGGTGGATGATGGGCGGGTCCTCCGAGTGCGCCACGGCCAGGCCCTCGCAGATCTGGCTGAGGATGCGCACCGCCACCTCCACCGGAACGAAACCCGAGTAGTGCGAGGTCAGGAACCGGTGCAGGTTGCCGCCGGCCACGTACTCCATGGTGAAGAACCCGCACTGCCCCGCCGAGGTGGTCACGGTGTCGGCCTCGAACACGCGCACGATGTTGGGGTGGCCGATCTTGGAGAGCAGGATCGCCTCGCCAAGCATCGCCTCGATCTCCTCGACGGTGCCGATCCGCTTGAACACCTTCATCGCCTGTCGGCCCAGGTAGCGGTGCTTGACCCGGTAGACCTCGGCGAAGGCGCCCTGCCCCAGGAAACGCTCCACCGTGTAGTTGCGACTGATCTTCTGGCCGATCTCCAGCAGGCTCATCCCCGCACCTCGCTGGCGAACGCTGTGCTCAGTGGTTGACTCGCAAGCTCGGTCACGGCGCCCCCGATGCCCTGATGATCAAGCGGTAGCCGATGTTGCGCTCGGTCTGCAGCAGCACCGGGTTGGCCGGGTCCGGCTCGATCCGCTTGCGCGCGGCGTTGACGATGTTGCGCAGGTTGGTCTCGTCGTAGGCGCGTCCCGGCGGCCACTCCTCGGGTCTGCCCCACATCATCTGGATCAGCTCGTTGTGCGGGCAGGCCACGGCGGAGCCGTTGTTGAGCCTGCTCAGCTCGGCCATGTACCGGATCAGCTTGTGCGCCTGCGGGGACAGGCCCGTGACCTCGACCCGCTCGGCCCCGGTCACCCGGAAGACCTTGAACTGGATCCAGTCGTAGGTCAGGTGCGGCGCGGCCTCGGCGGTGGGCTGCGGCATGTCCGTGGGCGCGACCTGGGTGCGGAACGGGTCGTCGAACTTCAGCTTCCAGTAGCCGGGCTTGCCGTCCTCGCTGATGTCGCCCAGGATCAGCACGGAGTCCCCGTGCCGCAGTTCGGCGCTGCCCAGCACCCTCGTCACCTCCCCGTTGCGGCGCAGCAGGGTGCCGTTCGCGGAGGCGTTGTCGGTCAGCGTCCAGCAGCCGTCGCGGTGGTCCAGCACGCAGTGCACCCTGCTGACCAGGCGTTGCTCGTCGGGCTCCAGTGCGACTTCCGGTGCCCCGTCCCTGGTGGCCCTGCCGATCCTCGTGCGCCCCCCGGCCAGCTCGTGGGTCCACTTCCTACCGTCCGGAGAAGTGATCCACAAGCAGGTGACACGTGACTTCACGCATTCCCTCTCTCGCGCTACGACCGCCGCTTCCATGAGATCAATCCTGGTCGGGAGGTCTCCCGGACTCCATGGAAACCACGTACTCGCCACGTCACCACCTCATTTGACGCATTGATCAGCATCGGTTTGAACCGCCTGGCGTTACGGGTTCCACCGATAACCACAGCTTGGGAGCCGTGCCGGACGTGGCAGTGATCAAGAACCCGGCCCCTGACCTGGGACATCCGGCCCCCTGTCCGAGCGCTCGCACCGCGGTCTGCGCCCAGGCCCGTTCGTTGACGTGCCGCGTCCACTTCCTGATGCGGCACGTACTGTAACGGCGGTCGCCGCAGCCACCAGCGCCCCACGCTGCCTTGCACAGCAGGTGGCGATCATGCGCTCTGGTCGGAGCACCAACCGGGACTCCGCCCTCGCCTGAGCCAGCTCGGCGGAGTGAACTCCGGTCTGCCGTTGACCAGGTGGATTGTCCAGGCACTGTGGTGGACGAGCCTGTGGTGCATCCCGCACAACAGCACCAGATTGGACAGTGCGGTCGCTCCACCATTCGCCCAGTGGACGATGTGGTGTGCGTGGCAAGTGCTCGGCCGCCGCCTGCACCCCGGGAATGCGCAGTGCTGGTCCCTGACGATCAGTGCTCGTCGGAGGTGGGGCGGCACGGTGTAGCTGATCCGCCCGATGTCGAGCGGTTCGGAGTTGCTACCCAGTACCACTGGGATCACCTTCGCATCACAGGCCAGTCGGCGGATCGCCGATGGGGCGAGTTCGGTGGTGCCGAGCCCTGTTCGCAGGGTCTCGTACGGCACGGTCACCGCGATGTGGGGCCGTTCCCCGCCCTCCGTCGGCGTAGTGCTAGTCTCCAGCAGTTCCGCGAACGCATCCCCTTGCCGTTCCGTGAGGCTGCGAGTGTCGTGGGCGTTGTGTGGTTTCGCCAGCGGGCTGAGGACTGCCCCCAGCAGTGCGCCGGTCTCCGCGTCCAAGCACCCCTGGAACCGTACTGACCCGTCCCGCCGTGTGTCGTACCGGAACTCGCGTCGGGGATGGGCGAGTTCGTCCTCACCCGGTAGCGCCCCGTCGGGGTCCAGCCGGTTGACGATCTCCCGGCCCAGCGGCACCAGGTTGGAGGCGTCCAGCGACTGGGCCGCTGCTGCCAGGACCTCCACGGCGTGCCCGCGCTCGGTCTGATCCACGCGTGGCGGCAACTCCCGCAGCACCCGGTCGATCACCGACAACTGCTCCGGCTCAAGTGGAACCGGCACCGGAACACCCGCATGCACAATCCTCTGCTTCGCCTCCCGCTTACTCACAAGCAGAACGCTCCGCAACAGTTCACTCAGGCTCGGATACCCCACCCGCTCCGCCACACCCCGCGCGTCCGCCTCCGCGATCATCGCGAGCAACCCCGCGTACTCCCGCCGAAGCCGACCCTCCGCCTCCTGCATAGCCCCCAACAGCTCCGCGTCACCCCACCGCCACAACTCCGTGACGCTAGGGGTGTCCACAAACGCTGCCATACCAACAATTCTACTCCCCAATCCACCTCAAAACCGTTGCATGCCAATGCCTACCCATGTGGGTGACCGCACCACAAACCCAACCCTGGCCAGTCGACGAGACCCCACACCGGGGCCCAGGACTCACCCATCCCAGAACGGAGCTCGCCCTCCTACACCGGGACTCACGCTCCAGACACCGTGACTCACGCCCCTCAGCCCGGGACTCGCTTGCTGGAGAACGGGACTCGCCCTCCCCAGCCCGGGACTCACCCACCGAGAACGGGACTCGCGCTCCTCACACCGGGACTCACCCACCCCAGAACGGGACTCGCGCTCCGGTCAGCGGGACACGCCGCCCCGCAGCCGCCGACACTCCGCACCCCAACCTCCAACACACCGCAACGCCGAACACGCCGCACCCCAACGTCCGCTACACCACCCCGCAACGCCGAACACACCGCACCCCAACGTCCAACACATCACCCCAGAACCTCCAGCACGCCGCCCCAGAACCTCCAGCACGCCGCACCGCAGCCGCCGACACACCACCCCGCAGCGTCCAACACACCACCCCTCAACGCCGAACACGCCGCACCACAACGTCCAACACACCGCACCGCAACGCCGAACACGCCGCACCCCAACGTCCAACACACCACCCCTCAACGTCCGACACGCACCGCAACTCCCACGTGCCGCACCACCAACCCCCGCGTGCCGCCCTCCACCAACCCCCGCACGCCCCTCACCAACCCGGGGTTGGTTTTGTGCGGGTAGCGGCGGCCTTACGCTGGCTGGCGAAATCGGGGCGTCCTCCACGCCCCGACTACCCCGATTACGGCCGCCGCGAGGGACCCGCACCAAACCAACCCCACACCCCCAACCCCGACACACCCCGTGTGCACCCCGCAAACGCCAACACTCGGCAGAAGCCAGGCCGCACCCTCTCCTCACCAGGCCTCACGCCTCTCACGCCGGGACTCGCACCCCAGACGCCGGAACTCGCCCTCCTCACACCGGGACTCGCACCCCACACACCGGGACTCACCCACCTCACACGGGACTCACGCCCCTCAGCCCGGGACTCGCTTGCCGGAGACCGGGACTCGCCCACCCCAGCCCGGAACTCACCTCGCCAAAGAACCCCCCACCCCCTCACCTCGCGTCAAACACCAGCCCCGCGTAGATCCACTTCGTGCTTTCGATTCCCACCAGCATGACGCGGTCCCCGGCACTGATCCGCCCGCTCCGCACGGCCTCGTCCAGGAACAGTGGGACCGCTGCGCTGCCGACGGCGCCCATGGTGCGCAGGCTGTCCACGATCCGGCCGTCCAGGGCCTGCCACTGCGGGGTGTCCAGCCCGGCCGCGTGCAGCGAATCGAGCAGCCAGCCCACGTTGCCCTCAGGTAGGACACACGCGTCCACGTCGTCCACGGCGACACCGCAGCTCGCCAACGTCTCGGAGATCGCCTCGACCACCATCGCGGGCGTGAACTGCCCAGCGCCGACCACGTCGACCTTCAACTCCACCAGGCGCCGAGCCGCCTGCTGCGCGCGGAGCGGCGCGTGGGTCCCGCCACCGATCGACTGGATGCCCGGCGGCCGGTCCCCGCCGATCGCCGACATGGCGGCGCCGAGCACGCCGCCCGGCTCCTCGCTGGCGCGCAGCACAACAGCTCCGGCGCCGTCACCGAACATGTAAATCGGCATCCGGTCGCGCATGCGGATCCGTTCCGGCTCGGTGCCCAGGTAGACCGGAGCGAGTACCGGCGAGATGGCCTCGCTGCCGATCACCAGGGCGGTCCGGTGCACGCCGCGCTCCAGGTACATCCGTGCGATGTCCATGCCCTGCACCACCCCCGCCCCGCCGGAGCGCAGTTCCAGTGTGGCGCAGCGCCGCAGCCCGAGGCGTTCCTGCACGAGGTTGACCACCTGCGGCAACGGGTAGTCGGGCGTTCCGGTGGACAGTACGAGCAGATCGACCTCGCCGGGTTCGACCCCGCACGACTCCAGCGCACGCAGCGCTGCCCGGTGTGCCATGCCGGAGTTGCTGTCCAGGTGTTCACCGGTGCGCGGGTCGATCATCCAGTGCCGCCGGTCCACGGACAGGCCGTCCAGTACCTCGGCGGGCAGCGGCCCGGCCAGTTCCTCGATCAGCGCGGTCTCGATCGGCTCACCGGGCAGGTGGGCGCCCGTGCCGATGACGTGCGCCCTCACCGGACCGAGGCCAGCACGTCGCGGGGCTCCAGCACCAGGTCCGGGCTCGGCCGCACCGGACCGGGCACGTCCACCGAGAACCGTTGCAGGACAGCGGCAAGCACCAAGGTCAGCTCCAGGTTCGCCAGGGCCAGCCCGACACAGGACCGGGGGCCACCGAGGTAGGGCAGGTACGCGAAGCGCGGCCGTCGCGCGGACCGGCCGCGCTCGAACCGCTCCGGCTCGAAGCGCTCGGGTCGCTCCCAGTACTCCGGATCACGGTGCGCCAGGTACGTGTTCAACAGCAGGAACGACCCGGCCGGGATGCGGTGGCCGCCGAGTTCGTCGGCACGGACCGGCGTGCGCGGCACCTGCCACAGCGGTGGGTACAGCCGCAACACCTCCTGCACCACCATGCGCAGGTACCTCAGGTGCGGAAGATCAGCGCCAGTGGGCGGCCGTGAACCGACCACTTCGGACAGTTCAGCGCGGATCCGCTCCACCACCTCAACTTCCCGCGACAGCGCGGTGAACGCCCAGGTGAGTGTGGCGGCCACGGTCACGTGACCGGCCACGAACATCGACACCACGTGGTCCCGAACCTCTTTGTCCGAAGTGGACAGCAGCATGGACAGCAGGTCGCTGCCTCCGGTACGGCGCCGCTCTGCGATCAGCGCGTACACAGAACGGTCCAGGCGGGCACGGGCCTTGCGCAGGCGCAGGTTGCGCGGGGTCGGCAGCCACTCGGGCAGGCTCAGCACGGAGATCAGCTCCTGGTTGAGGTACTCCATGCCCACGCGAACGGCCTCGGCCAGTTCGGGCGCCTGCTCCGACCACTCGGCGTCGAACAGGCTGCGCGCCAACACGTCCAGGGTGAGCACGCGCATCTCCGCGCCGAGGTCGAACGGCCCGCGCGCGGCCTGCCAGCGGTCCAGCATGGCGGTGCTGCGCTCGGTGACGACCTGCCCGTACCCCAGCAGCGGCTCACGGCGGAACGCGGGCTCCACGGCAGCGCGGCGCCGCTCCCACTCGGTACCGTTCGTCGTGACCAGCGAACGGCCCACGAAGGCCCCCACCTTGCGGTCGAAGTCGGCGGGGTGCGGGTAGTTGTCCACATTGGACACCAGGATCCGCTCCAGGTGTGCCGGGTCGGTGACCAGGTAGACCTCGACCGGACCGCGGAACCGGACCAGGCGGCCGTGCTCGCGCCAGGCCCGCTCGAAGGTGCCCAGCGGGTCGCGGCGGAAGCCCAGCGCCGAGCCGAGCAGGAAGTGACCACGTGGGCCGGGTGGCAGGGTCACGGCTCGACCTCCTCGATCCGCATGGGCATGCCTCCGCTGGGGTAGAGGAACACGTTGGACCTGGGCCGGACCTGATGCGTCGGCGGCACGGTCAGCCGGTAGCTGCGCAGGATCGTGGCCAGCACCAGCGGGCCCTCCAGCCAGGCGATGGACGAGCCGGGGCACACGCGTGGGCCGCGCGCGAACGGCAGGTAGGCCCAGCCGCCGGGCCGCTTGCCCAGGAACCGGTCCGGGTCGAAGCGCTCGGCGTCCGGCCAGTGCCCAGGGTGCCGGTGCACCAGGTACGGGCTGATGAACACCTGCGCGCCGCGTGGCACCCGGTAGCCACCGATCACGTCCTCCCGCAACGGGGTCCGGGACAACGTCCACACAGGAGGGTAGAGCCGCAGTGCCTCGGCGTAGACCGCGCGCAGGTACTCCAGGCGGGGCAGGTCGGCGGCCGTCGGCTCGTGGCCGCCCAGCACGTGCTCCAGCTCGGCGCGGACCCGCCGCTCGACATCGGGGTGCCTGGCCAGCAGCCAGAACGTCCACACCAGTGACAGCGCGGTCGTCTCGTAACCGCCGAGGAAGATCGTGACGACCTCGTCGCGCAGCTGGCGGTCACTCATCCGGTAGCCGCTCTGCTCGTCGCGGGCGGCCAGGTAGAGCGAGAGCAGGTCCCGAGAGGAGTCGGTGCCCTGGGCGCGGCGCCGGGCCACCAGGGCGTAGACGAACTCGTCGAGCCGGGCGCGGGCGGCGGCGAACTCCCTGCGGCGGCGGCTCGGACCGATCCGGGGCAGCTCCACGAACCGCTGTAGGCGCAGGTTCGTGTAGGCGTTGCAGGTGCGCACGGCGGCGGCGATGTGCCCGGCCTGCGCGGACACGTCGGTGCTGAACAGGGTGCGCATCACGATGGTCAGCGCGAGTCGCATCATCTCCGGCACGATGTCCACTGTGGACTCTTTCCAGGCCAGCGGCCGCCAGTCCCGCACCAGGTCCTCGGCGGCGGCGACCATGTCCGGGGCGAACCCGGCGATGCGCGTGCCCTGGAAGGCCGGTTGGGCCAGCCTGCGGTGCCGGAAGTGGAACTCCCCGTTGGAGGTGAACAGGCCCTGGCCCACGAACTCCTCGAACTTGCCCACCGACTGCGGGTCCTTGGGGTAGATCGGCTGGTTGTCGGCGAGCACGTGCTTGACGTGCTCCGGGTCCACCAGCAGGAACAGCTCCTTGCCCGGCACTCGGAACCGCACCACGTCACCGTGCTCACGCCAGCCGCGGGTGAAGGTGCCCACCAGGTCGCGGACCAGGTCAGGCCCCGACCCGAGCAGCGGCAGCCCGCGCGGACCGGGCGCGAGCCGGGTCACCGGCCCGCCCTGGCCAGGCGCCAGGAGGTGCGCGCCGAGTGCAGCACCTGGCCCAGCGGTCCGGTCCCGGTGGGCGGGATGGCGCCGACCTGTGCCAGGACGCCGAGGAAGTCGCCCTCCTGCCACGCCTCGACCAGGCACCCCTGCTCGTCCAGGCGGACCTGCACCATCGCGCTGAGCGTGAGCCTCCTGCCGGTGGGCGGGTAGACCCCCGCGAACATGCCAAGGTGCGTGCCGGTGACGATCAGCCGGTACGCGATCAGGTTGCCCTGCACCACCATGTCCACCATCCGGTAGTCCAGGTCCGGCTGCCCAACCTTGATCTGCCGCACCAGGGCCTGGAACTGCGCCAGCGTGCTCACCTCCGCCCGGCTGCCGATGGTGAACCGCACGCCGGGTGCCACCAGCTCCCCCAGCGTGTCCAGCGCGGCAGGATCGGCCACGCTCCACGAGCGGTTCACGAACTCGATCACCCGCTCCCGGAAGAACTGCTCCTGGCTCATGCCGACCTCCGCTGTGCGAGCTGTTGCCGAGCGGTCAGTGCCGCCAGCCTGGCCACGGTCTTCAGGGTGTGCCCGAACCGGCCCGCCGGGCCCACCCCGTCCGGCGGCACCACGCCGATCTGGTCCAGGGCGGCCACCGGGTTGGTCTCCCGCCACAGCTCGGCGAGCCGCCCGTCGGCGTCGAAGCGCAGCCAGAGCATCTCCGACATCAGCACGGGCAGGTTGGTCGGCGGTATGCCGAGGAACTCGCCGCGCTGGGTGCCGGTCAGGCTGGAGCGCAGGAAGACCTGGTCGCCCTCCCAGACGCTGACGTGCACCTTGTGCCCGAAGTCCGGGAACGAGGTGCGCAGCCCGCGCACGAATTCGGCGAGCCCGTCCGGGCCGTGGGCGTCGGGATAGTCCGGCAGGTGCCCGAGGAAGTCCGGCGCACAGGTCCGCGCCGCATCGAGGTTGCCGAGGTTGAACAGCTGGTCGGTGATCCACCGAGCCCGCTGGCCCAGGTCCTGCATGTCGTGTCCTCTCACAACTCGGGTCCACACTCGGTCCGCCCGGCGTCACGCAGCACCTGTTGCGCGGCGTGCCCGCCGGAGACGATCACGCGCAGCGCGCTGGCCGCCTGCGCCCAGTGCCCGGCCAGGTAGAGTCCGGGGATCGGCGTCTGGTAGCTCAACCTCTTGCTCCCGGCCTGCTTGGGCGTGTTCTCCCAGCCGTACGCGGCCCCGCGGTCGTTGCCGGTGTACCGCCGCAAGGTCAGCGGGGTCGAGCTGGACACGAAGGTCAGCCCCTCGCGGGTTCCCGGGTAGACCCGCTCCACCAGGTCCAGGTACCGCTCGGTCAGCACGGGGCGCAGTTGCGGCCACGGCGTGCCCGGTTCGAAGGGCGCCAGCGCGGTCGAAGTGATCAGGTGTTCGCCTTGCGGGGCAAGGGAAGGATCGAGCAGGGTCGGGGCGGCCACGACGGTGGCCGGGGCCTGGCCGCGTTCGAAGGCGCGGAAGGTGCTGTCGTGGTCGGTGCTGTCGAAGACGAAGGTCTCGTGTGTGCCACCGGTCAAGTCGTTGGTGGTGGCCAGGTAGAGCACGAACATCGACAGGGAGGGTTGCAGCGAGTTCAGTCGGCGCACGAACCGCGTGGGCAGGTGTTCCAGGCCCACCATGTGCCGGAAGGTCTGCCGAGCGTCCGCATTGGACACGACGACCGGCGCGCGAACGACCTCACCGCCATCGAGCACGACACCGGCGACCCGTTCCTGTTCGAGCAGAACCCGTTGCACCGCCTTGCCGTAGACGAGCTTGCCGCCGTCGCGAGTGATCGCCGCGGTGAACGCGTCGACCAGTCGCTGGAAGCCGCCGACGCAGTGGTACAGACCGTGCATCTGGGTGAACAGGAAGCGGGCGAACAGTTCGAAGGACAGCAGCGAGGGCGGCAATCCCATGTACGGCCAACTCGCGGTGCACACGGCGGCGCAGGCCGGGTCGGTGATGTACCGGTTGACGACCTGTGCCAGTGTGGCCGAACGGTGCGCGAACAGCACCGGGAACCGTTCCACCGCCTCACCGAGTTCACGCAGCGAGAGCTTGAGCGGGACCTGGTGCGCCTCGGCCAGAAACCGTTCGCAGAGCCGGAAGAACTCGCGGATTCCCGTCGCCTGGTGGGGAAAGGCCCGCACATGCGACTCGATGAACGCCTCAGCTCCGAACGGCGCGTCCAACCGGTGCGTGCCGACCACCGCCCGGTACAGCAGGTCGGATTCCACGAACTGGCAACGGTCCCGCACGTCCAGGTGCCGCAGCACGGTGTCGATCGTGCCGCCCTCGTTGGCGCCCGGCACCACGTGGATCGCCGGGTCGAAGTACCGGCCCTCGCGGGTGAAGGCGTGCGCGTACCCGCCGGGGCCGTCGCCCTGCTCCACCACCAGCACCTGAAGTCCCGCCCTGGCAAGGAAAGCTGCTGCCGTCAAGCCGCCGAGCCCGCTACCGACCACCACGGCGTCGTAGTCGGTCACCGCGGCCTGCCCAGGCCCAGCGCGGCCGTGGCGCCGCCGTCCACCGGCACGAGCGCGCCGGTCAGGTAGTCCGACTCGGGGCCGCTGAGGAAGCGCACGGCCTTGGCCACCTGCTCGACCCCGGCCAGTGCCCGCATCGGGACCTGGCGCCGGATCCCCCGCGCGGCCTCACCCCCGGCGAGATCACCGACCAGGTCGGTGGGCGTGAAGCCCGGCAGCACCGCGTTGACCCGCACCCCGAACCGGGCGTGCTCCACGGCGCAGCTGAGGGTGAAGGCGTTGATCGCTCCCTTGGACGCGGCGTAGTTGGCCGTGCCGACCCAGCCCCGCTCCCCCAGCACCGAGGACACGTTGACGATCACGCCGGAGCCCTTGGCCATGAAGTGCGGCAGCACGCTGGTGGTGCAGTTGAAGACCCCGCCGAAGTTGGTGTGCATCACCGGGATCCAGTCCTCCGGGGCCATCGTGTGCAGCAGGCCGTCCCTTGCCACACCGGCGTTATTGACCAGCACGTCCAGTCCGCCGAGCTCGTCCAGCACGCGGCGGGTCATGGCCCGCACCGCCTCGGCGTCGGCCACGTCCGCGCCGAAGGCCAGCGCCCGGCCGCCCTCCGCCACGATCTCGTCGACGACCTTGTGAGCGTCCACTTCGGACGTTCGGTAGTTGACGGCCACCGCGGCCCCGTCGGCGGCCAGCGCCCGGCACACGGCCGCGCCGATGCCCCGCGAGCCGCCCGTGACCAGCGCGACCTGGCCCGCCAGCGCGGTCATCGGTCCGCTCCCAGCAGCAGGCTCACGTGGGTCCCACCCAGTGAGGAGCTGTTCACCAGCGCGGTCCCGCCCGCCAACCCGTGCACGGCCAGCGCCGTGCTCAGCGCCCCGCCGACCCCTGCTGGCTCACCGAGCACGCGCTTCGGCTCGTACGTGGTGGGCTGCTCGGTGAACACGCGGTGCACCGCCCGCTGCTCGGCGCGGTCCGCCCACGCCAGCCCGCAGGCGTTGAGCCACAAGGTGTCGATCTCCTCCGGCTTGCTGTCCCCGTCGGCCATGGCGTTGTGCATGGCCCGCTCCAGACCGGTACCGCGCGGGTCCCAGGGACGCCTCGGCCTGCCGTCGAAGGCCGTGCCGGACCCGAGCAGTTCCGCCAGGACCGTGGCACCGCGGGCCAGCGCCGTGGATCGTCGCTCCAGAACCAGTGTGACGCTGCCCTCCGCGAGCAGGCAGGTCGGCGGCAGACCGTTGTCCGCGTAGGCCTGCACGACCTCGGCGGACACCGTGTCGGTGACGGTGACGAGCAGCGTGTCGCTGTGGCCGGTCGCCACCAGGTCGGCGGCGTAGCTGATCGCCGCGGCGCCTGTGGCGTGACCGACCGACAGGGTACTGGTCGGCCCGCGCAGGCCCAGGTGCTTGGCGACCTGCCCGGCGGCCTGGTTGTAGACGGTGTTGGGGAACACGCCGGGGTTCGCGGCGGACCGGCCCTCGGCGAGCAGCGGCAGGGCGAAGTCCGCCATGGCCTCCATGGGCCCGTTGCCGGTGCCGAACACGATCCCGGCGGACTCCGGGTCAGTGATCCCCGCACTGGCGAGGGCCCTGGCCGCGGTGATCACGCTGAACACGGCGAGCCGGTCCATCCTGCGGCGTGCACGGCGGTCCAGGTGCGGATCGGGGTCGACCCGCACCCCGCACCGGACGGGAACTCCGCGGCGCAGCGCCTGCCACGCGGACTCGATCTCGTTGCCAGCAGGCGTGATCACCGACATGCCGGTGATCACCACGCGGTCGGCTGTGGGTTCGGGGACCCGCCAACTGCCCGGCTTCGCCAGCACGACCGAGGCATTGGCGCCAGCGAAGGCAAAGCTGTTCGACACGGCGAGGTCGGCCTCGAACCGCCGCGCGTCACCGGCGACGTAGTCCAGGTCGCAGTCCGGGTCGTGCCGGGTGTAGCCCGCGGTCGGCGGGGCCACGCCCTCGGCCAGTGCCCGCACGGTGACGATCGCCTCCACCGCCCCGGCCGCGCCGAGCAGGTGGCCGATCACCGACTTGGTGCTACTCACCAGCAACTGGTCCGCGTGGGCGCCGAACGCCAGCCGGATCGCCTTGGTCTCGGCGCTGTCGTTCCTGCCGGTGCCCGTGCCGTGCCCGTTGACGTACCCCACCTTCGAGGTGCGGGCGCCCGCTCGGGCGAGGGCGGAACGCATCGCTTGTGCGGCAACGGATCCGTCCGGACGCGGCGCCGTCACGTGGTAGCCGTCGGCGGACAGCCCGTAGGCCAGCACCTCGGCGAGCACCGGCCATCTGGCGTCCTGGGCCAGCACGGGACTGGCCAGGGCCACCATGCCGCTGCCCTCGCCAAGGGACAGGCCGGACCTGCTGCCGCAGTACGGGGCGGCGGCCTGTTCGGAGAGCGAGCCGAGCGCGTCGAACCCGGCGAACGCCACCTCGGACAGCCCGTCCGTGCCACCGGCGAGCACGAAGTCGGCCCGCCCCAGGCGAATCAGGTCGGCGGCGAGGCCGATCGCGTTGGTGCCCGAGGCGCAGGCGGTGTTCACGGCGAGCACCGGGCCCTGGAAGCCGAAGTGGACCGCGAGCGCCTCGGCGAGCGCCTGTGGGGTGCTGCCCGCCACCAGACGCGGGTCCACGTGCTCGCTGGACACCGTGGCCTTGAGCCACTGCCAGGCGCTGATCACCCCGGCGTTGCAGGTCCCCAGCACGACGCCGCAGCGCTCGGGCGGGACGGACCGAGGCAGCTCACCGAGCGCCTCGTGCGCCGCCGCGATGGCCAGTTCCAGTGCGCGGTCGCGACATCCTGTGCCGCTGAACGGGATCTCGGCCACCTCACCCGCGACCCGCGTGCGGTACTCCTGCATGGGCAGCCCGCGGACCGGGCCGATGGCCACGCGCCCGGAGCGCGCGCCCTGCCACAGATCCTGGGCGCTGGGGCCGAGTGCCGTCACGGCCCCGGTGCCCACCACGGCGATCGTCATGTCCTGCTCCTCTGTGCTGCCCGACCGAGTACGACGGCGACCTGCTGCCCCAGCAGGCCGCGCGCGAGTGCGACCGCCGTGCGCACCCGCAACTCCCTTGCCTGGCCGAGGACCCATGGCGCGGCGCAGTCCACGTCGACACGCTCCAGGTTGAGCAGCGGCGGCACCGCCGAGGCGTCGACCGCCAGCGCGCACACCGCCGCGTTCAGCGCACCGGCTGCGGCCGTGAGGTGACCGGTAGCGGGCTTGACGCTGCTGGCGCAGTACCCCGTTTCGCCGAAAACCTCGCGCAGCGCCCGCGCCTCGCTGACGTCGCCGAGCGGCGTGCCCGAGCCGTGCGTGGCCACGTAGTCCACTTCGGACGGATCCGCCACGCGGCGCAGGGCGTCGGCCAACGGGGCGCCAGTCGGGTCGGGGGTGGCCAACCCGTGCGGGTCGAAGGTCGTGCTGGCCGCCCGCACCGTGGCGTAGACGTGTGCGCCTCGCCGCCGGGCCGACTCCTCGGACTCCAGCACGAGGAACGCCGCACCTTCCCCCAGTACGGTCCCGCTGCGCCGCACGTCGTACGGACGGAACTCGCCGTTCGAGGCGAGCAGGCCGAGACCGTCCATCTTGGACATTGACCACCAGGACACGGCGTCGTCGGCGCCACCGGCGATCGCCAGGTCGGACTCACCGCGCGCGATGGACCGGTACGCGCGGGCGACCGCCCACGCGCTGGCGTCGGCCGTGCCGTGGAAGTACGTGCTTGGCCCGCGCGCTCCGAAGATCGAGGACAGGTAGAACAGCGAGGCCGACTGGAGCCCTTCGAGGTAGAACCTCGGCGAGAAGGCCGAGCGCGCGTTGCGTCCGAGCAGTCCGTGGTCGGCCGTGCCGTCCTCGCGCCGTGCCGACAGGCTGGCGGTCATCAGGTCCTCGGGCCGCGAGATCTCCTTCGCACCGCCCACGAACACCGCGAACCGATCGAGGTCGACCGCAGTGGTGTCGACACCGGAATCCTCGACGGCCAGCACCGCACCGGCGATGGCCAACTGGTCGTTGCGGGTGGTCGTGCGCAGCAGGCGAGGACTGGCGAACCGCTCCGGATCGAACTCGGCGATCTCCGCTCCGAGCTGGCAGTGGAACGGGCTCGGGTCGTACGAGCGGATCGGGCCGATCGCCGAGTCACCGGCCAGCAGCCGCTTCCAGGTCTCGGCGGTGCCAAGGCCCAGCGGGGTCAGCAGCCCGATCCCCGTCACCGCAACGGCTCTCATCGCACCTCCCGGCGCAGGACGAGCGCGTCCGCCGTCGTGACCACCCGGTCGCCGACCGACACCGCGGCGCGGCAGGTAGCCGTGTCCCCGGCGATGCCGACCACGTCCACCCGGATGCCCATGGCCTGCCCCGGTCGCACGAAGTGCCGGTAGCGCAGGCGATCCGCCCGCACCAGCGTCCACCGGCCGTCCACCTCGCCGAGCGCCAGCCTGGCCACGGCCACCATGTCGTCCAGGATCAGCACCCCGGGCAGGACGGGGCGGCGCGGGAAGTGCGAGCGGAACACGTCCAATGTGGACGCCACGTTGCGCACGGCCATGGCGTGCTCCCCGGGGTCCAGCGCGATCACCTTGTCCACCGGGGTCATGCGGCCCGCCGCACGGCCAGGCACGCGTTGCTGCCACCGAAGGCGAAGGCGTTGACCAGCGCGGCTCGCACCGGGTGCGGCCTTGCGCGCAGCGGCACGTGGTCCAGGTCCAGGCGCGGGTCCGGGGTGTGCAGGTTGATCGTCGGCGGCAGCATCCCAGTCCGGATCGCGCCCAGCGCAGCCAACAGGTTGACCCCGGCAGCCGCCGAGGTGAGGTGCCCGGTCATCGACTTCGGCGAGCTGACCGGCACCCGCGTCCGGCCGAACACCTGCTTGATGGCAACGGTTTCGCTCAGGTCGTTACCCCGCGTCCCGGTGCCGTGCGCCGCGATGTAGTCGATCTCCGACGGGGCGAGCCCGGCCTCGGCCAGCACGCTGCTCATCGCACTGATCGCACCGCCGCCGTCCGGCGGGGAGTCGGTGAGCCGGTACGCGTTGAGCGAGCTGCCGTAGCCGACGAGTTCGCCGTGCACACGTGCGCCACGGTCCTGGGCGGTGTCCCATTCCTCCAGCACGACGAGCACCGCGCCCTCACCGAGCACGAAGCCCGAGCGGGTCGCGTCGAACGGTCGGCACCCGTCCGGGCTCAGCGCCCCGAGCAGGGTGAAGCCCAGTACGTCCATCCACGTGGTGAGCGCGTCGAACCCGCCCGCCAGCGCCAGGTCGCAGTCACCGTCCTGAATGGACCGATATGCCTCGCCGATGGCGTGCCCGGCACCTGCGCAAGCCGTGCTGAGACTGAGCACCGGCCCACGGCAGTCCCCAGCGAGCGCGATGGAGCGCACGCCAAGGTTCTGTTCCCTGCGCAACACCTCGCCTGGCGCCTGCCTCGGCAACTCCCCAGCGGTGGCCAGCCGGTGCGACATGTCGACCAGGTCCTGCAACTCCGGCCGCCCCACCGTCGCACCGACCGCGGCACCTCGCCGGTGCGGCGGCACCAGCCACCAGTCGGCGCCAGCGTCGTCCAGGGCCTGGTACGCCGCGGCGACCCCGAACTGGGCGGCACGCGAAAGGTGCCGCCGCGAGTGGTCGGCGGGGATCGCCGACTCCGGGTCGAATCCTCTTACCTGACCGGCGATCCGCACCGGGAAGGTCCGCGCGTCGAACGTGTCCAACCCGGTGATCCCGCACCGGCCCGCCCGCAGTCCGTCCCAAGTGGACTCCGCCGTCAGCCCCAGCGGGGTGACCGCGCCCACGCCGGTGATCGCCACGCGCCTCACCGGGCACCACCGGTCAGCGCTTCGAGGCGGCACCCCAGCGCGGCCGGATCGTCCAACTCCTCGCTGGGGATCAGCGCGCACAGGATCGTGTCGGCGGCCAGCACCTCCTGGCCGTCCACCCGGACCGTGCCGGAGATGGCGGCGGTGTCGGCGCCGAAGGACTCGACTACCCCGTCCAGCACCAGGACGTCGCCGGGCCGCACCGGAGCGCCGAACCTGGTGCGGTCCACCGACAGCAGCGCCGCGCTGCGGGACAGCCCGGTGGAGGCCAGCACCAGCCAGTTCCCCGCCTGGCACAGGGCCTCCAGGACCAGCGCGGGCGGCATCTCCACGCCGCGGCCGTCGTCGCGCCAGTACTGCTCGGCGAACGAGGTGAGCTTGCACGCGAGCACCCGCCGCCTCGGCTCGATCAGGTCGATCCGGTCGACCAGGTGGAAGTTCACCGCACCACCTCGGCCGAGAGCCTGGCCAGCACGAGTCGCACGAGGTTGTCCACGGTGAACAGGCCCATCACCTGGTCGGCCTTGAGCCTGCCCACCAGCGCGGCCGTGTCGATCTGCGGCATCACCAGCTTGAGCTGCGCCAGCCCCGCCGCCGTGACGATCTCGCTCTCGTCGCCGAACTCCTCGTCCGGGATGCCGCCCTGCACGTACTCGGCGAGCTCGGCGGCCTCGATCTTGACCTGGAGGCCGCGCTCCAGCCGGAACAGGATGTCCAGCAGGTCGATGGACTCGGCGCCGAGGTCGTTGATCAGCGTGGCGGGACCGCTGACCTCCTCGGGCTCCAGGCCCAGCGCGTCCGCGATCGCGGTGTGCACGACGACAACGGGATCCCGGTCGACCATGGCCAACCCCTTCCAGTGCCAGTACTGTTCGATGCGGCGTAGATGAGGCTGGGCGCCCGCCATTACGCCGCCACAACGGGAAATTCCCGCGACTCCCCCCGCTGGGTGAGCACCGCTCACCGTGCTGGGGTGTTGTCCCCTTCCTGGCTTCCCACAACACGTTCGCGCCACCGAGGGTTGCTGCCGTGCCCCTCGCGTCGCGGCGGGCTCCCCAGGTGAGGAAGGAGATCGGAGTGCGATCAAGGATTGCGCGCAGGGCGCTGGCCGCGGCCGGGGTGGCCGGGCTCGGGCTGGTGGTCGGAGCCGCCCCCGCGTTCGCCGAGGAGACCGGCAAGGCCTACGCCAAGGCGGAGGTGATCCGCGGCTCCGTGCTGGGCACCGCGATCAGCCCCGTGCAGGTGGAGTACCCGCCGGGCGGCAAGATCACCCAGCCCACCGTCGACCTGGGTATCGCCCGGCTGGACCTGGTCGGCCTTGGCGCGGCGGCCAGCGGGGACACCGCCAAGGGGTACTCGAAGGCGGACGTGAACTACGCCGACGCCAAGCTGACCGTGGGCATCCCGGGCGGCCCCCGCGTGGAGATCACCGAGGCCTCGCTCGACGTGGGCTGCACCGCTGACGGCGGTGACCTCAAGGGCACCTTCAACCTGGCCAGTGTGCACGTCAGGGTGGCGCTGCTGCCCGGTGCCCCGCTGGTCGACGTGCCCGTCGAGGTGCGGCCCGGCAAGCAGACCGGAGTGCAACTGCCTGGTGGGCTGGGCGAGGTCCTGATCAACAAGCAGACCGAGAAGGAGGGGGTCATCACCGTCACCGCCCTGTCGGTCAACGTGCTCGGTGAGAAGGGCGTCTCCCTGGAGTTCGCCAAGACCACCTGCGGCCCCAACGTGCCCAAGCCCCCGGTGCCGCTCGGTGACGGCGTAGCCATGAGCGCCGGTGGCGCCGCCCTCGCCGGACTGGTCGGCTTCGGCCTCTACCGCCGCTTCCGCAAGGACCCGATCACCGCCGAGTGACCCGCGCCATGAAAGTGCCGTTCGTGGCGTTAGATGCCTCGAACGGCACTTTCATGGCACCAGGGCGCTCACCGGGTGAAGCGGTCGACGAAGCCGGACTTGTAGGCCATGGCCACGACCTGGGAGCGGTCGCGGGCGCCGAGCTTGCGGGCGGTGTTCTTGACGTGGGTCCGCACGGTCTCCAGCGAGACGCCGAGCGCGGCGGCGATGCCGTGGTTGTCCATGCCCTCGGCGATCAGGTGCAGCACCTCGGACTCGCGCGGGGACAGGGCGCCGCCCGGTCCACCGAGCCCGGCGAGCCGCACGGGCCTCCCGGTGCGCAGCTCGGGCGTCACGAACGGCCGGCCAGCGGCGGTGTGCCGGATGGCGTCGAGCAGTTCGGCGGGCGCGACGGTGCTGGAGACCACGGCGTTGGCCCCGGCCCGCCTGCCCAGCGAGGCGCGCACGGTGGGCGGGCCGCTGGGCCCGAGCACGAGCACGACGCCGACCCCGTGCCGGGACGCGAACCGGGTCACCGAGCACAGGCTGGGGTCGATCTGCTCGTCGAGCACCACCATGCTGGGGTGTCGCATGGCGATCATGTTGACCGCCACGGACATGGAGCAGGTGACCCCGGCGAGGACCACGCCGGTGGCGCGTTCGAGCACGCGGGCGATGCCCTCGGCGGTCAGCGGGGCGCGGCCCACCACGAGCACGCGGGGCGGGGCGACCCGGCCCGCCAGTGGCTGGACGGGGGCGAGCTGCTGGGGCACAGCGCTGGTCATGACTGGTCACCTCGGGGATCGATCAGCTCGTAGACCTGGCCGCGGTCGATGTCGGAGACGGGGCGGAACCGCTGCCCGCCGGTCGGCGACTTCAGCTGCGACACCAGGTCCGGGGAGTCCTGGGACAGGTACACGTAGCGCAGTCCGCGCTCGTGCAGTGACTTGGCCAGTTGGTCCACACTGGACACCGCGGGCAGTACGGAGAGCGCGCGCCGCATGTCCAGGCCGGTGGTGGTCAGGGTCTGCCAGAGCGGGGCGTTCTCCAGGAACGCAACGGGCGCGTGGCCGACGAGTTTGTCCTGTAGCCGCTGGGACTGCTCCCAGTAGGAGATCTTCTGGCGCTGCTCGGCCGGGGCGACCGCGGCGGTGATCACGTCGCCCGCGGAGCGCTTTCCGGGCGTGACGTCCCAGTTGCCCGCCGTGGTGGCCCACGAGGCGTTGAAGGTCAGCCCCAGCACGGCGAGGCCGGCGAGCACGGAGGCCAGTGCGGACTTGGCCTTCGCCGAGAGCTTGGGCTCCTGGCGCAGCCGGTGACGTGCGCTGTCCGAGAAGGCGGGGGCACGCAGCGAGGTGGCCAGCACGGCGAGTGCGACGGTGCCCGCGACGGCCAGTGGCAGCGAAAAACGTGGCACGACGTAGGAACCGGCCACGAACGAGGCGAGGACCAACGGCAGCAGGCCGACTGCGGCGTCACGGTGCCTGCTCGGCCTCGCGTAGAGCCACAGCAGCGCGGGCAGGGCCAGGAACAGCCACACCACGCCGAGCCCGCCTTGCTGGTAGAGCAGGTTCCAGGGCTGGAAGGGTGCGGTGACGGCCGAGCCCCACATCTTGACGGCGGCCAGCGGGGCCGGGTCGGTCTGCCAGGCCTCGGGCAGGTTCACCGTCTGGTAGAAGTAGGTCGGGTCGATCGGGCCGGGCATCGGGCCGAAGGCCATGGGCCACAACGGGGATCCCCAGTGCCACCAGGTGCGCAGGTACCAGAAGGAGCCAAACAGCAGCAGCGGCACGGCCATCGCCAGGGCGAGGCGGGTGGCGCGGCGTGAGGCGCAGCGGTCCAGGCCGATGCCCTCGCCGGGGCGCTGGCGCAGGTTGTGCCAGCGGACGTGCAGCATGGCGAAGACCAGGACGACCAGCAGGGTGACCCCGCCGAAGGCGGCCCCGGTGGCCTTGATGCCCGCGGCCAGGCCGAAGCTCAGGCCGGACAGCAGCGCGTAGTTGCCGGTTCCGGTGCACAGTGGACGGTCACCGCCACCAATACCTAGTGCGGCAACGGCGAACTGGGCACCGGCCACGACGGCGGCGCACATCGCCACGTCCACGTAGTTGGTGTCCAACTGGAGCAGGGCGGCCGGGATGGTGATCACGGTGCAGGCGGCCAGCACCGACCAGGCGGCGCTGGCGCCGAGTCTGCGGCCCAGCCCGTACCCGGCGAAGCCGAGCAGCACGGCGAAGGCCAGCTGGGTGACCTGCGTGTACTGGAGGTCACCCCGGAACACCGCGCTCCAGGTGGAGATCAGCTCGGCGTCCTTGGGGTACGAGTCGGCCCAGATCACGGTGTAGGGGTTGGTGCCCGCCAGGTCCAGGAACGGGCGGGACAGCGAGCCGGTGCGCACCCACTGGGACACGCTCACCAGGTGGTAGAAGATCGAGTCGTAGTCCTTGGGCGGCAACCGGACCGCGACGAACAACCGGTAGCCCAGCGCGAGCATGGCGCCCAGGGCGGCGATCCACACCAGCGGGGCGTGCAGCGCGTTGGGGTAGGGCGGGGCGAACAGCCGCAGCGTGGCCATGAACCCGCGGTTGGCCATCGGCACGAACAGCGCGACGATCGCGGCGGCGACGCAGAAACCCAGTGCTGCCAACAACATCGGCTCGGAGCGCAGGCCGCCGAGCAGGCCGAGCAGCTTGCCGAGCGTGGCCAGTGCCAGGAAGAACAACACCAGCACGGCCGTGACCACGTCGGAACGCCTGCGCAGGCCGAAGCAGGCGGCCAGCAGCGCGGCGCCGAAGAGCACGGCGGCCAGCGCGATCAGCAGTCCGATCATGCCGCCTCCGAGCGGGCGGGGGCCGGCACCGCGCTGCGCGTTGTCTTGGCCCAGCCCGAGTAGCCCTCGATGATCTTGCCGAGGGCGCTCCACGCGGCGGCGATCGTCACGTAGCCCGAGGCCACCAGGGCGTGTCCGTACAGCACGGCCTTGAACCGGCTCGTGCCGGAGTCGCGCCGCGAGTAGGCGTACCCGGCCACGATGTGCGGCAGGAAGGACAGCAGGTACCAGACGAGCACGAACAGCACGCGGGACAGCCCGGAGGAGCCCAGGAACTGGTCGGTCCCCACATAGCTCCACACGAAAACGGTCTGCAACAGGGTGTAGTGGAAGATCAGTGACCAGGGCAGCACGGTGACCCAGGGCATCAGCACGTACAGGGAGGCCTCCAGCGCGGCGATGTGCGAGAGCTTGGTGGAGCGCCACACCGCGGGCAGCCGGTTGATGCACATCATGTGGCCCTGGTACCACCGGGTCCGCTGGCGGATCAGCCGCCGCCAGGTGTCCACGGCCTCCTGCTCCACCCAGGCGTGCGGGGTGGTGACCAGCGCCCAGCCCTTTGCCATCAGGCACAGCGCGAGGTCCAGGTCCTCGGTGAGCGAGCTGGACCACGGGTCGCGGCCCAGGTCGATCAGCGCGGACAGCCGGGTGAACTGGGCGTTGCCGCCGAGGCTGACCGAGCGGGTGTAGGACCGGCCGTACTGGGCGATGGCGGCCACCGACCAGAACTCCACGTCCTGCATGCGGGTGATGAACGAGTCGCGGTTGCGGATGCGCACGGCGAGTTGCGCACCGCCGACCGTCGAGTCACTGAACAACCGCAGCACGTGCGGGATCGCGCCTGCCGAGACGCGCCCGTCCGCATCCATCACGCACACCAGCACCTTCTCCGGGTCCAGCCCGCGCTTGCGCACATCGGCCATCACGTGCCGGTACGCGTGGTTGAGCGCGGCTCCCTTGCCCTTGCGCGCGTCGGGCAGGATCCGGCGCACCAGCAGCATCTGCCCGCCGCCCGCGGCACGGGCCTGGCCGACCGTGTCGTCGTCGGAGCCGTCGTCGATCACCACGACCCGTGAGCCGGGGGCCTCGCGCAGCAGGGTGCGCACGGTGTCCCCGATGACCCGCTCCTCGTTCAGGCAGGGCACCAGGAAGTACAGCTCCATGCGCGGGGCGTGCGGCACGACGCCCGCACGCCGGGTGCGCTCGTGCTCGCGGCGCTGCACGCGGGCGTAGCGCATGCCCAGCACCATCGCCAGCAGGAAGTAGCACAGCCCGATGGCGATGACCACGCCGGAGACGACGCTGATCACTTGTCCCGCCGCCGCTTCATCGACCCGGCCCGCACCAGCACCGCGCCGGTGATCAGCAGGATCGCGCCGCCCATGCCGATGGACAGGGAGTTGACCCCGGTGGCGGCCAGGGTGGCTGTGGCGAGTCCGGCCCCGGTACCGCCGATCGTGATGGGTCCCACGGTGTACATCAGCTCAGTCCTTCCCTCAGGCGGCGGCCCGTGCGGCGCGGGAGTCCCGGCCGATCACGGCGAACACGATGGCGATGGCCAGCACCAGGCCGACCAGGGTGATCACGGTGCCGACCACCCGGTGGCTGATCTCGTACCCGGTCTGCAGGCCCCATTCCCTGCTGGCGAAGGCGATGCCGAGCAGGCGGACCTGGTTGACCGCGACCAGCACCGCGGTGGAGCCGAGCCCGGCCAGCCACACCCTGGCCAGCGACCAGCGCGGCACCTGGGCCAGGAAGGCCAGCAGCAGCAGGAAACCCGCCAGCGGGTAGGCGATCGTGCAGGAGGAGGTGATCTCCAGCCCGAACATGCCCCTGGTGCCCGCGTTGAGGTAGACCACGGCGGCGTCCGAGGAGCTGTACGCGCCGGAGTCGATGGTGGTTCGGGTCAGCGCGGCGAAAAGTTCGGACTCCAGCTGGCGGACACCGCTCCAGGCCAGCAGCAGCCCGGCCGCCGCGAGCAACACCGCCCCGCTGAGCGCACGTGCGATGCGTGACACGGTCATGACCACTCCGATCGAACCGACTTGTGCGACGTGTTCCAGATGCAGCACGGGGCCGGCGGTGACGCGGTTGCGGGAAAAACCTCAGCCGCGAAGGCTGTTGACCAGATCACAGGCCGACTCGTAACGCGCGGGCAGCCGCTGGCTCCAGGCACGGACCCGCGCCGCGGACAGCCCGTCGGCCGCCAGCCGCTGCGCGATGAGCTGGCGCGCGTCCTTGATCCGGCCCTCGGGCAGCGCCGAGGTGCGGACCAGCACGGCGGCCGTGGCCGGGGCGACCAGCGCCTTGGTCTCCCCAGCGTGGAAGACCAGTTGCAGTGCATTGGCCACCAGCACCAGCGCGCTGAGCCGGGACAGCCGGGGCAGTTCGGTCAGGTCCACCGAGACGGCCACCAGGGCGTAACGGTCCGGTGTGGACGTTCCGCGGGCCTGGTCCTCCTGGTACACCTCGGCCAGCCGGGTGCGCAGGTAGGCGCGGGTGACCAACCCGGTGAGCCCGTCGTCCACCCTGGTGCGGCCCAGTCCGCGCACCGCCTCGTCGGCCCAGCCGGTGGCCACCGCGCGCAGCCAGCCGATGGGCAGGTCCTGCTCGACCTGCACCTCGCCGACCAGCGAGTACAGCGCCGTCACGTCCTGCAGGGACTCGCGCAGGTCGCAGCCCGCCCTGGCCCGCGCCCGGCCCAGCCGCCCCAGTGGACCGGTCAGGTCGGCGCCGGAGAGCAGCGCGTCCACCACGTCCTCGGCCTCGCACAGGATCCAGTCGCGCGGGAAGGCCCAGCCGCTGGCGACGCTGCGGTCCCGCCAGCGCAGCAGCACGTCACCGGAGGAGGGCACGGTGCTGTCCCGGCTCGAACCGGTCGGGCAGCCGGGTGTCCAGCCCCAGCAGCACGGCCAGTGCCTCCTCGGTGCGCCGCGCGGCCTGGCCGTCCCCGAAGGGGTTGCCCGCGCTGACCATCGAGGCGGCCACCTCGGGGCTGCTCAGGATGCGGTGCGCCGCGTCGAGGATCAGCTCCTCGTCGGTGCCCACCAGCAGCGCGCAGCCCGCGTCCAGGGCCTCCTGCCGCTCGGTGGACTCGCGCAGCACCAGCACCGGCACGCCGAAACTGGGCGCCTCCTCCTGGATGCCGCCGGAGTCGGACAGCACCAGGGTGCAACTTCCCAGCAGCCGAGCCAGGTCCGAGTACTCCAGCGGCTCGGTGACCAGCACGCGCGGGCAGTCCCGCAGCGCCTCGCGCACCTGCTGGGACACCACGGGGTTGGGGTGTGCGGGCAGCACCACGTCCAGGTCCGGGTAACGCCGTGCGAGGGTGCGCACGCTGGCCAGCACCGAGGCGATCGGGCCGCCCCAGTTCTCCCTGCGGTGCACGGTGACCAGCACCAGTCTGCGCTCCCCGGCGCGGGCGCGGCGCTCCACCTCGACCAGGGCCGGTTCGGTGAAAGCGCGTCCACGGCGGGACACCGTGCGGATCGCGTCCACGACCGTGTTGCCCACGACCAGGGTCCTGTCCTGCGGCACGCCCTCGTCGGCCAGGTGCCGGGCGGCGCGGTCGGTGGGCGGCAGGTGCAGGGCGGCCAGCACGCTCACCAGCCTGCGGTTGGCCTCCTCGGGGAACGGGGAGCCGATGTCGTGCGAGCGCAGCCCGGCTTCCAGGTGCACCACGGGGATCCGCCGCCAGAACGCGGCCAGCGCGGCGGCCACGGTGGTGGCGGTGTCCCCCTGCACGAGCACGGCGCCGGGCCTGTGGCGCGCCCAGAGTCCGTCCAGTTCGGGCAGCAGACCCGAGTACAGCTCGGCTTGTTCGCCGGTTTCCCTGTGCAGCGACAGTTCCACGTCCGGGGTGAGCCCGAAGGCGGCCAGCGCCTGGCGGACCATCGCCGGGTGCTGGCCGCTGGCCACGAGCACCGGGCGGATCCGGCCCGCGCTGAGCAGCTCCAGCGCCACCGGGGCGAGCTTGACGGCCTCCGGACGCGTGCCGCAGACCAGGTGGACCTCGGGGAGCATCATGCGGTACAGATGGAATTGCGGTGCCGCGATGACGCCAGGACGTGCGATGTGAGCCAGGTCACTGGAAGCCGATGGGGAACGAGCGCCGCGTCTCGTCCTCGCCGGACACCACCCGCACCTGCACCGAACTCAGGGCACTGACCAAGGACTGGACGCACACGCTCGTCACGAACTCGCCGCGCGCGGCCACGGTGGCCTTGCAGCGCATCTGCGGGCCGATCACCGTGCAGTGCAGGAAGTCCAGGTTCTCGAACATCGCGCCGGGCGGGCCACTGATCTCGATGGCAGCCTCGGCCGCGGCGTCCCCGGAATTGCTGACGGTCAGCCAGAACTTGGCGATGCGCTGGGCCACGTCGATGGAACCGGCCCGCACCGACCACGGGTTGACGTGCGTGACGTCCACCCGCACCTCACCCAGCCGCGCGCTGGCGGCCCCGTCGGAGACCGAGCCGGTGATGATGCCGTTGGTCGCGGACTTGTCGGCCACCAGCGGCACGGTCAGCATGCTGGACTCGTTGGGCCCCAACCCCTTGGCGCTGCGGCAGGTCAGCGCGGCGTCGCGCTGGGTGCAGGTTCCGTTACCCTGGTACCGCACGCCCGGCGGCAGGGCCAGGGTGGTGCTGAGCACGCCGCTGGCCCGCTCACCGCTGTTGTGCAAGGTGATCGGCAGGTCGACCGGGCTGCCGCCGCGCACCAGCGTCACACTGTCTACTGTGGACTTGATGGCGAAGGCGGCAGGCCGCGGCGGGATGGCGACCGCGCCCGGGGAGTTCGCGGGCGCCGCCGCCGCGGTGGTCGTGGTCGCGGGGCTGGTCGGCGGCAGCGTCCTGACCGCGAACGGGGGCAGGCCCGCGCCGACCGACGTGTCCGGACCGGCCATCGCGGGCAGCATGGCATCGGTGTCCACGGCCACCACACCGATGACCACCGCCGTGACCAGGGCGGCGCTGTGCCAGCCGAGCGCGTGCAGCCAACTGGTCTTCGCCAGGGTGATCGCGGCGGCGGGCGGGGTGCTGGCCAGGTACGAGGCGGCGACCCCGCCCAGCACCAGCGGGCCGACCACGGCGCGCAGGGTCGTGTTGAGGTCGGTGAGCTCCGCGGCCATGCCCCGGCAGCGCCCGCAGCTGTCCAGGTGCGCCTCGACCTGAGCCGTCTCGCGGCGGTTGAGCCCGCCTCGGGTCCACCGGCCCAGCAGCGGCACCGCCGACCGGCAGGCCGTGGACTGGGTCTCGGTCAGGTGTGCCTGGAGGTACTCCTGGCGCAGCCCCTCGCGTGCCCGGTAGGCCAGCGCGGACACGCCGTTGGGCGTGAGCCCGAGCAGGGTCGCGATCTCGGTGACGCTGCTGCCCTCCACCTCGGTGTGCCACAGCACCGCGCGCCAGCGCTCTGGCAACCGGCTGAAGGCCTTCGCCACCAGGGAGCGTTCGGCCGCGGCCAGCACCGGGTCCGGCGGCACCTCCACCGGCTCGTGCCCGGCCATGTCGGCCTGCGGCTTGACCCGGCTGTCCCTGCGGTGCTGCTCGTAGGCGATGTTGCGCAGGGTCGTCAACAGGTAGGTGCGGAACGCGGAGTTCGGTCCGCCGTCCCCGCGCAGCGCGCTGAGCACCCGGGCGAACGCCTCGGCCACCAGGTCGTCGGCCTCCGCCGCGTTACCGGTGAGGTGCCAGGCCAGGTTGTACGCCGAGGTGCTGTGCCGCACGTAGAGCTGGTGGAACGCCTGTCGCTGGCCGGACCGGACCTGGCGGATGAGCTCGTTGTCGCTGTCGGCCCCGGCAGCTGCTGCTGTGACGACGGCAGACGACATTCGGCTCCTCGCGATCGTGAGTGGCGCCCACCTCTGAGAATTGTTGTGCCACATGGCACAACGCACGTCAGCGACGGTACTCATGCCCTCGAACGAGGGTCAACCGAGCTGTCACGCCTCCTCCCCCACCTGGGTTAGCGGCGGGATGTTGATCACACCAGTGAACCGCGAACCCCTTACCCCGCTGACAAACGGTCCACCACGCATGTCATGAAGGTGCCGTATGAGACATCTGATGTCTCATACGGCACCTTCATGACACCGCCGGTGGCGGCGCCAGGGAGTGGTAATTGCGATTTTCGCAATGTAGGCTGACCACCCTGGAGTGGCAATCCTGGTTTCCACTTTGAGGAGGGCTCGTGTCGCAGCGGGCGTACGCGGGGGTGGCACCGGAGCACCGCAGCGCGCAGCGGCGCCAGCGCATGCTGACCGCGGCGCTGGAACTGTTCACCTCGGTGGGCTTCGCGCGCACGAAGATCGTCCAGATCTGCTCGCTGGCCGGGGTGTCCACCCGCAACTTCTACGAGGAGTTCCGCGGCAAGGACCACCTGCTGCTGCTCCTGCACGACAAGATCAACGCGCTGGCCATGCAGCGGGTCACCGAGGCCCTGGACACCGTGGCCGAGGCCGACGCCGTCACCCGGATCTCGGCGCTGCTGGAGGTCTTCGTGGCGGCGATCGCCACCGACCCGAGGCTGCCCCGGCTCAACTACGTGGAGGCCGTCGGGGTCAACGCCGAACTGGAGCGGCAGCACCGGTACTGGGTGGCCCGCTGGGCGGAGTTCATCGAGGCCGAGGCGCGGCGCGCCGCCGAACAGGGCCTGGCCCCGGACCGCGACTACCGGCTCACCGCGATCGCGCTGGTCGGCGCGGGCACCGGGCTGCTGCGCGAGTGGCAGGCGCACGAGCCGCCCCGCCCGGTGGCCGAGGTCGCCGCCGAACTGCGCGGCCTGATGCTGGCGGCGATCACCCGCCCGGTGTGACGTGAAGGTGGCTTTCACTGCGCTGAGCGCAGTGAAAGCCACCTTCACGGCGTGAACGGAGCGGGTCAGAACACGAAGGTGAGCTCCCGCTGGGCGAGCACGGCCAGCGAGCCGCCCGCGTTGCGCTCGACCTGGGCCGCCTCGGTGGAGTGCGGGGCGGTGGTCTTGCACGAGGTGGGCGAGCTGTGCCCGGACATCAGGTAGTCGCAGCGGCCGTTGCGGTTGTCGGGCAGGCCGAGGATGTGGCCCAGCTCGTGGGCGGCGATCCGCGGCGGGTAGAAGCCCTCGTTCACGGCCTCGCGTCCCATGTAGACGGTGCCGCGGCCGAACCCGTTCTGGTAGGTGCGCGGCCAGCCGTCGTCGGCCAGGATCTTGACGCTGGCCTGCCCGCCGGTCGCGGGCTTGAGCTGCACCTTGTGCACGGCGGCGTTCCAGGCGGCGGCGCCCTCGTCCACGGCGGCCTTGAACTCCTGGGAGCCGCTGGCGTCGTAGTACACGGTGCGCGCGGCCACGGCGGCATCAGCGGTGCCGCCGCCGACCAGGCTCAGCGCGGTGAGCGGGAACAGCAGGGCCAACGCGGTGAGCAGGGCGCGGAAGGTCTTGCCTGAGGTCATGGTCAGCTCCCGATCTGCTGGTTGATCCAGTCCAGGTACTGGGCGATACCGGTGTAGAGCGTGCTGGTGGCGCACTCCCCACCGTTGTCGCCGGGGCCGTGCGTCTCGCCGACCAGGGTCCAGTTCCCGGAACCGCCGACGATGGCGGGACCGCCGGAGTCGCCGTGGCAGGCGGAGTGCGCCTGGTCCCCGGAGATGCACACGTCACCGGCACCACCGCCGCCCTCGGCGCACTGGCTGCTGTCGAGCACCTGCAGGTCGATCTCCTGCAGGGTGGACGGGGTCTGGCAGTCCGGCCAGCTGGTGCAGCCCCAGCCGATCAGCCGCGCGCTGGTGCCCGCGCTGGGGTTGGACTGTGCCATGCGCACCGGGGTGGCGCGGGCCGGGCTGGACAGGTGCATCAGGGTGAGGTCGGTGCCGGGCTTGGTGATCCGCTGGTCGATGCGGCCCACCTCACCGCCGGAGTTGTGGTCGGTGGAACCGATCCGACCGGATGAGGCGCTGCCACAGTGGTCCGCGGTGACGATCCACTGTGGAGCGACAAGGCTGCCACCGCAGCCGTTGCTGAGTGCGACCATGAACGAGTACGTCTCGGTGGCATCACCGCCACCGATGATGGCCGGACCAGCGGTCGCGGGCACGGACAGGGCGAGTGTGGCGGCACACGCTCCGAGCGCGGCCAAAACGAGCTTGCGCATACGTCTCTCTCCGTTGGCGGCAGGGGCCGCGGGGACAGGGTGTCGCCCAAGGTGCTCGACCGGCTACCGACCGACAACGGCCAGAAGTAGGGTGGCCTTCACACCGCGATCGTTCACAGTCGTTCCGGTTGCGCGGAACAGCGTGTGAACTGGGTGTTCACCGATGACCACGATGCGTGCTGTGAACGTTCACAGCGGCCGGATGCCTGCGCGTCCGGCGATAAATCTTCAATAGGTCCCCGGGATAGCTTCGCCGCCACCAAAGCCGGACGAGACGGGGGAAGTGCGAAGTGATCAAGTCAGTGGTGATCGTGGGTGGGGGCACGGCGGGCTGGATGAGCGCCACCTACCTCAAGGCGGCCTTCGGTGACCGCCTGCGGGTGACGCTGGTGGAATCCCAGCGGGTCAACAGGATCGGCGTGGGCGAGGCGACGTTCAGCACCGTCCGGCACTTCTTCGACTACCTGGGCCTGCGCGAGCAGGACTGGATGCCGCACTGCTCGGCCTCCTACAAGCTGGCCATCCGCTTCCAGGACTGGCGGGCCAAGGGCCACCACTTCTACCACCCCTTCGAGCGGCTGCGCGTGGCCGACGGCTTCAACCTGGCCGAGTGGTGGCTGGCCGACCGCGGCGAGGACTTCGACCGCAGCTGCTACATCACCCCGCACCTGTGCGAGGCCGAGCGCGCCCCGCGCCTGCTGGACGGCTCGATGTTCGCCGCCAACCTGGACGGTTCGCTGGGCCGCAGCACCCTGGCCGAGCAGCGCGCGCAGTTCCCCTACGCCTACCACTTCGACGCCGACCTGCTCGCCGGTTTCCTGGCCAGGTACGGGGTCGAGCGCGGGGTCCAGCACGTGGTGGACGACGTGGTCGAGGTGGTGCAGGACCAGCGCGGCTGGATCAGCGGGGTGCGCACCAAGGAGCAGGGCCTGGTCGAGGGCGACCTGTTCGTGGACTGCACCGGGTTCCGCGGGCTGCTGATCAACCAGACGCTGCGGGAGCAGTTCGAGTCCTTCACCGACGTGCTGCCCAACGACCGCGCCGTCGCGCTGCGCGTGCCGCAGGACATGGCGGCCACCGGGATGCGCCCCTACACCACCGCCACGGCGATGGACGCCGGCTGGATCTGGAACATCCCGCTGTTCAACCGCGTGGGCACCGGCTACGTCTACGCCGAGGAGTTCTGCTCGCCAGAGGAGGCCGAGCGCACGCTGCGCCAGGTCGCCGCGCCGGGCCGCGATGACCTGGAGGCCAACCACATCCGCATGCGGATCGGCCGCAACCGGCGGTCCTGGGTGAACAACTGCGTGGCGGTCGGCCTGTCCAGCGGGTTCGTGGAGCCGCTGGAGTCCACCGGGATCTTCTTCATCCAGCACGCGATCGAGCAGCTGGTGCGGCACTTCCCCGACGAGCGCTGGGATCCCGCGCTGGTGGCCGACTACAACAACCGGGTGGCCCACGTCATCGACGGGGTCAAGGAGTTCCTGGTGCTGCACTACCGGGCCGCCGCCCGCGACGACACGCCGTACTGGAAGGAGGCCAAGGTCAGGAAGATCCCGGACGGCCTGGCCGAGCGGCTGGAGCTGGCCACCTCGCACCTGCTGGACGAGGAGACGATCTACCCGTACTACCACGGGTTCGAGATGTACTCCTGGAACACGATGCTGCTGGGCCTTGGCTGGCAGCCCGAGCGGGCCAAGCCCGCGCTGGCACACCTGGACCCGGCCGCGGCGCGGCGCGAGTTCGCCCAGCTGCGCGCGGACGCCGAGCAGCTGGTGGCCGCGCTGCCCAGCTGCCGCGAGTACCTCGCGACGATCCACTGACCCCAGGAGGGACGCACCGATGGTCGCCCCACCCGTGTCCAGACATGTGTCCACTATGGACTACCGGACCCTGATGAGCGCGTTCCCCAGCGGGGTCAGCGTGATCACCGCGGTGGACGCCGACGGCCACCCGCACGGCCTGACCTGCACCTCGCTGTCCAGCGTGACGCTGAACCCGCCGACCCTGCTGGCCTGCCTGAACACCCGAAGCCCCGCGCTGGCCGCACTGCGGGCAGTCGGGGAGTTCGCGGTGAACCTGTTGCACGCCAAGGGACAGCGGGCGGCCGAGGTGTTCTCCTCGCCGGTGGCCGACCGGTTCTCCCTGCTGCCATGGCGGCGCACCGAGCGCGCTGGTCTGCCCTGGCTGACCGAGCACGCCTTCGCCGTGGCCGAGTGCGCGGTCTCGCACATCAGGGTGGTCGGCGACCACGCGGTGGTCTTCGGCGAGGTGCACACGGTCACCCAGGACCAGGACCGGCCGCTGCTGTACGGATTGCGGCGGTTCACCGGTTGGTCGGCGGAAGGCGAGGTGTGAGGCCGTGGCCGTGGTGAGCCGGAACCGGCGGCGGACCGGCGCGGGCGTGTTGGTGGGCCTGCTCGTGCTCGGCGGGGTGCTCGCCGGGTTCGGGCCGGGCCTGCTGCACGGCCCCGCACTGGACCCGGTCGCCGGTTTCCTGTTGGCGGTGGCCGTCATCGTGCTGGTGTGCCACCTGTTCGGCGCCGCGGCCCGGCGACTGGGGCAGCCCGCCGTGATCGGTGAGATCCTCGGCGGGCTGCTGCTCGGGCCCTCCGCGCTGGGCGCGCTGTGGCCGCAGGGCTGGCACTGGCTGTTCCCCGCGCAGTCCCTCGGCGCGCTGGGCCTGGCCGGGCAGATGGGCCTGGTGACGTTCATCTTCCTGCTGGGCAGCGAACTCCGGCTCGACACGCTGGGCGGCAGGGCCCGTCGCGGGACCGCACTGGTCACCGCGGGGGCCGTTGGCGTGCCGCTGCTGGTCGGCATGGCCGTGGCGCTGCCCGCGCACGACCTCGTGGCGGGCAGTTCCCCGAACAGCACGGCGTACGTGGTGTTCTTCGGGCTGGCGATGTCGATCACCGCCCTGCCCGTGCTCGCGCGCATCCTGGTGGACCTGGACCTCCAGCGCTCGCCGACGGGGGTGCTCGCGCTGACCTGCGCCGCCATCGGGGACGGCACGGCCTGGGCCGCGCTGACGGTGCTGCTGGCCGTGACCGGGGTGGGCGGCACCGGGCGCACGCTGACCACCGTCGCACTGGCGGTCGGCCTGGTCCTGGTGACGCTGCTGCTCGTGCGGCCACTGCTGGCGGCGCTGGTCGCCCGCGCCGACCGGAACCTGGTGCTGCCGGTGCTCGCCGCGGGCGCGATCGGCTACGCCGCGACGACCCAGTTCATCGGGCTGCACGCGGTGATCGGCGCCTTCCTGTTCGGCCTGGCCGTGCCGCGCGACTCGCCCGCGGTGGACCAGCTGCGCCGTCAGCTGGAGGGCTTCTCCGTGACGCTGCTGCTGCCGCTGTTCTTCGCGGGCATCGGGCTGAGCACCTCGGTCGGCCTGCTGGGCGGGTCGGCGGCACACTGGGTGCTGTTCGGCGCGGTGCTGCTGGCGGCCAGCGCGAGCAAGTTCCTCGGCACCAGCGGGGCCGCGCGGCTGGCCGGGCTGCCCACCAGGCAGGCGCTGGGCCTTGGCGCGCTGATGAACTGCCGCGGCGTGACCGAACTCGTGGTCGCCAGCATCGGCTACCAGTACCACCTGGTCAACGAGTTCGGCCTGACCGTGCTGGTGCTGCTCGCGCTGATCACCACCGCGCTGACCGGCCCGCTGATGCGGCTGATCAACCGCTGACCACCACCAGCGTCGTGGGCACCATGTACTCCGGGAGCTCACGGCGCAGGTGGGCGCGCACCGAGTCGAGCAGCCTGCCGGTGGGCCGCCAGGGCATCGGGTCGCTGGTCAGCTCGCGCCCGGAGTGCGGCCCCGGCAGGTACAGGTCGTCGAACACCCCGGGCCCCAGGTGCTCGCGGGCCACCAGCACGGCGTCGAACCGGTCCGGCCGCGCGGACCAGGTCGTGGCGGCCCAGTACTCCAGGCCCTCGGCCAGTTCGTGCAGCCGCTCGGGGTCGATCCCGTCGTCCACCAGCCTGCGATTGTCCACTCCGGACAGTCGGACCCTGGCGGGCCGCACCAGTTCCAGGTGTTCGGCCAGCTCACCGAGATCGCTCACGGCCAGCACCGGCACCTCGCGCAGGCTCACCGTGTCCACGCCGTGCTTGCGCAGCACCACGTCGTAGCGGCAGCGGGACAGCTCCCCGTGGTGCACGGCGCGCTTGAGCCGCAGGTCCACCGAGTCCACGTCCGGGACCTGCTCGCGCAGCGCGGCGAAGAAGTCCGGGTCCACCAGCAGTTCCGGCTGCTCGGCTGGCAGCAGGCGCGGGTTGCGCAGGTCGCCGACGAACACCGCGCCACCGGGTGCCAGCAGGGCGACGACCTTGGTCAGCACCGCCGCCAGGTAGGCCCCGCTGGGGAAGCGCTGGGCCACCGCGTTGACGATCACGGTGTCGAAGAAACCGGCGGGCAGCCCGTCCACCTCGTCGGCGGCCTGCTGCCACAGCTCGACCTTGCTCGCCAGCCGGGAGTCCTCAGCGACGGCGGCGCGCATCCTCGCGATGGCCTCCGGCGAGACCTCGGTCCCCCAGTACGACTCGCAGTGCGGTGCGACGCGCCCGAGCACCAGACCGCCGTCGAAGCCGATCTCCAGCACCCGCCTCGGCCGCAGCGACAGGATGCGCGCCACGGTGGCGTCCTGCCACTCCCAGGTCTGCTCGGGCTCGGTCAGCGGCGGGTCCGCCGCGAACTCGCCGAGCACCACCTCGTTGGGCACCAGGTGGCAGACCGAGCCCAGCACCAGCGCCCTGGTCACCCCGGGGTGGGCCGCCGCCACGGCCGCGACCTCGTGCGGGTCCACCGGCAGGCCGTGCCCGTCGAGGAACTCCAGCCCGCCCTCCGCGGTGCGCCGCACGAGGTTGCCGGTGCGGTACATGCGCTCGCCGGGGGCGCCGAACGGGCAGGCCACGAACCGGGCCGCGGTCGCGGCGGGCCGCCCGTGGTAGCCCCTGGCCAGCCCGGTCCCCGAGGCGTACAGCTGCCCCTCGGTACCTACCGGGACGGGCCGCAGCCGCTCGTCGAGCACGTGCACCCGCGTGTCCGCCCCGGGCAGCACCGGCCAGCCGGTGATCTCCAACTCCTCGGCCCGCACGGTGTCGCCGCAGGTCAGCGGCCCGTAGACGGGGTGCCCCCTGGCCCAGTGCAGGTGGTCGACCAGCGCGCTGTGCTCCAGGACCACGCCCTCGGGCGGCACCAGGTAGGCGGCGCTGCGCGGCAGGACCCGCGCGGGCAGGTCGGTGTCCGGGTGGGCCAGCAGCCCGGGGTCGTCCAGCCGCAGCTCGGACAGCACGCGGTCGGGCCGCACCTCGGCGGGCTGGTCGGCGGGCGCGACCAGCGAGGCCGCACCGGACTTCAGCACCGCGAGCAGGGCCACGACCAGTTCGACCGAGCGGGGCAGTGCCAGCACCACCACCCGCTCCGGGCCCAGTCCGCTGGCGAGCAGGTGCCTGGCCAGCTGGTTGGCCCGCGCGTTGAGCTCCGCGTAGCTGAGCTGGTCCGCGCCGCAGGTGACCGCGGGGGCGTGCGGTGTTCGAGCCGCCTGCTGCTGCACCGCCTGCTGCAGACAGTCCCACCCGTACCGCCCCATACCTGCGACTCCTCGTGCGTCACGCATTCACCGAATGTGGTGAAACGTACAAGGATGAATTTTCAAGGGCTTATCGCCGCCGCCGTGGCGGCCCCGGGCAGAAGCGTCCACGGAAAACATACGACAGGCGCTTTTCATCTCGTTATCGCCTGGCTTTTCGAGGCGGGAACGCGCTCTCACCAGCACCGAGGAGCGAAGGCGTTTCACCTTGACCGCGCCGGGACCGGTCCCGGCGGCGACTGCCACCGTGACTTCAGCTCACGGTCACCGGGCCCGCCTTGTCAACGGGTTGCGCCGTAGATAGGGTTTCTCATCGAACACCTGGGTGGGGTGGCTGTGGGGACAGCCATCAGGCGTTCGGCAATTGTTACAACAAGTAAGACCATTTTTATCGCCGTGGACTGGGGGGTTCGGATGAGTGGTCGTTTGAGTTTTCACCTGCTCGGCGCGCTGGAGGTGCGCGCCGGAGATCAGCGGGTGGTGATCGGCGGGCCCAGGCAGCGCACCGTGCTCGCGATGCTGCTGCTGGCGGCGGACCGCGTGGTGTCGGTGGACAGCCTCGTGGAGTCGATGTGGAACGGCCGGCCACCGGCCACCGGCCGGACCCAGGTGGCGATCTGCGTCGCCGGCCTGCGCAAGACCTTCAAGGCGGCGGGCTGCGCCGAGGACGTGATCGTCACCGCCTCCCCCGGCTACATGCTGGTGACCGGCAGGCACCGCATCGACGCCGCCGAGTTCACCAGCCAGGCCCTGCGGGCGCACGAGGCCGAGCAGGCCGGGGACCTCACCCAGGCCGCCGACCTGCTGGGGGCCGCGCTGAACCTGTGGCGCGGGCCGGCGCTGGCCGGCGTCAGCGGGTATGCCGTGGAGATCGAGGCGGCACGCCTGGAGGAGCAGCGGCTGACCGCCGTGGAGATGCGCTCGGCGCTGCGGCTGGAACTGGGCCAGCACCGCAGGCTGATCAGCGAGCTGGCCGCGGTGGTGCGCCAGCACCCGCTGCGCGAGCAGGCGCGGGCGCACCTGATGACCGCGCAGTACCGCGCGGGCAGACGGGCCGAGGCACTGGAGACCTTCCGCGAGGGGCGGGAGCGTTCCATCGAGGAGATCGGCATGGAGCCGGGTCCCGCGCTGCAACGCCTACAGGACCTGATCCTGCGCGACGACCCCACGCTGATGGGCTGCGCCGCCACCGCCTCCCGCTACAGCAGCCCCGTGGTGCCCGCGCAGCTGCCGCCCGACGTACCCGGTTTCCTCGGCCGGGACGCCGAGCTGTCCGCACTGCACGAGCTGCTGGACCAGTCCCCCGCCACCGGCTTCGTCACCGGGGCCGCCGGGGTCGGCAAGACCGGGCTGGCGCTGCACTGGGCGCACCAGGTGGCCGACCGGTTCCCGGACGGCCAGCTGTTCACCGACCTGCACGGCTACGACCGCGAGGGCGAGCCCACCGATCCCAGCTCCGCGCTGGCCAGCTTCCTGCGCGCCCTGGGCGTGCCCGACGCGCAGATCCCCACCGAGCTGCACGACCGCGCCGCGCTGTACCGCAGCATCCTGGACGGCAGGCGAGTCCTGATCATCCTGGACAACGCGCGCAGCTTCGCCCAGGTGCTGCCCCTGTTGCCCGGCAACGGGAACTGCTGCCTGGTCGTCACCGGCCGCAGGCCGCTGGCCGAGCTGCTCGGCAGCCACGGCGCCACCATGGTGCACCTGAGCGCCCTGGCCAGCCAGGACGCCGTGGCCCTGCTGGACTCCGTGGTCGGCGACGACCGGATCACCGAGGACCCCGAGGGCGCCGACCGCCTGGTGCGCCTGTGCGACCGGCTGCCGCTGGCCCTGCGCATCGCCGCCGCCAAGCTCGCCACCAAACCGCACTGGACCGTCGGGCACCTGGTGCGCCGCATGGAGGACAACGGCTGCCGGCTCGACGAGTTCGACGGGGCCAGCCAGGACCTGCGCGGCAGCTTCGAACCCAGCTACCGCGACCTGAGCCCCGACGCCGCCCGCCTCTACCGCCGGCTCGGCCTGCTCGACGCCCCCGACTTCCCCGCCTGGGTCGGCGCCGCCCTGCTGGACACCAGCCTCGCCGAGGCCGAGCGGTTGATCGAGCAGCTCATCGACGCCCAGCTGGTGGAGGTCAGCGCCTCCGGCGGGGAGAACCTGCGCTACCGGCTCAACGACCTGCTGCGCCTGCACGCCAGGGAGCACGCCTGGCTGGAGGAGGCCAGGGTGCACGGCTCCGTCGTGTAGCCCTGCCCGTGCGGCTGGGCCGGTCCGGCCCAGCCGCTGAGCAGAACCCGGTCAGGCAGCGGGATTCGCGCTCCCCAGAACGGGACTCGCGCTCCGGACAGCGGGACACGCCGTACCGGAACGTCCGACACACCGCACCGGAACGTCCGACACGCGCTGTCGCGAGCGCCGACACGCGGCCGGGGTCAGGCGGCCCGCACGAGGCGCTCGCACAGCTCGTGGGTGCGCAGCGCGTCCTCGGCGTCGAGCAGCGTGCCCGCGCGCACGGCCTCGAGAAAGGCCAGCACGATCTGCTCGATGCCGCGCTGCCGGGCGACCGGGGTCCAGTCGCCACGGCGGTGCGGCACACCGGAGTCGACGACCTCGGCGAGGTTGACCACCCGCCGGGTGCGGTCCCCGCCGGAGACCTCCAGCACCTCCTCGGCCACTCCCCCGCGCCGGTTCATGGTGCCGATCGCGGTGAAGCCGTCCCCGGACAGGTGCAGCACCGCGTGGTCCAGCAGCCCGTCGCGCACTCGGGTCCGCACGTCCACGTGCTCGACCTCACCGGGTGCCAGGAAGCGCAGCGTGTCCACCACGTGGATGAAGTCGTCGTAGGCGAACGAGCGCGCCCGCTCGGGCAGGTTGACCCGGTTCTTCCGCAGCAGGATCAGGTCACGCGGGTGGTCGAGGCACTGCGCGTAGCCCGGGGCGTACCGCCGGTTGAAGCCGACCATCAGGCTGACCCCGCGCCGCTGGGCCAACTGGACGAGCCGCTCGCAGGCGGCCAGCTCGTCCGACAGCGGCTTGTCCACGTAGGTGGGCACCCCGGCCTCGAGCAGGTGCGTGACGATCTCGGCGTGGGTCGAGGTCGGCGAGTGCACGAAGGCCGCGTCCAGGCCCGCGCTCAGCAGCGAGTCCAGGGTGGAGTGCCGGTGCAGCTCCGGGATCCGGTGGGTGTCACCGACCCGCCGCACGGTGGCCGCGGTCCGCGAGTGCAGGTGCGGCTCGACCCCGGCGATCGTGGTCAACACCGGTAGGTACGCCTTCTCCGCGATGTCACCGAGCCCGATGCAACCGACCTTCACCGACCACTCACCGTCCAGAACTCGTGTGCCCCTCGACCGGGCGAGAACCCCGCCCGACGCACCCTATCCGCCGCCCCGGCGAAACCGCTCGCGATCTTGCCCGGCTGGTGCGCAGGAACTCACGTGGTCGTCGGGCGGCGGGCTCACGAGGACTGCTCGGCCTGTTCCTCCACCGGGAAGTGCAACCGGGTGAGCTGCTCGGACACCTGCCACAGGCGGGCGGCCAACTGCTCGTCGCGGCCCAGGCGGCTCACCCTGGCCAGGGCGGGCGAGCCGGTCATCTCCAGCGGGCCGCCGGGGCCGTAGTAGCCGCCGGGTGCCGCGTCCGGGCTGGTCGCGGCGAACAGGCTGGGCAGCGCGCCGCGGGCGGCGGACTGGGCGAGCCAGGGCAGCCGCTTGAGCCGCCCGACGAAGTCCTCGCGCCGGCTCTCCCGGCCCAGGCTGGGGCCGCTGCTGTGCAGGTTGGTGCGGGTGGATCCGGGGTGCGCGGCCACACTGCGGATGCCCCAGCCGTTGCGGGTGCTCAACCGCTGCAACTGCTTGGCGAACAACAGGTTCGCCAGCTTGGACGCGCCGTACGCGCGGTTGGGGCCGTAGGAGCGCTCGCTCTGTAGGTTGTCGAACGCGATGCGGCCGATGCGGTGGGCGAGGCTGCTGACCGTGACGACCCTGGCCTGCCCGGCGGCGCGCAGCAGCGGCAGCAGCCGCCCGGTGAGCGCGAAGTGGCCCAGGTGGTTGGTGCCGAACTGCAACTCGAAGCCGTCGGAGGTGGTCACTCGCCGGGGTACGGCCATCACCCCGGCGTTGTTGACCAGCAGGTCGATCGGGCGCCCGAGATCGAGCAGCTCGCGGGTCATGCGCTCCACCGAACTCAGCTCGGACAGGTCCAGCTCCACCACCGAGACCGCCGCCCGCGGCAGGCCGCGCAGGATCTCGGACTCGGCCCTGGCCCCCTTGGCCTCGTCCCGCACCGCGAGCACCACCTCGGCCCCCGCGGCGGCGAGCCCCCGCGCCGTCTCCAGGCCGATCCCGCTGTTGGCCCCGGTCACCACGGCCAGCGCCCCGCTCAGGTCGGACGAGTCAACAGCCACAGGAGCCCCCTCCGGCAGTAAGATGAACGTACCTTCACTTTTATCACGCCGACCGGCCGGGAGTCAGCATGTGCGCCTCACGCCAGCTGCGCGCCGACGCCGTCCGCAACCGCCAGCGCATCCTCACCGCCGCGCGGGAGCAGGTCAGCAGGCACGGGCCGGAGGTGGCCATCGAGGCCATCGCCGCGGCGGCCGGGGTCGCCGTCGGCACGCTCTACCGGCACTTCCCCACCAAGACCGACCTGGTGCGCGCGGTCATCCAGGAGCGCGCCGAGACGATCGTCGCCGACATCGAGGCCACCGCGGCCCGGGTCACCTCGGGCGCGCGGGCGATCACCGAACTGCGCACCCTGGCCACGCGCCTGCTCGACACGATCGGTGAGGACCTGGCGGTCAAGGCCGCCGCCGCGGCCATGGACGCCGCGCTGGCCAGCAGCGAGCAGGGTGAGCTGGCCCGCCGCGCCGAGGCGGCGGGCCTCGTGCTGTTCACCGCCGCGCGCGCCGACGGGGACCTGCACCCCAGCACCACCGCCGCCGACCTGACGCTGCTGATGATCACCGCGCCCGCGGACCAGCCGCCCGCGGTGCGCGCCCGCTGGCTGGAGGTGTTCCTCGCCGGGCTGCGCGCCGGGCCGGGCACCTGAGCACGCGCTGGGACCGGATCGGGTCGGTCGCTGGCAACGGTTAGCGGCTTGCGCCCGGTCCACAAGTCCTGGCTACCATCGGCGGGTGGCCGGTCGCGAGCTGAGACTGACCGCCGCCGAACGTGCCGAGCTGCACCGGCTCGCCCGCGGCGGCGGCTCGCGGCAGGCGGTGGCCCTACGCTGCCGGATCGTCCTGGCCTGTGCCGAAGGCGCGGGCAACGCGGAGATCGCCAGGCAGTTGGCGGTGAGCCCGCGCACGGTGGGCCGGTGGCGGGCGCGCTTCCTGGAGCAGCGCGTCGCGGGCCTGGCCGACCGGCCGCGTTCCGGCGCCCCGCGCCGGATCAGCGGGGCGGAGGTGGCCAGCGTGGTGAGCGCGACAGTGATCGACCTCAGCCCCACGGGCAGCCGCTGGTCCAAGCGCGCCATGGCCGCGCACAGCGGGGTCTCGGCGAGCACGGTGGGCCGGATCTGGCGGTCGTTCGGGCTCAAACCGCACCTGTTCCGCGCCAGCACACCGCTGTCCTCCAGCGACCCGTTTCTCGGCGTGGCCGAACTCGTGGGGCTGTACTGCGAAGCACCGGAGCGGGTCATCGCGATGTGCGTGGTGCGCGAGGGGGCCCGCACCTCCGCGGGCGCGGCGCGCACGACCGAACGCGACATCCGCCGGCTGCGCGAGCGCACCTCCGCCGTGCGCAAAACCCTTGACGCACAAGCTGTTCGCGGTGCGAGCCGACCGAGGGTGAGCGCGTTCCTGCGCGAGCTGCACAGCAAGGTCCCCGCCGGGGTCGGTGTGCATGTCATCTGCGACAACCACGTCATCGAGCAGGCGGTGGCCGCCCGGCGCTGGCAGCTCACCCACCCCAGGTTCCACCTGCACTTCACGCCCACGGGCGAGTACTGGGCCAATCTGGTGGAGCTCAAGCTGGTGGAGCTGGCCGTGCGGGACCTGCGTCGCGGCTACGACAACAGCCTGCGCTCGATCGAGCAGGCGCTGCTGCGACACGAGTCCGCCACGGGGCCGTTCCGCTGGATCCGGCCCGTGGACGAGCTGCTCGCCGAGCGCGCGGGCGAGGTGCACTGAACTTCTGGACCAGTCAGCTCCCCCTGTGGCACGGGCCGTTCCTACCGTCAGCGCCATGACCGAACACGACGAATCCCCGCCGTCGACCACCACTCGACGTCGCGTGCTCACCGCCATGGGCGGTATCGGCCTCGGCGCGGCGGCAGCAGGTGTGCTGGGTGGTGCGGCCTCCGCCGCCCCCGAGACACCGGAACTGCTCCGCTGCTCCACGATCCTGGCCCCCGAGGAGATCGAGGGCCCGTACTACATCCAGGGCGAGCAGCTCCGCAGCGACATCACCGAGGGCAAACCCGGTGTGCCTGTGGAACTGAGCTTCACCCTGGTCGACGTCAAGCGTTGCGTTCCCCTGCCCAACGCCTCGGTGGACGTCTGGCACTGCGACGCGCTCGGCTACTACTCCGGGTTCACCGCCAACGACCCCGACTCACCCGCGCTGGCCGGTGACGACGGGGTGCCCACCGACGACCTGACCTTCTGCCGCGGCGTGCAGGTCAGCGACACCAACGGGTTGGTGGTCTTCCGCACGATCTACCCGGGTTGGTACTACGGGCGGACCATCCACATCCACGTCAAGGTCTACACCGGTGGCCGCGAGGTGCACACCGGCCAGCTGTACTTCCAGGACCAGTTGACCGCGCAGGTCGCGGCGCTGGACCCGTACCGCACCCACCAGTTCCGCCGGTGGCGCAACAGCGAGGACTTCATCTACCTGCAGCAGGGCGGGGCGTCCTCAGTGCTGAAGGTCACCCAGGTGCGGCCGGGCTCCGTGGCGGACGGGCTGCGGGCGTCGATCTCGCTGGGGCTCAACGTCCGCTGACGGCACCGCCACGGCCACCGAGGGGTGCACGGGGTTGGGCGCCGTGGACCCCTCGGTGCGTGCGGCAGGGAGGGGATCGTGGTGGGACCGTTGGGCTTGGGGTGGTTCAGACCACCAGGTCGCGCAGCTGCGACCGGGCGGTGACGCCGAGTTTGGGAAAGCTCCGGTAGAGGTGGGAGCCGACCGTCCTGGGCGAGAGGAACAGCCGCTCGCCGATCTCCCGGTTGGACAGTCCGCTGGCGGCCAGGCGCACGATCTGTTGCTGCTGCGGGGTCAGCTCGGTCACCGCGTGCGCGGCAGCGGCCGGGGACTCGACACCGGCGGCGCGCAGTTCGGCCTGGGCGCGGGCGATCCACGGGCGGGCGCCGAGGCGCTGGAAGACCTCCAGGGCCTCGGCGAGGCGGGGGCGGGCGTCCAGGATGCGGCGCTGGCGGCGCAGCCACTCGGCGTGGTCGAGCAGCACCTGGGCACGTTCGAACGGCCACTGGGTGGTGGCCGGATCTCCCAGTGCCGCAAGGAAGTCCGGTTCCTCGTTGTGCAGAAGGGCGCGGGCGCGGCGGATCAGCGCGTGCATGCGGGGTGAGGTGGCGCCGGCGAACCGCTTCTGCGTGCGGGCGAGGACCTCGGCGGCCTCGTCCTGGTGGCCGGTGCGCACCGCGGCAGCGGCCAACTCGGCGATGGCCGGTGGCGACATGTGGTAGTGCACGGGATCGCCCGCGGCGGTGAACACCGCGCGGAACTGCTCCCAGGCGGCTTCGTGGTCCCCGCTGGCGACGGCGGCCATGCCCAGCGCCCAGCGGGCACGGGTCGCGACGGCACGGCTGCGCCCGGGCTGGATCGTGGCCAGGACGTGCTGGGCGAGGCGCCGGGCCTGGTCCACCTCACCCTGCAGCGCGAGCGCGCCCGCTTGCAGGGATTGCAGTGCGGCACTGAGGTGTCCGAGCTTGGCGTTGGCGGCCAGGCCTGCCGCATTGCTCGCGGCGAGCCTGGCCTGGGCCCAGTCCCCGTGGTCGAGGTACGCCCAGCCCGCGGAGCAGTCCAGCACGGTGGGCAGTTCACCGCGGGCGCGCCAGCGGTGCAGTGCGTCGTCGAAGATCCGCACGGCCAGCGCGGTCTCGTCCACCATCCACGCCATGGCCCCGACCGCGGTGAGCCGCTGGGGATCGCCCGCGGCCCGCTCGACCAGTTCCGGCAGCACCGAGGTCAGCTCCTCGCGGTGCGCCAACGGATCGGTGAGGGCGCGGGTCCACGGGTCGCCGCCCGCGGCCAGCTCGTGCACCCGTCTGCGGCGCGGTTCGTCACCGGAGTAGAAGCAGGCGACCGCTGCGGAAGCAAGCGCTTGCTCCGCCACCTCGGGGCACGCGGCGGCGCGCAGCAGCACGTCCACCGCCGACTCGTGCCGTGAGGTGACGGTCAGCACCTGGCCGAGCCGGAGATCGGCCAGCGCCAACAGGGTCGGGTCCCCGGTGAGCGTGCCCACCCGCGTGGCCAGCGCCTCGACCCACGGGGCCTGGCCGGTGGCCACCGCGTCCCCGGCGGCGAGCACGAACCGCCTCGCCCGCTCGTGCGGATCGGGGCTGAGCTCGGCGGCCCGTTCCAGTGCCGTGGCCGCGGCGGCGTGCCCACCCCGTTGGCGGGCACGGGAAGCGGTGTCCTCCAGGGCCTGTGCCACGGGTTCGTCGGGGCTGACCGCGGCCGAGGCGAGATGCCAGGCGCGGCGATCGGGTTCGGCGGCGAGCAACTCCGCGAGCTCCAGGTGGGCGCGCCGCCGGGTGTCCAGTGGTGCCGCGTGGTGCACGGCCGAACGGATCAGCGGGTGCCGGAAGCGCAACCGCCCGCCGACCGCGTGCAGCAGCCCGGCCCGCTCGGCGGGGGCCAGCTCGGCGGCGTACCGGGTGGCCACCAGGTCGGCGGTGTCGGTGGCGGCCAGCAGCAGGGCGTGCCTGGTGTGCGCGGGCAGCGCGGCCAGGTCCGCGGCGAAGATCCGCTCCAGCCGCTCGGGCAGGGGCAGCAGGTCCTCGGCGGAGTCCACGCGGGCCAGCTCGACCAGGGCGAGCGGGTTGCCCGCGGCCAGCGCCAGCACGCGCAGCCGCTGCCTGCCCACGGGCGGGTTCGGCTGGCGGTCCAGCAGCTCGTTGGCGGCCAGCTCGTCGAGCGGCCCCAGCGGCAGGGTCGGGAACTCGGCGAACCCGGTCTCCGCGCGGGCGGCCAGCAACAGGGCCAGTGGCTCGTCCTCCACGCGGCGGCCCACGAAGGCCAGCACCGCGCGGGTGCCCTGGTCCAGCCACTGCACGTCGTCGGCGACCACCAGCAGCGGGCCCAGCTCGGACAGCAGGGCGAGCACCGCGATGCCGATCAGCAGGCGGTCCGGCCGGTGGTCGGTCAGGCCGAACGCCCCGTGCAGGGCCTCGCGCTGGCGCCGTGGCAGGGCGGCGGTCTCGGCCAGCACCGGGTGCAGCAGCTGGTGCAGGCCCGCGTAGGGCAGGTCGGCCTCGTCCTGTGTGCCGGTGACGCGCAGCACGCGGCGGCTCGTGTCCCCGGCGGCCAGGTCGAGCAGGCTGCTCTTGCCCGCGCCCGGCTCGCCGGTCAGCAGCAGTACACCGCTGGTCAACCCCAGCACGGCCGCGCGCTCGCCGTCCCGGCCGATCAGGTCCACCAGTCGACTCTAGCCCCAGGTGCAGTCGGCCGTCCGATACCGCCAGGACCGCGGCGGGCGCAGGCTGGTCCGCATGACCGACAGCATGCTCCTGGGCGAGGTCGAGATCACCCGGGTCTTCGAACAGCGCACCGCGGCCATGCCCCGTGAGTCCGTGTTCCCGGACAGCGCCCAGCACTGGCAGGACAACCGCGACCTGCTGGTCCCCGACTTCTGGCAGCCCGACACCGACCAGGTGCTGTTCAGCATGCAGACCTGGGTGCTGCGCAGCGGGGGCCGCACGATCCTGGTCGACACCGGCATCGGCAACAACAAGGAACGCCCGTACATGCCCCTGTTCGCGCACCTGGACACCGACTACCTGGGCAACCTGGCCCGCGCCGGGGTGCGGCCCGAGGACGTGGACGTGGTCGTCTGCACCCACGTGCACGGCGACCACGTCGGCTGGAACACCCGGCTGGTCGACCGCGAGTGGGTGCCCACCTTCCCCAACGCCCGGTACGTGTTCTCGCGCGCTGACTTCGACTACTGGAACCCCGACAACGCGCGCACCACGCGGTCCGGTCGGCGCATGCAGAACGTGTTCGAGGACAGTGTGGCGCCCGTGCACCGCGCCGGGCAGACCGTGCTGTGGGAGGAGCAGTACGAGATTGACGGCGCGCTGCGCCTCACGCCCGCGCCCGGCCACACCCCCGGGTCCGCGGTGCTCACCCTGCGCTCCGGCACCGACCAGGCCGTGTTCGTCGGCGACATGCTGCACAGCCCGGTGCAGCTCGCCGTGCCGGACTGCGGCCCGAGCTTCGACGAGGCCCCGGCCCAGGCCGCCGACACGCGCCGCCGGGTGCTCGGGTGGGCCGCCGACAACACCGCACTCGTGCTGCCCGCGCACTTCCCCGGCACCGGGGCCGCCGAGGTCCGACGCGCCGGTACCGGCTTCGCCGTGCAGTCCTGGGCGGGCTTCTCCCCCGCCTGAGGTGCCATGAAAGTGCCGTTCCTGGCACCTGACGCCAGGAACGGCACTTTCATGGCAGCTACACCGCCATGCGGCGGGTCAGCCAGCGCTGGTAGACCCGGGCCTTGGCCGCCTCGTCCCAGTAGCCGCTGCTGGCGGCGGCGAGCAGGTCGGCACCGTGCGCGGCCACCGGGCTGTCCGCCGCGAGGGCGAGCAGGTGGCGCAGTTCGGTGTGCACGTCGGTGATCGGCAGCACGGCGATGCCCTCCCCGCAGTCGGCGGTGGCCTGCGCGAGCATCACGGCCAGCCCGCGCCGCAGCACGTCACGGGCGGTGGAGCCGCCGAGCCGGTACCCGATGGTGGGCGTGAACCCGACCGACTGGCAGATCCCGTGCAGGTACTCCGAGCACCGCACCTCCAGGTCGTCGGGCAGGATCCAGGACTGCCCGGCCAGCTCGGCCAGGCGCACCTCACCGCGCCAGGCCAGCGGGTTGCTGGTGGCCATCGCGATGAACAGCGGTTCGGTGACCACCTCGTGCACCAGGACCCCGGCGGGCCGGGGCAGCGCGAGCCCGGGGTGCTCCAGCAGCAGGGCGGCCTCCAGGGTGCCGGCGGCCAGCAGTTCCAGCGCGTCCCAGCCGCAGCGCTGCTGGCGCAGCACGACCTGGGTCTCGGGCATCAGCTCGCCAAGGCGCTGCGCGACGGGGGCCGCGAGCGGGGTCGGCTGCGCGGCCATCCGCACCACCTGCGGCACCGGTGAGCGATCCTCGGTGCGCGACTGGGCCTCGGTGATGAGCTTGTCCAGTGAGGGCAGGAGGGTCTTCGCGTGGTTGAGCACCAGCTCGCCCAGCGCGGTGGGCCGGGAGCCACGCCGGTCGCGCACGAACAGCGCGCCGCCGAACATGCGCTCCACCCGTTGCAGCTGGTAGGTCAGCGCGGGCTGGGTGAGACCGAGCGCGGACGCCGCTCTGGTCATGCTCCCGGCCTTGGCGATCTCGCAGATCATCCGCAGCTGACGCACCTCGACCTCCATGCGGCCGGAGTCTACAAGCGGATCGTTTGGGCCGAAACCACCTGAGGTTCCATCAGCAGTCCTGATGACCTTGTCTTATTAGACAGCGCATTGTGCCCGTTTCATACTTCCGAGTGACATTCGGTTCCCGAGCCCACCTTGGACACGCCGTGACCACGCAGGAAGAATTCACAGCCAGACGAATACTGTCCATTCTTCTCCAGCACCGGCGCCGCGCGCGCCACGGCACCGACTGCACCTCACAGCACTGCCCCACCTGCATGAACCCGCACCTGAACCAGGTAGTGCGCTTCGTGCGCAAGGGCCTTCCGGTGGAACTCGCACTCCCCGCCTTCCCGGCGAAGTCGCCCAATCTGAACAAGGTTCTCGGCCCACTTCCGGACAAGGCCGAGGAAATCGCGGTGCGATTCCTGAACGACCTGTGCGAGCAGATCTCAACCGTCTACGCGCCCGGGGCACGCATCACCATCTGCGCGGATGGACGAGTCTTCGCCGACCTGATCGGTGTACCAGATGCCCATGTGAGCGGGTACCAGAGTGCAATGGCCCGGCTGGTGGCCCGCGAGGCCCCGGCGGCGCTGCGGCTGTTCACCCTCGACGACGCGGCGGCCGGGCTGGACCCGGTGGAGCTGCGGCGCAGGCTGGACGAGCACCACGGCGAGAGCGTGGCGCAGCTGCGCGAGGAGATCCGCACGAACTCCGACACCCGGGCGATGTACCTGGGCATCGTGCGCTTCCTGGTGGAGGACCGGCTGGGCCCGGGCTACCAGGGCACCCGTTCGGCGCTACAGCGCAAGAGCCGTGACCGCGCCTACGGGGTGGTCGCGCGCAGCCGGGCATGGGGTCGCCTGGTCGGCGAGCGCTTCCCGGACTCCGTGCGGCTGTCCATCCACCCGCAGCCCTGCGGCTCGGCCAAGCTCGGCATCCTGCTCGGCGGCGGAGCCGACAGCTGGCTGACCCCGTGGCACTCGGTGGCCGTGCAGGGCGGCGGGCATTTCCGCCTGATGAAGCGGATCGAGGCCGAGCGGCTGGGCGCCGTACTGGTACACGACGGCGGGCGCCCCAGCCACTTCGTGCTGTCCAACTCCTGCTCCTGAGAGAGAAGGCCGATGATCTACCTGGAACCGTTCGGCGTGCGGGCCTCCGCCGCCGGACTCCGCCACGACCAGCTGCGCGACCTGGCCCGCGAGCACCACCTGCTCGTGCTGGAGGACCTCCCGGCACCGGGCAGCGCCGAGCAGTTCAGCCAGTGGTGCGAGGGGCTCGGCCAGATCATGATGTGGCCGTTCGGCGCGGTGCTGGAGCTGGTCGAGGCCGACTCCCCCACCGACCACATCTTCGACCACAGCTACGTGCCCATGCACTGGGACGGCATGTACAAGCCGTTCATCCCGGAGTTCCAGGTGTTCCAGTGCGTCAGCGAGCCGGGAGCCGGGCACGGTGGCCGCACCACCTTCTGCGACACCACGAAGCTGCTGCGCGAGCTGGACCCGGACCTGCTCGCCGCGTGGCGGGAGGTCGTTGTGACGTACCGGATCCAGAACGTGGTGCACTACGGGGGCAAGGCCGTGTCCCCGCTGGTGGTGCCGCACCCGAGGACCGGCGAGCCGACCCTGCGCTACAACGAGCCGCCCATCGAGGACGACGAGTCCTTCCTCAACCGGCCGCTGCACGAGTTCGCCGGTACCGAGGACGTGGTGGTCCTCAAGGAAGAACTGCGCAAGGCGCTGTACGACCCGCGCTACTTCTACGCCCACGACTGGCGGGCCGGGGACGTGGTGATCACCGACAACCACGCGCTGCTGCACGGCCGGGAGACCTTCACCCATCGGGCACCGCGCCACCTGCGCCGGGTGCACGTGCTGGGCGACCCGCAGTTCGCCAACCCGGCAGTGGCCTGATGACCGGACGCAGCCGCGCCTGGTTCGTGGCTGGGCTCGCCGCGGTCGCGTTCGCGCTGGCCTTCTGGGCGGTCGGCGAGGTCGACCCGCACTACTACTACACGGTCGCCGTGCGCTCGATGAGCACGAGCTGGCACGATTTCCTTTACGGCGCCTACGATCCCGCCGGATCGATCACCGTGGACAAGATCCCCGGCGCACTGTGGGTGCAGGCGTTGTTCGTGCGGGTGCTGGGATTCCACCCGTGGGTGGTGCTGCTGCCGCAAGCGCTTGCCCTGGCGGGAACCGTGCCAGTGCTCTACGACGCGGTCCGTCGCTGGGCCGGGACCCGGGCCGGTCTCATCGCGGCGGTGGCGTTCACGCTGACACCGATCTCCGTTGTGCTGGCACGGGTGAACATCCCCGACACCGTGCTGGTGCTGCTGCTGGTCTGCGCCGCGAACGCGGCCACCAGGGCCGTCACGGACGGGCGGTGGCGGCCACTGCTGCTGGCCGGGGTCTGGGTCGGCCTGGCGTTCCAGGTCAAGATGGCGCAAGCATTCCTCGTGCTGCCTGGCCTGTTCGGCGCCTTCCTGCTCAGCGGGCACGGCACCCTGCTCGCCAGGCTCGGCCGCACGGCAGTGTCCACTGTGGTCACTCTCGCGGTCAGCGGCACGTGGGTCCTGCTCGTGGCACTGACCCCGGCGAGTGCCCGGCCATACGTGGACGGCAGCACCCACAACTCCGTCTGGGAGATGGTGTTCGTCTACAACGGGTTCGGGCGCCTGCTGCACGGGGACGCGCCCAGCGGGCAGCTCGCCAGCATGCTGATGGACTTCGACGGTCCGCCAGGACTCGGCCGCGTGTTCGGACCCGAGGTGGGCTGGCTGCTGCCGGTGGCCTTGATCGCCTTGGCGTACGGCCTGGTGCGCGGCGGTCGCGCGGAACGGCCCGGCTGGGTGCTGTGGGGCAGCTGGCTCGTCCTGCACGCGGCGGCTTTCTGCCTGGCCAGCGGCATTCACCCGTACTACACGGCGGCGTTGGCGCCCGCGGTGGCGGCGCTGGCCGGTGCGGGCCTGTCCCGGTTGCCGAGCCCACGCTGGGCGGTCGTGGCCACGGTGGTCGTGCTGGCGATCCCCGGTGGCCTCGCGGTGACGGCCTCCGCGAAGCCGATCACCGGCCTGGACGGCATCAACCCCGTTGTGGGGCAAACGGTTGCGCTGCCCGCGGCGGGCATGGCCACCATGCACGGCTTGCCCGCGGACGCCAAGATGCCGCCCGGGCTCGGTGACATGCACATGCTCACGCCCAACCAGCCGCTGCTGGACTACGTGCGCTCGCACCACGGCTCGGAACAGTACCTGCTGGCGGTGCCCACGGCGAACACGGCATCGCCCTACCTGGCGGTGGGCGAGTCGGTGCTGCCCATGGGCGGTTTCACCGGTGCGGCCCCGTTCCCGTCCACGGCCGAGCTGGCGTCCCTTGTGGACACTGGTCGGCTGCGCTACGTCATGGTGGGCGGCTTCCACGGCATGATGGGCGGTCCGGTGGCACAGGAACGCGAGCAGTGGGTGACGGCGCACTGCAAGCCCGTGGACTACCCGGCGCCGCCCGGTCCCCCCGAACGACTCTACGACTGCGGGTGAGCGGCATGCGCGTGGGATTGGTGGTCGCCGGGTCGCTGCTGCTGGCGGCGATCGTGGCGGTGGTGCACTACCAGGTCACCGGCTACCTGGTGATGAGCGACTTCATCGACCTGTCGGTCTACCGGGCCGGTGCACAGGCGCTGCTGGCCGGGCAGCCCCTCTACGAGGGCAAGATCGCGGGCGGCATGTTCTCCTTCACCTACCCGCCCTTCGCCGCGATCCTGTTCGCGCCACTCGCGCTGGGACCGGCCCAGTTGTGGCAGGCACTGGTATTCCTGGCCAACCTCGTGCTGCTCTACCTCGCCGTGCGCCTCTGCCTGCGCACCGCGAAACCCGCGCAGGTGCTGGCCGCCTCCGCCGTGCTGTTCTGGCTCGAACCCGTGTCCTGGACCGTCTACCTGGGACAGATCAACCTGTTGCTGCTGGTTATCCTGTTGTGGGACCTGGGTCCGGACCGGCCAGGCCGGTGGCGCGGCATCGGCGTGGGCATCGCGGCTGGCATCAAGCTCACCCCGCTGATCTTCGTGGCCTACCTGCTGGTGACCCGCCAGTTCCGCGCCGCCGGGATCGCGTTGGCCACCACCGCCGTGACCGTCCTCATCGGACTCACGTTCGCCCCTGCCGACACGATTGGCTACTGGTCGGGCACGTTCCTGCGCACCGACCGGGTCGGCGAGGTGGCCTCGGCCATGAACCAGTCGATCAACGGCACCCTGGCCCGCCTGCTCGGGGTGGCGAACCCGCCGACCGCGCTCTGGCTGGCGATCGCCGTACCCGTTGCCGCACTGGGACTGCTCGGTGCCGCGCTGGCGCACCAGCGGGGTGAGCGCCTGCTGGCGATCACGGTGTGCGGGCTGACCGGGGCGGCCGTCTCGCCGATCTCCTGGAGCCACCACTGGATCTGGTTCGTACCGCTGGCGATCCTGGTGCACCGGCGATCGAAGTGGCTGGCCGCCGCCTTCGTGCTCGTGCTGTTCGCCTGGCCGGTGCACTTCCTCACCGGGCACCGCATGGACGTACCGGCGCTGGGCGTGATCGGCCTGCCGCCGTGGCACGGGCTGGACCTGGTGTACGCCAACCTGTACCTGCTCGTGCTGCTGCTACCACTCGCCCAACATGTAGCGGCGGCTGCACGCGCTCCGGTCCACGGCGCCGCGAGCGGTGCGCGGTAACGTCCACGGCGGCACCACGACGACCTCGCGCGGGCCGATCCCGTGCTCGCAGGCCAGGGCCGCGCGCACCGCCTGCACCACGGGATCGGGCTCGGCGACGGACTCCACCACGACGATCAGCCCGCGCACGTTCACCGCCGGGATCGGGAACGCGGTGACGGCCTCCGGCCGCACGGCGGGCAGTCCGTCGGCGACCGTGGCCTCCACGTCACTGAGGAAGTGGCTCTGCCCGCGCAGGTCGACCAGATCGTTCATCGCGCCGACCACGTGCAGCCTGCCTTCGCGCAGCACACCGAGGTCCCCGGTGCGCAGCCACGGGCCCTCCACGATGCTGAGCACGTCCTCGCCCTGGGTGAAGGCCGGGAACCGGTCGATGGTCCGGTCCGCGTCCGACCAGTAGCCGCGTGCCACGCTCGGCCCGGCCAGCCACACCTCGCCCACCTGGTTGTCGGCCAGCCTGCGGTGGCTGGCCGGGTCGACCACCACCGCGCGCAGCCCGCGGGCCAGTTCGTAGCCGACGAGGTCCACGTTGCGCCCCAGCCGCGAGGTGCTCTGCACGGCGATGCCCTCGGCGAGCAGGTCCCGGTCGAAACCGACCACGGTGCCGCCCGGCGCGGTCGAGCCGATCGCCACGAACGCCGTGGCCTCGGCCACCCCGTACCAGGCCAGGCAGGCACCCTGGCGCAGCCCCCACCGGCCCAGCACCTGCTCCACGGTCGGCACGATCTCGCCAAGTCTGTTCTGCCCCAACATGAACAGCGCCGTCACCCGGTCCAGGCGCAGCGCGTGCTGGTCCATGTCGGCGGCGTGCCGCACGCAGCTGGCCAGCACGGTCGGCGGGGCCGCGGTGATCGCGCGCGGGTACTCCGCCAGCGCCTCCAGCCAGCGCGCGGGCTGCCATCCGGCCAGCTCCGGGTCGATCAGCACCCCGTGCAGGCCGCCGACCATCGGTACCACGATGTTGAGCAGCAGCGCGGACTCGTCGTAGAGCGGCAGCATGCCCACGGTGTGCCGGGCCCGGTGTCGAACGGCGGCCAGCAGCTGCCTGGCGTTGGCCACCAGGTTGGCCACGGTCAGCACGACCCCGGCGGGGTTGCGGGCGGAGTCGAAGGCGTAGCGCAGGCAGGCGATGTCGTCGCGTCTGCTGCGTTCGGGCGGCATGCTGGTCTGCGACTGCCCACGCAACAGGTCCACCGCGATCACCGCCTGCGGGCTGGCCTGCGGGAAGTCCGCCAGGAAGGTGAACAGCCCCGGCAGCGCCCCGCTGGTGGTCAGCACGCAGTCGGCGCGGCAGTCCGCCAGCACCAGCCCCAGCCGCCCCGGCTCGTCCACCTGGTCGGGGGCGTAGAGCGGCACCGCGACCAGCCCGGCGCGGACCGTGGCCAGGAATGCCACCACGTAGTCCAGGCCCTGCGGGCAGACAATCGCGACGCGCTGCCCGGACGCGACAGTTCGGGCCAGGTGCGCGGCGGTTTCTCGCACCCACACGGCCAGCTCCGCCCAGGTCACCGAATCCAACTCGGCGCCGGAGAAGGTCAGCGCGGGCCGGTCCGGTTTCTCCGCGGCCCAGCGCTCCAGGTAGTCGGTCAGCGGATCGCCACGATCCTGACGGCCTGCCAGGGGTTCCAACACCTCGCCGAGACTAGGAACCGTTGACTCACCCGGTCAATATCAGCACTACACAAGTTTCCAGCTGGCTGCTGTGCGAGGTGCGCAGGTTCTGACTAATTCCGTTCCGACCGACAAAAAAGCACATTCCGACGCTATCGTGTGAGTTCCAGGCCACACCACGAACGGCGGAACATGAGCGTTTCCTCCCACGAGGTGTTACTCCACACCCATCGAGTTCGATACACCGAATACACACCGGCGAAACAGAATGAACCGGCCGAGGACGTGCTGCTGCTGTTGCACGGCATCGCGGGCAGCGCGCGCACCTGGGACCCGCTGCTGGCGGAGTTGGAGCGCTTGGAGTACCCCGGCCGCGTGCTCGCCCCCGACCTGCTCGGGCACGGGGAGCTGGCCCAGCCGCACGGGGACTACTCCATGGGCGCCTACGCCAGCGACGTGCGCGATCTGTTGGTGCTGCTGGAACTCTGGCACGCCACGGTGATCGGCCACTCACTGGGCGGCGGCATCGCCATGCAGTTCGCGTACCAGTTCCCGCAGCACTGCGGACGGCTCGTGCTGGTGTCCAGCGGCGGGCTCGGCCGCACGGTGAGCCCGCTGCTGCGTGCCGCCACCCTGCCCGGGGCCAAGCTCGTGCTGCCGTTGCTGGCCAGCCGGGCGGTGATCGAGGGCGGTCGGCGCATCGGGCAACTCGTCGAGCGGTTCGGCGGCGGCCCGCTGTCCCCGGAGCTGACCGAGTTCGGTGCGCACTTCGCCTCACTGGAGCAGGCCGTGCGCCGCGAGGCGTTCGTGGACACCGCGCGCGGCGTGATCGACGTGCACGGCCAGCGGGTCAGCGGCCGGGACCGGCTCTACCTCGCCGATGCCGCGCCCACCCTGCTCGTCTGGGGCGAGCAGGACCCGATGATCCCCGTGGAGCACGGCAGGCGCGCCGCCCGCGAGATGCCCGGCAGCAGGCTGGAGGTGTTCGAGGAGTCCGGCCACTTCCCGCACTGCGCGGAACCCGAGCGCTTCGCCTCCGTACTGCTCGACTTCCTCGCCACGACCAGCCCCGCCCGCCTCGACGTGACCGAACTGGCCCAGAAACTGGCCGAATAGGACACGCCATGAAAGTGCCGTTCGTGGCGTTGAACGCCACGAACGGCACTTTCATGGCACACTCACACCCGGATCCGGCCGGCGGACACGTCCTCGGCGTAGCCGGGGTAGGCCTCCACGTAGCCGTCCGCACGACCGGCGAGCACGTAGAGCGGGTCGCTGACGCGGTCGGGGTCGTAGCCCTCCTCGCGCAGGTTGACCTTGCGGCTCTTGAAGGTGGAGGTCTGCTCCACGGCGTCGACCACGCGCAGGAACAGCGGCACGGCGTAGTGCGGCAGCTTGCCGACCAGGTGGGCGGCGAGCGCGACCCCGTCGAGAGTGGAGCCCGCGCGGAGCTTGATCGTGGCCATGCCCGCGCGACCGTCGCTGGCGGGTACGGCCACCCCGTACACCACGGCCTGTTCCACGCCCTCGAACTCGGCGAGCGCGGCCTCGACCTCGGTGGTGGCGACGTTCTCGCCCTTCCAGCGGAACGTGTCGCCGAGACGGTCCACAAAGGACACGTGCGACCAGCCCTGGTCGCGCACGAGGTCCCCGGTGTCGAACCAGCAGTCCCCGGAGCGGAACGCGTCGCGCACGAGCTTGCGTTCGGTGGCCTGCGGATCGGTGTAGCCGTCGAACGGCGCCCGCGAGGTGATCTTCGTGAGCAGCAGGCCCACCTCGCCCGCGCGCACCTTGCTGGCCCTGCCCCGCTCGTCGCGGGCGGCCCGCCCGGTGCTCGGGTCGTAGCGGACCACGGCGAAGGGCAGCGGGCAGATCCCCGCGGTGCGGTCGAGGTTGAGCGCGTTGACGAAGGCGAGATTGCACTCGCTGGCGCCGTAGAACTCGGCGACGCGCGGGATGGCGAACCGCTCGGTGAACTCGGTCCAGATCTCGGGGCGCAGCCCGTTGCCGACGACCACGCGCACCTGGTGCTGACGCTCGGCGGGGCGCACGGGCTGGTTGAGCAGGTACCGGCACAGCTCGCCGATGTAGCAGAACGCGGTGGCGCGCATGCCGACCACGTCGTCCCAGAACCGTGAGGCGGAGAACGAGCGGCCCAGCGCCATGCAGGCCCCGGCGGCCAGCACCGAGGACAGCGAGACGGTCAGCGCGTTGTTGTGGTAGAGCGGCAGACAGCAGTACAGGGTGTCCTGCCCGTTGAGCCGCACGCCCAGCCTGCCCAGCCCGGTCATGCCCTTGAGCCAGCGGAAGTGTGACATGGTGCTGGCCTTGGGCAGGCCTGTGGTGCCGGAGGTGAAGATGTAGAACGCCTTGGTGCTGGCGCGGACCTCGGCGCACTGGGGCGGGTCGGTCACCGGCGCGTCGGCGGCCTCGGCGTCCAGGTCGGGGTGGCCGGGCAGCGAACCGTCCAAACCGGACAGTCCGAGCACTTCGCCCACAATGTCCACATCGGACAGTGAGTCCAGTGCCTCGGCGCACTCGGCGCCGACCACGAGGACCTTGCTGTCCAGCAGCCGCTGGCTGTGGTCGAGCACCTCGCCGCGCTGGTTGTGGTTGAGCATGCCCGCGGTGGCGCCGAGCTTGACCACGGCGAGCGCGACGAGCAGGGTCTCCGGCCGGTTCGTGGCGAGCAGGCCCACCACGGAGCCCTGGCCGACCCCGCGCCCGGCAAGCACCGCGGCGTACCGGTTGACCTGGGCGTTGGCCTGGCCGTAGCTGAGCTCGCGGCTGCCGAACCGCAGGAAGGGGCGGTCCGGGTGGCGGTTGGCCAGGCGCTGGAACACGTGCCCGACGGACTCCCGCGCGCTCGGCCGCAGGGTCAGCAGACCCAGCGCGCCGTGCACCATCTTGGGCGCGTCCACCGCGAGGCCCGGCAGGGCGCGCACCACGTCGACGAGGCCGACCCGATGGGCCGCCACCTGCTCCGTTGCATCCATCACCCACCACATTACCCACTAGTAGCTTCGGATCGCATAGCCCGTTCCGGGTACTGGTCACTGAATCGGTACCAGGGACAGTGACAGCGTGTTGCCAGGTCCGGGGACCGCGGCGTTCACGAGCACCGTGACCAACTCGCAGCCCTCGAACTCGGGCAGGGCGAAGGTCCCGCTGAGTTCGCCGCCCCGATCCGGGTCGAACCCGGGCGGCGAACTCAGGTCCACCCGCACCGGCTGCCGCGCGGCACAGCCGGGTGGTGATGCGAGGGTGAACCCCGCTGCGCGGATGTCGGACAACTTCACGGTGGCCGTCACGCTCAGGTTCACCCGCCCGTCGGCGAATCGCCCCTGAATCGGTTCGGTACCGGCGAAACCCAGGTCGCTGGACACACCGACTGCGCTGAAGGACGCAGTGCCCTTCGGCGGGTCGGCGGTGAACAGGCCGGTCGCCGGCTCCAGGGTGACCGCCGCGGTGCTCGTGCCCAGGTCGAGGTCCACACCGGCCCGTTGCAGGTGCACGTGCCCGGTGGCGGTGTACCGGTGGGCCTGGGGCCCGAGCGGCGAGCAGCCCGCCAGGGCCAGGCAGGCCACCGCGAACAGCAGCCGCCTCACCGGGGTTGCAGGCCGGTGATCCGCCAGTGCCCGTCCTGGCGCTGCGCCGTCACGGTCAGCTGGGCCGGGGCCACCGCGGACTGGTTGTTGTCCCCGCGGGTGGCCGACTGGTCGAGGAACACCAGCAACTGCGCGCGGTCACCGTCCAACAGCGACACTCCGGTCAGCACCGCCTTGGTGGTCAGCACGAGCTTCTGCGCGGGCGCCTGCTTGCGGACCTCCGCGAACAGCTTGTCGTACTGCCCCAGCGCGTCCCCGGCGAGCACCTGCTTGGCCGCCTGCTCGGTCTGCGCGGTGTTGTCGTAGCGGTAGGAGAAGACCTTGCCCAGCGCGTCGCCGATCTCGCTCGCCACCTGGCTGGTGCCCGAGGGGTCGACCAGCGCCTGGTTCTGCGCCGCGGGGTCGTCCCACAGAGTCGTTGCCTGCCAACGGAACCAGCCGCCGAGCCCGAGGCAGAGCACGATCAGGCCGATCAACGGCCAGCGCCGCGACGGGCGCTTCGCGACGGGCACCTCGTCCTCGGTGACGAGCTCTTCCTGTACTGCGGTCATGCGATCACACCCCGCCTGCGGGCACGGCGGCCAGTGCGCTGAGCTTCCAGCCCTGGTCGGTGCGGGTCAGTTCGGCCTGGAACCGGTTGCGCTTGGTGACCTTGTCCCCGGTCTCGGGGGTCACCTCCACCTCCACGGAGGCGATCAGCCGGGCGGTGCCCGCGCGCTGGTCCAACGCGGTCACCGCGGAGTCCAGCAACTTCGCCGAGGTGACGGTCTTGGCCTGCGCCAACTGCTTCTTGCCGTCATCGGTGGTCTTCGCCAACTGCTCGTGCAGGGTGCCGGTGGACACGTCCAGCCAGGACTTCATGCCCTCGTCCACCTTGCGGTAGTCCAGGGTGTTCATCCGCACGAGGTCCTGCTGCGCCGCGTCGACCACCGCCGAGCGGTCCACCGCGAACTGCCGGGACTCGTCGTGCGCAGCCGACCACCAGGACCAGCCCGCCCAGCCCGCGAAGGCCAGCGCGGCCACCGCCAGCACCACCGGCACGGCCCTTCTGGTGCGCGATTGCTCCATGTCCACTCCTCGATTCAGCGCGGTGCGTTCTGGGCGCCCCGCACCCCGGTGGCGTCACCCGGCCCCAAGGCGCACCGGGCCCCGGTGTTCAGCGGGACGACCGGTCCGGTGTCGAAGCCGTCGCGACGGGTTGTGCCGCCGTAGCCCGCGGTGCAGGGCGGCGGGTCGAAGAAGGTCAGTGACAGGCCGAACTTGGCCCCGTCCGGCGTGATCACCGAGGAACCCACGGCCACCGCCTTCGGCGCGGACACCAGCAACTGCTGGAGCGCGGGCTGCCGGGTGTAGGCCACGGTGGAGGTCGTCAGCAGGTTGGCGATCAGCACCCCCAGGCTGGGATTGGTGTCCTTGACCAACTGGCCCACCTGGGCCGCCAGCTCGGGGGTCGCGGCGATCAGCTTGCGCAGGTCGGTGTCGGAGTCGGCGAGTTGCTTGGCCACCAGCTTCGCGTTGTCCCCGAACGAGGTCAGCGCGGCGGCCTCCTCGTTCTGCGTGCGCAGCACGGTGGTCGCGTCGGTGACCAGCTGGGTCGCCTGCGACACGTGCTGGTTCGCCGTCTCGGTGAACTTGTGCGTGGTGTCCAGCAGCACCTGGAAGTCCGGTGCGGCACCCCGGGTGGCGGTGTCGAACTCGTCGATCAGCGTGTGCAGCGAGTCCGTCGGCACCGAGGACACCATCTTGTCCAAATTGGACAGCAGGGACTCCACCGGCAGCGGGATCTTCGTGTTCGCCTGGAGGATCACCGAGCCCTGGCCCAGCAGCGGACCGCTCGCGGTGCGCGGCCGAAGGTCCACGTACTGCTCGCCGACCGCGGACCGGTTGGCCACCACCGCCTCGACGTCGGCCGGGATCGACTCCGCCGACTTGTCGATGTGCAGCTCCACGTTGACGCCCTTGTCGGTCAGGCGCAGCGCGCCCACCCGGCCCACCGGCACACCGCGGTAGTCGACCTCGGCGTTGCTGAAGATGCCGCCGGAGTCCGACAGCTGCACGGTGACGGTGTAGCCGCTGGCCCCGATCAGCCGGTCCAGGCCCACGTAATTGGCCGCCACGTAGGCGACCGCGGCCAGCCCGAGCAGGAGGAAACCGATGACCTGCAAGCGAACCCTGCGCGTCAGCATCAGTTGCCACCTCCCAGCGGCAGCGCGATCCCGCTCTGCGCCGCGGTGTTCACGCCCGGTCCGGCGTCCATCTTCAGGTACACGTTGAGGTAGTCACCCTTGATACCGTCCAGCACGGCGTCGGTGAACGGGTAGGTCACCAGCACCTGCAACGCGTTGGGCAGCGCGTCGCCCGCGGCGGAGAGCTGTTGCAGGGTCGGCGCCAGCGCCCTGAGGTCGGCCACCAGATCGTCCTTGCTCCTGTTCACGGTGTCCACCGCCACGCTGGACAGCCTGCCCAGCGCGGTGAGCATGCCGGTCAGCGCCTCGCGCTGCTGGCTGAGCACCTGCACCCCGGGCGTGAGGTCCTTGAGCACCCCGGTGATCTGCTCGCCGCGGCCGTTGAGCGTGGCCGCCAGCTTGTTCATGCCGTCCAGCGCCTTGACGATGTCGCCCTTGTGCTTGTCCAGATCGGACACGAGCGTGTCGATCCTGGACAGCAGGTCGCGCACCTCGCCCTCGTTGCCCGACAGCGCCTTGTTCAGCTCGCGGGTGATCGTCTGCAACTGGCCGATGCCCCCGCCGTTGAGCACCATCGACAGCGCGCCCAGCACCTCCTCGATCTGCGGGTTGCGGTTGGTGCGCTCCAGCGGGATCACCGCCCCGTCGGCGAGTTGCTTCTGCGAGGTGCTTCCCGGCGGGGCCACCAGTTCCACGTACTTCTCGCCGAGCAGGCTGGACTGTCGCAGGTTGGCGGTGGCGTCGGCGGGCAGGCGCACCGTGCCGTTGACCACCATGCTCACCTCGGCGCTCCAGCCGCCGGGCGCCACGGAGACCTTCTCCACCCGGCCCACCGGCACGTCGTTGACCTTGACCCCGGCCTGCGGCACCAGGTCCAGCACATCCTTGAACCTCGCCGTGACGTGGTAGGGGTGGTCGCCGATGTCGGCGCCGCCCGGCAGCGGGATCCGGTACGCCCCGGAGAACTCGCCCGCGCCGCACCCCGTTGCCAGCACGGCGATCGCGGCCAGCGCGAGCAGCACGCGGCGGTTCACCGGCCCGCTCCGAACGGCAGCACGGGACCGTTCCCGGTGCGGAACTCGTTGAGGTTGCCGCGCCCGTTGAGCGTGCCGGTCTTCGGGTCGTACGCGTTGAGCACGTTCTGCAACGCCAGCGGGGCCACGTCCAGCGCCTCGGCCAGGGAGTCCCGCTGCTTGGCGAGCACCTTGCTGATGTCCGCCAGCTTGTTGACGTTCGAGGTGATCCGGCTCCGGTTGTCCTGGATGAACTGGCGCACCTTGGCCAGCGCGTCGGCGAGACTGTTCAGCGCGGCCCCCAGGTCGTCCTTGTCCTGGGCCAGGAACCCGGCCACCGAGGACAGCTTCTGCGTGACCTCGTGTACCTGGTTGTCGTTCTGCGCCAACATGGTCGTGAACTTCTGGATGTTGTCCACCGTGCCGAACAGGTCGTCCTTGGAGCCGGACAGGGTGCGCGTGGCGTCACCGAGCTGCTTGATCGTGTCGTTGAGCTGCTGCCCGTTGCCCTTCAGCAGCGCGGAGCCGGTGTCGATCAGCCCGGACAGCGCGCCGCCGGAGTTGGCCCCGTTCGGGCCGAGTGCGGTGGCGAGCTGGTTCAGGCTGGAGTAGAGCTGGTCCAGCTCCACCGGGGTCGCCGTGCGGTCCATGGTGATCGTCGACCCCGAGGGCAGCTTGGGCCCGCTGGTGTAGGCCGGGGCCAGTTGCACGTACCGGTCGGCCACCAGGCTCGGCGCCAGCACCACCGCGCGCGCCTCGGCGGGCACGGCGATGTCGGGGTCCAGCGTCATGGTGACCTGCACCTGTTTGCCCACCGGGCGGACCGTGTCCACGGTGCCGACCTTCACGCCGAGCACCCGCACGTCCGAACCGGGGAACACGCCCACCGCCTCGTCGAAGAAGGCCGTCAGCGCGGTGGCCCCCGGGCCGCTGAAGATCCACCAGAGGCTCCCGCTGACCGCGACGAGCAGCACGGCGGCCAGCGCGGCGAGTCGCTTGCCCATCAGCGGCCACCTCCCGTGCAGTTGCGGCTGGAGTCGGCGGTCACCAGTCCGCAGATGTAGGTGTCGATCCACCGGCCGTTGCCCAGTGCGTTGTCCAGCAGCCGGTAGTACGGACCGATCAGCTTCAGGCCCTTGTCCAGGTTGTCCTGGTTGCGTTGCAGCACGTCGGTGACCTTGTCCAGTTGGGTCAGGGTGGGGCCGAGCTGCGCGCTGTTGTCGGCGACCAGCCCGGCCAGTTGCACGCCCAGCTGGCGGCTGCCCGACAGCAGGGCGCTGATCGCCTCGCGTCGTTTCTGCACCTCGGTCAGTAGGGCCGAGCCGTCCTTGATCAGCGAGGCGAACTGGTCGTTGCGGTCGGCCACCGTCTGACTGATCTTCTTGGTGTTGCTGAGCAACTGGGCCAGCTGCTGGTCCCGCGAGGAGATCGTCCTGGACAGCGTGGCCAGGCCGTCCAAAGTGGACTTGATCTGGGAGGGCGCGTTGCGGAACGTGTCGGTGATGACCTGGAAGCTCTTGGCCAGCTGCCCGGTGTCGATCTGGCCGACGCTGGTGGCCAGCCCGTTGAGCGCGTCGAGCACGTCGTAGGGCGCGATGGTGCGGGCGATGGCCTTGCCGGGGTCCTGGGCCGCGCTGCCCTGCGGGTCCAGCTCCAGGTACTTCTGGCCGAGCAGGGTCTTGATCTCGATCGAGGCCGTGGTGTTGTCCCCGACCCAGGCGTCGCGGACCTGGAAGGTCACGCGCACCCGGTTGCCGACCAGGGCCACGGTGTCCACCTTGCCGACCTTGACCCCGGCCACCGAGACCTCGTCGGAGGGCTTGAGCCCGGCCGCCTCGCTGAAGTAGGCGGTGTAGGTGGTGCCGCCGCCGATGAACGGCAGGTCGTTGGCGGAGAAGGCGATCCCGGCGACGGCGGCGCAGGTCAACACGCCGACCACACCGATGGTGACCGGATTGCGCTCCAGGAAGCTCTTCATCACTTGCACCTCGAGGCGGTCACCGGCAGGCCGGGGGGCGATCCGCCCGGCGGGGTCGGCGCGTTCACCGTGGCCGAGCACAGGTAGAAGTTCAGCCACGAGCCGTACGAGGCGATCCGGCCGATCGCGTCCAGTTTGGACGGCAGCCTGTTCAGGAACTGGTCCACCACCTGGGAGCTGTTCGCCAGGTTGGTGGCCAGGTCGCCGAGCCGGGCCACGTCCTCCTTGAGCGGCTGGCGGCCAGCCTGCAACAGGCCCGCGGTGCTGGTGGTCAGCGCGGACAGCCCGCTCACCGCGTTGCCGATCGGGTCGTGGTCCCGGGCCAGGCCGGTGACCAGCTGCTGGGTCGCGGTGACCAGGGTGCCCAGGTCGTCCCCGTGCGAGTTCACCTTGTCCAGCACCGAGTTCAGGTTGTCCACCACCTGACCGATGACCTGGTCGCGCTGGGCGAGCGTGGCGGTCAGCGAGGCGGTGTGCGCGAGCAGGCTGTCCACCGTGCCGCCCTCGCCCTGCAACACCTGCACGATCTCGTTGGCCAACTGGTTGACGTCCTTGGGATCCAGCGCGCGCAGCAGCGGCCGGAACCCGTTGAGCAACGCGGTCAGGTTCAGCGCGGGGGTGGTGCGGTTCAACGGGATCTCCCCGCCCGGGGCCAGCACGGCCCCCGGCTGGCCGGTGCCCTGGTCCAGCGCGATGTAGCGCTGGCCGACCAGGTTGCGGTACTTGATCGCCGCGGTGACCGAGGCGGGCAGCTGGTAGGCCTTGTCCACGGTGAACCTCACCTGCGCCACCCGGTGGTCCACGATGCCGATCTGCTCCACCTGGCCCACCCGCACCCCGGCGATGCGCACGTCGTCCCCGACCGCCAGCGCGATCACGCTGCTGAACCGCGCGGAATAGCCCGCGGTGTCGGAGTTGTCCACGTTGGCGATGGTCAGCGCCAACACGGTCGTGGCCAGCCCGGTCACCGCGATGAACGCGATTCCCTTGAGCAGCGGCCCGGTGAGGCCCTTCACCGCACCGTCACCTCCGTCCCGCGGTAGAGCGAGCCGAGCAGCACACTGCTCCAGCCCGGCAGGTCACTGGGCTGCTCGCCCACGGCCGGTGCCACCAGCTGGCGCAGGAAGTCGTTCTCCTGCACCGAGTTGGCCAGCCCGAACCCGTTGCCCCCCGGGCTCGGGTAGCAGGCGGGTCCGCCACTGTCCCGATAGGACGGTGTGTCGCGGCCGGGCACGTACTTGCCCTGCGGCTGCACCACCTGCACCGACACGTGCAGGCCCGGCTGGCCGGTGTCCTTGCCGAGCACCTTGTCCATCAGCGGTTCGATGGCGGTCAGCGAGCGCAGCAGGCAGGGGTACTCCGGGGAGTAGCGGGCCAGGGTCTGCAGGGTGGGCAGGCTGGTCTGGGACAAGCGAATGATGTTGCCGCCATTCTTGGCGAAGAAGTCGGCCAGGTCCTGGGAACTGCTGGTCAGGTTGGCGTAGAGCTGGGTGAGCTGGTCGCGCTGGTCCACCACGGTGCGGCTGGTGGTGGTGAGGTCCGACAGGGTCTGCAGGATCTGCGGCGCGATCTGGTCGTAGTTGTCGGTCAGCTTGGCCAGCTGCTCCATGTCGGTGTCGAACTCGGCCAGCTTCGGGTTGAACTGCGCCAGGTCCGCGCTGAGCCACTTCAGCGTCTGGCCCAGGTCCTGCCCGCGACCCGACAGGACCTGCGCCATGGTGCTCAGGATGCTGGCCAGCTTCTGCGGCTGCACCGCCTGCAACATCGGCACGAGGTCGCCGAGCACCTTCTCCACCTCGACGGCCGCGCTGCTGCGGTCCTGGCCGATCACGTCGCCCGCGGCGAGCCTGCGCGGATCGGCGTTGGACGGGGGCACCAGGTTGACGTAGCGCTCGCCGAACAGGGTCTTGGGCAGCAGCCGGGCCGCCACGTTGCGCGGGATGTCACCGATCATGTCCGGCCGCAGCGCCAGGTCGACCACGGCCCCGTTGCCCTCGGTGCGCACGGCGCGCACCTCGCCGACGACCACTCCCCTGACCTTGACCTCGGCGTCGGTGTGCAACTGGTTGCCCACGTGGTCGGTCCGCAGGGTGACCATGGCCACCGGCACGAGGTCCTTGCGGTACACCGCGACCGCGAACCACACGGCCAGCGCGATGACCAGCAGGTAGACCAGTCCCACCAGCTGCTGGACGAGCTTCGGCGCGTTCACCCGGCCACCTTCACCGTGGTCGAGGCGCCCCAGATCGCCAGGCTGAGGAAGAAGTCCAGCAGGCTGACCGAGACGATCGTGGTGCGCACCGCACGGCCCACCGCGATGCCCACGCCCGCGGGCCCGCCGCTGGCGCGGTAGCCGAAGTAGCAGTGCACCAGCATGACCACCACGCTGAAGACCAGCACCTTGCCGAAGGAGAACAGCACGTCGATCGGTGGCAGGAACAGGCCGAAGTAGTGGTCGTAGGTCCCGGCCGACTGCCCGTAGAAGACCACGGTGATCTCGCGCGAGGCCACGTACGAGCAGAGCAGCCCGATGGCGTAGAGCGGGACCACGGCGAGGAACCCGGCCACGACCCGCGTGCTCACCAGGTAGGGCAGGCTGCGCACCGCGATGACCTCCAGCGCGTCCACCTCCTCGGCGATGCGCATCGCGCCCAGCTGCGCGGTGAAGCCGGAGCCGACGGTCGCCGACAGGGCCAGGCCAGCCACCAACGGGGCGATCTCCCGGGTGTTGAAGTAGGCGGACATGAACCCGGCGAAGGCCGCGACACCGATCTGGTTCAGCGCCGAATAGCCTTGCAGGCCAACGACGATGCCGGTGAACACGGTCATGCCGACCATCACGCCCACCGTGCCGCCGATCACCGCGAGCGCTCCCGAGCCGAAGCCCACCTCGGCCAGCAGCCGGATGACCTCCTTGAAGTACCGGCGGATCGCGTACGGGGCGAGCATCAGCGCCCGCAGGGAGAACAGCAGCTGGTCGCCCAGCCTGGCCAACGCCTCCACGGTCGATCACATCCCCTTGGCGGGCACGAGTTGCAGGTACACCGCGGTGACCACGCCGTTGACGAAGAACAGCAGCAGGAAGGTGATCACCACGGACTGGTTCACCGAGTCGCCGACGCCCTTGGGGCCGCCGCGCGGGTGCAGGCCGCGGTAGGCCGCGACCACACCGGCCAGGAAACCGAACATCAGCGCCTTGAGCTCGCTGACCCACAGGTCCGGCAGCTGGGCCAGGGCCGAGAAGCTGGCCAGGTACGCGCCTGGCGTGCCGCCCTGCATGATCACGTTGAAGAAGTAGCCGCCCGCCACGCCCACCACACTGACCATGCCGTTGAGCAGCACGGCGACCAGCATGGCCGCCAGCACGCGTGGCACCACCAGGCGCTGCACCGCGGAGACGCCGAGCACCTCCATGGCGTCGATCTCCTCGCGGATCGTGCGCGAGCCCAGGTCCGCGCAGATCGCCGAACCACCGGCGCCCGCGATGATCAGCGTGGTCACGATCGGGCTGGCCTGCTGGATCACCGCGAGCACGGAGGCCGCGCCGTTGAAGGACTCCGCGCCGATCTGCGTGGTCAGCGAGCCCAGTTGCAGGCCGATCACCGCGCCGAACGGGATGGACACCAGCGCCGAGGGCAGGATGGACACGCTTGCCACGAACCAGAACTGCTGCACGAGCTCGCGGAACTGGAAGGGGCGCCGCCACATCAGGCGGAACACCTCGAGGCCGAGCGCGAACAGGCTGCCGACCTGCCGCATGGCCGGTACCGGGGACAGGTTCATGGCCGAACCGCCCCACGCCATGTGCCATGAAAGTGCCGTTCCTTGCACTGAACGCCATGAACGGCACTTTCATGGCATGGGCGGCCGTTCACAGCACACCTCCAGCGCGGGTCGAGCGGCGCAGCCCGTACCGGGCCATCTCGTGCTCGGTGAGGCTGGACAGCACGTTCTGCTGTGCCGCGGGCGCGAGCGTGTGCAGGGACTGCACGAGCCGGTCCTTGCGCCGCCGCACCGCGTCGCGCACCGGCAGGCCGGGGCTGGGTTCGAGCTGCGGCACGATCTCGGGCAGCTCCGCCCCGTCCCCGTACCGCGCGCGCTCAGCCTCCAGCGTGGCCTGGTCCTTCTCCTCGCTCATGCCGATCGGCCCGTGGCGCAGGCCGTTGAGGAACTGCGCCACCACGGGTTCGGTGCTGGTCAACAGGATCTCGCGCGGTCCGAACAGGACCAGTTCCTTGCGGAAGATCATGCCCAGGTTGTCCGGCACGGTCCTGGCCACGTTGATGTTGTGCGTGACGATCAGGATCGTGGCGTCGATCTGCGCGTTGAGGTCGATCAGCAGCTGCGAGAGGTAGGCCGTGCGCACCGGGTCCAGGCCGGAGTCGGGCTCGTCGCAGAGGATGATCTCCGGGTCCAGCACGAGCGCCCTGGCCAGCCCCGCGCGCTTGCGCATGCCGCCGGAGATCTCCCCGGGCAGCTTGTCCTCGGCCCCGGTGAGCCCGACCATCTCCATCTTCTCGAAGACGATGCGCCGGATCTTGGACTCGCGGTACCTGGTGTGCTCGCGCAGCGGGAAGGCCACGTTGTCGAACAGGGTCATCGAGCCGAACAGCGCCCCGTCCTGGAACAGCACCCCGAACAGCTTGCGCAGCTCGTAGCGCTGGCGCTCCTTGCAGCCGACCAGGTCCACCCCGTCGATCAGGATGCTGCCGTGCTCCGGCCGCAGCAGTCCCACCAGGCACTTCAGGAACACGGACTTGCCGGTGCCCGATGGCCCCAGCAGCACGCTGACCTCACCGGGCGGCAGGGTCAGCGAGACGTCCCGCCAGACCGTCTGAGGGCCGAAGGACTTGCCCAGTCCCTCGACCGCGATCTCGACACCCATCTCGCCGCCTCTCGCCGGTCACTGTTTCTGCGGGCAGCCGGTGGGGCCGCCGCACACGAAGGTCAGGGTGGTCTTCACGGAATTGCCTGGGCCGCTCACCAGGCCGGTGAACAGCGGATCCAGGTCCTCGGTGGCCCCGCAGCCGTGGAATGGCGGAATCGTGTAGGAGCCCGCGATGGAACCGCTCGTCAGCGGTGAGGAGAATGCGCCGCTCTGCGTGATCTCCAACGGCTGCGCGCTCTCGCAGTGCGTGCCCACGTCGAGCGGGGTGCCGTTGACCTTCACCTCCGACAGCCGCATGCCGAGCTTGATCGTGGTGGTCAGCTTGCCGTCCAGCAGCACCGCGGTGACCTTGTCGCTGGGGGTCAGCGTCACCGTGGCGGTCACCGGGACGAAGCCGAAGCTGACGAAGTAGCCCCTGCTCGGCGGCAGGGTCAGCGTGCCGGTGATGTCCACCCGGAAGCTGCCGCCACCTGCGGTGATGACGAAGCTGCCGTCCAGGGTGCCCGGCCCGGCGACCAGGTCGGAGTGCAGCTTCTTGATCGTGGTGCGCACGTCGACGCGGTAGCGGACCGGGATGGGCGCGTCGGCGGCGGGAGCCGCGGCGGTGGTCTGCGCGGGCTCGGCGGTACGGGCCGAACTCGGTTGCACACCGAGTGCGACGGCAGCGCACACAAAGCTCCCAACAATGGGAATGAGCCGAGACCTGTTCATGCAGGGAGAACCCATCTGCCGAAATCGGGTGGATACTCGCCGGTACGTTACCCACGCGTCACACAGCACACAAGATTGATACGGGAATCAAATTTCCAGCCGATTCTGTTGGACCATCACAAAAACCGAGAATATTGGCCGATCCGACGAGAGGGCGCGGGCGGTGTTGTCAGTTCCTGACAAGACAGGGCCCTGGGCAGTCAAGCTACCGGCGGGTAGGTTGGCCTGATGACTCACAGTGTGCGCACCTCGGACGGGGCGGAGCTGGCCGTGCGGGACTCCGGCGGGGACCGGGACACCACCGTGCTGCTGCTGCACGGCTGGACCAACGACCACACCGTCTGGGACCGGGTCAGCGAACTGCTCGCCCCGCACGCCCGCGTGCTGCGCTACGACCACCGCGGGCACGGGCGCTCCACCCCCGGCCCGCGCGGCAGCGCGACCCTGGAGCGCGCCGCCGAGGACCTGGCCGAGGTGATCACCAGTCAGGTGCCCACCGGCAGGCTGGTGCTCGTCGGGCACTCGATGGGCGCCATGACCATGATGGCACTGGCCGAGCTGCGCCCGGACCTGGTCGCGGGCCGGGTCAACGGCGCCGTGTTCGTGTCCACCTCCTCGGGCGGGCTGCGCGAGGAGACCTTCGGGCTGCCCGCCCCGCTGGTGCGCCTGGCCCGGCGCCGCCGACGCCCCCAGCGCGGCGGACCGAGCACCGGCTCCCGCCGGACTCCCAAGCGCCCCAACGCGGTGCGGCGGCTCGGCTCGCTGATCGGCGTGCGGTGGGTCGCGTTCGGCCAGTCGCCCGCGCGCCAGGACGTGCGGGCCGCGGCGGCCCAGCTCGCCGCCGCGCACAAGGGCAGCCTCGCCGGGTTCCAGCACGCGATGAACCGGCACGAGCGCACGGGCGCGCTCGCCGGGTACGGCTCGGTGCCGACCGCGGTGCTCGTCGGCCAGCGCGACCGGCTCACCCCGGTGCGGCACGCGCGGGTGATCGCCGCGGAACTGCCGCGCGGGGAGTTCGTGCTCTACCACCGGGCCGGGCACATGCTGCCCTACGAGCGGGCCACCGAGGTGGCCGCCAGGATCGTCTCCACGATCCGCCGAAGCACGGTGTGACATTACTTACCCGCTACCGGGCTAATCCTCCCCGGAAACTGTCAGCCCACCACAACCGCACGGCGCGACACTCATCAGCCCTTGCCACAAAATGCATTCGTGAACGAACACGAAAAATGATCGCAATGTAGCGGTTTTTGACACCCAACACCGCATGAACTTATGGTCAGCGCGACAATTACTGGCCAGTAGTTTCGAGGGGCGAGGAATGCGGGCGGAGTTGGGAATCGACGGCCGGAGCGACTCGGCACGGCTGTGGGCCGCTCTGCCCGAGGACCTGGCCGACCGCTTCCGCCCGCTGGTCGAGGTGCTGGCCGAGGAGGTGCTGCGCGAGGTCGTGGCCGCCGTGCCCGCCTACCACGGCGCCACCCTCGCGCGCGCCGTGCACAGCGCAATCACGTACTGCCTGGACGCGGTGCACGGCAGCCCCAGCCAGGGGTGGGCCGCACAAGTGCGTGAGCTGGGCAAACTGGAGTACTCGGCGGGCCGGACCCTGGACTGCCTGCAGACGGCGTACCGGGTCGGCGGGCGGGTCGCGTGGCGGTACGTGGCCGCCTGGGGCAGGGGCGAGGGCCTGCCCGTCCCGGTGTTCCGGCTCGCCGCCGAGGCGATCTTCGCCTACGTGGACGAGCTGTCCGTGCTCTCGGTGGAGGGCTACACCAGCGCGCAGGCCCAGGCCGTCGGCCAGGTGGAGCGCTGGCGGCGCAGGCTGCTGGAGCTGCTGCTCAGCGAGCCGCCCGCGAGTAGGCAGGCCATCGACGAGCTGGCCGTGCTGGCCCGCTGGAAGCTGCCCGAGCTGGTGACCGTCGTAGCCGTGGAACCGCGCACCGACCAGCCGCCGACGAGCCCCGAGCTGCACGAGGACGTGCTCGTGGACCTGGAGGGCGACAGACCGCGCCTGCTCACCGGGGACCCCGAGCTGCACCTGCGCGAACTGGGCGAGCAGCTGACCGGGCGCCGCGCCTGCGTGGGCATGGCGGTGCCACCGGAGCGGGCGCACACCTCATGGCGGCTGGCCAACCGGGCGATGGCCCTGGCCAGCCGGGGCGTCCTGCCCGACCGGCAGGTCATCTGGTGCCGTGACCACATCGCGGCGCTGTGGCTGCTCGCCGACGAGTTCCTGATGAACCGGCTGATCCAGCGCGCGCTGCTGCCGCTGGCCGGCCTGACCCACAAGCAGCGGAGCCGGATGGTTGACACGCTCCTGGTGTGGCTGGACACCAGGGGCAGCGCACAGGAAATCGCCACCCGGCTCCGCATCCACCCGCAGACCGTGCGGTACCGGATGCGGCAGGCCGAGCAGCTGTTCGGCGCCCGGCTGGCCGATCCCGCCGCACGGCTGGAACTGGAGATCGCCCTACAGTCCCAGCGGCTGCTGTGGGGCCGCCGCTGATACTCCTGAAGCACAGGCGAATGCGAGCCGAATTGTCAGTTGGCCACAACATTCGCAAGCGTGCTGAGCAGCGTCCGGAAACTGTTCCGAACCGACTGTTCCACCGGTAGGTTCCCTGGGGTTCGCCAGAGGAAATTCGGGGAGGTCAACCGGTGGGCAGAACCCCAGATCACCGGGCGATCGCGTTCGACTCGCTGCTGCACTCCCGCCCGAAATCGCACACGCCCGAAGGCTCACCACGAATGACCGACCTGTGGTCCCTGCTGCCCACCGAACTGGCCGCGCTGTTCCGGCCCACGGTGGGCGATCTCGCCGAGGAGATACTCGCCGAGATCCAGAAACGCGTTCCCGCACTGGCCCGCCCCGCCGAGGGCTACTTCGGCCGGACGATCACCGCCGGGATCCAGCAGGGCGTGCTCCAGTTCGTGGACCGGCTGGCCGACCCCTCCGCGCCCCAGGACGACCGCGCGCAGGTGTTCCGCGAGCTGGGCCTGCACGAGATCATCGACGACGGCACCAGCCTGGACGTGTTGCAGACCGCCTACCGGATCGGCGCGCGCGTGGCCTGGCGGCACCTGTCTCGGGTCTGCGAGGAGACCGGGGTCCCGGTGGACACCCTGTGCCTGCTCGCCGAGGCGATCTTCGCCTACGTGGACGAGCTGTCCGCGCTGTCGGTGGAGGGGCACGCCTCCGCACAGGCCCGCGAGGCCGCCGCGGTGGAACGGCGCCGCCGCCAGCTGCTGGAGCTCATCCTGTCCACTTCGGACAGTTCGCGGCCCGCGGTCGCGCGCCTGGCCGAGGCCGTGCGCTGGCGGCTGCCCGCGCGGGTCGTGCTCGTCGCGCTGGACCCGCTCTACGACCGCTACCTGATGGGGCCGCCCACCCTGCACGAAGCCGTGCTGGTCGATCTCGAGGGCAACCACCCCTGCCTGCTGGTGCCCGAGGACGCCCGGCAGGTCCTCGACACGCTCGAGGCCGACCTGCCCGGCTGGCGGTCCGCCGTCGGGCCCGCCGTCGCGCTGACCGAGGCCACCGAGTCGCTGCACTGGGCGGGCCGCGCGCTGGAGCTGGTCCGCCAGGGCGTGCTGCCCGACGTGCCGGTCACCTGGTTCGAGCACCACATGGCGGTGCTGTGGCTGCTCAACGACCCGTTCCTGGCCGCCGAACTGGCCCGCAGCGTGCTCGCCCCCATGTCCGGGCTGACCAGCAAGCAGCACCAGAAGCTCAGTGAGACCTTGCTGATCTGGTTGGAGACCCACGGCCCCGCCGAGGAGATCGCGGGCCTGCTCGGGGTGCACACCCAGACGGTCCGCTACCGGCTGCGCCAACTGGAACGGCTGTTCGGGGACCGCCTGGCAGCACCCGGTTCGCGGTTCGAGATCGAGGTCGCACTGCGGGCCCAGCGCGCGATGGAGATCGCCGGCCTGGTGTGAAGGCCGCCGCGTGTCGGCGGCTCACACAGCGCGTGTCGGACGCTCGCGCACCGCGTGTCGGCGCTTCAGGCACCGCGTGTCGGCGCTTCCCGTACGGTGTGTCGGCGCAACACGGCGTACCGCTAGCGCCGACACGCCGTACCGGGACGTCCGACACGCGCTGCGACTGGGTCAGAGCCGTTCCAGTCGGTCGGCGGCCGTCCGGGCTCCGCCGCCGGCGCGGAACGAGGCGGCGACGCGTTGGGCGGCCTCGGCGTAGGATGGCTCGCCGAGCACGGTGTCGACGGCCAGCCCGATGTGACTCGCCCCGGCGCGGGTGAAGCGCAGGCGCAGGCCCGCACCGGCCGACACCACCTGGTCGGCGACGATCGGCTGGTCGTCACGGATCGGCGCCACGACGAGCGGCACGCCCCGGCTGAGCGCCTCGCAGACGGTGTTGTGGCCCGCGTGGCACAGCACCAGGCTGGCATGGTCGAGCACCGCCAGCTGCGGCGCGCGCGGCAGGACCGTCACGTTGGCGGGCGCGGGGCCGAGCACGCCGCCCGGGTCGAGCACCAGGGCGCGCAGCCAACTGCGATCCCCCAGCGCGGCGACGCACTCGCCCAGGAAGCGCGCGCCGACGTCCACGTTGGCCGTGCCCAGCGAGACGAACACCAGCGGCGGGCCGGCCGCCAGCGGGAAGTCCTCTTCGGACGGTCGTTCGATCGGGCCGACGAAGCACACCGGACCGCGCGCGGGACCTGCCAGCTCCTCGGTGGTGCAGCCGATCACCAGGCGCGGGGAGAAGCGCAGGTCGTGCACGGCACTGGGATCGCCGAACTGCTTGCGCAGCAGGGAGAACAGGTCCGACAGCCACTGCGCGACGTTGGGCAGGGCTGCCAGCGGGTCGGTGAACTCGGCGGAGGTCGTGGCCAGGGTCGCCCACGGCAGACCTGCCCGTTCGGCGACCAGGGCGCCCGCGAACGCCTGCTGGTCGACCACGAGCACGTCCGGGCAGAACTGGGCGAGGGCCTTCTCCACCGCGGGCACCATCGCCTCGGCCAGCGGCACGAGGACCTCTTCCCACAGGTACTTCATGGCCGCGAACGCGCGCAGCTCCGGCGGTCGCGGCGCCAGCTCCGGGGCGCCCTCCGGGCCGACCCAGGCCACCTCGTGACCGCGCCGGACCAGTTCGGCGGCCAGCCCCTTCGCCGGGTTGACGTGTCCGGTGAAGGGCGGCACCACGAAGAGGAACCTGGTCACGCGACCCCGACCGGGTCGTGCTGGCGCACCCAGTCCAGCACCAGCTCGCGCACGTCCCGGTGCCGTTCCACCAGCACCGAGTGGCCGGTGCCCCGCATGATCTCGGTGCGGCAGTCGGGCAGCAGGCCCTCCAGCCCGGTGAGGTCCTCGCGCTGGAAGCCCTCACTGCCCACAATGGACAGTACGGGGCAGCGGATCGACGCCAGGCCAACGCCGTCCAGCAGCGGGCCGCGCGGCACGTCCTGCACGATGCTGGTGGCCATGATCAGCGCCCCGGCCGCCCGCGCCAGCCGGGCGTGGTGCGCGCCGAAGGTCTGCTCCACCCAGAGCAGGTTCTCCTCCTTGTGCATCTCGTCGATGACGTTGCTCAGCGTGCGGCCCATCCGGTCGGCCCAGCCGTCGGTGGCCGGTTCGGCCTCGATCGCGATCACGCTGTGCACCCGCTCGGGGAAGCGCGCGGCGTAGCTGAACGCGATGGTGCCGCCGAAGCTGTTGCCCATCAGGTGCACCGGCCGGTCCACGCCCAACTGGTCCAGCAGTACCCGCAGGTCCTCGACGAAGTCGCTGACCAGGTAGCCGGTGGTTGGCCGCTCGGTGCGGCCGTGCGCGCGCAGGTCGTAGGTGAGCACGTCCACGCCGGCCGCGGCCAGTGGTGCCGCCACGGTCAGGTAGAAGCTGGCCAGGCTGTCGTACCCCAGACCGTGCACGCACACCAGGACCGGCTCGCGGCCGGTCGGGTCCGCCTTCGGCGCCATGCGCTCGTAGTGCGTGCGCACCCCGTTCACGGTGATCATTCCCACTGGTCAGCGCTCCGCGGTCACCGTCGAGGACAGCTGGCTGAGCACGAAGTCCACCAGCAGGGACACCCGCAACCCGATGATCTCGTCCAGATCCAGGTCGGCGAGGAAGGCCGCCAGGTTGACCGTGTGGCCGTACCGCTCGGTCAGCATGGAGCCCACGGTCACCAGGTCGATGCTCTCCAGCCCGAGGTCCTCGTGGAAGGTGGTGTCAGCGGTGATCTCCACGTCCTCCAGCCCGTACTGGTCGAGCACGCGCAACAGCATCGTGCTGATCTCGGCGAACACCTCGTCGCGCGTGCCGGGTCGTGTGGTCACAGCTCCTCCTTCGGGATGGTCGACGCCGCGCTGGTGGTCCACGCGACGACGTACTGCCGGGCGGGCAGGCCATGCGGGCTGCCGACCAGTTCGGTGTGCACCGCGGAGTGGTCGGGCAGCCCGGCCCGCTCCGCGACCGAGCAGGCCGTGGCGAAGCGGGCCAGCGCCTCGGCCAGGCCGTCCCCGGTCGCCTCGCGGGACCGGTCGAGCAGTTCGGCCTCGGCCGCGGTGAAGTCCTTGCGCCCCAAGGCCGCCACGGTCACCTCGGCGATCTCGATCACCGGCCGCTGACCGATCACGGCCACCGCCAGCTCGGCGCAGTGCGCCACGGCCACGTTCAGCGCGGGCACGGCGGCCCCGTGTCGGCCGTGCACCCGGCCGTCCGGGTCCACGTGCAGTTCGCCCGGGTACAGCGGGCCCGCGCCGCGGTCCCACAGCCAGCCGCGAACCGCGTCCTTGCAGGCGATCCGCTCCAGCAGCCAGTGCCTGCGCGAGGGCGGGGCGCAGGCCAGGTACTGCTCGTGCTCGGTGGCGCCGAGGTACTTGTGCAGCACGAACTCCCGCGAGGCCAGGGTCGGCCAGCGCTCGGCGACCAGCCACCACCCCGCGGGCCGCCGCTGTGCGAGCGTGCTGGTGTCCGGGAAGCGGTGCACGGCACTGATCTCCGGGCCGCTGTCGAAGCGCCGGTCGTCCCAGCCGCTGATCGTGATCGCGGCCTGCCCGCCCCTGCTGACCACCGCGTCGGCGGTCACCGCGTCCTCGGTGAGGTCGGTGATCCGCACCGCGCAGTCCACAGTGGACCCTATCTCCGGTTCGGCCTGGTGGAAGCGGATCCGGCGAATCGTGACGGGGAAGGCGATCCAGCGCAGCGGGTGGGTCTCCGCCATCCACTGGCCGATGACCTGCCCCACGTTGTCCAGCAGCGCTCCCGGCGCGGAGGGCACGGTGATCTCGGCCCGCATGTGCCGCTCGGAGATCGCCACGGACCTGGTGATGCCCTGAAAGCTCGGACCGTGGAACAGCCAGCGGTCGCGGTAGAGCTGCTCCGCGCTCAGCTCGGGCGTGCGCTCCCCCGCCGGGATCGGCCACACCGCCGCGGGCTCGTACCGGTCACCGAACACCACCGTGGCGTCGGCGTAGTCGCCGACCTGCACCGCAACCCTGTTGGCGTCCAACGGCCGCACCTCGATCGGCACGTCCACGGCCGGTGAGGCCACCAGCCAACGCTTGAGCCGCACGGTGTCCAGGCCAAGCACCAGCCGACCTGGTGCGCTGCGGGCCGCCGCGTCCACCATGTGCTTGATCACCGTGGTGGCCGGGACGACAGGGCGCAGGTCGTCCTCGTCGGGCCAGTTCGGGCGCTGCGCGGCGAAGCAGTGGTCGAGCAGGTACGGCATGGTGCCGGTGGACACGCGCAGCATGCTGTCCAGCACCGGTTGTGGCGCGGGTCCGCGCTCCGCGGCGGCGAGCACGGCGGCCACCGAGGACTCGGTCTCCGCGATCAGCGCGTCGAGCTGGGCCAGCACCGGCAGTCGGCTGCCGAACTCCCGCAGCCTGCCCATGCCCACCGGTTCGGACTGGCGCAGCTTGCCGAAGTCCGGGTTGCCCGCCTCGGCCCACAGCGCGGTCGCGACCCGCCGCAGCTGGTCAATCCCCTTGCGCTGCGCCGAGTTCGCCGCCACGGTCAGGTGCTCGTGATCGCGGAGCGTGTCGTCGATCAGCGTGCCCAGTTGGCCGGGGCCGACCTGGACGAAGGCGCGGACGCCCGCCGCGTGCATGCCCAGCACCACCGAGCGGAACCGCACCGGCTCCAGCAGGTGCCGCACGCAGAGCTGCCGCACGGTGTCCACATCGGACGGGAACGGCTCGCCGGTGGTGGCCGACCAGACCGGTACCCGCGCGGGGTTGATGCGCAGCCCGGGCACACCGTCCTCGAAGTGCTTCAGGTACGGCGCGAGCATCGGCGTGTGGAAACCGGAGCGGAACGGCAACAACTGACAGATCACCGACTGCGCGCGCAGCACCGCGACCAGTTCGTCCACCTGGTCCGCGGGGCCGCAGACCACCGTCTGGTTGGTGGAGTTCTCGTGCGAGATCACCAGGTCCTCGCGGCCCACCAGTTCGGCGGCGGCCCGGTCGGCGGGGCAGCCCAGCACCGCGAACTCCACCCCGGGCACCTGAAGGGCGTCCAGGTCGGTGCGGGTCAGCATCTCGTCGAAGTCGGCACCGGAGAACAGCCCGCCCGCGATCATCGCGGTCCACTCGCCCACGCTGTGCCCGGCCACGGCGTCCGGCTCGATGCCCAGCCGCCGCAGGGCCGCGTCCAGCACCCGGCCCACGCCGAGCACGGCGGCACCGTGCCTGCCCAGCGTCTGCGTGCCCAGGTCCGGCACTGGCAGGCCCACCAGGTCGGCCACGTCGTCCACCCGGGGTGCGAACTCCGCCTCCAGCCCGGGGAACACGAAGCCGACCCCGCCGGTGCGGCCCGCCAGCAGCGGCTCGGGGCTGAACCAGATGTCGTTGCGGCCCCGCATGGCCCGGCCCTTCGGCACGATCTTGCGGGCCATCGCGAGCCGCTTCTCGGTGGGGTCGACCACACCCAGGCGCGGGCCGCGCGCGGCGTGCTCGTGCTGGGTCCGCGCGAGCAACTCCGCGTCGGCCACGGCGAGCGCGCCGCTCAGTTCGTCCACAGTGGACGCCGACAGGAGCAGGACCCGCTCCGGCTCGGTCACCGTGACCGGTGTGGTCCTCGCGGTGGTCACCGGCTCACCAGCCCGAGGCCGTGTAGACGACCGAGCGCACGCTGGGCGAGCCCCAGGCCAGTTCGCGCAGCAGGCTGGCGACGCCCTGCTCGGGGTCGATCATCGAGATGCCCCGCTGCGCGTAGGACCTGCCCAGCTCGGGGGTCACCATGCCGCCGTGCTGGTCGGTGGGCGCCCACGGTCCCCAGTGGACGGTCAGCGCCCTGGCCCCGGTGCGCAGCGACCACTGACCGGCCAGCGCCTCCAGCGCGTCGTTGGCCGCCGCGTAGTCGGACTGGCCGCGGTTGCCCAGCGCGGCGGCGATGCTGCCGAACAGGACGGTGAACCGCGTCTTGCCCGGCAGTTCGGCCAGCTCGGCCAGCAGGGCCGACGCGCCGTCCACCTTGGTGCCGTACACCCGGTCGAAGGACTCGGTGTCCTTGTCCGCGACGAGCCGGTCCTCGATCACCCCCGCGGCGTACACCACCCCGTCCACCCGGCCGTGCTCGGCGTGGATTTCCTTGACGAACTGGCGGACCGCGTCGGTGTCGCGCACGTCCAGCGTGTGGTAGCGCGCCTGACTGCCGTGCGCCCGCAGCTCGCGCAGGGTCGTCTCCACCTCCCGACCGGCCAGCACGGCCCGCGCCCGCCGGTCGATCGTGGCCGGGTCGCCGCCCAGCCGGGCCAGGACCCCGCGCAGTGCGACCAGGTCCTGCGCCGCGAGCACGTCCGGGTGCTCGCGCTCGTCGGACAGCACCGTGCGGCCCGCCAACTCGATCCGGCACCCGGTGGCCGCCGCCAGCGCGACCGCGAACCGCGCGGTGATGCCGCGGGCACCGCCGACCAGCACCAGCACCGAGTCCCGGTTCAGGCCCAGCGCGGTGGCGTCGGGAGCGATCTCGGAGCCCAGGTCCACCGGCACCAGCTCGAAGGTGGACCGCCGGTACTCCGAGCGGATCACCACCGGCTCAGCCGCTTCGATCAACAGCTCCTCGGTGAGCATCGTGCCCACCGCCTCCGGCGAGGTCGCGGTGTCCACCTCGACCAGCCGCGCGATCGTGTCCGGGTATTCCCGGTGCAGGGTGCGGAAGAACCCGCGCAGCCCGGTGACGCCCTGCTGGTCGGCCACGGCGATCACCCAGCGCGGGCGCTTGACCAGCACGGAGCGGAACATGGCGAACCCGGCGGGCAGCACCGGTTCCTCGCCGGAGCCCAAGCCGTGCAGGGAGATCAGGCCGTCCACCAGTTCGATCTCGTCGAACTCCGGTAGACCGTCCACAACGGACACCATGGCCCCGCGTGCGGACAGCTGACCCGCGACCTCCTCGGCCAGTTCCTCGCTGCCGCCCGCGATGACGATGTTGGCGCCCAGCAGGGACACCGGGTCCCCGGGTGGCCGCTCGGCCGCCGCCACGAGTTCGAACAGGAACCGTTGCGGGGCCTGGCCACCAGGGGTCTCGGGAGCGTTCCCGGCCAGGAGTGCGGCCATGCGGCCCGCCGTGCGCGCCTTCACCAGCTCGTCCAGATCGGCCTTCGCCCCGATCCGCGCGGTCAGCTCGCCCGCGATCTCGGTGCGCTTGATCGAGTCCACGCTCAGGTCCGATTCCAGGTCCAGCTCGGGGTCGATCATCTCGCGCGGGTAGCCGGTGCGCTCGGAGATGATCCCGATGATCGTGCCCAGCACGTCGGGCTCGTCCCGCACCACCGGCTCCTCCGGCACCGCCACCGCGGGAACCGGCACCGGCACCGCGTCCACCACGACCGGGGCGGCATTGAGGTAGCTGAGCAGCACGTCCCGCTGCGCGGCGATCAGCTCACGGCTGTTGCGCAGGTACTCGTTGAGCACGGCGTCCCGGCCGCCCTGCGGGGCCAGCTCCCCGATCAGCCTGGCCGGGGCGAGCCCGCCGGGCACCGGGTGACCGTCCTTGGTGCGCACGAGCTGACCGTCCACTGTCCATCCAGGTGTCTCGGCGGGGGTGAGGGAGCTGACGTCCCGCGCGTCGCGCCCGGCGAACAGCCAGCCGGTGCGCAGGCCGGGGCCGCGGACCGCGAGCTGGGCCAGTGCGTTCAGGAAGCCGGTGAGCCCGGTGGCGCCGGGCCGTTCGCAGCTGATCACGGTGTGCGGCCGGTCGCCGAGGATCGCCTCGACCAGCCCGCCGAGCACGCGACCTGGTCCGGCCTCCAGGAAGGTCCTGGCCCCGTCGGCGTACATCGCCTCGATCTGCTCCACGAACCGGACCGGCGCGCCGATCTGGGCGGCCAGCTCGGCGCGGACACCGCCCTCGGGGTACGGGCTCGCGGTGCGGTTGGACCACACGGGCACCCGCGGCGAGCCGATCTCCTGCTGGGCAAGCGCTTGCGCGAACAGGTCACCGGCCGGGGCCACGACCGAGCTGTGGAAGGCGCAGGCCACCGGGATGGACTTGGCCGCGAACCCCTTGGCGCGCAGGGTCTCCATGGCGATCTGCAACTCGGCGGTCGGCCCGGAGATCACCACCTGGCGCGGCGAGTTGTGGTTGGCGACGACCACGCGACCGTCCACAAGAGACTCGATCTCGGCGCTGGTCGCGGCGACGGCCGCCATGCCGCCGGGATCATCACCGGCAGCGGCGAGGATCGCCTCGGCGCGCGCCTTGCTGAGCTCCAACAAGGTGCTCGCGTCGTAGGCCCCGGCCGCAGACAGGGCGACGAGCTCGCCGTAGCTGTGCCCGCCGAGCATGTCGGCGTGCACGCCCGCCCTGCCCAGCAACCAGTTGACCGCCAGCCCGGTGACGCCCAGCGCGGGCTGCGCGAACCTGGTGTCCCGCAGGCGATCGGGCCGCTCCCCGAAGGTGTCGGCGGGCAGCATCACCTCGGCGGTCCGCCCGGCCAGCTCCAGGAACCGGCGGATCTCCGGGAAGGCCACGAACAGTTCGGCGAGCATGCCGGGACGCTGGCTGCCCTGGCCGGGGAACAGCAACGCGAGCTTGCCCGGCTCGACCTGGCCAGCCCGGTACAGGCCGCGCTCCGGCTCGGTCCGACCGTCCCGCGCGGCACGCAGCAGGTCCACCAGCTCCGCGATATCCCTTGCCACAACGGCAATCCGTGCCGGTCCGGTGTGCCGGGCCGCCGTGCGGGCCAGGTCCCGCAGGCTCCACGCCCCGGAGCCCGCGAGTTCCAGCAGCCGCTCGACCTGCTTGTCCTCGCTGAAGGTGAACAGCTCGGCGGGCCACTCGCGCAGGCCGCTGCGGGCGGCGGACCGGTGGCCCTGCACCACGACGTGGAAGTTCGTGCCACCGAAGCCGAAGGCGCTGACCCCGGCGAGCCGTTCGGCGGGCGGCTGGGTCCACGGCAGGGCCTTGCTGGTGAACGCGAACGGGCTGCTCTCCCCCTGCCAGGCGGGGTTCGGCTCGGTGACGTGCCGCGTGGGCGGCTTGACCCCGGTGTGCAGGGCCATCGCCGTCTTGATCAGTCCGGCCAGCCCCGCCGCGCACTTGGTGTGCCCGATCTGGGACTTCACCGAACCCAGCACGCAGGTGCCCGCCCGCGCACCGTCCGCTGTGAACACCGTGGTCAGCGTCTCCAGCTCGGTCCGGTCACCGACGACCGTGCCCGTGCCGTGCGCCTCCACGAGTCCGAGCTGAGCGGGTGAGACCCCAGCGCCGCGGTAAGCCCTTTCCAGTGCACGGCGCTGACCTTCGGCGCGCGGAGCCGTGAGCCCCAACGCCTTGCCGTCACTGCCGCTGCCCACGCCCTTGATCACGGCGTAGATCCGGTCGCCGTCCCGCTCCGCGTCGGCCAGCCGCTTGAGCACCACGCAGGCCACGCCCTCACCGAGCGCGATGCCGTCCGCAGTGGAGTCGAAGGTGCGGCACCGGCCGGTGGCCGACAGCGCGCCGACCGAGGAGAACAGCAGGTAGTCGTCGATCGCGTTGTGCAGGTCCGCGCCGCCGCACAGCACCACGTCGCTGGTAGCGCTCACGAGCTCCTTGCAGGCGACGTCCACCGCCGCGAGCGAGGAGGCGCAGGCCGCGTCCACGGTGTAGTTGGCGCCGCCGAGGTCCAGCCGGTTGGCGATCCGGCCGGAGATCACGTTGGCCAGCTTGCCGGGGAACGAGTCCTCGGTCAGCTCGGGCAGCTGCGCCGCGAGCTCCTCGGGGATCTTCTCCAGGTAGGAGGGCAGGGCCATGCGCAGCGAGGTGGCCGTGGCCAGGTCGCTGCCCGCCTCGGCGCCGAAGACCACGCTCGTGCGCTCGCGGTCGAAACCACCCTGGGCGTAGCCCGCATCCGCCAGTGCGCGCTGGGCGACCTCGAGGGCCAGCAGCTGCACGGGTTCCACGGCGGCCAATGTGGACGGTGGGATTCCGTAGCTCAACGGGTCGAACGGGATGCTCGGCAGGAAGCCACCCCACTTGGACGGGGTCGTGTCCCCGTTGCTGCGGCCGGTGCTGCCCTCCGCGAAGTACGTGTCGGTGTTCCAGCGCTCTGCGGGCACCTCCGTCACGGAGTCGGTGTTGGCCACGATGTTGGCCCAGAAGCGATCCAGGTCGCCCGCACCGGGGAACATACAGGCCATGCCCACGATCGCCACGTCAAGCGGCGCCGGTGATTCGTCCACTTCGGACGAACTGACCGACACGGCGGCGCGGAACCGGGCCGCCCCGGTGGTCACCGAGTCGTGCAGCGCGGCGATCGTGGTGATCTCCGAGCGCAGCACCACGACCTGGCCCGCCATGAACAGGCCCTCGGCCAGCTGCTCCCCCTCGTCCACCGCGACGAGCTGGTCACCGTCCCGCTTGGTGCCCTTGCTGGCCACCCGCAGGCGGCCCACGTTGAGCTGCTCCAGGCGCTGCCAGACCTCCCGCTCCGGCACGCCTTCCGCGGTCAGGCGCGCGCCGAACTCGTGGAAGGTCTCGGTGAACGGGCTGGGCACGCACCGGGTCACGTGGCCAGGCGCGGTCTCCAGCAACGCCGTGGTCTCGGCCTGGACCACCTGCCGCTGGAACAGCGGCTGGATGGCGCCGTGCGCCACGGCCTCGGCGGTGAACAGGTAGCCGGTGCCCATCAGCACGCCGATGCGGGCCCCGCGCCTGGTCAACGGCTCCGCCAGCGCCGTGATCATCGCGGCGGAACGCTCGTCGTGCACCCCACCGGCGAACAGGATCTGCGGCCGCGCCGACCGGTCGCGGTCCAGGTGGTCGGTGAGCACCGCGATCTGGGCTTCCCACAGGGAGAACGCGGAACGCGGGCCGATGTGGCCGCCGCACTCGGAACCCTCGAACACGAACTTGCGCGCGCCCGCCGCCAGGAACTGCGCCAGCAGTCCCGGTGAGGGCACGTGCAGGAACGTGGAGATGCCCACGTCCTCCAACGCCTTGGCCTGGTCGGGTCGGCCACCGGCGATCAACGCGTGGGTGGGCCGGACCTCGCGGATGACCGCCAACTGCGCGGCGCGCAACTCCTCCGGCGCGAAGCCCAGAACGCCCACGCCCCAGGGCTTGTCGCCCAGCCGGTCACGGGCCTCCTCCAGCATCACCCTGGTCTGCTCGCCGGTGGCCAGCGCCAGCGCGATGAACGGCAACCCACCCGCGTCGGCCACGGCACCCGCGAACCCCGCGCGGTCGCTGACGCGGGTCATCGGCCCCTGCGCCACCGGCAGGTCGGTGCCGAACTCCACCGCCAGCGGGGAACCGGGCGCCAGCGCGGCGCTGTCCGGCACGCGCAGCGCCTCGTCCACGGCGGTGCGGATCGCACTCAGTGAGCGGGCAACGGTGCCGTACCGCTGCGCGAACTGCTTGGCCAGGAAGGCGTCCTGGCCGATCACCAGTTCGCGGTTCTTGGTCAGCGCGCGGTGACCGTCCACAACGGACGTGTTCGTGCCGTCACTGGTGGCGATCGCCGTGCGCAGGTCCTCGGGCAGCTCCGACTCGGGCAGCAGCGCCAGCTGCACGTCCAGCACGACCCCGGTCGCACCGCCGACCACGGCGGCGGCGGCCGTGTTCGGCCCGATCCCGCCACAGGCCCACACGGGCACGCCGATCCGTTCGTCACCAAGGATCTTCTGTACCAGCACGAAGCAACCCAGCTCGCCGACCTGGCCGCCCGCCTCGTTGCCGCGCGCGATCAGCCCGTCCGCGCCCGCTCGCACGGCCGCCACCGCCTCGGCCACGGAGGTCACCTCGGCCAGGACCAGCCGCCAGCCGTGCACCTCCTCGATCCGCCAGGGCGAATTCCGGCCCAGCACAACGGTGTCGACCCGCTCGTCGAGCACGGCGGGGGTCAGCGCGCAGCCCTCGGTCACGCGCACCGCGGACCCGGCTTCGAGCAGTTCCAGCTCGTGCGGCTCGGCCGTGCCGAGGTCGAGCACGCCGAGACCGCCCGCCGCGGTGACGGCCGCGCACAACGCGGCGCTGGGGTGCACACCGAGGACGAGTCTGTGGTGCTCCGCGAGCGATCCCATGAGACCTCCGTTGGTCCGCGTGCGCAGCCGGGTCACCGGAGCACGCGCTGCTGGGCCGCGATCCACTTGTCGGGGTCGGCGGCCTTGCGGGCGCTGAGCTCTCCGACCTCCGGGTGCGGCAGGATGAGGAACCTGTGCTCGGCCAGCCCGCGCACGGTCGCCTCGGCGACCTCGGCCGGCTCCAGGATCGGCGCGGCACCGGCCACGGCGCGCGCCGCCGGGTGTCCAACTTGGACACCGGGCATCAGCAGTTCGGTGCGAACCCCCCACGGGCACAGAGCGCTCACGCCGACCCCGTGCTGGCCGTAGGTGAAGGCCAGCCACTCGGCCAGCGCCACGGCCGCGTGCTTGGTCACCGAGTACGGCGCGTCCCCCGGCAACCCGAGCAGGCCCACCGCCGAGGCGGTGATCAGCAGGTAGCCCTCGCGCCTGCGCACGAAGGCGGGCAGCACGGCCTGGGCCAGGTGCACGTGGGCCATCACGTTGACCGCCCAGGAGTTGGCCCACTGGACCGCACCGGCGTGCACCCCCATGCCGGTGGCCACGCCCGCGTTGGAACAGACCAGGTCCGGGTCGCCGAACTCGGCCGTCGCGGCGACGACCAGCTCGCTGACCTCGGCGGGCCTGGTCACGTCGGTGCGCACCCCGATCGCGGGCACACCCAGCTCGCGGACCTGTGCCGCCACCTGCTGGGCGGCCGGGCCGTCCAGGTCGGCCAGCACCAGGCCGCGCGGCCCCTCGGCGGCGAACCGCACCGCCATGGCCGCGCCGATACCCCGGCCCGCACCGGTGATGACGACCGCCTTGTCGCGAATTTCCACGAGCTCCTCCGCCGCCACGGCACCAGGGGAACTCCCCTGGTGGAGCGGATATTTCGGGCTTCGACGAGAACGTGCCCAGAACGTAGGGTCGGCCTTCACACAGGGTCAACCGGGCTCGGGAAAGTTCTTGTACCCGCAGTACCGCCCCGCGGAGCTTTTGTCAGGATGTGAGCACCTGGGGCCTGGTCGCGACACGGCTGACACGCACCTGGCTACAACAACTCAACCTGGTGCCAACCTCGGGCTTGACGGCGGCACCGTCGGTGCGCGGATCCCCAAGAACTGTCATTGATCGCCAATTGTGTGGTTGCCGTGACTGTGACGGGCTGACAAGGGTGCCGCCTGCGCTTGCGCCCCCGAACGGGGCTGGTTAGCTTGTGGGTTACATACCGGTAATTGGCCGGGATGGTGCCAGTACAAACCAGCCATCGACACGCCTCCCGTCGGGAGGTCCCCTGTCGTGCGCATTTGCATCACTGGCGATGCAAAGGAAGAAGGATGGTTGTGAATCATCGCAAAGGTTCGAAGAAGGTGTTCGCGGGAATAGCCGCGGTCGGTGCCGCCGGTCTGGTCACCGCGGGTCTGGTGGTGGGTGCGGGCACCTCGATGGCCGCCCCGGTCACGCTGACCCAGAACTACACCTGCCCGTTCCCCCTGATCGGCAACCAGACGATCAAGGTGGTCGTCACCTCCGACATCCCGTCGAGCATCCCGGTGGGCCAGGCGACCGGCGTGTTCAACATCAAGGCCGTCTCGACGGTGCCGGAGACCGCGACCCAGGGGCTGAACCTGGTCGGCGCTACCTCCATCGAGGGCACTGCCGTCTCGGGCGATGAGGTGGTGGCTCCCGAGGCGACCCTGCCGGTCAACGTTCCGGTGAACATCGCCAAGACCGACATCCCCGCATCGGGCGCCTTCGACATCGTGGCCACCGGGCAGACCCCCTCGCTGACCTTCAGCAAGGCGGGCAGCGCGACCATCAACGTCAAGACGCTCAAGCTCACCATGACGCCGAAGAAGGCCGATGGCAGCCCGACCGGGCTGGGCACCTTCGACTCGGCGTGCACGCTGAACAGCGGTGAGCCCACGCAGCTCACCAAGTTCGACATCACCGGTGGTGGTGGCACGACCACCACCACGGCCCCGCCGACCACGACCACCACCACGGCGCCGCCGACGACCACCACGACCACGGTGCCGCCGACGACCACGACCACCACGCCCGGTGGTGTGAAGTACAGCTACACCCTGGCGGGCACCTCCGCGCTGAAGAACCTCAACGGCTCGGTCCCGCTGTCCGGCAGCATCAACGCCGACCTGGACCTGGGCACCAGCAAGTACACCGCGGACCTGGCGCTGGAACCCACCAGCGGCAAGTTCAGCCTGTTCGGCTTCCTGCCCGTGACCTCGCAGGTCGCGTTCTCCTCGGTGGGCAAGACGACCGGGACGGTGACCGCCGGTGCGCTGGTCTCCAACTCCAAGCTGAACATCAGCCTCCCGCAGGTGACCCTGTTCGGCATCCCGATCAGCAACTCGCCCGACTGCCAGACCACGGCCCCCTCGGACATCAACCTGAAGTCCGGCCCGGGGTTCGACCTGCTCAAGGGCGGCAAGCTGGCCGGTGAGTACTCGATCTCCTCGCTGAAGGGCTGCGGCTCCTTCAACGACTACATCAGCGCCTTCACGGCCAGCTCGGGCAACACCATCGACATGACGCTGACCGCCAAGCACTGACCCGCCCCACCCCGGTGCCCCTGTCGCCCCCCGCGACAGGGGCACCGCCATGCCCCCACCCAGCGAGTCCCGGCCACCGAGGCGCGAGTCCCGGCCACTGGGGCGCGAGTCCGGCTTGAGGCGCGAGTCCCGGCCTGAGGCGCGCGAATCCCGCCCTGGCCCGTGCGAGTCCCGGCCTAGGGCCCGCGAGTCCCGCCCACCGGGGCACGAGTTCCGCTCTGAGGCCCGCGAATCCCGCTGACCTGCACGCGAATCCCGGCCAGGAGGGCCGTCCCGCCGAGTCAGCGCCGCCTCGCCATGTCGCGTGCCGTTCAGGACGTTCAATGTCCCAAGGGGCACCTTTGGGACGTGCTGGGGTGCCGGCTCAGCACTGGGTGCCGTGAAGGTGCCCCTTGGGACGCTCAGTGTCGCGAAGGGCACCTTTGGGACGTGGGCTCATGGCCCGTGTGACGTGGGCGCGTGGCCCGGCGAGCCTGTTCTGGGCCTGTGCCGCCGTGTCGCGGGCCGTTCGGGACGTTTACCGTCGCGAAGGGCACTTCCTGACACCGCCGAGACGCGCTGCGAAAGGACCTTTCGCTGCGTTCAGCGCAGTGAAAGCCACCTTCGCGGCGGTCGTGGCAGGCGCACACCGTCGCCAAAGGCACCTTCGGGGCGGGTCCGCCCTGGGCCAGGCAGCGCCGCCTCGCCATGTCGCGTGCCGTTCAGGACATCCAACGCCGCGAACGGCACGCGACACGGCGGGAGCGAGGTGGCACGCACGCACACAAAAGCGCCCCGCACCGGAGTGCGGGGCGCCTGCGGGGCGGCCAGGTCAGCAGTTCGACGTGGCGGGGGTCCCGGCGATCCGGTCCTTGAGGAACTGGAGGACGTCGGCGTTGCCGGTGTAGACCAGGGTGATGTGGTCGGTCTGGTAGGTCTTCCACGTGATGTTGGCGCCCGCCTTGCAGTACGTGGCGTGCAGCGCGGCGGCCTGCGAGTAGTCGACGAGGTCGTCGCCGGTGGCGTGGTACTCGAACACGGGGACCTTGGGCGGGGTGCCGCCGAGCTTGTTCTCGCCGACCCGCGCGAGCCATGGCGGGGTCAGCACGGGGCTGCTGGTGGTGTAGTCCTGCAGCTTCTTGTCCTTGTAGTTGAGCAGGAGCTCCAGGGTGCACGAGGTCTGCTGGAGCTTGGCGAACTCGGTCCGGCCGGTGTCGGTCAGGTACGAGTCGAGCTTGAGGTCGGGGTAGGCGTTGTCCAGGCCGATCAGCGAGTACGCGAGCAGCCCGAAGCCCTTGTGGCCGTCCAGGGACAGCGCGACCTGCACCAGGTCGGCGGGCACGCCGCCGGCGGCGATGCCGACCAGGTTCAGCTCGGGGGCGTAGGTCGGCTGCTGCTGACCGGCCCACATCGCGGCGCCGCCGCCCTGCGAGTAGCCGCGGAACACGACCTTGGCCTTGTCGGACAGGCCGGTCTCGGTCAGTCGGCTGGCCGCACGCACCACGTCGATCACGGCGTGCCCCTCGGACTGGCCGGTCACGTAGGTGGTGCGCGAGGTGGGCCGGTAGCCCTCGTAGTCGGTGAGCGCCACGGCGAAACCGCTGTTGAGCAGGTCGTTCACACCCGGTTGCTCGTACAGGGCACCGATGGCGATCATGTTGGACGGGGCGCAGCGGAAGGCGGGGCCCTCGGTGCCCGCGGCGAAGCTGGCGATCGGGGCCTTGGCCGGGTCGGCGCCCTGCGGCACCATGACGGTCCCGGTGACCACGTCGGGCTGGCCAAGCGCGTCGGTGGACAGGTACATCACCTGCCACGCCTTCACCGCGGGACGGGGAAATCCGACGTTGATCTGGCGCCAGCGCACCACATCGCCGGGAGAACCGTTGGGCAGCGGTGAGGGCGGCACGTAGAAAGCGTCACCGGGTGGGGAGGGCGGGGTTGTTTCCGCCGTGGCGGTGCCCACGGTGAACACCGTGGTCAGCGTCAGGATCACGGGCAGGAGCACCCGATATCGCGAACGAGTGCGCAAGGGTCGCACCTCCAGAAGGGAGAAACACGAAGTGCATTCACGAGTCGGGCACACACAAAGAGCCCAGAATGCGGTGAACAATGTTACCGCCAAGTAGCCGGTGAATCAACGGGACAACTTTGTCAGCGCTCAACAGTTGTCCGGAACGAAGTTGTCGAGCGGACACAAGCACCATCCTTATTTGACAGGGCACCGTTCCCACTCCTAACGTCAGTGTACGCGATTCCCTGCCCAGCGAGGTGGCGATGATCAGGGCTGATCTCACCATTGCGGAAAACAACGAGCGCATCGACGACGCCCGCCAGTTGTGGGCGAGGGTGTCGGCGCAACAAGCCGACATGCTCAGGCCGTACGCCAACTCACTGGCCAGGGACATCATCGCCGAGATCCAGCGCGGTGTGCCCGCCTACGCCCAGCCGCTGCGCGGCAAGTTCGGCCAGGTGCTGGTCGGCGGGGTGGAGCGGGCGATCCTGCAGTGCTTCGAGAGCAGCGGCAACCCGGAGGCCTCCACCGACGAGTGGGCGGCCTGGTTCCGCTACTCGGGGCGGGTGGAGTTCACCGAGGGCCGCACCATGGACGCGTTGCAGACGGCGGTGCGCATCGGGGCGCGGGTGGCCTGGCGCCACCTGGCCGCGATCGGCCGCTCGCTGGGCATGTCCACGGAGAACCTGCTCATGATGGCGGAGGCGATCTTCGCCTACGTGGACGAACTGTCCGCGGTGGCCATCGAGGGCTACACCGAGGCGCAGGCCCAGGCCGCGGGCACCTTCGAGCGGCGGCGCAGGCAGTTGCTCAAGCTGGTGCTGGCCGAACCCACGTCCTCGGCCAAGGCCGTGCGGGAACTGGCCGCCGCGACGCAGTGGCCGGTGCCCACGCACGTGGCCGCGGTGGCCTTCGAGTACCGGGAGGACCAGTTCGACCTGTCCGGTCTGGAGCCGGGCGGCACCGCGCTGGTCGACTTCGAGAGCGACAGCCCGTGCATGGTCACCTCGGCCCCGGAACAGGACCTGCGGGGGCACTGGGGTGATCGCCGGGTCGCGGTGGGGCCGACCGTGCCGCTGGCACAGGCCGCGCGCTCACTGCACTACGCGCAACGGGCCATCCTGTTGGCACAGCGCGGGATCATCCAGGTCGATGGGCCGATCTGGTGCCACGACCACCTGTCCAAGCTGATGCTGTTCACCGACGAGTTCCTGCTCACCCACCTGACCCGGCGCAGCCTGCACCCCTTCGAGGGCCTGACGGTCAAGCAGCGCGAGCGGCTCTCGGCCACCCTGCTGGCCTGGCTGGACACGCACGGCGGGGTCAACGAGATCGCTGCCCGGCTGGACATCCACCCGCAGACCGTGCGATACCGCATGCACCAGATCGAGGAACTGGTCGGGCCCCAGCTGTCGATCCCCGAGGAACGGCTCAAGCTGGAGATCGCCCTGCGCGCCGAGCAACTGCTCGCCGAAACCGACCGCTGAGCGGGACTCTCGGCCCTCAGAACGGGACTCGCGCACCTGTAGACGGGACTCGCGGTCCTGCGGCCGGGACTCGCGGTCCTGAGAGCGGGACTCGCGCACGGCTGGACGGGACTCGCGCGCCGGTGGGCGGGACTCGCGGTGTGCGGACACCGCGTGTCCCGCCCACAGGTCAGGGGGTCAGTGCACGAGCAGTGGGCCGTCGATCGTGGCGCTGCCCACCTCCACCTCGGTCCTGGCACCGGTGATCGCCACCGGCCCGGACACGTGCGTGCCCAGCAGCACCACCGAGTCGGCGCCGGTCGCGGCGAGCGGGCCACTGATCGTGCCGCCGCTGGCGTACAGGGCGGCGCCCTGTTCGACCACCACCGGGCCGTTGATCTCCGCGTCGCGCAGGCAGGTCACCCCGGAGATCCGAAGTGGACCGTCGTGCCTGCCGGTGATCGTCGTGGTGCAGGCCGGGTCCGGCTTGGCCAGGAACTCCACTTCGGACAGTGCGAGGTTGCCGCCGCTGCTCGCGGTGACCTCCAGCCGGTAGTAGCTGTACCGCCCCGGCTTGTCGATCGCGAACGGCCGGGTCTGCTGGCGTGCGGCGAAGCTCTGGCCGGACCGCTGGTCGATCGTGGTCCAGGTCTTGCCGTCGTAGGAACCCTTGAGCTGCCAGGCAGTCGGGTCGGCGCCCTGCGCGGCCGAGGTCAGCGTGTAGTAGCTGATCCGCTCCTTGCCACCGGTGGGCTGGAACTGCACCCACGGCGTGGCGCTGTCGAAGCCCACCTGGGTCCTGGATGTGTTGTCGAACAACGCCTTCACGTCCACCGGGCCGGTCGCGATGCCCGCCGTGTCGCGCAGCGGACGCGGCACGTCACTGCCCTGGGTGAGCGAGGGCGGGGCGTCCTGCGCGCCGGTGCCCCAGCGCGAGGGGTTGGGCCCCATGTCGAAGTCCAGCGTGCCGCCCTTGGCGATCAGCTCGTGCGGCAGGTACGTCTTGTCGTAGGACTTGCCGTTCAGCCGCAGGCCCTGCACGTACACGTTGCGCTGGCTGTTCTTCGGTGCGTTGATCACCAGGTCGTGGCCGCCCTCCAGGTGCACGGTGGCCTTGGTGAACAGGGGCGAGCCGATGGCGTAGTTCCCGCTGCCCATCTGCAACGGGTAGAAGCCCAGCGCGCCGAAGACCTGCCACGCGGACATCTCGCCGTTGTCCTCGTCACCGGGGTAGCCCTGGCCGATCTCGCTGCCCAGGTACAGCCGGGACTCGATCTCGCGCACCTTCTCCTGGGTCTTCCACGGCTGGCCCGCGTAGTCGTACATGTACGCGATGTGGTGCGAGGGCTGGTTGCTGTGCCCGTACTGGCCCATCCGCACGTCCCTGGCCTCGATCATCTCGTGGATGGTCCCGCCGTAGGAGCCGGGGAACTTGGCCGTTTCCGGAGTGCTGAAGAACTTGTCCAGCTTGGCGGCCAGCTTGTCCTTGCCCCCGTACAGGTTGGCCAGGCCCTGGCCGTCCTGCGGCACGGAGAAGGCCATGTTCCAGCCGTCGGTCTCGGTGTAGTCCCCGCCCCACTCGCGCGGGTCGTAGTCCTTGGCCGCCGAACGCCAGCTGCCGTCGGGGTTGCGGCCCTGGAAGAAGCCGATCGACGGGTCGAACAGGTTCACGTAGTTCTGCGCGCGGTTGCGGAAGTACTCGTAGTTGTCCTGGTACTCCTTGCGGCGCGGATCGTTCGGCTTGGCCTTGTCCAGCAGCGCCTTGGACATCATGGCGATGCCGTAGTCGTTGACGTAGCCCTCCATCGCCCAGGACATGCCCTCGTCGGTGGAGGTGGGCGTGTAGCCGAGGAAGATCGAGCTGTCCAGCCCCTTGCGGCCGACGTTGGCGTTGGGCGGGGCCACGGTGGCGTTCTTGACCGCGGCGTCATAGGCCGCCTGCACGTCGAACCCGGGAACGCCCTTGACGAACGCGTCGGCGAAGGCCACGTCGGAGCTGGTGCCGGTCATCAGGTTCGCGTAACCGGGCGAGGACCAGCGGGAGACCCAGCCCCCGTCCTTGTACTGCTGCACGAACCCGTTGATCATCTCACCGGCCTTGCTCGGGGTGAGCAGGTCGTAGGCGGGCCAGGTGGTGCGGTAGGTGTCCCAGAACCCGTTGTTGACGAACACCTTGCCGTCCACGATCTTCGCCCCGGTGCTGGTCGGCGTGTTCTGGCCGACCGCGGGCGAGACGGGGCTGGCGTAGCGGTACACCGGCTTGTTCGCGGTACCGGTGTTCTCGTAACCCGAGTTGGGGTACAGGAAGAGCCGGTACAGGTTGGAGTACAGCGTCACCCGCTGGTCCTCGCTGGCACCCTGCACCTCGATCACGTGCAGCGCGTCGTCCCAGGCCTTCTGCGCGCGGGCCCGGACCGTGTCGAAGGTGTCGGCGGCCGAGACCTCCTGCTCCAGGTTGCGCTTGGCCTGTTCGGTGCTCAGCAGCGAGGTCGCGATGCGCATCGTGACGGTCTTGCTCGCCGAGGTGTCGAACCCCACGTAGCCGGTGACGTTGTCCCTGCCGGTGCCGGTGAGCTTGGCGCCCGCCTTGACCGGCTTGTCGAACACGGCGTACACGAACAACCGAGTGGCCCCTGTGGACAGTCCACTCTTGACATCGGAGTAGCCGGTGACCGTGCCGCTGGCCGGGTCCAGGGTCAGCCCGCCGTTGTTGTTCGCGTTGTCGAACACCAGGTTCGAGCTGTCCCCGGTGAAGGTGAACCGGAACAGGGCGGCATGGTCGGTGGGCGTGATCTCGGTGCGCATACCGTTGTCGAAGTTCACGCCGTAGTAGTCGGGCTGCGCGGTCTCGTTCTCGTGGCGGAACGGCAGCGCCCTGGCCACCCGGTCGGCACTGGGCGTGCCGCCGGTGGGCATCACCTGGAAGGTCTGCCGGTCCCCCATCCACGGGCTGGGCTCGTGGCTGACGGTGAACGCCTGCACGGTGGGCAGGTTCTGCGCGTTGTTGCCCTTGGCGTATTCGTAGAGCCAACTGCCCGAGGAGGCGTTGGTCATCGGGGTCCAGAAGTTGAACCCGTGCGGCACGGCCGTGGCCGGGAAGTTGTTGCCGCGGGAGAAACTGCCGCTGGCATTGGTGCCTCGGGTGGTGCTGACGTACTCGGACAGGTGCGTGCGCGCCTTGTCCACCGGGTTGCCGGTGATCGTGATGTCGTCGACCCAGCCGCTGAAGTCCCCCGGCCCGGTCGGCTTGTCGTAGCCGATCAGGATGCGCTTGACCCGCTTGCCCGCGGCGACGGCGCCAATCGTGGACTGCAGGTGGTTCCACTGGTTGGTGTACAGGGACTTCGACTCGCCCTGGCCCTGCGGGGAGAGCACGAAGCCGTGCTGGTCGCGGGCGCCGAGCTGGCTGAGGTACGTGCCGTCGTCGAAGGCCAGGTCCACCGCGGCGTAGGTGCTGGTGTAGTTGAGGTCGTCACCGATCAGCTCGGGGAAGATCTCGTAGGACAGCCTGCTCTGCGCGGTGACCGGCAGGTCCACGTCGAAGACCTTGTTGTACGAGTAGGCGTGCCCGTTGACCAGGTGGCTGCCCGCGTAGCGGAACGCCTTGAGCCCGGTGAAACCCACCCCGGCCTTGGCGTTGTAGCCACCGCTTGGGCCCTTGCCCGGGTAGCTGCGCATGTTCGGCGGCACGGGGCTGGTGCCCACGTCCTTGAGCAGCTGCACCTCGGCGAGCTGGTCGATCGGGCCGCCGTTGTTCAGCGTGATGTCCAGCCGGTAGTACTGGTAGGCCGTGGTGTTGCCCAGCTGGTAGGTCTTGGTCTGCTGGCGACCGGTGAACTGCTCGCCGGAGCGGGTGTCCAGTGCGGTCCAGTTCTGACCGTCCTGGGAGGCCTTGAGGGTCCAGTCCTTCGGGTCACGCTCGGGCGCGTCGTTGGCGGAGATCAGCCCGTAGCGCACCACGGCGACCGGCTCGGAGAGCTTGAACTGCACCCAGGAGGTGCTCGCGAAGTCCAGCCACTTGGTGTTGGGGTTGCCGTCGACGAGGTTCTCCTTGACCTCGCCGCCCGCGGTGTTCTCCCCGCTGGCCTTGATCTCGACAACCTTGTCGGTGACATTGCCGGGCACGGTGCTGGCGTCGGCCCCGTTGACCCCGGCGGCCTTCGGCCGGTCCGAGGCGTCGGTCTCCACGGTGTCGGTCCAGGACGGCTGCGTGTCCCCGGCCTCGAAGGAGGACGCGAAGTCCGTCTTGCCCGCTGGTGCGGCCAGGGCCGTGGCGGGGGATGCCGCCACGAACCCGGCCAGTAGTGCGGTCACGACGGTCGCGCCGACCGTCCGTCTCCTGCTCAGAAGCATCATTGCCCCAGGTCCTCCACGTCCGGCTACGACCTGCGCGACAGCACAGCCCGGCTGTGACATCGATGTCAAGAACCTGGTGCCAACTTGTCCCGAGACCTGTCCGTACAGCTCGGGATCAGCCGCAGCGCCAGCTGTACGGGTGCGCCTTGCGGTTGTCGTCGTAGCGGGCCCCGCCGACCACCCCGTCCTCGCCGACCACGCCCGGGTAGTCGTGCTTGAGGTCGCCGAAGGTGGACACGAACGCGCCCTGGTTCCAGACCCCGTAGCCGGTGCCGTCGTGGTCGTTGCCGCCGTGCGCCTCGTCCACCCGGCCGGTGATCAGCCCGTTGCGGTTGATCGCGAAGCCGGAGTAGCCGGTGTAGGTGCTGTAGCTGGAGTTCGGCAACACGTGCACCGCCAACTGCTGGTCCCAGTACAGGCCGACCGGCTTGCCGTTGTAGTCCCCCACGCCGACCACTCGCCCGTTGGAGATGTCCTGCGGGTCAATCCCGGTCAGCCCCGGCAGGGTGCCCAGCTTCTTCGACACGCCGCCGCGCACCACCGCCGTGCTGGTCAGCGCCGCCCCGTCGTGGTCGATGGCCACCGGGTTGGCCACTCCCGGCACCTGCTCCACCGTGCCCGGCTTGTCCGCGGGCCAGCGCAGCCCGATCGTCGGCTCGGCGGTCCTCTTCGAGGCCCAGCCGTAGATGTCCCCGTTGTCCGCGATCTGGTTGGCCGAGGCGTAGGCGTAGTCCTGGAACTGCGGCAGGAACTCCACCTTCTTGCCTGGCACGGCGCGGATCGCCTTGCTCAGGTACGCCATGTAGCTGAACCTCGACGTGCCCACCACAGTGCCGGACTTGTCGATCGCCTGCGGGCTCGACGCGTACCCCGCGTCCGGCTTGCCGTAGTCGGTGTACGCGCCGTTGCGCCAGGCGACCAGGTGCGTCACCGAGGTCGGCACGGTGGTCAGCACCCCGTACCCCGCCAGCGTGCCCGCCCCGTTCGTGGCCGTCACCGACCCGTTCTGGCTGTTCGGCAGGCTCAATGCCGTGCCCTGCCAGGTACAGGCCGCCGCCGCGTGCGCCTGCACGGGGCAGGTCATCGCTCCGGCCAACAACGCCGTGATCAGCAAACTACGCCTCATCCCGGTCCCTCCCTCGTAGTGCCGTGATTCGGTCATAGCGGATCTGGGGCCGGGAAATCCCTATGATCGGCGGAGTGGACGCGTTGTTGCTGCTCGACGTGGACGGCCCGCTCAACCCGTGGGCTGCCAAGCAGGGCTCGCACCCGCCGGGGTACGTCGAACACAGGATCCGGCTGTCCTGGTGGAGCAGGCGCAGGCCACTGGTGCTGTGGCTCAACCCGGAGCACGGCGCGCAGTTGGTGGCGTTGAGCGAGCGCACCGGCCTGCGCCTGGCGTGGGCGAGCACCTGGGAACACAGGGCGAACACGATGATCGGCCCGTTCATCGGTCTGCCGAACCTGCCGGTCATCGAATTCGCCGCACACCCCGACCAGTCCGCCTGGAAGTACCCGGCCGTGCAGCACTACGCGGCAGGCCGCCCGCTGGCGTGGCTGGACGACGACTTCGACCTGTACCCGGCGGCACGGGACCGGTTCCTCGCCGATCGGGCCCGCGACGGGCTGGCCACCGAGCTCGTCCAGGTGGACCGGCACACCGGGATCACCGCCGAGCACCTCAGTGCGGTCGAAGCGTGGTGCGGAGGGCTGTGACGACGTGTCGCGGGCGTCGCACGCCCTTCACGAGGTCCAACGTCGTGAAGGGCACCTTCATGGCACCGCCGAGACACGCTGCGAAAGGACCATTCGCTGCGTTCAGCGCAGTGAAAGCCACCTTCGCGGCGGTCGTGGCAGGCGCACAACGTCGTGAAAGGCACCTTCAGGACATCAGCAGTGGGCCCCTCAACCCCCCAGGTACTCGCTGGTCCGCACGATCTGCTCGCGCTCGGCGAAGGTGGTCAGCTCGGACAGCACCGCGGAGCTGTCCCCGTCGGCGAGGATCGCCCGCAGGGTGCGCTGGCAGGCGGCGATGGCGGCGCGCTGGAGGTCGGATGGGATGATCACCAGCCGGTAGCCCAGCTCGGCGAGGCGCTGCCTGGGCACGACCGGGGTCTTGCCCCCGGCGAACATGTTGATCAGCTTCGGCTGCGGGATGGCCTCGGCGACGGCCTCGATCTGCGCCACGCTCTCCGGGGCCTCGACGAAGATCATGTCGGCGCCGGCAGCCAGGTACGCCCTGGCCCGGTCCAGCGCGGAGTCCAGCCCCTCCACGGCGATCGCGTCGGTGCGGGCGATCACCACGAAGTCCGGGTCGGTGCGCGCGTCGAGCATGGCGCGGATCTTCAGGGTCATCTCCGCCACGGGCACCAGCGACTTGTCGTCCAGGTGGCCGCAGCGCTTGGGGAAGGTCTGGTCCTCCACGTGCAGCCCGGCCATGCCGATGCGCTCGTAGGTGCGGATCGTGCGCACGGCGTTGACCTCGTTGCCGAAGCCGGTGTCCGCGTCGGCGATGATCGGCAGCGTGGTGACCTCGGCCAGCTGCGCCAGCCGGTCGGCCACCTCGGTGAAGCTGAGCAGCCCGATGTCGGGCACCCCGCAGCTGCGGGCGATGGCCCCGCCACTGGCGTAGACCAGCTCGAACCCGGCCTGCTCGACCAGGCGGGTGGTCAGACCGTCGAAGGCGCCGGGGGCCAGGTGCGTGCCCTCCCCCTCGATCATGCGGCGCAGGGCGGTGGTGGGCTTCATGCGATGAACTCCCGTTGGGCGGACCCGGTGTAGAGGCTGGACGGCCGGATCAGGCTATTCGCGGCGAGCTGCTCGGTGATGTGCGCGGTCCAGCCGGTGATCCGCGCCGCGACGAAGATCGGCGTGAAGACCGGCGTGTCGAACCCCATCAGGTGGTAGGCCGGACCGGCCGGGTAGTCCAGGTTCGGGTGCAGGCCCTTGGCCGCGAACACGGCCCCGGCCAGGGACTCGTACAGGTCGAGCAGCCGCTGACCGTCGCGCAGCTCGGCGACGGTCCGCAGGGCCGCGCGCATCGTGGGCACACGGGAGTCACCGTTCTTGTAGACGCGGTGGCCGAAACCCATGATCGTCCGCTTGGCGGCCAGTGCCCGCGCCACCCACTCCTGCGCGCGGTCGGCGGTGCCGATCTCCTCGAAGGCCGCCATCACGGCCTCGTTGGCGCCGCCGTGCAGCGGGCCCTTGAGCGCGCCGATGGCAGCGGTGATCGCGCTGTACAGGTCGGACAGGGTGGAGGTGACCACCCGTGAGGTGAACGTGGAGGCGTTGAAGCTGTGCTCGGCGTAGAGCACCAGCGAGATCTCGAAGGCGCGCACCACCTCCGGCTCGGGAACCGCACCGAAGGTCATGGCCAGGAAGTTCTCCGCGAAGCCGAGGTCGAGGCGTGGCGGGAGCGGCAGCAGGCCCCGGCGGCGGCGCTGGGTCAGCGCGACGATCGAGGGCAGCGCACCGAACAGCCGCAACGCCTTGGCGTGGTTGGCCTCCGGTGAGTTCTCGTCCTCGTGCGGGTCGTTGGCGCCGAGGATGCTGACGGCGGTGCGCAGGGTGTCCATCGGGTGCGCGGTCGCGGGCAGGTGCAGCAGGGTGGACACCAGGTCGGCGGGCAGTTCGCGGTGTGCGCGCTCGACGGCGTTCTGCTCGGCGAGCTGGGCCGGGGTGGGCAGCTCGCCGTGCCAGAGCAGGTGGGCTACCTCCTCGAACCGGCAGTGCGCGGCGAGGTCCTGCACGGGATAACCCCGGTAGGTCAACGAGTTCGTCTCGGGATTGACCATGGAGATGCCCGTCGTGTCGACGACGACCCCCGTCAGTCCCTTGTGGACGGTCTTGGTGGACATGGCCCCGCTCCTCAGAAGATGCCGCGCGTGGCGGGTTCGGGCAGGTCGGTGGCGGGCAGCGCCAGCCCGGCGAGCTCGGTCGCGGTGAGCTGGTCGAGCCGGGTCACCGCCGCCAGGAACCGGTCCTGCGCCTCGGCGGCGATCACCCCGTCGGCCAGTGCCCGGAACTTGCCCACGTACTGTTCGCGCCCGAACGGCCTGGCGCCCGCCGGGTGCGCGTCGGCCACGGCGATCTCCTCGGTGAGCACGGTGCCGTCCACCAGTTCCACCTCGACCCGGCCGCCGAACGCGGGCTCGGCGGCGTGGTAACGGCGGGTCCACTCCGGGTCCTCCACCGTGCTGACCTTGCGCCACAGCTCGACGGTGTCCGGGCGGGTGGCCCGCGCGCGGTCGTAGGAGCGCTGGTGGTGCCAGCTCCCGTCCTGCAACGCGACCGCGAAGATGTACGGGATGGAGTGGTCCAGCGTCTCCCGGCTGGCCCGCGGGTCGTACTTCTGCGGATCACCGGCGCCGGACCCGATCACGGCGTGGGTGTGGTGGCTGGTGTGGATGACGATCCTGGCGACCTTGGCCGTGTCGCCGATCACCGGGCCGAGCCTGCGGGCGAGGTCGATCAGCGCCTGGCTCTGGTACTCGGCGGAGTGTTCCTTGGTGTAGGTGGCGAGGATGGCGCGCTTGGGCTCGCCGGGCGCGGGCAGCGGCACGCGGTAGCTGGCATCGGGGCCGCCGAGCAGCCAGGCGATGACCCCGTCCGCGCCCTCGTAGATCGGGCTCGGCGCGCCCTCGCCGCGCATCGCCCGGTCCACCGCCTCGATCGCGACCTTGCCCGCGAACGCCGGTGCGTAGGCCTTCCAGGAGGAGATCTCGCCCTTGCGCGACTGCCTGGTGGTGGTCGTGGTGTGCAGTGCCTGGCCGATCGCCTGGTACACCGTCGCGGTGTCCAGCCCGAGCAGCGCGCCCAGGCCCGCCGCCACCGAGGGCCCGAGGTGCGCGATGTGGTCGATCCTGTGCTCGTGCAGGCAGATCCCGCGCACGAGGTCGACCTGCACCTCGTAGCCCGTGGCGATCGCGCGCACCAGGTCGGCGCCGGTGCGCCCGGTGTGCTGGGCCACCGCGAGGATCGGCGGGATGTTGTCGCCGGGGTGTGAGTAGTCCGCGGCGAGGAACGTGTCGTGGTAGTCCAGTTCGCGCACGGCGACACCGTTTGCCCAGGCCGCCCACTCCGGCGCGAACCGGCCGGTGGCGCCGAACACGGTGGCCCCGGGCGTGCCGGGGTGGCGCAGCGCCTGGTCGCGGGCCGCCAGCACCGGGCCCCTGCGCAGCGAGGCAGCGGCCACCGCGGCGTTGTCGATCACCCGGTTGACCACCATCTCGGTGACCTCGGCGGGCACCGGCACGGGATCGGTCGCCACCTCGGCCAGCTTCCAGGCGAGCTGCCGCTCGCGGGGCAGGGATTCGGCCGAGGCGTACGCGCGGACGATGTGCTCGATCATGACCTTCCCTCGGTCTGGTGAACGTTGTGACGCTGCGATCAACCCTGGCACCGCGCGGGCTTGCTTGCCACAGGCCAGGTCTGTCACGTGTTGTGAAACATCGGGCCAAGGTTGTGAAGGTTGTTAACATCGGGTTCGTGGAGAAGACCTACGCGGGCGGTCGGTTGCGCGAGCTCCGGGAGGGTCGGTCGATGAGCCAGGCCGACCTGGCGCGCCTGCTGGAGATCTCGCCGAGCTACGTCAGCCAGCTCGAGCACAACACCCGTCCGCTGACCCTGCCGGTGCTGCTGCGGCTGACCGCGGCCTTCGGCGTGGACGCCGAGTTCTTCGCCGCGCAGGACACCGCGCGCCTGGTGGCCGACGTGCGCGAGGTGTTCGCCGACGACCTCCTCGGGGCGGCGATCTCCCAGGGCGAGCTGGACGAGCTGACCACGAACCTGCCCGGGGTGGCGCGAACGCTGGTCGGGCTGCACCGCCGGTACCGCGAGGCGACCGAGAACGTGCTCGCGCTGGTGGCCGAGCACGGCCTGGACCGGACCGCGGCCCAGCTGCCACACGAGGAGATCCGCGACTACTTCTACCAGCGGCGCAACTACGTGGCCGAGCTCGACGAGCCCGCCGAGCGACTGGCCGTGCAGCTGCGGTTGCGGCCCGGCGAGGTACGCAGCGGCCTGGCCGCCGGGCTCGCCGCACGCCACGGGGTCACCGTGACGACCGAGGGCATCGAGCCCGGCTCCGACCTGCACCGCTACGACCCGCAGCGGCGCGTGCTGTCGGTCTCGCCCACGCTGCGGCCGGGGCAGGCGGCCTTCCGGCTGGCCTCGCAGCTGGCCCTGTTCGAGGCCGGGCCGGTGATCGACCGACTGGCGGCCGAGGGGCCGTTCAGCGGGGACACCGCGCGCGGACTGGCCAGGATCGGGCTGGCCAACTACTTCGCGGGCGCGCTCGTGTTGCCCTACCGGCGTTTCCTCGGTGTGGCCGAACGCTTCCGCTACGACATCGCCCGGCTGTGCGATCACTTCGGCGTCGGCTTCGAGACCGTCTGCCACCGGCTGTCCACCCTGCAACGCCGGGGCGCCCGCGGCGTGCCGTTCTCCTTCGTCCGGGTGGACCGCGCGGGCAACATCTCCAAGCGCCAGTCGGCCACGGGGTTCCACTTCTCCCGCGTCGGCGGCTCATGTCCACTGTGGACCGTCTACGAGGCGTTCAGCGCGCCGGGCCGGACCCTGACCCAGATCGCCGAACTGCCCGACGGCAAGAAGTACTTCTGGATCGCGCGCACGGTCTTCCGCGGGGTCGGCGCGCACGGCAGTCCCGGCAAGACCTTCGCGATCGGCCTGGGCTGCGAGCTGCGGCACGCCCGCAGGCTCGTCTACTCCGACGGGCTCGCGCTCGGCGAGGGCGCCGCCGTCACCCCGATCGGCATGGGCTGCAAGGTCTGCGAGCGGCCGGCCTGCCCCCAGCGGGCGTTCCCGGTGATCGGCAAGCCGCTGCGGGTGGACGAGAACAGCAGCACGCTGGTGCCCTACCCGCCTGCGGAGTGAGCGGGTGTCATGAAAGTGCCGTATGCGACATCTGATGTCGCATACGGCACTTTCATGACATGGGGCGGGGCAGGCTAGGGTGTGCGCGGTGATCACCGTGGAGTTGCACCGGGACACCGCGGCCGAGCTGCGGCTGGCCCGTGAGATGTTCGCACTGATCGGCGCCGAGTTCTCCGAGGACGACTCGGATCTGGACTCGGAGGCGCTGGGCTACGTCGCCGCCCGTGATGAGGCGGAACTGCTCGGCTTCGCGCGTCTGCTGGCCGCCGACACCGACGAGGACCTGACCCTGGTCGACGTGTCCCTGGTCAGTCGCACCAGGCGCATGCTGGAGGGCACCTCGCACGTGACGGACCCGCACGAGGCCGAGGTCGTCACGGCGTTGCTGCGGGCCGCCGCCGAACTGGGCCCGATCGAGTGGCACGGCACGGACCGCAGCCCGGAGGGTGCCGCCGCGCGGGCACTGGGCGCGAGCGCGCACGAGGAGATCGGCCGTCACTGGGGCAGCACGGACCTGGCCGCCTGGCAGCCGCCCGCCGGGCTGGTCGCGGCGCCGACCCAGTTGCTGGTCGAGGACGAGCTGCTCACGGTGGAGTCCAGGCAGGTGCAGCTCACGGCGCTGGTGCGGGACACGACGGCACTGGTGGAGTACCCGGAGCACGAGGGCGCCGCCCCCGCGGAGCTGGCGGCCGTGCTCGCCGCGCTGATCGAGCGGCTGCGCGCCGAGCACTCCGAGGTCACCGAGCTGGCCGTGCGCGAGTTCGACGACGCCGAACTGGCCAAGGCCGCCGAGCTGGCTGGCCTGCACGTGGTGGAGCGCTGGCTGACCTACCGGTCGGCGGCCCAGCCCGCGTAGTCGGTCCAGGACCGCAACACGGCACGGCTTTCGAACCGGCGCGGCCGACCGCTGACCGGGTCGGTGAAGGCCAGCACCTTGGCCAGCAGTTGCAGGGGCCGGGTGAAGTCGTCCAGGGGCTTCTCGGTGAGCACCGGGTAGAAGTCGTCACCCAGGATGGGCAGGCCCAGGCCGCTCATGTGCAGGCGCAGCTGGTGGGTTCGGCCGGTGGCGGGCAGCAGCCGGTACCGGCCCAGCCCGTCCCGGTGCTCCATCAGCTCGACCCGGCTCTCCGCGTTCGGCTCACCGGGCAGTTCCTGGGCGGTGATCACCCCGCGCTCCTTGACGATCCTGCTGCGCACCACGCGCGGCAGGTCCAGCTCGGGGTCGTACCGGGCGATCGCCTCGTACTCCTTGTGCACCAGGCGGTCCCGGAACAGGTTCTGGTACGCCCCGCGCCGCTCCCGCCGGACCACGAACATCACCAGCCCCGCGGTGACCCGGTCCAGCCGGTGCGCCGGGCTCAGGTCGGGCAGGTCCAGTTCCTGGCGCAGCCGCACCAGCGCGGTCTGCGCGATGTGCTGCCCGCGCGGGATCGTCGCCAGGAAGTGCGGCTTGTCCACCACGAGCAGGTCCTCGTCCCGGTGCACCACGCCGATCTCGAACGGGACCTCGGTCTCCACCGGCAGGTCCCGGTGGAACCACACGAAGGAGTTCGGCACGAACGGGGCGGTCGGCGCCAGCGGCCCGTTCTGGTCGACGATCCGCCCCTCGGCCAGCATCTGCCCGATCCGCTCGGGGTCCACCCTGGGCAGCCGCTCCACCAGGTGCTCGTGCACGGTGGCCCACGGCCCCTGCGCTGGCATGCGCATCCGCACCGGGTCCAGCCCGTACCGCTGCGGCAGCGGGGGCCTGAGCTTGCGTCTCATCGCGAGCAGCCTAACCCGGGACGACCTGGACAGGCCGCATCATCTCGTTGTCCTCGTGACCCAGGACGTGGCAGTGCAGGACGTAGCGGCCGGGCAGGTCGAAACGTGCCGCCACCCTGGTGGACTCCCGCGGGTAGACGATCACGGTGTCCTTGCGGCCGGTCTCCCAGTGCTCCGGCGGCCGGGTCGCGCCGCCGAGGGTGCACCGGCCGAGGACCTGGAACTGCACCTGGTGGAGGTGGATCGGGTGGGCGTCGTTGGTGAAATTGGTCAGCTCCCAGACCTGGGTGGCGTTGACCGTGGGGAACTCGGTGACGGCCGCCTCCCAGCCAAGCGGCTCGGCGGTCCCGTCCGCCCTGACGGTGCCGAGCATCATGCGCACCGGTACCTGCGGGGAGTAGCGGGAAGTCGTCTCGTTGAGCGAGATCCGCCAGGTTCGTTCGGCCGCGCCCAGCGGTCCCGCGGCGGGCAGGCTCAACTGTGCCGGGTCCACGGTGGTGTCCCGCGAACCCAGTGGTACCACCACGAACTTCATCACCTGGCCGGAGGTGGCCGGATCGGCCGGCATGGCCCCCACGGGCCCGGCGAACAGCCGGTCGGGGCCCTCATTGATCAGGTACAGCTCACTGCCGACGGGGACACCGGTGAAGTCGACGATCAGGTCGGCGCGTTCGGCCGGGGCACACAGCACCTGCCCCAGACGCACCGGCTTGGTCAGGAAGCCGCCGTCCGAACCGATCTGCCACCAGGTCAGCGCCGGTGGCACCGGCCTGGCGGCGAGCGGGTTGGCGACGATCTTGAGCAGCAGGGTGCGCGCGTTGCAGGCGTTGAGCAACCGGAACCGGTAGCGGCGGGGTTCGACCGTCAGCACCGGCCAGCAGCGGCCGTTGACCACCATCGTGTCGCCGAAGGAGGTCGGTGTCCACAGTGGAGGAACGTCGCCGAACGGCACGAACCGCACGTCCGCCGGGATGCCGCCGGCGAGTCCGCACGTCGGCGGGAAGCAGATCGAGCCGTCGGGTGCGAAGGAGCGGTCCTGGACCACCAGCGCGATCTCGTGGCGGCCGGCGGGCAGCACTCCGGCCGGGAGATCGTGCCGGCCGCCGCGAACGACATAGCAGCCGACCAGCCCGGCATGGATGTTCAACCTGGCCATCCCCAGCGCGTGGTCGTGGTACCACAACATGCACGCGGGCTGGTCGTTGCCGTACTGGAAGACGGCGGTCCCGGGACGCCAACGCGCGCGGAAGCGTTCCGCCGCCAGGAAGCGGTGCTGGTCGTAGTACGTGCCAGCTCTCGCGTACCCGGTCGGGACGTCCCGCGCGTTCGGCAGGTACCAGGCGGAGGGGTAGCCGTCGCTGTCCTCGGTGCTGTGCCCGCCGTGCAGGTGGGTGACGATCGGCACCGGCCCCTGGTAGCCCGACGGGGTCGCGGTGAACGTGGGGCGGCTGTCCCGGCCTTCCGGACCGCCGGGCGGGTTGGCCCAGTGCAGGGTCTGGTCGACCGGGAACAGGTGCGGAAGGTAGCGCCCGTTGTCGTCGAGGAGGTGGTTGACCCAGTTGACGCGCACGGGCCGACCGCAGCGCGCCTCGATGGTGAAACCCGGACTGTGCCACGTCTTCGGGGTCTCGACGGCTCCGTAACCCCACACGGTGGTACCGGGAAAGCCCTCGGGGAGCACCTGTTGCCTGAACTGCCGCACACTGATCGTGTAGACGTCGAGGTCGTGGGTCGTCCAGGACGGGGGCATCACGGGCAGGACTGGCAACAGGCTGACGTACTTGGGGATTGTCGCCGGGTCGAGCACCCCGCTGCCGGTGCAGGTCGCGGGAGGCGGTGGTGGCGTGGCGGTGGAGGGAGCGCCGAAGGACATCGCAGCGGCGACGACGCCGCCCAGTCTCGTGGCCCTGAGCAGGGATCTCCTGCCGAGTCGGCCGGCAGCGGCACCGTCGGCGGGCGGTGACCGATCGGGTTCATCCATGGCGTCCACTCGCTCCCCTGTCTCACGGGCTGATCGCTGAACCACCAGCTTGTGTCCTCGGGCGGCGTTGACTCAGTACGCACGGCACACGTCTCGCGTTCGACCGGATCCCGTTCTGCCCGTGCGCCTTGGCGACCAGCGGAGCGGGTGTCGAACCGGCCGCCGAGGGCATGGCGGAGACCGGATTTCCACCCAGTGATATCGATTCCGGAATCGATACCGTCCACTAATATTCCACCCATTCGCCCTATCTCTACATAGATAGAATTGAGCCCATGGGGACTCGAATTCGGCTGACCAGGGCGACCCGTGCGGTGGTGCGGGCGCTGGTGCACGAGCAGGAGTGCTACGGACTGGAGATCATCCAGAGCACTCGCCTGGCCAGCGGGACGGTCTACCCGATACTGGCGCGCCTGGAGCGCCAGGGCTGCCTGCACAGCCGGTGGGAGACCGACGAGGTGCAGGCCAGGGGTCCCCGGCGACGGTTCTACCGACTCACCCCGCTCGGGCTGGCGCTGGCCAGGTCGGTGGCGGGGGCGGGCGGGGTCGAACGGGGGGTCGGGACCGGCGGTGCGCCGGTACGACCGGCACTGGGAGGTGCAGGGGGTTGAGGGGACCACGGGAGGGCGGCCCGCAACGGCTGTGCGAGTGGGCGGCCAGGCGGCTGGAGCCGGAACTGGCGCGGCGCTACCGGGAGGAGTGGCTGGCCGATCTGTCCTTCATGGACAGTCCGGTCGCGCGCTGGCACTACGCGCTGTGCCTGCTGGCCACGGCGCACCGGATGCGCGCGCCGAGGCCGCACAGCGAGCCGCGCACGACGCTGCGCTGGGTGCTGGACGGGCTGGGGCTGTTGGGGGTGGGCAGCATGGTGGCGCTGAAGGTGGCACCGAACCAGTCGATCGTGCCGCTGTTCCTGCTGACCATCCCGTTCGTGATCCGGCTCGGGGTCAACCTGCCCGGGGCGGCGGGCCGCTTCCTGGTGAACACCGCGCTGGAGATCAACCACTTCCGCCGCCCCGCCCTGCCGCCCGCGGTGCGGCGCCACCCCGAGCAGGAGATCACGCCGCCCGACCACGTGGCGGTGATCATCACAGCGCTGGAGGTCGAGCAGCGCGCGGTTCGCGCGCACCTGGAGACCCCGGCCGAGGACCTGGTGACCGTGCCGGTGCGCGGAACCCTCTACGAGGTGGGCAGGTTCGGCTCGTGGACGGTCGCCGTGGCGCAGGTGGGCGCGGGCAACACCACCGCGGGCATCCACCTGGAACGTGCCATGTGGACGTTCAACCCGGAGGTCGTGCTGTTCGTGGGCGTCGCGGGCGGTCTGCGCGAGGTGCGCCTTGGCGACGTCGTGGTGGCCGACCTGGTGCTGGACTACGAGAGCGCCAAGGAGGTCGACGGCGCGTACCTGCCGAGGATCCACAGCCAGCCCGCCCCGCACCGACTGGTGCAGCGGGCGCAGGCCGTCGCCCGCAACGAGCACTGGCAGCAGCGGATCGCCCCTGGCTCGCCCGCGGCCGACCCGGTGGCCCTGGTGCGGCCGATCGCCGCGGGCAGCAAGGTGGTCGCCGACGACCACGCGCGCACCGCGGAGCTGCTGCGCAGGCTGTGCAGCGAGGCGGTGGCCGTGGAGATGGAGGGCTTCGGCTTCCTCCAGGGCGCGCACCTCAACGGCGGGGTGGACGCGGCCGTGGTGCGCGGGGTGTCGGACCTGTTGTCGGACAAGGACAGCGCGCACGACCAGTGCTGGCAACCGGTGGCGGCGGGCAACGCGGCGGCCTTCGCCTTCGAGCTGCTGGACAGCCTCAGCGGAGTCGCGGTCCGGTGAGCGCGGCGGGTTTCCAGGCCGGGACCACCTACGAGAACGTCTACCTGCTGTTCGTGGACGCCGCGGGCTCCTCCACGATCCTGGCGTCCAACCCGCGCGACCAGGCGGTACGGGCCTTCGACCTGGTGCAGCGGCGCGCACTGTCCCGTGTGGAGGGTCGCTGCGCGCGGGCCGGGGTGTGGAGCTGGCGCGGGGACGGCGGTTTCCTGGTGGTGCACGACGAGGAGGAGAGCACGGCGCTGCACGTGGCGCTGACCGCGGGCATCGGGCTGCTCACCGAGGACCTGCCCGAGCTGCGCGAGGAGTTCGCGCGCATCGGCGTGCGCGGGGAACTGCACCTGCGCATCGCCCTGCACAAGGCGACGATCTCCTACCCCGGCGGGGACACCGGCTCGGTGCACTCCCCCGAGATCGACTTCGCGGCGCACCTGGAGGAGGCCAGCCCGCCGGACTGCCTGGCCATCTCCGATGCCGTGTACCGGGTCGCCGGCGCGCTGGCCGAGGGCTTCGAGGCGGTGGGCGGCTTCGAGGGCAGGCCCGTGCACCTGCTCAGCACCGGCCCGGCGGGCGAGGCGCGACGCGCGTGGCTGACCACCTCGGGGCTGGCCCAGGGCACGCTGGTGCACGCCTACCCGGAACGCCCGAGCCAGCAGCAGAAGGCTCGGCTGGTCGACACCGCCAGCGAGGTGATCGACCTGGGCACCGCGCTGAACACCTGCGCCAGCTTCCTGACCACCACCGAGCGGCCCGCCCTCTACCGGGAGGCGGTGCTGCGGCTGCTGGCCAGGGGCGGCACGTACCGCTGCGTGCTGCTGGACCCGGACTGCCCGGCCACCAAGGCGATCGGCGAGCTGCGCGGGGAGGACCTGGCCGCCAAGATCCACGGGTCGCTGGCGCGCTTCGCCCGGTTCCGGCGCCGCCACGGGGCCGAGGGCCTGCACGTCTACCACACGACGGTGTTCCCCGGCTTCGCCGCGCTGGCCGCCGACCTGGAGCTGATCCTGTACTCGCCGTACCTGCTGGGCACCGGCACCCCGGTGGAGCGCGCGGACATGCCGCACTACCTGCTCACGCCCACGGCGGGACGGCTGTTCACCGACGTGCGCTCCACCGTGGCCGAGATCGTCGGGGACCTGCGGCGGGTGCTGTGAGGGCGGTCAGGCGGGCGCGCCGTCGGCGTCCAGCTTGGGCCAGCCGATCTCGCTGAAGTCGGCGGTCCGCTTGGCCACGAAGGCGGTGACGCCCTCGGTGTACTCGGCGCTGCGGTAGGAGGCGGCGTACCAGCGCTCGGCCCACTGGTCGGCCTCCGCCGTGCCCTCGACCACGCGGTTGACCAGGGCCTTGGCCCCGGCCACGGTGATCGGCGCACGCTGGGCGATCAGCCGGGCCAGCGCCAGCGCCGCCTCGGCGGCCTGCTCGCGTGGGTGCACCTGCTGCACCAGGCCGATGCGCAGCGCGGTCTGGGCGTCCAACAGCTCGCCGGTGAACAGGATGTACTTGGCCCACGCGGCGCCCACGGCGGTGACCACCTGCGCGGTGGACACCTGGTTGTAGACCAGGCCGAGCTTGGCCGGGGTGATGCCGAACCGGGCCGACTCGTCGGCCACCCGCAGGTCACAGGCCAGCGCCAGCTCGCAGCCCCCGCCGACGCACCAGCCCTGGACCAGTGCGATGGTGGGCTTGCTCAACTCCGCGATGGCCCGCTCCGCGGCGTGCACGGTGGCCGAGTACGCCGAGGCGGCCTCCTCACCGCGACGGACCGTGCCGAACTCACCGATGTCGGCCCCCGCGGAGAACGGCCCGTCACCGGCACCGCGCACGAGCAGCACGCGGACCTCCGGCGCGGACTCCACGGCCCGCGCCACGGCGGGCAGTGCGGCCCACATGCGCAGGGCGAACGCATTGCGCTTGTCCGGCCGGTCAATTGTCAGCGTGGCCACCGGGCCGTCGACTGACAGGGACAGCTCAGCGGGCAGCTCGATCATTCCCGCAAGTTACCGCGCGGTCACCACCCCGGCCCGCCAAGATGTGACGACACTCCCACCGCGAAGTAGTCAACCGTCAAGACGCTCCTCCTTTCGTATGTGGCCGAACGAATAAGCCGCTGCGAATCTGTCCTCCTTCCACGCGAGACGACAGCCCTGTCGAGTTCGCTTCCGCAGAGGGAGAAGATGATGTCCGCACGACCGATTGGTCGCGTTGTGCTGGGGCTTGCCGCGGTGCTGCTGCCGCTGGCCGGTGCCCAGGTGTTCACCGCGACCGCCGCCGAGGCGGCCACCACGCAGGCCGTGACCCTGTACTACGACTCCAGCGACGCCCCCGACTACCAGTCGCAGGCCGACCAGGCCGCCGCCAACTGGAACGGGGTCGTGCACAACGTGCAGCTCTCCTCGGGCGGCAGTGCCACGATCCTCATCCACGAGGTGACCGGCGGCGGCTCGTACACGCAGACCGACGGCCACGGGCACGGCGACATCTACATCGACGTGCAGCAGGTCAACGAGGGCAACGACCCCACCCGGATCCTGGCCCACGAGATGGGCCACAACCTCGGGCTGCCCGACCACTACGAGGGCCCCTGCTCGGAGATCATGTCCGGGCACGGACCGGGCACGTCCTGCAAGAACGCCATGCCCAACGCGCAGGAGGCGGCCCAGGTGGACCAGAACTTCGCCAACGGCTTCACCCCGGCGCTGGCGAGTCACCTGTACCGCTGAGGCCCTGGTTCGCACCGGCTTGCCATGAAAGTGCCGTTGCTGGCGTTGGGTGCCACGAACGGCACTTTCATGGCATCGGCCTCAGCGGTACCAGGTCCCCGACGGCCAGGTGAGCCCGTCCCAGGCCGCGCGACGTAGCGCGCCCGGGTCCTCGGCGACGTGCGGTTTGGCGTCGAGGACCCGGGTCGCCCGCCGGGACGGCTCGTAGCGGGCCCAGTCGCAGCGGCCGGTCCGCACGAACCGGCCGAACTGCTCGCTGGCGGCACGCAGCAGCCCGGCGGTGTCCGGGTCCGGGTGGTGCAGGCCGCCGACCGCCCAGTGGAACGGCACGTCGGTGCCGTGCCCGGCGGCCATGCCCGCGGGCAGCCAGGGCGCGGCCCCGTCGAAGCGGTACCGCCAGGCCGGGGCGTGCGCGCTCTGGCCGTCCAGCAGGCGGACCGTGGGAACGCCGTACCGCTCGTCGGTCATCACCCCGAGCAGATCCCCCTCGTAGACGGCCAACAGCCGCTGGGCGCGGTCGGCGCCGAACGCCTCGGTGAGCACGGCCGGGGCGCGGTCGGCGCAGCGCGGGTCCAGCACCTGGAACGTGTTCGCCTCGTGCGCGGTGGTCCCGGCCAGCAGCGCGACCCCCGGCGCGGATCCGGCGGCGATCCGCCGGGCGGGCAGGTCGGGCAGGACCACGCCGTCCACGGTCGGCCGCCACCGCCACAGCCCGGTGGGCAGGCTCGACAGCTGCTGCTGGGCGGCGACCAGCTCCGCCGCGGGCACCTCGCCGACCCGCTCGGGGCCGATCCCGAGCAGGGCGCAGAACCGGTCCGCCCACTCGGCGCTGACCTGCTGGGTCGCCACGTGATCGCCGCCGCCGCTGATCGACACCGCGCGGGTGAACAGCCCGCTGGCCAGCGGGGCCGCCAACAGGGTCGCGACGGCCTTGGCGCCCGCGGAGACCCCGGCCACGGTGACCTGCGCCGGGTCCCCGCCGAAGGCGCCGATCGAGTCGCGGACCCAGCCCAGGGCGGCGATCTGGTCCAGCACCCCGCAGTTGGCGGATTCGCCGCCCAGGTTGAGGAATCCGAACGCGCCGAGCCGGTAGTTGACCGTCACCACGACCAGGTCGTGTTCGCGGACCAGGGTCTCGCCGTCACCGATCCCCTCCGGGCCGGAGCCGGTGCTGTAGCCGCCGCCGTGCAGCCACACCAGCACCGGGCGCGGGGCGCTCGCCGGGCGGGCCGGGGCGCACACGTTGAGGTACAGGCAGTCCTCGCTGGTCAGGTCCGGGTCGTCGCTGTGCGCGGGTCGACGGGGCGGCACCACACGGAACAGCGGCGGCGGTTGCGGGGCACGGGCCGCGAACTCGGTCGCCCCGCGCACACCGCTCCAGGGCGTCACCGGCCGCGGGGCGCGGTGGCGCAGTGGGCCGGTCGGCGGCTGGGCGTACGGGATGCCGCGCCAGGCACGTACCCCGTCGAACTCCACGCCGCGGACCTGGCCGTGCGGCGTGCTGATCAGGTGGGGCAACTCAGCTTCCTCGGGTGCGGCGGCTGTGGGACACGGCGTACACCTGCGCGCGGAACGCCAACATGGGGTCGTCGGACAGCTCCAGGCCGGGCACCAGCCGGGTCGGGTCGAACATGCGCTGCTCGGCCTTGGCCTGGTCCTCCACCTCGCCGGTGACCAGCAGCCTGCCCGCGGTCAGCTCGGTGCGGTCGGCGGGCCACAGCGCGGTGCAGTCGTCGGTGGCGTCCCCCGGCCCGGCGAGCTGCACGCGCAGGGTGAAGGCCACCGAGCCGTTCGCGAGCCGTTCGGCCAACTCCTCGTGCAGGTAGTTGGGCGACTTGGCGGCGGCCCGCTCGTCGGTCAGCTGCTGCACGCCCGCCTCGGGCTCCCAGCGGTAGCGCACGGCGGTGCGCTGCAACCGCCGGTTGACCCAGACGAAGGCGTGCACCGCCCAGTAGCGCAGCGTGGCGTAGCTGACCGGGATCGGCGTCTTCTTCACCGCGCGCAGCCCGCGGAAGGACTCGGCGTGCTCGGTGGCGTAGCGGCGCAGCACCTCGGGGTCGGGCGAGCCGGTGAACACGTCGGGCTCCGCGGCCTGCAGGAACTCCCACATGTCCTGCGGGGTGGCCGCCACGAACACCGGCTGGCTGACCATGACCAGGTCGGTGGACACCCCGCCGGGCAGGTGGAAGGAGACCGACAGTCCCCGGGCGGAGCGGGAGCGGTCCCAGATGTAGGGGTTGCCGCTGAAGTTGGAGAACCGCACCGTCGCGGGCACCGGGTCGACCTGCAGGTGCGCGGCCGTGGTCAGCGTGGAAACCTTTCCACTGGGCAGGAAAACACCCCGGTAACAGGCGCCCTTGGCGTGCGCCCGCCGATATCCGGGGTATAGCCCGGACACCCACTCCAGCCGGTCGACCACGTCGACGGCCAGTTGCGGGTGCACGCCGGTGGGCGGCTGCGGCGACATTCGGCCCAATCCGTTCGCTGATTCTCGCGCGGCGGCACCCCAGCGCGGGACGCCCGAACGCCCAGCCTAAGGCGCACTCACCCCGCTGCCAACTCCCCGCTCCGCGATCGGTGTATTCGAATTAGCCCGACCGGCCCGACCGCGCCACCAGATAGCTGATCGGGAAACCGAACCGGATCGGCCCCGGCCCGCCATTACGCTCGGTGATGGAGGCGGCCAGCGCGGCCTCCACCCCGGCGCGGCGGGCCGGCGGGATGGCCTCCCACACGATGCGCATGCCGTGCGACTGGGTCCAGGCGACCAGCTCACCGGCGTCGGCCGCGCATATCGGCAGGTCCTCCTCGTGCACCTCGACCTCGGCGAACCCGGCCTCGCGCAGTACCGGCACGAGGCTGCGGGCCCCGCCGAACGCGGTGTCGCGCACGAACCCGGACAGGCCGGGGTCGGCGTCCAGCACCGCGGGGTCGATGGCGGCGGCGAGCAGATCGGCGTCCAGTGGGCCGAGCCGCCAGGTGCCCAGTCCACCGGGCGGGGTCGGCGCGGTCAGACCGAGTCGGCCGCCCGGCCCCAACAGGGTCAGGTAGTTGGCGAAGGCCCTGGGCAGGTCCGGGATCATGACGATGCTCATGCTGCCCGCGACCAGGTCGAAGCTGCCCGGCGGGAACTCCGGGGCGGTGCCGTCCATCAGCCGCACGCCGACGGTGTCCAGCCCGCGCTGGGCCACCTCGGCCCCGGTGGCGGTCACCATGGCGGCGGCCAGGTCGATGCCCACCACCGACCCGGTCGGGCCGAGCTGTTCGGCCAGCGGGAACAGCACGGCGCCGCGCCCGCAGCCCACGTCCAGCGCCCGCTCGCCGGGACGCGGCGCGAGGTGTTCCAGCAACCTGCGCGCCATCGGCTTGAAGAACTCCACGCCAGTGGTGTCGTAGACCTGCGCGACGCGGTCGAAGACCCCGCCGAATACGCCCTTTCCCCCAGTGTCCACCTTCGCCTCCAGAAATGCGTACTCCCCGATGCGGACATCGCCACGCTAGCACCGCTGGTTGTCAAGGCGAACTAAGTCGAATTGGACTATCCCCGGAATGTGGTTAACCCGAACAGGTGATAAGCGGATCCCTACTCTTGCGTAACGTGATAGTTGTGTGCGCCGTGACAATGAGCAGGTGGCCGCACTGAATACCGGACCCGGACACGAGGTGGACCCCACGAGCCCCGGCACACCCGTTGAGGTCACGGCGAATCGACCGGCCCCCGGAGTCGTTGAACAGGTGGACCCTGGGGAAGGAGCGCCCGTGACCGGCATGATCGAAGCTCAGGACACCGCCACCGAGCTGTTCGAAGCCCTGCCCCGGGGCCTCGGCGCGCTGCTGCGCCCCGAGTTGGGCAGCCTGGCCGACGAGATCCTGCGCTGCCTGCAACGGCGCATCCCGGAGTACTCCACCCCGTTGGACGGTCCGTACGGGCAGAAGATCAGGGCCGGGGTCGAGTACGCCCTGCGCCAGTTCGCCGACCAGGTGAGTACCCCCGGCGCGGTGTGCGAGGACCAGGCCGAGCTGTACAAGCAGCTGGGCAGGCTGGAGGCGAAGGCGGGCCGCAGCCTGGACGCGCTGCAGGCCGCCTACCGGGTCGGCGGCCAGCTGGCCTGGCGCCGCATCACCGAGTTCGGCCAGCGCTCCCGCCTGCCCGCGCACACGATCTGGCAGCTGGGCGAGGCGGCGCTGGCCTACATCGACGGCCTGGCCGCGTTGTCGGCCGAGGGCTTCGCCGAGGTCCGCGCGAACGCCGCGGGCACCAAGCGTCGCCAGCACCGCAGACTCGTGCGCCTGCTGCTGACCGAGCAGCCCCCGCCCGCCGCCACACTGGCCGAGGTCTGCGAGCAGGTGGGCTGGACCGTGCCGAAACGGGTCAGTGTTGTTGTGCTGCAACGACTCGACCAGGGTCGGCCCGCCGAGCCGCCCGCTCCGTTGGTGGCCGACCTGGACGGCATCGAGCCGCTGGTGATCATGCCGGAGCCCGAGGAGCACCCGCTTCCCGTGGCCGGTCTGACCGGCTGGCGCGCGCTGGTCGGCCCCTCGGTGCCGCTGGCCGAGGCCGCCAAGTCCCTGCGCCAGGCCATGGCGCTGCGCGAACTGGTCCGCACCGGCATCGTGTCCGCCGAGGACGTGGTGCGCAGCGAGGACCACCTGTCCACGCTGTGGCTGCTCAGCGACGAGGTGCTGGCCAAGCAGCTGGTCGCCAAGCGGCTGGCCCCGCTGTCCGGGCTGACCGACAAGCAGTCGCACCGGCTGGGCCGAACCCTGTTGGCCTGGCTGGAAACCCGGGGCGGCGCACCGGAGATCGCGACCCGGCTGGGCATCCACCCGCAGACGGTGCGCTACCGCATGCGCCAGGTGGAGCAGCTGTTCGGTGAGCAGCTGCGCGACCCCACGGCCAGGTTCGAGCTGGAGGTCGCCCTGCGCGCCGCCGCACTGGCCGCCGGGGAGCCGACCTGCCCCGAGGACGACGAACTCGACTGACCCGCGAGTCCCGCTCTGGAGCAGCCGAGTCCCGGTCACCAGCGGCCGAGTCCCGCTCTCCCGCACGCGAGTCCCGCGCAGCCGCACGCGAGTCCCGGTCACCGGCAGTCGAGTCCCGCGCAGCCGGACACCGGACGGATCGGCCGCCGCGAGCCTGGCGGGACTCGCGGTCCAGTGAGCGGGACTCGCGGCCCTGTGGGCGGGACTCGCGGACCCCAGAACGGGACTCGCGGTCCCGTGGGCGGGACTCGCGGACCCCAGAACGGGACTCGCGGACCCGTGGGCGGGACTCGCGGACCCCAGAACGGGACTCGCGGACCCCAGAGCCGGACACGCGGCCCCCAAAGCGGGACTCGCGGCCCTGTGGGCGGGACTCGCGGCCCTGTGGCCGGGACTCGCGGTCGCCTGAGCGGGACTCGCCGGGCGGGGGTCAGAGTGTGCCGTCGAGGTAGCGTTGGCGGCAGACCGAGCGTGCCACGCGGCCCGCCGAGGTGAACGGGATCCGGCCCGGTTCCAGCACCAGCACCTGGTCCACGGCGACACCGAACCGGGCCGTCACCGCGCAGCGCACGGCCTCGGTGATCGCCCCGAGGTCCAGGTCCTTCGGCGAGACGTGCTGGGACCGCTCCGCGAACACCGTGACGGCGTCCCCGCGCGGGGTCGGCACGGACACGGCGACCAGGCCGTCCGGGCGCAGCGCGGAGTGCGCGGCCCGCGCGGTCAGCTCCACCTCACGCGGGTCCAGGTGCCGACCGTTCACCGTGAGCAGGTCCTCCTGCCTGCCGATGACGTACAGCTCGCCCTCGTGGCGGAAGCCCAGGTCCCCGGTGCGCAGCCAGGACTCGGTGCCCAGCACGGGGTCGTCCAGCTTGGCGCCGAACACGTCCTGCTCGGCGGCGTCCCGGCCCCAGTGCCCCCGTGCCACGGTCGCGCCGGACACCCAGATCTCGCCGACCAGGTCGTCGGACAGCGGCCAGCGCAGATCGGGGTCGACCACCAGCAGCTCACCTCGCACGGGAACCCCGCTGGAGACCAGCGTGGTGGACCGGTGGTCGGACCCGGTCCTTGGCACGGCCTTGCCCGCGGCGAGCAGTTCCCGGTCCACGGTGAGCTGGCGGGGCGGGGCGCCCGCCGCAGTGATCGACACCGGCCCCGCGGACTCGGGGCTGCCGTAGCACGCCCGCAGCGCCTGGGGCAGCAGCCCGCACTCCCCGAACACGTCCAGCGCCGCGCGCACGGTGTCCGGACGGATCGGCTCCCCGCCGTTGACCAGCGCGGCGACCTGGCCCAGCCGCATCCACACCCGGTCCTGCTCGCTGACCCGTGACGCACAGTAGGCCAGCGCGAAGTCCGGGGCCGCGGTGATCGCGCCCTGGGTCGCCGAGAGCACCTGGAGCCAGCGGCGCGGCTGCTCCAGCACGGCCCCGGGGTCCAGCAGCACCACGCGCAGCCGCGCGGTCAGCGGGGCGACCACCGCCATGATCAGGCCGAGGTCACGGGACAGCGGCTGCCAGGTGACCGACACCGTCCTGCCCGGCACCGCACCGCAGGCCTCCACCGCGCGCAGCCCGCCCGCGACCAGGTTGCCGTGGCTGATCACCACCCCGGCCGGGGCGCCGAGCGCGTCCACGGTGTAGCGCAGGTAGGCGATGTCCTCGGGGTGCACGTGCACCGGACGGCAGTCCGCGGCCAGTGCCTCGGGCACGGCGTCCACCGCGATGGTCTGCACGGTGTCGGTGAGCCGCTGCTCGTCGAGGAAGTCCCGCATCTCGGTCAGCAACGGACCGGTGGTCAGCACCCAGTTCGGCGTGCAGTCGGCGAACACCTCGGCCAGGTACTCGCGGTTGTCCAGCACGTCCTCGACGGCCAGCGGCACCGCGACCACCCTGGCCCGCAGCGTGGCGAGGAAGGCGACCACGTAGTCCAGTCCCTGCGGGGCGAGCAGCACGGCACGCTGCCCGGCGCGGGCCACCCGCTGCAACCAGGCGGCGGTGGCGCTGACCCTGCGGTGCAGCGCGGACCAGCTCAGCGTGACCGCGAGCCCGTCTGGGCTGCCTCGATGGTCCACGAAGGTCAGCGCGGCGTCCTCGGCGTGCGAGAGCGACCACTCGGCGAGGCAGTCGGCCAGGCTGTGGCGGGCGCCGGGGGTGGTGTCCACGGGGTCCTCCTCACCTGCGACCGGTGCTGGACGGGGCCGATCAGCCCATGCGGCCAAAGGTATTTTTGCCCGCTTCGCCACGTCAACGCGAACCGGTGCGGGGGTGGTCCACTTTTCCTTGTTGTGGCTGCTCTGACAACTCACCGTGTGGCCGATTGGACTTCTGTACGTGTGCGAGATTCGGCGGTTGTCGGTCCGTTTTAATTCGACTGTCACTGAAGCGACAGTTTAGGAGGAACGTACGGTAAACCAGCCGGACGATGGTGTCCGGCATGCGCACGCCGGAGGACCATGAGGTCACAGGCCCCGCGATGTGATCACGACGAGGTGATTCGATGCGTGCCGAACTGACTGTGGCGGTCTTGCGGGAGACCGCGCCGGGCGAACGCCGGGTGGCCCTCGTACCCGAAGGGGTGCGCGCCCTGACCGATGCCGGGGCACGGGTGCTGGTGGAGAACGCCGCGGGCGAACTCGCCCACCATCCGGACAGCTCCTACACCGAGGCGGGCGCCGAGGTGGTGCCACGGGAGACCGCGCTGGCCCAGGCCGGGATCCTGCTCGTGCTGCACTGCCCGCTGCCGACCGGACTGCGCAAGGGCCAGGTCCTGATCGGCCTGCTCGCGGGCGCCGACCTGCCCGCGCTGGCGGAACGGGGCGTCACCGCCATCGGGCTGGAGGGCTTGCCGCGCAAGCTCAGCCGCGCGCAGTCCATGGACGCGCTGAGCAGCCAGGACAACGTGGCCGGCTACAAGGCGGTGCTGGTCGCCGCGCAGGTCTACCCGCGCTACCTGCCGATGCTGATCACCGCGGCGGGCACGGCGCCCCCGGCCAGGGTGCTGGTCCTCGGGGTGGGCGTGGCGGGCCTGCAGGCCATCGGCACGGCCCGCCGGCTGGGCGCCGTGGTCACCGCGTACGACATACGCCCGGAGACGGCCGAGGAGGTGCGCTCGCTGGGGGCGAGCTTCCTGGAACTGGCCACGGCGATCGCGGGCAGCGGGCAGGGCGGTTACGCGCGGGCGCTGACCGCCGAGGAGGAGCAGGCGCAGCGGCACGAGCTGGACGCGCACATCGCCCGGCACGACATCGTGATCACCACGGCCCGGGTGCCCGGCCGCAAGCCGCCGCTGCTGGTGACCGAGCAGGCCGTCAAGGCGATGGTGTCCGGCTCGGTGGTGGTCGACCTGGCGGCGGGTCCGCTGGGCGGCAACGTGGAGCTGTCCGAGCCCGGGGTCACCCGGGTCACCGAGAACGGGGTCACCGTGATCGGCGCGGAGGGGCTGGCGGCCACCGTGCCCTCGGCGGCATCGGCGGCCTACTCGCGCAACCTGCTCGCCCTGCTGCGGCACCTGCTGCACGAGGGCGAGCCGCGCATCGACCTGACCGACGAGATCCAGGCCGGGGTCGTGCGCACGCACGACGGCCGCGAGACGGGAGCGTGAGGGCGGTGGCCGGACTCAGTGTGTTCGTGCTCAGCCTGCTGGTGGGCTTCGAGGTGATCAGCAAGGTGCCCGCGACCCTGCACACCCCGCTGATGTCGGCGGCGAACTCCATCCACGGCATCATCGTGGTGGGCGCCATGCTGATCGCCGCCTCCGCCGACACCGTGCTCGGTTACGTGCTGGCCTTCCTGGCCTCGGCCTTCGCCGCGATGAACGTGGTGGGCGGCTACGTGGTCACCGACCGGATGCTGCGCATGTTCCGGGGGCGGCGATGATCATCCAGCTGGTGTACCTGGCCGCGGCCACCTGCTTCGTGCTGGGGCTGCACCTGATGAACTCCCCCGCCACGGCGCGGCGCGGCAACCTGGTGTCCGCGGCGGGCATGGTCGCCGGGGTGCTGGCCACGGCGGTGCTGATCGCCGAGCAGAACCTGATCAAGCCGACCGGCTGGGCCGTGCTGCTGGCGGGCTCGGCGGTGGGCGCGGTGCTCGGCCTGGTCTCGGCGCGGACCGTGCGCATGACCGCCATGCCGCAACTGGTCAGTCTGTTCAACGCGGTCGGCGGTGGCGCGGCCGCGCTGGTCGCCGTGGACGAGGTGCTGCGCGGCAGCGGCGGGGCCGTCACCGTGGTCCTGGACGTGCTGATCGGCGCCGTCACCTTCACCGGGTCCCTGCTCGCCGCGGGCAAGTTGCAGGGCCTGGTTCCCGGGCGGCCCGTGGTGTTCGCCGGTGCGCGTGCCCTGAACCTGGTGCTGGCACTGGTGATGCTGCTCGGCGGCGGCTACTTCGCCCTCGTGCGGCCGGATCCGCTCGTGATCACGGCGGTCGGCCTTGCCGCACTGGTGTTCGGCGTGACCATGGTGCTGCCCATCGGCGGGGCGGACATGCCGGTGGTCATCTCGCTGCTCAACGCCTTCACCGGCACGGCGGTGGCCATGGCCGGGTTCGTGATCGCCAACGACATGCTGGTCATCGCCGGGGCGCTGGTCGGTGCCTCCGGTGCGATCCTGACCAAGCTCATGGCCGATGCGATGAACCGCTCGCTGGCCAGCATCCTCGTCGGCGGTTTCGGTACCGGCGACGGGGACCCGTCGGTGGCGGTCGGCGCGTCCGCGCAGGTGCGCGAGGTGGCCGTGGACGATGCCGCGATCCAGCTCGCCTACGCGCACCGAGTGGTCGTCGTGCCCGGTTACGGGCTGGCCGCCGCCCAGGCCCAGCACGAGGTGCGCGAGCTCGCCGAGGTGCTCGGCGCGCAGGGCGTGGACGTCAGCTACGCGATCCACCCCGTGGCCGGTCGCATGCCCGGGCACATGAACGTGCTGCTGGCCGAGGCGAACGTGCCCTACGAGCGGCTGCGCGAGATGGAGCAGGCCAACCCCGAGTTCGCCCGCACCGACGTGGCACTGGTGATCGGCGCCAACGACGTCACCAACCCGGCGGCGCGGCGGCCCGGCAACCCGGTGTCCGGCATGCCGATCCTGGACGTGGACCAGGCCAGGTCGGTGATCGTCATCAAGCGGTCCATGGGGCACGGCTACGCCGGGATCGACAACGAGCTGTACGGGGACCCGAAGACCGGCATGCTCTTCGCCGACGCCAAGGCGGGCCTGGCCGCACTGACCGCGGCGGTCAAGACGCTGGTGGGATGAGCCGGGAGGCCGCCCTCCTCCGGTGGCCCTTGCGCCGTTGCGGGGCACGCAGCAGCGCGAGGGCCCACCCGGCCCTCGGGTCGATGTCCACCAGCACGGTCATGACCAGCAGCGTGGCCGGGACCGCCAGCAGGGCGCCGAGCGGGCCGAGCACCCAGGCCCAGAACACCACCGCCAGGAAGGTCAGCGCGGTGGACAGGCCCACGGCGTCGCCGACGAATCGCGGCTGGACCAGGGACTGGACCACGAAGTTGAGCACCGCGTAGACCCCGAGGACGGCCAGCGCGCACCGCCACCCGGCGCCGAGCAGGCCGAGCAGCGCGGGCGGCACCACGCCCAGCAGGAATCCGATGTTCGGGATGTAGTTGGTCACGAACGACAGCAGGCCCCACAGCACCGCCAGCGGGATGCCCAGCCACGCCAGCGCGAGCGTGTCCAGTACGGCGACGACCAGCCCGAAGACCGTGGTCACGACCAGGTAGCGACGAGTCCTGCGGGCGAAGTCCCCGAGCGCGCCCTGGATCTGCGGGCGGTCCTTGGCGATCTCCGCCAGCCGCACGTCGACGCCGCTGGCCTCCAGGCTGAGGAACAGCAGCAGCGCCAACAGGAACACCAGGCTCGTCGTCACCCCAGCCAGGTCCCCCAGCAGCGCGCTCAGTGCGGACATCAGCCTGCCGGGGTCCAGCGAGTTCACGACCTGGCGGAGCTGGTCGTGACCGACTCCCCACCGGCCAGCCAGGTCGACGGCGTCGGCGAGCAGGGCCCGCGCCAGGTCCTCGTACCGGGGCAGCAGGGCGGCGAGCCTCGCCAGCGAGACGACCAGCACCGCGCCGAAGGTGACGAGCACCCCGTAGACGAGCACCACCAGGGCGAGCGTGGCTGCCCAGGAGGGGACACCGCGCCGCCGCAGCCGACGGTGCACCGGGTTGAGCACGATCACGATGACCAGCGCCAGCAGCGTGGGCGCGATCAGCCACGCCGCGGCCTTCATCCCGGCCACCGTGACGACCGCCGCGGCGGTACCGAGGAGGATCACCAGGCCGCGTGGAATCGTCGGGTCGTCAGCCGGAGCGGAGGCCTTCACTGGTCAACGCGGGCGCCCGCGTCACCGGGTGTCACGTCAGCCCCCTGTACCCGTTCATCACTGCCTCCCGTTCGCCCTCGACGGACCAGCACGCACACCGTCACACGATCCGGCGCCGGGCTCTTCACCCGAACCGGGCGACCCGACCCCACCTGCCGGGAGGTCATCCGCTCCGGGTGAGGAACCCGGTCGCTCGGAGGTGTCGGCTGGTTCGGGTAGGTCGCGGACGAGGCGGAAGGACAGGGAGTTCATGGTGGACGAGTACCCGTTGATCGCCGACCACGGGCTGATCGGGGATCTGCAGACGGCCGCGCTGGTGAGCACCGACGGCACCGTCGACTGGTTCTGCTGCCCGCGCTTCGACTCGCCGAGCGTGTTCGCGGCGCTGCTGGACCGTCGTCGCGGCGGCCACTGCCGGATCCGCCCCGCGGCAGGCCCCTGCACGACCAGGCAGCTGTACTTCCCGGACACGGCAATCCTGATCACCAGGTTCCTGGGGCAGTCCGGGATCGGTGAGGTGGTGGACTTCATGCCGCCCGCACCGCGGCGGCAGGCCACCGCCGAGCACCGCTTGGTCCGGATGCTGCGCTGCGTGCGCGGCCGGATCGACTTCGAGGTGGACGTGGCGCCGAGCTTCGACTACGGCCGTCGGCCGCACACCACCCACCTGACCGACAACGGCGCGGTGTTCGACGGCGGAGACCTCCGGCTGACCCTGCACGCCGTCCGGGAGCCGGAGGACGCCCGGTTGGCCGACATCAGCGTCGCGCAGGACAACGCCGTGCGCGGCACCGTCACCCTGAATGCCGGGCAGGTCCGCGGCTTCGTCCTGGAGTCGGGCGGCCAGGGCGCGCCGCGGGCCGTCCGGGTCGAGGAGGTGGCGCGGGCCTTCGACAGCACGGTGCGGTTCTGGCACACCTGGCTGGCCAGGTCGACCTACGGCGGGCGGTGGCGCGAGGTCCTCACCCGGTCGGCGATAACGCTCAAGCTCCTGACCTACGCGCCGACCGGCGCCATCATCGCGGCGCCCACCGCGGGGCTGCCCGAGCAGGTCGGCGGCGAGCGGAACTGGGACTACCGCTACACCTGGATCCGGGACGCCTCCTTCGCGGTGCAGTCCTTGCTCGGCATGGGTTTCACCGAGGAGGCCGCCGACTTCGCCCGGTGGCTGGGCGAGCGCTACCAGGAGCGCGGCGAGAGCGCCACCGGCCCGATGAAGATCATGTACCGGGTGGACGGTTCGGCGGACGTACGCGAGGAGGTCCTCGACCACTGGGAGGGCTACCGGGGTTCGAGCCCGGTGCGGATCGGCAACGGTGCCAGCGACCAGCTCCAGCTCGACATCTACGGGGAGTTGCTGGACGGCATCCACCACGCCGACCGGCACGGGCTGCGGGTCGGTCACCAGGGCTGGCAGGCGTTGACCGGCCTGCTCGACTGGCTGGCCGACAACTGGGACCAGCCGGAGGAGGGCATCTGGGAGGTCCGCGGCGGCCGGGAGAACTTCACCTACGGCAGGCTGATGAGCTGGGTTGCCTTCGACCGCGGGGTCCGGCTCATGGACAAGCTCGGCCGTCCGGGCCCGATCGCGCGGTGGCTGACTGAGCGGGACCGGATCTACGCCCAGGTCTGGGAACGGGGCTGGGACCCCGGCAGGCGAGCCTTCGTCCAGCGGTACGGCTCGAACGTGCTCGACTCCTCCCTGCTGCGCATGCCGCAGGTCGGCTTCCTCGCACCCCGCGACCCGATGTGGTTGAGCACTCTCGCCGCGATGGAGGAGGAGCTGGTCACCGACAGCCTCGTCCTCCGGTACGACCCGAGCGCCTCCCCGGACGGGCTGCGCGGGTTCGAGGGCACCTTCTCCTTGTGCACCTTCAACTACGTGCACGCCCTGGTCGGCGCCGGACAGCTGGACAAGGCGCGACTGGTGTTCGAGAAGATGCTCACCTACGGCAACCGCCTCGGCCTGTACGCCGAGGAGATCGGCCCCACCGGGGAGCAGCTCGGCAACTTCCCGCAGGCGTTCACCCACCTCGCCCTGATCGACGCCGCGATCACGCTCGACCACGCCCTGGACCGGGCCGCGACTGCGACATGAAGGTGCCCTTTGCGACGCTGGGCACCTACCCCCACCGCCGCGAAAGTGGCTTTCACTGCGTTGGGCGCAGCGAATGGTCCTATGGCAGCACGCCCCGGCACTGCCACGAAGGTGCCCTTTGGGACGTTCAACGTCGCGAACGGCACCTTCATGGCATGGCGCCGGGTGAGGCCCCGCGCCCCGGCACTGCCAGGAAGGTGCCGTTTGCGACGCCCAACGTCCTGAACGGCACCTTCATGACATCGGCGCCGCCCGCCCGACCAGGTGACGGCGGGGTCCACCTTCAGGTGCACTGGGCCGAACGCGGACCTGGCGCTGCTCCGTGTGCAGCAGACTCGCGGCATGCGCAGGACACTGATCGGCATCGTGACGACCGTGCTGCTGCTCGGCGGAGCGGCACCCGCCCTGGCCCAGCCGGAGATCATCGGTGGCCAGGTGGCCACCGGCAGCTGGACCTGGATAACGGCCCTGCTGACCCCGGACGGCAAGCAGTACTGCGGTGGCTCGCTGATCGCGCCGAAGTGGGTGCTCACGGCGGCGCACTGCGTGGACGACAGCACGAGCAGGGACGCCGCGCGCATCGGGTCGAACGACCGCACCAGCGGCGGCACCGTGGTCGGCATCAAGCGGGCGGTGCCGCACCCGCAGTTCGGCCCGGACTTCGACAACGACATCGCGCTGGTGGAACTGGCCAAGGCGGTGACGAACAAACCGGCGGTGCTGGGGACCGGCACGAACTGGGACGGCTACACCCTGCGGCTGTTCGGCTGGGGGCAGACCTGCCCGGTGAAGGGCTGCAACGGCGGCTCGGACAGGCTGCTGCGGGTGGACAACACCGCGCTGCCACAGGAGAAGTGCCGGGCGCAGGGCACCGGCTTCCACCCGGAGCACGAGCTGTGCATGGACAGCCGCAACCAGAGGACCGCCTGCTACGGGGATTCCGGCGGGCCCGCGGTGTACATGGTCAACGAGCGGGTGATCGGCGTGACCAGCCGGGGCAGCAGGAGCTGCGGGGATCAGGACACGCTCTACACGCGGGTCCAGCCCTACCTGAGCTGGATCAAGTCCTACACGGGCTGAGCGCGGCGGCGCCGCGGGCACCAGGAGCCCGCGGCGCCGCGCTCCCTCACCCGACGGTGTAGGAGTACGGGATCGCGGTGAGTTCGTCACCGCTGCCCAGGACACTGGAATAGCTGTCCACGTAGAGCACTCCGCTGACCTTGCTGCCCGGCGCACCGCTCGGCGTGAGCGTCACGGTGATCTCCCCGGTCTGCCCGGGGGCCAGTGACAGCGGGCTGAACGCGGGAGGGTTCGCGGAGGTCGAGGACCGCCACAGGTCACCGGTGGTGCTGGTGGCCGCGGTGTCGAAGCCCTGCGCGTGCACCACGGCCGCGAGCGTGGCCGAACCGCTGACCGGGCCGTCGGTCGGGCCGATCGCGGTGGGCAGACCGGCCCACTGGCCCTGCGTGACCTCGGCGGCGGTGCTCGTCGCGGAGGCGGACAGCCCCCTGGGCACGCCGTGCAGTTCCGGCACCCCGCTGTACGCCGAGATGTCGAAGTCGGCCGGGATGGTCGAGGACTGCTGGAAGGTCAGCGACCGGGTTTCCGTGGGCACCAACCAGTTCGGGCCGATCGCGGTGGCCGGTGCGGGCAGCGCGATGGTGGCCGAGGACGGCGGCAGCACCACGAGTTGCTGGTCGCTCTCCTGGGTCAGCCGGGGGTCGGCGAAGAACCCGCTGGGCGCCACGCCGGTGTTGCGCACCTTGACCTTGACGGTGATCGGTTTGCCCGCCGCCACCTTGCCCCCGGTGGGCAGCCCGGTGGCGTGCGCGTCCACGGTGTCGAAACGCAGGTGCCCGGTGAACGGCTGGGACAGCGCCGTGCCGCTGACGCCCTGGTTGACGTTGACCACCAGCTCCCAGCGGCCCTTCTCCGGGGCGCGGACCGTGCTCTGCAGGGACTTGCCGCCGCCGTTGGTGGCCAGCGAGAGCACCTGGCCGCTCGGCGCCTTCAGCGCGCCGAACACGGTCTGGTTCGGGTCCCCGCCCAGGCTCAGGTCCACCGCGAGGTCCCGCTTGCCCGCGGGCACGTCGAACCAGTACGTCTGGGTCTGCGCCGGGGAGTAGTCCCGGCCGTTGCCGCCGACGATCGTGCCGGTGAACGCCTTGTCCGGGGTGACCAGGCTGCGCAGGGTCAGCGGCACGGAGGTGCGCTCGCCGAGCGCGGTGTCCAGTTCCACGGCCGCCGAGGTGTCCCCGGGCTGGTCGCCCGCCTTGGCCGTGACGTGGAAGGTGCCGCTCTGGCCCGGCTTGAGCGTCAGCGTGGACGGGCTCAGCTTGCCGAAGTCGGCGTACTTGGTGGCGGTGAACTCGTAGGCCACGTTGCCCTTGAAGCCGGGACTGCCCGCGGTGGCGTAGAAGACGGCCGTCCAGGTGCCCGCGGCCGGGTAGTGCACGTCCACCCGCCCGTGGTTGGCCTGGCTGGCGCTGTTCTGCGGGCGCGAGTCGGACTGGTACACGCCGTTGGGGTCGATCAGCGCCATGCGCACGGTCTGCGTCTGCGCCGGAGTACCGGGCCACGCAAGGGATCCCTGGAGGTGATCGGCGCCCAGCGGCACGGTGAACGTGGTGCTCGCGTAACGGCGCAGCGCGCTCGTGCCGTCCACGAAGCTCGGCGTGGTGTCACTGGTGACGTCCAGCGCGATGCTGCCGACCTTGTCCGACAGCTGCTGGCTCAGGATGCGGCCGTGCGCCGAGACGACCTGCGTGTTCGGGCTGGTGTTGGTGACCGTCAGCGGCAGGTTCTGCGTGGCGCCCGGCTTGCCCGCGGCGGTCAGCTGCGTGTCCCCACCCGTCGTGCTGGTGAGCAGGCCCGCGCCCTGGCGGCTGGGCGTGCCGTTGCCGTCCTGGACGGACATGGCCATGCGCACGGCGGCGTAGGTGTTCATCTCACCGGCGCCCTGCTCGTACGCGGGGTGGCCCAGGTCGGTCGCCGTGCTGGTGAGGATCTGCTTGACCAGCAAGGGATCCGGCCGCTGACCCCCGTGGGTCTGCTTGTACGCCTGGATGACCAGGGCGGCGCCGCCCGCGATGAACGGGGCCGCCTCGCTGGTGCCGCCGAAGGTGCGGATCGCCGAGGGGCGGCCCTGCTCGTCGGTGCACTGGGAGAAGCGCGGATCGGCGGTGCACAGGGACCAGCCCGACTCGCCGGGCGCGACCAGGTCGGGCACCCGGCCCAGGTCGTCCACCCCGCCGGAGGACAGCGCGGACATGTTGTCGTTGGCCCAGGAGGTGGCGAAGGTGCGGGCGCCGCGCTCACCGGTCTGCGCGTAGAGCCGGTAGTTGGTGACCGAGCCCGCGGAGATCACGTGCGGGTCCACGGCCGGGGTGCCGATCGTGCCGCTGGGGCCCGCGTCCCCGGTGGAGGCCACCACGGTCACGCCCGCGGCCACGGCCGCGTCGTTGGCCAGGGCCACCGGGTCGACCCCGTCGGCCGGGAACGGGTTGCCGCCAAGGGACTCGTTGATCACGTCCACGTTGGCCACGTTGACGGCGTAGTCCACGGCCTGCAACACGATGGAGTTGGTGACCAGTGCCGCGCTGCCGAAGACGTTCAAGCCGACCAGCGAGGCGCCCGGGGCGATGCCGCGCACGGTCACGTTGCAGCCCTTGGGCAGCGGATGCGCCGCGGCGACCACAGTGGACAGGTCGTAGACCTGACGGCCCTGCGCCGCGATGGAGCTCGCGTCGCCGAAGGCCTCTTCCCCGCCCTGCGGCCCGTTCGGGTCGGTGCCGGAGAAGTCCTGGTAGTCGGTGAACACCGGGGTGCCGTCGGCACGGATGAAGTCGGGGTTGTGCGGGTCGAGCCCGTCGGCGATCCACGCCACGCTGACCCCCTTGCCGTCCACCAGGTTCTGCGCCTGGGGCAGGCTCGGGTTGGTGAAGGCGGTGTGCGTGGTCTGCAGGGCTTCCGGCTCCAGCAACGGCTTGCCCGGGTCGGCCGGGCACACGCCGTTGGCCAGCGGCTTGTCGGCGGCGGCCTTGAGATCGCTGCGCTGCTCGGTGCTCAGCGGGCGGACCGCGCGGGTCCGGTCCGGCACGACGGCGGCGACGGAGGGATCGGCCGCCAGGTGGCTGGCCTCGGCCGCGGTCACCTTGGCGGAGAAGCCGTTGACCACGTCGTAGGTCTTGAGGTTCTGCGCGCCCGCGCCCCTGGCCTGGTTGAGCAGCGGGGTCTGGTCCTGGCGGACCTTGGCCTGGCGCTGGGACTTCTGGGTCCTCACCGGCAGTTCCGGGTGCTGGTCGCGCAGCACCACGATCACCGACTGCTGGGCGCCCTGGCTCAGCGCGGGGTCGGCGGCGGCTGTCGTCGGTGCGGCGGCGGCGATGAGCCCGCCCACCGTGACCGCGATCAGCATCAGTCTTCGTCTTTGTTGGCGGTGCGTCATGGGCCGCAGCGTACGTGCCGAAATGCCATTTCGAGCAGAAGAATTTAGCCGACCTTGCCGTCAAAGAAGAATTATCGGACAGAATTTCCGAACCGATTGTCGCTCATAACTGTTAACACTGCCGATAATGCCGCTGAACGGTCGATGGCGCAGGTCAGCGGCCGGACGTACTCTCCGCCGCCGCGGCTGGCGGGGAGCCACCCCCCGCCAGCCAGCGGATATCAGCCGAGCAGCCGGGCGGGCGCCTGGAGCACCGCCTGGATGGTCCCGAAAACGGGCACACCCAGGGGTGCGAACGTCCAGATGTTGTTCAGGTTGCTCGTGTCGGGCTGGTCCACGACGACGACGCCACCACCGGAGGGGGCGGTGTCGGCCATCGCGGGAGCGGCGAACCCGAGCATGGTGGCGGCCAGCAGGGCCGGAACGACGATCTTGCGGGTCACAGGGAGTACTTCCTCTCTCAGCCGTGCAGGAACGTGAGCAGGTGGGCGATCGGGCCGAGCGCCTCGGTCGGCACCGGCACCGTCGGGTCGAGCACCGAGCCCAGGTCCACCCCGGGCAGCACGTAGACGGGCGTGCCCGCGTGCGCGATGCCGCCGGTCAACCCGGTGAGCGCAAGCGCGGCGACGGTGCCCGCCACCGCGCGTGAGACCACTGTGGACATTCATCTCTCCTTCTCTGGTACGGCAGTCAGCACACCGAGTCGGTGGGCTTGGGGTTGCCGAGTCCGAACAGCGGGCGCAGCCGCACGCCCACGAGGGTCCCGCCGATGGCCATCACGCCCCACAGCCAGCCGTGCAGGCTGAAGGAGGCCACGCCGGAGAAGTAGGCGCCGATGTTGCAGCCACCGGCCAGCCGGGCACCGAAGCCCATGGCGATGCCGCCGAGCACCGCGCCCAGGGCCATCCGCCAGGGCACGGCCCGGTGCAGCACGAAGGCACCGGCCAGCGCGGAGGCGATCAGCGCGCCGATCATGATGCCGAAGTCCATCACCGACACGCGGTCGGTGAGCACCGAGGCGTGCAGCGCGGCGGCATTGCGGGGCACGGACCAGTACGGGGCGTGCGAGATGTCGATGCCCACCCAGCCCAGGATCTTGGCCCCCCACAGGGCGAAGGCCGAGGTGATGCCCCAGGGCCCGCCCGCGACGAACAGGGTCAGCGCGTTCAGGCCCGCCAGCAGCAGGGCGCCGACCCACAGCGGCCAGGCCCCGCGCAGCACCCGCAGCACCCCGTGGGCGGTGGGCGGCTGCTCGACCGGCGGCGGCTTGCGAAGCCGTTGCACGACAAGTGAGATGCCGACGATCGCGCCGATGATCGCGAACGAGATGAGCAGTCCACCGGGGTAGCCCCACGGGGTGGCGGCCAGGTTCACCGTCGGCCCCAGGCTCTGCATGTAGACGATCCAGTCGGCGGCGAAGGCACTGGCGATGGAGCCGAGCACGAACCCGCCGAGGGTGTAGAGGATCGCGGTCTGCCCGCTGCCCACGGCGAACAGGGTGCCGGAGGCGCAGGACCCGCCGACCTGCATGCCGATGCCGAAGAGGAACGCGCCCAGCGCGACCCCGATGCTGGTCGGCAGCACGGTCCCCTTCGGCACCCCGGACAGGCCCAGCCCGCTGCCCAGGATCACCGCGAACAGCAGGCAGGCCACCGCGAGCATGAGCATGTGCGCGCGGATCGCCGCGCCCTGGCCGACCACCACCACCTGCCGCCAGGCCGAGGTGAAGCCGAACCGGGAGTGGAACAGCACCAGTCCCAGTGCGATCCCGATACCGAACAGGAGGGTCATGATCGGACCCGCCGCGTGATAGACCGCCGAGCCCAGCACGATCGCGAGCACTACTCCCACCGAGGTCACGCCGACCTTGGCCGAAGGTGCCGGTAAGTGCCGCGGCACCTCGCTGCTGACTGCTGTCATCGTTCCTCTTTCCTAGTCGGGCAGTGGTCCGGAGATCGGGACGACCGTAGCGCTGGGCACCCACTGACCGGGATAGTTCATGTCCATGCCGTTCATGTGCTCACTCATCTGCATCACGTCCACCTGCGCGCAGGCGTAGATCCGCACCGGCTCGTCCAGCCGCTGCCCGCGCGCGGCCAGCCAGCGCTGGAACCCGGCCACCGAGGCGCTCTGGCCCTCGAAGGCGCTGGCCAGGTCCAGGGTGTAGTTCAGGGACCGCTGCTCGCGCGGGTCGAACCGCAGCGGGACCGCCGAGCTGACAACGGATTTGACCAGTGGGCCGGTCAGCAGCCACGGGGCGAGGTAGACGCCGCGGGTGAAGGTGGGCCGTTCGGTCTGCTCGGTCGCGACCAGGCTCAGTTCGGTCGCTGCCCTGGTCCAGCCCGACACCAGCAGCAGCGCGTTGTTCGGCGCCTCCTCGGTGACGACCGGGATGTGCATCTGTTCGGCGTTGGCGCGGACCAGCGCGGCGGCGGCCCGCGCCCGTGGCGACTCGTCCCCGACCAGTGTGATCGCCGGTACGGACTTGCTCGCCAGGAAGCCGATCATCGATCGCAGCGAGTCCGCGTCCTCAGTGGACAGTTCATCGGCCGGGCAGCTCGCCAGCGCGGCACGCGAACCGCCCAGCAGGCCACCCAGCGCGGCCCCCGCGCACTCCGGGCCGTCCGCGCCGACCGCGTTGACCTGCAACGGATCCGTTCCAGTATCGACGTCCACAGTGGAGGAAACCCCGTCGCGCTCGACCGTGAGCGTGCTGCGCCCGGCCGGGAGCGTGACCTCGGCCCAGGCCCCGTCGGCGCCCGGCCTGGACACGGCGGTGACCGGCGGCTCGTCCCCAGCGCGGACCGTCACCGACCCCGCGGGCACGTGCACCAGGTTGCGGCCGGGGCGCTGCGGGGTGAGCAGCAGCGGCGTGGGCTGTGACACCAGCAGCGGCACGCCGGGGGTGGGCAGGTCCAGTGGCTTGGGCACGGCGATCAGGGCGCTCCAGGCGACGTAGGCCGCGACGACGACCGTGACGCCGAGCGGGAAGAAGCGGGGCCTGGTCAGCACCAGTGCCGTCACGACCAGGGGCAGCACCGCGACGACGATCAGCAGCAGGCCGAACCCGGTGGTGTAGAGCCGACGGTCCAACGCCACCCCGGAGGCGGCGATCTGCACGATCCCGGCCAGCACCAGCACCGCGGCCAGGGTCAGCGCCACCGGCTTGGGCCGCAGTCGCTCGGGCTGCCAACCGCCGGTGCCCAGCACCGTGATGCCGATCCACAGCACGGCCGCGACCGTGTAGGCGGTGTCGGCGAAGAACTCGATGCCCATGTGGTCCAAGGAGATCTCGGACACGAGCACCACGAACAGACCGAACCCGGCGTAGGCGGGCGCCGAGCGCCAGCGCAGCAGCGGTGGTACCGCCAGGGCCAGCACCAGTTGCACGACCGCGAACACCGGGTTCACCTCGTACACCACAATGGACACAACATCTGCCACAACCGTTGCGGCGGCGGCAGTCCACGCCAGTACCAGCGCCGGGCGGCGCACCTCGGCCACCGCCGGGCGCACCAGCCCGATGCCCGCGATCGTGGCACCCGCCAGCAGGAGCAGGATCCTCACCAGCACGGCACCGGCGCTGACGGCCTGGGTGCCCATGTCACTCATGTGCATTCTCGTCCTCCACGGGGGAAGGCGGGCGGCGCCGCCGGGACGCCGCCCGCCCGCCTCACTTCACATCCGCGTCCGCGACCACGAACAGTTCGGAGTGCGGCTTGGCGTTGCCGAAGTCCCCGTGCGGCCAGGACTTGCGGTTGAAGTTGATGCCGACCTGACCGGAGTTCTCGTCACGGAAAGCCGTGTCCACCGTCAGCTTCCCGTCCTTGCCCAGGTCGACCATGGTGACCTTGTGGTCACCGTCCAGACCGCTGCGGGCCACGAAGTAGTCCGACACCGCGACCCTGCCGGGCTGGTCGGTCTCGTGGTAGAAACCATCGCCCCCCAGCTGGAAGTTGTCGTAGGTGCCCCAGTGCGGACCCTGCCCCGGCTTGCCGGGGTTGATCGCCGCGGCGCCCGCCAGCGTCGGGCAGTCCCCGCCACCGCCGTTCTCCGCCTTGGCCTTCGTGTCGATGGTGCAGGTGTAGTTGTCACCGGCGGCCAGCAGCTTGGAGATGTCCAGCGTGTAGACCCCGCCCACCGTGCCGGGGTCGTCCGAGCCGAGCGTGCCCTTCTGCCGTCCGATCACCGCGTGGTACAGGTAGTGGTCGTCCGGGCTGGTCTGCACCCAGCCGCCGTTGCTGCTGGAGCCGACGCTGTCGGCCTTGGCGTCGAAGGACTTGTTCGCCGCGCCGTCGTCGAACACCTCACGCCAGTGCGGCTGGGCCGCGGTGATGTCGGGGGTGTAGAAGATCGCACCGCCCTGCATCGTCTGTGCGAAGGCACCCTTGTGACCGGGCAGGTTGGTCACCGTGGTCTCCATGACCGCCCGGCTCTCCGCGTGCAGCGGGTCCGCCGGGTTGGCCCTGGGCCCGTCCTGCAGGTAGGACACCGCCTTGAGCTTCGGGTGGTTGCGGTCGGAGATGTCCCAGGTGCGGATGGTCGGCCGCCGCAGGTACGGGGAGGGCTGCTTGACCGGGTCCAGGATGATGTTGCGCGGCTCCGCGTAGTCACTGGTGACCATCGTGTTCAGGTCCTCGCGGGCCTGGATGCCGTGCGGGTTGGCGCAGGTGGGCGCGCCCAGCCTGGGCAGGTCGTCGCAGAGTTTCTCGTTGTCTCCCTGCGGGGTCGCCGCCGGGGACTGGGAGAGCACCTTGCCGTCCCTGTCGAAGTGCACGACCTCACCGGGACTGCCCGCGAAGCCGTTGCCGATCTGCACCGAGCCGTTGTCGTAGATGTAGGGCCCTGGCACGACCGGGCCACCCATGTAGGTGCCGTAGGCCGTGCCGTCCTTGAGCGTCCAGTACGCGTCGGGCACCGACCCGCCCAGCGTCTGGCTGGGCAGGCTGATCCCCTTGAGCTTCAGGTTCGGCAGCGCGCTGACGTCGAAGGCGTAGGTCGCCGCCGCGAACAGCGCGCCCGCGTAGATGGTGTCGCCCTTGTGCCACACGTACTGCATGTGGTGCGGCTCGTTCTCCACCAGCGGGCCGACGGTGGCCGTGTTGACCACCTTGCCGTAGGTCGGCGAGCCCTTGGTGGCGTCGATGACGGCGAGGAAGTCCGGTCCGGGCAGGGCGCCGGGCAGCTTGTTCACCACGCCGCCGACGGTCCCGGGCAGGTTCTTGATGTCGGACACCGCCGTGTCGGCGATGTTCTCGTCACCGGCCCAGACCAGCAGCCACTCCTTGCGCTGTTCCTGCCGGGCCGCGTAATTGCCCACCAGGTGGTTGGTGACCGTGTAGTCCTTGCCGTCGGCGCCCGCCACGTGCTGGGTGGACACCTGCACGTCGGCGTAGGCGCTGGTGCCGGCGATGGGGAAGGTGACGGCCGCGGCGGCGACCAGGACGGCCGCCGCACCGGTGCGCACCCTCCTCCCGCCGAGCGATTTCAGGGGCATCGGATCTCCGTGTTCTGAATGGGTCGTCGAACTGAACCGGCCGCACCGGAAATGGGCACGGCTCTCCCCCGGGCGAACGGCGACGATCGACCGGGAAAGGCGGAGTTCACCACCGTGAACAGCAGGTCCAGGCGCGCGTCAGCGCAGGCCGAATGGACCCGGAATAGGGGTGGCGTGAGGGGTGAAAGGGGTCCTCAGCGGACCGGACAGAGAGCGCTCGCCTGGAGCTGCAAATCAACGTGTCGGCGAGTCGTCAGAGAGACACCGCGCATCATGGCTAAGAGAGTGGAGCAATCGGAGCAACTTGTCAAAGTCAGTTCCCACATCGCACAAAGGGCACACGAAGGAGTGAACAGGTATTGACAGTGTCGAACACCGACATAAAAAGCGGCGCCGTTCCCGGTGATGGGAACGGCGCCGCGAGAGCGGTTCTTGTGCTCATCTGATGAACGGGGCCGACCAGGTTTGGTTGTTCTGCAACGATCCGGCCGCGGCACAGGTGTAGACGTCCACCGGGGTACTGGCCGTCGAGGTGCTGCCGCCGTACACGTCCAGGCACAGCGCGGTCCCGGACAGCTTGAGCTGACCGTCCCTGGTGTAGTCCCACTTCTGCGAGGAGGGCGCGGATCCGCACCCGGCCACGCCGACGAACCGGCCGCTGGCCCCGTTGACGGGACTGGTCGAGGTGCCGCTCCGCGCGGTCAGGCACAGGCCGTTGGCCAGCTTGACCGTGCCGTCGGCGTTGCGGGTCCAGCGCTGGTTCGCGCCGCTGGTGCACTGGTACACCACGACCGGGTTGTTGGCCGCGGTGCCGGAGGCGTAGTTGTCCAGGCAGAGTGCGGCCTTGCCCCAGTCGCCGCGGGCCACGGTGATCTGCCCGGTGGGCGCGAACGAACAGCCCTTCACCTTCAGCATGGCGTTGTCGTGCGAGCCGATCGTCAGCGGCACGGTCCCGGTGGAGGTGCTGTCGGTGTGCGCCCACAGGTCGCGCACGGAGTAGGTGCAGCCGGTGCCACTGAAACCCAAGTCCGACAAGGACAAGCTGTAGTTGGTTGCGGCGGATCCCTTGTTCAGCACGACAACCGCGCGACTGCCGTCGGCAAGCTGCTTGACCACCAAGTCGATCCCGCTGGCACTGGACGGGGTGCCGTCGGACCTGGCGGCACCGCCGGACACCCGGTAGCCGCCCGCGCCGAGCGGGTCCTGGTCCACGGCGAGGACCTCGGCGTTGCCCAGGGTCCTGATCGACTCGCGCAGGTGCGCGGCCTGGTCCGGGTGTGCGTCCAAATAGGACGGTGTGAACTTGCGCGCGTCGGTGCTGATGAACAGCGGGGCCGCCATCGCCGACCACAGGGCGAGCTGGCTGCGTTCCTCGGCGCTGGACATGCCGTTGTCCCCGATGAGCAGCATGTCCGCGTCGTTCCAGTTGCCCGGCGACTGGTAGCGGGCCAGGTCCACGGTCGTGTCGAAGCTCTGGTACGCACCGAAGTTGTAGCCGGACAACGCCTTGTCCCACGGATCGGTGCTGGCGGCGTAATTCCAGATGTCCGGGCCGACCCGCCACTGCTGACCGTGGTCGCGCACCCAGTTCATCACGTCGAACTTGGTGGCCCCGTTGTTGTACGCGGCGGGCGCGGACTCGTTGAACAGCACGTTGGGCGTCTTCCTGCCGCCCGCCGCGGCGTTGCCGACCGCGGTGGCCAGCGCGGCGCTCATCCGCCCGTCCAGGGTCTTCAGCGGCTCCTTGGTCTGGCAGTTGTCGTACTTGAGCGCGTCAACTCCCCAGTACACAAAGGAGTTCGCGTCGTCCTGCTCGTGGTACTCGCTGCCGGTGGCGGTGTTCGGCGTGGTGCTGCACGTGTTCGTGCCCGAGCTCTCGTAGATGCCGAACTTCAGCCCGAGGCCGTGCAGGTAGTCCCCGTAATCGGTGAGCTCGTAGTCGAACCCCGGCTGACTGGAGCCGCCCCAGGTGGTGGCCCCGTGCAGGTAGCCCGCGGCGGTGCGCCGCATCCAGCAGTCGTCCACGGTGATCGTCTGGTACCCGGCGGCGGCCAGTCCGCTGTCCACGAGCCCCTTGGCGTTGTCCTTCATGTACTGCTGGAACGAGTAGCTCGCGGTGGGCGAGCCGTCCAGCGGGGCCTGGGCGGCGCAGGTGGACCGGGCCCAGTTGTTGAAGCCCATCGGCGGCACGGGGGCGATCGCGCTGGCGGGCGTGGCCGCAGAGCTGTAGTTGGTGGCGGGTTGGCTCACGCCATCGTTGGCGTGCGCGGGGACGGCACCGAGCAGGGCGAGTCCCAGCACGGCGGGGGTGAGCACGCGTAGGCGACCACGGGCCATCCAGACCACTCCTTGTTTGCACAAAGTTGCGCGCATCAACGCATTGGCGAGCATGTTTGCTCACGGACTGAGCGCCCGCAAGAGTCAGGGGGTCGGGAAGAAGCCCTGGATCGGTCGAGGCGACGGCCCACGCGTGCACTTCCAGCGATGTAAATCGTTTCAACCGATGGCACGCAGCGGCCTGCGACGCTTACCCGGACGTGTCAAGAGAAACCGGGCTGACCTGCGGTATCCTGATTGAGACGTTTCACGACCGGAGGCTTGCTTGGCGACGATCAGCATCCGCGAGGTGGCCGCACGGGCGGGCGTCTCGGTGGGCACGGTGTCCAACGTGCTCAACCGCCCGGACCTGGTCGCCGAGAGCACCAGGGAGCGCGTCCGCGAGGCCATCTCCGCACTGGGTTTCGTGCGCAACGAGTCGGCGAGGCAACTGCGCTCGGGCACGGCCCGCGCGATCGGGCTGATCGTGCCAGACGTGGGCAACCCGTTCTTCACCGACGTGGCCAAGGGCATGGAGGACACCGCCAGCGAGGCGGGTCACGCGGTGATCCTGTGCAACAGCGACGAGTCGGCGCAGCGCCAGGAGCGGCACCTGGACCTGCTCACCGAGCAGCGCGTGCACGGGGTGCTGATCACCCCGGTGGACGACTCACCCGAGCCGGTGCTGCGACTGCGCGAGCGCGGGGTGTCCGTGGTGCTGCTCGACCACGCCACCGCGCTGAGCGACACCTGCTCGGTGACCGTGGACCACCGCATCGGCGGCGAACTGGCGGTGCGGCACCTGCTGGAGCAGGGGCACCGCGAGCTGGCGATGATCAACGGCCCGGAGTCGGTGACCCAGTGCCTGCACCGGGCGCAGGGCGCAAGGGACGCGCTGCGCGAGGCGGCCCGCGCCCCCGGGGACCTGCACGTGGTGGAGGTGCCCGCGATGAACGTGGCCTCCGGACTGGCCGCCGGTGAGCGACTGCTGACCGGGAACCGGCCCGACGCGGTGTTCTGCGCCAACGACCTGCTGGCCCTTGGCCTGTTGCAGGCGGCGGTGCGGCACGGCGTGCGGGTCCCGCACGAGCTGGCCATCGTCGGTTACGACGACATCGACTTCGCGGCGGCTGCCGCGGTCCCCCTGACTTCCGTCCGTCAGCCCAGCAGGCTGATCGGTCGCACGGCGGCCGAACTCGTCATCGCCGAGACTCGTGATCCCGGCGGACACGCGCACCAACGCGTGGTGTTCACCCCAGAACTGGTGGTGCGCGAGTCCAGCCGCCGCCCTGCGGACCAGCTCAGTCCATGCCCCGAACGATGATCGGCTCGAAGCCGTCCTCGTGGTCAGCCTGCCACGGGATCCACTCCTGACCCGCGTGCAGCGCGTCCCGCTCGGGCTCCCAGCCCAGCTCGACCGGTTCGATGTCCATCAGACGTCCCATGGCGAATTCCCCAGCTTCCTTCCGCGACCTGACGACCCCCACGCCGTTGTGGCCAACATCACTGTGCCGGATGTCGATCCGGAGTTCAACGAGGTTTAGGGATCTCCGAGTCCGATTTGACCCGTTCTTCAGCGGTAAGGGTAGGCTTACCTGATCAAGGAAGGAAGAGGTGGGGCGCGGTGGGGCGACCCCCGCGACCGGCCGGAACGCCGCTCGCAGGGCCGCCCGGCGAGCCTGCGAGCGGCCACAAGACCACCCGAACAGGTAACAATTCGAACACGGTCAACGCTGCCCGCCCGCGCCGCCCGGTGCTGCCCTCGTGGACGCTCAGGCCCACTGCGCGGTGGTGTTCGCCCCGTCCAGGGACTCGCGGATGATGTCGGCGTGCCCGCAGTGGTGGGCGGTCTCGCGGAGCAGGTGCAGCAGGATCCGGCGCACCGACCAGTACTGGGTCTCCTGCGGCCCCCACGGGAACACTGGCAGCGGCACCTCGCGCCCCAGGTCGGCCTGCCCGGCCACGGCCCGCTCGGTGGCCTCGAACGCCGCGGCGTAGTCGGCGACCAGTCCGGCCAGGGTCTCCTCCTCGGTCATCCGGTACTGGTCGGAGTTGATCATCCCCTCGGGCAGCACCCCGTCGGCCTCGACGAACACGCGGGTCCAGAACGCCTGGCAGGCCGTCACGTGCTTGACCAGGCCACCGAGGGTCAGCTCGCTGACGGTGGTGCGCTTGCGGGCGTCCTCGTCGGACAGGCCGCGGACCGTGATCAGCAGGCTGTCCCGCTGGTTGGCCAGCATCGCCAGGATCTCGTCGTGCTCGGTGCTCATGTCCATCTCCTCCGTGTCGGTGAGACGACTCTAGAAGCAATCGCGGTCAGGTTCGGTCCTGGTTCGCGAGACCGCCGATGATCAGGTCCAGTGCCGCGTCGAAGCGCTGTTCCCCGTCGCCCTCGCCGAGCAGGTGGCCCATCGCCAACAGGGCCGGAAACCGGTCGGGCGGCAGCGCGGCCACATAGCGGCCCATCTGCTCCCCCCGCTCGCGCAACTGCTCGGGGCTCACCTCCCCGCTGCGGACGGCGTTGACCTCAACCGCGAAGGCCGTGCAGTACAGGCTGAGCACGTCGAACCCGATCGCCACCAGCCGGTCGGGCACGCCGCCCGCGCGCATCAGGCCGAGCATGGCCTCCGCCAGGACGAAGCTGTGCTCGGTGGCCGGGATCAGGGTGTCCAGCGCGATGCGCGCGATACCGGGGTGCTCCACCAGCGCCCCGACCTGCCGCTTGCAGAGCTCCTTGAGCTGCTCCCGCCAGCGCGCCGGATCCGGGGTCGGCACCCGCACCTGGGACAGCACGCGTTCCAGCAGCAGCTCACACAGCTCCTCCTTGCTGCTGACGTGGGCGTACAGCGAGGCCGGTCCGGTGTTCAGCGCCTGGGCCACGCGCCGCATGCTCACCGCGTCCAGGCCCTCCGCGTCCAGGATGGCCAGCGCCGCGTCCACGATCGCCTGCCGGCTGAGCTGCTGGCGGGGCTTGCGGCGGGGGGTGCGCCAGGGCGGTTCGGGGAGCTCCACCCGAACACTGTACTTGACACGAACGCCGTTCGTTTGTAGAACATCGTTCGCCACGTTCGAACGCCGTTCGTTTCAGGGTGGGAGATTCTTCGATGATCGAGACGAGTGTGCTGGTGGTCGGCGCCGGGCTGTCCGGGCTGTCCACCGCCGTGTACCTGGGCCTGCACGGGGTGCCGCCGCTGCTGGTCGAGCGGCACGCCACCACCTCGCAGCAACCCAAGGCGCGTGGGCAGTTCCCGCACGTGCTGGAGGCGCTGAAGGTCGCCGGGCTGGACCAGGCCGTGGTGGCGGCGGGCGGCACCGAGCAGTTCCGGATCGTGATCGCCGCGAGCATGCACGGACCCGTGTACCGCGAGATCACCCCGGAGATCCCCGACTTCAGCGCGCTCTCCCCCGCCGGGTGGGCCAACGCCAGCCAGGAGCAGGTCGAGCCGATCCTGGCCGCCCGCGCCCGCGAACTCGGCGCCGACCTGCGCTTCGGCACCGAGTTGGTGTCCTTCGAGCAGGACGCCGACGGGGTGCTGGCCGTGCTGCGCTCACCGGGCGGGACGGTCGAGGTCCGCGCCCAGTACCTCGTCGCGGCCGACGGGCACCGCAGCCCGATCCGCACCGCCCTGGGCATCGGCTGCACTGGGCGCGGTGTGCTCGGCGAGAGCCTCGGCGTGCTGTTCACCGCCGACCTGCCCGGGCTCGATGGCCTGTACTACCTGCAGAACCCCGCGCTGCCTGGCGGTTCCGGGGTCCTCGTCAGCACCGACGTGCCCGGCAGGTTCGCGCTCGGCGTCGCCGCGGGCGACTCGGAACCGGACTGGCCGGAGCTGATTCGCGTGGCCACCGGCTTGCCCGATCTGGTGCCCGGCTCGATCGAGGCCGGCGGCACCAAGTCCACGACCGAGCACCGCGTCGCCGACCGGTTCAGCCTCGGGCGGGTGCACCTCGTCGGCGACGCCGCACGGGTCATGCCGCCGACCGGGGCGTTCGGCGGCAACACCGCGATCATGGACGGCTACTCGCTGGCCTGGAAGCTCGCCCTGGTCGTGCGCGGGCAGGCTGGGCCCGGGCTGTTGGACAGCCACGACGTGGAACGCAGGCCGTACTCGATGATCCTCGCCGACCAGCAGTACGCGGCCTTCCTGCAACGGCTCCGTCCCGGCGCGCCCGCCGAGGTCGATCCGATCGAACCCGTGTCCACCCTGTTCTTCGGCTACCGGCAACTCGGCGCCGCCGTGCTGGAGAACGGGGACGACCGGTCGGTGTTGGAGAACCCCGAGCGGCCCACGGCGCGGCCCGGCTCGCGGGCACCCCACGTCGTGCTGCCCGATGGACGGTCCACTGTGGACCTTTTCGGCCGGGGGTTCGTCGTGCTGACGTGCGGCGCGGAGTGGGTCGCCTCGGCCGGGGTGGCGGCGGATCGGCTCGGGATTCCGCTTGTCGCCCACCAGGTCGACGGGTCCTGGCCCGAGGTGTACGGCGTCAGCGAGGACGGGGCGGTGCTGGTGCGGCCGGACGGCTACGTGGCCTGGCGCTCGGTCGGAGCCGGGTCGGCCGCCGACCTGGAGGAGGCGCTGCGGGTGGTGCTCAGCCGCCCGTGACGTGCCGGTCACCGGGGGCTAGCCCGTTGCTCCACTGTGCAGTTGTTTTCGCGCCCGCCCCGCCCTCCTTGTCAGGGCGGGTCGGGTTCCGCGATGGGCTTGGGCCGGGTCGTGTAGACGAACCCCAGCGGGGTGGTCCAGTGCCGGGTCCCATCCAGCTCTCGGGTGAACCGGTACAACCCAATCGTCTTCACATAATGGTGCAGCTCACAAAACGGCCCCAGATTGCGCGCATCCGTCACCCCACCCGAGGCAAATCCCCGCGCATGGTCGATCTCGCACCGCGCCGCAGGCCGCATACACCCCGGCGCCTGACACACCCGATCCCGCACCCGCACGAATTCCTTCAACGCCTCAGGTGGTCGATACCGTTTCCGCCCCACCCCCACCGGCATCCCGACCTCATCCACGAGAACTTTCCGCCAGTCCCCCTGCGCGGCGATCTCCCGGGCCGTAGCCGCCTCCACCGGCCCCACCCCGGAAATGTACCCCGGCTCAGCCGTCAACCCGATAAGCGTCTTCGCGGAAATCGTGAGATCGGTGTGCACAGTCACCGGTCGGCCACTGCCCAGCATCCGGTCGATGAACACATCGGCCTGCTTCTCACCCCAGGACCGGTCATCATCGAGACTCTCCGCATCGGCGGTGATCTGATCGAAGATCGCCCGCGCGGGCACCGCATCCAGGTACGCGGTCAGCAACGCCATCCCATCCGGCATCGACCGATAACTCACCTGCGAGGACCGCTTCACCGCCCGCCCGTGCCGCCGCTCCGCACCCTCCGGATCCACCAGGCAGACCAGCCGATCGGCCTCGGCCTTGAGTTCCTGGGTGGTCCACTCGGCGGCCCCGGTCAGCCCGGCATCCACCGCCCGAGCCTGCTCCGCGTCCAGGTTCTCGGTGCGCTTCCGCACCACCTCGAACCGGTCCAGATCCACCCGCCCGTCCCGCAGCAACCCCGCCACAACGGGAAGCCGATCCAGCGCGGCGGCCTGGTCCAGTTTCCGCCGCGCGGCACCCAACGGAATGCGCAGCAGCAATGCCAACTCGTGGGGATCATCCAACTCCGCGATCAGGCAAAGCTGCGCGTGATCGAGCGTCCGCTTGGCAACCTCAGCCGCCAAGACTGCCCGCACGATCTCCACCTTCCCCACGCCACCGATTCTACTCCGAATACTGGACACGAAAGAGTGAAATGGCGACCGAGTGCCGCCCGCGAAGAGAGGCGATGGGCGCACGGTCCTCGCGGCACCGAATTCCGGACACGAAAGGGTGAAAAATGGGAGGCAAATTGCCGGGCACATAGAGTGACGATGAACGCGCGCCTCGCGGCACCGAACAGTCGACACCAACGGGCGGAAAGGAGCATCAGTAATCCCCAGGGGTGGTTTTTTCTGGGGGAGGCGATGGGCTACGCTGCCCGGCGAAATCGGGGCGGCATTCCACGCCCCGGCTTCCCGATTACCGCCCATCGCCAGGGTCCCCAGACAAAACCACCCCGACACCTCAAAGCAGCAACACACCACCCCGGAACCCCCAACACACCACCCCAAAAACGCCGACACACCGCCCCGGCACGTCCGACACGCGCCGAACTGCTCAGACCTCGTCCATCGCCTTGTGGATGCGCTTCTCCGACACCGGGTAGGCCGTGCCGAGGGTCTGGGCGAAGTAGCTGACGCGCAACTCCTCGATCATCCACCGGATGGCGACCAGTTTCTCCCCGACCGGCTCGCCGGGCGGCAGGGCGCCGACCAACTCCCGGTACTCGGCGGTGATCTCGGCGACCTGCTGGGTGCGCTCCACGTCCCGCGCGGGGTTCTCCGGCAGCTTCTCCAGCCGGCGCTCCACCGCCCGCAGGTAACGCTCCACATCGGACAGTCGGGCCCACCCAGTTTCGGTGGCGAAACCGGCGCACACCAGGCCTTTCAGCTGGCGTCGGATGTCCGTCACCGACTCGGTGGGCGCGAACCTGGCGGCGGCGAGCCGGGCCTGCACGGCCTGCTCGGCGGCAAGGATGCGCCGGACCCGGTCGACGACCTCGAGCACGGTGGGTCCCAGGGCGGTGCGGGCACGGGTGAGCAGCTTGCCGAATCCCTCGGCGTCCCAGGCGGGTCCACCGCCCTCGGCGACGATCCGGTCGACGGCGGCGGCGATGCAGTCCTCCAGCAGGGCGGGCACACCGCCGTGCGGGTTGCGGCTCAGTGTCAGCTTGGCCTCGTTGCTGAGGCTGCGCACGACGAGCTTGACCGGGGAGGGCAGGTTGAGCAGCAGCAGGCGCCGGGTGCCGCGGAGCATGGACTGACGTTGCTGGGCCTGGGTGTCGAGCAGCCGCACGGCCACGGTGTCGCCCTGGTCCACGAGCGCGGGATAGGCGGTGACCTCGTACCCGGACACGGCCTGCCGGTGGCTGCGCGGCAGCGGGCCGAAATCCCACTCGCGCAGGCCCTCGCGCTCGATGTTGTTGGGGGAGGCCGACAGCGCGGCACGCATGGTGTCGAGCAACTCCTGCTTGATGGACTCGAGGTCCTTGCCCTTGGCCAGGGTGCGGTCGCTCTCGTCCACCACGTGGAAGGTGGTCTTCAGGTGCTCGGGCACCTGGTCGAGCTGCCACGCCTCCCGGGGCACCACGACCCCGGACAGGGTGCGCAGCTCGCGCTCCACGGCCTCCAGCAGGTTGATGTCCTGGTCGGTGATCCGGTCCACGACGGCCTTGGCGAAGGTCGGGGCGGGCACGAAGTTGCGGCGCACCGCCTTGGGTAGCGACTTGATCAGCGAGGTGACCAGTTCCAGCCGCAGGCCGGGGATCTGCCAGGCGAAGCCGTCCCCGTCTAGCTGGCCGAGCACCGGCAGCGGCACCCGCACGGTGACCCCGTCGGTGCTGGTGCCCGGCTCGAACCGGTAGGTCAGCGGCAGCGGCACCCCGCCCTGGTCCCAGTGGTCGGGGTAGTCGCGGGCGCTGACCTCACCCGCGCTGTCGTTGACGAGCATGTCCAGGTCGAAGGTGAGTAGGTCGGGCTGGTCCCGCCGGGTCTTCTTCCACCAGGTGTCGAAGTGCCGTACGGACACGACCTCGGCGCCGATCCGCTTGTCGTAGAAGTCGAACAGGGCCTGGTCGTCGACCCGGATGTCGCGGCGCCGGGCCCGGTCCTCGAGCTTGTCCACCTCCCGCAACAGCGTGCGGTTGGCGTGCCAGAACTGGTGGTGGGTGGTCCACTCCCCGTCCACCAGCGCGTGCCGGATGAACAGGTCACGGCACAGCCCGGGGTCGATCCGGCCGTAGTTGACCCGGCGCGAGGCCACGATGGGCAGCCCGTACAGGGTGACCTTCTCCATGGCGGTCACCGAGCCGCGCTCGGCATCCCAGTGCGGCTCGCTGTAGGTGCTCCGCACCAGGTGCGGGGCCAGCTTCTCGGCCCACTCCGGCTCGATCCTGGCCACGATCCTGGCCCACAGCCGGGAGGTCTCCACCAGTTCGGCGGCCATCACCCAGCGCGGCTGGCTGCGCGACAGCGCCGAGCCGGGGAAGATCGCGAACCGGGCGTTGCGGGCGCCCAGGTACTCGGTGGGGCCCTTCTTCTTGGCGTCCTTGGCGCTGACGTCCTTGAACCCGAGGTGGGACAGCAGGCCCGCGAGCAGGGACAGGTGGATGGCCTGCGGGTCGACCTCGTTGCCCTCCAGGGACACCCCCTGGGACTTGATCACCTGGCGGAGCTGGGCGTAGATGTCCTGCCACTCGCGCACACGCAGGTAGTTCAGGAACTCCGCGCGGCACATCTTGCGGAACTGGTTGGAGGACAACGCCTTCTGCTGCTCGCGCAGGTAGTTCCACAGGTTCAGGTAGCTCAGGAAGTCCGAGGTGGGGTCGGTGAACCTGGCGTGCTGCTGCTGGGCGGCCTGCTGCTGCTCGGTGGGCCGCTCACGGGGGTCCTGGATGGACAGGGCGGCGGCGATGACCATGACCTCGCGGGTGCAGCCGTTGCGCTCGGCCTCCACGACCATCCTGGCCAGCCGGGGGTCCACCGGCAGCTGGGCCAGCCGCCTGCCGACCTGGGTGAGTTTGCGCTGGCCGGAGCTGTCGGGGGCGCCCACCGCGCCGAGCTCCTGGAGCAGGCCGATGCCGTCGGCGATGTTGCGGCGGTCGGGCGGGTCGATGAACGGGAACGCGGCGATGTCGCCCAGCCCGGCCGCGGTCATCTGCAGGATCACCGAGGCCAGGTTCGTGCGCAGGATCTCCGCGTCGGTGAACTCCGGGCGGGACAGGAAGTCCTCCTCGGAGTACAGCCGGATACAGATGCCCTCGGACACGCGTCCGCAGCGGCCCTTGCGCTGGTTGGCGCTGGCCTGGGAGATCGGTTCGATGGGCAGCCGCTGCACCTTGAGCCGGTGGCTGTAGCGGGAGATGCGCGCATTGCCCGGGTCCACCACGTACTTGATGCCGGGCACGGTCAGCGAGGTCTCGGCCACGTTGGTGGACAGCACCACGCGGCGCCCGGTGTGCGGCTTGAACACCTTGTGCTGCTCGCCAACGGACAGCCTGGCGTACAGGGGAAGGATCTCCGTGTTACGAAGGTCCTGTTTGGACAGTGCGTCGGCGGTGTCGCGGATCTCCCGCTCCCCGCTGAGGAACACCAGGATGTCGCCGGGGCCCTCCGCGCACAGCTCGTCCACCGCGTCGCAGATGGCCTGCACCTGGTCGCGGTCCGGGTCGGACTCGGGGTCCTCCGGGTCGATCACCGGCCGGTAGCGCACCTCCACCGGGTAGGTGCGGCCGGAGACCTCCACCACGGGGGCGTCCCGGAAGTGCCGGGAGAAGCGCTGCGGGTCGATGGTCGCCGAGGTGATGATCACCTTGAGCTCGGGCCTGCGCGGCAGCAGCTGGTGCAGGTAGCCGAGCAGGAAGTCGATGTTCAGGCTGCGCTCGTGCGCCTCGTCGATGATCAGCGTGTCGTACTGGGACAGCATCCGGTCGTTCTGGATCTCGGCGAGCAGGATGCCGTCGGTCATCAGCTTGACCAGGCTGCGCCCGCCGACCTGGTCGGTGAACCGGACCTTGTACCCCACCGCCTGCCCCAGCTCGGTGTGCAGCTCCTCGGCGATGCGCTCGGCCACCGTGCGCGCGGCGATCCGGCGCGGCTGGGTGTGCCCGATCATGCCGCGCAGGCCCCTGCCCAGTTCCAGGCAGATCTTGGGCAGCTGGGTGGTCTTGCCCGAGCCCGTCTCCCCCGCGACGATCACCACCTGGTGCTCGCGGATCAGCTCGGCGATGCGGTCCCGGTGCTCGCTGACCGGCAGCTGCGGCGGGTAGTCGATCGCGGGCACGGTCAGCGCCCGGTCGGCCACCCGCAGCACGGCGGCGTCGACCTCGGCACTCAGCGCGGCCAGTTCGAGCGCGCGCTCCGGCCCCTCCGGCTTCTTCGCCAGCCCGTCCAGCCGACGCCGCAGCCGCCGCTCGTCGCGCAACATCAGTTGCGGGAGGCGGTCGCGCAGTTCGGCCAGCGTGGAGCTCACAGGTGACGGTCCCATTGGTGCGGAGAATAAGCCCGCGACCCCGGTCGGCTCGCGTGGTTTTCCGCTGCGGGGTCGCCCCTGGCGAGTTTACTCGGCGATCATCTCCCGTGCCCGGCAGGGAGAGCGGGGTGACCGGGGCCACAGCGCCCTGACCTGGCTCAGTAGCCCCTGCGGCGCACTCCTGGTTTGATCGTCTGGCAGTCCCCTGCACGCGGAACGAGAGCACCAGGAGCGTCCATGCGCGCGTGGCCAGGCACGTCCTACCCGCTGGGCGCCACCTACGACGGCGCGGGCACCAACTTCGCGCTGTTCTCCGAGGCGGCCAGCAAGGTGGAGCTGTGCCTGTTCGACCCGGACGGCACGGAGACCAGGGTCGCCCTGCCGGAGGTCGACGCCTTCGTCTGGCACGGCTACCTGCCCGAGGTCGGCCCGGGCCAGCACTACGGCTACCGGGTGCACGGCACGCACGACCCGGCCACCGGCCAGCTGTGCAACCCGAACAAGCTGCTGATCGACCCGTACGCCAAGGCGGTGTCCGGGGACGTGGACTGGGACGAGTCGCTGTTCGGCTACCGGTTCGCCGACCCAGGGCAGCGCAACGACGGCGACTCCGCGGCGCACCTGCCCAAGTCGGTGGTGATCAGCCCGTTCTTCGACTGGGGCAACGACCGCCACCCGCACACCCCGTACCACGAGACGGTGATCTACGAGGCGCACGTCCGGGGGACCACGGTCGCGCACCCGGAGATCCCCGAGGAGCTGCGCGGCACCTACGCCGGGCTGGCGCACCCGGTGATGATCGAGCACTTCACCCGGCTCGGGGTGACCGCGGTCGAGCTGATGCCGGTGCACCAGTTCGTCAACGACCACCACCTGGGTGAGCAGGGCCTGAGCAACTACTGGGGCTACAACACCATCGCCTTCCTGGCCCCGCACCACCGCTACGCCTCCAGCAGCCGCGCCGGGTACCAGGTGCAGGAGTTCAAGTCCATGGTGCGCGCGCTGCACGAGGCGGGCATCGAGGTGATCCTCGACGTGGTCTACAACCACACCGGCGAGGGCAACCACCTGGGCCCGACCCTGTCCATGCGCGGCATCGACAACGGGGCCTACTACCGGCTGGTCGAGGACGACCCGCGCTACTACACCGACTACACCGGCACCGGCAACTCGCTGAACGTGCGGCATCCGCACACCCTCCAGCTGATCATGGACTCGCTGCGCTACTGGGTGACCGAGATGCACGTGGACGGCTTCCGCTTCGACCTGGCGGCCACGCTGGCCCGCGAGTTCTACGACGTGGACCGGCTGAGCGCGTTCTTCGACATCGTGCAGCAGGACCCGGTGATCAGCCAGGTCAAGCTGATCGCCGAGCCATGGGACGTCGGGCCCGGGGGCTACCAGGTGGGCAACTTCCCTCCACTGTGGACGGAGTGGAACGGCAAGTTCCGCGACACCGTGCGGGACTTCTGGCGCGGGGAGCCGGGCACGCTGGGCGAGTTCGCGGCGCGGCTGACCGGGTCCTCGGACCTGTACCAGGACGACGGGCGGCGGCCGCACGCCAGCATCAACTTCGTCACCGCGCACGACGGGTTCACCCTGCGCGACCTGGTGTCGTACAACGACAAGCACAACGAGGCCAACGGCGAGGGCAACCAGGACGGGGCCAACGACAACCGGTCCTGGAACTGCGGCGAGGAGGGGGAGACCGACAACGCCGAGGTGCTGGCGCTGCGGTCCCGCCAGCAGCGCAACTTCATCGCCACGCTGTTCCTGTCCCAGGGCGTGCCGATGCTGGCGCACGGCGACGAGCTGGGCCGCACCCAGCGGGGCAACAACAACGTGTACTGCCAGGACAACGAGCTGTCCTGGGTGGACTGGTCCGAGCAGGCCCAGGACAGCGCGCTGACCGAGTTCACCGCCGCGATGGCCAGGCTGCGCCGCCAGCACCCGGTGTTCCGCCGCCGCCGGTTCTTCCAGGGCCGCCCGCTGCGCAGCGGGGAGGACCTGCGCGACATCGCCTGGTTCGCCCCCTCCGGCTCGGAGATGACCGCCGAGGACTGGGAGCTGGACTTCGGCCGCTGCGTGCTGGTCTTCCTCAACGGGCAGGCCATGGGTGAGATGGACGCGCGCGGCCAGTGGGTCACCGACGACTCCTTCCTGCTCTGCTTCAACGCCCACTACGAGGACGTGGAGGCGAAGATCCCCAACGGCGGCTACGGCGGCGAGTGGGCCGTGGTCGTGGACACCGCCACCGGCGAGGCCGCCGAGGAGCCGGTCGCCGGTGGCAGCGCGATCACCATCCCGGCGAGGTCCCTGATCGTCCTGCAGCGCACCGAGGAGTAATGGCTTGACTAGGCCCACCTCGACCTATCGGATCCAGTTCGGCCCGGCCATGGGCTTCGCCAGGGCCGCGGGGGTGGCCGACTACCTGGCCAGGCTGGGGGTCGGCGCCCTGTACGCCTCCCCGCTGTTGCAGGCGGCGCCGGGGTCCACGCACGGCTACGACGTCACCGACCCGACCCGGGCCAGCACCGGGCTGGGCGGCGAGGTGGGCAGGCAGAGCCTGGCGCGCAAGCTGCGCGGGCTGGGCATGGGCCTGGTGGTCGACGTGGTGCCCAACCACGTAGGCGTCGAGGTGCCCTGTGCCAACCCGTGGTGGTGCGACGTGCTGCGGTACGGCAGGCAGTCCGCGCACGCCGACAAGTTCGACATCGACTGGTCGCGCGGACCGCTGCTGATCCCGGTGCTTGGCGAGGACGGGGTGGACGCGCTGGCCGTGGACAACGGCAGCCTGACCTACCACGAGCACCGCTACCCGCTGGCGCCCGGCACGGAGTCCGGGACCCCGCGGGAGGTGCACGACCGCCAGCACTACCGGCTCGTGCACTGGCGGCTGGGCAACACCGAGCTGAACTACCGGCGGTTCTTCGACGTCAACACGCTGGCGGCGGTCCGCGTGGAGGACCCTGTGGTGTTCGCGGCCACGCACGGCGAGGTGCTGCGCTGGGTGGCGCAGGGCGAGGTCACCGGCCTGCGCATCGACCACCCGGACGGCCTGTCCGACCCGGGCGGCTACCTGCGCAGGCTGCACGAGGCGGCGCCCGGGGCCTGGCTGGTGGTCGAGAAGATCCTCGGGGTGGGCGAGTCCCTGCCCGCGTCCTGGCCGGTGGCGGGCACCACCGGGTACGAGGCCGCGCGCGAGGTGTGCGGGCTGTTCGTGGACCCGGCCGGGGAGCCCGCCGAGGACCAGCCGCTGCACGAGATGGAGCGGACCGCCCGGCTGGCGGCGGCATCCACCCTGCTGCGGGCCGAGGTGCGGCGGATCGCGGCGCTGGCCCCGGGCGCCGACGAGGACGCCGTGATCGAGTTGCTGGCCTCCTTCCCGGTGTACCGCAGCTACCTGCCGGAGGGCCGCCACCATCTGGAGGCGGCCCTGGAGCTGGCGCCCTCCGCGCGGCCGATCGTCGAGGCGATGCTGGCCGATCCCGAGGGTGAGCTGGCCACCCGCGTGCAGCAGACCTCCGGCATGGTGATGGCCAAGGGCGTGGAGGACACCACGTTCTACCGCTACAACCGGTTCGTGGCGCTCAACGAGGTGGGCGGGGACCCGGGCCGTTTCGGCGTGTCCCCGCAGGAGTGGCACACCGCGGCGATGGGGCGCGAGGCCGCCTACCCCGCGACGATGACCACGCTGTCCACGCACGACACCAAGCGGTCCGAGGACGTGCGGGCGAGGCTGGCCGTACTGTCCGAAGTGGACTTCGAGGCGCGCTACCAGCGGTGGGCGGCAAGGCTTCCGCTGCCGGAACCGAGCCTGACCCGGCTCGCGTGGCAGACGCTGGTCGGCGCCTTCCCCATCAGCGAGCAGCGGTTGGCCGACTACCTGGCGAAGGCGGCCAAGGAGGCCAAGCTGGCGACCTCCTGGACCGACCCGGTGCCCGAGGTGGACCAGGCCATCGCGCAGTGGCCGGGCAGGGTGTTCGGTGAGGCCGAACTGCTCGCCGAGGTGACCGGGTTCGTCGCGGAGATCACCCGTGCCGGGTGGTCGAACTCCTTGGGGCAGAAGCTGATCCAGCTCGCCGGGCCGGGTGTGCCCGACGTGTACCAGGGCACGGAGCTGTGGGACTACTCGCTGGTGGACCCGGACAACCGGCGGCCGGTGGACTTCCAGCTGCGGGCCGACCTGCTGGCGCGGCTGGACTCCGGCTGGCTGCCCGAGGTCGACGAGTCGGGCGCGGTCAAGCTGCTGCTCACGGCGAAGGTGCTGCGGCTGCGCAGGGACCGGCCCGAGCTGTTCTCCGGGTACCGGCCACTGCGGGCGGAGGGGCCCGCCGCCGAGCACGCGCTGGCCTTCGCCCGCGGTGACGGCCTGGTGGCGGTGGCCACCCGCCTGCCGGTGGGCCTGGAACGCTCCGGCGGGTGGCGCGACACGGTGCTGCGGCTGCCGCACGGCAGGTGGACCGACGCACTGACCGGGATCCCGATCCACGAGGAGGCGCCCGCGGTGGGCGAGCTGCTGAGCAGGTACCCGGTGGCGCTGGCGGTGCGGTCATGACCGAGTTCTCCGTGTGGGCGCCCGAACGCGACCGGGTCCGCGTCCAGATCGGACGGACCAGCCACGAGCTGAGGTCCACTGAGGACGGTTGGTGGCGGGTGGACGTGCCGGGCACCGGTCCGGGCACCGACTACGCCTTCCTGCTCGACGACTCCGACGAGGCGCTGCCCGACCCGCGCTCGCTGTGGCAGCCGGACGGGGTGCACGGGCCGTCGCGGGTGTACGAGCACGGCGCCTTCGAGTGGACGGACTCGGCGTGGACCGGGCGGGCGCTGCCCGGCGGGGTGGTCTACGAGCTGCACATCGGCACGTTCACCGAGGGCGGCACGTTCGACTCGGCGATCGAGCGGCTGGACCACCTGGTGGAGCTCGGCGTGGACTTCGTGGAAGTGCTGCCGGTCAACGCCTTCGACGGGGTGCACGGCTGGGGCTACGACGGGGTGCTGTGGTACGCCGCGCACGACCCGTACGGCGGTCCGGACGGGTTCAAGCGGTTCGTGGACGCCTGCCACGCGCGCGGGCTGGCCGTGCTGCTGGACGTGGTCTACAACCACCTCGGCCCCTCCGGGGCGTACCTGGACCGGTTCGGGCCGTACTTCGCCGGGCAGACGATCTGGGGCCCCACGCTGAACCTGGACGGCCCGCGCTCGGACGAGGTGCGCCGGTACGCGATCGACAACGCCGTCAGCTGGCTGCGCGACTTCCACGTGGACGGGCTGCGGCTGGACGCGGTGCACGCGCTGTCCGATCGGCGTGCGATCCACCTGTTGGAGGAGCTCGCGTCCGAAGTGGACTCGCTGGCCGCACACCTCAGGCGGCCGTTGAGCCTGATCGCGGAGTCGGACCTGAACGACCCCAGGCTGATCACCCCGCGCGAGGCGGGCGGCTACGGCCTGCACGCGCAGTGGAGCGACGACCTGCACCACTGCCTGCACGCCACGCTCACCGGCGAGCGGCAGGGCTACTACGGGGACTTCGGCTCACTGCCCGCGCTGGCCGCCACCCTGCGCAGTGCATTCTTCCACGCGGGCACGTGGTCTTCCTTCCGTGGACGCACACATGGGCGACAAGTGGACACGTTGACCACTTCTGGCCACAGGTTCCTGGCGTACCTCCAGAACCACGACCAGATCGGCAACCGGGCCACCGGGGACCGGCTCTCGGCCACGCTCTCCCCCGGCCTGCTCGCCTGCGGGGCGGCACTGGTGCTCTGCTCGCCGTACACGCCGATGATCTTCATGGGCGAGGAGTGGGCCGCGCGCACGCCCTGGCAGTTCTTCGCCTCGTTCCCGGATCCCGAGCTGGCGGAGGCGGTGCGCACCGGGCGAGGCGCGGAGTTCGCCGAGCACGGCTGGGACGCACAGGACGTGCCGGACCCGATGGACCCCGACACCGTACGGCGCTCGCGACTGGACTGGTCGGAGCAGCGGGAGCCGAGCAACGCTCGCACCCTGGCGGTCTACCGCGAGCTGATCGCGCTACGCCGCGCCCACCCGGAGCTGACCGATCCCCGACTGGACCGGCTGCGCGTGGAGTTCGACGAGTCCGCGCGCTGGATCGTGCTGCACCGGGGCGAACTGCGGCTGGCCTGCAACCTCGGTGCCCAGCCGGCGGCGCTGCCGCTGACCGGCGAGGTGCTGTTCAGTTCGGGGCCCGGTGTGCTTGCTGAGGAGGACTCACTGCACGTGCCCGCCGAGACGGCGGTCCTGCTCAGGCTCCGATCCGGGTCCGGGTCCGGCGACGCTGGTCGGAGATGAGCGCGCGGCGCTCGTTCTCGCCCATGCCGCCCCAGATCCCGTAGGGCTCCTGCACGCTCAGCGCGTGCTCGCGGCACTGGCGCAGCACGGGGCACTCGTGGCAGATCCGCTTGGCGTGCGCCTCCCTGGCCAGTCGCGCGGAGCCGCGTTCGCTGTCAGGGTGGAAGAACACGGCACTGTTCGCACCGCGGCAGGACCCTTGCCGCTGCCAGTCCCAGTTCTCGACCACCGGCGTGGGCAAGCGGTGAACGTCAGCCATGTCGAGCCTCCTCCGTACGCGTCCACTGTGGGCTTACCCTGCCGCCATTCCGCCAAACCTGGTTTCACCCTCCCCGGTGAGGGGTAACCCAAGGCACCGCTGACGTGACAGGAGGTCAAGCTGTGCCCGACGTGCGATTTGGCCCTGAGCTGATCGAACGACTGCTCGGTTACCTGGTGAGCGAGATCACCGGGTGTCTGGGCGCAGGCCTGCACACCGAGCGGCGGTTGGTGCGCGCGGTGGGCGGTACGGAGCGACTGGACCAGGCGCAGTGGGAGCTGGGCGTCGGACCGGTGATCGACGCGGCGGGTGATGAGGACGTGGTGCGCACCGCGGACCTCGCGGGTGACAGGCGCTGGCCGGAACTGGCCGGGCTGACCGGTGCGGACGGGGTCGGCGTGGTGGCGGTGCCCGGCAGCTGGGACGAGAAGGGGCCGGTGCTGCTGACGGTCTACCTCGACCACGAGCCCAAGGAGGACGACCTGCGCGTGATCGAGCGGGTCGAGCCGGTGCTGGCCACCGCGGCGGCCGTGGTGGAGTTCTGCGCCGACGAGGTGGTGCGCGCCGACCAGATGGTGACCATGGTGCAGCACCGCAGGGTCATCGAGCAGGCCAAGGGCCTGGTCATGGCCGCGTCCGGCGTGCACTCGGGCACCGCGTTCCAGACGCTGGTGCGGGCCAGCCAGCACTTCAACGTCAAGCTGAACGAGCTGGCCACCGCGCTGGTGGAGCAGGTGGGCGGCGCACCGGTCACCGAGCAGGAACCGGAGGCCGGACCGGGCACGGCCGCGCCGGGCAGACGGGCACGTGAGGCGGCCGAACGGACCTGGCTGGCGCTCCGCCGGTGATCTTCAGCGTGGCTGCCTTGTGCACCGGAGACGCCCTCCGTACGGTGTGGGGCGCAACGGTTGAGCAACCAGCCTTGCCGGGGCGGCGACGCCGGTCGGCACCCAAGCCTGCCGGGAACCCACCCGGCCCGCGCTCCAGCTCCCGGCGCGACCCCCGGGAGAACTCCAGTCGTGAGGACAGTGGCCCGAAGGTGACCGACAACAACAACACCAGCATCACGCTCGCGGTGCGCGAGGTGAGCCCCGAGGTAGCGGTGATCAGCATCGGTGGTGAGGTGGACATGCTCACCGCCCCCGAGCTGCGCGAGGCGGTGGACCGGGCGATCGACTCCTGCCGCGCGCTCGTGCTCGACCTCAACGCGGTGACCTTCCTCGGCTCGGCCGGACTGGCCGTGCTGGTGGAGACCTCGCACGAGGCCAACCGCCGCGGCGTGCCGCTGCGCCTGGTGGCGAGCTCCCGCACCGTGTGCCGCCCGCTGGAGGTGACCGGGCTCACCGAGGTGCTCAGCACGTACGGCTCCTTGGACGAGGCGGTCGCCGCCGCGGTATGAGCGGCACCGGCCCCGACGTGACCACCAGCCACCCACGCATCGAGGTAACCGTGAGCGAGAACCAGTCCAGCCCCGAGATCGAGGTGCGCATCGCCGCGCGGCCCGATCACCTGTCGGTGCTCCGCGCCGTGGCCGCGGACCTGGCCATGCGGGCCGACTTCGACCTGGACGCGATCTCCGACCTGAAGATGGCCGTGGACGAGGCCTGCGCCACCCTGATCTCGCGGGCGAACTCCCCCGAGGACCAGCTGGTGTGCGGGTTCGCCGTGGAGGCCGACCAGATCCACTTCACCGCGCACGCCCCCACCAGCAGCCCGGCCGCGCCCAGCAGGGAGAGCTTCGGCTGGCGGGTGCTCAGCTCGCTGACCGACTCGGCGAACACCTGGGTCGCGCCGGGCGATGACGGCGTGCCGGTGCTGCGCGTGGACCTGGTCAAGAAGCGGCTCGGTTCGGTGGGTCAGTGACAGACTCCGCCGACGACTACGAGCACCTGACACCGCTGCTGAGCGAGCTGGCGGGCCTGGCAGAGGACGACCCGAGGCGTCCGGAGCTGCGCGAGGAGCTGGTCACCGGCTTCCTGCCGGTGGCCAAGCACATCGCCCGCCGGTTCGCCCAGCGCGGTGAGCCGCAGGACGACCTGGTCCAGGTGGCCACGGTGGGCCTGATCAGCGCGATCGACCGGTTCGACCCGGAGCGCGGCAGCGACTTCCTGTCCTTCGCGGTGCCCACGATCATGGGCGAGGTGCGCAGGCACTTCCGGGACACCAGCTGGTCGGTGCGGGTGCCTCGGCGGCTCAAGGAGCTGCACCTGGCGATCACGGCGGCCACCAACGAGCTGTCCCAGCGCGCCGGCCGCGCGCCGACGCCCAGCGAGCTGGCCGCACACCTGGGCATCAGCCGGGACGAGGTGTTCGAGGGACTGGAGGCCAGCAACGCCTACCGCAGTTCCTCCCTGGACGACATGCTGGTCAACACCGACAGCACGCTCTCGCTGGGCGACACGCTCGGTGAGGAGGACGCGGAGCTGGCCGGGGTGGAGAACCGCGAGGCGTTGCAGCCGCTGCTGCGCCAGCTGCCCGAGCGGGAGCGCGCGATCATCGTGCTGCGCTTCTTCGGCAACCTCACCCAGACCCAGATCGCCGAGCGGGTGGGCATCTCGCAGATGCACGTGTCCCGGCTGCTGTCGCGGACCCTGGCCGAGCTGCGCGCCGGGCTGCTCAGCCCGTAGTGCGGTGTCCGGTGGATCACGGCGTTCCCCGACGAGAACCACCGGGCACCGCACTCGCCGCGATGGCGGCGACCACCAGGTCCCAGAACCGGTCGACGTCCAGGCCGATGGCCACCTCGGCGTTGGGCGGGGCCCCGGTCCGCCCGTCCAGGTCGACCACGGTGGCCCCTCGGGTGTGGGTGCCGGTCAGCTCGACGGCCACCGGAGCGCGGACCGTCGCGATCACCGAGGGGTCAATCACCGCGGCCACGGCCACCGGGTCGTGCAGCGGCGGCGCGCTGAAACCCCACAGCTCGCGGTAGGTGCCCGCGAAGAAGGTCAGCAGCTGCACGCACAGCCGCGCCAGCGGGGTGCCCAGCGCGGCGATCCTGCCGCAGACCTGCTCGGTGGCCAGCGCCTGGTGGGTGACGTCCAGCCCGCACATGGTGATCGGCAGGCCGCTGCGGAACACCACGTCGGCGGCCTCCGGGTCGACCAGCACGTTGAACTCGGCCAGCGGGGCCATGTTGCCCCGGCCGGTCGAGCCGCCCATCAGCACAATTCGTCCTATGTGGACGGACAACTCGGGGTAGGCCAGCAGCAGGGTGGCCAGGTTGGTCAGCGGCCCGGTCGCGATGATCGTCACCGGCTTGCCGTTGGCCCGCAACAGGTCCCTGGTCAGCTCCAGCGCGCCGCGCGGGTCGAGCGGCACGGTGGGCTCGCCGAAGCTTGGACCGTCCAAACCGGACTCGCCGTGCACCTCGGCGGCCACCAGCAGCTCGCCGCGCAGCGGCCGGTCCCGGCCCGCGGCGATCGGCACCCCGGTGATGCCCGCGACCGAGCAGATCCGGCGGGCGTTGAGCGTGGTGCGCTCCAGGGTCTGGTTGCCCGCCACGGTGGTGATCCCGAGCAGGTCCACGGCCTCGTTCGCGGCGGCAAGCAGGATCGCCAGGGCGTCGTCGTGCCCGGGGTCGCAGTCGAGGATCACCGGCACGGCCACGGCTCAGGGCTCCCGGAACTCGGCGGGGCAGCGCAGGTCGGTGGGCAGCGTGCCGTCCACCAGGTAGGAGTCCACCGAGGCGCGCACGCACCCGCTGCGCCAGTAGGCGACGTGCCCCCAGCCCTCGTAGGTCAGCAGGGTGGTCTTGTCGGCGGTCTGCCGGTGCACGTCCTGCGCCCACTGGTAACCGGTCGTCGGGTCGTGCAGGCCGTTGACCAGCAGCACCCGGGGCGTGTCCGCGGCGAAGCGCAGCGGGTGCTCGGGGTTGGCCACCTGGTCGGGCCAGCCCACGCAGCTGAGCAGGTTGTTCCGGTTCTCGTCGGAGTAGCGCGCGTGCGGTGCGGCCTGCCGTTCGGCCTGGGCCAGCGTTTGCAGCTCGGCGTAGTTGTGCGGGCGCAGCCGCCAGTCCTCGCAGATGACCGCCGAGGGCGGGGTGGGCCGCAGCGCGCCGGGCGGGGTGGGTTCGGTCTCCTGCGGCTCGGGCTCGACGGGCGCGGGGGTGGCGCGCAGCCCGGCCAGCCAGGAGGACAGCTCGGCCCAGTCGTTGCCGCTGAGGCTGCCGTAGGTGTGGGAGACCAGGTCGGACAGGGACTGCGAGTCGCCGGTGACCGAGTCGGTCAGCGCACCCCGCTCCGCGGCGCTGGCGTAGGAGTCCCACAGCGACATCACGTTCTGCCCGCGCAACGGGCACTTGGCGTCCCGGGCGCACCAGGCGGCGAACTCGTGCAGCGAGTCCTCCACGGCCGCCGCGCCGGTGGCCAGGTAGCCGCGCGCGTCCAGGCTGTGGTCCATGTTGCCGTCCAGCACCATGGTGTGGATGTGCCCGCCGAACTGCTCGGCGTACTGCTGGCCGATGAGCGTGCCGTAGGACTGCCCGAAGTAGCTGATCTTGTCCTCGCCCAGCGCCTGGCGCAGCGAGTCCACGTCCCGCGCCACGCTGAGCGTGTCCACGTGGTCGAACAGCGGCCCGGTGAGCTTGCGGCAGTCCGCGCGCAACTCCCGGTTGTACGCGGCGAGCCGGTCGAACCCGGCCTGGTCGCCGACGGTCTCGGTGGGCACCCGGCCCAGCAGGTCCTGCGAGCACCGCACCGGGCTGCTCTCGCCGATGCCGCGCGGGTCGAAGCCGATGATGTCGAAGCGCTCCAGCAGTTCCGGGTCCAGCCGCTGGTCGGCGCCCACCGCGAAGTCCACCCCCGACCCGCCGGGCCCGCCGGGGTTGAGCACCAGCACGCCGACCCGGCGCGCGAGGTCGGTGGCCCTGCGCCGGGCGACGGCCAGCGGGAAGCTCGGGCCGTCCGGCTGGGCCCAGTCCACCGGCATGGCCACGGTGGTGCACTGCACGGCGGCGTCCTGGGGGCAGGGCGTCCAGCGCACGGCCGCGGTCTGCGCCTCGGTGGCCTGCCAGGGCGGTTCCACGGGCGCGGGCACGGCCGCCGCCCCGCCCAGGCTCAGCACCACCAGGGCGGACAAGATCAGTGCGACACGACTGGTGAACCGCCGCAAGCCGACACCTTCCGCTAGGGCCCCTCAGGTCACCGAAGACCTGCTTGCAGGGTCGAGCATCCTTGTCGAAGACCTGCTTGCAGGGTCGAGCATCATCGCCGCGACCTGCTTGCAGGGTCGAGCATTGTCACTGTATCGGTCCGCACCCGGACGTCCACACGGCACAAACGTCCAGCACACGCCGAACAGGACAGCGCCGGGCTGAACGAGGCCCCGCAGGCGGTGTGCACGTGCTCCAGCGCGGGTCCCTCCTCGGCGTGGAACCAGCGCTGCGCCCAGTCCACGGCCGTCAGCACCACCGGCAGGAACGCCCGCCCCTTGGCGGTCAGCCGGTAGTCCCGCTCGCGCAGCACACCCAGCTCGCAGAACCGGCGGATCCGGTCGGCGACCACGGTCGGCGGGGCCGCCAGGCAGCGCTGGAACTCGGCGAACCGGTGCACGCCCAGGAAGGCCGCGCCCAGCAGCGCCGCCGACCAGCGGTTGCCCATCAGCGCCGTGGTCTGCGGAAACAGCCCGGCGTCCCCGCCAGCGGAGCGCCGCCGGGTGCTGGCGTCGGGCACCGAGCGCGCCCAGCCCCCGCTGGGTCCGAACCCGCCGGTCAACTGGTCCGGGGCGGCCGTCACGGGCTGTTCGCAGGCGGCGCACACCAGCACCGGGTCGAAGGCCTGGCCGCAGGCGGCGTGCACCCGGACGGGCAGCCGCTCCACGTGCTCGGGCACCCACGCCGCCTCCCAGGCCCAGATGCACAACAGCACCGGCCAGACCCCGGCCCCGCGCTCGGTGAGCCGGTACTCCCAGCGGGGCGGCCGGTCCTGGTAGGCGTGCCGGTCGAGCAGCCCCGCCCCAGCGAGCCGGTTCAGCCGCGCGGTCAGCACCGCGTTGGAGATGGGCAGGCGCGCCCGCCAGTCCACGAACCGCCGGGCGCCGAGCAGGGCCTCGCGCAGGATGAGCAGGGTCCACTCGTCACCGAGCAGCCCCAGCATGACGCCAACCGCGTTCGGGCCGCCCGCGCGCAGGACGGTCGGGGCCTGGGTGGTGAGTCGGCTCACGACCGCCAGCCGGGCAGGCTCGCGCCCGGGGCCCAGGTCGCGTGGGTACCGCTGGAGACCCGCTCGGGCAGCCGCACCCTGGCCACCGGCCCGTCGGCGACCCGCCGCGCGTCGAACACCAGGCACTCGGACCGGTCCTGGTTCATGTCGGTGGTGATGGTCACCAGGTAGCCGTCGTCCTCCCCGGTGGCGCCCACCCGGGGTGCCATCGCGGTCTCGCTGCCGTACACGCCCTCGCCGAAGGCGTAGCGCTGCTCGGACCCGGTCAGCAGGTCGTGCCGGACCAGGCCGTCGAACAGGAACCAGCCGGGCTTGCCGGTGGCGGCGTAGGTGTAGCGGTAGGGGCGGCCCCCGTGCCCGGGGTTGATCATCCCGAACTCGGTGATCGAGTCGGTGAGCCGCTCCTCGCGGCACCGGCCGGTGTCCAGGTCCAGCCGCCAGCGGTGCAGCCGGGTCCGCATCCGGTCCAGTGCCAGGAACCGGAAGGGGCCGCCCTCGGTGGGCATCGGGTCGCCCTGGAAGAAGCCGTCCAGGACGATCTCGTTGCCCTGTTCGTAGGCGTTGACCCAGTGCAGCACGTAGGTCGGGGCGGCCTCGAACCAGCGCACCTGGTCCGAGCCGCCGCGACGCGGGATGACGCCCAGCCGCAGCGGCAGCTCCGGGTGGTACTTCGGCGCGTACACGCCCTTGGCGATCAGTTCCGGCTCCCAGAACATGGGGCAGTCGTTGAGGATCGCGTAGTTCTCGGTGAACGCCATGTCGTGCGGCAGGCGCGGCCCGGGCAGCGGCACGTCCACGTAGTGCACGAGGTGGTCGCGCTGGTCCACCACCCCGTAGTGCAGGTACGGCTCGTCCGTGCCGTAGTTGAAGAACAACAGCTCGCCGGTGTGCTCGTCGACCTTGGTGTGCGCGGAGACCCCGCGGTCGGCGGGGAACCGGCCGTGCCAGTCGGCCCTGCCCATCGTGTCCAGGGTCAGCGGGTCCAGCCGGTACAGGTCACCGCACTGGTAGAAGCTGGTCAGCGCCACGCCCGCGTGCACGACCACGTCGGTGCTGGAGGCGTCCTTCATGCGCCCGCGCGCGCCCCAGCCGTCCGGCCGCTTGGCGCTGGACGGCTTCTCCGCCAGCCCGGCCCACAGCGGGCCGCCCGCCTCGGCCTCGGCCAGGAAGCCCTCGGTGCGCACGAACCTGTTGCGGTAGAACGCCTTGCCGTCCCGGAACCCGACCAGGTGGATCATCGCGTCCCCGTCGAAGGGGTGGTAGCGCTCCAGCGCGGGATGCACCGGGTTCTCGGTGTTGCGCAGGTAGACCCCGTCCAGGTCCGCGGGCAACTCGCCGACCACCGCCAGGTCCTCGGCCCGCCACTCGGTGTGCTGCGGGCGCCATGGCCCGGTGCGGTACGGGTGGTCGTCCTCGGCGGGCAGCGTGGACAGCACCCTGCCCAGGATCTCGACGTCCACTGGCTCGTTCCCCTCAGCCGATCACGAACGCGACGGTTGTCGTGGTGCTGCCACCGATGTTGAGCGTGCCGAACCGGCGTGCGCCCTCGACCTGGTACTCCCCCGCCGTGCCGGTGACCTGCTTGGCGGCGTCGAGCACCATGCGCACCCCCGTGGCGCCCACGGGGTGGCCGCCGCCGATCAGGCCGCCGCTGGGGTTGACCGGGATGCGCCCGCCGATCTCCAGCGAGCCGTCGCGCACGGCCTGCCAGCTACAGCCCGGTTCGGTGATGCCGAAGTGGTCGATCGCCAGGTACTCCGACATCGTGAAGCAGTCGTGCGTCTCGATGCCGTCCAGGTCCTCGACCCCGGCGAGGCCCGCACGGCCGAACGCGTCGGTGATCGCCTGCCGCACGTGCGGCATGACGTAGGGCTCGTCCCTGCTGCGCTCGGTCTTCGCCGCCAGCGACAGGCCCACCGTGCGGTGCCCCCAGCCGAGGATGCGCGCGGCCCCGTCCCGGTGCCTGGTCGACAGCACCACACCCGCCGCGCCGTCGGTCATCTGGCTACAGTCCTGGCGCCGCACCCTGCCCTGCACCAGCGGGTTCGCCTCGTCATCGGCGGTGAAGCTGGCCGGTCCGAACCGCCAGGCCCGGGTCTGCGCGTTCGGGTTGGCCCGCGCGTTGCGGTAGTTCAGCTCCGCGATCGCCCGCAGGTCGGCCTCGTCGATGCCGTAGCGCCGGTCGTACTCCTCGGTCAGCTCGCTGAACATGTGCGGCCACAGGTACTTCGCCCGCTCGCCCTCGCGCCCCACCCAGGCCGCCGCCCCGAGGTGCTGTGCCGCCACGTCCCCCGGCACCGTGCGCTCCACCTCCACGCCGAGCACCAGCGCCGTGTCGTACCGCCCCGACTCCAGGTCGGCCATGGCCGACAGCAGGGCGACACCACCCGAGGCGCAGGCCGCCTCGTGCCTGGTCGCCGGCACGCCCCACAGCTCGGGCCGCACTGTCGCTGGCATGCCGCCCAGCTGCCCCTGCCCGGTGAACAGCTGCCCGAACGCGTTGCCCACGTGGATCACGCCCACGTCCCGCGGCGCGACCCGGGCCGCCGCCAGGGTCTCGCGCACGACCTCGCCGACCAGGTCGCTGACGTCGAGCCCCTGCTTGACCCAGTTCCGCGCGAAGTCCGTCTGGTAGCCGCCGAGCACCCAGGTATCCGCCACACCCCGAGGCTACAACTAACAGAGTGACCCCCACCACCCCGCGTGTCGGACGTTCCGGTACCGCGTGTCGGACCTTCCGGCACGAACTCTCACAAGCTGGGAAATCGACCACCAGCGTCCGACACGCCGCACGCGAAGCGCCGACACGCGAGGCTGTTCGGTACTGGCTCAGCCCGGGCGGCGGGCGGTCAGCACGAGGTAGCCGGGGAAGCCGAGGCGGACCCGCACGTCCAGTGGCTCGGCGCAGCGGGCGGCCAGGGCGTGCAGCGCGCGCGGGCCGTACATCTTGCGCATGCTGATGATCCCGTCATGGCTGGCGGGCCACCCCGCTGTCACCAGCAGCAGGGGGATCAGCCCGAACATCAGCGGCGTGCGCCAGGCGTCGACGACCAGCAGGGTGCGGGCCACGCGGGCGCCCTCGCTGAGCACCGCGGGCACCGCACGGGGCGGCAGGTGGTGCAGCGACTGGGTGAACACCGCGACGTCGTAGCTGTTGTCGGCGGCGTTGATGCCGGTGGCGTCGAGCAGGTCCACGGTGGCCCTCGGGTGACGGCCGAGCGGCCCGGACCGCAGGCGGCCCACGGCCTCGGGCTCGATGTCGCTGGCGGTGACCAGGGCACGCGGGTGGCGGTCCAGCAGCCTGCGGGACAGCTCGCCGTGCCCCGCGCCCAGTTCCAGCACGCGCGGTGCGGGCAGGTCGGCGACCTCGGCGAGGGTCCAGCGGATGAACGTGCCGTAGGCGAACACGGCACGGTTGAGCCGGTTCAGGCCGCGCAGGACGGCCTGCTTGCGGTCGGCGGACACGTCCTCGCGGTCGAGCAGCTCGGGAGCCGCCGTCTCGTACCAGCGGTCCAGCCACGAGGCCGACGGACCACCCCGGGGCATGTCCTCCACGGTCACGGTTGTCGAGGCTACGCGCGTTGACGCCCTTCGGCGCGGTCGTAGCGACGGCGTAAGGGTTGCCCGGTTGGACACCGCGCCGGGCCGCCGGGCACGTAGCGTCTGCCCCCATGCGCGACTCGTTCCGGAGGGAGCTCGACGGTGTCGCCGACCGGCTGGTCGGGATGTGCGAGCTGGTGGGCGCCGCGATGCGCGGGGCGACGATGGCCTTGCTGGACAACGACCTGGTGCTCGCGGAGAAGGTGATCCACGACGACAACCGGGTCGACGTGGCGCGGGCCGACTGCGAGGAGCGCGCCCACGCCCTGCTGGCCTTGCAGGCGCCGGTGGCACGGGACCTGCGGGTGGTCATCGCGGCGGTGCACGCGGCGGACTCGGTGGAGCGCATGGGGGATCTGGCGGTGCACGTGGCGCGCACGACCCGGCGCAGGCACCCGAATCCCGTGCTGCCAACGGAGTTGCGCGGGCGGTTCGCGAACCTGGGGCAGATCTGCGTCACCCTGGCCGACACCGCGGCGCAGGTGATCCGCACGCGGGACCTGGTGCTGGCCGCGGAACTGGCCGACACCGACAACACCGTGAACGCACTGCACAGCGGGCTGATGGCCACGCTGATGAGCCCGGACTGGCCGCACGGGGTGGCCACCGCGGTGGACGTGTCCCAGCTGAGCCGTTTCTACGAGCGCTTCGGTGACCACGCGGTCTCGCTGGCGCGGCGCACGGCGTATGTGGTCACTGGCGACCCGAGGCCACCTCACCTGGGGCGAGCCGCCTGACCTGCGGCCACAGTGGACAATACGGACAGCGGTGAAAAACGGCGGCCGATGAACCCACCTCGGCGGGGCAACCGTAGTCTTGCTCCGAGTAATCCGAGGGAGGAAGTTGTGACCGAGCAGCAGGAGAACGCGCCGCAGCAGGGGCGCGCACGGCACGCGGCCGCGGAGGGCGCGGGGCTGCACCCGTTGATCGACCTGGACCGGGACCCCACGCCGGGCAAGCCCGACCACGCCGCGCCGGAGGACGAGGACTGAGGTCCGCGCACGGCGGTGCCGGCACGGGAGTCCCGAGCCGGCACCGCGTCACGTGCTACGAGGTCACTTCACGAGCTTGCCGACGGCCTCGGCCTCCTGCACCTGGCCGGTGACGAAGCGCCACGGCACGTTGATGAAGCCGCCGTCGCCCCAGCTGGTGCCCCAGGAGTTCTGGATCCGCACGCCCTTGTCGTTGTAGGCGATGATGGTGATCTCGTGGTAGCCCAGCAGCTGCTCACCCGAGCTCGGGTAGTAGGTGTAGGCCTGCGCCGCCGAGCGGGAGATCTTCTCGAAGCTGCCGTACACCGGGATGGTGATCACCACGGGCAGGCCCTTGGCCAGCGAGTCCTGCACCCCGGCCTTGAGTGCGCTGCCGGTGTTCAGCGAGGTGTAGCCCGACAGCTTCCAGTGCGCCGCGTTGGTGCGCTGGGCCGAGGTCGGCTGGGTGGTGTAGTCGTAGTCGCCCTGCCAGTAGTCGGCCCTGGTGTCCAGGCCCTGGCTGGTCAGGATCTTGAAGTGGTCCTTGGGGTAGCTGCCCTGGTCGTTGCCCCGGGCGATCTGCGCGTAGGTGTACATCGGCGCCATCGGGGCACCGGTGATGCCCTGCTCCTTCATCAGGATGGAGTAGGCGCTGTAGTCGATGGCCCAGGCCACGCAGGAACCGACCTGCCCCTGGTTGCCGGGCGAGGCCGCGTACGGGCTCAGGTCCACCGAGGCCGGGGCGGCTGCGGTGGACAACTCACGCACACCCTGCGCGGAGAAGCTCTTCGCGCTGTGGTCCACCAGGGCGCCGTAGGCGTAGTGCGGCTGGACGGCAGGGGCCGCATCCGCAAGGGGCAGGCCCATCGCGCCGATCGCACCAGCGGTCGCCAAAACAACGGCCAAACGGCCGTAGTTCTTCGCATTCATTTGGGTTCATCCTCGATACATCAGCAGGGGTGATGTATCCGCCCGAGGAGCGCATCAGGATTACGGACCTCGAAAACACGGCGGATGCACGCGAGGTGAACCTTAAGTACTAAAGCCCCCAGTGAAAAAGCGACGATCGTAGGGGTTCGTTCACATTTGACGTGCGGCCAACCGCGCCCTGTTACCAGCCACGGCGATGACGTCACCGTCGGTCAGCTGACGGCCCCTGCGTTCCTCCGGCCTGCCGTTGACCGTGACCTCCCCCGCCTCCAGCAGTTCCCTGGCGTGGCTGCCGTCCTCGGCCAGTCCGGCCAGCTTGAGGAACTGGCCGAGCCGGATGCTGTCGTCGCTGATCTGCACGGTCTGGATGGGGGCGTTCATCGGTACATCATCTCAGTACGCCGTGATGCCGCCGACCTTCCAGGTGCCCTCGCTGAGCACGGCGTCCACCGCGAGCTGACCACCACCGGAACTGGTCTGGCCGTTGTCGGCGCGGGTGGCCTTCTGGTCCACGAACACCAGCACCCTGGCCCGGTCCGCGGACAGCACCTCCACCCCGCTGGCCACCGTGGCCACGGTCAGCACCAGCTTGCCCTCCGCTGCCTGCTGCCGCACCGGCTTGATCAGCGCCGCGTAGTCCTGCACGGCCTTGCCCACCAGCGAGCGCTTGGCCAGGTCCTCGGACTTGGCGGGCTGGGCGTAGTCGTAGGAGAAGATCCCGTTGACGATCGCGGTGACCTGGCCGGTGACCTGGCTGGTCGCGGCGTTGTCGGCCAGCGCGGTGTTGGCCTTGGCCGCCGCCGTGTCCAGCGAGTTGGCCTGCACGCCGAACCACGTGGCCAGGCCGGTCATCAGCACGGCGAGGGCCACCAGCAGCGCGGGCAGGCCGAGCCGGGGCCTCGCCCTGGGCTTCGGGTCCGGCGCGGGCTCGGGCTCGGGATGGACCGCGGGCCGCTCGCTGACCGGCCGCAGGCCCGCCACGTAGCGCTTGCGCTGGGACGCGGGTGAGCGCCGCTGGGTGATCGTCACGGGTGTCCTCTCACTGTGCGGTGCCCACCGGGACCTGGCCGAGCGCGCTGAGCTTCCAGCCCGCGTCGGTCCTGGTCAGCTGGCCCTGGAACCGGTTGCGCTTGGTCACCGGCTGGCCCTGCTGGGGCGTCACCGTGATGTCCAGGACGGCCAGCACCGCGGCCCTGCCCGCGTGCTGGTCCAGCTCCGTGACCGCGGCGTCGACCAGCTTGGCGGTGGTGGCCGTCTTCGCCTCCTGGATCTTGGACACGTAGCTGGGGTTGTCCCGGACCAGCTGGTCGTGCAGGTCACCGGTGGTCAGCGACTGCCAGGAGGCCAGGCCGGGCTGCACGGAGCGGTAGTCCAGGGTGTTCATGCCGACCACCGCCTGCTCCCCGACCCGCAGCACCTGGTCGCGGTCACGGGAGAAGGCCGCGGACTCGTCGTGCGCCGCGCTCCACCAGGACCAGCCGAACCAGGCCGCCACGAGGGTCGCCGCCACCGCGAGGGCGGCGGTGATGAGCACCGGAGGGCTGGCAACGGCGGGCAGGCGCTGCGTCATGGCGGGCAGTCTCACCGCGCCGGGGACAGCCGGTCCAGCCATTCCCCGAACGGGCTAAGCAGCCCCGGAAAAGCGCCCTGTGACCTGACAAGAACATACCGGAGGTTTGTAGCCGCTACACAAGAATGAGTTCGGCGCATCATTGTCCTCACCCAGTGCATTTTTGTTACTTGCCCGCAACTTGACTCGTGAGTAACGTGAGTCGCGGTCGGAACGTGAAATTCCCCACGGCCCGACAATCACCAATTCCCGCCAGCGACGTGCCGTCACCGTCGTTTCTTTCGCGACCGCACAGCAGGGAGAAGGCTACGTGTTCAGAACTGGAATGAGAACCGCGACGGGCGCGGCTGTGTTGGCCGTCACCGCTCTGCTGGGGGCCGGAATCGCCAGCGCTGACGTGCCGGTGGACAAGACCCTCACCTGGAAGGGGGATTTCCCCGTGATCGGCACGCTCTCGCCGATCAGCACCCAGATGCTGGCCAGCCTGCCCAGCCCGGTCACCGTCGGGCAGCCCGGCGGCACCGTACCCGTCACGCTCAACGTGGACGCCCCCGCCGACGCCACCAACGGCCTGGAGCTGGTCGGCGCGGCCAGCGTGGAGGGCACCGTCAAGGCCACGGTCGTGGTCACCGACTCCGCGGGCACCACCGTGAACGTGCCGATCCTGCTGACCATCCCGAAGACGGCCACCCCGGCCAGCGGAGAACACCTCAAGTTCACCGCCACCGGCAACGCGAGCTTCCCCTCCCCGCAGCACGCCGGTACCGCCACGGTCGTGCTCGACGGTGCCAGCGCGTCGACCACCTTGGAGCCCAAGGACTCCAGCGGCAACGACACCGCGCTGGGCACCTTCACCGTGAACCTCAGCCTGGACCCGGCGGGCCAGGACACCAGCCTGGGCACCGTGCAGATCAACGGCTGAGACCCGATCCGCAGCGACTAAGGAGACCACCATGCTCGGACGAGCAACGGCGCTCGCCAGGCGTGCGACCGCTGTGGCCACCGTCGGCCTGGTCGCGGGTCTGCTCGGCGCAGGCATCGCCGCCGCCGACACCCCCGTGGCCAAGGACCTCAGCTTCAAGGGCGACTTCCCGGTCATCGGCACGCTCACGCCGATCAAGGCGCACATCACCACCAGCCTGCCCAGCCCCGTCGTGGTGGGCAAGTCCAGCAAGCTGTTCCCGGCCAGCGTGGACATCGACGCCCCGCCGGACGCCACCACCGGGCTCAACCTGATCGGCGCGGCCTCCGTGGAGGGCACGGCCAAGCTGACCGCACTGATCACCGACTCGGCGGGCAAGAAGTACTCGGCCAAGATCCAGCTGACCATCCCGAAGACGCCCACCCCGGCCGACGGCCAGGACCTGAAGTTCACCGCCACCGGCCAGGCGATCATCCCGGTGATCAGCAACACCGGGGCCGCGGTGGCCTCGGTGGACCTGACCAGCGTGTCCACCACACTGACCCCGAAGGACGCCAAGGGGGAGCCGACCGCGCTGGGCACCTTCACCGTGGACCTGACCCCGGACCCGGCGGGCCAGGACCCCACCCTGGGCACGATCCAGATCGTCGCGGCGAGCTGACATGAGGCCCCCGGTGTCGAGCAGGCCTGCCGCGGTCGCCGCCTTCGGGCTGGCCGTGCTGCTGGTGGGTGCCGGCTCGGCGCCGGGGCTGGCAGGCAAGGACAGCACGCTGCACTACACCTGCCAGTTCCCCGCGACGGGCGCCGTGGACCTCGCGGTCACGGTGTCGGCCGCGTACCCCGACACGGGCAGGGTCGGGCAACAGGTCGCCCCGGCAGCGGCGTCGGTCAGGTTCGCCGTGCCCGCCGAGGCGACCGCGGAGCTGGCGAAGTTGGGTGCCGTCACGGTGGATGGCGGCACCCAACTTGCCACAACCGTTGCCCAGCAGGGAAAGTCCACCGACTCGGCGTGGACCGCCCAGTTCGCCCAACCGGTCCCGATCCCCGCGACCGGCGAACTCGCACTGACCGCCTCCGGCACGACCCCACCCGTGACGCCCGCGGTGGACGGTCCGCTGACCGTCGCAGCGGGCACGCTGGTGCTGAACCTGAGCCTGCACAAGGCGGAGGGATCGGCGGTGCTGCCCGTTCCGTGCACCCCGGTCACCGGCCAGAACACCACGTTGGCCACGATCACCGTCGGTGGCACCGAGACCGGCACCCCCGCCCAGCCGCCCGTGGTCGGCGAGCAGCCAGCCACCCCGCAGTCCACGCCCGCCGCCGCCCCGCTGCCACCCAATCCGCTGCACTACCCGTTGACCGGCAGCACGACGATCAAGAAGCTGAACGCCGTCACCGACCTGGGCAAGGGCGGGGTGGACGCCTGGTACACCATCGGGCCCGCCCCGGACTTCGACGTCACCCTGCACGGCAAGATGCGGCTGGACCCGGTGCCGACCTCCTTCCTCAACTTCGGCTTCGTGCCAGCCACCGCGATGATGCAGTTCGTGCCGGGCATGACCGAGATGGTGCTGCACAAGGGAAAGGCCACCGGCACCTCGAAGACCGACACCAGGCTGTACGAGGCGAGGGTCAACGGGGTCGGCATGGACCTCGGCCAGACCTGCCACAACGCCAGGACCATCACCATCACCCTGGAGTCCGGCTCGAACTTCACCGTGCTGGGCGGCGGCCCCGTCAACGGCGTGTTCGACCTGCCCGGCTTCACCGGCTGCGGGGCCACCGAACCGCTGGACGCGTTGATCACCGGGCTGACCACCGGCCCCGGCAACACCGCGAACATCGTGCTCGGCAAGCCCTGCCGCCCCAAGGTCCCGGGTCCCGATCCCACCTGCCCGTGGCAGGACCCGGACAAGTTCTGAGTGAACCGCGAGGAGGCCCGGTGGGCGTAGAGGTAGCCGTCGAGGGACTGACCAAGTCCTTCGGCGCGCAGAACATCTGGCGGGACGTGTCCCTGGTGCTGCCCCGCGGTGAGGTCAGCGCGCTGCTGGGGCCCTCGGGCACCGGCAAGTCGGTCTTCCTGAAGACGATCATCGGCCTGCTCCGGCCCGAGCGGGGCAGCTGCGTGGTCGGCGGGGTGGACACCGCATCGTGCAGCGAGCACCAGCTCTACGAGGTGCGCAAGCTGTTCGGCGTGCTGTTCCAGGACGGCGCCCTGTTCGGGTCGATGAACCTGTTCGACAACGTGGCCTTCCCGCTGCGCGAGCACACCCGAAAGCCCGAGTCCGAGGTCCGCCGCATCGTCCTGGAGAAGATGGAACTGGTGGGCCTCACCGGCGCCGAGTCCAAACTCCCCGGCGAGATCTCCGGCGGCATGCGCAAGCGCGCCGGACTCGCCCGCGCCCTCGTGCTCGATCCCGAGATCATCCTCTGCGACGAGCCCGACTCCGGCCTGGACCCCGTGCGCACCGCCTACCTGTCCCAGCTGCTGATCGACCTCAACGCGCAACTGGACACCACCATCCTGATCGTCACGCACAACATCAACCTGGCCAGGACCGTGCCGGACAACATCGGCATGCTGTTCCGCCGCGAACTGGTCATGTTCGGTCCCCGCGAACTCATGCTCACCAGCGAGGAACCCGTACTCGCCCAGTTCCTCAACGGGCGCAGGCTCGGGCCGATCGGCATGACCGAGGAGAAGGACCAGGCCACGCTCGCCGCCGAACAGGCGCAACTGCGTGCCGTCACCGACACCCTGTACGGCATCGCCCCGCAGCTCGACCCCAGTCCCGGGCTACCGCCCCGACTTGCCGTGCGGCGCCGCAAGGACCGGGTCATGAGCGCCCTGCACCAGTTCCCGATCCCGACCCAGCGCAGCGTCATCGCCAGCCTCGACGCGGCCGACCGCACCCGCTACGGGATCGGAGCCCCCGCATGACCGCCCTGGCCCGCCGCCATGCCATGAAAGTGCCGTTCCTGGCACCCAACGCATCGAACGGCACTTTCATGGCATGTCCCGCGCCCCATCACGCCGCGAAAGTGCCCTTCGCTGCGCTCAACGCAGTGAAAGCCACCTTCACGCCACGGCCCACCCCCGAGGACCCCGCATGACCGCCCCCGCCTCCCCGTTCCCCGGTGTGGCCGCGCTGCGGCAGACCGGGCGGCTGTTCTCGCTGGCGCTCAGCGTGGTCCGCAACTCGGTGCGCCGCCCGTTCCAGGCGCGCGAGTTCATCGAGCAGTTCTGGTTCATCGCCAGCGTCACGATCCTGCCCACGGCGCTGGTGTCGGTGCCCTTCGGCGCGGTGATCGCACTGCACCTGGGCTCGCTGACCCGGCAGATCGGCGCGGAGTCGTTCACCGGCGCGGCCAGCGTGCTGGCGATCATCCAGCAGGCGAGCCCGCTGGTGACGGCCCTGCTGGTGGCGGGCGCGGGCGGGTCGGCGATCTGCGCGGACATCGGCGCGCGCACGATCCGCGAGGAGATCGACGCCATGGAGGTGCTGGGCGTGTCGGCCGTGCAGCGGCTGATCGTGCCCAGGGTGCTGGCCTCGATGATGGTCGCCCTGCTGCTCAACGGCATGGTGAGCGTGGTCGGCGTGCTGGGCGGCTACTTCTTCAACGTGATCATGCAGGGCGGCACGCCGGGCGCGTACCTGGCCAGCTTCTCGGCACTGGCCCAGCTGCCGGACCTGTGGATCAGCGAGCTGAAGGCGATCATCTTCGGCTTCATGGCCGGGGTGGTGGCCGCCTACCGGGGGCTGAACCCGGCGGCCGGTCCCAAGGGGGTGGGTGACGCGGTGAACCAGGCCGTGGTCATCACCTTCCTGCTGCTGTTCTTCGTGAACTTCGCGCTCACCACGCTGTACCTGCAGCTGGTCCCACCGAAGGGGATGTGAGTGGCCACCAACCGCTTTGTGTCCGGTGTGGACCGAAAACTGTCCTTCTTGGACAACCTGGGCGATCAGCTGCTGTTGTACGTCCGCGCGCTGGTGCTGGCGCCGATGGCGATCCGCAGGTACGGCAGGGAGATCGTCCGACTGCTGGCGGAGGTCAGCTTCGGCACGGGTGCGCTGGCGGTGATCGGCGGCACGGTGGGCGTGATGGTCGGCATGACCGTGTTCACCGGCGTTGTCGTTGGCCTGCAAGGGTATTCGGCGCTGAACCAGATCGGTACGGCGGCCTTCGCGGGCTTCATCTCGGCGTACTTCAACACCCGCGAGATCGCCCCGCTGGTGGCCGGGCTGGCGCTGTCGGCCACGGTCGGCTCGGGGTTCACCGCGCAGCTGGGCGCCATGCGGATCTCCGAGGAGGTCGACGCCCTTGAGGTCATGGGCGTGCGCAGCCTGCCCTACCTGGTCACCACGCGGATCGTGGCCGGGTTCGTGGCGATCATCCCGCTGTACGCCGTGGGTCTGCTGATCTCCTACCTGGCCTCGCGGGAGATCACGGTGCTGTTCTACGGGCAGTCCGCGGGCACCTACGACCACTACTTCAGCCTGTTCCTGCCACCGGCGGACGTGCTCTGGTCCTTCGGCAAGGTGCTCGTCTTCAGCGTGATGGTGATCCTCGCGCACTGCTACTACGGCTACCGCGCCACCGGCGGACCAGCCGGTGTGGGTGTGGCCGTGGGCCGGGCGGTGCGGGCGGCCATCGTCACCGTGAGCATCACCGACTTCTTCCTCAGCCTGGCCATCTGGGGTGCGACGACCACCGTGAAGGTGGCCGGATGAGCGAGCTCGCGAGCGAATCAACAGGCACCGGGCCGGCGCGAAGCGCCGCGCCGAGCGCCAGCGAGGTGCGGCGATGAACGCGGGCTGGGCCAAGGCGGGGCGGCGCCTGGTCGGCGTCTCGTTCCTGCTGGTGATCGCGCTGCTGATGTGGCTGTCGGTCTCGGCCTACCAGCAGCGGTTCACGCCGGTGGTCAGCGTGACGCTGATGACCGACACCACCGGAAACGAGCTGCACCAGGGCGCCGAGGTGAAGATACGCGGGGTGATCGTCGGCGAGGTGCGCGACATCCAGACCAGCGGCGGCGGGGCGCGCATCCAGCTGGCGCTGCACCCCGACCAGGTGCACCTGTTGCCGGTCAACCTCTCCGCCCGGCTGCTGCCCAAGTCGCTGTTCGGCGAGCGCTACGTGGACCTGCAACTGCCCACCGCCCCGGACAGCAGGCGGCTGGGACAGGGCAGCGTGATCGACCAGGACCACTCCAGCAGCGCCATCGAGCTGGAGAAGGTGCTCAGCGATGTCATGCCCATGTTGCAGGCGGTGCAGCCGCAGAAGCTGGCCAGCACGCTGAGCGCGCTGGACCAGGCGCTGCACGGGCGCGGGGAGCAGCTCGGTCGGACGCTCACCGAGCTGAACGGCTACCTGACCCAGATGAACCCCAAGCTGCCCGAGCTGAACGAGGACGTGGCGCAGCTGGTGAAGGTTGCCGACACCTACGACAACGTGGCCCCGCAGGTGCTCCAGGCGCTGACCGACGCGACGACCACCACGCGGACCTTCGTGGACCAACAGAACGCGCTGCTCTCCTTGTACGGCAAGGCAACCAGCACCGCGACGGATCTGACCGGCTTCCTCACCAACAACGCCGAGAACCTGATCCAGTTGTCCTCGGTGAGCGTGCCGACCTTGCAGCTGTGGGCGCGCTACTCCCCCGAGCTGCCCTGTTCGTTCAAGCAGCTCGCGGAGCTGAAGCCGTTGATGGACAAGGTGTTGGGCAAGGGCACCGACAGGCCGGGCATCCACGTGGACGTCAAGGTCACGCAGGGGCTGGGCAAGTACGTGCCGGGCAAGGACACCCCCGCGTACACGGAGAAGGGCGGGCCCACCTGCTACGGCAGCCCGCGCCAGGCGAGCCTGCCGAACTCGGTGCAGGAGAACCACTTGATCAATGACCTGATCGGGCCGTCCACCGGCGTGCCCCCGCAGGACCTGCCCGGCTGGAGCAGCCTGCTGGTCGGACCGCTCTACCGTGGGGCGGAGGTGACGCTGCGATGAGGAGCGTGGCGGCGCCGCTGACCAAGAGTCTGCTGTTCACGGTGCTCACGGTGGCGGCCACCGTGGTGCTGGGCATCACCATCTCCAACGTCGGGGTGGGCGACACCGCGCGGTACCAGGCGAGGTTCACCGATGTCACCTCGCTCAACGTGGGCGACGACATCCGGGTCGCCGGGGTGCGGGTCGGCCAGGTGGAGCAGATCGAGATCGTGGACCACCGGGTGGCCCAGGTGGAGTTCTCGCTGGCGGCCAGTCGCAGGCTGCCCGGGTCCACCACCGCCGCGATCAAGTACCGCAACCTGATCGGGCAGCGCTACATCGCGCTGGACGAGGGCGGCGGGCAGGGCGCCACGCTGGCGCCGGGCAGCACGATCGGGCTGGACAGGACCACCCCGGCCCTGGACCTGACCGACCTGTTCAACGGGTTCCAGCCGCTGTTCCACGCGCTGAACGCCAATGACGTCAACCAGTTGTCCTCGGAGATCATCCAGGTGTTGCAGGGCGAGGGCACCACGGTGGACAGCTTCGTGGCGCACACCGCCTCGCTGACCTCCACCCTGGCCGACAAGGACCAGGTGATCGGGCACGTGGTGGACAACCTGAACTCGGTGCTCAAGACGATCACCTTGCGCGGGGACGAACTCGGGTCCCTGGTGACCACGGCCCAGCAACTGGTGTCGGGGCTGGCCAAGGACCGCGAGCCGATCGGGCGGGCGATCAGCGCGCTGTCCTCGCTGACCGACAGCACCGCGGGCCTGCTGGAACAGGGCCGTGAGCCGCTCAAGCAGGACATCTCGGCGCTGGGCCAGCTCTCCACGAACCTGGCGGGCAGCTCCGACCTGGTGCAGAGCTTCCTGCAGAACCTGCCGAAGAAGATGGACGCGATCGGCCGGATGGCCTCCTACGGCTCCTGGCTGAACTTCTACCTGTGCTCGGCCACCGTCACCGGGGTCAGCACCACCAACGGGGCCCCACCGCCGACCGGGATCCCGCTGACCCAGCCGAGGTGCCAGCGATGACCACACCGGAACCGAAGCGGCGCAAGACGATTCTGGAGCGCAACCCGGTCGTCGTCGGTGTGCTGGGCCTGCTCCTGCTGTCCGTGCTTGGCGGACTGGCCTTCTTCTCCAACGACCTGCCGGTGATCGGCGCGGGCACCCGGTACAGCGCGGACTTCACCGAGGCGGCCGGGATCCGCCCGGACAACGAGGTGCGTATCTCCGGGGTCAAGGTCGGCGTGGTCACCGGGACCGCGCTGGAGGGCGACCACGTGCACGTGACCTTCCGGGTGCGCGGGGCGTGGATCGGCGACCGCAGCACGGCCGCCATCAAGATCAAGACCTTGCTCGGCGAGAAGTACCTGTCGGTGGACCCGCTGGGTTCGGCCGAGCAGAACCCGGACCAGGCGATCCCGGTCAGCCGCACGGTGACCCCCTTCGACGTCACCGACGCGTTCAACGGGCTCACCCAGCAGGTCGGGCAGATCGACACCCAGCAGCTGGCGCAGAGCTTCACCACCATCGCCGACACCTTCGCCAGGACCTCCCCGCAGGTCAACACGGCGCTGTCCGGGCTGGCCTCGCTGTCCAGGACGATCTCCTCGCGGGACAGCCAGCTCGCCGAGCTGCTCGCGGGCACCAAGAAGATCACCCAGACCCTGGCCGACCGCGACGACCAGTTCCAGGCCCTGCTGACCGACGGCAACCTGCTGCTGTCCGAGCTGACCAAGCGCCGTGAGGCGATCGGGGCGCTGCTGACCGGGGCGCAGCAGCTGGCCACCCAGCTGTCGGGTCTGGTCAACGACAACACCCAGCAGCTGGCGCCGGCGCTGCAACAGTTGCAGCAGGTCACCAGCCTGTTGCAGCGCAACCAGGACAACCTCGACCGCAGCCTGCGACTGGCCGGGCCGTACTACCGGATGCTCGGCAACGCCGTGGGCAACGGCCGCTGGCTGGACACCTACCTGTGCGGGCTGGTGCCCACCGAGGGCGCCAGCGGCTGCACCCCGCCCCGGATCAAGGGAGGCAGCTGATGTTCCGCACCAGGGCGCGGTCGCGCCTGGCCAGGATCGGCGCGGCGGGCTTCGCCCTGCTGCTGCTCGTCTCGGCCGGGCTGTGGTGGGTCTTCGGCGACGCCGGGGTCACCCGGATCACGGCGTACTTCGACAACGCGGTGGGCGTCTATCCCGGCTCGGACGTGCGCGTGCTGGGCATCCGGGTCGGCCGGATCGACGAGGTTGCCCCGGAGGGCAAGCAGGTCCGGGTGCGCATGACGGTGCGGAACGGGGTGTCCGTACCCGCCAGGGCCCAGGCGGTGGTGGTCTCGCCCAGCGTGGTCAGCGACCGGTACGTGCAGCTGGCCCCGGTCTACCGGGGCGGGACGAAGATGCCCACCGACAGCGTGATCCCGGTGGAGCGCACCGCGACCCCGGCCGAACTGGACCAGCTCTACAGCAGCCTCAGCGACCTGGCCAACCAGCTCGGGCCTGGCGGCGCGAACTCGCAGGGCGCGCTGTCCAAGGTGCTGGACGTGATGGCGCAGAACTTGGGCGGCAACGGTCGTGCGCTCGGTGACGTGATCAAGGAGCTGGGCAAGGCGACGACCACGCTGTCCGGCTCGCAGAACGACCTGTTCGACACCGTGGACGGGTTGCAGAAGTTCACCGCGGTGCTGGCGGGCAGCGACGACAAGGTCCGCCAGGCCACCGACCAGCTCGCCGGCGTGTCCGGCTTCCTCGCGCAGGACCGGAAGGACCTGGGCGCGGCCATGGACAAGATGGCCGGTGCGCTGGAACAGGTCCAGGCGTTCATCCGGGACAACCGGGACCTAATCAAGTCCAATGTGGACAAACTGGCGGCGGTGACCAAGGTGCTGGTGGACCAGCGGGCGTCCCTGGCCGAGGCACTGGACGACGCCCCGCTGGCGATCACCAACCTGCTGGGCACCTACGACCCGAAGAACAACACCTTGGGCAGCAGGACGAACCTGTTGGAGTACAGCGCCTTGCCGCTGCCGTTGACGGGAGCCACACGATGAGGCGCGCGGTCGTGCTGGCGCTGGCCGCGTGCACGCTGGCCACCGGCTGCTCGGGCGGGTTCACCGGGGTCTACGACCTGCCACTGCCTGGCGGCGCCGACCTGGGCGGGCACCCGTACCGGATCACCGCGCAGTTCCACGATGTGCTGGACCTGGTGCCGCAGGCGGCGGTCAAGGTGAACAACGTCGCGGTGGGCCGGGTGGACACGATCACCTTGCCGGACAACGGCTGGTCCGCCCAGGTGGGCCTGAGCGTGAACGGGGACGTGCACCTGCCCGCCAACGCCGTGGCCTGGCTGCGGCAGTCCAGCCTGCTCGGCGAGAAGTACGTGGAACTGGCCGCACCGCGGGACAACGCGCAGGGCTCGCTGGCCGACGGGGCGGTGATCCCGCTGACCAGGACCAACCGCAACCCGCAGGTGGAGGAGGTGTTCGGCGCGCTGTCCCTGGTGCTCAACGGGGGCGGCATCGCGCAGATCCAGGACATCAACCGCGAGCTGAACAAGGCCGTGGTGGGCAACGAGTCCCAGGTCCGCTCCCTGGTGGGCAACCTGAACACGCTGGTGTCCAATTTGGACGCGCACCGCCAGGACATCACCAGTGCGCTGGACGGCGTCAACCGCCTGTCGGCGACCCTGGACCAGCGCAAGGACCAGGTCGGCGGGGTGCTGGACAACCTGACCCCCGGCATGAAAGTCCTGTCCGAGCAACGGGAATCGCTGGTCACGATGTTGCGGTCGATCGACCACCTGTCCGGGGTGGCCACCGACACCATCAACCGCAGCAAGGACGACATGGTGGCCGATCTCAAGGCGCTGCAACCAACACTGAACCAGCTGGCCGCCGCGGGCAAGAACCTGCCGGAGTCCCTGGAGTTGCTGGTGACCTACCCGTTCACCGACGCCGCGTTGGACGCGATCAAGGGCGACTACCTCAACGTCTACCTGTCGGTGACCGCGGTGCCCGGCACGGTCGTCAACCCGCCGGTCGGGCCCAAGCTGCTGTTCGACGGGAGTGCTCGCTGATGCTCACCAGGGGAATTCGCCTGCGCGTACTGGCCTTCCTGGTGATCGGCCTGCTCGTGGTGGTCTACGTCGGGCTCAACTACGCCAAGCTGGGCCGGTTGGTCGGGCTGCGCGGCTACTACGTGGTCACGATGCAGCTCAACGGTTCCGGCGGCATCTTCACCAACGCCGAGGTCACCTACCGGGGCGTGTCGGTCGGCCGGGTCGGCGCGCTGGCCCTGACCGACCAGGGCGTGGACGTGCAGTTGGACATCGACAACTCCGCCCCGCACATCCCCGTCGGATCCAAGGCCGTGGTGGCCAACCGGTCGGCGGTCGGCGAGCAGTACGTGGACCTGCGCCCGGACACCACGAAGGGGCCGTTCCTCGGTGACGGCTCGGTGATCCCGGTCGAGGACACGAAGATCCCGCTGGCCGTGCAGGACCTGCTCACCAGCGTGGACCGGCTCGCCTCCTCGGTGCCCACCGAGTCGCTGCGCACCGTGGTGGACGAACTGGGCACGGCGATGCAGGGCGCGGGCCCGAACCTACAAGCCTTGCTGGACAACGGCAGTTCCTTCGTTCAGGTCGCGGCACAGCACGTGCCGCAGACCCAGCAGCTGATCACCGACAGCCAGACCGTGCTGCACACCCAGCAGGCCGAGGGCGATGCGCTCAGGACCTTCGCGGACAACGCCGCGCTGCTGTCCGCGCAGTTCAAGCAGTCCGACCCCGACCTGCGCCGGTTGATCAGCGCCGGTACCGACGCCGCGGCACAGACCCGCGCGCTGGTGCGCGACCTGGACCCGAACATGGGCGTGCTGTTCGCGAACCTGCTCACCACCGCGAACGTCATGCGCATCAGGCAGAACGGGCTGGAGCAGCTGCTGGTGTCCATGCCGAGGGCGATCGACACCGGCAGCAAGGTGATCACGCAGAACGGGGCGAACCTCGCGCTGGAGCTGACCTTCTTCGACCCGCTGCCCTGCACCACGGGCTACGGGGGCACGACCTACCGCAACGGGTTGGACACCTCACCCGGGACGCTGAACACCCAGGCGGCGTGCACGCTGCCCGCGGGCAGCGCGACCGGGGTGCGTGGCTCGCAGAACGCGCCGTACGGCGGCGGCGTTCCGCCCGCGGCCACGCCCGGTGCCCCGCTGCCGTGGGACCTGGCCCGCTCGGGTGCCACCGGCACACCGTCCGTGAGCCGCCTGCTGGGCCTGCCCAACTGAATCCGAAGTCACGAGAGAGGTGCTCCTCATGCGCGAACCGCTCAGGAGAATGACCGGCGTGCTCGCCGCCGCGCTCGCGGTCGCGATGGTCGGTGCGGGCGTGGCAAGCGCCGATCCGCAGGCGCCGCCCACCACGATCAACGTCAACTTCAAGATCGACGGCACCACGTACCTGAAGAAGATCGACGCGACGATGACCCTGGGCACCGGCAAGCTCATCTCGCACCTGGTGCCCGGCACCGGGGAGATCACCGCCGACCTGCAACTGCCGCCAGCCACGCTGTCCTACAAGCAGTTCGGCATCCTGCCCGTCAGCTCCACCGTGGAGCTGGAGTCGATCGGGCAGACCACCGGCAAACTCGACAAGGGCGTGGTCACCAGCCACTCCACCATGCGCATGCACCTGAAGACCATGTCGGTGGCCGGGCTGCCCATCCCGATCGGCGACAACTGCGCCAGCGCCGAGCCCGACACGATCGACCTGGTCTCCGGCCCCGGCTTCAACATCCTCAAGGGCGGCGACCTGCTCGGCACCTACTCGGTGGGGCAGTTCGCCAACTGCGGCCTCGCCGGGCTCCTGATCAACGCACTGGTCCCCGGCCCGGACAACACGATCAAGCTCACCCTGAGCTCCCCCACCCGCCCCTGACCCACGAGTCCCGCCCAGCCACACGCGAGTCCCGCTCTGACGCACGTGAGTCCCGCTCAGCCGTTGGCGGGGCTCACGTGCGTCCGGGCCGACCCCGCCCGCCGCGATGTCATGAAGGTGCCGTTCAGGGCGTTGGGTGCTGTGAAGGGCACCTTCGTGACGTGCTGGGGTGGGGTGGCGGCTCAGCACCGGGTGCCGTGAAGGTGCCCTTTGGGACGTCCAGCGTCGTGAAGGGCACTTTCGGGACGTGGGCGCGTGGCCCGGCGAGCCCGCTCTGGGCCTGTGCCGCCGTGCCGCGTGCCGTTCGGGTCGTTCACCGTCGCGAAGGGCACCTTCCTGGCACCGCCGAGACGCGCTGCGAAAGGACCATTCGCTGCGTCCAACGCAGTGAAAGCCACCTTCGCGGCGGTCGTGGCAGGCGCCCAGCGTCGCCAAAGGCACCTTCGGGACGTCGGCGGGGCGGGACTCGCGCACCAGCGAACGGGACTCACGCACCGGTGGACGGGACTGGCGCACCCCAGAACGAGACTCGCGCACCAGTGGGCGGGACTCGCCGGCACATCGGACGGGCGCGCGCCACACACCGTACGGGAGGCGCCGACACGCGGGGGACGGAGCGCCGACACGCGGGGTTGGTCAGGAGCAGTCGTAGAGGGTGGATCCGGTCGGGGCGGAGCCGTAGGCCGAGGGGGTCACGACCTTGCAGTGGGTGCGGGCCCACTGCACGGCCTCCGGCACGAACGCCTGGACCGGGTCCCCGCTGACGGACCGGACCTCGGTGTTGCTGTCCAGCAGGAAGCGCAGTTGGCCGCTGGCCACGAGCGAGCTCATCTGCGCGGCGGTCGGTACCGGCACGTTGCCGTTGTAACCGCCGATGGCGATCACCGGCTTGCCGGTCTGCAGGATCACCGGCGAGGCGGCCGCCGACCCGACCATCGCGACGATCCACGTTGCCTTGCCCTGGTTGGCGACCAGGTAGTTCGCCAGGGCCGTGGGCAGCCCCGACGAGCCCTGCCCGAACCCGCCGAACCCGGCGCCGGCGGGACCGGCCGCGGGGAAGGTGGACGACACAGGTGTGTCCACAGTGGACGCGGCGTAGGCGGAGGGACCGGCCAGCACGGCGAGCAGCCCGGCGACCACGGAGGCGGCGAGGATGCGTTGGCGCACAACGGGGGTCACCGCGGGGATGATCAATCCGAGGACCAGGGCCACCACCACGGCGCTGGTGGTCATGGCCACCACCGGCACGAGCCAGGGCACGAACGAGGTGTTGCGGTCCAGCAGCGCCACACCCCAGAAGCCGGTGATCCCCAACGCGACGGGGAGCAGCAGGGCCCACGGGGTTGCCGTGCGGTACAAGCGGATCAGCGCGACCAGTCCGATGCCGACCACGGCGGCGAGCTCCGGGGCGAGGGCGGTCGTGTAGTACGGGTGCCAGATGCCCTGGGCGAAGCTGAAGACCACGAAGGTGGTGAGCAGCCAGCCGCCCCAGATGATCAGACCGGCGCGACGCTGGTCGGTGCGTCGAGCCCGCCACGCCAGGGCCAGCGCGACCAGCCCGCCGATCGCGGCGAGCGGCAGCAGCCAGGAGATCTGGCTGCCCACCTGGGAGCTGAACAGCCTGCCGAGCCCGGACTGGTCGCCGCCGAATCCCCCGCCGCCGCGCGGCATCGCCCCGGCCGGGAAGTTCGGCATCCGGCCACCGCCGCCACCCATCAGCCCCGGCGAGGCGAACCCGGTCTGCCCCAGCACACGCCCGAGTCCGTTGTAGCCGAACACGAGGTCGCTGACGGTGTTGTCCAGGCTGCCGTCGATGTACGGGCGGTCGGCGGCGGGAATGGCGTCGACCACGAGCATCCAGCTGGCGCTGACCGCGAGCAGCACGGCGGATGCGATGCCCAGCCCGGCGATCCGGCTGCGCAACCGGTTCGGCGCCGCGACCAGGTAGGCCAGGCCGAAGGCGGGCAGCACGAGGTAGGCCTGCAACATCTTGGTGTTGAACGCGAGCCCGACGGCCAGGGCACACCACACCATGGGCAGCCACCGCCCGGAGCGCACGGCGTTGGAGCAGGCCCACGCGGCGAGCACGAGCAGCAGCACCAGCAGGGTGTCGGGGTTGTTGTGCCGGGTGATCGCCACGGTGATGGGCGTCAGGGTGAAAACCAGTGCGGCGATGATCGCGGCCAGGTGCCCATAGGTGCGGCGCACCACTAGGTGCAGCACCGCCACGGTGAGCACGCCCGCAACGGCTTGCGGCAGCAGCAGGCTCCACGAGTTGAAGCCGAAAGCGCGCGCCGACAGGGCCTGTACCCACAGCGCCAGCGGCGGCTTGTCCACCGTGACCGCCGACCCGGCGTCCAGCGCGCCGAAGAAGAACGCCTTCCAGCTCTGCGTCTCACCGAGCACGGCGGCGGCGTAGAAGGTGTTGGCGTAGCCGTTGATGGACAGCGCCCAGGTGTAGAGCCCCGCGGCGAGGACCAGCACGGCGGCCAGCGCCGGGCGCGACCACCGCGGCCGGGCGGGTTGCTCGGTGACGACCGGTGCGGTGGCGGGCACCGTCAGCAGATCAGTACTCACCTTCGCAGGATCGCGAGGCCACCTGGGAGCAAGCTGGAAACGGGCTGGGAACTGACCAGATCAGCTGCCGGGCGCCTGGAACATCACCGGGGGCACGGTGGAGGCGGCCTTGGGACGGCTGGGCTGCTCCGGTGCCAGCGTGATCTCCGGCTCCGGCTCCTCCTTGCTCTCCGCCTCCCGCGCGGGCTCCTCGGCCGCGGCCGCGGGCTGCGGTGCGGGCGCGGACTCGGTCTGGCCGAGGGCCTGCCTGGCCTGCTCGATCCACATGCCCCACATGCCCTCGTCGCGGGTGCCACGCACCTCGGCCTTGAGCGCCGACAGCGCGCCACGCACCTGGGCGGCCAGCACGGAGTGCCCGCGTACCGCGGCCCACACCTCGACCTCGCGCCGCTTGACGACCTGGCGGACCTTCTCCAGCAACGCCGGGCGTGACAGGGAGAGCCACTGCTCGACGACGACAGGAGTTGAGGGCATTCGGAAGCCATCCTTAAAACCGGGGGTACATCATTACCGGCCGATCGCCGCGCCGCCGATCGGCTCAGCCGATTCTACCCGCACTGCGCGGAGCGTGACGCGCCACTGGGCTGAATCGGTGAACTACTTGCAGCATCCACATCTAGTCGGCAAATTGTCAACTCGGCGCCACGCGGCGGCCACGTCCGGAGCGGATCCTCGGAGGTCGTGATGCGCAGGCTTGCACTGGTGACCGTGACATCAATGCTGGTGGCGACCGTCGGCCTCGGCTGGACCAGTCCGGCGGGGGCGGCACCGCCCGCCGCCGCGGACAGCCAGGACAGCGAGCCGGTCGGCCCCGGCACCACGCTGACCGACTTCAGCCAGACCTTCGAGGGCATCCCGTTGCGCGGCAACGTGCTCGACGCGGACCTGGGCGATCCGCGACTGTCGGTGGGCCTGCTGACCCCGCCGGTGGTGGGCCAGGCCCAGACCGTCACCGAGATGGCGACCGCCCAGCACGCGATCGCCGCCGTCAACGGGGACTTCTTCGACATCAACAACACCGGGTCCACCCTGGGCATCGAGGTCCAGGGCGGCACGCTGCGCAAGGGCCCGCAGACCGACCCCTCGCCCTGGCACCACGCGGTCGGGGTGGACGCGGGCAGGGTGGGCCGCATCGTGGAGGCCTACCTGGACGGCCAGGTCGTGCTGCCCGGCGGAAAGTACCGGCTCGACGGCCTCAACCAGGTGCAGGTGCCCGCCGGCGCGGGTCTCGGGGTGTTCACCCCGCTGTGGGGCACCGCCTCGCGGGCGTTCCTCGGCTCACCGAGGACGCACGAGGTCACGGTCTCCGGCGGGCGGGTGGTCCGGCACGGCGCGGACCGGATCCCCGGGGACGGCTTCGTGCTGGCGGGCACCGGCAGCGAGGCCGACCTGCTCGCGGCGCTGCCGGTCGGGGCGCCGGTCGGGGTCAGCTACGCGCCGCGCACCGAGCCGGACCACCGGTTCGACACGCTGATGGGCGCCCGCGACGTGCTCGTGCGGGCGGGAGTGGCGGACCAGACCCTGGACGACACCTCGGTCAACCCGGAGACGGCCATCGGCTTCTCCCAGGACGGCAAGCACATGATGCTGGTCGTGATCGACGGCCGGTCGGCGGTCAGCAAGGGCGTCACCGAGCGGCAACTGGCCAGGTGGATGCAGCAGCGCGGGGCCTACGAGGCGGTGGTCGTGGACGGCGGCGGCTCCAGCGAGCTGATCAGCCGCGACGCGGGCGGCACCTCGACCAGCGTGCGCAACGTGCCCTCCGACGGGGTGGAACGCCCGGTGGGCAACGGGATCGGGCTGTTCTCCGCGCCGGGCAGCGGGCACCTCACCGGCATCCGGCTTGGCAAGGTGCCCGCCGTGTTCACCGGTCTGCACCGCAGGCTCACCGCGACTGGGTACGACGAGACCTACGGCCCGGCCCGCACCGGGGCGCTGCGCTGGACGGGCGCGGACCAGGACGGGGTGCTGACGGGCGGATCGCCTGGCACGGCCCAGGTCTCGGTGACCTCGCGCGGCGTGCGTGGCAGCGGCTCGGTGCGGGTGCTGCCCGCGCTGACCCGCATCGCCGTGCCGCAGGTGGACCTCACCGGTGGGCGGCCCGCCGGGTTCACGGTCACTGGCTACGACGCCGCGGGCGAGTCCTCGGCGGTCGACCCGTGCGACGTTCGACTGGACTACGACCGGGACCTGATCCGGATCACCCCGCGCGCGGACGGCTCGTTCGCGGTGAAGGCGTTGGCGGACAAGGCGTTCACCACGGTCACGGCACAGGTCGGCGACCGGGTCACGACCTTCCCGGTAGCCGTCGGCCTGGAGTCGGAGCCGGTCACCGGGTTCGAGGACGCGGGGTCGTGGAAGTTCGGCAGCGCGCGGGGCTCGGGCTCGCTGGCCAGCGTGCCGGGGCGGCACGGCAACGCGCTGGGCATGTCGGTGGACTTCACCGCTTCCGAGCAGACCCGCACCGGGGTGGCGACCGCGCCCGCTCCGATCCCGGTTCCCGGGCGGGCACACGGGTTCGAGATGTCGGTCAACGGGGACGGCAGGGGCGGCTGGCTGGCCGTGCTGATCAGCGACGCGAACGGCCGGAACTACTCGGTGTACGGGGACTACGTGACCTGGAACGGCTGGCGGCGCACGAGGTTCACCGTGCCGGACGGGGTGGCCTACCCGGTCGCGGTGCGCGGGGTGGAGGAGATCGAGGCCAAGCGGATCCACCGCTACACCGGGCACCTGGACTTCGACGACCTGACCGCGCAGGTCTCACCGAGGACCTGAGCACACAGCTGCGCCGGGTACCCGGCGGGTACCCGGCGCAGTGTGCGTCCTCAGCTGTTCTGGTCGGCGAACGCCTTGCGGGGCAGCATGTTCTGCACCTCGGCGGCGTCGGTGGCGCGCGGCTCGGCCACGTGCACCATGGACACGGCCTCGCGGCCGAGCAGGCCGCTGCCGACCCAGTCGAACAGGATTCGGACCTTGCGGTTGAAGGTCGGCATCTTGGCGACGTGGTAGGCGCGGTGCATGGCCCACGCGAGGTAGCCCTTGGCCTTGGTGTTGTAGACGTCGGCCACGCCCTTGTGCAGGCCCAGGCTGGCCACCGCGCCCACGTTCTTGTGCACGTAGACGGTGGCGGGCTTGCCGCGCAGCACGGCCAGGATGTTGGCGGCCAGGTGCTTGGCCTGCCGCACCGCGTGCTGGGCGTTGGGCGGGCAGGTGGCGTTCGGGTCGTCGTCGGTGCGCGACAGGTCCGGCACGGCGGCGCAGTCGCCCGCGGCCCACACCACGCCCTCCTGGCCCTCCACCTGCATGGCGGCGTTGGCCACCACGCGACGGCGCTGGTCCAGCGGCAGGCCCGACTTGGCCAGCACCGGGTTCGCGGTGACGCCCGCGGTCCAGATGATCGTGTCGCTGGCGAACTCGCTGCCGTCGGACAGCTTGACCACGCCGCCCTGCACGCTCTCCGCGCGGGTGTCGAGGAAGACCTCGATGCCGCGGGCCCGCAGCTTGTCCACGGTGTAGACGCCCAGGCTCTCGCGCACCTCGGGCAGGATGCGCGAGGCGGCCTCGACCAGCACCCAGCGCACGTCCTCGGGCTTGATGGTCGGGTAGTACTTCAGCGCGGCGCGGGTCATGTCCTCCAGCTCGCCCAGCGCCTCGACACCGGCGAACCCGCCGCCCATGACCGTGAAGGTCAGCAGCTTGCGGCGCAGCTCGGGGTCGTTGGTGCTGGCGGCCAGGTCCATCCGCGACAGCACGTGGTTGCGCAGGTAGACGGCCTCGCCGATGGTCTTCAGGCCGATGCCGTGCTCGGCGAGGCCCGGGATCGGCAGCAGCCGGGTCACCGCGCCAAGGGCCACGACCAGCATGTCGTAGCCGAGCTGCTCGGTGGAGCCGCCATCGGTCTCGATGGTGACCAGCTTCGCGTCGGGATCCACGGAGGTGACACGCGCGGTGCGCACGTGGCAGCGGTCCAGGGTCTTGCGCAGCGGGACCGTCACGTGCCTGGGCTCGATGGCGCCAGCGGCGGCCTCGGGCAGGAACGGCTGGTAGGTCATGTGGGGCTGCGGGTCCACGATGGTGACGGACGCCTCGTTCGCGCGCAGCTTCTTCTGCAGGCGCAGCGCGGTGTAGAGCCCCACGTAGCCGCCTCCGAGGACGACTATCCGAGTTGGCTGATTCCTCGCGGGCACGGCCAATCCCCTCCGGTTTCGATACATCAATGCACTCGATACACCGACGTACTGAGTGTAAGGCTGTATCGTGATCACCATGGCCGGTTCTGACAGTGACGTCAGCCACCCCAACGGCGTAGCCCCGCGCAAACGGGTGCACACGAAGGCCCGTTTGCTCCGTGCAGCCGTCGAGGTGCTTGCGGAGCGTGGTTACGCGGCCTCCTCGATCGATGAGATCTGCGCCCGAGCGGGTTACACCCGCGGTGCGTTCTACTCGAACTACGGCAGCAAGGACGAACTGGTCGTCGAGGTGTTCGACCAGTACGCCACCGATCGCCGCGAACGGCTGGAGGCGCTGGCCGCCACCGACCTCGCGCCCACGTCACTGGCCAGGGAGCTGCTGGAGCTCAACGAGGAGGACAGCGCGCTGAGCGCCGTCATCCTGGAGTTCCGGATGCACGCCCGGCGCAACCCCGAGCTGGTCGCCCGGCTGGACAAGCACGACGAGGACGCGTCCACCGCCTTCGCCGAACTGCTGGCCCGCGTCGTGCCCCCCGGTTCCGCGCTGGCCGGGCTGCCGCCCAAGCAGCTCGCGACCTTCCTGCTGGCCCTGCGCGCGGGCACGCTGACCCGGATCCTGCACGGCGGCCAGAGCGCCGCCCAGGCCCACCTCGCCTTCACCACCGTGCTGACCACCCTGCTGACGGGGTGAGCGGTGTCATGAACGTGCCGTTCGCGACACCAGATGTCCGCAACGGCACTTTCGTGACACCGCGCGGCGGACCCGGAGCCCCCGTCCCGGGGGTGTGGGCGGGGGCTCCGGTCCTACCGCCCGGCCGCCAAGGGGGAGGAAGCGGCGGGCGGTATCATTAAACCGCGTGACGGCCGTTGTTCACGGCTTATCCGCTCGGTTGGTGGTCAAGGTCGACTCGCGGGTATTGGCGCGTCTGGCACACTGTGTGGGTGGGAACCCACTCGGGGGTACGCCTCTAATGATCAAACACCAGATGACTGCTTCTCCGGCCACCGCCGCCCTCGTGGACGCGGTGGACATCCGGCCTGGCCAGCGGGTGCTCCAGGTGGCACTCGGTGATCGTCCCTACGACGAGGACCAGGCCGTGACCGTCTCCGGCGAGGACGCCTACCTCGGCGACCCGTCGGGAGGCCCCTACGACAGAATCGTGGTCACCGCCGGGGTCGCGGGCATCTCCCCGCACTGGCTGGACCAGCTCGCCCCGGACGGCGTGATCTACGCCCCGGTGGCGCACGGCGGCATGCACCCGGTGCTGGCGGTGCGCAAGAGGGCCGCGGGCCCGCACGCCCGGCCGGTGCTGTGGACGGACTTCCCGCCCGCCAGCGGCCCGCTGCGCCCGGACGCCCTGTTCCGGCACGACCCGACGCACCTGGTGCCCGGCCCGATCAGCTTCCGGCTGCCCGGCGGCCACCTGGGCCTGTCCGAGCAGAGCTACCAGGACCTCTGGTTCTTCCTCGCGGCACGGGACGCCCGGATCACCCGCGCGGAGCTGGACGACCCGGAGTTCGACCCGGCCAACGGCTGCTGCGCCAAGCGCGAGCCCGCGCACGGCACGGCGTGGATCCAGACCGACGGCTCGATCGTGGCGGCCGGTGACCGCAACCGCGCGATGGCGGTGGTGAACCTGCTGCTGGCCCAGGCCACGCAGTGGGACAAGGCCCTGGACCGGCCTTCGTTCACCCAGTGGCAGTGCGGCTTCCAGCGCGACGACCTGGTCAGCCACCCGCTGTGGCTGCCGCACCGCTGGCAGCTGAGCTCGCAGGCCCCGCGGATCAGCGGTGTGGAGCCGAGGGCACGGCGCTCGCCGGGTGGTACGCGGCCAGCGGTAGCGTCGCCGCCCCGGCCGCGACCGACCCTGGCCCCAGCTCGCTGAGCGCAACGCTCACCCCCGCGTCCCGCACGGCCCGCTCCACCTCGGCCAGGTAGGGCGCGGCCGCTCGTCCACCAAGCACTACGTGGTCCAGGTCGAGCAGGTTCACCAGGTCCAGCACCGCCGTGCCGAGCAGCCGCGAGGCACGGCGGATCCGCTGGTCAGCGGGGTCGAGCGCGGCGAAGCGGGCCAGCACGTCCGGTCCGGCGCCGACCACGGCGGCGGGCCCGCACAGCACCTCCACGCAGCCACGCCGCCCGCACGGGCAGAGCGGGCCGTCCGCCTGGACCGTGGTGTGGCCGAACTCCCCCGCGTTGGTGCGTGCCCCGCGGTGCACCTGCCCGTCGAGCACCAGCCCGGCACCGATACCGGTGCCCACGTACACCAGTGCCGCGTGCGTGAACCGCTCGCGCTGCCACCAGCGCTCGGCCAGCACGGCCGCGTTGGTGTCCTTGTCCACGATCACCGGCAGGCCGGTGACCTGCGCCAACTGCTCGCGCAGCGGTACGCCGTGCCAGCCGGGCAGCCGGGTGGCCGCGTGCACCACGCCCGTGCGGTGGTCCAGCGGCCCCGGGCAGCCCACGCCGATGCCGATCACCCTCGCCGGGTCGACCCCCGCGAGCAGTTCGGCCACCGGCGCCGCGATCCACGCCACGTCCGCCACCGGTCCCGGCACGCGCCGCTCGCGCACCACTGTCCCGGTGAGGTCGGCCAGCACCACGCGCAGTTCGTCGCGGTCCAGGTGCACGCCCACTGACCAGCGCGCGTCGGCGACCACGCGCAGCAGGGTGCGCGGCTTGCCCACGGTGGGCGCGGCCTGCCCCGATTCGGCGAGCAGCCCGTGCTCGATCAGCCTGGCCACGATCTTGGACACCGCCTGGGCCGTCAGCCCGGTGCGCGCGGCCAGGTCCACCCTGCTCAGGCCTTCCTGCGTGCGCACGAGGTCCAGTACCAGCGCGTCGTTGTGACCACGCAGTCGGTCGAGGTTCACTCCGGTGCTTTGCATTTACGCAACAGTGTTGATTAACTCGGGGCATGAACGCAAGCACGGATCTCAGGGTCGGCCTCCTGGGCTACGGCATCGCCGGTGCCGTGTTCCACGCCCCGCTCATCGCCGCCACGCCTGGCCTGCGGCTGTCCGCGGTGGTCACCGCCAGCCCCGCGCGCCGGGAGAAGCTGGCCGCCGAGCACCCCGGCGCCCTCGCCCTGGACGAGGCCGAGGCCCTGTGGGCCCGTGCGGGGGAACTGGACCTGGTCGTCGTGGCCACCCCGAACCGCACCCACGTGCCGCTGGCCAAGGCCGCGCTGGCCGCAGGGCTGCCGGTGGTGGTGGACAAGCCGTTCGCCCCGACCGTGGAGCAGGCCCGCGAGCTGACCGAGCACGCCGCCAAGCTCGGCCTGCCGCTCGCGGTGTTCCAGAACCGCCGGTGGGACAACGACTTCCTGACCGTGCGCGGGTTGATCGACGCGGGCGAACTGGGCACCGTGACCCGGTTCGAGTCCCGGTTCGAGCGCTGGGTGCCCAAGCCGAAGACCGGCTGGCGTGAGCTCGGCGACCCCGAGGAGGCCGGGGGTGTGCTGTTCGACCTCGGCGCGCACCTGATCGACCAGGCGCTGCAACTGTTCGGCCCGGTCCGCGTGGTGTACGCCGAGCTGGACCGCCGCCGCGAGGGCGTGCAGGTCGACGACGACGCCTTCGTCGCGCTGACCCACGCCAACGGGGTGCGCTCACACCTGTGGATGGGCTCGCTCACCGCGCAGGGCGGACCGCGCATGCGCGTGCTCGGCGACAGGGCGGCCTTCACCAAGTACGGGCTGGACGGCCAGGAGGCCGCACTCAAGGCGGGTCACCGACCCACCGAGCCCGGCTGGGGCGTGGAGCCCGCGGAGCTGTCCGGCAAGCTCGGAGTGGACGGGGACCTGCGCACGATCACCTCGCACGCCGGGGCGTACCCGCGGTTCTACGCGCAGATGCGCGATGCCGTGCGCGGAATCGGCGAGGTGCCCGTCACCCCCGAGTCGGCCACTGCCACGCTGGAGCTCATCACCGCAGCCCAACGCTCTGCTGAACTCTCCGCGCCTGTGGTTTGCTCGTGACATGATCACGATCGGGGCGGAGCGCACCGCCGAGCTGTTGCCGTTCGACCGCCTGGTTCCCGCGCTGCGAGCCGGTTTCCAGTCCGCGGTGACCGTGCCCGAACGGCAGCAGCACCGGGTCGGCCCGGACGGCGGCTCCACCATGTTGATCATGCCTGCCTTCGGCCCCGAGCACAGCGGGGTCAAGATCGCCACGGTGTACCCGGACCAGCGGCCCGCCGTCGCGGCCACCTACACGCTGTTCGACAACCACACCGGGCAGCCGCTCGCGCACCTGGACGGAACGACGATCACCAGCAGGCGGACCGCGGCGGCCTCCGCGCTGGCCGCGGACTTCCTCGCCCGCGCCGACGCGCGCACCCTGCTGATCATCGGCAGCGGCACCGTGGCCGCCATGCTGCCCGCCGCGTACCGCGCGGTGCGGCCGATCGACCGCGTGCTGGTGCACTCGCGCACCGCCGCCAACGCCGCGGCACTGGCCGAGCGGGTCGGCGGGGAGGTCGTCACCGACCTGCCCGCCGCGGTGGCCGCCGCCGACGTGGTCAGCTGCGCCACGCTGGCCACCGAGCCGGTCGTGCTCGGCCAGTGGCTGCGGCCGGGCGTGCACCTCGACCTGATCGGCAGCTTCCGCCCGGACATGCGCGAGACCGACGACGCGGCCATCGCCCGCAGCTCGGTGTTCGTCGACACCTTCGGCGCCTGCGAGGAGTCCGGGGACCTGAGCCAGCCCCTGGCCAACGGCACCCTGCGCCTGGCCGACATCCGCGCCGACCTCACCGCCCTGTGCACCGCCGCGCACCTCGGCCGCACGAGCCCGGCGGAACTCACCCTGTTCAAGTCCGCGGGCACCGCCGTCGAAGACCTCGCCGCGGCCGTGCTCGCCTACCGCTCCAGGTAGACGATCTCGTGCGCGCCGCCGTCCATCGGCACGGTGGCGCGCACCTGCCAGTCCCTGACGTCGATCACCGTCATCGTGCCGTCCTTCGCGTTGTTCACGTACAGGTCGGCACCGGCCGAGGTCATGCCCAACGGCCCAGCCCCCACCTGGACCTGCTCGACCACCTTGCCCTGTTCGACGTCCACGATGCTGACCGAATCCGGGCTCGACTCGTCGGAGTCCCAGTGCGCGTGGAAGTGGGACACCGCCACCCGGCCGTCGGCCAGCACGTGCACCCGGAGCGGGTTGCCCGGCAACTCGACCTCGCCGACCTTCTCGTCCGAGCCCGTGTCGACCACGTGCAGCAGGGCCCGCGCCCGATCCGCCGCGTAGAGCAGGTCGCCGCGCACCTCCAGGTCCTCCGAGCCGGTCGGCATCGCGATCCGCCCCGCCATGCGCCGGTCCACCAGGTCCAGCACCGAGACGAAGCCCGCCTCCTTGTTGCCCGTGTACGCCTTCGTCCGGTCCCCGGTCAGCGCCAGCCAGTGCGGCCCCGCCGTGCCCGTCGGCACGTGGCCCAGGGGCTGCCAGGTGTTCAGGTCCAGCGTGAGCAGGCAGCCGCCGTGCGACTCGCACACCACGTGCAGCCGGTCCCCGTCCAGCGCCAGGTCGTGCGGCCCCGCGTAGGGCGCGATGTCCACCACCTCGGTGATCTCCCACGTGCCGGGGTCGATCACCACGATCTCGTGCCCGAGGTCCCCGTGCTTGTCGTAGAACCCGTTCCGGTAGGTGACCGTCGCGTACAGCCGGTCCCGCGACTCATCGTGCACCAGCACGTGCGGCTGCGCCGGTAGCGCCAGGCGTGCCACCTCGGTCAACTCGTCGTCCAGCACCGTGACCGTCGATCCCCGTTGATTGCTGCTGATGAGCATGTTCCAACGCTATTTTCCCACCACTGCTGCGTCCAGCGCACAGTACTCAACCCAGCTGTGCGCCGGGTGCAACAGTGGTCCTGAACGAGCCCAGGTGTGCGTGTGCCGTGAAGGTGGCTTTCACTGCGTTGGGCGCAGTGAAAGCCACCTTCACGGCACCCCCGACCGCTCCCCCGCCCCGCCGCCTGAACGTCCCAAAGGTGCCCTTCACGACGCTGAACGTCCCGAACGGCACCTTCACGGCACCCGGTGCCGAGCCGCCACCCCACCCCAGCACGTCCCAAAGGTGCCCTTCACGACGCTGAACGTCCTGAACGGCACCTTCATGACATCGGCGACGCTGCCCGGCCCACGGCGGCACCGTCCCGAAGGTGCCGCAGCCGGGATAGACGCGCACAGGCCCCGCCCCGCCGCCTGAACGTCCCAAAGGTGCCCTTCACGACGCTGAACGTCCTGAACGGCACCTTCATGACATCGGCGACGCTGCCCGGCCCACGGCGGCACCGTCCCGAAGGTGCCCTTCACGACGGTGCCGCGGCTCGCGCCGCCGGTGCCCCGCTCCCCGCTCCCCGCCCCACCGGAGACGATCTCTAGAGTCGGCGGTGCGACAGCAGAAGGGAGTAGCGATGACCCGTCCTCGCTGGTCAGCCGATGCCAAGCGGAGTCTGGCAGCGGGCACGCTGGCCTGCGCCGTGGTGGTGGCGACCGAGGTGTTCGGCAAGTTCAACGACAGCGCGATGGCCTGGGAGAAGGTCGTGGCGATCGTCGGGGTGCTGCTGTTCCTGGCGACCTCGGTGGTGGCGGTGCGCAGCCTGGGCAACCTGGTGGTGCGGCGCACACAGGACCGGATCGGGGTCAGCCACGCGGGCATGGTGCGGCTGGCGATCTCGATCGTGGGCTACCTGTTCGGCGCGGTGATCGCGCTGGGCATGTTGCACGTGGGGCTGGGTCAACTGCTGGTCGGCGGGGCGCTGACCGGTGTGGTGCTGGGCATCGCGTGCCAGCAGGCGCTGGGCAACCTGTTCGCGGGGCTGGTGCTGCTGATCTCGCGGCCGTTCACCATCGGCGAGGCGATCATCGTGCACTCGGGTGCGCTGGGCGGCCCGCACGAGGGTGTGGTGCTGGAGATGGGTCTGGTCTACGTGGTGGTGGAGACCGACACGGGGCTGGTGCGGCTGCCCAACAGCGCGGTGCTGTCGGCGGGCGTGGGCCCGCGCCCGGTCGCGGTCGAGGAACCGTGACGGCGGTCCGGCCGCTGACCCCGGAGGCGCTGGTCGAGGTCCTGGCCGATCGGATCGCCGACACAGCACCGGGTTCGCGGCTGCGCGTGCTCGTGGACGGCGCGCCCGCGGCACGGCCCGAGGCCCTGGCGGACGGGCTGGTGGATCCGCTGCGGCTGCGGGGCCGCGCGGTGCAGCGCGTGTCGGCACGGGACTTCCTGCGGCCCGCCTCGTTGCGCTTCGAGCGGGGGCGGACCGATCCCGACTCGTACTACGAGGACTGGGTCGACATGGACGGGCTGGCACGCGAGGTACTTGACCCGCTGGAGCAAGCGGGCAGCGGCGAGGTGCTGCCGACGTTGTGGAACGCGGAGACCGACCGGGCCAGCCGCGCGGCGTACGTGCCGGTGCCGGAAGGCGGGGTGGTCGTGGTGGACGGCACGCTGCTGCTGGGCCGCTGGCTGCCCTTCGACCTGACGGTGCACCTGCACCTGTCCCCTGCCGCGCTGCGCAGGCGGACCGAGCCGGAGTCGCACTGGACGCTGGCCGCGCACGAGCGCTACGCCGAGCAGGTGGACCCGCTTTCCGCGGCCGACATCGTGGTCAGGGCGGACGACCCGCGCCATCCGGCGCTCGTGGTCGGATGAACGCAGGACCGACAAAACAGGGCAAGTTCGTGCGGATTTGTTGCCAGTAGTGGGGGCGCTTCCTACTGTGAGAGCGATCTCACAGCCTGGAGGTCCGCGTGCGAACCCCCCTGCTCGCCGTGGCCGTACTACTGGTGGCCACCGCCGTTCCCGCACAGGGCCAGGTCCCGTCCTGGCAGCGCTACGTGATCGCTCCGGGCAGCCGGGACGTGCACCCGGTAGCGACGATCTCCACCACTGGCGATGTCAGCACGAGTGGCGGCACGACGGTGCTACGCAAGGCCGCCGACCCGGTGTGGCCGCGCGGCACGACCGCGGCCGCCAGTTCGACGCACGCGCCCAACCCGCGCGACTACTCCCCCGCCAACGCTGTTGACGGGGATTCGGATTCGTTCTGGAACGACGACACCGAGAACGCCTACCCGGACGCGCTGACCATCACCGCGCCGAGCCAGGTGAGCCTGCCGGGCATCACGCTGGTGTCCAACAGTGACGGCGCACCAAGGGATTTCACCGTCGAGACCTGGGACGGTACCGCCTGGCGACAGACCGCCGCTGTGACCGGCAACGAGCAGGTCCGGCGCAGGGTGCCGTTCGCGCGGGCGGTGAGCACCACACAGGTTCGGATCACCGTGACCCGGGACAACGACGGCGGGCGCGGGATCTTCACGCGTGTCAACGAGGTGCTGCCGGGCCTGGCGGCCGATCCGCCGAGCATCGTGCTGGACTTCGGGAAAGTTGTTGCGGGCTATGCGAAGTTGGCGTTCTCCGCGGCAAGCGGGGCGCCGACGGCGCGGCTGGCGTTCGCGGAGAGCACGCAGTACCTGACCGATCGCTCCGACTTCGCGCGCTCGGACTTCTCCGGCGGACCCGGCGTGGACACGCACTCGGTGACCGGGCCGGGAACCTGGTCGGACAACGAGCTGCACGGCTTCCGGTACCTGAAGATCAGCACGGACCGGGGTGAGCTGGCGATCAGCTCGGTCTCGCTGGACTTCGCGCCGTTCCTGGGCACGCCCGAGACCTACACCGGCTGGTTCGAGTCCTCGGATCAGCAGCTGAACCAGTTCTGGTACAACGCCTCCTACACCAACGAGCTGTGCACCGACACGTTCCGCCCCGCCGACGTGGACCCGCGTGGCGCCGACAGCCCGTCCCTGCGCGGCAAGCTGGTGCTGCACGACGGGGCCAAGCGCGACCGGGACCCGTACGTGGGCGACCTCGCGGTGTCCGGGCGCACCGCGTACTTGACGCACGAGGTCAAGCTCGCGGCCCGGAACGTGCTCGCCGACCTGGCCGAGCACCAGCGGGCGGACGGCTGGATCCCGCCCGCGTCGATCAACAACTACACGCTCCCGCTGTTCGAGTACCCGCTGTGGTGGACGACCGCCAGCTGGGACTACGTGCTCTACACCGGGGACACCGGCTACGGCGCCACGTACTACCCGAACCTGGTGCGGCTGCTGGACAACTGGTACCAGTCGACGACGAACGCGCGCGGGCTGCTGGCCAGGCCGGAGGGCTACGGGGACTACGCGTTCCTGCCCAGGACCGGCGAGGTCACCTACTACAACGCGCTCTACGTGCAGGCGCTGCGGGACGCGGCGCGGCTCGCGGGTGTGCTGGGTCACGCCGAGGACCAGACCCGTTGGCAGCACAGGGCGGACACGGTGTCGGCGGCGATCAACACCTACCTGTGGGACCCGGCGAACAAGTCCTATGTGGACTCATCTACGGGACCGCTGCGGCACGGGCAGGACGGCAACGCGCTGGCGATCACCAGCGGGGTGGCCGATCCGGCACGGGCGAGGTCGGCGCTCGACCTGCTCACCGCCAGGACCGCGCGGCCGTGGGGCAACGCGTTCATGGACGACGACACGCTCGTCGGCGACGGCTCGCAGCGCGTCTACGCCTTCACCTCCTACCCCGAGATCGAGGCCCGTTTCCTTACCGGGCAGGCGGATTCCGCGGCCGAGGAGATCAAACGGCTGTACGGCTGGATGGGCAGCACCGACTGGGAGGGCATCGGCGCGGGCGGTTCGCCTTACGAGGGCGCCTACACCTCACTGGCGCACGGCTGGTCCACCGGGGTGCTGCCCGCGCTCACCAACGACCTGCTCGGCGTGCGCCCGACCTCCCCGGGATTCGCCACCTGGTCGGTGGCCCCGCACCCGGGTGGGGGCGTGACCTGGGCCCGAGGGCAGGTGCCCACCCCGCACGGGCCGCTCACCGTGAGCTGGCACACCGACTCCGACGGGTTCACCCTGACCGTCACCGCGCCGCCGGGCACGACCGGCACCGTCACGTTGCCCTCCGGAACCCCGCACAGCTTCGGGAGCGGCACGAACACCCTGCGAGGAGGAACCCTGTGAGAACCATCAGATTAGGACTCACCACCCTGCTGGCCGCGACCGCGTGCGCCGGTCTGGGCGTGGCACCCGCGCTGGCCTCTCCCGAGCTGATCAGCGCCATGCAGCGCGACTTCGGCCTGACCGCGCAACAGGTGCAGGCACGAGTGGTGCAGGAGTCGGCGGCGGTCAGAACCGCGCCGCAGGCGGAGAAGGCCGCCGGGGACGCCTTCGCCGGGTCCTGGTACGACGCGGCCAGCGGCAAGCTGACCGTGGCGGTGACCGACACCGGCCGGACGGCGGCGGTCGAGGCCACCGGCGCGCGGGTCACGAAGGTGGCCAACAGCATGAGCAAGCTCAACGCCACCAAGGAGAAGCTGGACAAGGTGCGGGCGCCCGCCGGGGTCAGCAGCTGGCGGGTCGACCCGCGGCGCAACACCGTGGTGGTCACCACCAACAGCGAGGACAGCGCGGTGCGGCAGTTCCTCGCGACGGCGGAGCAGGCCGGACCGGTTGTCGTGGAGCAGAACCAGAACTCGCGGCCGCAGGTGTTCTCGGCGGGCACGGTCGGCGGGGACCCGTACTACATCAACGGCAACACGCGCTGCTCCATCGGGTTCTCCGTGCATGGCGGCTTCGTCAGCGCCGGGCACTGCGGCTCGCCGGGCAGCACGGTGGTCGGCTGGGACAACTCGTTCATGGGCCGCTTCGCCGGTTCCACCTTCCCCGGCAACGACTACTCCTTCATCCGCACCGAGAACGGCTGGTGGAACGCGCCGGTCGTGCTGGGCTGGGGCACGGTCAGCGACGCGCTGGTGCGCGGCTCCTGGGTGGCCCCGTCGGGCACCTCGGTGTGCCGTTCCGGCTCGACCACGCACTGGCACTGCGGCACGGTGCAGAACCAGAACGAGACGGTGAACTACTCGCAGGGCGCGGTGCACGGGCTGACCGGCACCAGCGTGTGCGCCGAGCCGGGTGACTCCGGCGGCTCGTTCATCACCGGGGACCAGGCCCAGGGCGTGACCTCGGGTGGCTGGGGCAACTGCTCCTCCGGCGGGCAGACCTGGTTCCAGCCGGTGAACCCGATCCTGTCGGTCTACGGGGTGTCACTGGTCACCGCCTGAGGCCGCGGCAAGCCGTTCCAGCACAACGCGAACGGCGGGGTGGGCCTCGGTCCTGGTGCGCAGTACGGCGCTGACCACCCGGCGGACCGGGCGGGCCATCGGCTTGAGCAGCACGCCCTCGGGCACCCTGCGGGCGGCCAGCGCGGGCACCAGTGCCACGCCCAGCCCGGCGTCCACCAGTCCCGCCATCACCCCGAAGTCGTCGCAGTACGCCTGCGGGCTCGGCACGAACCCGGCCGACCCGCAGGCGCGCTGCGCCATCTCGTGGCAGGACGCGTCGGTCCTCGGCATGATCCACTTCCGGTCGGCCAGCTCGGCGAGCTCCACCTGCTCCCGCGCGGCCAGCGGGTCGTCGGTGGGCATCGCCACGTAGACCTGCTCGGTGAGCAGTTCGTGCACCTCGCAGGAGGGCGGCACGTCGCGCGGCATCAGGTCGTAGGCGTGCACCAGCGCGAGGTCGATCTCGCCCCGGCGCAGCGCGGGCAGCGACTCCTCCGGCTCCATCTCGTGCACCACCACGTCCACGGCCTCGCCGTAGCTGGCGCGCAGTGAGCGCACCGCGGGCGGGACCAGGCGGGCCGCGGCCGTGACGAACGCGCCCACCCGCACCGATCCCGCGACTCGCGCGCGCAGCCCGGCCAGGTCGGCCTCGGCCGCCGCGAGCTGGTCGAGCACCAGCTGGGTGTGCGCGACGAGTACCTGCCCCGCCCTGGTCAGGGTGAGGCGGCGGCCCTCGCGCTCCACCAGGGTCACGCCAGCCTCGCGCTCCAGGGCCGCCAGCTGCTGGGACACCGCCGGGCTGGTCACGTGCAGGGCCTCGGCGGCGGCCGTGACGGTGCCGTGCACGGACAGCGCGTGCAGCAGGCGGAGACGTCGTACATCCAACACGAAGTCCAGCTTAACCTTTAACTCAGAACATCTAACTGGATCTTTGCGATGCCTCCGGGCAGGCTCACCAGCATGAGCCCGTTCGGTCGTGTCCTCGTCGCGATGATCACCCCGTTCGACCGCCACGGCGAGGTCGACCTGGACGGCGTGCGCCTGCTCGCCGAGCACCTGGTGGACCGGGGCGGCTGCGACGGGCTGGTGGTCAACGGCACCACCGGCGAGGCGCCGACCACCAGCGACGCGGAGAAGGCCGCCGTGCTGCGGGCCACCGTCGAGGCCGTGGGCGACCGCGCGCAGGTGCTGGCCGGGGTCGGCACGAACTCCACCCGGCACACCGTGGAACTGGCCCGCGCGGCGGAGTCGGCGGGGGCGCACGGACTGCTCGTGGTCACCCCGTACTACAGCAAGCCGACCCAGGAGGGGCTGCTGGCGCACTTCACGTCCACAGTGGACGCCACGGGGCTGCCCGCGCTGCTCTACGACATCCCCGGCCGCACCGCGACCGCGATCGAGACCGACACCCTGCTGCGGCTGGCCGAGCACCCACGCATCGTGGGCGTCAAGGACTGCAAGGTGGACCTGCTGGCCAGCTCACGGGTGATCGCGGAGAGCGGGCTGAGCTACTACAGCGGCAACGACGAGCTGATCCTGCCGCTGCGCGCGGTCGGCGGGGTCGGCGCGATCAGCACCGTGGGGCACGTGGTGGGCAACGAGATCCGCGCGATGCTGGACGCGTACGACAAGGGCGACAACGACGAGGCCCTACGCAGGCACCAGGCGCTGCTGCCGGTGTTCAGCGCGATCATGACCAGGGAGCCGGGCGCGGTGGCGGTCAAGGCGGCGTTGGGCCTGCTCGGGCTGCCTGCCGGTCCGGTGCGCGGGCCGCTGGTACCGGCCACCGAGCCGCTGGTGGCCGAGATCCGCGCCGTGCTGGGCAACCTCGTTCCGGAGGAATAGCGGGCGGGGCTTTCCTCCTGCGCGCGGAACCGGCTGGCGGCGGGCACGCGGATAGTCGGCCGCATGGGAGCCGATCACGCTCGGGGCGGGATCGTCGTGGTGGCGATGACCACGGCGCTGACGGGGTACTCGTTGCTGGAGGGCATGGTCGTGCCCTCGATCCCGCTCATCCAGGCACGGTTGGGGCTGACCGCGCAGGCGGGCAGCCTGCTGCTGGTGGTGCTGCTCGTGTCGGCCTCGGTGGCCCTGCCGATCGTGGGCAAGCTGACCGAGGTGGCCGACCGCAGGCGAATCCTGTTGTGGGTGCTGGGGATCGCCTGCGCCGGTGCGGCCGTGTCCTCGGTGGCGAACTCGCTGCCGGTGATGCTGCTCGGGCAACTGTTGCAGGGCGCGGGCGCCGGGATGATCCCGCTGTGCTTCGCCGCGACCCGCGACCAGTTGCCCACCGAGCGGATCCCACTCGCGGTCGGCGTGATCACCGCGGTGAGCCTGGTGGCCACGACCTTCGGCCAGATGCTTGCCGGTCCGATCGTGGAAAGCCTGTCCTACCACGGGGTTTTCGGCCTGCCGCTGGTGCCGATGCTGGCCGGTCTGCTCGTGGTGTGGCGGATCATGCCCGGCTTCCCGCCAGGACGCACACCGTCCCGTGTGGACTGGCTTGGCGGCGCGCTGTTCCTGAGCGCGCTGCTGATCGCCGTGCTGGGCCTGGGGCTGGTGTCCTACCTCGCGCTGCTCGTGTTGCTGCCGCTGTGGATCCGCGTGGAGCTGCGTGCCGCGAACCCGCTCGTGGACATGCGTATGATGCGGCGGCGCGAGTTGTGGACCAGCTGCGTGGTGGCGCTGGCAGGAGGGTTCGGCGCGACGGGTGCGGTGCTCGCGCTGATCAACATGGTGGCCCAGGACCCGGCCACCGGCATCGGGCTGGGCGCCACGGTGACCGAGGTCAGCCTGTACCTGCTGCCCGGCGCGGTGGGTTCGCTCGTGGCCAGTCCGCTCGCCGGGCGGGTGATCCGCGCGACGGGGCACCGCCCGATCGTCGCGACCGGCTCGGCGGTGATGGGCTGCGGGTTCCTCGCGCTGGTGTTCCTGCACACCGCGCCCTGGCACGTGTACCTGGCCACCGGGCTGATCGGCACCGGCAGCGCCCTGGTGTCCACCGCGCTGTACGCCGGGGTCATGTCCTCGGTGGACGTCGGGCAGACCGGTGTGGCGACGAGCATGCTCACCATCTCGCGCATCGTCGGCGGCAGCATCGGCGGCACCGTGTGCACCGCACTGGCCTCGGCCGGGTCGTACGGGGAGTCCGGCTACGTGGCGGCGTTCGCGCTGGGCGGGCTGGCCAGCGGGCTCTCGCTGGCGATGTGCGCGCTGATCCCGGTCAGGGCGCGTGCAGGATCGGCACTCCCCGCTCGGTGAGCCGCCGCACCGTCGGGTCCTGCGGGCCCACGTCGGTGATGACCCCCGCCACCTCCGTCACCGGCAGCACCGAGAACCGCGAGGCGGCACCGATCTTCTCCGCGCTGGCCAGCACGTAGGTGTCGGCCGCGTGCCTGGCCAGGGCGCGCTTCATCGCCGCCTCGTCGGCGTCCCCGGTGGTCAGCCCGGCCTCGGGGTGGACCCCCGTCACCCCCAGCAGGAACAGGTCGGCGTTCAGGCCCTGCGCCGCCTCCACGGCCGCCGCCCCGCAGGTCACCAGCGAGTGCTTGAACAGCCGCCCGCCGAGCAGGAACACCTCGATCCGAGGGTGGTCCACGAAGGCCACCGCCACGGTCGGGCTGTGCGTCACGACCGTGGCCGGGTGGTCGATCGGCACCTGCCGTGCCACCGCGAGCGCGGTCGTGCCCCCGTCCAGGACCACCGTGCAGCCGGGTTCGATCAGCGCGGCGGCCCTGGCCGCGACCCGCTGCTTGGCCGGGACCTCGACCTCCGTGCGGGTCGCGTGGTCGGCGATGGCCGGGGACACCGGCAGTGCCCCGCCGTACACCCGCTGGCACAGGCCCGCCGCCGCCAGCTCGCGCAGGTCGCGGCGGATGCTGTCCTCGGACAGGCCCAGCTCGGCCGCCAGGTCCTTGGCGATGATCCGCCCATCTTGACGCAATCTGTCAAGTAGCAGGTCTCGTCGCTGTGCCGCCAACATTCACGTTTCTCCTTGTTCTATCCGATTCATGCAGACTAACGTGCGGAACCGTGAACAAACCAGAACTGATCCTGATCGCCGGTCCCTACCGCTCCGGCACCGGGGACGACCCGGAACTGTTGGCCCGCAACCTCGCCGCGCTGGAGGAGGCCGCCTGGCCGATCTTCCGCGCCGGGCACGTGCCGATGATCGGCGAGTGGGTGGCCCTGCCCGTGCTGCGCGGCGCGGGCGGCACCGGCCCGGCCGACCCGGTCGCGCGCGAGATCATGTACCCCACCGCCGAACGGCTGCTCCAGCACTGCACGGCGGTACTGCGCCTGCCCGGCGAGTCCACCGGCGCCGACCAGGACGTGGCCATCGCCCGCGAGCGCGGCATCCCCGTCTACCACCGCGTCGAGGACATCCCCGGCTACCGCCCCGCCTGAGTCCCGCCCTCCGGAGCGCGAGTCCCGCTCAGCCGCACGCGAGTCCCACTCTGGCGCAGCCGAATCCCGCTCTGGCGCAGCCGAATCCCGCCGAGCGGGGGCTCAGAAGTTGGCCGGACCCGCCGGGGGCCGCCGCAGCACGACCTCCTCGCCCTCAGCCGTGCGCACCGCCACCGCGTGCAGTCCCGGCTCTCCCGGCACCACGCGCAGCGGCAACCGGTCGAAGGTCTCCGCGCCGAGGTGCTTGCGCAGCACCGTCTCGTCCCCGCCGACCTCCAGCCAGGTGACGCCCTGGGCGATGCGCCCGCCAGTGACCGCACCGCGCGCGGGATTGCTCGCCGGGTCCGCGCGGTAGTACCAGTTGGGCAGGCCGTGCCGCCAACTCTGGTCGATCCCCGGCGCGGAGGTGATCACTCGTCGGGTGCCGTCGGGCTGCACCCGGCCGGGTATCGAGCTGACCTGGCCGCCGAGCCGTTCGGCGACCTCCTGGAGTTCCTCCAGCGTGTCGGCGCGCAGGCACCAGAACATCCAGCGGTCCCGCCCGTCGCCGGTGGCCCGGCTGATCCACGCGCCGGCGCCCCGCGCGGCGCGGCCGGGGTCCGCCACGCCCTCGATCTCGGCGTACACCTCGCCACCGAGCGGCACGATCCACACGCCGAGCCCGGCCTCGGGGAACACCCCGCCCTCGTAGACCCCGAGCCCGGTCTCCTCGCGGAACCGGCGCACCCCGTCGGCCAGGTCGGACACGCCCAGGCACATGTGGTCCAGGTGAAACACCACTCGGACGTTACCAGCGCTCAGTTCTCGGTGAGGAACCTTGCCGCGGCGGCCTGTCCCTTGGCCACGGCCGAGTCGTGGCTCTCGATCGGCGAGGCGAGGGCACCGGTCAGCGCGATGTAGGTGACCCCGGAGTCGACCCCGCCGGTACGCGGGTTCGGGTCGATGCCCAGGGACTTCGCGGTGGCGTAGGAGGCCTCACCGATGGCCTTGGCCGGGCCGACGTCGCCGACCACGGCGTAGGTCAGCTTGTTGTCGTAGATGACGGCGACCACGGTGCCGCCCCGGATGCCGCTGTCGCGGTAGTTCCAGATCGAGCTGACACCGGGAACCACCACGTACGGCAGGGTTTCCGCCCTGAGCGCCTTGCCGTGCGAGTCGTTGAAGGCGGTCTCGGCCTGGAAGTCGGGGTCGGTGGAGCGGCTGCAGTGCGTGCTGGGCTGGCCGTCGCAGTCGATGTCCATGTCGGCCTTCCAGAACACACCGCCCTTCTTGCCACACACGGCGACGGTGGCCGATCCGGAGCTCTCGTCCTTGCGGTACTTGCCGTGTGAGACCTGGTTGCAGCCGGTGACCTTGGCCAGCAGCTGGGCAGCGGTGGGTGGTGCCGCGGCGGCGTGCGCGGTGCTCCCGCCCAGCACGCAGATCACGGCAGCGAACAGGACTGACAGGCTGCGAGACATGCCTCGACTATCTCGGCGCCGCACGGCCCCCGACAACCCGGTCACGCGTGCCCTTTGGGGACGGTCCTCGCCCGTCCCCAAAGGGCACGCGGCGGGTCAGTTGTTGCTGATGAACTTCTGCGCGGCCGCTTCCCCCTTCGACACGGCCGAGTCGTGGCTCTCGATCGGCGAGGCCACCGCACCCTCCAGCACGATGTAGGTGACCCCGGAGTCGGTGCCGCCGTTCTTCGGGTCCGGGTTGATGCCCAGGCTCACCGCGGTGGCGTAGGAGGCCTCACCGATGATCTTGTTGGGGCCGGTGTCCCCGACCACGGCGTAGCTGACCTTGTTGTTGTAGATCACCGCGACGATCGTGCCGCCCTTGATGTTGCGGGTGCGGTAGTCCCAGATCGAACTGGGGCTGGGCACCACGACGTAGGGCAGCTTCGAGGCGATCAGCGGCTTGCCGTCGGACTGGTGGAACGCCGTGTCCGCCTGGAAGCAGCAGTCGGTCTTCTCGTTGCACTGCGTGGTGCGCTGGCCGTCGCAGTCGATGTCCATGTCGGCCTTCCAGAACACGGCGCCGTTCTTGCCGCACACCGGGATCGTGGCCGAGGTCTCCTCATCGGTCTGGTACTTGCCCTTGGAGATCTGGGTGCAGTTGGTGACCTTGGCGAGCAGGTCGGCGGCACTGGGACCGGCGGTGATCGCGGCGGGCGCCGAGGGTGCGGCCACCGCCGAGGCACCGAGCAGGGAACCACCGATGGCGCACAGCACGGACAGCACGACAGCCAGAGACAGGGATAGCTTGCGACGCATGTCCACCTCACTCAATTAAGAAACTTTCCTTACTGAGGCGGCGGAGCACCACTATCGACCCTGTGGTCGAGTGACGTCAAGAGAAGGGATGGTCATGGCTGAACTGGACGGCGCGGTCGCCGTGGTGACCGGCGCGACGGGCACGGTCGGCGCGGGCATCGCGCGGGTGCTGGCCGCGCGGGGCGCGCGGGTCGTGGTGCACCACAGGGACAGCGCGGAGGCGGCCGAGGCGCTGGCGGCCGAGGTCGGCGGCGTGGCGGCGATGGGCGACCTGCGCGAGCCCGGGCAGGTCGAGGGCGTGCTGCACGCGGCCGTCGAGGCGTTCGGGCGACTGGACGTGCTGGTGAACAACGCCGGGGTCCAGCCCGTGACGGCACTGCCCGAACTGACCCTGCCGCAGTGGCGGGAAGTGTTCGCGGGCAACGCGGACACGACGTTCCTGGCCAGCAGCGCCGCCGCTCGCCTCATGGGCCCACTGGGCGGCGGCTCGATCATCTCCATCGCGTCCATCGAGGGCACCAGCCCGGCCGTGGGCCACGCGCACTACGCGGCGTCCAAGGCGGCGGTGCTCGCGCACACCAAGGCCGCCGCGGTGGAGTACGGGCCGATGCGCATCCGGGTGAACGCCGTGTCCCCCGGGCTGATCGCGCGGCCGGGCATCGAGCAGCAGTGGCCCGAGGGCGTGGACCGGTGGCGGCGCAGCGCCCCGCTGACCCGGCTGGGCAGCCCGCGGGACGTGGGCGAGGCGTGCGCCTTCCTCGCCTCACCCAGGGCGAGTTGGATCACCGGTCAGAACCTGGTGGTCGACGGCGGCGTCTCGGCGCGTGCGGCATGGTAGGCCCCATGCACGCGGACGCAGCGCAGATCGCGAAGACCCTTGGCCTGCAACCACTACCCACCGAGGGCGGCCACTGGGCGCAGACCTGGCGGACCGAGCAGGGCACCGCCATCTACTACCTGCTGGCGCAGCCGGAGTTCTCGGCACTGCACCGGCTGGACCACCCGGAGGTGTTCAGCTACCACGCGGGTGCGCCGGCACGAATGCTGCTGCTGCACCCCGACGGACGGGTGGAGCGGCCGGTGCTGGGCATCGACCTCGCCTCCGGCCAGCGCCCACAGGTAGTGGTGCCCGCAGGGGTGTGGCAGGCCACCGAGACCGCGGGCCCCTGGAGCCTGCTCGGCACCTTCATGGCGCCGCCCTACACCGAGGACGTGGTCCGGTTCGCCGACCCGGCGGACCTCACCGTGCGCTACCCCTCGGCGGCCGAGGACATCAGCAGGCTGTCACCCCGGTGACGGGCCAGGGCTTCGGAGAGGGCGCGGGACCGATCACGGTAGGTTCGATCACGTGTTCTATCTTAGCACTTCGACCATGAAAAATGTGGCCCGACCAGGGGGTTTTTGCCGTACCGGACCAGGCGGCCCGCAACGCCGTGAACGGCACCTTCGCGACATGGGCCCCCGGCCCGACGAGCCCGCTCAGTCCCCGCGCCGCCGCGTCATGAAGGGCACCTTCGTGACAGAAACGACCTACGCCCCGCCAGGTTCGATCGTCACTGAAGCCATAGCGCCCCACAACGTCATGAAGGTGCCGTTCATGGCGTTGAACGCCGTGAACGGCACCTTCACGGCACCGCTGGGACCTAGAGCCCCACGGCCTTGTAGAGCAGCGCGACCTCGTTGCGGTTGAGCTTGCGCAGGGACCCGGGCCGCTGGTTGCCCAGCTGCACCCCGGCCAGCTCGGTGCGGACCAGGCGCTGCACCGGGTAGCCGACCTCCTCCAGCAGGCGCCGCACCACGTGCTTGCGGCCCTCGTGCACGACGACCTCGACCAGCGCCTTGCCGGGCATGGCGTCGACCAGGCGGAAGGCGTCCACCTTGATCGGGCCGTCCTCCAGCTCGATCCCGGCCTTGAGCCGCTTGCCGACGTCCTTGGCCACCGGACCGGGCACCTCGGCGAGGTAGGTCTTGAGCACGTTGTACGAGGGGTGCATCAGCCGGTGGGCGAGCTCCCCGTCGTTGGTGAGCAGCAGCAGGCCCTCGGTGTCGGCGTCCAGCCTGCCCACGTGGAACAGCCGGGTGCCGCCGGTCTCGGTGCGCTCCTTGACGTAGTCGCCGACGCAGGGCCTGCCCATCTCGTCGGACATGGTGGAGTGCACCCCACGCGGCTTGTTCAGCAGCAGGTGCAGCACGTCGTCGCGGACCACGACCCGGCTGCCGTCCACGTGGATCACGGCGGTGTCGGGGTTGACGCGCCTGCCCTGCTCGCGCACCACCTCGCCGTCCACGCTGACCCGCCCCTCGGCGATCAGCTCCTCGGAGGCGCGGCGCGAGGCGATACCGGCCTGGGCCAGCACCTTCTGCAAGCGCACGCCCTCGTCGGCGGCGGGGTTCCTACGGGGGTCAGACGACATCGTCGATCGCATCCACTTCGGGCAGCAGCGGAGCGATCGGCGGCAGGTCCTTCAGCGAGGACAGCCCCAACCGCTCCAGGAATAGTTCGGTGGTCCGGTACAGGATGCCACCAGTGTCGGAATCGGTGCCGGTCTCCTCGATCAGGCCCCTGGCGACCAGGGTCCGGATCACGCCGTCCACGTTCACGCCACGCACCGCGGCGACCCTGGCGCGGGTCACCGGCTGCCGGTACGCGATGACCGCGAGCGACTCCAGCGCGGCCCTGGTCAGCTTGGCGCGCTGGCCGTCGAGCAGCAGCTTCTCCACGTACGGTGCGAACCGGTCACGGGTGTAGAACCGCCAGCCCTCGCCAACCCGGCGCAGGTCGATGCCGCTGCCGGTGTCGGTGTAGCGCTGGGCCAGGGCCTTGAGCGCGGCCGTGACCTTCTTGACTGGCAGGTCCAGCACCCCGGCGAGGGTCTGCTCGTCCACCGGGGAGTCCACCACGAGCAGCACCGACTCCAGCACCCCGTTGAGCACCTGCTCCTCGGCGAGGTCGAGCCCCGTGCCCACCGGCTCCTCGGACTCCTCGTCCAAGGCGTCCACAACCGGCTCACTCACCCGTACTCCTCCTCGTCGACCAGCGCCCGGTCCAGCTCGGCTGCCGCGGCGGCCTCCTCCACGGTGCCGCCCGCCCAGCGCACGGTCAGCTCGGCCAGCGCCTCGGACTGCTCGAACAGCACCGCGGCCTCGCGGTACAGCTCCAGCAGCGCCAGGAAGCGGGCCACGATCTCCACGGTCTGCTCGCAGTCGGCGACCAGCTCGCTGAAGGTCATCGAGCCGCGCTCGGCCAGCTGCACCCGGATCTCGGCGGCGGTCTGGCGGACCGACACCGGGTTCAGGTGCAGGTGCGAGAGCGAGACCGTGGGCGGCGGCTTGGGCCGGAACACCGCGGCGGCCAGCAGTGCGAACTTCTCCGGGCTGATGCCCAGCATCACCTCGGGCAGCAGCGCCGTGTAGCGCTCCTCCAGCGAGACCGAACGCGGGTAGCGCCGCAGCGCGCCCTGCTCCAGCTCGCCGAACAGCGCGGCCACCTGCTTGTACGCCCGGTACTGCAACAGCCGCGCGAACAGCAGGTCGCGGGCCTCCAGCAGGGCCAGGTCGTCCTCGTCCTCCACGTCGCCCGCGGGCAGCAGCCGGGCCGCCTTGAGGTCGAGCAGGGTCGCCGCGACCACCAGGAACTGGGTGGTCTCGTCCAGGTCCCACTGTTCGCCCATCGTCTTGAGGTGGGCGATGAAGTCGTCGGTGACCTGGTGCAGCGCGACCTCGGTGACGTCCAGCTGGTGCTGGGAGATCAGCTGCAACAGCAGGTCGAAGGGGCCCTCGAAGTTCGACAGCCGGACCGTGAACCTGCCGCTGGGGACCTCCGGAGCGGACGCGGTGCCGACGCTCGACCCCGCAAGCGGGTCTTCGGCCGTCACCGACCAGGTCCCCCGCGCAGGCGTCGGACCAGCTCCGAGTCCGCCCCGTTGTCGGCGAGGTCGGCGAGCACCGCGGCGATCGCCTCGCGCACCACGCGACCGCGGTCCACGGCGAGGCCGTGCGCGGCACGCAGCGCCAGGCGGGCGTGTTCCAAGGCGAGCAGCTCCTCGTCCGACAGGTACACCGTGATCTTGGCGTCGTGCTTGCGACGGCCGGTTCCCACGGGTTGGTCGGACAAGGATACGGGCGCCGGTTCCGGCCGTGACGGGGAGACCGCGCTGGTCGAGCGGAACAGCTCGGCGGCGCCGGGCAGTGAGACGCGCCGAGTCACCTGGCGATCACCTCGCGGGCCAGTGCGCGGTAGGCCTTGGCCCCGGAGGAGCGCGGGGCCCAGGTGGTGATCGGCTCACCGGCCACGGTGGTCTCCGGGAAGCGCACGGTCCGGTTGATCACGGTGTCGAAGACGACCTCGCCGAAGGCCTCCACCACGCGCGCCATGACCTCCCTGGAGTGCAGGGTGCGCGGGTCGTACATGGTGGCGAGGATGCCCGTGATGGACAGTTTCGGGTTCAACCGCTCCTTGACCTTCTCGATCGTGTCGATCAGCAGCGCGACCCCGCGCAGGCTGAAGAACTCGCACTCCAGCGGGATCAGCACACCGTCGGCCGCGGCCAGCGCGTTGACGGTGAGCAGGCCCAGCGAGGGCTGGCAGTCGACCAGCACGTAGTCGTACTGGTCCATCACCGGTCTCAGGGTGCGCACCAGGGTGTGTTCGCGGCCCACCTCGGAGACCAGCTGCACCTCGGCGGCGGACAGGTCGATGTTGCTGGGCAACAGGTCCATGTCCGGCACACAGGTGCGCATCACCACGTCCTGGATGCCCACCGCGCGCTCCATGAGCACGTTGTAGATCGTGCGGTCCAGCTGGTGCGGCTGGATGCCCAGGCCCACCGAGAGCGCGCCCTGCGGGTCGAAGTCCACCAGCAGCACCCGGCGGCCGTACTCGGTCAGCGCGGCACCCAGGTTGATCGTGGAGGTGGTCTTGCCGACCCCGCCCTTCTGGTTGCACACGGCCAGGATCGTGGCCGGGCCGTGGGTTCCGATCAGCGCGGGCTCGGGCACGTGCCGCTGCGGGCGGCCGGTCGGGCCGATCTCCCCGTCGGGCACCACATCGGCGCCGTCGTCCTCGGGACGGGCGTGCGGGGCCAGGCTCAGGTCGACCCGGGCACCAGGAAGTCGCCGCTCCTCGTAAGGCTGCGGTGTCGACATGGTGACCTGACTCCTTGTGCCTACTCGTCCCCTGCAGGCAGCCTATGGCGCGTCAAGACCCGCGGCAACGCGCCTCGCCGTGCACACCCGAAAGGGCGTGACCTGCGGAGATTGCTGCAAATGGCCTAAACTAGCCCAGGGCTCGCGGGTGTGCCGTGGCGTACACCTCGCGCAATGTGGTGACGGTGACCAGGGTGTAGACCTGGGTCGTGGTGACCGAGGCGTGGCCGAGCAACTCCTGTACCACGCGCACGTCCGCACCGCCCTCCAACAGGTGGGTGGCAAAGGAGTGCCGCAGGGTGTGCGGGGACACCTCGGCGTGCAGCCCGGCGCGGTCGGCCGCGGTCTTCAGTGTCTGCCAGGCGGTCTGCCGGGACAGCCGTCCCCCGCGCGCGTTGAGGAACACGGCGGGCGTTCCCCTGCCGTGCCTGGCCAGTTCGGGCCGCGCCCGCACCAGGTAGGCGTCCAGCGCGGCCAGGGCGGGACGGCCGATGGGCACCAGCCGCTGCTTGCCGCCCTTGCCGTCCAACCGGACCGTGCGCTCGGTGCGGTCGATGTCGTCCAGGTCCAGGCCCACGGCCTCGGAGATGCGCGCGCCAGTGGAGTAGAGCAGTTCCAGCAATGCCGTGGCCCGCAGCGAGCGGTTGTCCTCGCCGGCGCCAACCTCCAGCAGCCGCACCACGTCCTGCACCGGCAGCGCCTTGGGCAGCCGCCGCGGCGGTGCGGGCGGGTGCACCTCGCGCGCGGGGTCCGCGCCGGACAGGCCCTCGCGGTGGGCGAACTTGTGCAGGCCGCGCACGGCGACCACGGCGCGGGCCGCCGAGGAGGCCGCCAGCGGCGGGTGCTCGACGTCGCCCTCGCGCAGGGCGGCCAGGAAGGAGGTGACGTGCCGCTCGCTGACCCCGGCCAGGTCGGCGACGCCCTGCCCGGTCAGGTGCACGCTGTAGCGCCGCAGGTCGCGGGCGTAGGAGTCCAGGGTGTTGCGCGCGGTGCCGCGCTCCACCGCCAGGTGGTCCAGGTAGCCCGCGATCGCCTCCCGCAGCGCTGCGGGGACCGGGGCGGTCGGCGGTGCGCTCAGCGGCGGTTCACCCCTTCCGGTGCGGTTCGGCCGTAGCCTAGCCGCGAGATCAACCACGCGCGGACCAGCCGGTACCCGAGGGGCGGGCACCGGCTCACGTCCGCTGTGCGGGAACACCGGGGAGGTCAGCTGTCGCGGTTGCTCATGGCGACGCACCTCCCCTCACTGGTTCATCCAGGTCACAGAGGCTGACCTGGACGGCCGGGTGTGCTTGGCTGGTGGGGGCACAGCCACCACGCAGGGAGCGCCCGGCATGAGTATGGAGGACAACGGGTCCACCGCCAGATCAGCGGTACGGATCCGTGACGTCCTCGTCACTCCGCGCGACTGGACCCTGTGGCGCCAACGACCCCGGCTCATCGCCTACTGCCTGCTCGTGGAGTCCGTCGCGCTGATCGGCACGATCCTGCTGGCCCGTTCCCCGTCACCCTCCGAATTCGCCCTTCTGGGTGTGCTCGCGGTGCTGGGTGTGGTGCAGGCCGAACTGGGTCGCCAGGTGGAGCGGGTGCGTCGGCGGGTCAACGGCACGCCGCACATCAACATGACCTCGGTGTGGACCTTCGCGGGCGTCCTGCTGCTGCCCCCGGTGCTGGTGACGGCGCTGGTCGCCGTGCTCTACGCGCACCTGACCGTGCGTAGCTGGTACCGGCTGCACCGCGTGCCCGCGTTCCGCACGGTGGTCAACGGCTCGGTCGTCGTGCTGACCTGCTACGCCGCACACCTCGTGCTGACCGCGCTCGGTGTGTCCGGCATGGCCGACGCGCTGGGCCGCGGCTGGGCCGGGGTCGGCGCGATCCTGCTCACCGGGCTGGTGTACTTCGTGGTCAACGCCGTGGTGATCCTTGGCGCGCTGAACCTGAGCAGCCACTCGGTGCGCGAGCTGTTCGGCGGCTGGGGCGACAACCTGGTCGAGCTGGCCACGCTCTGCCTGGGCACGCTCACCGCGCTGGCCATGGCCACGCTGCCCGCGCTCGTGCTGCTCGTGGTGCCACCGCTGCTGATCCTGCACCGGGGCGTGCTGGTCAAGCAGCTCGAGGTCGCCGCGACGCGCGATGAGAAGACCGGCCTGTTCAACACCGTCGGCTGGCACACCCTGGCCACCACCGAGCTGGCCAGGGCCGAGCGCACCCGCCAGCCCACGGGCGTGTTGATGGTGGACCTGGACCACTTCAAGCGGGTCAACGACACCTACGGGCACCTCGCCGGGGACGCCGCGCTCAAGGCCGTGGCCGAGGCGATCAGCGGGGCCGTGCGCGCCTACGACTCGGTCGGCCGCTTCGGCGGCGAGGAGTTCGTCGTGCTGCTGCCCGGTATCGGCGAAGCCGCCGTGGTGGCTGTCGCCGAGCGGATCCGCCAGGCCGTGGCCGGGCTCGTCGTGCAGGTGCCGACGGGCGACCGGCAGCGCACCGTCACCGGCCTGTCGGTGTCCATCGGTGTGGCCATGTACCCAGCGGCGGGCACCGTGGTGGACCGCCTGCTGCACGCCGCCGACACCGCTCTGTACGAGGCCAAGCACACCGGCCGCAACCGAGTCCTGACCTGGCGCTGACCCGCGAGTCCCGCCCACACACACGCGAATCCCGCCCACAGCCGCGCGAGTCCCGCTCAGCCGCAGCCGAATCCCGCTCTCACGCGCGCGAATCCCGCCCAGCCGTCGGGCCGGAACGGGACTCACACGCGGGTGAACGGGACTCGCGCACCACAGAGCGGGACTCGCGCTACCGAGAGCGGGACTCGCCGGGGTTGGTCAGCGGCGGGCGGGGAACCGGGTGGGGCGGTCGCGCCAGGGCGCGTCGGCGGGCCGGGCCTGCGCGGCGCCGGTCAGCACCGCGTGACCGGCCAGGATGCCCGCTACGGAGGCGCAGTTCACGACCTCACCGGCCAGCGCCATGCGGACCGCCTCGGCCAACGGGAACTTCCTGGCGACCAGGTCGCTCTCCTCGTCACCGACCGGGACCTCGCGGTGCACCGCGGAAAGCCCGCGCGCCTGGTAGACCCGGACCACCTCGTCGGTGAACCCCGGCGAGGCGGCCACGTCGACCAGCACCGACCAGTCCGTCGCCGCGAGGCCGACCTCCTCGGCGAGTTCGCGCTGGGCGGCCACCAGGGCGTCCTCCCCCGGCACGTCCAGCAACCCGGCGGGCAGCTCCCAGATCCGGTGCCCCAGCGGGTGCCGGTACTGGTGGATCATCGTGACCTGGTCGTCCTCGTCGAGCGCGAGCACGGCCACCGCGCCGAAGTGCTCCAGCACCTCGCGGGTGGCGGTGACCCCGCCCGGCATGGCGACCTCGTCCGAGCGCAGTGCGAGCACCCGGCCGGCGTAGATGTCCTTGCTGGACACCACACTGAACTCGTGGTTCTGGCCCTCGACCCCGTCGGTCACGGTGCCTCCTCGCTGACGCTCGTCGCCACCGCGCCCGAAAATCGCCCTGTGCCCATTGGTGAGCTCGCAAGCTCGCTCACGAGCTCACCGCCGCGGGCTCGGCCAGCTCCACCGGCAGCCGGTCGGCGGCACGGTAGTCCAGCGCGGCACGCACGAAGGCGGCGAACAGCGGGTGCGGGCGGGTGGGGCGGCTCTTCAGCTCGGGGTGCGCCTGGGTGCCGACGAAGAACGGGTGCTTGTCGGCGGGCAGCTCCACGAACTCCACCAGGTGACCGTCCGGGGAGGTGCCGGAGAACACCAGGCCCGCCTTGCTCAGCTTGGGCCGGTAGCTGTTGTTGACCTCGTAGCGGTGCCGGTGCCGCTCGGAGACCTCGGTGGACCCGTACGCCTTGGCCACCACCGAGCCGGGGATCAGCTTCGCCGGGTAGGCGCCCAACCGCATGGTGCCGCCCATGTCCCGCTCGCCCGCGACCACGTCGGTCTGGTCGGCCATGGTGCTGATCACCGGGTTGTTGGTCGGCTCACCGAACTCCGCGGAGTTGGCGTCGGCGATGTTGGCCAGGCCCCGCGCGGCGTCGATGACCATGCACTGCAGGCCAAGGCACAGGCCCAGCGCGGGAATGCCCCGGGTGCGGGCGTAGCGGATGGCGCCGATCTTGCCCTCGATGCCGCGCACGCCGAAGCCGCCCGGCACCAGCACACCGTCCACACCGGACAGTGCGTGCGCCGCGCCGGACTCGGTCTCGCACTCGTCGGAGGGCACCCAGACGACCTCGACCTTGGCGCGGTGGGCGAACCCGCCCGCGCGCAGGGCCTCGGTCACCGACAGGTAGGCGTCGGGCAGGTCCACGTACTTGCCGACCAACGCGATGCGCGCGGTCTCCGAGGGGTTGTGCACCCGCTCCAGCAGGTCGCCCCAGATCGTCCAGGACACGTCCCGGAACGGCAGGTCGAGGCGCCGCACCACGTAGGCGTCCAGGCCCTCGGCGTGCAGCACCTTCGGGATGTCGTAGATGGACGGCGCGTCGGGGGCGGCCACCACGGCGTCCACGTCCACGTCGCACATCAGCGCGATCTTGCGCTTGAGCCCGTCGGGGATCTCCCGGTCGGCACGGCACACGATGGCGTCGGGCTGGATGCCGATGTTGCGCAGCGCGGCCACGGAGTGCTGCGTGGGCTTGGTCTTCAGCTCGCCGGAGGGAGCCAGGTAGGGCACCAGCGAGACGTGCAGGAAGAAGCAGTTGTCCCGGCCCACGTCGTGCCGGACCTGGCGGGCGGCCTCCAGGAAGGGCAGCGACTCGATGTCGCCCACGGTGCCGCCGACCTCGGTGATCACCACGTCGGGGGCCTGGCCGTCCTCGCCGGCCTCGGCCATCGCGCGGATCCGCGACTTGATCTCGTCGGTGATGTGCGGGATGACCTGCACGGTGTCGCCCAGGTACTCCCCGCGCCGTTCCTTGGCGATCACCGCGGAGTACACCTGGCCGGTGGTGACGTTCGCCGAACCGGACAGGTCCCGGTCCAGGAAGCGCTCGTAGTGGCCGATGTCCAGGTCGGTCTCGGCCCCGTCCTCGGTGACGAACACCTCGCCGTGCTGGAACGGGTTCATCGTGCCCGGGTCCACGTTGAGGTAGGGGTCCAGCTTCTGCATCGTGACCCGCAGACCCCGCGCGGTCAGCAACTGGCCCAGGCTGGACGCGGTGAGCCCCTTGCCGAGCGAGGAGGCCACGCCCCCCGTCACGAAGACGTGTTTGGTCGTGCGAGCTTGCAACACCAAGGAGGGCTCCCGTGGTCCATGGCCAAAATTGGTCTTTGTGTCAGCAGGCGGTTTGCACCAGCCCGCCTATCCACGGGATTTCACGGTAGCACCTGCCTCAGCCGTTGGCTGAAGTCGGGGCCGGTGCCTGGGCGTTGACCGCGGTGCCGTACCGGCCGGAACGTCCCTGGGCCTGCTCGCGCAGCGCCAGCACGGAGACCACCTGACCGGCCGGGAGGTCCAGGTCGTCCACGGTGGACAGCGCCGCGGAGCCGCCGCCGTCGGCGCGGACCACGGCCAGCGCGCCCGAGCCGTCGGCCGACCCGGTGCGCCCGGCCAGCACGGCGCCCGAACCGGACCGCTGCAACTGCACCGCGAAGCGCGCGACGGTCGCGGAGCGGTCCGAGGCGGAGTCACCGGAGAGCGTGCCGCCGGTCAACACCAGCGCGAGCTGCGCCGGGTGCAGGCCGGGGCCCTGCCGCACGTAGCCGCCCGCGGCCAGCCCGGTCAGCGCGGCACTGGTCTCGTCGGCGGTGGCCTGCGGCTTGCCCGAGCCGCGGTCGAGCAGCAGCAGCGGCCCGATCAGCCCGGCGGCCAGCGTGCCCGGGTCGGAGGCGGTGGGCAACTGCACCCCGGCGGGCAGCATGCGCGCGCACAGCCCGCGCAACTGGTCGGCCTTGGTCGGGTCGGTGAACGCCTCGGTCAGTTGCAGCTCACCGGTGATCGAGGCGCCCGCGCTGCGCAGCAGCCCGTTCATCGCGTCGCGGTCCCCCGGCTTGACGTCAGCGGTGGTCACCATCACCACGGACTTGCCCTCCAGCGCCCCGCGCACGGCCAGCGGCCCCACGCTCAGGGCGAACCGGTCGGCGTCGGTCAGCTTGCCCTGCAACGCGTTGCGCTGGGCCTCCAGGTCGGTGACCTGCTTGCCCAGGTTGGACTTGTCGTCGGACAGCCCGGACAGCAGGCGGCCGCTGATCGCGGTGGAGCCGAGCACGACACCCAGCGCGAGCGCCAGGAACACGGCGGCCAGCGAGACGACGTGGTTGCGCAGTGAGATCACGAGATCAGCCCCCCGAGCCAGGCGGTGAAGGAGTGCCACGCGTCGCTGAACAGCGCCGGGTAGGCGGTGGCGACATCGGAGACGAGCAGGGCGACCGCGACGGCGGCCACCACGGCGAGCACCAGCAGCAGCACCGCGCCGAAGGAGACCCGCGAGCGGTACAGGGTGGCCACCGCCTGCCCGTCCACCAGCTTGCTGCCCAGCTTGAGCCGGGTCAGGAAGGTGGACGGGTTGGAGCCGGACCGCCCGCGGTCGAGGAACTCGCGCAGGGTTGCCTGGAAGCCCACGGTGATCACCAGGCTGGCCCCGTGCGCCTCGGCCAGCAGCAGGGCCAGGTCCTCGGCGTTGGCCGTGGCCGGGAAGGTCACCGCGCCGATGCCCAGGTCCTGGATCCGGTCCAGGCCCGGCGCGTGCCCGTCGGACTGCGCGGGCAGCACGACCTCGGCCCCCGACTTGAGGGTCTCGGTGCTGATGCCGTCCGGGTCGCCGACGATGATGTCCGGTTTGAAGCCCGCCTCGCGCAGGGTGTCGGCGCCCGCGTCCACCCCGACCAGCACCGGCCGGTACTCGCGGATGAAGCGCTTGAGCCGCTTGAGGTCGTCGGCGTGCCCGTAGCCGGGAGCGACCACGACCACCTGCCGGTCGCGCATCGGCACGTACAGCTCGGGCACCCCGTGCCCGTCCAGCACCAGCGTGCGCTCCCGCCGCAGGAACTCGATCGTGTTGGCGGAGAACGCCTCCAGCTGGGCGGACATGCCCGCCTTGGCCTCGATGAGCTGGTCGGCCACGGACTCCGGCGTCTGCTCGACCCCGCGCGCGATCTCGCGCTCGCCCGCGTAGACCACGCCCTCGTGCAGCCGCAGCTTCGTACCGTCCTTGACCGCGCGCAGCACCCCGTTGCCCACGTCGTCGATCAGCGGAATGCCCGCCTGGAGCAGGGCCTCCGGCCCCAGGTTCGGGAACCGGCCGGAGATGGAGGGCGCGGCGTTGACCACGCCGACGACCTCGGCCTCGATCAGCGCCTCGGCGGTGCGCCGGTCCAGGTCGAGCTGATCGAGGACGGCGACGTCTCCCGGTCCGACCCGGCGCAGCAGATCCCCGGTGCGACGGTCAACCCTGGCGACACCGGTGACCCCTGGCAGCGTCTCGCTTGATCGTGCAAGCAGTCCGGTGAGCTTCATGTCACCGATGGTGACTCACCCACAAGCACCAACCGGCCCGCCACGCCGGACGAGTCGGTGCAGGTCAACCGGTATGGGTGAGTTTCAGGCCCAGATGCGGAACACGAGTTGCAAGACCCGGAACGGTGTGCGGAGTGTGCTGCTGCTCGGGGTGTCGGCTGGGGGTGGCTGTGTCTCATGATGATCACTGGACAGATGTGATCATCATGAGCCTGCGGTCCAGAGACCGGCGCGAAGACGCGGGGCCGGGTTGGGGAGTCGGGTGGGCGTCATGAAGGTGGCCTTCGGGACGTTGGGCGTCGTGAAGGGCACCTTCGGGACATGGGACCGGCGTGAGGGCGTGGTTAGTTCGCGGCCTTCTTGCGGCGGGTCCTGCGTGGCGGCTCCTCGGCCTTCTTGTCGGAGCGGGCGGCGTCGAGGAGTTCCTCGGCATGCGCCCGGCCCGTATAGGTGAAGTCCAGTCCCGCCAGCATCCTGGCCAGCTCCACGACCCGCTCGGACTCGTCGAGCCGCCGGACCCCGCTGCTGGTCAGCCCGCCCTCAGCGGTCTTGTTGACCACCAGGTGCCGGTCCGCGTAGGCGGCCACCTGCGGCAGGTGCGTCACCACGATCACCTGGTGGCTGCGCGCCAACCGGGCCAGCCTGCGGCCGACCTCCACCGCGGCCCGGCCGCCGACCCCGGCGTCGACCTCGTCGAACACCAGCGTGGGCACCGGGTCGGCGTGCGAGAGCACCACCTCCAGCGCCAGCATGACGCGGGACAGCTCACCGCCGGACGCGCCCTTGTTGACCGGCAGCGCGGGCGCCCCGGGGTGCGCGATCAGCCGCAGCTCCACGTCGTCGACCCCGTCGCGGCCCGCGTGCAGCACCACCCCGTCCACGGCCAGCGCCACCGGGTCGCCGTCCTCGGCGATCCTGGGCTGCACCGCGACCTCCACCGTGGCGTGCGCCATGGCCAGGCCGCCCAGCTCCTCGGTCACCGCCTTGCCCAGGTCCTCGGCGGCGGCCGTGCGCTCCACGGTGATCGCCTTGGCCTGCTCGGCCAGCTGCCCGGCCAGCTCCTCGCGCCGCCGCGCCAGCTCGGTCAGCGCCTCCTCGGAGGTGTCCAGCCCGGCCAGGCGCTGCTCGGCGTTCTGCGCCCACTCCAGCACGCCGTCCACGTCGGCGGCGTACTTGCGGGTCAGCTGCTTGAGTTCGGCCTGACGGGCCAGCACCTGCTCCAGGCGGGTCGGGTCGGCGTCCAGGCTGTCCAGGTAGTGCACCAGTTCGGCGCCCACGTCGGTGAGCAGCACGGCGGCCTCGGCCAGCCGCGGCTCCAGGTCGCGCAGCGCGGGGTCCTCGGTGGCGGCCAGCCTGCGGCGCGCCTCGGCCACCATGCCCAGCGCGCCCACCGCGTCGACCTCGGCGTCGGCGGTGCCGCTCAGCCCGTACTGGGCCGCCGCGGCCGCCTCGCGGAGCTGGTCGGCGTCGGCCAGTCGCTTGGCCTCGTTGTGCAGCTCGGTGTCCTCCCCCGGCTTGGGGTCCACCGCCGCGATCTCACCCAGCCCGTGCCGCAGCAGATCGGCCTCGCGGGCCATCTCCCTGGACCGTTCCGTGCGCTCGGTCAGCTCGGTGCTCACCGAGATCCACTGCTCGCGCAGCTCCCGGTAGGCGGTCAGCGGGGTCACCACCGACTCGCCCGCGAACCGGTCCAGCACCCCGCGCTGCTCGGCGGGCCTGGTCAGCCGCAGCTGGTCGTTCTGCCCGTGCACCGCCAGCAACTGCTCGGACAGCTCCGAGAGCACGCCGACCGGTACCGAACGCCCACCCAGGTGTGCCCGCGAGCGGCCGTCGGCGCTGACCGTGCGCAGCGCGATGAGGCTGCCGTCCTCGTCGGGCTCGGCGCCCGCACCGGAGGCCACCTCGGCGGCCGGGCTGCCCTGCGGGGTGTGGAACCGCCCCTCGACCACCGCCCGCTCGGCGCCCGTGCGCACACGGGAGGCCTCGGCCCTGCCGCCGCCGAGCAGGTGCAGCCCGGTGACGACCATCGTCTTGCCAGCCCCGGTCTCACCGGTGACCACGGTGAGACCGCGGTCCAGCTCCAGGGTGGCCTCATCGATCACGCCCAGACCCTGGATACGCATCTCGATCAGCACAGGTCGAACACTAGTGCCAACCCCTGACGTCCGACGACCCGACCGCGCCAAACCCGTCAGCGCGGCCAGCCCCAGTGGGGCGCTCAGTCGACCGCCGGCCCGCGCCATCCCTGCACCGGGAGCGAGAACTTGTCCACCAGCCGGTCGGAGAACGGGCCCAGCCGCAACCGGACCAGCTTCACCGGGGTCGTGCTGCCCGCCACCTCCACGCGGGTGCCCGCGGGCAGGTGCACGGTGCGCCTGCCGTCGCAGCACAGCACGGCGGGGTGACCGGCCGGGTCGATCTCGAAGGCCACCACCGAGCCGGGTGAGACCACGAACGGCCGGGAGAACAGCGCGTGCGCGTTGCTGGGCACCACGAGCAGGGCCTGCACGTCCGGCCACACCACCGGCCCGCCCGCCGAGTAGGCGTAGGCGGTGGACCCGGTCGGGGTGGCGCACAGCACGCCGTCACAGCCGAAGGCGGACACCGGCCGGGAGTCGACCTCCATGACCACGTCCAGGATGCGCTCCCGGCTGGACTTCTCCACGCTGGCCTCGTTGAGCGCCCAGGTGTGCGCGATCAGCTCGCCCTGCAACGAGGCGGCCACGTCGATGGTCATGCGCTCCTCGACGTGGTAGTTGCGCTCGATGACCCCGGTGACGGCCTCGTCCAGGTCGTCGAAGTCGGCCTCGGCCAGGAAGCCCACCCGGCCCAGGTTCACGCCCAGCACGGGCGTACCGAAAGGCCGCGCCAGCTCGGCGGCGCGCAGCAGGGTGCCGTCCCCGCCGAGCACGAACACCAGCTCGGTGCCCGCGGCGGCGGTGCTGGCCGGGACCACGGAGCCGTAGCAGGCCGGGTCGAGATCCTCGGCCTCCTCCTCGACCACGCGCAGCCGGATGCCCGCGGAGGCGAACCGCCCAGCCACCTTCTCGGCGAGCCGGAGGTTGGTCTGCCGGTTCGTCTTGACCACCATGAGGATCTCGCGGTCACCGCACACGTTGTGCTGGCTCATCGCCGCTCCTCGCTAGCGCTCGACAATGGTTCACTCGCAAGCTCGCTCACTGAGGCCCCTCCGCCACCGCCACAGCAACAAGTTCGGCCGCCTGCTCGGCGGGCAACGGCTCGCCGCGCCGCAACCACAGGAAGTACTCGACGTTGCCGGACGGTCCCGGCAGCGGACTGGCAACGACCCCGTGCGCGCGCAGGCCCAGCTCGCCCGCGGCGGCCACGACCTCCAGCACGGCCTCGGCCCGCAGCTCGGGATCGCGCACCACACCGCCGGAACCCAGGCGCTGCTTGCCGACCTCGAACTGTGGTTTGACCATCGGGACCAGATCGGCGTCCTCGGCCGCGCAGGACAGCAACGCGGGCAGCACGAGGCGCAGTGAGATGAAGGACAGATCAGCGACCACGAGATCGACAACGCCGCCGGTGGCCTCCGGGTTCAACGCACGCACGTTGGTCTTGTCCAGCACCACCACACGCTCGTCGGTTTGCAGGCGCCACACCAGCAGCCCGCGCCCGACGTCGGCGGCCACCACCTGGCTGGCGCCCCTGCGCAGCAGCACGTCGGTGAAGCCGCCGGTGGAGGCGCCCGCGTCCAGGCAGCGGCGGCCGGTCACCGGCAGCTCGAACGCGTCCAGGGCACCGATCAGCTTGTGCGCCCCTCGGGAGGCCCAGTTCGGGTCCTCCGCCAGGTCGCGGATCAGCAACGGGGTGTCCGGCTCCACAGCGGTCGCGGACTTGCTGGCCACGGTGCCGCGCACGGTGACCCGCCCGTCGGCCACGAGTTGGGAGGCGTGCTCACGGGACCGGGCCAGTCCCCTGCGGACCAGCTCGGCGTCCAGCCTCGCCCGGCGAACCACGGCCGCTCAGACCCGGTCGACGGCCGACAGCGCGTCGGTCAGCGCAGCGTGCACCGCCTCGAACCGCGCGGGATGCTCGGCCACGTCCAGGTGGTCGAGTTCCTCCAGCCGTGCCACGGCGTGGTCGATCGGCGCCAGCGGGCTGGGCGGCGGTCCGGGAACCGGCGGGTGACTCATCGGACTTCTCCCGTACAGCGGGTGTCGCTTTCGGACCTTGTTAACGCTAGCCGATTTTCAGTAGTTCCAGAGCGGCAGCTGCGCCCGGGCCCTCGGCCAGCACCTGTGGGCAGCCTCCACCCGCCGCCCACCAGGCGGAGCACAGTGCGCGCAGCAGCGCAACCGGGTCCCCGGAGCCCTTGGCGATCAGCCGGGTGCCGTCCGCCTCCACGTGCCAGCCGGGCTGCTCCCCGATCTCCACCTCGGTCACGGGACGGAGCAGTCCGCGCAGGTCGGCGGCCAGGTAGCGGGGCCGTTCCTGGGGCGTGGCGGCCAGCAGCTGGGCCGGGGTGCAGACCCCGGTCAGTACGAGCAGCGCGTCCAGGCCGGCGGTGCTGGCTCCCGCGATGTCGGTGTCCAGCCGGTCGCCGACCACCAGCGGCCTGCGCGCGTCGGCCGAGCGGACCGCCTGGTCCATCAGCGGGCGCGCGGGCTTGCCCGCCACGATCGGCTCCTGCCCGGTGGCCGCGCGCAGGGCCGTCACCATGGAACCGTTGCCGGGCAGCTCCCCGCGCTCGGTGGGCAGGGTGGCGTCCACGTTGCTGGCCACCCACAGCGCGCCCGCCCGGATCGCCAGGCACGCCTCGGCCAGGTCGCGCCAGCCGGTGTCCGGGGAGTGGCCCTGCACCACGGCGTCCACCGGGCCGCTGAACTCCCGCACCGTCCTGAGCCCGACCGCGGTGACCTCGTCGACCAGGGCCTGCGCGCCGACCACCAGCACGGTGGCCCCGGCGGGCAGGTGCTCGGCGAGCACGGCGGCTGCGGCCTGCGAGCTGGTGCTCACCTCGGGCACCTCGGCCGCGAAGCCGAGTTCGCTCAGGTGTGCGGCGACCTGCTGGGGCGAGCGCGAGGCGTTGTTGGTCACGAAGCGGACACCGACGCCCCGCTCCCGGCTCGTCCGGATCGTCGGCACCGCACCGGGCGCGGCCTCGCCGCCCCGGTACACCGTGCCGTCCAGGTCGAGCAGCAGCGCGTCGTAGGTCCCCAGCAGGTCGTCACTCACTCGGTTGTCCCCTGGCTCAGTTCGACCGCGCGCTCCGAGGCGTCGGTCTCCTCGTCCTCGTCGGCCTCGGCGGCGTGCATGAACCAGCGCACGGCCTCCTCGGTGCGGCCCGCCGCCTCCAGGTTGTCCGCGTAGGCGTAGAACAGCCGCGCGCTCCACGGGTCGGTGCGCGCCGGGTCCAGGTCCTCGCCCTGCAACGCCACCACCGAGGCGTCCAGCTGGCCCATGTCGCGGCGGGCACCGGCCACCACGATCTTCAGCTCGATGGACTCCGCCTTGGACAGCGGCAGCCCCGCCGACTCGCGGGCCAGTTCGATGGCCCGCTCCGGGCGGCCCAGCGCCCGCTCGCAGTCGGCCATCACCGCGATGTGCCCGGGGCCGTTGGTCATGCGCCGCGCGGCGCGCAGCTCGGACAGCGCCTCGGCCCACTCACCAGCGTGGTAGGCGGTCAGGCCCGCCGCCTCACGGACCAGGCCGACACGGGCGGCACGAGTCCGCGCGTAGCGGGCGTGCTCCAGTGCCCGCTCCGGCTCCTCGTCCACGAGCATGCCCGCGGCGACGAGGTGTGCCCCCACGGTCTCCGCCAGCGACTTCGGCAGGCTGCGCAGCTCCATGCGCGCTTCCTTGTCCAGCGCGGAGATCTCGGCGCCCTCGGGCAGTTCCGGCGCACGCAGCCGCTGGAACGCCGGGCGCTCCTCGGTCTCCGTCTCCGCGGACTGAGCCGGTTCCGAGGCTTCCTCGGCCTGCTCGACGTCCTGCTGCTCCGGGGTTTCCTGGACCTCCACGGCCTCAGCGGACTCGGTCTCAACGGCCACGGCCTCGACCGGTTCGGTCTCGACCGCGCTCACGGCCTGCAGCTCGACCTGCTCCTGCTCGGGCTCGAACCTCTTGGCCGCGCGCTCCGTGCTGGTGTGCCGGGGCTTGCGGTCCCGGTCCTGGCGCGGCTTGCGGTCCTGGTCGAACTGCTTGCGCCCGTCCGAACGCGGCTTCCAGTCGTCACGACGCGGACGGTCGCGGTCACCGAACTTGGGGCGGTCGCTGTTGTAGCGAGGCCGGTCGCCGCCACGCTGATCCCGGTCCCCGAAGCTCCGCTGGGGACGGTCGCCACCGCGCTGCTGGTCACGGTCGCCGAAGCTGCGCTGCGGCCGGTCGCCGGAACGCTGATCCCGGTCGCCAAAGCTGCGCTGGGGACGGTCGCTGCCGCGCTGGTCACGGTCACCGAAACGGGGCCGGTCGCCGCGGTCGTTGTTGTAGCGCGGGCGATCTCCGCCACGCTGCTGGTCCCGGTCCCCGTAACTACGCTGCGGCCGGTCACCGAACTTGGGGCGGTCGCTGTTGTAGCGAGGCCGGTCGCCGCCACGCTGATCCCGGTCCCCGAAGCTCCGCTGGGGACGGTCGCCACCGCGCTGCTGGTCACGGTCGCCATAGCTGCGCTGGGGACGGTCACCGGAACGCTGATCCCGGTCGCCGTAACCGCGCTGCGGGCGGTCGCTGTTGTAACGAGGCCGGTCACCGCCACGCTGGTCGCGATCGCCGAAGCTGCGCTGCGGACGATCCCCGTAGCTGCGCTGGGGACGGTCGCTGCCGCGCTGGTCACGGTCACCGAAACGGGGCCGGTCGTCCGAGCGCTGCGGTCGGTCACCGAAGCTGCGCTGTGGGCGGTCGCTGTTGAACCTGGGACGGTCGCCGCCACCACGCTGGTCGCGGCCGCCAAAGCTCCGCTGGGGACGATCACTGTTGTAGCGCGGGCGGTCGCCACCGCGTTGCTGGTCACGATCCCCGTAACTGCGCTGGGGGCGGTCGCCGCGGTCGTTGTTGTAGCGCGGGCGATCTCCGCCACGCTGCTGGTCCCGGTCGCCGAAGCGAGGACGGTCGCCGCCCCGCTGGTCGCCGCCAGACCGGCTCGGCCGACCGTCACGGTTGTCCTCGCGCCAGGTACGGCCGCCGCTACCGCCCTGACGGTCCCGTCCTGCAGCGCCCTGGTGACGGTCACCACTGGACCGCCGATCACGATCGCCACCGCGCTGCGAGCGGCCACCTGCCTCATAACCGCCGGAACGCTGCTGCCGGTCACCCTGACCGCGCTCACGATCGCCGGGACGCTGCCCGAACCTGGACACTGAGAACCTCCTAGACACGACAGAAACCCGAGGAGGGGGCTTGGGGACACGATATGCGTATCAACCCACAGCCCCCTCCTCGGGGAAGAATGTTCGGCAGCGTCCTACTCTCCCACACCCTCACGAGTGCAGTACCATCGGCGCAGGAGGGCTTAGCTTCCGGGTTCGGAATGGGACCGGGCGTTTCCCCTCCGCCAACACCACCGAAACACTATGAAATTACCACCACACCACACCCACCACAGCCAAAGGCCGATCAGGGTGATGCCGGTTGGTTCTTTCAGAACCACACAGTGGATGCGTAGCACCTTCGTAGTCAAGTCCTCGGCCTATTAGTACCAGTCAACTCCACACCTCACGGTGCTTCCATCTCTGGCCTATCAACCCAATCGTCTCTTGGGGGCCTTAACTCACAAGGAGAGGGAGATCTCATCTTGGAACAAGCTTCCCGCTTAGATGCTTTCAGCGGTTATCTCTTCCGAACGTAGCCAACCAGCCATGCTCCTGGCGGAACAACTGGCACACCAGAGGTCCGTCCATCCCGGTCCTCTCGTACTAGGGACAGCCTTCCTCAAATCTCCTACGCGCACGGCGGATAGGGACCGAACTGTCTCACGACGTTCTAAACCCAGCTCGCGTACCGCTTTAATGGGCGAACAGCCCAACCCTTGGGACCTACTCCAGCCCCAGGATGCGACGAGCCGACATCGAGGTGCCAAACCATGCCGTCGATATGGACTCTTGGGCAAGATCAGCCTGTTATCCCCGGGGTACCTTTTATCCGTTGAGCGACGCCGCTTCCACCAGCCAGCGCCGGATCACTAGTTCCGACTTTCGTCCCTGCTCGACCTGTCAGTCTCACAGTCAAGCCCCCTTGTGCACTTGCACTCAACACCTGATTGCCAACCAGGCTGAGGGAACCTTTGAGCGCCTCCGTTACCCTTTGGGAGGCAACCGCCCCAGTTAAACTACCCACCAGGCACTGTCCCTGAACCAGATCATGGTCCGAGGTTAGACACCCAGAACGACCAGAGTGGTATTTCAACGATGACTCCACAGCCACTGGCGTGACCGCTTCACAGTCTCCCACCTATCCTACACAAGCCGAACCGAGCACCAATACCAAGCTATAGTAAAGGTCCCGGGGTCTTTCCGTCCTGCCGCGCGTAACGAGCATCTTTACTCGTAATGCAATTTCACCGGGCCTGTGGTTGAGACAGTCGAGAAGTCGTTACGCCATTCGTGCAGGTCGGAACTTACCCGACAAGGAATTTCGCTACCTTAGGATGGTTATAGTTACCACCGCCGTTTACTGGCGCTTAAGTTCTCAGCTTCGCCCCGAAAGGCTAACCGGTCCCCTTAACGTTCCAGCACCGGGCAGGCGTCAGTCCATATACATCGTCTTGCGACTTCGCATGGACCTGTGTTTTTAGTAAACAGTCGCTTCTCGCTGCTCTCTGCGGCCGCACAGCCCTAGCCCGCACGGGGCTTCAAGCCACACGGCCCCCCTTCTCCCGAAGTTACGGGGGCATTTTGCCGAGTTCCTTAACCACAGTTCACCCGAACGCCTCGGTATTCTCTACCTGACCACCTGTGTCGGTTTGGGGTACGGGCCGCATAAACACTCGCTAGAGGCTTTTCTCGGCAGCATGGGATCACTCTACTTCGCCTCAATCGGCTACGCATCACGTCTCAGCCTAACATCAGGACGGATTTGCCTATCCCGATAGCCTACACGCTTACACCAGTATTACCACTGACTGGCGGAGCTACCCTCCTGCGTCACCCCATCGCTTGACTACTACCGGATCGGATCCCGCGCAATCACTACCTCATCCGAAGACTTGGTAGCTCTCGGGCGGTTAGCATCACCGGCCTCACCATGGACGCGTTTACACGGGTACGGGAATATCAACCCGTTGTCCATCGACTACGCCTGTCGGCCTCGCCTTAGGTCCCGACTTACCCTGGGCGGATTAGCCTGGCCCAGGAACCCTTGGTCATCCGGCGGACGAGTTTCTCACTCGTCTTTCGCTACTCATGCCTGCATTCTCACTCGCGTGGCCTCCACGGCTAGGTTCCCCTGCCGCTTCATCGCCCACACGACGCTCCCCTACCCATCCACACGACTGGACCCCACCCGAAGGTGAAGCCGATCGATGTGTGAATGACACAGCTTCGGCGGTGTGCTTGAGCCCCGCTACATTGTCGGCGCAGGACCACTTGACCAGTGAGCTATTACGCACTCTTTAAAGGGTGGCTGCTTCTAAGCCAACCTCCTGGTTGTCTGGGCGACCCCACATCCTTTCCCACTTAGCACACACTTTGGGGCCTTAGCTGGTGTTCTGGGCTGTTTCCCTCTCGACTACGAACCTTATCGCCCGCAGTCTCACTGCCGCACTCTCACTTGATGGTATTCGGAGTTTGGTTGACTTCAGTAAGCTTGTAGGCCCCCTAGGCCATCCAGTGCTCTACCCCCACCAAGAAACATGCGACGCTGCACCTAAATGCATTTCGGGGAGAACCAGCTATCACGGAGTTTGATTGGCCTTTCACCCCTAACCACAGCTCATCCCCCAGGTTTTCAACCCTGGTGGGTTCGGGCCTCCACGCGGTCTTACCCGCGCTTCACCCTGGCCATGGCTAGATCACCCCGCTTCGGGTCTAGAGCACGCGACTATATCGCCCTATTCGGACTCGCTTTCGCTACGGCTACCCCACACAGGTTAACCTCGCCACGTACCGCTAACTCGCAGGCTCATTCTTCAAAAGGCACGCCATCACCCCTGCAACGGAGGCTCTGACGGATTGTAAGCACACGGTTTCAGGTACTATTTCACTCCCCTCCCGGGGTACTTTTCATCTTTCCCTCACGGTACTAGTCCGCTATCGGTCACCAGGGAGTATTTAGGCTTAGCGGGTGGTCCCGCCAGATTCACAGCAAATTCCACGAGCTCGCTGCTACTTGGGATCACTACAAGGAAGACAGCATGTTTTCGCGTACGGGACTATCACCCTCTACGGTCCAGTTTCCCAAACTGATTCCACTAACACACTGTTTTCTGACTCCCCATCCGGTCAGCAGCCCGGATCAGTAACGTCCCACAACCCCGCCAACGCAACCCCTGCCAGGTATCACACGTCAACGGTTTAGCCTCATCCGTTTTCGCTCGCCACTACTCACGGAATCACGGTTGTTTTCTCTTCCTGTGGGTACTGAGATGTTTCACTTCCCCACGTTCCCTCCACACACCCTATATATTCAGGTGCGGGTGACCCCACATGACTGAGGCCGGGTTTCCCCATTCGGACACCCTCGGATCACAGCTCGGTTGGCAGCTCCCCGAGGCTTTTCGCAGCCTCCTACGTCCTTCATCGGCTCCTGGTGCCTAGACATCCACCGTGTGCTCTTAACAACTTGAACACAAAGATGCTCGCATCCACTGTGCAGTTCTCAAAGAACAACCAGAAACCCACCCACTACTGAGACACCTGACCACGCACCCGGCGCGACCCGTTTGACCTCGAGGCAGATCCTGTGACTGAAAGACACACCAAGCGTGTTCTCTCAGGACCCAACAGCGTACTGACAGCAGCTCCCACCCCCACCCGGCCCGTTCCACGCCCACCCCGAAGGGCGAGCAGTACTAGGCGCCTAGGTGACGACCTGACCACTGCATCTAGCCAGCATCCACACTATTGAGCAACCATCCGACGATCGTTCGCCGCCGGCATGGTCCTCCACGCTACCCCGGAGGGCAGGTGTCGGGAGTGCTCCTTAGAAAGGAGGTGATCCAGCCGCACCTTCCGGTACGGCTACCTTGTTACGACTTCGTCCCAATCGCCAGTCCCACCTTCGACCGCTCCCCCCCTTACGGGTTGGGCCACGGGCTTCGGGTGTTACCGACTTTCGTGACGTGACGGGCGGTGTGTACAAGGCCCGGGAACGTATTCACCGCAGCGTTGCTGATCTGCGATTACTAGCGACTCCGACTTCACGGGGTCGAGTTGCAGACCCCGATCCGAACTGAGACCGGCTTTCTGGGATTCGCTCCACCTCACGGCTTAGCAGCCCTTTGTACCGGCCATTGTAGCATGTGTGAAGCCCTGGACATAAGGGGCATGATGACTTGACGTCATCCCCACCTTCCTCCGAGTTGACCCCGGCAGTCTCCCATGAGTCCCCGCCATTACGCGCTGGCAACATGGAACGAGGGTTGCGCTCGTTGCGGGACTTAACCCAACATCTCACGACACGAGCTGACGACAGCCATGCACCACCTGTGCACCGGCCACAAGGGAGCCTACATCTCTGCAGGTTTCCAATGCATGTCAAGCCCAGGTAAGGTTCTTCGCGTTGCATCGAATTAATCCACATGCTCCGCCGCTTGTGCGGGCCCCCGTCAATTCCTTTGAGTTTTAGCCTTGCGGCCGTACTCCCCAGGCGGGGCGCTTAATGCGTTAGCTACGGCACGGAAGTCGTGGAAGACCCCCACACCTAGCGCCCACCGTTTACGGCGTGGACTACCAGGGTATCTAATCCTGTTCGCTCCCCACGCTTTCGCTCCTCAGCGTCAGTATCGGCCCAGAGACCCGCCTTCGCCACCGGTGTTCCTCCTGATATCTGCGCATTTCACCGCTACACCAGGAATTCCAGTCTCCCCTACCGAACTCAAGTCTGCCCGTATCGACTGCAAGCCCACAGTTAAGCTGTAGGTTTTCACAGTCGACGCGACAAACCGCCTACGAGCTCTTTACGCCCAATAATTCCGGACAACGCTCGCACCCTACGTATTACCGCGGCTGCTGGCACGTAGTTAGCCGGTGCTTCTTCTGCAGGTACCGTCACTCGCGCTTCGTCCCTGCTGAAAGAGGTTTACAACCCGAAGGCCGTCATCCCTCACGCGGCGTCGCTGCGTCAGGCTTTCGCCCATTGCGCAATATTCCCCACTGCTGCCTCCCGTAGGAGTCTGGGCCGTGTCTCAGTCCCAGTGTGGCCGGTCGCCCTCTCAGGCCGGCTACCCGTCGTCGCCTTGGTAGGCCACTACCCCACCAACAAGCTGATAGGCCGCGGGCCCATCCTACACCGCCGGAACTTTCCACCCCACGACATGCGCCGCGAAGTCATATCCGGTATTAGACCCAGTTTCCCGGGCTTATCCCAGAGTGTAGGGCAGGTTGCCCACGTGTTACTCACCCGTTCGCCGCTCGTGTACCCCGAAGGGCCTTACCGCTCGACTTGCATGTGTTAAGCACGCCGCCAGCGTTCGTCCTGAGCCAGGATCAAACTCTCCAATAAGGTTTTGTTTGATCGAGACTAGTACAAACTGGCATTCAAACCAGTCATAACCATCTCAAAGGAACCCACTAAGGGGTTATTCATTCAAGTACTGGCTATTACAGTACGCTGTTGAGTTCTCAAAGAACACACGCACACCATCTCGCGTCCGATTGCTCGGTCTTGATCCGGGGCTTGATGTTTCGAAGCTTAGCCGGTCCGTTCGCTCCAAGCAAATCGGCCCCTTGCGGGGTTTCGATCCTCTTGGGTTCGTCCCGGAGTGTCAGGCTCGTCCTCGGGGCTTCTCGGCCGTCCCAGTCCGTGTTGCGCTGACAGAGAGAAAGTTACGCGGCGGAGAACGAGAAGTCAAATCGCGCGCTCGACCGCATCGACGGAGCGGAAGTCCCAGCTCAGAGGCCCTCCGCGCCGTCGACACCCACGCTAGACCACCACTTCGACGCCCGCAGTGTGACGGCGGCCACGTCGAATGACGATCCAGCGCCCGTGCAGCAGGTCCTCGCTGGTCGGCTGCCAGCCCTCGTCGGCGACCTTCTCGTTGTTCACGTACGCGCCCCCCTCCTTCACGGTCCTGCGGGCGGCGCTCTTGCTGTCGACCAACCCGGAGCTCACCAACAGGTCGACGATCGTCGGCTGGTCGGCGAGCCGGGCCTGCCCGGTCGGCGCCTCGGCCATGGCGGCGTCCAGCGTGGCCGCGTCCAGCTCGCGCAGCTCACCCCTGCCGAACAGGGCCTGGCTGGCGGTGACCACCTGGCGGGTCTGGTCGGCGCCGTGCACCAACGTGGTGAGCTCCTCGGCAAGCCGGCGCTGGGCCGCCCGCAGGTGCGGGCGCTCCGCGGTGTCCTGTTCGAGGGCGACCAGCTCGTCCTGCGCGAGGAAGGTGAACATGCGCAGATAGTTCAGGGCGTCGGAGTCGCCCACGTTCACGAAGTACTGGTACCAGGCGTACGGCGAGGTCATGGCCGGGTCCAGCCACAGGTTGCCGCCGCCGGTGGACTTGCCGAACTTGCGGCCCTCCGAGTCGGTGACCAGGGGCACCGTCACCGCGTGCACCGAGCGGGCGTCCACCCGCCGGTTCAGGTCCACCCCGGCCACGATGTTGCCCCACTGGTCGGCGCCGCCGATCTGCAGCGCGCAGCCGTGCTTGCGTGCCAGCTGGAGGAAGTCGTTGGCCTGCAACAACATGTAGCTGAACTCGGTGTAGGAGATGCCGTCGGTCTCCAGCCGCCGCTTGACGGTCTCCCTGGACAGCATGGTGTTCACCGAGAAGTGCTTGCCCACGTCGCGCAGGAACTCGGTGACCGGCAGGTTGGCGGTCCAGTTGGCGTTGTTCTCCACCAGCGCGCCGGTCGGGCCGTCGTCGAAGTGCACGAAGCGCTCCAGCTGGCCGCGGATCCGGTCGGTCCACTCGGCGACGGTGTCCACCGAGTGCATGCTGCGCTCCCCCACGTCGCGGGGGTCGCCGATCAGCCCGGTCGCGCCGCCCGCGAGCACGATCGGCCGGTGCCCCGCCTGCTGGAACCGGCGCAGGCCGAGCAGCGGGATCAGGTGGCCGGCGTGCAGGCTGGGCGCGGTCGGGTCGAAGCCCGCGTAGAGGGTGAGCGGACCGAGGTCGAGATCCTTGCGCAGCGCGTCGAGATCGGTGGACTGCGCGATCAACCCGCGCCAGGACAACTCGTCGAGGATGTGCTCACTCACGGGACGAATTGTCGCCTACCTGGTCAAAGCAGTTGTGGGCGGGACTCGGCGGCCCCAGAGCGGGACTCGCGCGCCACAGGACGGGACTCGCTCGCCTGAGAGCGGGACTAGCCGTCAGGGGCGGGTTCGGCGGCGGCCACCGCGCCGGCAGGTGCTGACGGCGGGCGAGTCGTCCACCCAGAACCGCCAGGGGCGGTCCATGGCGGTGGCCACACCCACGCGGGGACCAGCGTGGATCTGCTCGGGCGGCACCGGGTCGCCGGCGAACAGCCGCACCGGTGAGGCCGGGTCCAGCAGGTGCACGCCGTTGTTCTCCCGGCTCAGGCCCAGCACGGTGGTCAGCTTCGCGGGGCCCTTGGCCAGTTCCACGTCGCTGCGGGCGGCCCGGCGCCGCAGGCGCGCCGACTCCACGCCGGTGACCACCTCGCCCGCGCGCAGCAGCACCGCGCCGGGCACGCCGTCGGTCAGGCACACGATGTTGGCGCAGTAGTGCATGCCGTACACGAAGTACACGTAGAGGAACCCGGGCGGCCCGAACATCACGTCGTTGCGCGGGGTCCGGCCCCGGTAGCAGTGCGAGGCGGGGTCGTCACCACCCCGGTACGCCTCGACCTCGACCAGCCGCACGCCGATCGGCCCCTCGGGACCGTCCACCTCCATGACGCAGCCGAGCAGGAGCTTGGCCGCGACCACGGGGTCCACGGCCAGCTCCTGCTCGGTGAGCATGCGGCGGGTCAGTTCCACAAGAGCGCACCCTAACGGCGAGTACCGGGCTCCAACCAGACGCGCTGGTCCTTGATCCGCGTCACAACGCGCTCCAGCTGCTCGGCGACCCGCGCCGGGGCGGTGCCGCCGTGTCCGTCGCGGGAGGCGATCGACCCAGCCACCGTGAGCACCTCGCGGACCTTGGCGGTCAGGTGCGGGTTGACCTGGGCCAGCTCGGCGTCGGTCAGCTCGTCCAGGCCGACACCGCGGCCCTCGGCCACCCGCACGCACTCCCCGGCCGCCTCGTGCGCCACCCGGAACGGCACGCCCTCGCGGACCAGCCACTCGGCGATGTCGGTGGCCAGGGTGAACCCGGCGGGGGCCAGTTCGGCCATCCGCGCGGTGTCGAAGCGCAGCGTGCCGAGCATGCCGGCGATCGCGGGCAGCAGCAGCTCCAGCTGGGCCACCGAGTCGAACAGGGGCTCCTTGTCCTCCTGGAGGTCCCGGTTGTACGCCAGCGGCTGGGCCTTGAGCGTGGCCAGCAGGCCGGTCAGGTTGCCGATCAGCCGCCCGGACTTGCCCCTGGTCAGCTCGGCCACGTCCGGGTTCTTCTTCTGCGGCATGATCGAGCTGCCGGTGGCCCAGGCGTCGTCGAGCACCGCGTAGCCGAACTCGGCGGTGGTCCAGATGATCACCTCTTCGGCGATCCGGGACAGGTTGACGCCCAGCATGGCCAGGCAGAACGCGATCTCCGCCGCGAAGTCCCTGGAGGCGGTGCCGTCGATGGAGTTCTCCACCGGGGCGGCGAAGCCCAGTTCGGCGGCGACCTTCGCCGGGTCCAGGCCCAGCGAGGAACCGGCCAGTGCGCCGGAGCCGTACGGGGAGACCGCGGCGCGGGCGTCCCAGTCGTGCAGCCGGTCCACGTCGCGCAGCAGGGACTGGGTGTGCGCGAGCAGGTGGTGCGCGAGCAGCACCGGCTGGGCGTGTTGCAGGTGCGTGCGGCCCGGCATGACGGCGCCGAGGTGCTCGGTGGCCTGCGCGACCAGGGCTTCTACCACGTCCAGGGTGCCCGCGGCAACCCGGCGGGCCGCGTCGCGCAGCCACATCCGGAACAGGGTGGCGACCTGGTCGTTGCGGGAACGGCCCGCGCGCAGCTTGCCGCCCAGCTCCGTGCCCGCGCGTTCGAGCAGACCGCGTTCCAGGGCGGTGTGCACGTCCTCGTCGGCGAGGGTCGGGGTGAACGCCCCGGAAGCCACGTCGGCCTCCAGGGCGTCCAGCGCGGCGAGCATGCGCTCCAGCTCGTCGGCGGTGAGCAGTCCCGCGTTGGTGAGCACGCGGGCGTGTGCCCGCGACCCGGCGATGTCGTACGGCGCCAGCACCCAGTCGAAGTGCGTGGACGCGCTCAGCGCCGCCATCGCGTCGGCCGGTCCACTGGCGAACCGGCCGCCCCAGAGCTTGGTCATTTGTTCAGATCCCTCTTCGCCGCGATCTTGCTTGGCAGGCCCCACAGCTGTACGAAGCCCTTGGCCAAGGACTGGTCGAAGCTGTCGCCCTCGTCGTAGGTTGCCAGGTTGAAGTCGTACAGCGACTCCTCGCTGCGCCGACCGCTGACCACGGCCCGGCCGCCGTGCAGCACCACGCGGACCTCGCCGGTGACGTGCTGCTGGGTCTGCTCGATGAAGGCGTCCAGCGCGTCCTTGAGCGGGGAGAACCACAGGCCGTCGTAGACCAGTTCGCCCCAGCGCTGCTCGACCTGTCGCTTGAACCGGGCCAGGTCGCGCTCCACGGTGACGCTCTCCAGCTCCTGGTGCGCCGTGATCAGCGCGATGGCGCCGGGGGCCTCGTAGATCTCCCGGCTCTTGATGCCCACGAGCCGGTCCTCGACCATGTCCAGCCTGCCAACGCCCTGGGCGCCCGCCCGCCGGTTGAGCTCCTGGATCGCCTGCAACACGGTGACGGTCTCGCCGTCGATGGCCACCGGCACGCCCCGGTCGAAGGTGATGACCAGCTCGTCGGCGTCACGCGGCTCGGCCGGGTCACAGGTGTAGGAGTAGACCTCCTCGATCGGGGCGTTCCAGATGTCCTCGAGGAACCCGGTCTCCACGGCCCGGCCCCACACGTTCTGGTCCACCGAGTACGGGGACTTCTTGTCCACGTCGATGGGCAGGTCGCGCTCCTGCGCCCAGACGATGGCCTTCTCCCGGGTCCAGGCGAAGTCGCGGACCGGGGCGAGCACCTTCAGGTCGGGGGCCAGCGCCCCGATGCCGACCTCGAAACGGACCTGGTCGTTGCCCTTGCCGGTGCAACCGTGGGCGACGGTGGTCGCGCCGTGGTACTTGGCGGCCTCGGCCAGGTGCTTGACGATCACCGGCCGGGACAGGGCGGACACCAGCGGGTAGCGGTCCATGTAGAGCGCGTTGGCCTGGAGGGCGGGCAGGCAGTACTCCTGGGCGAACTCCTCGCGCGCGTCGGCCACCACGGCGTCCACCGCGCCGCAGGCAAGGGCCCGCTCGCGGATGGTCTCCAGGTCCTCGCCGCCCTGCCCCAGGTCCACCGCCACGGCGACGACCTCGGACCCGGTCTGCTCGGCGATCCAGCCGATGGCCACAGAGGTGTCCAGCCCACCGGAGTAGGCCAGGACAACCCGGTCACTCATTGCCTTCTCCTTGCGGTGTAACAAAGTTGTTCGTACCCGCGGCGAGCGCGGTGAAGCGGTCGGCGAGCTGGGCCCCGGTGAGGGGCTCGCGGGCCACGATGATGATCGTGTCGTCCCCGGCGATGGTGCCGACGACGTCGTGCAGCGCGGCCCGGTCCAGCGCGCTGGCCAGGAAGTGGGCCGCTCCCGGTGGGGTGCGCAGCACGGCGAGGTTGCCCGAGGAGTCGGAGGAAACCAGTAGTTCGCCGAGCAGCCGGGTCAGCCGGGTGGTGCCGCCCTCCACGGCGCGCACCGGGCTGCCGTCCTCGGGGATGACGTAGATCGGCGCCCCGCCGTCCGCGCCACGCAGCTTGACCGCGCCGAGCTCGTCCAGGTCACGGGAGAGCGTGGCCTGGGTGGTCTCGATGCCCTCCGCGGACAGCATCTTGGCCAGTTCGGACTGGCTGCGGATGGCCCGCTGGGACACCAGCTCGACAATGCGGCCCTGCCGCGCGGCACGAGTGGTGGGTGCGCTCATCGTCGCTCCTCGCTGGCGCGCGCAAGCTCGCTCATCGGTAGTCCTCGTCCAACAGCCAGGCCAGCAACGCCTTCTGCGCGTGCAGGCGGTTCTCCGCCTCGTCCCACACGGCGCTGGCCGGTCCGTCGAGCACCTCGTCGGTGATCTCCCAGCCGCGGTGCGCGGGCAGGCAGTGCAGCACGATGGCGCCCGGCGCGGCCCGCTCCAGCAGCTCGGCGTTGACCTGGAGCTTGCGGAAGGGCCCGACCCGGTCCTTGCCGTCGTTCTCCTGGCCCATGGAGGTCCAGGTGTCGGTGACCAGCACGTCGGCGCCCTCCACGGCGGCGGCCGGGTCGGTGAGCACGGTGGCGCTGCCCCCGGTGTCGGTGGCGCGGTGCTTGGCGTCGAGCACCACCTCCCGCAACGGCTGGAAGCCGTCCGGGGCGGCCACCCGCACGTGCATGCCCGCGGTGGTGCCGCCCAGCAGCAGGGAGTGCGCCATGTTGTTGGCCCCGTCGCCGAGGTAGGTGACGGTGAGCCCGGCCAGCCTGCCGTGCCGCTCGCGGATGGTCATCAGGTCGGCCAGCACCTGGCAGGGGTGGAACTCGTCGGTCAGCGCGTTGACCACCGGGATGCGCGAGGCGGAGGCCATGGCCTCCATGCGCTTCTGCGCGAAGGTCCGCCACACCACGGCCTGCACGTACCGGGAGAGCACCCGCGAGGTGTCCTCGATGGTCTCCTCGCGGCCCAGCTGCATGCTGCGGCCGTCCACGATGACCGGGTGCCCGCCGAGCTGGCTGATCCCCACGTCGAAGGACAGCCGGGTACGGGTGGAGTTCTTCTCGAAGATCGCCGCGACGGACTTGCCCGCCAACGGCTTGTGCGCCAGGGGTTCGGCCTTGAGCTTGTCGGCCAGGTCGAGCACGTGGGCCTGTTGCTGGGGGCTCAGGTCGTCGTCACGCAGGAAGTGCAGTGGCATGTCAGTGCTCCGCGCTCTGGTCGAGGATCGTGGGCAGTGCGGCGACGAAGCCGTGCGCCTGGGCCTCGGTGAGCACCAGCGGCGGGGCCAGCCGGACCGAGTCGGGCTGCACGTTGTTGACCAGGTAGCCCGCGGCGCACGCGGCGGCGGCGACCTGGCCGGAGACCGGCCTGTCCAGGGCGATGGCCAGCAGCAGGCCGGCCCCGCGCACCCCGGTGACCAGCGGGTGGTGCAGGGCCTCGACCTTGCTGGCCAGGTCCTTGCCCAGTGCGGCGGCGTGCTCGCACAGGCCCTCGGCGGCGATGGTGCGCAGGACCGCGAGGCCCGCGGCGCAGCAGACCGGGTTGCCGCCGAAGGTGGTGCCGTGGTGCCCGGGCTTCATCAGGTCCGCGGCGGCGCCGACGCCGATGCAGGCGCCCAGCGGCAGGCCGCCGCCCAGCCCCTTGGCCAGGGTGATCACGTCGGGCAGCACGCCCGCCTGCTGGAAGGCGAACCAGCTGCCGACCCGGCCGATGCCGGTCTGCACCTCGTCCAGCACGAGCAGGGCGCCCGCCTCGGCGGTGATCTGCCGCGCGGCGAGCAGGTAGCCCTCCGGTGCGGGCACGACCCCGCCCTCGCCGAGGATCGGCTCGATGAACACGGCGGCGGTGTCACCGTCCACAGCGGACCGCAGCGCCTCGACGTCACCGAACGGAACGTGCCGCACGCCAGGGGTCATCGGTTCGAACGGGGTGCGCTTGGCGGGCTGCCCGGTCAGTGCGAGCGCGCCCATGGTGCGGCCGTGGAACGCGCCCTCGCAGGCGACGATCTTGCCGCGGCCGGTGAGCCTGGCCAGCTTGAAGGCGGCCTCGTTGGCCTCGGCCCCGGAGTTGGTGAACAGCACCTTGCCGGGGGCGCCGACCAGGTCCACCAGTGCCTCGGCCAGTTCCAGCGAGGGCTGGTTGGTGAACAGGTTCGAGGTGTGGCCCAGCTTGCCGATCTGCTCGGTGACCGCGGCGACCACCGCGGGGTGGGCGTGGCCGAGCGCGTTGACCGCGATGCCGGTGAACAGGTCCAGGTAGGAGTTGCCGTCGGCGTCCCAGACCTGGGCACCCTCGCCGCGCACGAGCGCGATCCGCGGGGTGCCGTAGTTGTCCATCAGCGAGGACTGCCAGCGGCGCTGACCATCCACATTGGACTCGATCACTGGACCTCCTCGTTGTCGGGGAACACCATGGTGCCCACGCCCTTGCTGGTGAAGACTTCGAGCAGTACGGAGTGCGCGAGCCTGCCGTCGATCACGTGCGCCGCGGGCACCCCGCCGCGCACGGCGCGCAGGCACGCCTCCATCTTGGGGATCATGCCGCTGGCCAGGCCAGGCAACAGCTCCTCCAGTTCGTCAGCGGCGATCCTGCGGACCAGGGAGGACTTGTCCGGCCACTTCGTGTAGAGACCCTCGACATCGGTCAGCACGACGAGCTTCTCCGCCCGCAGCGCCACCGCGAGCGCGCCGGCGGCCGTGTCGGCGTTGACGTTGTGCACCACCCCGTCCACGTCGGGGGCCACAGTGGACACCACGGGGATGCGCCCGGCGTGCACCAGGTCGAGGACCGAGTCCGGGTTGACCGTCACCACGTCACCGACGAGGCCGATGTCCACCGGCTCGCCGTCCACGACGGCGCAACGGCGTTCGGCGGTGAACAGGCGCGCGTCCTCACCGGAGATGCCCACCGCGTACGGCCCGTGCTCGTTGATCAGGCCGACCAGTTCCCGGCCGACCTGCCCGACCAGAACCATGCGCACGACGTCCATGGTCTCCGGGGTGGTGACCCGCAGCCCGCCCAGGAACTCGCCCGGTATGCCCAGCCGGGTCAGCATCGCGCTGATCTGCGGGCCGCCGCCGTGCACGACCACCGGGTGCAGGCCCGCCAGCCGCAGGAACACCATGTCCTGCGCGAAGGCCCGCTTGAGGTTGTCGTCGATCATGGCGTTGCCGCCGTACTTGACCACGACCGTGGCCCCGTTGAAGCGCTGCAACCAGGGCAGCGCCTCGATCAGTACCGCGGCCTTGTCCGCGGCCTCCGCGGCTGTCAGCTCGCTCATGAGGAGTACGCGCTGTTCTCTTCGACGTAGTCGTGCGAGAGGTCGGTCGTCAGCACGGTCGCCGCGGCCTCGCCCAGGTGCAGGTCGATCACGACCTGAATGTCCCGACCGGACAGGTCGGCGCCGTCCCGGTCGGCGGCACGGGTGCCCGCCTGGCAGAGCAGCACCCCGTTCACGGCCACGTCGAGCCGGTCCGGATCGACCTGGGCCTGCGCGTTGCCCACGGCCATCACGATGCGGCCCCAGTTGGGGTCCGAGCCGAAGAACGCGGTCTTGACCAGGCTGTCGCGGGCCACCACCCGGGCGACCGTCACGGCGTCCTGCTCGCTGGCCGCGCCCTGGACCGTGACGCTGACCTCCTTGGTGACGCCCTCGGCATCGCCCTGCAACTGCTTGACCAGGTCGCCGCAGACCGCGGTGAGCACGCGCACGAACTCGGCCGGGTCCGGGCTGACACCCGAGGAGCCGGAGGCCAGCAGCAGCACCGTGTCGTTGGTGGAGGTGGAGCCGTCCACGTCCAGCCGGTCGTAGGTCAGCTTCGTGACGGCCCGCAGGTGCTCGGCCAGCGCCGCGGGCTCGATCTGGGCGTCGGTGGTGAGCACCGAGAGCATGGTGGCCATGTTCGGCGCGAGCATGCCCGCGCCCTTGGCGAAGCCGCCGACCGACCAGCCGTCGGGGTGGGTGAGCGCGGACTGCTTGGGCTTGCTGTCGGTGGTGAGCACGGCGGTGGCCGCGTCCAGACCTGCCTGGCCGGTGCCGTCCAGGGCCGCGGCCGCACTGTCCACTCCGGACAGCAGCTGGGCCATCGGCAGCCGCTCACCGATCAGCCCCGTGGAGCAGACGGCCACGTCCACCGCGCTGATCTCCAGCACCGCGGCGACCTTCTCGGCGGTGGCGTGCGTGTCCTGGAAGCCCTCCGGCCCGGTGCAAGCGTTTGCGCCGCCCGAGTTGAGCACGACCGCGCGCAGCCTGCCGTCGGCGACGGCCTGCTGGGACCACAGCACCGGCGCGGCCTTGACCTTGTTGGTGGTGAACACCGCGGCGGCCGAGTCGATCGGTCCCTCGTTGACGACCAGGGCCAGGTCCGGCGCGCCCGAGGCTTTGATGCCCGCGGCCAGCCCCGCGGCGCGGAACCCGCGGGCCGCGGTGATCCCGGCGGTGCGGATCGGCTTGGCGTCGGCGATGGGCGAGGTGGTCACGGGGCTACTCCCACAGTGGACAGGCCGGAGGTCTCCGGCAGACCGAGAGCCAGGTTCATGCACTGCACGGCGGCGCCCGCAGTGCCCTTGGTGAGGTTGTCGACGGCGGCGACCACGACCAGGCGGCCCGCGTCGGCGTCCACGGTCACCTGTAGGTGCACCGCGTTGGAGCCGAGCGTCGCCGCAGTGGTCGGCCAGGTGCCCTCGGGCAGCAGGTGCACGAAGGGCTCCTCGGCGCAGGCCTTCTCGTAGACCGAGCGGACCTCGTCCGCGCTGCCGATCAGCGGGGCCGTGCAGGTGGCGAGGATGCCTCGGGCCATCGGGGCCAGCACCGGGGTGAAGGACACGGCGACGGGGTTGCCCGCGATCTTGCCCAGGTTCTGCGCGATCTCCGGGGTGTGCCGGTGCACCCCGCCGACCCCGTAGGCGCTTGCCGAGCCGAGCACCTCGGAGGCCAGCAGGTTGGGCTTGAGCGCCTTGCCCGCGCCGGAGGTGCCGGTGACCGCGACCACCACGACCTCGGGCGCCACCAGTCCGGCGGCGAAGGCGGGCGCCAGCGCGAGTGAGGCGGCGGTCGGGAAGCAGCCCGGCACGGCGACCCGCTTGACGCCGACCAGGTCCTGCCGCGCGCCGGGCAGTTCGGGCATGCCGTACGGCCAGGACCCCGCGTGCTGCCCGCCGTACCAGCGCTGCCAGTCGGCCGCACTGGTGAGCCGGTGGTCCGCCCCGCAGTCGATGACCAGGACGTCCTGCCCCAGCGCAGCGGCGATCTCCGCCGACTTGCCGTGCGGCAGCGCCAGGAAGACCACCTCGTGCCCGGACAACTGCTCGGCGGTGGTGTCCTGGAGCACCCGGTCGGCCAGCGGCAGCAGGTGTGGCTGATGCTGGGCGAGAGGGCTGCCCGCATTGCCGCCCGCGGTGAGTGCGCCGATGCTGACCTCGGGGTGTGCGAGCAGCAGCCGCAGGAGTTCCCCTCCCGCGTACCCGCTCGCCCCGGCGACCGCGACCCGAACCGTCATGCGGATGATTATGCACTGAGATGCAAACTCACTCAAGCCGCGTTCGGGTGAGTACCCTCGGGGCAGTGCTGAAGATCGCCGTACTGGATGCCGAAGTGGACCTGGGCAAGGACTTCCACGTGGTGCCGGAGCTGGGCGGGCCGCTCGCGCTCGTGCTCGCGGCCCACCCGCCCGCCGATCCGCGCGTGGTCGACCTCGTGCTGGCCGGTACCGACCTCGACCAGCTCAAGCGAACCAGGCTCGAACCCTTCGCGCAGAACGTGGCAAACCGGCGGTTCGCCGTGAGCACGGGCTCGCCCGAACTGGCGGAGTGGGACCCGTCCTGGTCGATCACGGCAGAGCGCCTGCTGAACCGGTTGCGCAGTGCCCTGCCCGGGTGGCCGGGGCTGCGCTGGGACCACATCGGCTCCACCTCGGTGCCGGGGCTGGCCGCCAAACCGATCATCGACCTGCAACTGGGCGTGCCCTGCCTGGACCAGCTCGACGGCCTGGACGAGGCCCTGCTCGCCGTGGGCTTCACCGACGTCGCCCTGCTGGCGCCCGACTCACCCGGGGTGCTGCGCGACGCCCAGCGCGGTGCCACGGGGCCGGACGCCCGCTGGGACAAGCGGCTGTTCGCCTCCGCCGATCCAGGGCAGCGCGCGATCCTGCACGTGCGGCAGATCGACTCGCCGTGGTGGCGGTACACGACCCGGTTCCGCGACCTGCTCCGCGCGGACCCCGTGGTGCGGCACGACTACGAGCAGGCCAAGCGCCAGCTCACCGACGGCCGCTCGTACGACGCCTACACCGTGGCGAAGACCGCCTTCTTCGACACGATCCAGGCCCGGTTGGACGAGCCGGTCAGCTGAATAGTCGCGTGCTGACCCACGCCGACACCCCGGAGTGGCTGGCCACCCGCCTGCTGCGACTCGGCTGCGAGTTCGAGGTGCACGGGCCGCCGCAACTGGCCGAGCGCCTGCTGGACATGGCGGCCCGGGCAGGTCGCGCGGCGGGCGCTTGACCTGGCCCCTGGGGCCAGGCCGAACCTCGGTCAGGACAGCCCACGAGAACCGAGGAGCACTCGATGACGAAGACCGACACCGCGCTCACCAGCACCGCGCCCGAGGTGGTCACCCGCTACCTGGCCGCGGCCGACAGCCAGGACCCGGCGGCCTGCGCCGAGTGCTTCACCGAGGACGGCACGGTGCTGGACGAGGGGGTCACCTACCTGGGGCACGCCGAGATCGTGCGCTGGCGCGAGAAGACCCTGGGCAAGTGGACCTACACCACCGAGGTCACCGGCAGCGAGCCGGTCAGTGCCGAGCAGCACCGCGTCACCGTGCGCGTTGCGGGCGACTTCCCCGGCGGGCAGGCTGATCTGACCTACAGCTTCACCCTCCGGGACGGGCTGATCAGCGCGTTGGCGATCGTCGAGTAGCGAGGAGGCCACCGGGGCATGGCGGTCCAGTTGTCCAGCGGCGAGTTCTCCACGATGACCCGCCTGAGCAGGAAGGCGCTGCGCCTGTACCAGGAGCAGGGTCTGCTCGAACCCGCGCGTGTCGACCCCTCGACCGGTTACCGGTTCTACGACGTGTCCCAGGTGGAGACGGCGCAGCTGATCCGCCGCTTCCGGGAACTGGACATGCCGGTGGCCCAGATCAAGGCGGTGCTGGCCGCACCGAGCCCGGCGGCCCGCACCAGGCTGATCTCCCGCCACCTGCGGCACATGGAGGAACAACTGGACCGCACGCGGGAGACGATCGGCGAGCTGCGTGCACTGCTCGTCCGGGAGCCGACACCGCTGGAGGTCCGGTTCCGGTCCGCGCTGGCCACGCGTGCCGCCGCGATCAGCGACACGGTGCGCACCGGCGAGGTCGGCCAGTGGTGGAGCGGCGCGCTGCGGGAGATCCACGCCTCGCTCGGGGGCAGTCCCACCGGGCCACCGGGCGGGCTCTACGCCACCGAACTGTTCACCGAGGAGGTCGGCGGGGCCACGGTGTTCGTGCCGACCGACGCGCCGGTGGACACCTCGGGGCGCGTGCGGGTGATCGAGGTGCCCTCCGCTGACCTGGCGGTCACGACGCACGCGGGCTCGCACAGCGGCATCGACCGGACATACGGGGCGCTGGGCAGCTACGTGGCCGAGCGCGAACTCGGGGCGGAGGGGCCGGTGCGGGAGAACTACCTGTTCAGGGAGGGAGGTGAGATGGACACCGAGGTCTGCTGGCCGGTGCACCACGAGACGGAGAGCTGAAGGACTGGGGAACAGCCCGGGGTTCGTGCTGGAATTCCTGTGTGAAGGCACAGGAGAGTGAGCAGATCATCGGCGCGCTGTCCCGGCTGCTACCAGCCGAACGCGCCGACGAGGCACACAGCTACTGGCGGCACGGGGAACCAGACCTCGCCGTTGAGACGCTGATCGACCTCCTGTCCGACCGGCACGTGCCGCTGACCAGGGCAGACCGGGCCCGGTTGCTCAAGCTGGCGATCAGCTACGGCTGCGAGGACCGGGCCTGGGAAGCGCTGCCCTGGTGCCCGGACGCCGACGACCCGGACTGGCCGTGGCGGGCGATCGAGCACACCGAGTTCGGTCGCACGGTGGAGGCCGAGCTGGTGACCGAGATCGGGCCCGGCCACCCACTGCACGGAAAGCAGCTCACGGCCTGGCTGGCCTGCGAGCGGTGCGATGACGTGCTGCTGATGGTGGATGAGGACTCGCCGGATCCGCTGTGCGCGGTCGTGCACCCGACCTGGAGCCGTCGGCGCGAGTCCCTGCCCTGGCCGGAGACGGTGCTGCTCGCGGACGAGGACGATGCGATCGCCGCGCTGGGACGCTGCCATGCCCAGTGAGGTGCGGCTGTCCGACGGTGCCGTGCTCTGGACCGACTCGAGCTGGCTGTCTGGCGCACCGGGCGCGGTGTTCCTGCACGGCGGGCCCGGCATGTGGGACTACCTGGAACCGCTCGCCACCCCACTGGCGGACCTGGTCAGCACCCACCGCTACGACCAGCGCGGCTGTGGCCGGTCCTCGGCGAGCACCGACTACCGGATGAGCCGGTTCGTGGCCGACCTGGACGAGCTGCGCGCGCACCTGGGCCACGAGCGCTGGGTGGTGGTCGGCCACTCGTTCGGGGCGGCGCTGGGCCTGGCCTACACCAACGAGCACCCCGACCGGGTGCTGGGCCTGGTCTACCTCAACGGGCTGGGGCTGGACTGGACCGTGCACAAGGCCGCCTACCGGGAACGGGTCCGGCAGCGGCTGAGCACGCAGCAGGTCGCGCGGCGAGAGGAGCTGGCGGCACGGGAGCGGACCTGGGACGAGGAGGTGGAGTGGCGGGCCCTGTGCTGGGCGCCGGACTTCGTGGACCCGGCGATGGCCGCCGTGGACGCGGGCACCGAACTGCCGCTGAACCGGCTGTGCAACGCGGTGATGAACGAGGAGGACCCGCCCGTGCGGTACGAACAAGTGCGGGCACCGGTGTTGCTCGTGCACGGGGCAGCGGACCCGCGACCGGTCGACGGGGTCAAGGCCCTGGCGAACGCCATGCCCACGGCTGAGCTCGTCGTGCTCGACGGCGCCGCGCACCAGCCTTGGCGTGAACAGCCCGAGGCGGTCACCGCGCTGCTGCGCGAGTTCGTGGCCCGCGTGGCGCGGTGAGGAGGGGCGATGTTCCTGCGGTTCCAGAGCCCGACCCCGAATCGGCGCGGGGTGTACCCCGGCATCTTCGCACTGGTCAACGGCCTGGGCTTCGCGGGCGAGCTGACCGAGGCGGAGGAGGAGTTCCGGCGCGTCAACAACGCCTGGTACGACGCCGCCTACACCAATCCGTCCACAGTGGACCCAGCCGTCTACCGCACCCCGCTGGCGGCGTCCTGGTTCCGGATGACCTCCACCGGGCTGGTCGACCGGATCGCCGGCTACCTGGAGATCCTCGCCGCACACGCGGTTGCGTACGTGCGGCTGGAGTCCGCAGACCCCGGCTGGGTGCTCTACGAGGACGCCGACCAGGTCGTGGTCGTGCCCTACGCGGCGCAGCGATGAACAGGGCGCTGACCGCCCGCGAGCGGGACACGCTGAATGCCCTGCTGGCTCGGGACTTCCCGGGTGCCGCCGAGCTGCGCGCCCAGGCGGCCTCGGCACGGGTGGTGGGCACCTGCACCTGTGGCTGCCCCACGGTGGACCTCGCGGTGGACGAGTCGGCACCGCGATCGGTCGCGACCAGGGCGGAGGCCGAGGTCGCCGGGCAGGCGGCCGGGGTGATCCTGTTCGTGCACGAGGGGCTGCTGTCCCTGCTGGAGTACTGGGAGGTCGCCGAGCAGCGGGCCACGCAGTTCCCGGACCCCGCCCTGCTCAGGTTCTAGATCCGCACCGGCAGAGCGGCCAGGGAGTGGGAGCGGAACGAGGGCCGCCAGCGCAGTTCCGCCACCGGGACGGCCAACGCGAGGTCGGGCAGTCGGCGCAGCAGGGTGCCGATCCCGATCTGGCCCTCCATCCGGGCCAGGGCCGCGCCGAGACAGAAGTGCGGGCCGTGCCCGAACGCCAGGTGCGCCTTGTCCGCGCGTGCCGGGTCCAGTTCCTCCGGGCGCTCGAACCGGTTCGGGTCGCGGTTGGCCGAGGCCAGGTCGAGCAGCACGGTGTCGCCCGCGGGAATGGTCACCTCGCCGATCCGCAGGTCCTCCAACGGGAAGCGCCGGATCGCGAACTGGTTGGCGTGTTCCAGTCGCAGCAACTCCTCCACCACGGCGGGCAGCTCGACCTGTCCGGCCCGCAGCTCGGCGAGCAGGGCGGGACGCCGCAGCAGCTCCAGTACGCCGGTGCTGATCAGGTGTGCGGAGTTCTCGGCCCCGGCGAACAGCAGCAGGAACGCCAGCGAGACCAGTTCGTCCTCGCTGAGCCGGTCGTCCTCGTCGCGGGCGGTGATCAGCGCGGAGAGCAGATCCGTACCGGGCTCGGCGCGGCGAGCGGCCACGAGGTCCACCAGGAACCGGTGGATGTTGACCACCGACTCGGCGACCTGCGCGGGGTAGGCGGGGCTGAGCATGGCGGTGGTCCACGCGGAGAAGGGCCTACGGTCGGCCTCCGGCACACCGAGCAGGTCACCGACCACGGTGAGCGGCAGCGGGTCGGCGTAGGCGACAGCCAGGTCCACCTCGGGCCCGTCGAGCCGGTCCACCAGCTCGTCGGCGATCTGCTGGACCCGTGCGCGCATGTCCTCCACCCGGCGGGCAGTGAACACCTTGGCCACCAGCCTGCGCAGCCGCGAGTGGTCCTCGGCGTCGATGTTGAGCAGGTTCGCGTCCAGGGCGGGCGGCAGCGAGAACCCGGCGTAACCCTGGTTGCCGTGCCGCTTGTTCACCGACAGCCGGGGGTCGGCCAGCAGCCGCCGCACGTCGGCCTCCCCGGTGACGATCCAGGCGGGCTTGCCGTCGGGCGTGGTGACCAGGTGTGCCGGGCCCGCCTCGCGCAGCCGGGCGTGCACCGGGTGCGGATCGGTGAAGTACTGGCTGTCGAACAACATCGTGGTGGTCACGCTTGAGACTTTGCCAGAAACCCGTCGCGGCCAGCTGTCCGAAATGGCATCGTCTGCCCGGTGACATCCCGCTTGCGCACCATCACGGTTGACTGCGCCGACCCGTATCTGCTGGCCACGTTCTGGAGCCAGGTCACCGGCTACGTGGAGGATCCCGAGGACGGCAACGCGCCCGGGGACCTCGAGGGCTTCCTGCAGGGGCCGCCCGGCTCGCCCAACCTGCTGTTCGTCACCGTGCCGGAGGGCAAGTCGGCGAAGAACCGCGTGCACCTGGACGTGGTGCCCACCGGGCACAGCCGCGACGAGGAGGTGACCCGGCTGCTCGGCATCGGCGCCACCCTCGTGGACGACCAGCGCAGGCCGGACGGCACCGGCTGGGTCGTGCTGGCCGACCCCGAGGGCAACGAGTTCTGCGTGGAGCGCAGCGACGCCGAGCGGACCGCCTCCTAGCGGTAGTCCGCCACGTGGTCGGCCGCCCACTGCCGGAAGGTCAGCGCCGGGCGGCCGGTCACCTCGGTGATCGTGGGCAGCACGTGCGAGAACGCCGGGTCGTCCACGTGGTAGATGCTCATCAGCGAGTCGACGATCTCCGCGGGCACGAACTGGCCCATGGCCTCGCGGGCCTGCTGCTCGGTCTGCTCCTCGAAGCGCACGTCCTCGCCGATCGCGGTGCCCAGCAGGTGCACCATGTCCAGGTAGGACAGCGCCTCCGGCCCGGTCAGCTCGTGCGCCGCACCGCGGTGGCCGTCACCGACCAGGGCCGCCACGGCCACCGCCGCGATGTCCTTCTCGTGCGTGGGTGAGCTGACGAAGCCCGGGTACGGCGCCCGCACGACCCGCTCGGCGCGCACGCTCGGCGCCCACTGCAACGCGTTGGCCATGAACCCGCCGGGCCGCACGAAGGTCCAGTCCAACCCGCTGTCGATGATGGCCTGCTCGGCCTCGCGGTGGTGCCGGGCGATGGCGTTGTCCGGCCCCAGCACGGAGGACGAGGACAGGAACACCACGTGCCGTACCCCGGCCCGCTTGATCACGTCCAACTGCTCGGGCACCGGCGCGAGCCCGAACAGGCCGAGGAAGATCCGGTCCACCCCGTCCAGCGCGCCGGGCGCCGCGAGGTCGGCGACGACCTGCACCGACTCGGGCAGGTTCGCCTTCTCCGGGGTCCGGCTCAGCCCGCGCACCTGCTCGCCCCGTGCCACCAACTGCTCGACAACCTGGCGACCGACGTTGCCGGTCGCTCCCGTAACAAAGATCATGAGCCATCCCCTCGATGTGGTTCATCGAAAGAATAGCTCACAACCTAAAAGGTGGGGCAATCCCAATAATCAGCCGCGCAGGCTGGCCCCCAGTCGCTCGGCCGCCAGGGCCACCGCCGCGTCGCGGGCCGCGGTCGCCTCCTCCACGGTCAGCGTGCGGTCGGCGGCCCGCAGCCGCAGGGCGTAGGCCAGCGACCGCTTGCCCTCGCCGAGCTGCTCACCGGTGTAGACGTCGAACAGCCGCACGTCCTCCAGCAGCGCGCCGCCGCCCTGGCGCAGCGCCAGCTCGACCTCGCCGACCGGCACCCCGGCGTCCAGCACCAGCGCCACGTCCAGCAGCACCGGCGGGTACGGGGAGATCGCCGGCGCCGGGCGGCGCTCGGCCACCGGCAGCAGGTCCAGGTCCAGCTCCATCGCGCAGGTCCGCTTGGGTAGCCCCAGGTTCTCCACCACCTGCGGGTGCAGCTCACCGGCGTGGCCCACGGGGAAACCGCCGACCCTCAGCTCGGCACACCGGCCCGGGTGCCACGGCGCCAGGTCCGAGGCCACCGCCTCCAACTCGACCCCGTAGGCGTGGGCGACCACGCGGGCGGCCTGCACCGCGTCGGCCCAGCTCGCCTCGCGTCCCGCGCCCCACCAACCGGGCTGCTCGCGGTTGCCCGCCAGCGCCACGGCCACGTGCACCGGCTGCGCGGGCAGCGCGGCGTCGAGCAGCGCCAGGTCCTCGTCGCTGGGACGGCTCCCGGCGTCCACCTCGGGCATGGGCACCGGCTGCGCCTTGGGCAGCACCACCTGGCCGATGTGGAACAGCGCGAGGTCGCGGTGACCACGCGAGATGTTGCGGCGCACCGTGTCCAGCATGCCGGGCAGCAGGGTGGTGGCCAGCTGGGAGTGGTCGGCCTCCAGCGGGTTGAGCACCGAGGTGGTGCGGCGCCGGGTGTCCTCGGCGTCCAGCCCGAAGGCGTCCCAGGTGCCGTCGGCCACGAACGGGAAGGGCAGCACCTCGGCGTAGCCGTGCTCGGCTAGCGCGCGCGAGGCGGACCGGCGACGGCGCTGCGCCTCGGTCAGGCCGCGTCCGGGCGGCGCGGGCGGCAGGGTGGAGGGAATCGTGTGGTAGCCCTCCAGCCGCAGCACCTCCTCCACCAGGTCGGCGGGCTGCACCAGGTCCGGCCGCCACGGGGGCGGGGTCGCGGTGACCATGGTGACGCCCTCGTCGCTGGTGGTGACCTCCACGCCGCAGCCGATCTGGCCGAGCCTGCGGGCGGTCACGCCGCGCGCGTAGCGCACACCGGCGATCCGGTCGGGCAGGTCGATGCGCATGGTCACCGGGCTGGGCAGCACCGGGTTGCCCACATCGGTGCGGCCCGGGTGGATGTGCCCGTCACCGTGGGTGTCCAGCAGCTTGGCGGCCCGCTCCAGCGCCGCGGCGCACACGGCGGGGTCGACCTGGCGCTCGAAGCGGCGGCTGGCCTCGCTGGGCAGCTTGTGCCTGCGCGCGGTCAGCGCGATCGCGCCGGGCTCCCAGTTGGCGGCCTCCAGCAGGATGTCCGAGCTCTGCTCGCCGACCTCCGTGGTCTCCCCGCCCATGACCCCGGCCAGGGAGACCGGGCCGGTCTCGTCACAGATGATCATGTCCTCGGGGAACAGCTCGCGGACCGCGCCGTCCAGCGTGGTCAGCTTCTCCCCCGGCTCGGCCCTGCGCACGACCAGCCCGCCCTTGAGCTTCGAGGCGTCGAAGGCGTGCAGCGGCTGGCCGGTCTCCAGCATCACGTAGTTGGTGACGTCCACCGGCAGCGAGATCGAGCGGATCCCGGCCAGCATCAGCCTGCGGCGCATCCACCACGGGGTGGGCGCGGTCGAGTCCACCCCGGTCACGCGGCGGGCCACGAACCGGCGGCAGCCCTCCTCGTCACGGACCTCCACCGGCCAGGACGGGCCCTCGGCCGCGGGCACCTCGGCCATGCCGACGGGGTCGTGGATGGGCAGGTCGTAGGCGCAGGCCAGGTCACGGCCGAGGCCGCGCACCGACAGCGCGTAACCGCGGTCGGGGGTGATCGACAGCTCCAGCACGGCGTCGTCCAGGCCCAGCAGGCCCTTCGCGTCGTCGCCGGGGCTTGCGGTGCCGCTGGGCAGCACCAGGATGCCCGCGTGGTCATCGCCAAGGCCGAGTTCCTTGACCGAGCAGATCATGCCCTCGCTGACCTTGCCGTAGGTCTTGCGGGCGGCGATCTCGAACCCGCCGGGCAGCACCGTGCCGGGCAGCGCGACCACGACCAGGTCGCCCTCGGCGAAGTTGCGGGCCCCACAGATGATGTTCTGGATCCGGTCCTCGTCCACCTCGACCCGGCAGTACCGGATGGGCTTCTTGAACTCGGTGAGCTCCTCGATCTCCACCACGAGACCGACCACGAGCGAGCCGGTCACCGGGCCGGGCCGGTGCACGCCCTCCACCTCGTGGCCGATGCGCACCAGCGCCTCGGCCAGGTCCTCGGGCGTGGTGTCCTCGGGCAGCGGCAGGTGCTCGCTGAGCCAGCTGACGGGAATGCGCACGGGACTCAGGACTCCGTTCCGAAGGGCAGGGTGAAGCGGACATCGCCCTCGACCATGTCGCGCATGTCGGGGATGCCGTTGCGGAACTGCAGGGTGCGCTCCAGGCCCATGCCGAAGGCGAAGCCGGAGTGCACCTCGGGGTCGACCCCGCAGGCCCGCAGCACGTTGGGGTGCACCATGCCGCAGCCGCCCCACTCGACCCAGCCCGCGCCGCCCTTCTTGGCCGGGAACCAGACGTCGACCTCGGCGGAGGGCTCGGTGAACGGGAAGAAGGACGGGCGCAGCCGGGTGCGCGAGTCGGCGCCGAACATGGCCCTGGCGAAGGCGTCCAGCGTGCCCTTGAGGTGGGCCATGGTGATGCCCTTGTCCACGACCAGGCCCTCGACCTGGTGGAACACCGGGGTGTGCGTGGCGTCCAGCTCGTCGGTGCGGTACGTGCGGCCGGGGCAGACCACGTAGACCGGCAGGTCGCGCTCCAGCAGGGCGCGGATCTGCACGGGCGAGGTGTGCGTGCGCAGCACCATGCCGGAGTCCTCAGGCGCCACGTAGAACGTGTCCTGCATGGTGCGGGCGGGGTGGTTCTTGCGGAAGTTCAGCGCGTCGAAGTTGAACCACTCGGCTTCCAGCTCGGGACCCTCGGCCACCTCGAAGCCCATGCCCACGAACACGTCGCCGATGCGCTCGGCCAGGGTGGTCAGCGGGTGGCGCGCGCCGGCGGGAACCCGGTCCCACGGCAGCGAGACGTCCACCGCCTCCGCGCGCAGCACGTGCTCCGCGCGCTCGGCCTCCAGCTGCGCCCGGCGCTGGTCGAAGGCCGCCTTGATCTCGTTCTGCGCCTCGTTGACCCGCTTGCCCGCCTCGGAGCGGGCCGCGGGCGGCAGCGCGCCGATCTCCCTGCGGGCCAGCAGCAGCGGGGACTTGTCCCCCAGGTGCGCGGGCTTCACCGCGGCAAGGGCGTCCAGGTCGGCGGCGACGGAGAACGCCTCGTGCGCCTGCTCGACAGCGGCCTTGAGCGTTTCCGGGGACAGCGCGGCGACCTGCTTCGGGTCGTATGGGTCATTGACTCCGGACATGACGCCTGACAGCTCCTGAGGGGTACGAGACGGCAACAGGCCGTGCTGACCGCCCGATCCTAGGCGATCGGGATGAATCGTTTTTCCCGGCGTGCCGCTATCACCGCGCTCGCTGGGCCCGCGCGCTGGCGTACAGGCAGATCGCGGCGGCCGTGGCCAGGTTCAGGCTCTCCGCCTGACCGTGGATCGGCACCCGCAGCGCCCCGTCCACCTGCGCCAGCAGCTCATCGGGCAGGCCGTGCGCCTCGCTGCCGAACACCCAGGCCGTGGGCCCGGCCAGCTCGCCGGAGTCGGCGGCCTGGTCCAGGTCGTGCTCGGCGTAGCCGTCGGCGGCCACCAGCCGCAGCCCGGCCGCCCGGCAGGCGGCGAACACGGCCCCGACCTCGCGGGACCGGCTGACCGCCGGGTGGAACAGGCTGCCGGTGGAGGCCCGCACGCACTTGCCGTTGTGCGGGTCCACGGTGTCCCCGGCGAAGACCACGGCGTCGGCGCCCGCGGCGTCGGCCACCCGCAGCACGGTGCCCGCGTTGCCGGGATCGGACACCCCGGCCAGCACGGCGACCAGCACGGGTGCCCCGGACAGGCCGGTGGCCAGGGGCTGGTCGACCAGGTCGCACAGGGCGAGCAGGCCCTGCGGGGAGACCGTCTCGGACAGCGATTCGGCGGCCCGGTCGGTGACCTCGCTCACCGGCACGCCCAACCGCTCGGCCGAGTCGATCAGTTCGGCGTTGCGCTGGGCGGCCAGCTCCGTGGTGAACAGCTCGTGCACCCGACCGCGGCCGGCCCGCGCCCACTCCAGCGCCTCGCGCACGGCCTGTGCGCCCTCGGCGAGGAAGCGGCCCTCGCGGTCCCGGCCCTGGCGCCGGGTCAGGCGCCGAGCAGCAACGATCCGGGGTGTCCGCTCGGTGAACGGAACGACCCCGGATCGGTGGGACTTGCTCAGTCCTGGCTCCCCTGGACGGGGGCGTGCTTGCGAGCCAACTCGACCAGCGCGGCGAACGCGGGCGCGTCGTTGACGGCGAGCTCGGCGAGGATCTTGCGGTCGACCTCGACACCGGCGGCCTTGAGGCCCTGGATGAACCGGTTGTAGGTCATGCCGTTCAGGCGCGCCGCGGCGTTGATGCGGGTGATCCACAGCTGGCGGAAGTCACCCTTGCGGGCACGGCGGTCCCGGTAGGCGTAGTTGAGCGAGTGGAGCACCTGCTCCTTGGCCTTGCGGTACAGCCGGGAGCGCTGGCCGCGGTAGCCGCTGGCGAGCTCCAGGGTCGTGCGGCGCTTCTTCTGGGCGTTGACCGCCCGCTTGACGCGTGCCACTGGTCCATCCTGTCGATCAAGGGGCGTCGGGGCGCCCCGGTGGCGTGATTAGGGCCTGGCTCGCGTCAGCGGCCGAGCAGCTTCTTGAGTCGGCTGACGTCGCTCTTGGCGACCTCGACGGTGCCGGAGAGGCGACGGGTCAGCTTGCTGGACTTCTTCTCCAGCAGGTGGCGCTTGCCGGCCTTCTCCCGGAGCAGCTTGCCGCTGCCGGTGACCTTCACGCGCTTGGAGGTCCCGCTGTGGGACTTGTTCTTCGGCATTGTCGTCCTCGTCTTCGTACGCGTCCCCCTTGCGGGGGACACGTGCGTCGTACCTGAAGTGGACCCCGGTCGGGGACTACTCCGCGCTGGGCTGCTCGCCCTCACCGCTCGGAGTGGCCGCCTTGACGGGGCGGGTCTTCGTGGTCTTGTGCGGGGCCAGCACCATGATCATGTTCCGGCCGTCCTGCTTCGGGCTGGACTCGACGAAACCGAGTTCGGCGATGTCGTCGGCAAGCCGCTGCAGCAACCGGAAACCCAGCTCGGGGCGGGACTGCTCCCGACCGCGGAACATGATCGTGACCTTGACCTTGTGCCCGTGCTCGAGGAAGCGAACCACGTGGTTCTTCTTCGTCTCGTAGTCGTGCGGGTCGATCTTGGGTCGGAGCTTCTGCTCCTTGATGACCGTGAGCTGCTGGTTGCGGCGGGACTCGCGGGCCTTCTGCGCGCTCTCGTACTTGAACTTGCCGTAGTCCATGAGCTTGCAAACCGGCGGGCGAGCCTGCGGGGCGACCTCGACGAGATCCAGATCCGCTTCCACGGCGAGCCGCAGGGCGTCCTCGATGCGGACGATGCCCACCTGCTCACCGTTCGGCCCGACCAGACGGACCTCCGGCACGCGGATCCTGTCGTTGATGCGTGCCTCGGGAGCGGCGGTGGGGCCACCACGGTCTCGACTAGAGGGAGCTGTCATGCACGTCCTTACAGTGGTCTTCGGTGCGCCAGAACGACAAGAAGGCCCCGGCCGTCCAGAGGACGAGCGGGGCCCGCATCCACACCGATCCCTCGACGCGCGAACGCCGAGTGAACTCCGGCTCTCACCGGAGGACCGGACCCGGCTGCCACAACTGCTGGCTGCTCGGGTGGGAGCGGGGCTCCACTTGCCGCCCCCGCACATACGGGGGCTGGTCGCTCGTGAAAGGGTAGCAGACGTGACGGATCTGCCCGAAACCGAGACCCCCGCCCCGCTGCGCGAGCTGTCCGAGGTGCCCAGCGTAGAGGTCATCAGCAAGGCCGCGGTGATGCTGCTGTCGGCCGGCGCCGAGCGCCTCGGCCTCGCCGACACCGACCCGGACACCAGCCCGCGCCGCGACCTGGACGAGGCGCGCAGGCTGATCACCGCGCTGGCCGGGCTGGTCACCGCCTCGGCGGAGTACCTGGGTCCGCACGCGGCCCCGCTGCGCGACGGGTTGCAGGCGTTGCAGCGGGCGTTCCGCGAGGCCTCGGCGGTGCCCGACGAGCCGGGCGCGGGTCCCGGCGAGAAGTACACCGGTCCGGTCTACTAGTGCCGTGAACGAGGAACCGACGGCGGGCGGGGGCCTGCTCGACGAGGTCAACAAGCGGATCATCGAGCAGTTGCAGCAGGACGGCAGGCGCTCCTACGCGGGCATCGCCAAGGTGGTCGGCCTGTCCGAGGCGGCCGTGCGGCAGCGGGTGCAGCGACTGCTCGAGGTCGGCATCATGCAGATCGTCGCGGTCACCGACCCGATCAGCGTGGGCTTCCGCCGCCAGGCGATGATCGGCATCAAGGCCGACGGGGACCTGGAGGAGGTGGCCAGGAAGCTGGCCGCCGTGCCGGAGATCGACTACGTGGTGGTCTGCGCCGGGTCCTTCGACATCATCGTCGAACTGGTCTGCACCGATGACGACCACCTGCTCCGGTTGATGGTCAACGCCATCCGCTCGTTGCCGGAGATCCGCAGCACCGAGGCGTTCATGTACCTGAAACTGGTCAAGCAGACGTACTCGTGGGGAACTCGGTGAGGTAAACCGGCCCCTTTTGCTTGCGAACCGGGCGCTCGTAGTGTCATTGACGGTGATCCGCTCGACGCGGCACCACAACGAGATATCACCCCTGCTGGTAGCAACTCGTTGTCTTGTACTCATACGAGACGCAGAGGAGCATTCCAGTGCTCGTCCGACGCGCATTCGTCGCACTGGCAACAGTTCTGTCCTTCGGGCTCGTCCTGGCGCCCGCCGCGGGCGCCGCCACCCAGGCCCAGCCGCGTCACGTGGACGCGGCGGCCTCGGGATTCACGCACAACGACCTGAACCCGCGGCAGTCCACGGCCTATTCCTGCGGTGACACCGTGTGGAACTGGCCGGTCACGCAGCTGACCTTCCGGAACTGCTCGGACAGGGCGGTCGAAGTGCTGCCCGCGTACAACCGGGACGGAAGGCACACCGCCTACTTCAACGCCGGGGTCGTCCGCGTTCCGGCGCATTCCGCGGTGCAGTGGCGGATCTATTTCGCCGACAACTCCGTGCGCTATGAGACCGTCGGCGTGAACCGCTACAACTTCGGATTCGGTGACATCCAGTTCCTCGACGAGGACCTGGCCGCCCCGATGGTGTGCGGATCCACCGACCACCCGTCCGTCGTGCTGCCGGGAGCGACCGACTTCGTCTACAAGAACTGCGGCTTCGGCACGAGGGACGCCGCACCCGGCTACCAGGTGGGTGACCGGCACTACGTGTACGTCAACGGCGGCATCGTCGACCTGCCCGCCGGCCAGGCGGTGGCGTGGCACTTCCGGATGACCGAGCCGAACGCGGTCCGGGAGACGTTGGGCCTGGACCTGTCCACGTCCGTCAACTGACGGAAGTGTCATGAAGGTGCCGTTCACTGCGTTGAACGCAGTGAACGGCACCTTCATGACATCGCTCAGGCGTTGAGGTTGGTCATGACGTGCTTGACGCGGGTGTAGTCCTCGAAGCCGTACATGGACAGGTCCTTGCCGTAGCCGGACTGCTTGAACCCGCCGTGCGGCATCTCGGCCACGATCGGGATGTGCGTGTTGATCCACACGCAGCCGAAGTCCAGCCGCCTGGCCATGCGCATGGCGCGGCCGTGGTCGCGGGTCCACACCGAGGACGCGAGGCCGTACCGGACCCCGTTGGCCCAGGTCAGGGCCTGCTCCTCGGCGGTGAAGCGCTGCACGGTGATCACCGGCCCGAACACCTCGTCCTGCACGATCTCGTCGTCCTGGTGCAGGCCGGACACCACGGTGGGCGCGAAGAAGTAGCCGGCGTCGCCCACGCGGGAGCCGCCGTGGTCCACGCTGGCGTGCTCGGGCAGCCGCGAGACGAACCCGCTCACGCGCTCGAGCTGGCTGGCGTTGTTCAGCGCGCCGTAGGCCACGTCCTGCTCGGGGGCGCCGGTCCGCACGCCGCGGGCCTGCTCGACCAGCGCCGCCAGGAACTCGTCGTGCACACCGGGACCGGCCAGCACGCGGGTGGCCGCCGTGCAGTCCTGGCCCGCGTTGAAGTACCCGGCGGCGGCGATGCCCTCGGCGGCAGCGGCGATGTCGGCGTCGTCGAACACGACAACGGGGGCCTTGCCGCCCAGTTCCAGGTGCGTGCGCTTGAGGTCACCGGCGGCCGAGGCGGCCACCTCGCGACCGGCGCGCACCGAGCCGGTGATCGACACCATGTCGGGGCGCGGGTGGGAGACCAGCGTGCGGCCGGTGTCACGGTCCCCGCAGACCACGTTGAGCACGCCCGGCGGCAGGAACTCGTTGCAGACCTCGGCCAGCAGCACGGTGGAGGCCGGGGTGGTGTCGGAGGGCTTGAGCACCACGGTGTTGCCCGCGGCCAGTGCCGGGGCGATCTTCCACACGGCCATCATCAGCGGGTAGTTCCACGGGGTGACCTGGGCGCAGACCCCGATCGGCTCGCGGCGGACCATCGAGGTGTGGTCGGGCAGGTACTCCCCCGCCGACCGGCCCTCCAGCACGCGGGCGGCCCCGGCGAAGAAGCGGATCTGGTCGGCCGAGGGCGGGACCTCCTCGCTGGCGGTCAGCGCGAGCGGCTTGCCGGTGTTCTCGCACTCCACCCGGACGAACTCCTCGGCCCGCGCCTCGATCGCGTCGGCGATGCGCAGCAGGGCGAGTTGGCGCTGCGAGGGCGTGCTGTCACGCCAGGACTCGAACGCGGCGGAGGCGGCCCGCACGGCGGCGTCCACGTCGGCCTGCCCGGACAGCGCGGCCTCGGTGTAGACCTGCCCGGTGGCCGGGTTGACCAGCTCGGAGGTTCGACCGTCGGCGGCGTCGACCAGCTTGCCGTTGATGAGATTCCGTACGCCCATGACAGCAGTATCAGTGGCACGTAAAGGTCAACGCAAGCTTTTCCGCAGCAAACCGCCAATGAGACGACTAATTCAGCACAGGTGCCGCACGGTGCCAGTCGGTGGCCGACTGGTAGGCGTGCACCACGCCCACCAGTGCGGTCTCGGCGAAGGCGGGGCCGAGCAACTGCGCGCCGATCGGCATGCCGTGCGAGGTGAAACCGCACGGGAAGGCCACTGCGGGCAATCCGGTGCAACTGGCCGGGAAGGTGTAAGGGGTAAGCACCGGGACCAGTGGGAGGTCGTTCACCGCGACGGTGCCGTGCGGCAGGTCGGTGATCGGCGAGGTGGGCAGCAGGACCGCGTCGACCTCGCGCAGCAACTGCGTGTAAGCGCCCACCACCGCGCGACGCGCCCGCTGGGCGAGCAGGTAGTCCTCGACGGTGGTGAGCAGGCCCGCCTCCAGGAAGGACTGGATGTCCTCGTCGAAACACTCGCCCCGGCGCACGTGCTCACCGAACAGGTCGGCGGCCTCCTTGAAGACCACGACCGTGGACACGCTGCTGGTCAACGAGGTGGGCGGCGGGGTGACGGGCACCAGCTGGGCGCCCAGATCGGCGAGCACCCCGCCGACCCCGTACAGGGCGGCGACCACCTCGGGCTGGGCCAGCGCGAGGAACTCCTCGTCGGGCACGCCGATGCGCGCACCGTGCAGCGCGGGCAGCTCACCGAGCACAGCTCGCGGATCGCCCTGGACCTGACCGGTCAGCACACGCAGCAGCAGCAACGCGTCGCGGGCGTCGCGCGCCATCGGCCCGGTCACGTCGTAGGACCAGGACAGGGTGCGGACGCCGCCACCGGGCACCAGCCCGTACGTGGGCTTGATCGCCGTGGTGCCGCAGAACGCCGAAGGCAGGCGCAGCGAGCCGCCCGTGTCGGTGCCCAGCGCGGCGGGCACCTGGCGGGCGGCCAGCGCCACGGCGGAGCCGCCCGAGGACCCGCTGGCCATCTTCGTTGTGTCCCAAGGGTTTCGGGTCTGCGGCGTGGCGACCCCGTAGGCGATCTGGTGGGTGTGGGTCTTGCCGAGCAATACCCCACCTGCGGCGTCGAGCGCGCGCACCACCTCGGCGTCCTCGGCGGGCACACGACCGGCGTGCACCGGGCTGCCGTACTCGGTGGCCAGCCCCGCCGTGTCGATCAGGTCCTTCGCGGCGTACGGGATCCCGTGCAGCGGACCGGTCGGGCGGCGGCCGTCCAACCGGTCGGCACGCTCGCGGGCGGCCTCGACCGCGGTGCGGGCGAAGGCGCTCAGCGCGGGCTCGGTGGCGGCGATCCGGGCGGCGCAGTCGGCCACCAGCTCGCTGGGCGTGAGCTCGCCCGCGTGGATCGCGCTGGCGGCCTCGACCAGACCAAGTTCGCTCGGACGAGTGATCGAACTCGGTGCTGCCGCGAGGTTCTCGTCCGGGTGCAGCGCGCGCAGCTGTTCCACCGAACCGGCGAGGAAGGGCAGTGCCCAGTCCAGTCTGAGCAGGCGTTCGGGGGTCGGGTCCATGCCCGCTGCCACAGCCCTGTCGCTGACCACCGACCGATTGAAGTATGCGTCAGTCGATGTTGACAAGTCCCTGCTCGCCTCGGATGCGGAAGCCACCGGTCACCGCCTCGGCCAGGTACAGGGTCTGCCGCAGCCGGCCGTCCCCGGTGACGGTGACCCGCCCGCGCGGCCCGTCGAAGCTCACCCCGGGCAGCGCGCCGAGCAGGGAGGCCGGCTCGATCGTGCCCGCCGCGCGCGCGGCCCGCGCGTACAGGTGGATGCCCTCGTACACCGACTCGGTCACGCTGGACACCGGCGGGGCGTAGTCCCCGTAGGCGGCGCGGTACCGGCGCAGGAACTCGCGGTTCTCCTCGGTGGGCAGGTCCATGAAGTAGCCGAGCACGGTCCACATGCCCGCGGCGGCCTCGTCCCCGATGTGCTCGCGGGTGGCCTCGTCCAGCAGGGTGCCGATGGACCGCACGCGCTGGCGCAGCCCCGCCGCGTACAGCTGCCGCTCGAAGGCCGCCGCGTCCCCGCCGACCAGGCTGTTGACCACCAACTCGGCACCGGAACGCTCGATCTCCTCCAGCACCGGGGAGAAGTCGCGGCTGCTCAGCGGCACGTAGCGCTCGCCGAGCAGGCGCCCGCCCTCGGCGAGCACGGTGCGCCGCGCGCAGGCGCCGACCGCCCTCGGCCAGGAGTAGTCGTTGCCCACCACGTACCAGCCGCGGCTGGAGTGCTCGCGCATCATCGCGGGCACGGCCTTGCGCAACTGGTCCTCCGGCACCTCGCCCCAGCGGAACAGCCGGCCCGCGTGCCTGCCGCCCTCGTTGACCGGGGTGTAGAAGTAGGGCAGCCCCACCCGTCGCGCATAGGGCCGCACCGCGTCCAGGGTGGCCGAGGTGTGCACCGCGATGACCATGTCCACGTGGTGGCGCAGGTGCATGCGGCGCAGCTCGCGCAGGCCGGTGCTCGGCTCGGTCGCGTCGTCGCCAACGACCAGCCGCAGCGGGGTGCCGTTGACCCCGCGCTCGGCGTTGATCTCGTCCACCGCCAGCCGCGCGCAGTTCTCCACGGCGCGGCCGAACACGCCCGCGCTACCGCTGTAGCTGGTGAGCAGGCCGATGCGCACGACGTCCTCGTCCGGGTCGTCGACCTGGTCCAGGTCCGCGCCGAGCATGCGCGCCAGCGGGGCGAGGCTGCTGTGCTCCACCGAGGTCACCAGCCTGACCCGCGTACCCCCGTCGTCGGGGGCGAAGTCCAGCACCACCCGTCCGCGCCAGGGGGTCTCGTGCAGCAGCACGATGCGCTGGCCCGGGATCACCCGCTGCACGCGGGCGGTGCCCTCCACCGCGGCCCGTGCGGCGCCCATCGGCAGCGCGAGCCGCACCAGCGCCCCCGGCCGCAGGTGGTCGAACTGGGCGTTGAAGAACCAGCCCGCCCAGGGGCCCGTGCCGAAGGAGCTGAACGCGGCCTCGCGCGGGGCCGGGATCACGACCTCTGAGGTGAACAGGATGTCGGACATGCACTCCCCGAACCCGATTGGGCTGACCGGTGGCCGAGCCTATCGATCACACGGGTGAACTCGCACGGCGCCCGGAGGTCACGCCGACCGGCTGGACTCGGCTCGCTCCGCGGCGGGCTGCTGCGCCACCGCGTCCGCGAGCCGGTCCAGCGGGCCCTGGTACAGGCCGGACAGGAAGCTGACCACGTCCGCCACCGGCTGGGCGCGCAGCGAGTAGTAGCGGTAGCGGCCCGCCCTGCGCTCGCACACCAGCCCCGCCTCGCGCAGCACGCGCAGGTGCGTGGACACCGCGGTGCGGCCGATCGTGTCGAAGGCGGCGGCCAACTCGGAGGCGGTCAGCTCGCCGTGCTCGGACAGCAGGCGCAGCAGCGCGCGTCTGCTGGTGTCGGCCAGCGCGCCGAATGTCGAGGACTCGGCGTCCCGCGATCCGCTCACCCGCCACCTCCTTCCTGACGCGTCAACAATCCTTGACGCGTTAGTCCGCCCTGTCTACTCTCAACTCTACGCTTACGGACGTGAGCGCTCAGTAGTGTCACTTGGGGGGACGCATGGCTGAGACGATCGCCGCACTGGTGAAGGCCGATCGAGAACGCACCTACCACCTGCTGCCCGCACCGGTCACGGGCACCGGCTCGCTGCGCACCTGCTGCGGGCAGTGGGTCACCGCGGTCCAGATCGAGGTCGTCGACCGCGCGAGCGCCATCCCCTGCGTCAAGTGCATCCTGCTCTCACCGCCCGAGTACGCGGCGGCGCACAGCGCTTAGAACGGGGACGGTGCTCCACGAACCGGTTCCGGCCTGGGACCGGACACCTCATCGCGCAACCGCCAGTGCTGGCTCCGCTTTTCCCGCTCACAGGTCCGCTGCACGACGCGGGGATTCTCCGCACCCTCAGTGCCACGCACGTCCATGCACAGGTTCGTGCGCTCGTTGACCAGCTGCGACCAGCGCTCGTTCACCTTGTCCAGGCGCCAGTGCCGGAAATGCCGCTGGCTGGCGCAGTCGAGCTGGACCAGTCGCGGACCCTCCTCTCGCGGAGAGGCGCACAACCGGCTCTTGCGGTTGATCAGGACGAAGAAGTCCCTGTGCCCCTCGTCCTTGCGCCACATCTGGCTGCGGCGCTCGGCAGAACACGGAGCGAGGACTAGGCCCGCACCAGCCTCGACCGACTCGCCGATCACGTCCAGGCACTTGCGACTCTCGTGGTTGTACACGTACTGGTAGGGCGCATCGGCATCGGAGCTGGCCGAGGCCTGGGCGGGCGCCCCGCCAGCAGCCAGGATTCCGAGGAACGAAAGGGGCAACAACACAATCGACTTGACTCGACGACTACGCATGGCATCCTCCTGCCGTGAGAAATTCAAGTGTGGAGCTCTCACGTTCCCGCTGGGAGGGGGCCATACAGCTGAGGCACAACAAAACCCGGGGGCCAATTCCCGGGCCTCTCATCTGACCAGGTGCGCAGCGCAGCGCTGAACGGCACGGCAGACCACTCACTTCGGGTTGTCAGACAACTGACACGACTACGCCATAGCGCGAGTGGAGGTCAGCGGCGAGTTCGGAGCCCGCGCGAGCCGGGACATGAGCGCGCCACCACGGCCAATCCGCTCCGCCCCTGACGGGCTCCGGATACGTGACCGCCCGGAATCGGGCATCGATGGCATCAACCTGTTCCTTGAACCACTGCCACTGGTCGAACTCCCGCAACCGTCCATCGCGAAGCACGCTGTCGATGGCGTCCCGCACCGAAAGATCGTTGTTGTACTCGTAGATGTTGTCCTCGTAGCCCTCCTCGCACAGGACAACGAACCCGTCCCAACGATCCAGCAACTCAGTGGGAGAGACGTGAGTTGCTCGCCCACTCTCAGCGAGAACCTGGCGGAAGCGTTCCGCGAAAGCGTTGATCACACCCATCCCGCCAGTTGCTCCATGAAGTACTTGATGGGATCTCCATCAGGCCGGAAAACGTACGAATTTTACCATCAGGAGCCCACACACTGAAATAACCCGTCTTGGGGTCGACGCGAAGCATGTCCCCTCTTCCCGATTCCTTCCATAACGCCATCTGGCTTTCCAGCCCAAAGCAACCTCCTCGCGGCAAGACGGTAGTCTGCGAGGTAGCACTCAACCGCGAAGACGACAAGAGTGGAGTTCTCGTACTCCGCCGAGCGGATGTCGTTGTCGGCAGTCCCCGGCGGCGGATTCTGCTGCCGGTCCCGCTGCTCCTCCTCACGCTGCGGCTTCGCCGCGGTCTCCGTTGCCTCACGTGCGGCCGCAGCGGCTTCCTGGGCATCCCTCATCGCAGCCTCAGCGGAAGCACGGGCACGAGCCGCAGACGCGTAGGCATCCGCAGCGAAGCTCTGTGCCTCGAGCGCTGACGCTCGTGCTCTCGCCGCCGAGTCCTCGGCAGCGTTCGCCTCCCGCGCCTGCTTGGTGGCCTCATTCACGGTGACGGCGGCGACACCGACGACGCTGGATGTCAAGGCGGACAACGGGGTTGACACCTGCAAAGGCGACACAGGCGGCCCCGCGGTGCGGGACAACGGGGCCGGGCTGAGGTGGTCGAGTTGATCAGCCGTGTGCGGCAGGGGCACCGCACCAAGCAGTTGGGGCGCGCTGTACGGGCCTGGGGTCGAACCTGGTGGACTTCGCGCTGGCCGAGTCGCGGGCGCAACTGCCCCGCTGAGCGGGACTCGCGGGCACCAGAACGGGACTCGCGACCGTGTGGACGGGACTCGCCCGCCCCAGAACGGGACTCAGCCGCGCCGGAGCGGGACTCGGGCGCGGCTGAGCGGGACTCGCGGGCGGGGTCAGTCGCCGAGCACGGCCAGGGCGTCGATCTCGATGAGCAGGCCCTTGGGCAGCCCCACGTAGACGGTGGTGCGGGCGGGGAAGGGCGCGGACATGAACTCGCCGTAGGCCTCGTTCATCTCGGCGAAGTGGTCGGTGTCGGTCAGGTAGACCCGCAGCATCACCACGTCGTCCATGCTGGCGCCCGCGGCGGCCAGCACGGTGTTGACGTTGCGCAGGGTCTGCCGGGTCTGCTCGGCCACGGTCTCGCCGACGATCGCCCCGGTCGGGTCGAAGGCGACCTGCCCGGCCACCTGCAGGACGTTGCCCTTGCGCACCGCCTGGGAGAAGGCGGCGACCGGGGTGGGGGCCTCGTCGGTGCGGATCTCGGTCTTGGGCACTTGCGTCAGTCCTTTCCTTGGGTCCAGCCACATTCGGCTGAGGCTGCGGCAGCGGCGCGCAGCAGCCGGGGCACGAGGGCCATCAGCCCGTCGTAGTCGAGGAACACCTTGGGCACCGAGAGCGAGACGGCGGCCAGCACCTCACCGCGCTGGCCGCGGATGGGCGCCGCGATGCAGTGGATGAAGTCCTCGTGCTCGGAGTTGTCCACGGCGAACCCGCGGCCGCGCACGGCGTCCAACTCGGCGAGGTAGCCCTCGGGGCTGGTGATCGTGTTGGCGGTCAGCCTCGGGTACGGCATGGCGGTGGCCACCTCGCGGCGGCGCGTCTCGGGCAGCTCGGACAGCAGTACCTTGGCCACGGCCGTGCAGTGCAGCGGGGCGCGGCGGCCAATGCGCGAGTACATGCGCACGGGGTGCGTGCTGTCGTACTTGTCGATGTAGACGACCTCGCCGCCCTCGTAGCTGGCGAGGTGCACGGTGTGGCCGGTCTCCTCGTTCAGCTCGCTCAGCGCGGGCTCGGCGGCGCGGCGCACGTCGAGGTCTTCCAGCGCGCGGTTGGCCAGGTCGAACAGGGCGGTGCCCAGCCGGTAGTAGCGCACGCCCTCGCGCTGCACGAACCGGTGTTCCTCCAGCGTGCGCAGCAACCGCAGCACGGTGGACTTGTGCACCTCGATGACGGCGGCCAGCTCGTCCAGGGTCCTGCTGCCCTCGGACAGGGCGCGCAGCAGCGTCAAAGCGCGATCAAGGCTCTGGCTCATGACATCACCACTCCCCCACCTCGGATCCAGGCGTCCGCCCAGACCGCCGGGGCGGCGTCCAGCAGTTCGTCGACCACGTGCCCGGGCAGCGGCTCACCGATGTCCTCGGCGGTCAGCAGCGCGCCCGCGGCCACCAGGTGCCCGCGGCGCAGGCGGCGTGCGGGCGGGTCCCCGGCGAGCGTGCCCGCGATGAACCCGGCGGCGAACGCGTCACCGGCACCGACCGGCTCCACCACGTCCACCCGCAGCGCGGGCTCGAACACCTGGTCACCGCCCGCCAGCAGGGTAGCGCCGCGGGCCCCGTGCTTGACCACGACGGCGGCGGGGTCGGGCAGCAGCTCGCGGATCGCCGGGGGTTCGGCGACCCCCCACACCGCAGCCGACTCGTCGTCCCCGAGGAAGACCAGGTCCGCGGCGTTGGCGAGTTCGCGCAGCACCACGGGGTCCTGGCCCAGCGCGGGCCGCCAGTTCAGGTCGAAGGAGACCGGCACCGGCAGGGCGAGCACCGCGCGCAGCAGGTCGAGGCAGGAGGCGGACAGTGCGGCGGTGATGCCGCTGACGTGCACCAGGTCGACCCGGCTCAGGTCCAGCTCCTCGAGCAGGCCGGGGCCCAGCGCGGAGGCGGCCGATCCGGCGCGGTAGTACCGCACGGGGCTGCCCGAGGCGTCGGCCTCCTTGACGTACAGGCCGGTGGGCCTGGCCGGGTCGATGCGCACCTCGGACACGTCGACCCCGGACTCGGCCACGGCCGCGCGGACCCGCAGGCCGAGCGCGTCCTGGCCCAGCGCGCTGACCCAGCGGCTGCGCAGCCCGAGCCGGGCGAGATGGCAGGCCACGTTGGACTCGGCCCCGCCGACGCTGAGCGCCCATCTGCGCGCCTCGTGTACGGGACCCGTCTCCGCCGGCACGAACAGGGCCATGGACTCACCAAGGCACAGCACCTCGCGGTCCTGCATGCACTCCTCCTCCGGAGGTGGTTCGTTGACGGCGGGCCACCTGGATGCTACACACCTCTGAATCACATTGCGCAACCGTCGTTGCAAATCATGCAACAGAGGAGCTGGTGGTCGTGATCGACCGGGACGCCGTGGCCGCACTGCGGTCGGAGCGGATCGACTGGCGCTTCAAGGGCCTGCCCGCGCAGGCCTTCGGGTCCACGCTCGGCGAGGTCGCCGACGCGGGCCTGAACCTGTTCGAGGACGGCTTCGTGGCCCCGCTGGTGGTGCTGGACGCCGCCGCGCTGGAGCACAACATGCGGGTGATGGCCGACTGGTGCTCGGACAACGGCCTGGCACTGGCCCCGCACGGCAAGACCACGATGGCCCCGCAGCTGTTCGCCCGCCAACTGGACCACGGGGCCTGGGGCATCACCGCGGCCAACCTGAGCCAGCTGCGGGTCTACCGGGCGTTCGGGGTCAGCCGGGTGCTGTTCGCCAACCAACTCGTTGACCCGGCCGGGCTGCGCTGGCTGGCCGGTGAGCTGGACCGCGACCCCGGCTTCGAGTTCACCTGCTGGGTGGACTCGGTCGAGGGCGTCGCACGGATGACCGAGGTGCTGGACCGGCCGGTGGACGTGCTGGTGGAGCTGGGCGGCGCGGGCGGGCGCACCGGGGCGCGCAGCGTGCACGCGGCGATCGAGGTGGCCGAGGCCGTGCGCAGGAGCCCGGTGCTGCGCCTGGTCGGCGCGGGCGGCTACGAGGCGGCGATCACCAGCGGGATCGACCACAATGGACTGTCCAAGGTGGACTACTATCTGGCGGACCTGCGCGAGCTGGTCACCAGGCTGGCCGCGCAGGGGCACTTCGACGAGGTGGAGCAGGTGATCGTCACCGGTGGCGGCAGCGCCTACTTCGACCAGGTGGCCGAGGCGTTCACCCAGGGCTGGCCGCAGGGCCTGAACGTGCTCGGCGTGCTGCGCAGCGGGGCCTACCTGACCCACGACGACGGCCTGTACCGGGAGACCTCGCCCTTCGGCCGGGAGCACCGGCTGCCCGGGGGCGAGCCGTTCCGCTCGGCCATGCACGCCTGGGCCCAGGTCAGCTCGCAGCCCGAACCGGGGCTGGCGCTGCTCACGATGGGCCGCCGGGACGTGTCCTTCGACCAGCACCTGCCCGAGGTCCAGCTGCGCCGCGACCCCGACGGCAGCACGACGGCGCTGGCGGGTTCGGCCGTCACCAAGCTCAACGACCAGCACGCGTTCCTGGAGCTGGGCGGCGCGGACTCCGTGACGGTGGGCGACTGGGTCCGGTTCGGGCTCTCCCATCCCTGCACGGTGTTCGACAAGTGGCCGCTGCTGGCCGTTGTCGATGGTGAGCGGGTCGTCGACCTGGTCAGGACGTTCTTCTGATGGACCTGGTCTTCCGCGGCGCGCGGGTGGTGGACGGGACCGGGGCACCCGAGCGGATCGCCGACGTCGCGATCAACAAGGGGCGCATCGCCGGGATCGGTTCCGGGCTGACCGGAAACCGGGTGGTCGACGCCACGGGCCTGGTGCTGTGCCCGGGATTCATCGACATGCACTCGCACTCCGATCTCCAGGTACTGGCCGAGCCGGAGCACCTGGCCAAGGTCTCGCAGGGGGTGACCTGCGAGGTGCTGGGCCAGGACGGGCTGTCCTACGCTCCGGTGGACGAGCAGGTGCTGGCCACCCTGCGCGGGCAGCTCGCGGGCTGGAACGACGACCCGCCGGGCTTCGACTGGAACTGGCGCTCGGTTGGCGAGTACCTGGACCGGCTGGACCAGGGCATCGCGGTGAACGCGGCCTACCTGGTGCCGCAGGGCTCGGTGCGCATGCTGCACGTGGACTGGTCCGACCGGGCGCCCACCGAGTCCGAGCTGGACGCCATGAAGTCCACTGTGGACGAAGCGATGGCCCAGGGCGCGTTCGGCATGTCCTCCGGGCTGACCTACACCCCCGGCATGTACGCCGACACCGGGGAACTGGTCGAGCTGTGCCGGGTGGTCGGCGCGCGCGGCGGCTACTACAGCCCGCACCACCGCAGCTACGGCGCGGGCGCGGTCGAGGCGTACGCGGAGATGGTCGAGGTGTCGCGGCGCGCGGACTGCCCGCTGCACCTGGCGCACGCCACGATGAACTTCCCCGTCAACGCGGGACGGGCCGGGGAACTGCTCTCCGTGCTGGACCAGGCGATCGCCGAGGGCGTGGACGTCACGCTGGACAGCTACCCGTACCTGGCCGGGGCGACCTACCTGTCGGCGCTGCTGCCGAGCTGGGTCAGCGCGGGCGGGCTGGACGCCGCGCTGGCCAGACTGTCTGATGTGGACACTCGGGAGCGGATCCGGGTCGAGATGGAGGAGACCGGCTCGGACGGGCACCACGGGGTGCCGATCGACTGGGCGGCGATCGAGGTCAACGGGGTGCGCGCGGAGCGCAACGCGCACCTGGTGGGCCGGTCGGTGGCCGACTCGGCCGCCGCGCTGGGCACGACCCCCTCGCGGCTGTACTTCGACCTGCTGGTGGACGAGCGACTGGGCACCTCCTGCCTGATGCACGTGGGGCACGAGGACAACGTGCGGGCGATCATGCGGCACCCGGCGCACACCGGGGGCAGCGACGGGCTGCTGGTCGGGGACCGGCCGCACCCGAGGGCCTGGGGCACCTTCCCGCGCTACCTGGGGCGCTACGTGCGGGAGCTGGGCGTGCTGGGGCTGGCGGAGTGCGTCGAGCACCTCACCGGCCGACCGGCGCGGCGACTGGGGCTGACCGACCGGGGACTGGTCCGCGAGGGCTTCGCGGCCGACCTGGTGCTGTTCGACCCGGACACGGTGGCCGACACGGCCACCTTCGAACAGCCGAGGCAGCGGGCCACCGGCATCGAGCACGTGCTCGTCAACGGTGTCCCGGTGATCGAGGAGAACCGCCCGACCGGCGCGCTGCCCGGTCACTCCCTGCGGAAAGGATCGCCGTGAACTGGCTGCAACACTCCACCGGCGGGCTGCTGACCCTGTCAGCGGTCGGCATCGCGGTACTGCTGCTGTTGATCATCAGATTCAAGGTGGAGCCGTTCATCGCCCTGCTGGTGGCCGGGCTGCTCGTCGCGCTGGGCGCCGGGCTGCCGGTGGAGGCCATCGTCGGCTCGGCGCAGAAGAGCTCGGCCTCACTGCTGGAGACCGGCTTCGGCGGCATCCTCGGCCACGTGGCCGTGATCGTCGGGCTGGGCACCCTGCTCGGCTCGCTGCTGGAGGTCTCCGGCGGGGCCGAGGTGCTCACCGGCAGGCTGCTACAGGCGTTCGGGGACAAGCGGGCCCCGCTGGCGATGGGCCTGTCCGGGCTGATCTTCGGCATCCCGGTGTTCTTCGACATCGGCGTCTTCGTGCTGGCCCCGCTGGTGTACGTGGCCGCGCGGCGCGGCGGCCGGTCGGTCCTGCTCTACGCCCTGCCGCTGCTGGCCGGTCTGTCCATCACGCACGCCTTCCTGCCCCCGCACCCCGGCCCGGTGGCCATCGCCGGTCTGCTGCACGTGGACCTGGGCTGGCTGATCATCATGGGCCTGGCCTGCGGCATCCCGGCCTGGTTCGTGGGCGGCATCCTGTTCTCCACCTGGATCGGCAGGCGCATCGACCTGCCGGTGCCCGAGGAGATGCTGGCCGCCGCGCAGAAGGTGGCCGAGGAGAGCGGCGCGAGGGACCGCAAGGCGCCCGGGCTGGGGCTGGTGGCCACGATCATCGGCATCCCGCTGGTGCTGATCCTGTGCGGCACCTTCGGCTCCATCGTCCTGCCCAAGGGCTCACTCGTCCAGGACGTGACCACCTTCCTCGGCACGCCCGCCATCGCGCTGACCATCGCGGTGCTGCTGGCGCTCTGGCTGCTGGGACGGCGGCGAGGCATGACCGGTGAGCAGCTTGCCCAGTTGTCCGCGGGCGCGCTGCGGCCGGTGGCGATGATCCTGCTCGTGGTCGGCGCGGGCGGCTTCTTCGGCGCGGTGCTCTCGGCGACCGGGGTGGGCAAGGCGCTCGCGAGCACCCTGTCCGCCGCCGGGCTGCCGGTGATCGTGCTGGTGTACGTGATCAGCAGCGGGCTGCGCCTGGCCCAGGGCTCGGCCACCGTGGCCATCGTGACCACCGGCGGCATCATCGCCCCACTGCTGCCCGACCTGCACTACTCCCAGCCGCATCTGGCGCTGGTCGCCATGTCCATCGCCGCGGGCTCGATCATCGCCTCGCACGTCAACGACGGCGGGTTCTGGATCGTCTCCCGCTACTTCGGGATCCCGGTGCGGGAGACCCTGGCCAGCTGGACCCTGCTGGAGACGGTGCTGTCCCTGGTCGGCTTCGGCATGGCGGCCCTGCTCAGCATCGTGGTCTGAACGGGACTCACCCACAGGCGGCACCTACCGCGCGTGTCGGCGCTTCACGCACCGCGTGTCGGCGCTTGGTGGACGGCGTGTTGTGGCTTGCCGTGCATTTTCCCAAATCCTGGGATTCTGCATCGCAAGCGCGAACACGCCGTACCGGAAGCGCCGACACGCGCCACCGCAAGCGCCGACACGCGCAGGTACAGCCTGGCCGCAGAGTCGTAACGTATTCCCAGAAAATACGTGTCATTTTGCTCGGTATATCACAAATACAAATATTTGGCCAGGTTGATTCGGTGAAGGTGCTATTACTTCCCGGTTTCTCTGGGCACCATGGAGGCGTTGTCCTCCCTGTGACAACCGACGAGTCGATCATCAGCGCGAGGTGACAGGTGGGTAGGGCCGGACGTCCCCCGATCGGGTGTGTCGAGGGCCTGCCAACGGAGGAGTCTGGCCTTGGGCAGGGCGCGCGGGTCACGGTTGGGGGCCGGAGAAGGAGGCGCTCATGCGCAAGGCGACCGACACGCTGCACGACCTCGCGGTGCTGGCCAGGGCCGGCATGGTGGGCAGCCCAGCCAGCCTGGTGCGCGGCGTGCGCTCCCTGCTCGACACCCACTCCTGGGGACCGGTGGTGGGCGCCGCGCGCACCGCGGCCCGGCGGGCGCCCAACGCCACCGGCCTGATCGACGAGCGCGGCGGCCTGACCTTCCGCGAGATCGACGAGCGCTCCAGCGCACTGGCCAGGTCCCTGTGGGCCAAGGGCGTGTGCGCGGGCCAGGTGGTGGCCGTGCTCTGCCGCGACCACCGAGGCCCGATCGAGTCCCTGCTGGCCTGCGGCAAGCTCGGCGCGACCACGATCCTGCTCAACACCGGGTTCGCGGCCCCGCAACTGGCCGGGGTGCTGCGCCGCGAGCGGGTCAGCGTGCTGATCTACGACGAGGAGTTCACCGAGACGCTCAGCGAGGTGCCGCCCGCGCTGCCCAGGATCCTGGCCTGGCACGACACCGCGCCCTGGGCGGGCACGCCCACCCTGGAGCAGATGATCGCCGACGCCCCGCACGTCAAACTGGGCAAGCCCACCAACCCGGCCAAGGTGGTGCTGCTGACCAGCGGCACGACGGGCACGCCCAAGGGCGCCGAGCGGCAGGTCCGCTCCGGACTGGCCGCCGCCGACTTCCTGGAGCGCATCCCGTTGCGTGCCAAGGAGTCCACCTACATCGCCTCGCCGCTGTTCCACGCCATTGGCTTCCTGCACATGATCCTGGCCATGGCGTTGAGCTCCACCATCGTGGTCAACCGGCGCTTCGACCCGCGCCAGGCCGTCGCCGCGGTGGACCGGCACTCCTGCACCGGGCTCGTGCTGGTGCCGACCATGCTGCAACGCGTGCTGGAACTGGGCGAGGCGGAGCTGGCCGCCTACGACCTGTCCAGCCTGCGCGTGCTGTTCTGCTCCGGCTCGGCCCTGCCGCCCGCCCTGTGCCTGCGCGCGCTCAACGCCTTCGGCGACGTGCTCTACAACTTCTACGGCTCCACCGAAGTGGCGGTGGCCACCGTGGCGACCCCGCAGGACCTGCGGGCGGCGCCGGGCACGGTGGGCCACAGTCCGCGTTGCAGCACGGTCCGGCTCTACGACGCGGAGGGTCGGCCCGTGCGGCGCGCGCACGCCGTCGGCAGGGTGCACGTGGGCAACGGCCTGAAGTTCTCCGGCTACACCAGCGGCGGCGGCCGACGTGTGATCAACGGGCTGGTGGACACCGGGGACCTGGGCCACTTCGACAGCCAGGGCAGGCTGTTCATCGACGGCAGGGCCGACGACATGATCGTCTCCGGTGGGGAGAACGTGTTCCCCGGCGAGGTGGAGAACCTGCTGCTGACCCACTACCAGGTGCGCGACGCCGCCGTGATCGGCGTGCCCGACCACGCCTTCGGGCAGCGCCTGCGCGCCTACATCGTGCCCACCCCCGGCGCGCTGGTGGACCCCGAGGAGATCAAGGAGTTCGTGCGGCTGAGCCTGGCCAGGCACAAGGTGCCGCGGGACGTGGTGCTCATCCCGCGGCTGCCCAGGACGCCCACCGGCAAGGTCATCCGCCGCCACCTCGTGCGCGCCGCGCTGCCGGGGTGAGGCTCACACCGGGATCGGCACCGACACCAGTGTCTGACCCGCCTCGGTCACGACCGACACCGCGGCCACGTCGTCCGGGGACATCAGCGCCGAGCCGTCCAGCGTCACGCCCTTGGCCCACGCCTGTTCGCCGACCAGCCAGCCGCCGAACTGCACCTGCTGGCCCGCGCGGGAGACCACCATCAGCTTGCAGCGCTGCCCCGCGGCGATCTTGGCGGCCTGCACCTGGATGCGGACCCAGCCCTTGGCCGGGACCACCGTGGCCGTCAGCTCCGCGCCGGTCCTGCTGTCCACCGCGGCGGCCGTCTTGGCTCCGGCCTGCGGAGCCTGCGTGGTGGGTGCCGTCGAAGAGGGCTCGGCGACCACTCCGCCCACGCCCTGACGACCGACCACGACCCCGGCGCCGACGCTGACCGCGACCAGCAGCACGAACACGGCCGCGGCGCCCAGCCCCCGCCGGGTCCGCTCGCGCGCGGACTGGGCGCGCACCTCGCGCAGCGTGCGCCGCAGCAGCAGGTCGCCGCCCTCGGGCGGGCCGTCCAGGAAGGCCTCCGGCGGCACCTCGCCCATCAACTCGTTGAGCTGCCGCAGCTCGGTCAGCTCGTGACGGCACTCCGGGCAGGTCTGCAGGTGCGCCTCCAGCGCACGGGCCTCCTCCGGGGCGAGCGCACCCAGCACGTAGGCGCCCACCAGGGCTCTGTCATGTCCTTGCACGTTCACCGCCGCACCTCGCTGGCGCTCGGCGCAGCGCTTCGCGCCGGCCCTGTGCCCGATGATCCGCTCGCGAGCTCGCTCATGGGGTCACCTCCGTCGGTCGCTCGGCCATCGCCGCACGCAGAGCCTTCAACGCGTAGTGCGAACGGGATTTCACCGTTCCCGGTGGCACGCCCAGCGCGCCCGCCACCTCGGCCACCGACCGACCCCGGTAGTAGATCTCCACCAGCACGTGCCGGTGCTCGGTGGTCAGGGTGTTCAGCGCGCCCAGCACCGCCATGGAGTCCACCACGGTCTGCGCGTGGTCGCGCTGCACGGGCGGGGTCGCCGGGGTCTCGGCCACCTCGGCCGGGCGCACCGCACGGGCCCGCGCCCGGTCGGTGATGATGTTGCGGGCCACGGTGAGCAGCCAGCCGCGCACCGAGCCCTTGTTGTCCACCATGTCCTCGGCGTGCTTCCACGCCCGCACCAGCGTCTCCTGCACGACGTCCTCGGCGGCGGCGCGGTCACCGGTCAGCCGGGTGGCGTAGGCGAGCAGGCTGCGGCCGTGTTCCTCGTACAGGGACCGCACCAGTGCCTCGTCACTGGGGCGTCTGCCCCGCCGCGACCACCGATCTGCGAACCCCACGGGCGCCCTCCCACGGTTCTGCGCACGACTCGCGGTACTGGGTACCAGATCGCCCTGCTCCGCGACAGCCCGGGACCTGGCCCGGCCACCGGTAGTCAACCACCCGTCCGTGGCGGTCATCGCGGTCGTGTGCATCCTGGGGTCCTCCGTGCGGGGGAGCCCGCCGGAGGAGGTGTTCGGAGCCCCTCCGGCGGGCTGGTGTGCGGGGCGGGTCAGTAGCCGTAGCCGCCGGTGCCGCCCGAGGACTGGCTGCTGCTGGTCGGGGCCGAGCCCGCGCCGGGGGCCGCGCTGACCGGGGCGCCGCTGGCCTTCTTGCCCTGCGGGGTCACCGCGAACCAGGTACCGCCCACGCCCTGGCCCTTGGCGTCACCGGCCGCCGCGTCCTTGGCGAAGCGGTACACCGGCCAGCCGTTGATGGTGATCTGCTTGCTGCCGTCCTTGCGGGCCACCGTGCCCACCACCGACTGCTCCACCCCGTCCAGGGTCGCGGTGGGTGAGGTGGCGATCAGCGGCGGCCACTGGGTGGCGCAGGCCGCCTCGCAGTTGGAGACCGGCGGCTTGGCGGTGTCCTTGTCGAACCGGTACAGGGTCATGCCACCGGCGTCGGTGACGACCTGGCCCAACGCGCCCACGGTGGTCGCGGTCAGCTTGAGGCCGCCGGCGGCCTGCTGGGTCGGCTGCTGCTGCGCGACGGGCTGGTTCGCGGCGGTCGAGGAGCCGCCACCGCAGGCGGCCACGGTAGCCAGGCCGAAAGCCGCGGACACGGCGAACACGGCGGCACGGGTGCGGTTCATCGGATTCCTCCTGGGGTCGGTGTTTCGACAACCAGGGACACGAGCGCACCCGTGGGGCGGTTCAAGCCGGTTCGCAACTTTCTTCTACGGTCGTGGCCGTGACGGAACGGGCAAGTGGGAACCGGGTCGTGCTGGTCGCCGGGCTGCTGGCCGCCGCGGGCGTGGCGGCCAACGGCGGGCAGCAGAGCGAGCTGGTGGTCTACGCCAGCGGACGGCTCGGTTCGGGCAGCACCGTGCTGGACGCCGCGCTGACCCTGGCCGCGCTGGTCGCCGCGACGGCACTGGGCCTGCTGGGCAACAGGCGCTGGCCCGTGCTGCTGTTGGCCACCGCCCCGCTGCACGCCGTGCTGCTGGTTGCCGCACTGGACCCGCCCGCGGTGAACGGGTCGCTGCGCACCGCGCTGGTGGCCATCGCCACCTTCGCCCGCGTGCTGGGGCTGCTCGGGGTGCTGGGCGCCGCGCAGGACCTGGTGCGCCGCTCCGGTGCCGTACCGGGTGCGGTCCTCACCGGGGCGGTGATCGGCTGCTACTCGGTGGGCGGCTACCTACAGGCGTTCGGCGTGGGCCCGGTGCTGATCGGTGCCGGACTGGTCGGTGGCGTGCTCGCCGGGCTGATCCGGCGCCCCACGGGCGGGTTGGACGGCGCGGACCGCCGTGCCGCGCTGGTCGGCACCATCGGCGCGGCCCTGGCCCTGCTGCCGACCCTGCTGCCCGCGATCTCCCCGCAGGAACAGCTCGGGCTCACCGGCACCGCGTTCCTGCTCGGCACGCTGGTGCTCGGCGGGCTGCTCGGCCTGCCCACACTGGGCTGGCTGCTCGCACTCGGGCTGGTCACCGTCGGGGTGAGCTGGCCGCTGCTGGCACTGGTCAGCACCGCGGGCGGCACCGCGTGGTTGATCGTCGGCCTGGTGGTCGGCGCCGGTCTGGCGGTGCTCGGCGTGCGCACCTGGCTGGCCTGCGCCCTGTGCCTGCTCGCCGCGCTGATCGCCCACTACCTGGACCAGGCGCCCGCCGGACCAGCCCCTCGCCGCAGTCCTCGCGACGCTGGTGCTCGCCGGGGCCTCGGCCGCCGCCCCGCTGACGAGCCGCTCCGCGCTGCCCGCCGTGGGCGGCCCGCTGCTGGCGGTGGCCGTCACCGCGGGCTCGGAGCTCGCGCTGTGGGCGCAGGTCGCCTGGGGTGGGCAGACCACCGGCACCGTGTTCGGCGGCAGTGGGAGCGTGCTCTACGCCGTGCCCGCACTCGTGGCCGCCGCCGTGTTGATCGCCGCGCTGGCCGTGGTGGAGCTGCGCCAATCCCGCACTGGCTGACCGCCCCCTCCCGCGAGTCCCGGGCACCGGTGCACGAGTCCCGCCCACGTGCACGCGAATCCCGCCCACCGGTGCGCGAGTCCCGGGCACAGGTCAACGAGTTCCGCTCTGCGGTCGGCGAATCCCGCCCATTGGTGCGCGAGTCCCGCTCTGCGGTCCGGCCAGTCCCGTCCACAGGGCCGCGAGCCCCGGGCACCGGTGCACGAGTCCGGGCACTATCGACGAATCCCGCGCACTGGTCCGCCAGTCCCGCCCACCTGCACGAGTCCCGCCACAGGGCCNCGAGTCCCGCTCCGCGGTCCGCCAGTCCCGCAACCGGGCCGCGAGTCCCGGCTACCGGTGCGCGAGTCCCGGGCACCGGTGTGCGAATCCCGCTCTGCGGTGCGCGAATACCGCCCACGTGCACGCGAGTCCCGGGCACAGGTCGACGAGCCCGGCCACAGGGTCGCGAATCCCGCCCACCGGTACACGAGGCCTGCTCTGCGGTCCGCCAGGCCCGACCACAGGGCCGCGAATCCCGCGCGCGGTGCACGAGTCCCGCCCACAGGTGCACGAGTCCCGCCCACAGGGCCGCGAGCCCCGGGCACCGGTGCACGAGTCCGGGCACTATCGACGAATCCCGCGCACTGGTCCGCCAGCCCCGCCCACCTGCACACGAGTCCCGCCCACAGGGCCGCGAGCCCCGCGCGCGGTGCGCACGAGCCGCGCGCAGCCTAAGCCGCCTGACCGGGACTCGCGCGCCTCACGCCGGGACTCGCGCGCCCCACGCCGGGACTCGCGCTCGCCTGAGCGGGACTCGCGCTGGTTGGCGTGAGTCCCGCTCTGCGGTCAGGCCTTGAGCACGTCCTTGAGGAACTTGCCGGTGTAGCTGCCCTTGACCTTGGCGATCTGCTCGGGCGTGCCCTCGGCGACCACGGTGCCGCCGCCGGAACCGCCCTCGGGCCCCATGTCCACGATCCAGTCCGAGGTCTTGATGACGTCGAAGTTGTGCTCGATGACGATCACCGAGTTGCCCTTGTCCACCAGGCCGGAGATCACGCCGAGCAGCTTGCGGATGTCCTCGAAGTGCAGACCGGTGGTCGGTTCGTCCAGGATGTACACCGTCTTGCCGGTGGACCGCTTCTGCAGCTCGCTGGCCAGCTTCACGCGCTGCGCCTCGCCACCGGACAGGGTGGGCGCGGGCTGCCCGAGCCGCACGTAGCCCAGGCCGACGTCGTTGAGCGTCTTGAGGTGCCGGTGGATCGCGTTGATCGGCTCGAAGAAGCTCGCCGCCTCCTCGATGGGCATGTCCAGCACCTCGGCGATGGTCTTGCCCTTGTAGTGCACCTCGAGGGTCTCCCGGTTGTACCGCGCGCCCTTGCAGACCTCGCAGGGCACGTAGACGTCCGGCAGGAAGTTCATCTCGATCTTGATCGTGCCGTCACCGGAGCAGGGTTCGCAGCGCCCACCCTTGACGTTGAAGGAGAACCGGCCCGGCTGGTAGCCGCGCACCTTCGCCTCGGTGGTGGCCGCGAACAGCTTGCGGATGTGGTCGAACACCCCGGTGTAGGTGGCCGGGTTGGAGCGCGGGGTGCGCCCGATCGGCGACTGGTCCACCTGCACCAGCTTGTCCACCAGGTCCAGGCCCTTGATCCGGGTGTGCCGCCCGGGCACCTGCCGCGCCCCGTTGAGCTTGTTCGCCAGCACCGTGGCCAGGATGTCGTTGACCAGTGTGGACTTGCCCGAACCGGAGACGCCGGTGACCGAGACCAGGCAGCCCAGCGGGAAGGACACGTCGATGCCGCGCAGGTTGTGTTCCCGCGCGCCGACCACGGTCAGCTGCCGCTTGGCGTCCACCTCGCGGCGGGTCGTCGGGGTGGCGATCTCCTTGCGCCCGGCCAGGTACGCACCGGTCATCGACTGCTTGTTGGCCAGCAGCTGCTTGTACGTGCCGGAGTGCACGACCTTGCCGCCGTGCTCGCCCGCGCCGGGTCCGATGTCCACCACCCAGTCCGCGGACCGGATGGTGTCCTCGTCGTGCTCCACCACGATCAGCGTGTTGCCCAGGTCGCGCAGCCGGGTCAGCGTCTCGATGAGCCGGTGGTTGTCCCGCTGGTGCAGGCCGATCGAGGGTTCGTCCAGCACGTAGAGCACGCCGACCAGGCCCGAGCCGATCTGCGTTGCCAGCCGGATGCGCTGCGCCTCGCCACCGGACAGGGTGCCCGCGGCGCGGTCCAGCGACAGGTAGTCCAGGCCCACGTCGAGCAGGAAGCGCAGGCGGGCCTGCACCTCCTTGAGCACGGCGCCCGCGATCATCTTCTCGCGGCGGCCCAGGGTCAGCCCGTTGAGGAAGTCCGCGCACTCGGCCACGCTGAGCGCGCAGACCTCCGCGATGGACCGCTCCCCCTTGCTGCGGTGCGCCAGGGTGACCGCGAGGATCTCCGGCTTGAGCCGGGTGCCCTGGCAGGCGGGGCAGGGCACCTCCCGCATGTAGCCCTCGTACTTCTCCCGCATGAACTCCGACTCGGTCTGCTCCTGGCGGCGCTCCAGGAACGGGATGACACCCTCGAAGTTGGCGTAGTACGAGCGCTCGCGGCCGTAACGGTTCTTGTAGCGGACGTGCACCTGCTCGTCGATGCCGTGCAGCACCGCCTTCTGCACCTTGGCGGGCAGCTGGCGCCACGGGGTGTCCATGCGGAAGCCGATGGTGGTGGCCAGCGACTCCAGCAGGCGCAGGAAGTAGTCCGCGGACTGGCCGCCGTTCCACGGGGCGATGGCGCCCTCACCCAGCGACATCTCGTCGTCGGGCACGACCAGCTCGGGGTCGACCTCCTTGCGGGTGCCCAGGCCGGTGCACTCCGGGCAGGCGCCGTAGGGAGAGTTGAAGGAGAAGGAGCGCGGCTCCAGGTCCTCCAGGGCGAGCGGGTGCGCGTTGGGACAGGCCAACCGCTCGGAGAAGCGGCGCTCCCGCTGCGGGTCGTTGTCCGGCAGGTCCACGAAGTCCAGCACGACCAGGCCGTCGGCCAGGCGCAGCGCGGTCTCCACCGAGTCGGTGAGCCGCTGCTTGGAACTCGCCTTCACCGAAAGCCGGTCGATCACCACGGAGATGTGGTGCTTCTCCTGCTTCTTCAGCTTCGGCGGCTCGGTCAGCAGGTGCACGGTGCCGTCCACCACGGCGCGCGCGTAGCCCTGCGACTGGAGCTGGCCGAACAGATCCACGAACTCGCCCTTGCGCCCGCGCACCACCGGGGCCAGCACCTGGAACTTGGTGCCCTCGGTCATCGCCAGCACCTGGTCGACGATCTGCTGCGGGGTCTGCCGGGTGATCGGCTCACCGCAGACCGGGCAGTGCGGCTTGCCCGCGCGGGCGTAGAGCAGGCGCAGGTAGTCGTAGACCTCGGTGATGGTGCCGACGGTGGAGCGGGGATTGCGGTTGGTGGACTTCTGGTCGATGGACACGGCGGGCGAGAGACCCTCGATGAAGTCCACGTCGGGCTTGTCCATCTGCCCGAGGAACTGGCGCGCGTAGGCCGACAACGACTCGACGTAGCGCCGCTGGCCCTCGGCGAAGATCGTGTCGAAGGCCAGGCTGGACTTGCCCGAACCGGACAGCCCGGTGAACACGATCAGGCTGTCACGGGGCAGGTCCAGGTCGACGCTGCGGAGGTTGTGCTCGCGGGCGCCGCGAACGACGAGGCGGTCAGCCACTGGTTTCCCCTCGGTGAGGCGTACAGGAGAGAGTCGTGCAAAAGATCGAAAGTGTGGTCGAGCCCCCATCGTATGCCGGGGGTCTGACAATTCACTTTCAGGTGGTCGGCCAGGCCACTACCGGTTGACAGTTCGTGCCCCTACGCTGGGCAGATCACCTGCTCACGCCGCGATCACCTGGATGGGCGATATGGTCGGAAACTCCGGTGCACAGACGCACACCACCAAGGTCACCGTTCCGCAACAGCGCGCGGAGCTGTCCGATGCGGTGCGGGACGCCGCCGCGGGGCTGGGCGCCGCCGAACGGGCGACCGCGAGCCTGCTGGAGCTGGTGGAGTCCATGGACGACGCCTCGGCCAGGGCCGCCAGCGCGCTGCCCGGCTGGACCAGGGGGCACGTGCTCAGCCACCTCGCCCGCAACGCCGACGGCCTGGTGAACCTGCTGACCTGGGCGCGCACCGGGGTGGAGCACCCCATGTACACCAGCAGGGCCGACCGGGACACCGCGATCGAGGAGGGCGCCCCGCGCTCGCTGTGGCTGCTGCGCGAGGACCTGCTCGCCGCCTGCGGCCGGTTCGGGGCCGCGGCCACCGGGCTGGGCGAGGCGGCCTGGCAGGCCGAGGTGCTGCACGGTTCGGGCCGCGCGATCCCCGCGCACCACGTGCCCTGGCTGCGCGTGCAGGAGCTGTGGGTGCACATGGTGGACCTGGACCTGGGGATCGACTTCGCGCAGTTCCCCGCCGACGTGGTGGAGCGCCTGATCCACCTGGTGCTGCCGCACTACGCGGGCCGCACGGACATGCCCGCGCTGCGGCTGGAGGTGCAGATCGCTACCGGGCGTCAGGTCGTGTGGGAGGTGGCGGGCAGCGGCGAGTCGCACGTGGTACGCGGTTCGGGCACCACGATGCTGGCCTGGTTGACCGGTCGGGGCGGCGCCGGGGAGCTGGCCGGGGACGTGCCCGAACTGCCCGCCTGGCTGTGACCGGCCAGCAACCGCTGCGCGGGCCGTTCCACCAGGACGGTCAGCCCCCAGCCCAGCGCCAGCGCCGACCCGAGGAACGCCGCCAGCTCCAGTGACGGCCCGCCGCCCCAGCGCGCGACCCGGTCCATCACCACGTAGCCGACCTCCTGGTTGACCAGGTACACGCCGTAGGAGATGCCGCCCAGCCACGCGATCGGCCTGGCCAGCACGCCCAGCCGCCAGTCCGGTCCCGCGGCGGCCAGGCAGATCGCCGCGAGCAGCGCCGCGAGCACCAGCGTGGACGGCAGGTCCTCGGTGTGCAGCCACTGCGCCACCAGTGCCGCCGCCAGCAGCGCGCACAGGTGAGCCAGGCTCATTCGGTTGCGCGACCACAGGAAGATCCCGATGCCCGCCGCGAACAACTGGGCCCTGTGCAGGGCGAGTCCGCTGTAGAGGACCTGCACCGGCCCCGGGTCCTGTGCCGCGCAGCGGATCAGCAGCGGTGCGCCGACCAGCACCCACAGCAGCACCTGGAGCGGTCGGCCCCGGCCCAGCGCCGTGCTGAACAGCACCGCCGCCGCGAGGAAGCCGGTGAGCTGCATCGGTAGGGTCCAGTACGAGAAGTCGACCATGTTGCTGCCCGGGATCCACAGTTGCAGCATCGACAGGTTCACCAGCAGATCCGGCAGCCGCAACAGGGTCCAGCCCGGCGGGGCGAGCAGCCGCAGCACGCAGAACGTGCCGGTGGCCGCGACCAGGTAGGCGGGCAGCAGGCGCGCCGCCCGGTTGCGCAGGACCCGCACCGGCCGCGCCCGCAGCATCGACACGCACACGAAGTAGGCCGACACCACCACCAGCGTGCTCGCGCCCACCTCGATCGGCACCACCACGGGCATCGGCCCCAGCGAGCTGTGCGCCCCCGGCCCGGCGTGCGTGGCGTGCTGCACCAGCACGCAGGAGATCGCGAGCACTCGGACGACGTCCCAGCTCTGTCGGCGCGCGGTGGTGGTCATGGGATCCCGGATCGGCTCGAAATGATCTTCGTTGCTCCGAACAGAGTAGAGCCGGGTGTGGCGGATGGATCACCGGGTGGGTCCCCGCGACGGTGATAGCGTCGGCGGACGTGGACGTTGTCGAGGAGTACACGGGGCATGTCGAGCCCAACGGCCCCGCCGCGCGGCGCGGGCTTGCCGAGCTGACCATCACCAAGGTGTCCGTCGGGCCGATGGACAACAACGCCTACCTGCTGGTGTGCCGGCGCAGCGGGGACGCGCTGCTGATCGACGCCGCCAACGAGCCTGACCGGCTGTCCGACCTGCTCGGCCACAGCCCCGACCGGCCACGGCTGCGCACGATCGTCACCACCCACCAGCACGCCGACCACTGGCAGGCCCTCGGTGCCGTCGCCGGCGCCAACGGCTCCAACACCGCGGCGCACCCCCTGGACGCCGAGCCGCTGCCCGTGCCGCCCGACTTCCTCGTGGAGCACGGCGCCACGCTGACCGTGGGCGAGTCCACGCTGGAGATCATCCACCTGCGCGGCCACACCCCCGGCTCCATCGCCGTGCTGTACCGCGACCCCGCGGGCCACCCCCACTTGTTCACCGGCGACTCACTGTTCCCGGGCGGCGTGGGGAAAACGTCGTCCCCGGAGAACTTCACGTCGTTGCTCAACGACGTGCAGGCACGACTGTTCGACGTGCTGCCGGACGATACGTGGGTGTACCCGGGACATGGGGACGACACGACACTCGGAGCGGAGCGGCCGAAGCTGGCGGAGTGGCGCGAGCGCGGCTGGTGAACTGGTTCGCGGATGGGCTGCCTGAGCCATCAGACAGCCCATCCGCCGCACTGGCGAACACAGGTACGGCCTGACACGCAGGTCAGGCGCTCCAACCGACAGAACGCGGTGCTTCTAGCCAGCACAACGCGCCGTTCGCGACCGGTGCTCCGCACCCGGGCCGTCGACGGCAAGCGGTGGTGACGCTCAAGGCAAGGTCATGGATGGGAATGCTGGAAGGCGTCGGAGAGGGCCTTGGAGAGCGGGACGGTTCGGGGCAGCTGTGATCCGTCGAAATAGCCGGGCTTGTGCTGGCGCAGGAGTGCCTCGCCCTCGGTGTCCCAGCGGAAGCCACGCTTGCGCTTGAGGAGGTTTTCGAACACCGCGTTCGCCTTGCTCACATCGCGGGCCGCGAGCCGCCGGAGTGGTTCCGGGGAGGTGTCGGGGTCACGCAGCAAGTCGGTGAGGGCCTCTCGGTAGCGCCGGCGTGAGAGCAACGCGGGATTGGCGAACACTTCCTCGATCAGGTGAAAATCGGGGTAGAAACTGAGCCCTTCGCCGGGCACGAAGTGGATCGCGACGCGATCGGCGGTGAGCCAGTCCGCATCGTCCAGGCTGAGCGAGGCGGGATCGGGCGACTCGGCGTCGGGGCGGACCTGCCGGGCGACGTGGTGGTAGAACTCGCGAACCTTGCCGGACACCTCGGAGCCGGCCACGACGATGAGATCGGCGCCGAACAGCTCGACGAACAGGTCATGCTGCTCGGCCAACATGCGGCGGGCCTCGGCCAGCTTCTCCGGATTGCGGAAGACGGCCGCCGGATTGCGCATCGCCTCCTGGGCCGCAGCCGCCAGCATCTGATCGCGGGCCGAAGCCGGAAAGGCGGCGGGGTTGCCACTGACCACCCAGTCGTCGCCAACCCGAACCAACCGCCCCACGACGATCATGCGTTTCCTCAGCGTCGTGAACGCCGTGCGGCCGAGGTTGGACCGGGCCCGGTAGGTCAACTCGTCCACGAAGTTGGACAACAGCACCGCGTCCCGGTCCTTGCCCCGGACCTCGAAGATGCCCTCGACCACATCCCGCCAGCCCAGCAGCATGTCACGCTCGACGTCGGACAGTTCGGGATGGGACGCCACGAACGCCTCAACCACCGTGCCTCCGGACCGGAGAGGACGCTGCAACGCGAAGTGGTCGAGGACCATCGTGAACTGGGCCTCGTCGTCGACCACCCCGTCTGGAAAGCTCTGCCAGATCACTGCGGTCAACTCATTGTCGAACCGGGGCGACAGGGCGAAATCGACCAGCATCCCCTTGAGCTCACCGGCCCGTTCCACCAGATCCACGCGGAATCTCCCCATCGCCTAGCTGATCGCCGGACACCGAGACGGCACCCCTGACGGAACGAGAGCAGCACCGGGAACCGTTCCTTGTCGAGTGGGCTCCGGTGAATGAGATCATGGCACGGTGGCGGCGGCCGACAGGTCGGCGATGAGGTCGGGCAGCACCAGCTCCTCCTGGACATGGATGCCGTGATGTTCGAGCGCGGGGCGGAGATCCGGGTCCCAGACGGCGTCGACGGGCCGGCCGGCCAGCGTGCCGCCAGGGGCCGACGCGAGTGCGGCTCGGTAGGACGGCGCATCGAAACGCCATGGCCGCCAACCGAAACGGTCGCGCAGCGTATTGCCGATGCGGACACCGCCCCAGTCGAAATCACCGTGGTAGGAGAGCTGAGCGCCGGTCTCGGCGAGCAAGTCCAGCAGGCGAAGCACCGCCGCGGACGGCTGCCCGCTCAGACAGACCAGCGGCGGGCAGCGTGTCCCCAACTCGTCAGCGGCGGAGGCGAGCACGATCGGGTTCTCGCAGACCCACACGTGGCCGTCACGGACGCCGAGGTCGGACCGTTCGCGGTTGAGCTGGCGCAAGGTCAACGCACACGGCTCGCCGGCTTCCCTCGCCAGAGCGACCATCCGGCCCACCAGCGTCGTGACGCCTCCGGGTAGCCCGACGCACAGCACGGACGACGACAACTCGTCCCGGTGCACTCCCACGGCGGCCCAGGCGGACCGGCGTTCGAAGGTGGATCCGTCACCGGTCGGGGCGGCGCCGGCCAGCACGCGGACCGCCGCAAGCGTCAGGGTGGCCAACGCTTTGCCGTCGTCGAGCCCGTGTGCGTCGCCGGTGGTCTCGGCGGCCAGACGCCCCAGCGCGACGCCTGCGGCGGGCAGCCGATCGAGCACCCGCACAAGTTCGGTCACGAGCCTCGCCGCATCGGCGGGACCGGCCGTCAGTCGGCGAATCATGCCCGTGGCATCCAGCCACGCACGCCATGCGGCCAGTTCCGGCCGTCGCTCGGCCAACTCCGCGAGCGGCTCGTAGACCGCCATCCACGCCGTCGCCTCGGCGGCCCGATCCGGCACTGTGCCGAGGAGGGCCCGGGTTGCCGCCGCGAGCCCCTCCGGGGCGGCGCCGCTGACGCGAAGCACCGCGTCGATCTCCTCCAACGAGACAGTCAGCGACCTGCCACTCCCGGCACGGCGACCGAGCAGCCGTTCGACCGCGCGACGCTGTTCAACGCCGGCCGAGGCCAGGGTGACCGTGCCGGCGACCGGCTTGCCGAGTTCGAGCCGACGGCGAACCCGGTCCAGCAGCCAGGCAGTGTCCTCGCCGCCGAGCAGCCTGCGCAGCCGTGGCTCGTCCATCGCGCCTCTCATTCGAACAGCGTGCCGGCCGAATCGCCGGTCAGGGCGGGCGCCGGCCGTTCCGGCACATACGGCGTCGGTCGCTCCACCTCGACCCGTTCGCGACCGTCCCACCGCCATGGCGTGACCAGCACCGCGTCGATCCCGTCCCGACGGGCGAGCTGGGCGATGGCGAGGCCCGGCACCTGCGGATAACACCCCCACTCACGCTCACTGGTCATCACCACGTCCAGGTCGAACGCGGCCAGCAGGCCGAGGCACTTGGCCCGCGAGTCGTCGTCCACGCCGGCGAACGCCTCGTCCAGTGCGACCAACCTGGGCGCGTGCGGGTTTCCGGACGAGGTGTAGAAGGACGACGCGGCGGCGAACAGCGGCACCGACGCGGCCAGCACCCGCTCCCCTCCGGACGCCGGGCCGGACGCCGGACGCCAATGGCCGTCCTGGTGGCGCTGGATGGCGAACTCGTGCCACCCCCGATAATCCAACGCGCGGGTGAGCTGCTCCGCCCAGCCGCCAGCGGCATCCTCGGCGTGCTCTCGGTTGATCTGCTCCTGGAGGAAGGCACCGACCGCCGCCCGGTCCTCGACGGTCCACGCGTCCGCCGTCTGGCGGAGCAACCGGTCGCGCACCCGGGACAGCCCCGCCGGCGCGGTCCGCGCCACCCGCCACAGCAGGCGCAGCCGCATCCCGGTGGAGGTCGGCCGGTCGGCCAGGTCGGTATTGATCGCCGCAACCTGCTCCTCGGCGCCGGTGATCAATTCCTGCAACGTGCCGGCCACCTCGTTGACCAGGTGGTTCTCCAGTATCTCCCGCTCCTTCGCGGACAGGAGGGCACCGCGCTGGTCGGTCTCGGCCGTCAGGCCGTCCACCAGGTCGGGGACGTCCTGCTTGCGCCCTTGAAACAGCACGTCCACCACGATGACGCCGTCGCGCACCGTCATGCCGACCGAATGACCGTGGCGCGACAGCGTGTCAGTAAGCACCTTGTGTTCGGCCGACAGCCGTTGCTGCACCAGTTCCCACGGCCGGTCGCCGTCGTCGACCGCGTCCAGCGCCGCATTGACCGCGCGGGCCACCCCGATCGCCGACCTCGGTGTCCAGTCCTCGGCCGGATCGGGCACGTCGAGATCGGGCAGCACGGTGTGCAGCAGCCCGGTGCCGACGAACGCACGCAACGCGACAATCGCCTGGTCCCGCTCGGCGGCAGCGACGGCGATCGACTCCCGCAGCGTTTCCCTGCGGCCGTTGGCCGTGCCCCGCTCGTCGCGGGTTCGCCGCTCGTCCTCCCGCGCCTGGCGCTCGCGCTTGTCGCGCTCAGCCAGTTCTGTCGCCACGGCGTCCAACTTGCGGTACAGCTCGTCGACGCCGGCACCGGCGGTCTCGATGAGCACTCGGTGCCGCTCGGCCGCGACGTCCGCGTCACTGCGGGACCGCTCCGCCGCGGCGATGGCTTGTTCCCGTTGTTCCACGGCCGCGTCGAGTTCCAACTCGGCGTTGCCGACGTCCTCGCGCGCCCGGTCGGCGGCTCGCGCCGCCGGCCACAGACCGGCCAGGGCGACCCGGTAGTCACCGACCGCGGCCCGAACGGCCGCCAGCTCGTCCGAATCCGTCGGCAGGCCGACGTCGCCGGCGAACTCGGTGGCCTCCGCCCACGCGGTCCGAGCCAGCTGCGCTCGCTCGGCAACCGTCGCCTCTGCCTCGGTCAGCTGGGCGTCCACGCGGCGTTTGGTCTCGTGCTCGGCCGCAAGCTTGACGTGCGCCTCCCGCAGCTCCGTGTCCGATGGCTGCGCCAGATGCTCGGCGGCCAGTGCCGTGGCCCGGTCGGCCAGGTCGGTCTCGATCGCCGTCAACTGGTCGAGCTGAGCCAGGATCACGGCCAACTGCTCGCGCAGCCGGTCCAGCCGGGCCCGGCGGGCTGTCTCCCGCGCGCCCTCGCCGATGTAACCCGCCGCCTGTTTGTGCCACGAGCCGCTCAGCGGCCCGTTGGCGAACCGGCCGTCAACGCCGACCCAGGTGGTCGCGCCGGGACCGAGCCCGATCCCGGCCAACACTGCGGTCACCGCGGCGTCGGTGAGTGTGGCCGCCGTCGCGTCGGCCCGGTCGATGGCCGGCGTCAGCACCGCCGTCAGACCACCGCCGGGCACGACCGCACCGGCGCGCACCACGACGTCGTCAACGGCATCGCGCAGCTCACCTTCCGGCGTCACCCAGGCATCCAGGACGCCAGCCGCCTCCAACGCCGCCTCGATACCGGCCCGATGCTCATCGGGCAGGCCCTCCGCAAAGTCCACCACCCGCCATAGCGGTGCGCCGGGTCGGCCCTCCCGGCCCTGCTGGTCACGCGTGTACAGGACGGGCGGTGCGTCGTGGCCGCCCTCCTCCAGCCGAGCGATCTCCTCGGCGACCTCGTCGCGCGCTCGTTCGGCGTCGGCACGGCGGCGGTCCGCATCGGCTTGCGCCCGGCCGAGTTCGGCGGTGGCCGCGCGGACTGCCTCATCGACGACCGCGGCGGCGGGGTTCGGGCCGGCCGGGGCGTCCGTCCACGCGTCCAACGCGGCGAGCACGTCGTCCTGGTCGGTGATCAGCACGTGGCTGGCCCCGGCCAGATAGTGGGCGTACGCCGTCAGGAGCGCACCGGCACATTCGGACGTGACACCTTCGGCGACAGTGATCCGGTCGAGGGCGGCCTGCCGCTCACCGGTGACCCGGTCCAGCTCGACGCGTGCGCCCCGCAGCGCGGCCTCCGCCCCGCCCGCCCGCTCCAACAACTGCTCCACCCGCGCGATCGCCGTCGTCCGCGACTCGATCAGCGCAGTACCGGCTCGGTCGGCATTCGGGTACGGCGGCTCGTCCGCCGCCAGTGCGGCCAGCACCGAGGCGTGCCCGCTGGTGATCAACGCCGCGTCGGCCGCGTCGGCCGCGATGTCCCGCGCGGACCGCAAGGCCGTGTCGTCCGTCTCGGCCGTCTGCCGTGCCCGTTCCAACTGACGTTCCCGGCGCCGAGCCACGTCGACGGCGGACACCCGATCGGCCTCCCGCGCCGACGCGAACCGGCCCAGCTTCTGGGATTCCTGGCCCGCCGCCGTCAAGGCTTCGGCGTCGCGCATCTCCGGACTCTGTTGCAGGGCGACACGCCGCGCCTCGAGCGTGTCCCGGGCGCCGGCCAACTCGTCGAGCCGCCGCTGCACGGACTCCAGCGCCTGGGTCGCGTGCTCGTAGGCCGCGTCGGCCTCGCCGAGTTCCCGGCCGAGCTGTTCGTAACGGCTGTGCGTCTGGCGCAGTGGCGTCGCGCCGCGCTTGGCCGCCACGCCGGCGTACTTGCGATAGTGGCCAAGGAACTTCTCCGCGGCGGCCTTGGCCTCGTTCAGTCCGCGCAGGGCCTCCCGTTCCTCGTCCAGGCCGCGAAACGCCTCGGCCACAGTGGCCACCAGTGCCGGGTCCAGTGGCGGCAACGCCTCGGTCAGCGCACGGGAAAGGAGCTTCTCGTCCGGCTTCTTGGACAACTGCGGTTGGCGTAGCTGAATCAGCAGGTTGACCAGTGCCTCGTAGCGGTGCGCGCCCAGTCCGAACAGCGCCTCGTCCACGGCTCGACGGTAGTCCGACGCGGTGTCGTAGACGGCTCCGTGCCCGTCCACGGCATCCCGCAGCTTCTCCCTGGTCAGCGCCACCCGAGTCGGGCTGAGCAGCGACAGGGCCGGTCCGATGCGCTGGCTGGTGACGAAGAACCAGTGCCGGGCGATGCCGCGCCCGGCGACCGCCTTGAGTCCCGCGCCGATCGTGCGGTATTCGGCCGTGCCGTCGCCACGGTGCCGACCGAATTCCAGCCAGGTGTAGCCGAGTCGTTCCGAGTGCGGATGTCGGCCGCCCAGCAGCAGGTTCCACTCCATCCGCTTGTTCCGGTCCCCGTCGGGCTCGACCCGGTGCGGGGACAGTTCCCCGTCCAGCAGGAACGGCAGCGTCAGCGCGAGCACCTTGGACTTGCCGGTGCCGTTGTTGCCCCGCAGCAGCAGCCTGCCGTCGTGGAAGTGGAACTCCTCGACGTCGTAGTAGAAGAGGTCGACCAGGCCAGCGCGGAGCGGCTGCCAGCGCTCGCGATGCGGGGTCGGCATGCTGGTGGTCACGTGCGATCGGCCTTCCTCGTCGATCGTCGTTGTGCCGGTCCGGTGCGGACGGTCGGCGCCTGCACCGCGTAGCGGGCGATCGCAGGCCGGGCGAGCACCGACGGCCGCTCGCCCGGGATGTCGGTGACCAACCGGAGCGCACGCAGCCTGTCCAGCGCGATCGCGAGCAGTTCGGCGTCGGCACCGGGCTCGGTGACCCCACGCCGCCAGTAGTTCTGGTGCTCCGTGGCCATCGCCCGGACGTGCGCGCGCAGTCGGTCCACCGGCACCGGAGTGTCCACTTGGGCTGCCAGGTACTCGGCGACCAGCAGCGTCAGGTGGCCGTCGGTGCGCTGCTCGGGCATCCGCACGTCGGTCAGTTCGTCGTTGGGGTCGACCATCGCGATCCCTTCCGCCCGCATCTCCGCGACCAGGCCGGTGGCCTCCTCGATCCGCCGGGTGATCGCGTGCCGCTGGCCGACCAGGTATCCACGCTCGTCCTCGGACAGCTCGTCGTAGTAGACCACCGGGTCGTCGAGCAGCCGGCGGGTCAACCGGTGCCGCAGCGCCCGGTTACGCAAGTCGTCGGTGTCGGGCACCGGCTCGTCGGTCAACTCGCGCAACCGCTGGTCGTGGTCGGGCGCGTCGATGGTGGACGGGCCGCGCACGCCGGTCAGCAGCGCGGCGAGCACCCTGCGGCGCACGTCGTAGAGCACGTCCCTGGTGTCCGACAGGTACGCGTCCTCGTCGCCCGCGACGCGTTCCAGCACACCGAGCCCGAGCAGCAGCCGCACGACCGCCACCAGATCGGACCGCTCGTCCCGGCGGCTCAGCGTGAACACGACGCCGGCGTCGGCCAGTTCCGGTTCGCCGGCCGCGACCAGCACGCCCTCGGCAAGTCGACCGAGGGTGATCTGCGCGTCGGCCCGTTCCAGCACCGACAACGCCAAGCAGAGCAGCACATAACGGCGACGGCCGAACGCCGGCCGGCCCCTGCCGTCGCGCGCCGGACGAGTGCCGTCGCCACCGCCGCCGTCGGGCACAGCCTTGAACAGGCGCGCCGATTCCGCGTCCACCGCCAGTCGCCAACCGGTCTCCGCGGCCAGCCACTCGCGCAGTTCGGCGACATGCCGACGGACCAGCCGCAGCGTCTCGTCGTCGACGCCCGCAACCAACAGCGGCTTGACCAACAGCCCGCGCAACGCGGCACGGCGCTGCGCCCTGGCCTCGTCATCGATCACGCCATCGCTCCCACCGCGCGGCGGGCACCCGCCAGTTCGATGATCTCGACAAGGTGTTCGGGGCCGGACAACACCCCGTCCTCGGTGGCGATCCGCACCGTGTCGCCGCCCTCCACAAGGGACAGTCGGATTTCCATCGTGCCGTCGCTTGTCGTGGTCCGGACCTCGGTGTCGCCGGGCAGGCGGGCCGACATCGCGTCCCCCAGCAGACCGAGGAACAGCCGGAACGCGCGGGTGTCGAGTTCCCCCAGCCCGGACAGCGGCACCGGCCCGTGAGTGCACAGTCGCCGCCGTGCCGCGCTGGTCTCAGTGGCTTCGCGGTCGGCCTGCTCAGCCAGCAGCCGGCGCTGCTCCGCACGGTCCGCGACCCGATTGGGCTGGCCACGTCGCTCGTATGAACCGGTCTTGCGCAACTGCGGGCTGATCCGCACCGGCGGGGCGTCCCGCCACGGCGTGGCGGCGGCTGGCTGTTCCTCCTCCCAGGCGGCCAAGGTTTCCCGAGTGACCGTCAGATGACGGGCCGAGGCGAGACCGAACGCCGTTCGCCACAGCACGTGCGCGGCCGCGTCGTCCGGCGCCTCGGCGAACCAGCGGGCCAGCGTGCGGAAATCGGCCGACCGGTCCGAGCGGCCGGATCGACGTTCGTTGAACGCGGCCACGGTGTCGATCAACTGGGTGATCGCGGTGACCGCGGCGCCGCGCAGCAACCGAGCTTGCGACGGGTGGCGTGAGTCAGCCGAGACGAACCAGTCCCGCAGTCCACGCCAACGGTTGCGCCACGCGGCCAGGGATTCGCCGATGGCCGCCTCGTAGGCGGCGGCAGGGTCGTCATTCTCCGTGCCGTCGTTGGGCAGGTCGGGCACGGAGTCAGCGGCCTCACGGCGCGCCGCGACCAGCAGCAGCCGTTCGACACCGGCTGACTCGACACCGCTGAGCAGAGTGGCGATCTCGGCCCCGCGATTGGCCAGGTCGGCGATGAACCGGTTGATGTAGTCGATGAGCCGATGCTTGTAGGCGACAAAGGCGTCGATGTCGCCGTCGGCGAAGTCGATCACGCGGCGCAGCGAGGCCATGAACGCCTGCGCGTTGTCGGCCAGCCCGGCGAACCGTTCCGCGAGCGCGAGCAGCAGCAGGTGCACCTTGGCGGGGTCGAGGTCGGCCGACCGATCGGCGAGTTCGGCCAGCGACCGCAATTGGTCGGCGATGTCGGACAGCGCCACCGACTGCAACGACCCGCGCCGGCCGACGGCCTCTTCGTAGACCGCGATCGCCTGCTCAGCCGCCTGGCCCGCGGCGGTCAACTGGTACAGGTAACGGGCGCGATGGAAATCCTCGACGCTGGTCACCCGGCTGGTGTCGGGGTCGGCTCGGAGGTTGCCCCACTCCGTGAGCTTGCCCAGCGCCGCGACAACCTGCTCGGTCTCACCGGGCCGACCAAGATCCGCGATGACGTCCTCGGGCCGCATATGCACGATGAACCGGTCCCTGGCCCGGGCGAAGGCCATCAGCACCTCCCGGTAGAACGCCGCGTTGGGCGCGCTCAGGTGCGCGAACGGCTGCCGGGGCACGTCGGCGACAGTGCTCTCCTCGTCGCGCTGGTCGCTGGTCACGCCCCCCATTGTGACCGTTCGCCCTGACAGTTTCGGCCCCGCCCGACCCGAGCGCCGTTCGGGCCCCACAGGAACAAGGCCGGTCGGGGCTCGGCAAGCACGTAGGACCGCATGTGACGCCGGCCTTGTACAGCGACCATCGCAACCATGGCTTCCCAAGAGAGCGCGGTTGGCCTCGACGCCTCTAGCTGTAGTAACTCATGAGGTTGTTGAGGGCGTGTCGGCTTGAACGTAGAGAGGACCTTCAGGCGGAGTGGGTGTCTCTCACGCACCTGCCCACGCACTGAAGGTCCTCGCATGCACCGTAACGCCCGCACCAGCCCGCCCCGCACCCCCGCCGAGGTGGAGAACCAGGTCCTGACCGCCCCCACGCACACCGTCTGGACACCGCACGGCATGCTCCACCGCAGAGCCGGAACCCGACGAAGTTCACCGATTTGGAGCAGCGGCTGACGTTTCACGGCTTCTTGGCCGAACCTCGTTGGTCACTACCTCACCCCTGATGCCCGATTTCCCTCAGCCACATTGGAAGCCAGGACCAGTAGACCAACTGGACCGTCTCCGCGGTGAGCAGGTGTCCGTTCGACTTGGACAACAAGCTGCTGATCTTCGGTGCGCCGACGGTCAGGCGGACGGCCAGCTGCGTAGGGCCATATCGGCCACGTGCTGGAGGTCCTCGCGGGTGGCGCCGCTGGCGGCTTGGACGGCGATGCCGTTCGCCACGGTCATGATGTAGCGGGCGAGCAGCCCGGGATCCGCGTCCGGGGGCAGGTCGCCCTCGTCGACGGCTCGCTGGAACCGGTCGCAGAGGCGGGACGTGCCTTCGTTGCGCCAGGCGATGAGGGCGTCACGGGCTGGCCGCCCGAGGTCGCCCGCGGCGAGGGAGGCTTGGACGCCGAAGCATCCGGCGGGCCAGTCGGGGCGGGTGGTGGCCCGGACGGAGCCGTTGAGGAACGCGGTGGCCACCTGCCGGGCGGTCGGCTCCGCCAAGGCCCGGTCACCGTACGAGGCGGGGCCTTCGGCGTAGCGCTCCAGGGCCTTGCGGAACAGGTCCTCCTTGTTGCCGAAGGCCGCGTACATGCTGGTGCGGGTGATGCCCATGGCGCTGGTCAGGTCGGTGAGGCTGGCGCCTTCGTAGCCCTGTTCCCAGAAGACCCGCACGGCGCGTTCGAGGGCCTCGTCGGCGTCGAAGCCCCTCGGCCGGCCGATCGGCGCCTTCCGCCGCGTCTCCATGCCACCAACTATACCTCTTCCGTACCGGTCGGTGCAGATGTGCTACGGTCTCGTTCTGTATCGATCGGTAGCAAAATACATGGAGGTCACACACATGGGGCAGCTTGAAGGCAAGACCGCCGTCATCACCGGCGGCGGCACCGGGATCGGCCTGGCCAGTGCCGTTCGGCTGGCAGCCGAGGGCGCGCACGTGTTCATCACCGGCCGACGCAAGACCGAGTTGGACGCGGCCGTGGAGACCATCGGCTCGGCGCGGGCCACCGCAGTGGCGGGTGACATCTCCAACCTGGCCGACCTGGACCGGCTGTACGACGCGGTCCGCGCCCGGGGCCGGGGGCTGGACGTGGTCTTCGCGAACGCGGCGACCGCCTCGCTCGCGACACTGGGGCAGATCACCGAGGAGCAGGTCGACCAGACCTTCGGCGTCAACGTGCGGGGCACGCTGTTCACCGTGCAGAAGGCACTGCCGCTGCTCAACGACGGCGCCTCGGTGATCCTCAACGCCTCCACCGCCGCCGACAACGGCACGGAGGCGTTCAGTGTGTTCGCGGCGTCCAAGGCCGCCGTCCGGTCCTTCGCGCGGGCCTGGGCCAACGAACTCAAGGGACGCGGCATCCGGGTCAACGCCATCTCCCCGGGCCCGATCGACACTCCTGGGATCACCGACCTCTTCGGCGAGGAGAACGCGCCCGGTGTCCGGGCGAACCTCGCCGCGGGCGTCGCGATGGGCCGGATGGGGCGCCCGGAGGAGGTCGCCGCGGTCGTGGCCTTTCTCGCCTCCGGGCAGAGCAGCTACATCCTCGGAGCCAACCTGTACGTCGACGGCGGCGAGAACCAGATCTGACCCACAGTTGGCATTCGTCGCACGATCACCGGCGGCGCCGTCACGAGCGCAATGGCCATCGCCTTCCCAACGGCCGCCAGGTTGAACGAGTGAACTTCGGTCCGCTCGCATTCCGCTGCTCGCCGAATCCGAAATGTAGGTCCGGACGCCTGCCGATAGCGGCGTCCGGACCTATTGACCGATCAGGGAAGTCGTATTAATTGAGTCCAGTGATGAACTCGCTGAACAGGCGGTTGGCCGAGCCGGAGTCGAACAGGCGCTCAAGGTCCGCGCGGGCGATCTGTCGCCGGAACTCACCTTGGTACGAAGCGTCCCCGGCGTTGTGCACCAACTCGGTCCACCACGCGGCGAACGCCTGGTAGTTCCACACGTGGCGGAGGCAGGTCGACGAGTAACTGTCGAGCAGGCTCGAATCCTGCCCGTGGGTCTGGTGATGGACCACGGCCTTCGCGAACAGGTCGGCGTCGCGCAGGGCCAGGTTCATGCCCTTCGCGCTCATCGGCGGAACGATGTGGGCGGCGTCGCCGAGCAGATACAACCGGCCGTAGCTCATCGGGCTGTACACCACACTCCGGAGCGGCACCAACTGCGTGCCGGCAATCCGCCCCCTAGTGGCCATGGGCTCACCGAAACGGGTTTCGAGCTCGTCCCAGATGCGCTCGTCCGTCCACTCCGAGGTGGAGCTGTCGAGCGGGCACTGGAGGTAGAACCGGCTTGCGTGCGGGCCACGGGCGAACTGCCCCGCGAACCCACAGGGGTGCAGCGCCATCATGGACTGGTGGTTGGCGGGGACCTCCGCCAGGACGGTCAGCCAGGCGTAGCCGTACTCGTGGGAGTACCGCGTGAGGTGCCCGCTGGGGATGGCCGTCCTGCTGACGCCGCGGTCACCGTCACAGCCGGCGACGAACTCGCAGCTGATCACCCGCGTCGTGCCGGTGCTGTCCCGGTAGCGGACGAGCGGGCGTTGGTCGCCGACGATCGTGTCCAACGAGACCTCGACATCGAAGCGCAGGTCGCCACCGTCGCTGAGGAAGACGTCGATGAGGTTGCGGACGAGCACCTGCTGGGGGCAGAAACGCCCGTCACCGTGATCCTCCGACCCGAACTGGAGTGGACGCGTCCGGCCGTCGATCCGGAAGTTCAGCGCCGACTCGAACGGGACACCACCGACCACCCTGTCCGCGAGCCCCCACTCGCGGAACATCCGTGCCGCCCGGGTATCGATCACCCCGGCGCGCTGTCGCTGCTCGATGTATTCACGGTTGCGCTTCTCCAGGATGACGCAGTCGATCCCGCTGCTCAGCAAGAAGTTGCCAAGGGTGAGTCCGGCGACTCCTGCCCCGACGATCACAACAGTAGTATTATCGTCCACTTTGGACATTGCTTGGTACGCTCCTAGATTTCACGGTTGCAGACAGGTCGCGACATGACCGCCCCACGCTGGGAGGCACCACGCTGCCCTTGGCGCCGTACAGGATCAGCGCCTCCACCTGCGTGCTGGCCAGGCGCGCGACTAGTTCGTGATCGCAGCCGAGGCCGCGACCGTAGCGGCTCGCGACGGATCGCCTTCAAGTCCGACACCGCCCTCAGCGGTGAGCCCGGCAGGGCCTTCGAGGACGACGCTTGATCCTGTCTGACGACGAGTCCCGCCCAGCCGCAGCCAAGTCCCGCCCTGGGGAGGCCGAGTCCCGCCCACCGGACCGCGAATCCCGCTCCCCCGCAGCCGAGTCCCGCGCACCGGACCGCGAGTCCCGCCCACAGGTCGACGAGTCCCGCCCAGCCCCTCAGGACGAGCGGTGGATCGGCCCGCTGACCTCGACCAACCGCCGCCCATGCCCACCCCACCGCAGAGCGATGATCTCCGCGGCGATGGACACGGCGGTCTCCTCCGGCGTGCGAGCACCCAGATCCAGGCCGATCGGCGAGGACAACCGGGCCAACTCCCACTCGGACACACCCGCCGCCCGCAGACGCGCCACACGGTCCTCATGCGTACGACGCGACCCCATCGCACCGACATAGGCCACATCCAGCCGCAGCGCCACCTCCAGCAACGGCACATCGAACTTCGGGTCATGGGTCAACACCGTGACCACCGTGCGCTGATCGACCCGCCCGGCGGCCGCCTGCGTGGTCAGATACCTGTGCGGCCAGTCAACAACCACCTCGTCGGCCTCGGGAAACCGGCCACGGGTAGCGAAAACCGGGCGCGCGTCACACACCGTGACCCGATAACCCAGATAACTACCGAGCCTGGCCACCGCGGCGGCGAAGTCGATCGCGCCGAACACGAGCATCCTCGGCGGCGGCTCGAAGGAGTTCACGAACACCGCCAGACCCTCACCACGGCACTGGCCGTCCGGGCCGTAATGCAGCAGGCCACTGCGACCGCTGGCCAGCATGCCCCGCGCGTCATCGGTGACCGCATCGTCCACTCGGGACGAACCCAGGCCGCCGAGGGTGCGGTCCGGCCACACCACCAGGTGCCGGCCCACGCGCTGCGGGTCGGGGTGGCGCACCACGGTCGCCAGCACGACCGGTCGTTGCGCGCGGATCGACTCGGTGAGCTCGGCCAACTCCGCGAAGTGCTCGGCGTCCACCGGCTCGACGAACACGTCCAGGACCCCGCCGCAGGTCAGCCCGACGGAGAAGGCGTCCTCCTCGCTGACGCCGTAGCGCTGCAACACCGGCCTGCCCTCGGCCATCACCCGCTGGGCCAGCTCATAGACCGCACCCTCCACGCAGCCGCCGGACACACTGCCCCAGACCTGCCCATCGTCGGCCACCAACATCGCCGCACCCGGCGCACGCGGCGCGGAGTGAAACGTGGCCACCACCGTGCCCAGCGCACTCGGCCGCCCACCCTGCCACTGAGAACTCACCTCAGCGAGGACCTCACGCACAGGGCATCTCCCGAGTCGTAGTCGTTGACATAGCTGGAGCCTCACCATCTTCCGCAAGATCGTTTCGGGTCTTCGGCAGCGGGGTCGCCGTGAACACGATCGTCTGGAGCGACCATGCCCGCAGGCGCCGACCCGATGTAGTTCAGATCCAATGTGGACAGTGCGCACGGCACCATCTCCATCAGGTCCACCAAGCGACGAGTGAGCACTCGTCGCTCGCCGCCGCGATCCCAGGATGGGTCGCACACGGCGCGGGTACTCCTCTATCCTGAAACGAAGTCGACACTCCTCATCATACGGAGTGGCCACTTTGGATAGCAAGGGAGGACCGCGCGTGCGCCGAGACGGTGCGGAGAACCGGGAACGCATCCTGCTCGCGGCCGAACACGTCTTCGGGACGGGCGGCGCGGCCGCCTCCACCGAGGAGATCGCCCGGCAGGCCAAGGTCGGGGTCGCCACCGTGTTCCGGCACTTCCCCACCAAGCAGGACCTGATCGAGGCCACCGCCGTGCGCTACCTCCAGAAGCTGGAGGAGCAACTGCGGCTGCTCATCGACGAGGCCGATCCCGGACGGGCCTTCGTCTCACTGGTGCAGACCCTGGTCTCGACCGGCGCCACCAAGATGACCCTGCTCAACCTGCTGCACACCGACGGCCAAGGGCTGAGCGAGCCGGTCACCGCCGCAGTCCACACCTTCTACGACGCGATCCAGCAGGTGCTCGAACGAGCCCAGGCCGCCGGGGCCGCCCGCCCCGACGCCACCGTCCAGGACGTGTCCGTGCTGGTCCGGGCCCTGGCCCACGTCGTACCACTCGTGGCGGACGCGGCCGTCGACCGGGCCGTGAAGATCGTCCTCGACGGCCTCGGCGCAACCGGGTGAATCGCCCAGCCCGCCTGCGGATCGCTTGTGCCGCAGAAGGATTTCGGCCAACGCCATCCGGGGTCAGACAGCGACGACCTTCACCATGTCGGCAAGGCCCTTGAAGTCCTCCTCGTTGCGCGTGTAGAGCGGCAGGCCGCGAGCGGAGGCGATGGCAGCGATCAACAGGTCCATCCGACGCGGGCGGGGGTTGCGGTTCGCCTCCAGGGCCAGCGCGACCAAGGTGCCGTAGCGTGTCGCGGCATCAGCGTCGAACGGCAGCGGATCGAATTCCACGATGGCAGCCCCCAGAACCTCGGTACGCGCCGCCCTGCTGACCGCATCCTTCGCCATCGCGACACCCTGGTGCAGCTCTGCCATCGTGATCGCGGTGATCTCCGGCGTCACAGGCAGTCTCGCCGGATCAAGGACAGCGAGGTCGAGGTAGGCGCTGGTGTCCAGCACGCCGGAGTCATGACGATCAGCCATGACCAGGCCCCCCAGCATCGTCCTCGTCGTCAATGCGATCTTCGGTGCCGAAGAACTCGTCAGCTTCCTGCCTCATGCGCGCGTAGTCGACCTGCGGCAGCCTCCGATGCCGCTCGACCAGTTCCTCGGCAGTCAGCCGCCGCTTGTGCGAAATGGGACGTACCTCTGCGACCTCGATGCCGTTGCGGGTGACGTGGTAGGTCTCGCCCGCCTCCACCGCGTCCATGACGGCCGCGGAGTTGTTGCGGAACTCTCGCTGGGTGATGACCCTCACACTCCCAGTGTAGTCCGGCGTAGCACGATGAGCTACAGCGCGGGCCGCGAGCGGGCACCGTGCGGGTGCGAGGTGCGGGAAGTAACGGTGCCAACCCCTCATCGGACAAGCCGGGCGTTCGTTCCGGAACGGGACATGACGTGGAGGCAGTCTTGATCACGGTACGCAGACTCGTCGCGCTCGCACTGGCCGCCCCGCTGCTGGTGTTGGCGGCGGGTACCGCACATGCCGCGGGCAACAGCGTCACCATCAACTCCGCCACGGGCCACGGGCTCGGGGTGTCGGTCAACCTCACCTACAGCTGCCTGCCTGGTTCGGGCATCACGGCGGCCTCGGTCACGGTCATCGCCTCGGGCAACACGGCGGCCGGTGGTTCGGCGGTGACCTGTGACGGTTCGGCCCACACGATCGACGTCGGGGCGAACTGCGTGCTGCCCTCGAACAACTGCCACTTCGTGACGGGGCTGGGCGTGACGGCCTACGCCAGCCTGTCCTCCTCGGTCACCGACTCGAAGCACCTGTACCTGCTCTGAGTCAGGCAAGGAGGCGGGGCTGGTCGAACACACTGTTGTCGATCACGATCTCGGCCAGCCCGCGCGGATCGACCTCGGCGAGGTAGACGCGTTCGGCGACCAGGTAGCGGTCGCGGTGGATGGACTCGGCCGCGGAGCCCGCCCAGTCCTGGTCGCGCTCGGCCCCGCGCCGCACGGACAACTCGGCGTCGACCTCCAGCCAGATCCGCAGGTCCCAGTGCTCGTTGATCTCGGGCCGGAACGCGAACACCCCGTCGACCACCAGCACCGCGTCCGGGGCCGCCGCGGTGATCACGGCCGAGTGGTCGATCTGGGTCAGCGGGTCGATGCCGCACAGCACGCACTCGCCCGAGCCCCGCGGACCGGCCGGTTCGAGCAGGAGTTCGGTGACGGCCCGGTAGTCGAAGGCGTTGCGGTAGTAGCCCGCCCCGGACTCGCGGTCGTAACGGTGCCGGTCCTTCCAGGGCTTCTTGAAGTCGTCGAGACTTGCTCGCAGCACAGGCCGTCCCGCGGCGGCGATGCGCTCGGCGAGCTCGTGGCCGAAGCTGGTCTTGCCCGAGGCGGTGAACCCGTCCACGGCGATGCGCAGGCGATGTCCGCCCAGCGCGAGTACCCGGTCGGCGACCTGCGCGAGGAGTGCGGTGCGCGCCGAGGATCCGGCAGGCGGTGTCGGTTGCTGCCAGGTCGAAACGGACCGGTGGACCTGTGACACCTCGGACTCCCCCATCCCCCCGGACGACCGCAACCACGGTACCAACACAATGTTGCGGTGAGCATCGAACCTGAGTCGGTCCGGCACGCGCTGCGCAGCGTGCGGGCGGCGTCCTACCGGATCGGGTCCGGGGAGCACGGCACGAGCCTGGCGCTGGTGATGAACGCCAGCGAGGCGGGCAGGCGCAACGCGGCGGCGAAGATCGTCGGGCTGCTGGCCGAGCACGGGCTCGCGCTGGAGGTGGACGAGCCCGTGCGGGCGCTGACCGAGAGTCGTGCGGGATTTGTCGTGCGTCAGGCCTCGAGCAGGTCCAGGTAACCCGTGCTGGCCCGCCACAGCGCGTCGGCGACCGGCTCCAGCTTGCCAGGGCGCCAGCGCTTGTCCTCGTAGGCAAGGGTTCCCGCGCGCAGCGCACGCAGGCTCACGGCCAGCTCCTCGTCCAGGCGCTGACGCAGCCGATCCGGTGACGGCGCCTCGGTGCGGACCTGCTCGCCCTGACCTTCCCGAAGCGCCGCAAGGGTTTGCTCGACCAGGCCCCGCTCGGCGTCCCACACCAGCGCGGGGCGGTCCACCCGGTGGTTCCAGACCGGCGCGTGGACCGACCGCCACCACGCCGTGACCGGGCTCTGCGCCAGCCGGGTCGCGCTCGCCCAGTGCTGTGCCCCGCGCGGCTCCCCCAGCCAGGGCACCTCGTCCACCGGCAGGTCCACCGCCAGCGCCACCGTGACCCCGTCGAGCTCGCGCTGGGGTCCGAGCAGGTCGCCGACGGCCCACACCTGCACGACGCGCAGCGTGAAGATCGGGCTCGGGTTGGCGGCCAGTTCGGCGCACTTCTCGGCCAGGGCTTCCACGTGGTGCACGGCTCGCGTCCACTTCACGTGGGCATTCTCCCTGAGCGTCAGACGTGTGCCTCGCTTGGGCAGTTCAGGCGACTCCTCCGCGTTGTGGGCTCGCCGCGTTGTGACCGGGACTACAACAGCCCCTGAGGAGGGCTGCATGGCCAAACGACGGATCGGCGGCGCTGGAGGCGGATCGGACCCGGGACCGGGCAAGAGCGGTGGCGCGGCGGTCGCCGCGGTGGTGCTCGCCGGGGCCATGGCAGCAGCGGGTGGAGGTGCGACGCTGGGCGGGGCTTCCTCCACGGTCAGCTCGATCGACTCGGCAACTGGGCGCAACCTCAATGCGAAGAAGGCAGATGCCAAGAGCTCGGCGCGCCGAGGTGATGCGGAGGACGCGTGGCGGCGGCTGAGCATGCGCACGATCAAGAAGGTGCTCAAGGAGGAGTTGGCGTGCGTCACGCACTCCTTCGGGCAGGTACGAGACTTCTTCGTGCGCACCCCGTGCAGGGCTCTGGATGAGGCGGTGTTCGCGATCGGTGACGAGGGGAGCGCGGTCATCGTGTCCGTGGCGTGGGTGGGCTTCCGCAACAGCGAGCACGCCCGGGACTTCCAGCGCGTCATCGACGTCTACGGCACCGGAGACGTCACCCCACTCGGAGGCGCGGTGCTGGGTATGGCTGATGTCCACTTCACCGGTCAGCACTACCAGTCACGCCGAGAGAACAGCACCGTTGTCATCGCAGAGGCCGAGGCGTTGACCGGCCACGTGGACAACGACGTGCTCGACACGGTCGCCGAGGTCGCAGTACTGCTCCCCCGGTAGGCGTCAGGCCCCGTCCGCAGGCAGGCGGATCGCCGGGAAGCCGGTGGGGATCGTGACGGGGTCCTTGGTGGCAGCGGCGGCCCGCGGGCGGCCCGAGATCGCCAGCAGCAGCACGGCCGCCGCTGCGAGCAGGCACGCGGCGAGCAGGGCCCACAGGCCGGGCCCGAGCTCGGCTCGCGCCCCGAGCACGAACTCAGACTGGGTGCGGACCTCGCCGAGGTAGGCGCCGACCTGCCAGCACACGCCGATCATCAGACCGAACCCGGCCAGTGCGACCAGCCGGGCGGAGTAGCCGAAGCGCGGGCTCATGGCCAGCACGACCCCGGTGGCGACCAGCACGGCCGCGACGAGGGACAACGCGATTCCCCACTGCGGGGTGGGGGCGATCATCAGGTAGCTGGCGCTCTCCAGCTGAGGACCCCAGGCGGTGTAGTCGATGCGGAGGGTGGCCCTGCTGGACCTGGGCACGAGCAAGCTGACCAGCGGCACGAGCGAGCCGACAACGGCGAGCAGCCCGGCGACCGCGAGCAGCATCGCCCCGGGCCGCTGGCCGCTGGGTAGTGGCATGACCTGCCGCGGCGGCTCCGCGAGCGTCTCCGGCGCGTCCAGCAGGCGCACTTCCACCAGTGGTGTGCCCTCCGCCTGCTCGTGCATGTGCCGCCCCCGGATCGCGATTCCAACCACCAAGGTACCGGCGGGGCACGGGTGGCGGGTCAGTCGTCCGAGGCGACGATCAGGGTCAGCCCCGGCGGGGCGATGACGACGAACTCGTGAAAGCCGCCGAGACCACCGACGACCCAGCCCCACTCGTGGTGAACGGTGGCCCGCAAGGCGTGCACCGTGCCGTTGTCCAGCATCGGGTACACGCGGTCCAGCGCCGGATCATCGGTCCACGCCCTGAGGACACGACACGCCTCGACGGGGGTCGTGGGCTCGAACGAGTCAACGGTGATGGCCTCGAGCCGGTACGGACCGTGCAGCGAGTGCTCGCCCTGCTCGTCAGCTGGCGGCCCGGCGTAGTGGTCGCGGTACTGGGGATGCGCGATCAACTCGGCGAGCAGGTCACGGGGTGCGCCGTCGCAGCGGAAGCGCTTGATGTCGACCCAGCGGTACGTGCCCTTGGCCAGGTGCACGATTTCCTGGCCCTCGAACTGGATCACGGCAGCAGCTGCTTGTCGAGTTGGGCCAGGTAGTTCCGCCCGTAGTCGCCGTCCTCCAAGCCGTGCACCAGCTCACTGGGCAGGTCGTGGGCGTACTGCGCGGAGCGGGACGCGGCAGCCAGCGCGATGGTGGCGACCGTGTCGACGTCACCGGTGAACGCCACGCAAGCCCGCAACAGCTCGGTCAGGCCGGTGTTGGCGGCGAGCGCGGTGAGGGCGGCACGCACGCTCATGGCGCCCTTGGAACCGACCTTGCCCCGCCAGGGAACGGACCAGTCCCCCGGCACGTGGCGGGTGATCCACGCGCCGATCTCCGCCACGGGGCCCAGGTCGAAGTGGCAGTAATGCACGGCCAGCGCCGCGGCCTGCGCGGAGGCGACCCCGGCCGGGGTGTCGTGGGTGACGCGGGCCTGCACCTCGGCGTGGCGCAGCACCTCGGCGAGCTCGGGCAGCAACCCGATCGGCCCGGACCGCATGGCGGCACCGCTCTTGTCACTGTCGGGCCTGATCCGCCGCAGCAGCTCGGCCCCGTCGGACACCTCGCCCAGCAGCCGGTGGAAGCCGCTCGCGTAGCCCTCGCGCGGGTCGCGGTGGAAGGCCCGCACGAAGTTCTCGGCCAGCCGCTGCGCGGTCCAGGGTTCGCCGAACACCAGTAGTTCGGCCACGGCGATGGTCATCTGCGTGTCGTCGGTGTACGCACCGGGCCGCACGCCCAGGTGGGTGGGGTGCTGCACGTAGCCGCGCGCGGTGTTGTTGGCGAGGAGGAATTCCGTTGGCGCGTACTCGAACCCGGCCCCGTACGCGTCGCCGATGGCGAGTTCGACCAGCACGGTCGGATCCTCTCACGGCAGCACCTCGCAGAGCGCGTCGATTGCGGGGCCGTAGGCGTGATCGGGTGGGGTGGAGTAGCCGACGACCAGGCCGTCACCCAGGGATTCGGCCTCGGGGTGGCGGAAGGAGTCCAGGCCGTCCACGGCGATTCCCCGCCAAGTGGCCGCCTTCAGCACGGACGGCTCAGTGCCCGGCGGCAGTCGCAGCACCGCGTGCAGCCCGGCGGCGATGCCGGTCACCCGCACGCTGGGCGCGCGCTCGGACAACGCGGCGACGAGGCGGTCCCTGCGGCGCCGGTAGTGCACCCGCATACGGCGTACATGCCGGTCGTACGAGCCGCTGGCGAGGAAGTCGGCGAGGGTGAGCTGGTCGAGCCCACTGGCCCAGCCCTCACGCTCCCCCTTGACGGCCAGCACCTGGTCGACGAGGTGGTGGGGCAGCACCATCCAGCCAAGTCGCAGCGCGGGCGACAGGCTCTTGCTGGCCGAGCCGAGGTAGAGCACCCGGCCGGGGTCCAGGCCCTGCACGGCGCCGACGGGCTGGCGGTCGTAGCGGAACTCGCCGTCGTAGTCGTCCTCCAGGACCAGCCCGTCCCGCGCGCGGGCCCAGTCCAGGACCTGGGTGCGGCGCTCGCGGTGCAGCGGGCCGCCGGTCGGGAACTGGTGGGCCGGGGTCAACAGCACGGCCCGCGCCCCGCCCAGCTCTGCCACGCGGGCGCCGTGCTCGTCCAGTGGCAGCGGCACGGTTCGCACCGAGGCTGCCGACAGCAGCGAGCGGTGGAAGCCCAGGCCGTAGGACTCGACAGCCAGCGGGCCGCGGAGCACGCCGCCGAACAACAGGCGTAGGGCGTGTGCGAAGCCCGAGCAGATGACGATCCGCTCCGGATCGGTGCGCACCCCACGGGCGCGGGCGAGGTACTCCGCCAGCGCGAGGCGCAGTTCGACGCGGCCACGCGGGTCGCCGGGGCCGAAGGCCTCGTTGGGCGCCGCGTTGAGCGCACGCCGGGCGGAGGCGAGCCAGGCCGCGCGTGGGAAGGACGCGGCATCGGGTTGGCCCTGGCGAAGGTCGTGCGTGGGCCGCGCGCGCTCCGTCCGATGTGGACGGACCCGTTCGGTGGCACCCGCGTGCTCGCCCACCCGCGTGCCGGAGCCCTGCCGCGCGGTGAGCCAGCCCTCGGCGACCAGTTCGGCGTACGCCTCGGCCACGGTGTTGCGCGCGATGCCCAGGTCGGCGGCCAGCCAGCGGTAGGGCGGCAACCGGGTGCCCGCCGCGAGCCGCCTGGAGCGCACGGCCTCGCGCAGGGCGTGGGTCAGCGCGGCCCTGCGGCCACCGGCGGAGGCCAGTTCCAGGTGCAGGTCGGTGCCGAAATTGACCCATGAATCCGTCACAGAAATGCACCATACAGCCGGTCACTTGGGCTCGTAGGTTCAGCTCATGACACCTCGTCTCAACTTCGCCAAGTCCGCCCCGAAGGCGTTCCGCGCCCTGATCGGCTTCGACGCCGCGGCCCGCGAGGACCTGGACCCCACCCTGGTCGAACTGGTGCAGATCCGCTCCTCGCAGCTCAACGGCTGCGCGTACTGCCTGCACATGCACACCACCGACGCCCGCAAGGCCGGGGAGAGCGAGGAGCGCCTGCACATGGTCGCGGTGTGGCGCGAGGCCGCGCACTTCTTCACCGACCGGGAGCGGGCCGCGCTCGCGCTGACCGAGGCCGTCACGCTGGTGGCCACCGGCGGTGTGCCCGACGAGGTCTACGCGGGCGCCGCCGAGCAGTTCGAGGAGCGCGAGCTGGGCCAGCTGCTGGCGCTGATCTTCGCGATCAACACCTGGAACCGGATCGCCATCAGCACCGCCAAGGTCCCGGGCACCGACGAGCGGTGACGGGGTCAGCCACGGCCGAACCCGTGCAGCGGCCCCGCGTACGGCTTCGGCGGCGGTGCGGCGAACTCGCCGTGCTTGCCGGTGCGCAGGCCCATCAGCACCAGGGACTGCACGAGCAGGGTCGCCGACCGCACCCCGTCCACCACCGGCACACCGAGTTCGGCGGAGAGCTTGGCGCACAACGAGGTCATACCCGCGCAGCCCAGCACCAGCACGTCCGAGCCGTCCCGCTCCAGCACTGACCGGCACGTCGCGGCGATCAGCTCGGGGCAGCCGTCCACGTCGAGCACCGGTACCTCGCAGGCGTGCACGCCCGCGCAGAACCCGCGCACCCCGTAGCGCTCGGCCAGGTCCCAGGCGCGGCCACAGGTCCGCCGCAGCGTGGTGACCACGCTGAATGAGCGCCCCAGGCTGGTCGCGACCCGCATAGCGGCCTCGGCGATGCCGACCACCGGGCCGGTGGCCAGTTCCCGCGCCGCGTCCAGGCCCGGGTCGCCGAAGCAGGCGATCACGTGGCCCTCGGCCCCGGCGCGTTCCGCCGACTCGATCCGCGCCAGCAGACCGGGCACGCTCAACGCCTCGTCGTAGTGGCTCTCGATCGAGGCGGGGCCCATGTCCGGGCAGACCGCGTCGATCACCGTGCCGGGCAACGCGACCCCGCGCGCCGACTGTCCAATGAGGTCGGTCATGTGCTGACTGGTGTTGGGATTGATCACAGTGATGCGCACGGTCAGCGCCTCCGCCAGGACAGCGCGGTGTGTGCGACGAGCCCCACGCCCATGCCGATGAACCAGCTGTACTGGGCCAGTTCGGTCATGCCGGGCACCAGCACCGGCACGACCGCGATCGCCGCGCCCAACACCGTCGCGGCGATCGCACGCTGGTTGAACCCCTTGCGGTACCAGTAAAGGCCGTCCGGGGACAGGGTGAACAGGTCCTCGACCACGACCTGACGGCGGCGCACCAGGTAGTAGTCGGCGATCAGCACCCCGAACAGCGGTCCGATGAAGGCGCCGAGGGTCTCCAGCGTGTAGTGGATGACCTCCGGGCTGTTGTAGAGGTTCCACGGGGTGATCAGCACCGAGCCGACCGCGGCGATCATGCCGCCCGCGCGCCAGCTGATCCGCTGCGGGTTGACGTGGGAGAAGTCGAAGGCCGGTGAGATGAAGTTGGCCACGATGTTGATGCCCACGGTGGCCACCGCGAAGGTCAGCGCGCCGAGCAGGATCGCCGTGGTGCTGTCGATCCTGGCCACCGTGGCCACCGGGTCGGTGATCAGCTCGCCGAACACCGGCACGGTCAGCGCGGCCGTGACCACCACCAGCAGGGAGAACAGCAGGAAGTTCACCGGCAGGCCCAGCAGGTTGCCCCGCCGCACCGCCGTCATGGACCTGCCGTAGCGGGAGATGTCCCCGAAGTTCAGCATCGGCCCGGAGAAGTAGGAGACCACCAGCGCGACCGCGCCGAGCATCACCGGCACGGCCTGCCAGCCGGTGTAGCGGACCTGGCCCAGGTTCAGGTCGATCGCGCCCCAGCCCGCGCGGGCGACGAGGAACCCGGCGAGCAGGAACATCACCACGTACACGGCTGGTCCGCAGAAGTCGATGAACCGGCGGATGGTCTCCATGCCGGTCCAGAACACCGCCGCCTGCACCAGCCACAGCAGCACGAAGGAGAACCAGCCCAACAAGGACAAACCGAGAAAACCGTGCTGCGACACGTCGGCCAGCGGGGTCAGCGCCGGGAACAGCTTGAGCAGCACCACGTCCAGCGCGGCGGAGGCCAGGTAGGTCTGGATCCCGTACCAGGCAACGGCGATCAGCCCGCGGATCACCGCTGGGATGTTCGCGCCGAACACGCCGAACGCGCTGCGGCAGATCACCGGGTAGGGTACCCCCGCGGCCTGGCTGGGTCTGGCGACCAGGTCGCAGAACAGGTAGACCACGGCGATGCCCACCAGCAGCGAGATCAGCACCTGCACGGGGTCCAGGCCGAGCAGGAACAGACTGCCCGCCGTGACGTAGCCGCCGACGCTGTGCACGTCGGACATCCAGAAGGCGAAGATGTCGTACGTGCCCCAGGTCTGCTCGCGCAGCGGGGCGAGGTCACTGTTGGTGAGGCGGGGGTCGCGGGCACGTTTGGGGACGATCGGGGTGGGGCGCACGGTCTCGGTCATCACCGCTCCTGCATCCGGGTTGCAGGCAAAGATAGGAGCGGTGTGTTACGTGCCCATCACGTGAACCGTATATCTTCCCCGGCGAGCAGCCCGGTGTCCCGGGGCACAGCGTCCAAAGAGGACAGTAGGCGCTCCTGATGCTCCTGGGACGCCGCCAGCAGCGCCCCCGTGTCCCTGGCCAGGAACGCCGTCAGCAGTGCGTCGTGATCACGGTGCAGCACAAGGCGATCCGGCTCGCTGACGTGCGCCATCGGCTGCAACGGCTCGGTGACGTTCCACGCCGACTCGTGCATGCCCAGCAGCCGGTGCATGCCGCACGGGCGGACCAGCGCCAGGTGGAACCCCCGGCTCTCCCGGTGGTACCCGCGCACGTCGTTGGCCCGCACCGCCGATTCCAGTGCCCGGTGGGCCGCCCGCACCGCCTCGTCCTCCGCGGCACCCGCCAACGGCACCGCCGCCGCCAGCGCCGCGGCCTCCAGCACCCCTCGGACCAGGTACAACTCCCGCAACTCCGCGGCGGACAGCTTCGCCACCGTGTAGCCCAGGTTGGGCCGGTGCTCCACCAGGCCCTCACCGATCAGGGTCTTGAGCGCCTCGCGCACCGGGATGCGGCTGACCCCGAACACCACCGCCACCTCGTCCAGCGGGATCGCCGAGCCCGGCGGCACCCCGCCGTCGAGCAGGCAGCGGCGCAGCTCGTCCAGGATCGCCGCCTGCGAGCTGCCGTGCTCGCGCGCCAGCCTCGCGACCAGCGCGGATCGGCGTCGGGGTGCGGGCATGACCTCCACTATGGCACCCGCCGGGCGGTACCCGGCAGCACCGGTCGGCAATAGGTTGGAGGTTTGGGGTGGCGAGCCGGGGAGGGCACGTGAACCTGAGCGCACACGCACGCAGGCAGGTGCAGCAGCGGGCCACTGAGCTGGTCGGGGGTGAGTTCCCCGGGTTGGGCGCACTGCCCAGGCAGGTGCTGGCGGCGCTGCTGGCGCACACGGCGGCGGGGTGGCGGCTGTTCGTGCGCGAGGGGTTCGGCGGGGCGCGCGAGGCCGGGGCCGACGTGTTCCTGATCGGGCCGGGCGGGGTGTTCGCGGTGGTCGTGGACGAGCGGCTGCCGGATCTGGACGCGGCACGGGCCCTGATGCGGCACGCACAGCACCGTCTCAGCGGGATCGGTTACGGGCTCCGGACCCTGGCGGGCAGCGGCATCCACCTGGTGGTCGTGGGGCCGAACGGGGGCAGGTCGACGAACGGCATGTACCTGTCGCTGGCGCTGACGGAGCTGCCGAGGCTGTTCCGGCGGGACGCCCTGCACCTGGACCGGCGGCAGGTGGAGTCGATCAGCGAGGCGGCGGCGGGACGCCTGGCGGGGTACCGGCGGCTCAGCGTGCGGGCGCCTGGGCGCGAGCCGGAGCCGACGGGGTTGCTGGACGTGCGGGAGCTGACCGAGGACCAGGTCGCGGCGGCACAGCAACGGCCGTTCGACAGCTGGCTGACCTTCCTGCACCCGCACCAGCAGGCGGTGGTCACCCGCAGGTACAACGGCCCGGCGCGGATCAGCGGCCCGGCGGGCACCGGCAAGACGGTGGTGGCGCTGCACCGGTTGCGGCACCTGGCCAGGCGGTCCACCGATCCGCTGCTGTTCACCACGTTCGTGCGGACCCTGCCGCTGGTGCACCAGCGCTCCTTCGAGCGGCTCGCCCCGGAGTTGGCCGACCGCGTGGAGTTCACCAACCTGCACGCCTGGGTGCGCGGGTTCCTGGCACAGCGCGGAATCCACGTCAACGTCCACTCAGGACAGATACGCACCCAGTTCAACCTGGCGTGGCGCGGCCACCGGGAGGTGCTGGGTGCGCTGGAGCCGCGCCCCGAGTACTGGCGCGACGAGGTCGACCGGGTGATCAAGGGCCGCGGCGTGGAGAGCCTGGCGGACTACCTGAGGCTGTCCCGGCGCGGTCGCAGCCTGCGGCTGGACGCGAACCAGAAACGGCTCGTGTGGGCGCTGTACCAGGACTACGAGAAACTGTTGCAGGACAAGGGGTTGCACGACCACAACGACCTGATCACCTTGGCGGCGCAGGAACTGGGCGGCAAGGGCCTGGAGCGGCCCTACGCGGCGGTGGTCGCCGACGAGGTGCAGGACATCTCCTTGCAGGGGCTCAGGTTGCTGCGGACCATCGCGGGCGACGGGCCGGACCGGCTGCTGCTGGTCGGCGACGGACAGCAGCAGGTGTACCCGGGTGGCTGGCGGCTGTCCGACGCGGGCATCCCGATCCAGGGCCGGGGCGAGGTGCTGCGGGTGAACTACCGCAACCGGGCCGAGGTGCTCGAGTTCGCGCGGCGCTTCGACGCCACCAACCAGGTGGACGACCTGGACGGGGCGGTGGGCATCGCACTGCAGGAGGCGGAGTCGGCCAACTCCGGTGGCCGGACCGAGTCCTGGCGCGGCCCGGTCGCCGACCTGCCCGCCGCGCTGGTCGAGGTGGTGCGCGGGCTGCCGGTGCCGGTCGGCCGCACGGCGGTGATCGCCCTGCACCGGCGTGAACTGGAGGCATGCCGCGATGCCCTGCGCGCGGCGGGCGTCCCGGTGCTGTGGCTGGAGGACTACACCGGCCAGGAGGACGGCAAGCTCAAGATCGGCACGGTGCACCGGGCCAAGGGCCTGGACTTCCAGGCGGTGCTGGTGGTGCAGTTCGCCCGGCACGAGGCCGTGGACGAGGAGGCGCGCGAGCTGCGCGGCCGCCAGCACCTGGTCGCGGCCACCCGTGCGCGGGACTACCTGTGGTGGGGCACCGCGGAATCCGCGTGAGCGATACTGTGGCTGGTCCAGGCAGAGGTGTCCGGGAGGCCGGGTGACGGACCAGCCCGACAACCACTTCGAGGGCACAGCCCGCGAAGTGGTGCAGGCGCATCACATCGACGGGGTGCACATCAACGTGCACGAACAGCCCGTCAGCGCGCCCTTTCGCACGCCCCGCGAGCTGCCACCCGACGTACCGGGCTTCACCGGGCGGGAGGCCGAGCTGACCGAACTGGACGCACTGCTGGACTCGGCGCCGGACTCGACCGCCGCGGTGATCTCCGCCGTGGCGGGCACCGCGGGCGTGGGCAAGACGGCGCTGGCCGTGCGCTGGGCGCACCGGGTGCGGGACCGGTTCCCGGACGGCGACCTGTACGTGGACCTGCGCGGCTACGACTCGGATCGGCCGATGTCCCCGGACGACGCGCTCGCGGGCTTCCTGCGCAGCCTGCGGGTGGACGGCTCGGCGATCCCCTCGGAGCGGCACGAGCGCACCGCCCAGTACCGAACCCTGCTGGCGGGCCGCCGGGTGCTGGTGGTGCTGGACAACGCGAGCAGCGCCGAGCAGGTGCGCCCCCTGCTGCCGGGTTCGGCCGCCAGCTTCGTGCTGGTGACCAGCCGGGACAGCCTCGCGGGGCTGGTCGCCCGCGACGGCGCGCGGCGGGTGGACCTGGACCGCCTCAGCGTCACCGAGTCGGTGGACCTGCTGCACGCGCTGATCGGGCCGCGCGTCGCCGAGGAACCGGGGCGGGCCGCCGAACTGGCCAGGCACAGCGCCCAGTTGCCGCTGGCGCTGCGGGTGACCGCCGAACTGGCCGTGTCCCGGCCGACGACCCCGCTGGCGGAACTGGTCCGCGAACTGGCCGACGAGCAGCACCGGCTGGCCGAGCTGGACGCGGGCGGGGACGAGCGGACCGCGGTGCGCACGGTCTTCTCCTGGTCCTACCTGCACCTGCCCGAGCCGGCGGCCAGGGTGTTCCGGCTGCTCGGGATCAGCCCGGTGCGCGAGCCCGACGTGTCGGCGACGGCCGCGCTGGCGGGCACCGACCTGGCCGAGGCCAGGCGCCTGCTCACCACGCTGCGCCGGGCCCACCTGGTGGAGGACGTGTCGCCGGGCCGGTTCCGCATGCACGACCTGTTGCACGCCTACGCGGTCGGGCTGGCCGCCGAGCAGGGCACCGAGGCGGAACGGGTCGGGGCGGTGAACCGGCTGTTCGACCACTACCACGACACGGCGGTGCGGGCGCTCAAGGCCGTGGCGGACACCGCGGGCGAGCCGGGGCACCTCGCCTGGCTGGAGGCGGAGATCCCGAACATGCTGGTGCTGCACGACCACGCGCAGCGGCACAGCTGGCCCGGCCAGCGGCAGCGGCTGTCCCAGGTGCTGCACGACTGCATGGTCACGCTGCACACGCTGGGCATCGCCGCGCGGCAGGACGGCGACCTGCCCGAGGCGTTGCGGCACTTCGACACCGCGATCGCCAGGTTCGAACTGCTGGCCCCCGGCTACTGCAACGGGATCCGGCTGGACCAGGCCGAGGCCCTGCTGGACCTGGGCATGTACGAGGAGGCGGCGCAGCACCTGCGCAGGGCGATCCCGCTGCTGCGCGAGCTGGGCATGGACGAGGAGATCGCCAAGGCCGAGACCTACCAGGCGATGGCGGCGCTGCGGCACGGGGACCTGGTCTCGGCGCGGCGCCGCGCCGCGGTGGCGGTCCGGCTGTTCGAGCGGCTCGGCGACGAGCACTGGGCGTGCACCGCGCGGCTGACCCTGGTGCGGGCGCTGGTGGCGATCAGCGTCGCGCACCGGCAGGCCCCGAGCTCGCTGATCGGGCGGATCACCGCGCTGGCAGCGGAGTTCGAGCAGCGCGGGCGGTGTGGCGAGGCCGCGGTGGCCAAGCTGCTCGCCGCCCGGCTGTACGTGCGCAAGGCGCTGCCACAGGTGGTGCGACAGCTGCTGGACGAGGTGCCGCCGCCCGAGCAGACCACCTCGATCGACCAGTTGCTGCTGCTGCGCACCTGCCGCGCGGAACTCGCGGTGCTGCGCGGAGATCGCGCGTCGGCGTACCGGGAGGTGTCGGCGGGGCTGGCGGAACTGGACCGCTTCCGCAGGGGGCTCGGCAGTCCGGAACTGGTGTGCGGGGCCGCCTCGCACGGGCGTGAGCTGGGCAGCCTGGCCGTCTCCGTGGTGCTGCGCGATCCCGGTGCGAGCGGGGCGGAGCTGGTGGACTGGCTGGAGCGCACCAGGGCGCAGGCCTACCGCTACCGGCCCGGCCAGTCCGAGCCGCGCGAGAGCGCGAGCCTGGCCGAATTGGGTGCGGCGCTGGGGGAACGCGCGCTGGTCAGCTTCACCAGCTCGGCCGGATCGATCTTCGCCGTGGTGGTCGTGGACGGCCGCGCCGAACTCGTCCCGCTGGGCGAGAGCGAGCCGGTGCTGCACTGGGCCGGTGAGCTGCACGCCGACCTGGACGCGCTGGCCCCCGACCGCCTGCCACGCGTGCTGGTGGATGTCGTCGCGACCTCCGCGCGGCGCCGGGCGGCCCTGCTGGACGAGCTGCTGCTGCACCCGCTCGCGGGGTTGACCGGCGACCGGGAACTGGTGCTGGTACCCGCGAACGCGCTGCACACCCTCGCCTGGGGCGCACTGCCCTCGCTGGTGGGCAGACCCGTGTCGGTGGCGCCCTCGGCCACCGCGTGGCTGTCGGCCTCCCGCCGTCGGGTCGCCGGTCCCACCGTGCTGGTCACCGGCCCCGGCACGCCCGCCGAACTCGACGCCGCCGAGCTGTGCCGCCCGCACCCCGGTGCCGTGCTGCTGCGCGGTGAGCGCGCCACCGTTCGCGGGGTCCTCGGCGCACTGGACGGGGCCGGACTCGCGCACCTGGCCACGCACGGCATGCACGAACCCGGCAACGCCCTGTTCTCCCACATGGAACTGGCCGACGGCGAACTGCGTGCCCACGAACTCACCCGGCTCAGCCGCCCACCCGGACACGTCGTGCTCGGGGCCGCCGAGTTGACCGTGGCCGATGAGGGGCACGGCTTCGCGGGTGCCCTGCTCGTGATCGGCGCGCGCACCGTCAGCGCCGCCGTGAGCCGGGTCGGCCTGAACGCGGCGGCCACCACCTGCGCCGAGTACCACCAGTTGCTGGCGCGTGGCACCAGCCCCGCCGTGGCGCTGGCCGCGGTGACCTCGGTGGACCCGTTGCGCCGCCCCTACGTGTGCCTGGGCGCGGGCTGAGCGAAGGCCTCACCAGCCGAGGTGGTCCCGGGCCAGCGTGATCAGGGCGCGGACAAGTCCGGCGGCAGCGCCCGACACGAGGGCGCGCAGCACGGGACGGGGCTTGTGGTCGCGTGATCGGGTCATGACTTCTCCTGTGAGGGAAGGGATGTGTGCTGACGGCTGGCCTGCCGGTGATCACTCTGGGGGTTGCCCCGTCCGGGTGGACCGGTCCCCGGATGACCCCGGACGCGGTGGGGCATCGACGTCGGTGCGGGCCAGGTCGTGCAGACTGGATCCGGACGAGTCCGGACGGCGGGGGGGCTGAGTGGGGCGGTTGCAGGCGTCGTTCGCCGACGAGCTGCGGCGGCTGCACGTGGCGGCGGGCAAGCCCGCCTACGCCAGGCTGGCCAAGCACAGCAAGGTGGCCAGGAGTTCCCTCTGCGACCTGCTCAACGGGCGGTTCAAGCGTGCGCCCTCGTGGGATGTCGTGCGTGCCCTCGTGACGGCGTGCGTTGCCGAGTCGGTCCGCGACGACCACGGCCGGGTGCCGGCGGAGGTCGCGGCGCGCGGCGAGGTGGCGTGGTGGTTGCGCAGGCACGGAGAACTGGTCTCCGGCCTGGAGCAGGAGCGAGCCGGGCGGACAGGCGGCGCGCGCGGGTACGCCGCCGAGGTGAACCTCGTCGCCGGGGTCCCGGTTCGCCTGCTGTACCTGTTGCAGGTGGAGCGGTTCACGCCGCGACAGCTGATCGGCCGCGACGCCGAAATCGCCGAGATGGCGGAGTTCTGCACCGCGCCGGAGGTGCCTTCGGCCTACCGCTGGTGGCGGGCGGAGGCGTGGTCGGGCAAGTCCGCGTTGATGGCCTGGTTCGTGCTGCACCCGCCCGTCGGGGTGCGGGTGGTGTCCTTCTTCGTCACCGCGCGGTGGGCAAGCCAGAACGACCGCACGGCGTTCATCGAGAACCTGGTGCAACAGCTGCTCACCTTGCTGGGCAGGCGAATGCCGCCGCTGGTGAGCGAGGCGACCCGCGAAACGCACCTGCTGGGCCTGCTCGCCGAGGCCGCGGAGGCGTGTCGGCGCCGTGGCGAGCGGCTGGTGCTGGTCCTCGACGGGGTGGACGAGGACCGCGGCGTGCACGAGGGGCCGGACGCGCACAGCATCGCGGCGCTGCTGCCTTCCACGCCTCCGGCAGGTATGCGGATCATGCTCGCCGGTCGTCCTCGTCCGCCGGTCCCCGCCGACGTCCCCGCGCACCACCCGTTGCGCGAGCAGTCCGTGGTCCAGGTGCTGGCGCCCTCGCCGCAGGCGCAGGCGGTCCGCGAGGAGATGGAGCGCGAACTCAAGAGGCTGCTGCACGGCACCGCTGCCGACCAGGACCTGCTCGGGCTCGTGGCCGCTGCCGGTGGTGGGCTGTCGGCCGCCGACCTGGCCGAGCTGACCGGGCTCTCCCGGTGGGAGGTGGACGACCGGCTCAAGACGGTGATCGGGCGCAGCTTCTCCCGGCGCGGCAGCCACTACCGGCCCGAGGACGGCCCCGACACCTACGTGCTGGGCCACGAGGAACTCCAGGTCACCGCGCTGGAGATGCTGGGGCAGTCACGCCTGGAGCGGTACCGCGAGCGGTTGCACTCCTGGGCCGATCGCTACCGAGCGGGCGAGTGGCCCGCCGACACGCCGGAATACCTCCTGCGCGGCTACTTCGGCCTGCTGCACGCGACCGGCGAGGTGGACCGGATGATCTCGTGCGCCATCGACCCCGCACGGCAGGGGCGCATGCTCGACCTGTCCGGTGGTGACGCCGCCGCCCTGACCGAGATCACGACCACCCAGGAGGTGCTCCTCCGCGCCGCGCGGCCCGACCTGCTCGCGCTGACCCGCCTCGTCATGCACCGCGACCGCCTCGCCGACCGCAACTGCAAGGTCCCCGTGGAGTTGCCCGCGGTCTGGGCGATCCTGGGGCAGGTCAACCGGGCGGAGGCCATCGCGTCCTCGATCACCGACCGGGGCGACCTGGTCCTCGCGCTGGCCTCGGTGGCGAAGGTCGTGGCCGACACCGACCGCACCCGCGCTGTCGAGATCATCGACAAGGCCGAGATCGTCACCCACTCGATCGCGGAAGGCTACGACCACCGGCGTGCGCTCGACGCGGTCATCGACGCGGCAGCGGCCATCGGGGACCTGGACCGGGCCGAGGCCAAGGCTCGATCCATCGGCGACACCAAGCGGCGGGCCAGCGCACTGACGACACTGGCCGAACGGGTCGCCGCGACCGGAGACCTCTTACGGGCCAGCGAACTCGTCGCCGAGGCCGAAGCTGCCGCCCGTTCCATCACCGAGGCCGCAGAGCAAGACCGAGCCATGTACTCGGTCGTGCGCGCACTGGCCGTGGCCGGAGATCTCGAACAAGCCGAATCCCTTGCCCGTTCCTTCCCTGATCCGGTCGACCGGGCACACGCGCTGGCATTGCTGGCCGAGGCAGTGGCCGCCGCCGATGGTGAGCGCGCCGACGAGTACCTCGCCGAAGTGGAGACCATCGCTGGCACCATCACTGAACCGGAGCAGCACGAACAAGCCCAGGCCTCGATCGTGTGCGCACTCGCCGCCACCGGAGACCTGGCGCGGGCGGCAACCACCGCCCACGCCATCCCCCGTCTCATCGGTCGACTGTGGGCGCTGCACTCCGTTGTCAGGGCCGCCACGACAGCCGGAGACCTGGATCTGGCCGAGAAGATCGCCTGCACCATGCCGGCTTGCATGTCGCAGCCCGAGATACAACTGACCTCGCTGATGCACGTCGCCGACGAAGCCGCCGCGGCCGGGGACTTCGACCGCAGCGAGGCCCTCGCCGAGTCCCTGGGCTACCCCGGACTGCAACTCAAGACGTTGGCGCGCATGGCCAGGGCAGCGGCGGCACGTGGCGATCTGGCCCGGACATCCGCCCTCGTGGCCCGGCTCGAAGCTGCGGCCCGGCCGACCTTCGTCCCCGGCTGGCACCTCGGCGTGCTCGCGGCGGTGGCCAAGGCGGCCGGTGCCACTGGCAACCTCGACGAGGGCGAGGCCATCGCGCTGTCCATCACCGATCCGCACCGGCAGGGGTACACCCTGATGTCACTGGCCGAGGCCGCAGCGGCGGCCGGTGACCTCGATCGTGCCCTCGGACTCGCCGAGATGATCGACAGGGCCGAGATCCGCAGCAAAGCACTGAACTCGCTGGTCAGAACCACAGCTGCTGCTGGCGATCTCGGCTGCTTCGAGATGGTTTTCGCGCACGCCGTGACCGCGGCCCAGTCAGTCCCTCGTGAGAACGAACAAGGGAACTCGCTGAAGACACTGGTGGAAGCGGCGCTGGCCGTGGGCGATTTCGATCGCGCCGAGTCCGTGACACGTCTCATCACCGATCCTCAGTTGCAGGCACATGCCGTGGCGTCAACGGCCGAGGCAGCCTCGGGCGAAGTGGACCGAGTGCGGAGGATGATCGACCACACCGAGAAGATGGTGCGATCCAGCAAGGAAATCGAGCTGCAAGGCTGGACGTTGGAATCTCTCGCGGAGGCTGCGGCGGCCATCGGCGACATCGACCGCGCCGAGAACATCGCGCAGTCGATTACCAACCCAGACCAGGAGGATCCGTTCTTCAAGGACTGCGACCTGCGGGGATCAGCGCTGGCATCGACAGCGAAGGGCGCGGCGGCCCTGGGTGAGGTCGAGCGAGCAGAGGCCATCGCCCGTTCGCTCACCAGTCCCCGAATTCGGAGCTGGGCACTGAAAGCGGTGGCACAGGCCGTTGCGGCAAACGGTGGCATCGACCACGCCGCGAACATAGCACTGTCCATTGAGGACTTAGAAGTGCAGGGGTGGGCGCTGCGATCGGCAGCGGATGCGGCGGCAGCGGCAGGTGAGTTCGACCGCGCCACGGAGATCGCACACTTGATCAGAAACCCCGGACCGCAGAATTCCTCGTCCACCGGCCATGATCAACGCGGAGAAACGCTGTGTTCGCTGGCCAAGGCCGCGTCAGCCGCGGGCGAGCTCGACCAGGCGGAGATCATCATCCAGTCGATGGGCGCCAGTAATGATCGGGGGCTGGCGTTGTCGCAACTGGCGGAGGCGGCAGCGGCTATCGGCGACCTCGATCGCGCCGAGCGGATCGCGCTGTCCAAGACCACGCCGGAAGGACAGGTATTCGTGCTGACCGCGGTCGTCGGGGCAGCAACAGCCGTGGTCGACCACCGTCGTCTCGCCGACCTCCTCGATCGCGCCGAGGCCACATCCCGGGACATAACCCACACCTACTGGCAACCGGAGGCACTCGCACGCGTGGCGGAGGCCGCTGCGGCTCTCGGTGACCTCGACCGCGCCGAGAACATCGCACTGTCCATTGAGGACCCTAAATGCCAGGCGAAGACCCTGCTGGCGGTAGCGCCGGAACACGACACGCACCGCCGGAACCGCGCCGTGGCACGGGCGCTCGCGCTCACCGAGTGGACCTCAACCCTTCCGCAACTGCTTGAGCTGGCGCCACAAGCGCTCGCCACGATCACCGCAGAACTCGACACCCTGAGCGATTGTGACCCGCGCCACACCTTGGCAACACGTCGGGACGACTCGCGTCTTTCCCTGTGACACAAGGGTTGTCGGGAATCGTGGATTCAGGGGGAATCACATCATGAGGGCAATTGTGCCTGTGCTGGCCGCTGTCTCGGCGGCGCTCGCGTTCGCCGTGCCCGCGAACGCGGGAACCGCACCGATCCTCGTGCACGCGGACCTCGACGGAGACGGGGTGGCCGACGAGGTCACGCTCACGCCGGTGGCGGACAACGCGCACGAGCAACTGCTGACCGCCACGGTGCGGGGGATCCAGCTCACCGCCCGCGTGCCGTTCGACTCCCTGTTCGGCCTGGAGCCGTTGCGGGTGGTGGACCTCAACGGGGACGGCAAGCAGGAGGTCGTCGTGACGGAATCGGTGGGCGCCAACACCGACGGCTTCAGCGTGTGGGGCCTGTACGGCGGGCTGCGACCGGTGACCTCGGGCGGCGCGGACCGGTTCAAGCTGTGGGAGGGCGGCGGTTTCAGCGCGATCTCCGGTTACGGCTGTGAGCCCGCGGGCGGCACGCGCCAACTGGTGACGGTGTCAGCTGAGCTCACGGACTGGCAGAACGAGGTCTACGAGGGCGACCGCGTCACCTACTCGGTGCGGGACGGCGTGGCCACCGAGACCTCACGGAGGCACGTGGTCGGTGTGCGCGGCGAAGCGGGGTTCCGGACCGACGCGCGGACCTGCGCCTGACCGGACGCGGCGGACCCGGCACTCCGGGTCCGCCGCACCGCACTAGGCCTTGGGGCGCACGGTGGTCGTGGCGACCAGCTCGTTGTCCTGCGGGTTGGCGCCACCCGCAGTACCGGCGGGCTCGCCCTACTGATCCAAGTGGACCTTGGCGTCCTCGTACGTGCCGGTCACGGTGGTCTCGGCAGGCCCGTAGCGCAGGCTCAGCACGCCGGTGGTGAAGGTCTGCGAGGAGATCAGCCGCAGTGGGATGGCCTCGCCCTCGTCGAACAGCCGCATGCCCTGGCGCACGGCGATCGGGTGCACCAGCAGGTGCAGTTCGTCCAGCAGCCCCGCCGCCAGCAGCTGGCGGACCAGCGACACCGAGCCGCTCATCGCGATGTCGGCACCGGGCTCGTCCTTCAACGCGGTGACGGCCTCGACGAGGTCCCCCCTGAGCTGCTCGGAGTTGCGCCAGGTGAACTCCAGCTCCTGGTTGGACACCACGATCTTGCGGGTGTCGCCGAGCCCCTTGGCCATGCCCGCGTCCTCACCGCCCGCGGCCTCCCGCTCCGGCCACGCCCCGGCGAAGCTGTCGTAGGTCCTGCGGCCGAGCAGCAGGGTGTCCGCGCTGGCCATGTCCGCGAGCACGGCCGCGCCCATCTCCTCGTTGAAGTACGGGAAGTGCCAGTCCTGCGGGTTCTCCACAACTCCGTCGAGCGAGATGAACAGGCCAGCGCTGATCTTCCTCATGGTGTTCCCCTGCCAAGGTCGGCGATCGGTCGGTCATCAGATCAGACCGCGGCCACGGCCAGAACTCATCGGGGCGCGCCGGAATTGGCGATCGGGCTGATCAGCGTGCCCGGCCGGGACCGGGACGGGTTCGCCCCCGACGCGAACCCGCGCCCGGCCGCGTGAACCCGAACCTCAGTTCAGGCTCTTGAGCACGGAGACGTCGTAGGGCACCGTCTCCGCCAGCTTGCCCCGCAGCGCCTTGCTCGCCCAGTCGGGGTTGGACAGCAGCGCCCGCCCCACGGCGACCAGGTCGAACTCGTCGCGCTCCAGGCGGTCCAGCAGCTGGTCGATGCCGGTGACCCCGGCCCCGGGCTGGTTGCCCTCGCCCGTGGCGGGCGTGAACTCCGTGTCCAGACCGACCGAGCCGACCGTCACGGTGGGCTTGCCGGACAGCTTCTTGACCCAGCCCGCCAGGTTGAGCTCGCTGCCCTCGAACTCGGGCACCCAGTAGCGGCGGGTGGAGGCGTGGAAGGCGTCCACCCCGGCCTCAGCCAGCGGGGCCAGCAGCTGCTCCAGCTCGGCGGGGTTCTCGGCGATCCTGGCCTGGTAGTTGTACGCCTTCCACTGGGACAGCCGGAAGAAGATCGGGAAGCCCGGGCTGACCGCGGCGCGGATGGCCTGCACGATCTCGGTGGCGAACCGCGCCCGCGAGGCGTGGTCGCCGCCGTAGGAGTCGGTGCGCCGGTTGGTGCCGCTCCACAGGAAGTTGTCGATCAGGTAGCCGTGCGCCCCGTGCAGTTCGGCCCCGTCGAAGCCCAGGCGCTCGGCGGCGGCAGCGGCCTCCGCGAAGGCGGCGACCACCTCGTCGATGTCCTGCTGGGTCATGGCCTTGCCCAGCGGCGTGCCGTCCAGCGCGAGCCCGGAGGGCCCCTCGGCGGGCGGCTCCTCGGCGGTGCGCGCCGCACCGGTGTGCCACAGCTGCGGGATGATCCGCCCACCCGCCTGGTGCACCCGCTCGACCACGTGCGCCCACCCGGCCAGGGACTGCTCCCCGTAGAAGTGCGGCACGTTCTCGTAGGCACTGGCGGCGACGCGGTTGACGTAGGTGCCCTCGGTGACGATCAGCCCGACCTCGTTGGCGGCCCTGCGCGCGTAGTACTCGGCCACGTCCGGGCCAGGCACACCGTTCGGGGACTGGGTCCGGGTCATCGGGGCCATCACGATCCGGTTGCGCACCGTCAGATCGCCGACGGTGAACGGCCGGTCCAGCACCCGGCTGACGCGGCTGGCCTGTTCCACCGAAACCATCATTCCTCCCACAGCAGTGGATCACCTCAACTAACGACACAAACGTGCGTTGTTAGCCTCTTTCTTCCCGGCACGCCCCACTGTGGCCCGGAACACACCGCGCAGGTCTCAGGCGGGCAGGTCCCCGCGCTGCCGGGCGCGGTAGGCGCGCAGGTTGGCGGCATTGCCGCAGACCCGGACGTCGTGCCAGACCCCGCTGTTGTTGCGGGACCGGTCGTAGAACGCGATCGCGCACCGGGGGTTGCGGCAGGTCTTCAGCCGGCACCAGACCTCGGCGCACTGCGCCTCCAGCGCCGTGACCAGCGCCAGCGAGGCCAGGTACCGCCAGCCGGTGCCGCGCGGGGCGAGCCGGACCCTGCCGTCCTCTCCCATGCACAGCGAGGCCGAGGCCGTGTGCACCACGGTGGCGCAGTCCAGGGTGCCGCCCGCGGTGACCCGTTCGTGCAAGTCGTCGCGGAAACCGCGCAGCTGGTCGACGTCGTCCTGGTCCAGCACCACCTGCCGCGCCGGGTGGCCGGTGACCGCCGACCAGGTCGCCAGCGCCCGGTCCGCCCAGTCCCGCGCGCGGGCCAGGTCGGCGAGCAGGTCGGGCTGGCGGGGCCGTCCCGCGGACAGGGTGTTGAGCAGGTCGTGCACGTAGCCGAGGCAGCCGGGCGCGGGCTCCATGCCGTACCGATCGCTCGCTGGCCAGCTCACCGCACTCACCTCCCTGTGACCTGACACAACTGTAAACACCTGGGGTCTGTCAGGCCACTGTGGACGAGCCAGCCCGGTCGGTAGGGTCACCGCGTGGCAGTGGTGGAGATCTACACCGACGGGGCGTGCAGCCCGAACCCAGGTCCAGGCGGTTGGGGCGCGGTGCTGCGCTACGGCGGGCACGAGCGGGAGATGTACGGCGGGGAGGCGGGGCAGACCACCAACAACCGGATGGAGCTGATGGCCCCGATCCAGGCGCTGGAGACGCTGACCCGGCCCTCGGTGGTGCGGATCTACACCGACAGCACCTACGTGCGCAACGGCATCACCCAGTGGATGGCCAAGTGGAAGCGCAACGGCTGGCAGACCAGCGGCAGGCAGCCGGTGAAGAACGCCGACCTGTGGCAGCGGCTGGAGCAGGCGGGTTCGCGGCACGAGGTGGAGTGGCTGTGGGTCAAGGGACACGCCGGCCACCCCGAGAACGAGCGCGCCGACCGGCTGGCCGTGCGCGGGGTGCACGAGGTGACCGGCCGCGCCGAGCGGCCGTGAGCCGCCGCCGCTACCGGTAACACGGGGACCGCCCCCGTCGAAGGTGTAGAGCGCCGACGAAGGGGCACCACATGATCCACGAGCCGAGGCACCGGGCGGACCGGTCCTGGCCGATACTCGTGCCCGTCACGATCCTCGGCGCGATCGCGCTGTTCTGCGGGGTGGCCACGCAGTTCGTGCTCACCACGAGGACCACCCCGACTCCGGCCGAGACCACCCTGGTGTTCCGCCCCGTGGTCGAGGACTCCGCCGCGGTCCAGCGCAGCGCACAGTCCACAGTGGACCGCCAGGCCGCCGGCCTGACCGCCCGAGCGCTGGAGGACCTGGACTGCTCGCGACTGAGGCCGCTGCCCGGCAAGGAGGACCCGCGCAAGCCGCTGCTCACCTGCGACCACGCGCGGCAGACCCGCTACCTGCTCGGCCCCGCGTTCCTCGACGCCAGCGGCATCCAGTCCGCGCGCGCCACGTTCGAGTCCGAGCAGGGCAGCTGGGTGGTGTGGCTGACCTTCACCCCGGAGGGCGCGCGGACCTGGTCGGACTACACCGGCACCCACGTCGGCGGCCAGGTGGCCTTCACGCTGGACGGTGAGGTCGTGTCCGCCCCCAGGATCAACCAGCCCATCGCCGGGGACACGCAGGTCTCCGGCTCGTTCACCGAGCAGGCCGCCCGCCAACTCGCCGAGGCCCTCACCCGCAACTAACCCACGAGTCCCGCCCAGACGACGGCGAGTCCCGGCCTCCGGACCGCGAGTCCCGCCCAGGCACACGCGAATCCCGCCCACAGGCACGCGAGTCCCGCTCTCGGGACCACGAGTCCCGGCCTGGTGACGGCGAGTCCGCGCCGCGCGAGCCAACTCCCGGGGTGGCGAATCGACGCCGCGCGAGTCCCGCCCAGGCGTGCGCGAATACCGTCCACAGGCGCGCGAGTCCCGCCCTGGAGTGGCCGAATCCCGCGCGGCCGCGAACCGGGCCCGGTGGATCGGCGGTCCGCAGCCGCGATGAGTTCCGCCACTCGTCGTGGTCCTTACTGGTGTTCGACACACCAGACGTGAAGGATTTGGCACATGCAGCGAACCATCGGATCGACCGCGGGCGGCACCGAGAGCGCGGCAGCGGACAGACGATCGCGCTGGACAGCGCTGATCGTGCTGTGCATCGGCATGTTCATGATCGTGTTGGACGGCACGGTGGTGAACGTGGCCCTGCCCGCGATCCAGAGCGACCTCGGGTTCACCCAGTCCAGCCTGGCCTGGGTGGTCAACGCCTACCTGATCGCCTTCGGCGGCCTGCTGCTGCTGGCGGGCCGGCTGGGCGACCTGCTCTCCCGCCGCGGCATGTTCCTGTCCGGGCTGGGCGTGTTCACGGTGGCCTCGCTGCTGTGCGGACTGGCGCCGACCAAGGAACTGCTCGTCGCGGCGCGGTTCGTGCAGGGTGTCGGCGGGGCGATGACCTCGGCCGTGGTGCTGGGCATGATCGTGACCCTGTTCCCCGGCCAGCGCGAACAGGCCAAGGCGATCGGCGCGTACGGCTTCGTGGCCACCGCGGGTGCCTCGGTGGGCCTGCTCGCGGGCGGGGTGCTCACCCAGGTGCTGAGCTGGCACTGGATCTTCATGATCAACATTCCGATCGGCCTGATCACCGGCTTCGTCGCACTGCGGCTGCTGCCCGCGGACCGGGGCGTCGGCGTGGGCCGGGACACCGACTTCCTGGGCGCCGCGCTGATCACCGGCTCGCTGATGCTCGGGGTCTACACGATCGTCACCCCCGCGGCCGAACTCGGCTGGACCGCGCCGCAGACCCTGCTGCTGGCCGGGGCGACACTGGTGCTGCTGATCGCCTTCGTGGCGCGTGAGGCCACCGCGCGCAACCCGCTCGTGCCGCTGCGCATCTTCCGCTCGCGCAACGTGTCCGGGGCCAACGCGATCCAGGCGCTGACCGTCGCGGGCATGTTCGGCATGTTCTTCCTCGGCGTGCTGTACCTGCAACAGGTCCTCGGCTACGACGCGCTGCAGACCGGCCTCGCCTTCCTGCCGACCACCGTGGTGATCGGCACGCTGTCCCTGCGCTACTCGGAACGGCTGATCACCCAGTTCGGCGCGCGGACCGTGCTGCTGCCCGGACTGGTCCTGATCGCCGCGGGCCTGGCGCTGTTCGCCCGCGTCCCGGTGCCCGGCAACTACCTGACCGACGTGCTGCCGCCGACCCTGCTGATGGGTGTGGGCATCGGCGTCAGCTTCCCCACGCTGGCGGCGCTGGCCATGTCCGGTGCCACCGAGGACGACGCCGGGCTGGCCTCCGGCCTGGTCAACACCACCATGGAGGTCGGCGCCGCGGTGGGCCTGGCCGTGCTCGCCACCCTGTCCGCGACCCGCACCCGCGAACTGGCCGCCGCCGGGGTCAACGCCGTGACCGCGCTGACCGGCGGCTACCAGCTCGCGTTCCTGATCGGCGCCGCGCTCGTCGTGGTCGCGCTGGTGATCGGGCTGGTCGTACTGCGCAACGAGCCCAAGCCGGAGACCGAGTAGTGCAGGACGCGGAGTGGGACGGCGTCACCCTGCGGTCCGACTACCGCGAGGAGCACGTCGCCAAGCGGGACGGCCTCGCCGACGCCGCGCGGGACGGCAACTGGCCGTACGTGCTCGAGGCCGTCACAGGCTCCGGCATGGTCAACTCCACCCGTGTCGGCGGCCCCAGCGGCTACGCCCCGCTGCACCAGGCCGCCTGGCACGGTGTGCGCCCTGACATCGCCCAGCGCCTGCTCGACCTCGGCGCCTGGCGGACACTGCGCACCAGCGACGGCGAACGGCCCGTGGACATCGCCGTGCGCAAGGGCCACCTCCTGCTCGCCGAGGTCATCCGCCCGCGGTCCGAGGAGGACCTCAGCGAGCTGGAGCACCAGCTGCACGAACTGATCCGGCACCGCATCCCCGACCTCGTCACCGAACACGCGCTGCGGCTACCCCAGATCCACGTGCTCACCGAGCTGACCAACCCCTGCCTGCGCTTCCCCGTGCCCGGGTTGTACGGCGGCTTCAGCATCGAGCTCACCGGCCGGGAGCTGATCGTCAAGAGCTGGTGCCGGGTGGCAGGGGGCTGGGCCCAAACCCACCGCGTGACGTCCGAGGGGTATGAGCTGATCGAGTCGGGCTGGGACCTGTGAGCGCGTAGGCTGGCTGCGCCAAAACCGATGCCGGAATCGCACTGACGGCCGCAACGTCGCAGGTCAGGAAGCGTGTTCCCCGCACGAGCGGGGGTGGTCCGTCGACTTGCACCGGATGCAAGCACCCGCCGTGGTGTTCCCCGCACGAGCGGGGGTGGTCCCTCGCTGTGATGCTGGGCGCACAGGATCAGGTCGTGTTCCCCGCGCGAGCCGGGCTAGTCACCCAGTCTCAACGATCACCACCGGCCGCGCGGGGGTCTACGCCCCCAAACCGTTCAGGGCGATGTCCAGGGCTCGGCGCATGGCCTCCCACAGCTCGTCCTCCGAACAGCCCTGCTCCAGGCAGACCAGGGACGCGGCCTGGGTCGCACCGGCGAGCGCGCCGACGACCGCGCTGGCGCTGATCAGGTCGAGTTCGTCCGGGTAGGCGGCCACCAGGGCGGCGGCGACGTCCTTCTGCGTCTCGAACGCCTGGTGCAGTGCCTTGGCCTGCAAGGAAGGCACCGAGCTGACCAGTCGCACGTAGATCTGCATGAACTCGCGGTCGCGCGGGCCCACTCCCCCGGCCCGGTAGTCGGCGATGCTCTTCTCGTACGCCCTGGTCAGCAACTCGCTGACGGACTCGCCCTCGCGCCGGTCGGCGATCACCTCGATCGGGATGGCCTGGTACGCCGTGCTCTCGGCGAAGAGCACGTCCTCCTTGCTGGGGAAGTAGTTGAAGAAGGTCTTCGTGGCCACGTCGGCGGCGGAGGCGATCTGCGCGACGGTGGTCTGTTCGTAGCCCTGCTCGTCGAACAGCCGCAGCGCCGTCTCCACCAGCAGCTGCCTGGTCTGCCGCTTCTTGCGCTCACGCCGTGACTCGTCCACACAGGAACCTTACACGAAGAATAGGCTTACATCAGTTGCAAAGTTACATCGAGTGCAGTTTGATGGGCGCATGGAGCCACTGACCTTCCCGATGACCAGGTCCCATCCCTTCGACCCACCCGACGCGATCCAGGCGATGCGCACGGAGCGGCCCATCGCCCGCGTGCGCTATCCGGACGGCAAGCTAGGCTGGCTGGTCACCCGCCGCGAGACCGTGCGCACAGTGCTGGCCGACACCAGGTTCAGCGCACGGCAGGAGCTGCGCAGCAACCCGTTCAGTCCCGCGAAGGAGCCGCCGCCCGCCACACCCGGCTCGTTCATCGGCATGGACGCGCCGGAGCACACCCGGTACCGGCGCCTGCTCACCGGCCAGTTCACGGTGCGCCGCATGCGCAAGCTCACCGAGCACATCGAGCAGATCGCCGGGCAGCGCCTGGACCACATGGCGCAGGCTGGCCCGACGGTGGACCTGGTGCGCGAGTACGCGATGGCGATCCCGGCGCAGGTGATCTGCGAGCTGCTCGGCGTGCCGCAGGGCCACCGCGAGCAGTTCGAGCGGCAGGCCGCGGAGCTCAACAAGCCGGGCACGAGCATGGAGAGCCTGCTCAAGGCGCTGGGCGAGATCACCGGCCACCTCGCCGAACTGATCGAGGCCAAGCGAGCCGAGCCCGCCGACGACCTGCTCAGCGGGCTGATCACCGAGGGCACGGACCTGACGCAGGAGGAACTGACCAACATCGCGTTCCTCCTGCTGGGGGCCGGGTTCGACACCACGGCGAACGTGCTGAGCCTCGGCGCGCTGGCGCTGATGCTCGACCCCGCGCAGATCCCGGTGCTCACCGATCCGCAGACCGCGGACAACGCCGTCGAGGAACTGCTGCGCTACCTGCCCGTCGTGCCGGGCACGATCCGCTCAGCACTGGAGGACGTCGAACTGGAGGGCGAGCTGGTCAGGGCGGGCGAGAGCGTGATGGTCTCGCTGCCCGCGGCCAACCGGGATCCCGAGCGCTTCCCCGAGGGCGACCGGCTCGACCTGACCAGGCCCGCCACCGGGCACATCGCCTTCGGCCACGGCATCCACCAGTGCCTCGGCCAGCAACTGGCCAGGGTCGAACTCAGGGCCGCCCTGCCCGCGCTGTTCCGGCGATTCCCCGGCCTGCGCCTCGCCGTGCCGCCGGAGCAGGTAAAGCTGCGCGAGCACACCGCCATCTACGGAGTAGACGAGCTGCCGGTCAGCTGGTGAGCGCAGGCCGGGGCAACCGTGGGAACACACGGTTCTTCTTTTACAGCCGTCGCACCTAGTGGGTATAGACGCGCACGTAGTCCACGAGCATCTTCGCCGGGAAATGCGTTGCCCCGTTGGGGGATCCGGGCCAGTTGCCGCCGATCGCCAGGTTCAGCAACAGGAAGAACGGCTTGTCGAACACCCACCCGGAGGCAGGCCGCTGCTGGGTGTTGTAGACGTGGCCGTCCACCGAGAAGGCGATGTGGTCGGGGTACCAGTCCGCGGCGAAGGTGTGGAAGCCCGCGGAGACCGGCGAGCCCAGGGTGTAGGTGGAACTGGTGTTGTAGCCGTTGGGGCCGTGCAGGCTGCCGTGCACCTGGTTGGGCTCCCTGCCGATGTTCTCCATGGCGTCGATCTCGCCACAGGCGGGCCAGCCCACGCTGCCGATGTTGGCGCCCAGGGCCCAGAACGCCGGCCACACGCCCTGCCCGCCGGGAACCTGGACGCGGGCCTCGAACCGGCCGTAGGTCTGGGAGAACTTGCCCGAGGTCAGCAGGCGGGCGGAGGTGTACTGGCAGGTCCCGTACCAGCAGTGGTACTTGGCCGCGTCGTCCTTGCGCGCCTGGATGACCAGGTGCCCGGCACCGTCCAGGAAGGAGTTGTTACGGCTGTTGGTGTAGTACTCCAACTCCTGGTTGCCCCAGCCACCGCCGCCGGTGTCGTAGTTCCACTTCGCGGGGTTGGGCGCGCTGCCCGCGGCCCCGGAGAACTCGTCGGACCAGGACAGCTTCGGGGCCGAGGGCGCGGCATCGGCGAGGCCGGCACCGCACAGCAGGACCACAGCGGCACAAGCCAGAGCGCGCGACAGCAGGGGTGTCCGCACTTCAACCTCCCATGGACAGGAGGAGGACCGGCCCGCGACCGCGAACGCCGTGTGCCACAGGCCTTCCTCGTCTCGGTTCACTCGGACGACAAGCCTGGCGGGGCCCGGGACAGCGAGTGAACCACCGGCACCCACCGGTGGTCAAGGACGCGTGAAAGGCGGTCAGCAACTGTCCATAAAGGACTCCAGTGCCGGGAGGCGGCCTCCTGGACCCGGCACGGGCACTTCGGGGCGTTCACGGGTTCGGTCAACAGCTGGCTCGAACCCTCGGCCCACGCCTAGGATCAACACCCGTTGAGCGACGGGCACGAGCTCACCGAGGTGAAGGGGGGCTCGCCGTGGCGGGGTTGACGAAGGTCCTTGGCTGGCTCGGCTTCGCCGTAGTCGCCGTCATCGGGTTCTCCCTCATCAGCCGTGGCTGCGCGAGCCACCTCAAGGCCGAGGGCGCCACGGTCCAGGCCTACTTCCACGCCCTCGGCACCGGTGACGCCGCGAGCGCGTGCGGCGCGCTGGCGGATTCCGCCCAGGCCAAGCTCAAGGCGCAGCAGAGCGCCGCCACCTGCCAGCTCGCCGTCTCGCGGCTGCACACCTCGCTCACCCAGGCCCAGCGCGAGGAGCTCGTCAAGGCCGACATCTCGGTGAACGACGCCGCGTACGCCGGTTCCCGCAAGGAGATCACCCTCGTCGGCGGCGACCCGCTCGGCTACGCGGTCGTCGTGCTGTCCACGGCGGGCGAGCACGAGATGATCACCGACTGGGGCTGGGACGCCAGGCAACTGGTCTGACCCCACCCCAGGTCAAGTTCCCCAGCCCGCCCGTAGTCACGGGTAACCACCCTCCCGCGCGCGGTGGCCCGACCAGCACCGGGCAGATTCCCGCGAATGGGGCGTTACGCCGGGGCGGGTGGCGGCGAAGTACCAGCCACGCCCGTCGATCACCGCCTGGGCGCACATCGGAACGAGGGCAGGTCAATCGGTGGGACGCCACGTCTACGGAAGGGTGCTCGCGCTGGCCGGGCGGGTGGCCAGCAGGCGGCGACTGCCTGATCAGGGGCCGTTGGCCTCGGGGTCGACCAGGCGGATCGCCGCGCTGATCGACGACTACCTGGAGCGGCACGAGGACCTGCCGGGCAAGCTGAGCACGGAACTGCTGGAGCACGAGGGGTTGCTCAGGGGTCTCTCGCTCGCGGACGCGCACGACGCCGGGAACGCGGGCATCGCCTGGGCCCGGTCGGTCATCATGCGGGTCTCGCTGGAACACGGCCTCGCCCGGGAACCCGTGTCAGGGGACAACAAGCTCGCGCAACTGCACGAGTTGCTGGGGCGGCAGTACGTCCAGTTCGGCGACTGGTCCACGGCGAGCGAGTGCTTCACCGGTGCCGCCCTGCGCTGGACCAGGCGCACGCACAAGCGCAAGGCGCTGTCGCAGGTCATCGTCTGCTGCCTGCGGGGCGGGGACACCGCCTCCGCGTCCGCACTGCTCAACATGGTCGAGGGCCTGGTCTCACACCGGCCGTCACAGCACTTCCTGCGGATCACCGGCAAGCTCCTCTCCGCCGAGGCGGAGATCGACGCCCGGGACGAGGAGCAGGTGCACGAGGTACGGCGGCTCGGTGTCATCAACTACGGCTACCTCGCTTCCTGCCTGGTGCGGAGGCTGGCCGCCGAGGGCCACTTCCACCGGGCGCTGCGGGTGACCACTCGAACCCTCGACCGTCTGCGGCAGGACCAGGCGGACACGTGGGTGATCGGCGACCTGGAGCAGCAGGCGGCGAGCATCCACAACGCGCTGGGAGAGCACGAACAGGCGCTGCGACTGGCCGTGGCCGCATGGGCGAAGCTGGACGCACCGCGCTACCAGGCGTGCTCACGCGCCCAGCGCCAGTCCACCTGGGGCAACTTCGCGCCGTCCAGGTACGCGGCGCTGCGTGCCGCCGTCGAACTCGGGGACGGACGAGCCCTGGCGGAGCTGATCGAGTCCTGCCGGCTGCAATCGCTGGTCGCCACCGAGCTCGAGATCGACCACCGGGAAGAGCAGGAGAAGGTGACCGCAACGGGGGTCCGCCTCTCCAACAAGGGCGAGCCCCGGCTGACCGACGGCGGCATGTCGCTGTCCACGGCCGTCTTCGCCGCGGTGAACGACGCCTTCACCTCGACCCGCCTGAACCGGCCCGCCCCCGTGGCGTACCAGGGGACCTCCCTGCTGGCGCCCCACTACTCCGAGCAGCCCGGCGCCGGACCGGCACCGGACCCGTGCGCCCTGGACGACGCGTTGCCCCAGGGCGTGTTCTGGTCCTCGCACGTGGAGAACGGGGTCATGTTCTGGTTCCTCGCCGAGGATGGCAAGCCGGTCGCCCACGGCATGACGGACCTCAGGGAGGACGAGCACCTCCAGCCCGTCCTGCGCAGCCTCGCGGGCTGCTCGGAGTCCGCCGAGCCCGAGACGTGGAACCTGCCGCCGCACAGGGCGGAATCCGGTGAGCACTACGAGCCGCTGCTGCACCTGGCCCAGTGGCGGTCACCCGAGGAGCAGATCATGTCCAGCACGGTCGGCGGCCTGCTCCCGCCGCCGCTGGTCGACCTGCTTTCCGAAGCCGCCAAGCGGAAGGAGCCGCTGCGGCTCACCCTCGCACCGGCACGCGAGTTCGGTTGCGTGCCATGGCCGATCGCTGTCGTTCCCGGTTCCTCGGACCGGTTGGTCGAGCGAGCCACCCTGCGCACCTGGACCTCCGCGCCCACACAACTGGCCCGCAAGGCACGGGCCCCGCATCCACCGAGCTCGCCCGTGCCCTTCCTGATCGCGTGCGACAACCCCGACGGCACGTTGCGCGAACGGACCACGGGGTCCGCGGTGAGCCTGGCGTGGGAGGTGCTGGGCGGCCCGACCTCCGCGAGCCCAGCCACCAGGCAGGCCCTGCTCAGCGCGCTGCACCGCATCGACCCGAAGGCACACGGGCTGTTCTTCTACCGCGGGCACGCCAGACCCGACCTCGCGTGGTCCGGCCTGCCGCTCGCGGGAGGTGATCCGCTGCGGGCAGGCGAGCTGCTCGGCAGCGTCCAGGACGGCACCCCGCTCCTGCCGATGCCCGCACGGGTGATCGTCTCGTACTGCTCCGGCTCCGGCGGCTCCCTGACCGGCGGTGAGGGCGTCGGCCTGGCCGCCGGACTGGTCCAGTCCGGGGCCGAACAGGTCGTGGCCACCTCGGTCGACGTCCTCGACGCTCCGTTCACCGAGGCGTTCGAGGACATGCTGATCAAGGGCATGCTCGTCCCGGACCTCGACCACGCCGAGGTGCTCCGTGCGGTGCAGCTGCGCATGCTGCGCGAGTGGAAGGTCTTCTCGCTGCGCGGTCGCCCCGCCCGGCGGGCGGACATCAGGGAACCGCACCCCATCATCTGGACCGCCTACCAGGCCTACTGAGCACCGGGGTACCGTGGACGCGGCGGCATTGGCACAGCTGTCCACAGTGGAGGGAACTGGGCGATGGCGGCACCGAACGACATGCGGGCCTTCAACCGGGCGATCATCGAGGAGTTCCGCGCCAACAACGGGCTCGTCGGCCACGAGGCGTTGCGCGGGGCCAGGATCGTGCTGCTGACGACCACGGGCGTGCGCACGGGCAAGCCGCACACGACCCCGTTGGGGGACCTGGGCGAGGAACCGGGCCGCACCGTGCTGTGGGCCTCGAACCTGGGCGCCGCGGAGCACCCGGCCTGGTACCGCAACCTGCTGGCGCGGCCCGAGGTGGTGCTGGAACGCAGGACGCCAGCCGGTGTGCTGGAACGGGTCGAGGGGCGCGCGGTCACCGCGACCGGGCAGGAGCGCGAGCGGCTGCTCGCCGCACTCAGGGCGAGCCGGCCGGAGATCGCCGCGCACCAGGACCGCACCGACCGGGAGATCCCGCTGGTGGTCGTCAGCTGAGGTCGACGGCCCCCTCGTGCAGCAGGTAGGTCCGCGCGGGATCCCAGCCCGGCTGCTCGCACAGGCGCCGTCGCACGTGCCACCAGCTGTCCACGGTGCTGGCCACCACCCAGGCATCCGGCTGCCCAGCGGCGAGCCTTCGCGCCTGCCGCAACCACGAGGCCGCCCGCTCGGGCCAGCTCACCACCACCAGCACCTCCCCCGGCCAGCGCGCGAGGAAGTCCGTCACCAGTGCGCGGGAGGCCGCGTCCCGGCTGTGCCCCACCGCCACCAGCAGGTCAGCTCGCATCGTGGAACACCAGCCCGAGCGTGTGCCGCAGCCCCGAGCGCACGCTGCTGACCCCGTGCCGGACGGGTGCCGTCGACCAGCCGCGCACCGAGCGCAGTGGCCGGTCCCTGGTGGTGAAGATCAGCCCGTGGCCCTGCGGCAGGCTGACCGCCGTGCCGCGGGACTGCGCCCTGGGCCGCTGCTCCACCAACAGGAACTCCCCGCCCGTGTAGTCCGCACCCGGCACGTCCAGCCCGATCACCACCTGCAACGGGAAGACCAGGTCCCCGTACAGGTCCCGGTGCAGGGCGTTCCAGTCCCCGGCCCGGTAGCGCAACAGGATCGGGGTCGACCTCACCTGGCCCGCCTCGTGGCACATGCCCAGCCACTCCGCCAGCGTGTCCGGCCAGGGCGCCGGCTTACGCAGCCGCCCCGCCCAGTCCCGTGCGATCGGCAGCAGCCTCGGGTAGAACGCCGCCCTCAGTCGCGCCACCACCTCGGGCACCGGCGCCTGGAAGTACTTGTACTGCCCCGAGCCGAAGTTGTGCCGCGCCATGTCCACTGTGGACCGGAACAACGCCTCCTGCTCGTAGAACGCCGCGACCTCCCCGCACTGCTCAGCCGTCAGCAACGGCCCGGTCAGCGCGCACCCCTGCGCGTCCAACTCCGCCGCCAACCCCGCCCAGTCCTGCTCGTCCACCTGATGCACCCCACGAGCCTGCCAGGCGGGTGGGCGGGTCGGCTGGCGGATTTCCGCCATGGCGCTGAGCGCCCCCACTTGTTAGCTTGCCGGTATGAAACTGCGCTGGGGTGCGGCACTCGCGGTGGTCGTGGTGGCGTTGACGGGTCTGGTCGGGGCGGGACAGGCCTCGGCGGCGGACGTGCCGCTGGTGCGGTGCACGTTCACGCCGACCCCGGAGAACCCCGCGGCGAGGTGGGTGCTGCGACCGCTGCCGGTGGCGTTGACGGTGGGCACGGTGGACGTGACGTTCCGGTTCAACTACGGGCCGGTGACGGTGCGGCTGAACCGGGCGGGAGCGGCGCCGTGCGCGGTGCACAACATGGTGAGCCTGGTGTTGCAGCACTTCTACGACCACAGCCAGTGCTGGCGGCTGACCAACAGCACGCGGTTGGGGGTGTTGCAGTGCGGGGACATCTACGAGGTGGAGAAGGGTGGCCCCGGCTACAAGTTCCCCGACGAGGTGGACGGCACCGAGACCTACGAGCGCGGCACGATCGCGATGGGCAACCAGGGGCCGGGCACCAACGGCAGCGAGTTCTTCATCGTGCACTCCTTCGCGCACATCCCGGCGAACTACTCGGTGCTGGGCAAGGTGGTGCGCGGCATGGACGTGCTGGACCGCGTCGTGGCGGCGGGCATCATCCCCAGCGAGCGGGGCGAGCTGGACGGGGCGCCCGCCAAGCCGGTGACGATCGCGGGCGGCTCGGTCCGGTTCTGATCACACCGAGTTGACCTCTAGTTAGCTGGAGGTCTTAGCGTGATCAGCAGTCGAGGACTGAGGGGTTGCTGTCATGCGCGTGGTGTTCACGGCACAGTCGGAGTACTCGCACCTGATGCCGGTGGTCGTGCCGGTGGCACAGGCCGCGCGGCGGGCGGGGCACGAGGTGGCGGTGGCGGTGGGGCCGAACCTGGTGGCGCAGGTGCACGACCTGGGCCTTCAGGTGCTGCCGCTGCCCAACGTGGTGCGGCTGGGCGAGATGCGGGACAACCCGGAGATCGCGCGGCGGTACGGGATCGACATGAGCATGCTGACCGGGGTCGGACTGCGCACGGTGGGCACACCGGGGGCGGTGGCGGCGCGCAACTTCGCGGGGCCCGCGGCGCTGCCCTACGCGCAGGATCTGATCGAGGCGCTGACGCAGTGGAAGCCGGACCTGCTGGTGCACGAACCGACCGCGTTCGGGGCGTACTACGCGGCGGAGGCGCTGGGGCTGTCCCGTGCGGTGCTGGACATCTCCCCGCTGACGCCGCGGGACCCGGAGGCCCTGCTGGCGGAGATCAACACCCAGCGGCAGGCGCTGGACCTGGCGCCGACCGGGGACCCGGACGACCTGATGCGGACGACGGTGGCGGGCGTGGTGCCGGAGCAGTTCTACCCGGTGCGGCGCCGAGTGCCGGGCGCGCGGTACTACCGGCCGGAGTTGCTGCCGACCGGGCAGCGGCTCGACCCCGCCGTGGCGGGGCTTCCCGGCGACCGCCCGCTGGTGCTGGCCAGTCTCGGTTCGGTTGCCGCGAAGCTGCTCGCCGGGGACTCCCCGGTGCTGAACACGATCGTGGAGGTGCTCGGCGAACTGCCCGTGACGGCGGTCGTGGCCCTGGGCAAGGACGTGGACCCGAGGGACTGGCCGGGCAGCCGCCCGGACAACGTGCACCTGACCTCCTTCGTGCAGCAGCAACTCCTGCTGCCCGCCTGCGAGTTGTTCCTGACGCACGGCGGTTTCAGCGGGGTGCGCGAGTCGCTCAACGCGGGCGTGCCGACGGTGGTGGTGCCGCTGTTCGCCGAGCAGCCCGCCAACGCCGACCGGCTGGTCGAACTGGGCCTGGGCACGCGGCTGAACGTGGAGGACGTGGACCACGCCTCGTTGACGGCCGCGTGCCGCACCGTGCTGGCGGACCCGGGCTACCGGTCGCGGGCCAAGGCGGTGCAGCGCCAGTTCCTGGCCCTGCCCGATTTCGACCAGCTCGTGGCCGACCTGGCGACCCGGTTCGGCTGAGTCAGACCGGCCGGGCCACCAGGCACCAGAACCCGCCGGCGGGCGGGACCGGCTCGGCGACCTCCACGGCGAAACCCGCGCGCTGGCACAGTTCGTGGAAGTCGGCCAGGGTGCGCTCCCGGCCGCCGACGTTGACGAGCATGTTCAGGTCGCTCAGGTACAGCCCGGCCGGCCCGCCGGGAACGACGGTCGGGGGCAGCACCGGCTCGATGATCAGCAGTCGGCCGTGTTCGGGCAGCACCGACCGGCAGTGGCCGAGGATGGTCACGCACCGGTCGGTGTCCCAGTCGTGCAGGATGCTCTTGATCAGGTACAGGTCGGCCCCCGAGGGCAGGCCGGTGAAGAAGTCGCCGTGGCTGACCGTGCAGCGCTCGGTCAGCCCGGCGGCGGCCAGCCGGTCGGGGGCCTGGGCGGAGCCCTCGGCGGAGTCGAACACGATGCCGCGCAGGGCCGGGTTGGCCTTCAGCAGCGGCACGAGCAGGGTGCCGTCCCCGCCGCCGATGTCGAGCGCCGTGTGGAACCGGCTGGCGTCGAAGACCTCGGGCAGCGTCTCGGCCAGCGCGCGGGTGCCCTGGCTCATGGAGGCGTTGAACAGCGCGGACTTGTCCGGGTGCCCTCGCAGGTGGGCGAAGAACGGCTCGCCGAACAGCTCGTCGAACGAGGTGCGGCCGGTGCGCACGCTGTGCGGCAGCTCCTCCCAGGCCCGGATCATCACCGGGTCGGTGAACATGTCGACGAAGGAGTGCAGGGAGTCCGGGCGGTCGGTGCGCAGCAGGGCGCCCGTGGAGGTGAGCGCGAACCGCCCCGGCTCGGGCTCGGCGAACAGGCCGAGCGCGGCCAGTGCGCGCAGCAGGCGGTTCACCGTCCCGGCGGGCAGGTCGAGTTCGGCGGCGACCTCGGCGTGGTCTCGGGTGGCGTCGCCGAAGGCGTCGGCCAGGGTGAGCCGCACGGCGGCACGCACGGTCTGGGCGGCCATGAAGCCGAGCACGGTCTGCGTCAACCGGGCGCGGTCCTGGGCTGGGTCGGTCACGGTGATCCCCCTTCGTCACGATCAACTTAGGCGAGCCTAACCTCCTGGGTCGAAGTGCGGCAGGGCTACTCCAGCCGTTGATCGTTACGTTCACCTCGGGCAGCGGCGCGGCCACGCGGCTGACCGACGGGGCGGGGCTTTAGAAGGTCCAGCGGGTGGCGCCGCCCGGCGCGACCGTGGCGACGGCGCACGCCGACCGGGCGATGACGCGGTAGACCGACCACGGCGGCGCACCGGCCGACGGCGCGCTGAACGGCGCCGTGAGGGCGGTGCCGGACTCGTCGACCGCGCACGGCCAGCCGCCCTCGGCCCAGGCCGCGGCCAGCCGGGCGACGGTGTCGCGGTCGGTCACGACCTCGACGGTGCCCTCGACCACGAGGTCGAACTCCTGGGTGGCGATCGCGACGGTGCACCGCGGGTCGCGGGCCAGGTTGCGGCCCTTGCGGGTGGTCTGGCCGGTCTCGAACCAGAAGCAGCCGTCCACCCAGAGCGAGCCGACCCCGGTGACGTGCGGGCTGCCGTCGGGATCGATGGTCGTGAGCCAGGTCGTGTGCCGGTCGGGGCCACCCGAGCCGGGTGCCTGGTCGCATCCGGCGTCGAGCCGGTCGGTGACCGAGGACCAGTCGAGGGCCGGCAGCTCGTAGAGGTCCGCGAGGTTCTTGGTGTCCATGCCGGTGTAGACCCGGCGAGCATCCCGAACTCATCGGTGGCCACCAGTGAGGGTGGGGGGGTATCTCGCGGGCATGACGATCTACGGCAATGCCTAGACTGGAGGGCCCGCCGAGAGGAGCAGCCCGTGCCGTCCAGTGATGCCGCGTCCCCGGGGCGGCGGTTCACCCGGCGCGTGGAGGACTTCGACTGCGAGCACTGCGGGCGGCACGTGCGCGGCAACGGCTACACCAACCACTGCCCGGCCTGCCTGCACTCCAAGCACGTGGACGTCGAGCCGGGCGACCGGGCCGCCGACTGCGGCGGGCTGATGACCCCGGTGGCCGCGGGCATGGAGCGGGACGCCTACTTCGTGGTGCAGCGCTGCGGGCGGTGCGGGCACACCCGCAGGAACAAGACGACCGCGCGGGACGCGACCGCCGAGGTGCTGAAGTACTTCGGGCGGCCGATCCCGGGGCGCTAACGCGACAGTCGTTGCGCTAAGCTGGGGCATGGCCGAGAAACGACCCGGCGGGCGCAGCGCCAAGGTCCGCGCCGCCGTGCTGCGCGCGATGGACGAGCTGGTGCGCGAGCGCGGGGTCGGCGAGGTGACCCTGTCCGACCTCGCGGAGCGCTCGGGCGTCAACCGGGCCACCCTGTACCGGCGGTGGGGCAGCCTGGACGCCGTGGTCACCGACATGACCATGCAGCGGCTGAACACCGACTCGCCGATCCCCGACACCGGCTCGCTGCGTGGGGACCTCGGCGCCTGGGCGGCCAAGGCCGCGCGGGACATCACCTCACCGGAGGGCGTGCTGTTCCTGCGCTCGGTGGTGATCGCCATGCCCGAGCGGGACGGCGACCGCGCGCTGCGCGAGGAGTTCCTGCGCGACCGCTACGAGAACGTGGAGCGGATGCTGCGGCGGGCGGCCGATCGAGGGGAACGGCCGCCCACCGTGGACGAGGTGCTGGAGCGCCTGCTCGCGCCGATGTACTTCCGGGTGCTGATGGACTCGCGCCCGCTGGACGAGGACTACGCCCGGCACCTGGTGGACAAGCTGCTGGCGGACGTGTCATGAAAATGCCTTGGGTTCAGGGGGTGGAGATGGCCCGCGCCAGGACGGGGTGGCGCCTGGCGCTGGCCGCCGACCTGCTGCGCGAGCCCGACGCCACGATCGGCGCGGTGGCCAGGCAGGTGGGCTACGGCAGTTCCTTCGCGCTGAGCACGGCGTTCAAGCGGGTGCACGGGATGAGCCCGCAGGAGCACCGCCGCGCCGTCACCACCGGGACCCAGGTGGTGACGGCGCAGTCGGGCACGGTTGTGCTGCCGCGCAGGGTGTCCTGACTCAGCTGCCGATCTGCTGGCGGATCCAGGACAGGTGCTGGGCGATACCGGTGTAGAGCGTGCTGGTGGCGCACTCGCCGCCGTTGTCGCCGGGGCCGTGCGTCTCGCCGACCAGGGTCCAGTTGCCGCGCGAGCCGACGATGGCCGGGCCGCCGGAGTCGCCGTGGCAGGCCGAGTGCGCGCGGTCACCGGAGATGCACACGTCCTGCGCGCCGCCACCGCCCGCACGGCAGGAGCTGCTGGGCAGCACCTTCAGGTCGATCTCCTGGAGGGTGGCCGACTGCGTGCAGTTCGGCCAGCTCATGCAGCCCCAGCCGATCAGCCGGGCGGCGCTGCCGGAGGCCGGGTTGCTGCTGGCCATCGGGACCGGGGTGGCGCGGGCGGCGCTGGACAGGTGCATCAGGGTCAGGTCGGTGCCCGGCTTGGTGATGCGCCGGTCGATGCGGCCGACCTCGCCGCCGGAGTTCTTGTTGGTGGAGCCGATGCGCCCGGAGGAGGCACTGCCGCAGTGGTTGGCGGTCACGATCCACTGCGGGGCCACCAGGCTGCCGCCGCAGCCGTTGCTCAGCGACACCATGAACGAGTACGTCTCGGTGGCGTTGTGGCCGCCGATGATGCTGGGCTGGGCGGGGCTGGTCGGCGCCGCGACCGCGGCCACCGGCGTGGACAGGGCGAACAGGGCGGCGCAGGCGCCCAGGGTCGCCAACACGAGCTTGCGCATGTGGACTTCTTTCCATCGGCAGGGTGGGCGAAACCCCGGCCACGTCAGGGAACGCGGCCGGTGTGCAGGGAGTGCCAGCCTCGCAGCGGGCTGTGGGCGCGACCACATACGAAAGGAGGGGGATGTTCACGGTTGACCTGTTTGTCCGACCCGTGACAGTCGTGTCATGAAAGTGCCGTTCGGGACACTGGACGCCCGCCCAGGACCACCTTCACGGCACGGCGGCCACCGCCCCGGGCACCTCGGGCGCGCACTTGGCGCAGACGACCGAAACAGGGCAGCGCCCCATCCCGGCCGTGTCATGAAGGTGCCGTTCAGGACGCCCAACGCCCGCAAGGCCACCTTCACGCCACGGCCGCCCCCGCCCCCGCTACGGAACCGATCATTATCGATATGACCAGCGGCGTAGGGGTCCGATTAGGGGTTGTCGGCACCGGGAGCGGGGAGCATGGTCGCGGGCGGGGGTATGTCGGACCGACGAGGGGATGCGCGGTGCCTACTGACACGCCGGAGTTCACCAACATCTGGGTGATCGGCCTGGGGGCCACGGGGGCGGCGCTGACGGCCCTGCTGGCCAGGCACGGCCACCGGGTGATGGGTGTGGAGCAGGACCCGACCTCGCTGCGGCACGGCCGCGACCGGGTGCGCAGAGCCGCCCAGCTGGCGACCCCGCAGGGTGCGGACGTGCGGACGACCCTGGACAACGTGGGCTACACGATCCAGCTGGACCTGGTGCGCTCGGCCGACCTGGTGATCGAGGCGGTGCCGGACTCACTGGCGGCCAAGACCGAGGTGCTGCGTCTGGCGCACGAGTTGTGCGGTCCTGACACGGTGTTCGTGACGACCACGCTGGGCCTGTCGGTGACGGAGCTGGCAGCGGGCTCGGGCCGCATGTCGCGGGTGGTGGGTCTCCAGGTGGGCGACCCGGAGCGCACGGTGACCGGCGGCGGGTTCGAACTGGTGCGGACCCCCGTCACAGAGGACTCGGTGTACCTGGCGGTGCGCGAGCTCGTGCGGGGCACGGGCCGGACCGCGGTGCGGGTCGGCGACCGGCCGGGCGCGCTGGGCGGCGCACTGCTGTTGGCGTACCTGAACAACGCGGCGGCGACCTACGAGCGCGGCTACGCCAGCCGGGACGACATCGACGCGGCGATGACCCTGGGCTGCGGGCTGCCGGTCGGGCCGCTGGCGCAGCTTGACCTGATGGGCCTGGACTCGGTGCACGACAGCCTGGTGGCGGTGCACCGGCAGACCGGCGACAAGGACTACGAGCCGACCCCGCTGTTGAGCCGGATGGTGCGGGCGGGCCTGCTGGGACGCAAGAGCGGGCGCGGCTTCTACCGCTACGACGGGGACACGCCGGTGCCGGAACTCGGCGTGGACCGCAGGCCGCTGCCGCAGGGACGGCCGATCGGCCGGATCGGGATCGTCGGCTCGGGCACGATGGCCTCGGGCATCGCCGAGGTGTGCGCGCGGGCGGGCTACCCGGTGCTGCTGGCCGCGCGCACCGAGACCAAGGCCAAGGAAGCACTGTCCACTGTGGACCGCTCACTGGACAGGGGGGTGCGGCGCGGCAAGCTGACCGCCGAGGAACTGACCGAGGCGATGGGCCGCCTGGAGGGCACCTCCGACCTGTCCGCGCTGGCCGACTGCGACCTGGTCGTCGAGGCCGTGGTGGAGGACATCGAGGTGAAGCGGGCGGTGTTCGCCGAACTGGACCGGCGCACCCGGCCCTCGGCGATCCTGGCCACCACCACCTCCAGCCTGCCGGTGATCCAGTGCGCCACCGCGACCAGCCGCCCGGAGAACGTCATCGGCATGCACTTCTTCAACCCGGCGCCGGTGATGCGCCTGGTCGAGGTGGTGCGCACCTTCCTGACCTCCGAGGAGGTCGCGGGCACCGCGCACGCGCTGGCCACCTCGCTGCGGCGCCACCCCGTGCACTGCACCGACCGGGCCGGGTTCATCGTCAACGCACTGCTGTTCCCCTACCTCAACCGCGCGGTGAACCTGGCCGCCGAGCGGCACGTGGCCACCGAGGACGTCGACACCGTGATGAGCCTGGGCCACGGCTACCCGATGGGCCCGTTCCAGTTGCTGGACGTCATCGGCATCGACGTGTCCCTGGCCATCCAGAACCGGCTGCACGAGGCGTTCGGCGACCCGGCCCTGGCCCCGGCCAGGTACCTGGTGGACCTGGTGCAGGCCGGCCTGCTGGGACGCAAGACCGGCCGCGGCTTCCGCGTCTACGACTGATCGGGCGCGCTGCCGGTCACCGCACTAGCGCTTGAGCGTGGCCATGCACAGGGTGCTGCCCTTGAGGCTGCCCTGGAAGCCGACGAAGCCGAACCTGTCGGCCTCCGGCCACTGCTTGCACACCTCGCTGACGCGCTTGGTCAGCAGGTCGATCTCCGTGGTGTCGTCGATCTTGCCGACCACCTTGGCGTCCGCACCGGAGGCGCAGTCCACGACCTCCATCTTGTCCTCGGCGCCGACGCGCACGCACTGGCCGACCCCCGGGTTGCGGCTGCCGGGGTGCTTGGCGTCCTCCAGGCACAGCACCTTGTCGCGGGACAGGCCCTTGTTCTGCCGGGTCCACACGGCCGAGGCCGCGGAGGTCGGGAACTTCGTGCACCGCGCGCTCAGGCCGCTGACGATCCCGGCGTCCTCGATGCCGACCACCTTGTAGTCGGCCTCGGCCCCACAGGCCACCTTGGCCAGGTCGGTGCCCTGGGTGGCCTTGCCCTTCACGCACTCGCCGACGGCGGGCATGCGCTTGCCGGGGTTCTTCAGGTCCTCCAGGCACAGCACCGTGCCGGTGCCGCCCTCGCGCCCGCTCCAGAACGTGGCGTCGGCGGTCGGCGACTGCTCGCAGGCCGTGCCCAGTTGCAGCCCGAGCTTGCTCTGGTCCTTCTCGATGCCGACCACCTTGTACTTGGCCTCCGGCCCGCAGTCGATCCGCGCCACGCTGTCCACCTGCTCCACGTCGCCGCGGTAGCAGTCGCCCACGGCGTCGGCGCGCACACTGGGCAGCCACTGCGCCACGGCCAGCACGCCCGCGGCGACCAGCACCAAGGCGCCGACCAGCAGCAGCGCGGTGGGTCTGCGGCGCGGCGGTGTCGGGTCGACGATCGGCGGCGCCTTGGGCAGATCCGGGTACTCGTTCACGTGCCCCCCTGGAAGAAGAACGAAGCTCGCATCTTCCTAACACGGAGCGAACCGGACTTTCAGCGCGAAAGCAGTGACCTCTACCTCACCTGACCTGCGACGACCCGCAGGGAGGCGAGCAGGCCGGTGCCGGAGAGCGTGCTGGACGGGTCGGTCAGGTACTGCATCGCCAGCCCGCCGAGCAGGGCCTGGTAGAAGCCGCCGACCGTCTCGTCACCGGGGGCGCCGAACAGCTCGGCGAGCCCGAGCCGGGCGGCCCTGGTGGACTCGGTGAACGCCTCGCGCAGGCCGGGCGCCTGGTCGAGGTGCGCGACCAGTTCCAGCTGCACGGCCCACAGCCGGGGCGACTCCTCGAAGGAGCGCAGCACCGCGGCCCACATCGCCTCGAAGCGCAGCGCGGGGTCGTCCACCCGCACCGCGGTCAGCGTGCCCGCGAGCTCGTCGCCCCACTCCCGGACGGCCTCCAGCAGCGCGGCGTTGAGCAGGGCCTCCTTGGAGCCGAAGTGGTAGCCGATCGCGGCCAGGCTCACCCCCGCGGTGGCGGCGATGTCGCGGGCGGTGGTCCGCCCGTAGCCCTTGTCGAACAGACAGCGCCGCGCACCGGCCAGCAGGTTCTCGCGATTTCCCATGATCCAATGGTACATGCGTCTGATACGTGAGTCTTGAACAAATGTCTAATACGGGTCGATCCACCGCGATCTCGTTGCCGGAGCGGGCCAGCCTGTGAACCGCACCCGACGATCGTCGGGTGGTGACCCGTCAGCGCACCGCGCCACTCTGGTCTAGACCTCTTAACCCTGTCTGACGGAGGGAGTCCTGCCATGGGGTCAGGACGAGTCATCGCGGCGGTGGCCGCACTGGCCGCGGTCAGTTCGGTGCTGACCGCCGCGCCCGCCTACGCACACGGTTCCATGGGTACGCCGAAGAGCCGGATCTACACCTGCTTCCTGGAGGGACCGGAGAACCCGCGGTCCGCCGCCTGCAAGGCGGCCGTGGCGGCCGGGGACAGCTGGCCGCTCTACGACTGGGACGAGGTGAACATCGGCGACGCCGACGGGCGCAGCCGGGAGATCATCCCGGACGGCAAGCTGTGCAGCGCGGGCCGGGACAAGTACAAGGGGCTGGACCTGCCGCGCGCCGACTGGCCCGCGACGAACCTGCCCAGCAGCGGTACTTACACCTTCGAGTACGCGCTGACCGCCGCGCACCAAGGGACCTTCGAGCTGTACGTGACCAAGCCCGGCTACGACCCGACCAAGCCCCTGAAGTGGTCGGACCTGGAGGACAAGCCGTTCTACAAGCAGGACGACCCGCCGGCGAGCGGCCAGAGCTACCACCTGACCGCCACCCTGCCCGGCGGGCGCACCGGACGGCACCTGATCTACGCGATCTGGCAGCGCCACTGGCCGGACAGCGGTGAGGCGTTCTACTCCTGCTCGGACGTGCTGTTCAGCTGATCACTTGCATGTCTCGGCGCGCTTGACCACGGTCAGCGTCACCGTCACGCCCGAGTTCAGCGCGGCGCCGGGTGCGGGATCCTGCTTGCAGACCTTCCAGTTGAAGGGCCACAGCACCCGGCGCCCCAGCCCGAGCCCGTCCACCAGATCGATCTTGGTACCCAGCGGTACGGCGGACTCCGCGTCGTACAGGCCCTTGCCGACCACGTCGGGCATGGCTGAGGGCTGCGGCGCCACCCAGGAGGCCACGGCCAGCGGGCCGACCGGCGCGGCCGAGGCCGGAACCGTTGTGGCACCGACGAGAAGGACGGCTGCCAGCACACCCAGCAGCGCAATGCGAGCATTCCCCAGTGACTTCATACTTCACATGTACCGCGCAAGTCCTACGCCGAAAACCGTGTCGCGGGATTCCACCTGGTCGTGTGGATGCCCCGCCAAGCCCAGTCACCGCCTGCGACCACACCCCGGCGAGTCCCGCTCTGGGGAGCGCGAGTCCCGCTCACAGGCGGCGAACCGGACACGCACCATTCCGATGACCGGGGTGGTCAACCCGAGCTGACAGCTCGGGTTGACCACGAGCCAGGTCCCAACACTCCAGCCGACTACTTCGTGTACACAGCCTCGCTGCCGTACAACTCCCTCGTAAAGCTGGAGATGTAGTCGTGCCGGTCGGAACCGTCCAGGTTGTAGGTCAGGTACACGCCATAACCCTCACTCACGGTTCGCCGGGCGAGGCTGGCCGCGGTGCTCGTGGACGTCCCCCCGATCTCGACGGCCGCTGGCGACAGGCGCTCCTTGGGGAGCGAGATGTCCGGAACACCCCAGGTGCCGTAGTACGGGTTCCACGCGTAGTTGAACTTCGGCCCGATGTCCACGCCGCCGTAGGACAACCGTGACGCCGCCTCGCCGATGTTGTAGAGGGTGATGAGCTTGTCGGGCATGCTGTCGCGCAGCGCGGAGACGAGATAGACGAAGGAACTGTCGTTCGGGTCGCCGGCGCCGTTCTTTCCGTACTCGGCGTACTCGTCGTCGAAGTCGATACCGTCGAGCCCGTACTTGGTTACGGTGTCGGACAATTGCTTGGCGAATGCCTCAGCGGCTTCCTTTGACGGGAAGTTGGCGAAGCCCGCACCCTGGTGGTTGCCGAGCACCGACAACATGACCTTGATGCCTTTGTCCTGCAGGGGGCGAATCTGGGTATTCGCGTTGTCGAGAACCCGCTGCACGTTCTCGTTGAAGTACAGGTATGCCGACTTCTTGTCGACGTCGTAATTGATATTGGCGGCGAAGATGACGCCGATGTCGAACACAGTGCCGCCGCCCTTGGACAGCGTGTACTTGCCGACGTTCAGCATGCTGTTGTTGTTCACCTCGACGTAGGCCACCGAGACCGGCCCATTCTTGGCGAGCGAGGCCGTGTGGTCCGTCGTGGCGTTTCCAGTGGCCGCCGCGGACGTGGTTGCCGTCGTGCCGACCGCGAGCGCAACCGCGGCCAGTAGTGCGAGCGCGTTCGACCGCGCTGTGACTCGACCAAACCTGAACATCGTTGATCAGACTCCTGTCGACTGGATTGGCATCATGAACTTGTTCAGAGAACCAGCAGGGGCCAGCCGGAGGCCGTATCCGGAGCGCATACCGCACGCAGAATCGACGCGGGATGCACCGATGACACATTGACTAAACCGGTATAGTTACTGTATAGGCCCGGTTCCTGCGTTCTGTCAAGATGCGCGATGCCGCAGGTTCCTGACGCGCGCGAGGGCAGCGTGGGGCACTGCCGGTACGAGTGGCCGCTGCTGGACCACTCCAGCCAGCGGCTACGGCGCGGTCCAGAGCTGGTGGACCGCGTTCAGTCGGTCAGGTCCAGGCGCCGTTGCCGGCCGGCAGTGATCTGCTCATCACCGCGCCGGGCGGCCAGCCGCGCGAGCGCGCGGAACTGGCCCGATTCCAGCTCCGCAATCGCGCCTCGCAGCCGCCGCCCGAACGGCTAGTGGCTCGCCTCGGGACCTTGACCGTGTCTCGCCGGCGACCACCCAGCCACGCCCGCCGACGCGGGCCGTGTCATGAAAGTGCCGTTCAGGACATCCAGTGTCCTGAACGGCACTTTCATGGCACCGCGGCCTCGGCCCGGACCGGATACCAGGTCAACGATGCGCGACGCGCCACTAGCCGGTCAGCCGGCGACAGCTCGCACCCGGCGCAGCACCTCGTCGGTGCCCAGGGCCGTGGCCACGGCGTGCAGGTCGGGGCTGCGGGTGGCCCCGGTCAGGGCGAGCCGGATGATCTGCGAGGCCTCGCGGATGGACCCGCCGGCCGGGTAGGCCTCCGGGTTCTGCTTGAGGTCCTTGGGCTTGGCGGCGAACCCGTGCTTGGTGGCCAGCTCACGGATCTGGTTGAACCACTCGCCGGAGTCCTCCAGCGGCTGGTACGCCTCGGCGAAGTCGGCGGCGAACGCACGCACCAGGTCGGGGGCCACGCCGAGCTGGGTGAACTGCTCCCCCGTCACGTCCTGCGGCGTGAACAGCTCGGGGAAGAAGAACCCGTAGGCCTCGCGGAACCCGGACCACTTGCGCAGGTCCTTGCGCGGGTTGGGCACGTCGGCGCCCCGCTCCACGGCCAGCGCGGCCAGGGCGAGATCGCGGCGGGCGTCGAGCACCGGCACCAGCTCGGGGTCGTGGTCGGCGGCCCAGGTGCGCACGGCATCGAGGATCTGCTGACCGGACAGGGTGGCGATGTGGTCGGCGGAGATGTCCTCCAGCTTCACCAGGTCCACCAGCGGCCCGGCGACACCGCACTCCGTCAGCCGGATCGGCGAGGCCAGCGCCTCGGCCAGCGGAACCTCGGCCAGCCGGCCGTTGGCCAGCCCGCGCAGGTAGTACAGCACCGCCTCGGCCGGGAAACCCTGCTCGATGTAGAAGTCCACCGAGGCCTCGGAGTCCTTGCGCTTGGACAGCTTTCGCTTGCCGCCGGGGATCTGCTTCATCAGCGGCGCGATGTGGGCGTAGCGGGGCGCCGGGAAGCCGAGCGCTGCGAACAGCTGCAGGTGCAGCGGCACCGAGGAGATCCACTCCTCGCCGCGGATCACCAGGGTGGTGCGCATGAGGTGGTCGTCCACGGCGTGCGCGAAGTGGTAGGTGGGCAGCCGGACCTCGTTGGCCGAGGACTTGAGGATCACCACGTCGTTGCGGTTGTCCTCGTGCTCCAGCTCGCCCCGGATCTCGTCGCGGAACCGGGCCCTGGCCTCGACCCCCGGCGAGCGGAACCGGACCACGTACGGGGCGCCCTCGTCCAGCTTGGCCCGCACCTCGGCGGGGTCGCGGTCACGCCACAGCGCCCACCCCGCGTAGTAACCGGGGGGCATCTTCGTGGCGTCCTGGCGAGCGCGGATGTCGGCGAGCTCCTCCGGGGTGGCGAAGCACAGGTAGGCCTTGCCCTCGCGCAGCAGCTCCCGGGCGTAGGTGAGGTAGATCCGCTCGCGCCGGGACTGGTGGTAGGGGCCGTAGTCACCGGACTCGTCGTGCTCGTCGGCGGGCAGGCCGAAGTAGTTGAAGGCGTTGTCGAACTGGGCCGCGGCGCCCGCCACCTCACGGGCCTGGTCGGTGTCCTCCACCCGCAGCACGTAGGAGCCGCCGCTGCGGTGGGCGACATCGCGATCGATCATCGCGACGTAGAGCCCGCCGATGTGCACGAACCCGGTCGGCGAGGGACCGAAGCGGGTGACCTCGGCGTGCTGGGGCAGCTGCCGTACCGGGTAGCGCTGTTCCCAGTGCGCCGGCTCGGGCAGGTCAGCGGGGAACAGGGCATCGATCACGGCGCGGTCAAGCATCAGGTTCACGGTCTCCAACAACGGGTGGACGGACCCCGAGACTACCAACCGGGCCCCCTCAGCCCGCGCTCCAGCCCGCCAGTCCGGCGATGGCCCGCTCCGTGCCTAGGTCCTGAAGGGGCCGTTCGCGATGCTGGGCGCCTGCCACGAGCGCCGCGAAGGTGGCTTTCACTGCGCTCAACGCAGCGAATGGTCCTATCGCAGCACGCCCCGGCGGCGTCAGGAAGGTGCCCTTCGCGACGGTGAATGTCCCGAACGGCACCTTCACGACACGGCGGCACCGGCCCAGAACAGGCCCGCCGGGCCACGCGCCCACGTCAGGAAGGTGCCGTTCATGGCGTTGAACGCCATGAACGGCACCTTCCTGGCACAACGCCAGCTAGAGCTTGGCCTCGACGATGTCGGCGGCCAGCACGGCGCCACCGGCGGCGCGGGTCTCCGCGCGCAGCTCGGCCACCCGCCGCCACACCGACTCGTCGGCGGCCACGGCGAGCACGGCGTCCCGCACGGCCTCGGGGGTGGCCTCGTCACGGGTCAGCAGGCGGCCGACCCCGAGCTCGGTGCCGCGCTTGCCCACGAAGTACTGCTCGGGGGTCTGCGGCACGAACACGTGGGCGACCCCGTAGTGCAGGCCGCGCATGGTGCTGCTCATGCCCGCGTGCGAGACGAACACCTTGGTGTGCGGCAGGACGTCGGTGTGCGACAGGTACCGGTGTGCCTGCACGTTCGGCGGCAGCTCACCGAGATCGGCCGGGTCCAGGCCGCCGAGGGTCAGCACCACCTGCCACGGCAGCCCGGCGAACACGGCCGCACAGCCCTTGAAGAACTCCAGGTCCCGGTTGTTCTCGGTACCGAGCGAGACGACCACGAGCGGGTCGTCCCCCTCGGGCGGGGTCCAGTCGCCGGGCTCCTCGTCCAGGCAGGGCCCGACGAACTCGTGCCGGTCGTCGAACTTCTCGTTGTCCATCTGGAACGACCTGGGCAGGAACACCAGGTTGCGGTCCAGGCAGGGGGCGTGGAACTCCTCCATGGACAGCTCGAGGTTGTGGCTGGTGAGCAGCTCGCCCATCCAGATGAAGAACTCGATCAGCGCCGGGTGGTGGGTGTCCAGGTCCGGGGCGAACTGCTCGCGGATCCGGTCCCCCAGCCCGAACTGCTCGTTGGTGGCGAAGGTCGGGTACATCTGGATCGCGGACCGCTGCCACTTGGCGGCCAGCACCCGGCCCGCCGCGTAGGTGCTGGAGTCGTACAGGATGACGTCGGGCAGGTCCCTGCCCGCGAAGTGCGACTCCACCGGTGGCACGGTGGCCATGGCCTCCAGCATGGCGCGCAACGGTTCCCGCGCCAGGTAGTCGGCGTCGTACACCTCGGGCAGCGGGCGCCCGGCCAGCGCCGAGGCGTAGCGCAGCACCTCGGCGCCCGCGGCCTCGGCCGCCGCGGCGAACTTCTCGGTGGTGGCGAAGGTGACGCGGTGACCTCTGCGCACCAGCTCCCGAACGACCGGAAGCGTGGGGTTCACGTGCCCGTAGCCCGGAAAGGGCCACATCAGCACATGGCGCCCGGACACGCGCTGGCGTGCCGTCGAGGTCTCCGTCATCGGTGTTCCCCAGTTCACTCGGAGGTGCGGGTGTTCGCGGCGAGCCAGTCCAGCATCACCTGCGCGGTGTCCGAGGCCAGCTCCTCGACCATGGAGAAGTGGTCACCGGGCACCTCGATCGTGGTGTGCGCTTCGCGCCACGTCGGTTGCCACAGCTTCTCCTGTCCCGCTTCCTGTTCCGCTCCGCCCATCGGATCGGATGCCTGAACGAACAGAATCGGTGCCCGAACGTCCCCTGGCGCCCACTTGCCACTGAGCCGGAAGTACCAATCCATGGCGGTGAGCCGGGTCGCGTCCACCTGCCCCACGAGTTCCTCGCGGTCCAGGATCCCGCTCATCATGCTGCCGCCCGCCTCACCCAGCGCCACGCTGTCGTCGGGCCGGAAACTGTCCATCATCACCACCGCGGCCGGGTTGATGCCCTGGGCCTCCAACACGGTCGCCGTGGCGTGCGCCATCAAACCGCCCGCCGAATGTCCAAAGAGGACGAACTGGCCGTCCGTCACGTGCGGGCGGATCGCCTCGGCCAGCAGTTCGGCCGCGGCCGGGATCGAGGTGGGCAGGCTGTCCCCCTCGGCGAACCCGGGGTTGGCGGTGGCGAGCAGGTCGTACTCCCCGCGGAACCGGGCCGCCATGCGGGCGTACTGGTGCACACCGCCCAGCGCGGCGTAGGAGGAGAACGAGATCAGCTTGAGCGGGCTGGGGCCGCGCGAGAGCGTGACCGGGCTGGGGATGCGCGGTGCCTCGGCCACGGCGCTGAAGGTCGGGCGCAGCAGCGAGGCGGCGCGCAGGATCTCCCAGGCCTCGAAGTCCTTGCCCTGCTTGATACCCAGGTGGAACAGGGCGCTGATGGAGTCACCGGGCCCGGTGTTCGCCGGGGCCTGCGCGGCCACGGTGCCGACGCTGGAGTCCAGGCTGTCGGCCAACTCCGCACGTAGGAACTTGGCCAGGTCGCTGGGCATCGGGTGGTCGAACACCAGCGAGGCGGGCAACCGCAGCCCGGTCGCGGAGCTCAGGCCGTTGCGCAGTTCCACCGAGGTCAGCGAGTCGAAGCCCAGTTCCGCGAGGCCCTGGTCCGGGTCGATGGCATTGGGCCCGGAGTGGCCGAGCACCGCCGCGGCGTAGGTCCGCACCAGGGTCAGCAGTTCCTGTTCCTGCTCGTCCTCGGGCAGACCGGCCAGGCGCTTGAGCAGCGCCCCGCTGTCGGCCTCTCCCCCGCCGCTGGCCGACCGCCTCGCCGGCGGCACCAGGCCCCGCAGCAGCTTGGGCAGCACCTCGCCCTGGGTCCGCAGCACGCCGAGGTCCAGCTTGACCGGGGCCAGCAGCGGCTGGTCACCGGCCAGCGCGACCTCGAACAGGCGCAGGGCCTCGCCGGTGGCCATCGGCGCCACCGCGCCACCGCCGACCCTGGCCTGCTCCACGTCCCCGGTGGTGACCGACCGCGCCCACAGGCCCCAGGCCAGCGACAGCGCGGGCAGGCCGTCGGCGTGCCGCTGGGCGGCGAGCGCGTCCAGGAAGCTGTTGGCAGCGGCGTAGTTGCCCTGACCGGGCAGGCCGAAGGTGCCCGCCGTGGAGGAGAACAGCACGAACGCGGCCAACTGCGTGTCACGGGTGAGTTCGTGCAGGTTCAGCGCGCCGTCGACCTTGGGCCGCAACGCGGTGGACAGCCGCTCCGGGGTCAGCGACCCGATCATGCCGTCGTCCATGGCGACCGCCGCGTGCAGCACCGCCGTGAGCGGACGCTCCGCGGGGATGGCCGCCAGCACCGAGGCCAGCGCATCGCGGTCGGCGGTGTCGCAGGCCGCGACCTCAACGCTGGCACCGAGTTCGGTCAGTTCGGCGACCAGCTCGGGTGCGGACCCCCTGCGGCTGACCAACAGCAGGTGGCGCACCCCGCGCTCGGTGACCAGGTGCCGGGCCAGGATCGCGCCCAGCGCACCGGTACCGCCGGTGATCAGCACCGTGCCCTCGGGGTCCCAGGACCGCTCCGCGCTGTCGGTCGCGGCGACCCGGGTGAGCCGCGCGGCGCGGGCAACCCCGTTGCGCAGCACGATCTGCGGTTCGTCGGAGGCCAGCGCGGCGGGCAGCGCCCGGTGGGACTCGGCGTCCTCGTCCAGGTCGACCAGCACGATCCGGCCCGGGTTCTCCCACTGCGCGGAGCGGATCAGGCCCCACACCGCGGCACCGGCCAGGTCGGTCACCTGCTCGCCGTCCACCGGGACCGCGCCGCGGGTGACGATCGCCAGCCGGGTACCGGCCAGCCGCTCGTCGGACAGCCAGTCCTGCACCACCTTGAGCGCCTGGTGTGTCGCGGCGTGCACCGACTCGGCGTCGGTCCCCGGCGTGCTCGGCGCGAGCAGCACGCTCACGCTGGAGATGCCGCCCGCGACCACCTCGCTGACCGCCCGCGAGTCCAGGTAGGACTCCACAATGGACACATCGGAGGCGTCGAGTCCCTGGCGCAGCTTGAGTTCGTCCTCACCCAGCACCACCCAGACGCCCGAGGAGCTGTCCGCGGTGTGGGCCATCGGCGCCCAGGCCACGTGGTACAGCGACTCGTGGTAGACCGCACGGGCCGCGGCGAGCTGCTCGGTGGACATGGGCCGGAACACCAGCGCCTCCACCGTGGCCACCGGCTGACCGGTCTCGTCCGCGGCCAGCACCGTGATGCCGTCCCGGCCGGACGGGGAGATCCGCACCCGCAGCGCGCGGGCCCCGGTCGCGTGCAGGGAGACCCCCGACCAGGAGAACGGGAACATGTTCTCGCCCTCACCGCCAATGGTCACCACGCCAAGGCCCAGGGAGTGCAGCGCGGCGTCCAGCAGGGCGGGGTGGAGCCCGAACTGGTCCGGCTCAACGTCTTCGGGCAGGCTGACCTCGGCAAGCACCGAGTCCCCGTGCCGCCAGGCCGCGCGCAGGCCCTGGAAGGTCGGGCCGTAGTTGTAGAACCCGTTCGGGTCGCCCGCGTAGAAGTCCACCAGCGGGATCGGCTCGGCCCCGGTCGGCGGCCACTGCTCCAGCGGGGCCGGGGTGGACTGCTCCCCGGCGACCAGGAAACCGGCGATGTGCCGGGTCCACGGCAGCTCGGCGGGCGCGTCCTCGGCCCGGGAGTAGATGCCCACCGGGCGCGCGCCGGTGCCGTCCGGCGCCTCCACGACCACCTGCACCCGCACGCCACCCTGCTCGGGCAGCACCAGCGGAGCCTCGAAGACCAGTTCCTCGACCCGGTCGCAGCCCACCTCGTCACCGGCGCGGATGGCCAGCTCCACGAAGGCGGTGCCGGGGAACATCACCATGCCGCCCACGACGTGGTCGGCCAGCCAGGGCTGGGTGCGCACCGACAGCCGCCCGGTGAACAGGTAGCCCTCGGTGCCCGCCAGCGCCACCCCGGCGCCCAGCAGGGCGTGGTCGGCCCAGCCGAGGCCGATCGAGGCGGGGTCGCCACCGACGAGGTTCTTGGGCAGCTCGGGCCAGAACCGCTGCTTCTGGAACGCGTAGGTCGGCAGCTCGACCCGCCGCGCCGTGCCGGTGCCGAAGACCTGCGTCCAGTCGGGGCTCTTGCCGCGCACGTGCAGTTCGGACAGCGAGGCCAGGAACCGGGTCAGGCCGCCCTCGTTGCGGCGCAGGGTACCCGTGACGGCAGCGCCGTCCAGACCCGCACCGTCCACTGTGTCCTGAACGGCGAAGGTCATCACCGGGTGCGCGCTCACCTCGACGAACACGTCGTGACCGCGCTTGGCCAGCTGCTGGATCGCGGGCTCGAACAGCACCGACTGCCGGGTGTTGGCGTACCAGTAGTTCGTGTCCATCTCGGACCCGTCCACCCAGTCCCCGGTCACCGTGGAGAAGATCGGCACGGTGGCCGTGCGCGGGCTGACCTCGGCCAGCTGCGCGAGCATGTCCTCGCGGACCACCTCCACGTGCGCGGAGTGCGAGGCGTAGGTGGCCGGGATCTTCTTGGCGCGGATGCCCTCGGCGGTCAGCTCTTCCACCAGCGCGTCCAGCGGGTCCATCTCCCCGGAGACCACGACCGAGGCGGTGCTGTTGATCGCCGCCACGGACAGGTCCGGGTAGTTCGCCAGCCGCGCCTCGACCTCGTCCGCGGACAGGTTGATCGAGGCCAGCGCCCCGTGCCCGGCGAGCTTCTCGCGGGCCAGGGTGCTGCGCACGGTGAGCACCAGCAGGGCGTCGCGCAGGGACAGCGCACCGGCGAAGCAGGCCGCGCCGATCTCGCCCTGCGAGTGGCCGACCACCGCGTCGGGCTTGATCCCGTAGGAGCGCCACAGCTCCGCCAGCGACACCATGACCGCGAACAGCGCGGGCTGCACCACGTCGACCCGCTCCAGCGAGGGCGCGCCCTCGGCCTCGCGCAGGACCTCGATCAGCGACCAGTCCACGAACTCGGTCAGCGCGGCGTCGCACTCGGCCATGCGCGCGGCGAACACCGGTGCGGAGTCGAGCAGTTCACGGGCCATGCCCGCCCACTGCGAGCCCTGCCCGGGGAAGACGAACACGGTGCGGCCCTTGGCCTTCGCCGTGCCGCGCAGCACGGCGGCGGAGACCGAGTCCTCGGCGAGGGCGGCCAGCCCGGCGCGGTAGTCGGCCAGGTTGTCGGCGATCACCGCGGCCCGGTGCTCGAAGGAGGAGCGGGTGGTGACCAGTGCGTGGCCCACCGCGATCGGGTCCAGCCCGGGGTTTTCGTCCACATAGGACAGAAGCCGCTCGGCCTGTCCGCGCAGCGCCTCGGGCGAGCGGCCGGACAGCACCCACGGCGCGGGTGCCTCGGCACGGGCCGCCGGGGTGGGCGCGTCCTGGGCGGGCGGCTCCTCGATGATGACGTGCGCGTTGGTGCCGCTGATGCCGAACGAGGACACCGCCGCACGGCGCGGCTGGCCGTTGCGCTGCCACGCGACCGGCTCGGTGAGCAGGCGGACGCTGCCAGAGGCCCAGTCCACGTGCGGGGTGGGCTCGTCCACGTGCATGGTCATCGGCAACAGGTCGTTGCGCATGGCCATGATCATCTTGATGATGCCCGCGGCACCGGCCGCCGCCTGGGTGTGGCCCAGGTTGGACTTGACCGAACCCAGCCACAGCGGGCGGTCGTCCGGGTGGTCCTGGCCGTAGGTGGCCAGCAGGGCCTGGGCCTCGATCGGGTCGCCCAGCTTGGTGCCGGTGCCGTGCGCCTCCACCACGTCGACCTGGTCACCGGTCAGCCCGGCGTTGGCCAGGGCCTGGCGGATCACCCGCTGCTGGGAGGGGCCGTTCGGGGCGGTCAGGCCGTTGGAGGCACCGTCCTGGTTGACCGCGGAACCCTTGACCACGGCCAGGATCTGGTGGCCGTTGCGCTTGGCGTCGGACATGCGCTCCAGCAGCAGCATGCCAAGGCCCTCGCCCCAACCCGTGCCGTCGGCGGAGGCGGAGAAGGACTTGGACCGGCCGCTGGCCGACAGCGCGCCCTGGCGGCTGTAGTCCACGAAGGTGCTCGGGGTGGACATGATCGTGACGCCACCGGCAAGCGCCAGCTCGCACTCGCCCTCGCGCAGGGCCTGGGCCGCCAGGTGCAGGGTCACCAACGAGGAGGAGCAGGCCGTGTCGATGGTGACGGCTGGGCCTTCCAGACCGAGCACATAGGACACTCGGCCGGAGGCGACGCTGCCGGAAGTTCCCGTTCCCACATAGCCTTCGGCCCCGTCGCCCAGCGCGAACAGGTGGGCGCCGTAGTCGTGGTACATGACCCCGGCGAACATGCCGGTGCGGCTGCCCTTGAGCGAGTGCGGGTCGATGCCCGCGCGCTCGATGGCCTCCCAGGACGCCTCCAGCAGCTTGCGCTGCTGCGGGTCCATCGCGATGGCCTCGCGCGGGGAGATGCCGAAGAAGGCCGGGTCGAAGTCCGCGGCGTCGTAGAGGAAACCGCCCTCCTGCACGTAGTTGGAGCCGCCCTTGCCGTCCTCACCGGACAGCGAGTCCAGGTCCCAGCCGCGGTCGGTGGGCATCGCGGCGATGCCGTCCCCGCCACGCTCCACCAGCCGCCACAGGTCCTCCGGCGAACGGACCCCGCCGGGGTACTGGCAGCTCATGCCGACGATCACGATCGGGTCGTCGTCGGCGCGGCGGTTCACCTGCACCGCAACGACTTCCGCCGCCACGCCGGAGACCTCGGTGAGCAGGTGCTCGGCCAGCACCACGGTGTTCGGGTAGTCGAACACCAGCGTGGCGGGCAGCCGCAGCCCGGTGGCCACGTTGAGCCCGTTGCGCAGTTCCAGTGCCGTCAGGGAGTCGAAGCCCAGGTCCTTGAACGCCCGCTCGGGGTCGATGCCCTCCAGCGAACCGTGGCCCAGCACGGCGGCGACCTGCCCGCGCACCAGGTCGACCACGGCTTCGCGCCGCTCCGACTCGGGCAGCGCGGCGATGTGCTCGCCCAGCAGGGAACCGGTCCGCTTGGCCACGGCCTCGGCGGCGCGGCGGCGGGCCACCGGCACCAACGTGCGCCAGATCGGCGGCAGGGACTCGCCCAGCGCGCGCAGCGCGGCCAGGTCGGTGCGCATCGGCACGACCAGCGCACTGTCCACACCGGACGCTACGTCGAACAGCTCGGTGCCCTCGGCGGCCATCAGCGGCAGCACACCGCCGCGGGCGATGCGCGACTTGTCGGCCTCGTCCAGGTGGCCGCTGACCGCGCTGGCCTCGTCCCACAGGCCCCAGGCCAGGGACTGACCGGGCAGACCGGCGGCCCTGCGGTGCGCCATGAGCGCGTCCAGGAAGGCATTGGCGGCCGAGTAGTTGCCCTGCCCCGCGGCGCCGACCACGCCGGAGATCGAGGAGAACACCACGAAGGCGCGCAGGCCGCTGGTCAGCTCGTGCAGGTGCCAGACCGCGTCCACCTTGGGGCGCAACACCTTGTCCAGCCGCTCCGGGGTCTGCGACTGGATGATGCCGTCCTCGACCACACCGGCCAGGTGCACCACACCAATCAGCGACAGCCCGGAGACCAGCTCGGCCACCGAGTCGCGGTCGGCCAGGTCGCAGGCGGCCAGTCGCACCTCGGCGCCGAGTTCGCGCAGTTCGGCGGCCAGTTCCTGGGCGCCAGCGGCCTGTTCGCCGCTGCGGCTGGCCAGTACGAGGTCGCGGACCCCGCGCTCGGCGACCAGGTGCCGGGCGAACAGGCGGCCCAGCACACCCGTGCCGCCGGTCATCAGCACCGTGCCCGGCCCGCTCCAGTCCACCTCTTCGGTGGACGGCGTGGCGCGGGTGAAGCGTGCCGCGTGCACAACTCCTTCGCGGACAACGACTTGCGGTTCACCGCACTCGATCGCGGTGGCCAGGGCGTCGCGGGAGGCCTGCGTGTCGTCCAAGTCGACCAGCACGAACCGGCCCGGGTTCTCCGCCTGCGCCGAGCGCACCAGACCCCAGATCGGGGCGTGCACCAGGTCGCTGACCTCGTTGCCCACCGCGAACTTCGTGACGATCGCCAGCGTTCCCTGCTCTTCGTCCAACCAGGACTGAAGGCGGGCCAGCACCTCGTGCGCGGCCTGGTGTGCCTGCGCGACAACGTCTTCGGTGCCGGTCGGCACCAGCTCCACGATCGTCGCGTCGGTCTCGGTGCGGGCCGTCACGGGGATGCGAACCCAGTCGACCGTGAACAGCGAGTTGGTGCTCTGCTGGGCGAGATCGCCGCCGATGCCCCGCAGCACCAGGGATTCCGCCGACAGCACGGGGGTGCCCGCCGGGTCGACGACCTGCACGGAGACCGTGTCCTGACCGGCGGGCGCGAGGCTGACCCGCACCGTGCTCGCACCGGCCGCGTGCAGGGACACGCCGTTCCAGGAGAAGGGCAGCAGGGTGGACCCGCTGCCGGAGCCGCCCACGGTGCTGGTGCCCAGCCCCAGGGAGTGCAGGCCCGCGTCCAGCAGCGCCGGGTGGATGCCGAACCGACCGGCCTCCGCCACGGCCTCCTCCGGCAGCGCGACCTCGGCGAAGACCTCGTCCCCGCGCCGCCACGCCTGCCGCAGGCCCTGGAACACCGGTCCGTACAGCAGACCCGCGTCGGCGAGCCGGTCGTAGGCGCCCTCCACGGTCAGCGGCTCGGCCTCGGCGGGTGGCCAGGTGGCGTCCACGACCGCACCGCGCTGACCGACGCCCAGCGCGCCGGTCGCGTGCAGGGTCCACGGCTGCTCGCCGTCCTCGTCGGGCCGCGAGTGCACGCTCACCGTGCGGGTGCCCTGCGCGTCCGGGGCGCCGACGAGCACCTGCACGTGCACGCCGCCGTGCTCGGGCAGGGCCAGCGGCACCGCCAGGGTCAGCTCCTCGACCCGGTCGCAGCCCACCTCGTCACCGGCCCGGATGGCCAGCTCCAGGAAGGCCGTGCCGGGCAGGATGATCGTGCCCGCGACCACGTGGTCGGCCAGCCACGGGTGGGTCTGCACCGACAGGCGCCCGGTGAGCACGAACCCGTCGGAGTCGGCCAGCCCGACGGCGGCGCCCAGCAGCGGGTGCTCGGCCGAGCGCATGCCGATGTAGCGGATGTCGCCCAGCCCGGCGATGGTCTCCAGCCAGTACCGCTCGCGCTGGAACGCGTAGGTCGGCAGGTCGATCCGCCGGGCGCCGCTGTCCGCGAAGTACTCGGCCCAGTCGACCTTGCCGCCGTTGACGTGCAGCGTGGCCAGCGCCGTGACGATGGTCTGCGCCTCGTCGCGGTCCTTGCGCAGCACGGGGATGCCCTCGGCCATCGCCGACAGCACACCGTCCGGCCCGAGCTCCAGGAACTTCGTCACGCCCTGCGCACGCAGGTGCTCGACGCCAGCATGGAAGCGCACGGCCTCACGCACGTGGCGCACCCAGTACTCGGGAGTCGTCGGGTCGCCCTCGGTGTTGCCCACCACCGGGATCTGCGGCTGATTGAACGTCAGCCCCGAAGCGACCTTGCCGAACTCCGCCAGCATCGGGTCCATCAACGGCGAGTGGAACGCATGGCTCACCGTCAGGCGACGAGTCTTACGGTCGGTGAAATGTGAGACGACAGTCTCAACCGCGTCCTCAGTCCCAGAAACGACCACCGAGTCCGGCCCGTTGATCGCAGCGATCGACACCCGGTCAGTCAGATGCGGAACAACCTCGTCCTCAGTCGCCTGGATCGCGACCATCGCACCACCAGTGGGCAGCGCGCCCATCAACTTTCCGCGCGCCGCAACCAACTTCGCCGCGTCCCCCAGCGACAGGATGCCCGCGACGTGGGCCGCGGCGAGTTCGCCGATGGAGTGCCCGATGAGGTAGTCCGGCTTGACGCCCCAGGACTCGAACAGCCGGTACAGCGCGACCTCGATCGCGAACAACGCGGGCTGCGTGTACTCGGTCTGGTTCAGCAACTCCGAGTCGCCGAACATGACGTCCTTCAGATCAGTGGAAAAGTGCGCCAGCACCTCATCCAAAGATCCAGCGAACTTGGGAAAAGCCGCGTACAGCTCCCGGCCCATGCCCGCGCGCTGGGCACCCTGGCCGGAGAACATGGCCGCCAGCTGCCCCTCGGTGGCGACACCAGTGATCAGGCTGGGGGCCGACTCCCCCGCCGCGAGAGAGCGCAACGCCTCAGGCCCCAGCGCGACGGCGCGGTGCTCGAAGGCCGACCGCGCGGTCGCCAGGGAGTAGCCGAGGTCGAGCGGGTCCTGGTCGATCAGCGGCAGCAGGCGCTCGGCCTGGGCGCGCAGGGCCTCGGCCCCACGGCCGGACACCAGCCACGGCACCACCGGCAGCGCCTTGCGCTCGGCGGCCTGCTCCTCGCGGGCGGGTGCCTGCTCGATGATCGTGTGCGCGTTGGTACCGCTCACGCCGAACGCGGAGATGCCCGCGCGGCGCGGGTGACCGTTCTCAACCCACGGGCGGGACTCGTTGAGCAGCTTGACGTTGCCCGCCGTCCAGTCCACATGGGACGAAGGTGTGTCGGCGTGCAGGGTTTTGGGCAGCACCCCGTGTTGCAGCGCCAGCACCATCTTCATGACCCCGGCGACACCGGCAGCCGCCTGCGTGTGGCCGATGTTCGACTTCACCGAGCCCAGCCACAGCGGCTCCTCGCGGTCACGGCCGTAGGTGGCCAGCAGCGCCTGCGCCTCGATCGGGTCGCCCAGCGAGGTGCCGGTGCCGTGCGCCTCCACGACGTCCACATCGGACGGTGACAGACCTGCGCTGGTCAGCGCCTGCCAGATCACGCGCTGCTGGGACGGGCCGTTCGGGGCGGTCAGGCCGTTGGAGGCACCGTCCTGGTTCACGGCGGAACCCTTGACCACAGCCAGGATCGGGTGCCCGTTGCGCTGCGCGTCGGACAGCCGCTCCAGCAGCAGCACGCCCGCGCCCTCGCCCCAGCTCACTCCGTCGGCGTCATCGGAGAAGGCCTTGCTGCGCGCGTCCTGGGCCAGGCCGCGCTGGCGGCTGAACCCGATGAAGGCGCCGGGGGTGGCCATGATCGTCACGCCACCGGCCAGCGCCAGCGAGCACTCCTGCGAGCGCAGTGCCTGCGCGGCCAGGTGGATCGCGACCAGGGAGGAGGAACAGGCCGTGTCGATCGTGACGGCCGGGCCCTCAAGGCCGAGCACGTAGGACACCCGGCCGGAGACCACGCTGGCGGAGTTGCCGGTGCCCAGGTACGCCTCGGTGTCGGACTTGGCCAATGCGAACAGGTTGCCGTAGTCCTGGCCGTTGGTGCCCGCGAACACGCCGACCTGCCCGCCGCGCAACGAGTTCGGGTCGATGCCAGCCCGCTCGAAGGACTCCCAGCAGATCTCCAGCAGCAGCCGCTGCTGGGGATCCATGGCCAGGGCCTCGCGTGGGGAGATGCCGAAGAACGCCGGGTCGAACTCGGCAGCCGCAGCGACGAACCCGCCCTCCTTGACGTAGGAGGTGCCGGGCGCGTCGGGGTCGGGGTTGTAGAGCCCGTCCAGGTCCCAGCCGCGGTCGGTGGGGAACTCGGTGATCGCGTCGGTGCCCTCGGACAGCAGCCGCCACAACTGCTCGGGCGTGTCGGCCCCGTCCGGGAACCGGCAGCTCATGGCCACGATGGCGATCGGCTCAGGCTCTCCGGCCTCCACCTCGCGCAGCCGCTGCCGCGTCTGGTGCAGATCAGCGGTCACCCGCTTGAGGTAGTCGAGGAGCTTGTCTTGGTTCGCCATCCTGGCCTCTCCAGTCTTGCTTGGTCCCGGGCGCGTTTCGTGGCGGCTCAGGTGAGCCCGAGTTCCCTGTCGATGAAGTCGAAGACCTCATCGGAGCTCGCGGACTGCAGGCGGTCCACGACGGCCGAACCGTCCTCGGACCCGGTGCTCTGGCTCAGTTTCTGCACCAGTGCCTGCAGGCGAGCGGTGATCCTGTTGCGGGACAGCTCCTCCGGCGACAGCGCGCTGGCCGCCGCCTCCAACCGGTCCAGTTCGGTGAGCACGCCCACCGCGCCGCCACCGGTGGCCCCAGTGAACAGCTCGGCGCGCAGGTGCTCGGCCAGCGCGGTCGGGTTGGCATGGTCGAAGATCACGGTGGCGGGCAGGCTCAGCCCGGTGATCACACCGAGGGCGTTGCGCAGCTCCACCGCGGTCAGCGAGTCGAAACCGAGGTCCTTGAAGGCGCGGCCCGGTTCCACCTCGGTGGCCGACTGGTAGCCCAGCACGGCGGCGACCTGTCCGCGCACCAGCTCCAGCAGCGCACGCCCGCGCTCGCCCTCGGTCAGGCCCGCCAACTGCTCGCGGAACCCGGCCGGTGCGGCCTCGGCGCGCGGTGCGGCGGCCAGTGCCCGCTGCACCTCGGGGATGTCGGCCAGCAGCGGACTCGGTCGCATGGCGGCGAACCCGGGCCCGAACTTCTCCCAGTCCACCTCGGCCACGACCACGCAGGTCTCCGCCTTGCCCAGCGCCTGGCTCATCGCGGTGATCGCCAGGTCGGGGCGCATCGGCAGCACCCCGCCGCGCCGCTGCCGCGCGGCCACGGCCTCGTCGGTGGCCATGCCCGCCTCGGCCCACGGCCCCCACGCGATGGAGGTCGCGGGCAGGCCCGCCGCGTGCCGCTGCTCGGCCAGCGCGTCCAGCGCGCTGTTGGCGGCCACGTAGTTGCCCTGCCCCGCCGCGCCGATGGTGCCCGCGAAGGAGGAGAACAGCACGAACGCGTCCAGTTCGCGGCCACGGGTCAGCTCGTCCAGGATGCGCGCGGAGTCCACCTTGGCCCGCAGCACGCCCGCCAGCCGCTCGGGGGTCATCGAGTCCAGCACCCCGTCGTCCAGCACGCCCGCCGCGTGCACGACCGCCGAGAACTCGGTGGCGGCCAACAGGTTCTCCACCGCTGCCCGGTCGGACATGTCGCAGGCGACCACGGTGGCGCGGTCCCCGAACTCCGGGGCCTCACCGCCGCGGCGGCTGGTCAGCACCACGTGCTCGGCACCGTTGTCCAGCAGCCAGGCCGCCACCTGACGGCCCAGCGCGCCGGTGCCGCCGGTGATCAGCACGGTGCCGCGGGGGCGCCAGCTCTCACCGGTACCGGCCAGCGGGGCGCGCACCAGTCGGCGGCCGAAGACCCCGGCGGAGCGCAGCGCCACCTGGTCCTCGTCGGCCAGCCCGGCGAGCACGGCGGTGAGCTGGTCACCGGTCCGCTCGTCCAGGGTCTCGGGCAGGTCCACCAGGCCGCCCCAGCGCTCGGGGTACTCCAGCGCGGCGACCCGGCCCAGGCCCCAGATCCCGGCCTGCTCGGTGCCGGTGATCGGGTCCGCGCTGCCGACCGAGACCGCGCCGCGGGTCAGCGCCCACATCGGGGCCTCGATCCCGGCGTCGCCCAGGGCCTGGAGCAGGCTCATCGTGCCGGTGAGCCCGAGCACCGACAGCACCCCGTCGTACTCGCCAGCGGCCTCGAACAGCCGTCCGGTGATCGACTCGCGGTCGGTGTCGTCCAGCTCCAGCGCGGTGACGGTGGCGCCGCGCTCCTCCAGGACCTTGGCCACCTCGGCGCCGTTGCCGGGGTGCACCAGCAGCCAGTTGCCCTGCTCGGCCGGGGCGCTGACCGAGGGCAGTTGCTTCCAGGTCACCCGGTAGCGCCAACTGTCGACAGTTGACTGTTCACCGCGCTGCTGCCGCCAGGCGGTCAGCGCGGGCAGGGCGGCGCTGAGCGGGGCCTCGGCGTCCACCCCGAGCTCACCCAGGTCCCCGCGCTCCACAGCGGCCCAGAACTGGGCGTCCACGGCGTCCTGTTCGCGGCCGACCGGGGCGGTGGCGATCTTCGGCCAGTAGCGCTGGTGCTGGAACGCGTAGGTGGGCAGTTCCACGATGCGCGCGTCGGCGGGCAGCAGCTTGGTCCAGTCGACGGCGAGGCCCTTGACGTACATGCTGGCCAGCGCGGTGGTGAAGGTCTTCACCTCAGCACGGTTCTTGCGCAGCGTGGGCACCCCGTTGGCCATGGCCGACAGCACCCCGTCCGGCCCCAGTTCCAACCAGCGCGTGACGCCCAACTCGGTGAGCTGCTGCACGCCCTGGTGGAAGCGCACGGCCTCACGCACGTGGCGCACCCAATACTCGGGCGTGGTCGGGTCGCCCTCGATGTTGCCGATGACGGGGATGACCGGCTGGTGGTAGGCCAGCTCGGCGGCGATCTGCCCGAACTCCTCCAGCATGGGGTCCATGCGCGGTGAGTGGAACGCGTGGCTCACCGTGAGCCGCCGCGTTTTGCGGTCGGTGAAATTCGAGACCACGGTCTCAACCGCGTCCTCGTCGCCGGACACGACCACCGAGTCCGGTCCGTTGATGGCGGCAACAGACACACGTTCAGTCAGTAGTGGCCGAACCTCGTCCTCGGTCGCCTGGATGGCGACCATTGCCCCGCCGGGCGGCAAAGCCTGCATCAAACGGCCCCGCGCGGCCACCAACCTGCTCGCATCGGCCAGGGACAGCACCCCGGCCACGTGTGCCGCGGCCAGCTCACCGATGGAGTGGCCGATCAGGTAGTCCGGCGTAACGCCAAACGACTGGGTTAGGCGATACAGAGCCACCTCGATGGCGAACAGCGCGGCCTGCGTGTACTCGGTCTGGTCCAGCAGCTCGGACTCACCGAACATCACCTCGCGCAGCGGCATGTCGAAGTGCGCGAGCACCTCGTCCAGGGCGTCGGCGAACACCGGGAACGCCTCGTACAGCTCGCGGCCCATCCCGGCGCGCTGCGAGCCCTGCCCGGAGAACAGGAACGCGGTCTTGCCGCTGTCGGCGACCCCGGTGATGGCCGCCGACTCGCGGTCGAGCAGCACCGAGCGGTACTCGAAGGTGGACCGGGTGGTGGCCAGCGAGTGGGCCACGTCCACGGCGCGCAGCTCGGGGTGGGAGTCCAGGTGGGCGAGCAGCCTGCGGGTCTGCGCGGACAGCCCGTCCTGGGTGCGCGCCGACAGCACGAACGGCACGTCCGCGGTGTCGGCCCCGGCCTGCTGGGCCGACTCGGGTGCCTGCTCGATGATGACGTGCGCGTTGGTGCCGCTCACGCCGAACGAGGAGATGCCCGCGCGGCGCTGGTCGCCGTCCCACGGCACGGGCCGGGTCAGCAGCTCCACGCTGCCCGCGGACCAGTCCACGTGCGAGCTGGGCTCGGTGACGTGCAGGGTCTGCGGCAGCACGCGGTGCTGGAGCGCCAGCACCATCTTGATGACGCCCGCGACACCCGCGGCGGCCTGCGTGTGGCCGATGTTCGACTTGACCGAGCCCAGCCACAGGGGCCGCTCGCGGTCCTGGCCGTACGTGGCGAGCAAGGCCTGCGCCTCGATCGGGTCGCCCAGCGAGGTACCGGTGCCGTGCGCCTCGACAGCGTCCACATCGGACGGTGCGAGGCCCGCGACGGCCAGGGCCTGGCGGATCACCCGCTGCTGCGAAGGACCGTTCGGCGCGGTCAGGCCGTTCGAGGCACCGTCCTGGTTCACCGCGGAACCCTTGACCACGGCGAGGATCGGGTGGCCGTTGCGCTGGGCCTCGGACAGCCGCTCCACCACGAGCACGCCCACGCCCTCGCCCCAGCTCGTGCCGTCCGCGCCGTCGGAGAACGCCTTGCAGCGCCCGTCCTTGGCCAGACCGCCCTGTCGGCTGAACTCGATGAACGCACCGGGGGTGGACATGACGGTCACGCCGCCCACGAGCGCCATGCTGCACTCGCCGCGCTGCAACGCCTGTGCGGCCCAGTGCAGCGCCACCAGCGAGGACGAGCACGCCGTGTCCACCGTGACAGCCGGACCCTCAAGGCCCAGCGAGTACGCCACGCGCCCGGACACGACGCTGGCGGCGTTGCCGGTGCCAGCGTGTCCCTCGGAGTCCTCGGCGGCGTAGGTGAGCAGGGTCGGGTAGTCCTGGCCGTTGGTGCCGACGAACACGCCGATCGGCTTGCCCTGCGCGGAGGCCGGGTTCACGCCCGCGCTCTCCAGGGCCTCCCAGGAGGTCTCCAGCAGCAAGCGCTGCTGGGGGTCCATGGCCACGGCCTCACGCGGGGAGATGCCGAAGAAGCCGGGGTCGAACTCGGTGGCCCCGCTGAGGAAACCGCCCTCGCGCACGTAGAACTTGCCAGGCTTGCCGGGCTCGGGGTCGTAGAAGGCGTCGAAGTCCCAGCCGCGGTCGGCCGGGAACGGGCCGATGGCGTCCCCGCCGCCGGACAGCAGCCGCCACAGGTCCTCCGGGGAGTCGACCCCGCCCGGGAACCGGCAGCTCATGCCCACGATGGCGATCGGGTCATCCACATTGGCCGCCACGCCCACCGTGGCCGTCTCGACCTGCGTGATGCCCAGTTCGGTCAGCACGTGCGTGGCGAGCGTGGTGGCGGTCGGGTAGTCGAACACCATGGTGGCGGGCAGCCGCAGACCGGTCGCGGCGCCCAGCGAGTTGCGCAGCTCCACGGCGGTCAGCGAGTCGAAGCCCAAGTCGCGGAACGGGCGGTCCACGTCCACAGCGTCCGGAGTGGCGTGTCCGAGCACAGCAGCCGCGTGGGCCCGCACGAGCGCCAGCACCGCTGCGTCACGCTCGGCCTCACCGAGCTCAGCGAGCTGCTGCGCCAAGGTCTGCGTGCTCGCCGTGTCCGGCATGGCCACGAACTCACTCAGCAGCGCACTGGGCCGCACGGCCACGAAGCCAGGACCGAACTGGTCCCAGTCCACGTCGGCCACGACCACGCAGCCCGCCGACTGCTGCAACGCCTTGAGCGCCAGCTCGGGCGCCATGGGCGGCAAGCCGCCACGACGCATCCGCTCGCTGCCGTCAGCGGCCATGCCCGACTCGGCCCACGGACCCCACGCGATGGAAGTCGCCGACTGACCCCCAGCACGCCGCAGGTCGGCCAGCGAGTCCAGCACGCTGTTGGCGGCTACGTAGCTGCCTTGGCCCGCAGCACCCACAGCGCCCGCGAAGGAGGAGAACAGCACGAAGGCGTCCAAGTCGCCGGTGAGCTCGTGCAGGTTGATCGCCGCGTCGACCTTGGCGCGCATGACGCCAGCGAGCCGGTCGGGGGTCAGTGAGTCCAGCACACCGTCGTCCAGCACACCGGCCGCGTGCACCACGGCGGTGAACTCGTGCTTGGAGAGCAGGATCTCCAGTGCGGCGCGGTTGGCGATGTCGCAGGCCACGACGCTGGCGCGGTCGCCGAACTCCGGGGCCGTCCCGCCCCGGCGGCTGGCCAGCACCACGTGCTCGGCGCCGTTGTCCAGCAGCCACTGGGCGACCTGGCGGCCCAGGGCGCCGGTGCCGCCGGAGATCAGCACGGTGCCGCGGGGCTGCCACTTGCCGGTGGCCGCCGCGGCGCGGGTCAGGCGACGGCCGAGCACGCCGGTGTCGCGGATGGCGACCTGGTCCTCGCCAGTGGTCCCGGCCAGCACGGCGTGCAGGCGGCCCAGCGCGCGGGCGTCCAACTGCTCCGGCAGGTCGATCACGCCGCCCCAGCGGTCGGGGTGCTCCAGCGCGGCGACCCGCCCAATGCCCCAGATCGCGGCCTGGCGCACGTTGGTGACGACGTCGCGGCGGCCCACCGAGACGGCGCCACGGGTGAGGCTCCACAGCGGGGCGCCGCGGTCGAGGTCGCCGAGGGCCTGGATCAGCGCCACGGTCTCGTCGAGGTTCAGCGCGGACAGCACACCGTCGGCCGGGCGGTCACGCAGCAGCTCGGCGAGCTGGGCACGGTCGGCGTTCACCGGGCACTCGACCACGGTGACCTGCTCGCCGAGCGCGAGCTCGGTGCCGGGGTGGACCAGCAGCAGCCACGAGCCGGTCAGGGTGGCCGAGCTGGACACCGGCACGGGCTGCCAGGTGACCTCGTACCGCCAACTGTCGACAGTTGACTGTTCACCGTGCTGGCGGCGCAGCGCGGTCAGCTGCGGCAACGCGTCACGGAGCGAGGCCTCGGCGTCCACGCCGAGCGCCTCGAAGTCGCCCTGCTCCACGGCGGCCCAGAACTGGGCGTCCACGGTGTCCACGGGCGCCGCGGTCGGCGCACCGGCCGGGGCCTCCAGCCAGAACCGCTGCTGCTGGAACGCGTAGGTGGGCAGGTCGACCCGCTTGCCGCCCCACTCGGCGGCCACGGTCTTCCAGTCCGGGGACAGGCCGCCCGCGTGCAGCTGGCCGATCGCGGTGAACAGCGTGGTCGGCTCGTCGCGGTCCTTGCGCAGCACTGCCACGCCGCCAGCCATCGCGGCGAGCACACCGTCCGGGCCGAGCTCCAGGAAGCGCGTGACGCCCAGGCCGCGCAGCTTCTCGATCCCGGCGTGGAAGCGCACGGCCTCACGAACGTGGCGCACCCAGTACTCAGGGGTCGTCGGGTCGCCCTCGGTGTTGCCCACCACCGGGATCTGCGGCTGATTGAACGTCAGCCCCGAAGCGACCTTGCCGAACTCCGCCAGCATCGGGTCCATCAACGGCGAGTGGAACGCATGGCTCACCGTCAGGCGACGAGTCTTACGGTCGGTGAAATGTGAGACGACAGTCTCAACCGCGTCCTCAGTCCCAGAAACGACCACCGAGTCCGGCCCGTTGATCGCAGCGATCGACACCCGGTCAGTCAGATGCGGAACAACCTCGTCCTCAGTCGCCTGGATCGCGACCATCGCACCACCAGTGGGCAGCGCACCCATCAGCTTGCCGCGCGCCGCAACCAACTTCGCCGCGTCCCCCAGCGACAGGATCCCGGCGATGTGCGCCGCGGCCAGCTCACCGATCGAGTGGCCGACCAGGTAGTCCGGCTTCAGCTCCCAGGACTCCACGAGCCGGTACAGCGCGACCTCGATCGCGAACAGCGCGGGCTGCGTGTACTCGGTGCGGTGCAGCGCCTCTGAGTCGCCGAACATGACGTCCTTCAGATCAGTGGAAAAGTGCGCCAGCACCTCATCCAAAGATCCAGCGAACTTGGGAAAAGCCGCGTACAGCTCCCGGCCCATGCCCGCACGCTGCGAACCCTGACCGGAGAACAGGAACGCCGATTTGCCGCCGCTCTTGCCACCGGCCGGGATCGTGCCCTGCACCAGTCCACTCGTGCCCACACCGCTGGCCAACGCGGTGAGCTGGCGACGGAAGTCCTCGGCGCTCTCCCCCACCAGCACGGCCCGGTGCTCGAAGGAGGCCCGGCCGGTGGCCAGCGAGTGCGCGACGTCCACAGTGGACTTTGAGTCGAGGATCTCCAACAGGGCGGCGGCCTGGGCACGCAGCGCCTCGGGGCTGCGCCCGGACACCAGCCAGGGCACGACCCGCTGCGGGGCAACGGCGTCCGCCGCCTCCTCGGCGGGAGCCTGCTCGACGATCACGTGGGCGTTGGTGCCGCTGATGCCGAACGAGGAGATGCCCGCACGACGCACCTCGGCGTCCCAGGGCCGCGCCTCGGTCAGCAGCCGCACGTCGCCCGCCGACCAGTCCACGTGCGGGGAGGGCTCGTCCACGTGCAGGGACTGCGGCAGCACACCGTGCCGCATGGCCAGGACCATCTTCATGACCCCGGCGATACCGGCGGCCGCCTGCGTGTGGCCGATGTTCGACTTCACCGAGCCCAGCCACAGCGGGTTCTCGCGGCCCTTGCCGTAGGTGGAGATCAGCGCGTGCGCCTCGATCGGGTCACCGAGCACGGTGCCCGTGCCGTGCGCCTCGACAGCGTCCACATCGGACGGTTGCAGGCCCGCGCTCTCCAGCGCCTGGCGGATCACCTGCTGCTGGGACGGGCCGTTCGGCGCGGTCAGGCCGTTGGAGGCACCGTCCTGGTTCACCGCGGAACCCCGGACCACGGCGAGGATCGGGTGGCCGTTGGCCTGCGCGTCGGACAGCTTCTCCAGCAGCACCAGGCCGACGCCCTCGGACCAGCCGGTGCCGTCGGCCCCGGCGGCGAAGGGCTTGCAGCGCCCGTCGGCGGCCAGCCCACGCTGACGGCTGAACTCCAGGAACATTCCGGGGGTGGACATGACGGTCACGCCACCGGCCAGCGCGAGCGAGCACTCACCGCGCCGCAGTGCCTGCGCGGCCCAGTGGATGGCCACCAGCGAGGAGGAGCAGGCCGTGTCCACCGTGACGGCCGGACCCTTCAGGCCCAGCACGTAGGACACCCGCCCGGACACGACCGCGGTCGAGTTGCCGGTGAGCATGTGGCCTTCCACGCCCTCGGGCAGCGCGGTCAGCCCCGCGCCGTACCCGGTGGAGGCGGCGCCGACGAACACGCCGGTGCGCGTGCCCTTCAGCGAGTGCGGGTCGATGCCCGCCCGCTCGAAGGCCTCCCAGGAGGCGTTGAGCAGCAGGCGCTGCTGCGGGTCGGTGGCCATGGCCTCGCGCGGGGACATGCCGAAGAAGCCGGGGTCGAACTGCGCGGCGTCGTACACGAAGCCGCCCTCGCGCACGTAGCTGGTGCCCGACTGGCTGGCGTCGAGGTTGTAGAGCGCCTCCAGCGGCCAGCCCCGGTCCTCCGGGAACTGCCCGATCCCGTCCCCGCCCTCGGCGAGCAGGTCCCACAGCTGCTCGGGCGTCCTGATGCCGCCCGGGAACCGGCAGCTCATCGCCACCACGGCGATGGGCTCGCTGTCGCGTTCCTCGACCTCACGCAGCCGGCGATGGGCCAGCCGCAGGTCAGCGGTCACCTTCTTCAGGTAGCCGAGCAGCTTGTCCTCGTCCGCCACGTCTCGTCACCTTCCTTGCCACTGACCCGAGCCACCGCACCGAAAGCTCGCGGTCAGGACCCGAACTCCTTGTCGATGAGGTCGAACAGCTCGTCCGCGCTGACGGACTCCAGTTCGTCCTCGACGGCCGCGGCCGGTTCCACCGCGCCACCCCTGAACTGCGCCAGCAACTCCTCCAGCTTGCTGGTGATCGTCGTGCGCAGGCCGTCGTCCCCGGCGACCCGTCCGAGCAGCCCGCCGAGCTGGTCCAGCTCCCCGAGCACCACCGAGGACGTGGACACCTCCTCGGGCACGATCTCCGCCAACAGGTACCCGGCCAGGGCCTGCGGAGTCGGGTAGTCGAACACCAGGGTCGCGGGCAGCCGCAGCTCGGTGGCCGCGTTGAGCCGGTTGCGCAGCTCCACCGAGGTGAGCGAGTCGAAGCCCAGCGCGTTGAACGCCTGCTCCGGCTCGATGTCCTCGGCCGACCCGTGCCCGAGCACCGCGGCGACCTGGTCGCACACCAGGTTCAGCAGCGCCTGCGCACGCTCCTTTTCGGACAGTCCGCCCAGCGCCTTGGCCAGCGACACCGTGCTGGTCTGCGTGCTGGCCGCCGCGGCCGCCCGCCGGGCCGGGGCCTTGACCAGGCTCCGGTACAGCGGGGACAACGCGTCGCCCTGCGTGGCAAGGACCTTGGTGTCCAGGTTCATCGGCAGCAGTGCGGGCTCGTCCACGCCAAGCCCGGCGTCGAACAGGCCCAGGCCCTGCTCCACCGAGAGCGGCAGCATGCCCGAGCGCGCCATGCGCTGGATGTCCGCCTCGGTGAGCTGGCTGGTCATGCCCGCGCCCTGCGCCCACGGACCCCAGGCCAGCGAGGTCGCTGGCAGGCCCTGTGCCCTGCGGTGCTGGGCGAAGGCGTCCAGGAACACGTTGGCGGCTGCGTAGTTGCCCTGGCCGGGTCCGCCGAACACGCCTGCGGCACCGGAGAAGACCACGAACATCGCCAGGTCCTGGCCCTGCGTCAGCTCGTGCAGGTTGACCACGGCGTCCACCTTGGGGCGCAACACCTTGTCGACTCGCGCCTGGTCCAGCGAGGCGATCACGCCGTCGTCGACCACACCGGCCGTGTGCACCACACCGGTCAGTGCCACGCCGTCCAGCACAGCGGCCAGCGCGTCCCGGTCGGCCACATCGCAGGCCGCGATCCGCACGCTGGCACCGAGTTCGGTCAGTTCGGCGGCCAGCTCCGGCGCGGAACCCGTGCGGCTGAGCAGCAACAGGTCGCGCGCGCCGTGCTCGGTCACCAGGTGACGGGCCACCTGCGCGCCGAGCCCACCGGTGCCACCGGTCACCAGCACGGTGCCCTCGGGGTCCACGGCCACCGGCATGGTCAGCACGACCTTGCCGATGTGCTTGCCCTGGCTGATGAAACGGAACGCCTCGGCCGCACGGCGGATGTCCCAGGTGGCCACCGGCAGCGGCCTGAGCACCCCGCTCTCCAGCAGCGCCAGGATCTCCGTGAGCATCTCGCCGATCCGCGCGGGGCCCGCCTCGACCAGGTCGAAGGCCCGGTAGTCCACGCCCTGCGGGTCGCGGAGGTCGGCCTTGCCCATCTCGACGAACCGGCCGCCCTGGTGCAGCAACCGCAGCGAGGAGTCGATGAACTCCCCGGCCAGCGAGTTGAGGACCACGTCAACGCCCTCGGAGAACTTGGCCTCGAACTCCAGGGTCCGCGAGGAGGCCAGGTGCTCCTCGGCCACGCCCAGCGCCCGCACGGCGTCCCACTTGCCGGTGCTCGCCGTGCCGTACACGGTGGCGCCCAAGTGGTTGGCCAGCTGCACGGCCGCCATGCCGACACCACCGGCCGCCGCGTGCACCAGGATCGACTCGCCGCGCTGGAGCTTGGCCAGGTCGATCAGGGCGTAGTAGGCGGTGAGGAACACGATCGGCGCGGAGGCCGCCTCGGTGTAGCTCCAGCCCTGCGGCATCCGGGCCACCATGCGGCGGTCGGCCATGACGGTCGGACCGAAGGCCCCGCCGAACATGCCCATCACCTTGTCGCCGGGGGCCAGGTCGGTCACGTCGGCGGCCACCTCGGTGATCACGCCCGCGCCTTCCAGGCCCATCGCGCCCGCCTCGCCGGGGTACATGCCCAGCGCGTTGAGCACGTCGCGGAAGTTCACGCCCGCGGCCCGCACGGCGATCCGCACGTGGCCGGGCAGCAGCTCGGCCTCCGCCTCGGGCGCCGGGATGAGCCGCAGGTTGTCCAGCGTGCCCTTGTCCACGGAGTCCAGTCGCCACGGGCCTTCCGCAGGCGTGGCAAGGACTTCCGCCCCGACCCGGACCAAGCGGCCCGCGTGCGCCACGCCCTCGCGGACGACCACCTGCGACTCGCCCGCCGCGATCACACCCGGCAGAGCCTCCACAGAGGACTGTTCGTCGTCCACGTCCACCAGCAGGAAGCGGCCGGGGTTCTCCGACTGCGCGGAGCGGACCAGGCCCCAGACCGGGGCGTAGGCCAGGTCGCGCACGTCCTCGTCCCGGATGGCCATGGCCCCGCGGGTGACGAACACCAGCTTGGTGTCCTCGAACCGCTCCTCGGCCAACCAGGACTGCACCAGGTCCAGCACCCGGTAGATGCCCTGCCGGACATCCGCGGCCACGTCCCCGGTCGCCTCCCCGTTGGCCACCAGCGGAACCAGCAGCACGTCGGCGGTGACGCCCTCGATGTCTTGCACCGACTCCGCGCCCAACAGGGCCGCCAGCTTCAGGTTGTCGTGACCCAGTACGGCCACCGACTGCTCCAGTTCCGGCTGGCTGGTCGCGAACTTCGTCCAGTCCAGTCGGAACAGCGAGTCCTGGTGGGTCGCCCTGGTGTCCTGGATCTGCTCCGCGGACACCTCGCGCATCGCCAGCGACCCGATCGTCGCCACCGGCTGACCGGCCGCGTCGCACACGGCCAGCGCCAGCGAGTCGGCCCCGGACTGCGTGAGCCGGACCCGGACCGTGGACGCGCCGCCCGCGTGCAGGGACACGCCGCTCCAGGAGAAGGGCAGCCGCGACTTGCCGGAACCCTCCAGCGGCACGAAGACCAGTGCCTGCAACGCGGCGTCCAGCAGAGCCGGGTGCAGCCCGAACTTCGCGGCCGTGGCGTGCTGGTCCTCGGGCAGGCTGATCTCGGCGTAGATGTCCTCGCCGAGCTGCCAGGCCGCCTTGAGGCCCTGGAAGGTCGGGCCGTAGTTGAACCCGCTGCTGGCGTAGACCTCGTAGAAGCCCTCGACCTCCAGTGCCTGCGCGCCCGCGGGCGGCCACACTGCGAGGAATTCCGGCTCCTGCTCGACGTTCGGCACGAGCGCGCCGGTCGCGTGCAGCACCCAGGGCTGGTCCTCGTCGGCGCGCGAGTGCACGCTGATCGTCCGGGCGCCGGACTCGTCCGAGCCACCGACGACCACCTGCAACTGCACGCCGCCTCGCTCCGGCAGCACCAGCGGTGCCGCCAGGGTCAGCTCCTCCACCTGCCCGCAGCCCACCTGGTCACCGGCGCGAACCGCCAGCTCCAGGAAAGCCGTGCCCGGGAACAGGATCGAGCCCATCACGGCGTGATCGGCCAGCCAGGGCTGGGTCTGCGTGGACAGCCTGCCGGTGAACACGACGCCATCGGAGTCGGCCAGCGCGACGGCCGCACCCAGCAGCGGGTGGTCCGCCGAGGTCAGGCCGACCGAGGTGACGTCGCCGAAGGCCGTGGTGGAGACCTGCGGCCAGAACCTCTGGTGCTGGAAGGCGTACGTGGGCAGCTCGATCCGGCGCGCCCCGGTACCCGTGAACAGCTCGGCCCAGTTCACGTCAACCCCGTTGACGTGCAAGGTGGCCAGGGCCGTCAGCGTCGCGAGCGCCTCACCGCGGTCACGCCGCAGTGCGGGCACCACGACGCGCTCGCCGTTCAGGCAACCCTGCGCCATGCCCGCGAGCACGCCGTCCGGGCCCAGCTCCAGGTACCGCGTGACCCCGTGGTCCTCCAGGTACCGGATGCCGTCGTTGAACCGCACGGCGTCGCGCACGTGGCGCACCCAGTACTCCGGGGAGTCCAATTCGGACGCCAAGGTGCCGGTCACGTTGGATACCACGGCGATGCGCGGGGCCGAGTAGGTCAGCTGCTCGGCCACCTCCCGGAACGCGGCGAGCATGTCGTCCATGCGCGGGGAGTGGAAGGCGTGGCTGACCGTCAGGCGCCGGGTCTTGCGGCCCTCGAACAGCCCCGCGATGGCCTCCGCGTCGGTCTCGTCCCCGGAGACCACCACGGAGTCCGGCCCGTTGATCGCCGCGATCGACACCGCGTCGGTCAGCAGCGGCAACACCTCGTCCTCGGTGGCCTGGATGGCGATCATGGCGCCACCCGTGGGCAGGGCCTGCATCAGCCGGCCCCGTGCCTCCACGAGCTTGCAAGCGTCCTCAAGGGACAGAACCCCGGCCACGTGGGCCGCCGCCAGCTCACCGATCGAGTGGCCGACCAGGTAGTCGGGCCGCACGCCCCAGGACTCCACGAGCCGGTACAGCGCGACCTCGATCGCGAACAACGCGGGCTGCGTGTACTCCGTCTGGTGCAGCAGTTCCGAGTCGCCGAACATGACGTCCCGCAGCGGCATGTCGAAGTGCGCGTGCACCGCGTCCAGGGCGTCGGCGAACACGGGGAACGCCTCGTACAGCTCGCGCCCCATGCCCGCGCGCTGCGAACCCTGACCGGAGAACAGGAACGCCGACTTGCCCTCGGCGCGCGCCGTGCCCTGGACCAGACCGGCGGCCGACTCGCCCGCCGCGAGCGCGCCCAGCGCACCAGGGGCCAGCACCACGGCGCGGTGCTCGTGCACGGCCCGCGTGGTCGCCAGCGAGTAGCCCACGTCCAGCGCCGAGTCCTCGACCACCGGCAGCAGGCGCTCGGCCTGCTCCCGCAGCGCGTCCTTGGTCGCACCGGAGATCAGCCAGGGCACCACGGGCAGCGGCTGCTGCTCGATCACCGGCTCCTCGTACGCCGGGGCCTGCTCGATGATCGTGTGCGCGTTCGTGCCGCTCACCCCGAAGGAGGAGATGCCCGCCCGGCGCGGGTGGCCGTTCTCCGCCCACGGCACCGGCTCGGTGGCCAGCCGCACGTCCCCGGCCGCCCAGTCCACGTGGGACGAGGGCTCGGTCACGTGCAGGCTCGGCGGCAGCAGGTCGTTCCGCAGTGCCAGCACGACCTTCATGACCCCGGCCACACCAGCGGCGGCCTGGGTGTGCCCGATGTTGGACTTGATCGAGCCCATCCACAGTGGACGGTCCCGATCCTTGCCGTACGTGGCGAGCACCGCCTGGGCCTCGATCGGGTCACCGAGCACCGTGCCCGTGCCGTGCGCCTCGACCACGTCCACATCGGACGGTGCGAGTCCGGCACTGGCCAGCGCCTGGCGGATCACCCGCTGCTGCGAAGGACCGTTCGGCGCGGTCAGACCGTTCGAGGCACCGTCCTGGTTCACCGCGGAACCGCGGACCAGTGCCAGCACGGGGTGGCCGTTGCGGCGTGCGTCGGACAGGCGCTCCAGCACGAGCATGCCCGCGCCCTCGCCCCAGCCCGTGCCGTCGGCGCTCTCCGAGAACGGCTTGCACCGGCCGTCGGGCGCCAGGCCGCGCTGGCGGCTGAACTGCACGAACGCGGTGGGCGTGGACATGACCGTCACACCACCGGCCAGCGCCAGGTTGCACTCGCCGTTGCGCAGGGCCTGCGCGGCCCAGTGCAGCGCCACCAGCGAGGAGGAGCACGCCGTGTCCACGGTGACCGCCGGACCCTCAAGGCCCAGCGTGTAGGCGATGCGGCCGGACACGACGCTGCCCGCGTTGCCGGTCATGACGTAGCCCTCGGCGCCGTGGTCGGACATCGCCAGCAGCGGGGTGTAGTCCTGGCCGTTGGAGCCCGCGAAGACACCGGTTTGGCTGCCCTGCAAGGAAGCTGGGTTGATGCCCGCGCGCTCCAGGGCCTCCCAGGAGGTCTCCAGCAGCAGGCGCTGCTGGGGGTCCATGGCCAGGGCCTCACGCGGGTTGATGCCGAAGAACGGGGCGTCGAACTGGTCGGCGTTGTGCAGGAAGGCACCGGCCCGCACGTAGCTCGTACCGGTCTTGTCCGGGTCGGTGTCGTACACCGAGTCCACGTCCCAGCCGCGGTTGACCGGGAAGTCGGTGATCGCGTCCTCACCCTCGGACAGCAGGCGCCACAACGCCTCCGGGGTGCTGATCCCGCCGGGGAACCGGCAGGCCATGGCCACGATCGCGATCGGGTCGTCCACAGTGGACGCCGTGACCGCCACGGGTGCGGCCTCGGTCTGCTCCGGCACGCCGGTGATCTCGGCGCGCAGGTAGCGGGCCAGCGCGGTGGGCGTCGGGTAGTCGAAGATCATCGTGGTGGGCAGCCGGACCCCGGTCGCGGCGCTGAGCCGGTTGCGCAGGTCCACCGCGGTCAGCGAGTCGAAGCCGATGTCCTGGAAGGCGCGACCGGTGTCGACCTCCTCCGGGCCACCGAAGCCGAGCACACCGGCCACGAACACCTTGACGAACTCCAGCAGTTCGCGCTCCCGCTCGGACTCGCTGAGCCCGGCCAGCTTCTGCAGCAGCGCGGAGCCGCCCGCGTCCCCGGACTTGGCGGCCTCGGCCATCGCCTCCAGCGCGGCCCTGGCCTCCGGGATCGCCTCGATCAACCTGCTGGGCCGCAGGCTGGCCAGGCCGGGGGCGTACAGGCCCCACTCGACCCCGGCCACGGTCAGCGTGGCCTCGCCCGCGTCCAGTGCCTGCTGGAGAGCCGTGATCGCGACCTCGGGCTCCAGCGCGAGGATGCCGCCTCGGCGCTGGCGCTGGGCCACCGCCGGGTCCTCGGCCAGACCTGCGCCGCCCCACGGGCCCCACGCGACCGAGGTGGCCGCAAGCCCTGCGGCGCGGCGGTTCTCGGCCAGCGCGTCCAGGAAGGCGTTGGCAGCGGCGTAGTTGGACTGGCCCTGACCGCCCCAGACACCGGCGGTCGAGGAGAACAGCACGAAGGCGTCCAGGTCGGAGGTCAGCTCGTGCAGGTTCAGCGCGGCCTGGGACTTGGCCCGCAGCACACCCGCCAGCCGCTCGGGGGTCATCGAGTCCAGCATGCCGTCGTCCAGCACACCGGCCGCGTGCACCACGGCGTTGACCTGCTGGCCGTTGAGCAGGCTGGCCAGCGCTTCGCGGTCGGCCACGTCGCAGGCCGCGATGGTGACGCGAGCGCCCAGTTCCGTCAGCTCGGCCGCCAACTCCGCAGCGCCCTCGGCCGCCTCGCCGCGACGGCTGGTCAGCAGCAGGTGCTCGGCACCGTTGGCGGCCAGCCAGCGGGCGAGGTGCCCACCGAGTGCGCCGGTACCACCGGTGATCAGCACGGTGCCGCGGGGCTGCCACGGCGTCCCGGTCTGCTCGGTCAGCGCTGCCCTGGTGAGCCTGCGGCCGAACAGACCCGAGCCGCGCACCGCGATCTGGTCCTCACTGTCCACACCGGACAGCGCGGTCAGCACGCGGCGGACCGCCCGGTCGTCAGGGGTCGCGGGCAGGTCCAGCAAGCCGCCCCAACGCTCGGGGTGCTCCAGGGCGGCCACCCGGCCCAGACCCCAGACCAGGGCCTGCACGGGGTTGGTCACCGCCTCGGACTTGCCGACCGCGACCGCGCCGCTGGTGGCGCACCAGAGCGGGCCGTCGATGCGCGCGTCGCCCAGCGCCTGGATCAGCGCCGCGGTCGTCACGAGGCCGACCGGGTTCTCCGGGTGGGCCGCCGAAGGCGACTCGTCCAGCGCCAGCAGGGAGAGCACGCCGTCGGCCTTGACCTCCGCCAACTGGGCGGCGATCGTCTCGCGGTCGGCCTCGGCGGTGATCTCGATCGTCATCGGGTTCAGCGCGCGCTGGGCCGCCAGCACCCACTCGTGCTCGGCGAAGCCCGCGGGCACGACGAGCAGCCAGTCCCCGGTCAGCGCCGGGTCTCCGGTGATCGGCTTCCAGGTCACCTTGTACCGCAGCGAGTCCATAGTGGACTGCTCGCGGCGCTCACGCCGCCAGCTGGACAGCGCGGGCACGATCTCGTTGAGGGCGCTCAGCTCCAGGTTGAGCGTGTCGGCAAGGGACTTGAGGTCCTCCTGCTCGACGGCGGCCCAGAACTTGGCGTCCACCGGGTCCACCGCACCCTCGACCACCGCGGGCCGGGAGCCCGGCTCGGGCAGGCGCGGCCAGTAGCGCTGGTGCTGGAAGGCGTAGGTCGGCAGGGCGATGGTCTCCGCTCCGTGGCCCGCGAAGACCTGCGTGAAGTCCACGTCCCGGCCGCCGCAGTGCAGCTCGCCCAGCGAGAGCAGGAAGCGGTGCTGGGTGCCCTGCTCGCGGCGCAGGGTGCCGACCACGATCGGCTCCACGTCGCCGAAGCCGTCCAGGGTCTCGCGGATCGCCATGGCCAGCACGGGGTGCGAGCTGGACTCCACGAACACGTCGTAGCCCTGCTCGGCCAGCTTGCGGGTGGACTGCTCGAACTGCACGGTCTGGCGCAGGTTGGTGTACCAGTACCCGGCGTCCATGGTGGCGGTGTCGATCCAGTCCCCGGTCACCGTGGAGAAGAACGGGATCTTCGAGGCCTGCGGCTCGATCGGGGCCAGTACCTCGGCCAGCCGCTGCTCGATCCGCTCCACGTGCACGGTGTGCGAGGCGTAGTCCACCGGGATGCGGCGGGCCCGCACGCCCTGGGACTCGCAGCGCGCGATCAGCTCGTCCAGCCCGTCCGGGTCCCCGGCCACGACCACCGAGGTCGGGCCGTTCAGCGCGGCCACCGAGATCCGCTCGTCCAGCAGCGGCTCCACCTGGTCCAGCGGCAGTGCCACCGACACCATGCCGCCGCGACCGGCCAGCTCGTCGGCGATCGCCTTGCTGCGCAACGTCACCACGCGGGCGGCGTCCCGCAGCGACAGCGCACCGGAGACGGCCGCCGCGGCGATCTCGCCCTGTGAGTGGCCCAGCACCGCGTCAGGCCGCACACCCAGCGAACGCCACAGCTCAGCCAGCGACACCATGACAGCCCAGGACATGGGCTGCACCACGTCGACCCGCTCGTAGGCAGCCGGGTCGCTCAGCGAGGTGAACAGGTCCCAGTCCACGAACTCGCTCAGGACCTCGGCGCACTCGGTCATGCGCGCGGCGAACACCGGTGCGGTGTCGAGCAGTTCCACGGCCATGCCCACCCACTGCGAGCCCTGACCGGGGAAGACGAACACGCGCTTGCCGTGCGGCGCGGTCGAACCCTGCACCAGGTTGTCGGCGCCCACGCCCTCGGCGAGGGCCCGCAACCCGGCGCGCAGCTCGTCCAGCTCGGTGCCGACGATCACCGCGCGGTGCTCGAAGGCCGACTTGGTGCTGGCCAGTGAGAAGCCCACGTCCACCGGTCGCTCACCGTCCACAGCGGACAGCAGCTTCTCGGCCTGCCCACGCAGGGCGGCGGCGGAGCGGGCCGACAGCGACCACGGCAGGGCCTGACCGGTGAGCACCGGCTCGCCCTCGGTGCGCGGCTTGACCGGAACCTGCGGGGCCTGCTCCACGATGACGTGCGCGTTGGTGCCGCTCATGCCGAAGGAGGAGACACCGGCCCGGCGGGCGTGGCCGGTCTCCGGCCACGGCCTGGCCTCGGTGGCCAGCTGGATCGTGCCGGAGGACCAGTCGATGTGCGGGGAGGGCTCCTCGGCGTGCAGGGTGGGCGGCACGATGCCGTGGCGCATGGCCATGACCATCTTGATGATGCCGCCGACGCCCGCGGCGGCCTGCGAGTGGCCCACGTTGGACTTGAAGGAGCCCAGCCACACCGGGTTCTCCGGGTCGCGGTCCCGCCCATAGGTGGCGAACAGCGCACCGGCCTCGATCGGGTCGCCCAGGGTGGTGCCGGTGCCGTGCGCCTCGATGACGTCCACATCGGACGGTTCGAGGCCACCGTTGGCCAGCGCGTGCCGGATGACCCGCTGCTGCGCGGGACCGTTCGGCGCGGTCAGGCCGTTGGAGGCGCCGTCCTGGTTCAGCGCGGAGCCCCGCACCACGGCCAGCACCTGGTGGCCGTTGCGCTTGGCGTCGGACAGCCGCTCCAGCAGCACAACGCCCGCGCCCTCGGCCCAGCTCGCACCGTCGGCGGCAGCGGAGAACGGCTTGCTGCGGCCGTCGGCGGCCAGCGCCTTCTGCGCGCTGAACTCGATCAGCGACACCGGGCTGGACATGACGGTCACGCCACCGGCCAGCGCCAGGGTGCAGTCCCCGTCGCGCAGGGCCTGTGCGGCCCAGTGCAGCGCCACCAGCGAGGAGGAGCAAGCGGTGTCGATCGAGACCGCGGGCCCCTCCAGGCCGAGGGTGTAGGCCACCCGGCCGGACAGGACGCTGGGCGAGTTGCCCGTGCCGAACAGGCCCTCGGAGGAGTCCTCGGAGGACATCAGCATGGTGCCGTAGTCCTGGTAGGTCACACCCGCGAAGACACCGGTCTGGCTGCCCTTGAGCGAGGCCATGTCCAGACCAGCGCGCTCCAGGGTCTCCCAGCAGACCTCCAGCAGCAGCCGCTGCTGCGGATCCATCGCCACCGCCTCGCGCGGGCTGATCCCGAAGAACGCCGGGTCGAACTCGCTGGCGTTGTGCAGGTAGCCGCCCTCGCGGGTGTAGCAGGTGCCGGGGGTGTCGGGGTCCGGGTCGTAGAGCGCGTCCAGGTCCCAGCCGCGGTCGGTCGGGAAGCTGGTGATCGCGTCGGTGCCCGAGGCCACGATGTCCCACAGCTGCTCGGGGGTGCTGATGCCACCGGGGTAGCGGCAGCCCATCGCGACGATCACGATCGGGTCGTCGGCGTCGTTGCCCCGCTTGCGCTTACGAGCCTGCGGCTGGTCCTCGGCGCCGAGCAGCTCGTCCTTGAGGTAGCCGGCCAGGCTGATCGAGGTCGGGTAGTCGAACACCAGGGTCGCGGGCAGCCGCATCCCGGTGACCTCGCTCATGCCGTTGCGGAACTCCACGGCCGTCAGCGAGGTGAAGCCCAGCTCCTTGAAGGCGCGGTCGGGCTCCACGGCCTCAGGACCGTTGTAGCCCAACACGATCGCGGCCTGGGTGCGGACCAGCTCCAGCAGCAGCGCGTCCTGGTCCTCGTCCTCCAGACCGGCGAGCTTGGCGTGCAGGCCCTCGTCACCGAGCACCGCGTTGTCCTGCGCGCTGCGGCGCTTGCGAGGCTTGGCTGCCGGGGTCGCCGCCGCAGTGGCCACCGGGATCGCCAACTGCTCGGCGGCGACCGGGCGCAGTTGCAGACCCTCGGCGACGCCGACCGGCTGACCGGCGGCGTCCGCCAAGGTGATGGCAATCGTACCGTTGCGGTCCGTTGTGGACAGTCGAACACGCAGGACAGCGGCACCCACGGCGCCCAGCGACACACCAGTCCAGGAGAACGGCAGCTTGGCTCCGCCCTCACCACCGGTGAACGCCAGCGCCTGGAGCGCGGAGTCCAGCAGCGCCGGGTGCAGGCCGTAACGACCGGCCTCGGTGCGCAGCGACTCGGGCAGCGCGACCTCGGCGTAGACCTCGCCCTCGGCAGCCCAGGCGGCGTGCAGCCCGCGGAAGGCCGGTCCGTAGTGGAAACCGCCCTCTGCGCGCAGTTCGTACAGGCCGTCCAGGGTGATCGGCTCGGCGCCCCGCGGCGGCCACTCGGTCAGCGGCTCGCCCTCGGACTCCTCGGCGGCGACCAGCACACCGCTGGCGTGCCGGGTCCAGGTCTCGCCCTGCTGGGAGTACACGGTGACGGTGCGGGCCTCGCTGTGGTCCGGGCCGCCGACGACGACCTGGAGCCGCACGCCGCCGCGCTCGGGCAGCACCAGCGGGGCCTCGAGGATCAACTCCTCCAGCCGCTCGCAGCCCAGGTGCTCGCCCGCGGTCAGCGCCAGCTCGACGAAGCCGGTGCCGGGGAACAGGATGGCGCCACCGACCACGTGGTCGGCCAGCCAGGGCTGGCTCTGCACCGACAGCAGGTTGCTGAACACCAGCCCGTCGGAATCGGCCAGCCCGACCACCACGCCCAGCAGCGGGTGCCCGGTCCCGGCCAGGCCGAGCGCGGCCGGGTCGGTGCTGACCGAGTTCGGCTCCAGCCAGTACCGCTCGTTCTGGAACGCGTAGGTGGGCAGGTCCACAGTGGACGCACCCCAGCCCGCGAACACGCTGGCCCACTGCGGGCTGACTCCGCTGACGTGCAGCTGCGAGATCGCGGTGAGCAGGGACTGCGCCTCGCCCCGGTCCCCACGCAGCAGCGGCACCATGAGCGCGCTGTCCGCGGACTCCTGGGCCATGCCGGTGAGCACCCCGTCCGGCCCCAGCTCCACGAACCGCGTGACGCCGAGTTCGACCAGCTTGGTGATGCCTTCGTGGAAGCGGACGGCCTCGCGGACGTGGCGCACCCAGTACTCGGGGGTGGTGGGGTCGCCCTCGGTGTTGCCGACGACCGGGATGGTCGGGGCGGAGTAGGTCAGCCCCTCCGCGACGGCCCGGAACTCCTCCAGCATCGGGTCCATGCGCGGGGAGTGGAACGCGTGGCTGACCGTCAGCTTGCGGGTCTTGCGGTCGGCGAACTGGTCGGCAATCGCTTGCGCGGCGTCCTCGTCCCCGGAGACCACGACCGAGCGCGGGCCGTTGATCGCCGCGATCGACACCCGGTCGGTCAGCAGCGGACGGACCTCGTCCTCGGTGGCCTGGATCGCGATCATCGCGCCACCAGTCGGCAGCGCCTGCATCAACCGGCCACGAGCCGCCACCAGCTTGCACGCGTCCTCAAGGGACAGAACCCCAGCCACGTGCGCGGCGGACAGCTCACCAATCGAGTGGCCGATCAGCTGGTCGGGGCGCAGGCCCCAGGACTCGACCAGGCGGTAGAGCGCCACCTCGATGGCGAACAGGGCCGCCTGCGTGTACTCGGTCTGCGACAGCAGCTCGGACTCACCGAACATGACCTCGCGCAACGGCAGGTCGAACCGGGCCAGCACCGCGTCCAGCGCGTCGGCGAACACCGGGAACGCCTCGTACAGCTCACGCCCCATGCCCGCACGCTGCGAACCCTGCCCGGAGAACAGGAACGCGGTCTTGCCGGTGGACGCGTTGCCCCGCAGCACACCGGGAACCCGGTCGCCCGCGACCAGTGCGGTCAGGCCGCGACGCAGGTCCTCGGCCGACTCACCGAGCACCACGGCCCGGTGCTCGAAGGTGGACCGGGCGGTGGCCAGGGAGTAGGCCAGGTCCACCGGGTCAGCACCGTCCACACGGGACAGCAGGCGCTCAGCCTGTGCACGCAGTGCCTCGGCGCTGCGGCCGGACACCAGCCACGGCAGGACCGCGCCGGGCGTACGGGTGACGGGGGCCTGCTCCTCGGCCGGGGCCTGCTCGATGATCGTGTGGGCGTTGGTGCCGCTGATGCCGAAGGAGGAGATACCCGCGCGGCGCACCGCACTGTTCCACTCCACGCGCTCGGTCAGCAGCCGCACGCTGCCCGCGGTCCAGTCCACGTGGGTGGAGGGCTGGCCGACGTGCAGGGTCTGCGGCAGCACACCGTGACGCATCGCCATGACCATCTTGATGACACCGGAGACACCGGCAGCAGCCTGGGTGTGGCCGATGTTGGACTTGATCGACCCCAGCCAGAGCGGGGTCTCACGGTCCTGGCCGTAGGTGGCCAGCACGGCCTGCGCCTCGATCGGGTCGCCGAGCACCGTGCCGGTGCCGTGCGCCTCGACAACGTCCACTTCGGACGGTGCGAGGCCGCTGTCGGCCAGCGCCTGCTGGATGACCCGCTGCTGTGCGGGGCCGTTCGGCGCGGTCAGGCCGTTGGAGGCACCGTCCTGGTTGACCGCCGAGCCCTTGACCACAGCGAGCACGGTGTGGCCGTTGCGGCGCGCGTCGGACAGCCGCTCGACCAGCAGCAGGCCCACGCCCTCGGCCCAGCCGGTGCCGTCGGCGTCCTCGGAGAAGGACTTGCAGCGCCCGTCGGGGGCCAGGCCGCGCTGGCGGCTGAACTCCACGAAGGGCACCGGGGTGGACATGACCGTCACACCACCGGCGATGGCCATCGTGCACTCGCCGCGACGCAGGGACTGCATCGCCAGGTGCAGGGCCACCAGCGAGGAGGAGCAGGCGGTGTCCACGGTCAGCGCGGGACCTTCCAGGCCCAGCGTGTAGGAGATCCGTCCACTCGCGACACTGCTGGAGTTGCCGGTCAGGAACTGCCCGGACAGGCCCTCGGGGATCTCGCTGACCCCGGTGCCGTACCCGGAATCGCCGGCACCGATGAACACGCCGGTGCGGCTGCCCTTGACGCTGTGCGGGGCGATGCCCGCGCGCTCGAACAGCTCCCAGGTGGCGGTCAGCAGCAGGCGCTGCTGCGGGTCGGTGGCCAGGGCCTCGCGCGGGCTCATGCCGAAGAAGGCCGGGTCGAACTGGCCCGCCTCGGGCACGAAGCCGCCGTCCACGGAGTAGGTGCGACCCTCCACGCCCGGCTCGGGGTCGTACAGGGCGCCCAGGTCCCAGCCGCGGTCCGCGGGGAAGGTGGACAGCGCCTCGGTGCCGTTGAAGACCAGGTCCCACAACGCTTCCGGCGAGTCCACCCCGCCCGGCAGGCGGCAGCTCATGCCGACGATCACGATCGGGTCGGTGTCCGCGGCGGCCGTGGTCATGACGACCGCGGCGGTGTCGGCGCCGAACAGCCCGTCCAGGATGTGTCCGGTGAGGACGGACGCGGTCGGGTAGTCGAACACCAGCGTGGCGGGCAGCTTGAGCCCGGTGCTGGCGGTCAGGCGGTTGCGCAGTTCCACGGCGGTCAGCGAGTCGAAGCCGAGGTCGCGGAAGGCCCGCTCGGCGTCGACGGCCTCGGCACCGGCGTGGCCCAGGACCACGGCGGCCTCGGTGCGCACGATGTCGAGCAGCACGTGCTTGCGCTCGGTCTCGGGCAGCGCTGCCAGTCGCTCGCGGAGCTGGTTGCCCTGTTCGGCGGGAACGTCCAGTTCGGACTCGGCGGCACGGCGTGCCTCGGGCAGCTCGTCCAGCAGCGGGCTGGGCCGTCCCGAGGTGAAGCCCGGCACGAACCGGTCCCAGTCCACCTCGGCCACGGTCAGGCAGGGCTGGGCCTCAGTGATGGCCTGCGCCAAGGCTTCCACGGCCAGCGCGGGCGCCAGCACGGTCAGGCCCTGGCGGCGCAGGCGCTGCTGCTCCGCCTCGTCGGCGGCCATGCCGATCTCGCCCCACGGGCCCCAGGCCACGGAGGTCGCGACCAGACCGCGGGCGCGGCGTTGCTCGGCCAGCGCGTCCAGGTAGGCGTTGGCGGCGGCGTAGCCGGACTGCCAGCCGCTGCCCCAGGTCGCGGCGATGGAGGAGAACAGCACGAACGCGTCCAGCTGCGTGTTGGCGAAGACCTCGTCCAGGTTGGACGCACCGACGGCCTTGGCGGACATCATCGCGTCCAAGTCGTCCACAGTGGACTGAAGCAGCGCGACGCCCTGCGTGGAGCCAGCGGCGTGCAGCACCGCGTTGACGGTCAACCCCTGCACCAGCTCGGCGAGTGCCTGCTTGTCGGCCGCATCGCACGCCGCGATGGTGACCTGGACGCCGAGCGCGGTCAGCTCCTCGCGCAACTCGTTGGCGCCAGGCGCGTCGGGCCCACGACGACCGGTCAGCACCAGGTGCTCCGCGCCGTTGCGGGCGGCCCAGCGGGCCAGCTCCGCACCGATGCCACCGGTACCGCCGGTGATCAGCACGGTGCCACGCGGGGCCCACTGCTCGGTGCTTTCCGCGGGGGCGTGCGTGATCCTGCGGGCGAAGACCCCGGCCGCGCGGACGGCGACCTGGTCCTCAGTGCCCGCCAGCACGCTGGCGATGCGCCGGGCGGCGCGCTCGTCCAGCTGTTCGGGCAGGTCGATCAGTCCGCCCCAGCGGCGCGGCAGCTCCAGCGCGGCGACCCGGCCCAGGCCCCAGATCGCGGCCTGCTCGGGAATCGGCGCGGAGTCGGCACGGCCCACGCTCACGGCGCCGCGGGTCACGCCCCACACCGGCATGTCCTCGGGCAGCGCCTGGACCAGTGCCACAGTGGCGGCCAGGTCGGTCAGCGCCAGCACGCCTTCGACCCCGCTCAGGTCCAGCGTGGCGAAGTCCTCGGTGACGGCACTGCGGGCGCCCAGCAATTCGGCGAGCGGACTGTCCTCAGTGGACACCACGAGCCAGTTGGCGAGCGAGCCGGGGGTGGCCAGTTCGGTGACGGGCTTCCAGGTGACGCGGTAGCGCCACGAGTCCAGCGCGGCCTGCTTGTCCTGCTGGCGGCGCCAGGTCGACAGCGCGGGCAGCACCTCGGACAGCGCCGACTGCTCGATGTCCAAAGTGGCGGCGAGCGACTCCAGGTCCTCGCGCTGCACGGCCGCCCAGAACTGGGCGTCGATCACGGCGGCCTCGGTCACCTCGGCCGGGGCCGCGGCGAACTTCGGCCAGTAGCGCTGCCGCTGGAACGGGTAGGTCGGCAGGTCGACGCGGTGCGCGCCGGGGTAGAACGAGGTCCAGTCCACGGACACGCCGCCGACGTGCAGACCGGCCAGCGCGGAGACGAAGGTCTGCACCTCGTCGCGGTCGCGGCGCAGCGTGGGAATTCCGGCGGCCAGCGCGGACAGCACGCCGTCCGGGCCCAGCTCCAGGAACTTCGTGACGCCCTGGCCGCGCAGCCGCTCGATGCCCGCGTGGAAGCGCACGGCCTCGCGGACGTGGCGCACCCAGTACTCGGGCGTGGTCGGGTCGCCCTCGGTGTTGCCGACCACGGGAATGCTCGGCTGGCTGTAGGACAGCTCGGCGGCGATGCGTCCGAACTCCGCCAGCATCGGGTCCATCAGCGGGGAGTGGAACGCGTGGCTGACCTTCAGGCGCCGCGTCTTGCGGTCGGTGAAGTTCGAGACCACGGTCTCAACCGCGTGCTCCTCACCCGAGACGACCACGGAGTCGGCGGCGTTGATCGCCGCGATCGACACCCGGTCGGTCAGGTGCGGCAGCACCTCGTCCTCGGTCGCCTGGATCGCGACCATCGCGCCGCCAGCGGGCAGCGCACCCATCAGCCGACCGCGGGCCGCGACCAGCTTGCACGCGTCCTCCAGCGAGAGGATGCCCGCGACGTGCGCCGCGGCCAGCTCACCGATGGAGTGGCCGATCAGCGAGTCCGGCGTGACGCCGAAGGATTCGACGAGCCGGTACAGCGCGACCTCGATCGCGAACAGCGCCGCCTGCGTGTACTCGGTGTGGTCCAGCAGCTCGGACTCACCGAACATGACCTCACGCAAGGGAAGTTCGAACTGGACCAGCACCGAGTCCAGCGCGTCGGCGAACACCGGGAACGCCTCGTACAGCTCACGCCCCATGCCCGCGCGCTGCGAACCCTGCCCGGAGAACAGGAAAGCCAACTGTCCGGACTGGACAGTTCCTTGGACCAGGCCAGGTGCCGACTCGCCAGCGGCGAGGGCGGCCAGCGCCTCCGAGCTGGACACGACGGCGCGGTGCTCGAAGGCCGAACGCCCGATCGCCAGCGAGTAGCCGATGTCCGTGGGCGAGCCGGTGACGGCCTGGAGCCGTTGTGCCTGCTCACGCAGTGCTTCCGCGCTGCGGCCGGACAGCAGCCACGGGCTCACCAGCGAGTCGGCGGCCGGGGCCACCGGCTCGGCGGCGGGCGCCTGCTCCAGGATGACGTGCGCGTTGGTGCCGCTCACGCCGAAGGAGGAGACACCGGCGCGCCGCACCTCGCTGTCCCAGGGCTGCGCGGAGGTCAGCAGCCGCACGTCGCCCGCAGTCCAGTCCACATGGGACGAGGGGTCGGTGACGTGCAGGGTCTGCGGCAGCACACCGTTCTGCATCGCCAGCACCATCTTGATGATGCCCGCGACACCGGCGGCGGCCTGGGTGTGGCCGATGTTGGACTTGACCGAACCCAGCCACAGCGGCGCGTTGCGGTCACGGCCGTAGGTGGCCAGCAGGGCCTGCGCCTCGATCGGGTCACCCAGCGTGGTGCCCGTGCCGTGCGCCTCCACAGCATCCACTTCGGACGGACGCAGACCGGCGTTGGCCAGTGCCTGGCGGATGACCCGCTGCTGCGAAGGGCCGTTCGGGGCGGTCAGGCCGTTGGACGCGCCGTCCTGGTTCACCGCCGTGCCGCGCACGACTGCCAGCACGGGGTGGCCGTTGCGCTTGGCGTCGGACAGCCGCTCCACGAGCAGCATGCCGACACCCTCGCCCCAGCCCGTTCCGTCGGCGCTGTCGGAGAACGCCTTGCAGCGCCCGTCCTGGGACAGCCCGCGCTGGCGGCTGAACTCCACGAAGACGCCAGGGGTGGACATGACCGTCACACCACCGACCAGCGCCATGCTGCACTCACCGGCGCGCAGGGCCTGCGCGGCCCAGTGCAGCGCCACCAGCGAGGAGGAGCAAGCGGTGTCGATCGTGACGGCCGGGCCTTCGAGCCCGAGCGTGTAGGACACGCGGCCGGACACGATGGCCGCCGCGTTGCCGGTACCGGCGTGGCCCTCCGAGTCCTGCACGGCGTGCATCAGCAGCATCGGGTAGTCCTGGCCGTTGGTGCCGACGAACACGCCCACCGGGCTGCCGTGCACCGAGGCCGGGTCCACACCCGCGCGCTCCAAGGCCTCCCAGGCCGTCTCCAGCAGCAGGCGCTGCTGCGGGTCCATGGCCACGGCCTCACGCGGCGAGATGCCGAAGAAGGCCGGGTCGAACCGGTCGGCCCCGTCGAGGAAGCCGCCCTCGCGCACGTAGGAGGTGCCGGGCCGGTCGGGGTCCGGGTCGAACAGCCCGTCGAGGTCCCAGCCGCGGTCGGCGGGGAACGAGCTCATCGCGTCGGTGCCCTCGGACAGCAACTGCCACAACGCTTCCGGGGTGTCGACCCCGCCGGGGAAGCGGCAGCTCATGCCGACGATGACGATCGGGTCCTCGGTGTCCACGGCGACCGGGGCCAGCGCGGTTGGCGCCGCGGCCTGGGTGCCCAGCAGCTCGGCGCCCAGGTGCGCGGCCAGCGCGGTGGCGGTCGGGTAGTCGAAGACCAAAGTGGACGGAAGGCGCAGACCCGTTGCGGCGCCGAGGGAGTTGCGCAGTTCCACGGCGGTCAGCGAGTCGAAGCCCAGTTCGCGGAAGGCCCGCGCGGGCTCCACCGACTCCGGGCCGGGGTAGCCCAGCACGGCGGCGGCGTGCGCCCGCACCAGCTCCAGCAGCAGGCGCTCCCGCTCGGACTCGGACAGTCCGGCGAGGCGGTCGGTGACCGAGGAGGGACCGTGCCCGGTGTCGTTGGCGGCCGCGGTGTCCAGCACGCGGCGCACCTCGGGGATGTCACCGATCAGCGCACTGGGCCGCACAGCGGTGAAACCGGGCGCGAACCGCTCCCAGTCCACGTCGGCCACGGCCACGAACGGCTCGCCGGAGGCCACGGCCTGGCGCAGCGCGAGCAGCGCGCGGGCCGGGGTCATCGGCGGGGTGCCGCTGCGGCTGAGTCGAGCGGCGACCACCTCGTCGGCGGCCATGCCGCCCTCGGCCCACGGGCCCCAGGCGATGGAGGTGGCGGGCTTGCCCTCGGCGCGGCGGCGCTCGGCCAGCGCGTCCAGGAAGGCGTTGGCGGCGGCGTAGCTGGCCTGGCCCGCGGCGCCGATGGTGCCCGCGAACGAGGAGAACAACACGAAGGCGTCCAGCTCGCGGTCGGCGGTCAGCTTGTCCAGGTTGACCGCGGCGTCGACCTTGGCGCGGGCGACGATCGCCAGGCGCAGCGGAGTCAGCCCGTCCAGCACGCCGTCGTCGAGCACACCGGCGGTGTGCACCACGGCGGTCAGGTTCTCGATGCCGTCCAGCAGCGCGGACAGCGCCTCGCGGTCAGCGGCGTCGCACGCGGCGATCGTCACCCGCGCGCCCAGTGCGGTCAGTTCCGCGGCGAGCTCGGTGGCGCCCGGCGCGTCCTGGCCGCGGCGGCTGGTGAGCACCAGGTGCTCGGCGCCCGCGGTCGCGGCCCAGCGGGCGACCTGCCCGCCCAGGGCGCCGGTGCCGCCGGTGATCAGCACGGTGCCGCGCGGGGTCCACTCCTCGGTGCTGGACTCGGCCCTGCTCAGGCGGCGCGCGAACACCCCGCTGGGGCGCACGGCGACCTGGTCGTCGTTCCCGGGACCGGCGAGCACGGCGCAGAGCCTGCGCAGCGCGCGCTCGTCCAACTGCTCGGGCAGGTCGACCAGGCCACCCCAGCGCTGCGGGTACTCCAGGCCGCTGACCCTGCCCAGGCCCCACAGCGGGGCCTGCTTCAAGCTGATCACGTGGTCCCAGCGGGCCACGGACACCGCGCCCGCGGTGGCGTACCAGAGCGGGGCGTGGATGTCGGCGTCACCGAGCGCCTGCGCCAGCACCACGCCGAACACCAGGCCGGTGGCCAGTTCGGGGTAGTCCGGGTGCGGGTTCTCGTTCATGCCGAGCAGGGAGAGCACGCCGTCCACGGAGGCGCCGCCGACGACCTCGCGCAGCTGGGCGGCCAGTTCCTCGCGGGTGGCGTTGGCGGTGGCCGGGCTGACCCGGACCACGTTGGCGCCGTTGGCCAGCATGCCGTCCACGACCTGGTCGGCCAGGCCGCCGTCCTCGGCCAGCACCAGCCAGGAGCCGGTGAGCCGCTGGGTGAGGGCCTCGGTCACCGGCTTCCAGGTGACCTTGTACCGCCAACTGTCGACAGTTGACTGTTCACCGCGCTGCTGGCGCCAGGCGGTCAGCGCGGGCAGCGCCTCGGTGAACGGCGCGGTGCCGTCCACGCCGAGCGCGCCGAGGTCCCCGCTGTCCACGGCCTGCCAGAAGGCGGCGTCCACACTGTCGACAGTCGACAGTTCACTGCTGACAGGTGCCGACTCCAGCCAGTACCGCTGCTGCTGGAACGCGTAGGTGGGCAGTTCGACGACCTGGCCGCCCCAGCCCTCGAACACGGTGGCCCACTGCGGGGAGAGCCCGCGCACGTGGATCTGGGCCAGCGCGGACAGCAGGGCGGTGACCTCGTCGCGGTCCTTGCGCAGCGCCGGGATGCCGGCGGCCAGCGCGGACAGCACGCCGTCCGGGCCCAGCTCCAGGAAGGTCGTGACCCCGTCGGCGGTCAGCCACTGGATGCCGTCGTGGAAGCGCACGGCCTCGCGCACGTGGCGCACCCAGTACTCGGGCGAGGTGAGGTCGGTGGCGAGCGAGCCGGTCAGGTTCGACACCACGGCGATCTGCGGGGCCGAGTAGGTCAGGCTTGCCGCCACCGCGCGGAACTCCTCCAGCATGGCGTCCATGCGCGGCGAGTGGAACGCGTGGCTGACCGTGAGACGACGCGTCTTGCGGTCGGTGAAGTTCGCGAGGACGGTCTCAACCGCGTCCTCGTCACCGAAGACGACCACCGAGTCCGGACCGTTGATCGCGGCGATCGACACCCGGTCGGTCAGGTGCGGGGCCACCTCGGCCTCGGTGGCCTGGATCGCGACCATCGCGCCACCAGCGGGCAGCGCACCCATCAACCGGCCGCGAGCCGCCACCAGCTTGCAGGCGTCCTCAAGGGACAGGACCCCGGCAACGTGCGCCGCGGCCAGCTCACCGATCGAGTGGCCGACCAGGTAGTCCGGCTTGACGCCCCAGGACTCGAACAGCCGGTACAGCGCGACCTCGATCGCGAACAACGCGGGCTGCGTGTACTCGGTCTGGTTCAGCAACTCCGAGTCGCCGAACATGACGTCCTTCAGATCATTGGAGAAGTGCGCCAGCACCTCATCCAAAGATCCAGCGAACTTGGGAAAAGCCGCATACAGCTCACGCCCCATGCCCGCGCGCTGCGAGCCCTGACCGGAGAACATGACGGCGGACCGTCCACCAGCGACGGTCGAGCCGGTGACCAGCTCGGGCGCGCGGCCGTCCTCGGCCAGCGCGCGCAGCCCGCGCAGGAAGCCCTCGCGGTCGCTGGCCAGCACGACAGCGCGGTGCTCCAGCGAGGCGCGGGTGGTGGCCAGCGAGCGGGCCACGTCCAGCGGGGCACCGTCCACAGTGGAGGCGAGCTCGGCGGCCTGTGCGCGCAGGGCCTCGGCGGTGCGGCCGGAGACCAGCCAGGGCAGCACGGCGGGCGGGGTGCCCGGCGCGGCCTCGGTCTCCACCGGCTCGGGCTCGGGGGCCTGCTCCAGGATGACGTGCGCGTTGGTACCGCTCACGCCGAAGGCGGACACCCCCGCGCGCCGGGGCTGCCCGGTCTGCGGCCAGGGCGTGGCCTCGGTGAGCAGGCGGACCTCGCCGCTGGTCCAGTCCACGTGCGAGGAGGGCTCCCCGGCGTGCAGGGACTCGGGCAGCAGCCCGTGCCGCATCGCCAGCACCATCTTGATCACACCGGCGACGCCAGCGGCGGTCTGCGAGTGGCCGAAGTTGGACTTGATCGAGCCCAGCCACAGCGGGCGCTCGCGGTCCTGGCCGTAGGTGTTGAGCAGGGCCTGGGCCTCGATCGGGTCGCCCAGCGAGGTGCCGGTGCCGTGCGCCTCCACGGCGTCGACCTGGGCAGCGGTCAGCCCGGCGCTGGTCAGCGCCTGGCGGATGACCCGCTGCTGGGAGGGGCCGTTCGGGGCGGTCAGGCCGTTGGACGCGCCGTCCTGGTTGACCGCGGACCCCTTGATCACGGCCAGCACGGTGTGCCCGCGGCGGCGTGCGTCGGACAGCCGCTCCAGCATGATCAGGCCGACGCCCTCGGCCCAGCCGGTGCCGTCGGCGTCGGCGGAGAACGGCTTGCAGCGCCCGTCGGCCGCGAGCCCGCCCTGGCGGCTGAACTCGATGAACGCGGCCGGGGAGGCCATGACCATGACGCCGCCGGCCAGCGCCAGCGAGCACTCGCGGCGGCGCAGGGCCTGCGCGGCGAGGTGGATGGCGACCAGCGAGGAGGAGCAGGCCGTGTCCACCGTGACGGCGGGGCCCTCCAGCCCGTAGGTGTAGGACAGGCGGCCGGAGAGCACGCTGGCGGAGTTGCCGGTCAGCAGGTGGCCCTCGACGCCCTCGGGGGTCTCGCCCTGGGTCTGGCCGTAGCCGGAGACCCCGGCGCCGATGTAGACCCCGCCCTGGCTGCCCTTGACCGACAGCGGGTCGATGCCCGAGCGCTCGAACAGCTCCCAGGAGGTCTCCAGCAGCAGGCGCTGCTGCGGGTCGGTGGCCAGTGCCTCGCGCGGGGACATGCCGAACAGCGAGGGGTCGAACAGCGACACGTCGTCGACGAACCCGCCCTCGTGGGCGTAGTCCTCGCTGAGGTTGTCCAGGTCCCAGCCGCGGTCCGCGGGGAACGGACCCACCGCGTCCACACCCTGGGACAGCAGCCGCCACAGCTGCTCGGGGCTGCGCACCCCACCGGGGAAGCGGCAGCTCATCCCGATGATCGCGATGGGCTCCCGCTCCCCGGCCTCCAGCTCAGCGATCCGCTGGCGGGTGTCGTGCAGTTCGGCCGTCACCAGCTTCAGGTACTCCCGAAGCCTGTCCTCGTTCACCATGGGAACCTTGCCTGTGCGCGCTGGGCACCGCGCAGGTTCGCCGGTGCTGGACTATCCCCTGCCGAGCTCCTTGTTGATGAACTCGAAGATCTCGTCATCCGTGGCCGCGTCGAGCTTGTCCGCAACGGTGGCGCCTTCCGTCTTCTCCCCGATGTCACTCAACTTGGCCAGCATGGTCCGAAGTCGAGCGGTGATCAGGGGGTGAGCGCCATCGTCTGGGGAAACTGCTGAAATCGCGAGCTCGATGCGGTCGAGCTCGGTGAACAGGTTCACCTCCTGCCCGGCGGCACCGCCGAGCTCGTTGAGCACGTGCCCGGCCAGGGCGGTCGGGGTCGGGTGGTCGAACACCAGCGAGGCGGCCAGCCGCAGGCCGGTGGCCGTGTTGAGCCGGTTGCGCAGCTCCACGGCGGTCAGCGAGTCGAAGCCCAGCTCCTTGAACGGCCGGACCGGGTCCACCTCGTCCTTGCCCGCGTGCCCGAGCACCGCGGCCACCCGCTCCCGCACCAGGTCGAGCACGACCCGCTCCTGCTGCGCGGCGGGCAGCCCGGCCAGCTCCTCGGCCAGCGTGGACTCGCCCTCGACGGCCTCCGGCACGGCGTCCAGCACACGCCGCACCTCGGGCAGCTCGTCGAGCAGGGGGCGCCGCCGGGCCATGGTGAACCCGGGCGTGAACAGCTCCCAGTCCACGTCGGCCACGGCGAGGAACGTCTCGTCCAGGTCCATGGCCTGCTGCAACGCGGCGACCGTCAGCTTCGGGTCCATCGCACGCACGCCACGCTTGCGCAGTCGCTGCTCGTCCTCCTCAGTGCCCACCATGCCGCCACCGGCCCACGCACCCCACGCGACCGCAGTGGCCGTAGCACCGCGTGCACGTCGCTGCTCGGCCAGTGCGTCGAGGAAGGCGTTGGCGGCCGCGTAGGCCGCTTGGCCGCCACTGCCCCACACACCCGCGTTGGACGACAGCAGGATGAAGGCGTCCAACTGCTGGTCAGCGAGCAGTTCGTCCAGGTTGACCGCACCGGCCACCTTGGCCTCAGCAGCCGCTGCGAACTCCTGTGCGGTCGTGTCCGCCAGTGCGGCAGGTGTGACCACGCCCGCCGCGTGCACCACGGCGCGCACGGGGTCCCCGTCGGCCTCCAGCGACTTGAGCAGCCCCGAGAGCGCGTCCCGGTCCGCCGCGTCGCAGGCCGCCACGGTGACGCGGGCGCCCAGCGCGGTGAGCTCGGCCTCCAGCTCGGACACCCCGTCGGCGTCCCGGCCACGGCGGCTGGTCAGCACCAGATGCTCGGCCCCGTTGCCCGCCAGCCAGCGGGCGAGGTGCCCACCGATGGCCCCGGTGCCGCCGGTGATCAGCACCGTGCCCTGCGCGGCGAAGTTCCGGACTGCGGTCCGGTTGGCGGCGGGATCGTGCACCAGCCTGCGCGCCAGCACCGTGGCCCCGCGCAGGGCGAGCTGGTCCTCCTCGCCGGTCAGCGCGCTCCAGAGCGGTTCGGGTGCGTGCTCGTGCAGGTCGATCAGGCCGCCCCAGCGCTGCGGGTGCTCCAGGCCGATGACCCGGCCCATGCCCCACACCAGCGCCTGCGCGGGGCTGATCCGCTCCCCCGGCCGCCCGGTGAGCACGCCGCCGCTGGTGATCAGCCAGAGCGGGGCCTCGATGCCCACGTCGCCCAGGGCCTGGGTGAGCGCGAGCGTGCTCACGACGCCACGGGGCAGCACCGGGTAGTCCTGGTGCGGCTGCTCGTCCTGACCGAGCAGGGACACGACGCCCGCGGGGGCGTGGGCCACCAGCAGGGTGGCGAACTGGGCCCGGTCGATCGTGTTCGGGTCCACCGTGATCGTGACGACCTCGGCCCCGCTGCCGTCGAGCAGGCTCGTGTCGGCACCCTGTGGGGCCACGACCAGCCAGGTGCCGGTCAGCTTGCCGGTGGCCGTGACGGGCTTCCAGGTGATCCGGTACCGCCAACTGTCGACAGTTGACTGTTGACGCTGCTGGCGGCGCCAGCTGGACAGGACGGGCAGTGCCCCGGTGAGCAGGTCGGCGTCGTCCAGGCCGAGCGTGCCCAGGTCCCCGTTGTCCACGGCCGCCCAGAACGCGGCGTCCACCGGGTCGGCCCCGGTCTGCTCGGTCGGCACCGCGGGCTTGGGCCAGTAGTTCTGCCGCTGGAACGGGTAGGTCGGCAGGTCGACGCGCCGTGCGTCGGCCGGGAACACCACCGACCAGTCCGGCTCCACACCCCGCACCCACAGCTCCGCCAGCGAGGCGTAGAAGCGGACCGCAGTCCCCTCGTTGCGCCGCAGCGTGCCGGTGACCACGCCGTCCACGATGTCGCCGACCCCGGAGGTCAGCACCGGGTGGGACGACACCTCGACGAACGCCGTGTGCCCGCTCTCGGCCAGTCCGCGGATCGCCGTCTCGAACTGCACCGTCTGCCGCAGGTTGGTGTACCAGTAGCCCGCGTCCATGGCGCTGGTGTCCAGCCACTCGCCGGTCACCGTGCTGAAGAACGGCACCTCGCTGGACTGCGGCTGGATCGGCGCCAGGACCTCGGCGAGCCTGTCCTCGATCAGCTCCACGTGAGCGGTGTGCGAGGCGTAGTCCACCGGGATCTTGCGAGCCCGCTCGTGCGTGGCCACCAACTCGTCCAACGCCGCCGGGTCACCCGCCACGACAATCGAGGACGGACCGTTGAACGCCGCGATGCTGACCTTGTCGCTCAACAGCGGCTCGACCTCAGCCAGCGGCAGCGCCACCGACACCATGCCGCCCTTGCCCGCCAACACGTCGGCAATGGCCTTGCTGCGCAGGGCAACAACCCGGGCCGCGTCCTGAAGGGTCAGCGCGCCAGCAACAGCGGCCGCCGCGATCTCACCCTGCGAGTGGCCAACCACAGCATCCGGCGTAATGCCGTGCGCACGCCACACCTCAGCCAGCGACACCATCACAGCCCACGACATCGGCTGCACAACATCGACCCGCTCAAACGCCTTCGCGTCATTCAGCGACTCGAACAAATCCCAATCCACGAACTCACCCAGCGCGACAGCACACTCCGCCATCCGCTCAGCAAAAACCGTCGACGTAGCAAGCAAGTCAGTCGCCATACCCACCCACTGCGAACCCTGACCCGGGAACACGAACACCCGCTTGCCCTCAACATCGGCCGTGCCCTCGACCTGCACATCACCGATCAGCACCGCGCGACGCTCCAGCGCCGCACGGCCGCTCACCAGCGAGTAGCCCACGTCCACGGAGCGCTGCCCGGTGGCACCGGCCAGCACGCGGTCGACCTGCTCGCGCAGGGCCGCCTCGCTGCGGGCCGACAGCGGCCACGGCACGACCTTGTCTTCAGCGGCGGGCGCGGCCTCGACAGCGGGTGCCTGCTCGATCACGACGTGCGCGTTGGTGCCGCTCACCCCGAAGGAGGAGACGCCAGCGCGCCGTACCGGGCTGGCCCACTGCCGCGCGGCCGTGAGCAGTTCGATCTTGCCCGCCGACCAGTCCACATGGGACGAAGGCTCGGTCACGTGCAAGGTCTGCGGCAACACGCCGTGCTGCATGGCCAGCACCATCTTGATGACACCGGCAACACCGGCGGCCGCCTGGGTGTGGCCGACGTTGGACTTGATCGACCCCAGCCAGAGCGGAGCCTCGCGGTCCTGGCCGTACGTGGCGAGCAAGGCCTGCGCCTCGATCGGGTCGCCCAGCGTCGTGCCCGTGCCGTGCGCCTCCACAGCGTCCACATCGGACGGACGAAGACCCGCGTTGGCCAGCGCCTGGCGGATGACCCGCTGCTGCGAAGGACCGTTCGGAGCGGTCAGACCGTTCGACGCACCGTCCTGGTTCACCGCGGAACCCTTGACCACGGCCAGGATCGGGTGCCCGTTGCGCTGCGCATCGGACAGCCGCTCCACCAGCAGCATGCCCACACCCTCGCCCCAGCCCGTTCCGTCGGCGCTGTCGGAGAAGGCCTTGCACCGACCGTCCTGCGCGAGACCGCGCTGACGGCTGAACTCCACGAACACGGCCGGGGTCGCCATCACGGTGACGCCACCGGCCAGTGCCAGCTCGCACTCCCCCGCGCGCAGGGCCTGCACCGCGAGGTGCAGCGCCACCAGCGAGGAGGAGCAGGCCGTGTCCACCGTGACGGCCGGTCCCTGCAAGCCGAAGGTGTAGGACAGCCGCCCGGACACGACGCTGGCGGAGCTGCCGGTGGCCATGTAGCCGTCCAGCCGCTCAGCCGACTGGTGCAGCAGGATGCCGTAGTCCTGGCCGTTGGTCCCGGCGAACACGCCGGTCTGGCTGCCCTTCAGCGACCTCGGGTCGATGCCCGCGCGCTCCATGGCCTCCCAGCTGACCTCCAGCAGCAGCCGCTGCTGCGGGTCCATGGCCAGGGCCTCGCGCGGGGAGATCTCGAAGAAGGCCGGGTCGAACCGGCCCGCGCCGTCGAGGAAACCGCCCTCGCGCACGTAGGAGGTGCCCGCGCTGTCCGGGTCGGCGTCGTAGAGCGAGCCCAGGTCCCAGCCGCGGTCGGCGGGGAACTCGGTGATCGCGTCCTCGCCCAGCTCCAGCAGGCGCCACAACGCCTCCGGCGAGTCGACCCCGCCAGGGAAGCGGCAGCTCATGCCCACGATGGCGATCGGCTCGTCGTTGGCGGCGCTGGCCGTCACCAGTGCGGCGGCCCGCGCGTCCCCGAGCAGCTCACCGCGCAGGTACTCGGCGAGGTCGGCCGAGGTCGGGTAGTCGTAGATCAGCGTGGCGGGCAGGCTCAGCCCGGTGACGGCGCCGAGCCCGTTGCGCAGCTCCACGGCCATCAGCGAGTCGAAGCCCAGCTCCTGGAACGGCTTGGCCAGGTCGATCTCCTCGGCCGAGCCGAAGCCCAGCACGGTGGCGACCATGCCGCGCACCACCTCGCGCAGCTGCCTGACCTGGTCCGAAGTGGACAGTCCGGCCAGCTTGCCGCGCAGCGCCGACTCGTCGGCATCCACCCGCTCCACATTGCTCAGCGCCTGGCGGACCTCGGGCAGGTCGGAGACGAGCTTGAGGGTGTGCGCGCCGACGGTGGGCGCGAGCTTGACCCAGTCGATGTCGACCAGCGTGACCTGGGCCAGGCCCAGTCGCACCGCGCGGTGCAGTGCGGTCACGGCGAGTTCCGGTGCCAGCGGGGACATTCCGGTGCGGCGCAGTCGTTCGGTCACCGCGTCCTGTGCGGCCATGCCGCCCTCGGCCCACGGGCCCCAGGCGATCGAGGTCGCGGTGAGCCCGCGCGCACGGCGCGACTCGGCGATGCCGTCCAGTGCCGCGTTGGCCGCCGCGTAGCTGGCCTGCCCCGCGCCGCCGAAGGTGCCCGCGAAGGAGGAGAACAGCACGAAGGCGTCCAGCTCGCGGTCGGCGGTCAGCTCGTCCAGGTTCAGCGCGGCCTGGACCTTCGGCCGCAGCACGGCATCCAGCCGCTCGGGCGTCACCGAGTCCAGGATGCTGTCGTCCACGACACCAGCCGCGTGCACCACGGCGGTCAGGTCCTCGATGCCGTCCAGCAACGTGGACAGGGCATCGCGGTCCGCCACGTCGCAAGCCGCGATCGTCACGCGGTCGCCGAGCTCGGCCGCCAGTTCGGCGGCGCCCTCGGCCGCCATGCCACGGCGGCTGGTCAGCACCAGGCGCTCGGCCCCGTTGTCGGCGAGCCAGCGCGCGACGTGCCCGCCCAGCGCGCCGGTACCGCCAGTGATCAGCACGGTGCCGCTGGGGTTCCAGTCGGTCCGCTCCACGGTCGTACCGTGGTCGAGCCTGCGGGCGAACAGGCCCGAGTTCCGAACGGACACCTGATTCTCGCCGGTCAGCCCGGCCAGCACCCCGCAAAGCCGGTCGACTGCCTTGGCGTCAACGGATTCCGGGAGGTCGACCAAGCCGCCCCAGCGCTGCGGGTACTCCATCGCGGCAACCCGGCCCAGGCCCCACACGGCCGACTGCACGGGGTCCTCGCCACGGGTCGCCAGCCACAGCGGGGCCTCGACCCCAGCGTCGCCCAAGGCCTGCGCGAGCGCGACGACCGTGGCCAGCGCCAGGTTCTCCGTGAGCGCGAGCACACCGCTGACGTCCATATCGGACAGTTGGGCCGCCAGCTCCTCGCGCGTGCCGCCAGCGGGCACCGTCACGACCTCGGCCCCGCGCTGCTCCAGACCCGCGATGACCGTGGCGGCGAGTTCGTCGGCACCAGGGGCCGCCACGAGCCAGCGCCCGGTCAGCTCCGGGTTGGACGGCTCGGTGATCGGCTTCCAGACCACCTCGTACTGCCAGGACTCCACAGTGGACTTGGGCCGCGCGAACTCCGCCGGGGCCGAGGGCTCCAGCCAGTAGCGCTGCCGCTGGAAGGCGTAGGTCGGCAGGTCCACCCGCTGGCCGCCCCAGCCGTCGAAGACCTGCTCCCAGTCCGGGGACCAGCCGGTGACGTGCACCTCGGCCAGGGCCGCGAGCAGGGCACGGACCTCGGACTGGTTCTTGCGCAGCACGGGCACGCCACCGGCCAGCGCCGACAGCACCCCGTCCGGTCCGATCTCCAGGAAGCGGGCGACCCCGCGCCCGGTGAGGAACGTGACCCCGTCGTGGAAGCGCACGGCCTCGCGCACGTGCCGCACCCAGTACTCCGGCGTGTCCAGCTCCGTGGCCAGCTCACCGGTCACATTGGACACGACGGCGATCGTCGGGGCCGAGTAGACCAGCTGCTCGGCGACGCGCCGGAACTCGGCGAGCATGTCGTCCATGCGCGGGGAGTGGAACGCGTGGCTCACCCGCAGGCGCCGGGTCTTGCGGTCCGCGAACCGGTCCGCAATCGCTTGCGCCGCGTCCTCGTCCCCCGACACCACAACGGAGTCCGGGCCGTTGATCGCCGCGATCGACACCCGGTCGGTCAGGTGCGGGGCCACCTCGGCCTCGGTCGCCTGGATGGCGATCATCGCCCCGCCGACGGGCAGGGCCTGCATGAGCCGACCCCGCGCGGACACCAGTCGGCAACTGTCCGCAAGGGACAGTACCCCGGCGACGTGCGCCGCGACGAGCTCGCCGATCGAGTGGCCGATCAGGTAGTCCGGCCGCAGGCCCCAGGACTCCAGCAGGCGGAACAGCGCCACCTCGATGGCGAACAGGGCGGCCTGCGTGTACTCGGTCTGGTCCAGCAGCTCCGACTCACCGAACATGACGTCCCGGAGCGGCAGGTCGATGTGCGCGAACACCTCGTCCAAGGCGTCGGCGAACACCGGGAACGCCTCGTACAGCTCGCGGCCCATGCCCGCGCGCTGCGAGCCCTGACCGGAGAACATGTAGGCGGACAACCCGGTGACCACCGAGCCGGTGACCAGCCCGCCGGGCACTGGCTCACCGGCGGCCAGGGAACGCAGGGCGTCGAGGTCGAAGGCGACCGCCCGGTGCTCGAAGGACGTGCGCGAGGTGGCGAGCGAGTAGCCAAGGTCCACGGGACGGCTGTCCACAAGGGACAGCAAACGCTTGGCCTGGTCCCGCAGTGCCGCGGAGTTCCGGCCGGACACCAACAGCGGCACCGATTCGGGCGCCCGCGACTCGGTGACGACCTGTTCAGCGGCGGGGGCCTGCTCGATGATCGTGTGCGCGTTGGTGCCGCTGAGGCCGAAGGAGGACACGGCGGCGCGGCGCGGGCGGCCGGTCTCCGGCCAGGACCGCGTCTCGGTGATCAGCTCGACCTGCCCGGCCGACCAGTCCACGTGCTCGGATGCCTCGTCGGCGTGCAGCGTCTTGGGCATGACCCCGTTGCGCAGGGCCATCACCATCTTGATGATGCTGGCCATGCCCGCGGCGGCCTGGGTGTGACCGAAGTTGGACTTGATCGACCCCAGTGGCAGCGGCTCGGCACGGTCCTGGCCGTAGGTGGCCAGCAGGGCCTGCGCCTCGATCGGGTCGCCCAGCACGGTGCCCGTGCCGTGCGCCTCGACGATGTCCACATCGGACGGTGTGAGCCCGCCACTGGCCAGCGCGGCGCGGATCACCCGCTGCTGGGAGGGACCGTTGGGGGCGGTCATGCCGTTGGAGGCGCCGTCCTGGTTGATCGCCGAGCCACGCACCACCGCCAGCACCGGGTGGCCGTTGCGCTGCGCGTCGGACAGCCGCTCCAGCAGCAGCATGCCCGCGCCCTCGCCCCAGCCCGTACCGTCGGAGCCCGCGGAGAACGGCTTGCACCGGCCGTCGCGGGCCAGTCCGCCCTGGCGGCTGAACTCGATGAACCCGCCCGCGGTGGCCATGACGGTGACGCCGCCGACCAACGCGACGGAGCACTCCCCCGCGCGCAGGGCCTGCGCGGCCAGGTGCAGTGCCACCAGCGAGGAGGAGCAAGCGGTGTCGATCGAGACCGCCGGCCCCTCCATGCCGAGGGTGTAGGCGATGCGCCCGGACAGTGCGGAGGCCGCGGTACCGGTCAGCAGGTGCGCGGCGGCCTCGTCGCTGGGGTCCCAGATCCCGGTTCCGTAACCGCTGTTCGAGGCACCGATGAACACGCCGCCCGTGCCGCCGCGCAGTGAGCCGGGCACGATGCCCGCGCGTTCCACGGCCTCCCAACAGGTTTCCAGCAGGAGCCGCTGCTGCGGGTCCATCGCCAGGGCCTCACGAGGCGAGATGCCGAAGAAGACCGGGTCGAACTGGTCCACGTCGTAGACGAAGCCGCCCTCACGGGCGTAGCTGGTGCCTGGCCGGGTGGACTCCGGGTCGTACAGGTTGGCCAGGTCCCAGCCGCGGTCGGCAGGGAAGCCGGAGATCGCGTCGGTGCCCTCGAACACCAAGCGCCACAGGTCTTCCGGGTTGCGCACGCCACCGGGGAAGCGGCAGGCCATGGACACGATGGCGATCGGGTCGTCGGCGAGCGCGGCGGTGACCGGCTCGGTGCGGGCCGGGGCCGTGTCGGTGCCGAGCAGTTCGGCACGCAGGTGGTCCACCAGCACCAGCGGGTTCGGGTAGTCGAACACCAGCGAGGAGGGCAGTTGCAGGCCGGTGACGGCGGTCAGCCGGTTGCGGACCTCCACGGCCGTCAGCGAGTCGAAGCCCAGATCGCGGAAAGCCCTGGTGGGCTCGATCTCCTCGGCGGAGGCATGTCCCAGTGCGGCGGCGGCCTGCTCGCGCACGACCTCCAGCAGCACGCGGTCGCGTTCCGGACCGAGCAGTCCAGCAAGCTGCTCGCGCAGCGGGGAGGCCGTCTCGGTGGGTGCGGCCGCCACGGGGCGCTGTGCCTCGGGCAGCTCGCCCAGCAGTGGGCGGGGCCGGGCGGCGGTGTAGCCCATCAGGAACCGCGCCCAGTCCATGTCCGCGATCGTCAGCGTGGCCTCGCCGCTGGCGACTGCCTGGAACAGCGCGGACAGCGCCAGGTCGGGCGCCATCGCGAGCAGGCCGCGGCGGCGCAGTTCGGCCTCACCGTCGGCGAGCATGCCCGCGCCCGCCCACGGACCCCAGGCCAGCGAAGTCGCTGCCAGGCCGCGGGATCGGCGCTGCTCGGCGAGCCCGTCGAGGTAGGAGTTGACCGCCGAGTACGTGCCCTGGCCGCCGCTGCCCCAGGTGCTGGCGATGGAGGAGAACAGCACGAAGGCGTCCAGTTCACGGTCGGCGAGCAGCTCGTCCAGGTGCCGGGCGCCCTGGACCTTGGCGGCGCCGAGCGTGGCAAGTTCCTCCGGCGTGATCTCGGCCAGCGGCGTGAAGGTCGTGGTGCCCGCGGCGTGCACGACGCTGCGCAGGTCCTCAATGCTGGCAAGGAGTTCGGCCACCGCCTCGCGGTCAGCGATGTCGCAGGCGACGATCCGCACCCGGTCACCGAGTTCGGCGGCGAGTTCGGCCGCACCGGGTGCGTCCGCGCCACGGCGGCTGGTCAGCACCAGGCGCTCCGCACCGTGTTCGGCCATCCAGCGCGCCACCTGGGCACCGAGCCCGCCGGTACCGCCGGTGATCAGCGTGGTGCCCTCGGGCCGCCAACCCGTTGCGGTGGCGGTCAGTTCGGGTGCGTGCACGAGGCGGCGCACCATGAGCCCGGCCGGGCGCAGCGCGAGCTGGTCCTCGTCCCCGGCGCCGGCCAGCGCCGCGGCGAGTCGGCCACGCGCCCGCGCGTCCAGGTCGGCGGGCAGGTCGATCAGGCCGCCCCAGCGGTCGGGGTGCTCCAGCGACATCGTGCGACCCAGGCCCCAGACCTGGCTCTGCGCCGGGCTGGTCAGCCGGTCGGACCTGCCCACCGAGACCGCGCCCCTGGTCAGTACCCACAGCGGCGCCTCGGTCGGCAGGTCCTGCATGAGCCGCAGCGTGGCGGCCAGGCCGGTGTCCTCGTTGAGCGCCAGCAGGGACACGATGCCCTGATAGGTCACCTCGGCGTGCGGTTCGGTGTGCACCGTCGCGCCGTGCTCGGTGAGGGCTTGGGCCACCTGCTCGCCCTGGCGCTCGGGGTCGATCAGCAGCCAGGTGCCGGTCAGCTCGCCGCTGGCCGTGAACGGCTTCCAGTTGACCCGGTATCGCCAACCATCCACGGTGGACTGCTGGTCGCGGCGCCTGCGGTACGCGCTGAGCACCGGCAGGGCGGCGCCGAGCGAGGCCTGCTCCTCGGCATCGCTGGTGAGCGCGGCCAGGTCGGACTGCTCCACGGCACGCCAGAAGCCCTCGTCGGCCCCGCCACCCGCGACGATCTCCTCGATCTCGCGCGGGGTGGGCCAGTAGCGCTGGTGCTGGAACGGGTAGGTCGGCAGGTCGATGCGGGTGGCCCCGCTGCCCTCGAAGAACTGCGCCCAGTCCACCGGCACGCCGTTGACGTGCAGGGTGGCCAGCGCGGTGAGGACCGTCTGCTTCTCGTCACGGCCCTTGCGCAGGGTCGGCGTGCCCTCAGCCAGCGCCGACAGCACACCGTCCGGCCCAAGCTCCAGGAACTTCGTCACGCCCTGCTTGCGCAGGTGCTCGACGCCCGCGTGGAACCGCACGGCCTCACGAACGTGCCGCACCCAGTACTCGGGAGTCGTCGGGTCGCCCTCGGTGTTGCCCACCACCGGGATCTGCGGCTCGGCGTAGGTCAAGTCCGCCGCGACCTTGCGGAACTCGTCCAGCATCGGGTCCATCAGCGGCGAGTGGAACGCGTGGCTGACGGTCAGGCGGCGCGTTTTGCGTTCGGTGAAGTTCGCGACGACAGTCTCAACCGCGTCCTCGTCGCCCGAGACGACCACCGAGTCCGGACCGTTGATCGCCGCGATCGACACCCGATCGGTCAGGTGGGGCAGGACCTCGTCCTCAGTCGCCTGGATCGCGACCATCGCGCCGCCGGCGGGCAGCGCGCCCATCAGCTTGCCGCGAGCCGCAACCAGCTTCGCCGCGTCCTCCAGCGACAGGATCCCCGCGACGTGGGCCGCGGCGAGCTCACCAATCGAGTGGCCCATCAGGAAGTCGGGCTTGACGCCCCAGGACTCGAACAGCCGGTACAGCGCGACCTCGATCGCGAACAACGCCGGCTGCGTGTACTCGGTGCGGTGCAACAGCTCCGAGTCGCCGAACATGACGTTCTTCAGATCATTGGAGAAGTGCGCCAGCACCTCGTCCAAAGATCCAGCGAACTTGGGAAAAGCCTGGTAGAGCTCACGGCCCATGCCCGCGCGCTGCGAACCCTGCCCGGAGAACAGGAACGCCAGCGGCCCAGGCGTGGCAACACCCGTCACGGGGTTGTCGAACCCGTCGAAGGACACGGCCCGGTGCTCGAAGGTCGCGCGCGAGGTCGCCAGGGAGTAGGCCAGGTCGACCGGGTCGGCCTCGAACCCGGCGAGCTGCTCGGCCTGTGCCTGGAGCGCGGCGGCGGTGCGGCCGGACACCAGGTACGGCAGCACGGAGGGCGTGACCCGCTGCTGCGGCTTGGCCTCCTCCTCGGGGGCCTGCTCCAGGATGACGTGCGCGTTGGTACCGCCCACGCCGAAGGCGGACACGCCGATGCGGCGCGGGTGGTCGGTGACCGGCCAAGGCGTGTTCTCGGTGAGCAGCTGGGCGTTGCCGGTGGTCCAGTCCACCTGCTCGGAGGGCTTGTCGATGTGCAGGGACTTGGGCAGTTCCCCGTGGCGCAGCGCGAGCACCGACTTGATCACACCAGCCACACCGGCCGCGGCCTGGGTGTGGCCAAGGTTGGACTTGACCGAGCCGAGCAGGATCGGGCGGTCGGCCGGGCGGTCCTGGCCATAGGTGGCCAGCAGGGCGTGGGCCTCGATCGGGTCGCCGAGCACGGTGCCCGTGCCGTGCGCCTCGATGGCGTCCACATCGGAGGCCTTCAGGCCCGCGTTCTCCAGGGCCTTGCGGATCATCTTGCGCTGGGACGGGCCGTTCGGCGCGGTCAGGCCGTTGGACGCACCGTCCTGGTTGACCGCCGAGCCACGCACCACCGCCAGCACGGGGTGACCGTTGCGGCGAGCGTCGGAAAGGCGCTCCAGCAACAACATGCCGACGCCCTCGGACCAGCCCGTGCCGTCGGCGGCGTCCGCGAACGCCTTGCACCGGCCGTCGGGGGCCAACCCGCGCTGCTTGCTGAACTCGGCGAAGGCGGCGGGCGTGGACATGACGGTGACGCCACCGGCCACGGCCAGCGAGCACTCGCCCTGGCGCAGGGCCTGCGCGGCCATGTGCAGGGTCACCAGCGAGGAGGAGCACGCGGTGTCCACGGTGACCGCAGGACCTTCGAGCCCGAAGGTGTAGGACAGGCGGCCGGAGGCGATCGCGGCGGTGTTGCCCGCGAGGTAGTGGCCCGCCAGGTCCTCGCCGGAGTTCTGCAACGCCACCGCGTAGTACTGGCTGATCAGGCCGACGAACACACCGGTCTGGCTGCCGCGCAGGGTGGCCGGGTCGATCCCCGCCCGCTCGAAGACCTCCCAGGTGCCCTCCAGCAGCAGGCGCTGCTGCGGGTCCATGGCCAGGGCGTCGCGGGGCGAGATGCCGAAGAAGCCCGCGTCGAACTTGGCGGCGTCGTAGAGGAAACCGCCGCCAATCGAGTGGCTGCTGTCCGAAAGGGACGGATCGTCCCCACGCAGCGCGTCCAGATCCCAACCGCGGTCGGTCGGGAAGTCCGAGACCACGTCCCCGCCCTCGCGCAGCAACCGCCACAGGTCCTCGGGCGAGCTGACGCCACCGGGGAACCGGCAGCTCATGCCGACGACGGCGATCGGGGCACTGGCCGCGGCCACCAGCTCGCGGTTGCGCTCACGCAGCCGGTCGACTTCCTTCAGCGAGGCGCGAAGTGCCTCGACCACCTTGTCGGCGGGCTTGGTCATCTGTGTCTCCGTTGCGTACCGCGATCAGGAAGAGCTGTTGTCCAGTGCCAGCGCGATCAGGCTGTCGGCATCCATGTCATCGATCGACTCCGTCCTGGCGGCCTCCGCGGCGGGCGGCTCGTCTTCGGTCTCGGCGAGGTCCAGCAGCAGTTCGGTGAGCCCCGCCGCGCGCAGCCGGGCCAGCGGGATGTTCGCCAGCACCTCGCGGATGCGGGTCTCCTCCGGGTCGAGCTGCTCGGTGCTGTCCCCGTACAGCTCGGCCCGCAGGTGCCTGCCGAGTTCGGCGGCGGTCGGGTGGTCGAACACCAGCGTGGTGGGCAGTTTCAGCCCGGTGGCCGCGTTGAGCCGGTTGCGCAGCTCCATCGCGGTCACCGAGTCGAAGCCCAGGTCGCGCAGCGCCCGGTCGGCCGGGATCGACTCCGCGGACTCGTAACCGAGCACGGCCGCCACCGTGGCCCGCACCAGGTCCAGCACCACCTGCTCGCGGCGCGCGGGCGGCACGTCGTCCAGAACAGCCTGCTGTGCCGGGCCATCCTGGTTGAGCGCCGCCTGCTTGATCGCGGCCTGCACCTCGGGCAGGTCACTGATCAGCGCGGCGGGCTTGCCGCTGACCGAACGCGCCCAGTCCAGGTCCGCCACCAGCACGAAGGTCTCGTCGTGGTCCAGGGCCTGGGTCATCGCGTTGACGGCCAGCTCGGGGTCCATCGGCGAGGCCCCGCTGCGGCGCAGGGCGTCCAGCCGGGTCTTGTCGTCGGCCAGGCCCCCGCCGCCCCACTGGCCCCAGGCGATCGAGGTCGCGGGCAGGCCCTCCGCCCTGCGCTGCACCGCGAGCGCGTCCAGGTAAGCGTTGGCGGCGGCGTAGTTGCCCTGGCCCGCGTTGCCGAGCGTGCCGACCGCCGAGGAGAACAGCACGAAGGCGGACAGGTCCAGATCGCGGGTCAGCTCGTGCAGGTGCTTGGCGGCCGTCACCTTCGGGCCGAACACCGTCTCGAACCGGTCCGGGGTCATCGCGTCGAGCACGCCGTCATCCAGCACCCCCGCCGTGTGCACGACCGCGGTCAGGTCGGGCACGGCCGCCAGCAGAGCGGACACGGCCGCACGACTGCCTGTGTCACAAGCGGAAATCGTGACCCTGGCGCCGAGTTCCACCAGCTCCGCGCGAAGTTCCTCGGCACCGGGCGCCTGCGCACCGCGTCGGCTGGCCAGCACCAGGTGTTCGGCACCCATGCGCGCCAGCCTGCGGGCCACGTGTGCCCCCAGCGCGCCGGTACCACCGGTGATCAGCACGCTGCCGCTGGGCGTCCACTCGCGGGCCGCCGCCGCGCCGCCGATCGGGGCGTGGGTGAGCCGCGCCGCGAACGCCCCGTTCGACCGCACCGCAACGTGGTCCTCGTCCCCAGCGAAGGCCCGCGCGAGCAGATCAGAGCTGTCCACAGTGGACGACAGATCGACCATGCCGCCCCAGCGGTCACTGTGCTCGATGCCCGCTACCTTGCCCAGGCCCCACAGCTGCGCCTGCTCGGGGTTGACCGTCTGCTCACCGCGCCCGGTGCTCACCGCGTCGCGGGTCACCAACCAGAGCGGGGCTTCGACCTCGGCATCGCCCAGCGCCTGGATCAGTGCCGTGGTGGCGTGCAGCGTCTGCCCGGTGGACACCACTCCGGCCAGCTCGTCCTGCACCAGCAACTGGGCCGTCAGCGAGGCGCGGTCCAACTCGGCGTCGGTGATCGTGACCACGGTCGCCCCGCCGTGTGCCAGCGCCTGCCCGACCTGCGCGTCCTCGGGGCCGACCACCAGCCAGGTGCCGGTCAGTTCGGCCTCGGGCAGCGTGATCGGCTTCCACGTGGTCCGGTACCGCCACGAGTCCACAGTGGAGGTCGCCCGCTGCCTGCGCCGCCAGGAGGACAGCGCGGGCAGCACCTCGTCCAGCGCGGTGCGCTCGACGTCGAGCTGACTGGCCAGCCCGTCCAGGTCCTGGCTCTCCACAGCGGTCCAGAACAGGTCGCTGGCCGGGTCGGCGGTCAGCCTGCTCGTCGCGGGCAGCCAGTAGTCCTGCCGCTGGAAGGCGTACGTGGGCAGCTCGACCCGCCGGGTGCCCTCGCCGTAGACCTGCGCCCAGTCCGGGGACACGCCGCGCACGTGCAGTTCGGCCAGGGACAACAGGAATCGGTGCAGCGTGCCCGTGTCGCGGCGCAACGAGCCGGTGACCACGGCTGCGGAAACGCCCGCCTGGTCGAGGGTTTCCTGCACGCCCATGGTGAGCACGGGGTGCGGGGAGACCTCGACGAAGGCGGCGTGGCCCTCGTCAGCAAGCCCGTGGATCGCCTTCTCGAACCAGACCGTCTCGCGCAGGTTGGTGTACCAGTACTGGGCGTCCATCGTGCTGGTGTCCAGCCAGTCGCCGGTCACCGTGGAGTACATGGGGATCTGCGACTCGCGCGGCCGGACCGGTTCCAGGTCCTCGATCAACCGCTCGCGGATGCCCTCGACCTGCACCGAGTGCGAGGCGTAGTCCACGGCGATGGTGCGGGCGCGGACCTCCTCCACCTGGCAGCGGGCCACGAACTCCGACAGCGGCTCGGGCTCGCCGGAGACCACCACCGAGGACGGGCCGTTGATCGCGGCCACGGAGATCGAGTCGCCCCAGACCGAGATCAGCTCGCGGACCTGCTCCACCGGGCGGGCCACCGACACCATGCCGCCCTTGCCGGACAGGTGCTGGCCGATCGCCTTGCTGCGCAGCACGACCACGCGCGCCGCGTCCTGGATGGACAGTGCACCGGCCACGCAGGCCGCCGCGATCTCACCCTGCGAGTGGCCGACCACCGCGTCGGGGGTGATCCCGTAGGAACGCCACACCTCGGCCAGCGACACCATGACGGCCCAGGACATGGGCTGCACGACGTCGACCCGCTCGTAGGCACTGGGATCGCGCAGCGAGTCGAGCAGGTTCCAGTCGACGAACTCGCTCAGCGCGGCGGCGCACTCGGCCATGCGCGCGGCGAAGGCCGGTGCCGAGTCGAGCAGGTCGGCGGCCATGCCCACCCACTGCGAACCCTGCCCGGGGAACACGAAGACCCGCTTGCCCTCCACATCGGCGGCGCCTTCGACCACCGCGGCCGAGGGCTCGCCAGCGGCCAGCGCGGCCGTCGCGGTGAGCAGCTCGTCCCGGTCGCCGACCAGCACCGCACGGCGTTCGAAGGCCGATCGAGTGGTGGCCAGCGAGTGGCCGACGTCCACGGCGCGTTCGTCGGTGAGGCGTCCGAGCAGGCGAGCGGCCTGCTCCCGGACGCCCTCCGCGGTGCGCGAGGACAGCACCCAAGGCACCACCGCGTCTTCGTTCGCCGGGGCGGGCGCCACGACGGGCGGCTGCTCGATGATGACGTGTGCGTTGGTGCCGCTCACGCCGAACGAGGAGATGCCCGCGCGCCGAATCGTGCTGTCCCAGGGCTGCGCCGAGGTCAGCAGCTCCACGTCACCGGCCTCCCAGTCCACATGGGACGAGGGCGTGTCGGCGTGCAGGGTCTTGGGCAGCACGCCGTGGCGCATGGCCAGCACCATCTTGATGATGCCCGCGACACCGGCTGCGGCCTGGGTGTGGCCGATGTTCGACTTCGCGGACCCCAGCCACAGCGGGCGCTCGCGGTTCTGCCCGTACGTGGCGAGCACCGCCTGCGCCTCGATCGGATCGCCGAGCGTGGTGCCGGTGCCGTGCGCCTCCACGACGTCCACATCGGACGGAGACAGTCCGGCCACGGCCAGCGCCTTGCGGATCACTCGCTGCTGGGAAGGACCGTTCGGGGCGGTCAGACCGTTCGACGCACCGTCCTGGTTGACCGCGGAACCCTTGACCACAGCGAGGATCGGGTGGCCGTTGCGCTGCGCGTCGGACAGCCGCTCCACCAGGAGCATGCCCACACCCTCGGCCCAACCGGTGCCGTCGGCGTGCTCGGAGAACGCCTTGCAGCGGCCGTCCGGGGACAGCCCGCGCTGGCGGCTGAACTCCACGAAGGTGGCCGGGGAAGCCATGATCGTCACGCCACCGGCCAGCGCCATCGTGCACTCACCGTTGCGCAGGGCCTGGATCGCCCAGTGCAGAGCCACCAGCGAGGAGGAACAGGCCGTGTCCACGGTCACCGCGGGACCTTCCAGGCCCAGGGTGTAGGCGATGCGCCCGGTGGCCACGCTGCTGGCGTTGCCCACGCCGAGGTGGGCCTCCAGCCCTTCCGGCGCGACCTGAACGCCGGCGGCGTAGTCGTGGTACATCAGCCCGGCGAAGACACCAGTCTGGCTGCCCTTCAACGACTTCGGGTCGATGCCCGCGCGCTCCACGGCCTCCCAGCAGGACTCCAGCAGCAGGCGCTGCTGCGGGTCCATGGCCACGGCCTCACGCGGGGAGATACCGAAGAAGGCCGGGTCGAACTCGGCCGCGTTGTGCAGGAAGCCGCCCTCGCGAGTGTAGGACTTGCCCGCCTTGTCCGGGTCCGGGTCGTACAGCCCGTCCACGTCCCAGCCGCGGTTGCTCGGGAACTCGCTGATCGCGTCGGTACCGGTGGACAGTAGCTGCCAGAAGTCCTCGGGGTTGCGCACCCCGCCGGGGTACTGGCAGGCCATGCCGATGATCGCGATCGGCTCGTCGGTGACCCGGCGCGACGGAGCCGCGTCCACAGTGGACTCGATCCCGGACAGCTCCGCGGCCAGGAAGTCGGCGAGCACGTCACTGCTGGGGTAGTCGAACACCAGGGTCGCGGGCAACCGCAGTCCGGTGGCCGCGTTCAGGCCGTTGCGCAGCTCGACGGCCGTCAACGAGTCGAAGCCCAGCTCCTTGAACGCCCGCGTGGGGTCGACGCGCCGCCCGCCGCTGTAGCCCAGCACCGAGGACACGTGGTCCAGCACCACTGCGAGCACCGCGGCACGCTGCTCGTCGGCACCCAGACCGGCGATGCGCTGTGCGAGCGAGGAGTCCACTGCGGCCTTGGCGCGACGCCGTTGCACGGGAACGAGTTCGCGCAGGACGTGCGGCACCGACTCGGCGCGCAAGGCGGTGGCGTCCAGGTTGACCGGCACGAGCAGCGCGTCCTCGGACCCCAGCGCGATGTCGAACAGCGCGGTGCCCTCGGCGGCGGTCAGCGGTCGCAGGCCGCCACGGCTCAGCCGGGCCCGATCCGCCTCGTCCAGGGAGCCGGTCATCGCCCCGCCCTCGTCCCACAGGCCCCAGGCCAGCGAGTGGCCGGGCAGCCCGCGGTCGCGGCGGTGGGCGACCAGGGCGTCCAGGAAGGCGTTGGCGGCGGCGTAGTTGGCCTGACCCGCGCCACCGAGCACGCCCGACATGGAGGAGAACAACACGAACGCCGACAGGCCCATGCCACGGGTCAGCTCGTGCAGGTTCACCGCGGCGTCGATCTTGGGGCGCAACACGGTGTCGACCTGCTCGGCGGTCAGCGCCGTGAGCACGCCGTCGGCCAGCACACCGGCGGTGTGCACGACGGCGGACAGGGTGCGATCCGCCAGCAACTCGGCCAGTGCCGCCCGGTCGGCGACGTCGCACGCGGCGACCTCGACCTGCGCGCCCTGGTCGGCCAACTCCGCGACGAGTTCGCGAGCGCCCTCGGCGTCCAGGCCGCGGCGGCTGGTCAGCAGCAGGCTGCGCACCCCGTGCTCGGCGACCAGGTGCCGGGCGAAGACCTTGCCCAGCGCGCCGGTCCCGCCGGTGATCAGCACAGTGCCGTCCCGCGGGAGCTCCACAGTGGACTGTTCGCTGGCCCGGACCAGGCGCGGTGCCAACACCTCTCCCGCACGGAGCAGGAGTTGCGGCTCGCCGGTCTGCACGGCGGCCACCAGCTGCGTGGTGTCGCCGTCGGTGTCGACCAGCACGAAGCGGTCGGGGTTCTCCGCCTGCGCGGACCGGATCAGGCCCCACACCGGGGCGTGCACCAGGTCCTCGGCGAGCGCACCGCTGGTCAGCACCACCAGGCGGGCGGTGCGGTCGCTGGTGAGCCAGTCGCGGACCACGGCCAGGGTCCGGTGCGTGGCCTCGCGGGCGGCCTCGGCGAGGTTGACTTCAGTCGGCACTGAGGTCATGGGGACAACAACAACCTCGGCACCTTCGGTGACCAGCTCAACCCCGGCCAGGTCCAGCGCGGTGTCGCCGAGCACGGACCACTTGGCGGGGGCGACCTCGGCGACCGGCACGGGCCGCCAGTCCAGCCGGTACAGCGAATCGCGCTGCGCGGTCTGCACGGCAGCGGCGGAAACCTCGCGCAGCGCAAGGGATTGCGCCGACAGCACGGGCTGGCCGGACTCGTCGGTGATCAGCAGGGACAGGGTGTCGGCGGCCACCCGGGACAGCCTGACCCGCGCGCGGGCGGCGCCGCTGGCGTGCAGGGACACCGCCGACCAGGAGAACGGCAGAGCGGCGGGGCCGTCCGCGTTGAGGATGCCGTTGGCGTGCAGGGCGGCGTCGAACAGCGCCGGGTGGATGCCGAACCGGCCCGCCTCGGCGGCGAGGTCCTCGGGCAGGCTGACCTCGGCGTAGACCACCTCGCCGGACCGCCACGCGGCGCGCAGGCCCTGGAACGCCGGGCCGTAGCCGAAGGCCGAGCTGCCCTCGTAGAAACCTGTGATGTCAACGGGTTCCGCGTCAGCTGGCGGCCACTGGGCCAAGGTCTCGGCGTGCTCGTCCGCGAGGCCGAGCGTGCCGACCGCGTGCAGGGTCCAGTCCTCAGCGGTGCGCGAGTGCACGCTGACCGACCGGCGGCCCGAGTCCTCGCGGGCGCCGACGGTGACCTGCACCTGCATGCCGCCCTGCTCGGGCAGCACCAGCGGGGCAGCGATGGTCAACTCCTCGACGTGGTCGCAGCCGACCTCGTCACCGGCCCGGATCGCCAACTCCACCAGGGCGGTCCCGGGCAGCAGGGCGCTGCCGAGCACCTGGTGGTCGGCCAGCCAGGGGTGGGTGCGCAGGGACAGGTGGCCGGTGAACACGAAGCCGTCGCTGTCGGCGAGCCCGATCGCCGCCCCGAGCAGCGGGTGGTTCGCGGCAGTGAGCCCGAGGCTGGACGGGTCGCCCGCGGAGCGGTCCAGCTTGAGCCAGTACCGCTCGTACTGGAAGGCGTAGGTCGGCAGGTCGACACGGCTGGCGCCGCTGCCCTCGTAGTAGCGCGCCCAGTCCACTCGCACACCGTTGACGAACATGGTCGCCAGCGCGGTGAGCAGCGTGGTCGGCTCGTCGCGGTCCTTGCGCAGGGTCGGCGTGCCCTCAGCCATTGCCGACAGCACACCGTCCGGCCCGAGCTCCAGGAACTTCGTCACGCCCTGCTTGCGCAGGTGCTCGACGCCCGCGTGGAACCGCACGGCCTCACGAACGTGCCGCACCCAGTACTCAGGGGTCGTCGGGTCACCCTCGGTGTTGCCCACCACCGGGATGCTGGGCTGCGCATAGGTCAGCGCGGACGCGACCGCGCGGAACTCCTCCAGCATCGGGTCCATCAGCGGGGAGTGGAACGCGTGGCTGACGGTCAGACGACGGGTTTTGCGGCCAGTGAACTGTGAGACCACAGTCTCAACTGCGTCCTCGGTACCAGAAACAACCACCGAGTCCGGGCCGTTGATCGCGGCGATCGACACCCGGTCGGTCAGGTGCGGAACGACCTCGTCCTCAGTCGCCTGAATCGCGACCATCGCGCCACCGGTCGGCAGCGCACCCATCAAACGCCCACGAGCCGCGACGAGCTTGGCAGCATCGGCCAGCGACAAGATCCCGGCAACGTGCGCAGCGGCCAACTCACCGATCGAGTGACCGATCAGGTAGTCCGGCGTAACGCCAAACGATTCAACAAGCCGATACAGCGCCACCTCGATCGCGAACAGAGCAGGCTGCGTGTACTCCGTACGGTTCAGCAACTCGGAGTCGCCGAACATGACGTCCTTCAGATCATTGGAAAAGTGCGCCAGCACCTCATCCAAAGATCCAGCGAACTTGGGAAAAGCCTCGTACAGCCCACGACCCATGCCCGCGCGCTGCGAACCCTGACCGGAGAACAGGAACGCCAACTGGCCAGGCGTGGCCACGCCCGTCACCGGCTGGCTGAAGTCGTCGAAAGCCACGGCCCGGTGCTCGAACACCGACCGGCCGGTGGCCAGCGAGTAGCCCAGGTCCAGCAGCGGAGCGTCCACAGCAGACAGTCGATCGGCCTGGTCCCGCAACGCCGCCGCGGTGCGCCCGGAGTAGACGAGCGGCAGCACCGGCAGCGGGCTGCCCGCGCCCGACTCCGCCTCCACCCGCGGTGCCTGCTCCACGATGACGTGCGCGTTGGTGCCGCTGACACCGAAGGAGGAGACACCGGCGCGGCGGGCACGGCCGGTCTCCGGCCAGGGCTGCGAGTCGGTGAGCAGCCGGACGTCACCGGCCGTCCAGTCCACATGGGACGAAGGCGTGTCCACGTGCAGGGTCTTGGGCAGCACGCCGTTCTGCATGGCCAGCACCATCTTGATGACCCCGGCCACACCGGAGGCGGCCTGCGTGTGGCCCAGGTTGGACTTCACCGAGCCCAGCAGCAGCGGCAGGCCGGCGGGCCGGTCCTGGCCGTAGGTGGCCAGCAGCGCCTGGGCCTCGATCGGGTCGCCCAGGGTGGTGCCGGTGCCGTGTGCCTCCACCGCGTCGACCTCGTCCACACCCAGTCCGGCGCTGGCCAGGGCCTGGCGGATCACCCGCTGCTGGGAGGGGCCGTTCGGGGCGGTCAGGCCGCTGCTGGCGCCGTCCTGGTTGATCGCCGAGCCGCGGATCACCGCCAGCACGCGGTGCCCGTTGGCCTGCGCGTCGGACAGGCGCTCCAGCAGCAGCATGCCGACGCCCTCGGACCAGCCGGTGCCATCGGCGTTGTCGGAGAAGGACTTGCAGCGCCCGTCGCGGGCGAGCCCGCGCTGGCGGCTGAACTCCACGAAGGTGCCCGGCGAGGACATGACCGTCACACCACCGGCCAGCGCCAGCGTGCATTCCCCCTTGCGCAGGGCCTGCGCGGCCCAGTGCAGTGCGACCAAAGAGGACGAACAGGCGGTGTCCACCGTGACGGCAGGACCTTCCAGGCCCAGGGTGTAGGCCACGCGGCCGGAGGCGATGCTGGCCGCACCGCCGTTGCCGAGGTAGCCCTCCAGGCCCTCCGGCACCTTGTCCAGGCGGGCGGTGTAGTCGTGGTACATCACCCCGGCGAACACGCCGGTCTGGCTGCCGCGCACGGCCTCCGGCACGATCCCGGCGTGCTCGAAGGCCTCCCAGGACGCCTCCAGCAGCAGCCGCTGCTGCGGGTCGGTGGCCATCGCCTCGCGCGGGCTCATCCCGAAGAACTCCGGGTCGAACAGCGCCGCGTCGTGCAGGAACCCGCCCTGCGTGGTGTAGGTCGTGCCCTGGTGGTCGGGGTCGGGGTGGTAGAGCGAGGCCACGTCCCAGCCCCGGTCCTCGGGGAAGGAGGAGACGGCGTCAGTGCCCTGCGAGACGAGCCGCCACAGGTCCTGCGGGGAGCGGACCCCGCCGGGGTAGCGGCAGCTCATGCCGACGATGGCGATCGGCTCGCGATCAGCGGACTGGACCTCCTGCAGGCGCTGGCGGGTCCTGGTGAGGTCCGCCGTCACCTTCTTCAGGTAGTCCCTGAGCTTCTGCTCACTGTCACTCATCGCCAATCCATCCCACTCCCTCAGGAGATCCCGAGCTCGTTGTCGATGAAGTCGAACAGGTCGTCGTCGGTCGCCGAATCGATCTTGTCGGTGACCGCGTCGCCCTCGTGCTCCCCCAGTCGTGCCAACAACTCCTGCAACCGACGCGCCAACCCGGTGCGGGCCTGCTCGTCCTCGGCGATGCGCGGCAGCGCCAGCTCCACCCGGCTGAGCTCCTCGGCCACCGAGGGCACGGCGTCCCCGGTGTCCTCGGCCAGGCCCTCGGCGAGGAACCTCGCCAGCGGTCCGGGGGCCGGGTAGTCGAACAGCAGCGTCGCCGGGAGCTTCAGCCCGGTGGCCGCGGTGAGCCGGTTGCGCAGCTCCACCGCGGTCAGCGAGTCGAACCCGAGGTCCATGAACCCGCGACCGGCCTCCACCGCCGTGGACTCGGCGTACCCGAGCACGGCGGCGGCCTCCGCGCAGACGAAGGCCAGCAGCGCCTTGTCCCGCTCCGCGGGCGACTTGGCGGCCAGCTCACGGCGGAACCGGTCACCCGAACCGTCCACAGTGGCCGTACGCCGGGCGGGCGTGCGCACCAGGCCACGGAACATGGAGCCGCTGAGCGCGGTCGTGTCCAGCTTGGCGGGCACCAGGGTCGCGTGCTCCGAAGTGGACAGTGCGTCGAACAGGGCGAGAGCGTCCTGAGTGGACAGCGGGAGCACGCCGCCGCGCTGCATGCGGGACCGGTCGGCCTCGCTGAGCTGCTCGGTCATGCTGCTGTCCTCGGCCCACATGCCCCAGGCCAGGGACACCGCGGGCAGCCCCTCGGCACGGCGTCGCACGGCCAGGGCGTCCAGGAAAGCGTTGGCAGCCGCGTAGTTGCCCTGCCCGGGGCTGCCGGTCGTACCCGCCAGCGAGGAGAACAGCACGAACGCGGACAGCTCGCGGTCGCGGGTCAGCTCGTGCAGGTGCAGTGCCGCGTCCGCCTTGGGGCGCAACACGGTGTCGACCCGCTCCGGGGTCAACGAGGTCAGCACACCGTCGTCCAGGGTGCCCGCGAGGTGCACGACCGCGTCCAGGTCGGTGACCCGGTCCAGCAGGTCGGCGACCTGCTCGCGGACCGCCACGTCGCAGGCGGCTGGCTCGACCTCGGCGCCCAGCCCGGTCAGCTCGGCGACCAGTTCCGGTGCGGGGCCGCGACGGCTGGCCAGCACGAGCTTGCGCGCGCCGCGCTCGGTGACCAGGTGACGTGCCACCAGGCTGCCGATCGTGCCGCTCGCACCGGTGATCAGCACCGTACCGCGCGGTTCCCACCGCGTGCCGGGCACCTCGGTGCGGACCAGACGGGCCGCGTGCAGCACGCCGTCACGGACCAGAACCTGCGGCTCACCGCTGGCGATGGCCGCGTGCAGCGCGTCGGCACCGGGCTCGTCCACGTCGATGAGCACGAACCGGTCCGGGTTCTCCGACTGGGCGGAGCGGATCAGGCCCCACACCGGCGCCGCGTCCAGGTCGGCGAGGTCCGGGCCCGCGGCGCCCCTGGTGACGAACACCAGCTTGGCCTCGGCGAACTTCTCCTCGGCCAGGAAGCCCTTGGCCAACTCCAGCGCACGGTAGGCGTTGCCGCGCAGGTCACCGGTCAGGCCGACGAGTACCACGTCCGGCAGTGAGTCCACATCGGACAGTTCCGCGAAGGACTCGGCGGACAGCGCGACGGCCAGCTTGAGCTGGTCGTCCCCGACCACCGCCCAGTGCCCGGTGTCGGCGGCCGAAGCAGAGATCACCGGCCAGTCGACCCGGTAGAGCGGGGCCAGCTCGGCGGTGGAGATCTCACGCAGCACCAAGGAGTTCGCGGTCAGCACGGGCTGCCCGGACTCGTCGTGCACGGTCAGCGACAGGGTTTCGGGCCCGGTCAGCGAGACCTTCACGCGCAGGCTGGACGCGCCGCTGGCGTGCAGGGACACCCCGCTCCAGGAGAACGGCAGCTTCGCGGGCGCGGACCCGTCCTCGGCCCGCAGCGCCACGGACTGCACGGCCGCGTCGAGCAGCGCCGGGTGCAGGCCGAACCGGGCAGCCGCGCTCTGCGGCACGCTGACCTCTGCGTAGACGTCCTCACCCTGCCGCCATGCGGCCCGCAAGCCCTGGAACAGCGGGCCGTAGGCGTAGCCCCTGGCGGCGTAGTTGTCGTAGAACTCGCTGACGTCCACGGGCTGCGCGCCGGTCGGCGGCCAGGTGGTCAGCGGTTCGGTGTCAATCTGCCCGGGGCTGAGCAGGCCGGTGGCGTGCTGGGTCCAGGGCACGTCCTCACCCTCGGCGCGGGAGTAGATGCCCAGCTGGCGGTTGCCCGTGGCGTCGGGAGCGCCGACCGTCACCTGGAGCACGAGCGCGCCCTGTTCGGGCAGCACGATCGGCGCGGCCAGGGTCAGCTCCTCCACCAGCCCGCAGCCCACCTGGTCGGCGGCGCGCACGGCCAGTTCGAGGAAGGCCGTGCCGGGCAGCAGGACGCGGCCGAGCACCTCGTGGTCGGCGAGCCAGGGGTGGGTCCGCAGCGACAGGCGCCCGGTGAGCAGGTAGCCGTCCGAGTCGGCGACGGGCACGGCCGCGCCGAGCAGCGGGTGGTCGGCCGCGATCAACCCGGCGGTGGACACGTCGCCCGCGCCGCCCGGGGTCGGCCAGTACCACTGGCGCTGGAACGGGTAGGTCGGCAGGCCCACGCGCTGACCAGCACCGATGTACCGCGCGTAGTCCACGGTGGCGCCCGAGACGTGCAGCTGGGCAAGGGCCAAACCGAGAGCAGTGCTCTCGTCACGGTCCTTGCGCTGCGCGGGCACGACCACGCTGTCCTCGGGCAGGAAGGCGGCGGCCATGGCGGCGAGCACGCTGGTCGGGCCGATCTCCAGGTACCGGGTCACCCCGTGCTCGGCCAGCCAGGTCGTGCCCTGGTGGAAGCGGACCGCCTCGCGCACGTGCCGCACCCAGTAGCCGGGAGTTGCCAGGTCAGGGGCGGGGGCGCCGGTCAGGTTGGACACGACAGACAGCCGCGGAGGGGCGTACTCCAGTCCCTCCGCGACCTCGGCGAACTCAGCCAGCATCGCGTCCATACGGGGCGAGTGAAACGCATGACTGACCCGCAAACGCCTAGACTTTCGATCGAGTTGCTCGACGGCGGCCAGCACGGCCTGCTCGTCACCGGAGAGCACCACGGAGGTCGGGCCGTTCAGCGCGGCGATCGACACGCCCTCGCTGAGCAGCGGCAACACCTCCTCCTCGGTGGCCTGCACGGCGACCATGGCCCCGCCGGTGGGCAACGCCTGCATGAGCCGGCCGCGGGCGGCGACCAGTTGGCAGGCGTCGGCCAGGGAGAAGACCCCGGCCACGTGTGCGGCGGCCAGCTCGCCGATGGAGTGGCCCACCAGGTAGTCCGCCGTAACGCCAAACGACTCGATTAGGCGATACAGGGCGACCTCGAAGGCGAACAGGGCGCACTGCGTGTACTCGGTCTGGTCCAGCAACTCGGAGTCGCCGAACATGACGTCCTTCAGATCCTTGGAGAAGTGCGCCAGCACCTCATCCAAAGCTCCAGCGAACGTTGGAAAAGCCTGGTAGAGCTCACGGCCCATGCCCGCGCGCTGCGCACCCTGCCCGGAGAACAGGAAGGCCGTGCGCCCCTCGACGGCCACGCCGGACACCAGGTCCTGCGCGGACTCGCCCGCCGCGAGGGCGGCCAGCGCCTCGGGCGCCAGCACGACCGCGCGGTGCTCGAAGGTGGAGCGGGTCGTGGCCAGCGAGTGGGCCACATCCACCGGCCGCAGGTCGCCAACGGCGGACTGGAGCCGCTGCGCCTGCTCGCGCAGCGCACTGGCCGTCCGCGCGGACAGCACCCACGGGGTGGGGCCCTCGTGTTCGGCGGGCTCGGCCGCCTCGACCTGCGGCGGTTCCTCGATGATCGCGTGCGCGTTCGTGCCGCTCACGCCGAAGGAGGACACGCCCGCGCGGCGGTTCGGACCGGTCCACGGCACGGCCGAGTTCAGCAGCCGCACATCACCCGCGGTCCAGTCCACGTGGGTGGACGGGGTCTCAGCGTAGAGCGTGGGCGGCAGCACCCCGTGCCGCATGGCCTCGACGATCTTGATGACCCCGGCGACCCCGGAGGCCGCCTGCGTGTGGCCGATGTTGGACTTCACCGAGCCCAGCCACAGGGGCCGCTCGCGGTCCTTGCCGTAGGTGGTGAGCAGGGCCTGGGCCTCGATCGGGTCGCCCAGCGAGGTGCCGGTGCCGTGCGCCTCCACCACGTCGATCTCGGCCGCGGACAGGCTCGCGTTGCTCAGCGCCTGGCGGATCACCCGCTGCTGGGACGGACCGTTCGGGGCGGTCAGGCCGTTCGAGGCGCCGTCCTGGTTCACGGCGGAACCCCGCACCACCGCCAGGACCGGGTAGCCCAGCCGCTGCGCCTCGGAAAGCCTTGCCAGCACGAGCATTCCCACGCCCTCGGCGAGGCCGATGCCGTCGGCCTCGTCGGAGAAGGCCTTGCAGTGCCCGTCCTCGGCCAGCCCGCGCTGGCGGCTGAAGCCGATGATCGCGCCGGGGGTGGACATCACCGCGATACCACCGGCCAGGGCGAGCGTGCACTCCTGCTGGCGCAGCGACTGGCACGCCAGGTGCAGCGCCACCAGTGAGGAGGAGCAGGCCGTGTCCATGGTGAGGGCCGGTCCCTCCAGGCCCAGCGTGTAGGCGATGCGGCCGGAGGCCACGCTGCCCGCGTTGCTGGTGATCAAGTGGCCTTCGGTGTCATCGGCCGCGTGATCGGCGTCGGCGCCGTAGTCGTGGAAGGACATGCCAACGAACACGCCGGACTTGCTGCCCTGCAAGGAGACCGGGTCGATGCCCGCCCGCTCCAGCGCCTCCCAGGAGGTCTCCAGCAACAGCCGCTGCTGGGCGTCCATGGCCAGGGCCTCGCGCGGGGAGATGCCGAAGAAGCCCGCGTCGAACTCGCCCGCGTCGTGCAGGAAGCCGCCCTTGGCCGAGTACGTGGTGCCCGGGTGGTCGGGGTCGGGGTGGTACAGCCCGTCCATGTCCCAGCCGCGGTTGACCGGCAAGCCGGTGATCGCATCACCGCCCGCGGCGACCAGGTCCCACAGCTGCTCGGGGCTGTGCACCCCGCCGGGGTAGCGGCAGGCCATTCCCACGATGGCCACCGGTTCCTTGGCGGCCTCGTGCAGTTCGCGGTTCTGCTGGCGCAGCGACTCGATCTGCTTGACCGCCGAACGCAGCGCCTGCACGACCTGGTCGTTGGCGGCACCAGTCATGACCTGATCTCCTTCTCGGGGCACTTCACTCAGCCGTCGAACCCGTCGTTGACCAGCTTCATCAGGCTGTCCACGTCCATCTCGTCGATCGCCTCGGTGGCCTGCTCGCGCTCGGCCTGGCCACCGTTGGCCAGGTGCAGCAACGGTTCCAGCAGACCGGCCGCGCGCAGGGCGTCCAGCGGGATCTGCGCGAGCGCACGCCGGGTGGTCGCCTCGACATCGTCCACACCGGACTGTTCCACCTGCTCTGCGAACAGCTCCGCGCGCAGGTGCCTGGCCAGCACGCTGGAGTTCGGGTAGTCGAACACCAGCGTGGCGGGCAGCTTCAGCCCGGTGGCGGTGTTCAGCCCGTTGCGCAGTTCGACCGCGGTCACCGAGTCGAAGCCCAGCTCCTTGAAGGCACCCTTGGGGTCGACCTCCTCGCTGGAGCTGTGCCCCAGCACCACGGCGACGTGGCTGCGCACCAGGTCGAGCAGTTCCCGCTCCCGCTCCGCCTCGGGCAGCGTGGACAGCCGCTGCACCAAGGTGTCCGGCGCGGGCGCCTCCTCGGCGGGCGAGTCGGCGGTGGCGCGCTCAATCAGGTTCTCCAGGAACGGGCTGAGCCGGGTCGCGGTGTAGGCGACGGAGAACCGCTTCCACTCGATGTCGGCCACCACGAGGAAGGTCTCGTCGTGGTCGAGTGCCTGCTGCAACACGGAGATCGCCCGGTCGGCGGGCACCGCCGGTACGCCGTGCCTGCGCAGCAGCTCACCGATCGGCCCGCGCTCGGCCATGCCGCCATCGCCCCACGGGCCCCACGCGATCGAGGTCGCCGGGAGCCCGTTGGCCCGGCGGTGCTGGGCCAGCGCGTCCAGGAAGGCGTTGCCCGGCGCGTAGTTACCCTGTCCGGAGGCCCCGAAGGTGCCCGCGAAGGAGGAGAACAGCACGAACGCCGACAGGTCCAGTTCGCGGGTCAGCTCGTGCAGGCTGATCGCCGCCCGCATCTTCGCCCGCAGCGCCCGATCGATCTTGTCCGGGGTCAGACCGTCCACAGTGGTGTCATCCAGGACGGCAGCGGTGTGCATGACCGCGGTGAGCGGGTACTCGGCTGGTACCGCGTCCAGCACCCCTTGCAGCGCCTGCTGATCCGTGATGTCACAGGCCGCGAGCGTGACCCGTGCGCCCAGCTCGGTGAGCTCGGCCACCAGCTCGGTCGCACCCGGTGCGGCCTCGCCGCTGCGGCTCACCAGCAGCAGGTGCTCGGCGCCGGAGCGGGCCAGCCAGCGGGCCACGTGCCCGCCCAGCGCCCCGGTACCGCCGGTGATCAGCGTGGTACCGCTGGGGTTCCACTGCCGCTTGGCCGGGGCACCAGCGATGCGGGCGCGGGCCAGCCGCCTGCCGAAGGTGCCGGAGGGCCGCACCGCGACCTGGTCCTCACCACCTGCACCGGCCAGTGCACTGACCAAACGGGACAGTGCCCGCTCGTCGACCAGCTCGGGCAGGTCGATCAGACCGCCCCAGCGCTCGGGTGCTTCCAGCGCGGCGATCCGGCCCAGGCCCCAGACCAGGGCCTGCACGGGGTTGGCGAGCCGATCACCAGCGCCAACCGAGACCGCGCCCCGGGTGACGCACCACAACGGGGCGCGCACCCCGGCGTCGGCCATGGCCTGCACCAGTGCGACCGTGGCGGCGTAGCCCAGCGGCACCGCCGTGTGCTCCGGGTGGGTCCGCTCATCGGTGGCCAGCAGGGACAGGATGCCCGCGACCGGCTCCTGGAGTTGTTGTGCCAGTTCGGATCGCGTCGCGGTGGCCGGGTCGACCAGCAGCGGGGTGACGGTCGCCCCCCGGTCCGCGAGCAGCTCGATCGCGGCCCGCACCCAGTCCTGTTCGGACTGGTCCGCGGGCACGGCCACGAGCCAGTTCCCGGTCAGCGCGGCAGAGGACGTGCCACCCAGCGGCTTCCACGTCACCTGGTAGCGCAGTGCGTCCTGTGTGGACTCGTCCTTGCGGTTGCGGCGCCAGGTGGACAGGTTCGGCAGCAGCGAGCGCAGCGCGTCCTGGTCGGCCACGTCCAGGGTGTGCGCGAGCGACTCCAGGTCCTCGCGCTCCACGGCCTCCCAGAACTTGGCGTCCACCTCGTCGGCGGCCAGCACGGCCGGCTTGGCCGGCGCCTCGTCCAGCCAGTACCGCTTGCGCTGGAAGGCGTAGGTCGGCAGCGGCACCTTGCGCGCGCCGGAGCCGTCCAGCAGCGGGCTCCAGTCCACGGCCAGCCCGTTGACGTGCACCTCGGCCAGCGAGGTGAGCAAGCGCCGCAGGGTTCCCTCGTTGCGCCGCAGCGAGCCGGTGACCACGGCCTCGCTCTCGGTGGACTCGATGATCGTCTGGATCGGCGCGCCCAGCACCGGGTGCGAGCTGATCTCGATGAAGTAGCCGTGGCCCTGTTCGATCAGCGCCCGCACCGACTCCTCGAACCGCACCGTGCCGCGCAGGTTCCGGTACCAGTAGCCAGCGTCCAGCGATCCCTCGGCCCAGTCGGCCGTCACGGTGGAGAACATCGGTACCTGCGAGGGCACCGAGACGACCGAGGCCAGCACCTCGTGCAGCTCGGTCTCGATCAGGTCCACGTGCGCGGTGTGCGAGGCGTAGTCCACCGGGATACGCCGCGCGCGAACGCCTTCGGCCTCACACCGGGCGATCAGCTCATCCAGCGCCTCGGGGTCACCGGCGACCACGATGGACTCCGGCCCGTTGACCGCGGCCACGGAGATCCGCTCGTCCAGCAGCGGCTCGACCTCTGCCAGCGGACGGGGCACCGACACCATGCCGCCCTTGCCCGCCAGCACCTCGGCGATGGCCTTGCTGCGCAGGGTGACGACCTTCGCAGCATCCTCAATGGACAGTGCGCCCGCGACGCAGGCCGCGGCGATCTCCCCCTGCGAGTGACCCAGCACCGCTGCCGGTTCGACACCGTGCGAGCGCCACAGTGCCGCCAGCGACACCATGACCGCCCACGACATGGGCTGCACCACGTCGACCCGCTCGTACGCCGACTCCTCGCGCAGCACCTCGAGCAGGTCCCAGTCCACGTAGTGGGACAGCGCCTGCTGGCACTGCACGAGCCGCTCGCGGAACACCGGCGAGGTGTCGGCCAGCTCCAGCGCCATGCCGACCCACTGTGAGCCCTGGCCGGGGAAGACGAACACCGGCTTGCCTCGGTCACGGGCCGTGCCGCGCACGACACCCGGTGCGGCCTCGCCCTGAGCCAGTGCGGCAAGTTCCTCGCGGTTGCCGCCGACCAGAACGGCACGGCTCCCGAACGCGGATCGCGTCGTGGTCAGCGACAGCGCGATGTCGGCCGCCGAGTACTGCGGGTTCGCGTCCACATGGGACAGCAGGCGGTTGGCCTGCTCCCTCAGTGCGGCGTCGGACTTCGCCGACAGCACCCACGGGAACGTGCCCTCTGCGCGCACCGGTTCGACCTCGGCGCTGTGCGGTGCCTGCTCGACGATCACGTGGGCGTTGGTGCCGCTGATGCCGAACGAGGAGATGCCCGCGCGACGCACCTCGGCGTCCCAGGGCCGGGCCTCGGTGAGCAGTCGCACGTTGCCGGACTCCCAGTCCACGTGCGGGGAGGCGTCCTCGGCGTACAAGGTCTTCGGCAACAGGCCGTTCCGCAGTGCCAACACCATCTTGATGACGCCCGCGACACCGGCGGCGGCCTGGCTGTGGCCGATGTTGGACTTCACCGAGCCCAGCCACAGGGGCCGCTCGCGGTCCTTGCCGTACGTGGCGAGCAGGGCCTGCGCCTCGATCGGGTCGCCGAGGGTCGTGCCGGTGCCGTGCGCCTCGATGGCGTCCACATCGGACGGTTCGAGGCCCGCGACCGCCAGGGCCTGGCGGATCACCTGCTGCTGGGACGGGCCGTTCGGGGCGGTCAGGCCGTTGGAGGCGCCGTCCTGGTTCAGTGCCGATCCGCGCACCACGGCGAGGATCGGGTGTCCGTTGCGCTCGGCGTCGGACTGCCGCTCCAGCAGCACCAGGCCCACGCCCTCGGCCCAGCCGGTGCCGTCGGCCTGCGCGGCGAAGGGCTTGCAGCGGCCGTCGGCGGCGAGTCCGCGCTGACGGCTGAACTCCACGAAGATGTCCGGTGTGGACATGACGGTGACACCACCGGCCAGCGCCATGGAGCACTCGCCGCGGCGCAGCGCCTGGATCGCCCAGTGCATCGCCACCAGTGAGGAGGAGCAGGCCGTGTCCATCGTGACGGCCGGTCCCTTGAGACCGAGCACATAGGACACTCGTCCGGAGGCCACGGCCGTGGAGTTGCCGGTGAGCATGTGGCCTTCGACGCCCTCGGGCAGTTCGGTGAGGCCGGTGCCGTAGCCGGTGGAGGCCGCACCGACGAACACGCCGGTCGGGCTGCCCTTGAGCGAGTGCGGGTCGATGCCCGCGCGCTCGAAGGTCTCCCACGAGGTCTCCAACAGCAGGCGCTGCTGCGGGTCGGTGGCCAGTGCCTCGCGCGGGCTCATGCCGAAGAAGGCCGGGTCGAACTCCGCCGCGTCGTAGACGAAGCCGCCTTCACGCACATAACTGGTGCCGGTCTGGCTGGCGTCGCTGTCGTAAATGCTGTCCAGCGGCCAACCCCGGTCGCTGGGGAAGTCGGCGATGCCGTCACGGCCGTCGACCAGCAACTGCCACAGCGCTTCCGGCGAGTCGACCCCGCCGGGGTAGCGGCAGCTCATGGAGACGATCACGATCGGGTCGTCGTCCACAGCGGACACTGGGACCAGCGCCTGCGACTCCTCTTGCGCACCACCGAGTTCGGCGAGCAGGTAGCCCGCGAGCGACTGCGGGGTCGGGTAGTCGAAGACCAGCGTGGCGGGCAGCCGCAGCTCGGTGGCGGCGTTGAGCCGGTTGCGCAGCTCCACCGAGGTCAGCGAGTCGAAGCCCAGGGCGTTGAACGCCTGGCTCGGCTCGATCTCCTCGGCCGATCCGTGCCCGAGCACGGCGGCCACCTGCTCGCGGACCAGGTCCAGCAGCGCCTGCTCGGACAGGCCGTCCAGCTTGCGGGTGACCTGGGCCGCACTGGCCACCCGGCGGGCCGGGGCCTTGACCAGGCCGCGGAACAGCGGGGACAGGGCGTTGCCCTGCTTGGCGAGGATCTTGGTGTCCAGGTTCATCGGCAGCAGCGCGGGCTCGTGCCTGCCCAGCACCGCGTCGAGCAGCCCCAGACCCTCCACCATGGACAGTGGCCGCATGCCGGAGCGGGCCATGCGCGAGATGTCGGCCTCGGTGAGGTGGCTGGTCATGCCCGCGCCCTGTGCCCACGCGCCCCAGGCCAGGGACATCGCGGGCAGGCCCTGCGCTCTGCGGTGCTGGGCGAAGGCGTCCAGGAACACGTTGGCGGCGGCGTAGTTGGCCTGCCCGGCGCCGCCGAACACGCCCGCCGCACCGGAGAACAGCACGAACAGCGACAGGTCGGCGTCGGCGGTGAGTTCGTGCAGGTTGATCACGGCGTCGACCTTGGGCCGCAGCACCCTGTCCACCCGCTGGCGGTCCAGCGAGGCGATCACGCCGTCGTCCACGATGCCCGCGGTGTGCACCACGCCGGTGAGCCGCACGCCGTCCAGCACCGCGGCCAGTGCGTCCCGGTCGGCCACGTCGCAGGCCGCGATCCGCGCCGTGGCACCGAGTTCCGCCAGCTCGGCGGCCAGTTCGGGAGCGGATCCGCTGCGACTGAGCAGCAGCAGGTTCTTCACGCCGTGCTCGGTGACCAGGTGCTTGGCCACGTTCGAGCCGAGCCCGCCGGTTCCGCCGGTGACCAGCACGGTCCCGTTCGGGTCCAGCGGCACGGGCATGGTCAGCACGACCTTGCCCACGTGCTTGGCCTGGCTGACGAACCGGAACGCCTCCGGCGCACGACGCACGTCCCAGGAGACGGTCGGGTGTGGGCGCAGCGCGCCGCTTTCCAGCAGTGCCAGCACTTCGACCAGCATCTCGCCGATGCGGTCCTGCCCGGCCTCGATCAGGTCGAAGGACCGGTACGCCACACCCTCGGGCTGGCGCAGGTCGGTCTTGCCCATCTCGATGAACCGGCCACCCGGCTTGAGAAGCCGCAACGAGGCATCGATGAACTCGCCCGCGAGGGAGTTGAGCACCACGTCCACACCACCGGCGAACTGCTGCTCAAATTCCAAAGTTCGTGAGGACGCAAGATGCTCAGACCTCACGCCCAAAGCACGAACAGCATCCCACTTGCCCGCACTCGCCGTGCCGTACACCGTGGCACCGAGGTGCTGGGCGATCTGCACGGCAGCCATGCCCACACCACCAGCCGCCGAGTGGATCAGCACCGACTCACCGGACCTGAGCCCGGCGAGGTCGACCAGGGAGTAGTAGGCGGTGACGAACACGTTGGGCGCGGAGGCGGCCTCGGCGAAGGTCCAGCCGCGCGGCATCCGGACCACCATGCGGCGGTCGGCGACGGCGAGCGGCCCGAAGGCCCCGCTGAAGATGCCCATCACCCGGTCGCCGGGAGCCAGGTCGGTGACGTCGGCGGCCACCTCGGTGATCACGCCGGAGCCTTCGAGGCCCATCGGACCGGCCTCACCCGGGTACATGCCCAGCGCGTTGAGCACGTCACGGAAGTTGACGCCCGCCGCGCGCACGGCGATGCGCACGTGGCCGGGGGCCAGCTCGGCCTCCGCCTCGGGCGCGGGCAGGAAGCGCAGCTTGTCCAGGCTGCCCTTGTCGGTGGAGTCCAGCCGCCAGGCGCCCTGCTCCGGCACCACGAGCCCGGTGTCACCGACCCGTGCGAGCCTTGCGGCGCTGGGAACGCCGTCCCGGATGACCACCTGCGACTCGCCCGCGGCGACCACGTCGAGCAGCACGTCGGCGGAGGACTGCTCCCCGTCCAGATCGATCAGCTGGAAGCGGCCGGGATTCTCCGACTGCGCGGAGCGGATCAGGCCCCACAGCGGGGCGGCGGCCAGGTCGTGCAGGTCCTCGCCCGCGGCGTACCGCGTGACGAACACCAGCTTGGCCTCGCGCTCCTCGGCGAGCCAGGTCTGCACCAGGTCCAGCGCGGCGTGGATCTGCTGCCGCACCTGCTCGGCGAGCTGGCCGTCACCGGGCAGCACCGGCACGAGCACGGTGTCCGCGCTGGCCTGCGCCAGGTCGGCCACGGTGTCGATGCCCAGCCCCAGGTCGTCCGCACCGAGCACGACTGCCGTACCCGAGCGCTGGCCGGGGGCGATCTTGGCCCAGTCCAGCCGGAACAGGGAGTCGTGCTGTGCGGGGCGGGTGTCGCGCACCTGGTCGGCGGTGACCTCGCGCATGGTGAGCGAGCCGACCGTGGCCACCGGGGCGCCTTCGGCGTCGCACACGGTGAGCGCCACCGAGTCCGGCCCGGCCTGGCGCAGCCGGATCCGGACCGAGGAGGCGCCGCTGGCGTGCAGGGACACCTCGCTCCAGGAGAACGGCAGCCAGGACTTGCTGGCCCCGTCCAGCGGCACGAAGGCCATGGCGTGCAGGGCCGCGTCCAGCAGGGCCGGGTGCAGACCGAACCGGACCGCGGTCCCGTTCTGCTCCTCGGGCAGCTGGAGCTCGGCGTAGATGTCCGCGCCGAGCTGCCAAGCGGACCGCAGTCCGCGGAAGGTGGGGCCGTAGCCGAACCCGTTGCTGGCGTGTTCCTCGTAGAAGCCCTCCAGGCTGAGGGCCTCGGCACCGGCCGGCGGCCAGGTGGTCAGCGCCTCCGGGCTGTCCTCGGCGGCCGGTGCCACCGAGCCGGTGGCGTGCAGCACCCAGGGCTGGTCCTCGTCGGCACGCGAGTGCACGCTGACCGGCCGGATGCCCGAGTCCTGGGCACCGCCGACAACCACCTGCACCTGGACTCCGCCCTGCTCGGGCAGCACGAGGGCCGCCGCCAGGGTCAGCTCCTCGACCCGCCCGCAGCCCACCTGGTCACCGGCGCGAACCGCCAACTCCAGGAAGCCGGTGCCCGGGAACAGGATGCTGCCCATCACCGCGTGGTCGGCGAGCCAGGGCTGGGTCTGCACGGACAGTCGGCCGGTGAACACGACCCCGTCGGAGTCGGCCAACGCCACGGCGGCACCCAGCAGCGGGTGATCGGTCGCGGTCAGGCCCAGGCCGCTCGCATCGGCAGAGCGCGAGCCCTGCGGCCAGAAGCGTCGGCGCTGGAAGGCGTAGGTGGGCAGGTCCACGCGCTGGGCGCCGGTACCCGCGTAGTAGTGCACCCAGTCGACCGGGACGCCGTTGACGTGCAGCGTGGCCAAAGCCGTCACGAACGCCGTGGACTCGTCACGGTTCTTACGCAACGCGGGAACAGCCACACCGTTCGAGACCATCGCGGAAAGCACACCGTCCGGCCCCAACTCCAAGAACCGCGTAACGCCCTGCTCTTCCAAGTACTGCACGCCCTGGTGGAAACGCACAGCCTCACGCACGTGCCGCACCCAGTACTCAGCAGTGGTCGGATCACCCTCGGTGTTACCCACCACCGGGATCTGCGGCTGGGAGTAGACCAGCTCCGACGCGACGGCGCGGAACTCGTCAAGCATCGGGTCCATCAGCGGCGAGTGGAACGCGTGGCTGACAGTCAGGCGCCGGGTCTTGCGGTCGGTGAACTGGTCCGCAACCGCTTGCGCCGCGTCCTCATCACCCGACACGACCACCGAGTTGGCGCCGTTGATCGCCGCGATCGACACCCGGTCACTCAGATGCGGCAGCACCTCGTCCTCGGTCGCCTGGATCGCGATCATCGCGCCACCGCTGGGCAGCGCACCCATCAACCGACCACGAGCCGCCACCAAACGAGCCGCATCCGCCAACGAGAAAATACCCGCCACATGAGCAGCCGCCAGCTCACCAATCGAATGCCCGATCAAGTAATCCGGCGTAACGCCAAACGACTCCGTAAGCCGATACAGCGCCACCTCAACCGCAAACAACGCAGCCTGCGTGTACTCAGTCTGATTCAACAGCTCCGACTCACCAAACATCACCTCACGCAGAGGCAGATCAAAGTGAGCCAACACAGCGTCAAGGGCATCAGCGAACACCGGGAACGCCTCATACAACTCACGACCCATACCCGCACGCTGCGAACCCTGACCAGAGAACAAGAACGCCAACCGGCCAGCACCGACAACGCCTTCGACCAGGTCCGTCGAGGTACCGCCGGACGCGAGCACGCCCAGCGCCTCCGGGGTCAGCGCGACCGCACGCCGCTCGAAGGAGGACCGGCCCGCGGCCAGCGAGTGGCCCACGTCCACCGGGTCCAGGTCGGCGACATGCTCGGTCAGCCGGGCGGCCTGCGCACGGAGCGCGTCCTCACTCGAAGCGGACACCAGCCAGGGGGCCACCGGCACCGGCTTGCGCTCCGGCTCGGCGATCTCCACGGCGGGGGGCTGCTCGATGATGACGTGGGCGTTGGTGCCGCTCATGCCGAACGAGGACACACCGGCGCGCCGGACCTCGGCGTTCCAGGTGACCGGCTCGGTCAGCAGCTCGACCCGGCCCGCGCTCCAGTCCACATGCGACGATGGGCTGCCGACGTGCAGGGTCTGCGGCAGCACGCCGTTCTGCACGGCGAGGACCATCTTGATGACACCGGCAACACCGGCCGCGGCCTGCGTGTGGCCGATGTTGGACTTGATCGACCCCAGCCACAGCGGTTCGGCACGGTCCTGGCCGTAGGTGGCCAACAGCGCCTGCGCCTCGATCGGGTCACCCAGCGCGGTGCCCGTGCCGTGCGCTTCGACAGCGTCCACATCGGACGGTTGCAGACCGGCACTGGCCAGGGCCTGGCGGATCACCCGCTGCTGCGAAGGACCGTTCGGAGCGGTCAGACCGTTCGACGCACCGTCCTGGTTCACCGCGGAACCCTTGACCACAGCCAGGATCGGGTGCCCGTTGCGCTGCGCGTCGGACAGCCGCTCCACCAGCAGCATGCCCACACCCTCGCCCCAGCCCGTACCGTCGGCGTCCTCGGAGAACGCCTTGCACCGGCCGTCGGTGGCGAGTCCGCGCTGGCGGCTGAACTCCACGAAAGCGCTCGGGGTGGACATGATCGTCGCACCACCGGCCAGCGCCAGGGTGCACTCGCCCGAACGCAGCGCCTGCACAGCGAGGTGCAGTGCCACAAGGGAAGCCGAGCAGGCAGTGTCCACAGTGACCGCTGGACCCTCAAGGCCCAGCGCGTAGGAGATGCGGCCGGACACGACGCTGGCCGCGTTGCCGGTGCCCGCGTGGCCCTCGGAGTCCGCGTCGGAGTTCATCAGCAGCAGCGGGTAGTCCTGGCCGTTGGTGCCCATGAACACGCCGACCGGGCTGCCCTTGAGGGTGCTCGCGTTGATCCCGGCGCGCTCCAGTGCCTCCCAGGAGGTCTCCAGCAACAGCCGCTGCTGCGGGTCCATCGCCAGGGCCTCACGGGGCGAGATGCCGAAGAAGCCCGCGTCGAACTCCGCGATGTCGCTGAGGAAACCGCCCTCACGGGCGTAGGACTTGCCGGGCCGCCCGGGTTCCGGGTCGTACAGCGAGGCGAGGTCCCAGCCGCGGTCGGCGGGGAAGTCGGCGACCGCGTCCTCACCGCTGATCAGCAGCTGCCACAGGGATTCCGGCGAGTCGACCCCGCCGGGGAAGCGGCAGCTCATACCGACGATCACGATCGGGTCGTCGGCGACCGCGGCGAGCACGGGTAGCGCACCGCCGGTGGCCCCGGAGCCGACGAGTTCGGCGTGCAGATGCTCGGCGAGCACCTGAGTGGTCGGGTAGTCGAAGACCATCGTCGCGGGCAGCGACAGACCCGTTGCCGTGCCGAGGGAGTTGCGCAGTTCCACGGCTGTCAGCGAGTCGAAACCCAGGTCGCGGAAGGGCTTGTCCACCTCGACCGCGCCCGCGCTGGCGTGGCCGAGCACACTGGCGGCCCCGGCCTGGACCACGTCGACCAACAGCTTCAGCTGGGCCTGTTCGGACAACCCGGCCAACCGGCTGGCCAGCGAGCCCTCCGGCTGCGCCTGCTCGCGGACCTCGGCCAGCTCACTGAGCAGCGGCCCGGTGCGGGTCGCGGCGAAGCGGTCCCAGTCCACCTCGGCCACGGCCACACAACCGTTGGCCTGGCGCAGGGCCAGCAGCGCGAGTGCCGGTGCCATGGCGGAGATCCCGCCGCGACGCATCCGCTCGGCCACGGTGTCCTCGGCGGCCATGCCCGCGTCGGCCCACGGCCCCCAGGCGATGGAGGTCGCGGGCTTGCCCTCGGCGCGGCGCTGCTCGGCCAGGGCGTCCAGGAAGGCGTTGGCGGCCGAGTAGCTGCCCTGCCCGGCGGCGCCGATGGTGCCCGCCAGCGAGGAGAACAGCACGAAGGCGTCCAGGTCACCGGTGAGCTCGTGCAGGTTCCGCGCGGAGTCCACCTTGGACTTGAGGACGGCCGCGAGGCGCTCGGGCGTCACGGTGTCCAGCACGCCGTCGTCGAGCACACCGGCCGCGTGCACCACGGCCGACAGGTCCAGGTCGGCCAGCACGGCGGCGAGTGCGTCGCGGTCCGCCGCGTCGCAGGCGATCACCGTTGCGCTGTCGCCGAATTCGGGTGCTTCCCCGCCGCGACGGCTCATCAGCACCACGTGCTCGGCGCCGTTGTCCAGTGCCCAGCGAGCCACCTGGCGGCCCAGCGCCCCGGTGCCGCCGGTGATCAACACGGTGCCGCGCGGGTTCCACTGGTCGGCGGTGGACCCGGCGCGCACGAGCCTGCGGACGAACACGCCAGCCGCGCGGACGGCCACCTCGTTCTCACCGTCCACACCGGACAGCACGGCGCGGACCCGTTGCACGGCACGGGTGTCCAGCGTCTCCGGCAGGTCGAGCAGGCCGCCCCAGCGGTCGGGGTGCTCCAGGGCGGCGACCCGCCCGAGCCCCCACACCGTGGACAGGTCAGGACGGCTCAGCGGGTCGGTGCGGCCGATTGCCACGGCGCCGCGGGTGACGCACCACAACGGCGCCGCGATGCCCGCGTCGCCCAGGGCCTGGATGGCCGCCAGCGATTCCTGTGCGTCGGACACGGACAGCACGCCGGAGATCGGTTCGGTGATCTCCCGCAGCTGGGCGGCCAGCTCCGCACGGTCGGCCGAGGGGTCGATCCGCACGACGTCGGTGCCGAGCGCGCCGACCAGTTCGTCCTCAGCCGTCGCGAGCACCAGCCAGGTGCCGGTCAGCTCGCGGTTGGGCACGCCGACGATCGGCTTCCACACGGCGCGGTACCGCCAACTGTCCACAGTCGACTGATCGCCGCGTTGCCGCCGCCAGGTGGTCAACGCGGGCAGCACCTCGCGCAGCGGGGCGTCACCACTCACGCCGAGCGCGTCGAAATCACCGCGCTCCACGGCCTCCCAGAAGCCGCTGTCCTCGCTGGCCGCAGGCAGTGGCTCACCGGCCTCCAGCCAGTACCGCTGCCGCTGGAACGGGTAGGTCGGCAGGTCGACGCGGCGCGCGCCGCTGCCCGCGAAGTACTTGGTCCAGTCGATGGACACGCCGTTGACGTGCAGGGTCGCCAGCGCAGTGACCAGCGCGGTGGGCTCCTCGCGGTTCTTGCGCAGCGCGGGCACCGCGACACCGCTGGACACCATCGCCGACAGCACGCCGTCCGGCCCGAGCTCCAGGAAACGCGTGACGCCCTGCTGCTCCAGGTACTGCACGCCCTGGTGGAAGCGCACGGCCTCACGCACGTGCCGCACCCAGTACTCAGCCGTGCCCAGCTCGGTGGCGAGCGAACCAGTCACATTGGACACGACGCGGACCGTGGGCGCGGAGTAGGTCAGACTTGCCGCCACCGCGCGGAACTCGTCCAGCATGGCGTCCATGCGCGGCGAGTGGAACGCGTGGCTGACCGTCAGGCGCCGCGTCTTGCGGTCCGCGAACTGGTCCGCAATCGCTTGCGCCGCGTCCTCGTCCCCCGACACCACAACGGAGTCCGGGCCGTTGATCGCGGCGATCGACACCCGGTCGGTCAGGTGCGGGGCCACCTCGTCCTCGGTCGCCTGGATGGCGATCATCGCCCCGCCGGTGGGCAGCGCACCCATCAGCTTGCCGCGTGCCGTCACGAGCTTGCAGGCGTCCTCAAGGGACAGAACCCCGGCGACGTGGGCGGCTGCCAGCTCGCCGATCGAGTGGCCGACCAGGAAGTCGGGCTTGACGCCCCAGGACTCCACGAGCCGGTACAGTGCGACCTCGATGGCGAACAGCGCGGGCTGGGTGTGCTCGGTGCGGTGCAACGCTTCCGAGTCGCCGAACATCAAGTCCTTCAGACCTGGGTTCAGGTGCGCGAACACCTCGTCCAAGGCCTCGGCGAACCTCGGGAACGCCGCGTACAGCTCACGGCCCATGCCCGCGCGCTGCGAGCCCTGGCCGGAGAACAGCAGCGCCAGCTTGCCCGAACCGGTGACCCCGGTGACCGAGGTCCCGTCGAACATCACCGCGCGGTGCTCGAAGGAGGAACGGCCGCTCGCCAGTGAGTAGCCGATGTCCAGCGCGGGAACGTCCACAACGGACTGGATGCCCTGGGCCTGGGCCTGCAGGGCTTGCTCACTGCGGGCGGAGATCAGCCACGGGACGACCGGAAGGCCGGTACCGGCAGGGGTTTCCGCGGCAGCGGCGGGCGGCTGCTCGAGGATGACGTGCGCGTTGGTACCGCTCACGCCGAAGGAGGACACACCGGCGCGGCGCACCTCGCTGTCCCACGGCACGGCGGAGGTCAGCAGCTTGACCCCGCCGGAGGACCAGTCCACGTGCTGGGTGGCCTCCTCGGCGTGCAGGGTCTTCGGCAGGCTGCGGTGCCGCATGGCCATGACCATCTTGATGACACCGGCCACACCGGCCGCGGCCTGGGTGTGCCCGATGTTGGACTTGATCGACCCCAGCCACAGCGGCTTGGCCCGGTCCTTGCCGTAGGTGGCGAGCAGGGCCTGCGCCTCGATGGGGTCGCCGAGCTTGGTGCCGGTGCCGTGCGCCTCGACCACGTCCACATCGGACAGTGCGAGGCGTGCGTCGTCCAGGGCCTGGCGGATCACGCGCTGCTGGGACGGGCCGTTCGGGGCGGTCAGGCCGCTGCTGGCGCCGTCCTGGTTGACCGCGGAGCCGCGCACCACGGCCAGCACCGGATGGCCAAGCCGTTGCGCGTCGGAGAGCTTCTCCACCAGCAACATGCCCACGCCCTCGCCCCAGCCGGTGCCATTGGCGGCGGCGGAGAAGGGCTTGCAGCGGCCGTCGGGCGAGAGCCCGCCCTGGCGGCTGAACTCGACGAAGGCGCCGGGAGTGGACATGACGGTGACGCCACCGGCCAGCGCCAGCGTGCACTCCCCCGCGCGCAACGCGCGCACGGCCCAGTGCAGTGCGACCAGCGAGGAGGAGCAGGCCGTGTCCACGGTGATCGCCGGGCCCTCCAGGCCCAGCGTGTAGGCGACCCGGCCGGAGGCGATGCTGGGCGAGTTGCCGTTGCCCAGGTGGCCCTCGACGTCGTCGGGGACCACCGCGAGCCGGCTGGCGTAGTCCTGGTACATCATGCCGACGAACACGCCGGTCCGGCTGCCGCGCAGGGAGTTCGGCGAGATCCCGGCCCGCTCCAGCGCCTCCCAGGAGGTCTCCAGCAACAGCCGCTGCTGCGGGTCCATCGCCAGGGCCTCGCGAGGCGAGATGCCGAAGAAGGCCGGGTCGAACTCGGCCGCGTCGTGCACGAAGCCGCCCTCACAGGCATAGCTGGTGCCGGTGCGCGAGCGGTCCGGGTCGTAGACGGCGTCCAGGTCCCAGCCGCGGTCGGCCGGGAACGGGGTGATCGCGTCGGTGCCCTCGGACACCAGCCGCCACAGGTCCTCGGGGGTGCGAACGCCGCCCGGGAACCGGCAGCCCATGCCGACGATCGCGATCGGCTCCCGCTCGCCCGCCTCCAGCTCGCGCAACCGTTCGCGGGTCTCGTGCAGGTCCGCGGTGACCCGCTTGAGGTAGCCGACCAGCTTTTCCTCGTTCGACATCCGATATTCCCCTGTGTCGCGTCGGCCGTGGGACGAACCCGCGCTGGCCCTAACGCGGGGTCATCCGAACTCCCTGTCGATGAAGTCGAAGAGCTCGTCGGTGGTGGCGCCCTCCAGCTTGTCGGCCGCAGTGGCACCGTCCTTCCGCTCCGCGACCTCGGTCAACCTGGCCAGCATGGTCCGAAGACGGGCGGTGATCATGGCGTGGGCGTCATCCTCTGGGGAAACTGCTGAAATCGCGGCGTCGATCCGGTCCAGCTCCCCCAGCAGGGCCTGGTCGGCGTCCACGGCCCCGCCCAGCTCCCCGAACAGGTGCCCGGCCAGGGCGGTGGGGGTCGGGTAGTCGAACAGGGTGGTGGCGGGCAGCCGCAGCTCGGTGAGGGTGCTCAGCCGGTTGCGCAGCTCCACCGCGGTCAGCGAGTCGAAGCCCAGCTCCATGAACCCGCGCTCGGCCGGTACGGCCTCGGGCGAGCCGTAGCCGAGCACGGCCGCTGCCTCCGCACGCACCACGTCGAGCAGCAGCTGCTCCTGCTCGGCCACGGCCGTCGCGGCGAGCCTTTCGCGTAGCGAGGTCCCGGCCGCACTGCTGGCCGTGCGCCGCGTGGCGGTGGCTGTGCCGCTGACCAGGCCACGCAGCATCGGGGCGACAGTGCCGCCACGCAGCCGTGCGGTGTTCAGCCGGATCGGCACGACCACGGGCTCGTAGCCGTGGCGTGCGGTGTCGAACAGCTTCAGGCCGTCAGCGGTGCTGAACGCCTCCACACCCGAGCGGGCCATGCGCTGCATGTCGCCCTCGGTGAGCGCCGTGGCCATGCCCGCCTCGGCCCACGGGCCCCAGGCCAGCGAGGTCGCGGGCAGGCCCTGTGCCCTGCGGTGCTGGGCGAAGGCGTCCAGGAACACGTTGGCCGCCGCGTAGTTGCTCTGCCCCGCGTTGCCCAGCACACCGGCCGCGGAGGAGAACGTCACGAACATGGACAGATCGGCGCCCGCGGTGAGTTCGTGCAGGTTGACCACGGCGTCGACCTTGGGCCGCAGCACCTTGTCCACCCGCTGCCCGTCCAGGGCCACGATCACGCCGTCGTCCACGACACCGGCCGTGTGCACCACCCCGGTGAGCCGCACGCCGTCCAGCACGGCGGCCAGTGCGTCCCGGTCTGCCACGTCGCAGGCCGCGATGCGCACGGTGGCGCCGAGCTCGGTGAGTTCGGCGGCCAGCTCGGGGGCGGATCCGCGGCGGCTGAGCAGCAGCAGGTCGCGTGCCCCGTGCTCGGTGACCAGGTGGCGGGCCACCTCGGCGCCCAGCCCGCCGGTACCGCCCGTGACCAGCACGGTCCCGTTCGGGTCCAGCGGCACGGGCATGGTCAGCACGACCTTGCCCGCGTGCTTGGCCTGGCTGACGAACCGGAACGCCTCCGGCGCACGACGCACGTCCCACGAGAGCACCGGTAGCGGCTTGAGAGCACCGCTCTCCAACAGCTCCAGGATCTCGGTGAGGATCTCGCCGATCCGGTCGGTCCCGGCATCGCCCAGGTCGAAGGACCGGTAGGCCACCCCTGCCGGGTCGCGCAGGTCGGTCTTGCCCATCTCGATGAACCGGCCACCCGGCTTGAGCAGCCGCAACGAGGCATCGATGAAGTCACCGGCCAGGGAGTTGAGCACCACGTCCACGCCAGCGGCGAACTGCTGCTCAAATTCCAAAGTTCGTGAGGACGCAAGATGCTCAGACCTCACGCCCAATGCCCGCACGGCGTCCCACTTGCCCGCACTCGCCGTGCCGTACACGGTGGCACCGAGGTGCTGGGCGATCTGCACGGCAGCCATGCCCACACCACCGGCCGCCGAGTGCACCAGGATCGACTCGCCGCGCTTGAGCCCGGCGAGGTCGACCAGGGCGAAGTAGGCGGTCAGGAAGGCGATCGGCGCCGAGGCGGCCTCGGTGAACGACCAGCCCCGCGGCATGCGCACGACCGCGCGCCGGTCCACGGTCACCAGCGGGCCGAACCCGCCGCTGACCATGCCCATGACGCGGTCGCCGGGGGCCAGGTCGGTGACGTCGGCGGCCACCTCGGTGATCACACCCGCGGCCTCCAGGCCCATCGGCCCCGCCTCGCCCGGGTACATGCCCAGCGCGTTGAGCACGTCGCGGAAGTTCAGGCCGGAAGCACGGACCGACACCCGCACGTGGCCGGGGGCCAGCGGCGCCTCCGCCTCGGGCGCGGGCAGGAAGCGCAGGTTGTCCAGGCTGCCCTTGTCGGTGGAGTCCAGCCGCCACGCCCCGTGCTCGGGCACGGTGAGGTTGCCGGTGGCGACCCGGGCCAGGCGGCCCGCGTGCACCACGCCGTCGCGGATGAGCACCTGTGGCTCGCCCGCCGCGACAGCACCCGGCAGCGCCTCCACGGAGGACTGCTCGTCGTCCACGTCGACCAGCAGGAACCGGTCCGGGTTCTCCGACTGGGCGGAACGGATCAGGCCCCACAGCGGGGCGTAGGCCAGGTCGCGGATGTCCTCGCCGACGGCGCGGCGCGTGACGAACACCAGCTTGGACTCGGCGAACCGCTGCTCGGCCAGCCAGGTCTGCACCAGGTCCAGCACGGCGTGGATCTTGGTCCGCACATCCGTGGCCAGGTGGCCGGTGGCCTCGCCGTTGGCCACCAGCGGCAGCAGCACGGTGTCCGCGGTGACCTCGGCGAGGTCGGCGGCGGAGTCGATGCCGAGTGCGGCGGCCAGCTTGAGGTTGTCGTGGCCGAGCACGGTCCAGCCCGCGGTGGGCTCCGCCGCCGCCACGGGCAGCGCGGTCCAGTCGACCCGGTAGAGCGAGTCGCGCTGCGCGGTCTGGATGCTGGTGACCTCGCGGAGCACCAGTGACTCCACGGTGGCCACGGGCTGGCCCGCGGCGTCGCAGACGGTCAGCGCGAGCGTCTCGTCGCCGGTCTTGGCCAGCCTGACCCGCAGGGTGGTGGCGCCGGTGGCGTGCAGCGAGGCACCGGTCCACGAGAACGGCAGCCTGGGCCGGTCACCGCCCTCCAGCGGCACGAACACCAGTGCCTGGAGTGCGGCGTCCAGCAGGGCCGGGTGCAGGCCGAAGTTGACGGACTGGAGTCCGCTTGACAGTTCGACCTCGGCGAGCACGTCGTCTCCGCTGCGCCAAGCGGACCGCAGTCCGCGGAAGGCGGGGCCGTAACCCACGCTGCCCGGGCGGTCGTAGAAGTCGCCGACCTCGATCGGCTCGGCGCCCGCGGGCGGCCACACGGTGAGCTGCTCGGTGGGCGCTACCGGCTCCGGGGCGAGCGTGCCGCTGGCGTGCAGGGTCCACGGCTGGTCCTCGGCCGGGCGGGAGTGCACGGTGATCGGCCGGGTCCCGGACTCGTCGGGACCGCCGAGCACGAGTTGGACCTGGACCCCGCCGCGTTCCGGCAGCACCAGCGGCGCTGCCAGGGTCAGCTCCTCCACCTGCCCGCAGCCCACCTGGTCACCGGCGCGGACCGCCAACTCCAGGAAGCCGGTGCCGGGGAACAGGATGCTGCCCATGATCGAGTGGTCGGCGAGCCAGGGCTGGGTCTGCGTGGAGAGTCGGCCGGTGAACACGACCCCGTCGGAGTCGGCCAACGCCACGGCGGCACCCAGCAGCGGGTGGTCGGTCGCGGTCAGGCCCAGGCCGCTCGCATCGCCAGAGCCGGGGGTGCTGTCCAGCCAGTAGCGCTGTCGCTGGAACGGGTAGGTCGGCAGGTCCACACGGCGTGCACCGGTGCCGTCGAAGTAGCGCGCCCAGTCGACCGGGACGCCGTTGACGTGCAGCGTGGCCAAAGCCGTCACGAACGCCGTGGACTCGTCACGGTTCTTACGCAACGCGGGAACAGCCACGCCATTCGAGACCATCGCGGAAAGCACACCGTCCGGCCCCAACTCCAAGAACCGCGTAACGCCCTGCTCTTCCAAGTACTGCACGCCCTGGTGGAACCGCACAGCCTCACGCACGTGCCGCACCCAGTACTCAGCAGTGGTCGGATCACCCTCGGTGTTACCCACCACCGGGATCTGCGGCTCGCTGTAGGACAACTCGGCGGCGATGCGCCCGAACTCCGCCAACATCGGGTCCATCAACGGGGAGTGGAACGCGTGGCTGACAGTCAGGCGCCGGGTCTTGCGGTCGGTGAAGTTTGCGACCACGGTCTCAACCGCGTCCACCTCACCAGAGACCACGACCGAGTCCGGACCGTTGATCGCCGCGATCGACACCCGGTCACTCAGATGCGGCAGCACCTCGTCCTCAGTCGCCTGGATCGCGATCATCGCCCCACCACTGGGCAACGCACCCATCAACCGACCACGAGCCGCCACCAAGCGAGCCGCATCCTCCAACGAAAGAACGCCCGCCACATGAGCAGCCGCCAACTCACCAATCGAATGCCCGATCACATAGTCCGGCGTAACACCAAACGACTCCGCAAGGCGATACAGCGCCACCTCAATCGCGAACAACGCAGCCTGCGTGTACTCAGTCTGGTTCAACAGATCCGACTCACCGAACATCACCTCACGCAGAGGCAGATCAAAGTGAGCCAACACAGCATCCAAGGCATCCGCGAACACCGGGAACGCCTCGTACAACCCACGCCCCATCCCCGCACGCTGCGAACCCTGACCAGAGAACAGGAACGCGGTCAGCCCGGAACCGGCGAGCCCGGTCACCTCGTTCTGTCCGAACAGGACAGTCCGGTGCTCGAGCAGGGCACGTGAGGTGGCCAGCGAGTAGCCGAGGTCGACCAGTGCGGCGTCCACGGCCCGCACCTGGGCGACCTGCTCCCGCAGAGCCTCCTCGCTGCGCGCTGACACGACCAGCGGCACGATCGGCAGCTCACCGCTGACCGTCGTGGCCTGCTCGACGACCGGAGCCTGCTCGATGATGACGTGCGCGTTGGTGCCGCTGACCCCGAAGGCCGAGACGCCCGCACGGCGCGGGTGACCGTTCTGCCGCCACGGCACCTCGTCGGTGAGCAGCCGCACGTCCCCGCGCGTCCAGTCCACGTGCGAGGTCGGCTCGCTGACGTGCAGGGTGCGGGGCAGCAGCTCGTGGTTGAGCGCCTGCACCATCTTGATCACGCCCGCGACGCCCGCGGCGGACTGGGTGTGGCCGATGTTGGACTTGATCGAACCGATCCACAGCGGCTCGGACCGGTCCTGGCCGTAGGTGGCCAGCAAGGCCTGCGCCTCGATCGGGTCACCGAGGGCGGTGCCGGTGCCGTGCGCCTCGACAGCGTCCACATCGGACGGTTGCAGACCTGCGTTGGCCAGTGCGGCGCGGATGACCCGCTGCTGCGAAGGACCGTTCGGCGCGCTCAGGCCGTTGGAGGCGCCGTCCTGGTTCACGGCCGAGCCGCGCAGCAGGGCCAGCACCGGGTAGCCGAGGCGCTGGGCGTCGGACAGCCTGGCCAGCAGCACCACGCCGATGCCCTCGCCCCAACCGGTGCCGTCGGCGTCCTCGGAGAAGGCCTTGCACCGGCCGTCCTCGGCCATGCCGCCCTGCCTGCCGAACTCGGCGAAGGCGCCCGGCGTGACCATGACGCTGACACCACCGGCCAGCGCCAGGGTGCTCTCCCCGGAGCGCAGTGACTGCGCCGCCAGGTGCAGTGCCACCAGCGAGGAGGAGCAGGCCGTGTCCACGGTGACGGCGGGGCCCTCAAGGCCCAGCGTGTAGGCGACGCGGCCGGAGACCACGGCGCCGGAGCTGCCCGTCAGCAGGTGCCCCTGCACCTCCTCGGCCGGGTCGACCAGACCACCGCCGTAGCCCTGGGTCGCGCAGCCGACGAAGACGCCGGTGTGGCTGCCCTTCATGCTGTGCGGGTCGATGCCCGCGCGCTCGAAGGCCTCCCAGGAGGTCTCCAGCAACAGCCGCTGCTGCGGGTCCATCGCCAGCGCCTCACGCGGGGAGATGCCAAAGAAGGCCGGGTCGAACTCCGCCGCGTCGTAGACGAATCCGCCCGCGTGGGCGTAGTTGCCGTTGAGGTTGTCGATGTCCCAGGAGCGGTCGGTGGGGAACGCGGACAGCGCGTCGGTGCCCTCGGACACCAGTCGCCACAGGTCCTCCGGGGTCCGCACCTCACCAGGGAACCGGCAGCTCATGGCGATGATCGCCAGCGGCTCGTCGCTGGCGGCAGCCGCCGCGACGACCTGGGTCGTGGTCTGCTCGGCGCCGAACAGCTCGGCGCGCAGGTGCTCGGCCAGCGCCTTGGGCGTGGGGAAGTCGAAGGCCAGCGTGGTGGGCAGCCTCAACCCGGTGGCCGCGGTGAGCCGGTTGCGCAGTTCCACGGCGGTCAGCGAGTCGAAGCCCAGCTCGCGGAAAGCCCTTTGCTCGGCAACGGATTCCGCGTTCGGCAGCGCCAGCACGGCCGCGGCCTGCCCGCGCACGATCGCCAGCAGCTCGCGGTCGCGCTCGGCGGCCGACAGGCCCGCCAGCCGACCGCGCAGCCCGGACTCCTCCGCCACGGCCGGTTCCGCATCCAGCACCCGGCGTGCCTCGGGCAGCTCGTCGAGCAGCGGGCGCTTGCGTGCCGCCGCGAAGCTCGGCACGAACCGCTCCCAGTCCACGTCGGCCACGGCGAGGAACGTCTCGTCGTGGTCGATCGCCTGACGCAGCGCGGTGACGGCCAGATCCGGGTCCATGCCACGGATGCCGCGGCGGCTCAGGTGCTCCTCGGCCACGTCGGTGGCCGCCAGCCCGCTGCCCGCCCAGGCGCCCCAGGCCACGGAGGTCGCCGGCACGCCGCGTGCCCGGCGCACCTCGGCCAGCGCGTCGAGGAAGGCGTTGCCCGCCGCGTAGGCGCCCTGGCCCCCGCTGCCCCAGACACCCGCGTTGGAGGAGAACAGCACGAACGCGTCAAGTTCGTTGTCCGCCAGCAACTCGTCGAGGTTGATCGCCCCGTCGACCTTCGCGGCCACGTACTCCTCGAACTGCTCGGGGGTCGTGTCGGCGATCTGCGTGACGTGCACCACGCCCGCCGCATGCATCACGGCGCGGACCGGCTCGTCCAGGGAGTTCAGCAGTGCCGCAAGGGATGCGCGGTCGGCCACGTCGCAGGCGGCGATCGTCACGCGCGCACCGAGCGCGGTCAGCTCCGCCTCCAGCTCGGCGGCACCAGCGGACTCACGGCCGCGGCGGCTGGTCAGCACGAGGTGCCCGGCCCCGGCGCGGGCGAGCCAGCGCGCGACGTGCCCGCCGATCGCCCCGGTGCCACCAGTGATCAGCACGGTGCCGCGCGGGGTCCACTCGCTCGCTGTCCGGGCGCCCAGCGGGGCATGCACGAGCCGACGGGCCAGCACCCCGTTGGCGCGCAAGGCAACCTGGTCCTCGTCCCCGGTGAGGATCGACCACAGCCGGGCGGTTGCCCGCTGGTCCAGGGCCTCCGGGAGGTCGATCAGGCCACCCCAGCGCTGGGGCTGCTCCAGGCCGATGATCCGGCCCAGGCCCCACACCTGCGCCTTGGCCGGGTCGACGACCGAGTCGGCGCGGCCGGTGCTGACCGCCCCCCTGGTCGCGATCCACAGCGGGGCCTGGATGTCGGCGGCCTCCAGGGCCTGCACGAGCTTGAGCGTGGCGATCGGATCCTCGTGCAGGGACAGCACGCCAGCCAGGTCCAGGCCCTCCAGCGGCGCGTTGACCAGCACCTCGGCCCCGCTGCCGTCGAGCAGGCTCGTGTCCGCGCCCTCCGGCGCCACGATCAGCCAGGTCCCGTTCAGCGTGCCAGCCGACAGAGTCACCGGCTTCCACGCGATGCGGTACCGCCAACTGTCGACAGTGGACTGTTGGCGCTGCTGGCGTCGCCAGCTCGACAGGGCGGGCAGGGCCCCGGTGAGCACGTCGTCGTCCAGGCCCAGCGTGCCCAGGTCCCCGTTCTCCACGGCCTCCCAGAACGCGGCGTCCACCGGGTCCGCGGCGGCCTCGGGCTTGGCCAGTTCCAACCAGTAGCGCTGCCGCTGGAAGGCGTAGGTCGGCAGGTCGACGCGCCGTGCGTCGGCCGGGAACACCGCCGACCAGTCCGGCTCCACACCCCGTACCCACAGCTCCGCCAACGAGGCGTAGAACCGGGGCAACGTGCCCTCGTTGCGCCGCAAGGTGCCCACCACGGCGCCGTCCACGACGTCCTGGAGGCCGATGGTCAGCACGGGGTGGGAGGACACCTCGATGAACGCCGTGTGCCCACTCTCGGCCAGTCCGCGGATCGCGGTCTCGAACTGCACCGTCTGCCGCAGGTTGGTGTACCAGTAGCCCGCGTCCATTGTGGACGTTTCGAGCCACTCCCCCGTCACCGTGCTGAAGAACGGGATGCCAGCGGTGCGGGGCTGGATCGGGGCGAGTACTTCACGCAGCCTGTCCTCGATCAGCTCCACGTGAGCGGTGTGCGAGGCGTAGTCCACCGGGATCTTGCGAGCCCGCTCGTGCGTGGCCACCAACTCGTCCAGCGCCGCCGGGTCACCAGCCACGACGATCGAGGACGGACCGTTGAACGCCGCGATGCTGACCTTGTCGCTCAGCAACGGCTCGACCTCGGCCAACGGCAGGTTGATCGACACCATGCCGCCGCGACCGGCCAGCTCGTCGGCGATGGCCTTGCTGCGCAACGTGACCACGCGAGCCGCGTCCTGAAGGGTCAGCGCGCCAGCAACAGCGGCCGCCGCGATCTCACCCTGCGAGTGGCCCACCACAGCATCCGGCGTAATGCCGTGCGCACGCCACACCTCAGCCAGCGACACCATCACAGCCCACGACATCGGCTGCACAACATCGACCCGCTCAAACGCCTTCGCGTCATTCAACGACTCGAACAAATCCCAATCCACGAACTCACCCAGCGCGGCAGCACACTCCGCCATCCGCTCAGCAAAAACCGTCGACGTAGCAAGCAAGTCAGTCGCCATGCCCACCCACTGCGAACCCTGACCCGGGAACACGAACACCCGCTTGCCCTCAACATCGGCAACGCCGTCCACGCGGACATCACCGATCAGCACCGCGCGGTGCTCGAAGGCGGCGCGGCTGGTCGCCAGCGAGTAGCCGACGTCCACGGACCGCTCGTCGCCGACCTGCGCCAGCACGCGGTCGATCTGCTCCTGGAGTCCCGACTCGGTGCGAGCCGACACCGGCCACGGCACAACAGCATCGCCAGCGACAGACGCGGCGGCAGCGGCGTCGGGCCCCTGCTCGATCACGACGTGCGCGTTGGTGCCGCTCATGCCGAACGAGGACACGCCGCCGCGACGCGGGTGCCCGCGGTCCGGCCACGGGGTCTGCTCGGTCACCAACTCGACGGCACCGGCCGACCAATCGATGTGCGCGGAGCGCTCCTCGGCGTGCAGGGTCTGCGGCAGGATGCCGTGCTGCAAGGACAGCACCATCTTGATGACACCGGCGACACCGGCCGCGGCCTGGCCGTGCCCGATGTTGGACTTGACGGAGCCCAGCAGCAGCGGCTCCTCGCGGTCCTGGCCGTAGGTGGCCAGCAGCGCCTGCGCCTCGATCGGGTCCCCCAGCGGAGTCCCGGTGCCGTGCGCCTCAACGGCGTCCACATCGGACGGTCGCAGGCCCGCGTTGGCCAGCGCGGCGCGGATGACCCGCTGCTGCGAAGGACCGTTCGGAGCGGTCAGCCCGTTGGAGGCACCGTCCTGGTTGATCGCGGTGCCGCGCACGACGGCCAGCACGGGGTGGCCGTTGCGCTGGGCGTCGGACAGCCGCTCAACCAGCAGCATGCCCACGCCCTCGGCCAGGCCCATGCCGTCCGCGTCGGCGGAGAACGCCTTGCACCGGCCGTCCTTGGCCAAGCCGTTCTGACGGCTGAACCCGATAAAGCCCAGCGGATCGAACATGACGGCGGCGCCACCGGCCAGCGCGAGCTCGCACTCCCCGTTACGCAGGGCCTGCACGGCCAGGTGCAGTGCCACCAGCGAGGAGGAGCAGGCCGTGTCCACGGTCAGTGTCGGGCCCTCGAAGCCCAGGGTGTAAGCGATGCGACCGGACACGACGCTGGTGGCCGAGCCGGTGACGAGGTGGCCCTGCGCGTCGGCGGGCACACCGTCCATTGTGGTCCCGTAACCCTGGTACGAGGCGCCGATGAACACACCGGCCTGGGCCCCGCGCAGGGTGCGCGGGTTGATCCCGGCCCGCTCCAGCGCCTCCCACGAGGTCTCCAGCAGGAGCCGCTGCTGCGGGTCCATGACCTGGGCTTCGCGCGGGGAGATGCCGAAAAATGCCGGGTCGAACTCGGCGGCCTCGTGCAGGAATCCGCCGTCTCGGGCATAGGTCGTGCCCGGCTTGTCCAGGTCGGGGTCGAAGAGCTTGTCGAGGTCCCAGCCGCGGTCGGTGGGGAACGCGGTGATCGCGTCGCCGCCCTCGACCAGCAGGCGCCACAACTGCTCCGGGGAGCGCACGCCGCCGGGCAGGTGGCAGGCCATGCCGACGATGGCGATCGGCTCGTCAGCGGAAACCGTTGTGCTGGCAGCGACCTGCTCCTCGACCGCCTCGCCGAGGACCTCGGTGCGCAGGAACTTGGCCAGCACGGTCGGCGTCGGGTAGTCGAACACCAGCGTGGCGGGCAGCCGCAGGCCGGTGGCGGCGTTGAGCCGGTTGCGCAGTTCCACGGCCGTCAGCGAGTCGAAGCCCAGGTCGCGGAACGCCCGCTCGGCGCCGACCTGGCTGGCGCTGCCGTGGCCGAGCACGGCGGCGGCCTCGGCGCAGACCAGTTCGACCAGAGCGCGGATCCTGTCCTGTTCGGACAGTCCGGACAGCTTCTGGCGCAGGGAGGAGTCGCTGGCGGTGCTGGTGGCGACCCGCCGGGCGGTGGTACGGACCAGGCCGCGCAGCAGGATCGGCAGCGTGCCCTCGGCCGCCTGCCTGCGCAGTGCCGCGGGGTCCAGCTTGATCGGGACCAGCAGCGGCTCGTCCACCCGCGCCGCGAGGTCGACCAGTTCCATTCCGTCCGAAGAGGACAGTCCGAGGATGCCGAGCCTGGCCAGGCGGGCCACGTCGGCCTCGCTGAGGTGGCCGGTCATGCCGCTGCGCTGCTCCCACAGGCCCCAGGCCAGTGCGACCCCGGGCAGGCCCTGAGCTCGCCGGTACTGGGCGAGCGCGTCCAGGTAGGCGTTGGCGGCGGCGTAGTTGCCCTGCCCCGCGTCGCCGAAGGTGCTGGCGCCAGCGGAGTACAGGATGAACGCGGACAGGTCGCGGTCCAGGGTCAGCTCGTGCAGGTTCCACGCGGCGTCGACCTTGGGCAGCATCACCGTATCGAGGCGATCCGGGGTCAGTGCGGAGATCACACCGTCGTCGAGCACCCCGGCGACGTGCGTGACGCTGGTCAGGTCGGGGATCCGGTCCAGCAGCGCGGAAAGCGCCTCGCGGTCGGCGGCGTCGCAGGCCACGATCTCGACCTCGGCGCCCAGCGCGCTCAGGTCGGCGTGCAACTCGGTGGCGCCGGGGGCGTCCATGCCGCGGCGGCTGGTCAGCACCAGCTTGCGCACGCCGTGTTCGGTGACCAGGTTCCTGGCCGCCAGCGCGCCCAGCGTGCCGGTACCGCCGGTGATCAGCGCGGTGCCCTCGGCGCGGATCCGGTGCGGCATGCGCAGCGCGACCTTGCCGATGTGCTTGGCCTGGCTGATGAAGCGGAACGCCTCGGGCGCCCGCCGGATGTCCCAGGTGCGCAGCGGCAGTTCGGTCAGGTCCCCGCTGGCGAACAGCTCCACCACGTGGCTGAGGATCTCGCGCACGCGGTCCGGGGTGACCTCGACGGCGTCGAAGGCCCGGTACCAGACCCCGTTGTGCTGCGCGGAGACCTGCTCGGCATCGCGGATGTCGGTCTTGCCCATCTCGATGAACCGGCCGCCCTCGCCGAGCAGCCCCAGCGAGGCGTCCACGAACTCACGGGCCAAGGCGTTGAGCACCAGGGTGATCCCCGCGCCGCGGAACTGCTCGGCGAACTCCAGGGTGCGCGAGTTGGCGATGTGCTGCTCGTCCAGGCCAAGATCCCGCACGGCGTCCCACTTGCCGGTGCTGGCCGTGCCGAAGACCTCGGCGCCGAAGTGCCTGGCCAGCTGCACGGCGGCCATGCCGACACCGCCGGCGGCGGCGTGCACGAGCACCTTGTCCCCGGCCTGGATCCGGCCCAGGTCGACCAGTCCGTAGTAGGCGGTGAGGAAGACCACGGGCACGGCGGAGGCCCGCTCGAAGTCCCAGTCCTGCGGGATGCGGACCACCATGCGGTGATCGGCCACGGCCAGACTGGCCAGGGAGCGCGGGAAGATGCCCATGACCCGGTCGCCGATGGCGAGGTCGTGCACCTCGGAACCGACCTCCAGCACCACACCGGCGGCCTCGCTGCCCATGGTGACGCCGTCACCGGGGTACATGCCCAGCGCGATCAGGACGTCCCGGAAGTTCAGGCCGGACGCCTCGACACCGACCCGGATCTCGTTGGGGGCCAACGGCTCCTGGGCCTCGGGCGCGGGCAGGAAGGCCAGGCCCTCCAGCGTGCCCTTGGTGGGCGCGTCCAGGCGCCAGGCCACCGAGTCGGGCAGGGTCAGCGAGTCGTGCGCAGTGATCTTGGCCAGGCGGGCGGCCAGCACCTCGCCCTCGCGGACGATCAGCTGCGGCTCGCCGGAGGCCACGAAGCCCGCGTACTGCTCCGGGGCGGCTGCGTCCTCGTCCAGGTCCAGCAACACGAACCGGTCCGGGTGCTCGGACTGCGCGGACCGGACCAGGCCCCAGGCGGGGCTGGCGGACAGGTCGGTGACGTTGTCGCCGAGCGCGCCGCGCGTGACGACCACCAGCCGCGCGGAGCCGAACCGCTCCTCGGCGAGCCACTTCTGGATGACGGCCAGCAGTCGGTGCGTGGCCGCGCGCGGGTCGTCCTGACCGCCCTCGTGGTGCCAGAACACGAGTTCCGGCACGGCGGTCAGGGTGTCGAGATCGGTCGCGAGCACACTGCTGAGCGGCTGACTGGCGGTGACCGGCTTCCAGTCCACGAAGTAGAGCTGGTCCCGCAACGGGTCGGCGTTCTCCTGCTGTGCGGCCAGCGGGCGGAGCACCAGCGAGCCGATCGTCGCCACGGGCTGGCCCACTCCGTCCGCCAGCGTGACGGACACGGAGTCGTTGCCAGTGCGGGCGATCCGCACGCGCAGTGCCGAGGCGCCGGTGGCGTGCAGGGCCACGTCGGTCCAGGCGAAGGGCAGCACCGCCTCGTCCGCGAACGTTGGCGTGAAGCCGATCGCGTGCAGCGCGGCGTCGAGCAGGGCGGGGTGCAGGCCGAACCGGGCCGCGTCCCCGCGTGCCGACTCGGGCAGGCTCACCTCGGCGAAGACCTCGTCCTCGCGCCGCCACAGGCCGTGCAGGCCCTGGAAGGTCGGGCCGTAGCCGTAACCGCGCGCCGTGAGCTGCTCGTACGCCTCGCTGACGTCCACCGGCTCGGCCCCGGCGGGCGGCCAGGCGGTCAGGTCCTCTGTGGACGCGGGCGTGGCCGGGGTGAGCGAGCCGGTGGCGTGCTTGGTCCACGGCTGGTCGTCGGCGGCGTTCTCGGGGCGGGAGTAGATCGTGACGGCGCGCGTCTCGTCCACCACGACCTGAAGTTGCAGTGCCTCGTCGGCGGCCAGCACGAGCGGTGCGTGCAGGGTCAGTTCCTCGATCGCCCCGCAGCCGACCTGGTCACCGGCCTGGATCGCCAGCTCGACGAAGGCCGTGCCGGGCAACAGGACCCGGCCCCCGACGGCGTGGTCGGCCAGCCAGGGGTGGGTGCGCAGCGAGAGCCGCCCGGTGAGCACGACCTGCTCGGACTCGGCCAGCAGCATGACCGCGCCCAGCAGCGGGTGGTCGGCGGAGTTCAGGCCGGCCGAGGACACGTCCCCGGTGCCCGCGCTCATGTCCAGCCAGTAGCGCTCGCCGCCGAACTGGTAGGTGGGCAGGTCAACGCGCTGCGAGACGGTGCCCGCGAAAACCGCGTCCCAGTCCGGGCGCACGCCCTGGACCTGGAGTTCCGCCAGCGAGAGCAGGAACCGGTCCAGGCCGCCCTCGTCGCGGCGCAGCGAACCGACCGTGACCGCGCGCGCGTCGGCGGCCTCGATGGTGTCCTGCACGCCCATGGTCAGCACCGGGTGCGGGCTGGACTCCACGAACACGTCGTGGCCCTGCTCCAGCAGCGCGCGGATGGCCGGTTCGAAGTGGACGGTCTGCCGCAGGTTGGTGTACCAGTAGCGGGCGTCCATTGTGGATGTGTCGAGCCAGTCGCCGGTGACCGTGGAGTAGAACGGGATCTGCGCCTGCCGAGGCGTGATCGGGGCCAGGGTCTCGGCCAGCCGGTCGGCGATCCGCTCGACCTGGGCGGAGTGCGAGGCGTAGTCCACGGAGATGCGGCGCGCGCGAACCTCCTCGCGCTCACACTGGGCCTGGAGTTCGTCGAGTGCCTGCGGGTCACCGGACACGACGGAGGCGTTCGGGCCGTTGACGGCGGCCAGCGAGAGCCGCTCGCCCCACGGCGCGATGCGCTCGCGCACCTGGTCGGCGGGCAGCGACACGGACATCATGCCGCCGAGCCCGGCGAGGTCGTCACGGATCGCCTGGCTGCGCAGGGTCACGACACGGGCCGCGTCCTCCAGGGACAGCGCACCGGCCACGCAGGCCGCCGCGATCTCACCCTGCGAGTGGCCGACCACGGCGGAGGGCTTGATGCCCTGGCTGCGCCACAGTTCCGCCAGCGACACCATGACCGCGAACAGCGCGGGCTGCACCACGTCGACCCGCTCCAGCGCGGCCTGGTCGTGCAGCACCTCGGTCAGCGTCCAGTCCACGAACTGGCCCAGTGCGCGCTCGCACTCGGCCATGCGGGCCGCGAACACCGGGGAGGAGGCGAGCAGGTCCACCGCCATACCGACCCATTGCGAACCCTGGCCGGGGAACACGAACACGGCGCGACCGTCCACTGTGGCCACACCCTGCCGCAGGTTCGCGGCGGACTCGCCGGAGGCGAGCGCGCGCAGACCGGCGGCCAGCTCGTCCGCACTGGAACCGACAACGGCGGCGCGGTGGTCCAGCGCGGCACGGGTGGTGGCCAACGAGTGGCCGATGTCCTCGGGACGTCCGTCCAGGGTGGACAGCAGACGTTCGGCCTGGACACGCAGCGCGTCCTCGGTGTGCGCCGAGAGCACCCAGGGCACGGCGACCGCGTCGCGCACCGGCTCCGGCTCGGGCGCGTCCTCCGGTTCCTCGGGGACCGGGGCCTGCTCGATGATCAGGTGGCTGTTGGTGCCGCTGGCGCCGAACGCGGAGATCGCCGCGCGGCGCGGGCCCTCCTTCTCGGGCCAGTCGACGCGCTCGGTGAGCAGCCGCACGGTGCCGGAGGACCAGTCCACGTGCGGGGTCGGCTCGTCCACGTGCAGGGTCTTGGGCAGCACCCCGTGCCGCATGGCCAGGACCATCTTGATGACCCCGACGACACCGGCCGCGGCCTGGGTGTGGCCGACGTTGGACTTGAGCGTGCCCAGCCAGAGCGGGTTGTCCTTGTCGCGGGCGCGGCCGTAGGTGGCCAGCAGGGCCTGCGCCTCGATCGGGTCGCCCAGCGTGGTGCCGGTGCCGTGCGCCTCCACGACGTCCACATCGGACGGTTCCAGGCCCGCGCTGCTCAGCGCCTGGCGGATCACCCGCTGCTGGGAGGGGCCGTTCGGAGCGGTCAGGCCGTTGGAGGCGCCGTCGGAGTTGACCGCGCTGCCCCTGATGACCGCCAGCACCGGGTGGCCGTTGGCCTGCGCGTCGGACAGGCGCTCCAGCACCAGCACGCCGATGCCCTCGCTCCAGCCGGTGCCGTCGGCGCCCGCGGCGAACGCGCGGCAGCGGCCGTCGACCGACAGCCCGCGCTGGCGGCTGAACTCCACGAAGGAGCGCGGCGTGGCCATGACGGTCGTGCCCGCGGCCAGCGCCAGCGAGCACTCGTCGCGGCGCAGCGCCTGCACGGCCAGGTGCATGGCCACCAGTGAGGAGGAGCACATCGTGTCGACCGTGACGGCCGGGCCCTCCAGGCCGAAGTTGTAGGCGAGCCGACCGGACAGCACCGCCGTGCAGCTGCCGGTGAGCACGTGGCCCTCGATGCCCTCCGGGGCGGCGAGCGGGCCGGTGCCGTAGCCCTGGTTGCTGGCGCCGACGAACACTCCGCTGCGGCTGCCGTGCAGGGAGGTCGGGTCGATGCCCGCACGCTCCAGCGCCTCCCACGCGCCCTGCAACAGCAGGCGCTGCTGCGGGTCCATCGCGGTGGCCTCGCGCGGCGAGATGCCGAAGAAGGAGGCGTCGAACCGGCTGGCGTCCGCCAGGAAGCCGCCGGCCTTGGTGTAGCTCTTGCCGTGCTGCTCGGGGTCCGGGTCGAACAGCTCGTCCAGGTCCCAGCCGCGGTCGTCGGGGAAGCCCCCGATCACGTCGCGCTCGTCCAGCAGCAGCCGCCAGACCTCCTCCGGGGTGCTGACCCCACCCGGCAGCAGGCAGCTCATGGACACGATGGCGATGGGCTCGTTGTGCCGCGACTGCACCTCGCGCAGTTGCCGACGAGCCTGGCGCAGATCCGCCGTGACCCTCTTCAGGTAGTCACGAAGCTTCTGCTCGTTCTCCATCCAGTCAGCTCCTCATGCCGGTGCTCCCCACGTCATGTTTTCCGCTCACGGACGACCAGACGAGCCACGTGACACCAGGTCTAGGGCGACCACTAAGACCGCGAGTCCCGCTCTGGGGCGCGCGAGTCCCGCTCCGCGGGCAACCCGGGAGCGGGACTGGGCTGCGGCAGAGCGGGACTCGGCGTCGGGAGAGCGGGACTCGCGGGGTGGGGTCAGTCCCAGGTGACGGGCAGCTGGTGCACGCCGTAGTGCAGCATGTCCTCGCGGGTGGGGATCTCCTCGGCGGGCACGGCCAGCCGTAGCGTGGGGAAGCGGTCGAACAGGGCGCGGTAGCCCACGCGCAGGGTGAGCCGGGCCAGGTGCTGGCCCAGGCACTGGTGCACGCCGTGCCCGAAGGCCACGTGGCCCTGGGTGGAACGGCCCAGGTCGAGGCTGTCCGGCTCGGGGAACTTCTCCGGGTCGCGGTTGGCCGAGGGCAGGGACACCACGATGGTCTGCCCGGCCTCGATCAGCTTGCCGCCCAGCTCCACGTCCTCCAGCGCGGCGCGGCTGGCGCCCAGGTGGGAGACGGTCAGGTAGCGCAGCAGCTCCTCGATGGCGTTGTCGGTCAGCTCCGGCTCGGCGCGCAGGCGGGCCAGCTGCTCCGGGTGCTCCAGCAACGCCCAGGTGCCCAGCGCGAGCATGTTGCCGCTGGTGTCGAAGCCGCCGCCGAGCAGCGCCCAGGTGATGTTGATCAGTTCCTTCTCGTCCAGCTCGCCCGTGCGGGCCAGCGAACCGAGCATGTCGTCACCGGGGTTGGCGACCGCCTCTGAGACGACCGTCTGAAGCACCGAGCTGAGCGTGATGACAGCCTCGGTGATCTCCTCCACGGTGTAGCTCATCTTGGACACCACGGCCAGGTGCTTGGCCAGCGGCTCGCGGTGTTCGGGCTTGATGCCGACCAGCTCGCACATCAGCTCCACCGGCAGCGGCTCGGCGTAGGCGGTGACCAGGTCGGCCACCGGCCCCGCGGCGGCCATCTCGTCCAGCAGGCGCGCGGCGATGCGCTCCACGACCGGCTCCAGCTCGCGGATCCTGCGCACGGTGAAGTGGCCCGCGAGCATCCTGCGGTACCGGCTGTGGTCGGGCGGGTCCATGGTGATGAACGCGCCGGGTTCGGCCGCACCGGGCTTGTACTCGCCCTCACCCATGGGCAGCGGCGGCGGGATGGGCAGCGAGATCAGCTCCTTGCGGTGGCTGAACCGCTGGTCCACCAGCACGGTCTTGGCGTCCTCCAGCCGGGTCACCAGCCAGCCGTCGCGGCCGTCCAGGCTCACCGGCATGGCCAGCGGGCTGACCGGGCACTCCTGCCGCAACTGCTTGTACTGCTCGGGAGGGTCGAACGGGCAGCCGCGCTTGATCGGCAGCTGCACGGGCTCAGACATCGCTACCTCCGGTCAGGGCGAGTCGGCTCTCGATCACGTCGGCGGCCTTGACCGCACCTCCCGCCTCGCGGGTGTACCGCTGCATCTCGGCGACCCGCTTGCGGGTGTCCACGTCCTGCGCGAGCTCCAGCACGGCGCTGCGCAGTGCCTCAGCGGTGACGGTCGCGTGTGACAGTTCGCGCGCCAGCCCCAGCTCGACCAGTCGGCGCGTGTTCAGCTTCTGCTCGGGGTGGTGCGGCACGACGACCAGCGGCACGCCGAAGTACAGGGACTCCAGCACCGTGCCCATGCCCGCCTGGCACACCAGCACCGAGGCGTGCGGCAGCACCTCCGCGTGGGTGATCCACTGGTGGACCTCGATGTTGGGCGGGATCTCGCCCAGGTCGGCCGGGTCGATCCGCCCGCCCAGGGTCATCACCACGTGCCACGGCGCCCCGGCGAACGCGCGGATGCACTCGCGGAAGAAGTCCGGCCGGTGGTTGACGGTGGTACCCAGGGTGACCAGCACGACGGGCTTGCCGTCGGCGGGCGGCTGCCACTGGCCAGCGGAGCCGCCGTCCTGGCACGGTCCGACGAAGGCGTGGTCCTCGCCGAAGGTGTCCCCGCCGAACTGGAACTCCCTGGGCACGAACACCAGGTTGAACTCGCGCGAACCGTGGTAGAGGGCGAGCATGTCCTCCTCGCCGACCGCGTACTCCTCGGCGTGCACGCCCATCAGGCGCACGAACTCCACCAGCCCGGGGTGGTTGGGGTCCAGCGGGCCGACGTCGTCGGGTTCCTTGCCGATCAGCCGCATGCCCTCACCGCTGAGCGAGAAGTTCTCGTTGGAGGCGAAGGTCGGAATGAGCTGGACCGAGGAGCACTTGCGGCGCCAGGAGATGAAGCGGCCCGGGGCCCACAGGGTGGTGTCGTAGCCGATCAGGTCCGGCGGGTTGGCCGCGAACTCCGCCTCGACGCCCGGTGCCACGGCCATGGACTGGTTGAGCAGTTTCACCGGCAGCCAGGCGGTCTCGTCGGCGGTGTGCCAGTCGGAGGGCGGCCCGGAGTCCAGGTGCGCCGAGTACCGCACGGGCCGGGCGCCGACCGCGGCGATCTTCTCGGCGAAGGTGTCGGTGGTGAAGCAGGTGACCTCGTGCCCGCGTCGCACGAGTTCGCCCAGCACCGGCAGGACGGGGTTGGTGTGCCCGAACGCCGGGTAGGGCATGAAGGCGATGTGCTTGCCGTTCACAGCTTCGCCTCGATCGCGTCGGCGGCGGCCTTGGTGCCACCGGAGTCGCGCAGGTGCTGCTGCATCTTGCGCACGGCGGCCTGGGCCTGCTCGTCGGCGGCCAATCCGTTGACGGCCTCGCGCAGCGCCTCGGGCGTGGCCTCGGTGGGCAGCACCTTGCGGCCCAAACCCAGTTCCACCAAGCGGTCCGCGACCAGGTGCTGCTCACCCAGGCGCGGCACGACCACCGGGGCGACACCGTGGTACAGCGACTCCAGCGTGCTGCCCATGCCCGCGTGGGCCAGGAAACCGCTGGCGTGTTCGAGCACCGACAGCTGCGGCACCCAGGAGTGCACCTCGAAGTTGTCCGGCAGCGGGGCCAGTTCCTCGGGCTTGACCTGCGTGCCGATCGCCATGACCACGTGCCAGGGCTGGTCGGTGAAGGCCTGCACGCAGTTGCGGTAGAACTGCGTGCGGTTCTCGTAACCGTGGCTGCCCATGGTGATCAGCAGCACCGGCTTGCCGTCACCGGGCGGGGTCCACCGCCCGTCGCGGACCCCGTCGCCCAGCGAGGAACCGACGAAGTGGAACGTCTCGTCAAAGGTCTCCGCGCCGAGCTGGAACTGCCTGGGCACGAACACGATGGTCGAGTCCGGACCGGTGACGTTGAACTCCTCCATGGACAGCTCGGGAAAGCCCTGTGCCGCCATGGTTTCCGCGTAGGTCGTGGCCAGGCGCGCGAACGCGGGGTGCGCCGGGTCGATGACGATCGTGCTGGTCTCGGCCAGCTTCGCGTAGGGGCTGTACCCGGCGTTGGCCGCGAAGGTGGTGCAGGTCATGACGCCCGGCCTGCCCCACTTCTTGGCCAGCAGCCGACCCGTGTGGTGCGCGTACTGGTCGTACACCACCAGGTCCGGCCGCTGCGCCCCGAAGTGCTCCTCCGCGGCCGCCAGCGGGGCGAAGCCCTCCAGCAGCTGGAACAGGATGGCCACCGCCGCGTCGTCGCCGGTGGGTTCCTCGGGAATCGGCGTGTCCTCCCAGGACTCCGGCGCCTCGGACTGGTACAGCAGCACCGTCGCCCCGGTCGCGGCCACCGCGTCGGCGTAGGGCTTGGTGACCGCGTAGGTCACCTGGTGCCCCCTGCGCACCAGCTCGGCCACTACCGGAAGGGACGGGTTGAAGTGTCCGTGCGCCGGGTAGTTGAAGAACAGGATGTGGCCGCCGTCGGCCATGCCGACTCCCCTCGTGAAGTGGTTCAGGCGCTGGCGATGCTCATCAGGTACTTGCCGTAGCCCGACTTCGCCAGCTTCTCGCCGAGCAGATAGCAGTCCTGCTTGCTGATGAAGCCCATGCGCATCGCGATCTCCTCCAGGCACGCGATGCCCACGCCCTGCCGGTGCTGCAACACCTGCACGTACTGCGCGGCGTCGATCAGCGAGTCGTGCGTTCCGGTGTCCAGCCAGGCGAAGCCGCGGCCCAGGTCGACGACCTTGGCCCTGCCCTGCGCCTGGTAGGCGCGGATCACGTCGGTGATCTCCAGCTCCCCGCGGGCGGAGGGCTTGAGCCCCTTGGCGATCTGCACGACCTCGTTGTCGAAGAAGTACAGACCGGTGATCGCCCGGTTGCTGCGCGGCTGGGTGGGCTTCTCCTCGATGGAGATCAGCTTGCCCTGCTCGTCCACCTCGCCGACCCCGTAGCGCTCGGGGTCCGACACCGGGTAACCGAACAGGGTGCAGCCGTCGAGCTGCTGGGCGGTGCGCTCCAGGATCTCGGAGAACCCGGGACCGTGGAACACGTTGTCGCCCAGGATCAGCGCGGCGGAGTCGTCGCCGATGTGCTCGGCGCCGATGATGAACGCCTCGGGCAGTCCGTTGGGCGAGGGCTGCACCGCGTAGTCGATCCGGATGCCCAGTTCCGAGCCGTCACCGAGCAGTCGCTGGAACAGCGGCAGGTCGGTGGGGGTGGAGATGAGCAGGATCTCGCGGATGTTCGCGAGCATCAGCACCGACAGCGGGTAGTAGACCATCGGTTTGTCGTAGACGGGGATCAACTGCTTCGACACCCCGAGTGTGGCCGGGTGCAGCCTGGTTCCGCTGCCCCCGGCGAGCACGATTCCCTTCACTGCGGGTACCTACTTCTCGGTCGACAACACGTGTGCACGTCGAACCCGACCAACCTGGGTCCGGCGCCTGCATCATGTCCGCCGGTGGCGCAAGGCGGGACGGGCTAGCAGCCGGGTACTGGTCAAATCCCCACAGGTGCCTCGACCTCGTCCTCGGCGGCGGCGGGCGTGACCCCGGCGATGCGCAGGGCCAGCACCAGCTCGCGGTACAGCTCGTCGGCCTCGAACAGCTCGTTGTGCGTGCCGCGGGCGCGCACGCGGCCCTTCTCCAGCAGGAAGATCTGGTCGGCGTCGATCACCGTGGACAGCCGGTGCGCGATGGTCACGACGGCGCCATTGCTGGAGATGCGCGTGATCGCCTCCTGGATCGCCGACTCGGTGAGCCCGTCCAGCTGCGCGGTGGCCTCGTCCAGCAGCAGGATCTCCGGCTCGCTCACCAGCGCGCGGGCCAGGGCGATGCGCTGGCGCTCGCCGCCGGAGATCGCCGCGCCGAACATCGGCGTGTCCAGGCCCTGCTCCAGCTGGCGGACCCGCTCCTCAAGGCGCACCGTGCGCAGGGCCGTCCAGAGGGCTTCCTCGTCGGCGTCGGCGTGGGTGTAGAGCAGGTTCTCGCGCAGGGTCCCGGGCAGCAGCGGGGCGTCCTGCTCCACGTAGACGATGCGCTTGCGCACGTCCTCCAGGGACCACTGGTCGAACGGGATGCCGTCCAGGGTCAGCTCGCCGTGCTCGGGCTGCAGGAAGCGCAGCATGAGGGAGAACATGGTGGTCTTGCCCGCGCCGGAGGGCCCGACGATGGCCACGTGCCCGGTGCGCGGGATCTCGATGTTGATCCCACTGACGGTCGGGTCCCCGCCGGGGGCGTAGCGGGCGGTGACGTCCCGGAAGGACAGCACGGTGCCGGAGGGGTCCCCGCCCTCGGGCTTGCCGGTGACGGCGTCGGCGGGCTCGATCTGCATGGCGTCGACCTCGCGGATGCGCGCGGCGGCGGCGATGCCCGACTGGAGCTGGCCGATCGTGGTGGTCAGGGTGGACACCGGCTCGGCGACCTGGAAGGCGTAGAGCAGGAAGGCGACCAGGCTGGACACCGCCAGCGCGCCCGCGCCGACCCGCCAGGCGCCGATCGCCAGGATGACCAGGATGGCCAGCCGCATGCCCATGCCAGCGGTGGTGAAGGCGATCGCCTCGATGCCGACGGCCCTGACCGCCTGGCGCTTGGATTCCTTGGCCTCAGCCAGGATCCGGTCGCTCTCCCGGCTCTCGGCGCGGCTGGCCTTGACCGTGCGGATGGCGCGCAGCGCACCCTCCAGCGCGCCGCCCAGCCTGCCGACGGCGGCCTGCGCGCGCTCCTGGGCGGCGGCCATCTTCGGCATCAGGATGGCCACCGCGATGCCCACGCCGCCCAGCGCCGCGAAGGTGCAGGCCAGCAGCACCCAGTCCAGCAGGCCCATCGCGACCAGGGAGCCGAGCAGGGCGATGGAGCCGTTGAACAGCTCCACCACGCTGGAGGCGGCGGCCTGCCGCAGCAGCACGGTGTCGGAGGTGACGCGGGTGACCAGTTCACCGCTGGAGCGGGAGGTCAGCTCGCCGACGCGGACCCGGAACAGCCTGCGCACCATGGAGGTGCGGGCGTCCAGCACGATCTGCTCGGCCAGCCGCCCCAGCAGTACCCACTCCCCCAGCGCGAAGAAGGCGCCGGCGATGAGCAGCGTGACCAGGGTGATCACCGGGCCGTCGATCGAGGCGTTGACCCCGAAGCCGTCCAGCACCGACTTGGTGACCAGCGGGGTGGCCAGCGAGGTCAGCGTGGTGCCCAGACCTAACAGGAAGCCGAGGAACAGGCGCAGGCGGTGCGGGCGGATGAAGGTCCACATCGTGCGCAGGTTCTGCCAGCGCTCGGGGGGAGGGGTCTGCTCGGACATCTCGGCTGTTCCCTTCATGGAACCTGGTGTCGAACGCGAACGTAGCAGAATGGGACATCGGTGTCCCGTTTTTGGTGATCCAGGTCCCGTTTCGGTGCACTCATGGACTACTGTGGCCCCATGCCGAGCAAGACGGAGCCGGAGTCGAGCACCCGCAGCCGCACCCGCCGCGCGATCCTGGACGCCGCGCTGGAGCTGCTCAGCCAGCGCCCCGGCACCTCGCTGGGCGAGATCGCCGAGGCCGCGGGCGTGGGCCGCAGCACCCTGCACCGGTACTTCTCGGAACGGTCCGAGCTGATCGCCGCCATCGCGGGCGATGCCGTGGACAAGCTCACCAGCGGGGTGGCCGAGGCCGCGCTGAACCAGGGCACGCCGGTGGAGGCACTGCGCCGCGTGGTGCACGTCTACTTCGAGTTCGGCCCCGTGCTGCTGTTCCTGGTCAGTGAACCCCAGGTCAGCACCGAGATCGTCACCGGCATCGAGACCGCCGACGTGCCCGTGCTGGAGCTGATCCAGCGCGGTCAGCGCGAAGGGTACTTCGACAGCTCGGTGAGCGCCCAGTGGATCAGCCGGGTGCTGGGCTGGATGGTGCACGCGGGCAGCGAGTCGGTGCGCGAAGGTGAGCTGACCCGCTTCGAGGCCGTGGAAACCGTGATCCGCACCCTGGAGCGCGGGGTCGTGTCCGCGGGCTGACCGGGACTCGCGCATGGCTGGGCGGGACTCGCCGTCGGCTGACCGGGACTCGCGCACGGCTGAGCGGGACTCACGCGCCTGTGGACGGGACTCGCCGGGTGGGGGCGCGCGACGTGCCCACCACCACCGGCGTGTCCCGCTCTGGGTAGCGCGAGTCCCGCCGTGGGTAGCGCGAGTCCCGCTCTGGAACCCGCGAGTCCCGGCCTCCAGCACGCGAGTCCCGTCCTGGGGAAATCCCCACTCCTGAGCTGGTTCGCTTCGCCCGCGCGGCCCGTGCCGCCAAGCTGCTGGGGTGCGGCACATCGCGTACTTCAGCTTCGCCGGGTACGGCCACATCGCGCCCTCGCTGCCGGTGGTCACCGAACTGATCCGTCGCGGGCACCGGGTCACCTACAGCGTGGCCGAGCGCTACGCCGACCTGGTCGCGGCCACGGGCGCGCGGGTGCTGACCTACCCCTCCACGTTCCCGGAGCGGATCGGCCACATCGAGACGGCCGACGACGGGGCCCGGTTCATCGCCCAGCTGCTGGCCGAGGACTTCACCCCGCTGCGCAAGGCGATCACCGAACTGGCCGCCGACCCGCCGGATGTGGTCGTGCACGACACGATCGTGCCGCTGGCCGCCCGCGTGGTCGCCAAGCACTTCGACCGGCCGGTCATCCGCGCGTACCCGGTGTTCGCCGAGATCGACGGGGAACTGCCCGGTGGGCCGAAGACCGACCCGCAGCACCCGGCGGCCACCACCCCGTCCGAGCAGGAACCGCCGGAGGTCGTGGCGTTCCGGCAGTGGATGGACGCCGAGATCGACGTGCTCGTGGAGCAGCACGGGGTGGCGCCCGAGGCGTTCGAGCACGCCTTCGTCGACGGCCTGGAAGACCTGAACCTGCTCTACATGCCGCGCTCGTTCCAGTACGGCGGCGAGCTGTTCGACGACAGCCACGTCTTCGTCGGCCCACCGATTCCCGAGCCGGTGCCCGCGAAGGTGTGGCGGCGCCCCGACGACGGCCTGCCCGTCGCGGTGATCACCGCCAGCACCTCGACCGAGTACCCGCTGGAGTTCTTCCGCGCCGCCGCCGAGGCGTTCGCGGAGCTGCCGTACCACGCGGTGCTGACCCTGGGGCGCGGCATCGACCCAGCCGAACTGGGCCCGCTCGCGCCCAACGTCGAGGCGTTCCAGTGGCTGCCGCACGCCGAGGTGCTGCCCGACACCGAGCTGTACGTGTGCCAGGCGGGCATCACGGGCATCATGGCGGCGCTCAGCCACGGCGCGGCGGTCATCTCGGTGCCCTCGGTGACCGACGAGCAGATCGCCGAGTCGGTGCGGGTCGAGCAGCTGGGGCTGGGACGGATGATCCGCCCTGAGGAGCTGACCGCGCAGTCGCTGCGGTCCACCGTGCTGGAGATCGCGCGGGACAACGGGGTGCGGTCCGCCGTGCAGGACATGCAGCGGCAGATCAAGGAGGCCGGTGGCGCGATCGCCGCCGCCGACCAGATCCTGTCGAAAGTCCGGTGACGCACGGCGAGTCCCGCCCACACGCAGCTGAGTCCCGCTCTGCCAATGGCCAAGGCCGACGGCAGCGCGGGATTCGCTTGCCCCAAACCGGGACTCATGCTCCCCTGGGCGGGACTCGCGTACCCCAGACCGGGACTCGCACGCCCCAGACCGGGACTCGCGTCCCCCAGAGCGGGACTCGCACACGGCTCCGGAACGTCCGACACGCCGTACACGAAGCGCCGACACGCGGGGCCCAAGACCTCGACCCCGCGTGTCGGCGCCTCCGGTACGCCGTGTCGGCGCGTCAGCCGCGCGCGATCGACTCGATGTAGTCGGCGGCCCGGGCGGCTCCGCCCGCGGCCCGGATGTCCTGCTGCATGGTGCGGACCCGCTCACCGATGCCCTGGTCGGCGCCGACCGCCAGCACGGCGTCCCGCACGACCTCGCCGGTGACCTCCTCCATCAGCAGCCGCTTGCCCAGTCCGAGCTCGACGACCCGCTGCGAGTTCACGCGCTGCTCGCCGTGCTGGGGCACGACCACCAGCGGGGTCCCGCAGTGCAGGGACTCCAGCACGCTGCCCATGCCCGCGGCGGTGACGAACACGCTGGCGTGCTGCAACACCTGCGTGTGCGGCACCCAGTTGTGCGCCTCCACGTTGGCGGGCAACGGCTCCAGCTCCTCGGGCCGCACGCCGCCGCCGAGGGTCATCACCACGTGCCACGGCAGGTCGGCGAAGGCCCTCGCGCAGTCGCGGAAGAACTCGGGGTGCCGGTTGAAGGAGGACGTGCCCAGCGAGATCAGCACGATCGGCCGACCGTCACCGGGCGGCGACCAGTTGCCGGGTTCCGGCGCGCGGTCGTCCACGCACGGGCCGACGAACACGTGGCTGTCGTCGAAGGTCTCGCCGGCGAACTGGAACTGCTTGGGCAGGAACACCAGACGGGGTTCCTCACCGGCGAAGAACTCCTCCACCGTCACGTTGGCGGCACCGGCGTCGGCGAGGAACTTCTCCAGCGCCACGAAGAACTCGACGCCGATCCCCTCCTCGCCGCCCGACTCCTCCTCGGCCGGTTCGTCCTCGGTGGACGCCTCGGTGACGTCGGTGATCAGCGAGAAGTGCTCGTTGGAGGCGAAGCACGGGTAGAGCTGCAGCGCGGGCTTGTCCAGCGACTTGACCAGGGTCCGGCCCGCGACCCACATCGTGGCGTCGAAGGCGATGACGTCCGGTGCGCTGCCGATGGAGGCCGCCGCCGAGGACACGATCTCGGCGTGCGAGGGGATGTCCCGCAGGGCGTCCCAGGCGTCGGCGCTGGTGAACTTCTCGCCGGGCTTCATGGCCGGGCTGAAGTCGTAGCGCACGACCTCGGCCCCGGTGGCCGCCGCCTTGGCCGCGAACTCGTCACTGGTCAGGAACGTGACCCGGTGACCGCGCCGGACCAGCTCGGTGGCCGTGCCCAGCACCGGGGTGACGTGCCCGAACGCGGGCACGGTCATGATCGCTACGTGCAGGCGGTCAGCCACTGACCTGCTCCCCTCCCACCGGCGGGGTCGGGCCGTCGATGCGCTTGTCGGCCGCCGGACCCACGTACCGGTCCAGCAGCGCGTCCAGGTAGTCCGGGCCGAAGCCGAAGTCGTTGGCGTCGGGCACCAGTTCGCGCAGCTTCTCGGTGGACACCACCGTCGCGTCCAGTGGCCGGTCCACGATCTTCCAGCTCGCCTGCACGCCCAGCCGCTGTTCGATGCCCGACACGATGCGCTCGATCGGCTCCGGCACGCCGGAAGCCACGTTGACCACGGTCCTGCGCACCCCGGTCTCCAGCAGGTGCTCGATGATCCGGATCGAGTGGCGCACGTCGACCAGGTCCCGGTGGGAGTTGCGGAACACCGTGACGTCACCGGACTTCACCATCGACACCAGGAAGGGCAGCAGCTGGTGCGGCGGCTGCCAGTCACCGACCAGGTGGCTCAGCCGCAGGGTCAGCCAGTCCACCCCGGAGGCCGCGATGGCCGCCTCGATGGCCAGCTTGTGCCTGCCGTAGATGGACTGCGGGAAGACCGGGCCGTCCTCGGTGCCCGGCGAGTCCTCCGCCCCGTACATGCCTGCCGAGGCGGTGGAGAAGAACAGCGCGGTGTGCCCGTCCTTCCGGCAGTCGCGCAGGACGTCGTAGACGGCGTGGGCCTCCCGGTCGAACTCGGTGACCGTGCCGTGCACCGTGCTGGACACACCGACAGCGATGGCGGTCACGTCGGGGAACCTGTCGCCGAACGCCAACGAGAGGTGGCGGGCGAGGAACCCCTTGCCAATGATCTTCATGCGCTCTCCGCTCCTGGGCACGGCGGCTTCGTCATCGCGTGATGCCACGTGCAATGGTGTCGCGACGTAACGTGCATCTGGAGTGCTAACACCGAGTGTGTAGAGATGTCCCTACATGCTCAGCGGGCGGGCCAGGGGATCTGCGGGGACCGGTAGTAGTCGATCCCGGCCACGTCCATGTGCGGGCCCTGCGCGGCCAGGCGCGTCTTGAACGAGTCCCAGTCGTGCGTGGACTTCGGGGACCAGCCGATCTCACCGATGGCGGCCAGCCTGGGGAACGCGAGCTGGTCGATGTCCTTGCGCTCGAACACCAGCTCGGTGAACATCGCGGCGGACACGCCCGAGATCGCGTTGGCGGGCAGGCCCGCCAGCTGGGTCTCCGGGTCCCAGTTGTAGGAGTCCTGGACCTCGACGAAACCGGCCCAGTAGTTGCCCACCGGGTAGGCCGGGTTGTTCTCGTCGTACTTCATGTCCAGGTAGGCGTGGTCGGCCGGGGACATGACCACCTTGGCGCCCGCCTTCGCCGCCTTGATCACCGCGTCGTCGTTGAGCTCGTTGAACCAGAACTGCCCGGTCATGCCCTCGGGCTTGGCCACGCTCAGCGTCTCCTGCCAGCCCATGACCTTCTTGCCGTACTTGGCGACCATCGCGGAGACCTTGTTGACGTACTCGGCGTACTGGGTCTTGTCGACCTTGTCCACCTCGTCACCGGCGATGTTGATGTACGGGCCGGGGGTGATCTTGGCCAGCTGGCGGATCACGTCGTCCATCATCTTGTACGCGGTGCCGTTGGTCAGGCACAGCACCGAGTTCGGGCTCTCGGTGATGTCCAGCCACAGCGGCGGGGTCTTGCCATCGCAGTTGAGCCCGGCGTAGGAGGAGCGCGCCGCGTTGGAGTGCGAGGGGCCCTCGATCTCGGGCACCACGGTGATGAACCGCTGCTGGGCGTACTCCACGATCTTGCTGTAGTCGGCCTGGGTGTAGAAGCCGGTGCGCTCACCGCCGACCCCGCTGCTGCCGCCGATCTCGGTCAGCTTGGGCCAGCCGTCGATCTGGATGCGCCAGCCCTGGCTGTCGGTCAGGTGCAGGTGCAGGTAGTTGATCTTGTACTGGGCGATCTCGTCGATGTAGCTCTCGACCTCGGGCACGGTGAAGAAGTGCCGCGCCACGTCGAGCATCGCGCTGCGGTAGCCGTAGCGGGGGTGGTCCAGGATCGTGCCGCCGGGCACGCCGAAGGGCCCCTGCTGCTTGGTCTTGGCCAGCGCCTTGGCGGGCAGCAGCTGCTTGAGGGTCTGCACACCGCGGAACAGGCCCGCGGCGGCGTTGGCCTTGATCACCACGCCCTGCTTGCTCGAGCGCAGCTGGTAGGCCTCATCCCCCAGCTTGCCGTCGACCCCGCCGAGCAGCAGCGAGATCCCGGTCGGCTGGTAGAACTGCGTGGCGGGCACCACGGGCAGCGGGTAACCGGTGGCGGTGCGCAGCTGGCCCGCCAGGGTCTCGGCGATCTGCCTGGCCTGCGGCGAGCGGATGTCGAAGGAGACCGCGGCCATCGGGCTGAGCTGGTAGGGGTTTGCGGCATCGGGCTGCACGCTGGCCGGGACCGGGACCACCTGGCCCAGCGCGCCCGCGTCACGCGGGCTCGCCTGCGCCAGTGATGCGGGCACCACCAGGGTCGTGAGCAGCAGCAGCGCCAGCCACACCACTCGCAGCCTGCGGGAGAACGTTCTCATCACACGACTTCCTCACCAGCTCGTCGACTCGGCTGCCTGGTTTCCTAACCCATTTGAGCTATGGGCGTCCCCCGGCCCGTCGGCAGGTCTGGTGATTTCCCCAGTCGAGTAGTGGCAGAACTACTCCAGGTGACCCTGTGCCCTCGGCGCAAAGTCTGGTGATTGCCCGAGAGTGAGGTCTCACCCGTGATCGTGTGCCGCCCTCACACCTAGCATCGCGCTTCCGGGGGGATTGCCGTTTCCACAACGACTTCCGGATCGGGTGCCTACGACTCGAAGGACGGCCATGAAGCGCGGAGTTGACGACCTCGCCCTGTTCGGCGGCCACGCGGAGTTCGACCAGACCCTGCTGGTCGGCCGCCCCAGCACCGGCGACCGCACAAAACTCTACGAACGCCTCGACCGCGCACTGGACAACGGCCGCCTCACCGGCGGCGGCATGCTCGTCCGCGAGTTCGAGGACCGCATCGCCCACATGGCCGGAACCCGCCACTGCATCGCGGTCTGCAACGCCACCGCCGCCCTGGAAGTCATCATCCGCGCCCAGAACCTGCACGGCGAGATCATCATCCCCTCGATGACCTTCATCGCCACCGCCCACGCCGTGCGCTACATGGGCGCCACCCCCGTCTTCGCCGACATCGACCCGGTCACCGGCACCATCGACCCCGACCACGTCGAAACCCTCATCACCCCCCACACCACCGCCATCATCGGCGTCCACCTCTGGGGCCAACCCTGCGACGTCGACCGCCTCGCCGACATCGCCCACCGCCACAACCTCACCCTCATCTACGACGCCGCCCACGGCATCGGCTGCAGCCACGGCCCCACCCCCATCGGCGGCTTCGGCCACGCCGAGGTCTTCAGCTTCAACGCCACCAAAGTCGTCAACTCCTTCGAGGGCGGCGCCATCGTCACCAACGACGACGACTTCGCCCTGCGCGTACGCCAGGCCCACAACTTCGGCTTCATCGCCCCCGGCCTGATCGGCGGCCTGGGCACCAACGCCAAGATGAGCGAGGCCTCCGGCGCCATGGGCCTGACCTCCCTGGACGTCTTCGACGAGGTCGTCGCCCACAACAAGGCCGGCTACGACCTCTACCGCGACCTGCTCGCCGGACTCCCCGGCCTGACCGTGCACGCCTACGACCCACGCCACCGCAACAACTTCCAGTACGTCGTGGTCAAGGTCGACCAGGACCACGCCGGCCTGCACCGCGACGTCCTGCTCGACGTGCTGCGCGCGGAGAACGTCTACGCCCTGATGTACTTCTCACCCGCCTGCCACCAACTCGAGCCCTACCGCAGCGAACACCCCGTCACCCTCCCGCACACCGAACGCCTGGCCGAACAGGTCATCGCCCTGCCCACCGGACCGGCCACCACCTCCTCCGACATCCACCGGGTCTGCGAGATCGTCCGCTTCGCCATCGAACACAGCGCCGAGATCGCGGCCCAGTGGCAGGACAACCAACCCGAGACCGCCGAGCAGCTGGTCTCCAGCCACGGAGAGGCATGAACCACAACGACCGCAAGCACTTCGCCTTCTTCTGCCTTCCGCTGTACGGGCATGTGAAGCCGACGCTGGGCCTGGTCGAGGAACTGGTCTCCCGCGGGCACCGGGTCAGCTACTTCGTGGCGGACCGGCTGGCCGCGACCGTGGCCGAGACCGGCGCGCGGGTGCTCAGCCACGAGTCGGTGTTCCACCAGTACTCGCTGCCGCTGGGGCTGCTCGACGCGATCGTGGCCTTCGCCGAGGAGGGCTACGCCCCGCTGCCCGCGGCGATGGAACTGTTCGAGCAGGACCCGCCGGACGTGGTCGCCTACGACGTGCTCACCTCCGAGACGGCACTGGCCGTGGCGCGCAGGTACGAGGTGCCCTCGGTGCGGCTCTACGCCGGGTTCGGCGGCAACGAGCACGTGGGGCTGGGCCAACTCGGGCCGCCCACGGCGGAGCCGGACGTGACGCTGGACCCCGCCGACCCGCGGCTGGTCTCGCTGGGTGAGCAGGTGGACGGGCTGATCGCCGCGGCGGGCGCCGAGCAGTTCGTGCGCGAGCAGCCCACGGCCGAAGAGGCCAAGGGCGACCTGAACATCGTCTTCGTGCCGCGTGAGTTCCAGCTCGCCGCGGAGACCTTCGACGATTCCTACGTGTTCGCGGGCCCGTGCTTCCGCGCCGCCGAGTTCACCGGCGGCTGGCGGCCGCCCGGTGACGGCCGTCCGATCGTGCTGGTCACCATGGGCACGACCAGCAACCAGGTGCCGGAGTTCTTCCGCTCCTGCGTCACGGCCTTCGGCGAGCTGCCCTGGCACGTGGTGATGACGATCGGCCGGGACGGGGACCGGGCCGCGCTGGGCCCGCTGCCGCCCAACGTCGAGGTGCACGAGTGGCTGGACCAGCACGCCGTGCTGGAGCACGCCAGCCTGTTCGTGTGCCAGGGCGGGGCGGGCAGCACCATGCAGGGCCTGTACTGGGGCGTGCCGATGGTGATCGTGGCCAGCGGGGACGACACCGTGATCACGGCGCACCAGGTGGCGGAACTCGGGCTGGGCCGCAGCCTGTCGGTGGACACCGTGACCGCCGACTCGCTGTGCGCCGCGGCCAAGGCCGTCATGGCCGATGAGACGGCCCGCGCCAACGCGCGGGCGATGAGCGCGCACGTCCGGGAGTCCGGGGGCGCGGCGCACACCGCTGATCGGCTGGAAGCCCTGATCAGCGGGGGTGCGGACCAAACACCGGGGAAACGCCTAGCAGTGCCGCAGTAGGGGTTGCGCCTCACCCGCGCGACGGGATTGCCTTGGCCGGACCGGCGTCGAGACACGTCAGCTACGCAGGAGGTAGAGCGCACCGATGACGACCCTGGTGTGGGACTACAAGCAGGAATACGAGAACGAGCGGGACGACATCCTCGACGCGGTGGACACCGTCTTCCGCTCCGGCCAGCTCGTGATGGGCAAGAGCGTGGCCGGGTTCGAGCAGGAGTACGCCGCCTACCACGGGATGAAGCACTGCGTCAGCTGTGACAACGGCACGAACGCCATCGTGCTGGGCCTGCGCGCCGTCGGCGTGAAGCCCGGCGACGAGGTGATCACCGTGTCCAACACGGCGGCGCCCACGGTCATCGCGATCGACCAGATCGGCGCCACGCCGGTCTTCGTCGACATCAACGAGTCCGACTACCTGATGAACGTGGATCAGGTGGAGGCGGCCATCACGCCGAAGACCAAGTGCCTGCTGCCGGTGCACCTGTACGGGCAGTGCGTGGACCTGGCCCCGCTCAAGGCGCTGGCGGAGAAGTACAACCTGGAGCTGTTCGAGGACTGCGCGCAGTCCCACGGCGCCAGGCAGAACGGCGTGCTCGCGGGCACCACCGGCAAGGCGGCGGCGTTCTCGTTCTACCCCACGAAGGTGCTCGGCGCCTACGGTGACGGTGGCGCGATGGTCACCAACGACGACGAGGTCGCCGACAACATGCGCAAGCTGCGCTACTACGGCATGGCCAAGCAGTACTACGTCGTGCAGACCCCGGGCCACAACAGCCGTCTGGACGAGGTGCACGCGGAGATCCTGCGCCGCAAGCTGACCCGCTTCGACGGCTACCTGGCCGCCCGTCGCAAGGTCGCTCAGCGCTACCAGGAGGGCCTGGGCGACACCGAACTGGGCCTGCCCGCGATCACCGAGGGCAACGACCACGTGTACTACCTCTACGTGGCCCGCCACCCCAAGCGCGACGAGATCATCGAGCGCCTGAAGAGCTACGACATCCTGCTCAACGTCAGCTACAAGTGGCCGGTGCACACCATGACCGGCTTCGAGCACCTGGGCTACAAGACCGGTGCCCTGCCGGTCACCGAGAAGCTGGCCGACCAGATCTTCTCGCTGCCCATGTACGCCTCGCTGACCGAGGACACTCAGGACAAGGTGATCAACGCGCTGCGCGAGGTGCTGCGCACGCTGTAACAGCTCCAGCTCGCGGCCGGGACTCGGCGGGTGGTCGCCCGGTCCCGGCCGCTCCGTTGTGTGAGAAGGGATCTGCCGTGCGTGTCCTGTTCGCGACCCTGTCGGAGAAGTCGCACGTGTACGCGCTGACGCCGCTGGCCTGGGCGTTCACCACCGCGGGGCACGAGGTCCGCGTGGCGAGCACCCCGGACATGGCACCGGTCATCGCGGGCACCGGTCTGAGCGCCGTGGCCGTGGGCGAGAACCACAACATGCACGAGATCCTGTTGGAGTTGCAGGGAGCCGGGCTGCTGGAGAGCGAGGAGGCCGACTGGTCGCGCCCCTTCGCCCAGGACCTCACCTGGGAGCAGGTGCACGCCAAGGTGGAGCGCAGCATCCTGGCCCTGGGCAACTACAACGACCCGATGGTCGACGACCTGGTCCGCTTCGCGCGGGCCTGGAAGCCCGACCTGGTGGTGTGGGACGTGCTGACCTACTCCGGCGGCATCGCCGCGCAGGCCTGCGGCGCGGCCAACGCGCGGTTCACCTGGTCGCTGGACCTGTACAGCCCGATGCGCAAGGCCTTCCTGGAACTGCGTGGCGCGCGCGAGGTCGACCCGATGGCCGACTGGTTCGGCGGCCACCTGGAGCGGTTCGACTGCGAGTACGACGAGGACCTGTTGCACGGCAGGTGGACCGTGGACATGGTGCCCTCCAGCTTGCAACTGCCGGTCACCGGTCAGCGGGTCCCGGTGCGCTACACCCCGTACAACGGTCCGTCCGTGGTGCCGGATTGGGTTCTCGAAGCTCCGGAGCGCCCGCGGGTCTGCCTCACCCCCGGCGTGTCCTTCACCGGGGACGGCTCGTACCTGCCGATCCGCACCGTCATGGAGTCCTTGGCGGACCTGGACATCGAGGTCGTCGCCACGATGAGCCCCGAGGACATGGACCCGGCAACCGTGCCCGCCAACACCCGGCTCACCGGCTTCGTGCCGCTGCACGCGTTGCTGCCCACCTGCTCCGCGGTGATCAACCACGGCGGGTTCGGCACCCGGTCCACCGCCATGTACTACGGCGTGCCCCAGTACCTGCTGCCGATCCGGCACGGTGACGTGCTCGTCTACTCCGAGGCACTGGACCGGGTCAGCGCCGGACTGTACAGCCACGCCTCGGAGGTCACCGCCGAGAAGATCCGTGACGGCGTGGTGCGCCTGCTCGGCGAACCCGGCTTCGCACAGAGCGCGAACAGGCTGCGGCAGGAGATCCTCACCACGCCCAGCCCCAACGAGGTCGTGCCGCTGCTGGAACGGCTCACCATCCAGCACCGCACCTCCGTCCCCGTCTAACGGCGAGTCCCGCTCTGGGAGGCGCGAGTCCCGCCCTGCGCCGACACGCCCAGCTCCCCGCGTGTCGGCGCTTCGCGTACGGTGTGTCGGCGCCTCCCGCACCGCGTGTTCGCGCCTCCCGCACCGCGTGTCGGCGCTTCGCGTACCGCGTGTCGGCACTTCGCGTACCGTGTGTTGGCACTTCCCGCACCGCGTGTTCGCACCTGATACCGGTGACCCGAACACGACGATGCCGCCACCTCACCCAACGGGTGGAGCAGCGGCATCAACCAACCCCGCAGACCGGGACTCACGCGCCCCAGAGCGGGACTCAGGCGTAGGCGGTCTGGGGGCTCCAGAGGCTGTGCATGCAGGCGATGAGGCTGCGCGCCTGGATGTTCACGTAGTGGCTGTGCCGCAGCAGTTCCGCCAGCTGGCCCAGCGAGAGCCAGCGGTAGTCGGGGTGCTCCTCCGGCGAGATCTCGCGCTCGGTCTCCACCACCAGGTACCGGTTGCGGGCGTGGTAGAACCGGCCGCCCTCCTCGGACAGCACGGTCTCGTACCGGATCGCGGCCGGGTCGGCGCCCAGCACCTCGTCCAGGAACGGCGGCCGGGCCGCGCTGGGCAGCAGGTCGTAGTTCTCCGGCGTGCACTGCACGGTCGGCGCGAGCTCGATGACGTCGAGGTAGCCGGGCTCGACCCTGGTGTGCATCAGCGCGTGCAGCACACCGTTGATCCGCTTGACCAGCACGGCGACCACGCCGATGCCCAGCGGTTCGATCATCGGCTGCATCCACTGGGCGACCTCGCGACCGCCCGCCTTGACGTTGACCCCGATGACGTTGAAGAAGGCGCCCGACTCGTGCCAGATCAGCTCGTCGCTGCGGCACCAGTTGCGCACCTGGTTGAGCGGGATGCGCCGGGCGTCCACGTCGTAGCGGGTGCGCGCGTCGGTGATCCAGGTCAGCACCTCGCCGGTGCTGTGCGCGCTGCCGAACTCCTCACCGCAGGAGCGCACGAGGCTGGCGCGGAAGCCGTCCCCGGACACCTCGGGCAGCTGGGCGCCCGCGAAGGGCAGGCAGGACAGCACGGTGCGCGCGTCCATGTTGATCAGGTCCTCGACCGCGAGCAGCTCGTGCACCTGGCCGATGGTCAGCCAGCAGAAGCCCTCCAGCAGCTCGACGTCCTCGAACACCTCGATGATGATGTTGCGGTTGCGCTTCTGATGGAACCAGGAGCCCTGCTCGGACTGCCGCACGTCGGCGATCACCCGGTGCGGGCGCGAGCGGTCCCGGAAGTACTCCAGATAGGGCACGGACTTGCCCTGGTGCACCTTGGTGTAGTTGCTCTTGGTGGCCTGCACGGTCGGCGAGAGTTGGACCCCGTTGAAGTTGCCCGGCTCCACCTTGGCCTGCATCAGGCAGTGCAGCACCCCGTGGAACTCCTTGACCAGGATGCCCAGGATGCCGACCTCGGGCTGGTTGATGATCGGCTGCGTCCAGGAGGACACCGCGGCCTCGGGCAGCCGCACGTCCAGGCCCTCGACGGTGAAGAACTTCCCGCTGTCGTGCCCGATGTTGCCGGTCTCCGGCTCGATGTGCCAGCGCTCGAGATCGGCGAGCGGCACCTTTTCCACATGCGTGTAGTTCTCTTCACCACACGCAACAAGCCAGCGGTTGAAATCGGACAGACTCTCGACCTGCCCCGCTGAGGACAATGCAGAGCCAGCGATCCGGAGATGAATATCGGAGTCGCTCGCCGACGCGGAGTGAGAAGATGCCGCGGCAACGTCGGTCATGGGAACTCCTCGTCGCACGGGGGTTCGTCGCCCACAACATAATTGACCGCCCGTGCGCGAGAAGAAGTCCGCGACCCTCTCTGGTGATACCCCTAGTTCAGGGTAGACGGAAGTGCCGCTGGCAGTAGTCGTAGTCGGGCAGCATGCCCAGGGCCGCGGCCTCCGACAGCTTCGGGGCCACGGTGTCGCGCTCGGACATGACCGGGTCGATCCCGGCCGGGATGGGCAGTCCGATCTCCGGGTCCAACGCGTTCACCGACAGTTCCTGCTCCGGCACGTAGGAAGCCGAACACAGGTACGACATCACGGTGTTGTCCTCGAGCGCGACGAACGCGTGCCCCAGGCCGGGGGCCAGGAACATGGAGCGGAAGGACACGTCGTCCATCTCCACGCTGTCCCACTGGCCGAAGGTCGGCGAGCCCAGCCGGGTGTCCACCACGAAGTCCAGCGCCCGGCCGCGCGAGCAGTAGACGTGCTTGGCACAACCCGGTGGGATCGTGGTGAAGTGGATTCCGCGCACCACGTCCTTGCGGGACAGGCTGTGGATCGTTCGCCGCAGCTCGAACGAGACACCGACGACCTCGCTGAAAGCGGGCTCCTGAAACGGCGAGACGAACACGCCACGACTGTCCGGGAAAACTTTGGGGGTCAATTCGAGAGCCCCCTCGATCGCGAGTTTGCGAGCCTCCATGACCGGCAGCATACAACCCCGACTGTGCTGGTTTCCCCAGTCCCGCCGTGCTAGCGGGACCACCTCTCGGCGACGAGCACGACAATCTGGCACCTGTAGGGGTGTATTCGGTAATCGAGGTGGACGAGGTTGGCGAGCATGACCGGTCACATCGCGTTCTTCAGCTTCCCGGCCTACGCGCACCTGGCGCCCACACTGCCGGTGGTGCGCGGACTGGTCGAGCGGGGCCACCGGGTCACCTGCGTGGTGGCCGACCGGTTCGCCGACCGGGTTGCCGAGACCGGGGCCGAGGTGCTGGGCTACGAGTCCACCTTCCCGTGGCAGACCGGACTGTCCGACGACGGCTCCCGCGAGGCGATGGTGCAGACGGTGATCAGCTTCGTGCGCGAGGGCCTCGCCCCGCTGGAGGTCGCGCTGCGCCGGTTCACCGGGGACGTGCCGGACCTGTTCGTACACGACCTGGCGGCTTCCGAGACCGCGCGCATCCTGGCCAAGCACTGGGGCAAGCCGATCGCGCAGAGCTGCCCCACCATGGCCTCCAGCGCCGCCTTCTCCATGAACGAGGCGCAGGCCGCCAACGGCGAGTCCGCCATGGACGTGGCCGATCCCGAGGTGCTGGAGTTCTTCGCCGCGCAGACCAAGCTGATCGAGGACTTGGGCCTGGGCGAGGTGGATATCGAGGGCTTCGGCGGGGACCACGCCCCGAACCTGGTGTTCCTGCCCAAGCAGTTCCAGGTCAACGGTGCGGACTTCCCGGAGACGCACGCCTTCGTCGGGCCCTGCGTGGTGCCCGCCAGCGACGAGGAGTGGAACCCGCCCGCCGACGGCCGCAAGGTCGCGCTGATCTCACTGGGCACCTCGTACAGCCCGGGTCGCATCGAGTTCTTCCGCCGCTGCGCCGAGGCCTTCGCCGAGCAGCCCTGGCACGTGGTGATGACGCTGGGGTCCGCCGTGGACCCCGCCGAACTCGGCGCGCTTCCGTCCAATGTGGAGGCTCGCCAGTGGGTGGCCCACCCCGCGGTGCTCAAGCACACCAACGTCTTCGTCACGCACTGCGGCATGGGCAGCGTCATGGAGGCGCTCAGCCTTGGCGTGCCGATGGTCTGCGTGCCGCACCACGTGGACCAGCAGGTGATCGGCGGCCAGGTGGCGAACCTGGGACTGGGCCGCATGATCGACCGCGGCACGGCGGGTGCCGGTGAGCTGGTGGCCGCCGTCACCGCGGTCGCCGCCGACCCCGGGTACCGGCAGCGCGCGCAGGAGATGCGCGGGCACATCGAACAGGCCGGCGGCACCGACCGCGCGGTCTCGCTGGTCGAGTCGTGGCTGGCGGTCTGAGAGCACTGCACCGAAAGGACACGAGAAGATGCGCATACTGGTGACGGGCGGCGCCGGCTTCATCGGCTCGCACTACGTCCGTCAGCTGGTCGGCGGCGCCTACCCGGCCTACGCCGAGGCCGAGGTCGTCGTGCTGGACAAGCTGACCTACGCGGGCAACCTGGCCAACCTCGCACCCGTGGACACCAGTTCGCGGCTGCGCTTCGTGCAGGGTGACATCTGCGACCCCGCGGTGGTCTCCGAGGTGATGGCGGGCACCGACCTCGTGGTGCACTTCGCCGCGGAGTCCCATGTGGACCGTTCCATCGCGGGCTCGGCCGACTTCGTGCTGACCAACGTGCTGGGCACCCAGATGTTGTTGCAGGGCGCGCTGGACGCGGGCGTGGGCAAGTTCGTGCACGTGTCCACCGACGAGGTGTACGGCACGATCGAGACCGGCTCCTGGCCGGAGACCCACCCGCTGGAGCCGAACTCGCCGTACTCGGCCTCGAAGGCCTCCTCCGACCTGCTGGCGCGCTCGTTCCACCGCACGCACGGGCTACCGGTGTGCATCACGCGCTGCTCCAACAACTACGGGCCGTACCAGTTCCCGGAGAAGGTCATCCCACTGTTCGTGACGAACCTGGTGGACGGCAAGCAGGTCCCGCTCTACGGGGACGGCCTGAACGTGCGCGACTGGCTGCACGTGGACGACCACTGCCGCGGGATCCAGCTGGTGGCCGAGGGCGGCCGTCCCGGTGAGATCTACAACATCGGCGGCGGTACCGAGCTGACCAACCGCGAGCTGACCGAGAAGCTGCTGGCCGCCACCGGCCGGGACTGGTCCTCGGTGCGCCCCGTCGAGGACCGCAAGGGCCACGACCGGCGCTACTCGGTGGACATCACCAAGATCTCCACCGAGCTGGGCTACACCCCGCAGGTGCCCTTCGAGCAGGGGCTCGCGGACACCGTGCAGTGGTACGAGAAGAACCGGGCCTGGTGGGAACCGCTCAAGTCGGCCTGAGGCCGACGCCGAACAGGCCGTTGGGGAGCCCAGTCCCCCCAACGGCCTTCCGGTGTGTCGCGGTACTACTTGATGTACTCGGCGGGCACGTGCGGCGGCCAGGCGCCGACGGTGAGGATGCCCATGGAGTAGCTCTTCGAGACCAGTGCCGCGCGGTTGGGCACCTTGAACTTCCGCAGCATCGTGCTGACGTGGTACTCCACGCCCTGACGGCTCAGGTAGAGGCTGGTGGCCAGCCGCACCGTGCCGGTACCGACGGCGACACCCTCCAGGATGCGCGCGTCGAGCTCGGTGAGCAGCTTCTTGCTCTGCGGGACCACGGCCTGGCTGTCGCCCTGGCTGCGCTCGGGCTTGATGAACACGATGATGTTGCTGATCCGGTGCGCGTCCCCGTGCACGGCGATGCCGGTCAGCTCGCCCGCGAAGGCGGGACGGCCGCCGGGCGGCAGCGCCACCACGCGGTCGGTGAACCGGGTGCGGTGGTTCTCCGTGAGCCTGCCGAACTGCCGCAGCAGGTGCTGCTTGACGCTCGGGTGGAAGAACTCGAACAGCGCCTTGCCCTGCAGGCCGGTGCTCGTGATGCCGAACTGCTGCAGGAAGTCGGTGTTGGCCTCCTGGATGCGCAGCCGCGCGTCCAGGATCGCCATGCACATGCCGTAGCGCTCGAAGAAGGACTTGAAGATGTGCTCGTAACCCCCCAGGTACCCGGCGGTGGCCCTGGCGATGCTCTGGCCCTGCTCCGCGGACAGCGCGCCCCCGTGCGCGACGTCCTGCCGGGTTTCCTCCATGACCTGTGACTGACCCATGCCTAGCCCCCAGCTCGTCGTACTGTCACCCCAGAAAGAAACGCATACCACCCGAAACAGCGAGAAATAATGCTTATTTCTGGTGGGACGTACCGAAGCTACCTCCGCCCCACTTACACGTCAACGTGATGCATGGCCCATAGGCTAATCTTGTGGTCCGAAAGGACTTGGTTCGGACCGCCGAGGGCACCCAACAGCATTTGGTACGGTCCCCTACGTACCCCTACCCAGGTACCGCCGAACCCCTATTCACCCCCGCGCAGAGCCCTAGTCGACCGGAGTTCACCCCTGTTGCAGCAGCTCAGGGCCCTGCGAGGCACAGTGGGCACGCGGAGGCAAGTCTGAGGGGACTATCAGGCAGTCACGCTTTCCCATAACGGCACCTGAAGCACCGCCAAAAGAATCAGATAACATGAACAACGTCAAAAAACGACTTCACAACCGTTTTTGAACGCCCACTTCACCGGAAGCTAACAGGAACGGAACACAAAACTATGGACACGAGCAGGGCTCCGTTGCGGTTCGGCGTGGTGCTGATCTCCGAGGGCTGTGGCCGCGCCGAGTGGGTGGCCAAGTGCCGCCGGGCCGAGGAGTTGGGCTACGACGTGGTCGCGGCACCCGACCACGTCAACCTGACCTCGCCGTTCCCCTCGGTGGTGCTGGCCGCCGAGGCCACCGAGCGGCCCAGGATCGGCACCTACGTGCTCAACGCCAGCTTCCACAACCCGAGGCTGCTCGCCCGCGACATCGCCACCATGGACCAGTTCCTGGACGGCAGGCTGGAGATCGGCCTGGGCACCGGGTACGTGCAGTGGGAGTTCGAGGATGCCGGGGTGCCCTTCGGCAGCCCGGGCAGCCGCGTGGACCGCCTGGAGCACGCCGTGGTCGAGCTGGACCGGCTGCTGACCGACCCGGAGCTGCCCAAGTCCGTGCAGCGGCCCAGGCCGCCGCTGCTGGTCGGCGGGCACGGGAACCGGGTGCTGCGGCTGGCCGCCCAGCGGGCCGAGGTGGTCAGCTTCGTGGGGGCGCAGTTCGACCCCAAGTACGGGCGGATGACCATCGCCACCGCCGAGCAGATGCGCGAGCGGGTCCGCTTCGTGCGGGCCGCGGCGGGCGAGCGCGCCGACCAGCTGGAGTTCAACGTGCTGTCCAAGGCCACGCTGCTGACCAAGGACCGCGCGGCGGCCGTGGAGCAGCTGCGCCGGTTCGGGCCTGAGCTGTCCGAGGAGGACCTGCTCGGCGCGCCGGTGATCGGGGTGGGCACGGCGGCCGACATCGCGGAGAAGGTGCGCGAGAACAACGAGGTGTACGGCATCAGCTACACCACGGTCATGGAGAACGCCATGGAGAGCTTCGGCAAGGTGATCGAACTGCTCCGCTGAAAGCTACTCACACGGCAAACCGGAAGCGCCGACACACCGTACCGGAACGTCCGACACGCGCTGTCAACCCCGCGTGTCGGACGTTCGCGTACGGTGTGTCGGACGTTCCGGTACGCACGCCAGTGCCCCCGGGCGGATCGCCGGGGGCACTGGCGCGTGCGACTGATGTAACGGCCTAACGGCGGGTCAGACGATGTGCACCTCGGGCACGTAGAGGATCCACTTGCCACCCGCCTCGCGGAACGCCTTCTCCTTCGCCATGATCTCCTCGGCGTGGTTCCAGGCGAACAGCAGGGCGTAGTCCGGCGGCGAGTCGGTGAACGCCTCCGGGGAGCGCACCGGGATGTGCGAGCCGGGGGTCAGCCGGTTCTGCTTGGCCGGGGTGGTGTCGGTGACGAAGGACACCAGCTCCGGGCCCAGGTCGCAGAAGTTCGCCACGGTCGCGCTCTTGGCGGTGGCGCCGTAGGCCACGACCGTCTTGCCCTCCGCGCGCAGCTTCTCCAGCAGCGCGACCAGGTCGGTGCGGATCTTGCTGACCTTGTCGCCGAAGCCGCGCAGGGTCTCCAGCGTGGACAGGCCCTTCGCGTCCTCCTCGGCGATCATCTCGGCCACCGCGGCGGAGGGGGTGCGGGCGCCCTGGCGGGCCACCGTGTACCGGACCTCGCCGCCGTGCACCGGGAAGCGCTCCACGTCGACCAGGTCGAAGCCGAAGCTGCGGGCCATGGCGCGCACCGAGCGGGCGGTGAAGAAGTAGTAGTGCTCGTCGTAGATCTGGTCGAACGAGGTGCGATCCACGATGTCGCCCAGGTACGGGTCCTCGAACACGAAGATGCCGTTGGGCTTGAGCAGCGCGTCCAGGCCGCGGAAGACCGAGTCCAGGTACGGGATGTGGCAGATCGTGTTGGCGGAGAACACCACGTCGGCCTGACCGTCCTCGCGGACGATGTCGATGGCGCTGGACTCCTCGAAGAACTCGTTGCGCACCCGCACACCCTTGGCGCTGGCCACCTCGGCCACACTGCGCGAGGGCTCAACGCCCAGGTGGCGCACACCGGCATCGGCGATCGTCTTGAGCATGATGCCGTCGTTGCTGCCGATGTCGAGGATGAACGGGTCGTCCCCGGTCAGCTCGGTCTCGAGGAAGTTGGTCGCGGTCAGCTCGAAGTGCTTGCGCATGACCGAGGAGCCCGAGGAGAAGTACGGGTAGTCCTCGTTGAACATCTTGTCCCTGGGCACCTCCTCCATCAGCTGGCACATCGTGCACTGGTCGCAGACGCCGACGGCGAGCCGGAAGAAGAACTCGCCCTCCAGCTGGTCTGGCTTCAGGAAAGCATCCGAAAGCGGCTGACGACCGAAATCGTAGAATTCCGTGAGGCCGCCGCCGCACATGCGACAATCAGTCATAGCAGCGAAGGTAAGGTCCCGCGCGGGACCAGCCAAGACCTCACCGGGGAAATCCCTACAGGTTCGGGCCGGGCCGTTGTCCGGGCGCCGACCCCCGCCTATGGTGTCAGACCGCCGTGCACCAACGGTTCCGCGCCGCCCGCGAAGATGGCGGCCAGCCCCGCGCGGCCGTCTACGGCCAGCTTGCGGTAGATCTTGGTCAGGTGCTTCTCCACCGCGCGGCGGGTCACCCCGAGCTCGGTGGCGATCTCCCCGTTGGTGCGCCCGCCGACGACCAGGTCGGTGACCTGTCGCTCGGTGGCGGTCAACCCGACCGGGCGCACCGCGCCGGGCCGTCGCGCCGCGGTGTTCAGCGCCGCCGTGGTCAGCTCCACCAGCCAGCCAGCCCCGCAGGCGGCGGCGTGCGCGCGGGCCTCCCGCAGCCGCTGGTCAGCCTCCTGCTCCTCGGTGGGGCGCAGCCGCATGCCCAGCGCCGTCAGGGCTTTGGCGTGCTCCAGGCGGTTGTCCGAGGCCGTCACGACCTCCACCGCCTCGCGCAGCAGGTCCACACCGCCCTCGGTGGGGACGAGCCGCCCGGACAGTCGCAGCGAGCGGGCCAGCGCGGTGGGTGCGCCCCACTTGCGGGCGTGCACCAGTTCCTCCGCCATCAGCTGCTGGGCGGCGTCCAGGTTGCCCAGCCGGTGGTGCAGGGCCGCCGCCCTGCTGCGCCACGGGAACAGCGCCGGGTTGTGCCAGTTGACCCGGTCCAGGTGGCGCCCGCAGTCCAGGAACTGGTCCAGGGCGCACCGGTGGTCGCCCTGGGCCGCCGCGGCCGAACCGGCCAGCATCTGCATGGCGGTGCGCTGCAACAGGTCGAACTGGTCGGCGGGCCGGGACTGGCAGACCCGCACCATGCGCTCGATCAGCGCGGAGTCGCCCGCGTCGGCCACGGCCCGCACCAGGGTCTCGGAGAACCCGCTGAAGGCCGTGTGGTGCGCGCCGGAGACCAGCGCCAGCGCCTCGGCGGCCAGCTCGCGGGCCAGCGGCAGCAGCCCGGACTGGCTGGCGGCCAGCGCCTGCTGGCTCAGCGCGAGCACCAGGTCGTCCGGGGAGGTCATCCGGCGGGCCTGCTCGGTGGCCACGTCCAGCCAGGACCGCACGTCGGCGAGCCGGTCCCCGGCCACCAGCAGGCGGATCACCAGCGGCAGCGGGCCGTGCGCGTGCCCGGGGTAGGCGGGCTCGCACCACAGGACGCGCCCGGCCAGCTCGGTCACCTGCGCGGCGCTCAGCCGCACGGTCAGCGCCCCGGAGTAGAGCAGAACCGAGGCCAGTTCGCGTTCTGCCGCACCGGCCTCGGCCACGTCCGGTCCCATGGCGAGCAGTTCCGCCACGGCCTCGGTCTGCTGGGCCGGGTCCTCCAGCGCCCCGTAGCGGGCACGGGCGGCCAGCCGCAGCGCGAGCCTGCGGTCCCGCCCGGCCAGGTCGCCGGGACGGGTCAGCTGGTTGCTCAGATCGGTGACCAGCGCGCCCGCCGAGCGCGGCGCCCAGCTCACCACGGTCGGCACGATGCCCACCACGGCGGCGATCCGCTCGCCGACCGTGTCCAGCAGCGGCAGCGCCTGCCGCACGTGCCGCACCGCCGTGGACGGGTCCAGGGCGCGCTCGGCGGAGGCCAGCTCGATGAGCAGCCGTGCCCGGTCCCCGCCGTCGAGCGAACTGCCCAGCAGCGCCCGCCGCAGGTAGTCCACGGCGGCGGTGTACTCCCCGCGCCGGATCGCCGACTCGGCGGCCACCCGCAGCACCTCACCGGCCCAGGGCTGCTGCGGGGACATCACCACGCGCAGGTGCTCGGCGATCTGCTCGGCCGAACGCGCGCTGTCGTGCAACAGGGTCGCGGCCCGCGCGTGCAGCCGGTCGTGCTCCGCGGCGGGCAGGGACTCCTCGATCGCGCGGGCGATGGCGGGGTTGACCAGTCGCAGCAGCGGGCCCGCTCCGAGCAGGCCCAGCTCGGTCAGCGCGCGCCGCGCCGAGGCGCAGCCCACCTCGTCCACCCCGGCCAGCGGGGCGACCAGGTCGATCTCCCCGTGCCCGCCCAGCACGGCCAGCGCCTCGGCGAGCGCGCGCACCGGGGCGGGCTGGGCCCGCAACGCCGTGAGCACCCAGTCGCCCAGGACCGGGTCGCTGATCGTACCGAGGTGTTCGGCCAGCGGCGGCACGCCCGCCGCGTGCAGGCTGTCCAGCACGAAGCGCAGCACCATCGGGTTGCCCGCGCTGGCCTCGTGGCAGTCCGGCACGAAGCGCTCGTCCCCGGTGCCGCCGAACCGCTCGGCCACCAGCTCGCCGACTGCCTGCTGCGAGAGCGGTTGCAGTGTAAGGGTTTCCGCCGCGTTGCCCAGGATCTCCCGCACCAGCAGCGTGGCGGCCGCCGGGTCGCCCGCGCCCGCGGTCAGCACCAGCACCACCGGTAGGTCCGCCAACTGGTGCTGCACGAAGTCCAGCCAGCACAGCGAAGGCTGGTCCGACCACTGCACGTCGTCGAGGAGCAGCACGAGCGGGCGGTCCTCCGCCCTGTGCCGCAACAACTCCGTCAGTCCGTGCAGCGCCGTAGGGTCCTCGCCGCGCTCCGGGTTCGCCCAGCGGTCGAGGCGCTCGTCGGCGATCGGCAGCACCGGCTCGAACAGCTGCCGCACCACCGCGAACCCCAGGTGCGTCTCGGCGCGGGAGGCGTCGGCGCGCAGCACCTCGGCGCCCTGCCCACTGGCCAGGAGGCCAATCTCCCGCAGCAGCGCGGACTTGCCCGCGCCGAGCGGGCCGGACACCACCAGCGACGTGCCGCCACCGGCGAGGGCACGCCCCACCGCGGCCCGCGCCCTCGCGAGTTCCTCGTGTCGTTCCAGCAGCATCAGGGCACCTTCTTCAGCACCGTGGACAGCTCGCGCCTGCCCGGAACACCCAGCTTGCGGTAGACGCTGGCCAGCGACTCCTCCACCCCGCGCCGCCCCATGGACAGCACACCGGCGATCTCCGCGTTGGGCATGCCGCCCGCGGCCAGCTGCGCGACCTGAGCCTCCACTTCGGACAGTTCGAGCCTGGCGCGCAGCCTTGCCGTGTCGTAGCGGTGGCCGAGCTCGGCGATGCGCGCGTGGACCAGTTCCCAGTCCTGTGCGACGGCCAGCTCCCTGGCCTCGCCAAGCACCGCGGCGCACTCCGACCAGTTCTGCACGCCCAGGTGCGACTCGGCGAGTTCGATCAGCGCCGTGACGTGGTTGAGCCGCAACGGGGTTCCCCGCAGCAGCCGCACGGCCTCGGCGAAGTGGCCCGCCGCCTGCTGGCGCTGGGCCATGCCCGCGTACAGGTGCGTGGACCCGATCGCGCTCGGCGTGCCCCAGGCCCGCGCCAGCACCAGTTCCTCCTCCACCAGCTCGGCGGCGGCCTCGGGGTGGGTGGCCGCCGCCATGCAGCGCCAGGAGAACAGGGCCGGGTTGGTCCACTGGTTGGCCAGCAGCCTGCGCCCGCACTCGTGGAAGCAGTGCCGCGCGGGCAGCAGCTCGCCGCGGATCAGGTGCAGCAAACCCTTGAGGAACAACAGGTGCGTCCAGCCGAAGCTGTGCTCCACCCCGGCGGGCAGCGGGGTGGCGGCCAGCTCCTCGGCCAGGTCGAACCGCCCCAGGTGCAGGTGCAGGGTCATGCACGAGGCCAGGTAGGTCGGCATCGCCACGGGGTGCAGCCGGTCCGGGTACAACTCGGCGCGCGCCGCGTCCAGGTCCTGTTCCGCACCGCGCAGATCACCGCAGCGCAGCGCCAGGTCCGCGCGCGCGACCAGGGCGAGCCCCACCGCCACCGGCACCGCGCGGCGGCGACACTCGTGCAGCACCCCGTTGAGCGCGGCGCGCGCCTCGGCGATGTCGTCGGTGAGCAGCAGGGCCTTGGCCGCGGCGATGCGCGGGGCCACCGGCGAGCTGCCCGGCTCGGCGGCCAGCGCCTGACGGGCCAGCGCGCGGACCACCTTGGCGTTGCGGCCACCCGCCGCGCGGCGCCACGCCACCACCCCGGCCTGTGACGGATCGGTGGGCAGGTCGGGCAACTCCGCCACGGCCCGCGAGCTGTCCGGTTCCCCGTGGTGCAGGCTCTCGTTCAGCCAGTACAACGCGGCCAACTGCTCGTGCTCGGCACCGCCCCGCAGCACGGCCGTGGACACCGCACGGCGGGCCTCGCCGTAGTTGCCCCTGGTGACCAGCAGGTCGGCGGCCCGCACGCGGATCGCCCCCAGGGCCGGGTCGGTGCTGGTCCGCAGCAGGGCGGCCAGCCTGCGCTCCCCGGCCTCCGGCGCGGTGTTGAGCTCGGCCTCGGCCAGCTCCGCCAGCACCTCCGCCCTGGCCACCGGCCGCTCCGGCACCTCGGCCAGCGCCCTGGTCAGCAAGCGGCCAGCCGTGACGTGCAGCGCGGCCGACCGTGCCGCGCCCGCCGCCGAGCGCAGGGTGCGCAGCGCCCAGTCGGCGCCGATCGGCCGCGCGCCCATCAGCAGCCGGGCCTGACCGTCCTCGGAAATGCCTGCCTGGTAAGCAAGTCCGGCCGCACAGGCGTACAGCTCGGCGCGCTCGTGACCGGTCATGCCCGCGAGCAGCTCGGTGGCCGCGATCGGGTCGGACAGCCGAGGGCAGCCGTGCAGCTGTTCGACCAGCCCGGTTCCGGCCAGCTCGGCGACCAGCTCGGCGCGCGAAATGGTGCGCGGCCTGGCCAGCAGGCACACCAGGTCCAGGTCGAGGTCACCGTCGGCGACGGCGATGGCACGCAGCAGGGCAACGGCCTCGGCGGGGAGCACGCTCAGCAGCTTGGACACGTGGTGACCGCGCACCGCGCCGATCTGCGCCACGAGGTCCGCGGCCGTGAGCCCGCCCCGGCGCCTGCGCAGGCGCTGCAACGCGGCGCCGAGCAGGCCGGGCAGCCCTTCGCAGGCCAGGGTCGCCGCGTGGGCGAAGTCGGCGTCCACCGGCTCGCCCAGCACCGACTCGGCCACCGCGCCGATCTGCGTGACGTCCAGTCGTGGCAAGGTGATCCGGATGGCGCCCTGGGGTTCGCCCCCGCCGAGCACGAGCAGCAGCGGCAGGGAGTGCAGCCGCCGCACCACGGTGTCCATCCACACCTTGGACTCGCGGTCCACCCACTGGGCGTCGTCGACGAGCACGCACAGCGGGCCGCCGCGCAACGCGGGCATCAACCGCCGCTGCACCACGGTGAAGGCCGTGGACTCGTCCACCGGGTCGGTGTGGTCGGCGAGCTCGCGCACGAGCTGGGCCAGCACGCCGAAGCGCACCGTGCGCTGGCAGAACGAGGCGTTGGCGGACACCACCCGCACCCCCGCGTCCAGCGCCATCTCCCGCGCCCGCCCGAGAAAGGCCGTCCGGCCGCTGCCCGGTGCGCCGAGCACGACCACGCGCTGGCCGATTCCCTTTGCCAGCGAGGAAAGGGCTTCCCCGAATGTGGCGAGCCCGCCGTCCCTGCCAACCAACTCGCCGGTCATGTCAGCCGCACGTGCTTGGCCGCGAGCTCGCGGCGGGTGGACACACCCAGCTTGCGGTAGACGTTGGTCAGGTGCGACTCCACGGTGCGCAGCGTGACGCACAGCTCGGTGGCGATCTCCCGGTTGGTGCTGCCCGCACCGGCCAGGTCGGCGACCAGCCGCTCCCGGTCGGTCAGCGTCTCCTCCGGGCTCGCGGCCACCTCCGGCATGCGCCCGCCCGCCGCGAGCAGCAGGTTGCGCGCGCTCTGCGCCATCACCGGCGACCCGTTGCGCACCGCCAGGTCGGCGGCCTGGCGCAGGTGCCCGCGGGCGGCCTTGACCTCACCCAGCCGCAGCAGGTGCCGCCCCAGCACGCCCTTGGCCTGCGACTCGAGCATCCTGGCCTGCGAGCCCGTCAACACCTCCACGGCCTCGGTGGCGTGCTCCACCCCGGCCGTGCCGCCGACCAGCACCGCCTTGGCCAGCAGCCAACTCCCCCGCGCCTTGGGCGTTCCCCAGTCCAGCACGCGCTGCTCCTGCTCCGCCACGTACTCGGCCGCCTCGTGCACCCGGCCCAGCTCGTCGAGCAGGTAGGTCAGGTCCAGCCACCACAGGGTCACCGCCGGGTTGCTGATGCCCGCGTCCGCCAGGTACCGCCCGCAGTCCAGGAAGCACCGCGCGGCGGTGTCCCGGTCGCCGAGCATCCACCTCGCGTGGCCCCGCACCATCAGGTAGGTGGGGAACTCCCAGGCCAGGCCGCGCAAGGTCGGCAGGTGCAGTGCGTCCAGCACGGCGAGCGCGCCGTGGACGTCGCCCTGCTCCAGCACCACCGAGGCCCGCGCCAGTTGCGGCAGCGAGGTCAGCCCGTGCCACTGCCTGCTGTCCACGATGCCCGCCGCGGTCTGCGAGTCCACCTTGGCCGCGCCGCTGTACCCGCTCTCCTGGCGGAACATGGACCGGATGGACAGGTCCTGGCAGTAGGACCAGAAGTCACCGGACCGCCCGCTGCGCGCCAGCCGCGCGGTCAGCGCCGCGACCGCCGCGTCGCTGTCCCCGGCCAGGTGCACCACGCTGGCACAGGCCCTGGTCCACCAGTCCCCCAACTCGTCCCCGCCCTCGGCCAGCGCGGCCAGCGCGTCGCGGGCGGCCGACTCGGCACACCGCGCGCTGATCGTGGCCTCCAGTGCCCGCGCCGCCAGCCCCCGCGCCCCCGCCAGGGCCGGGGTGCGCTCCCGGACGCTGGACAGGAACCTCGGCAGGTTCGACACGTGCTGAGCGCCCAACGAGAGCAGTGCGGACTCCAGTCCGGCCCGCAACTCCACCTCCTGCTCGTCGAGCCGCGCCAGGGTCTCGGTCATGCCCCGCATGGCCAGGTCAGGCTGCTCCGGAACGAGACCACTGCTCTCGAAAGCAGCGCCCACCCGTGCCCGGTCCCGGAGGTCCTCGCTGGCCTGCAAAGCCTCCCACAGGTGCCGCCGCGCCGCCGCCGGATCGGTCTGCGACAGCTCCTCCGCCAGCTTCAGCCGCAGCTCGGTGGTGCCGCCGTCGGCCTCCAGCAGCCGTTGCAGGTACAGCACCGCCGCGGTCGAGTCCCCGCGCCGCACCGCGCTGTCCGCGGCCTCCTCCAGCACCGGCAGCATCCAGGTCTGCTCCAGGACCGGCAGCTGCACCAACTGGTCGGCGACCGCCTCCGGGGCCGAGCCGACGTCGTTGAGCAGGCGCGCGGCCCTGGCCCGCAGGCAGGTCAGCTCGGCACCGGTCAACCCGGTCAGCGCGCCGGCCAGCACCGGTCGCGGCCAGTCCCGCTCGGGGCCCACGTAGCGGCGCAGGTCCTCGACCACGGCGGCCACGGCACGGGCCGGGAAGCCGGACAGAGCGGTGAGCAGCTGCTCGTCGGCACGGCCCAGCACGGCCAGCGCCCGCAGCACCGCCCACGCGCTGCGGCTGCCGCCGAACAGGCTGGGCACCACCCAGCGGGCGACCCGGTGCCGGGCCAGCGAGGCGGCCTGCTCGGTGTGCTGGTCGGACGGGTGAACGCCCTCGGCACGCAGGTCGGCGACCAACCGGGCGAGCAGGGCGGGCACCCCGCCGGTCATGGCCCGGCACAGGCGGGTGAAGGAGGGTGCGGGCGGTTCACCGAACTCGCGGTGCAGCAACTCGGCGACGGTGGACTCGGCCAGCGGCCGCACACGCAGCACCGAGCTGTGCGAGTGGGCGGCCGCCTCGGCGAGCAGTTCGGACACCGGCCCGGTGGCTTCGGCCCTTCGGGCGATCAGCACCAGCAGCGGCAGACCGGCGCCGCGCCGCAGCAGGAAGTTCAGCCACACCAAAGTGTGTGAATCACACCAGTGTGCGTCGTCCACCACCACCAGCAGCGGCCCGCTCCGTGCGAGGCTGGCCGCCTGCTCCCACAGCTCGGGCAGATCCCGGGCCGTGGGCAACAGGGTGTTGGCGATGGCATAGGGGGTGTCCGCACGGGCCTGGTCGCAGGTGGCACGCAGCACGGTGAAGCCCTCGGCACGGCTGGTGACCAGGTCGAGCAGCGCGGTCTTGCCGACCCAGGCGCCGCCCCGCAGCAGCACGCAGCGGCCGACACCCGCGCGCGCGTCGGCGAGAGCCCGGTCGAGCAGCGCGAGCTCGTCCGCCCGGCCGACAAGGGCTCCCTCCGGGCGGTCTACCGGCACGGCGACCTCCCCTCGAACCCACCACCACTTCGGCAGGGACCGGGCGGGCCTCCTGGTTATACCTAGCACCCCGTCAGGGGGGAACCCCTATCGCGGACCCCTATCGTTCCAGCTCACGCTCCTGCGGCTGGTCCTCCCCGGAGCGCAGGTGCACCAGCGAGGTGTGGCCCGCCGCGGTGAGCCGGCCCAGCTGTGCGCCGATCTTGCCCGAGCGCGGCAGCACCTCCGCGGTCCGGCCCACTGCGCGCAGCTCCCGCGCCACGTGCAGGGCCCTGGCCAGGGGCACGTCGGACTCGAACAGCACGGCCACGCTCTCCCGCGAGGGCCGCTCCGCCAGCAGGTCGACGATCCGCTCGAAGCCGATGGAGAACCCGCACGCGGGCACGTCCCGGCCCAGGGAGCGGCCGATCAGCCGGTCGTAGCGACCGCCCCCGGCCACCGAGGACCTCGACGCCGGGTGGCCGATCTCGAAGATCTGCCCGGTGTAGTAGCCCATGCCGCGCACCAGGGTCGGGTCGAACTCCCAGCGCAGCTCCCGGGTCCGCGCCAGCTCGTCCAGGCAGCCCACCGTGGTGGCCAGGTCCTCGATGAACGGCTGCGGTTCGGTGCTGGGCAGGGCGTTGGCCAGCGCGTCGGCCACCTTGTCCGCGGACAGGCCGGTCAGCGACTGGATGCGGTCCAGCGCCGATTTGACCGCCTCGGTGGGCAGCCCGCGCTCGGCGAGCTCCGTGCGCACCCCGTCCCAGCCGATCTTGTCCAGCTTGTCCAGCCCGATGAAGAAGGTGGACCAGAGCGACTCGTCCAGCCCCGAGGCCGCGGCCAGCGCGGACAGGAACCGGCGGTCGGACAGCCGCACCGTGGCACCGCCGGGCAGGCCCACCGCGGCCAGGGCCTCGGTGGTTGCCTCGATCAGCTCCACCTCGGCCAGCACGCTGGGCTCGCCGACCAGGTCGATGTCGCACTGGTTGAACTGGCGGTAGCGGCCCTTCTGCGGGCGCTCCGCCCGCCACACCGGCCCGAACTGGAAGGAGCGGAAGGGCAGCGGCAGGTTCGCGTGGTTGTTGCCGTAGAACCGGGTCAGCGGCACGGTCAGGTCGAAGCGCAGGCCGAGGTCGACCAGGTCGGCCACGGGCGTGTCGGCGGCCACCGGGTCGGGCAGGCCGCGGCGCAGCACCTGGTAGATCAGCTTCTCGTTCTCCCCGCCCTGACCGCCGGTCAGCCGCGTGAGGTCCTCCAGCGCCGGTGTCTCGATGCGCTGGTAGCCGTAGCGGTGGTAGACCTCCGTGATCCTCGCGAGCACGTGGTCACGCAGGGCCACGGCCGACGGCAGCAGGTCACGGGTGCCCCTGGCGGGGCTGTTGTCCATCTTCACCTTACGGTCCTCTACAAAGGGATCGGATCAGTCGAGCGCGGCCACGAAACTGGTCACGGTGTCCGGGTGCAGCCGTTGGGCAAGCCTGCCCGCAGGCACGGCGGAAGCCAACCGGAATAGCGGCCGCTCGCCCGCACCCGCCTCGCGGGCCTCGGCGCGCAGTTGGGCCACGAGCAGTTCGGAGTGCACGAGCGCCCGCGGGTCCCCGGCGCCCGCGAGCACGTCCGCGAGCGTGCGCAGCTCGACGATGCCCAGCTCACGACCGCCGTTGCCCACGTAGCTGGCCAGCCCGAGGTTGATGGTCCTGCCGCTCGGGCCGCCGGTCACCAGCAGGCTGACCGTGCGCACCCCGCGCACCTCGGTGACCAGCACGTCCACCGCGGTCAGCGCGTGCAGGTCCACCGTCCTGGTGCCCAGGGCGCGCACCGACAGCAGCGTGCCGGTCAGCGACACGCGCCTGCGCGACTCAGCCCAGGCCAGCAGCACCAGCGGCAGGGCGACCACCACGGCGGCGACCACACCGGGCAGCCGCCCGCCGATGAGGCCGACCAGCCCGCCGAACGCGGCGCCGACCACCAGCGCGGTCACCGTCACCAGCCGGGAGCGGCGGCGCACCGAGACGGGGTCGTGCAGGTCCAGCGGCAGGGGCTGTGCGGTCATGGCTCACATGCCCCGGCGCGGCGCGGGCTCGTCCAGGCCGAGCAGGAACGGGTTGCCCGCGCGCTCACGCCCGATCGTGCTGGTCGGCCCGTGGCCGGGCAGCACCACCGTGTCGTCGGGCAGGGTCAGCACCTTGTCCCGCAGCGAGTCCAGCATCGCGCCGTGGTCGCCGCCGGGCAGGTCCGTGCGGCCGATGGAGCCCGCGAACAGGGTGTCCCCGGAGAACACCAGCCGCCCGCCCTGCTCCGTGCCGGAGCGGAACATCACCGAGCCGCCGGTGTGCCCCGGGGTGTGGTCCACGGTGAGCCGCAGACCGGCCAGGTCCAGCTCGGTGCCGTCGGACAGCTCGCGGACCTCCCCCGGCTCGCGCATCTCCAGCTGGCCGCCGAAGAAGGCCGCCGACTCGGTGCTGATGCCCGCCAGCGGGTCGGACAGCAGGTGCCGGTCGGCCGGGTGGATCCAGGCGGGGATGTCGTTGCCGTCGCAGACCGGGGCCACCGCGAAGGCGTGGTCGAAGTGGCCGTGGGTGAGCAGCACGGCCACCGGGGACAGCCGGTGTTTGCGCAGCGCCTCGCCGACCGCCTCGGCCGCGTCCTGGCCGGGGTCGACGATCACGCAGGGCTCGCCCTCACCCGCGGCCAGCAGGTAGCAGTTGGCCTGGAGGGCACCGGTCGGGAACCCGACGACGAGCACGGGCGGTTCCTCCATCTGGCCGGATGCGGGGGCACCCCAGCCTAGCCGTCCGGGACCACCACACAGTGGTCACACCCCCTAGTCCTACACTCGCGGAGATTCTGTCAGCACGAACCCGGGGAGAGCGCAGGTGCCGAGCAACGAGCAGCGCCGCGAGGCCGCGAAGCGGAAGCTGGAGCGGCAGCTGGTCCGCCGGGCCCAACGCGCGAGGCGCCGGAGGGTGATCGGCATCTCGGTCACCCTGGTGGTCGTGCTCGCCCTGGGCGGCGGCATCTGGTGGTTGGCGACCCTTCCGCCCAGCTCGGCCAACGCGGAGAACTCGCCCAGCACCACCTCCGCGCCGCCCGCGAAGACCTCCGGTGGCCCGTGCAAGTACACCGAGACCCCGGACGCACCGGCGGTCAAGGAGGCCGGTGGCCTGCCGCAGGACCCCAACCCGACGCCGAAGACCGGCACCGTCGCGCTGGACCTGAAGACCTCTGCCGGCGACATCCCGGTCACGCTGGACCGCGCGAAGGCCGGGTGCACCGTGCAGAGCATCGAGCACCTGGTCAAGGCCAAGTACTACGACAACTCGCCGTGCCACCGCGAGACCTCGGGCCAGCTCAACGTGTTGCAGTGCGGTGACCCCAAGGGCACCGGCTCCGGCGGTCCCGGCTACACCATCCCGGACGAGAAGCCGACCGACCTCAAGCCCACCACCGCCGAGGGCGCGCCCGCGGGCACCAAGCTGGTGACCTACCCGCGCGGCACCATCGCCATGGCCAAGACCCAGGCCCCCAACAGTGGTGGCAGCCAGTTCTTCCTGGTGTACAAGGACTCCACGCTGACCCCGGACTACACCGTGTTCGGCACCGTGTCCGAGGCCGGGCTGGCCACCCTGGACAAGATCGCCGGGGAGGGCATCAACCCCGCCCCGCAGAACGGCCAGGGCGACGGCGCCCCCAAGACCCCCGTCACCATCACCCAGGCCACCATCGCCTAACTCTCCCCATGTCATGAAAGTGCCGTATGAGACACCGGGTGTCTCATACGGCACTTGGGTTCAGGGGGTGGTTGCAACACCGCTTGTGATCGAGTGGAGTTGTGATGACTGGACGGGCCCAGCTACCCCGCGCTGTGCGGGTGAGGTTTTGGGAGGTGGTCCGGGCTGGTCATGCGGTCCGGCCCGCGTCGGGGATGGTCGGGGTCAGTCATGAGACCGGGCGGCGGTGGTTCCGGCAGGCTGGCGGGGTGATCGGTAACGCGCCCCGCCCACTGTCGAACCGGTTCCTGTCGTTGGTCGAGCGGGAGGCGATCTCCCGCGGGATCGCCGCGGGTGACTCGTTCGCCCGGATCGCGGCGGGTCTGGGGCGTCCGGCCTGCACGGTCAGTCGTGAGGTCGGTCGTAACGGTGGGCGGCGGGGGTATCGGGCGGTGGCCGCGGAGCGGGCCGCGAGGGCGCGGGCCCGGCGGCCCAAGGTCGCGCGGCTGGCCTCCGACCCGGTCCTGCGGGGCTGGGTCCAGGCCGGGCTGGAGCGGGGTTGGTCACCGGAGCAGGTCGCTGCCACGCTGGAGACGACCTTTCCCGACCGGCCGGAGATGCGGGTGTCGCACGAGACGATCTACCAGTCGATCTACGTCCAGGGCCGGGGCGCGTTGCGCCGTGAGCTGGCGGCGTGTCTGCGGACCGGGCGGGCGCTACGCCGCCCCCGCCGGGCCAGCGGTGCGCCCGTCTCGGGGGCGGGCCGGATCCCGGGCATGGTCAGTATCTCCGAACGTCCCGCCGAGGCCGCCGACCGGGCGGTGCCCGGGCATTGGGAGGGTGACCTGATCCTGGGGCGGGGTAACAGGTCCGCGATCGGGACCCTGGTCGAGCGTTCCACCCGGTACTGCCTGCTGCTGCACCTGCCCGACGGGCATGACGCGGCGCGGGTGCGGGACCGGATGATCGAGACCATCCGGTCCCTGCCCACGCACCTGTGGCGGTCGTTGACCTGGGACCAGGGCAAGGAGATGGCCCGGCATGCCGAGATCAGTCTGGCCACCGACCTGGCGATCTACTTCTGTGACCCGCACTCACCCTGGCAACGTGGCTCGAATGAGAACACCAACGGGCTGCTGCGCCAGTACTTCCCCAAGGGCACCGACCTGTCCGCGCACTCCGCGGAGGACCTCGCACGCGTCGCGGTCCTGCTCAACGGCAGGCCCCGCAAGACCCTGGGCTGGATCACCCCCGCCGAAGCACTCCAGCGGGTACTGTCCGGCAAACCCCCCATTGCAACCACCACATGAACCCACCGCACTTTCATGACACGCCCCGGTTCCTGACCTTCGTCAGGTGTGCCGATGACGGGTCGGTGGTCCACGATGGACAGGTGCGCGGCGGGTGGATGACGGCCAGGGACGTGGGTCTGTGGCTGGTGCTGTCCCTGCCCGAGCTACTGCTCCTGGTGATGGGCCAGAACGGCTGGTGGCCCGCGATGGCGATCCTCGGCACGGGGATCGCGGTGGGGCTGAGCAGGTCGGTGCCCGGCATCGCGCTGGCCGTCGTCACGGCGAGCGCCTGCGCCGCGCTGGCGTCGGGCCCGGTCACGCCGGCGATCATCGTGCTGGCCTACCTGGCCGGGCGCCGCGCTCCCCGCGACTGGCCCGCGCTGGTCTGCGCGGGTGTGATCATGATCATCAGTTCGGCCCTGCACGAGCAGAGGTTCGTGGTCACGACGCTGGTCACCGTGCCGCTGTCCCTGCTCGCCCCCTGGCTGATCGGCCGGTACCGGTGGATGCAGGACGAACTCACGATGGGCGGCTGGCAGCGCGCGGAGCAGTTGGAGCAGGAGCAGCAACTGCGCACCGACCAGGCCAGGCTGCGTGAGCGCTCACGCATCGCCGAGGACATGCACGACTCGCTGGGCCACGAACTGAGCCTGATCGCGCTGCGGGCGGGCGCCCTGGAGCTGGCCGCCGACCTGGACGAGCGGCACCGCAAGGCCGCGGCCGAGCTGCGGGCCAGCGCCGCGGCGGCCACCGACCGGCTGCGCGAGGTGATCGGCGTGCTGCGCCAGGACACCCCCGCACCCGTCGTACCGGTGCACGAGTCGCTGGCTTCCCTGGTGGAGCGGGCACGCGGCTCGGGCATGAGCGTGCGGCTGCGGGTGGAGGGCAAGGTCACCGAGCTGGAGCCCATGCCGGACCTGGCGGTGCACCGCGTGGTCCAGGAGGCGCTGACCAACGCCGCCAAGCACGCGCCGGGAGCCGAGGTGGAGGTGGTGGTGCAGCACCTGCCGGAGGAGGTCGTGGTGACGGTGCTCAACGGCGCCCCGGCCCGTCCCCCGGAGCAGGGACCGGCCGGGCGCTACGGTGTGGTCGGCTTGCAGGAGCGGGTGCGCCTGATCGGCGGCTCGCTGCGGGCCGGTCCCGAGGGAAGCGGGTTCCGGCTCGTCGCGCGGGTGCCCAGGCAGGTGTCGGACGCTGTCCCGGTGGAACCGACCTCCTCGGCGCAGCACCTGCGGATGGCCCGGCGCAGGGTCAGGCAGGGCCTGCTCGCGGCGGTGGTCACCCCCACCCTGCTCGTGTTGCTGCTGGTGATCGGAGGACTGATCGTGGCGTTTGTGGGTGGCCGGTGATCCGGCTGCTGGTGGCCGACGACGAGGCCATGATCCGTGCCGGGGTGCTGGCCATCCTGGGCACGGACCCGGGGATCGAGGTGGTGGCCGAGGCCGCCGACGGCAGGCAGGCCGTGCGGCTGGCCGCCGAGCACCGCCCCGACGTGGCCCTGCTGGACATCCGCATGCCCGTGCTGGACGGCCTGGCCGCGATCCCCGAACTGCGCGCGGCCTCCCCCGACACGGCGGTGGTGCTGCTGACCACCTTCGGCGAGGACGAGTACATCGGCCGCGCACTGGCCGAGGGCGCGGCGGGCTTCCTGCTCAAGTCGGGCGACCCCAGGGAGCTGATCGCCGGGGTGCGGGCGGTGGCTGGCGGCGCGGCCTTCCTGTCACCGAAGGTCGCCCACCGGGTGATCACCGAGCTGGGCGGGGAGCGGATGAACCGCGGGGTGACCGCCCGCGAGCGGATCAAGGTGCTCACCGAGCGCGAGCGGGACGTGCTGGCGCTGGTCGGCGCGGGCCTGTCCAACGCCGAGATCGCCCGCGAACTGCACCTGGTCGAGGGCACCGTGAAGGGCTACGTCAGCGCCGTGCTGGACCGGCTGGACGTGCGCAACCGCGTGCAGGCCGCGATCCTGGCCTACGAGGCCGGCCTGGTCACCCACTAGCACCCCAACACCCCGCGAGTCCCGCTCACCGGAGCGCGAGTCCCGGTCACAGGGGCGCGAGTCCCGCCCGCACGTCGCCGAGTCCCGCCCACCGGGTCATGAGTCCCACCCAGGCGTCACCGAGTCCCGGCCACCGGTCGGCGAATCCCGCCCACCAGGTCATGAGTCCCGCCGACGTGTGTGCCAGTCCCGCTCACACGGGCGCGAATCCCGCGCACCGGAGCGCGAGTCCCGGTCCCCGGGTCATGAGCCCTGCCCCGGAGCGCGAATCCGGCGCAGCGGTCGACGACTCCCGGCTACAGGGGCGCGAGTCCCGCTCGCCAGGGCGCGAGTCCCGCCGACGTGTGGGCGAGTCCCGGCTTCCGGGTCATGGGTCCCGGACATGCGTCGCCGAGTCCCGCCCACAGGGGCGCGAATCCCGGCCCCCGGAGCGCGAATCCCGGTCACAGGGGCGCGAATCCCGCCCAGGCGTCGCCGAATCCCGCGCACCGGGGCGCGAGCCCCGCCCGCGAGGCGCGAGTCCCGCTCACCGCGTCGCCAAATCCCGCGGACGCGACCCGAGCCGCGGCCGCAACGCACCGCCTACCACCCGCCAGCCGCGCTCGCGAGCGGCTCAGGTCAGTGCGGGCGGCACGGCGGGCGAGCGCCTGCGCAGCCAGCGCGCGACCAGCAGCACCACGGCGTCCACCAGTGCCAGGCCGATCAACGCGGCGGGCAGGTGGGTGAGCGCGCCCTCGGTGCCGCTGAACCAGAACGTCCAGACCGCCTTGAACAGCACCGCACCGTTGATCACCACCAGCGCCCAGGCCACCGAACGCCGCCACAACGCGACGGCCACTCCCAGGAAGGTCAGCGGCACCAGCAACCCGATCAGTACCTTCACCGGGGTCCAGTCGCTGAGCAGGTAGTCCCGCTCGGCGTCGAGCATCTCCTGCACCCCCGGCGAGGACTGCTCAGGAGCCGGGAACCAGGCCATGCTGGTGACCAGCGCGAGCAGGGTCAGCAGGATGCCCCACGCACTGCGCCGGTAGGCGAAGTAGCAATAGGGCAGCAGGAACAGCGGTCGGATGTACCAGCTCAGCACGTTGTGGTGCCGGGCCCAAGCCCAGGACACCAGGTCCTGCACCCACTCCGGAACACTCATGCGGCCACGGTAGGACCGCAGCGAGAGCAGTGCTCTCAACTCGGAGCAGGTCAGCCCCTACGGCTGCCCGATGGGGTCAGGACGCCGAGGTCACCCGGTACACGTCGTAGACCCCCTCGACGCTGCGCACCGCCTTGAGCACGTGCCCCAGGTGCTTCGGGTCGCCCATCTCGAAGGAGAACCGGCTCACCGCCACCCGGTCCCGCGAGGTGGTGACCGAGGCCGACAGGATGTTGACCTTCTCGTCGGCGAGCACCTTGGTCACGTCGGAGAGCAGCCGGTGCCGGTCCAGGGCCTCGACCTGGATGGCCACCAGGAACACCGAGGAGGAGTTCGGCGCCCACTCCACGTCCACCAGTCGTTCCGGGGTGGCGGTCAGCTCGTCGGCATTGGTGCAGTCGGTGCGGTGCACGCTGACCCCGCCGCCCCGGGTGACGAAACCCAGGATGTCGTCCCCGGGCACCGGGGTGCAGCAGCGCGCCAGCTTCACCCAGACGTCGGTGGTGTCCTTGACGATCACGCCGGGGTCGCCGGGCGCGCGTCTGCGCACCACAGTGGACGGGGTGGACCGCTCCGCCAGCTCGTCCTCGGCGTGCTCCACGCCGCCGAGCAGCGCGACCAGTCGCTGCACGAGGTGCCGTCCGGAGACCTGCCCCTCGCCGACGGCCCGGTACAGCGAGCTGACGTCGGGCAGCCGCAGCTCCCGAGACAGCGCCGCCATGGAATCGGCGGTGACCAGTCGCTGGATGGGCAGGCCGACCCTGCGCACCTCCTTGGCGATGGTCTCCTTGCCGCTCTCGATGGCCTCCTCGCGCCGTTCCTTGGCGAACCACTGCTTGATCTTGGCCCGGGCGCGGGGTGAGGCGGCGAAGGCCAGCCAGTCCCTGCTGGGGCCCGCACCCTCTGCCTTCGAGGTGAAGATCTCGACGACATCGCCGTTCTCCAGCTTGCGCTCCAGGGCGACGAGCCGCCCGTTCACGCGAGCGCCGATGCACCTGTTGCCGACCTCGGTGTGCACCGCGTAGGCGAAGTCCACCGGGGTGGAGCCGGTGGGCAGGGTGAACACGTCGCCCTTGGGTGTGAACACGAAGATCTCGCGCACGGCCAGGTCGTAACGCAGCGCCTCGAGGAAGTCGCTGGGGTCGGCGGCCTCCCGCTGCCAGTCCAGCAACTGGCGCATCCAGGCCATCTCGTCGACCTCGACCCCGCGCCCGCTGTGCGTGCCCTTGGTCTCCTTGTACCGCCAGTGCGCCGCGATGCCGTACTCGGCGGTGCGGTGCATCTCGTGCGTGCGGATCTGCACTTCCAACGGCTTGCCGTCCGGGCCGATCACCGTGGTGTGCAGCGACTGGTAGACGCCGAACCGGGGCTGGGCGATGTAGTCCTTGAACCGGCCGGGCATCGGCTGCCACAGGGAGTGCACCACGCCCATCGCCGCGTAGCACTCGCGCACGTCGTCGACCATGATGCGCACGCCGACCAGGTCGTGGATGTCGTCGAAGTCGCGGCCCCGCACGATCATCTTCTGGTTGATCGAGTAGTAGTGCTTGGGCCTGCCCTCGACCCTGGCGGGGATGCGCGAGGACTCCAGGTGGCTGGACAGCTCGTCCACGACCTTGCGCAGGTAGGTGTCGCGGGACGGGGCCCGGTTGGCCACCAGGCGCACGATCTCGTCGTACCGCTTGGGCTGGAGGATGGCGAAAGCCAGGTCCTCCAGCTCCCACTTGACCGTGGCCATGCCCAGCCGGTGTGCCAGCGGGGCCAGCACCTCCAGGGTCTCGCGCGCCTTGCGGGCCTGCTTCTCCGGCGGCAGGAAGCGCATCGTGCGCATGTTGTGCAGCCGGTCGGCCAGCTTGATGACCAGGACCCGGGGGTCGCGGGCCATCGCGATGACCATCTTGCGGATCGTCTCGGCCTCGGCGGCGGCGCCCAGCTTGACCTTGTCCAGCTTGGTGACCCCGTCGACCAGGTGCGCCACCTCCTCGCCGAAGTCCGCGCTGAGCAGCTCCAGCGAGTAGTCGGTGTCCTCCACCGTGTCGTGCAGCAGGGCCGCGACCAGGGTGGTCGTGTCCATGCCCAGCTCGGCCAGGATCGTCGCCACGGCCAGCGGGTGGGTGATGTACGGGTCCCCGGACTTGCGCCGCTGCTCGCGGTGCTTCTCCTCGGCCACGTCGTAGGCGGTCTGCAACAGGGCCAGGTCGGCCTTCGGGTGCAGCTCGCGGTGCACCGCGGCCAGGGGCTCCAGCACCTGCTTGACCGGGGCCGCGCGCTGTGCGGTGATCCTGCGGGCCAGGCGCGCGCGCACCCGCCGCGTCGCAGAGGCGGACCGTTGGGCCGCTGCCTGCGGCGTGGCTGCGGGTTCGACGTCCTGGCTCAACCACGCTCCCGGGCACTTCGGAGGGTCACCGAGTAACGAGAATAGCTCTCAACGGACCTCTCGGTTCCCCCGCGGCCGTGCACAGGGCGCCGAACGTGCGCCAGGACACGCCGAACCGACGTTCGAGTTCGGTCGGACTAGTCACCCTCATGTCATGAAAGTGCCGTATGAGACATCTGATGTCTCATACGGCACTTTCATGACACGTCAGTCTGTCAGCAGCGCGTGCACGGGGACGCCGAGCCGGTCACGGGCGGCGAGCGCGGCGATCTCGAACACCACGTGCACGCCGGTGACCCGCGCCCCGCAGTGCTCCACGAGCTGCTTGGTGGCGGTCACGGTGCCGCCGGTGGCGAGCACGTCGTCCACGATGGCGACCCGCTGGCCCGCGCGCACGACAGTGGCGGGCAGCTCGAGCGTGGCGGTGCCGTACTCCAGCGCGTAGTCCACCCGGTGTTCCACGGCGGGCAGCTTGCCGGGCTTGCGCACGCAGACCAGGCCGAGGCCCATCGCGTAGGCCATGGCGGCCCCGAGCAGGAACCCGCGGGCCTCCACGGCGACCAGCACCTCGGTGCCGGGGGCGACCCCGCTCGCCAGCGCGTCGGTGAGGACGCGGAAGGCGGCGGGGTCGGCCAGCACCGGGTTGATGTCCCGGAACAGCACGCCGGGCTCGGGGAAGTCGGGGACCTCCCGGATGAGCCCGAGCGCGCCGGACAGCGCGTTCAGCGCCGCTTCTTGCCGGTCGGGCGGCCGGAGCGCGCCTTGGGCGTGCGCGAGGGCGTGCTCGCCGCCGCGGCCATGGCCTTCTCCCTGCGCAACTCGGCGGCCAGGGCGTCGTCATCGCTGAGGTCGACGTCCTCGCCCGCCTCGGCCAGCTCGGCCTTGCGCGCCAGGTTGGCCCTGCGCTGGGCGACCCGCTCGGCCTGCTGCCGGTACTTGGGGTCCCGCATCTTCAGGTCCACCACCAGCGGGGTGGCCAGGCAGATCGAGGACACCGCACCGACGAGCATGCCGGTCAGCTGGATCAGCGCCAGGTCCTGCAGGGTGCCAACACCCAGCAGCACCACGCCGACCACCAGCAGGCCCAGCACCGGCAGCAACGCGATCAGCGAGGTGTTGATCGAGCGCATCAGGGTCTGGTTGACCGCCAGGTTGGCCGCCTCGGCGTAGGTGCGCCGGGTCAGCCCCAGCAGACCGCGCGTGTTCTCCCGGACCTTGTCGAACACCACGACGGTGTCGTACAGGGAGAAGCCGAGGATGGTCAGGAAGCCGATCACGGTGGCCGGGGTGACCTCGAAGCCGATCAGCGAGTACACACCGGCGGTGATGATCAGGTCGTTGAACAGCGAGACGACCGCGGCGATGGCCATGGACCGCTCGAAGTAGAACGTCAGGAAGATCGTCACCAGCACCAGGAACACCAGCAGGGCGATCAGCGCCTGCTGCGAGATCTCCCCGCCCCAGGACGCGCTGACGGCGCTGTCGCTGATGGCCTTCTCACTGGGCTGCCCGTTGCCGCCCTGCGGGATCGGCTTGAGCTTGTCGAACAGCGCTGCCTTCAGCTTGAGCAGGTCAGGGGTGTTCAGCGGCACCGAACGCAGCTGGATGGTGGCCGAGTTGGCCGAGCCCACCGTCTGCACCTGGGCGGGCTCGTGGCCCATGACCTGCTTGTAGACCTCGCCGACCTGGTCGGTGCTGATCGCACCGGCCTGGCCGGACACCGGCAGCTGGATCTGGGTGCCGCCGGTGAAGTCGATGCCCAACTCGAAGCCCTTGATGCCCATCGAGCCGATACAGATCAGGGCGATGATCGCGAAGGTGACGTACCAGCGCTTGCGCTTGCCGATGATGTCGAACGCACCGGTGCCCACGTAGAGGTTGTGGAACACCCCGTGCCGCTTCTCGCCTGCGGGAGCAGACATCTCACGCCTCCTTCGCGGCGGTGGCGGCAGCGGCCGAGCGCATCTCCACGCCCGCCTTCTGCACCGCGCCCAGGCCGGAGAAGGCCGGCTTGGACAGCGTCTTGGACCGGGAGGCCAGCACCACCAGCGGGTGGGTGACCAGGAAGACCACGACCAGGTCCAGCAGGGTCGACATGCCGGTGGTGAACGCGAAACCCTTCACCCCGCCGACGGCCAGCGCGTAGAGCACGGCGGCGGCCAGGAAGCTGACCGCGTCGGCGGACAGGATCGTGCGACGGGCACGGACCCAGGCGCGAGGCACCGCGGAGCGGAACGTCCTGCCCTCGCGTACCTCGTCCTTCATGCGTTCGAAGAACACCACGAAGGAGTCCGCGGTGATGCCGATGGCGATGATGAAACCGGCGACACCGGCCAGGTCCAGGCTGTAGCCCATCCAGCGGCCCAGCAGCACCAGCACCGCGTAGACCATCGCGCCCGAGCACACCAGGGACAGCAGGGTCAGCACGCCGAGCGCCCGGTAGTAGAACAGGCAGTAGATGATCACCAGCAGCAGGCCGATACCACCGGCGAGCAGACCGGCCTCCAGCGAGGACAGGCCCAGCGTGGCCGAGACGGTCTGGCTCTCGGAGTTGTTGAACGACAGCGGCAGCGAGCCGAAGCTCAGCACGTTGGCCAGGTCCTTGGCGGTCTGCTGGGTGAACTGCCCGCTGATCTGGGTGGCGCCGAGGATCTTCTGGTTGATCTTGGGCGCGGAGACCACCTGGCTGTCCAGCACGAACGCGGCCTGCTCACCGACGTGCTTGCCGGTGTAGTCGCCCCAGGTCGCGGCGCCGTCCGGCTTGAAGTTCAGCGACACGACCCACTGGGCCTGCTGCTGGTCGAAGCCGGACTGCGCGTTCTGGATCTGGGCGCCGTCCAGGAACTTCGGCCCGAGCACGTACTTGTACTGGCCCGACTGGTCGCAGGTGACCAGCGGCTTGGCCGGGTCGTCGTAGCCCTTGAGCGGGTCCGGCTTGCCGCAGTTCAGCGAGTCCAGCGCGGCCTTCAGCGCGTTCGGGTCGGTGCCCGCGTTCGGGTTCTGCCGCAGCGCCTTGGCGTCGGCGATCTTCTTCGCCTGCTGCGCCGCGTCCTCGCCCTCGTTGCCGCTCGGCGCCGCGGTGGTGCTGGCGGCCGTGCTGCTGGGCGCGGTGGTGCTCGTCTGCGCGGCGGGCACCGGGGCGCCCTGCGGCTTGGGCGAGCTGCTGCTCGGTGGCGGGGTGCTGCCCGAGGTCGGCGCGTTGGAGCCGGAGGGCTTGGCGCTGTCCGAGGGCTTGGGCGTGGTGGAGGTCGGCGCGGGCGGGTTCACCGGGATCTGCAGCGGCGAGCCGGACTGCGGATCGTTGAGCACCGGCCGGAAGCGCAGCACGGCGGCCTGTCCCAGGCTCTTGAGCTGGTCGCTGTCGTTGCCGGGGGCGGTGATGACCAGGTTGTTGCCGTCCTGGATGACCTCGGGTCCGGTGACGCCGCTGCCGTTGACCCGATCAGTGATGATCTTCTGGGCGAGTGCCAGTGAGTCCTTCGACGGCGGCTTGCCGTCGGGCGAGACCGCGGTCAGCGTGACCCTGGTTCCGCCCTGCAGGTCGATACCGAGCTTGGGAGTCGGCGATCCAGACCCGGTGAAGAACACCAAGGCGTAGAGCACGACCAAGATAAAGGCAAAGACACCCAGGTAACGCACTGGGCGGATCTGCCCGGCCGGAGGTGCCACGGTCGGTACATCTCCTCGCGCTGATCATCGTTTCGGTGGCCGCCGCGCCCAAGCCGGGCACAGCGGAATCGCCCCCCACCAGGCCAATGGCGCGGGTGCGGCGCAGCGTACCGCCCGCTGTGTGAGGCTTGCGTCACCCTACGGCAACACCGGGCCGACAGCGTAGGCACGCCGATCCCGGCCGATTCACCGTTGTTCACAGTGATCCGGCCGGGGTGGACGTGTGGCCCCCTAGCGGGTGGCCTTGTCCTGCTGCTCCAGCGGCGGGGCCACCTCGGCGGTGCTGGCGGGCTCGCCCGCGACGGCCGCGGTGGGCTCGTCATCGGCATCGGTGTCGTCCTCGACCACCGGGTTGACCTTCTCGCGGACCGCCGCACGCAGCCAGCTGGTCACCACGCCCGGGGCGATCTCGATGTCGATCCGGTCCTCGTGGGTCTCGGCGATCGTGCCGAACAGACCGGAGGTGGTCATCACCTGGTCGCCGGGCTGCAGCGAGTTCTGCAACTGCTGCTGCTCCTGCATCTGCTTGCGCTGCTTGCGGGTGCCGAAGAAGAGCATGGCGCCGACGGCAACGATCAGCAGCGGGAGCATCAAGGACTGCGGGTCCATCATTCTCCATTCACAGATCACCCGAACCTGACACGGGTGACCGAATGCTGGGGTATGCCTGTCGAGTCTGCCACACCTCAGCGGGTGGATCCGCTGGCAGCCGTCTCGCCGGGGGCCTGCGGGGGCGGGGTGAGACCCAACTGCAACCAAGCCGCGGCGGTGGCGACCCGGCCGCGGGGCGTGCGCGCCAGCATGCCCGCACGCACCAGGAACGGCTCGCAGACCTCCTCCACCGTGGTCGGCTCCTCCCCCACCGCCACGGCCAGGGTGGACACCCCCACCGGGCCGCCGCCGAAGGAGCGCACCAGCGCGCCGAGCACCGCGCGGTCCAGCCGGTCCAGGCCCAGCTCGTCCACGTCGTAGACCTCCAGCGCGGCCCTGGCGACCTGCCTGGTCACCGCCCCGTCCGCGCGGACCTCGGCGTAGTCGCGGACCCGGCGCAGCAGCCGGTTGGCGATGCGCGGGGTGCCCCGCGAGCGGCGCGCGATCTCGGCGCCGCCCGCCACGTCCAGGTCGATGCCCAGGATGGTGGCCGAGCGGTGCACGACCTGCTCCAGCTCCTCGGCGCTGTAGAACTCCATGTGCCCGGTGAAGCCGAACCGGTCGCGCAGCGGGCCGGTCAGCGAGCCGGACCGGGTGGTGGCGCCGACCAGGGTGAACGGGGCGATGTCCAGCGGGATGCTGGTGGCCCCCGGCCCCTTGCCGACCACCACGTCCACCCGGAAGTCCTCCATCGCCAGGTAGAGCATCTCCTCGGCGGGACGGGCCATCCGGTGGATCTCGTCGATGAACAGCACATCGCCCTCGACCAGGTTGGACAGCATCGCGGCGAGGTCGCCCGCGCGCTCCAGGGCCGGTCCCGAGGTGATCCGGATGGCACTGCCCAGCTCCGCCGCGATGATCATCGACAGGCTGGTCTTGCCCAGGCCGGGCGGCCCGGACAGCAGCACGTGGTCCGGCGGCTGACCGCGTTGCTGGGCGCCGCGCAGCACCAGGTCCAGCTGCTCGCGAACCCGGGGCTGGCCGACGAACTCGTCCAGCCTGCGCGGGCGCAGCGTGGTCTCGACATCGCGCTCGGTCGGCTCGGCGAAGGCCGAGACCGGCGAGTAGTCCTCCTCGTTCACGGGACACTCCTCGCTGACGCTCGCCGACCCGCGCTCACCGCTTGCGCCCCAGCGAGGTCAGCGCACGGCGCAGCACCACCGAGGTCTCGGCGCCCGCGGTGTCGGCCAGCACGGCGTCCACCGCCTGTTCGGCCTGCTTGGCCGGGAAGCCCAGCCCGAGCAGGGCCTCGGTGACCTGCGTGCGCACCAGTTCGGCGTCCGGACCGGCGCTGGCGGGCACGGCCCCGGGCGTGACCAGCGCGCCGACCTTGTCGCGCAGTTCGATGATCAGCCGCTCGGCACCCTTGCGGCCGATGCCCGGCACCTGGGTCAGCATCGCGGTGTTGCCCTCGGCCAGCGCCGCGCGCAACTTGTCCGGTTCCAGCACCGCCAGCGTGGCCAACGCCAGCTTGGGGCCGATGCCGGAGACCGACAGCAGCAGGCCGAACAACTGCCTGGCGTCGGCGTCGGTGAAGCCGAACAGGGTGAGCGAGTCCTCGCGCACCACCAGGGCGGTGGCCAGGCTCGCCTCCTCACCGCGGCGCAGCCCGGCCAGGGTGGTCGGCGTGGCCTGCACGGCGAAGCCGACCCCGCCGACCTCGACCACCGCGTGGTCCAGACCGATCGACAGGACCTGCCCGCGTACCGACGAGATCACCGCGCCACTCCCTTGTTGTTGGCCGCCTGGGCCAGTCGTGCCCTGTGGTTGCGCGCGAGTTCGGCGGCACGCGCCTCGGCCTGCGCCAGCCGGGAGATCAACGGGGCCCGCCACAGGTGGCAGATGCCCAGCGCGAGCGCGTCCGCGGCGTCGGCGGGCCTGGGCGCCTCGCGCAGCCCGAGCAGCTTGGTCACCATCGTGGTGACCTGCGCCTTGTCCGCCTTGCCCGAGCCGGTGACGGCGGCCTTGACCTCGCTGGGCGTGTGGAAGGCCACCGGCAGCCCGCGCCGTGCCGCCAGCAGGGCGACCACCCCGCCGGCCTGCGCGGTGCCCATGGCGGTGCGCACGTTGTGCTGGCTGAACACCCGCTCGATCGCCACCACCTCGGGCTGGTGCAGGTCCAGCCAGGACTCCACCTCGTCGGCCAGCGCCAGCAGCCGGTTCGCCAGGTCGGCGTCCACCGGGGTGCGCGCCACGCCGACCGCGACGCAGCGCACGGTCCGCCCAGTGCCGCCGTCCACCACGCCCAGCCCGCAGCGGGTCAACCCAGGGTCGACGCCCAGCACCCGCACCTGATCCGCCCTTCGCGCCGCCGAACACCCGTTCGAGCAGCGAGGTTACCCGTCGGCGCGATCACTCCACCCACCGACTCGCCGCCCCCACGTTGGCGAGTCCCGCTCTGGGGCCGGCGAGTCCCGGTCGGCGGGCGGCCCGCTCCGGCTCCGTCGCGTGTCGGACGTTCCGGTACCGCGTGTCGGCGCTTCCGGTACGGCGTGTCGGCGCTTCCGGTACACGCCACTCGCGAAGCAGGGTGAGCCGACTCGCGGTCTGTGCCACGTCGAGCGGCACTCGATCCACGTCGAACAAGACGTCAACCAGGTTGGCGAACCGTTGCCGCGCTTGGGTTTCACAGGCGTCGAACCTCGGCATGCCCGTCACGGCCCAGGTCCGCCCGTTGACCGGGCCGCCGCGTGCCGCCGGGTCTGGTCCGACTCGAAGCCGGCGCGCCTAGCAGCCAGCAGGAACTCCCCCTCCGCGCCGCTGCGCCGACCAAGGCGGCGGCTTAGCGTGTCGCGCTTCTCGGCAGCGGCTCACCGGAACGCGCGACACACGGTACGGGAACCGCCGACACGCCGTACGGCTAGCGCCGACACGCCGTACCGGAACGTCCGACACGCGCGGGCAGCGGAGTGTGGCGCCCGCAGAGCGGGACTCGCCAACCCCAGAACGGGACTCGCGCGCCCCAGAGCGGGACTCGCCAGCACCAGAGCGGGACTCGCGGCGGGCGGGTCAGGGACCGTCAACGCCTGGTAGCCAACTCTCCGGGCGGCCGCTCGCGGTGAGCACGGGCTGCCACTGGGCGAACCCGGGCGGGGCGGTGTCCTGCCAGGGCCAGTGGCCACCGTCGGCGGGCACGATCAGCTGCACGGCCGGGAAGTCCCCGGTCGGGTGCAACAGGAACGCGCTGCCGAAGTACTCGGGGTAGAAGCCCTTGGCGACCTTCTCCAGCGTGATCGGCACGCCCTTGAAGAAGCCGTCGTACATCTCGCCGGGCCGGAAGCGCGCGCCCTGCTTGCAGGCGTCCACGTACGCGGTGACCAGCAGGCTGCCCATCTCCAGCGGCAGGCCGATCACCACGGCCTCGGCCACGCCGAAACGCCGCCAGGCGCCGACGGTGAAGCAGTACGGTGCGCCCTGCTCGTCCCCGGCCACCTGGACCACCGCGTTGCCGTGGTCCTCGGCCTGCTTGAGCAGCCACTGCCGCAACGCGCGATCTTGGTCAGTCAGCTTGTTGAGCGCGGAATTCGGCGGCACGGGTGTCATTCTGCCGGGTGAGGCTGTTAACGGAAAGTACAGGATGGGCCCCACGCGGGGCCCATCACCGATCAGGCGTCCAGTTCCTCGAGCACCGCGTCGGACACGTCGACGTTGGCGAAGACGTTCTGCACGTCGTCACAGTCCTCGAGCGCGTCGATCAGGCGGAACACCTTGCGGGCCACCTCGACATCGGCCTCCACGGTCATCGAGGGCACGAAGTTGGCCTCGGCGGACTCGTAGTCGTAACCGGCGTCCTTGAGCGCGGTGCGCACGGCGATCAGGTCGGTGGGCTCGGAGACCACCTCGTAGTTCTCGCCGAGGTCGTTGACCTCCTCGGCGCCCGCGTCCAGCACGGCCATCAGGACGTCGTCCTCGGACAGCTCGTTCTTGGGCAGGATCACCACGCCCTTGCGGTTGAACAGGTACGCCACCGAGCCAGGGTCGGCCATGTTGCCGCCGTTGCGGGTCATCGCGGTGCGCACCTCGGAGGCCGCGCGGTTGCGGTTGTCGGTCAGGCACTCGATGAGCACCGCGACCCCGTTGGGGCCGTAGCCCTCGTACATGATGGTCTGCCAGTCGGCGCCACCGGCTTCCTCACCGGCCCCGCGCTTGCGTGCGCGCTCGATGTTGTCCGCGGGCACGGAGTTCTTCTTGGCCTTCTGGATGGCGTCCCACAGCGTCGGGTTGCCGTCGGGGTCGCCGCCACCGGTGCGGGCCGCGACCTCGATGTTCTTGATCAGCCGGGCGAACAGCTTGCCGCGCTTGGCGTCGATCGCGGCCTTCTTGTGCTTGGTAGTCGCCCACTTGGAGTGGCCGCTCATCAGTCCTCCGTCACTCACAACACTGACCGCTGGGGCCGGACAACACTGCCGTCGGGCAGGTCAGGCCGCGCGAACGGTTTCCACGAACAGGCGGTGCACGCGCTCGTCCCCGGTCAGTTCCGGGTGGAACGAGGTGGCCAGCACGGACCCCTGCCGAACTGCGACAATCCTACCGGCGGCGTCCCCGGAGGCGGGTATGTCCGGCACTCGGGCCAGGACCTCCACCCCATCGGCGACCGATTCCACCCAGGGCGCCCTGATGAACACCGCGTGCACCGGGCCGCCGGGGATACCGGTGACGTCCAGCTCGGACTCGAAGGAGTCCACCTGGCGGCCGAAGGCGTTGCGCCGGACGACCATGTCGATCGCGCCGAGCTGCTGCTGGTCGGCGCGCCCGTCCAGGACCTGTCCGGCCAGCAGGATCATGCCCGCGCAGGACCCGTAGGCGGGCATGCCGTCGGCCAGCCGCTTGCGCAGCGGTTCGAGCAGCTCGAAGGTCTCCAGCAGGCGGCTCATCGTGGTGGACTCGCCACCGGGCAGCACCAGGCCGTCGCACTCGGCCAACTCCTCGGGGCGGCGCACCGGGCGGGCCAGCACGTCGCACGCGGCGAGGGAGACGAGATGTTCACGGACGTCACCCTGCAGGGCGAGCACTCCGACGACGGGCTGGGCGGGCACCCCACCAACCTAGTGGAATGCCCGCCCGAGGTCCCAGACAGGGTGAACTTCTAGTCGCCACTCACCGGGGCCGGCTGGCGCAGGGTGATCTCCGGTGCCTCCGGGCGGCGGGACTTCACCAGCTTCCAGCCGATGAAGATCACCACGGCGATGCCGGGGATCGAGTAGAACGCGATCCGCTCGGCACCGCCCGCGAAGCCCATCATGACCACCACCAGCGCGAGGAAGCCCAGGGTGAGCCAGCCCGTGTACGGGGCGCCCGGCATGCGGTAGCTGGGCCGTTCCAGCTCACCGCGCAGCGCGGCCTTGCGCAGCCGCATCTGGCAGAACACCAGAGTCGCCCAGGTCGCCACCACGCCCAGCGAGGCGATGGCGGTGACGATGTCGAAGGCCTCCTTGGGCACGAAGTAGTTCAGGCCGACCCCGGCCAGGTAGATCACCGAGGTGAACAGGATGCCGCCGTAGGGCACGTGCTGCTTGCTCATCTTGCCCGCGAACTTCGGGGCCTCGCGCTTGTCCGCCAGCGAACGCAGCACGCGGCCGGTGGAGTACAGGCCGGAGTTGCAGGAGGACAGCGCGGCGGTCAGCACGATGGCGTTCATGACGTCGGCGACCCACGGGATGCCCAGCGCGCTGAACACGGTCACGAACGGGCTGGCGTCACTGCTGTAGAGCAGTGAGGGCAGCAGCATGGCCAGCAGCAGCACGGAGCCGACGTAGAAGATGCCGATCCGGTAGATGACCCCGTTGATGGCCTTGGGCAGCACCTTCTCCGGGCTCTTGGTCTCACCTGCGGCGATGCCGACCAGCTCGATGGCCGAGTAGGCGAAGATGACCGCCTGCAACGCGATCAGGGTGACGCCGACCCCGTGCGGGAAGAAGCCGCCGTCGGCGGTCAGGTTGGCCACGCCCGCGGTGTGCCCGCCGATGTTCGCCGAGGTCAGCACCAGGCCGACACCGACGAACAGGAACACGATGATCGCGGTGACCTTGATGACGGAGAACCAGAACTCCAGTTCGCCGAACAGCTTCACCGAGACCAGGTTGATCGTCAGCAGCGCGACCAGCGCGATCAGCGCGGTGACCCACTGCGGCACGTCCGGCAGCCAGCGGTGCACGTAGATGCCCACCGCCGTGATCTCGGCGATGCCGGTCATCGCCCAGTTCAGCCAGTACATCCAGCCCGAGGTGAAGCCCGCCCACGGCCCGATGAACTCACGGGCGTAGGTGACGAAGCTGCCCGAGGTGGGCCGGTAGAGCACCAGTTCACCCAGCGCGCGCATCACGAAGAAGGCCGCCGCGCCGCACAGCGCGTAGGACAGCACCAGCGCGGGGCCTGTGTCGTGCAGTCTGCCGCCGGCTCCGAGGAACAGGCCGACGCCGATGGCGCCGCCGATCGCGATCATCTGCACCTGGCGGTTGCCCAGTGCCTTGGAGTAGCCCTCGGAGTCGACCTCGACCTGGTCGTTCCGCGGGGTACCGGTGGAAGAACCCACGAGCGGTTCCCTTCCGTCCTGTGTGTGACACCGCGAACCGCCCTCGTGGTCCCCGGCGCCGATCCCGAACCCGAGTGAGACCTGGCCCACCCGATGGTTGCGGGACGTTAGTCACTGGACGATGGGAGAGCTCCCATACTTAGGCAAGGCTTGATGTGACTCGCGACACACGTCATGCCACTCCCAGCAACCGAAAACCGGCAGTCACACCCGCCGCGAGCAGCACAGTTACCACGAATGGCAGCTTGCGCCAGGCCGCGACGCCACCCACCGTGACGCCTGCCGCGAGAGCCCAGCCACCGAAGCCCCCGTGCGGCACGAGCGCGTTCACCGCGACCAGCGCGAGCAGCAGGGCGGTGGCCGCCATGCCCATCAGCGTGCGCACCCGCTCGGACAGGTGCAGCCGCTCGCGCAGCAGCGGCCCGGCGAACCGGATGCCGAACGTCCCCAGGGCCAGGGCCAGCACCACCTCGACGGTCATCGGGCCACCGCCGCGGGGACGCGCCCGGCCAGCACCAGCCCACCCAGCGCCAGCAGGATCGGCACGCCCGGCGGCAGGAACGGGCTGGTGGCCACGGCGATGGCCGCACCAGCCATGGCCACGCGCAGGGTGGTCGGCTCGCGCAGCGCGGGCAGCACCAGCGCGAGCATGGCGGCGGGGAACGCGGCGTCGATGCCGAACCGGCCGGGGTCGCCGATGGCCTGGCCGACCAGCGCCCCGGCAAGGCAGCCGGCGTTCCAGGTCAGGAACAGGGCGGCGCCGCAGGTCCAGAAGGCGGCGCGGGCCCTGGCGGGTTCGCGCTGGGCCAGCGCGAAGGCCACCGACTCGTCGACCATCAGGTGGCTGCCGAGCACGCGGGTGGCCAGCCGGGTGCCGAGCAGGTCGCCGATGGCCAGGCCGAAGGGCAGGTGGCGGGCGTTGAGCACGAGTCCGGCCAGTACCGCGGCGAGCGGGCTGCCGCCACCGGCCACGATGCCGACCACCATGAACTGCGAGCCGCCCGCGAAGACCAGTACGGACATGGCGCAGACCAGCCAGACCGGGGTCCCCGAGGAGACCGCGATGGCGCCGAAGGAGGCGCCGGTGACCACGGCCGTGAGGGCGATGGGCGAGACATCGCGCAGGACGCTACGGTCTACTGTTCGCCAGATCGAACGGAACACAGCTCATACTGAACAGGCCGCCCGATGTTCGTCAAGGCGAACGTCCCGACTGATGGAACGAACGATGGAGTCAGAGCGCGCCACCGCGCCACTGGACGTGATCGCCGCCTCGATCCGACGCGAGCGGGACCGGGTGGGACTGTCCCTGACCGAACTGGCCCGGCAGGCCGGGATCGCCAAGTCCACGCTGTCCCAGCTGGAGTCCGGCACCGGCAATCCCAGCGTGGAGACGCTGTGGGCGCTCGGGGTCGCGCTCGGCGTGCCGTTCAGCAGGCTGGTCGACCCGCCCCGGCCCGCCGTGCGGGTGGTGCGCTCGGGCGAGTGGCCCGCCGTGCGCTCCGAGCAGGCCCACTTCACCGGCGCCCTGCTCGCCTCCTGCCCGCCCGGAGCCCGGCGGGACATCTACGTCATCACGCTCGAACCCGGGTCCCCGCGCAAGGCCGAGGCGCACATCCCCGGCACCGTGGAGCACCTGGTCGTGTCCACCGGCCGGGTCCGCACCGGCCCCGTCGGCGAGCAGGTGGACCTCGGTCCCGGCGACTACATCCGGTTCCCCGGCGACGTGCCGCACAGCTACCAGGCCCTGGCCGCCGACACCATCGCCGTGCTCGTGATGGAACACGTCTAGGTGACTTCGCATGCAGATCGCATGCGGTTGAGGTAGCGTCCAGACATGGCCGAGCCGCTGCGCACAAGTGCCTCCGAGACCTCACTGCCCCTCACCTCGCCCACCGTGACCCGGAACGTCCAGATCAGGGACGTTCCCGCCGAGGTGGTCGACGAGCTCCAGGCCCGTGCGGCGGCGGCGGGCCTGTCGCTGACCTCCTACCTGCGCAACCACTTGGTGGCGATGGTCAGCAAGCCGACGATGGCTCAGCTCTTCGCCCGGTCGCAGGACCGCGACTGGGGTGTCGACCGTGAGACGATCGTCCGCGGGGTGCGTGCGGCCAGGGACGAAACCGAGTGATGCTCGACGCGGTCGTGGACACCTCGGCGCTCATCGCGCTGTTCACGGGGAACGAGCAGGACAGGGCGCTGGTCAACCGCATGCTCGCCGCCACGGCGGCGGCTCCCGAACTGCTCGACGCCGAGGTGCTGAGCGTGCTGCGCCGCATGGTGCGGCACGGGGACCTGACCCGGGGCCAGGCCCGCGTCACACTGACCACGATCCAGGCCAGCCCGATAACCCGGATTCCGCACGCCAACCTCGTGGACCGGGCGTGGCAGCTCCAGGACTCGATCACTGCCTACGACGCGCTGTACGTGGCACTGGCCGAACTCCTGGACGTCCCGCTCATCACCTGCGACGCGAAGCTGGCCGGGTCCAACGGGCACCAGGCGAAGGTCGAGCTGTACTCGGCTTCCTGAAGGTGCCCTTCGAGACGGTGGACGCCGTGAAGGGCACCTTCAGGACATGCTGGACGCGGGGCCGCAGGTCATGAAGGTGCCCCTTGAGACACCTGACGTCTCGAAAGGCACCTTCATGACACGGGGAGGGCGGGTCACCAGCCTCGGGTGGCCAGCTTCTGCCCCTCGGACAGGTCGCCGATGTTGATGCCCACCATGGCCTCGCCCAGACCGCGCGAGACCTTGGCGATCACGTCGGGGTCGTCGTGGAAGGTGGTGGCCTTGACGATGGCCTCGGCGCGCTTGGCCGGGTCGCCGGACTTGAAGATGCCCGAGCCGACGAACACGCCCTCGGCGCCCAGCTGCATCATCATCGCGGCGTCGGCGGGGGTGGCGATGCCGCCCGCGGTGAACAGCACGACGGGCAGCTTGCCGGTGGCGGCGATCTCCTTGACCAGCTCGTACGGGGCGCGCAGCTCCTTGGCGGCGGCGTAGAGCTCGGCCTCGTCCAGCACGGTGAGCCTGCGGATGTCGCTGAGGATCTGCCGCATGTGCCGGGTGGCCTCGACCACGTTGCCGGTGCCCGCCTCACCCTTGGAGCGGATCATCGCGGCACCCTCGGCGATGCGGCGCAGCGCCTCACCCAGGTTGGTGGCACCGCAGACGAACGGCGCGGTGAAGGCCCACTTGTCGATGTGGTTGGCCTCGTCGGCGGGGGTGAGCACCTCGGACTCGTCGATGTAGTCCACGCCGAGGGACTGCAACACCTGCGCCTCGACGAAGTGGCCGATGCGGGCCTTGGCCATCACCGGGATGGACACCGCGGAGACGATGCCGTCGATCATGTCGGGGTCGCTCATCCTGGCGACGCCGCCCTGGGCGCGGATGTCGGCGGGCACCCGCTCCAGGGCCATCACGGCGACCGCACCGGCGTCCTCGGCGATCTTGGCCTGCTCCGGGGTGACCACGTCCATGATCACGCCGCCCTTGAGCATCTCGGCCATGCCGCGCTTGACGCGTGCGGTTCCGGTGGCGGGGGTGTTCTCGGAGGTCACGGTCGCGCCTTTCCACAGGTCTACAGGGGTTCGCCGCCGACTGTACGTCCGACGTGGCACCTCAGACGCGGCCAATCTGCCCCGATTTCAGAAGGCCACTTCCGCCGCGGGTACGCCCATCGGTGCCGACCCGGCCCGCGGGGTTGTCCAGGTACCGCATCGGGTGTGAGATCGAACACATCGAGGTGTATCGCAGGACAACACCGTCCTAGCAGGAGGTGACCCGATGGGGTCCAAGCACACCGACAACACACATCCCGGCGGCGCGGTCGCTGTGGGCGACCCGGCCAAGGTGCGCAACGTCGTGCTGGTCGGACCGTCCGGATCGGGCAAGACCACGCTGACCGAGGCCCTGCTGGCCGCCTGCGGGGCGGTACCGAGGGCGGGCACGGTCACCGAGGGCACCACCGTGTGCGACCACGACCCGGCCGCGGTCCGCCAGCAGCGCTCGGTGGGCCTGGCCGTGGCCCCCGTGCTGCACCAGGAGGTGAAGATCAACTTCATTGACACGCCTGGGTACGCCGACTTCGTCGGTGAGCTGCGCGCCGGTCTGCGCGCGGCGGACGCGGCGCTGTTCGTGGTCAGCGCCGCGGAGGGCGTGGATGCGATGACCACCGCGGTGTGGGAGGAGTGCGCCGCGGTCGGCATGCCCAGGGCCGTGGTGATCGCGCGGCTGGACCACCACCGCGCCGACTTCGACGCGGAGCTGGCGGCCTGCCAGCAGGCGTTCGGCGGCGGGGTGCTGCCGCTGTACCTGCCCGTGCCCGGCGCCGAGGGCACCCGGCTGGTCGGCCTGATCACCCAGCGGGTCTTCGACTACGCGGGCGGCTACCCGCCCGCGGTGCTGGAGCCGGACGGGCAGCTGACCGAGCTGCTCTCCGGCCACCGCGACGCGCTGATCGAGGGCGTCATCGCGGAGAGCGAGGACGAGACGCTGATGGAGCGCTACCTCGGCGGCGAGCAGATCGACCAGGAGGTGCTGATCGCCGACCTGGAGACGGCGGTGGCCCGCGGCTCGTTCCACCCGGTGATCCCCGTGTGCTCGGCGACCGGGCTCGGGCTGGCCGAGGTGCTGGACGGGATCGTGCGGGCCTTCCCCTCCCCGCTGGAGCACCCGCTGCCCACCGTGACCGACCCGGTGGGCGGGCGCACCCTGCAGATCAGCACCGACCCGGACGGTCCGCTGGCCGCCGAGGTGGTACGCACCGCGATCGACCCCTACGTGGGCCGGGTCTCGCTGGTGCGCGTGTTCTCCGGGACGCTGCGCCCCGAGCGGTCCGTGCACGTCTCCGGGCACGGCATGTCCGACCGGGGGCACGCCGACCACGACGAGGACGAGCGCGTGGCGCACGTCTACTCCCCGCTGGGCTCGACCCTGCGCGAGGTGACGCACTGCGTCGCGGGCGACCTGTGCGCGCTGACCAAGCTGAACACCGCGGAGACCGGGGACACGGTGTCCGCGCCGGAGCAGCCGCTGCTGATGGCGCCGTGGGTGATGCCAGAGCCGTTGCTGCCGGTGGCCGTGGTGGCGCGCACCCGCAGCGACGAGGACACCTTGGCGCGCAACCTGTCCCGGCTGGTGGCCGGGGACCCGACCCTGCGCATGGACCGCAACGCCGAGACCCACCAGCTGGTCCTGTGGTGCATGGGCGAGGCGCACGCCGACGTGGTGCTGGCCCGCCTGCGGGCGGGCGGGGCCGATGTGGACACCGAGGACGTGCGGGTGGCGCTGCGGGAGACGTTCAGCAAGCCCGCCAGGGGACACGGGCGGCACGTCAAGCAGTCCGGCGGGCACGGGCAGTACGCGGTGTGCGACCTCGAGGTGGAGCCGCTGCCGCGCGGATCGGGCTTCGAGTTCGTGGACCGCGTGGTCGGCGGGGCCGTGCCGCACCAGTTCATCCCCAGCGTGGAGAAGGGCGTGCGGGCGCAGCTGGCCAAGGGCCTGCACGGTGATCACCCGGTGGTCGACGTGCGGGTGACCCTCGTGGACGGCAAGGCGCACAGCGTGGACTCCTCGGACGCGGCGTTCCAGACCGCGGGCGCCCTGGCGCTGAAGGAGGCCGCGGCGACCGGCCGGATCTCCCTGCTGGAGCCGATGGACGAGGTGGCGATCCGGCTGCCCGACGAGCACCTGGGCTCGGTGCTCGGCGACCTGTCCAGCAAGCGGGCGAGGGTGCTGGGCACCGAGGTGGACGTGGTGCCGGGGCGGACCCTGGTGCGGGCCGAGGTGCCCGCGACCGAGCTGCTGCGCTACGCGATCGAGCTGCGCTCGCTGACCTCGGGCACCGCCACGTTCACCCGCCACTTCGTGCGCTACGACCCGTTGCCGGACTCGCTGGCGGCCAAGGTCTGAGGGTCAGTTCCGGCTCAGCGGGCGGTCGTGGCCGATGCGCCGCCTGCTGAGCAGGAGCACGCCCGCCGCGGCCAGCACGATGCCGATCATGTTGACCACCAGCTGGGCCAGTGACCCCAGACAGCGGTCCCACTCCCCCACCACGGCCGCGACCACGGCGTAGCCCGCGGCGGGCACCGTGGTCACCGACACGAACACGCCCACCAGCGCCGCGGACTTGGCCGAGGTCATCGCGAGCATGCCCGCCGCACCGGCCAGCAGCGCCACGATCAGCGAGTACGGCCCGACCTGGTACACGAAGTCCACCTGGTGGGCGGAGAGCACGGTGCCTCGGTCGAACAGGCCCGCGGCGCCCTCCAGCACGGTGGCGCCCGCGGTGACCAGCATGGCCAGCGGGAAGCCGATCGCGAGCGCCAGGCCCGCCCTGCGCAGCAGGTCGCCGCGGCGGCGCACCAGGCCGACCGCGAGCGCGGCCAGCGGGCCGAACTCCGGACCGACGATCATGGCGCCGACGATGGTGACCGGCGAGTTGGTGACCACGCCGACCGCGGCCAGCAGGCAGGCCAGGGTGAGGAAGGACTGGAAGGTGAGGCTGGGCTTGGCCTCCTCACCGGTCTTGGCGAGCAGTTCCTCCCACACCACGGCGTCGGCGGGATCGCCCGGTGCCGCCTCCTCGGCGCGGTCGGCGGCATCGGAGAGCACCGTGTCCACGGCCTCCAGGGTGATGCCGCCCAGGTGGTCCAGGTCCAGCTCGCACAGCGCGGCCAGCACCTCGTCGGCGGCCTCGCGGGTCACCAGCGCCTCGACCACGTCCCCGGCCGGTTCCAGCGCGGCCCCGGCCAGCAGCACCACGTGGGTCACGCCGACCTGGTCGCGCAACAAGCTCAGTGCGGCGGCGGACTGTTCGGCGGGCACGAGTACACGGAGGTGGAACACGGCGTGACCCTAGTAGCCGAGGTGGTCCGGCTCCACGATCTCGAAGTAGCTCGGGCGCGGCGCCGTGCCCGCCAGCCGCAGCCAGCGCACCATCGGGCGCACGCGCAGGGCCAGCGTGTCCCGCACCGCGTCGTTGTGCACCCGCCTGGCCAGCACCACGCGGTGCTCGGCGTCCTCCAGCTCGGCGGCGACCTCGGGCGGCAGCGCGGTGCGGTCCAGCCCGGCGAGCAGCCCACCGAGCTCGTTCTCGGCGGCCTCCCGCTCACCCCGTGGAGCCGACTCCGCGGCGTCCGCGGCGGCCCGCAGCCGGGGGTCGGCCAGCCGGGCCACCACCGCCCGCCTGGCCAGCGCCGAGTCCAGCGCCGCCCAGGCTGCGTCGGTGCGGATGTGCAGGCGGTCCAGCCGGTTCGCGGTGCGCACCGCCCAGAGGCCGACGGCCAGCACCAGGGCCAATGCCACCCACAGCGCGTCGACGGTCACGCCCCAACTCTACGGATCAGCGGGCCCGGCATCGGCGCGCCCGCGCTGCTCGAGGTGGCGCGAACCTGCGAGTGATCCTCAGTTGTCGGCGGACTCGTGGTCCAGGTCGTACTCCAGGTAGGTGCCGATCAGGTTGAGCAGGTGGTCGGTGTCCACCGGCTTGGTGACGTAGTCGTTCGCGCCGGAGGCGAGGCTCTTCTCGCGGTCGCCCTTCATGGCCTTGGCGGTCACCGCGATCACCGGCAGGTCGGCGTGCGCCGACATGTCGCGGATCGCGGCGACCGTGGCGTTGCCGTCCAGTTCGGGCATCATGATGTCCATCAGTACCAGGGCGATGTCCTCGTACTGCTCCAGCGCGCGGATGCCGGACACCCCGTTGTCGGCGAAGACCACGTGCAGCCCGTGCAGCTCCAGCACGGTGCTCAGGGCGAACACGTTGCGCAGGTCGTCGTCCACGATGAGCACCTTCTCGCCGTGGAAGCGCGGGGCCGTCAGCTCCTCGCGGGCGATCGGCGCCGCCAGCACCCGCTCGGCGGCCAGCTCCAGCTCCACCACCTCGGGCAGGTCCGGGGCCGCGGCCAGCAGGTCGGCCTCCGGGGACATCGGCAGGCACAGCACGAACGCGCTGCCCTGGCCGGGTGTGCTGCGCACCTGGAGCTCCCCGCCGAGCAGGTGGGTCAGCTCGCGGCTGATCGACAGGCCCAGCCCGGTGCCGCCGTACTTGCGGCTGGTGGTGCCGTCGGCCTGCTGGAACGCCTCGAAGATCACGCCCAGCTTGTCGGCGGGAATGCCGATCCCGGTGTCCTCCACGCAGAAGGCGATCCGGGTCGGGGCGGTGCGCAGGGTGGCGCGGCGCACCTCGGACTCGGCCGCCAGCCGGATCGTCAGCCGGATGCTGCCCTCCTGGGTGAACTTCACCGCGTTGGACAACAGGTTGCGCAGGATCTGCTGCAACCGCTGCACATCGGTGTGCAGGGTCTCCGGCACCTCGGGCGCCACCTCGACGGCGAACTCCAGGCCCTTCTCCGCCGTCAGCGGGCTGCACAGGGCCTCCACGTAGCCGACCAGGTCGGCCACCGGCATGGTGGTCTGCTCCAGTTGCAGGTGGCCGGCCTCCACCTTGGCCAGGTCCAGGATGTCGTTGATCAGCTGGAGCAGGTCGCTGCCCGCGGCGTGGATGGTGGTGGCGAACTCCACCTGGCGCTCGGTGAGGTTGCGTTCCAGGTTGTCCGCCAGCAGCTTGGCCAGGATCAGCAGGCTGTTGAGCGGGGTGCGCAGCTCGTGCGACATGTTCGCCATGAACTCCGACTTGTACCGCGAGGCCAGCGAGAGCTGCTGCGCGCGGTCCTCCAGCTCCTGGCGGCCCTTCTCGATCTCGGAGTTCTTCTGCTCGATGTCGCTGTTCTGGCTCGCCAGCAGCGCGGCCTTCTCCGCCAGCTCGGTGTTGGACCGCTGGAGTTCCTGTTGCTGTGCCTGCAACTGCTCGGAGCGGGCCCGCAGTTCCTGTGCCAGGCGCTGGGACTCGGCCAGCAGCGCGTCGGTGCGCGAGTTGGCCAGGATGGTGTTGACGGTGACCCCGATGGTCTCCTTCAACTGCTCCAACAGGTCCCGGTGCACCTCGGTGAAGGCGGTGACCGAGGCCAGCTCGATCACGCCGAGCACCCTGCCCTCGAACAGCACCGGCAGCACGATCACGTCGGCGGGCGGGGAGGAGCCCAGCCCGGAGGAGATCCGGATGTAGTCCGGCGGGGCGGCGGCCATGCGGATCGTCTTCTTCTCCACCGCCGCCTGGCCCACCAGCGAGTCCCCGAAGGCGAAGCGCAGCAGCGGGCCGTCCGCGCGGTGCACCCCGTAGCTGGCGGCCAGGTCCAGCCAGGTGCCGTCGGCGAGGAAGAACAGACCCTGCTGGGCGGACACCTGCGGGGCCAGCTCGCTCATGATCAGTGCGGCCAGCTCGCCAAGGTCGCGCTGGCCCTGCATCAGCCCGGACAGCCGGGCCAGGTTGGTCTTGAGCCAGTCCTGGTCCCGGTTGGCCCTGGTGGTCTCCTTCAGGTTGCCGATCATCCGGTTGATGTTGTCCTTCAGATCGGCCATCTCCCCCTTGGCCTGCACGGTGATCTGCCGGGTCAGGTCGCCCGCGGTCACCGCCGTGGCCACCGCCGCGATCGCCCGCACCTGGGTGGTGAGATTGCCCGCCAGCTCGTTGACGCTCTCCGTCAACCGCTTCCAGGTGCCCGACACGCCGACGACCTCGGCCTGACCGCCCAGCTGTCCCTCGGTACCCACCTCGCGGGCCACCCGGGTCACCTCGTCGGCGAAGCCGGAGAGCTGGTCCACCATGGTGTTCACGGTGTTCTTCAGCTCCAGGATCTCCCCGCGCGCGTCCACGTCGATCTTCTTGGACAGGTCGCCCCGGGCCACCGCCGTGGTCACCTGCGCGATGTTGCGGACCTGGCTGGTCAGGTTGTCCGCCATGAAGTTGACGTTCTCGGTCAGGTCCTTCCAGGTGCCCGCCACACCGGGAACCCTTGCCTGGCCGCCCAACATGCCCTCGGTGCCCACCTCGCGGGCCACCCGCGTCACCTCGTCACCGAAGGCGCGCAGGGTGTCCACCATGCCGTTGATCGTGGCGGCCAGCGCGGCCACCTCGCCCGCCGCCTCGACCACGATCTTCTTCGACAGGTCCCCGTCGGCCACCGCCGAGGCCACCTTGGCGATGCTGCGCACCTGTCCGGTCAGGTTGTGCGCCATGACGTTGACGTTGTCCGTCAGGTCCTTCCAGGTGCCCGCCACACCGCGAACCGTTGCCTGGCCGCCGAGTTTGCCCTCGGTGCCCACCTCGCGCGCCACCCGCGTCACCTCGTCGGCGAACGCGGAGAGCTGGTCCACCATGGTGTTGATGGTGTTCTTCAGCTCCAGCATCTCGCCGGACACCTCGACGGTGATCTTGCGGCTGAGGTCCCCGTCGGCCACCGCACGGGTCACCGTGGCGATGTCGCGCACCTGCGCGGTCAGGTTGCCCGCCATCAGGTTCACGTTGTCGGTCAGGTCCCGCCAGATGCCCGCCACCCCGGGAACCACCGCCTGGCCGCCCAGCTTGCCCTCGGTGCCCACCTCGCGGGCCACCCGGGTCACCTGCTCGGCGAAGACCGAGAGTTGCTCGAGCAGGCCGTTGACCGTGGAGCGCAGCTGCGTGAACTCCCCCGGCAGCGGCTGGCCCGCGCGCTCGGGCGCCATGCGCTGGGACAGGTCGCCCTCGGCGACGGCCGCCAGCACGCGGCTGAGCTCCGAGGTCGGGAACAGCAGGTTCTCGGCCAGGGCGTTCACCGACTCGCGGGCCATCGCCCAGCCACCGGTCAGCGAGCCGGTCTCCAGCCGCTGCCCGCGGCCGGCGCCCAGCTCGGCCAGGTCGCCGACCAGGTCCTGGTTGCGCTGCACGATCTCGTTCACCACGGACGCGATCTGCGCCGCGGTGCCGTCACCGACCGGGGTCAGCCTGCGCCGGAAGTTGCCGTCCCGGACCTCACGCAGAACTGACAACAGCCGTTCCAGGAACGCGTCGTCAGACGAGGACGCCGCCGATTGCCTGATCTGCGCTGACAACGAGGTGGTGTCCACGCGGACCTCCCTTGGATCGCCACTCGGTGACCGATAGCCTGCCACGCAACCAGCGCTAGTCTTGAACGGGACCAGCGACGACCAAGCCAGTAGGAAGCCTGGAGGTGGCACGGTGGTCGACCGGCAAGCCACGCCCAGGATCCCAGCTCCGGCAAGGACGGTGCACTCCGGGCCGGTGCACGGCGACGTGCCCTGGGCAAGGCAACTGGTGCACCGGGCCGTCGGCGACGAGGTCTGGCAGTCGCTGCTGGACTCATCCGATCGAGCGATCTTCGTGCAGGACTCGGACGGTGTGGTGCGAGTCGTCAGCAGCGCCGCGGCCGACGTGTGCCCCGCGCTGGTGCCCGGCGTGCACCTGCGCGAGGTCGAGGGCTTCGCGGCGGAGCAGGACGATCCGGTCGAACTGACCTACGCCGGGGTGGGCTGGCGGTGGACCCCCTGTGCCGCGGGGCCGGGGCACACCGCCTGGCACGGGGCCGAGATCGACGAGGCGGAGCCGTGGTGCGACAACTGCGGGCGGTCCCGGTTCCTGGCCAACACCAGCCGCCTGCTGGCCAGTTCCCTGCACCGCGGCCACACCCTGCGCTCCATCGTGCAACTGGCGGTACCCACGCTGGCGGACTGCTGCGTGGTGGTGCTGCCCGCGCGGCGCGGGCGGGTGGAGTGGACCCGGTTCACCCGCAGCGGGGACGCCGAGCACGGCCGGGTCGGCCTGCACGCGCTGCGGGCGGTCACCGGCCTGGCCGAGGTCTTCTCCGGTGAGTCCGACCGGGGGCGGCGGGCCGAGCTGGTGCCCGAGGCGAGGGCGGACTGGCTGCTACCCCAGGGGTTCGGCGCGCCGGGCGGGATCTTCGCGCTGCCGCTGCGGCACGAGGACCTCACCGACGGGGCGCTGGTCCTGGTCAACTCCGGCGAACGGGGCGAGATCGACAACGCCACGGCGGAGATGGTGCGCGACTACGGGGCCCGCTCGGCCGTGGCACTGCACTCCGCGGACGCCTACAGCGCGCAGGCCGAGGCCACCGCGGTGCTGGAGGCCAGCCTGCTGCCCGCCGAACTGCCCGAGGTGCCCGGCACGGCGTGGTCGGCGGCCTACCGGCCCGCCCAGCGCGGGCTGCGGGTGGGCGGGGACTTCTACGACGTGTACCCGGACGAGGATGGCGGCGCGCTGTTCCTGCTCGGCGACGTGTGCGGCAACGGCGTGGAGGCGGCGGCGCTGGCCGGCCGGATCCGACAGAGCCTACAGGCGCTGCGGCTGGTGGAGGCCCAGCCCGCGCGGCTGCTGCACCTGCTGAACCGGGCGATCCTGAGCACCGGGGACAACCGGTTCGCCACCCTGGTGCTGGGTGCGCTGCGCCGGGGTCCCGACGGTGGCCTGCGGCTCACCCTGGCCTCCGGCGGGCACCCGTGCCCGGTGCTGGTCCGCGCGGACGGCCAGGTCGAGGAGGTGGCGGTGCCCGGCACGCTGGTGGGCGTGCTGCCGGACCCGCACTTCGGCGAGACCGAGGTGGTGCTCGCGCCGGGCGAGGTGTGCCTGCTCTACAGCGACGGGGTCACCGAGGCGCGCGGCGGCTCGGACGGGGTGGAGCAGTTCGGGCTGTCCCGGCTGTGCGAGGCCCTGTCCGGTGGGGCGGGGCTGAACGCCGCCGAGCTGACCTGGCAGGTGGAGCAGGAGCTGGACCGCTGGCTGGGCGGTCGGGACCACGACGACGTGGCGCTGCTGGCCGTGCAGGCCCTGCTGTCATGAGCCGGCGGCGGCCCTGGCCTCGTACGCGCTCAGGGTCAGCCGCAGCGCGGCCAGCACGAGCAGGTTGAACACCAGGTCGGGCAGGGCGTTGAACTGCGACTCGGCGAACAGGAAGACCTGACCGATCAGCAGGGACACCAGCATGGCGAGGTGGAAGGTGCGCAGGGCGGCCAAGCGCTTGCGGCCGATCAGCTGCACCACGCCCGCGACGCTCAGCGCGCCCACCGCCAGCCCGGTCAGCGCGGTGGCCCAGTCGACGAAGTTGCTGCTCGTGCTCACGCCGGGGTCCTGCTCGACCACCGACACCACCACGTCGGCGATCAGCGCGATGGCCTGCAACACGAACACGGCGATCACCAGCCACTGCGCGACCCTGGTCAGCAGCAGGCGTTGGGTGGTGCGCAGCAGCCAGCGCCCGGCACGGGTGACCCGGCCCTCCGGCACGGCCCGCTCGCGGGACAGCAGTTCCACCACGGCCGTGACCTCGGAGTCCTGCTCACACCCGGCCAGCAGCTCCAGCGCGTGCCTGCGGTGCACGGTGTCCAGCCTGCCCAGCGAGGCGTCGGCCAGCGCGGTGTAGGCGTAGCCAAGGCAGACCTCGGGCTGGGGCTGGCGCGGTGGCGGGGCCAGCCGCACGGCCAGGAACGCGATCACGAAGATCACGTACATGAGCGCGATGGCCGGCTGGAAGAAGTAGTTGTTGTCGCTGGTCAGGAACTTGCCCAGCTCGTCGATGAACAGCCCGAAGCCGATGCCGCCCAGCAGGCTGGCCAGCCGTTCCGCGGCGCTGCCGAAGGTCAGCAGCACCAGCAGCATGGCCACCAGCATGAGGATGCCGCCGAACAGCACGTGCGCCACGTGCAGCCCGCTGTCCCCACCGATCTTGGGGTACCCGGTCGCGGCCAGGTAGCCCCTGGTGACCAGCACGGTGACCACCGCGGAGATCAGGAACAGCTCGGCCCTCGCCCGCCCCGCCGGGTCGCGCCCCACCGGCAAACCCACCCGTACCTCCTCAGCCCTGCAGCGGGTGCTGCCGGAAGAACGCCCACATCAGCTCGTTGGCCTCGAACGCGGGCTGCGGGCCGCGCGGCCCGGTCCAGCCCGGGGTGCCCGGCCAGGCGTGCCTGCCGCCCGCGATCGTGTAGAGCTCCACGTCGCCGCCATTAGAGCAGTCCCCGAAGGTGGTCCGGGTCACCAGGGGCACGACCTGGTCCACCCTGGGCAACTGCCCGCAGCGGTCGACCCTGGCCCACTGCCCGATCACCTCGGGCACCGACAGCTTCCAGCGGGCGCCGCGTCCCCCGTTGTACGGGTTGACCTCGTCGGCCGTGCCGTGGAAGGAGATCACCGGCTCGGCCCGCAGCGGCTGGCAGCCGTCCGGGAAGCGCAGACCGGCCACCGGGGCGATCGCCGCGATCCGGTCGGAGAGCACGCAGCCCAGCTGGGAGGTCATCCGCCCGCCGCCGGAGAAGCCGGTGACGTACACCCGGCGGCGGTCCAGGCACAGCACGTGGTTCATCGCGGTGATCGCGTCCTCGAGGAAGGCCACGTCGTCCGGCGCGTCCTCGGGGACCGGCCGCCCGTCCAGCAGGGACACCCCGGGGATGTTCCACACGTAGCCGCCCCGGTACTTGCCCCGGTTGGCGAGCAGCCCACCCTGCGGGGCGAGCACCGCGAACCCGTTGCGGTCGGCGGTCTGCATGATGCCCGTGCGGTCCAACTGCTGTTGCGGGGTGCTGCCGCTGCCGTGCAGGTCCAGCACCAGCGGGATGCGGGTGGCGGGCTTGAAGTTGCGGGGCAGGTAGAGCAGGGAGTTGCGCAGCAGCCCGCCCGAGGCGATCTGCTGCTCGGACAGGCCCGGGTGCAGGTTCGTGCGAGCGCACGGGGCACCGGAGCGGTCGCTCACCAGCGGTGAGGCGGCCGAGGAGGAGGACGTCTGGGCCAGCGCGACGGCGAGCACCACCGCGGCGGCCGTCAGCGCCTTGAGCCGGAACACCCGTTCAGGGTGCCGAACCCACCGGCACCGGCACGCCCCACCCCCGCACAATCACCCACACGGGGGTAGGTGCGCGCGGGACTCACGCTCCGGAGAGCGGGACTCGCGCGCCCCAGAGCGGGACTCGCGGGTTTGTCGGCGAGTCCCGCTCTGGGGTAACCGAGTCCCGGTCTGGGGTAACCGAGTCCCGGTCTGGGGTAACCGAGTCCCGGTCTGGGGTAGCCGAGTCCCGGTCAGCGCAGGGCGCTGGAGATGTTCGCGGCCCACTGCCAGGGCGCGGCGGTGCCGCCGGGCCGTGAATTGAAGTACTCCCAGCCCGCGATGCCGCCAAAGCCCGGGTACTTCGCCTTCAGGCTGCCGATGGTCTTCTTCAGCGTGGTCATGTCCACGTACCCGGAACAACTGCCCGGGTCGGTCACCGTGCCGCCGACGACCTTGCTCGCGGGCACCACACCGCGCTTCACCACGGCGTCATATCCAGAAGTGCTGCTCAACGATCCCCAGCCGCAGTAGAACTGCGCGTTGAACCAGGAAATCTTCGAGCCCCTGTCCTGGTAGAGCCTGTCGTAGCTGAAACCGGAGAGGTTGCCGCCGCCGGACAACGCGGAGGCCACCGGCGACAACGCGATGAGGAATCCGGAACCGAAGTCGGTGCGCAACTGGTCGACCAGGCGTTCCATGCCCGCGAGTGACATGTTCTCCTCGACGTCCAGGTCGACACCGTTGAGGTGGTACCTGTTGATCAGGTTCTTCAGCAGCGGGTAGTAGGTGCCGAAGTCCTTGTCCAGGCGCTGGAAGCTGCCCTGCGCGGCCCCGCCGACCATGGCAAGCACGTGCACACCCCTGGCCTGCATGGCGGCCAGGTCTTTCCACATCTGCGTGAACTTGGCCGATTCCGGCGGGTCGTCGTTGAGGTGCACGACGCTGTTGGCGTTCAGGTGGACAGCGGCCACCTCGATGTCGGTGACCCCGGTTTTGTTATCGGTCAACGCCTTGGGGGAAACGTAATGACCACCGTTGTACTGCGTCTGGTAGTAGACGACAACGCGTGACGAACTCGCGGCCTGCGCGGGTACCGCGAAAGCCACCGGCAACAACAAAGCGAGCACCACCGCGATTCGCCTCATTGCCGGAGCGTAGGAATGCGCCGCACACCGGGTCAAGGATTCTGGCTTGTTTTGTCCGGCCTGGAGCGGTTGCGCAGGACCGCGAACACCACGTAGCCCAGCACCAGTACGCCCACCAGGAGCAGCACCACCAGCAGCGGGTTGTCCGGCCCCGGGTCCACCGGGGACGCGGCGGTGACCTGCTTGGCCACCAGCGGTGCGGCCGCGGTCGTCGGGGTGGCGCTGACCCGCGAGTCCGGGTCCTGGTCCACGAGCTGGCCCACCGGCTGCGCCGCGGACTGGGCCAGCGCGAGGCCGTAGTCCATCAGCGACTTGGACTGGGTGTACATGGCGGTGACCGGGCTCATCGTGCCGCGCATGCCGACCAGCACGATCCGGCTGCTCCCGCGCTGGGCCGCGTTGATGTAGGTGTGCAGCGCGTCGTCGGTGTAGCCGGTCTTGCCGCCGAGGTCGCCCTCGTAGTTGTAGAGCAGCGGGTTGTCGTTGGCGACCACGAACGCGGGCTTGTCGCCCCAGCCGGGAAACTGGATCTGCTCGGTGCGCACCGCGTCGGCGAATCGCTTGTCCTGCATGGCGATCCGGTACAGCAGGGCCAGGTCGTAGGCCGAGGAGCTCATGCCGGGGCCGTCCAGCCCGGACGGGCTCGCGGTGCGCGTGTCCAGCGCGCCGGAACTGTGGGCCAGCGCGTTCATCTTGGCCACGGCCTGGTCCATGCCGCCCAACTGCACGGCGAAGCTGTGCGCGGCGTCGTTGCCGGAGTGCATCAGCAGGGCGTGCAGGACCTGGTCGTTGGTGTACTTGCCGTCCGGGCCGATGCCGACCCTGGTGCCGTCCTGGTTGGCGTCGTCCCAGGTGCCGGTGACCTGTGTGTCCATCTTCAGCTCGCGCAGGACCACGGTGGCCAGCAGGATCTTGATCAGCGAGGCGGGCCGCTGCCTGGCATGCGGGTCGCGGGCGGCGAGCACCCGGCCGGAGTCCAGGTCGGCCAGGACCCAGGACTCGAACTGGTTCGCCGGGGGCTGCGGGGCGCCGACGGGCAGCACCAGGCCGCACTCACCCAGGCGCGGGCCGCCCACCGGGTCGGCGGGCACCGGCAGCGGCGCGGGCGGCTGCTGGCCGGGGGCCGGTTTCTCGGAGGCGTCCACGGCGGCGGGCGGCGCGGTCCGGTTCTGGCACGCCTGTGCCGGGGCCTGCGTCTGCGTGGCGGTCGGCGCGGCGGCGGCCACCGCGGGGATGGCCAGCGACAGGGCACAGAGCAGGGCGACGAGAAGTCGGGGCACGTCCGGCAGGGTAGCGGCAGCGAGGTGGCCGCGATGTCAACTCGGCAGAGGTCGGTAGCCGCAGTCGTAGCCGAAGGCGGGCGGCCCCACCAGCGCCAACCCCTCCGGGGAGGTCCAGCGCGGGTCGCAGGGCAGGCCCAGCACGGTCACCCGGAAGCCGTACCGCAGGGCCTCGGTGGTGACCGGTTCGCCGGTTTCGGTGTCGACCACGCAGATCAGGTCGGGGGTGGTGGCCACGACCCGGTCCGCCAGCCGCGCCACCAGGTGCTCGTTCTGGAAGGACAGCACCAGCGTGCCGTCCGGCCCGTGCACCACCGCCTCGCCGCGCGCGAACCCGCCGGTGGTCGCCCGGGACACGTCGACCACCTTGCCCGCGGCCAGCACCGCGCCGCCGAGCAGGTCGGTGACCGCGCGCACCGGGTCGGCGTGCCCGGCGCGGGCCAGCCGGATCGTCGCACCGGCCCGCTGGGCCAGGGTCAGCGTGCCGAGCACCAGGGTGTCGCGCGCCTGGGCGGCGGTCAGCACGGTGTCGGCGGTGTAGACCGAGCAGCCCGCCTCACCGCAGATGGCCCGCGCGATGCGCTCCGCCCAGTGGTTGGACACCGCGTCGATGACCGCGGTGTTGCCCTTGTCGTCGGCCACGGTCATCGGCGTGGTGCTGATCCCGGACAGCGTGGGCAGCACCATCTGGGCCTCGGGGAAGGCGCGGCCCATGGCGTCGGCGTCCAGCAGCGGCAGCCCGGTCTCGGCCGCGGCGGCCACCGGCACCATGGAGTTGCCGCCGCCGATCTCGATCGCGACCAGGTGGGTGGCCGCCCGGCCGAGCACCCGCTCCAGTGCCCGCAGCGCGGCGTGCACCTCCTTGCCGCTGGGCAGTTTCTCCACGCCGACGGTCGGCGCGCCGAGCATGGACACCGGCACGACGAGCGCGTCGGGCGGCAGTTCCTCCACGGTCACCACGCGCACCGGCCCGTGCCGGGTGATGGCGGCCCTGGCCAACAGCGTGCCGATGTACGGGTCCCCGCCGCCGCCCGAGCCCAGCAGGGCGGCGCCGCGGGCCAGGTCGTCCAGGTCGGGCAGGTCCAGTTCACGCACGGCGCAACTCCCCCACGGCCTTGACCTTGATCCGGGTCGCCCCGCCGGGCAGGTAGGCCAGCGGGACCTCCTCCACCTCGACCACCCGCACCGTGCCCGGTTTGGCGCCCGCCGCCTCGGCGCGGGCCACGGCCTCGGACCTGGCCTCGTCCAGCACGGCCGTGCGGCGCCCGTCCGGCACCTGGAAGACCCGGTCCACCTCCCCGCCCACCTCGGCGATCGCCGCGCCCAGGGCGTTGGCCACCGCGTGGTGGGCGGGCCGGCGCAGGTCGGGCAGCCCGGGCAGTGCGTCGGGCACCAGCACGCTGCCGCCGCCGACGACAACCACCGGCAGCGGGTCCGCGGAGATGCGCATGCGGTCAACGGACTCGGCCAGCCGTAAGGAGATCCGCTCCAGCGCAGCGTCCACAAAGGACTGTTCGAGGTGGGCGACCAGTGAGCGGTCACCGATGTCCGCGCGGCCCGCGGCCACGGCGAGGTCGGTGGCGGTGAGCGTGTCCCCGCCGAACACCAGCGCGCGCTCGGTCAACTGGTAGCCCACGCTGTCCGGGCCGACCTCCGTGCCGCGCACCAGGCTGCCGCCGCCGATGCCGATCGGCAGCACGTCGGGCATCCGGAAGTTGGTGCGCACCCCGCCAATGTCGGCCGCGGTGGCGGCCTCTCGCGGGAAACCGGCCGCCAGCACACCGATGTCGGCCGTGGTGCCGCCCACGTCGATCACCGCGCAGTCGGCCAGCCCGGACAGGTAGGCCGCGCCGCGCATGGAGTTGGTCGGGCCGGAGGCGAAGGTCAGCACCGGAAAGGCCCGAGCATGGCTCACGTCCATCAGCGTGCCGTCGTTCTGGCTGAGCAGCAGTGGGGCCTGGATGCCGCACCCGGCGATCGCCGCGCCGAACGCGGTCACGATGTGCTCGGCCAGGTCCACCAGCGCCGCGTTGAGGATCGTGGCGTTCTCCCGCTCCAGCAGGCCGATCCGGCCGATCGAGTGCGAACAGCTCACGCGCAGCCCCGGCACCTCCTCGGTGAGGATGCGCGCGGCCTGGAGTTCCTGCTCGGCGGTCACCGGGGAGAACACCGAGGACAGGGCCACCGAGGTGATGCCGGCGGCGGCGATCTCCGCGGCGATGCGCTTGAGCTCCTCGGGGCGCAGCGCGGACAACTCCGTGCCGTCGTACTCGTTGCCGCCGTGCGCCAGGTACCACCGGCCGCCGACCGCCTCGCGCAGCCGGTCCGGCCAGTCGGTGAAGGGCGGCAGTGCCGCCGTGGCGGGCAGCCCGAGCCGGACCGCGGCGGTGGGCGTGAGCCTGCGCGCCTCCACCACGGCGTTGGTGAAGTGCGTGGTGCCGATCATCACCGCGCTGATCCCGCCCCGCGCCTGCCCGGCGACCGCGGCGATGGCGGCGGCCACCCCGGTGGTGACGTCGGCGGTGGTCGGGGTCTTCACCGAGGCGAGCACGGTGTCCACATCGGACACCAGCACCGCGTCGGTGTTGGTGCCGCCGACGTCGATGCCGATCCTCATCGGGTCACCGCTGTCCGCTCACCTGTGCCGCCGGCCAGCTTGAGCGCACCGGCCAGCCAGTAGCCGAGCAGCCCCACCAGCAGCGAGTTCAGCGAGGGTATGCCGAACTCCGCCTGCGAGCTCCACCAGCCGACAGCGGCGGCCACCGCCCACACCAGCACGGCCGCGGGCACCCAGCCCGGCTCGGTCTCGGGCATGCGCCCCGCCTCCCTGCCCGCGTCCAGGTGCGGCCGCCAGCGGCGCACCAGGTAGTACTCGGCGACGGTGATTCCCGCGATCGGCGGCAGGCAAACCCCCAGCAGGGTGAGGAAGTCCACGAAGTGGCTGAGGATGCCCAGCGCGGACAGCACGGTGCCCAGCGCGCCGATCACGATGGTGGTGGGCACCCGGCCCACCTTCAGCCCGAACAGGGTGGACAGCGCGTTGACGAAGCCCAGCGAGGCGCTGTAGAGGTTCCAGTCGTTGATCTTCACGGTGGCCGAGACCACGATCAGCACGCCCAGCACCCCCGTGGTGGCGGCGAAGATGTCCACCACGCTGGTCTGCTTGATCGCGTAGGCGAGCAGCACGCCGATCAGCCCCATCAGGAACTCGCCCACGGTGATGGACAGCACCGACTGCTTGACCACGTCGGCGGGCTTGCGGTTGAACCGGGTCATGTCCGGGGCGACCACGGCGCCGACGATGTAGGACCCGGCCACGATCGTGGCGCCGCTGGCCACGGTCAGCGGCTCGCCGAAGGGCTGGCTGGCCGCGAGCGCGCCGAGGTCGTGGCCGGACAGCACGCTGACCACCGAGTAGCCCGCGAGCAGCAGGAAGGCGGGCACGGTCAGGTAGGCGACCCAGCCCATCCAGCGGAAGCCGTACATCACCAGCACGGTGATCCCGATGCCGGTGACCAGCGACCAGCCCCAGACCGGCATCGTGCCCAGCAGCCGCTCCAGGCCCTCGGCGAAGATCTGGTTCTGCACGCCGAACCAGCCGATCGAGCTGATCGCGATGACCACGGCGATCAACGCCGAGCCGTAGCGGCCGAAGCCGGTCCAGCGGGCCAGCACCGAGGTGGACAGGCCCTCGCGGCAGCCCGCGATGCCGACCAGGATCGCCACGATCTCCAGTACCGCCGAGCCCAGCGCGAAGGCGAGGATCGCGTCGGGGAACGCGAGCCCCGCTCCCAACGCGGCGCCGGTGAGGAACTGGGTCAGGTCGGAGAGCTGACCAACCCACTGCACCGCGACCAGCCACCAGCGGTAACGGGCCTGCCGGGGCACGCGTTGCAGCGCGTAGTCCTCGCCGCCGACCATGCACAACCACCCTCTCCACACACGATTGGGTGATTAGCTCAGAAAACCCTTGCCCTGATCAAGTCGGCATCGGGGTGTCATGAAAGTGCCGTTGCTGGCACTGGACGCCAGCAACGGCACTTTCATGGCACCACTCACGTCCGCTGGTAGCTCGGGCGCCAAGCGCTGCGCGGTGGTCCCTCCGCGCGCACCCGGACCCGCACTGTGGGCGTGCCCACGTAGGCCACCATCGACTCGTCGACCGAGGTGACCTCAGCCAGGTGCGGGTCGGCCCCGGCGTGCACGGCGGCGGCCCTGGCCTGCTCGCGGACCTTGACCCGGATCTCGTCCCCGTGCGGGGAGCTCAGGGTGAAGATGCGCGTGGCCTCACCGCTGACCGGGGCCACCGCCACCCCCACGGCGGCAGCGGAGTCGGCGCGCGGCGGGCAGCACACCAGGGTGGTGCCGGGCAGGGTGCCGGGCAGGGCGTCCACCAGCTTCTCCGCCCCGGGCCCGATCACCAGCAGCGGCAGGTCCTTCGGGCCGCTCTTGGCCCGGTCCACGGCCTCCGCCAGCCGCTCCACGTCGGGGCCGGGCGCGCCGCCCACGGGCGGGTCGGTCGGCACCATCGCCACCGTGCGCAGCCCGGTCGGCACGCCCGCGATGGTCGTCGGCCCCTCCGAAGGGGTGGCCGTTCCGCAGGTCACGGCGCACACCGCGGTGGGCGTGCCGTCCGCGGTGGTGAAGGCGACCAGCGCCTCGGACTCGCCCGCCAGCAGGGCGGCGCCCCGCGCCCCGGCGGCCCAGGTGGCGCCGTGCATCAGCAGCGAGCGGGTCAGCGCGTAGTCCACGGTCATCACCGAGCCGTCGTTGCGGGCCAGGAACGGCTCGGCCTCGGGCAGCCCGGCGTCCACGAGCGAGCGGCGCAGCCGGTGCGCGGCACCCCAGGCCCGCCGCAGCAGCGCCGCCTGCAACACGGTGGCGTTCTCCCGCTCCAGCAGGCCCATTCCGCCGACCTCGTGGGACAGCACGATCGGCACCGAGTCGCCCAGTTCGGCCCGCAGCAGCCCGGCGGCCGCCAGCTCGTGGCTGGGCATCACCGGGGCGAACACGCTGCTGACCGCCACCGCGCTGACCTTGCCCGCGATCTCCCGCGCGAAGGCCACCAGCCCGGCGGCGTCCAGCGGCTCGAAGTCCGAGCCGTCCATCCTCGCCCCGCCGCCCACGCAGGTCTCGGCCACCGACAGCGCCGCGTGCAGGTCCGGCGGCCAGCCCGCCAGCGGGGGCAGCGCCGTGGTCGCCCGGCCGAGCCGGATCACCGCCACCGGCCCCAGCTGCCCCGGCCAACGCCGCCAGTTCGGGTTCGAGCCGGGCAGCCCGGCCAGGCCGTCCACCTCGCTGACCGCGAGCAGCACCCGGTCGATGTGGTCCAGGGTGATCCCGCGTGGTCCCGCCTGCGCCATGATGTGGCGCAGCGCGACCGGCAGCACCTCGGTGGCCGCGGCGACCGGCGAGGCCTGCTCGGTGGAGGCCAGGACCGTGCCCTCGCCGTCCACCAGCGCGGCCGAGAACCGCTCGCTGTCCAGCGCGATGCCCAGGCGGCACCGCCGCAGTACCGGGGTGTCCTCGGGCAGCGCCCTGGTGGGGTAGGGGTCTTCGGTGATCATGACACCTCAAGCGGCCGGTAGGGCAGGTCCAGCCCGAAGGCGCCGGGGCCGACCAGCGCGAGCCCGTCCTCCGTGCGCCACAGCGGCGGGCACGGCAGCGCGAGCACCACGACGCGCAGCCCGTAGCGCAACCGCTCGGCGCTGACGGGCTGCCCGGTGTAGGTGTCGAACAGGGTGATGATGTCGGGCATCGTGGCCAGCGGCTCGCCGTCCTCGATGACCGCCAGGTACTCGTGGCCGACCTCCAGCCGCAGCGTGCGCCCGCGGTCGGGACCGATGCCCTCCAGCATCGCGGGGGTACGCCGGTTGGTGGCCAGCACCTCGGCGTCCGGGCCGGTGGCGGGCAGCACCGCGCTGATCCTGCCCTCGGCAACCACCCGCCCGTCGAACTCCCCGGCCAGCGCGCGCACCCGCCGCACCACGCTGCCGGGCTGGGCGAGCAGCTCACCGATGCGCAGGGCCTTGCGCACCGAGCCCAGCACCACGGCCCCGTCCGCACGCGCCTGCTGAGCCGTCATCACGTACTCGCTGCTGACGCCCCGGTCGCCGAACCCGGTGACCACCGTGCGCGCCAGCCGCTCCAGCCACGCCCCGTCCTCGGCGTGCACCGTGACCACCCGGTCGTGCTCGTCGGCCAGCACCGAGGGCCCCGGCGTGACGCCCGCCAACTGCATGGCGACCTGGTCCACGCCGGGAAACGCCCGCCCCATGCCGTCCCCGTCCAGCAGCGGCAGCCCGGCGTGCGAGGCCAGCGCGGCGGCGGCGGGCCCGTTGTAGCCGCCGATCTCGGTGCACAGCATGGCCACCACGGGCTTGCCGAAGTGATGCTCCACATGCCGCCGGATGGCCACCGACTCCCGGCAGGTGCCGATGCGCTCGGCGCCGATGGCCGGTGCGCCCAGGAAGGCGCAGGGCATGACCAGCCCGTCCTCGGGCAGTTCGGCCAGGTCGACCACCTCGACGGGACCGTTGAGGTCCACCGCGTGCAGGGCGAGCGGGAGCGAATCGCCCGCCGGTCCGCCCCCGCCACCACCGAGCACGTCGCAGCCTTGGGCGAACTCGCGAAGCCGTCCCCCGCTCAGGTGCATGGGGCGATCGTAATCACCCGTGTGCCGACTGCGAGTTCAGCCCGGTGGTGCAGATGTGACTGATCCTGCGTGCACGTGCAGCTTCCCGAGCAGGCGCGTTCAGGCCGACCGGGACGCCAGCGGCCTGCGGCGCAGCGCGGGCTCGGTCAGCGCGCGCGGGCGGAAGTAGGAGTCCTCCGGGTTGAGCACGGTGCCGGGCGGCACGACCTCGTCGATGCGGTCGAGGATCTCATCGTCCAGCACCACCTCGGTGCCCGCGAGCAGGTCGTTGAGCTGCTCCAGGGTGCGCGGGCCGATGATCGCCGAGGTGACGCCAGGGTGGGACACCGCGAAGGCGATCGCCAGGTGGGTCAGCGAGCAGCCCGCGTCAGCCGCGATCTTGGCCAACTGCTCCACGGCCTCGGCCTTGCGCGCGTTGGCCGGGATCGTGGTGTCGAACAGCGGCTTCTGGACGGCGGCGCGGCCCTGCGCGGTGTCGACGCCCTTGCGGTACTTGCCGGTCAGCCAGCCCATGGACAGCGGGCTCCACACCAGCACGCCCATGCCGTAACGCTGGGTGGTCGGCAGCACCGAGGTCTCGATGGCCCGGTTCAGGATGGAGTACGGCGGCTGCTCGGTGCGCAGCCGCTCGTAGCCGCGGCGCTCCGAGGCCCAGTGCGCCTCCACGATCTGCTCGGCGGGGAAGGTGGAGCTGCCGATCGCCCGGACCTTGCCCGAACGGACCAGGTCGGTCAGCGCGGAGAGGGTCTCCTCGATGTCGGTGTCCGGGTCCGGGCGGTGGATCTGGTACAGGTCGATGTGGTCGGTGCCCAGCCTGCGCAGGCTGTCCTCCACGGCGCGCACGATCCAGCGCCGGGAGTTGCCGCGCCGGTTGACGTCCTCGCCCATCTGGTTGTGGAACTTGGTGGCCAGCACGACGTCGTCCCGGCGGCCCTTGAGCGCCTTGCCGACGATCTCCTCGGACTCCCCTGCCGAGTAGACGTCCGCGGTGTCCACGAAGTTGATGCCCGCGTCCAGCGCGGTGTGGATGATGCGCGCCGACTCCTCGGCGTCGTTGTTGGCCCAGGAGCCGAACATCATCGCCCCCAGGCAATACGGGCTGACCTTGATCCCGGTGCCGCCCAGTACTCGCTGCTGCATCTCGGTGCGCTCCCTCACTCGTAGTTGCAACACCAACGTAGCAGTTCAATCGATAATCGCAACACAGATGTTGCAACTGCTAGTCTGTCCAGGGCGAACAAGGAGGAGTCAGCGGTGAGCAGGCCACTGCGGTCGGACGCCGAGCGCACGGTGCGAGCGATCCTCAGGGCCGCCGACAAGGTGCTCAGCGAGAACCCCGGCGCCACCCTCCAGCAGATCGCCGAGGTGGCCGGGGTCGCACGCACCACGGTGCACCGCCGGTTCGCCACCCGTGAGGCGCTGATCGAGGCGATGAACGCGGCGATGCTGGAGCAGATCGAGGAGGCGATCGACGCGGCCCGGCCGCGGACCGCGCCGGTCCAGGTGGGGCTGCACGCGGTGACCGCCAACCTGATCCGGGTCAAGAGCAGCTGGCGGTTCACCGGCGCGCAGTTCAGCGTGAGCAACCCGGACATCCAGTGCGCGGCCGAGCGCGTGCAGGGCAAGTCGGAGCTGCTGTTCGACCGGCTCACCGAGTCGGGGTTGCTGGCGCCGCAGGCTGATCGGGACTGGACGGTGCGCACCTACCACGCACTGCTGCACCAGGCGATCCTGCGGCACCAGGAGACCGGCGAGCCCGCGGAGGCGCTGGCCGACCTCGTGGTCACCACCCTGTTGGGCGGGCTGGGTACTAGCCCTGGGTGATGTACTCCTGCAGGCGGCTCTGCTCGTCCTGCAACTGGGAGATCCGGTTCTTCACCACGTCCCCGATGCTGACGATGCCGGAGAGCTTGCCATCCACGACCACCGGCACGTGCCGGATGCGCCGCTCGGTCATCAGCGCGGCCAACTCCTCCACGGTGTCCGAGGGCTTGCAGGTCACCACGGCGGTGGTCATGATCTCCGAGACCGGCCGGGACAACAGTTCTCCGCCGCGCGCCGCGAGTTTGCGCACAACGTCGCGTTCGGACACGATGCCCGCCACGCCGTCGGGGGTCAGCACGACCACCGCGCCCACGTTGTGCCTGGCCAGTTCCGAAACGAGTTCGGTCACCGTGGTCCAAGGCGGGACGGTGGCCACCTCAGTGCCCTTGCCCCGCAAGACGTCCGAGATCCGCATCAGGCTCGCCTCCCTGTCCGGTTCCCGACAGGGTAGTGGCCCGCGTCACGCTCCGCTCGGGGCCAATCCGGGGGTTTTCACCCATTGCTCGATCAAGTGGGCGCCGATGGAGTCCACCCGCCCGGTGTGCCCGCCCGCGAGCACCTCCTCGCGGGTGAACCACCTCGCCTCCTCGAGTTCCTCGTGGTCCACGGCGATGTGTCCGCTCACGGCCCGCGCGCGGAAGCCGATCATCAGCCCCGAGGGGAACGGCCAGGGCTGCGAGCCGAGGTAGGTCACGGTGTCCACAGTGACCCCCGACTCCTCGGCCACCTCGCGGCGCACCGCCTCCTCCAGGGCCTCACCGATCTCCACGAAACCCGCCAGCGTGGCGAAGGCGGTCGGCCCCGCGCCGCGGTGCCTGGCGAGCAGGCAGCGGTCCTCGTGCTCCACCAGCGCGATCACCGCGGGCTCGATGCGCGGGAACAGCAGCCGCCCGCAGTGCGGGCCCTGGCACACCCTCAGGTGGCCGCCCTCACGGCTTTCCGTTGCGGCACCACAGGTTCCGCAGAAGCGCTGGTGCCGGTTCCAGTGCAGCAGGCCCTTGGCGCAGACCAGGGCCGCCGCCTGGTCGGCGGGCACCGTGCCGAACAGGGAGCGCACGTCCACCGTGTCGGCCGCCTCGGGCAGGTCCACCGCGAACACCGGGACCTCGCCGTCCAGTCCGAGGAAAACCTCTTGTCCCGCAACGACTTGTGAGTCGGGCGCGTAGCGGTCCTGCCAGAACCTGAGCAGCCGCACGTCCTGCCGGGCGCGTTGTTCCCCGAGCCACGCGGGATCGCGCCGCCGCGCCCCGGCCCGGTCCAGCCCCAGTCCGGTGTAGGCGATCGCCGACTCACTCACCGGTGTCCACCGGCCGCTCGAAGAAGGTCTCCAGCACCACGATCGTCTGCGTGCCGGTGACCCCGGCGATCCCGTACAACCGCTTCAGCACCGCCTGCAACTCCTCCGGGCTGCCAGCCCTGACCTTGACCAGCACCGAGGCGGCCCCTGCCACCACGTGCGCCTCCTGCACCCACGGCAGCTCCGCCAGCGCCCGCGCGGTGGGCGGGTCGCCCATCCAGGCGTTGGCCTCGATCAGCACGAAGGCCGCCACCGCCTTGCCCACCGCGGCCGGGTCCACGTCCACGGTCGTGCGCCGGATGACCCCGCGCTCGCGCAGCTTGCGCACCCGCTCGTGCACGGTGCCCCCGGACAGGCCCACCGCCTGCCCCAGCGCCACGTAGGACTGGGTCGCGTCCTGTTGCAGGAGAGTCAGCAACTGTCGATCTGTTCGGTCCATGACGCCGATGACCGTATCAGGTTCTGCCATTCACGTGAATGGTAGAACGTAGTACGTCTGCGGTGAACTCGTCAGCCGGGTAGAAGGACTCGATCACCAGCTCGGCGAGGGTCAGGTCCAGCGGGGTGCCGAAGGTCGCCACCGTGCTGAAGAAGACCAGTTCGCCCTGCTCGTGGCGCAGCCGCAGCGTGGTGAAGATGTCCCCGGGCCCCGGCAGTTCCACCTCGGGCTCGGGCTGCTCGCACGGGTACTCGCGCAGCTCCTGGAGCAGTGCCGCCAGCTCCGGGTCGGCGGTCAGCTCCACCTGCCGCCGCAACCTGCCGAGCAGGTGCGCGCGCCACTCCCCCAGGTTGAGGATGCGCGGGGCCATGCCCTCCGGGTGCAGGCTCACCCGAAGCGAGTTCGAGGCAGGCCCGAGCAGGTGCGGCGCACAGCCCTCGGTGAGCAGCCCCACGCTGGCGTTGCCCTCCAGCAGGTTCCAGTACCGGTCCACCACCACCGCGGGGTACGGCTCGTGCCCGGTCAGCAGCTGGCGCAGTGCCTCCCGCGCGGGGCGCATGTGCGGGTCCTCCAACGGGGTTCGTGTGTAGACCGGCGCGAAGCCCGCGGCCACCAGCAGGGTGTTGCGCTCGCGCAGCGGCACCTCCAGCCGCTCCGCCAGGTGCAGCACCATGTCCCGGCTCGGCGTGGACCGGCCCGTCTCCACGAAGCTGAGGTGCCGCGTGGACACCTCGGCCTGGTTCGACAGCTCCAACTGACTGAGTCTGCGGTGCTCGCGCCACTGCCGCAGCAATTCCCCCACCGGCCGCTTGCCCATGCCCCGACGTTACGCGCCCGCACCATTACCTACGGGGTAATCGCCCACCCCACCCGCGAGTCCCGCTGAGCCGCATGCGAGTCCCGCCCAGCTGCATGCGAGTCCCGGTCAGGCGGGCGGGACTCGCGCACCGGTGGGCGGGACTCGCGCGCACCAGAGCGGGGGTCAGGGGTGGGTCATGACCAGGCGGGGGCCCAGTTCGGCGATGCCCTGGGCGGTTTCGCCGGCGACGAGACGGGTCAGCTCCGGGCCCCACTGCTCCGGCGCGAGCTCAACGAAGCCCCGCTCGGCGTACCACGGGCCGTTCCACGGGATGTCGCGGAAGGTCGTCAGCGTGACGGCCCTGCCGCCCGCCGCCTGGACGACAGCGGACAGCAGGGCCGAACCAGCACCACGTCGGCCATGGGCCGGGTGCACCGCGAGCTGGTGCAGGTGCAGTGCCTGGTCGACGGGTCCGGTGTAGGCGAAGCCGATCGGCGGCTCATCGACCACGAGCACCTCGCTCGGATCGGTCACCTCCGCCACCACAGCCCCCGGCGGGAAGACGATGCCGAACTCGGCGAACAGAGCGTCCGCCGCCTGCTCCACCTCGGCAAGACCCGCGAGCTCGCATGCCTGGGCCAGCCGGACCCGTTGCGCCATCAGACCTTCCACTCCTCCACTTCGGACTCGACGAGGTCGGCCGCGGCGGTCACGCCACCGGCGGAGGCGATCTCGGCGCGCATCGCGGCCAGGTTGGCGGCGATGGCCGGGTCGGTGGTCACCGCGTGCAGGGCCTCGCGCAGCCCTCGCACGGTGACCTCCTCGCGCGGGATGTGCGCGCCCAGCCCGAGCTCGGCGATGCGCGGACCGTTGATCAGCTGGTCGGTGGCCTGCGGCACGGCGATCAGCGGCACCCCGTTGGCCAAGCCCTCCATGGTGCCGCCCATGCCGGCGTGCGTGATGAACGCGCGCGCCGTGCGCAGGATCAGCGCCTGCGGAACCCATTGGCGCACATCGAAGTTCGAGGGCACCTCACCCAGCAAGGCCGGGTCGACGAAGCGGCCAACCGACATCACCACGTGCCACCCGTTGTCGGCGAACGCCTCCAGGCACATCCGGAAGAACTCCGGCTGGTTGGTGTAGGCCGACCCCAGGGTGATCAGCAGCACCGGACGCTCGTCCGGGGCCTGCCAGTCGCCCTGGGTGCTCCGCTCGGTGAGCATCGGGCCGACGAAGGTGTAGCTGTCGGCGACCCGCTCTCCCCTGAGCTGGAACGACTTCGGGATCGTGACGATGCAGCGACGGGGCTTGGCCTGGAGGTCCTCCACCGTCAGCGAGACGTCCAGGCTCGCCACGTACGCGGCGAACCGCTCGGTGAAGGCGACCATCGCCGGGTCGGTGCGCATCTCCTCGGTCCAGCCCAGGTCCTCCTCGACGCCCTCGTAGCCGACGTAGGTGCCGGAGAGCTGGATCGCCGGGATACCCCAGCGCTCGGCGAGCACCGGTGCCTGCCACGCCCCGATGTCGTAGACAAGGACATCCGGCCGGTCGGCCTCGTAGGCGGCCTCGACCTGGGGCAGCACGGCCTCGAACTCGTCGAGGAACATCGTCATGCCCGCTGCGGGTTCCTCGGGCACGTCGGCCTCGGGCTTGTCGAAGCTGGGGAAGGTGGAGGTGTAGAGCACCGGCTCGGCGCCCGCCGCGCGGACCTGCGGGGCGAACTCCTCGTTGATGGCGTAGGTCACCCGGTGGCCGCGGGCGGCCAGTTCGGTGACCAGGCCGAGGCCGGGGTTGACGTGGCCGTGCGCGGGCACGGCCATGAACGCGACGTGCAAGCTTTTTTCTGGCATGGCGAAACTCCTGCGTGAAGAAGGGTTCGGTGAACTGAGGTCCGCGCGGGACTCAGTGGTAGAACTGCAGGAATGCGCCGTACATGGGGACAACGCTAGCAGCGGCTCACTCGCCGGGCGAGCCGATTTCCGCCGCCATGGCCGTCACGGCGGGGTGCCAGGCGCGGTCGGCCGGGCCGGTGAACACCAGGCGCCGCGACACGCCCTCGCGCAGCGGCACCAGCACCAGGCCCGGTTCCAGCATGGCGGCCACCAGCCCCGGTACCACGGACACCCCGACCCCGGACCGCACCATGGCCAGCAGCGTGCCCAGCTCGCGGACCCGGTGGGTGGGCGCGAACTCGACCTTGGCACGGCGGTGGACGCGCCGGATGTGCCGCTCGCAGCCGCCGACCGAGAGCAGGAACGGGTCGTCGGCCAGTTCGGCCAGCCCCAGCTCGGCGACCTCGGCCAGCGGGTGGTCGGCGCGCAGCAGCGCCTGGAAGCTGTCCGCGCCCACCAGCACCCCGCCGGTCCGCTTCGGGTCCACCAGCACGGCGGCCTCCAGCGAGCCCCCGGCCAGCCAGTCCGAGACCTCGTCGTCCTCACCCTCGAACACCCGCACCTCCACGCGGGGCAAGGCAAGCCGCCAGCGCTCCAACAGGTCCGGCAACAGGCCCTGGCAGACGCTGGGCGGGGCGCCGAGCCGGACCACGCCGGTGGGCTGCCCGCTGTGCTGCGCGGCCAGGTCGGTGATCGCGGCCATGGCGGACACCGCGGCGCGGGCGTGCTCGACCAGCGCGGCGCCGAACGCCGTGGGCCGCGGTGTGCCGCCACGCACCAGGACCGGGTGGCCCAGCACGCGTTCCAGTGCGGCCACGGAGTGCGAGACCGCCGACTGGCTCACGCCGATGCTGTCCGCGCCCGCGCCGAAGCCGCCCGAGTCGAGCACCGCGAGGAACGCGCGCAGTTGGGACGGGTTCAGGCTCATGAACAACTCTCATGGGTCGTCATAACTCACTTGTTGGACTCATGATGCCCGATCAGGCAGCCTCGTGGCCGAATCCCGCCGGACTTCCCGGCCGGTGACGGGGAGGGTGGAGTGGTGCGACGGAGTTGGGTTCCCGGTTTTGTGGCGCTGTCGGCGATCTGGGGCAGCAGCTTCGCGCTGATCAAGATCGCGGTGGACGCCGGTGTCGCGCCGCCGTGGGTGGCGCTGTGGCGCTGCCTGTTCGGCATGCTGACGCTCTGGCTGATCTGCGCGGTCCAGGGCGCGCGGCTGCCCCGCGACCCGCGCGCCTGGGGGCACGCCGCGGTGATCGCGCTGCTGCTCAACTCGGTGCCGTTCATGCTGGTCGCCTACGGGGAGACGCGGATCAGCTCGGTGCTGGCCGGGGTGTGGAACGCCGTCACCCCGCTGGCCACGCTGGTCTTCGCGCTGGCGCTGGTGCGCAGCGAGCGGCCGACTCCCCGGCGGCTGCTCGGTCTCGGCCTGGGCTTCGTCGGCGTGCTGGTCGTGCTCGGCGTGTGGCAGGGGGTCGAGTCGGGCGTGCTCGACGGCACGTTGGCCTGCCTGGGTTCGACCGCCTGCTACGGCGCGGGTTTCGCCTACACCAAGAGGTTCTTCTCGGGACGTCCCGAGTCGGCCTCGGTGCTGTCGGCGATGCAGATCACCAGCGCGACCGTCCAACTGGGACTGATCGCGCCGGTGACCGCAGGTGCGCCGAGTTGGCCGGGCCTTCCCGCGATGACCGGCCTGCTGGTACTGGGCGCGGTCAGCACGGGTGTCGCCTACGTCGTGAACTTCCGGGTGATCCGCGTCGCCGGGTCCACGGTGGCCTCGACCGTGACCTACCTGACCCCGGTGTGGTCCACCGCGTTCGGCTGGCTGCTGCTGGGCGAACCGCTGTCCTGGAACACCCTGGCCGGTGCGGTGCTAGTCGTCGGCGGGGTGGTGCTCACGCGCGGCCCAGGCGGGCAGCGGCTCGCGGGCGGCCAGCCAGTCGGCGGGCACCGGGCCGTGCGCGCCGAGCAGCCCGCCGACGATGGCGCCGGTGGTGTCGACGTCCCCGCCAACACGTACGCAGGCGGTGATCCCGGCGCGGAAGTCGGTCAGGTGCGTGGCGGCGGCCCACAGTGAGAACGGCACGGTGTCCTGCGCGATGACCCGCGACCCGTTGCCCAACTCGTGGGCGGCCTCTTCCGCTGTGCTGCCAACGAGTTCGCGGGCGCGCTCGATGCCGCGGCGCGTCTGGCCCGCGTCCAAGGCACGGGCCACGGCGTCCAGGAGTTCTTGCGGGGCAAGGGATTCGACCGCGAGCAGGGCGGCAGCCACCGCCACGGCGACAGCACCGGCCACGCCCTCGGGGTGCAGGTGCGTCACCTGTGCCGACAGCGCGGCCTGCTCGGCGGCCCGCACCGGGTCACCGGCGAAGAACGCGCCGAGCGGGGCCACCCGCATCGCGGCGCCGTTGCCACAGGAACCCGTGCCGCCAAAGGCTTCCGCGGACACGGTGGCCCACGGCTCGCCCTGCCGGATGCGGCGCAGGGTGACCACGGCGCCCGCGCCGTAGCCCCGGTAGGGCTCGCAGCGTTCGGCGAACTCGGCGGCCAGCGCGTCCTGGTCCACCTGCCCGCGATCGCGCAGGTGTGCCACCAGGCCGCAGGCCATCTCGGTGTCGTCGGTCCACTCCCAGACCGGCTCGGGTGGGATGCCCGCGATCAGGTCGGGCACCGAGCGCCCCGGTACGAAGAACTGGGCGCCGAGACAATCGCCTGCGGACAGGCCGTCGAGCGAGCGGTACATCAGGTCAAGTCGTGTGGTGTCTATGGGTTCGGAGCATACCGGCACCGAGGGGGAGCCGTCGGAGTAACGGCTCGACCCCTCGGTCCGCGCGGCTTGTCAGCCGCGGCGCCGGTTGGCGTACTGGCGGTGGCTGACGACGGCTCCGGAGCGGCCGTGCGCGGCGAACGAGGTCGCCGTCCTGGCCTGCTTGCCGGAGTTGCGTCGTTCCCGCCGGTTGGGCACAACCGACTCGGTGTGGTCCGGCTCTACCGGTTCAAAGGTCACGGGCATGCGAATTCCTCCGTTTTTCGAGACGCGCTGGTGAGATGAACAGGCGTCGCCCGGCCGATGGCGGGGGACGCGGCGCACGAAGCGGATCAGAGGATCATGGCGCTGACGCTAGCAGCGCGGTCGCGGCCCGCGCACCCGATTTATTTCGCCCCCCAACCGCCGTGAAGGTGGCTTTCACTGCGTCCAGTGCAGTGAAAGCCACAGTGATGATGTGTGTGGATGGCGAGCGTGGGGAGTCTGTCCCGGAAAGCCACTGACGCCGGCCCCCTGCGGGGGTGGGCTGTCTTGTGAGGGATCCGCCGACCCCCGTGCTCGCCCTCCACGCACGTCACCAGACCAGGGGATGTGACCTGATAGGAGCCTGTGCCAGCAGGACACCCATCACTGTGCCGTCCACCCCACCGGCCCGGTGCGTGCCACCCCGAACCCCACACAGGGATGGCAGAGACCAGAATGACCGACCAGCACACCCCCGTCGACACCAGCCACACAGACCTGGTGACCGGCGGAGTCGACACCCACAAAGACACCCACACCGCCGCCGCGCTCAACGCCCTGGGCCAACTCCTGGGCACCCAGACCTTCCCCGCCACCCACACCGGCTACACCGCCCTGACACGCTGGCTGACCGGCTTCGGCACCCTGGAAGCGGTCGGGGTGGAAGGCACCCATTCCTACGGCACCGGGCTCACCAGCCACCTCACCGACCACGGCATCCAGGTGATCGAGGTCAACCAGCCCGACCGGCACACCCGCCGCCGCAAGGGCAAGACCGATACCCAGGACGCGATCAACGCCGCCCACGCGGTCCAGTCCGGCAGGGCCACCACCACCCCCAAAACCAGCACCGGCCCCGCCACCAGCACCGCCGTCCTGCGCACCGTGCTCACCAGCGCGGTCAAAGCCCGCACCGCCGCGCTCAACCAGCTCGACAGCCTGATCGTCACCGCCCCCACCACGCTGCGCGAACACCTGACCGGCCTGCCCCGGCGGGCACTGATCACCACCTGCGCCCGGCTCCGCCCCACCCACGACCTGACCTGCCCCACCGCGGCCACCAAGACCGCGCTGCGCCGCCTGGCTCACCGGATCCACCGGCTGACCACCGAGATCGACCAGGCCAAGGCCGAACTCACCGCCGTGCTCGACCGGGTCCTGCCCCGCACCACCGCCCTGCCCGGAGTCGGCCCCGACACCGCGGCACAACTGCTGATCACCGCCGGGGACAACCCCCACCGCATCACCACCGACGCCGCCTTCGCCCACCTGTGCGGCACCGCCCCCATCCCGGCCAGCAGCGGCCGCCGCGACCGTCACCGCCTCAACCGGGGCGGTGACCGCCAAGCCAACGCCGCGCTCTACCGCGTGGTCATCGTCCGCCTGCGCCACTGCCCCCGCACCCGCGCCTACCTCGCCCGACGCACCGCCGAGGGCCTGCCCAAACGGCACATCATCCGGTGCCTCAAACGCTACGTCACCCGCGAGGTCTTCCACGCCCTGACCACAGACATGACCCACCTCGCAACCACCACTTGACTTCTATAGGAGCATCCTTCACGCCATCACACCCGCGCCAGGTACTGCTCGAACGTGCCGGTCCCCACCGCGTTGTCCGGGGTGAGGTTGCCGCCCTCGCGCAGCGCACGGCCCAGCGCACCGGGCAGCGGCACGGGCAGCACGAGCCGACGACGGCCGGTGGCCCGCAGGTAGGCGTCCAGCGCCTCGCGCAGCGACAGCACCCGCGGGCCACCCATGTCGGCGACCCGGCCCTTCGGCTCACCCAGCGCGAGCTCGGTCATGCGCTCGGCGACCTCGCCGGAGTCGATCGGCTGGAAGCGCACGGCGCTGAACGCGGGCACCACGGGCGACTTGGCCAGCGCGCCGAACACGGTGCCAAGCAGGTCGTGGAACTGAGTCGTACGCAGGATCGTCAGCGGCAGCCCGGACTCGGCGAGCACACGCTCGGTGGCGAGCTTGGCCTTGTAGTAGCCCAGCGGCACGCGGTCGATGCCGACGATGGAGATGTAGACCACGTGCGGGGAACCGGCGGCGCGGGCGGCCCGCACGAGGTTGCGCGCGGCGTCGACGTCGGACTTGCCCATCCCGCTGGCGCAGTGCACGACAGTGCCCACCCCGTCCAGGGCGGCGTCCAGCCCGGCCCCGGTGCGCAGGTCCACCGCCACCGAGGGCACGCGGCCCTGCCTCGCGGTGCGGCTGAGCACCCGCACCGGCTGTCCCCGGTCGAGCAGGCGGTCCACGATCTGGCGGCCGAGCGTGCCGGTACCACCGGTCACGAGCATCTGGTTCTTCGTCACACAGCGTGGACGAGACAGCCTGCCGCACTGTGACACGCGGTCGCCTCTTGGACTGTGCAGGCACGGTCTCTACGATCCGCTCATGGAACGCTGGCCAGTTCTGATCCGTGCTGCCACCGTCGGCGACCTCGACACGCTGCGCACCGCCCTGGACCAGGGTGTCGATCCCAACGGCACCGTTCCGACCGCGTTCGGTTACACCGATCCGCTGCTGGTGACCGCGGCGGCGCACGGCCAGGTCGAGGTCGTGCGGCTGCTGCTGGACGCCGGGGCCTCGCCCACCATCCAGACCGACTCGGGGCGCACCCCGATGAAGGTGGCCCTGGAGCGGCGGCACGTGCCCGTGGCCAAGGAGTTACTCGCGCGCGGCGTGCCCCCGCTGGACAGCGGCGGCAAGGACAGCCTGTTGCGGGGAGCCGTGCGCGCGGCGTCCGAGGACCCGCACACCAGCACCCTGGCCCACCTGGAGACCCTGCTCGAAGCGGGCATGCCCGTGCTCGACGGCGAGGAGTCCGCCGTGGTGCAGGCGGTGGAGCAGCGCGCGGTGCCCGCCGTGCTGCGGGTGCTGCTGCGGCACGGCGGCAGCCCCGACGACCGGCGCGCGGACGGGGTCCCGGTGCTGACCCTGGCCGCGATCCGCGACGACCCGGCCGCCGTGGACGCCCTGCTCGCGCACGGGGCCGACCCGGAGGCCACCGACCCGACGGGCCGCACCGCGCTGATGCGGGCCGCCGAGCGCGGGGCCTCCGACGTGGTCGCCGTGCTGCTCGCGCACGGGGCCAAGCCCTCGCTGGCGCTGCCCGACGGGCGGATCGTGGCCGAGCCGCTGGGCAGCCTGCGCCAGCACGCCTCGTACCGGATGCGCACCCTGTTCCCCGCCGACACCGAGACCGCCGAACCGGCCGTGATGTCGGTGTTCCCCACCGCCTACGTGGTACGCGGCAGCGCCGAGTTGTTCGCCGAGTGGGCCAGCACCGTGCGGTCCGCGGGCGAGGACCGGGGCGACGTGTGGTTCGAGAACCTGTTCTCCTGGCCCGCCGACGACGTGGCTGACCTGGTGCAACGGCTGTCCCGCGCCGAGGGCGTGCTCACCGTCAGCTCCGACGAGCTGGCCATCGTGCGCGACGCCGCCAGCTACCTCGCCGACCGCAACGGACCGGAACGGGCCGCCGCCCACCGCGATCTGCACGAGGATCTGACGCGCCAGCTGCGACGCTAGCCGCTCCCCCGTCCAGTTGGAGGACCCGTGACCTACGTGGCCATCGCACTGGCAGTGGTGCTCGGCATGGGCATCATCGTGCTCGGCGCCCGCTACCTGCTCGCGCCCGAGGGCAGCGCCCGCGGCCTCGGTCTGCGCTCCCTGCCCACCGGCCCGGTGATGGCCTGGCTCAACCTCAAGGGCGTGCGCGACATCGTGTGCGGCCTGGCCCTGCTGGTCATCCTGGCCACCGGCCAGCTCCAGGTGCTCGGCTGGTTCGTGCTGGCCGCCGCGCTGATCGCCGTGGTCGACGCGCTGGTCGTGCTGTGGCACGGCGGCAAGCGCCGGTTCGCCTACGGCCTGCACGGCGGCACCGCGGGCGCCATGGCCGTGGTCTCGGTCGGCCTGCTGCTGAGCTAGTGGCGCGTCGCGCATCGTTGACCTGGTATCCGGTCCGGGCCGAGGCCGCGGTGTCATGAAAGTGCCGTTTGGGACATCCAGCGTCCTGAACGGCACTTTCATGACACGGCCCGCGTCGGCGGGCGCGGCTGGGTGGTCGCCGGCCAGACACGGTCAAGGTTCCGAGGCGAGCCGCTAGGACTGGTCGCTGAAGTCCGCGGACAGTGTCAGGGGCGGCGCGGCCAACTCCACCTCGGCCCGCACGAACTACGCGGCCAGGGCCGCTGTCAAGGGACTCACTCGCGGAACTGGGCCGCCACCAAGGCCTCGCCCTCGAGCGTGCGGCGGTAGAGCACCGAACGGCCCGCGCGCTGCCGGCACACCAGGCGGGCGTCCAGCAGCACCTTGAGGTGGCGCCCCACCGAGCCAAGGCCCTGCCCGGTCAGCGCCACGAGCTGGGTCGTGCTCTTGGGCGTGTCCAGCAGCACAAGCACCCCGGCCCGCGCCGCTCCGAGCAGCCTGCCCAGCGTGTCCGGGACCGGTGGCGGTGGCTCGGCCAGCACCCCGGAGCACGGGTAGACCACGGCCGAGCGGTTGTGCGCGTCCCAGCAGACCCAGCCCTGTCGCGGGGTCACCGGCACGAAGAACAGCTGGGCGCCGTCGACCTCCCGCGGCGGGTAGTCGTACACGTTGACCTGCAAGCGATTCGACCCCAGCCAGCGCATGCCCTGGCGCAGGTCACCGAGCACAGCCGCCCACCCGCCCTGGCCCAGTTTGCCCGTCCGCGCAACGACATCCGCCTCGATGACGCGTCTGCGCCGGGGCCACTCGGGCAGCACCGCACGCGTCCACACCCACTCCAGCAGGTCCGCGGTCCGCTGCGCCAGGTCCGTCCTGTCCAGCTCGGGCGTCAGCGCAGGGCCCAGGTTCTCGCGGGCGATTTCCGCTGGCGTGGAACGAATCCCGGCCAGCTCCCGCTCGAACTCCGCGGGCTCACCGGTCGGCGTCGGCGTGAAGAAGTCCGCGATCCACCGACGCCGCAACCCGGCCCGCACCAGCGAAGCGGTGATCGGGTCGGCGGCCAGCAGTTCCCGGTACGCGGGCAGGTGGGCGTCCAGCCAGGCGCGCTCGCCGGGGTGCGCCGCGGTGGCCCGCGCCAGGGTGATCAGGCTCGCGGTGGCCTCGGCCAACGGGGAGACCACGAACCGGCTGCCCGCCAGCGTGTCCGCGTTGACCTGCCACCAGCCCACGTTTCGCCCCCCTGCGAAAGACTAACCCCCGGCCATGCGGCTGGTGAGACTCCCGCCATGCGCACGTACCGCGAACTGTTCGCCACCCCGGAGTTCATGCCGCTGTTCCTGACCTCCTCCGCGCAGATCGCGGCCGCCACCGTCGCCGGGCTCGCCCTGGGCACGGCGATCTACACCGAGACCGGCTCACCACTGCTGTCCGCGCTGAGCATGTTCGGCCCCTCGCTGGCCCAGGTGGTCGGCGCGACCGTGCTGCTGTCGGCCGCCGACCGGCTGCCGCCCCGCGCCGTGCTGACCGGCCTCGCCCTGGCCTTCGCGCTCGGCACGGCGGCACAGGCCGTACCAGGACTGCCGCTGTGGACCGTGTTCGTGCTGATCCTTGGCCTGGGTGTGCTGGCCTCGCTGGGCAGCGGGGTGCGCTACGGGCTGCTGACCGAGATCCTGCCCGACGAGGGCTACCTGCTGGGCCGCTCCGTGCTGAACATGTCGGTCGGGATCATGCAGATCACCGGCTTCGCGATCGGCGGGGTGCTCGTCGCCGCCCTGTCCCCGCGCGGCACCCTGTTGGCGGGCGCCGCCCTGTACCTCGCCGCCGCCCTGCTCGCCCGCCTCGGCCTGAGCCGCCGGCCGGCACGCGCCGCGGGCCGCCCCTCGATCGGTGAGACCTGGCGCAGCAACGCCCGCCTCTGGTCCTCGGTGCCACGTCGGTACACCTACCTCGCGCTGTGGCTGCCCAACGGGTTGATCGTCGGCTGCGAATCCCTGTTCGTCCCCTACGCACCGGAGGCCGCTGGGCTGCTCTTCGCGCTCGCGGCACTCGGCATGCTGGTCGGCGACACCGCCGTCGGCCGGTTCCTGCCCCAGCGCTGGCTCGACCGGCTCGGCGCCCCGCTGCGCCTGCTGCTCGCCGTGCCCTACCTCGCCCTCGCCCTCGCCCCGCCGCTGCCCGTGGCCGCCGCCGCGATCGTGCTCGCCTCGATCGGCTACTGCTCAACCCTGTTGCTGCAACACCGTTTGATGGCGCTGACCCCGCCCGAGCTCAGTGGGCACGCGCTCGGCCTGCACTCCGCGGGCATGCTCACGATGCAGGGCGTCAGCGCCGTGCTCGCCGGCACCCTCGCCCAGCACACGACCCCCGCGATCGCCATGTCCCTCCTGGCCCTCGCCTCCCTCGCCGTCACGGTGGCGTTGGCGCCCGGGCTTGGCGCCATGCCATGAAGGTGCCGTTCATGGCGTTGAACGCCGCGAACGGCACCTTCATGGCGCTGGGCGGCGGGCCTGAACAGGCTCACCAAGCCGGGACCCATGCCATGAAAGTGCCGTCATGGCACTCAACGCCGCGAACGGCACCTTCATGACACGGGAGCCACGGCGAATCGAACTGGGCCAGGGGCCCGGGTCAGCCGTTCCTGCCGATCGTCTGCCGGATCCAGCCCGCGTAGGCGGGCACGCTGCTGTAGAGCCCCGGCCCGCCCACGCAGGTCGGACGCGAGTTGCCGGGGCCCGAGGTGGTCCCGACGAGCTCCCACCGCCCGCCCCTGCCCCGCCGGATCTGCGGTCCGCCGGAGTCCCCGAAGCACGCCATGGCGTCCGGCACCCGGCTGACCGTGCACAGTCGGGTCGGCCCCGCGAAGCCGGGCGCGCACTCGGCCTCGGACCCCCTGCGGGCCTCGAGTTCCTGGAGCCGGTTGGCGAACACCGCCTTCGGGATCTCGGGCGTGTCGACGACGGTGCCGAACCCCAGGAGTCGGGTCGGGGTGCCGGGCCTGCCGGGCCGTTCCGCGATGCGGATGGGCTGCTCGCCGACCGGGCGGTCCAGGCGGATCAGTGCGAGGTCGTTCTGGTTGGGCGCCTTGGTCCTGGTCTGCACGTAGCCCGGGTGGGTCACTATCTGCGCGATGGCACGGACCGTTCCCCCGGAGGTCCGCCGCTCGCTGCCGATGCGGACGGTGCCGTCCGGCTTCACCAGGTCCGGGTTGACGCAGTGGGCCGCCGTCAGCACCCACTGCGGATCGATCAGCGAGGCCCCGCAGACGCCGTGTTCCCCGTTGCCCACCACCGTTTCCGCGATCGATGCCATGAACGAGTAGCGCTGCGTGGAATCCTTCCCGTTGACGATCGCTTCGGCGCTGCCAGCCGTCAACGTGGTGGCGCACACCGCGCTGGCCAGGGCCACGGCGGCGACTCCCGCCGCACGGCGGTGCACGGACTTCGAGCTGAACACGGAGGTTCCCTTCAATCGGGTGTGAACGCGGGTAAAGCGGAAAACTGGACGCGTTCAGCCTGCGTGTTCAAGCCCCGCTGCCCCATCCGGGCAGCAGGCCTGTGCGAGGTGGGGAAAACCCTCCCGGTCCTCGGACGGCCAGTACCCCTCACTTTCTGGGGTACGCTGTTCCTCGCACGGTCGCGCGGCCTGCCGAGCTCGCTGATCACGAGGGGACGGTCGGGTGGCTGCGCCAAGTCACCAGCCGTGGTCGAAGCGAACCCGTGCACGACGACCGGCGGCCCGCCTCATCCCGCAGGGCGATATGGCTGTGCACCGGATCACGGATACCGCGACTGCGACGAGGATGCCGAGCAGACGGTAAGGCAGCCGCAACAGTGAATCCGGCCAAGACCACAGGTGGGGTGCCCGCACCCCACCTGAACAGCTAATCCACCTTCAACCGATGCTCAAGATACTGGCACAGGGTGCTTATTCCTCAAGTGCGCTATTCCTCGTGGTGTCACCGGGCTGCGTACCATCAGAGATCGACCAGCTCCGCGAGGTGCCACCGAGGACGCTAACTATGCTGCGCGCCCGCCCCGGGTCGTGCGTGCGACTGTGGCGTGGGTGCGGAACGGACCATCATGCGGCGCGTTCAACGCGCCGAGTTGGCTGAACACCAGGGAGACGGTCGGTAACTGCCAGCGGGACCCGACCAGAGTCGCCAGGTCATCCGTGTTGGGCGCGGACCCGTGCCCACAACTTGCAGCCCACCGCGCTCGACTGCTGCTCGTAGCACCGGCTCAACCTGACGTAGGGTGCACGCACAACGAACCCTGCGCCACGCGATCTGGAACGCTGAATGGGGTGCCGGCATCCCGCGCCTGGGGCAGAATCAGCTACAGCCGAAAGTGCTGCCGCAGCCCTAACAGGCCGCTCAGCCAAGACGAAGCTGCTGAGGCTGCTCCGTGTCCAGTCGACCAAATGCATCGACAAGTTCGGCACGATTTCCGATCCTGCGCGCACCCGCTGTGAGCAACTGCTTGTTACCTTGTGAAACCTCGACCGAGCCAGCCAGCACCAACAGGCGACGCTTTTCTTTGAGCGCAAGCTCGCCCGCTTTTAGAGTCCCACCGGATTCTCGTGCCTCAACGACGACAAGAGCGTGCGCAAGTCCAACGATGACATGGTTGCGCGTCATCGCGGCGCCAGCGGTCCAACGCTGACCCGGCGGAAACTGGGATATGACAAGCATCCGCCCAAGAGCTGCTTCGGGCAGCCCTCGATAGGATGTCTTGACACGAAAGTGGTCGATACCTTCAGCAAGCACAGCGATGGTGCTTCCCGACGCGTTTAGTGCAGCAAGGTGACTTTCCGTGTCAACCCCTTTGGCGTATCCCGACACCACAGTGACACCCAGCCGCGCTGCATCCTGTCCACAAGCTCGCGCGGCGCGAATCGCCTCAGTACTCGCGTCCCTCGCTCCACACACCCCGACGGCCGAGCCCTTCAGGAGATCGACATTGCCGCGACAGAACAGCACAGGCGGAGAGCCCGCGAAACACCGCAGCCTGTCAGGATATCGAGGATCATCACACAGCAACGCCTGGACGCCAGCGTCATGCAGCCGCACAGCGGTGTTATGGGCATCGGAGCGTTCGACCTCGGATAGCTCGGCTATGAGTGTCAGCAAGTGAGCGCGTCCCGCCTGCAACAGGTGTTTGACCGCCCGACGAGGACCACCAGCCGCACGCGATGCAAGCAGTGCAATCCACAGCTCCCGCTGACTGGCCGTCAAGCCGTCTCCTGGCTCACTGGTAGTCATGGGCATCCATCCAGAGGTCACGGGCTCGAGCGCATGGATCGTAGAGGAATCAGCCGAAACCTACCACCACACTAGACATGTGTGAGATGGTGTGATCACGGAGGTAACGAGACCACTCGCCCACCGTACTCGACGCAAGTGCCACATGCGACGTTCGCGAGACCACCCCACAAGGAGTCGTTGCTTGCTAGGCTCGTCGACACCAACCTGCTACACCCCAGACCCTCGAGCCAACTACCTTGAGGACTGGGAATATGCCAAGTCTTCGGCCGGTGTATGGCACCTTCTGCTTAGAGGAGCACCAGAGATCGAAACCCACGTGCTCAGGGCGTGGCCCCGAGCGACGAGGGCGGCACTGCTGCCACGCCACCAACCGCACTGGACGAATCGCGTCAAACTGGACTTCACTCCACATTCCGAACTGACCGACTTCCTCAAGATGTTGAAGCGAGTTCTTACGCTCAAGATCCAGGAGCGGAGTAGGGTTGACGGAGCCATCGCCCTGGACTTCTACAGCAGATTGTCCGACTCGGCCCCGAACGCCTTGGAGTACACTGCCACCGCAGACATCGTCCGCACAATAAAGGGCTATCAGAAACGCAGTCTCGCAGAACTCGACCACGCCGAGCGCACACTACTCGACTCACTGACTGACGTTATAGTCACGCATCCCTGGCTCTCGTCAGCCGACCGAATTCTTCCGGTACCCGGCCACGCCGGCAACACCCAGGCCAGTGCAAGTGTCCGCATCGGCCATGCACTGCACCGGGACCTCGGCATCCAGCTCACCGATGTGCACGTCCGCAACAAGTCCAGAAAGCCGACCAAGGACATGACCCGGTGGGAGCGTGAGCAACTCCTTCACGAGTTCAGGATCACCGAAGATCTCAGCGACAAAACCGTGCTGATCGTGGACGATATCTGCCACACCGGATTCACCTTGGCTGGCGTGGCGACCGCAGCAAGGCAAGCAGGAGCAGCAACAATCCTCGGACTGGTCGCCGCCCGGAACTTCCGGCGATAGTCGACGACCACAACCCGCGACGCCAGCGAGCGACGGAGTTGACGCAGGCACAACAAACTCCGCGCGATGCGATCGTGAACGCCGAGTTGGGGGCCGGCAAGCCCACCGACACCCAACTCGACCAGCTGGTTCGTACCGGCACAGTGCACTCATTTCCTTGCGTGCACCATTCCTTATGGCCTGAATATAGGCAGCCCAGTCCCTGATGGCACGCTTACCTCCGGAGACTTTTCCATCTCGAATGTCATGTCGACAGTCGGGACGTTTTGCCGGTGGTTCCCTAGGCTCGCAAAGGCGAGCCTAGGGAACCACCTACACCTCCAAACCTCTCACCAAAACCTATCCAAACCGATCCTATTTTACGTTCAGTGCAATATGGCCAGCTTCAGCTGCAACCGGAGGTGCTGCCGCAGCCCTCGCAGACGTAGCAGGACCCGGCGGGCCGCATCTTGGTGCCGCAGGTCATGCACAGCGGCGCGTCGGCGGCCTTGCCCAGCTGGAGTTCGATCAGCTCGGTGGAGCTGTGCGCCACGGCCGGGGCGGGCTTGTCGGCGGCCTCCACGGTGGTCTGCATGGCGACGATGTCCACGTCACCGGAGGTGCCGTAGTCGGCGGAGACCTGGGCGGTGCGCTCGTCGGCGGTGAAGATGCCCAGCTCGGCGCGCTTGTCGTAGGGCAGGTAGTCCAGCGCGAGCCTGCGGAACAGGTAGTCCACGACGCTGGTGGCGATGCGCACGTCCGGGTCGTCGGTCATGCCGGCGGGCTCGAAGCGCTGGTTCTGGAACTTCGAGACGTAGAACTCCAGCGGGATGCCGTACTGCAGGCCCACGGAGATCGACATCGAGAAGGCGTCCATCACCCCGGCCAGGGTCGAGCCCTGCTTGCCCAGCTTGATGAAGATCTCGCCGAGGCCGTCGTCGGGGTAGGACCCGGCGTGCAGGTAGCCCTCGGCGCCACCCACGGTGAACGACACGGTCTGGCTCGGGCGCTTCTTGGGCAGGCGCTTGCGCACCGGCCGGTACTCCACGACCGGCTCGGTCTTGGCCTCGACCTCGGCACCCTTGCTGGCGCCCTTGCCCGCGGACAGCGGCTGGCCGACCTTGCAGTTGTCGCGGTAGATCGCCAGCGCCTTGAGGCCCAGCTTCCAGCCCTGGAAGTAGATCTCCTGCACGTCCTCCACGGTGGCCGCCTCCGGCATGTTCACCGTCTTGGAGATCGCGCCGGAGATGAACGGCTGCACCGCGGCCATCATGCGCACGTGGCCCATCGGCGCGATGGAACGCTCGCCCATGGCGCAGTCGAAGACCTCGTAGTGCTCGGGGCGCAGTCCGGGCGCGTCCACCACGTGGCCGTGCTCGCCGATGAACTCGACGATCGCCTCGACCTGCTCCTGCTGGTAGCCCAGGGACTTCAGCGCACGCGGCACCGTCTGGTTGACGATCTGCATGGAGCCGCCGCCGACCAGCTTCTTGAACTTGACCAGCGCCAGGTCGGGCTCGATGCCGGTGGTGTCGCAGTCCATCATCAGGCCGATGGTGCCGGTGGGTGCGAGCACACTGGCCTGCGCGTTGCGCCAGCCGTTGCGGGCACCGATCTGCAGGCCGCTCTGCCACTGCTCGGTGGCCAGCTTCTGCACGGCCCGGTCGTCGCTGCCGTAGGTGCGGACCAGGTCGTTGGCCGCGGCGTGCTTGCGCATGACCCGCTGGTGCGCGTCGGCGTTGCGGGCGTAGCCCTCGTAGGCGCCGACCACACCGGCCAGTTCGGCGGAGCGGCGGTAGGCGGTGCCGGTCATCAGCGAGGTGATGGCCGCAGCCAGTGCCCGGCCGCCCTCGGAGTCGTAGGCGTGGCCGGTGGCCATCAGCAGGGCGCCCAGGTTGGCGTAGCCGATGCCCAGCTGGCGGAACTTGCGCGTGGTGTCGGCGATCGGCTCGGTCGGGAAGTCGGCGAAGCAGATCGAGATGTCCATCGCGGTGATGACCAGCTCGACGGCCTTGACGAACAGCGGGGCGTCGAAGGTGCCGTCGGGGCGCAGGAACTTCAGCAGGTTCAGCGAGGCCAGGTTGCAGCTGGAGTTGTCCAGGTGCATGTACTCGCTGCACGGGTTGGAGGCGGTGATCCGGCCCGATTCGGGGCAGGTGTGCCAGTCGTTGATGATGCCGTCGTACTGGATGCCCGGGTCGGCGCACTCCCACGCGGCCTTGGCCAGCTTGCCGAACAGCGCCTTGGCGTCGACGGACTCGATGACCTCACCGGTCTGCCGCGAGCGCAGGCCGAACTGGCCCTCGTTCTCCACGGCGCGCATGAACTCGTCGGAGACGCGCACCGAGTTGTTCGCGTTCTGGTACTGCACGGACACGATGTCGCGCCCGCCCAGGTCCATGTCGAAACCGGCGTCGCGCAGCGCGCGGACCTTGTCCTCCTCGCGCGCCTTGGTCTCGATGAACTCCTCGACGTCGGGGTGGTCCACGTCCAGCACGACCATCTTGGCCGCGCGCCGGGTGGCGCCGCCGGACTTGATGGTGCCCGCGGAGGCGTCGGCACCGCGCATGAAGGAGACCGGGCCGGAGGCGGTGCCGCCGGAGGAGAGCAGCTCCTTGCTGGAGCGGATGCGGGACAGGTTCAGGCCGGCCCCGGAGCCGCCCTTGAAGATCAGCCCCTCCTCGCGGTACCAGTTGAGGATCGACTCCATGGTGTCGTCCACCGCGAGGATGAAGCAGGCGCTGACCTGCTGCGGGGAGGCGGTGCCCACGTTGAACCACACCGGGGAGTTGAAGCTGAACACCTGGTGCAGCAGCATCCAGGTCAGCTCGTGCTCGAAGACCTCGGCGGCCTTGTCGTCGGCGAAGTACTTGTGCTCGACACCGGCCTTGACGTAGCTGGAGACCACCCGGTCGATGAGCTGGCGCAGGCTGCGCTCGCGCGCGTCGGAGCCGACCGCGCCGCGGAAGTACTTGCTGGTCACGATGTTGGTCGCGTTGACCGACCAGAAGTCGGGGAACTCGACGCCCCGCTGCTCGAAGTTGATCGAGCCGTCACGCCAGTTGGTCATGACGACGTCGCGGTGCTCCCAGGTCACCTCGTCGTAGGGGTGCACGCCCTCGGTGGTGTGGACCCGCTGCACCCGCAGCCCCTTGTTGCCGACGGCCTTCGTCATGACCGTTACCTCTCCGCTAGTGCTCGTGCTCGTGCTACGCCTGCGAACGGCGAGTCCGCTGACCCGCCGTCGAAACCTGCCTGTGGGCATCTACTCGCTTTTCTCCGCGCGCCGCAGTTCCGCGATCTCCTTCTCGAAGTCCTCCACCGAGGAGAAGGAGCGGTACACGCTGGCGAAGCGCAGGTAGGCCACGCCGTCGAGATCCCTGAGGGGACCGAGGATGGCCAGCCCCACCTCGTGGCTGGGGATCTCCGCGCAGCCGGTGGACCGGATCGACTCCTCCACCCGCTGGGCCAACTGCTGCAGGGCGTCCTCGTCCACCGGGCGGCCCTGGCAGGCGCGCCGCACCCCGGTGACGACCTTGTCCCGGCTGAACGGCTCGGTGACCCCGGACCGCTTGACCACGGCCAGCACCGCCTCCTCGACGGTGGTGAACCGGCGGCTGCACTGCGCGCAGGACCGGCGGCGCCGGATGGCCTGGCCCTCGTCGACCTCGCGCGAGTCCACCACACGGGAGTCCGAGTGACGGCAGAACGGACAGCGCACGGCGTGAGTCACCCCTTCCCCAGGTGCTGGACCAGCGGCTGCGCGGCAGTCAGCCGGGAAGGAGGATGACCCCAACCTGTGGACTAACTACAGCGATGTAACCACTAGATGTAGGGGTAGACCGTATGTCTCAGGACGGCTGGACGCAAACTGGGCGGGCGCGACACGCCGAGGGTGTGACCCGATGGTGCGGCACGGGGCACTACGACAACCGAGTGAACGGACAAACCTCGCCCTAGCGGGTGACACCCGCGTCCGGCACGACCAGCGGCTGGCCGGGGTGCACGGCATCCCCGTCGAGGTGGTTGAGCCGCATGATCCGGTCGACGACCTCACCGGCGGGGCTGCCGGGCACCACGCGCTGGGCCAGGCCCCACAGGGTCTCGTCCGCGCGGACCTGGACGACGGTCGTGGCCTCGGGCACCGGCGCCGACTGGCTGGAGACCTCGGCGAGCAGCCCGAAGCCCACGCACACCAGGAAGGTCAGCAGGCCGATGAGCACCAGTTGCAGCCCGGCGTGGCGCGGCCTGACCCGGCAGGACGAGGAGGCGGCGGCGCCGGGGGCGAGCACGGGACGGGGACGACCAGGCGGCCTGCGCAGCTCCTCACCGCCGCGGCGGAGCACCCGGGGACCGGGGCGCGCGCCCTGTGCAGTGGGCTTGACCAGCAGCTCCTGGGTCGCCATGACGCCTCCCGCGAGGATCGAACATGCGTTCTATCGAACGTCCGTGCGAATGTGTACCACAGGGTCACGCCGAAATCGAGGATTTGCGGCGTGTCCTTCGAACAGGTGTTTGATCTGAGCGCGGCTCCCGTCTACCGTGGACCGTGAAGATCGCTGACCGTCTGTCCGCGGGGGCGAACAGCCCGCGACGAGGTCGGCATCAGTGCTGCCCCGCCGGGAGGTCGGGGTGACGAGGGAGGCTGCGTAGTGGCACGCAAAGGCGCCGAGGGCCCGCTTACCGGGTCGGGCGTGAACACCGATGGCGACGAGGGTCCCGTGGTGGAACTGGAGGTCTTCGCCGGGGACGGCGAGGACACCCCGGCCCAGGACCCGAGGCTGACCCCGAGGCAGCGCAAGGTGCTGCGGGTCATCCAGGAGTCGGTGGAGCGGCGCGGCTACCCGCCGAGCATCCGCGAGATCGGCGACGCGGTGGGCCTGACCTCCACCTCCTCGGTGTCACACCAGCTGAAGATGCTGCAGCGCAAGGGCTACCTGCACCGGGACGCGAACCGGCCGCGCGCGGTCGGCATGCTCACCGCGGAGGGCGGCCCGCAGCCCGTGGCGGAGCAGCCGGGCACCGCGCCGGTGTACGTGCCACTGGTCGGCCGGATCGCAGCCGGTGGGCCGATCCTGGCCGAGCAGACCTTCGAGGACGTCTTCCCGCTGCCCAAGGAGATCGTCGGCGACGGCACCCTGTTCCTGCTCAAGGTGGTCGGCGACTCGATGGTCGACGCCGCGATCACCGACGGGGACTTCGTCGCGGTGCGCCAGCAGGAGGACGCCGACAACGGGGACGTGGTCGCCGCGATGATCGACGGCGAGGCCACCGTGAAGACCCTCAAGCGGCGGGACGGGCACGTCTGGCTGATGCCGCACAACGAGGCGTACGAGCCGATCCTGGGCGACGAGGCGCAGATCCTCGGCAAGGTCGTCGCCGTGCTGCGCAGGCTCTGACCTGACCGCGAACGGGCCCGCTCCGCGCTGTGCGGAGCGGGCCCGTTCGCGTTGCTGGGCGGGTCAGTCGCGAGGTGCGAGGACCGTGAATCCGGCGTCGGTGGCGGCAGTGGCCAACCGGTCGTCGTAGGTGACCACGGCGTCCAGGTCGGTGCCGAGGAGTCGAGCCGTCGAGAGGTGGATGGCGTCCAGCGAGCGCAGCATTCGATCCGGCTCGTTCATGGCGCCGTCGACCACGTCGTCGTCCATGCTGATGTAGTCGAACGCGAGCAGGAGGTCACGCGCGTCCGGAATCGCCGCGGGCAACACGCGGGAGACGGCGCGCATCACCTCGACGCGCAGCAGCGAGGAACTGACCCAGGACGCGCTGGTCTGGCTGTCGTAGAACGCGGCGAACGCCTTGGAATGGCTCTCCTCGGCCAGCAGCTTGAGGGCGGCCGAGGTGTCGACGTAGTACAGGCTCACCAGGTGTCTTCCTCGCGCAGCTCCCGGAGCGCTTCGCCAAGACGGTCCTGACCGACGCTGGGACGCATCCGCGGCCGGTATCCGGGCCGGGTCGCCAGCCTCGCCTTGCCCGACTCCACCAGCCGCGTCATCGCCGGGGTCGGCGCGCGATCCTCGACCGGCACGATCCGTGCGATCAGGCGACCGTACTCGGTGACATCGACCGTCACGCCGCGCCGGACCCTGGCCAACACCTCACTGGTGTTGTGGCGCAGTTCCCGCAGGCCAACGGTGTAGTCCTCGCGGCGCTCCATGCACCCAACGTATCACAAAATTGTGGCCACACCCACCGGCTCCGGACAGCGCTCAGGCCCCCTCAGCGCGGGGCCGAGGGGGCCTGGACGGGTCGTGTCCGGACTCAGCTGGTCGGCGGAGTGGTGCTCACCTTCGCCTCGGTGGTGGCAGCGGGCGCCACCGGCGGCTGCGCGGCGGTCACCTCGGCGGCCGGTGCGGCAGCGGCGGGCGCCGCGCTGGCCGGAGCCGTGGCGGCCGGTGCGGCCGAGTCACCCTGACCGGCCTTCATCTCCGCCTTGAAGATCCGCAGCGACTGGCCGATCCCGCGGGCGGCGTCGGGCAGCTTGCGCGCGCCGAAGAGCACGACGAACACCAAAGCCACGATCGCCCAGTGCCAGGGGCTGAACTCGCCCATAGCCGTTCCTCCTCGAACGCGTGAGACTTCCTCCGCACCAGCCTAACCGTCCAAGGCGGCCGTGGGTATCAGGCGGGTGTGCTGTTCACCGCGAACCGCTCCAGCGCCCCGGCCAGGTCGCCGCGTACCCGGGCCCGCAGCTCGGTGCCCTCCTCGGTGTGCCGCTCCTCGAGCACCTCACCCTCCGCGTGCACCCTGGCCACCAGCGCGCCCTGGGTGTACGGCACGAGCACCTCGACCACCAGCGTGGGCCTGGGCAGCAGCTCGGCGACCTGCTCGCGCAGCGCCGCGACCCCCGACCCGGTGTGGGCCGAGACGAACGCGGCCCCGGGCAGCAGGTTGCGCAGCCTGGCCAGTGCGACCTCGTCGGCGGCGTCGGTCTTGTTGACCACCACCAGTTCGCGCGGCATCGGCCGGTTCAACTCGCCGCCGATCTCGCCGAGCACCTCGCGCACCGCCTGGACCTGCCACTCCGGCCTGGGGTCGGAGCCGTCCACCACGTGCAGCAGCAGATCGGCGTCGGCGGCCTCCTCCAGGGTGGAGCGGAAGGCCTCGACGATCTGGTGCGGCAGGTGCCGGACGAAGCCCACGGTGTCGGTGAGCGTGTACGGCAGGCCCTCCGGCGTGGTGGACCTGCGGGTGGTCGGGTCCAGGGTCGCGAACAGCGCGTCCTGCACCAGCACCCCGGCCTCGGTCACGGCGTTGAGCAGGCTGGACTTGCCCGCGTTGGTGTAGCCGACGATGGCCACGCTGGGCACCTCGTTGGCCACGCGGCGCCCGCGCTTGGTCTCGCGCACCACGCTCATCGCCTGGATCTCCTTGCGGAGCTTGGCGATGCGCTTGTGGATACGCCTGCGGTCGGTCTCCAGCTTGGTCTCACCGGGTCCACGCAGACCCACACCGCCGCTGGCGCCACCGGCCCGGCCACCGGCCTGCCGGGACATGGCGCTGCCCCATCCGCGCAGGCGTGGCAGCAGGTACTGCAACTGGGCCAGCTCGACCTGCGCCTTGCCCTCCTTGGACTGAGCGTGCTGGGCGAAGATGTCCAGGATCAGGGCGGTCCGGTCGACCACCTTGACCTTGAGCCGCTCCTCCAGCTGGCGCAGCTGGCCGGAGGACAGCTCGCCGTCGCAGATCACCGTGTCCGCACCGGTGGCGACGACCACGTCGCGCACCTCGCGGACCTTGCCCGAGCCGACGTAGGTGGCCGGGTCGGGGCGGTCCCGGCGCTGCACCAGGCCCTCCAGAACCTGGGAGCCCGCGGTCTCGGCGAGCCGGGCCAGTTCGGCCAGGGAGGCCTCGGAGTCAGCGGCGCTGCCCTCGGTCCAGACCCCGACCAGCACCACGCGCTCCAGGCGCAGCTGGCGGTACTCGACCTCGGTGATGTCGTCGAGTTCGGTGGACAGCCCCGCGATGCGGCGCAGCGCCGCGCGGTCGGCGAGTTCCAGATCGCCGGTGGACAACAGCTCGTCCCCGTCGTCCCCGGGCTCAAATGCGTAAGTTTCCGTCATCTTGACATCGAGTGTCCCACGTGCTGGGTACCGCTTACCAGTGAGTTACTCCGTCAGTCGCTGTCATAGGCCGCCAGGTACACCGCGAACCGACTGCCACCGGGGTCGGCGGGCAGGTCCCGGTACTCGTCGAGCACGGCGTGCAGGCGGTCCAGCAGCTCGGCGCGGCGTTCCTCGGGCAGCTGGAACACCAGCCGGGTCTGCCGCAACCCGGCCACGCCCACGTCGGCGACCTCGCCGAGGAAGGCGCCCAGCGCGGCCTCCTGGAGCGCCACCCGGTCGGCACCGAAGTCCAGCCGCAGCGAGAGCCCGGTGGACCGGTACGGCTTCTCACGGGCGCCCCGGGTGCCGCGCCGTGCGGGCAACTCCTCCAGGAAGCCCGTGTCCACGAGCTTGCGCACGTGGTGCAGCGTGGTCGCCGGGTCGCGGCCCAGCCGCTGGGACAGCTCGAGGTTGGTCAGCGGGCGCTCGTAGGTGAGCCGGATGATGCGCATCCGGACCTCGGAGGCCAGCGCGGCGGCCTCGGCCCTGGTCGCTGGCCGGAGCGGTTCGGCGGCTGGCACGTCCAGAGCATAACTGATTGACAGTTTCCAATCACTTCGGCGAGGCTGCCCGCCATGGCACGTCCCTCCCTGCTCGCGCACGCCGACTTCCGCCGCCTCTGGGCGGGCGACACGGTCAGCCAGTTCGGCGTGTTCATCGGCCAGTTCGCGATCCCGACCCTGGCCATCACCCTGCTGGCGGCCACCCCGTTCGAGGTCGGCGCGCTCAGCGCGGCGGAGACCTGCGGCTTCCTGCTGGTCGGCCTGCCCGCGGGCGTCTGGGTGGACCGGCTGCGGCGCAGGCCGCTGATGCTGCGCGCGGACCTGGCCAGGGGCGCGCTGCTGGCGACGATCCCGCTGGCCTGGGCGCTGGGCGTGCTCACCGTGGCGCAGCTGCTGGTGACAGCCCTGCTGGTGGGCGTGCTCACGGTGTTCTTCGACGTGGCCTACCAGTCCTACCTGCCCGCACTGGTCAGCCGGGACCAGCTCGCCGACGGCAACGCCAAGTTGCAGGCCAGCCAGTCCACGGCGCAGGTCACCGGTCCGGCCATCGCGGGCTGGCTGGTGCAGGTCGTCGGCGCGGCCAACGCGGTGCTGGCCACGGCGCTGGGCTTCTTCGCCTCGGCCGCCGCGCTGTGGCGGATCAGGACCGTGGAGCCGGAGCCGGACCGCACGCAGCGGCGCGGTATGCGCGTGGAGATCGCCGAGGGCCTGCGCTTCGTGCTGCACCACCGGGTGCTGCGGGCGATCACCGGCTGCACCGCGACGGCCAACCTGTTCGGCGGGGTGAACAACGCCGTGCTGATGGTGTTCCTGGTGCGCGAGCTGGGAGTCGTCCCCGGCCTGGCCGGTGCCCTGCTGGCCGTGGGCGGGATCGGCGGGGTGCTCGGCGCGCTGCACGCCTCCTGGTGGGCCCGCCGCGTCGGCCAGGCCAGGAGCATCTGGCTGGTGCAGCTGGTGTTCTCGCCGATGATGTTGCTGCTGCCGCTGGCGGGCAACGACTGGCGGCTGGTGTTCTTCGCACTGGCCGAGGGCGCCGTGGGCTACAGCGCCGTGGTCTACAACGTCGCCCAGGTCAGCTTCCGGCAAGGGGTCTGCCCGGACCACCTGCTGGGCCGGATGAACGCCTCGATCCGGTTCATCGTGTGGGGGACCCTGCCGCTGGGCGGCCTGCTCGGCGGCGCGCTGGCGGAGTGGGTCGGGGCGCGTGGCGCACTGTGGGTCGGCGCCGCGGGTGGCCTGCTCGCCGTGCTGTGGGTGCTGGCCTCACCACTACGCACCCTGCGCGACCTGCCTACCGAGCAGCCGCGGCCCACCAGTGCGCGCTAGCGGCGCAGGTGGCGCGTCGCGCGCAACAGCGGCCGGTACGTGTTGGCGTCGGCCAGGCGGAGCAGCAGGTCGGTCAAGCTGATGGGCACCAGGGCACAGGCATCCAGCAGCGCGGGAAAGGCCACTAGCGGGTCCTCACGATCCGTTCTGCCGCGTCGCCGAGGTCGGCTTGCTCAGCGTCCTGAGTCAGCTCACGCAGCGCCTGGCGCCGCTTGGCGCGGGCCTGCTCCTGGTAGTCCATGACGTCGGCCAGACGGACCCTGCGGTGCCGTCCCCGGTGCTCGAACGGGATCTCGCCGGACTCCAGCAGTCTGACCAGCGTCGGCCGGGAGATGCTGAGCACCTCCGCCGCCTCCTGGGTGGTCAGCAACGTGTTGTGCGGGGCGACTGTGATCGCCAAGCCCTGGGCCATCGCGTCCACGACGCTGCGAAGTACCTGGTAGACGGCGTCCGGCAGTTCGACGGGGACGCCGTCCGGCCCCACCAGGGCAGGTACCGCGGGTACGTCCTGGCCAGCGTTGCCCAGCAGGGAGGCCAGGGCGTGCAGCCGCGGCCGGGCGGTGGTGTCGTCGGCGGCGGGTGGCAGGACAGTGTGCGACTGCCGTTCCAGGGAAACGGTCATCGGACCCTCCGGTACTGGCGAAGAAGCTGGGCGGCGAGGCAACACCAGGCTATCCGAAAAAAACGAACACGCGCCACCCCTCCTCGACCTACCTACCGAGCAGCCGCGGCCCACCAGTCCGCGCTGAGCTCCCCGCTGGCCACCAGCACCGCGGGGCCGGTGAGCGTGCTGGCGCCCGGCTCGACGGTGATCACGACCCGTCCACCCGGGACGTCCACAGTGGACTGACCGGACTGGCGCCCGTGCAGGTGCAGGTACCCGGCGAGCACGGCGACCGTGCCGGTGCCACAGGAACGGGTCTCGCCGACCCCGCGCTCGTGCACGCGCATGCGCAGCGCGCCGGGGCCCAGGTCGGCGACGAACTCGACGTTGACCCCGTTCGGGTACACGGCGGGGTCGTACGCGGGCGGGGTCGTCAGGTCCAGCCCGGCCAGGTCCTGCTCGGTGACGCAGACCAGGTGCGGGTTGCCCACGTCCACGCAGACACCGGGGAACTCCCGGCCGTGCAGGGTCGCGGTGGACTCGCCGAACACGCGGGCCGGTCCCATCTGGACGGTGACCTGCCCGTCCGGGTGCACCACCACCGGCCGGTCGCCCGCACGGGTGCCCACGACGAACTCGCCCACCTCGGCCAGCCCTGCGAAGACCAGGTAGTTGGCGAAGACCCGCACCCCGTTGCCGCACATCTCGGCGATCGAGCCGTCGGCGTTGCGGTAGTCCATGAACCAGGCGTCGCCGTCCACTCCGGACGGCAGGTCGGGCAGCAGTTTGCCGGGCACGACTCGCAGCACGCCGTCCGCGCCGATGCCCCGGCTGCGGTCGCACAGCGCACGCACCCGCTCGTCGGTCAGTTCCAGCGTGCCATCCAGGTCGGGCAGGATCACGAAGTCGTTCTCCGTGCCGTGCCCCTTGACGAACTCAACACCCACACCGCCCAGGTTACTGGTCCAGTCGGGTGAGCACGGCGTCGAGCAGGTCGGGGCGGGCCGCGTCGAACCACGTGACCCTGGCGTCGCGGCGGAACCAGGACCGCTGTCTGCGCACGAAACGCCTTGTGGCGCGGGCGGTCTCGGCCGCGGCGGTGTCCATGTCGTACTCGCCGTCGAAGGCGGCCAGCACCTGCTGGTAGCCCAGTGCGCGAGCCGCGGTGCGCCCCTCGCGCAGCCCCCTGGCCGCCAGCTCGCGGGTCTCCTCGACCAGACCGGCCGCGAACATGCGCCGCACCCGCAGGTCCACCCGCGAGTCCAGCTCGGCCACCTCGCGGTCCACGCCGATCAGGACGGTGCCGTACCGGGCGGGCCCCGGCTTGGGCATGCTCGCGGAGAACGGCCGCCCGGTCAGCTCGATGACCTCCAGCGCGCGCACCACCCGGCGGCCGTTGCTGGCCAGGATGGCGCCCGCCGCCACCGGGTCGGACTCGGTGAGCCTGCGGTGCAGCTCGGCGGGGCCCACCTCGGCCAGCTCGGCCTCCAGCCGCGCGCGGATGAGCGGGTCGGTGCCGGGGAACTCAAGGTCGTCCAGCACGGCCTGCACGTACAGCCCCGAGCCGCCCACCAGCACCGGCGTGCGCCCCCTGGCGAGCAGGTCCTCCACCACCGCCCTGGTCTCCCGCTGGTAGGCCGCCACCGAGGCGGCCTCGGTCACCTCCAGCACGTCCAGCAGGTGGTGCGGCACCCCGGCCCGCTCCTGCTCGGTGACCTTGGCGGTGCCGATGTCCATGCCCCGGTACAGCTGCATGGCGTCCGCGTTGACCACCTCGCCGCCCAGCCGCTGGGCCAGCCGCACGCCCAGTTCCGACTTGCCGGTCGCGGTCGGACCCACCACGGCGACCGCCCTCACGACCACACCGCCACGTGGTAGCCGACCCCGTACGGGGCCTGGGAGTAGAGCAGTTCCGCGCGCCAGCGGCGCCCACCGTGCCGGGCCACACCCGCGAGCACCTGCCAGGCGGGCAGACCCGTGACGTTCAACTCCGCCGCCAGCTCGGGGTCCAGGTCCAGCAGCGCCTCGGGGTCGGCCTCGGCCAGCGCGCGGCTCACCAGCGCGTCGTAGCCGGGGGCCCGCTCGTCCGCGTGCCCGGCCGGTCCGGGGTGCCGGTTCGAGCCGTCGCCGAGCACGAGCAGGCCCACCTCGCCCTCGCTGGCGGCCAGCCGTTCGCCCAGGGCGAGGCGCTCGGCCACGGGGGCGGCCGGGTCGACCAGTTCGGGGCGCACGTGGTCGGCCGCGGCCTCGCCCCGCAGCCAGGCGGCCACCAGCAGGGGCAGCGGCATGGCCGGGTCGGGGGTCGTCCCGGCGGGGTCGGCGGTCAGCGAGACGATCACGTCCACCCCGTAGCCCCGGAAGGTGCCGAGGGTGTTTCCGCAGGTCAGCGAGCCGCTGGAGACCGCGATCCAGGTCGGTGCGGCCTGCGCGAGCTGCTTGGCCGCGCGCACGCAGGCGGCCCGCAGCGCGCCGGTGTCGGTCACCGCCCCGGTCACCAGTTCGGGTAGCAACAGCGGTGGGTGGGGCACTGCGGCAACGCTCACGATCACGTCACGGCACGCTACCCGGCGACCGTGTTCACCGGTCGGAGTACCGGGGCGCGGCCTGACCTGTTTGAATGCCTCGCGAAGGTATTCGGACCCTCGCGTTCGAGGTACCGGGGTGCTGGGCCCCGCCAGCGGCGGGGCGCTCGTGCCGGGCACGGGCTCAAGGTGTGCAGGCGAGGAGGAAGCCGGCGATGACGGAGCAGGAGAAGACCCCCCAGAGCGGGGTCGAGCAGGTGGCAGCGGTGGTGGCCGAGCAGGCGCCGCAGGCTGAGGCGGGGACCGCGATCCTGCCCTCGGGCGCGCAGGCGACCCCGCCCCCGGTGGCGGTTGCCTCGGAGGACCCCACCAAGTGGGGCAGGGTGGACGCGGAGGGCAAGGTCTACGTCCGCACCGAGGACGGCGAGCGCGAGGTCGGCTCGTGGCAGGCCGGTGAGCCCGCCGAGGGGCTGGCGCACTTCGCGCGCCGCTTCGACGACATGCGGACCGAGGTGGAGCTGCTGGAGGCCCGGCTGGGCTCCGGGGCCGGTGACCCGAAGCAGGCGCTTACCAGTGCCAAGCATGTGCAGCAGGCGTTGGTCGACGCCGCGGTGGTCGGCGACATCGCCGCGCTGACCGCGCGGGTCGCGCACGTGATCGGTGCCGCGGAGAAGGCGGTCGAGAAGGCACGGGCGGCCAAGGACGCGGCCCGCGCCGAGTCGGCGGCGCGCAAGCAGAAGCTGGTGGAGGAGGCCGAGGCACTGGCCAACGAGTCCACCCAGTGGAAGGTCGCCGGCGACCGGCTGCGCACGATCCTGGACGAGTGGAAGACGATCCGGGGTGTGGACCGCAAGACCGACGAGCAGCTGTGGCGCCGGTTCTCCAAGGCCCGGGACGCGTTCAACCGCCGTCGTGGGGCGCACTTCGCGGAGCTGGACCGGCAGCGGGCCACCGCCAAGACGCGCAAGCAGGAGCTGGTCGACGAGGCCGAGCAGCTCTCGTCCTCGGAGGACTGGGGCGCGACGGCCGGGCGCTACAAGGAGCTCATGGTCGAGTGGAAGGCCGCGGGCCGCGCGCCCAAGGAGTCCGACGACGCGCTGTGGCAGGCCTTCCGCGCCGCGCAGGACAAGTTCTTCGCGCGCCGCTCGGCGGCCTTCGACGAGCGGGACGCCGAGTTCGGCGACAACGCCAAGGCCAAGGAGGCCCTGCTGGCCGAGGCCGAGCAGATCGACCCGGCCACCGGGCTGGAGGCGGCCCGTCAGGCGCTGTACAAGCTCCAGGAGCGCTGGGACCAGATCGGCAAGGTGCCCCGCGAGCGGGTGCGCGAGCTGGAGGGTCGGCTGCGCGCGGTCGAGGAGCGGGTGCGCGGGGCCGTGGACGCCCAGTGGCGGCGCACCGACCCCGAGGCGGAGGCCAGGGTCGCGCAGTTCCGCGAGCGGGTGAACCAGTTCGAGGCGCAGGCGGAGAAGGCGCGCAACGCGGGCGACAAGCGCCGGGCCGACCAGGCCGAGGCGCAGGCCGCGCAGTGGCGTGAGTGGCTGGAGGCCGCGGAGAAGGCAGTCGCCACCCGCTGAGCGGGACTCAGGCCGCCGCTGGGCGGGACACGCGGGGTTGTCGAGCGCGTGTCCCGCCCAGCGGCGTCTTCACCCGCGGGCGGAACACCAGCGGGCGGAAAGGCAGCGCGTGTCGGCGCTTCGTGTGGCGCGTGTCGGCGCCTCCGGTGCGAATTCCCATCCAGTGGGCGTTCGTACCGCCAGCGCCGACACGCGGTGCCGGAGACGCCGACACGCGCTGTTCCGTTCCAGCAGCGCGAGTCCCGCTCTGGTGCGGGTCAGTCCCGGTCCGCCGGGTCGGCCTGGCGGTTGAAGGTGATCTTCACCCACTGCACGGTCAGCACCAGCACCGTCACCGCCGCGAGCAGCAGGCCGATGCCGGGGCCCGGGCCGGGCTGGTGGCTGGCGCTGGACTGCTGGGACCAGATCGCGAGCAGGCCGGTGATCGTGGCGAACCCGCAGCCCGCCGACGAGATCCAGGCCAGGGCCCACAGCCTGCTGGTCAGTGCGAGCCCACCGGCCAGCACGCCGAACAGCAGGGCGCAGACCGCGAACAGCCGGGGCACCATGCCGATGCCCGCACTGGGGTTGAACAGGACCTGCCAGCCGCTGGTGCCCGCCACCCAGGGCAGCAGCGCGGCGACCAGCAGGACCAGCACGCACACGGCCACGACCATCGCGCGGGCCCCGGGGTCGATCCGCCGGAGCGGGGCTGTACGCCGCATCGTCATGACGCCGAGCATCCTCCTGCCGCGGGCACGGCCGCAGGCGGGGGCGCCCCGAAGGCGGGCAGCCCCAGGCTGACCCCGGAGGTCTTGGGCCGCAGCCCGGCCTCGGTGTTGTCCCCGGCCCTGGTGCGCCGGTGGCCGAGCAGCTCCCCGTCGGCGACCAGGTAGTGCGGGGCCGCGTAGGTGACCGTGGTGTGCACCACGTCCCCGGGCCGCACGCCCTCGGTGGCGGTGAAGTGCACCAGCCTGCCGTCGCGGCCACGACCGCTCATCCGCCGGGTCTCGGAGTCCTTGCGGCCCTCCCCCGCCGCCACGAGCAGCTCCACCGTGCTGCCCACGAGCTTCTTGTTCTCCGCCCAGGAGACCTCCTCCTGCACGGCGATCAGCCGCTCGAAGCGCTCCTGCACGACCTCCTTGGGCAGCTGCCCGGCCATCTCGGCGGCGGGCGTGCCGGGCCGCTTGGAGTACTGGAAGGTGAAGGCGCTGGAGAACCGGGCCTGGCGCACCACGTCCAGGGTGCCCTGGAAGTCCTCCTCGGTCTCACCGGGGAAGCCGACGATGATGTCGGTGGTGATGGCGGCGTCGGGCATGGCGGCCCGCACCTTGTCCAGGATGTCCAGGTACCGCCCGGTGCGGTAGGAGCGCCGCATCTCCTTGAGCACCCGGTCCGACCCGGACTGCAACGGCATGTGCAGCTGGTGGCAGACGTTGGGCGTCTCGGCCATGGCGGCGATGACGTCCTCGGTGAAGTCCTTGGGGTGCGGGGAGGTGAACCGGACCCGCTCCAGGCCCTCGACCTCACCGCAGGCGCGCAGCAGCTTGCCGAAGGCCAGCCGGTCGCCGAACTCCACCCCGTAGGAGTTGACGTTCTGGCCGAGCAGGGTCACCTCCAGCACCCCCTCGGCGACCAGGGCCTGCACCTCGGCGAGGATCTCGCCGGGCCGCCGGTCGCGCTCCTTGCCGCGCAGCGAGGGCACGATGCAGAAGGTGCAGGTGTTGTTGCAGCCCACGGAGATCGACACCCAGCCCGAGTACGCCGAGTCGCGGCGCGCGGGCAGGGTGGACGGGAAGGTCTCCAGCGACTCCAGGATCTCCACCTCGGCGGCGGCGTTGTGCCGCGCCCGGTCGAGCAGGGTGGGCAGCGAGCCGAGGTTGTGCGTGCCGAACACCACGTCCACCCAGGGCGCGCGCTCGATGATGTCCCCGCGGTCCTTCTGCGCCAGGCAGCCGCCCACGGCGATCTGCATGTCCGGGTTGGCCTGCTTCATCGGCCGCAGGTGCCCGAGCGTGCCGTAGAGCTTGTTGTCGGCGTTCTCGCGGACCGCGCAGGTGTTGAACACCACCACGTCGGGCGCGGCGCCCGAGTCGACTGGCCGGTAACCGGCGTCTTCCAGCATTCCGGCCAGCCGCTCGGAGTCGTGCACGTTCATCTGACAACCGAACGTACGGATCTCGTAGCTCCGCGTCACACCATTCCTTCTTCCCATCGCACCGCTGCACCCCAGGGTAGAACGCCGAGCTGGCAGTATTGGCGGGTGCCACCACTCGTGCCCAGGCTGACCGCGGTCCTCGCACTGCTCGTGCTGCTCGCGGCCTGCCAGCCCGACCTGGCCGGGCAGCAGTTGCGCATCGCCACCGGCAACAGCTCCGGGGTGTACTTCCAGCTGGGCAGCAAGCTCGCCGACACCTGGCACAGCGCGCTGGGGATCAACGCCAGCACCAGCAGCACCCAGGGCTCGGTGGACAACCTCAACCAGTTGCACGAGGGCAAGGCCGACGTGGCGCTGGTGGCCGCCGACGCGGCGTCCAAGGACGAGGCCAAGCAGCTGCCCGGCACGCCGCTGCGCGCGCTGGGCCGCATCTACGACGACTACATCCAGGTGGTCGCCCGCGCGGACTCGGGCATCGAGCGCATGTCCGACCTGCGCGGCAAGCGGGTCTCGGTGGGCGGCACGGACTCCGGGGTGACCGTGGTGGCCAGGAACCTGCTGGAACTGGCCGGGCTGACCCCCGCCACCGGCACCACCCAGGTGCAGCTGGCCCTGCAACCCTCGCTGGACGCGCTGGCGGCCAACCAGGTGGACGCCTTCTTCTGGTCCGGCGGCCTGCCCACCCCGGCGATCACCAACGCACTGGCCAAGGGCGAGCGGCTGCGGCTGGTGAACCTGGAGGAACTGGTCAAGCAGGTCCGCAACAAGTACTCGTACTACGACGCGGCGACCGTGCCCAAGACCGCCTACGCGAACATGGCCGACTCGGTGACCACGCTGGTGGTGCACAACCTGCTGATGGTGCGCCAGGACATGCCCGCCGACGAGGCGCGGGCGCTGGTGCGGGCGCTGTTCGATGCGCAGCCCACGCTCGCCGAGGACGGCAACCAGGTGGTGAAGCTGGCGGCGCAACTGCTGGACGTGCGCGCGGCCATCGAGACCTCACCGATCACGCTGCACGACGGGGCGCTGGAGTACTACCGCTCAGTCAAGCAGTAGCGGCAGGTCGAAGCGCACCCGCAGGCCGCCACCCTCGGGCAGGTCCAGCACCACGGTGCCCTCGACCCGCTCCACCAGCAGCCGCACGATGGCCAGCCCCAGCCCGGAACCGCGCATGTTCTGGTGCGCCTGGCTGCGCCAGAACCGGTCGGTGGCCCGCTCCAGCTCCTCCGGTTGCAGGCCCGGCCCGTGGTCGCGGACCGAGAACCGCGCCCGCTTCCCGTCGGCGCGCACGTCCACGCGCACCATCGAGCCCTCCTCGGTGAACTTCAAGGCGTTGTCCAGCAAGGCGTCCAGCGTGGTCTCCAGGGCGCGGGGCGGCGCGAGCGCGGTGCCAACCGGCTCGCCGTCGAGCACCAGGGCCACGTCCCGGGCCGTGGCCACCGCCTGCCAGGCCCGCAGCCGGGCGCTGACCACCTCGTCCACCCGCACCGGCACCGGGTCCACCGAGCTGGACTCGGCGCGGGCCATGGCCAGCAGCTCGTCCAGGATCCGGTTCAGCCGGTCGGCCTCCTCCAGGGCGGCGACCTGGTGGGTCTCCGCCTCCGGCAGCACCTGACCCTCCAGGTTGGACAGTCGCAGGCGCAGCGCGGTCAACGGGTTGCGCAGCTGGTGCGAGGCGTCGGCCACGAACGCCCGCTGCGCGGCCAGCACGTCGCTGACGTTGGCGGCCATCTGGTCGAAGGAGTTGGTGAGCCTGCGCAGCTCCGGGGGGCCGCTGTCGGCGCCGACCGGGTCCACCCTGCGGCCGTTGACCACGGCGGGCAGCAGCGCGGCGGTCGCGCCGTCCAGCTTGTGGATGGGCCGCAGCATCCAGCGCACCAGCGGCAGCGAGGCCAGCACCGCGACCCCCACCGCGAGCAGGCCGCCCACGATGATCGCCACCCACCACAGCGCGATCCCGGTGCGGGTGGGCCCGGTGGGCGAGCTGGTCACCACCACCCCGCGCACCTCGCCGTTGACCAGCACCGGCTCGGCCAGCACCATCGGGCCGGTGTCCCAGGGCAGCAGCAGCGGGCCCTCGTCGGGGCGCTTGCCCGAGCGGGCGTCCACCAGCCCCTCGTGCACCACCGGGTCGGCGACGCTGATGGTGGAGCCATCCGAGGCGGTGAGTTCGGTGAACTCCGAGTTGGGGTTGCGGTCGCCCCGGTCGAACACCGCCACCGAGATGCCGTACACCGACTGGTAGCTGTCCAACTGGGACTTCAGGCCGCCGACCTGGCCGTCCTGCTCGATGCGCTGGGCCAGCGAGGCGTACCGGCTGGTGTCGGCCAGCCGGTCGGAGAACAGGGCGCTGCGCTCGGTGCCCGCCACGGTCAGCGCGAGCGGGATGCCCAGCGCCAGCACCAGGATCGCCACCACCGTGACGAAGGTGCCCAGCAGGCGCGTGCGCACTCAGCCCTCCTCGGCGGCGCCGACGTCGGCGGCCAGCCGGTAGCCGACCCCGCGCACCGTCTCCACCAGCGCGGGCCTGCCCAGCTTGGTGCGCAGGGTGGCCACGTGCACGTCCAGGGTCCGGTTGGCCCCCGCCCAGCTGCGGCCCCACACCTCGGCGATGATCCGCTCCCGGGTGCACACCGCGCCGCCCGCGCCGACCACCAGCGCCAGCACCTGGAACTCCTTGCGGGACAGGGCGATCGACTCGCCCGCCACGGTCACCTGGTGGCGCACCAGGTCGATGTCCACGTCGCCAACGTGCACCGAGCCCGGTGAGCTGGCGCCGGTGTCCCCGCGCCGCCTGCGCACCGCGTGCACCCTGGCCACCAGCTCGCCCACGTCGTAGGGCTTGACCAGGTAGTCGTCCGCCCCGGCGTGCAGCCCGAGGATCCGGTCGTCCACCTCGCCGCGCGCGGACACCACGATGATCGCCACGTCACTGGCCGCGCGGATCGCCCGGCACAGGGTGACCCCGTCGATGTCGGGCAGCCCCAGGTCGAGCAGCACCACGTCGATCCCGTGCAGGCGGTCCAGCACGCCACGCCCGGTGGCCAGCCGGTCCACCGTCAGCCCGCGCCTGGCCAGCGCGGGCAGCAGTGCGTCGGCCACCCGGTCGTCGTCCTCGACCAGCAACACCCGCACGGTGGCCCTCCTCACGTCCGAAGCGCTGAATCTACCGGGAGCGCCTTTCGGCCGTGACCGGGTTGCCCCGCGTTCACCTCGCGCTGGCACAGTCCGCCCGTGAGCACACAGCTGTCCGGAGAGGAACTGGCCGCGCGCGCCGAGACCGCGCTGGCCGTACCGCTGCAGCACGCGCTGGGCGCGCGGCTGCTCGACCCCGCCGACCCTCCCGCCGGGGTCTGCTTCACCGTCGGCGAGCTCGCGGCCAACGGGGTCGGTGGCCTGCACGCCGCCGCCCTCCAGGCCGTGCTGGAGCTGGCCGGCTACCTGGCCGTGCTGCCGCACCTGACCGTGGCGGAGCACGCCGTGACGCACGCGGTGTCGGCGCAGTTCGTGTCGGCCGCCGCCGTAGGCGAGCTGGTGCGGGCGGTGGGCACGGTGGACCGCCGCACGCGCCGCGTGGCGTTCCTGTCCGTGCTGGCCACCGCGGGCGACCAGGTCATCGCCCGCGCGCAGCTGACCAAGTCGGTGGTGGCGATGCGGTAACGCACCCGACCGATTCGGGCGGTGTGGGCGTGTCTACTCTGCGTGGACGATGCAGACTTGGGACCCTAAGTCTTGCTCAAGCCGCCTGGACTGGTGTGGTGGGCGACACCTACGTTTCCCGCCAACACCCCACCCCCCTGTAGCTGGAGGATCGATGTCTGCTCCCGGCACCGTGCCCATGATCCGGATGGCCGGTGTGGACAAGTTCTTCGGACCGCTGCACGTGCTGCGGTCCATCGACCTGGAGGTGCCCCGGGGCCAGGTGGTGGTCGTGCTGGGCCCCTCCGGTTCGGGCAAGTCCACGCTGTGCCGCACGATCAACCGGCTGGAGCCGATCGACTCCGGCACCATCGAGGTGGACGGCCAGCCGCTGCCCGCCGAGGGCAAGGCGCTGGCCCGCCTGCGCGCCGACGTGGGCATGGTGTTCCAGTCGTTCAACCTGTTCGCGCACAAGACGATCCTCGAGAACGTCATGCTGGCCCCGGTGAAGGTGCGCGGCACCGCCTCGGCGAAGGCCCGCGAGGAGGGCATGGCCCTGCTGGAGCGGGTGGGCATCGCCAACCAGGCCGACAAGCTGCCCGCGCAGCTGTCCGGCGGCCAGCAGCAGCGCGCGGCCATCGCCAGGGCGCTGGCGATGAAGCCCAAGGTGATGCTGTTCGACGAGCCCACCTCGGCGCTGGACCCGGAGATGGTCAACGAGGTGCTGGACGTGATGACCTCGCTGGCCAGGGAGGGCATGACGATGCTGGTGGTGACCCACGAGATGGGCTTCGCCCGGCGCGCGGCCGACCGCGTGGTGTTCATGGCCGACGGCGAGATCGTCGAGGACACCACCCCCGAGGAGTTCTTCACCTCGGCGAAGTCCGAGCGGGCCAGGGATTTCCTTGGCAAGATCCTGAGCCACTGAGTTCAGTGCAGACAGCAGTCGGAGGGAAAACAATGCGGTTGAGCCGGGTTCTTCGTGCCGGTGCGGTGGTGACGGCGCTGGCGCTGTCGGTGGCCGCGTGCGGCGGCGGCAAGAAGGCCGACGCCAGTGACAGCCTGGTCGACAAGGCCAGCAGCGCCAAGAAGCTGACCGTGGGCATCAAGTTCGACCAGCCCGGCCTGGGCCTGAAGAAGCCGGACGGCAGCTTCGAGGGCTTCGACGTGGACGTGGCGCGCTACATCGCCAAGGAGCTGGGCGTGGACGCCGCCAACGTCACCTTCAAGGAGGCGCAGTCCAAGGAGCGGGAGAACCTGATCAAGAACGGTGACGTGGACTTCATCGTCGCCACCTACTCGATCAACGACGACCGCAAGAAGTCGGTGGACTTCGCCGGGCCGTACTTCATCGCCGGTCAGGACCTGCTGGTCAAGAAGGGCAACACCAGCATCACCGGCAAGGAGAGCCTCAACGGCAAGAACCTCTGCTCGGTGACCGGCTCCACCCCGGCGCAGAACATCAAGGACAAGTTCTCCAAGGAGGCCAACCTCCAGCAGTACGGCAAGTACACCGACTGCATCTCGGCCCTGCTCAACGGCACCGTGGACGCGGTCAGCACCGACGACGTGATCCTCGCCGGTTACGCCGCCCAGTACCCGGGCAAGCTGGACCTGGTGGGCCAGCCGTTCACCACCGAGAAGTACGGGGTCGGCCTGAAGAAGGGCGACACCAAGGCCCAGAAGGCCGTCAACGACGCCATCCTCAAGATGGAGAACTCCGGCGACTGGAAGAAGTCCCTGGAGACCAACGTCGGCCCGTCGGGCTACAAGATCCCGGACGCCCCCGCGATCACCGAGAAGTGATTCGAACCCGCTGAACCAGACGGGGTGCCGGGGCGTTGCCCCGGCACCCCGGTCCGCAAGAGGAGTCTTCGGTGGACTACCTGAGCAAGTACGACCTGCTCGGCGCGTTCTGGGTGACCGTCCAGCTCACCGTGTTGTCGGCGGTGGGATCGCTGGTCTGGGGCACCCTGCTGGCCGCGATGCGGGTCAGTCCCGTGCCGCTGATGCGCGGGTTCGGCACCGCGTACGTGAACCTGGTGCGCAACATCCCGCTGACGGTGATCATCACCTTCAGCGCTGTCGGTCTGAGCAGCACGCTGGGTGTGGTGCTGGCGGACAAGAACGAGCACGGGTTCTTCGAGGTCAACAACTTCCGGCTGGCCGTGCTCGGGTTCACCCTCTACACCGCCACGTTCGTGTGCGAGGCGATCCGCTCGGGCATCAACACCGTTCCGGTCGGGCAGGCCGAGGCGGCCCGCGCGCTGGGGCTGGGCTTCGGCCAGACGCTGCGCATCGTGGTGCTGCCGCAGGCGCTGCGCTCGGTGGTCGCCCCGCTGGCCAACGTGCTGATCGCGCTGACCAAGAACACCACGGTGGCCAGCGTCATCGGGGTGGCCGAGGCCTCGCTGCTGATGGCGGAGATGGTGGAGAAGCAGGCGGACCTGCTGCCCATCTCGGCCCTGTTCGCCCTCGGGTTCGTCGTGCTCACCCTGCCGACCGGGTTGGTGCTGGGCTGGATCGGCAGGAAGGTCGCGGTGAAGCGATGAGTACCCAGTCCGTCCTGTACGACGCGCCCGGTCCCAAGGCCAAGGCCCGCAACGTCGTCTACACCATCGTGTTCGGCCTCGCGCTGCTCGCGGTCGCATGGTTCGTCTACCGCGGCCTGGACGCCAAGGGCCAGTTCGCCGCCGCGATGTGGACCCCGTTCCTCGACGCGGACGTGTGGGAGAACTTCATCCTGCCCGGGCTCGAACTGACCCTGCTCGCGGCCGCGCTGTCCATCGTGATCGCGCTGCCGTTCGGCGCCGTGCTCGGCATCGGCAGGCTGTCGGAGCACCGCTGGGTGCGGGTCCCCGTCGCCGTGGTGGTGGAGTTCTTCCGCGCCATCCCGGTGTTGATCCTGATGATCTTCGCCAACCAGTACTACGCCGACTACACCGACATCGGCTCGGACAACCGCGGCCTGTACGCCGTGGTCACCGGCCTGGTGCTGTACAACGCCTCCGTGCTGGCCGAGGTGGTCCGCGCCGGGATCCTGTCGCTGCCCAAGGGCCAGTCCGAGGCCGCCTACGCCCTGGGCCTGCGCAAGACCCAGATCATGGTGTCGGTGCTGCTGCCGCAGGCGGTGAAGGTCATGCTGCCCGCGATCCTGAGCCAGCTCGTGGTGATCCTCAAGGACACCGCCCTGGGTGGTGCCGCCGTGGCCGCTGCCGACCTGCTCCGCAGCGGCACCCTGATCTCCGGCAACTACAACAACGCCGTGCCCACCTACATCGTGATCGGCGCGATCTACGTGGTGATCAACCTGCTGCTGACCTGGGCCGCTTCCCTGTTGCAGAAGCGCTGGTCCCGCGGCTCGCGCTCCACGCCGCAGGTGACCGTCACCGCCGCGGTCGGCACGGCCACCGCCGCCTGACCTGGCGTGGCGTGAAGGTGCCGTTGAGGACGTTCAACGTCCCGAACGGCACCTTCACGGCGTTTGGGGCGGGCGTGGCGCGATGTCATGAAGGTGCCGTTCAGGGCGTTCAACGTCCCAAAGGGCACCTTCACGGCGTTGCCAGCGAGGCCCACGGCGCCCCCTGCCTCGCCGCGATGTCATGAAGGTGCCGTTCAGGGCGTTCAACGTCCCGAACGGCACCTTCACGGCGTTTGGGGCGGGCCGGGCCGTCACGGGATGGTCGGCGGGGTGGCCTTGATGCCGGAGCGGGCCAGGGCGGCGTCGTAGAGGCGCTGCCAGGTGCCGTCGGCGATGGCCGCGCGCAGGACCTGGTTGATCCGGTCGCGCAGCGGCTTGTCGTTGCCGGGCAGCAGGACGACGTAGTCCAGCGGCTGGCCGCCGGGCAGGTCGGCGGCGGCGAGGTTGGTGGGGTCGGACTCGGCGTAACCGGCCACGGCGGGCAGGTCCTGCACCACGGCGTCGACGGTGCCGGAGCCGAGCTGGTCCACGCAGTCGGCGAGCGAGTTGCTGCCGAGCAGCTTGTCCGGGTCGGTGATCTTCAGGGCGCGGGCGGCGGCCTGGGCGGGTGAGTCGGAGACCGAGCAGATCCGGCGGCCAGCGGCGCTGGCGGGATCGGTGACGGCGGGGCCGGACTGACGGTAGAGCAGGCCCAGGTGGGCGTTGAGGTACGGGCCCGCGGCGAGCAGCTGCGCGGACCTGCCCTGTTCGGCGGTGGCGCCGCCCAGGTAGAGGTCGGCGTCACCGGAACTGACCGAGCCCAGGCCCGCACCGGGGGGAAGCTGCTTGAACTGGATCTGGTCGGCGGTCAGGCCCAGCTTGGTCGCGACCAGCCGGGCCAGGTCCACCTCGAAGCCGGAGTAGTCCCCGGAGGCGGGGTCGCGGTGCGCCAGCCCGGGCTGCTCGGTGCGCAGGGCCACGGTGATCCGGCCGCGCTGGTGGATCCGGTCGTAGGTGGGTGAGCCGGACACGGCCCCGCTGGGCGCGGCCGTGGTGGTCGTGGCGGTGGCCGGTGGCGGCCCGGGCTGCGCGTCGCCGCCTGCGCAGCCCGCGAACAGTGCGCAGCCTGCGAGAACGGCGGCGACGCGGGCACCGGTGGTGCGGATCACCCCACCATCGTGCACACGCAACCACGACCTGTCGACTTGAAAGTGGCCCCTACTTCTTCGGCTTGCGGAACAGCCGCATGAGCGGGTCGTAGCTGCGGTCGGCGACCCGCTCCTTGAGCGGGATCAGCGCGTTGTCAGTGATCTTGATGTGCTCGGGGCACACCTCGGTGCAGCACTTGGTGATGTTGCAGAAGCCCAGGCCGTGGTCCTCCTTGGCCTCCTGCGCGCGGTTGTCGTGGGTGTCCAGCGGGTGCATGTCCAGTTCGGCGATGCGCATCAGGAAGCGCGGACCGGAGAAGTTGGTCTTGTTGTCCTCGTGGTCGCGCACCACGTGGCAGGTGTTCTGGCACAGGAAGCACTCGATGCACTTGCGGAACTCCTGCGAGCGCTGCACGTCGATCTGCTGCATCCGGTACTCGCCGGGCGCGAGATCCTCGGGCGGGCGGAACGCGGGCACCTCGCGGGCCTTCTGGTAGTTGTAGCTGACGTCGGTGACCAGGTCGCGGATCACCGGGAAGGTCCGCATCGGGGTGACCGTGACGATCTCGGCCTCGGTGAAGGTGGACATCCGGGTCATGCACAGCAGCCGCGGCCTGCCGTTGATCTCCGCGGAGCAGGAGCCGCACTTGCCCGCCTTGCAGTTCCAGCGCACTGCCAGGTCCGGGGCCTGGGTGGCCTGCAACCGGTGGATGACGTCGAGCACGACCTCACCCTCGTTGACCTCCACGGTGTAGTCGTGCAGGTCCCCGTCCGCATCATCCCCGCGCCACACCCGGAACCGCGCCTTGTAGCCCATGTCAGCTCTCCTTCGCGGGCAGCTCGGCGAGTTCGCCGGTGGTGAAGTACTTCTGCAACTCGCTGTACTCGAACAGGGCCATCAGGTCCTCGCGCAGCGGGATCTGGTCCTTGGCCGTCACGCTGACCCCGTCGCCCTCGGCGCGGCACACCAGCAGCTGGCGCCGCCAGTCCGGGTCCATCCTGGGGTGGTCCTCGCGGGTGTGGCCGCCGCGGCTCTCGGTGCGCAGCAGGGCCGCCTTGGCCACGCACTCGCTGACCAGCAGCATGTTGCGCAGGTCGATGGCCAGGTGCCAGCCGGGGTTGAACTGCCGGTGCCCCTCCACCACCACGTTGCGGGCGCGCTGCTTGAGCTCCTCCAGCGCGGTCAGCGCCTGCTCCACCTCGCCGCCGCGGCGGATGATGCCGACCAGGTCGTTCATCGTCTGCTGCAACTGGGTGTGCACCGTGTACGGGTTCTCCTGCTGCCCGGTGCCGCCCTCGGCGAACGGGTCCACCGCGCGCGCGGCCGCACCGTCCACATCGGACTCAGAGATGACCGGGCGCTTGTCCCCCAGCGACCGCACGTACCCGGCGGCGCCCGCACCCGCGCGCCTGCCGAACACCAGCAGGTCGGACAGGGAGTTGCCGCCCAGCCGGTTGGAACCGTGCATGCCGCCCGCGACCTCCCCGCAGGCGAACAGGCCGGGCACGCTGGAGGCCGCGGTGTCCGGCTCCACCTCCACCCCGCCCATCACGTAGTGGCAGGTGGGCCCGACCTCCATCGGCTCCTTGGTGATGTCCACGTCGGCCAGTTCCTTGAACTGGTGGTGCATGGACGGCAGCCTGCGCACGATCTCCTCGGCGGGCAGCCGGCTGGACACGTCCAGGAACACGCCGCCGTGCGGGGAGTTGCGGCCCGCCTTGACCTCGGAGTTGATCGCCCTGGCCACCTCGTCGCGGGGCAGCAGCTCCGGCGGGCGCCGGTTGTTGTCCGGGTCGGTGTACCAGCGGTCGGCCTCGGCCTCGTTGTCGGCGTACTTGTCCTTGAAGACCTCGGGGATGTAGTCGAACATGAACCGGCGGCCCTCGGAGTTGCGCAGCACCCCGCCGTCCCCGCGCACCGACTCGGTGACCAGGATGCCCTTCACGCTGGGCGGCCACACCATGCCGGTGGGGTGGAACTGCACGAACTCCATGTTGATCAGCGACGCCCCGGTGCGCAGGGCCAGCGCGTGCCCATCCCCGGTGTACTCCCAGGAGTTGGAGGTCACCTTGAAGGACTTGCCGATGCCCCCGGTGGCCAGCACCACCGCGGGCGCCTCGAACAGCACGAACCGGCCGGTCTCCCGCCAGTAGGCGAAGGCCCCGCTGACCTTGTCCCCGTCGCGCAGCAGCTCGGTGACCGTGCACTCGGCGAAGACCTTCAGCCGGGACTCGTGGTCCCCGGTCTCGGCGTGGTCCTCCTGTTGCAGGGACACGATCTTCTGCTGCAACGAGCGGATCAGCTCCAGGCCGGTGCGGTCGCCCACGTGCGCCAGCCGGGGGTACTCGTGCCCGCCGAAGTTGCGCTGGCTGATCCGCCCGTCGGCGGTGCGGTCGAACAGCGCGCCGTAGGTCTCCAGCTCCCAGACCCGGTCCGGGGCCTCCTTGGCGTGCAGCTCGGCCATCCGCCAGTTGTTCAGGAACTTGCCGCCGCGCATGGTGTCGCGGAAGTGCACCTGCCAGCTGTCGTGCGAGTTGACGTTGCCCATGGCCGCCGCGATGCCGCCCTCGGCCATCACCGTGTGCGCCTTGCCGAACAGCGACTTGCACACCACGGCGGTGCGCAGCCCCTGCTGGCGGGCCTCGATCGCCGCGCGCAGGCCAGCGCCACCGGCACCGATCACCACGACGTCGTAAGCGTGGCGTTCCAGCTCGGTCATCAAGACTCCGTATTCGGTTAGAAGAACTTCACGTCGAGGAGGGCACCGCTGGCGACCAGCGCCACGTAGAGGTCCGCCAGTGCCACCCCGAACAGCGACAGCCAGGCGAAGAGCATGTGCCGGGTGTTCAGCCTGGAGACCAGCGTCCACGCCTTGTAACGCACCGGGTGCTTGGAGAAGTGCGTGAGCCGGCCGCCCATCGCGTGGCGGCAGGAGTGGCAGGACAGCGAGTACAGCCAGAGCAGCGCGGCGTTGGCCAGCAACACCAGGGTGCCCATGCCCATGTGACCCCAGTTGCCGTCCGCGTCCCGGAACGCGATCACGGCGTCGTAGGTCAGGATGACGTTGAACACCAGGCCGATGTAGAAGAAGTACCGGTGCAGGTTGTTGAGCACCAGCGGGAAGCGGCGCTCACCGGTGTACTTGCCGTGCGGCTCGGCCACCGCGCAGGCGGGCGGCGAGGCCCAGAACCCGCGGTAGTAGGCCTTGCGGTAGTAGTAGCAGGTCAGCCGGAAGCCCAGCGGGAAGACCAGGATCAGCAGTGCGGGCGACAGCGCCCACCAACTGCCGAGCAGGTGCACCTCGCTGCTGCCCGGCACGCAGTTGGCGGCCAGGCAGGGCGAGTAGAACGGCGAGATGTACGGGGCCGCGTAGTAGTCGCCGTTCGCGAAGGCGCGGACGGTGGCGTAGATGATGAACGCGACCAGCACGAGGACCGTGACGGCGGGCTGGACCCACCACCGGTCGGTACGCAGAGTGCGTGCGTTGATCCGCGCCCGACCAGGGGCGGTGGTGCCTGCCGTCATGTCTCCTCTGTTCGCTCCGTTGCGAGTGGAGTCATCAGACTCTCAGCGATGGTGCGGGTGGTATCCGCCAACTCCTTCGTCATCGGCGCCACGCCACAGGTCAGGGTCGTACGGGGTGTCTGGCACGACCACGACCTCGCGTGGGTCGGCCGCGCGCGGGGCCGGTGCGGGCATCGCGGCGCCCAGGTCCTCGGCGTCGATGTGCAGCCGCTCCAGGTCGTTGGCCAGCCGGCGGACCACGGTCGCGTCCCCGTACTGGTTCTCCAACGCGCTGATGCACTGCCGAAGCTGTCCGATGGCCCGCCGCAGGTTCGCGATCTCAGTCGTGGGCATCCCCAGCACCTCCCAGACACACACAGGCGTCAACGTGTCCGGCGCCACAGTGGCACCGTGCCGCAGACTCTGCCCCGAGACACCCCTGTGTGACAAGTGCCACACGCGTGAAACCAGCAATGCCCCCAAAGCAGGCACGACTGAATCGGTTTTGATTCGATCGGGTGACAGGGTTAGTGTGGGTGCCGTCACGCGACGCCAGTGCTGCCGTCCGCCCCACCATGGACAGGAGTCACGGCATGCACCCCGTCGTCGCCCAGGTCACCGCGCGGATCGCGGAGCGGAGCGAGCACACGAGGTCCGCCTACCTGGAACGGGTGTCCGCCGCGGCCGGTGACGCACCGGCGCGCTCGGGCATGGCCTGCAGCAACCTGGCGCACGGCTTCGCCGCCTGCTCGGGCAGCGACCGGCTGGCCATCCGCGGCCTGGTCAAGCCCGGGGTGGCCATCGTGTCGGCCTACAACGACCTGCTCTCGGCCCACCAGCCGCTGCACGAGTACCCGGACTGGATCAAGGCAGCGGTGCGCGAGGCGGGCGGGGTGGCCCAGTTCGCCGGGGGCGTGCCCGCCATGTGCGACGGCATCACCCAGGGCCGCGCGGGCATGGAGCTGTCCCTGTTCAGCCGCGAGGTCATCGCGATGGCCACCGGCATCGCGCTGTCCCACGAGATGTTCGACGCCGCGCTGCTGCTGGGCGTCTGCGACAAGATCGTGCCCGGCCTGCTGATCGGCGCGCTGGCCTTCGGGCACCTGCCCGCGATCCTGGTGCCCGCCGGGCCGATGACCTCGGGGCTGCCGAACAAGGACAAGGCCCGGGTCCGCCAGCTCTACGCCGAGGGCAAGGCCACCCGCGAGGACCTGCTGGCGGCCGAGTCGGCCTCCTACCACGGGCCCGGCACCTGCACGTTCTACGGCACGGCCAACTCCAACCAGATGGTCGTGGAGGTGATGGGCCTGCACCTGCCGGGCGCCAGCTTCGTGCACCCGGGCACCCCGTTGCGCCGCGCGCTGACCGAGCAGGCCGGGCGCCGCGCGGTGGAACTGGCCCGCGAGAAGGCCTCGATCAGCCAGGTCGTGGACGTCAAGTCCGTGGTCAACGGCGTGGTCGCGCTGCTGGCCACCGGCGGCTCCACCAACCTGTCCCTGCACCTGCCCGCCGTGGCCGCCGCGGCCGGGATCCAGCTCAGCTGGGACGACTTCGCCGACCTGTCGGCCGCGGTCCCGCTGCTGGCGCGGGTCTACCCCAACGGCAGCGCCGACATCAACCACTTCCAGGCCGCGGGCGGCGTGCAGTACCTGGTGGGCGAGCTGCTCGACGCCGGTTTCCTGCACCCCGACGTGCAGACCGTGGCCGGGCCCGGTCTGGACCGGTACCGGCAGGAGCCGTTCCTGGACGGGGACGAGCTGGTGTGGCGGGACGGCCCGCGCACCAGCCTGGACCCCGCGGTGCTGCGCCCGGTCGCCGAGCCGTTCGCCGCCGAGGGCGGGCTGCGCATGCTGTCCGGCAACCTGGGCCGGGCCGTGATCAAGGTGTCGGCCGTGGCCCCGGAGCACCGCGTGGTGCAGGCCCCGGCGCGGGTGTTCACCAGCCAGGACGGCTTCCAGCGGGCGTTCCGGGCCGGTGAGCTGGACACCGACGTGATCGTGGTGATCCGCAACCAGGGCCCGCAGGCCAACGGCATGCCCGAGCTGCACGGGCTGACCCCGGCGCTGGGCGTGCTGCTGGACCGGGGGCACCGGATCGCGCTGATCACCGACGGCCGCATGTCCGGGGCCTCCGGCAAGATCCCCTCGGCGATCCAGCTGACCCCCGAGGCCGCGACCGGCGGGCCGCTGGCCCGGGTACGCGACGGGGACGTGATCCGGCTCGACGCCGAGCAGGGCGTGCTGGAGGTGCTGGTCGGGGCGGAGGAACTGGCCGGGCGCGAGCTGGTGGACGGCCCGCCGCACGAGCTGGACTGGATGGGCACCGGGCGGGAACTGTTCGGCGCGCTGCGCCGCGCGGTCGGCCCGGCCGACGAGGGGGCCAGCGTGTTCGGCACGCTGACCCCGGAGCACTTCGCGGCTCCCGTGAACGCGTGGAAGTGAGGAGAGACCTGTGACGACCGGAGCTGACCTGCTCGCCCTGTCCCCCGTGGTGCCGGTGGTGGTGCTCGACGAGGTGACGCACGCGGTGCCGGTCGCCGAGGCGCTGCTGCGCGGCGGCATCGGCGTGATCGAGGTGACCCTGCGGACCCCCGTCGCGCTGGCGGCCGTGGCCGCCATCGCCGCCGCCGTGCCGGACCTGGTGGTCGGGGCGGGCACGATCACCGCGCCCGAGCACGCCCGGCAGGCCGCCGACGCCGGGGCCCGCTTCCTCGTGACCCCCGGCTGCACCGAGGCCGTGCTGGACGCCGTCGAGGCCACCGGCCTGCCGTTCCTGCCAGGGGCCGCCACCGTGTCCGAGGCGATGCGGCTGGCCGAGCGGGGCCTGACCGCGCTGAAGTTCTTCCCCGCCGAGGCCGCCGGCGGGGTGGACTACCTGCGCTCCATCGGCGGCCCGCTGCCGGGCCTGCGGTTCTGCCCCACCGGGGGCATCACCCCGGACAGCGCCCCGAAGTACCTCGCGCTGCCCAACGTCGGCTGCGTGGGCGGCTCCTGGCTGACCCCGAAGGCGGCGCTGGCCGCGGGCGACTGGGCCCAGGTCGAGGCACTGGCCAAGCAGGCGGCGGCGCTGTAGGGCCCCCGCCGCCCGGCCGTCGAGGGGTCCTCGGCGACCGGGCGGCGCCGGGCCGCTACCGGGCCAGCACGAACTGCCACTGCTGGTTCCGGCCACCGTTGCACCGGTACTGGATCACCTCCGCACCGTTCTCCCGTGAAGCCCCCTTGACGTCCAGGCACTTCTCACTGTGCTGGGCACGCACCGTCGAAAAGCCGGAATTCTCGATCGACCGTCGATCCCACTGTTGGTTGGTTCCGTCGTGGCACCGGTACTGGATCACCTTCGCGCCATCGGCCAGTGACGCGCCCGCGACGTCCAGGCACTTCCCGCTGTGCCGCACCCTCAGCGAAAAGCGGCCGTTCTCGGCGCGCCTCAGCGACCACTGCTGGTTTTGACCACCGTGGCACTCGTACTGGATCACCTCCGCGCCGTCCTCGCGCGAAGCCCCACTGACGTCCAGGCATTTCCCGCTGTGCTGAACGCGTACCGTGAACCAGTCCTCCTCGGCGTGCGCGGGGACGGTGGCCATTCCCACCAGCCCCAGGCTGAGCGCAACCACCGGAACCGCACGGGCCCTCAGTTTCCACCGACGCGTACCGCTGCTGTTACCCATTCGCATATCGCCCCCTTGGACGAGTTGCTAAAATTTCAAGATCGCACGAACAAATACCACCGTGCGTACATTCCTCAATGTCGCACCGCGTTTCCCGTCGGCAAAGGAGCCCGGTGATTGGCCGCCCCGGTGCCGCGCCCCCTCACGGCATCGCGTAGACCGCTCGCAACGCGGCACGGGTCGCGGCGATGACGGGGCGCCGCGCGCTGCCGCTGCGGGCGCAGGTGTAGATCTGCCGGTGTCCCCGCAGCGGGCGCAGCCCCACCCCAGGCGGCACCGAGCCGCGCAGCACGAGTTCGGGCAGGATCGCCACGGCGAGCCCGGTCTCGACCAGCCGCAGGTGCACCACCACGTCCGTTGAGCTGTAGGCGATGTCGGGCTCGAACCCGGCCTCGCGACACAGCGCGAGCGCCCACCGGCCGCTGGGGGTGTCGGCGGGTTCGAGCACCCACGGCCGGTCGGCGAGATCGGCCAGGTCCATGCCCGCCAGCGCCTCGGGCACCGCGAGCACCATCGGTTCGCGGGCGAGGTCGACCCGGTCCACCCCCGCTAGTCGCGGCTCGGGGTGCCCGGGGAACTCCTCGGCGACGACCAGGTCCACCTCGCCCGCCGCGAGCGCGGACAGGGCCGGACCGGGTTCGAGCTGCCGCACGCGCAGACGTGTGCCGGGTGCCTGCTCGCGCAGGTGGTCCACCAACGGCGGCACCAGGCTCAGCATGGCGGTCTGGAACGCGGCCAGCCGCACCACGCCACGCGGCTCGCCCAGCGAGGCCTGCATCTCGGCCTCGGCCAGTTCGAGTCGGGCCAGCACCACCTCGGCGTGCTCGACCAGGATCAGCGCCTGCGGGGTGAGCCGGACCCCTCGGCCGACCCGTTCCAGCAGCGCGACGCCTGCCTCCTTCTCCAGTAACGCCAACTGCTGGGAAATGGCGGATCCGCTGTAGCCCAGGGCAGCGGCCACCGCCGCCAGGGTGCCGCGGGTGTGCAGCTCGCGCAGCAATCGCAGCCGGTGCAGGTCGAACACGGCGACTCCTCAGCTTTGCTTAGCATTATGCGCCACAAAGCCGCGCTTTTCCTTCCGGGTCACGCCCTCGACACTGAGGTCATGACCACCGCGCTGCACCCCGCGTACCGTAACGCCAAAGCCAGAGAATGGCGTTGCACCGCAGCACCCCGTGAGGTCACCGACTTCCACCGGCGGCTGCCCGGCTACGCGCCGACCCCGTTGACGGCACTGCCCGGCACCCCTTACTTCGTCAAGGACGAGTCCTCCCGACTGGGGTTGCCCTCGTTCAAGGCGCTGGGCGCCTCGTGGGGCATCCGCCAGGCGCTGGCCGACGCCCGGCCCGGCGCCCGACTCGTCACCGCGACCGACGGCAACCACGGACGCGCCGTGGCCCACTTCGCGCGGCTACTCGGTGTGCCCGCACAGGTGTTCGTGCCGGAGTTCGTCGGCACGACGGCCGTGGCGGCGATCCGCGCCGAGGGTGCGACGGTCGTCCGCGTGCCCGGCGACTACGACGCCGCAGTGGCCACGGCCGCCGCCGAGGACGGTGTGCTGGTGCAGGACACGGCGTGGCCGGGCTACGAGCGCATCCCCGCCGCGATCGTCGACGGCTACTCCACGCTGTTCCGGGAGATCGACGAGCAGCTGGCGGGCAGCCCGGCGCTGGTGGTCGTGCCGATGGGTGTCGGCTCGCTCGCGCAGGCCGCGGTGCGGCACTACCGGAGCGCACACCGTGGCGTGGCGCTGCTCGGCGTGGAGCCGGTGACCTCCGCCTGCGTGCTCGCCAGCCTGCACGCCGGGCGCCCGGTGACGGTCCGCACCGCGCCGACCAGCATGGCGGGGCTCAACTGCGGCACACCGTCGAGCATCGCGTGGCCGTGGCTGCGTGACGGCCTGGACGGCGCCGTGTCGGTGGACGAGGAGCAGGCGGCGCGGGCGATGGAGGTGTTGGCCGCCGCCGGGATCAACGCGGGGCCCTGCGGGGCGGCGACCCTCGCGGCGGCGAGCCTGGTGCCGCACGAGGGACCGGTCGTGTTGATCAACACCGAGGGGCGGCACGGGTGAACGCGGCGGAACTGCTGGAGCGCCTGGTCGCGATCGACTCGGTGAACCCCTCGCTGGTGCCCGGTGCCGCGGGCGAGGCACGGATCGCCGAGTACGTGGCGGAGTGGGCGCGATCGGCCGGGCTGTCGGTGCGGGTCGTCGAGGAGACAGCGGGACGGCCCAGCGTCATCGTGCGCACCAACCAGGGCGGGCCGGGCCGGAGCTTGTTGCTGTGCGGGCACTTGGACACGGTGGGGTTCGGCGAGATGGCGGACCCGCTGCGGCCGAGGATCGACGGCGACCGGCTGTACGGGCGCGGCGGTTACGACATGAAGGCCGGTCTCGCGGCGGCGCTGGTGGCCTGCCGGGAGGCCAACAACGGCGAGTTGGCCGGTGAGGTGATCGTGGCCGCGGTCGCCGACGAGGAGCACGCAAGCCTTGGCGTACAAGAGGTCCTGCGGCACGTGCGGGCCGACGCGGCGATCGTCTGCGAGCCGACCGAGTTGGTGGTTGCCACGGCGCACAAGGGTTTCGTGTGGACCGAGATCGAGGTCATCGGCAGGGCGGCGCACGGGTCGCGCCCGCACCTGGGCGAGGACGCGATCATGAAGACCGGGCCGGTGCTGGTCGAGTTGGACCGGCTCAACCAGGAACTGCGCGGCCGGCAGCACCCGCGACTCGGTCCGGGCACCCTGCACGCCTCGCTGATCACCGGCGGGCGCGAGGAGTCCACGGTGTCCGACCGTTGCCTGCTCACCGTCGAGCGCCGCACGCTGCCGGGCGAGACGGTCGCCGAGGTGGAGCGGGACGTGGCGGACCTGCTCGCGCGCTGCACGGGCGTGCGCGCCACGAGCCGGACCACGCTGGCCCGCGAGCCGTTCGAGACCCCGGACGACAGCGCGATCGTCGGCGCGGTGCTGTCCGCGCTGGGCGAGGGCGCGGAGTTGGGCGGCGTCAGCTACTGGGCCGACTCGGCGTTCATCAGCGCCGCGGGCATCCCCACTGTGCTGTTCGGCCCCGGCGGGGACGGGGCGCACGCCGCCGTCGAATGGGTGAGCCTGACCGACACACTGGTCTGCGCGCGGGTGCTCGCCGACACCGCACGGGCGTTCTGCCGCTGAGCCACACCGGGTGTTGACCTCGTTACAGGATGTGTGAAAAGGTTTGCACTCCGCCGCTGGACTTCGCACCAGTGGGAGGTACCCCGTGGCTCCACCGTCCCGAAGGTCGCTGGCCCTGGCCGGCGCTCTCGGCGCGCTGCTCGTCCTGTCGGCGGCCCCCGCACTGGCCGTGGGCACCGACCTGCCCTCGGCCATCGCGGCCGACACCCAGCCGCCGACCCCGCCGAAGAACCTCAAGGCCGGTGCCATCACCACCAACTCGGTCGCGCTGAGCTGGTCCGCGGCGACCGACAACGTGGGCGTCACCGCCTACGACGTGTACCAACAGGGCCAGCTGCTCAAGTCGGTGGACGGCAAGACGCTCAAGGCGACCGTCACCGGGCTGAGCCCGAACACCCAGTACGGCTTCTACATCAACGCGCGCGACGCCGCGGGCAACGTGTCCCAGGCGAGCAACACCGTGCAGGTCACCACGGCGAAGGGCAGCGACAACCAGGCACCGACCGCCCCGGGCGACCTGCACAGCACCGGGGTCAGCGCGAACTCGATCTCGCTGGCGTGGACGGCCGCCACGGACAACGTCGGCGTCACCGGCTACACCGTGTTGGAGGGCGGCAAGCAGGTCGGCATCTCGACTGGCACGTCCGCCTCGATCGAGGGCCTGGCGCCCAACAGCAAGCACACCTACACCGTGACCGCGCGCGATGCGGCGGGCAACGTGTCCAAGGCCAGCAACCCAGTCACCGCAACGACTTCAGGTGGCGGCGGGGGCGGCGGCACCACGCCGGGCGAGGTGCGCAAGGTGGCCTCGGACAGCGATGTGCCGTGGGGCCTGGTGACCCTGCCGGACGGCAGCGTGCTGTTCACCGAGCGGGACACGCACAACATCGTCAGCATGACCACTGACGGCAGGAAGACGACCGTGGGCACGGTTCCCGGTGTGTCCGGGACCAACGGTGAAGGTGGTCTGCTCGGCCTGGAAGTGTCGCCGACCTTCACCGCCGACCACTGGCTGTACGTCTACCACACCACCTCCAGCGACAACCGGATCGTGCGCATCCGCTACACCGACGGCAAGCTCGACACGGGCTCGGAACAGGTGCTGCTCAAGGGAATCCTGCGCAACCAGTTCCACAACGGCGGGCGGCTGCGGTTCGGCCCGGACGGCAAGCTGTACGCCGGGGTCGGCGACGGCGAGGGCCCGAACAACGCGCAGAGCCTTGACTCGCTCAACGGCAAGATCCTGCGGCTGAACCCGGACGGCTCGGTGCCCTCGGACAACCCGTTCCCTGGCAAGTACGTGTGGAGCTACGGGCACCGCAACGTCGAGGGCCTCGCGTTCGACTCGCAGGGCAGGCTGTGGGAGGCCGAGCTCGGCAACTCCGTGATGGACGAGCTGAACCTGATCCAGAAGGGCGGCAACTACGGCTGGCCCGCCTGTGAGGGCACCTCGGGCAGTTGCGGCAACGCGAAGTTCGTCAAGCCGGTGCGGACCTGGTCGGTGTCCAGCGCCTCGCCCAGCGGGCTGGCGATCGTGCACGACACGCTCTACATGGCCGCGCTGCGCGGGCAGCGGCTGTACGTCATGAAGATCAACGGGGCGGGCACCTCGAACCCGGTGGCCTACTTCAGCGGCACCTACGGGCGGCTGCGCACGGTCGAACCGGCCGCCGACGGCGGGCTGTGGCTGACCAACTCCAGCGGCGACAAGGACAGCACGCCCAACAACAGCAACGACGCGATCTACCACGTGCAGCTGAACTAGCCGGGGACCCCGCGCGCCGGGTGCGCGCGGACGGCGGGGCGGGTGGCCACCGGGCGGGGCGCGCCACCCGCCCCGTCCCGCCGAGTCCCGCCCAGCCGACGACGAGTCCCGCGCACAGGAGCACGAGTCCCGGTCAGCCGAGCGCGAGTCCCGGTCAGCGGACGACGAGTCCCGCCCACGGGAGCGCGAGTCCCGGTCACAGGAGCGCGAGTCCCGGCTAGCGGACGGCGAGTCCCGCCCAGCCGAGAGCGAATCCCGGCACCGGCAAACGGGACTCGCACACCGGAGAGCGGGACTCACGGGGGCAGACCGAGACTGGCACACTCCAGACCAGACTCCCGCATGGCTGAGCGGGACTCGCACACCGGAGGGCGGGACTCACGCACGGCTGAGCGGGACTCGCCGAGGGCAGAACGGGACTCAAGCGCCCCAGACCGGAACTCATGTACCGGAGAACGGGACTCGCGCCGGCTGACCGGGACTCGCGCACCAGAGGCGGAGGGCGGGAGTCGCAGACTGGAGAACGGGACTCACGCACCGGAAACCGGGACTCACGGGGGCAGACCGAGACTGGCGCATCCCAGACCGGACTCGCACACGGCTGACCGGGACTCACGCACCCCAGAACGGGACTCGCGGGGCGGAAGGCGGGGTGGGGCTGCACTTTTGGACGGGTGTAAGGCAGCTCACCGTGACCGATCGGCGGTCAATTCCAGCTCAATTCCGTCCACCTGCTGAGAACGGCATCCCAGGGGGTTGGCCGCCAGCGCCCAGCCGGGTGTGAGCTGGCGAACTCCGCACGCCGCTGGTGAATAGCTACTCACGGGCGTGAATTGCGCGGCCCGCCGCGAACCCGCGGTTCCGTGCTAGCTTTCGCCGCCGCCCCTCCCCCGCACGCCCAGCAGAACGGACGAACCCGCAGTGGCCCAGCACGTGTCGACCCCCACCGGACCAGCCTTGGTGGGCCAGCAGCTCACCATGACGGCGTTCACCCAGCTGGCGGGCAAGCTCGGCGGCTACCCGTTCGTCAAGGTGGTCGTCGACCGTCCCAATGAGACGATCCACTTCCTGGACGACGCGAGCTTCTCCTTCCACGTGGAGTACATCGCCACGCAGATCCTGGGCATGCCGCGCGCGGAACTGGAGGGCGGGCTCGACGCGTTCAACCACAGCGTGTACCAGGACCCGGACCGGCGCTTCTACCTCGGCATCCTGGCCCTGCACACCCGTGACGAGCGGCGGATCTTCTCGCTGGAGACCGTCGAGGTGGACACGATGTCCGCCGAGATGCTGACCTTCTTCCACGACTTCGTGCGCGCCAACGTGGACCCGGCGCTGCCGATGCTGCTCAAGCCCGCCAACCACTTCCAGGAGCAGTTGCTCGCCGGGATCCCGGCCGCCCGGCTGCCCAGGATCTCCGCGCACGAGCTGTTCTCCTCGGCCCGGTTCGTGCCGCTCAACCCGGGCAGCGCGCACGGTCGGCTGCGCGCGTTCCGCTCCGAGGCGGAGTACCGCGCTGCGGCGGATTCCCTGGAGTGGTACGACATCATCGTCATGCACCGGGTGCCCGACGACATCCCCCGGCTGGCCGGGATCGTCAACGCCCACCACACGACCCCGTTGTCGCACACCAACGTGCTGGCCTCGGGCTGGCGTATCCCCAACGCGATCCAGCTCGGCGTGTTCGACCAGATCGAGCGCGAGGGCCTGGACCGGAAGTGGGTGCGCTACGAGGTGGTCGCCGACGGTGAGGCCGTCGTGCTGGAGGCCGCCGAGGAGCCGGTGGACGTGTCCCGCCGACCCGCCTGGTACGCCCAGCGCGTGGTGCTGGAGGAGCCGGAGTCGGAGTCCACGCCGATCGCGAGCCTGAACCGGCTGCGGCTGCGCGACCGGCATCGCTACGGCACGAAGGCCGCGAACCTCGGCGAGCTGCACCACGTGCTGGCCAAGGGATCGGGCCGCCTGCTGGGTTTCTACCAGGTGCGGCGCCCGCCGAGGGAGAACCTGCTTGGCTACCTGGCCGGGCTGCTGGACGTGCCCGCGCACGGTGACCTGGCCGAGGCGGCGCACCGGCTGCTCACCGACAACGTGCGGGTGCCGCGCGGTATCGCGCTGCCCTTCGCGGTGCAGCGGCGCTTCCTGGAGTCCTCCGCCAGGGTGCAGCAGGCGATCGGCAAGCTGAAGATGGCCCTGGAACTGGACGTGCCCGAGGTCGAGGCGCTGTGCCTGGAGTTGCAGCAGCTGATCCGCACCACCCGCATCCCCGAGGACCTGCACGAGGCGATCGACTCGGCACTGGTCTCCGAGCTGGGCGGGGTGCGGACCTTCGTGGTGCGCAGTTCCTCCAATGCAGAGGACCTGGCCGGATTCTCCGCCGCGGGCATCTACGAGTCGATCAACCACGTGACCACCGCCGACCGGATCTTCGAGAGCATCCGCGAGGTGTGGGCCTCGCTGGTGTCCCCGCGCAGCGTGCGGCTGCGCCAGCTGGCGGGCATCTCGCTGGACGAGACCTACATGGGCGTGATCGTGCAGGAGCAGGTGGACGCCGAGTTCGGCGGCGTGCTGGTCACCACGAACCCGTTGAACCGCGCGGACTTCCGCAACGTCTACGTCAACGTCTCGGCCAAGTCGGTGACCGAGGTGGTGTCCGGGGACGCGCTGCCGCTGCAGTACCTGTACTCCACTGTGGAGGGTGGCGGGCGTACGATCTCCCTCGGCGACGCCAAGTCCGATCTGGACACCGCGGCCAAGGACCAGATGCAGCGGCTGGCGGTCGTGGGCCGCCTGTTGCAGGCGCACTTCTCCCCCGACTACACCTTCGACTCCCCCGTGGACGTGGAGTGGATCGCCGACCGGGAGCGCATCACCATCGTGCAGCTTCGCCCGTACTCGGCATGAGCGCGGTCAAGAAGGCCGTCTGGTTCAGCTACGGCTTCCAGTTCTTCTTCGGCCTGCTGCTGTGGCTGCCGGTGTTCTACGAGTACCAGCGCCAGATCGGGCTGTCCGACGAGCAGATCTTCGGCATCCAGTCGATCTACTACATCGCGTTCTGCCTGCTGGAGATCCCCACCGGCATGGTGGCCGACCGCTTCGACTACCGGCACTGCCTGGTGGTCGGCGCGGTGGTGCTGGTCGGCGCCAACCTGGTCCCGGTGTTCCTGGCCGACTACACCGGCTTCCTGGTGCACTTCCTGCTGATCGCGCTGGCCCGCTCGCTGGTGTCCGGTGCGGCCAGCGCCTACCTGTACGAGTACATGCACGCCGCGGGCGAGGGTGAGCACTACCCGCAGGCCGAGGGCTACGGCCGCTCGTACAGCCTGATCGGCAAGGTCGTGTGCTGGCCGGTGGTCGGCCTGCTGATGCAGTGGAACATGCCCTCCCCGTACTGGCTGAGCGCGATCAACGCGGCGATCGCGGTGGGCATGGCCCTGCTGCTGCCCGCGGTGCCCGGCGGCCTGACCAAGGCTCAGCGCCCGCCGGTGGCCACCGCGCTGCGCGGGGCGTTCACGCAACTGCGCGGCTCCACGGTGCTGGTGCTGCTGATGGTCCAGGGCGTCGCGATCTTCACCCTGGCCCGGATCTGCACGGTGAACCTGTTCCAGCCGATCCTGGACCTCAAGGACACCCCGGTGACCATGTACGGGGTGGTGATGGCGCTGATGACGGTGTTCGAGGCGCTGGGCGCGGCGCGGCCGAACTGGCTGCGCAAGCGGATCAGCGACCTGGGCTCGGTGTTCGTGCTGACCGTGGTGATGGCACTGGCGCTGGCGCTGACCGCCGCGCTGGGCGTGCTCGGCACGGTGCTCGCGCTGTGCGTCTTCTCGCTGGCCTGCGGGCTGTCCTTCCCCATCCAGCGCGCGCTGCTCAACCAGGCGATCACCGACTCGCGCTACCGGGCCACCCTGCTGTCCATCGAGTCGATCATCGACCGCGCGGTGTGCGCCCTGGTGGCCGTGGTGCTGGGCAGTTCGCTGGGCGCGGGCGAGCTGGGCGGCTTCCTGCTGGCGACCGCGATCGTCACGATCCTGTTGATGCTGGTGGTGGCCGGGCTGCTGCGACTGGCCCGCAGGCGCAGGGGATCCGTTACCGTGGGCTGATGTTCCGCGCGGCGCTGGGGGTGCGGGACTTCCGGCGGCTGTGGCTGGCGGAAGCCCTGTCGCAGGCGGGCGACCAGCTGGCCAGGGTTGCCCTGGCGGTGCTGGTCTTCCAGCGCACCGACTCGGCCCTGCTCACCGCGCTGACCTACGCGCTCAGTTTCGTGCCCACCCTGGTGGGCGGCGCGCTGCTGGGCGGGCTGGCCGACCGGTACCCGCGGCGGCTGGTGATGGTCGGCTGCGACCTGGCCAGGGCGGTGCTGGTGGGCGTGATGGCGGCGCCCGGGCTGGACCTGCCCGTGCTGTACGTGCTGGTGGCGCTGATGACCTTGCTGGGCGGCCCGTTCCGCGCGGCCCAGCAGGCGCTGCTGCCCGAGGTGCTCGACGGGGAGCGGTACGTGCAGGGGCTGGCCCTGCGCGGCATGACGATCCAGTCCGCGCAGCTGGCCGGGTTCGCGGGCGGCGGGGCGCTGGTCGCCGCGCTGACCCCGTACTGGGCACTGGCCCTGGACGCGGGGACCTTCCTGGTGTCCGGCCTGGTGATCACGTTCGGGGTCGGCCCCCGGCCCGCCCCGGTGACGGCCGCCGACCGGCCCGGGTTCGGCGCTGCGATCGGCGACGGGGTGCGGCTGCTCTGGCGTGCGCCGGGGCTGCGCGCGCTGGCGGTGCTGAGCTGGCTCGCCGGGTTCTACGTGGTGCCGGAGGGGCTGGCCGCGCCCTACGCGGGCCTGATCGGGGCGGGCACGATCGGCATCGGGCTGTTCATGGCGGGGGATCCGGCCGGGTCGGTGCTCGGTGCCTACGCACTGGCCCGGTGGGTGCCGGAACGCCTGCGGCCCAAGGTGATCGGGCCGCTCGCGCTGCTGACCGGCCTGCCGCTGCTGGTGTTCGCGCTGCGCCCCGGGCTGGTGGTGGGCGTGCTGGCGCTGGGCCTGTCCGGTGCCGCCGCGCAGGCGTACCAGACCCAGGCGACCGCCTCGCTGGCCAGGGCGGTGCCCGACGCGGGCCGCGCGCAGGCGATGGGCCTGGTGGTGACCGGGCTGGTCACCGCGCAGGGCCTCGGGGTGCTGGCGGCCGGGGCGCTGGCCGGGCTGGTGGGTGCGGACCTGGCCATCGCCCTGGCCGGTGCCGCCGGGATCGGCGTCGGCATCCCGGCGGCACTGGCATGGCGGCGGGCCGGGTACGGCTGAGACGGCGGCAAGCGCAGTACCTTCGCGTGTCGGCGCTTCCTGTACGGTGTGTCGGCGCTTGGTGGACGTTCTCCCAGCTGGTGGGCAATGCGTACCGGAACGTCCGACACGCCTTATCGGAACGTCCGACACGCGCTGGTTTGGGGCGCCGACGGCCCACAGACCCGTTCAGCCGACCAGCTCGCGGTGCATCTCGTTCAGCCTCGTGACCAGTGCCTGCTCACCGGCCGGGGCGGCGATCACCCAGCCCGCGTGGGACTGGGTCATCCAGCGGCCGTGCGCGGGGCGGTCCGGGGTCACGTCCAGGTAGGTCAGCGGCCGGGTGGTGCGGTGCCTGCGGCCGAGTTCGTCGCGCACGGCGGTGCAGAGCTGGCCGACCGAGGAGCGGGGCTCGGCCAGCAGCGAGGCAAGGCGGGTGGCCTCGGGCTGGTCGGCGTCCAGTTCGGACTCGGCCACGTTGATCGAACGGCCGCGGCCGGGCGGCACCTCGGGCAGCTGGCGGACCAGGGTCTCGGCCAGTGACTCGGGCCGCATCCCGCGCAGCCACAGGGTTTCCTCCTCGCGGACGGCCAGCACGGCCAGGCCTGGTCCGCTCGCGACCAGCACGCCGACCAGGCCGTCGGGCATGGTGAGCCAGCCGTAGAACTCCGCGCTCGGCCGGGCCAGCACGCCCATCCACGCGCGGAACTCCTCGTCCACGGCACCGTTGTCCAGCAGGCCGCGCGCGTCCAGCTCGGCCAGCGCGGCCCGGTCCACCCTGCGCTGCTCGTCCGGGGTGTACCAGCGCGGTTCCCCGGCGAGCACGGTGTGCGGCTGCTCCACCTGTTCCCAGCGCATCACCACGTCCACCACGTGGACCGGGATCTCCAGCACGCCGCTCAGCCCCCGATCACCGGGCGGGTGGTCGGCGGCAGCTCGCCGATCAGGTCGCTGGAGTAGTCGTCGTGCAGGTAGGCGGCCGAGGCGTGCTCGGCGTCCTCCGCGCCCTTCTGCTTGCCGCCCGCGCCACCCGGCGCACCGGCACCGGCCATGCCCGCACCACCGGCGGCGCCCGCCGCGGTACCGGCCCGGCCAGCCCCGGCACGGCCCCGCGTGCTCTCCTCGTCCGCACCGCTGCGGCCCACGCCCGCGCCGAACCCGGCACCACCCACACCGCCCACTTGTGCACTGCCGCCGTGCGCCGCGGGTGAGCCGCTGCCGCCGAAACCTGTTGGGCCGTAACCGGTTGAGCCCAACCCCGTGACGCCGGCGCCGTGTGCGCCCTGCGCCGAAGTGGCCGCTGCGACGGCCTGCTCCTGCGGGGTCAGGTCCGGGCGCCCGGTTCCCGGTGTGGCCGAGGGCGGGGCCACGCGCAGGCGGGGCGCGGGCGCGGCGTAGACCGGCGTGCCGCCGTAGGCCGAGGGCATGTTGGCGCTGGCGTAGGTGGCCGAGGTGTTGTAGGCGTTGTACAGCGCGATGTTCGTGCGCTGGGCTCGGTTCCACTCCTCGATGCGCTTGTCCAGGTCCACGTTCCGCAGCGGCATGTTGATCACCGTCGGCTTCGGCGGCACCACGACCAGTGCGTGCCGCATGTTCCGGAACGAATCGCTCTGCTGCTGGATCAGGTGCTGCGCCTTGGAAAGGTCCTGTTGGGACCGGGCCATCGCGGTCACCAGTGGGGCCGCACCCGCGCGGGCGTCCTGGGCCGCCGCCCCCTGCCAGGCCGCGTCCATCGCGCTGATCACCTTGAGGGTGCTGCGTTCCAGCTCGTCGTGACGCCGCCACAGGTCCTCCGCCGCGGCGGCGGCCTCGTCCAGCGAGCCGGTGCCCGCGGACAGTTGCCCGCGCACCGCCTGGTAGATCTGCTGTGCGGTGAGCCCGACCGCCCAGGCCTCGGGATCGATCATCAGCACGACTTGCCACCTCCGGGAGTTCCGGCCGCGCGGCGCAGGCCGTCGGTGCCGTTCTGCTCGGCGTCCAGGTAAACCTGGTGCGCCTGGGTGAGCTTGGCGAGGAACTCGGACACGAACCGCTGCGCCTCGCGGTTGTGCTTGAGGTAGGCCCGGCCCGAGTCGTTGGTGATCGTCGCGACGAAGCGGCTGACCGGTTCGTCGGCGGCGGGCCGCACGCTGCTCATCGGCCGGGCGGCCCGCTCGGCCTGCTTCAGCTCGTGCAGCAGGTCCCGCCACTGCTTGATCACGGCCTGGAACTCGTCCTCGGTGAACGCGAAGCAGCCCACGGGTTGCTCGGGCGCGGGCGCCACCACGTGGTCCGGCATCGGCGCGGGCTTCGGCGCTGCCTGCGGGTGCCCCGGGTAACCGGGCATCGGCGCGGGCTTGGGTGCGGCCGGATAGCCGGGCATCGGCGCGGCCGGTGGCGCGTGACCGTCGTACTGCATGCGCTGCTCGCTTCCTCTCCCCAGAACGCGAACCGATGCTAGCCACGAGGCAAGCGGGTTCAGCCCGGAAAAGAGGAGGTCAGCCCCTTGGGGCAGACGCGGGTCGGGCTCAGCTCCCGAGCAGTCCCAGCGCCTGCGGGATCGAGTCGGCCACCGGCACTCCGGCCGCCTCCAGCCTCGGCCGGTCCATCACCCCGGTGGACACCAGCACACACTGGGCGCCCGCCGCGGCGGCGGCCTCGGCGTCGTCCACCACGTCCCCGATCAACACGACCTCGGCCGGGTCCAGGGCCATCGCGGACAGGTGCGCCGCGAGGTGCTCGGTCTTGGAGCCGCCCATGTTCACCCCGCGCAGCCCGTCCACCCGGGTGAACAGCCCGTCCAGGCCCAGCTTGCCGACCAGCGGCACCAGTTCCTCGTGGAACCACATGGACAGCAGCGACTGCGTGCGACCGCTGTTCTGCCAGTCCCGCAACAGGTGCGGCACACCCAACGCGAGCCCGCACTCGTCCAGCCGCTCCCGGTACGCCTCGTGGTACAGCACGTCGATGCGCGCCCAGTCCTCCGGCGCCAGCACACGCCCGAGCAGCCGCTCGTAGCAGGTGGTCAGCGGGCGGGTGAACGCCGCGCGCCAGGCGTCGATGGTCAGCGGGGCGCGGTCGAAGGCCGTCAGCACGGCGTTCACCGAGTGCACCACGGCCTCGTTGTCGTCGAGCAGGGTGCCGTTCCAGTCCCAGACGACGTGTCTGGCGCGCACAGAGGTGTGATTCACCCGGACAGCCTACGTAGCCGCGCGGCCCGGGGGCAGCGAGTTCCGCACGGGCAACCTCAAGATCGCCATCCGCGTCAGCAGCGGTGGTGCGGGCCGGTCCGGCCCGCCGTCCAGGGAGGACACCGATGAGGGCCCCGCACGCCGCGACCTGCCTTGCCCTGACCGCAGCGACCCTGCTCGCCGGTGGCGCCACCGCGCTGGCCGGTACCTCCGAGACCACCTACACCATCACCGCCTGGCACGAGGTCAAGCAGCGGTCCTGCCCCAGCACCTCCTGCGGGGAGGTCGGCGAGATCCTCGCGGGCCAGGTCTGGCAGCGGGCGGTCTGCTGGACACACGGCGAGGAGATCACCGACGCGGGCATCACCAACGACGTCTGGATCCAGGTCCGGCACGAGGACGGCGGCACCCAGTGGGCCAGTGCCGTCTACTTCACCGGCGACCAGTACGCGGGCCTGCCGGTGAGCGCCCGCTGCCCGGCCCGAACGGGCGGGAGGTCAACCCCTATCAACCCGTTGCCGTAAAACCCCTGTGTTCCCGGCGACTGTTCAAATCGGGCGAAAACCCGTGCTAGCGTCCGAAAAGGAATTCATCAACACCAGGGGGGTAGTCCGATGAAACGCACGTCACTGGCCATCGCGCTCGGTTTGTCCGTCATGGCGCTGCCGGTCGTCGCGACGACGGCCACGGCGGCAACACCGTCGATCACCTGTGGAAACCAGTGGACGCAGCGGTCGGAGGGACCGGACGCGCGCGACTTCCAATGGGGCAACTGCGCCACTCACGCGACGAAGATCAAAGTCTATTCGCTGACCTACGGCGGGGTGTTCAAGAACCTCGTCCGCGAGCAGTGCGTCGCGGCGGGCGCGGTGGTCCCGCTCGGCAGCAGCACCAATTGGCGCGTGCTGGCCTACACCGGTGAGGACACCGCGACCGCCTGCTGAATCAGCTCAGGACCTCCGCTCGCACCTCCGAGCGCGAGCGGAGGTTGAGCTTGTGCAGCACTCGCGCGACGTGCTGTTCCACCGTTCTCGGCGACAGGAACAGCACGTCCGCGATCTCCTTGTTGGTCTGGCCGGTGGCCAGCAGCCGGGCCACGTCCCGCTCGCGGGGCGAGAGCTGGTCCCCGTAGCCGCGCCTGCCACGCCGGGAGGGCTTGCCCGAACCCCACATGCGCAGCAGGTGCCTGCACCGCGCCGCGTCCCGCGTGGCACCGAGCTGGTCGTAGGTGTCGGCCACCGAGGACAGCACCTCGATCTGGTCCTCGGCACTGGTCGCCGAGCACTCCAGCACCCAAGCCGCCGCGTAGGGCATGGGCAGCGCGGCGTAGGCGGCACTGGCCTCGCCCAGCCGTTCGACCGCCGACTGCCGATCACCGTGCGCGGCCAGCAGCAGGCCCTGGCCCGCCGCCAGCGCGGCCTGCGCGAGCGGGGCCTGCCGACCCGCCACGCCCAGCTCGAAGTCGGCCAGCACCTGCTCGGCGCTCTCCAGCCGCCCACCGCGCACGTACGCCTCCACCGCCACCGGCACCAGCTCGCACGCCCACACCCACACGCCCTTGCGCCTGGCCGCCGCCAGACCCCGATCGGCCTCGGCGCAGGCCTCCACCACGTCCTCCGCCGACAGCCGCATGCGCACCAAGGTCCCCGAGGCGCTCAGCACCACCGGCGCCGCCACGTCGGCCAGGCTCGGCACCCCGGTCGCCAGCAGGTGCTGCTCGGCCACCTCCCACTCCCCGCGCGCCGCCGCCAGCGAGCCCATCACCAGCGACAGCTCGGCGGCCACCGGCCCGACGTCCTGGTAGCTGTCCAGCAGCCTGCGGCACAGCTCGCTCAGCCCGCTCCAGTTGCCGGTCAGCCAGTCCAGCCGCAGCTGGGTGGACCGCGCGGTGCCCGCCACGAACAGCGCCCCGCAGTCCCCCGCCATGCGCAGACCCTGCTCCAGCAGGGCGGCCGCCCGCTCGTGGTAGCCGCACCAGCTCGCGCCGTCGGCCACGTTGCACCACAGCCGGGACAACTGGACCTGTTCGGCGGTGGTCGCCGCCACCGAGGTCAGCCGCTCGAACAGCCGCCAGCCCTCCTCGTCCCCCAGCTGCACCAGCGTGGCGATGCGGTCGGTCCGCAGGGCCAGCCGCTTCTCCGGGTCCTCCACCAGGTCCGCCAGCCTGCGGGCCCGCTCCATCCAGGGCAGGTGCCAGCTCAGCGGCAACTCCCCCTCCAGCGGCTGGGCCAGCACGCTGATGCCGTGCGCGGCGTGCTCGGGTTCCCCCGCCAGGTCCTTGATCGCGCGCTCCACCTCGGCCCTGCCCTCCTGCAGGGTCCCCGACCAGCGGATCAGCAGCAGCCCCAGGTTGAGCCGGATCCGCCCGCGCGCGGGCCGGGACAGCCTCGGGTCCACCAGGATCGCGCGCAGGGTGGTGGTCACCGCCCGGTGCAGCCCGCGCAGCGCGACCCGGCTCAGCTTCACCGCGAGCCGCTCCACGTCGGCGGTGTCCAGCGCCCCGCCGTCCAGAACCCGTTGCAGCACCTCGATCGCCACCGCCGTGTCCCCGACGGACTCGGCGTGGTCCGCGGCGGATTCGGCGTAGTCCAGCCATTCCTGGTAGTGCCCGGCCAGCTTCGCGTGCTCGGCCAGCCGTACCAGCGGGGCGGGTCGCACCCGGGACAGCGCCCGCATGGTCCTGCCGTGCAGCAGCTGCCGCTCCGGGCCGTTGATCACCTCGTACACGGCCTGCCGCGCCAGGGAGTGCCGGAACCCGTAGTGGCCGGGCGGGTTCTCCCGCAGCACCCCGGCGGCCAGCAGCCGTTGCAGGGCGATGCTGAGCCGGTCGCCCCTGATCGCGGCCACCTCACCGATCAGCCGTGCCTCGCTCGGCGCGTCCAGCACGGCCACCGACTTGGCCACCCGCACGGCGGTACCCGGCAGCACGGCGAGCCGGTCGGCCACCGCCGCGCGCAGCGGCACCGGCACGTCCAGCCCGTCCAGGCTGTCCAGTTCCCCGTCGCCGACGGCCCGCAGCACCTCCTCCAGCACGAACGGGATGCCCGCGGTCAGCTCCACCAGCCGCCTGGCGAACTCGGTGCCCACCGGCGTGCCCAGGGTCCGGCTGGCCATGACGTGCACCTGCTCCTGGTCCAGCGCGTCCAGCCGCACCACGGTGGTGCCGATCGCCCAGCCCCGCCTGGGCAGCGAACCCAGCGGCACCCGCCAGGGCAGTTCCTCGGGCCGGTAGGCCAGCACGAGTGAGAGCTGCTCAGGTATCCGGCACAGCAGGAAGCGCAGCAGTTGCAGGGTCGCCTCGTCGGCCCAGTGCAGGTCGTCGATGACCAGCACGGTCGGCCCGCAGGAGGCCAGCAGCTCGCGCACCGCGCGGAACAGCTGGTGCCGCTCGGCCAGCGGATCACCCAGCGCGGGCGGCACCGGCGGCAGGTGGTGGGCGATCTCGGGCAGCAGCCCGCGCAGCGCGCCGACCACCGGGTTGAGCCCGAGCCGCGGCGGCGGGTGCAGCGCGGCCAGCGCGTCGAACACCGGCCCGTACGGAAAGGGCTCGCGCATCGGCTGGCACCCGCCGCTGAGCACGCGGCGCGCCGACAGTGCCGGGTGCGCCAGCAACTCGCTCACCAGTCGGGTCTTGCCGATTCCGGCCTCACCCTCGACCAGCACCACCGCGGGCGGGCACGCGAGGACGTCGAGCAGGGCACTCAGCTCGTCCTGACGGCCGATCAGCGGCGGCGGGGTGTTCCGCAGGGAGGAGGCTCCCGCCGTGGGCTCCACAACGCGCAGTGTAAGCATCCTTAAGCATTAGGTAAACGTCGTAAGTCGACGGAAGCGCGCTGTGAACGCCACCCGTAGCTCTACGTAGCGATGCCCGGATTGTTCCGTACGCCCCTCCGGCCCAAGAGTGCAAGCAGCACGCCCTGCCCCGGAGAGGACCCAGCATGTCGAAGACACCAGTGGTCGCCGCCCTCGTGGTAACCGCCCTGCTCGCCCCCGTCGTGGCCGCACAGGCGGCGACCCCCGCCTTCCGCGGTGGCGAGAAGGCCTCGGTGAAGGACTACCCGTTCATCATCGCCGGAGAACGCGAAGGCGGTACCCGACCCCAGGGCCAGACCTGCACCGGCTCGGTGGTCGCGCCCCGCAAGATCCTCATCGCCGCGCACTGCAAGGCCGCCGAGGGCGAGAAGTCCTTCGTGTACGGCCTGGACGACCTCAACGCCAGCGGTGGCTTCCGCACCAAGGTGGTCGACTACAAGACCCACCCGAAGTACGTCAACTTCGACCAGGGCTACGACGTGGCCGTGGTGACCACCGCGGACGACATCCCGGTGCCCGGCGGGGCCTACGCCAAGGTGGCCACCTCAGCCGACACCGAGCTGAACAAGCCCGGCAAGACCGGGCTCGGCCTGGGCTACGGCAAGAAGGACGTGGACGACTCCGCCAAGGACGTCACCCTGGAGAAGGCCAGCCTGCCCATCGTGGACCCGAGCACCTGCACCGGGGTCGGCAACGGGGTACAGGCCGCGACGATGATCTGCGCGGGCTACTCCGACGGGCACGTGTCGATCCTGCCCGGGGACAGCGGCGGCCCGCTGGTGGTGGACGGCAAGATCGTCGGCGTGGCCTCGTGGAGCCGCAGCGACTTCTTCTGGTACAGCATCTACGGTCGGCTCAACAACGACATGGGCGACTGGGTCAAGCAGCAGATCGACGGCGGCGACCCCACCGGCACGCCCAGTGCCAGCTTCACCGCCCAGTGCCAGAGCACCTGCAAGTTCGACGGCAGCGCCTCCTCCGCGGACGGCGCCACGATCAGCTCCTACGCGTGGGACTTCGGTGACGGGCAGACCGGGACCGGTGTGAGCACCACTCACACCTATCCCGCGCGCTCCGGCACGTACTCCGCCACCCTGAAGGTGACCACGGACAAGGGCAAGACCGACTCCATGAGCAGGAAGATCACCTGCTTCGGGTTCGGCAGCCAGCCGCTCTGCTTCGCCTGAGGAGGAGCCGCCATGCCAGCCAGGTACGCCACGCTGACAGCCGCGATCACCGTGCTGTCACTGACCACCGGGCTGGCCCCGGCCGCGGCCGTGCAGCAGTCGGACTGCACGGCCGCGGCCCACGGGCACGCCACCTGCCAGGCCGTGACCACCCCCGGCCCCACGGCAGCGCCGCACGGACTCACCCCCGCCGACCTGCGGGCCGCCTACCAGCTGCCCGAGGGCGGGGCGGGGGTCACGGTGGCGGTGGTGGACGCGGGCGGCAACGCACGCGCCGAATCGGACCTGGCCACCTACCGCAGGCAGTTCGGCCTGCCCGCCTGCGGCACCGCCGACGGCTGCCTGCGCATCGTCGACCAGCGCGGCGGCACCGCCCTGCCCGCCCCGGTACCCGGCGGCTGGCCCATGGAGATCTCACTGGACCTCGACGCCGTGTCGGCCGCCTGCCCGCGGTGCCACCTGCTGCTGGTCGAGGCGGACACCAGCGCCGACACCGACCTGTACACCGCCGAGGACACCGCCCTGCGACTGGGCGCCCGGCTGATCTCCAACAGCTGGCTTTCCGACGTGCCGGACAAGCCCGCCGAGATCGACAAGCACTTCGCCTACTCCGGCGTGCTCTTCGCCTTCGCCACCGGCGACGAGGGCTACCGCCAGCCCGGCAACTACCCGGCCAGCTCCCCCTACACACTCGCCGTCGGCGGCACCACGCTGCGCCGAACCCCCAGCGGCTGGGCGGAGTCGGCCTGGTCCGGGGCCGGTTCGGGCTGTGCCACCGGCGGCCCGGCCCCCGCCTGGCAGACCGCCCTCACCTCGGCCTGCGGGGGCCTGCGGACCAGTTCGGACGTGTCGGCCGTCGGCGACCCCGCCACCGGGCTCGCCGTCTACAACACCGCCACGGCGCACGGCTGGCAGGTCGTCGGCGGCACCAGCCTGTCCACCCCGCTGGTCACCGCCATGTACGCCCTGGCGGGCGGCGTGCCCCCGGCCACCGAGCGGCCCGCCGCGTACCCGTACCGGCACCCGGGCGCGCTCACCGATGTCACCAGCGGCAGCAACGGCGGTTGTGGTGCGCCGCTGTGCCAGGCAGGTCCCGGTTGGGACGGCCCCACCGGGCTGGGCAGCCCGCTGGGCAAGGGGGTCACCGCTTTCACCCCGTGAGGCTCGGTCGAACTCCGCTCAGTCGAACTCCGCTGCCCCGTCCGCGCCGCCGAGTTCCTCGCGCACCACCCGGATCGCCAGGCCCTCGGAGTAGCCCTTGCGGGCCAGCACCCCGACCAGCCTGCGCAGCTTGGTGGTCTCGTCCACCGAACCCAGGGAGCCCATGCGCTTGCGCACCAGTTCCCTGGCCCGCTCCCGCTCGTCCTCTTCGTCCACCGCCGAGGCGGCCTCCGCCGCCACCGAGTCGGCGACGCCCTTGCGCCGCAGCTCCGCGACCAGCGCCCGGCGGGACAGCCCGCGATGGGTGTGCCGCGAGCGCACCCACTCCTCGGCGAAGGCCGCGTCGTCGAGCAGGCCGGCCCGGTCGAGGCGGCCGAGCACCAGCTCGGCCACCTCCTCGGGGATCTCCCGCTTCGTCATGGCCTGGCGCAGTTCCTCGCGGGACCTGGCGCGCACGGTCAACTGCCGCACGCACAGGTCCTGCGCCTTGCGCACCAGGTCGACGCCCTTCTCAGGTGGCAGCTCGGCCGGGTCCTCGATCACGAGCCGCTCAGAAGTCGACCGGGGCGGGAGCAGCGGCGTCGGCGTCCACCTGCGCGCCGATACCCATCTTCTCCTGGATCTTCTTCTCCACCTCGTTGGCCACGTCCGGGTTCTCCAGCAGGAAGCGGCGGGCGTTCTCCTTGCCCTGGCCCAGCTGGTCGCCGTCGTAGGTGTACCAGGCGCCGGACTTGCGCAGGATGCCCTGCTCCACGCCCATGTCGATGAGCGAGCCCTCACGGCTGATGCCGTGGCCGTAGAGGATGTCGAACTCGGCCTGCTTGAACGGCGGGGCGACCTTGTTCTTCACGACCTTGACACGGGTCCGGTTGCCCACCGCGTCCCCGCTGTCCTTCAGGGTCTCGATGCGGCGCACGTCCAGCCGGACCGAGGCGTAGAACTTCAGCGCCTTGCCACCGGTCGTGGTCTCCGGCGAGCCGAACATGACGCCGATCTTCTCGCGCAGCTGGTTGATGAAGATGGCGGTCGTGCCGGAGTTGTTCAGGGCGCTGGTCATCTTGCGCAGGGCCTGGCTCATCAGGCGGGCCTGCAGACCCACGTGGTTGTCGCCCATCTCGCCCTCGATCTCGGCGCGGGGCACCAGGGCGGCCACCGAGTCGATCACCAGGATGTCCAGCGCGCCCGAGCGCACCAGCATGTCGGCGATCTCCAGGGCCTGCTCACCGGTGTCCGGCTGGGAGACCAGCAGCGCGTCGGTGTCCACCCCGAGCGCCTTGGCGTAGTCGGGGTCCAGCGCGTGCTCGGCGTCGACGAAGGCGGCGATGCCGCCCGCGCGCTGGGCGTTGGCCACCGCGTGCAGGGCGACCGTGGTCTTACCGGAGGACTCCGGGCCGTACACCTCGATGATGCGGCCGCGGGGCAGGCCGCCGATGCCCAGCGCGACGTCGAGCGCGATGGAGCCGGTCGGGATCACCTTGATCGGCTCGCGGCGCTCCTCGCCGAGGCGCATCACCGAGCCCTTGCCGAAGTTCTTGTCGATCTGGGCCAGGGCCAGTTCGAGTGCCTTGTCCTTGTCCGGTGCTGCTGGTGCCATGGGAAGTCCACCTCGGTTGTCTGTCTGGCCGGCCCTGGGAGGAGCTGGTGCCCCGGCCGCCGTGGGTTGTCGGGACCGACGCTACGGGGAGGGTCTGACAAGTGGCGGCGAGCCGAGGGGCCCCAGGCTAGCCGAACACCTGTTCGAGTGCGAAACCGACACGCCGCACCCGGGTTCAGCGGCGCTCGGCGGGCACGTCGAAGGCGTCACAGACGGCCTGCCACACCCTCTTGGCGTCCAGCCCGGCCTCCAGCGCCTCGTCGGCGGTGCGGCCGCCCAGCGCGGCGAACACGTGGTCGCGCGCGAGCATCTCGGACCTGACCTCGCCGAACTCCTCAGCCATGCGGCGGCGGAACACAGTCATGCGCATCGTGACCGAGCCTACGCCGAGAGCAATTTGCGAAAAAGTTGGGCCCAGGGTCTTCCCCTCACGCCCACAAGCGCTATTCTTGTCTTGGGCCCGTGATCCCCCCGACGCTAAGGCAGTCGAAAGTCACGGCAGAAGCGCCGTAGTCGACCCCCAGGGCTGCGGCGCTTCTCTATGTCTGCGACATGACCAGCCCCGGTGATAACACCACCACGCTCCGCGTGAGGGCTGCGGCGCTTCTCTATGTCTGCGGCCAGTCATAACACCACCACGCTCCGCATACGACCTGCGGCGCTTCCCTATGCCCTGGACACGGCCACAACGCGTTTCCCTTCCGTGACCAATTCATGATCGATTCGGACGGTGCGCCCGTGACCAGCCACGACACCCGGGCCCGATTCCCGTGATTGACCATTGGCCAGGGATTCGCCCACATCGTGGACGCCCGTTCGACCGCGCAATAGCGATTCCGGGATGGCCACCGCCGCGCGATGTCACCCATCGCGCTCGGGAGGTCACTGTGCAGTTCGGCCCGTTCACCCCCATCCGGGTTTCGACGCGTTCGGCAGCGGCCCCCGTCGGCGGGAACTGCCCGGCGCGGTGTGGGCCTAACCTGATCCCCATGCGGGATCAGACGATCGGGGACTGGCTGGACCAGCTGGCTTCCCGGGCTCCCGCGCCCGGTGGGGGCGCGGTGGCCGCGATGCACACGGCGATGGCGGCCGGGCTCGTCGAGATGGTGTGCAACCTGACCATCGGCAAGCCCAGGTACGCCGAACACGAGCCCACGATGCTCGGTGCGCTACGAGAGGCGGGCCAGTGCCGTGCCGAGGCGGTGGAGCTGGCCGAACGGGACGCGGCGGCGTTCACCGCGGTCACCACGGCCTACAGACTGCCCAAGGAGGACGAGCGGGACAGGGCGGTGCGCGGGGAGCGCATCCAGCAGGCGCTGCGTGCGGCCGCCGAAGTACCGCTACGCACCGCCGAGGTGGCCGAGCGGGTGCTGGAACTGGCCGGGAGGATCAGGCGGGGTGCCAACGTGAACGTGCTTTCCGACGTGGACGTGGCCGAGCACTCCGCGCGGGCGGCGCTGGCCTCGGCCGTGGTCAACGTGGAGGTCAACCTGGCCGCGATGACCGACCAGGCGGCACGGGCCGAGCTGGCCGCCGAGGTGTCGCGGATCGGGCGGGTGCTGGAAGGGGTGCGGGCATGACGCTGATCGACGGGCGGAGCGTGGCAGCCGCGATCCGGACCCAGGTCGCCGAGGACGCGGCCGAGCTGCGGGCGGCGGGGACCACGCCGACCCTGGCGATCCTGGTGCCCACCGATGACGAGGCCACGGCCTGGTACGTGCGCTCCATCGTGCGCACGGCCGAGAAGGTGGGCGTCTCGGTGCGGGTCGTGGAGCGCTCGCAGGACGTGGGCGGGGCGCTGCGCGAGCTGTCCGCCGACCCCGAGGTGCACGGCATCATCTGCCAGACCCCGCTGCCCGAGGGCATGACCCTGGACGAGGTGGGGCTGCACATCGACGTGCGCAAGGACGTGGACGGGGCGAACCCGACCAGCGTGGGGCGGCTCGCGGTGGGCCTGCCCGCCTTCGCCCCGGCCACCGCGCAGGCCGTGGTGGAGCTGCTGCGCGCGCACGGCACCCCGCTGGCGAGCGCGGACGTGGTGGTGGTCGGCCGCAGCACCGTGGTGGGCAAGCCCGCCGCCCTGCTGCTGCTCGCGGAGAACGCGACGGTCACCGTGTGCCACTCGCACACGAAGGAACTGGCCGCGCAGACCAGCCGGGCGGACGTGCTGGTCGCCTGCGTGGGGCGGCCGGAGATGCTGGGCGCCGAGCACGTGCGGCCGGGGGCCGTGGTGATCGACGTGGGCACGAACCCGACCGCCGACGGCGGCCTGGTCGGGGACGTGCAGACCGCGGCGGTGGAGCCGATCGCCAGCGCGGTGACCCCGGTGCCCGGCGGGGTGGGGCCGGTGACCACGGCGCTGCTGCTGCGCAACGTGATCGCGGCGGCCGGTCAGTGAGTGCGTGCGGCCCCACCGGCTGGTGGGGCCGCACCCACCGGGTGCTACACCGGCTGGGCCGTGAGCTGGGACTCGGTGCGCAGCTTGCGCTGCACGAGCGCACCGAACAGCAGGCCGATGGTCGCCCACATGACCAGCTGCGTGCCCAGCGAGACGACCCGGAAGTTCCACAGCAGTGCCGCCGGGAACTCCTTGGGCACCTCGTTGATGGCGGGCAGCAGCAGCTGCACCACCGCGACCGCCACCACGAAGGCCAGCACCGCGACCAGCGCGGCGTTCCAGGTGCCAAGGCCGGGCAGCAGCCTGCGGCCCAGGTAGGTCGCGGCCACCGCCAACCCGATGGACAGCACCACCATCAGGAAGTACGCGCCGGTGCGCTCCCCGATGGTGTCCGGATTGCCCACCGAGGGCGGGTTGGCGGGGTACTTCAGGAACGGGACCACGAACGCCGACAGGTAACCGGCCAGGGCCAGCAGCAGCGAGGTGGACCTGGCGCTGATCCGGCCGAGCCGCCCGTAGGCGATGGCGAAGGCCAGCGCGAACAGGCCACCGAAGGCGATGGCGTAGAGCAGCACGCCGGTGGCCAGGCCCAGCGTGCTCTGCACGCCCCGGCTGACCAGCTCCGGCTCGGCCGCCTCACCGGCAGCGGCCGCCTCGGCGGACTCGAAGTCGATGGCCGAACCGACCAGGGGCTCACCCAGCAGCCAGGTGAACACCAGTGCGAGCACACCGGCCGCGAGACCGGCGAGCATGCCCCGCACCAGAAGGGTTCTCATCATGGTTGTGCGCTCCCCCGGCTCAGTGGCAGGGGAAGCCGAGCAGGTGCCTGCCGTCGTGCACGAACTCGTGCACGTAGTGGCCGGAGACCAGCGAGGTGGCGCCCTGCTCGGCGCCGACGAAGTAGAGCAGGACAACGGCGAGCACCCCGATGAACACTGCCCAGGGCAGCACTTCGCGGAGTGGGATCCGGACGGGGATGGGAATGGCGATCGGTGAGGGTGAGGCGATGCTCACGGGAACCTCCTTGGGCTTGCGCGACCCACTAGTTGGTGCTCACGACGACGGAGTGTCTGACTCACGGCCACCTCGGCTGAGGTGGACCGCACACAGTGGCGCGACCGTGCCGGGATCTCACCGGCTTACTCCGTTACGTCGATCGAGCGGACCGTAGTCAGCGTGTGAAGCCAGTGTCAATCAGCCGACCAGGTTGGGAGAGCATGGTCACCATGAACCGGATCTTCCTGATCAGCCACGGGGCCACCGAAGCGGTCCGTGAGGCACGCTTCGCCGATGACGAATCCCTCTGCGGGACAACGGATCCACTGGAAACGCCGTCCCGTGTGGACGAGGTGCGGTGCGGGCCCGAACGCCGTTGTCTCGAAACGGCAACGGTTCTCGGTCTCACCCCGGTGACCGACCCCGGGTTGTCGGATCTGGACTGCGGCTCGTGGCGGGGGCGCGCGCTGGCGGAGGTGCAGGAACAGGACCCCGCCGGGCTGATGGCGTGGCTGTCCGATCCGGACGCGGACGCGCACGGCGGCGAGACGGTGCGGCAACTGCTGGCCAGGGTCGGCTCCTGGCTGGACTGCTTGCCGGACAGGGGAAGGATAGTCGCGATCACCTCGCCCTCGGTGGTCCGCGCCGCGATTGTGCACTGCGTGCAAGCTCCTCCCGCCTCGTTCTGGCGCTTCGACGTGGCCCCGCTGACGCTGACCCACCTCTACGGCGGACCGGGGCGGTGGACCCTGCGCGAGACCGGCCACCCGCTGCCCCCTGCTCGCACGGCCCCACCCTCGTAGGCGGCGAGCAGGGCGCCCTCTCGATGAGGATCGGATCCCAACGACAGCAAGGAGTTCCGCCCGCCGTCAGCCCGCACCCGTTGGAGCGGAACGACTCGGGACTACCAGGCGCTGGTCATCGCCCAGGCCTCGGTGGGCAGCAGGCGCGCCTCCCCGCCGGTGGCGAACGCGGTGACACCGGTGGACTGCGTGTAGCGCGGATAGACCCGCGCGGTGAGTGACCTGCCGTCCCCGGTGAACACCTCGATCGAGGACCGGTCGGTCAGCACGCGCAGGTTCAGCCGCCCCTGCGCGTCGGGCGCCGAGGTCACGTGCGACACCGAACCCTGGCCGTAACCGGAATTCCTCGTGTCGAGGACGAGTTGCCGGGTGGCGGGCTCATAACTGAGGATCACTCGCTCCGCGCTGCTGGCGAACAGGGTGAGCCCGAGCGTGGTGGCGCTGGACCGGCTGAGGTCGAAGCCGGTCCGGAGGTCCAGCGAGGCGCCGTCGGCGATCGGCACCGGCGCGGCGGTGGGCACCGCGGTCCCGCCGCGCCGCGCGAGCTGTGTGCCGTGCAGGCGGTCGAGCTGGCTGACGGGTGCCGAACCCAGGGTGCCGTCCGGTCGCACCGACAGCTGCCGGGTGATCGTCTCGGCCTGGGACCAGCCGTCCAGCCGGTTGGGGTCGAACGCGTCCCCGTTGTTCATCCACCCCACCAGCAGCGGGCGGCCGGAGGAGTCGGTGAACGCCTGTGCCGCGTAGAAGTTCGGGCCGCTGTCCAACTGCCCGGACGCGGTGGGGGTGAAGGTGGAACCGGTGAAGTCGCCGAGGAAGTAGTGCTCGCCGCCGTTGGTGGAGACCAGCAGCGCCCAGCGGCCGTCGACCTGGATCAGGTTGGGGCACTCCCACATCCCGCCGGTGGAGCCGTCGCCACTGAGCAGCACGCCCCGGTAGGTCCACGCCCGCAGATCCGGCGAGGAGTACAGCAGCACCTTGCCCGCGCCGCCGTGCCCGGAGCCGAGGACCATCTTCCACAGCCCGTCGTGCGGGTCCCGGAACACCTTCGGGTCGCGGAACCCCGCCTCGGCCTCGGCGGGCGGGCCGGGGATGACTGGGTTGCCCGCGCCGGGGGTGAAGGTGGTGCCGTCGGTGCTCGTGGCGGACCAGACCTGTTCGCGGATCGCGCCCGGGTGCGCCGCGGTGTCGGTGTAGTGGGTGTAGAACAGCCGCAGCGCGCCGTTGTCCGCCACCGCGCTGCCGGACCACTCCCCGGTGGTGTCGGACGGACCGGCCGGCGCGGGCGGGGTGAGCGCGACCGGGGCGTTGGTCCAGTGCACGGAGTCCGGGGACTGGGCGTGTGCCCAGTGCATCGGCCCCCAGAACGGGCTGGCCGGGTTGAACTGCGCGAAGAGCTGGTAGGTGCCCCGCCACTGGATCAGGCCGACCGGGTCGTTGATCCAGCCCTGGTACGGCGTGTAGTGGTACTGCGGGCGCAGCGGGTCCACCGCGTAGCGCGCGGCCGCCGGACCCTCGGTCGGGCCTGGCTGGTTGGCGGAGCCGAGCCGGACGGAGGTCAGGCCGTTGCCCGCGTCCCCGACCGCGCTGGTGCGCACGTCGTCCAGGTTGAGGTGCCCCCACTGGCCGGTGGCCTCGTCCACCACCTCCAGGTACACGGCCTGCCCTCGCACCTCGCTGGTGTCCCAGGTGATCCGGGCGAGTTGCTCGCTGTTGTAACCGGTCTGCCGGTCCAGCACCGCGCCGTCGGCGGCCCGCACCAGGGCGACGTGGAGGTGCTGCGGATCGTAACCCCCGGCGATGAGGAAGCTGAGGTGGTCGGTGGCGGTGAACACCGAGGACCGGGCGATGCCGGTGGCGGTGTCCTGGTGGGCGAGGTAGCCGGACAGGAAGCAGGTGCCGTGCTGGTCGTAGGTGCCGCCCCACCACGTGGTCGCGGAGGACACGGTGAACGCGGAGCCGGTGAGCGTCCAGCCGCCGGTGTCACAGGTTTCGAAGTCGGCGTTGGCCGGTACGGACGCCGTCGGGGCACCGGCGAGGGCCAGGGTCATCGCGGTGGCGAACGCGAGGCAGGAGCTGGGCAGGTGCATGTCTCCTCCTGGGCGGCGGCGAAGGACTCGACGAGTCGACCATCGGCGGCTGCCCGACCACTGCCAGGGCAGCATGGCACAGCGGTCGACGGGGAGGCGAGGTTCCCGGGCCGCAGGAACGATTCCACTGTTCAGCGGGCGGGCCGCAGCGTGGTGAGCACGCTGGCCATCAGCACCGGTAGCGCGAGGAAGCCCAGCAACAGGCCCAGCGCCGGGTAGGACCAGGCCTGCACGACCACGCCCGCGGCCAGCCCGCCCAGCGCGCCACCCGCGTTCATCAGCAGGTCGGACAGTCCCTGGGCGGCCTGGCGCAGCGGGGCGGGCACCGACTCGGTGAGCAGCGCCGAACCGGCGACCACCCCGGCCGACCAGCCCGCTCCGAGCACGGCCATGCCCACCGCCAACTGCGGGGCCTCGTGCGAGTCCGCCATGCCGCAGACGCCCGCCGCCGCGACGACCAGGGCCGCGCCCACGGCGAGCACCGGCATGCGGCCCAGCCGGTCGGCCAGCCAGCCGAACAGCGGGCTGCCCGCGTACATGGCGGCCACGTGCAGGCTGATCACCACGCCGACCACGGTGAGCGAGGAGCCGGTGTGCTGCATCTGCACCGGGGTCATCGACATCATGCCGACCATCGCGGTGTTGCACAGGGTCACACCGAGCAGGGCGAGTCGGGCGGACGGGCTGAGCACACGCAGCATGGACCACCGCACCGGCTCGGCGGGAATGGTGGAACCGGTTACCCCGCAACAGGAATCGCCGATCGCGGCGGGCACGGTGCCCACCGGCATGAGCGGGTCGGCGCGCAACCCGAGCGCGATGCCCGCCGCCGCGAGGGCGAACACGGCCGCGGCGAGCAGGAAGGGGCCGCCGTCACCGGCGAACCGGGTCGCGGGCTCGACGAGGTTGGGACCTGCCACGGCACCCAGGGTGGTCGACCAGACCACAGTGGACAGTGTGGCGGCGCGGTGCGCCGGGGCGGCGAGGTCGGTGGCGGCGAAGCGGGCGGCCAGGGTGGCCGAGGTCCCGCCGCCGAACGGCACGAGCGCGGCCAGCAACAGGGGCCAGGAACGCAGCTGCACCGCGAGCGCGGCCACAGCACCACCGAACGCACCGGTGGCGTACGCGACGAGCAGTGCGCGTCTTCGCCCGTACCGGGTGGACAGGGTGGCGACCACGAGGGCGAGTCCCGCGGCGCCCAACGCGGTCGCGGTCGCGCCGAGCCCACCGACCACAGTGGACTCCGACAGGGAGGTGGTGACCAGGACTGCCACGGCGACACCGAGACCGACCCCCGCGGCGCCGAACACCTGGGTGCACACCAGAACGGACAACACCCGGCGCTGGGCCGGGTGCACCATCGCGGCCGGGCGGTTCACGCGGTTGATCGTCACACGGTGCGCGGCGCGGCAGGTAGCGCCATTCAGGTACCGGGCTGGACGTTCTGCTCGAAGTAGTCCGCGACCGCGTTGGCGGTCAACGAGTCCGGGGCTGAGGTCACGGCGGTGGTCAGCACGCCAACGAGCGGCTGGTCCTTGACGGTGAACACCAGCACGCCGACCCCGCTGGCGACCACCGAGCGGTAGCTGCCCGCCAGGCCGTTGCCCTTCCAGTCGGCGCCAACCTGGTTGCTGGCGGCGTATCCGTCCAGCAGCGCCTTGACCTTGGCCGCCGCCTCCTCCGCGGACTTGGCCTGCTGGTAGACCACGGTGTGCGTGCCGTCGGAGCCGCCGAGGCGACAGGTGGCGGCGGCGCCGGTGAGCCCGGACAGCCCGACCGCGCCGCCGTCGTAGCCGCCGTTGCAGTCCGCCTTGTCCGCCACGGCACCGGCGAGTTGCCGCAGGCAGCCCGGCACGCCCTTGCCCTCGGTCGAGGTGCAGTCCGCTCCGGTCCCGCCCCGGAGCAGGACGAAACCGCCGACCCCGAGCAGTGCGAGCACCACCACGGCGGCCACCGACAGCAAGGCGGCCTTCGGCAGGCGCTTGCGCGAAGGCGTCTGCTGCTGCGGCGCCTGATACTGCGGGTGCTGGAACTGGGGCTGCTGCGGGAACTGCTGCGGCGGGGTGGCCGGGAACTGGGCCTGGGCCAGGAAGCGGTCGCTGTCCGGGTACTGCTGCCGCGGCACGGGCTGGGACGGCGGAGCCTGCTGCGGGGCGGTGAACCCCGCGGTGCGCACGGCCATCCCGGCGCGGGGCACGTGGTGCGCACCGAGCGCGACGGCGGTCTCGGGCTGGTCCAGGCTGACCGGCACGACCCGCAGCCGCTCCGCGATCAGCGTGGCCACCAGCGGGATGCGGCTGGAGCCACCGACCAGGTACACCCCGGCCAGCGACTGCGGGGCCAGGCCGGTGGCGGCGATCGTGGCGCCCAGCAACTCGGTGCTGCGCAGCACGCTGGGCCGGATCAGCGCCTCCAGCTCGGGGCGGGTGACCAGCACGTCGTGGAAGGGCTCGGGCATGGGCACCTCGGTCTGCGGGTGCCGGGACAGCGTCTCCTTGGCGGCCCGCACGTCCTCCCACAGCGAGCGCCGCGCCCTGCGGTCGGCGGTGGACTCCGGGCGCAGCAGGCGCTGCCAGCCCGGGGCGTCGCGGTGCGAGACCTGGCGGCCGACGTACTCCATCAGCGCCTGGTCCACGTCCAGCCCACCGAGGTCGGGCAGCCCGTCCTCGGCGAGCACGGTGAACCCGCTCTGGTCCACGCCGACCACCGCCACGTCGAAGGTGCCCGCGCCCAGGTCGTAGACGGCCAGCGCCTGGCCGGGAGCGAGCATTCCGTGCGAGGAGGCGAAGTGCGCCGCGGCGGCCACCGGCTCGGGCACCAGCACGAGCTCGCCGGTGATGCCCGCCAGCCGCGCGGAGGACAGCAGGGCGTTGCGCCGGGGCGTGCCCCACTGCGCGGGGTGGGTGAGCCGGACCTGCTCGGGCGCGGCCCCGCCGAGCTGGCGGCAGGTCTCGGTGAGGACCCGGCGCAGCACGGCGGCGAGCACCTCGTTGACCGGCACCACCGAGGTGCCCAGCAACAGGGTGCCCTCGTCGATGCGGCGCTTGGGGTTGGGCTCGAACCGCGAGGGGTCCAGCCGGGCGCTGCGCTCGGCGTCGCGGCCGACGAGGATGGTGCCGTCCTCGGCGGCGAACACCGCGGAGGGCATGGTGGCGGCCCCGTCGACCTCCACCACCCTGGGCGCCCGGTCCTGCGCGCGCAGCACGGCCACCGTGTTGGACGTGCCCAGATCCACCGACAGAACGTTCACCGTTGCCCCCTCATCCGCGGGCATGATGTCACGTGGTGTGTGATCAGGTGATGTCAACCGCAGCACCGGCACGCCGTTGGGTGTTCGTCATCCCGGTCGCGGCCGTGATGTACCTGCTGGCCTACCTGGACCGCACCAACGTGTCGGTCATCCTGCCCTACGTCGACCGCGAGCTGGCGCTCTCGCCCAGTGCGCAGGGCCTGGCCGGGGGCATCTTCTTCCTCGGCTACCTGCTGTTGCAGATCCCGGCCGCCGTGCTGGCCGCCCGGTGGAGCGCGCGGCGCACCGTGCTGCTGCTCATGCTGGCCTGGTCGGTGGCGGCGATGGCCTGCGGGCTGGTGGCCACCGAGGGACAGCTCTACCTGGCCCGGTTCCTGCTCGGGGTGTTCGAGGGCGGGGTGTGGCCCGCCGTGCTGATCCTGCTGGCCTCCTGGTTCCCGCAGGCCGAGCGGGCCCGCGCGAACGCGCTGTGGATGGCCTGCCTGCCGCTGTCGGCGATCCTCACCTCACCGCTGTCGGGCTGGATGCTGTCGCACTGGTCCTGGCGGCTGGTGTTCGTGGTGCAGGGGCTGCCGCCGCTGCTGTGGGCCCTCGTGTGGTGGTTCACCGTCGCGGACCGGCCCGCGCAGGCCCGCTGGATCTCCGCGGCCGAGCGCGAGCACGTGGAGCGCGCGCTGGCCGCCGACGAGGCGGCGAAACCGGTCAGCGGCAACGGGTCCTACCTCGCCGCACTGCGCGATCCGGTGGTGCTGCGGCTGATCGCGGTCTACTTCTTCTGGATCACCGGGTTCTACGGGTTCAGCCTGTGGCTGCCCTCGGTGGTGAAGACGTTGACGCACAACGGGTCCCCCGCGGTGGTCGGCGCGCTGAGCGCGGTGCCGTACCTGTTCGCGCTGGCCGCCATGCTGGGTGCCGCGGTGTGGGCCGACCGCACCGGGCGGCGCCGGGCCGCGGTGGCCGTGCCGCTCGTGGTGGCGATGGCCGCGCTGCTGCTGGGCCAGCTCGCCGCGGGCGCGCCGGTGCTCCAGTTCGCGCTGCTGTGCGTGGTGGCGGCCGGGGTCTACGCGCCGTACGGCCCGTTCTGGGCGATACCCGGCCGGGTGTTGCGCTTCGAGGTGGTCGCCGTGGCCATGGGTGTGATCAACGCGCTGGGCAACCTGGGCGGGTTCGCCGGGCCCTACCTGGTGGGCTGGCTGACCGAGCGGACCGGGTCCAGCCTTCCGGGGTTCGCGGCGCTGAGCGCCTTCCTCGCGGTCGCGGTACTGGTGGCCCTGTTCGGGCTCAAGTCCGAGCAGGACGTGCACGCCGTGCGATGACAAGGCAACGCCACTTGCACCGTGTGCAAGTGGCGTCCTCGTTCGCCGCGTGTGCGGTGTTACAGCTCCCGGCCGGAGGCCATCAGCTTGCGCAACCTGTTGAGCGCCCGGTGCTGGGCCACCCGGACCGCGCCAGGAGTGGAGCCGACCAGGTCGGCGGTCTCCTCGGCGGACAGTCCGACGACCACGCGCAGCACCACGATCTCGCGCTGCTTGTCCGACAGCACGCCGAGCAGCTTGCCCATGCTGTCCTTGAGCTCGGCCTGGAGCATGCGCTGCTCCGGGCCCGCGCCGATCTCCGGCCGGTCCGGCACCTCGGAGACCGGCAGCGAGCGGTTGCGCGCGGCGGCCCGGTGGGCGTCGGCGACCTTGTGCTGCGCGATCCCGTACACGAAGGCCAGGAACGGCTGTCCCTGGTCCCGGTAGCTGGGCAGGGCGGAGCAGACCGAGAGGCAGACCTCCTGGACCACGTCGTCCGCCGAGGCGAAGGACTTGTCCAGCCGGCCGATCCTGGCCCGGCAGTACCGCATCACGATGGGCCTGATCGAGGTGAGGACGCGGTCCCTGGCATCCGCGTCCCCGTGGACGGCGGCATCGACCAACCGCCGGAAGTGCTCGTCCTGGGGGCCGTACGCGGCGACCGGCCGCGCGATCATCGGGCCGTCTTCGACCCCCACAGGCATGACCTGTGCCAAATTATTCATCCTTCTCGTCCCCGCACGTGAAGATTGGGTGGTGTCCACCGGTTGTATGGCGGATGGCCGGTGAACTGATTACCAGTAACGGTTGTGCACCCCACGCGCCGGATATATCAGGTCGGCGCCCTCTCGGCCGTCGACCCGAACACCCCCGACACCCCTTGCTGCCCCTCCCGGTCCGCGGCCATTGTTCGAGCCCCTTCCCGAGCGGGTCCACCTGACACCTTCCTCCTGAGCATCAGGCATGAGATGACGCTAACGCTGCGTACCCACCCTCACAAGAACCCTGGGAAAACTCCATGGAATCGGCTCTCTCCGGTAAACACACCACTACCGACGGTGAGTAGCACGCATCGCGAGGCCGGATGGTCCAGGGCGACCCGTGCAGACAGCGCCGGAAAAAGGGCAGCCCACCCGGACCTGCTACACAGCTTCCACCTGCGACAACGCTGTGTAGCACGATCCGGGCGGGCGATAAACCCCGGTCACGCACCGGCTTCGATCGGACACAGCGGCAACACAGGGTGTGCGCCGAACATGCCCGATGCCGCTCCGGAGTCAGTTGAATACTTACAGTTACAATCCCTGGGCGTCACCTGAAGAAACGGTTTTCCACTACCCGTGGGTAATTCACGAATGCGGTAGTAAATGCGCCTGCAAGTACCACTCGCGAGTCACAGAGTTCCCAGGTGCGGATGCACCGTGTTCGCGAAGGCATATCCGTTCGAGGCATCCCAGTTGATGGACCAGGTCATCGCGCCGCGAATGCCGGGATAGGTCGTGGCGGGCTTGAAACTGCCGCAGTTGGTGCCCTTGGCCAGGCAATCCAGGGCGTTGTTCACGTTCGACGGGGACTGGTAGCCACCGCCCGCGGCCGAGCTCGTCGCGGGCAGGCCGAGGCCCACCTGGTCGGCGCGCAGCCCGCCCTGCAACTGGATGCAGGACAGCGCGGTCAGGAAGTTGACCGTGCTCTGGGCGTAGACGTTGCCGTCGCAGCCGTTCATCGTGCCGGAGTTGTAGAACTGGGTGTTGACGATGGTCAGGATGTCCTTGACGTTCAGCGCGAGCTGGAAGTACGCCATGCCGGTGGACTGCATGCCGATGGTCTCCGGGGCCATGGTCAGCACGAAGCCGGAGCCCGCCTTGGCCGCCAGCGAGTGCAGGGCCTGCCCCATGTAGGTGGGGTTGACCCCGTTCTCCAGGTCGATGTCCACCCCGTCGAAGCCGTAGCGCTGCATCAGGGCGTACACGCTGGCGGCGAAGTTGTTCGCCGCCGTGGCGTCGCCCACGCTGACGGTGCCGTTCTGCCCGCCCACCGAGATGATCACTTTCTGGCCACGCGCGTGCAGGGCCTGCACGTCGGCGGTGAACTGCGCGTCGGTGTAGCCGCCCAGCTGCGAGGACAGACCGGAGTCCAGGGTGAAGGTCACCCCGCCGGGCTTGCTCGGGTCGGTGTCGGCGAAGGCCACCGCGACCAGGTCGTAGCTGGTGGGCACGTCGGCCAGCTTGAGCGCCTTGGCCCCGTTGTAGAAGTTCTGCCAGTAGCCGGTCAGCACGTGCGCGGGCAGCGAGCCGCCACCGGGGTTGCCGCCACCGCTCTGCGTGGTGACGGAGACCGCCGCCGACCTGGCCGACTCACCGGCCGTGTTGTAGGCGCTCACGGCGAAGGAGTAGGCGGTGGAGGCGGACAGGCCGCTCACCGCGTACGTGGTGCCCGTGGTGGACGCGATCTTCGTGCCGCCCTGGTAGACGTTGTAGCCGCTGACCGAGCCCGAGGGTGCCGACCAGGACAGCGAGGTCGAGGACGAGGTCGTGCCGGTGGCGGTCAACCCGGTGGGCGCCGAGGGCGGCTGCGTGTCCCCGCCACCGCCGCCGGGACCGGACAGCACGAGGTCGTCGGCGTAGTAGGTGGGCTGCCCGAACCAGCCGTGCACGTAGATCGTGACGCTGGTGGTGGACGCGCCGGTGGTGAACGAGGTGGACAGCTGCGTGTAGCCCGAGGACGAGGTCCAGGTGGACGGGTCGGTGCCGCCGGTGCCCGTGGCGCCGAGGTACACGTAGCTGCCCTGCACCCAGGCGGTCAGCGTGTACGCCGAGTTCGGCAGCACGGTGATCTTCTGGCTGCACTGGGCGTAGTCGGAACCGGCGGGCGTCGCCGCCACGGCGTAGGAGCCGCTGTGCGTCGGCGAGCCGACCACGGCCGCGCCGTTACAGGTCCAGCCCGCGGTGTTGCCCGCCTCGAAACCCGAGTTGGCGAGCAGGTTCGCCGCTGCGTGTGCGCTGCCCGCCGGGGAGAGCGCCACCCCGAGCGCGGTGAGCGCGGCGGCCGTCAGCACGGCCAGTAGTCGCTTGGTCCTTGTCATGCCTACCTCCGTGAGCAGGGGCGGTGGTGGCCCGCGCGCCGCCGTGGCGCGCGCACTCAAAGTGGACTAGACCAATTTCGCCCTGTCAAGGGTTCGGCCGACCGGTACTTGTCGGTGCCCCGGGTCATGATGGGCGGCATGGACGTGCTCGAGCTGTTCTCCCCGGCCACCAGGGACTGGTTCCGGGGTGCCTTCGCCGCGCCGACCAGCGCCCAGGCCGGCGCCTGGTCGGCGGTTGCCGCGGGCGAGCACGCCCTGGTCGTGGCCCCGACCGGCTCCGGCAAGACCCTGTCCGCCTTCCTGTGGGCCCTGGACCGGCTGGCCGCTGAGCCGCCACCGGAGGAGCGCAGGCACCGCTGCCGGGTGCTCTACGTGTCCCCGCTCAAGGCGCTGGCCGTGGACGTGGAGCGCAACCTGCGTGCCCCGCTGGCGGGCATCCGGCAGGCCAGCCACCGGCTCGGGCTGCCAGCGCCCTCGATCACCGTGGGCATGCGCACCGGGGACACCCCGGCCGAGGAGCGCAGGCAGTTCGCCAGGACCCCGCCGGACGTGCTGGTGACCACGCCCGAATCGCTGTTCCTGCTGCTGACCTCGGCGGCCCAGGAGTCGCTGCGCGGGGTGCGCACGGTGATCGTGGACGAGGTGCACGCCGTGGCGGGCAGCAAGCGCGGCGCCCACCTCGCGCTGTCCCTGGAACGGCTGGACGCCCTGCTCGACCGGCCCGCGCAGCGCATCGGGCTGTCCGCGACGGTCCGCCCGGTGGCGGAGGTCGGCGCCTTCCTGTCCGGCGGGCGCCCGCTGCGCGTGGTGCAGCCGGAGTCGAGCAAGACCGTGCAGGTCACGGTGGAGGTACCGGTCGAGGACATGTCCACGCTGGGCGAGCCGACCGGGGAGGTCAGCGGCTCCGCGGCGGGCGCGCAGCAGCGGGTGTCGATCTGGCCCTCGGTGGAGCAGCGGGTGCTGGACCTGGTGCGCGGGCACCGTTCCACCATCGTGTTCGCCAACTCGCGGCGGCTCGCCGAGCGGCTGACCGCCCGCCTCAACGAGCTGGCGGGCGAGGAACCGCTTGTGCCGCAGCGGTTCCCAGCCGAGGCGGTGGGCGGTTCCGGCACGACGACCGGGGCCGAGCCGGTCATCGCCAGGGCACACCACGGCTCGATGTCCCGCGAGCAGCGCACCTCGGTGGAGGAGGACCTCAAGTCCGGGCGGCTGCCCTGCGTGGTGGCCACCTCCTCGCTGGAGCTGGGCATCGACATGGGCGCGGTGGACCTGGTGGTGCAGGTGGAGGCACCGCCCACGGTGGCCTCGGGCCTGCAACGGGTCGGGCGTGCCGGGCACCAGGTGGGCGCGGTCTCACGGGGTGTGGTGTTCCCGAAGTTCCGGGGCGACCTGGTGGCCTGCGCGGTGGTGGCCGAGCGCATGGCGGCCGGGGCGATCGAGTCGGTGCGCTATCCGCGCAACCCGCTGGACGTGCTGGCCCAGCACGTGGTGTCCATGGTGGCGATGCGGCCGTGGCAGGTCGGCGAACTGGCCGGGCTGGTACGCAGGGCGGCCCCGTTCGCCGGGCTGCCCGACTCCGCGCTGAACGCGGTGCTGGACATGCTCTCCGGGCGCTACCCCAGCGAGGAGTTCGGGGAGCTGCGGCCCCGGATCGTCTGGGACCGGATCAGCGGGGAGCTGCGCGGCAGGCCGGGGGCGCAGCGGCTGGCGGTGACCTCGGGCGGCACGATCCCCGACCGCGGCCTGTTCACGGTGATGACGCCCGGCGGGGAGGACGGGCGCCCCGGCTCGCGGGTGGGCGAGCTGGACGAGGAGATGGTCTACGAGTCGCGGGTGGGCGACACCATCCTGCTGGGCACCAGTTCCTGGCGGGTGGAGGACATCACGCACGACCGGGTGGTGGTCGTGCCCGCGCCGGGGCAGCCCGCCCGGTTGCCGTTCTGGAAGGGCGACGCGCAGGGCCGTCCGCTGGAGCTGGGGCGGGCGCTGGGGGCCTTCGTGCGCGAACTGTCCACGATGGATGGTGAGGCGGCGCGGGAGCGCGCGGCGGCGGCCGGGCTGGACGAGTGGGCGCGGGACAACCTGTTCGCCTACCTGACCGAGCAGAAGCAGGCCACCCGGCACGTACCCGATGACCGCACCGTGCTGGTCGAGCGGTTCCGCGACGAGCTGGGCGACTGGCGCATGGTGGTGCACTCCCCGTTCGGCGCCCAGGTCAACGCCCCGTGGGCGCTGGCGATCGGGGCCCGGCTGCGCGAGCGGCGCGGGGTGGACGCGCAGGTGGCGCACTCCGACGACGGCATCGTGGTGCGGCTGCCGGACGCGTTGGACGAGGCGGGGGCGGAGGTACTGCCCAGCGCCGAGGACGTGCTGCTGGACCCCGAGGAGGTCGAGCAGGTGGTGGTCGCCGAGGTGGGCGGCTCCGCGTTGTTCGCGGCCCGGTTCCGCGAGTGCGCGGCCCGCTCGCTGCTGCTGCCCCGGCGCGATCCCCGGCGCAGGACCCCGTTGTGGCAGCAGCGGCAGCGCTCGGCCCAACTGCTGTCGGTGGCCGCCCAGTACGAGCAGTTCCCGGTGGTGCTGGAGGCGATGCGCGAGTGCCTCCAGGACGTGTACGACCTGCCGGGGTTGCGCGAGCTGATGTCGGACGTGCGGGCACGACGGATCCGCGTGGTGGAGGTGCAGACCCCGGCGCCCTCGCCCTTCGCGCGCAGCCTGTTGTTCGGCTACGTCGGCATGTTCCTGTACGAGACCGACACCCCGCTGGCCGAGCGCAGGGCCGCCGCGCTGTCGCTGGACAGCACCCTGCTGGCGGAACTGCTCGGCTCGGAGGCCATCCGTGAACTGCTCGACCCCGAGGTGCTGGCCGAGGTCGAGCAGTCACTGCAACGGCTCACCGAGGACCGCCGGGCCCGGGACGCGGAGGACGCCGCCGACCTGCTGCGGGTGCTGGGCGACCTGACCACGTCGGAGGCGGCCGAGCGCGGGGTGCGGCCGGAGTGGTTGGCGCGGTTGGAGGCGGAGCGGCGCGCGATCCAGGTGCGGATCGCGGGCGAGTCGCGCTACCTGGCGATCGAGGACGCGGGCCGGGTGCGCGACGCGCTGGGTGCGGCCTTGCCGGTGGGTGTGCCGGAGGTGTTCACCGAGCCGGTGGCCGACCCGCTCGGCGACCTGCTCTCCCGCTATGCCAGGACAAGGGGGCCGTTCCCCGCGGCGCAGGCGGCGGCCCGCTTCGGGCTGGGCGTGGCGGTGGTGCACACGGTGCTGGACCGCATGGCGGGCACCGGCCGCCTGGTCCGGGGCGAGCTCAGACCTCTTGCGGGGCACCCGTACCCGAGCCAAGGCGGCACCGCGCCGACCGAGTACTGCGACGCGGAGGTGCTGCGCAGGCTCAGGCGTGCCTCGTTGGCGCGGCTGCGGGCCGAGGTGGAACCGGTGGAGCAGCAGGCGCTCGGCCGGTTCCTGCCGACCTGGCACGGTGTCTCGCGAAGACTGCGGTCCGCACCGACCGTGGACGAGGTGCTCTCGGTGGTGGAGCAGCTCGCGGGCGCCCCGCTCCCGGCCAGCGGCCTGGAGTCCCTGCTGCTGCCCGCGCGGTTGCCGGGCTACTCCCCCGCGCTGCTCGACGAGCTGACCGCCACCGGGGAGGTCACCTGGGCGGGCTGCGGTGCGCTGGCCGGTGGGGACGGCTGGGTGGCGCTGGCGCCCACCGAGATCGCCGACCTGGTGCTGCCCGATCTGGAGGAGACCGCGCCCGACTCCCCGCTGCACCGGGCCGTTCTCTCCACTTTGGACGGTGGGGCGCTGTTCTTCCGCCAGCTGGCGGAGCGGGCGGGTGCGGTGCTGCTGGACGGCGGTGAGCAGCCGCCGGAGGACGCGGCGGTGGTGGCCGCCCTGTGGGACCTGGTGTGGGCGGGGCTGGTCACCAACGACACGCTGGCCCCGTTGCGGTCACTGGTGTCCGGGCGCGGTGCCGCGCACAAGCCGCGCCGGGCGGCGCCCCGTGGCCGGTACACCCGACTGCGCACCGCCGCGCTGCCCAGCCGCACCGGGCCGCCGACGGTGGCGGGCCGCTGGTCGCTGGTGCCTCAGCGGGAGGCGGACCCGACCCGCCGGGCGCACGCCCGCGCCGAGGTGTTCCTGGAGCGGCACGGGGTGCTCACCCGCGGCGCCCTGGACACCGAGCGGGTGGCCGGCGGGTTCAGCGCGGTGTACCGGGTGCTGCGCGCGATGGAGGAGTCGGGGCAGGTGGTGCGCGGCTACGTGGTGGAGGGGCTGGGCGCCGCCCAGTTCGCGGCGCGCGGGGCGGTGGACCGGCTGCGTGCGCTGTCCGACCCGGAGGAGCCGACCGGGGCGCTGGTGCTGGCGGCGGCCGATCCCGCCCAGCCCTACGGGGCCGCCCTGGACTGGCCGGACCCGGTGGGCGAGGGCAGGCACCGGCCGGGGCGCAAGGCCGGGGCGCTGGCGGTGCTGGTGGACGGGGCCGCCGTGCTCTACGTGGAGCGCGGCGGCCGATCCCTGTTGTCGTTCACCGACTCCGAACCGGCGCTGCGGCAGGCGGCCGCGGCGCTGGCCGGATCGGTGCGGGAGGGCTGGCTCGGGCAACTGGCCGTGCAGCGGGCCGACGGAGAGGGGGCGCTGGGCTCCAAGTTGTCGACCGTCTTGCAGGAGGCGGGTTTCCGGGCAACACCCAAGGGGCTGCGACTGCGTGCCTGAGCTCAGGCCACGCGGGTGGGGTCGTCCACGGTGGGCATGCCGCCCTCGCGGTGCGCCCGGCGCAGGTCCTCGACGTAGGCACGGGAGAACATCGCCGACAGCATGGCGATGCCGCCGCGGCGCACGCGGACCTCACCGTGCCGGATCTCGCCGACCAGCCGGACCCTGCGACCGCCCTCGGCTCGCGGGGCCTCGTGGTCCTTGACCCTGCCCCGGCCCAGCCAGTGCAGGTCCCAGTGGTCGACCACGGCGTCCTCGGGCAGCAGCAGCTTGACCATCGAGTGGTCCAGGTCCAGCCGGACCTCGATCTCGCCCTGCTCGATCCGCGGGGAGCGCAGGTCCAGCACGGCCATGCCGCGCCGGGCACGCACCTCGAACCGGCGGGCGGTGGTCCAGTGCCCCAGCTTCTTGACGGCCGTGTAGTGGGCCTGCACCGCAACGGGCTGCGTGGTGTCCATCTCTGTGTTCCTCTCCAGGAATCGGGCAACTACCTCGCATCGCAAGCGACTCACCTTCAAAGTCTCTCGATAACTAAGAGACTAAGAAGGTGAGCGATCCCTGTCAAGCGGCTCAGCCGGGCAGCGAGCTGTAGGCGTTGAGCGCGGGCTGGCCGCCCAGGTGCGCGTAGAGCACGGTGTTGTCCCCGCCCAGTTCCCCGGAGCGGATCAGCCCGATCAGCCCGGCCATCGACTTGCCCTCGTACACCGGGTCGGTGATCATGCCCTCCAGCTTGGCGGCCATGCCCATCGCGGCGAGCGTGCCCTCGTCGGGCACCCCGTAGGTGCCCGCGTGGAAGCGCTCGTCCAGCAGCACCTCGGGCAGCTCGCCCACCCCGATCAGGTCGGCGGTGCCCCTGGCGATGGCAGCCACCCGCGCACGGGTCCGCTCCGGGGCCGCCGAGGCGTCGATGCCCAGCACCCGGCGCGGCCGGTCGTCCAGTGCGAAGCCGGCGATCATGCCCGCCTGGGTGCTGCCGGTCACCGAGCAGACCACCACCGTGTCGAAGAAGACGCCGAGTTCGGCCTCCTGCCGCCGCACCTCCCGCGCCCAGGAGGCGAAACCCAAGCCGCCCAACGGGTGTTCCGAGGCACCGGCCGGGATCGGGTACGGCTTGCCGCCCTCCTGCCGCACCCGCTGCACGGCCTGCTGCCAGCTCTGCTTGACGTCGATGCCGAACTCGGCCCGCACGATGCTGATCTCCGCGCCCATCAGGCGGCTGAGCTGGATGTTGCCCACCCGGTCGTAGCCGGGGTCGGCCCAGTCCACCCAGCTCTCCTGGACCAGCACGCAGCGCAGCCCGGCCCGCGCCGCCGCGGCGGCCACCTGCCTGGTGTGGTTGGACTGCACCCCGCCGATGGACACCAGCGTGTCGCAGCCCTTGGCCAGCGCGTCGGCCAGCAGGTACTCCAGCTTGCGGGTCTTGTTGCCGCCGTAGGCCAGTCCGGAGTTGCAGTCCTCGCGTTTGGCCCAGATCTGCGGGCCGCCCAGTTCCGCGCTGAGCCGGTTCAGCGGGTGCACCGGCGAGGGGCCGAACAGCAGCGGGTAGCGCGGGTAGTCCTCAAGCCTCATCGATCTCCCCTTCCAGGGTCGCCCAGTTCTGCTCGACGAGCCGGGCCGCGAGTTCGGCCTCCCCGGCCGTGCAGGCATCCACGATCTGCGCGTGCATGCGCACCGAGTCGTGCCCGCAGGCAGCGGAGAACCGTTGGTGCTCAAGCCTGCGCACCAACGGGGTGTAGCGCTGGATGGTCGCCGCGATGGCGAAGTTGCCGCAGCAGCGCACGGCCACGGCGTGGAACTCGTCGTCGGCGTCGAGTGCGGCGGCGACCTCACCGGCCCGCATCGCGCGCTTGAACCGGCCGTTGGCGGCACGCATCTCCGCGAGGTCCTCGGCGCTCAGCCGCGGCACGGCCAGGCGCAGTGCCAGTGCGTGCATGGCCTGCACGACCTGGTGCGCGTCCCGCACCGCGGCGGGGTCCAGCGGGGTGACCCGGGTGTAGCTGTGCGGCTTGGACTCGACCAGCCCCTCCTCGGCGAGCCTGGTCAGCGCCTCGCGCACCGGGGTCCTGGACAGGCCCATGCGCTCGGCGAGGTCCACGTCCTTGATCGCCTCACCGGGCAGCAGGTCACCGGCCACGATCGCACGCCGGATCGCGTCCAGCGCCTGATCGCGCAGCAGCGGCCGGTCCAGCCGACTGATATATTGCATGCTGGCAGTGTGCCAGCCGGGGTCGGTTCAGTCGAGACCGTGTTGGTACACGACGAAGCCCTTGAACCGCGCGACCTTGTCGTACAGCGCGCGGGCCGTTGCGTTGTCCTGCTTGGTGTTCCAGTACAGCCGGGGCAGACCGCGCGCACGGGTCAGTTCGGCCACGTGCGCGATGAGGCGGCGCGCGACCCCCAGACCGCGCGCCGCCTCGTCCACGAACAGGTCCTGGAGATAGCAGGCGCCCGCCGACCACACGTTGGCGTGGAACAGGAAGTGCGCGATGCCCACCAGCCTGCCCTCGTGCCGGGCGCCGATGCCGTGCACCTCCTCGGCGGCCAGCAGCCGCCACCAGGTCAGCTCGTACTCCTCGTCGGAGATCTCGGTCTGGTAGAACGCCTTGTAGCCGCGTGCGAGTACCTCCCAGCGCTCGCGGTCCTGCTCGCGCAGCGGGCCGATCTCAAGCATTGGCGCCGTCCAGTAGGGCGCGTTGCTCCGCGGTCAGGTCCAGGTCGACCGCGGCCAGGCTCTCGTCCAGCTGGGCCACCGAGGAGGCGCCGATCAGCGGGATCACCGGGACCTCGCCGCCGATCAGCCAGGACAGCACCACCTGGTTGACCGTGGCCCCGGTCTGCCCGGCGACCTCGTGCAGCGCGGCCAGCCTCGCCGCGGTGCCGGGGTGGGCGAAGGAGGAGTCCAGCGGCCGGTCCTCGCGCACGTAGGCCCCGGACAGCAGCGGGGTGTAGGCCACCATCGTCAGCCCGGGCTCGGCGCGCAGGTAGCTGAGCAGGTCCGGCCCGGCCACGCCCTGGTTGCCGTCCACCGACCGCCTGCCGGGCAGATCGGTGCGCCGACGCAGGTAGGTGTGGTGGTACTGGAGGACCTCGTACCCGGGCAGACCCGCCGCGGCAGCGAGGTTCCTGGCCCGCTCCACCCGCCAGGTCCAGTGGTTGCTCACCCCGAGCAGGCCCACCGAGCCCTCGGCGACCAACTCGGCGAAGGCCCGCACCGTCTCGGCCAACGGCACCGAATCGTCCTCGATGTGCGCGTACAGCAAGTCCACTGTGGGCACACCGAGTCGTTCCCTGCTGCGTTCCGAGGACTCGCGGATCACCTTGGCGGACAGGCCTTCCTGGTTGGTGAAGGTCCTGCCCGGCACGAGCGGCCGCCCACCCAGCTTGGTGGCGATCACGATCTCGCCGCCGATCCCCCTGCTGCGCCGCCAGCGGCCGAGCAACTGCTCGCTCTCCCCGCCCTGGCGGCCGGTGTTCCAGAACGCGTAGTTGTTGGACGTGTCGATGAAGGTGCCGCCCGCCTCCACGTAGCGGTCCAGGATCGCGAACGCGGTCGGCTCGTCGGTGGTGGTGCCGAACAGCATCGCGCCCAGGCTGAGCACACTCACCTCACGACGCGTGCGCGGATCGGTGCCGATCGTGCGGTAACGCATCAGGTTCCCCCCTGTGTTGGTGTCGCGGGCAGTCTGCCCGCTGGAGCGCGCTCCAGGTCAAGCCCGGTACTGAGCGGGCGGGGCGGGATCTGGACAGGGAAAGAAGATCCCGCCCCTGGCTCACCGAGTCGCCAGCCGCAACAGCGCCCACACCTGTGCCACCGCGTCATGATCACGCTGCACGCGCACGTGCCGGTTGGACACACGCCCCCACAGCCACAGGTAGACGTCCCGCGCCGAACCGGTGATCACCGCCTGCGCCTGGGCCGCGTCGGCCTCCGAGGTGCGCCACGCGGCGGTGCCCTTCGGCCCGGCACTGACCAGCCAGGTGTGCCCGGCCGCCTGCACGGCCACCTTGCACGAGGCGGTGCCGGACACACCGAGCACCGTGAGCCGGTGCGCGAACCACAGGGTCAGCACCTCGTCGATGCCGTCCAGCGCGATCTGCTCGTCGATCGGGTCGATCTCCAACCCCGCGGCGCCCTGCACGTCCACCCGGTGCACCGTGGCCTCGTGCGCCATGCGCCTGCGCCAGAACCCGTAGGTCTGGTCCACGGTCCACCAGGTCGAGCAGACCTCCTCGGCCGGGTGCGCGGCCAACTCCGCCAGCAGTTCCGCAAGCCCGGTGAGCACGAACTCGGTGAGCGCGCGGCCCACCGGCGGTTGCCGCTGCCAGTGCACGGGACGGGTGCCCCCGCGCAACCAGGCCAGCGCCATCCGGTGCACCCCGCCGACGTGCCGGACCGTCTCCCCCAGGGTGAGCCCCGGGCAGCCGGGCACCGGCAGCTCGGGGCGCGCGCCTTCGGCGGAGCGGGCCAGCAGACCCACTTCGGCGCGCAGTACTTCGAGGAGCAGGTCGTGGTCGACGAGGGCCCGCCCGGTCACGCCCCCGCCCCGTGCACGGCACGGTCGACGAGGTCCAGGAACTGGCCGGCCTGCCGCACGAGGTCGTCCGAGGCCCTGGGGTTGACCAGCCGGGTGATGCCGGACTCGATGGCGGCCCTGGTCGGGGAGCAGGCCTGGAAGAACGTGGCCCACTCGGTGAACTCGGGGGCCAGCGAGGCGAGCAGCACCCAGGCGCTGGTCGGCTTGGTCTTGGTGCGGTGCGGGCGCCCGCGCAGGGCGAGCACCGCGGCGGCCCCGCGCAGCGCGGCCAGGTGCGCCTGCACGAACCGCTCCGCGGCGTCGGCCTCCCGGGACGCGCCGAGCAGGCCCTGCCTGGCCTGGGCGAGCAGGCTGCGGGCGGTGGGCGAGGGGCCGGGCGAGGGCACCGCACGCAGCCGCCTGGCCGGACGGTTGTCGGCGGGGTCGAACATCGAGGCGGTCGGGAAGCGGACTGGCACGGACATGAGTGGCCTCCTCACGGCGTCGCGGAAACTCGACGTCTCCGCCGTGGGGAAGCCGGCGGGGTGTCGAACACGTGTTCGACTAGACTCACGTTACCCGGTGGGGTGGCCCGCGTTCAACCCCGATCCCCGCGAGTTGGGCCCGCGTGGTCTGATGGACCCGTGAGTGAGCAGGAGCACCCCGGGATCAGCGCGGTCCGCACCGCACTCCTGGCCGCCGGGGCAGACGGGGCGGCCAGTGGAGTGGTCGTGTTCGATGACGCGGTCCGCACCGCGGCGGCCGCGGCACAGGCATTGGGGGTCGAGGTCGGTGCCATCGCCAACAGCCTGTTCTTCCTCGCCGACGGCAAACCGCTGCTGGTGCTGACCTCCGGGGCGCACCGCGCGGACACCGACAAGGTCGCCGGACTGGTCGGCGCCGAGAAGGTGCGCAGGGCCGACCCCGAGTCGGTGCGCGAGCACACCGGGCAGGTCATCGGCGGGGTCTCCCCACTGGGCCACCCGGCGCCGATCCGCACGCTGGTGGACGAGCACCTGGCGACCTACCCGGTGGTGTGGGCGGCGGCCGGGCACCCGAAGGCCGTGTTCCCGACCAGCTTCGCCGAGCTGGTGGCCATCACCGGCGGCAGTGCGGCGGCGGTCGGCGAGCAGGCCGAGGCCCTGTCGTGACGGCGGCACCGGCGCAGCGGCTGGTCGAGTTCACCGCCGAATCACTGCGCGCGCGGCTGCCCGAGGCGCTCAACCTGTACGTGTCGGCCATGGGCTACCCGGCGGGCACCGCGCAGCAGCGGGCGCCGATGTGGCTGGCCCACATGGTGCGGATCGGCTGGCGCTGCGTGGGCGCGGTCGACTCGCAGGGTGCGCTGGTCGGCATCTGCTACGGCTACCAGGGCGCCAACGGGCAGTGGTGGCACGAGCAGGTGCGGCGCGGACTGTCCGCCGTGGCCAGCCCGCCCGTCGTGGACGAGTGGATGCGCGACTACTACGAGCTGACCGAGCTGCACGTCAGCCCGCAGTCCCAGGGGCAGGGCATCGGCGCGGAACTGTTGCGCGCCTTGCTGTCCGGTGTGGACAACGAGCGGGTGCTGTTGTCCACTCCGGAGGGTCCGACCCGGGCGTGGCGGCTGTACCGCAGGCTGGGCTTCGAGGACGTGCTGCGGCACTACCAGTTCGCGGGCGACCCGAGGCCGTTCGCCGTGCTGGGCCGCACCCTGCCGCTGGCGCCAACCCAGCCCTGAGCGGGACTCACCCGCCCGTGGGCGGGACTCGCGTGCGAATTCAGCGCGTGTCGGCGCTTCCGGGACCGCGTGTCGGCGCTTCCGGGGCGCGATCCCGCAAACTGGGAAACCGCCCACCAAGCGCCGACACACCGCACGCGAAGCGCCGACACGCGGGGTTTTCAGGTCAGAGCTCGACGATCCGCTCCTGCAGGGTGTCCAGGCCCATCGAGCCCATCTCCAGTGCCTGGCGGTGGAAGGCCTTCAGGTCGAAGTCCGCGCCGTGCTTGGCCTTGGCCGCTTCGCGGGCCGACAGCCACAGCCGCTCGCCCAGCTTGTAGGACGGGGCCTGGCCGGGCCAGCCCAGGTAGCGGTCGATCTCGTCGTGCACGTGTGCCGGGTCGGTGATCGTGCGGGTCAGCAGGAACTCCAGGCCCAGCTCGGGGGTCCAGCGCTCGCCCTCGTGGAAGCCGGTGCCGCGCGGGATCTCCAGCTCCAGGTGCATGCCGATGTCCACGATCACCCGCGCGGCGCGGAACAGGTGGCCGTCGAGCATGCCGAGCAGGTCCCCGTCGTCGTCGAGGTAGCCCAGCTCGCGGACCAGCCGCTCGGCGTAGAGCGCCCAGCCCTCGCCGTGCCCGGACACCCAGCACAGCAGGCGCTGGAACCGGTTGAGCTGCTCGGAGTTGTGCACGGCGGTGGCGATCTGCAGATGGTGGCCGGGCACGCCCTCGTGGTAGACGGTCGTGGTCTCCCGCCAGGTGGAGAACAGCTCGCGGTCGGCGGGCACCGACCACCACATCGCGCCGGGACGGGAGAAGTCGTCGGTTGGCCCGATGTAGTAGGCGCCGACCCCGCCGCCGGGCGGGGCGATGCGGCAGTCCAGGGTCATCAGCGGCTCGGGGATGTGGAAGTGCACGTCCCGCATGTCCGCCAGGGCCTTGTCCGACAGCCCCTGCATCCAGTCGCGCAGCGCGTCCTGGCCGTGCAGCTGGTAGCGCGGGTCGGCGTCCAGCGCGGCGGCGGCCTCGGCCAGGGTGGCGCCCGGCTTGATCCGGTTCGCCACCTGCTTCATCTCGGCCTCCAGGCGGCTGAACTCCTCCCAGCCCCACTGGTACGCCTCGACCAGGTCCAGCCGCGCGCCGGTGAAGTAGCGCGACTTGAGCCGGTAGTGGTCCTCACCGACCGCGTCCGCCTCGGGCGCGCGGGCGGCCAGCTCGTCGCGCAGGAACCCGGCCAGGTCGGCGTAGCCCTCGGCGGCGGCCTTGGCCCCGGTCTCCAACCGGGTGCGCGTGGCGTCGCCGACCTGGGCGCCCTCGATCATCGAGGCGAAGAAGGAGCGCCCGCCGCGCAGCCCGGACCAGGTCTCGCACTGCTCGATCACCTTGCTCACCTGGCGCTGCGCCGAGACCACGCCCCGGTCGGCCGCGGTGGCCAGCGAGGTGCGCAGCCCGGCCAGTGCCCACGGCACCTTGGCCAGCCGGGTGGCGATGGTCTCCCACTGCTCGGGGGTGTCGGTGGGCATCAGGTCGAACAGCTGGCGCAGGTCCTGCACCGGGCTGGCGATCACGTTGAGCGAGGACAGGTCCAGACCGGCCTCGTGGATCTCCGCGCTGAGCCCGGAGCGCTCCAGGAACACGGCCTTGGCCGCGCGCTCGGAGTCCTCCACCGGCTCGGTGGCCGTGATCTCGCGCAGGGCGCGCTCGGTCAGCTCCGCCCTGGCGAGGTGCCCCTCCGGCGAGAAGTCTGTGAGTTCCTCGTCGTGCCCCGTGATGCCGAGTTGGGTTGCGGCGTTGGGGTCAAGTGCGGCGTAGTCCGCGACGTAGTCGTCGCTGATCTGGTGCACGCCTCGTCGGGTGGAAACCATGGCCGCACGCTACCTGCCGCGAAACGCGCGGCCGTACCCCCTTCGGGCGGTGATCCCAGGCCTGCGACCTGCCTGCTGGGACGATAACCGAGTGTACTGGGTCACAGGGCGCAAGGTCCTGCTCCGAACGGCCGTGGCCGCTGTGCTGGTCGCGGCGCTGAGCGGCTGCGTGCGCATGCAAGCGACGATGGTGGTGTCCCCGGACTACAAGGTTTCCGGCACGGTGGTGGCCGCCTCGGTGCCCACCTCCCCCACCGACCGCGGCCCGCAGCTGTCGATCCCCGGGGACCTGGGCGACCAGGTGCTGATCCAGCCCTACTCCGCCGACGGCTACGTCGGCACCCAACTGTCCTTCAGCGGGCTGGACTTCGACCAGGTCACGAACCTGGTGAACGGGTCGAGCCCGGTGCGCGGCAGCTACGCGCTGTCGGTGCGCAGGGTCGGCGACGTGGTGGCCTTCACCGGGTCGGTGGACCTGAGCAAGGTGCCCGCGCAACGCTGCGACGTGCGGATCAGCGTCACGTTCCCGGCCGAGCCCACCAGCGCCACCGGCTCGGTCAGCGACACCACGGTCAACTGGCAGCCCAAGGCGGGCGCGGTCACCGCGCTGGCGGCCACCTCGGACCTGTCCACCCTGGCCACCGCCGAGTGGCTGCGCTGGAGCGTGCTGGTGGCCGGGGTGCTGGTGGCCTCGGTGGCGGTGGTCGGCGGGCTGGCGGTGCTGGCACACCGGCGCGCGCTGCGGGCCCGGCGGGTGGCCGCGACCCGGCGGTGAAATCGAAACGAAAAACGGGGCGGCGCCACAGTGTGGCGCCGCCCCGTTTTTCTGCCGCGGAAATCAGCCAGCGGTGTTCGAGCTGTTCGCGGCCGGGGAGCCGACGTAGTCGAGGAAGCTGCTGATCGGCAGGGTGTTGCCCGCGATCTGGACCGGCAGGTAGTCGGTCTCCTGCAGGTCGCCGCCACCGCCCATCACGTTGGAGGCGTTGGCGTGGCCCTCGCCACCGTCCACGTACTCCTCGCTGGACACCGGGACGTGGTTGTCCACGATCTGGATCGGGAAGTAGTGGGTCACCTGGGTGTCCCCACCGTCGTGCATGACCAGGTCGTGGCCGGGGGTGCCCGCGAACGCCGGCGAACCAACGATCATCAGACCGGCGGCGACGCCAGCGATCATTCCGGCTTTCTTCAGCACGGACTCCACACTCCTTGAGTAGCAAGTCTCCATCGGGGCGAAACTCGCCCGGGAGGCAAACTACCGTCATTCAACAGAATTCCGCGCCCTCGATACTCCTATTGAGTGATGACCTGATCCGTGGGCGTGTCGCTACGAAATCGGGCGGGTAACACAATGGTGTGTCACCCGCCCGAATGATTGTTTTCGGCGATTCAGGCCCGTGCGGGCAACAGCCCAAGCCTGCCGACGACCTCAGTGGTGGCCTTGGAGCGGTTGAAGGTGTAGAAGTGCACGCCCGGCACGCCCTCGTCGATCAGCCGCTGGGACAGCTCGGTGACGATGTCGATGCCCTCCGCGCGGAAGGCCACCGGGTCGTCCTGCAACGGGTCCAGCCTGCGCGCGATCGAGGCCGGCACCTGGGCCCCGGACAGCTCCACCGTCTTGCGCAGGGTGCGCACCGTGGTCAGCGGCAGGATGCCGGGCAGCAGCGGGGAGTCGCAGCCCTTCGCCGCCATCCGGTCGCGCAGCCGCAGGAAGTCCTCGGCCTCGAAGAACAGCTGGGCGATGGCGAAGTCCGCGCCCGCGCGGAACTTGCGCACCAGGTACTCGGTGTCGGTGTCCAGGTCCTGCGAGCGCGGGTGGCCGTACGGGAAGGCCGAGACGCCCACGCAGAAGTCGCCGAGGTCGCGCACCAGCCGCACGAGCTCCTCGGCGTAGGTCAGGCCCTGCGGGTGCTTGACCCACTCGCCGTTGGGGTCGCCGGGCGGGTCCCCGCGCACCGCCAGCACGTTGCGCACGCCGACCGCCGCGTACCAGCCGATCACGTTGCGCAGCTCGGCCACGGAGTGGTCCACCGCTGTGAGATGCGCCATGGGCAGCAGCGAGGTCTCCTGCACCACACGGCCCGTGGTGCGGATCGTCCGGTCCCTGCTGGAACCGCCCGCACCGTAGGTGACCGACATGAACGCAGGATCCAGGCCTTCGAGCTGGCGGATCGCCAGCCACAGCTGTTGTTCGTCCGCGGCGTCCCGTGGCGGGAAGAACTCCACGGAGAACACGGGCCTTGGCCCGCTGAGCCGCTCGACCACCGACGTCATGTGGTCAACAGTAGAGGGAGCAGTGCCTCCGGCAGCACCCCTTGCGGGGTGGCACGTACTGTTTGTAGGGACTCCCCCATCGTTCACTCGGAGGTTTGGGCATGAGTAAGCCGGGCACCCTCGACGCGGCCCGGGCCGAGGTCCGGCCGGTCGCGCCGCAGGCGGCCTCAGCGCCCGAACCGCACCCGCAGGACACCGCGCTGCTGGACAACGTGGAGCGCGCGCTCGTGGACTACCTGGGCGGGCGGCGCACGGAGGCGGCGCGGATCGAGGACAGCTTCGGGGTCGCCGTGGACGCGCTGGCGACCTTCGTGCTCGGCGGCGGCAAGCGCATCCGGCCGACTTTCGCCTGGTGGGGCTGGCGGGGCGCGGGCGGGGACCCGTCCGGCCCGCAGACCCAGGCGGTGGTGCGCGCGGTCAGCGCGCTGGAACTGATCCAGGCCTGCGCCCTGGTGCACGACGACCTGATGGACGCCTCCGCGGTGCGCCGCGGCTCGCCCACGGTGCACGTGGCCTTCGCCCAGCGGCACCGGGCCAACGACTGGGCGGGTGCCCCGGAACGGTTCGGCCAGGCCGCCGCCGTGCTGCTCGGCGACCTCGCGCTGGCGTGGGCCGACGACATGCTCCGCGAGTCCGGTCTGAGCGGTGCCCAGTTGGACAGGGCGGCCGGGCCGTGGCGTGCGATGCGCACCGAGATGCTCGCCGGGCAGTACCTGGACGTGCTGACCCAGGCGCGCGCCGACTCCTCCCCGGAGGCGGCGCTGCGGGTGGACCGGCTCAAGACCGCCGCCTACACCGTGGAGCGGCCGCTGCACCTGGGCGCGGCCCTGGCCGGTGCCGGGCCGGAACTGGTCGACGGGCTGCGCCGGTTCGGGGTGGACATCGGGCTGGCCTTCCAGCTGCGTGACGACCTGCTCGGCGTGTTCGGCGACCCCGAGGTCACCGGCAAGCCAGCGGGCGACGACCTGCGCGAGGGCAAGCGCACCCTGCTGGTCTCGCTCGGGCTGACCCGGGCCGAGCAGGGCGGGCAGCACGCGCGGGCGCGGGCCCTGCGGGAGGCGATCGGGCGGGCCGACCTGGACGAGCCGGGGGTGGACGCGGTGCGGGAACTGCTGGTGGAACTGGGCGCGGTGGACGCCGTGGAGGCGAGGATCGGCGAGCTGACCGAGCGGGCGCTGGCCACGCTGCGGGCCACCGAGCTGGCGGAGCCCGCCGAGAGCAGACTGGCCGCGCTGGCGGTGGCCGCGACGCGACGTACTCACTGACGCCATGACCAGGACCGTCAAGGGGCGCACCGACCACGTGGTGGTCGTGGGCGCCGGGCTGGCCGGGCTGTCCGCCGCGCTGCACCTGCTGGGCGCGGGCCGCCAGGTGACGTTGATCGAGCGGGACCGGGTGCCCGGGGGCCGTGCGGGCCAGCTGGACCTGGAGGGCTACCGGCTGGACACCGGGCCCACCGTGCTGACCATGCCGGAGCTGCTGGACGAGGCGTTCCACGCCGTCGGCGACTCGCTGTCGCGGCGGCTGGACCTGGTCGCGCTGCACCCGGCGTACCTGGCCCAGTTCCCGGACGGCAGCAGCATCCAGGTGCACAGCGAGGCCGAGGCGATGGAGGCCGAGGTGCGGCGGGTGGCCGGGCCCACCGAGGCCCAGGGCTACCGCAGGCTGCGCCGCTGGCTGACCGAGCTGTACCAGGTGGAGCGGGACCGCTTCATCGGTGCCAACTTCGACTCCCCGCTGGACCTGGTGGGCCCCTCGCTGGCGAAACTGGTCGGCATGGGGGCCTTCGGCAGCCTCGGCGCCAAGATCGGCGGCTTCGTCAGCGACCGGCGGCTGCGGCGGCTGTTCTCCTTCCAGTCCCTCTACGCCGGGGTGGCGCCGGAGCGGGCGCTGGCCGCGTACGCCGTGATCGCGTACATGGACACCGTGGCCGGGGTGTGGTTCCCGCGCGGCGGCATGCGCGCGGTGCCCGAGGCCATGGCCGGGTCGGCCGCCAGGGCCGGCGCGGAGTTCCGGTACGGCACCTCGGTGGCCTGGCTGGAGCGGATCGGCTCCCGGGTGGCCGCCGTGCGCACCACGCACGGGGAGCGCATCCCCTGCGACGCCGTCGTGCTGACCCCGGACCTGCTCGCCTCGTACCGGCTGCTGGGCTACATGCCCCGGCGGCTGGCCCCGCTGCGCTGGTCGCCCTCCGCGGTGGTGCTGCACGCCGGGGTCGACCGGGCGTGGCCGCAACTGGCGCACCACACCCTCTCCTTCGGCGCGGCCTGGCGGCGCACCTTCGAGGAGATCACCAGCACCGGACGGCTGATGAGCGACCCCTCGCTGCTGATCAGCACGCCCACGCTGACCGATCCCTCGCTGGCGCCCGAGGGCAGGCACCTGCTGTCCGTGCTCGCGCCCTGCCCCAACCTCGAGCGCGGGCCGATCGACTGGGAGCGGGTCGGGCCCGCCTACCGGGACGAGCTGGTCGCCGAGCTGGAGCGGCGCGGGCTCACCGGCTTCGACTCCTCCGTGCGCGTGCAGCGGCTGCTGACCCCCGCCGACTGGGCGGACATGGGGCTGGCCGCGGGCACGCCTTTCGCCGCGGCGCACACCTTCGCGCAGACCGGGCCGTTCCGGCCGCGCAACCTGATCCGCGGCATCGACAACGTGGTGCTCGCCGGGTGCGGCACGACCCCGGGGGTGGGCATCCCGCCGGTACTGATCTCCGGCAGGCTGGCCGCCGACCGGATCACCGGCGGCTCGGTGCGCCGTGCGGGCTCGGCACGCCCGGACCTGGCCCGGTCGGCGACCTGAGCCCCAGTGCCATGAAAGTGCCGTTCCTGGCGTTGAACGCCAGGAACGGCACTTTCATGGCACCCCCGGGGGTGAGAACCGCGGGACGAGCCCCGTGCGAAAGTAGGGTGTGCTGGTTCCCGGAGAGGTCGACACCGCGCCGAGAGGGGTGCGGGCCAAGCTCGCGCTGACGGCCCGCCTGCCCCGGCGTGGCCGCGGTTTCTGGTTCAGCCTGGCGATCGACCTGCTGTGGCCGTTCGTCATGGTGTTCACCAGGTCCAGCTGGCGCGGCGGCCAGCACCTGCCCAGCAGCGGCCCGGTGTTGGTGGCCAGCAACCACCTGTCCTTCGCCGACCCGGTCACGGTGACGGCGTACGTGCTCTCGCACGGGCGGATTCCGCGCTACCTGGCCAAGGCGAGCCTGTGGCGCATCCCCGTGGTGCGCTGGGTGCTCAGCTCCGGCAAGCACATCCCGGTGCACCGCGGCAGCACGAAGGCCACCGACGCCTACCGGGACGCGGTCCGCTCGATCGAGGACGGGCAGTGCGTGCTGTTCTTCCCCGAGGGCACGTTCACCCGTGATCCCCACGGCTGGCCCTCGGTGGCCCAGGCCAAGAGCGGGGTCGCACGGCTGGCGCTGGCCACCCGCGCGCCGGTGGTGCCGATCGGCCACTGGGGCACCCAACACCTGCTTCCGCGCAAGGTCTACTTCCCGAAGTTGCTGCCGCGCAAGGCGATCGGCGTGCAGGCCGGCCCGCCGGTCGACCTGTCGGACCTGTACGGGCTGGAGCCGACCGCGGCCGTGGTGCGCGAGGCCAACGAGCGGATCATGGCGGCGATCACCGCGCAACTGGAGTCGGTGCGGGGCGAGTCAGCGCCCTAGCTCGGCGAGCGCCTGCACGTACCGGTCCGGGTGCTGCCGCAGGGTCCGCGCCAGCAGCCGGAACGCCGCGTCCCGGTCCACGCCCGCGTCCAACAGCCGTTGCGCGGCCTGCCACACCTGCGGCGGGTCGTTGTGCCACAACTGGTTCGCGACCGCCTCGGCCGCCGGCTCGGACTCGCGGGAGCGCACCAGCAGGCCGCGGTCCTCCTCGTCGGCGGGGTCGAGCGAGGTCGGCTCCTGCGGTACCGCGAAGCCCCGGCGTGCGACCGCCTCGGCCACCGCCTCGGCGTCACCGGGATCCACACCGTCCAAGTAGGACTGGAACGAGTGCACCGCGTGCCGGAACTCCTCGACCTCCTGCTCGCACCGGGCCGTGATGTAGGGCAGCTGCTCCACCAGTTCCGTTCTGTCCTCTTCGGACAGTCGGCCCCGCCGCGCGGCCCATTCCGCCCACCGGGGCAGTACTTCCGGCAGCGCGGCGATCTCCTCGTACACGGCTTCCCCGTTGACGGCCCAGGACACCAGGTCGCGCAGTCCCCGGGGGCTCACGGCGAGCGGGTGCCCGAGCCGTTCGAAGCCGTGCTCGATGATCAGGTCCACGACCTCCTCGTCCCGGACCTCGTTGTCAGCGAGGAACTCGGCCGCGAGCTCCGCCGCGCTCAGCTCGGGCAGGGCCGCCGGGTTCCGCTCGCGCTTGGCCTGCTTCTTGCTGCCACGCTTGGTCGTCACGAAGCTTCCCCTTGCCACGCCTCAGGATCCCGGATGAGCACGACGTCGCGGGTGTGCGGGCCCGCGCCGAGGGTGACCAGGTCGGCGGTGGGCTGCCTGCCGGGGCTGGAGGCCACCAGCAGGTACGTGCCGGTCGCGGGCACCTCGATGCGGTACCTGCCGTCGTCGGCGGGGCTGGACCGGCCGACCTGGCGGCCCCGCTGGTCGACCAGGGTCAGCGCGGCCTCGGCCAGCGGCCTGCCCCGGTCGTCGCGGACCTGGCCGAGCAGCCGGGCGGTGGTGGTGTCGGTGTCCTCACTGGGCTCGGTGGCCGCGTCGGCCTCCAGCCCGAGCGGGCGGCCCAGCGCGAGGACCAGCTCGTCGAGGTGGTCGAAGGCCGCGGTGACCAGCCGGGCCGCCGCCTCGTCCGGTTCGGCCGGGTCCTCGGCGAGGTGCCTGGGCCGCACGTGGCTGGTCAGGCTGTCGCCCGCGACCACCTCGCGGGGCGCCTGCTCGGTGTCGGGGTCCAGCGCCGCGATCAGCCGGTCCAGGTTGCCCGCGATGCGCTGCCCGGTCCTGGGCAGCCGCTCGTCCCCGGCCAGCAGGGCGGGCTCGGCGTTGGCGGCCAGGCTGCGCGCGTAGTAGGTGCAGCTGGCCAACAGGGTCAGCAGGCGGCGCAGGTCGCTGCGCTGCGCCCGGTAGGGGCTGATCACGTGCACCATCGGCTCGGCGGCCTTGCGCAGCTCCGCGAACCGCTTGTCGATCTCCCTGGTCTGGTCGATCAGGTCCACCGCCTCGGCCTCGCGCAGCAGGCCCACCGAGTGGTCCACGAACTCGCGCAGCCCGCGCAGCACCTCGGCCACGTCCGAGCGGATCGTGGCCCGCGTCCGCGTGGGCAGCACCAGCACCGCCGCCAGCCCGCCCGCCACCGCGCCGATGGCCGTCTCCTCCAGGCGCAGCACCAGCAGCTCCGGGGTGAAGGTCCCCAGCAGGCTGTAGAGCAGGCCGAGCATCATCGTCATGAAGAAGGTCATCAGGCCGTAGGAGACCTGGACCACGTAGACGCCGAGGAACACGCAGCCCACGATCAGCACCAGGATCAGCTGGGCGTGCCCGGCGACCAGGGTGGCCGCCACCATGCCCGCGAGGATGCCCAGCAGGGTGCCCACGGTGCGGCGGAACCCGCGGATGAGGATGTCCCCGCGCGAGGTCGTGTTCGCGAACACCAGGAAGGCCGTGATCACCGCCCAGTACCAGCGCTGCTCGGACAGCAGCTCCCCGCCCAGGATCGCCAGGCCCGCGCCCACGGTCGCCTGGATCGCCTGCCTGGTGGTCAGCCGCAGCCCGGTCGAGCCCTCGGCCTGCTCCTCCGGCTCGTCCTGCTCCTCGACACTGCGGTGCCTGCCCGCCTCCTCCGGCTTGTCCGCCTCCAGCGCGGGCGGCAGGTCGGTCTCCAGCTCGCGGCGCGCGCTGGTGATGCTCACCGCCAGCTCCCGCACGGCGCGGCGCAGGCCGTTGACGGCCGGTCCGCCGTCCAGGGCGTCGAGCATGCGGCCGTAGTCGGTGAGCCGGTCCATGGACAGCTCGTCCTCGAAGGCCATCGCCGGGCGCGGGTCCCGACCGGCAAGCCGCCGCAACTCGTACAGCTCGGCCACCAGGGCCGCCCGCACCTGCGGCGGCAGCTGCACGCACACCGCCCGCCGCGCGGCCACCGCCAGCCGCTCCCCCGCCAGCTCCACGTCCACCACGTCGGTCTGCCACGCCTCGAACTGGTCCTCACCGACCAGGCTCGCCAGCTCCGCCTCGATCATCAGCGCGCACTCGTGCAGCCGGGTCACCCTGAGCCGCAGCACCTCCTGGCGCCGCTCGTCGGGGGCCTCCACCAGGTGCGCCACCGCCTCCACCAGCTGCCCCATGCGCGCGCGGAAGGCCGCCACCACGCGGCGCAGCACCAGGCGCGGCCTGCGCGGCAGCAGCACGAAGTGGCCCAGCGCCGAGCAGGCCAGCGCCACCCCGATCGCCAGCAGCAGCTGCGGCAGCTGGCTGGGCACCGCGTGGATGAACAGCGAGAAGAAGAAGGTCATGAAGGCGACCATGCCCACCGCGAACCCGCGCGGGGCGTACCTGCGCAGGTACACCGCGATGAAGATGATCACCAGGAAGACCAGGTCGGCCACGGTCGGCAAGGGCTCCAGCAACGCGCTGACCGTGATCGACACGCCCGCCGCGACCGGCAGCAGCAGGAAGGTCACCGCCTTGGCCCCGGTGCTCGCGTCGTTCACCGACATCGCCGACATCATCGCCACGATCGTGCCCAGCATGACCGCGGTGATCGCCTGGCCGGTCAGCGCCAGCACGCCGATGGCCAGCACCACGCTGACCAGGGTGCGCAGTGCCATGCGCAGCCGGATCGCGCCGGGGTCGGCCGCCGCGAACCGGTCCAGCACCGCGTCGAACACACGCCTCATGCCCTAATCCATACCTGGTCGGCCGCCCGCCGACCCGGTCAACCCCCGGTTGTGCTGGTGGGCGGGGTCGCCGCGCCGTCACGAAGGTGCCCTTTGGGACGTTGACCGCCCTGAACGGCACCTTCGCGACACTGGCGGGGCGCCGCCGCACCACCGGGCCGGGTCGCCACCGGGCGCCGCCGCGCCGTCACGAAGGGCACCTTCGAGACGTTCAGCGTCTCGAAGGTGCCCTTGACGACAGGTCCGACCGGGTTGTCCACCGGCGCCGACTTATCCACATGTGGATCTTGGCGAAGATCAACTGTCGGGGGTGGGCGGTAGACTGGTACCGGGGTCGCCCCCCTGGGAGTGGCGGGGGATGTTCATCGGTAGAGCGGCGATCACGCCGAGCGGCGGACCACCAGCTGGGGGCGCACCACGGGGCGCTGGGCGGGGCTGGGGGCGCGGTCGGCGAGGATCAGCGCGACCTGCTCCACGGCGAGCTCGCCGAGTCGGCGCTTGTCGATGTGCAGGGTGGTCAGCGGCGGGTCGATGAGCTCCCCGAGTTGCAGCCCGTCGAAGCCGAGCACCGCGCAGTCCTCGGGCACGCCGCGGCCACGGCGGCGCGCGGCCTGCACGGCGCCGACGGCGATCAGGTCGTTGAACGCGAACACGGCGGTGGTGTCGGGGTGCTCGGTGAGCAGTTCGTCCATCGCGGTGAACCCGCCCAGCACGGACTGGTCGCACACGTGCACCCAGTGCTGGTCCACCGGCAGCCCGAACTCCTCGGCCACGGTCAGGAAGTGCAGCCGTCTGTCGTTCTGCGCGCTCTGCGCGGGGTAGGGCGCCCCGTCGAGCATGCCGATGCGGGTGTGCCCGCTGGACACCAGGTGGCGCATGCCCGCACGGACCCCGGCCTCCACGTCGATGCCCACCGACCCGAGCCGCGGCGACTGGCTGGACCGCTCCAGCAGCACCAGCGGCACCCCGGCGGCGTGCCGCTCCAGCACCTCGTCGGGGCTGCCCAGGTAGCCCACGATCGCGTCGGCCTGGTGCGCCAGCACCTCCAGCGCGCTCAGCTCCTTGTCCAGCCGGTACTGGGTGTCGCACACGACCACGTGCCAGCCCCGGTTCTCGGCCGCGGCCAGCACCCCGGCGGCCACCTCGGGGAAGAAGGGGTTCACCAGGTCGGAGATGATCAGCCCGACGGTGGTGGTGTCCTGTTTGACCAGTCCGCGCGCGAACCTGCTCGGCCGGTACCCGAGGGTGCGCACGGCCTCCAGCACCCGCTGCTTGGTGCTGGGGGTTATCTCCGCCATGTCGTTGACCGCACGGGAAACCGTCTGCCGGGACACACCCGCCAGTCTGGCCACGTCCTCGATGGTGGCGCGGCCACGCCGCCCCGGTCCTGATCCTGTCATGCCCGTCCTCAATCACTGCCCCCGGTTGCCCCGAATACCTGATTGCATCGCGGGGTGCCTGGGAAACCGCCAGCTGGGTGAGACAATGCGCGCGTCGATCACCGATGCCGAGGAGCGTTGATGTCCGTGGACCCCAGGGCCGGCCAGCTCGCAAGCCCATCAGACCTGGTCGACCTCGCGAAACTGGTGACCGCGTACTACCGCGACCAACCCGATCCGGCCGTGGCCGAGCAGCGCGTGGCCTTCGGCACCTCCGGGCACCGGGGCTCCTCGTTCGCTTGTGGTTTCAACGAGAACCACATCCTGGCGACCAGCCAGGCGATCTGCGAGTACCGCGCGGGCAAGGGCATCGACGGCCCGCTGTTCCTGGGCAAGGACACGCACGCGCTGTCCGAGCCCGCGTTCGTCTCCGCGCTGGAGGTGTTCGCCGCCAACGGGGTCCGCGTGCTGGTCGACAGCAGGGACGGCTACACGCCCACCCCGGCGCTGTCCCGGGCGATCCTGGTGCACAACGCGCGGGGCCGCGACACCGCGGACGGCGTGGTGATCACCCCCTCGCACAACCCGCCGCGTGACGGCGGCTTCAAGTACAACCCGCCCAACGGCGGACCGGCCGACACCGACATCACCCGCTGGATCCAGGACCGCGCCAACGAGTTGCTGGCCCAGGACCTCAAGGGCGTGCGCCGCATCCCCTACGGCAGGGCACGTGCGGCCGACACCACCGGGACCTACGACTTCCTCGACGCCTACGTCGGCGACCTGGCCGAGGCCGTGGACCTGGCGGCGGTCCGGTCATCGGGCGTTCGGATCGGCGCGGACCCGTTGGGCGGGGCCAGCGTTGCCTACTGGTCGGAGATCGCCGATCGCTACGGGCTGGACCTGACCGTGGTGAACCCCTTGGTGGACGGCACGTTCCGGTTCATGACCCTGGACTGGGACGGCAAGATCCGGATGGACTGCTCCTCGCCGAGCGCGATGGCCTCGCTGATCTCCCGGCGCGCCGAGTTCGACCTGGCCACCGGCAACGACGCGGACGCCGACCGGCACGGCATCGTCACCCCCGACGCCGGTCTGCTCAACCCGAACCACTTCCTCGCCGTGGCCATCGACTACCTGTTCCGCCACCGGGACGGCTGGTCGGCGGCGGCAGTCGTGGGCAAGACCCTGGTCAGCTCCTCAATGATCGACCGGGTGACCGCGAGCCTGGGCAGGCGGCTGGTCGAGGTGCCGGTGGGCTTCAAGTGGTTCGTGCCCGGCCTGCTGGACGGCTCGGTGGCCTTCGGCGGGGAGGAGAGCGCGGGCGCCTCGTTCCTGCGCCGCGACGGCCAGGTCTGGACCACCGACAAGGACGGGCTGCTGCTCTGCCTGCTCGCGGCGGAGATCACCGCGGTCACCGGTGCCTCGCCCAGCCAGCGGTACGTGGAGCTGACCGAGCGCTTCGGCGCCCCGACCTACGCCAGGGTGGACGCACCGGCGACCCGCGAGCAGAAGGCCGCGCTGGGCAAGCTGTCCCCCGAGGCGGTGACCGCGACCGAGCTCGCGGGCGACCCGATCACGGCGCGGCTGACCAGCGCTCCTGGCAACGGTGCGGCGCTGGGCGGGCTCAAGGTCGTCACGGAAAACGGCTGGTTCGCGGCCCGTCCTTCGGGTACTGAGGACGTTTACAAAATCTACGCTGAGAGCTTCACCGGCCCCGAGCACCTCGCCACGATCCAGCAGGAGGCCCGGGAGGTGGTGGGCCAGGCACTGGGGGGATGAGTGCGGCCGATCGAGACCGAGCGCCTGCTGTTGCGCGCCTTCACCGAGGACGACTTCGAGGGCCTGCGGGCGGTCCAGTCCGACCCCGAGGTCACGCGGTACCTGTACTACGAACCCCGCTCCGAGCAGGAGGTGCGCGAGGCGCTGCGGTTGCGCATCCTGCGGACCTCGCTGGAACCGGCCAGCGGCGAGGCCGAGCACGCCGTGGTCGAGCACGCGGTCGTGCTGCGCGAGACCGGGGAGCTGATCGGTGACGTGCAGGTCGCCCTGGTCAGCGCCGAGCACCGGACGGGTGAGATCGGGTTCGTGTTCCACCCGGCGCACCACGGCCGGGGCTACGCCGGGGAGGCAGCGCGGGCCGTGCTGCGTTCTGGTTTCCACGACCACGGTCTGCACCGGATCATCGGCCGCTGCGACGCGCGCAACACCGCGTCCTCGGGCCTGATGGAACGGCTCGGGATGCGGCGCGAGGCGCATTTCGTGCGCAACGAGTTCGTCAAGGGCGAGTGGTGCGACGAGCTGGTCTACGCGGTGCTGGCCGAGGAGTGGGAGTCCTGACGAGTTGGCCGCGGCGAGCGCACGGCAGGGCGGGACTCGCAGGCACCAGAGCGGGACTCGCAGGCGGCAGGGCGGGACTCGCACGCTCAAGAGCGGGACTCGCGGGCGGCTGAGCGGGACTCGTGCGCCTGAGAGCGGGACTCACGCGCCGCAGGGCGGGACTCGCGCGGTTGTGGGCGGGACTCGCGGGCACGAAGCCGGCGAGTCCCGCCCACAGGGCGACGAGTCCCGTTCTCAGCGGCCCTGGAACTCCGGCGGGCGGCGCTCGACGAAGGCCTGCACGGCCTCGCCCAGGTCCTTGCTGGGCAGGAACGCGGCGTTCCAGGCGCCGACGTAGCGCAGACCGGCGGCGACCTGCGGGCCCCGCACGGCGTCGAGCACGTCCTTGGCGCCCTGCACCACCAGCGGCGGGTTGGCGGCGATCTCGGCGGCCAGTTCGCGCGCGGCCCGCAGCGTGGCCTCCTGGTCCGGGTACACGTCGTTGACCAGGCCGATCCGCTCGGCGCGGCGGGCGTCCACGTCCTTGCCGGTGAAGGCCAGCTCCCGCAGATGGCCCTCGCCGATGATGCCGGCGAGCCGCTGCAGGCTGCCCAGGTCGGCGACGATGGCCACCTTGACCTCGCGCACGCTGAACTTGGCGTCCTCGCTGGCCACCCGGATGTCGGCGGCGGCGACCACGTCCACCCCGCCGCCGATGCACCAGCCGGACACCGCGGCGATCACCGGCTTGCGGCAGGCCGCGACCGAGGTGACGGCCTGCTGAAGGCGGCGCAGGTCGTCCAGGAAGCGGGTGCGCGGCTCGGCCAGCGCGCCGTCCCCCAGCAGCTCGGCCCAGCTGGGCATCATGGCGGGCAGGTCCAGCCCGTAGGAGAAGTGCTTGCCGCTGCCGGTCAGCACGACCGCGCGGACCTGCGGGTCGGCGTCCAGGGCGCCGAACACCAGCGGCAGCTCGCGCCAGAAGTCCGGCCCCATGGCGTTGCCCTTGCCGGGCCCGAGCAGCGTGACCTCGGCGACGTGTCCCCTGACCTCGACGGACAGGGACACGAGCTTCTCATCTTCCAGCATTACTGGACGGTAACCGACGGCTTCGGGCGGCTGTCAACCGCACGGGCCCTGCGCAGCTCGGCGAGGTAGTCCAGGAAGTCGACCTGGATGGTGTGCCGCTTGGAGCTGACGTAGCGGCGCCGCAGCGCGGCCCGGTACTCGCGGATCTCCCGGTGCATGGCCGCGGTGCCGGGCAGCCGGACCCGGCCCTGGATCAGGTCGGCGATCCAGTGCGACTGGGCCTCGGCCAGCGGCATGATCGCGCCGAGGGGCTGGATCAGGCCCAGGAAGTACAGCCCGGGGTGGTCCGGGGGCACGACCCGGTGGAACAGCGCGACCTCGTTGTCCGCGCTGGTGATCACCGACTCGTCCAGGAACGGGAAGGTGATCCGGTACCCGGTGCAGTACACGACAACGTCGATCCGCTCGCTGGAGCCGTCCACGAAGTGCACGGTGTCGCCCTCGAACCGGGCGATGTTCGGCCGCACGGCGATGTCCCCGTGGCCCAGGCGGGTCAGCAGGTCGTCGGAGATCGTCGGGTGGGCCGAGAGCACCTTGTGGTCCGGCTCGGGCAGGCCGAAGCCGGTGACCCTGCCGCGCGCCACCGCGAGCAGCAGGCGCAGGGTCAGCCGCCGCAACCAGAACGGGCCCTTGGCCACCGGCGAGGTGGTGAGGTGGTCGGTGGGCACGCCGAACAGGTACTTGGGCAGGATGTGTGCCCCGCGCCGCATCGCCAGGAAGGTCCGCTCCGCCACGCGCGAGGTCTCCACCGCGATGTCGCAGGCGGAGTTGCCGATGCCCAGTACCAGCACGCGCTTGCCCACGTACGGCTGGAACTCGCGGTAGTGGTGGGAGTGCACCTGCTCCCCGGTGAACGTGTCGGCCCCGGGGAAGGCCGGATCGGGCCAGCGCGGGTTCCAGTGGTGGCCGTTGGCGACCAGCACCGAGTGGTAGTGCTCGGTGTGCTCGGTGCCGCAATCCCGTTGCCGCGTGGTGACTTCGTAGCCCCCGCCCGGTGCGGGCCGCACGGCGGTGACCTCGGTGCGGAAGGTGATCCGCTCGCGCAGCCCGAAGTGGTCGACGAAGTCGTCGAAGTAGCGCGCGATCTGGAAGTGGCTGGGATAGGCGGGCAGGTCCTCGGGCATCGGGTAGCTGGCGTACTGCATCAGCTGGCGAGAGGTGTTGATGTGCAGGGACCGGTACGCCGAGGACATGTTGTTGTCGTTGCCGTACCGCCAGTTCCCGCCCACCTCGGAGCCGACCTCGAAGCAGTCGAAGCCGATGCCGCGTTCGGCGAGCACCTGGCAGGCCGCGATGCCGGAGGACCCCGCCCCGATGATGCAGACCTCGCCCATGCGCCGCCTCCCCGTCGAGGTTATGACCAGGTGGTCATTGCGCAGCATCGACCCGGTTGACCAGCACTGTCAACAACAACCCCCCGTACGGTGCACGCCCTGTTGACAGGGGTCCGGCCCCGTGGTGACCTGGTGGTCATGCCGACGAGCACCTGGCACAACCTCGAGGTCGAGCGCCGCGAACGGGTGCTCGACGCCGCGATGGCCGAGTTCGGCGCCCACGGCTACTCCGCGGGCAGCCTGAACGTCATCGCCCGCAACGCCGGCGTGGCGAAGGGCTCGCTGTTCCAGTACTTCACCGACAAGTTCGACTTCTACGCGCACGTCACCGAACACGTCGCGGCACAGGTGCGCGCGGCCATGCAGCCCTGGCTCGTGCTCCCGGCGGGCCGCCCGTTCGCCGAGTTCCTGCTCGACGGGGTGATGGCCTGGATCGACTACTTCGGCAGCCACCCGGTGCAGCGCGGGGTCACCGCGGCCACCATGCTGGAGATGGACCCCACCGTGCGGGCGGCCGTGCGCACGCCCGTGCACCGCATGTACGGCGAAGGTCTGCGGCCCTTGCTGGAGCAGGCCCGCCAGGTGGGTGAACTGCCCGCCGACACGGATCTGGAGATCGTGCTGGCGATGCTGGTGATGGTGCTGCCACAGCTGGCGCTCGCCCCGTTCGAGCCCGGGCTGGACCCGGTCATCCCCCTGTACGGCAAGACTTCCGCCGAGCTGCGGGCACCGGTCCGCCGACTGCTCGGCGCCACCCTGCGAGGTGATCCGCGATGGTCCACTACGACGTCCTCGTGATCGGCTCCGGGTTCGGCGGCAGCGTCACGGCGCTGCGGCTGACCGAGAAGGGCTACCGGGTCGGCGTGCTGGAGGCGGGCCGCCGGTTCGAGGACTCCAACTACGCCAAGAACTCCTGGCACGTCCGGGACTATCTGTTCGCGCCCGGCCTGGGCTGTTACGGCATCCTGCGCATCACCGCCCTGCGCGACGTGTTGGTCTACAGCGGGGCCGGGGTGGGCGGCGGTTCCCTGGGTTACGCCAACACCCTGTACGAGCCGCCGGAGCCGTTCTACCGGGACGCGCAGTGGGCGCACATCACCGACTGGCGTGCCGAGCTGGCCCCGTACTACGACCAGGCCAAGCGCATGCTGGGCGTGGTGGAGAACCCGGCGACGACGGCGCCCGACCGGGTGCTGCGGGCGGTGGCCGAGGACATGGGTGTGGGCAGGACCTACCGGCGCACACCGGTCGGCGTCTACTTCGGGGAGCGGGCCGGGCAGGAGGCCGAGGACCCGTTCTTCGGCGGGGTGGGCCCGCGACGCACCGGGTGCCAGCTCTGCGGCGAGTGCATGACCGGGTGCCGGCACAACGCGAAGAACACGCTGCCGAAGAACTACCTGTACCTGGCGGAGAAGGCGGGCGCCGTGGTGCACCCGCTGACCACGGCGTGCGACGTGCGCCCGAGGGCGGGCGGCGGTTACCTCGTCACGACCGTCCGAACTGGACAGAAGCTGCGCAGGGGCCGGACCCTGTTCACCGCCGACCAGGTGGTGTTCTCCTCGGCGGCACTGGGCACGCAGCGACTGCTGCACAGCTTGCGCGACAGGGGTTCGCTGCCGAACATCTCGCGGCGGCTCGGGCACCTGAGCCGCACCAACTCCGAGGCCGTGATCGGCGTGCGCGCCCGCGGTGGCGAGGTGGACTACAGCCGGGGCGTGGCGATCACCTCCTCGATCCACCCCGACGAGGTCACGCACGTGGAGCCGGTGCGCTACGGGCGCGACAGCAACCTGCTCGCGCTGATGCAGGCGATGATGGTCGACGGCGGGCCGAGACGGCTGCTGCGCGGGCTGGGCCAGATGGCCCGCAACTGGCGTGACCTGCCCGCGCTGCACACGCCGCGGCACTGGTCGGAGCGGTCGATCATCCTGCTGGTGATGCAGACCCTGGACAACTCGATCACCACCTACACCCGGCGAACCCTGTTGGGGCGCAGGAAGATGACCACCCGGCAGGGCGACGGGCAGCCGAACCCGAGCTGGATCCCGATCGGCCACCGGGTGGCCCGCGAGGTGGCCAGGCGCGTGGACGGGGTGCCCGGCGGCACCTGGGGCGATCTGCTGAACATGCCGACCACGGCGCACTTCATCGGCGGCTGCCCGATCGGGGACAGCGCCGGGACCGGGGTGGTCGACCCGTACCACCGCCTGTACGGCCATCCCGGCCTGCACGTGGTGGACGGCTCCACGATCTCCGCCAACCTCGGGGTCAACCCCTCGCTGACGATCACCGCCCAGGCCGAGCGCGCGATGGCGTTGTGGCCCAACAAGGACGAGCCCGATCCGCGGCCACCGCTGGGCGCCGACTACCGGCGGATCGGCCCCGTGGCGCCGAACCGGCCCGTGGTGCCCGAGGCCGCACCGGGCGCGCTGCGGCTCCCGCTCACGCCATGAGCGGTGCCAGGTAGACGGTGGCGAAGGCGCGCACCGACTCGTCGTCCTCCAGCCCGAGCACGCTGGTGGGGTTGAGGGTGAAGGAGATCGCCAACCGCACCAGCAGCTCGGCGAGCACGCGCGGGTCCCGCCCGCCGGACAGCTCCGGGCCGCCCGCCTCGCGGTACTGCGCCACCAGGAACTCGCTGGCCGCCGCGATGACCCCGCCCGCGCGCAGGGTCATGTACGGCAGCAGTTCCTCCGGGTCGCTGACCAGCAGCCGGGTCAGCAGCGCGTCGGTGCGCACGTAGCGCAGGCCCACCACGAAGCCCTCGACGAGCCGCTCGCGGGCGGTGGGCAGCGGGCCGATCTCGGCCACGATGCCGCTGAAGAACCGGTAGCTCTCCCGCACCAGCGCGGCCTGCACCAAGGCGTTCTTGCTCTCGAACCGGCGGTACACCGTGGCCCTGGACAGCCCGGCCCTGCGCGCGACGTTGTCCACATTGGTGCGCCGCAACCCGTAGTCGCGCAGCTCCTCCGTGGCGGCGTCGAGGATCAGGTCTTCCACCGTCGGTTCCATGGTGCGACCGACGCTATCAGGCAGCGGCGGCCACCCTGCGCATCGCGGCCCGGGAGCGCGGCGAGTAGCGCAGCCGGTGCGGCAGCACGGTCCAGACCGCCTTGACGACCTTGGCGAACAGCCGCAGCCTGCGCTCGTCGCGCGCGGTCCAGGTCTGCCCGATGCGCTCGCGCAGCGCCGGGTGCAGGGTGCCCACGCTGACCCACCACAGCAGCCGTCCCATCGGCTTGCGGCCCAGCCGGTACAGCGGGGCGGGCACCCCGGGCATCGTCTCCGGCGGGTGGTCCACGAAGCCCATCAGCCCCTCGGCGACCGGGGTGATCTCCAGTTCCTCGCGGCACATGTGGTCGAGGTAGGCCTCGAAGGCGGGCCAGTCCCGGGGCACGTCCCGCATGCTGACCCCGTAGAGCCGGTACCCGGCCAGGGTCTCCTGGTAGAGCCGTTCCTTCTCGGCCTCGGTGAAGGGCCGCTCGAACAGTTCCATGGCGCGCACCATCGTCTCGAAGATCGTGGCGTGCGCCCAGAAGTACGTGCCGGGGTCCAGCGCGTGGTAGCGGCGGCCCTGCTCGTCGGTGCCCTTGACGGTGTGGTGGTAGCCGGTGATCCGCTTCGCGGTGGCCTCCGCCTCGGGCCAGTCGAAGGTGACGCCCTGGATCTCCGGCACCGAGCGCACGATGCGCTCCCAGGGCTCGCCGAAGAAGTCCGAATGTTCTCGAACACCTGCCCCGAGGCCCGGGTGCATCAGTTGCAGCAGACCGGCCCTGACCAGCAGCAACAACACCCTGTTGTCCCCGCCGTAGCGCCAGTGCAACGAGCGGGGGCCGACCAGGTCGGTGTCCGTCATGACGCCTCCCGAACCGATGAGACGAATCCGTTTCTTTGTATCACGATTGCTCTGCTGTGTCACCGGGTACACCGGCCCGCCGAACTGTTAACGTCAGGCATCTCGGTGTGGCGAGGAGGATTGATGTCGGCTCCGGCGGAGACGCTGTGCGGCGCCTTCCAGGCCACCGCAGCCCGACACCCCAGGCTGGTCGCACTGCGCACCCCCGCCGACGCGGTGGCCATCACCTGGCGCGAGTACGCGGCGCGGGTCCGCCGCATCGCCACCGGCCTGGCCAAACTGGGCGTGGCGCGCGGGCACACCGTGGCGCTGATGATGGGCAACCGGCCCGAGTTCCACCTGGTCGACACCGCGGCGTTCCACCTGGGCGCCACCCCGTTCTCGCTGTACAACGCCTCCACCCCCGAGCAGGTGCAGGACCTGGTCGGCCAGGCGGGCAGCCGGGTCGTGGTGTGCGAGCAGCGGTTCCTGCCGCAGGTCACGGCCGGGCGCGCGGGCACCGCGGTGGAGCACGTGGTGTGCGTGGACGGCGAGGCCGAGGGCACCACCTCGCTGGCCAAGCTGGAGACCAGTCGCCTGCGAGGCTTCGACTTCGAGCAGACCTGGCGCGCGGTCGAGCCGCGGGACGCGCTCACGCTGATCTACACGGCGGGCACCACCGGCGCACCCAAGGGCGTGGAGCTGAGCCACCGCGCGATGCTCGCCGCCGTCGCGGGCAGCAACGCCGTGCTGGACGTGGGCCCGCGGGACCGGATCCTGTCCTTCCTGCCCGCGGCGCACGTGGCCGACCGCTGGGGCACGCACTACAGCCAGATCGTGACCGGCATGCAGGTGACCTGCCTGGCCGACCGGCGGGCCCTGCTGCCCGCGCTGGTGGAGACCCGGCCCACCGTGCTCGGTTCCGTGCCGCAGGTCTGGGACCGGCTGCGCGCCAGCGTGGACGCGCTGATCCAGGGCGAGGCCGACCCGGTGCGCCGCTCCGCACTGCGCGAGGCCGTGGAACTGGGCGTGCAGGTGGCCCGGCACGGCAGGCAGGACGAGGAACTCTGGTCGCGCTACCGGGCGCTGGACGAGTGGGTACTCGCCCCGTTACGAGCGATGATCGGCTTCGACCGGGTCAGGGTCGCGCTGTGCGGGGCCGCGCCGATCAGCGTGGAGACCGTGGAGTTCGTCAACGCGCTGGGAGTGCCCCTGATCGAGGGCTGGGGCATGTCCGAGGTGAGCGGACTCGCCACGATGAACCCCTTGGACGCCAACAGGATCGGCACCGTGGGCAGGGCACTGCCCGGGGTCGAGCTGAGGCTGGCCGCCGACGGGGAGCTGCTCGTGCGCGGCGAGGTGCTGCTCAGCGGCTACCGGGACGACCCGGCGCGCACCGCCGAGGTGGTCGACCCCGAGGGCTGGCTGCACACCGGGGACATCGCCAGCATCGACGAGGACGGCTACGTGCGGATCGTGGACCGCAAGGCCGAGCTGATCGTCAACGCCGAGGGCCACAGCATCTCGCCGACCGCCGTCGAGTCCGCCGTGCGCGCCGAGTGCCCGCTGATCGGGCAGCTCGCCGTGATCGGTGACCGGCGGCCGTACAACGTGGCGCTGGTCGTGCTGGACCCTGATGCCGTGAAGTCCTTCGCCCGCGACAACGGGCTGCCCGAGGAGCCCGAGACCTGGGCCGCCGACCCCGCCGTGCTGGCCGCCGTCGAGGCCGGGATCATGGCGGGCAACGAACGTCTGTCCACTGTGGAGCGAGTTGAGCGGTTCACCGTGCTCGCCACCGGCTGGCGGCCCGGCGGCACCGAGCTGACCCACACGCTGCGCCTGCGCCGCGCACCCATCGCCGAGAAGTACGCCGCCGAGATCGAGCAGCTCTACTCGCCATGAAAGTGCCGTTCCTGGCACCTGACGCCAGGAACGGCACTTTCATGGCACAGCGTTACCGGCTCAGCCGCACCGTGAGCACCTGGAAGGGCCTCAGCTGGAGCGGGACCCCGCCCCCGACCACGTCCAGGTCGTTCAGCGGCCGCTCCAGCAGGTCGGTCTCCCGCGCCCCGGTCAGCGCGAACGAGGTGCCCAGCGTGGCCTTGGCCCGCCCGCCGAGTGACTCGTAGAGCCGCACCACCACGTCACCGGACCGGTCGTCGGCGGCCTTCACGGCCTCCACCACGATCGCCGGGTTGTCCACGGTGACAACGGGTTCGACCCCGGCGCCACCGGTGACGACCCGCTCCGGCAGGTTGATCCGGTAGCCCTCGCGCACGGCGTCGGCGATCTGCGCGCCGGGCACCAGCGCGTAGGACAGCCGGTGCACGCCCTGGTCGGTCAGCGGGTCCGGGAAGCGGGGCGCCCGCAGCAGTGAGAGCCGCACGGTGGTGGTCGTGCCGCCGTCAGGCCGGGTGGACCGGGTCACGTCGTGCCCGTAGGTGGAGTCGTTGACCACGGCCACGCCGTAACCGGGCTCGCCCACGTGCACCCAGCGGTGCGCGCAGATCTCGAACTTGGCGGCGTCCCAGGAGGTGTTGACGTGCGTGGGCCGGTGCAGGTGACCGAACTGGGTCTCCGAGGTGGACCGGTCGGCGTGCACGTCGAGCGGGAACGCCACCTTGAGGAACTTCTCCACCTCCTGCCAGTCGACCTCGGTCGCCACGTCCAGGCGGCGCTGACCGGCGCGCAGGCGCAGCACCTGCGTGACGGTGGACTGCCCGAAGGTCCGCCGCACCCGGACCGCACCGACCCCGGGGCCCTCGTCGAGCACGGTGATCTCGTCCACCTGCGTGAGGTCCACGAGGTTGTTGCGGTAGAACGGGTCCACGTCCCAGGCGTCCCACTGGTTGGGGATGTCCACGTGCAACTGGAGCAGGTTGCCCACGGCGCCGGGGGCCAGCACCTCACGGTCGGCGACCAGGTCGTGCACGGAGGTGACCAGGCCCCGCTCGTCGATGCGGACCCGTAGCACCCCGTTGTCCAGCAAGGAAGGGTCGGCGGTCACCGAGTTCTCCTCGGCACGCGGCACATCGGCACCGAGACCGTCCACACCGGACCGTCCGTGCGGGGCGGCGTTGAAGACGATCGAGTGGGAACCGTTACCCGCCAAGGTGGTCAGCGCGCGGTCGATGATCGCTTTGAGCTCCTTGGCGACCTGCGCGTAGGTGATCTCGGCCTCGCGGTGCACCCAGGCGATGGAGCTGCCCGGCAGGATGTCGTGGAACTGGTGCAGCAGCACGGTCTTCCACAACCGGTCCAGGTCCTCGTACGGGTAGTCGAAACCGCCCGCGAGCAACGCGGCCGTGGACCACAGCTCGGCCTCGCGCAACAGGTGCTCGCTGCGCCGGTTGCCCTGCTTGGTGCGGGCCTGCGTGGTGTAGGTGGCGCGGTGCTTCTCCAGGTACAGCTCGCCCGACCAGACCGGGGCGTCCGGGTACTCCGCCTCGGCCGCGGCGAAGAACCTCGCGGGCGGCTCGATGGTCACCCGCGGCGAGCCCTCCAGGTCGGCGACCCTGCGGGCGGCCTCCAGCATCTCGCGGGTGGGACCGCCGCCGCCGTCGCCGTAGCCGAAGGGCACCAGCGAGCGGGTCGCCCGGCCGTGTTCGGAGAACTGCCTGCTGGCCCGGGCCAGGTCCGCGCCGAGCAGGTCGGAGTTGTAGGTGTCCACCGGCGGGAAGTGGGTGAAGACCTGGCTGCCGTCGATGCCCTCCCACCAGAAGCTGTGGTGCGGGAACCGGTTGATTTGGTTCCAGGACAGCTTCTGGGTGAGGAACCAGCGCGAGCCGGACAGCTTCACCAGCTGGGGCAGCGCGGCGCTGTAGCCGAAGGAGTCGGGCAGCCAGACCTCCTCGGTCTCCACCCCGAACTCCTCCAGGAAGAACCGCTTGCCGTGCACGAACTGGCGGGCCATCGCCTCACCGCCGGGCATGTTGGTGTCCGACTCCACCCACATGCCGCCAACGGGCACGAACTGCCCGCTCGCGACCCGCTCCTTGACGCGCTGGTAGACCTCCGGGTGGTTGTCCTTGATCCACGCGTACTGCTGGGCCTGGGAGCAGGCGAACACGAAGTCCGGGTAGTCAGCCATCAGCGCGGTCACGTTGGAGAAGGTGCGCGCGCACTTGCGTACGGTCTCCCGCAACGGCCACAGCCAGGCCGAGTCGATGTGCGCGTGACCGGCCGCGGAGATGCGGTGCGCGCTGGCGTTGGCGGGCTTGGCCAGCACCTCGGCCAGCTCGGCGCGAGCGGCGCTGGCCGTGCCCGGCACGTCCTGGAAGTCCAGCCGGTCCAGGGCCCGGTCCAGCGCGCGCAGGATCTCCCAGCGCCGCGGGTCGTGGTCCACCAGTTCCCGCTTGAGGCTGTCCAGCACCTCGATGTCCAGCACCAGCTGCCACACCTCGCGGTGGAACACGGCCAGGTCCGCGCGCACCACGTGGTAGATCGGATCGGTGCCCGCGGTCGCCTTGTCCCCCAACGGGGTCGGGTGGAACGGCTCCACGTCCAGGATCACCGGGTTCGCCGCGGCCTCCACGAAGAAGTCCACGACCTCCCCGCCGGAGACCGAGACGCTCACCGGCAGGTGCGTGCTGCGCGGGGCCAGGCCCTTGATCGGCTTGCCCTCCGGGGTGTAGGCCAGCCCCTCGGACTGGAAGCCCGGCCCCGGGTGGGTGAAACCCAGGTCCACCACGGCTTCCACGTGCTCGCCCGCCCACTCGGCGGGCACGGTGCCGGTCATCCGGAACCAGCTCGTCGCCCAGGGGGCGCCCCAGGCGTCGCCGACCTTGGCCGGGGTGTACTCGGCGGCAAGCGCCTGCGCCACCGGCACCGGCTCGCCCGGCGCGTGCCAGACGGTCAGCTGGAGGGGCACCGCGCGGCCGTACACCGCGGGGCGGATCCGGTCGCGGAGGGTCCTGCTGAGCCGTTCCTCCAGCAGACTGCGATCATCGTGCATCTGGGCTCCTCACCCCTTGACAGCTCCTTCGCCAACGCCGCGGAAGAAGTGCTTCTGGGCCACCGTGAACAACAGCACCAGCGGGGCCACCGCGATCATCGTGCCCGCCGCGATCAGCCGCTGGTCGTTGACGAACGTACCCTGCAGGTAGCTCAGTCCGATGGTGAGCGTGTAGCGGGACGGGTCGCTGAGCACGATCAACGGCCACAGGAAGTCGTCCCAGCTGTACATGAACGAGAACACCGCCACCACGACCACCGTGCCCCGCGCCGAGGGCAGAGCGATGCGGGTGAACCGTTGCCAGGCGTTGGCCCCGTCGATCAGCGCCGCCTCCTCCACCGCCCCGGGCAGCGCGAGAAAGGCGTTGCGCATCAACAACACGTTCAGCGCGCTGATCGCCCCGGGCAGCACCACCGCCACCAGCGTGTTGTTCAGCTGCAACGAGCGCATCACCAGGAACAGCGCCACCATGATCGCCTCGAAGGGCACCAGCAGGCTGCCCAGGAACACCGCCGTCGCCAGCCCGCGACCGCGGAAACGCAGGCGGGCCAGGGCGTACCCGGCCAGGCTCGCGCCCACGCAGTTGGTCACCACGTTGGCCACCGCCACCAGCAGCGAGTTCAGCGCGAAGGACCAGACCGGCACGGCCTCGCCGACCCGCGCGTAGTTGCCCGGGGTCAGCTCGTGCGGGAAGAAGCTCGGCGGCACCGAGTAGATGTCCTCCGACAGGCCCTTGAGCGAGGTGGACAGCTGCCACAGGAACGGCCCCACGGTGATCGCCAGCACCAGGAGCAGCAACAGGTACCGCCCGACCTGAGCGCCATGAAAGTGCCGTTCCTGGCGTTGAGTGCCAGGAACGGCACTTTCATGGCACCCGCTCATGACGCCGCCTCGTTGCGGTCCAGCCGGGAGGTGGCGACGAGCAGGCCCAGGGTGAGCAGGAACAGCACCACGCTCAACGCCGAGGAATAACCGAGGTCCCCGCGCAACCCGGTGCCGACCTGTTCGATCAGCATGACCAGGGTGGTGTCCGCGCCGCCCGGCCCGCCGGCGGGCCCGCCGAGCAGATACACCTCGGAGAACACGCGGAAGGCCGACACCGCGGAGAGCACGGCGACGAGCACCATGGTGGGCCGCAGGGCGGGCAGCGTGACCGAGAGCAGGCGCCGGAACCGGCCCGCGCCGTCGACCTGTGCGGCCTCGTGCAGCTCGCGCGGCACGGACCCGAGCGCGGCCAGGTAGATGACCATGTAGTAGCCCAGGCCCCGCCACACGGTGACCAGCATGGCGCTGAGGATCAGCAGCCACTGGTCGGTGAGGAACGGGATCGGGGTGCGCAGCACACCGAGTGCCTGCAACACGCCGTTGACCAACCCGCGGGTGTCCAGCAGCCAGGACCAGATCAGCCCCACCACGACCACCGAGGCGATCACCGGGGTGAAGAAGGCGGTGCGGAAGAACGTGATACCGGGCAGTTTGCGCCGCACCAGCAGGGCGAGCAGCAGCGGCAGGACGACCAGCGCGGGCGCGACCACGACCACGTACAGGGCGCTGTTGCCAGCGGCGGTCCAGAAGGCCGGGTCGTGCAGCAGGCGGCCGAAGTTGTCCAGGCCGGTGAAGCGCCCGCCGCCGATGGTCCTGGCGTTGGTGAACGCGAGGATCACGGTGTTGACGAAGGGGAACAGGCTGAACCCGATCACCGCCACCAGACTCGGCAGCAGGAACAGCCAGGGGGTCAGCCAGTGCTGACGGCTCATCCCGCGAGGAGCTTGTCGCACTGCGCCACGACCTCGTCCAGTGCCTGCTTGGCGGACTTCTTGCCCAGCATGGCCTCGGCCAGCTGCTGCTGCAACACCGTGAGCATCTGGTCGCTCCACTGCACGGGCGTGTAGTTGACCGCCGTGCCCAGCTGCTTGGCGGCGGCGACCCGCACCTTGGCCTCGTCCGTGCCGTCGGACTTGCTGAAGTACGGGTCGTCCATGGTGCCCTTGGTGCTGGGGAAGATGTTCACCAGCTTGGCGAAGGCGAGCTGGTTCTCCGCGTTGGTCACGAACCGGGCGAAGGCCAGCGCGGTCGGCTTGTTCTTGCTGCTCTCCGGCACCGACAGGCCCTGCACGAACATGGTGGCGTGCCCGGTGTTGGTGATCGGCTTGGTGATGCCCACGTTCGGGTACAGGCTGGGCGCGTTGGTCTTGAAGTTGCTCAGGTCGTACGCGGAACCGGGCGCCCAGGCGATCTGCTGGTTCATGAACTTGGTGCCCGCGCCGGTGTAGTTGGCGGTCAACGCCTCGGGGATGAGCGCGCCGGCGTCGTAGAGCTTCTTGTACAGCTCCACGAACCGCACGCCCTTGTCCTCGTTGAACGTGAACCTCGTGCCGCCGGGGTCCATCACGTTCACCCCGTACAGCGCGAAGTCGGCGATCACCGGGGTGAGGCCGAGCATGGCGATCTTGCGGTCGCTGTGCTGGGCCATGGCCAGCGCGGCCGACTCCAGCTCGGCGTAGGTGGTCGGCGGGTGCTCGGCGTCCAGCCCGGCCTGGGTGAACAGGGCCTTGTTGTAGAACACCGGCCCGGTGTTGAGATACCAGGGGAAGCCGTAGGAACCGCTCTGGCCGGGCAGGGCGTAGGCCGACCACGCGTTGTCCAGGTAGTCCTTGGCCGCGTCGGGCATCGCGGAGCCGATGTCCACCAGCAGCTTCTGCTTGGCCAGCGGGTAGCTCAGGTCCGGCGGCATGTTGACCACGTCGGGCAGCGCGCCCGCCGCGGCGTCGGCGGTGACCTTCTTCAGGTAGCCGTCGGCGGGCTGGTCCACCCAGTTCACCGTCGTGCCGGGGTGGGCCTGCTGGAACCTGGTCACCAGGCCGTTGAGGTAGTCGGTGTACTTGGGCTTGAGCGCCCAGGTCTGGAAGGTGATGCTGCCCTTGACCTCGCCGGTCACCGGGCCGCCCGCCGCACCGGGGTCCCCGCCGGACAGACCGCAGCCGGTGGCGGCCAGCGCCGTTGCGCAGGCCAGGCCCACGAGGAACCCGCGTCGGGACAGGGAATTCATCCGCACACCGCCCAATACCGGTAGAGCCGAATTGGCGCCGCCACTCTCGCAAACGCCCTCCTGGACTGTCAACAGTCGAATCTGTCCTGGTAGAGGCCTTGACAGGACAGGGCGCGTGACCGATGCTGCGTTCGAGATAAACCGGTTTAGCGCTGATGCTGAACCGGTTTAGGAAGGTGCCTGGTGAAACGACCGACGATCATGGACATCGCGCGCAGGGCAGGGGTGTCCAAGGGCGCGGTCTCGATGGCGCTCAACGGGCAGCCGGGGGTCTCCGAGGCCACCCGGCGACGCATCCTGCAGGTGGCCCAGGAGCTGGACTGGCACCCGAACAACGCCGCGCGGGCGCTGTCGGCGGCACGGGCGGGCGCGATCGGGCTGGTGCTGGCCAGGCCAGCGCGGACCCTCGGCGTGGAGCCGTTCTTCTTCCAGCTCATCTCCGGCCTACAGGCGGAGTTGTCCGAGCGGCGGATAGCCCTGCTGCTCCAAGTGGTCGACGACCACGTAGCCGAGATGGAGCTGTACCGGCAGTGGTGGTCCGAGCGCCGGGTGGACGGGGTGTTCGTGATCGACCTGCGCGCCCAGGACGAGCGCGTGCGGCTGCTGGAGAAGCTCGGGCTGCCCGCGCTGGTGATCGGCGGACCGGGCCACCACGGGGAACTGCCGAGCGTGTGGGCCGACGACGCGCACGGGATGCGCTCGATCGTGACGCACCTGACCGGCTTGGGGCACAAGAGGATCGCCCGCGTGGCGGGCCTGCCCGAACTGCTGCACACCCAGCGGCGCACGGCGGCCTTCCGCGAGGCCACCCGGGGCCTGGCCGGGTGGACGGTGAGCACCGACTACTCCGGGGAGCAGGGCGCGGAGGCGACCCGGCGCCTGCTGGCGGCGCCCGAGCCGCCCACCGCGATCGTCTATGACAACGACGTGATGGCGGTGGCGGGGGTCGCGGTGGCCGCCGAACTGGGCGTGCCAGTGCCCGAACGGCTCTCGGTCGTGGCCTGGGACGACTCCCCGCTGTGCCAGTTGCTGCACCCGCAGCTCACGGCGCTGACCCGGGACACCTTCGCCTTCGGCGCGCGGGCGGCCCGGGCCCTGCTCGACGTGCTGGACGGCGCGGGGGGTGGCGATCTGGAAGACCACGTTCCCGAACTGGTGGCCCGGGAGAGCACCGCTCCCCCCGCACAGTAAGCCTCACTCGGTGACGGCAGCTCCGACCGCGGGCCGCGAGGAGTTCGCGGTGGCGCGCCTGAGCAGGCGGTCCACCGACCACGCGCCCGGGCCGATGACCACGATCAGCAGGAAGGCCCAGCAGAACAGCACCGAGAGCTCACCCTGGTTGAGCAAGGGGAAAAACCCCTTCGGGGCGTGCGCGGTGAAGTAGGCGTAGGCCATGGACCCCGAGCAGATCAGCGCGGCGATCCGGGTGAACAGGCCCAACGCCACCAGCGCACCACCGACCAGCTGGATCGCGGCCGCCCACCAGCTGGGCCACACCGGGAACGCGACCGCGCCCTTGCTGCCCAGCACACCGAACAGGCTGGCCGCGCCGTGGCACACGAACAGCGCGCCGACGATTAATCGGAACAGGGACAGGACGGGCTCTCGTGCTTGGTCGAGCAGTCGCATGACGGGCATCTCCTCCGCGGCGGACGGCGGCCTTTCACTGTTGGGGCGATTGTTCACATGCGAACGAGTTACCGGAAGCGTTGACCGTTGCCCCGAGAGTTAACAAATGCGACATCTCACCGCCAGCCTGGCAGCCTCCGCCGCAGCCAGCGCAGCGCGACCTCACCCTGCAACCGCTGGAACTCGCGCAGTTGGGGCAGCCCCGGCACGGGCGGCCGGAGCGCTCCGGTGACGAAATAGCCGGTGAACCCGGCCAGCACGGCGGTGATCCGATCCGGGTCGACCCGCCTGCTCACCTCGTGCTCGGCCAGCACCGACTCGGGATCGGGGCCACCTTGCAGCACCACGCTGGGCAGGAACGCGAGCAGGTCGAACCACGGCGCGGCGAGCACCGCGGCCGGCCAGTCAACGAAGATCACATCCTCGGCGGTGAGCAACAGGTTGTCCGCGCGCAGGTCCCCGTGTACCAGGGTGTGCCCGGCGCAGGCCGCACCGCCGCGCGCGGCGAGGTCCGCCAGCCGGTCCAGGTTCCTGGCGGCCCAGGGGTCCAGCCGCTCGTCGGGCCGCACCTTCGCCCAGCCGGTGAACCCCTCGGTCATTATGTCCACAGTGGACGGAGCCTGGACCGGCGCCGGGGTCAGCGCGGACCACAGCCGGGGCAGGGCGTCGAGCACCCGCCGCAACTGGTCGGGCCGCCACGGCAGCTCGGGCGTGCGGCCGTCCACCTCCTCGAAGACCAGCACCACCCAGCCGTCCAGTTCCCAGCTGCCCAGCAATCTCGGCACGGGCGCCGCGGCGGGCAGCGCGGCGCTGATCGCCGCCTCCCGCCGGTAGAACCCGCCGAGTCGGGATTCGGTTCCGGGCCGACCGCCTTGACGAAGGCGCCCCGCCCGTCGGCCAGGGACAGCCTGGCCGCCAGCGCGGGTGAGAAGCCACCCGGCTGGCTGCGCGCGGAGACGACCGGTGATCCCAGGAAGGAATCGACCGATGCTCGGATCTGCTCGGGCACGGCCGACCACCGCACGCGGTTGCCGCCGTGCCCCAACACCAGGTTCATGGCCAGACGGTAGCGGCGCCCCGCGTTGCGGCCCACCGAATATGGGCCCACCATGGCCGTGTGCTGGAGCTGCTGACGCGCAACTGGTGGCTGGTCGCCCTGCGTGGCGTCTTCGCCGTGGTCTTCGCCGTGCTCACCCTGGCCTGGCCGGACGTCACCGTGGTGGCGCTGGTCCTGCTGTGGGGCGTCTACGCGCTCGTGGACGGGTTGAGCTCGCTCGCACTGGGCATGGCCGTGCGCGGGCAACGCTGGGCCAACGTGGGGCTGGGCGTGCTCGGGGTGCTCGCCGGCCTGCTGGCGATCCTGCTGCCCGGGGTCACCGCCGTGCTGCTGCTGGTGATCATCGCGGTGTGGGCGATCGTGGCCGGTCTGCTCCAGCTGGTGGCGGCGGTGCTGCTGCGCGGGGTCACGGCCCACGCCTGGTTCCTGATCGTGACCGGCGCGCTCACCCTGGTGCTGGGCATCGTGCTGCTGGCGCACCCGGAGGTCGGCGCGGTCGCGCTGGTCACCACGATCGCGGTGTTCGCACTGATCTGGGGCGTGAGCCTGATCCTGCTGGCGCTGCGGCTACGCGGGCTGGGCAAGCGACTGGCCGCTGCCCCGCAGGCGTGAGGCGGCGCCCAGCCGCAGCCGGGCCGTCCAGACCGCCATCGAGCCGAGCATCGCGATCGCCAGCCACACGTACAGGTTGCCGAGCAGGCTCTCGCCGAAGTCCCAGTACTGACCGGGTTCGCGCAGTTGCGGCGGCAGCCGGTACGGGGTGAACAGGCACAGGTACCAGGCGTACAGCCCCAGCACGCAGGCCGTCCACGAGTGCGCGCGGGCCACCCGCACCGCGGCCCACACCAGTCCGGGGGCCACCCAGACCCAGTGGTGGGCCCAGGACACCGGCGAGACCAGCAGCCCGCAGGCGGCCACGGCCAGCAGCGCGGCCACGTCCTCACCCGCGGCGCGGGCCCGTGCCGCGACCAGCACCGTGACCGCCAGCACCAGCACGCTCAGGCCCAGCCAGAGCGGGTTCTGCCAGCCGGTGTCCACCGCGACGCGGGCCAGCACACCGCGCAGCGACTGGTTGTAGGAGAAGCCGAGCACGCCGATCCGCTTGGTGTCGAACAGGGCGCCGAACCAGTAGTCCAGGGAGTCGCGCGGGGCCAGCAGCGCCCCGGCCAGACACAGCCCCAGGAAGCCGCCGACCGCGGTCAGCACCGGCCGCCACTGCCTGCGCACCAGGAAGAACAGCACGAACACGGCCGGGGTCAGCTTGACCGCGGCGGCCAGCCCGATCAGCAGCCCGCGTGGCCACCAGGGCCGGGCGACCAGGCAGTCGGCCAGCACCAGGACCAGCAGCAGCACGTTGACCTGGCCGAAGGAGATCGTCTCGCGCACCGGCTCCAGCCAGGTGGCGGCCAGGGTCGAGGCCAGCGCCAGTACCGGTAGCGGGTAGCGGCGGGCGAAGCCCACCGGCAGCAGTCTGGCCAGCACCAGCCGCAGGCTCGCGGCCAGCGCGCCCATCGTGCCCGCGGTGAACAGGGCGGCGGCCAGCCCAGCGGGCAGCACGGTCAGCGCCGAGAACAGCACGGCGGCCAGCGGCGGGTAGGTGAAGCGCAGGGTGAACTTCGGGAACGGGGTGGGCAGCTGCGCCTGGTAGAGGTCGGCGCCGTCCCGCCACACCTGGCCGCCGCCGAGGTAGACGTCCAGGTCGGTGAAGTGGTGGTCGTCGAAGGCACAGATGTAGACCGCACTCGCCGCGATCGCACCGACCAGCACCAGTGCGGCAGCCAGCCACCAGATCCGCCGCACGAGGGACCTGGGCGCGGGGTTCGACGCGGCGTCCACCGGTTCCCTCACGAGATCAACCTGCTCTGACGCCGCTCAGCGTAACGGGTCTCTCCCGCTGCCGTCCGGGTGGCGATGTGGGGGTGCGCGCGCCGATTCGCTTACGTAGAGTGGTCTGACAGGTGCACTCGGTCGAAATTCAGCGTGATCTGGGCGACGAACATCGCACGAATGCGCACGCACGGGCTACCCTGTGCTCATGACAGTGGCGTTGGAGACCGTGTTGGCCAAGGCGGGCCTGCGGGTGACCGCCGACGAGTTCCTCTGCCTCGTGGAGGACGTGGCCCGCAGGCTCTCGCCGCCGCACCCGGACCCGGCCGCCTACTTCAGCCCCGAACAGCAGGTGGCGCTCACCGATGTCGGGCTGGATCTCGGCGGCCTGCGCGAGGACGACTTCGAGCCGCGCGCCAGGGAGCTGGCGGCGCGCACCGTACTGCTGGACACCGCGCTGACCGTGGCCGACGCCGCGGCCGTGCTCGACGTGGACACCAGCCGGATCCGGCACCGGCTGGCCGCGGGCAGACTGGCCGGGTGGAAGGACCGGGGCAGCTGGCGACTGCCCGCGTGGCAGTTCACCGAGAACGGGGTGCTGCCCGGGCTGGAGACCGTGCTGGCCGCGATGCCCGAGGACCAGCCCCCGCTGGTGCTCGCCGGGTTCATGACCACCCCGCAGCCCGACCTCCAGGTCGGCGACCAGCCGGGCACGCCGAGGAACTGGCTGCTCGCCGGCGGCGACCCGCGCCGCGTGGCCACCCAGGCCGCCATGCTGGGCACTCCCGTCTGAGCCCACCGGCCGGACCCCGCCCAGCAGGTACCACCCCGAGACGACTGGATCCCCCGACTTGGCACGGCTCCCCCCGCCGCCCGCACCCGCTGTGCTCCAGGCGCTGTTGCGCCGGGCCGAGGATGTGGTTGCGGTGCACCGCGCGACCAGGCTCGTCCGCATCTTCACCGCGGGCGGCAGCCACCCGCAGCGGTGGAACTCCTTCCGCTACACCGGGCCGCTGCCGCACGCCCGCTTCGACCCGCACCCGATGCCCCCGGACGGGGTGCCCGTGGACGACCACGGCAACGGGGTGCTCTACTTCGGGCTGTCCGTGCGCACCAGCGTGGCCGAGGTCTACCAGGCGACGTCCACAGTGGACCGCAAGACCCGGCGCCCGCACCTGGTGGTGTTCCGCCCCAAGCGAACCCTGCGCCTGCTCGACCTGGCCGGGCTGTGGCCCACCAGGGCAGGCGCCTCGCAGGAGATCAGCAGCGGCCCCAAGGAGCTGACCCAGGCCTGGGCCAGGACCATCCGCGCCGCCTACCCCGAACTGGACGGGCTCTGGTACCGCTCCTCCATGGACGCGGGCGACCCGGCCATCTGCCTGTGGGACCCGCCCGGCGGCAACGCCATGCCCGACGCCCCCGACGTGCTGCTCCCACTGGAGCACCCGGGCCTGGACCTGCCGCTGAGCCGCATCTGCGAGGAACTGAACTACATCATGCTGGGCTGAGGCCACCCGCGGCGCACGCCGACAGCGCGTGCGCCGCGGGGACTGGCTCAACCGAAGGCGGGACGGCTGCGGGGAACCGACGGAGGGCGGCTGCGGCGGCCGGGCGCGCGCAGGAACCGTCCATATCGGACGGTCATCAGCCGCTGACCGTCCACGTCGTACTCGCGCACGGCCCCGTCGTGGCGCCAGCCGTGGTGCTCGTAGAAGGACCGGCTCGCCGCGTCGTCCTGGAACACCCAGAGCACGGCGTAACGGAAGCCCTGGGCCGCGAGGTGGTCCAGCCCGGCCTGGTGCGCGGCACGGCCCGCACCGGTGCCCTTGCGCTCGGGGTCCCCGTAGAGCGCGAGCAGCTCACCGGTGCTCAGGTCCTCGTGCACGTCCTCGGGATCGCGCGCCTCGCACACCCCGCAGTAGGCGCCGACCCCGCCCTGCTCGTCCTCGGCGAGGAACACCCCGTCCGGGTCGGGCATCGCCAGCCACCGCTGCCAGCCCTTGAGCCTGCTCTCCGGGAGCATCCGGTCCAACAGCGCGTCGGACACCAGTCCCCGGTAGGCGTGCTGCCAGGCGGCCACGTTGATCCTGGCCAGTTCCCCCGCATCCCCCTGCAGAGCCCGTCGCACGGTCCATGTCATGGCATCGAGACTGCCTGATGAGTCCCCTTGAATGCCAACGGATTCAACTCCCAGTCGAGTTCAGCTGCCGTGACCACCACCGCAGCACCGCCTCGAAGCGTTGCCGCCGATGCTGTGGCCTGCCGGAACGGGTCAGTTCGTGCCCCTCGCCCGGGAACAGCAGCAATTCGGTCTCGACCCCGTTGCGCATCAGGGCCACGAACAGCCGCTGCGCCTGCTCCACCGGGCAGCGCCAGTCCTGTTCGGAGTGCACCACCGCGAACGGGATGCCGATCCGGTCGGCGTAGCTGAGCGGGCTGACCGCGCGCTGCTCGGCGGGGTCGGATCCGCAGTAGACCTCGGCGAACCACCAGCCGATGTCCGAGGAGCCGGTGAAGGAGTCCCAGGCGTTGACGGCCCGCTCGCTCCACGCGGCGCGGAACCGGTGCCCGTGGTGCGCGGCCAGCCAACCGGTCATGAAGCCCCCGTAGGAGCCGCCCATCACGCCCACCTGCCCGGGATCGCACTCCGGCAGGGCGAGTGCCACGTCCAGCAGCGCCAGCACGTCCTGGGCGTCCACCGTGCCCAGCGCGCGCACGATCGACCGCCCGTGCCGCTGCCCGTACCCGGCCGAACCGCGCGGGTTGGGCAGCACCACGGCATACCCGGCCGAGGCGTAGACCTGCGCCTCGTCGAAGAATCCCCAGCCGTGGTACATGAAAGGTCCGCCGTGCACGGCGAGCAGCACCGGGTGCGGCCCCGGCCCCTCGGGCAGCACCAGCCAGCCGTGCACCGGGTAGCCGTCGGCCGAGTCCCCGGCCAGCTCCCGCACCGGGTGCAGCCCCGAGCTCCGCAGCGGCTCCGCGAAGTCGGTGAGCTTTCCCTTACCCACGAGGACAACCTCACCAGGGCTGTCCGATGTGGACAGTACGGCCACGGTCCTGCCCGCCTCGTGCGCGAAGGACCGCAGCTGGGCCCGTTCCCCTGCCAGCACCGGGATCTGTTCCAGCACAAGGCCGTCCGCGTCCAGCGGCACCCGGCGCAGCTCCACCGCCCCTCGGTTGCGCACCCCGAGCAGCACGCCCTCGGCCGTCACCACCGGGGCCCCGGCGTCGGGCTCGCAGTCCACGGTCTCCTCGTCGGTGAGCCGCCGCGGTGTGCCGCCCGCCAGGTCGGCCACCCACAGCCCGTGGTTGCTGGGCAGCCACTCCAGCTCGGCGAAGCGCACGCCCAGGTAGTACACCTGCCGCCCGTGCACCACGGGCCGGTACGACTCGCCCTCGGTGCGCACGGCCAACTCCGGCGTGCCACCGGCCGAGGGCACCAGGTAGAGGTCGAAGTGCAGGGTGGGCCGCTCGCCCAGTGCGCGCGGCGCCACGACGACCAGCCGCTCGCCGTCCTCGGTCCACGCCGGGTCGGCCAGGTCGCAGTCGACCTCGGTGAGCTGGCGCACCGGGCCGTCCAGTTCGGCCACGAACAGCTGCTGGGGCCGGTCCAGCAGGAAGCCGGTGTTGTCCAGCCGGTAGTCCAGGCGGGTGATCCGGCGCGGGGCCTCGCCCTCGGCCACGGGTGCGCCCTCAGTGCCGTAGCGCCCCGGTTCGGGCACCCTGGCCACGAAGGCGATCCGCCGCGAGTCCGGGGCCCACACCGGGGCACCGGCCCCGCCGGGCAGCTCGGTGAGCCGCACCGGCTCCCCGCCGTCCGCGGGCATCACGTAGAGCTGCGCGACGCCCCGCTCCCTGCGCAGGAACGCCACCGTGCGGCCGTCCGGGGAGATCGCGGGCGAGCTGTCCCGCTCGCCCCTGGTCCACGGCTGGGCCGGTGCCCCGTCCAGCGGGACCCGCCACAGCCCGCCCACGTAGGCGTCGGCCGTCAGGTCGGGGGCGGCGAGGTCGACCAGCAGCAGGTCACCGTGCAGGCAGGGGGCGGCGGGGACGCGCAGCAGCGCGATGTCGTCAGGGCGCACGCAGCGGACCGTACCCGGCTCAGCCCGCCTCGGGACTGGCCTTGCCGGACATGTGCGTCTTCACCAGGCTCGCGACGGTCGTCACGGCCAGGATGCCGCCGATGACCGCCAGGGACAGGCCCGTGCTGATCACGGGAACCGGCACCGGCTGGCCACCGTTGAGGAAGGGCAGCGAGTTCTCGTGCAACGCCTCAAGGATGAGCTTGACGCCGATGAAACCGAGCACCACCGACAGCCCGATGGACAGGTACACCAGCCGGTCCAGCAGCCCGTCGATGAGGAAGTACAGCTGGCGCAGGCCCATCAGCGCGAAGGCGTTGGCGGTGAAGACCAGGAAGGGCTCCTTGGTCAGCGCGAAGATCGCCGGGATGGAGTCCAGTGCGAACAGCAGGTCGGTGGTGCCGATGGCGATCATCACGATGAGCATCGGGGTCACCATGCGCCTGCCCGCGACCCGGATGAAGGACTTGGCGCCGTGGTAGTCATCGGTGACCGGCAGCACCTTGCGGGCGAACCGGATCAGCGCGTTCTCCTCGTACTCCTCGCCCTCGTTGCGGTGCCTGGCCAGCTGGATGCCCGTGTAGATCAGGAACGCGCCGAACAGGTAGAACACGGCGCTGAACTGGTGGATCACCACCGAGCCCAGCGCGATGAACACACCGCGCATGACCAGCGCGAGCACCACGCCGATCAGCAGCACCCGGTGCTGGTGCACCCTGGGCACGGCGAAGGTGGTCATGATGATCACGAACACGAACAGGTTGTCCACCGAGAGCGAGTACTCGGTGATGTACCCGGCGAGAAACTCGCCGGCGGGCTGGGCCCCGGCGAACCACCACAGTCCGCCCGCGAAGGCCAGGGCACAGGCCACGTAGAACACGACCCAGCGGGTGGCCTCACCCGTGGTGACCTCGTGCGGCTTGCGGTCGACGATCACCAGGTCGATCGCCAGCAGGACGATCAGGCCACCGAGAGTGGCCAGCCAGAGCCACATCGGGACGTTCATCACAGTTCAACCTCCGGTCTACGGGCATGCGCCACCGACCGGAGGTCTCTTCCGCCGACAAACGTCGACCGACGGCACCGGGTGCTCATCGTTGAACACCGTGCTGACGACACCGTCGCTGGGGAATACTCCCCTCCAACTGTCACCGATTGTCCACCATGCACGGTGCGTGACGCCAGCGGGATGGACCGACATCACTCCGCTGCGCGTGTGAGGCGGTGCACGTACGCGCAAAAGCGCGGCATGACACGATTCACCCGTGATCCTCACGATCGCCGAGATCCGCGTCCGGCCGGGCTGCGACGAGGCGTTCGTCGCCGCCCACCGGGACGGGGCCGGGCGCATCCTGGCCACGCCGGGCTGCCGGTCGGCCAGGCTCACCCGCAGCGTGGAGGACCCGGACCGGTTCCTGGTCATCTCGGAGTGGGACTGCCCGCTGCCGCACGAGGAGCACCTCAGCGGGTGGTCCGCCGTGGTCGGTGAGTACCTCCAGGCACCCGCGGTCGTGGAACACCACACCCAGGTGCTGCACCATCGAGGAGAGATTTGAGCGTCAAGCGCAGGTGGCCGGTCCTGGCCGCTGTTGTCGTGCTGCTGCTCGGCGTCGCCGGGACGCTGTGGGTCAACCGCACGGCCCCGGTGCCCGAGGTGCACTCGAGGGACCTGCTCATCGACGTGGTCGACGGGCCGCAGCACGACCAGGCCGTGCAGATCGACGCCACCTTCTACCTGCCGCCGACCACCCCGGCCCCCGCCGTGATCGTCTCGCCGGGCTTCGGCGCCACCAAGACCAGCCTCGCCGAGGACGCCACCGCGCTGGCCAGGCGCGGGTTCGCCGTGCTGGCCTACAGCGCGCGCGGCTTCGGGCGCAGCACCGGGCAGATCGCGCTGAACTCCCCGGACTACGAGGTCGCCGACGCGCACCAGCTGGTGGACTGGCTGGCCAGGCAGCCCGAGGTGCAGCTGGACAAGATCGGCGACCCCCGGGTCGGGGTCACCGGGGCCTCCTACGGCGGGGCGCTGTCCCTGCTGCTGGCGGGCACCGACCCCCGGGTGGACGCGATCGCGCCGGTGATCACCTACAACGACCTGTCCCAGGCGCTGGTGCCCGGCGGGGTGTTCAAGAAGGCGTGGGCGGGCGCCCTGTTCGGCTCCGCGCTGACCGGCGGCGGCCAGGCGCCGGGGGCCTGCGGGCGGTTCCTGCCCGAGGTGTGCCAGGCCTACACCGAGCTGGCCACCACTGGGCGTGCCGGTGAGCAGACCATCGACCTGCTCAAGCGCAACTCCCCGGCCAGCGTGACCAGTTCGATCACCGTGCCCACCCTGCTCGTGCAGGGCGAGCAGGACACCCTGTTCGGGCTGGACCAAGCCGATGCCAACGCACGGCAGGTCAAGGGCAGGGTCAAGGTCGAGTGGTACCCCGGCGGGCACGACGGCGGTCCGCCCGGTGACCAGGTCCGCGCCGACATCGGCGACTGGTTCGGCTTCCACCTGGCGCACACCGGGACCGATCCCGGCACCGGCTTCTCCTACCAGGTGCAGGGCGCCTTCCGGGCCCGTGGCGCCCCGCTCACCCGCACCGTCACCGCCCCCGCCTACCCGGGCGCCGAGCAGCACACCGTGGCACTGACCGGGCCGATCCAGCCGGTGGTCAACCCACCCGGTGGCAGCCCCGCCTCGGTCAGCGGCCTGCCGGGGCTCGGCGCCGCGCTGCTCGGCGGGTCCGGCACGGCCGCCACCGGCCTCGCCGGATCGCTCGCGGCGGACCTGCCCGGTGAGTCGGCGGTGTTCACCAGCGCTCCGGTGGACAGCCAGCTGCTGATCGCCGGGTCGCCCACCGTCCGGCTGTCGGTCAGCGCCCCACCCGGCGCGGAGTCGGGCTCCACCGTACTGTTCGCCAAGCTCTACGACGTGGGCCCGGACGGTCGTCGCACCCTGCCGGGTTCGGCCGTGACCCCGATCCGCCTGGACGCGGTGCCCGCCGAGCTGACCGTCACCCTGCCGGGCATCGTGCGCCCCGTGGCGGCGGGCCACCGGCTCCAACTGGTCGTCACCACCACCGACCAGGCGTACGCCAACCAGACCGAACCGGCCGTGCGCACGATCGGGCTGGCGGGCAACAGCGCGCTGTCGGTGCCCGTCGTGCCGGGCAGCAGCGCCACGGGCTCAGGCGTGCCCACCGGCCCGTTGGTGGGCATCGCGGTCGTGCTGGGGCTGGGCCTGCTGGCGGCGATCGTGGGCCTGGTGCGCAGGCGCTACGCCGAGGACCTCGACCCCGAGCTGGCCGAGGTGCCCATGGTGATCACTGGACTCACCAAGTCCTATCCCGGCAGGCTGACCGCGGTGCAGGACCTGTCCTTCCGGGTGGAACGCGGGCAGGTGCTCGGGCTGCTCGGCCCCAACGGGGCGGGCAAGACCACCACCCTGCGCATGCTGATGGGCCTGGTGCGGCCGACCGAGGGCGAGATCAGGGTGTTCGGCCACCGGGTGCACGCCGGGGCGCCGGTGCTGTCCCGGGTCGGCTCCTTCGTGGAGGGCGCGGGCTTCCTGCCACACCTGTCCGGGGCGGCCAACCTGCGGCTGTACTGGGCGGCCACCGGCCGTCCCGCCGAGCACGCGCACGTGGAGCAGGCGCTGGAGATCGCCGGGCTGGGCGACGCGATCCGGCGCAGGGTCGGCACCTACAGCCAGGGCATGCGCCAGCGGCTGGCGATCGCGCAGGCCATGCTCGGGCTGCCGGACCTGCTGGTGCTCGACGAGCCGACCAACGGGCTGGACCCGCCGCAGATCCACCAGATGCGTGACGTGCTGCGGCGCTACGCCGCCACCGGCCGGACCGTGCTGGTGTCCAGCCACCTGCTGTCGGAGGTGGAGCAGTCCTGCACGCACGTGGTGGTCATGCACAAGGGCAAGCTGGTGGCCTCGGGCACCGTGGAGGAGATCGGCGCGGGCAGTGGTGAGGCCAGCTTCCGCGTGGACCGGGTCACCGAGGCGGCGCGCGTGCTGCGCGAGCTCAACGGGACCGGCCCGGTCACCGTCGAGGGCCAGGTCGTGCACGCCGACCTGGGTTCCACCGCGCGCTCGGCCGCGGTGGACGCGCTGGTTCGTGCGGGCGTCGCAGTGGAGCAGGCCGGGCCGCGGCGAAGGCTGGAGGACGCGTTCCTCCAGCTGGTGGGCGAGGAGGCCCGATCATGAGTGAGCAGCACGGGGTGCACACCGACCCGGGCGCGATCGCCGACCTGGTGGACGCGGCCGAGCAGGACCACACGGTGGTCGGCAGGGACGGCGCGGTGTCCAGCTACCGGGCGCGGCGCACCCTGCGGCTGGGCGTGGAGCTGCGCAGGCAGTTGCGCCGCAAGCGGACCCAGCTGACCCTGGGCTTCCTCGCGGTGCTGCCGTTCCTGCTGCTGATCGCGTTCAAGATCGCGCCAACCAGCGGTTCCACCGGCCAGCGGACCGCCTCCTCGGCCTTCGTGGACCTGGCCACCGCCAGCGGCCTGAACTTCGTGGTGTTCGCCCTGTTCGCCTCGGCCAGCTTCCTGCTGGTCGTGGTGGTGGCCCTGTTCTTCGGCGACACCGTGGCCAGTGAGGCGTCCTGGTCCAGCCTGAAGTACCTGCTGGCCATGCCCGTTCCGCGCGGCCGGCTGCTGCGGCAGAAGGCCCTGGTGTCCGGGCTGCTCGCGCTGGGCGGGCTGGTGCTGCTGCCCGCGGTCGCGCTGGTGGTCGGCCTGGTCTGGTACGGCTCCGGCGAACTGGTCAGCACCACCGGCGAGGCCCTGCCCTTCGGCACCGGCCTCGGCAGGGTCGCACTGGCCGTCGCCTACCTGGCCGTGTCCCTGGTGTGGGTGGCCGGGCTCGCCCTGCTGCTGTCGGTGTCCACCGACGCCCCGCTGGGCGCGGTGGGCGGCGCCGTGCTGGTGTCGATCCTGTCGCAGATCCTCGACTCGATCACCGCCCTGGGCGACCTGCGCGAGTACCTGCCCACGCACTACGCCTTCGCCTGGTCGGACCTGCTCGGCAGCGAGGTGGACTGGGGCGACATGACCCGGGGCGTGTTCTCCTCCCTGGCCTTCGGCGCCGTGTTCCTCGCGCTGGCCGTCCGCCGCTTCACCACCAAGGACATCACCTCGTAGCGATCACCTCCTCCGCGCCGTCCAGGTCGCGCCCGCCGAGGCCGCGACCACGCAGACGATCGCCGCCCACTGCCAGCCGCCGAGGTGCTCGCCGAGCAGCAGCACCCCGGCGAGGGCCCCCAGCGCGGGCTCCACGCTCATCAGCACCCCGAACAGCCGGGGCGGGATCTTGCGCAGCGCCTCCAGCTCCAGGCTGTACGGGATCACCGAGGACAGCACCGCGACCCCGGCCCCGGCCAGCAGCGCCAGCGGGCTGAGCAGCGCGCCACCCGCCTCGGCCACGCTGAACGGGGCCACGATCAGCGCGCCGACGGTCATGCTCAGCGCCAGCCCCGAACCCCCGCTGGTGACCTCGCCCAGCTTGGCGCCGATCAGGATGTAGAGCGCCCAGCAGGTGGCCGCCCCCAGCACGAACAGCAGGCCCACGAACGAGATCCCGCCGTCCGCCCTGGTCAGCAGCGCGACCCCGGCCCCGGCCAGCAGCGCCCACAGCACGTCCAGCCAGCGCCTGGACCCCGCCAGTGCCACCGCGAGCGGGCCCAGGAACTCGATCGTCACCGCGATGCCCAGGGGTAAGCGCGCCAGGGCCTCGTAGAACATCAGGTTCATCAGGCCCAGTACCGCGCCGTAGCCCAGCACCACCGGCAGCGCCTTGCGCCCCAGCTTCAGCGTGGGCCGCCACAGCACCAGCAGGAAGACCGCCGCGAACACCAGGCGCACCCCCGCCGTGCCCGCGGCGCCGACCAGGGGGAACAGGTCCTTCGCCACCGCGGCGCCGAACTGGACGCTGACCATGCCGCCCAGCAGCAGCCCCGTCGGCGGGATCGAGCCCATCGCCTGCCCCGCCAACTGCGGCAACGCCGCCCACCGGGGCAGCCATCGCCCCGGTGTCCCCTCAGCCTGTGCCATCACCATGACCCAGACATTAGGGAGCACCCCTGACAATCCCGAACCACGCCCACACTCTGGGCGCGGCCGCCATGTCACGAAGGTGCCGTTCACGACGCCCAACGCCCCAAACGGCACCTTCATGACCCGGCCACCGCGCCCGCGCGGGCTCACCGCCCCCGGCCAACCACGCCGTGAAGGTGGCTTTCGCCGCACTGAGCGCGGCGAAAGCCACCTTCGCGGCGCACCTCGCCGGGGCAGATGACACCAACCTCACCGGTGGCGTGACAAGGTGGGCGTTCCACCCGTGTGAAAGCGAGGGGCAGTCGTGCCGCGCCAAGCGTTCCGGGGCCGGGCGATCGGCTTGCTCCTGCCCGTCCTGCTGACGGCCGCCGCCTGTGCGGTGGGCCCGTCGGTGCGACCGGTCATCGCGGTGAACGACGGCTCCCCGCAGGCCAAGCCCGGCGAGCAGGCGACCGGGTCGCTGCCTCCGCTGGACAAGCCCTCGGGGTCGACGGTCTCCTGGTCGGAGTGCGGCGGCGGGGCGCGGGCCAGGCTGGGCGAGCTGGCCGCCAACACGGCGCTGGCCGTGCGCTGCGGGCGGATCATCAACGAGCTGGACGCGCCGAACAGCCCGGGTGTGGGCGACGTGGCCCTGTCGGTGCTGCGCGCGGGCACCGGGGACATCCCGCTGGTCGTGCTGAACGACGTGGCCGGTGAGCCGGGCACGGTCTACGCGGCGAAGCTGGCGAGCAAGCTGCCGCCGGAGCTGTTGAAGACCTTCTTCCTGGTGGGCATGGACCGCAGGGGCACGGGTACCTCGGACCCGGCGCAGTGCGTGCCGGACCAGGTGCGGGCCCGCATCGTCGGGTTCGACCCGGCGAGCAGCCAGCTGGACGGGCTGCTGGACGCGGCACACAAGGCCAGCCAGGAGTGCGTGCTGGACATGGACGACCGGCTCGCGGCGCTGGACAGCTGGCGCACCGCGGCGGACGTGGACGAGCTGCGCAAGCAACTGGGCGTGCCGAAGCTGAACGCGATCGGGCACGGGGACGGCTCGCGGGTGCTGACGGTCTACGCGGACCGCTACGCCGACCGGGTGGGCAGGCTGGTGCTGGACGGCTCGCCGGACCCGACCCTGGACCCGGCGGGGGCGGCGCAGGCCGGGGCGGTGGGCGCGGAGGCGGCTTACACGGCGTTCGCGGCCGACTGCAAGGCGCGGGCCTGCCCGCTGGGCGGGGACCCGCGCCAGGCGCTGACGGGACTGCTGGAGCAGGTGCGGGCCAAGCCGCTGGTGAACCCGAACGGCGCACAGCTGACCGCGGGCGGCGTGCTGCAGGGCGTGCTGACGGGTCTGGCGGACCGGTCGGGCTGGCCGGCGCTCGCGGAGGCGATCAGCAAGGCGGCGGGTGGTGACGGCACCGCGCTGGGCAGGTACACGGCCCCGCTGCTGGGTGTGGTCAACGGCAACCCGGCGCGGCTGGACGCGCAGCTGACCCAGTGCAACGACACGCAGACCAGGCTGCCGCCGGAGCAGATCAGCGGCATGGTCAAGGACTGGAGCGGCAAGATGCCGCTGTTCGGCGGGCTGTTCGCGCAGCGGCTGCTGCTGTGCAGTTCCTGGCCGGTGCCCGCGAAGCCGTTGGCCGCGCCGAGCGGGCACGGGGCTCCGCCGATCCTGGTGCTGAGCACCGCGAGCGACCCGGTGACCCCCGAGGAGGGCACCGCGCGCACCGCCCGGCAACTGGCCAGCGGGGTGCTCGTGAGCTGGCAGGGCGGTGGCCACGGGGCACTCGCGCAGTCCCCGTGTGCCACCGCCGCTGCACAACAGTTCCTCACCAACGCCCTGGTCCCGGCGGACGGTACTGCCTGCCCGCCGTGAGCGTCAGTTGTTCACCGCGTCAGCTGCAACTGGAGCAGCAGCCACAGCCGGGTCCAGTGCAGCTGCCGCAGCAGCTGCAGCCACCGAGCTCAGGCGTCTTGTCCATGTGGACCTCCCCGGAAATAGCAGCGGAAACTACCAGGAAGAACCGTATTTCCACGGACTTGGCGCGGACACCGCTACGCGAGCGATGACTTCGAACTAGATCATCACCCGATCGCCCGAGCTAACACGGAAACACATCGCCATAAGTCACCACATGGAGCAAAAAGGGGCACCCGAACGGGTGCCCCTTCCGCTGAGGTCTGGACTCAGCCGGCCAGGTCCTCCAGGGCCTTCTGCGCGGCCTCCAGCTCGGCGCGCAGCTGCTCCACCTTGGCGGTCTGCTGCTCGCGGGCCTGCTCGAGCACGGCCTCGATGGACTCGTGCACCTCGGGGTGCAGCGCCTTGGCCGCCGCGCCGACCACGGCCGGGGTCACCTGGACGGCGCGCAGGGCCTTCTTCTTGGCCGCCACCACGTCCACGGTCCAGTCGCCGTCGATGCTGCCGCTGATGGTGATCACCACATCGGCCACGCGCGTCTTCTTGGCAGTGCTGGCGGCCGGACGGGGCTTCTTCGCCGCGGGAGCGGGCGTGCCCTCCGGCGTGGCCTCGCCAGCCGGGGCCTCCTCAGCCGGGGCCGAGGTCGACTCGGTGACCTCGGTGGCCTCGGTGGTGGTGTTCTCGATCTCCGACATGTTCTGCTCCATGGAGGGACGGGATACCGCTTGTGGTACGTCTGCTGGCGAACGGGTGTTGCGACCAGGTCTGAGCAGCGTCAGTTCGCCCGGGGAGAAGGCCAGTTCGTCCTGCGAGCCGCTGGGGCGGACCTGGATGAAGTCCACCTCAGCCGGGTCCGACAGCCCCACGACCTTTGCCGAGCGGCCGACCTGAACACCGACGGCGTCGGCGGTGAACCAGACGGTGGCCTCACGGCCCCTGACCAACTCGTCGCGAAGGTGCTCGACGTCCTCCTCGGACAGCGAGCCTGGTAGCGCCATCTCATTCTCCTCGATGCGTGCCGCGCGCCTCGCCGGGGTGGAGCACACGCACGCGTCCCCAGACCGTGTCGCCCGGCAAACTAGCAGCACGCTCCCACCAACAAGCCCTGACGGGCGGGCGACACGTTAGCACAGGTGTTCGAAACACGAACAGCCTGGCTCAGGATTCGCGCAGCCGGTACTCCCAGCCGAACTTGTCGGCGTGGTGCAGGTCGTAGTGGTGCTCGATCTTCGGCCCGTCGTGCAGGTGCACGTGGGTGATCGTCTGCTTGGGCTCGGTGATCGGGGTGCTCCAGATCTCCTCACGGCCGTCCAGCGGACCGCCCACGAAGCGGGCAACGTACGGGATCGTCATGGCGCCCTCCTCGTGCTTCCGGTCGCGCGGCACATCGCCCTGTCCCCCATGGTAAACGGACTCGGGCCGTGCGCCGAGAGCGGTCACACAGACGCTGCAGTCAGGTCACGGGCGTGCGACGCGCCAGCAACAACCCGGCAGCGCCCAGACCCAGCAGCAACAAGGCGACGCTCGCGGTCAGCCGCAGCATCGGCGGGATCGCCGGGTAGTGCGCCAGGTTGAACACCAGGTGCGCCACCACCGCCGGCCACACCAGCCAGATCTTGCGGTACACGAACAGCACTCCGGTCATCCACACCAGACACAGCAGCAGCGCGGCGGGCCCGTAGTAGAGGTGGAACGGCACCCGCAGGGCGAACACGAGCAGCAGTTGGGCCCACAGCGGCCAGCCCAGCCGCGCGCTGATCGCCACCGGCAGCGCCAGCAACAGCAACTCCTCGACGATGCCGCCGTGCAGACTCGCCGCCAGGTCCCACAACGGCTGCGACTCGGATTGTTCCGCCCACTGCGGGAACAGGTGCAGCACCTGGAAACCGAGCCACATCATCAGGTAGCTCAACCCCGTGGCGCCCAACGCGCCGAGCGGGAACAGGTGGCCGCCGCGCAGCCCGAGCGAGTCCGCCGACAGCCCGAGCCAGCGGTGCGCCGCGTACAGCCCGAGCGGGGCGAGCGCGAACCCGGCGAGCAGCACCACCCCGTACAGACCCGAAGGCGCGGGCTGAACGCCCACCAGCAGGCAGATCGCGGCCACCGAGGGCAGGCCGAACGCCAGCAGGTAGCACAGGGCTTGCAGACCCCAGGCCCTGGCGGCCCAACCGGGTGCGGGATCAGTGGACAACGCGGCTCGCTCCTCGAGGTGTGGCGACCGCCCGACGGTAGCCGATCGGCACCGGATGGTCCACATAGGACAGTCGAGGCGCTCCCTCGGCCAATTGACAGTCAAGTCGCTTGACCACCCAGGGGTGGGCGCGCAGCATGGACCCATGCCACCAGCTGAGGACGAGGTCGTCATCCCGGCACTGCTGCGCGCCGCCAGGGGCAGCTACGGCCATGCCATCCGCGCGCGGCTGGCCGACGCCGGGTTCGAGGACGTGCCGCACAACGGGGCGTACGTGCTCGGCGGCATGGTCGACCACGGCGGCTCGGCCGGTCAGCTGGTGCGGGAGCTCGGCATCAGCAAGCAGGCCGCCAGCCAACTCGTGGACGCCTTGGTGCAGCGCGGTTACCTCACCCGCGAGGACCACCCCGAGGACCGCAGGCGGGTGCACATCGCCGTGACCGAACGCGGACGTGCCGCGGCGGCGGAGGTCCGCGCCGGGGTGCTGGGCGTGGACGCCGAACTCGCCCGGATGATCTCACCGGGCGAGCTCGCCGGGCTGCGCGCCGGGTTGACGGCCCTGACCGCGATCAGGCAGCGGCTGGCGGAGCAGTCACGCGGCCAGGCCGGGCGAGGTCGTCCAGCAGGCGGTTGAGCACGTTCTGGTTGCCCGGCAAGGAGAAGTGGTCCACGCCGGGGTTGTCGCTGATCGTGAAGCTGTGGCCGCGCATGGCCTGCCACGCGGTGACCGCCTCGTTGGTGATGTCCTCCTGGTTGCCGTCCCCGTCCCGGTTCAGGAACTGGCCGGGGTCGGCCACCTGGCCCGGGGTCAGGTCGGGCAGCCGCGCGCCCACCACGGTCGGCAGGCCGGAGCCCTTCTCGGCGTGCACGTCGACATCCGGGAACCACCGCGGCTGGGCGAACCTGACGAAGCCGATGTAGTGCTCGGCGATCTCCTGTGCCACCGGCAGTTCCGCGTCGGCGAACAACCTCGGGTAGTCCCGAGGGGTGTAGTCGCGGCCGGTGGAGTCGTCGTGCACGACGACCTCCCGGTCGCCGAAGACCGCGGGATCGGCCGCGCTGAGGTAGGTCGAGGGCGCGGTCAGGTACATGGCGGCGCTGCTCGCGGCGTTCGCCCGGTCCGCGGGGTAGCCGAAGTCCCGCACGTTCAGGCCGGTGAACAGCACCGAGTAGAGCAGGCCCTGCCCGGGGAGGTTGCCCGCGAGCGGGGTGAAGCCCTGCACGTACTTGTCCCGCCAGGCGCGCGAGGTGTGCGTGAGCAGGTACTGGGCGTAGATCGGGCCGTTGGAGTGGCCCACCAGGCGCACCGGGCGGTTGCCGTTGTCCCGGTAGGTGTCCTCGACCAGGCGCACCGTGCGCCGCAGGAAGCCGCCCATGTCCGGGGTCAGCCGCGAGTCGTAACCGGCCACCCGGATGTCGGCGTCCCGCCGGTAGCCCCGGCCCTCCAGGGTCCGGTAGAGCTGCTCGTAGAACGGCGCGCTGGAGGTCCTGCCGTAGTCGAGGACGCGCACGTCCACGCCGGGCTGCTCGGAGAACCGCGCGGCCATGGGCTTGGCGCGGTCGCGCTCGTAGCGCAGCGTCAGCAGCCGATCCTGGCAGACCTGGCTGAACTCCGCACTCGGGTGGTCGTTGCGGTACCAGTCCTCGAAAGCGCCCGACCGCGGGCAGTCCGGCGCCGCGGACTGGTCGTGCACGGTCACCTTGAGCTTGGTGAGGTGGAACGCGGGGAACAGCACGACCGGGGTGCGCCCCCGCGGTGACGCGGTGGCGGTGCCGGTGCCGGGCAGCACCGCCGCCGCCACCGCGGCCGCGAGCACGACCCGGAGCCAGAGCTTGCCGACCATCGGCGGCCTTCCTGCTCGGTGACGAGGCAGGCTCAACCTAGCGCGATGATCGGTTCCACCGGTGCCCGAGGCTCATCGGCGCAGCACCGCCCGTTGCGCTCGCAGCAAGGTCTCACCGGGTTCGACGTCGAGGTCGTCGATCAGCCGACGGCGTGTGCGGGTGAACACGGCCAGCGCGTCGGCCCGGCGGCCGCTGCCGTGCAGTGCCCGCATCAGCAGTGCGGCCACCGGTTCGCAGTGCGGGTGTTCCGAGGTCAGGGACAGCAGTTCGTCGATCGCCTGGCTGTGCCTGCCCAGCCGCAACTGCCCCTGCGCCTTCTGCTGCGCCAAGGCCATCCGGCGTTCGGTGAGCCGGAGCCGTTCCACTTCCGCGAACGGTCCCGACAGCCCCGCCAGCGGCTCGCCCTGGAACAACCCCAGCGCGCGGGTGCAACCGCGCACCGCCTCGACCAGGTCACCGGCCCGCTCGGCCGCCCCCGCCTCGGCGGCGATCTCCTCCATCCGCGCCGAATCCACCGACATGCCGCCGCTGGGCAGTCGGTAGCCCCACTTGTCCCGGCTGATGACCGGGTCCGGTCGGTGGCCGCCGGGATGCAGGCACTTGCGCAGCCGGTACACGTAGACCGGCACCACGTTCCCGGCCGGGGGCTCCGGTCCCCAGACCCCGTCGAGCAGTTCGCGCTGGCTGACGGTCACGTCCGGGCGCAGCACCAGCGCCGCGAACAGGGCCTGCTGGCGGACCGGCCCGAGGTCGAGCGGCTGCCGCCCGCGCCAGGCCCGCAGCGGGCCGAGCACGGAGATCCGGAGCCGGGGAGCGGGTTCGCGGACGGCCGCTTTCAGCGGACGGCCGGGGGTGACGATGCCGTGGTCGAAGGCGTAGACGATGGCGGCGGCGCGGTCGCGCAGTCCGAGGGTGCTCAGGATCCGCCCGACGTGGCGGGCCACCGTGGTGGTGGGCATGGCCAGGGCGGCGGCGATCTCGGTGTTGGTCAGGCCTCGACCGAGGGCACGCAGCACCTCGTGGTCGCGGGGTGCGAGCGCGCGCGGTTTGTCTTTGATCGTGGTCAGCGCCACAGCGAACTCCCCCGGTGTTGGCGGTCTGGCCAGTGTGGGATCGATGGTGGTGTTGCGGCCGACCAGGTGCCAGGCCGGGGACCGGCCATATATGGCCGGTCCCCGCGCTAGAGTCCGGTCCTGGAAGAGATACCGGCTGAGAGGCGCCCTGTGACCGGCCAGTTCAACGTGCTGCTGCGACAGTTCCGGCGGCAGGCCGGGATGACGCAGGAGCAGTTGGCCGAACGTGCCGGTGTCGGCGCCCGCACCATTCGCGGGTTCGAGACCGGTGAGCGCACCGATCCCCGTGTGGTCACGGTGCGGTTGCTGGCCGACGCGCTCGGGCTCGCGCCGAACGAGCGGGACAAGCTGCTGGCCGCCGCCGTCGGCGCCGACCCCGGGGAACCGGCCGGGCCGGTGCCGCGCCAGCTGCCCGCACCGCCAGGCGTGTTCGTGGGCAGGCGCCGCGAACTGGACGCGCTCACCGTGGCCATGGACGGCGGTGCCGTCGAGGGCGCGACCGTGGTGATCTCGGCGATCAGCGGCGGCGGCGGGGTCGGCAAGACCTGGCTGGCCCTGAACTGGGCGCACCAGCACCTGGCGGAGTTCCCCGACGGGCAGTTGTTCGTCGACCTGCGCGGCTTCGCCCCCAGCGGTCGGCCGATGGCCCCGGCCGAGGCCGTGCGGGGGTTCCTGGACGCACTCGGTGTCCCGCCCGCGGCGATCCCGGCCGATGTGGACGCCCAGATCGGCCTGTACCGGAGCCTGGTGGCCGACAGGCGGATGCTGATCGTGCTGGACAACGCCCGCGACGCCACCCAGGCCGCTCCGCTGCTGCCCGGCGGCCCCACCTGCACCGTCGTGGTGACCAGCAGGGACCGGCTGGCCGGACTGGTCGCCGCGCACAACACCAGGCCGATCGCGCTGGGCGTGCTGGACGAGACCGATGCCCGCGACCTGCTGGCCCGCCGCCTCGGCGAGCAGCGGCTGACCGAGGAGCCGGACGCGACGGCAGACCTGCTGGCCAGCTGCGCCGGGCTGCCGTTGGCGCTGGCCGTGGTGGCCGCGCGCGCCGCCCTGCGCCCGGACATCCCGCTGGCCGTGTTGGCCGCCGAACTGCGGGATGCCGCCACCCGGCTGGGGGCGCTGGACGCTGGGGATTCCGCCGCCAGCGTCCAGGCGGCGCTGTCGTGGACCCACGCCGCGCTGGACCCGGAGCAGGCCGACGTGTTCGCCAAGCTCGGCATCGCACCTGGGCCGGACATCAGCCTGACCGCCGCCGCCGCCCTCACCGGGCTGCCCGTCGAGCGGGTCGGCAGCGCGTTGCGCAAGCTGGAACTGACCTCGCTGATCGAGCAGCACGTGCCCGGCCGCTACCGCATGCACGACCTGGTCCGCCTGCACGCCACCGAACGCGCCAACCGGGACCTCTCCCGCACGACGCGGGAAGTGGCGTTGCGCCAACTGGTCGACTTCTGCCTGCACACCGCGTTCACCGCTGACCGGCTGGTCAACCCGACCCGCCAGCCGATCCACCCCGCGGACCCGATCGGCGAGCACCACCCCCTGGCCGACCAGGCCGCGGCGTGGGCATGGTTCGACGCCGAGCACACCAACCTGCTGGCCGCCCACCAACTGGCCGTGCACCTCGGCTGGCACACCGCCGTCTGGCAGCTGGCCTGGGCCCTGCAGAGCTTCCTGTGGCGACGGGGCCACCTCCAGGACAACCTCGCCGCGTGGCAGGCCGGACTGCCCGCCGCCCAGCAGTCGGGCGACCTGGCCGCCCACGCCATCGCGCACCGCCTCCTCGGCCGCGCCCACACCTTCCTCGGGCACAACGCCGAAGCCGTGCACCACCTGCGGCAGGCCCTCACCATGACCGAGGGCGCCGGGGACGTCTCCGGCCAGGCGCACACCCACCAAGTCCTCATGAAGGCGTGGGAACAACAGGGCAACGGCGAGCGGGCGCTGGAGCACGCCACCAGCGCCCTGCGCCTGTTCCAGGTCCTCGGCGACCCGGTTGGGGAGGCCGAGGCGCTCAACAACCTGGGCTGGCACGAGGCGCGCCTCGGCCAGTACGAGCAGGCCCGCGCCCACTGCGAGGCCGCACTGGACCTGCACCGCCAGCACCAGAGCAGCTACGGCGAGGCCCTCACGCTGACCAGCCTGGGCTACATCGCCCTGCACACCGGACAGCACACCGAGGCCCTGCGCCACTACCAGCAGGCCCTCCCCCTGTTCAGCAGCGCCTACGACGAGGCCGACGCCCTCGACGAACTGGGGCAGACCCACCACGCACTCGGTCAGTCCGAGCAGGCCAGCGCCGCCTGGCAGCAGGCCTTGGAGCTGTACCAGGCCCAGCACCGCACGGCCGAGGCCGACCAGGTCCGCGCCGCGATGAGCGCCCTGCCCTCCAGCCCCGCTGACCGCTGACCGCGTCGCGGGACCGGCCACCGCTGTTTCATCAGGATTTCACGGACCGCGGCTACCGTCGCGCCGGAATCGTCAGAAAACCGCTATGGAGGTGCATTGTGGCGTTTCGCGGGCTCACCGCCGGCGTCGCTGTGGTGTGTGCTGGGCTGTCGGTGGTGGCCGCGCTGATCCCGCCGGTCGCCACCGCGCGCACAACGCGATCAGCCGACCAGGACAGCGTCAGCGCGCTCCGCCAATCAGTTCTCGACGGCTCGCTGCGGCGCACCCATCAGACGATCAACGGGTGCGTGGTCACCGACGGCGGCACGAAGTACCACCTCGGCTGCGACCACTCGGTCGTCGCCTCCTCCGCTGACGCGTCGAAGCCGCTGACCACGGCCACGCCCGCCGGCCTCGGACCTGATGACCTCGCCCGTGCCTTCGCCCTGCCCGAGGACCCGGGCAAGGCGGGGACCGTGGGCATCGTGACCGTGGCCGACGACCCGAACCTGGAATCCGACCTCGCCACGTACCGCAGCCAGTACAACCTGCCGCCCTGCACGACCGCGAACGGCTGCCTGACGGTGGTCGGCAAGGACGGCGGCCCCCGGCCCGCGCCGACCGCCAACCTCCCGGGGCTCAACCAACTCGCGCAGAGCTACACCATGGAGACCATGCTGGACGTCGAGATGACCTCGGCGGCCTGCCCGCGCTGCAAGATCGTGGTGGTGGAGCAGCCGATCGACCTGATCGCGCTCGGTGCGGGCCAACTCGGGCTGCCGCAGGCGGCGGCACAGAACGAGGCCACCGCGGTGAACACGGCCATCCGCCTCGGCGCGAACGCCGTCTCCATCAGCTACTTCATCGGCAACGGCAGGCAGCCCAACATCCTGACCAGCGGTGCGCTGGCCGAATCGCTGTACCACCCCGGTGTCGCGATCGTGGAGGCCTCGGGCGACTACGGCTTCCTCGGCACCGCTGCGGCCGATCAGAACTGGCCGCAGGAACTGCCCTGGGTGATCTCCGCGGGCGGCGTGGAGCTGACCTCGGCCGACGGTGGCCGGACCTTCGACAAGAAGGCGTGGGGCAAGGTGGAGGTCACCGGCAAGTACATGGCCTCGTCCAGCGGCTGCGCCACCATGCTGCCGCCCGCCAACGGGCAGCCCTCCGCCGTCTCGGCGCTCTGCGGCGGCCACCGCGCGGCCTCGGACATCTCCGCCGCGGCGACCAACCTCGCCTTCTACCTCACGTACCTGCCTGCCACGGGTGGGCCGGGCGGCTGGGGCATCGCCCTGGGCACCAGTGCCTCCTCGCCCTACATCGCCGGGCTGTACGCCCGAGCCGGTACCGCGGGCGTCGACGGCCCGAACACCCTCTACCAGGCGCCCGCCGGCGCGATCGAGGACGTCACCAGCGGTTCCAACACGCAGACGGGCGCCGCGGGCTGCAAGGACGCCCCGGTCGCGCTGTGCGTGTCCGGCCCGGGGTGGGACGGTCCGACCGGCCTCGGCGTGCCGCACGGCCTCGGTGCGTTCCAGCGCTGAGCAGTGACAACACCAGGGGAGGACAAGTTGCGCACGAAGTCCAGACTGACCAGACAGGTGCTTGCGACCGCGAGTGCCGCCGTCATCTCGGCGAGCGTGCTGCTGGCACCTTCGGCTTCCGCGGCCACCGCGCCACACGCCGCTACGCAGGCCGCCATCGACACGCTCAGGACCCAGGACGACAGCCCCGGGGCAGGCGTCGTCGTCCGCGAGGGCGACAGCATGTGGAGCCTGTCCAGTGGCACCAGGGCGGTGAACCAGAACCTGCCGTTCGGCCCCGACCACAAGGCCCGCATCGGCAGTCTGACCAAGACGTTCACCTCGGCCATCGTGCTGCAACTGGTCGCCGCGAACCAGGTCGACCTCGACGCCCCGGTCGAGACCTACCTGCCCGGGGTGGTCAAGGGCAACGGCTACGACGGCACCAAGATCTCGGTCCGCCAGTTGCTCAACCACACCAGCGGCATCGCCGACTACCTGTCGCTGGACGTCCTGCTGAACCCGGCCAACCAGTTGCGGACCCACACGCTGGCCGAGGTGGCGTCCTGGGGCCTGGCCCAACCGCCGATGTTCGCGCCGGGCAAGGGACAGCGCTACTCCGACACCAACTACATCCTCGCCGGCATGATCATCGAGAAGGTCACCGGCAACCCCTACGACCAGGAACTGCGCTCCCGGATCATCACCCCGCTCGGCCTGACCAACACCTTCCTGCCCACGCCCGGCGACAAGGTGATGCCCCCGGGTCACGTGCGCGGGTACATCCGCAAGACCGTGCTCGGCATGCACTTCTTCGTCGACCTCACGGACTTCATCGAGCCGAGCATGGGCCTGTCCGGTGGCGGCATGGTCTCCAGCGGTGCGGACACCAGCCGGTTCTACCAGGCTCTCCTCACCGGCCGAGTGGTCCCCGCGGCGCAGCTGGCCGAGATGCTCAAGCCCAACGGCGTGCCCGGCGCCAGCTTCCCCGACTACGGGCTCGGTGTGGACCGGTTCCCACTCCCCTGTGGCGGTTCGGCCTGGGGCCACTACGGCAGGTGGCCCGGCTACGTGGCGTACTCCGCGGCCACCACCGACGGCCGCTCCGCCTTCGTCGTGGTCAACACCTTGGACTCGATCGTCGGCTCAGGCGGTTCCGGGGGCCCAGGTCCGGCCGAGCCGGGCGTTGCCCTGGCCACCGCGCTCTGCGACAAGAACTGACAGTTCGGCTCCGCCCCAACGCGTGCGGCGGGTGTCCCCTCCTCTGGTCGGTCCACTCGTGGATCAGGCCAGAGGAGGGGACCCGAGAATTCGCGGTCCCCGAGGTGCCCTGCACGACCCTCCTAAATGGACTCACGGTCCCGCCATGGACCGAGGTTGTCCGGCGAACACCATGCCTCAGCCGCCAGAACCCTTGGCACGGCTCGGTTGTACCCGCTTGGGTTCGCCTGCCATCTTGGGGATAACCACCCCTTCAGCACTGTGCTGACCTGCGAAGACGCAGGTAGTCGATCAACGGTGTGCGCCTGGTTATCAGGCGAGTTCCGCAGCCTCTGAGCGGAGTTCGGTCGTCCACGAAGGACGGCCCCGCTCGGTGCTGCGAACACCGTGACGGGGCCTGGACGGATCGGAGGTCCGCCTTGGCTCCCCATGCTGCCATCGTCAACCGCGCACTGGGACGCGCCCCGCACGGCTTCACCCCCACAGGCGGTGCCGCGTGAGCATCGAAGCCATCTCCTGGGCGCTCAACCACGCGCCCATCCCCCGCGACCGGCGCGACGCCTCCTCACTCGCCATCGTGCTCGTCGGCCTCGCCAACCACGCCGACCCCGACGGCCGCAACGCCTTCCCCGCCGTATCCCGGCTGGCCCGCTACACCCGCCTGTCCGAACGCTCCGTCCAGTACGCCTTGCGCACACTGGAGGAACTGAACCTCATCCGGCCCTCCGACCCTGCCATCGTCGCCGCCCACATCAAGCGCGGCGACCGGCGCCCCAAGGGCTGGGACCTCGCGATCCGTCACGGGGTGCAGACTCTGCACCCCGCTGACGTCCACGGGGTGCAAACTCAGCCCCACGGGGTGCAAACAGCGCGCCCACGGGGTGCAGAGCTTGCACCCGAAACGTCCTTTAACCGTCCTGAGAACCACCCCGCGCGCGAGCACGCGCGCGAGGACGACCCATGCGGCCAATGCGACGCACGCCCCGGCGAACCCATCTCCGCCCGGCAGACCACCAACGCCCAGGGCCGCTCCGTGAAGTGCCCACGCTGCCACCCCCACGCCCTGGCGGTGGCCCAGTGAGTACCGACTCCCTGACCGCCCACCTGTACCGGCTGACCGACGCGCTGCTCGTCTGGGAGGGCCGCGACGACACCAAGGCTCAACCCGGCGTCCGCCAGGCCGCGAACATCGCCGTGGACTCGATCGACGCCCTCCTTCACGAACTGCACGAGCTTCGTGGCTCGCTACTGGCGGAGATCCGCGCCTCCGATCTCAGCCACTCCCGCCTGCACACCTCCGACCGTCCATCCGCAACCAGCCCACGGCCCCAGCTCCGCCGCTCCGCCACCCCTCGCACGCCCAATACCCCGATCGCCGCCGAGGCCCTGTTCACCGCCTCACAACGCCGCCACCCAAAGGTCCACAGACACCGCCACCGCAAGCGCTGAACACAGCGCACGGGGCTGCTCCCGATCTGATCGCCCACTCTGCGTCACAGCACACGTAGCGCTTCGCACATGTCAACCGATGTACGTCAGCACTAGAACTGGACGGAGGTGGCGATGTGACCAGCATCGACGACTGGTACATGGACTACGCCCATCGGCACGAGCTGACCCCGGGTTTCAGCCCTGATGACGACATCCCCGACCCCTACGTCCCCGGCGAGGTGCCTGGCCGGGAATGGATCGTCCCCCAGCGCAGAAGCAGGACGCAACCGAAGAAGCAAGACAGGCAACGCGGCGACGTCCGACCCCATCCCCCAGCCGATCGGAGCGGACCGTGGCAGGCAGCGGCCACGAAGTGGCTGCGGGCCTCTCCACAAGGCACGAACGCCGAATGCCAGCGAGCCTTGCGTCTCGCCGGTCATGAAAACGTCAGCAGGCAACTCATCGCACGCCTGCGTGCTGGCATGCCAGCGGCTGCCCCCGCACAGGGACGCCAACAGGGAAATGCGAAGCCCACTCCAGACAACGACAGGCGCAGCGCACCCCGCTCCGGTCGCCGACGTCACCATGACACGGCTCCCTGGCATGCCTTCGCGACTCGTTGGCTTCGTGCCAACCCTGGAGCGAGCAACCGCCAGTGGATGGACGCCATCGAGGAGGCCGGCTTCGTCGGCGTCACTCGCAAGGCCGTCTCTGCCTTGCGCTCCCAGATGCCGCCGATCCGAAGCAAGTCGAAGCGAGCTGCGGCGCCTCAGCCAGCTCAGCCACCAGTACAAGTCACCAGAACCAGCTACTGCGACGGCTGCGGCATGGCCGTCACCTACGATGGCCGTTGCCGCTGCTGACGACATCCAACAAATGCGGTCAGGATGAGGACTGGGGATACGCCTTGCGCGAGAAGTGTCTGACACGAAAGCACCCACGCCCCGTGCCGTGTCAGCAATAATCTTCAAGCAACTGTGGTTGGGCGACAGAGGTGGGCGAAGTGACTGTTGGCAGAGCAGAGCCAAGGCTGAGGTGTCAGAGCTGTAGCGCTTACTTCGACCTCAGCACGTTGTCGGCGTGTCCGATCTGCGGCTCAACCGACTTGGCGAACTATGAAGAGGAAGCGAACAGGTCCGGCTTCACGCTCAGGTTCGGGGTCTTTGCATGCGATGACTGTTCGGCGGTGTACTCCCTTGAGCAAGGGCGCGAGATCTGCCCAGAGTGCGGCTCGGAGCAGAACAGCACCGACCAAGATGTCGAGCGACGGATCAACGGCTATGGCGCCGACCTGGTGCGACTACAAGAGCGCTTGGAGTTCGCCCACGGGGAACAGATTGCCGTGCGCGGCAACCGGTTGCCGGAGCCCGAGTACCGGCAGTGGCTCTGCGACGAACTCATGGAGCAGATCCTCGCGTGGACTGACCGATTGATCCCAACCATGTCGCTGGCCGATTTCAACGATCCCTCCGATGTAGGGACACGTGAGGCATGGACGCAACTCCTCGAACTCGCGAACGATACGATCGACTGCACACTGCAGGTAAAGCAGCGACCTGGCCCACCTCAACTCGTTGCCACGCACCGCCTGCTGATCAGGGGTCTTCTGCAACTCTGAGGTTCACCCCGGGTAGTGGACACCGAGTTAGCAGGACCAGCCGTCCTGCTGGAAGGATGTCCCCATGCCTCCTCGCAAGCGCCGGTCGTACACGGCCGAGTACAAGGTCGAGGCTGCCCACCGCGTGATCGATTCCGGCCGGACGATCTCCGAGGTCGCCCGCGAGCTGGGAATCGACGCGGGCATGCTCAGCGTCTGGGTCAAAGACGAACGGCGCCGGATCACCGCGGCCGAAGTCCATGGCGACAAGCCTTTGGAGGCGGCCGAGCGGGCCGAGCTGCTGCGCCTGCGCCGGCAGGTGTCCGAGCTGGAGAAGGACAACGCGTTCCTGTCAAAAGCCTCGGCGTACTTTGCCGCGATGCAGAAGAACCAGCACGGTTCGCTCTGATGGCGAAGTACGCCGGCCCCGACGAGTTCGCCGAGACCGCCGGCACCATCTCACCGAAGCGCACGCGGTTCTCGGTGCTGCGCATGGCACGGCTGCTGGGCGTGTCGACGTCCGGCTACTACGCGCACGTGAAACGCGCCGCGGTATCGGTGTTGACGCCACGCCAGCAGCGTCGCGCGGACCTCGAGGTGAAGATCACCCAGGCGCACCAGGACTCCGACGGCACCTACGGGTCACCGCGGATCACCGCCGAACTGCGTGACCAGGGCGAGGTGGTCACGGCGAAGACCGTCGCCAAGATCATGGCCTCGATCGGGCTGGAGGGCATCAGCCCCCGCACGTTCAAGGTCAAGACAACCGTGGTCGATCCGACGGCGTCGTTCCCACCGGATCTGGTCGGCCGCGCCTTCGACCAGGGCCGTGTGAATGCGGTGTGGTTCACCGATATCACGTACCTGACCTGTGGTGCGGGCGAGATGTTCCTGTGCGCGATCCGGGACGGGCACTCTCGGAAAGTGTTGGGCCACAGCATCTCTGACCACATCGGTGCCGAGATGGTCACCGACGCCATCGACGCCGCGGTCGCCGCACGTGGCGGCCGGTGTCGTGGCACGATTCTGCATTCGGACCGCGGCGGCGAGTTCACCGCGCACCTGACGACGCAGGCGTGCTTCCGGCACGGGCTGCGCAGGTCGATGGGCGCGACCGGAATCTGCTGGGACAACAGCCCGGCGGAGTCCTTCTGGTCGACGTTCAAACACGAGCACTACTACCGGCATGTGTACGCCACGAAGACAGAACTCGTTGCTGCGGTTGACAAGTGGATCCGTTTCTACAACAGTGTGCGACGGCACTCCGCGATCGGGATGCTCAGCCCCGACGTCTACGAGAAGTCACTGCCAGCGGCTGCGTGAACTGTGTAAGCCCCTGTCCACCGTTCGGGGTGAACCTCACGCCGCAACACCTGTCATACCGCTCTCCGCCGCACATGGTGAACGTCTGTAGCCAGCCTCTCGTTCGCGTGGCTGGAGGCCACCAGGCGATGCACCTTGGAGTACACGCACTGCTCCGCCGATCCCAGTTCTGGATGGAGTTCGCTGTGTTCACACTTTCCCGTCGACCCACCGTTCGGCGATGGCACACGGTGCACGGCGGCCTCCACTGGGCCAACCTGCTCGTCCCGTTCGGCCTGGTTGACTGGGAACTTGGGGGCCGCGCCCCTGGCTGGCGCCGCCGCCCCCCCTGCTGATCTACAGCCTGCCCACTCCTGCCACTGCGGGCACGAGCTGTTCGCTGACCTGCTCGACACCCCGATGGACACCTCGCCCAGCTCTGCGCAGCGGCCGCGCCCGGTCGCGCATCGCCATTGGCGACTTCCTTGAACTCGAACAACCCCTCGCAAGCACATCAGCACTTTGCTTGCTAGTTGATATCTGCTTCCCGGGAACTCAGGCTGTGAGCCAGTCACGCCGAAATCTCTCTCGGGATGGGACGTTGCAGCTCTCCCACACCCAGCGCATCACACCGGCAGCCATCGCCAAGGCCAACTCATGGAGGTTCAGCACGGCGGCGAGAAGATCGTCGAACAGCAAGAAGTCGACCTGTGGAACGCTGCTGTTCCGGGGTGGAAGGTGGCGGATCTCGATCCCATCGGGGTGAGGGATGTAGTCGTAGTGAGCCTCTGCGTTGCGCATCAGCGACTCCACTCCCTCTGCCATGATGGGATGCGCACTGCCCAAATCTCTGAGCACCTTGGAGAACGGCTTGTAGCGGGCTATCGACTCTTCGGTTGCCGTCGTCTCCTCTCCAGCAGTCACCTTGCTTGCCAGCAGGATTAGAGCTCCGTAGCTCCGAAAGGGGCCCTCAGCTAGTTTGCTCGCAACATCCAGAACGTCATCGACCCAGCCAGCACGCCCACGCTCGTCGTGAAGCAGGCGGAGGAGTCGGTCGTGCTGCGACACCAACTTGCGCCACGCCACCGAACAAGTGCCCAGGAACGCATCAAACGGGTCCGCCCAGTCTCCCACTGCCGCAGTCGCATGGTCGAACACTGTCATGACAGTATCGACCCTCATGGAACGCCGTGCTGGATCATGTGCTTGCCGAGCTAAGCCTGTCATGGGCAGCAACGGCCGCAGCATGACTGGGTCGCTGACTGCCACCGACGTCAATTCGGTGAACACCTCGGCTGCCGTGCGGCCGTCGCTCGCAGACACCGCTTCATCATGATCTTCTCTGGAGAACCTGAGTGCCTTACCCAGCAGTACGCCACTGTCATCTAGTGCCTGCTGAGCATCACTCATTCGCTGTTGGACCACTGGCGCGGTTGGTGCGGTGAGTGTGGTCAGGATGCCAACCACACCCGAGGAGAGTGAGGTTCACCCCGAACGGTGGACAGGGGCTTACACAGTTCACGCAGCCGCTGGCAGTGACTTCTCGTAGACGTCGGGGCTGAGCATCCCGATCGCGGAGTGCCGTCGCACACTGTTGTAGAAACGGATCCACTTGTCAACCGCAGCAACGAGTTCTGTCTTCGTGGCGTACACATGCCGGTAGTAGTGCTCGTGTTTGAACGTCGACCAGAAGGACTCCGCCGGGCTGTTGTCCCAGCAGATTCCGGTCGCGCCCATCGACCTGCGCAGCCCGTGCCGGAAGCACGCCTGCGTCGTCAGGTGCGCGGTGAACTCGCCGCCGCGGTCCGAATGCAGAATCGTGCCACGACACCGGCCGCCACGTGCGGCGACCGCGGCGTCGATGGCGTCGGTGACCATCTCGGCACCGATGTGGTCAGAGATGCTGTGGCCCAACACTTTCCGAGAGTGCCCGTCCCGGATCGCGCACAGGAACATCTCGCCCGCACCACAGGTCAGGTACGTGATATCGGTGAACCACACCGCATTCACACGGCCCTGGTCGAAGGCGCGGCCGACCAGATCCGGTGGGAACGACGCCGTCGGATCGACCACGGTTGTCTTGACCTTGAACGTGCGGGGGCTGATGCCCTCCAGCCCGATCGAGGCCATGATCTTGGCGACGGTCTTCGCCGTGACCACCTCGCCCTGGTCACGCAGTTCGGCGGTGATCCGCGGTGACCCGTAGGTGCCGTCGGAGTCCTGGTGCGCCTGGGTGATCTTCACCTCGAGGTCCGCGCGACGCTGCTGGCGTGGCGTCAACACCGATACCGCGGCGCGTTTCACGTGCGCGTAGTAGCCGGACGTCGACACGCCCAGCAGCCGTGCCATGCGCAGCACCGAGAACCGCGTGCGCTTCGGTGAGATGGTGCCGGCGGTCTCGGCGAACTCGTCGGGGCCGGCGTACTTCGCCATCAGAGCGAACCGTGCTGGTTCTTCTGCATCGCGGCAAAGTACGCCGAGGCTTTTGACAGGAACGCGTTGTCCTTCTCCAGCTCGGACACCTGCCGGCGCAGGCGCAGCAGCTCGGCCCGCTCGGCCGCCTCCAAAGGCTTGTCGCCATGGACTTCGGCCGCGGTGATCCGGCGCCGTTCGTCTTTGACCCAGACGCTGAGCATGCCCGCGTCGATTCCCAGCTCGCGGGCGACCTCGGAGATCGTCCGGCCGGAATCGATCACGCGGTGGGCAGCCTCGACCTTGTACTCGGCCGTGTACGACCGGCGCTTGCGAGGAGGCATGGGGACATCCTTCCAGCAGGACGGCTGGTCCTGCTAACTCGGTGTCCACTACCCGGGGTGAACCTCAGCGGGGGTGCCGTGGATGATGTGAAGGCCATGGGGTAGTTCACGGGTGAGGACTCGGTCGTAGGCGTCCCAGCGGCTGTCGAGGGTGGCTACGTCGAGCAGGACGCTGGCTTGTGGGGTGTGGGTTCGGGTGAGGCGCAGCACGGTTTCGGTGCTGTGGTCGTGGATGGTGATGGCGTTGGCGTCGCGGCTGAGGTCGAACTCGTCGCCGGGCAGGCCGACCACGGGGTGGATCAGGCCGGTGGCCACCGTGGGGGTGGTGGCTCCGCCCGCCCAGTCGACGTGCACTTGGTCGTTCTCGACGCGGACGCTGGTCCACAGTGCGTCGCCCAGTAGCCGGATCCGGCGTAGCAGGGCGCTCAGGATCTCGATCGTGGCTGAATCACGCCATCCCGTGGTGATGGCGGTGGCTTCCTGTGGGGTGAGGGCACAGGGTTCGGTGAAGATGTCGAGCGAGTGGCCGTCGAGGGGTGCGGCGTCGAGGAAGGCCATGGCGGCGAGCCATTGGCGGTAGGAGACGTTGGAGATCAGGACGGTGGCGGGTGGGTCGGTGTCGACGAGGTAGAGCTCGACGTGGCGTCGGTGCAGGCGGGCGCGGAGGCCGGGTAGGCCCAGGACGTCGTCGGCGGTGATGCGGGGCATCAGTTCGAGCATGAGTGGTGCCAGTGCGGGTGGCTCGATGTGCAGGACGAGGTCGCCTGGGAGTGAGCGGACCATGCGGAACACGCGGGCGGGTCGCAGCAGGTCGGCGGGGCGTCGCAGGTGGAGGTAGTTCACGGCGCGTCCGGCGGCGGCGAGGATGCCGGATTCGAGTTCGCGTTGGTCTCGGGTGGTGGCGTCGGGCAGGACTGCTTGGCGGATGCGGGCGGGCAGCGGGGGCAGGCTGTTCTCGCCGAGTGCGCGGGTGACCCAGTTGTGGGCCAGCGTCGAGAGCAGCTGGGCGCGCTCGTCGGGGTCCAGCAGCTGGCCGCCCTGGCTGATCGCGGGCAGCACGGAGGAATCGGTCTCCCCGGTGTAGCTGGAGCGCAACTCGGCGAGACGACGGATCAACGACGTCCGATTCGGCATCAGGCGCCCCAGTTCAGCGAGGCGGTCGATGTGCGGGGGTGCGGCCGGAGCGGACGACGGCGCATGCGAATCTCCGTGGTGCGTTTGACGTCGAGTGTTGGTACACCCATAAGAACCCGACCACGGAGGACAGCGGCTGATGACATTCGATGACGTTTCAGATTCGGCGCAGCCTCCCGCTGTGACGATCACCGGCACTCGCTCTGCGCGAATGACACCGGTCCTCGCCCAGGCATTTGCGACTTACCTGCGGCCGTTCGCGCTGCCGGACACACGGTTCTACCTCGGCGGTGCCGTTGGCATCGACTCGCACGCCTTGCTCTGGCTCGCAGAGCACACCGATTCCTCGTTGATCGTGGTTGCTCCGTCAACAATGGCCGACCAACCGGCAGAAGCCCGCGATGCGGTTGACCGCGCCGCAGAAGCAGGCCGTCTGACCAACGTGGTCGAGTTGGGGGCACCACGGCTTGGAACTGCCGCTTACCACGCGCGAAACCGCTGGATGGTCGACCGTAGTGGGCTGGTCATTGGGTTCCCTGCGGGCACCGCCCGCACCAGTGGAACGTGGTACACCCTGGACTACGCCGCTGAACGGGGGATGCCGCATGTGGTCGTACCCGTGGACAGCTCAGAAGGTGGTGTACTGGAACCGTGACCAGCGGAGATCGCCTGGCCGGTGTGGAGCTGCTGCGACGGCTGCGGGAATCCCGCGGCTGGTCGTGGGCTGATCTCGCACGTGCACTCCAGACGGCCGCGCGGCGACTCGGGATCGCCTCGGTGATGCAGGTTGAGCTTCCGAGCATCGTCAGGACCTTGGCGCGCTGGGAAAGCGTGACTGGCACGTCGGCGCCACGCGAGCGCTACCAGGTTCTGCTCGCGCACATCTACGCGTACACACCGGCGGGCAGCCTCCACATGGGGCCAGGTTCCGACTTTGCCGTCCTGGCGACGGCGCTCCGACACCTCGGCACTTCGCCGAAGCGGCTCGTGCAGATCACCGCATTGGTCACCCAAGCCGCGAACACGGACAACGCGCAGTGGCTCGTGTGGCTCTCCCCCGCAATGCAAGCTCAGGCAGCTGCTGTCCTGAAAGGCGAACGACGACTCGACGAGGAGCTTCTCCAACAGCTTGCTGGCAGCGTTGCCGGTGTCGCCCGGCAAGTCGGGAACACACCGTTCGGTCGGTTGCAGCTACAACTCGCGCCAATCGTCGAGCTCTGTCGGCTGCTACTCAAAGCCGACAGCCCGTCCAACGAGCTGCTCGTCCTCGCCTCGGACGCCACCACGTTGGCTGCGCGGCTGGCGTTCGAGCTCGCCGATGATGAGATCGCCATGGCGTTTTACCAGGAAGCCACCAACACCGCCGGAGGGCTGCCGGAACGCTTCTACCGTGCTGCCGTCCTCACCAGCCGCACCATGGTCACCTTGCACGCCACCGGAAGTCCGCACGCAGCTGCTGACCTGGCGCGCGAAGCAGTTGCTGAGGCTCACCGCGGAGCCAGCTACACCATGCGGGCTCGTGCGCATGCCATCCACGCGGAACTCCGTGCCCGAACTGGTGATCACACGGAGACTCAGCGCGCGCTGAACAAGGCGTGGACAACGGTGGACCAGCTCACCGAGGACGATCCCTGCGGTGGTTTCAACGCCACGCGCCTCGCAGGGTTCGACGGACTGTGCGCACTGCACGTTGGCGATGCCGTCCGAGCACACGATCAGCTCGCCCTTGCCGTATCGGCTCTTGACGGACCACGTGATCTGGTCCAACGCGGCATTGTCAGCACCGACCTCGCTCTGGCACGACTACGGCTGAACAGCCCGGATGCCTGCGCCGAGCTGATGCACCAAGCCGTCGACATCACGGCGCACACCGGTGGCCGCGTCTCCGGTCAGCGCATCCGGCAAGTACGCCAAGCACTTCGGCCGTGGCGCAGTGAGTCGTTCGTGCTCGACCTCGACGATCATATTCACGACGCACTGATCGGTCGCTGACGCACCGTCGTGTGAGCAGTCCACATCATCCAGCAGCGTTACTCCGAATGGATGATGGCCCATCCGCGTACTGGTGTGGCACAGCGTTGGCGATTACACCTGTGGCAGCAAGCTTTCACGACCGAACAGGTGAGGGTGTGACCGTCGACCAGGCCGCAGGCTGACCGGGAGCGCAAGCCGGGTCAGCAGTGGGTTGTGGACGCACGTAACGCTCTACTTCGTTGCAGCACTGGGGAATTCGCGCGGGCCGAGCCGTGCATGGTCGTGAAGCTCGCATCCAACCTCAGCGAGCCGACGCGGCTTGAGCACACGAACAGGAACCTGCACATGGATAGTCCTGGCGATGACGCACGCCCAGATCACGAACACCAGCGGAGAAGGAGCTGGCGAAGTTCAGCGGCATGCGGTGGGCGGCTGGACTTGGAGTGGTTCGATCCGGAACCAGCGGAGAAGTTGCGCTGCCTGGCGCTGTGTTCCGCCTGTCCTGTAAGGACATTCTGCGAGCTAGAGGCGTTCGAGGAACGAGATCCGTGGGGAATCTGGGGTGGACTGGATCCGGAGGGACGAAGGCAGGTAGCGGAGGAAAGGAACGAGCCGATGCCCGCAGTGCTGCCACCGCACGGGACGAACTCGCGGTACGCGAAGCACCATTGTCGTTGCCGCCCTTGCGGTTCAGCGCACGTGGAGCACGAACAAGCGAGGAGGGCTCGTCAATCACTCTCTGCGTGAGCGGGCCTTCACGCTGAGCATGGCGAGTCGGCAGAAGTAAGCGCTCCGAGCGGATTCAGCACGTCGGGCACGTTCACACGGAGACAGGATGCCGTCAGGGTCGACTTGATGCTCGAAGCGTTCCAAGGACGCGCGGCGGGCGGGAGCGGTGCGAGCGGAGCGGTCAGTGGTCTTGGCCCAGGACGCGTGAGCGGCGATGCGGGCCCGCAGGGTTCGTTGCTCGGGAGTCATGGAACAAGAACAACACGGGCGTGTCACCAGTGACGCCCTGGCTACACACGGTCCCCTCTGGACAGTCGCCTGGCTGCGACCTCAGCGCGCACATCGGCGCCGGACGCGCCATAGCGTTCCAGCATGGCGTCCGAGGACCAGCCCGCGAGTCGTTTGAGGGTCTGGCCTTCCCCACCGTTGAGCAGGAAGTCGTGCGCGTAAGTGTGCCGGAACCGGTGCGGGTTGGTCGGTCCGGTGATCCCAGCGATCTGAGCGCGCTTGTCTACGAGCCAGCGCAGGCCGTCAGGCGTCATGGCACCGCGCTCACCGAGCCAGAAGGCGGCGAGGTGTGCGTGCCGGTGCCTGGCACGGGCTCGGCGATAGCGGTCAAGGGCTCGTCCGGTCTTGGAGCTGAAGTAGACAAGGCGGATCTTGCCTCCCTTGCCGTTGACGAGAATCGCGTCACGCTCGAAGTCGACGGTTTCCGTTGTCGTGGCACAGATCTCGGAAGCACGCACACCGAGGTCGAGCAGGCAGCGGATGATTGCTTCGTCGCGGAGGTCGGCGAACTCCTTGCCCTTGCACGCCCCGATCCACGCCTTGAGCTCGTCGTCGGTGATCACGGGCACGATCGGATCGGAGGGCGCGGGCTTGCGCATCCCGGCCATCGGGTGCGCAGACAGCTCCCCTTCGGTGACAAGCCAAGTGCAGAATCGGTGGAGTCCGACCCAGTACGTGCGCAGGGTGCCCTTGGTGAGCCGGTTGGCGACCTGTGCGAGCCACTCCTGGATGGACTCGCGTCTCAGCTCTCCCAGCACGGGTTCGCGCCCCTGCTCGCCGAGCCAGTCGGCGAAGAAGCGGACTGGCTGGCTGTAGGCGCGGTAGGTGTTGTCAGAGCGCCCCTCGGCGCGGAGATCACGACGGAAGGAGGCCAACAAGTCCACCAGCGGCTCCTCGATCATGAGCCGAGGTTATCCGGCGAGTGGACTGTATGCTAGCCCTCGACCAACTCCATCAGAGGCTGTTTCAGCTGGTAGAACCCTTGGCACGGCTCGGTTGTACCCGCTTGGGTTCGCCTGCCATCTTGGGGTAGTCGGGCGGGTAGGGCATCTCACCGCGGTCGTCGGCCTCGTACCACTGCAACAGGGTTTCGATGCCGAACGACTCGGCGTCCATGGGGGCGTTGGCGTCTCCGTGCTGGGCGAGCCAGTCGGGCACGGTCAGCACGTCGAAGTCGTCAGGGTCCACAGTGGACAACTGGTCCCAGGTCACCGGCACGGACACGGTGGCGCGCGGGGTGCCGCGCACGGACCAGGCGGAGGCGATGGTCCGGTCCCGGGCGGCCTGGTTGTAGTCCAGGAACACGCGTTGCCCGCGCTCCTCCTTCCACCAGGCGGTGGTGGCCAGTTCGGGCACACGGCGCTCGACCTCGCGGCCCAGGGCGATCACGGCGTGCCGCACGGCGATGAAGTCCCACTCCGGGCGGATCCGCACGGCGACGTGGATGCCGCGCCCGCCGGAGGTCTTGGGGTAGCCGGTGATGCCGAGTTCGCCGAGCACCTCGCGCAACACCTCGGCGACCCGCACGGCGTCGCGGAAGTCGGTGCCGGGCTGGGGGTCGAGGTCCACGCGCAGCTCGTCGGGCTGGTCCACTCGGGGCCTGCGCACGGGCCAGGGGTGGAAGTCGAAGGTGCCCATCTGGGCGGCCCACACGATGACGGCGGGCTCGGTGGGGCACAGCTGCTCGGCGGTACGCCCGGACGGGAAGGTGACCCGCGTGGTCTGCACCCACTCCGGCGCGCCCTTGGGCAGCCGCTTGGCGTAGAACGGCTCACCGGTGACCCCGTCGGGGTACCGCTTGAGGGTGGTCGGCCGGTCCCGCAGCGCGTTCAGCAGCGGCTCGGCGACGGCCAGGTAGTACTCGACCACCTGGCGCTTGGTGATGCCCCGCTCGGGGAAACAGACCTTGGCCGGGCTGGACACCCGCACGACGCGTTCGCCGTCGGGGCCACCGGGCACGGTCAGTTCGAGGTGCTCCGCCACACCGCAGACCCTCTCACGACTGGCCGGTCAGCGCCTCGTAAACGGTGTCGAGACCGGTCAGCAGCGCGGACAGGGCCAGCTCGAAGCTGTCCTGGTCCACCTCCTGGGCGTGCTCGCGCAGCAGGTGGGCCTGCCCGAGGTGCGGGTAACGGTCCACGTACAGCTGGGCGTCGTCGGAGAAACCCGCGGCGAAGGAGCTCATCGCGGCGCCGACCACGAGGTACTTGGTGGAGGCGCCGATCATGGTGGCGTAGCGCGGCGGCCAGCCCGCGCCGACCAGCGCCCCGTGCACGGCGTCGGCCCTGCGCAGGGCGGCGTCGCGGCGACCGGGCCCCTGGGACAGCAACGGCACCATGTTGGGGTGCTCGGCCAGCGCCGCCCGGTAGGAGCGGGCCCAGGAGGCCAGGCCGGGCCGCCAGCCCTGGGTGAAGCCGGACACGTCCACCCGCTCCATGATCTCGTTGGCGATCTCGTTGAGCAGGTCCTCCTTGGTGGCCACGTGGCTGTACAGGGAGGCCGCGCGCACCCCCAGCTCGGCGGCGAGCTTGCGCATGGACAGCCCCTCCAGCCCCTCGCGGTCGACCAGCTCCAGCGCGGTGTCCCGGATGCGCCGCCTGCTCAGCAGCGGCGTGCTCGGCCTTGGCATCGGCCACCTCCCTCCCGTACATTTAAAACCTAACACCGTTCGGTTTTGCGCAGGAGGGTAAGGCGTGGACTTCTCACTCAGCGACGAGCAGCGCGAGATCAGGGACTGGGTGCGCACCTTCGTGCGCAAGGAGGTCATGCCGCTGGAGGCCGAGGTGCTGCGCCGCGAGCGCGCCGGGCAGCAGGGCTTCACCTTCGAGCAGTCCCGCGAGCTCCAGCTCAAGGCCAAGGAGGCCGGGTTCTGGGGTGTGCTGACCCCGCAGGAGTACGGCGGCATGGGCCTGGACGCGGTGACCGCCGCGCTCATCGAGGCCGAGCTTGGCCGCTCCTTCGTGCCGTTCTACCTGGGCGGCAAGGCCGACAACATCCTGTTCCACGCCAACGAGGAGCAGCAGCAGCGCTACCTGCTGCCCACCATCGCCGGTGACCGCAAGTCCTGCTTCGCGATCACCGAGCCGGGCGCGGGCTCGGACGCGCGCAACATCCGCACCTCGGCCCGCAAGGAGGGCTCGGAGTGGGTGATCAGCGGTGAGAAGACCTTCATCACCGGCGGCAACGAGGCCGACTTCGTGATGGTCTTCGCCGTCACCGACAAGGAGAAGGGCGCCGACGGCGGGGTCACCTGCTTCCTGGCCGACCGGGACATGGGCTGGAAGTCCGAGCCCATCGACACCATGGGCGAGTGGGGCCCGGCCGCGCTGGTCTTCGACGAGGTGCGGGTGCCCGAGGAGAACGTGCTCGGCGAGGTCGGCCAGGGCTTCCGGCTGGCGATGCAGTGGATCGGCCAGGGCCGCTACCTGCTGCCCGCCAGGGCCATCGGCGCCTGCGAGCGGCTGGTGGACATGGCCGTGGAGCAGGCCAAGACCCGGGTGACCTTCGGCCAGCCCATCGCCGAGCGGCAGGCCATCCAGTGGATGCTGGCCGACTCCGCGGTGGAGATCGAAGCGCTGCGCTGGCTGGTGCTGCACGCCGCGTGGCAGGTGGACCAGGGCGTGGACTCCCGTCAGGCGCAGTCCATGGCCAAGCTGTACGGCGGTGTGAAGGCCAACGAGATCGTGGATCGCGTGCTGCAGATCCACGGCGGCATGGGCTACACCCGTGAACTGCCCGTGGAGCGCTGGTACCGCGAGCTGCGCCTGCTGCGCATCTACGAGGGCACCGACGAGATCCAGCGCCGCACCATCGCGCGCAACCTGCTCAAGGGCCACGCGAAGATCGGCGGCTACCTCGGGTGATCGACCAGTCGATCCTGGGCGTCGTCGAGGGTCCGTGGCGCAAGTCCTGGACCCCCGACGACGCCCTGCGCTACGCGGTGGGCGTCGGTGCGCACGAACTGGCCTTCGCCACCGAGAACTCCACCGGCGTGGACCAGCAGGCGTTGCCCACGCTGGCCCTGGCGCTCACGCACTGGACCGAGCCCGCGCAGGTGTTCGGGGACGTGGACGAGTCGCTGGTGCTGCACGCCGGGCAGTCGCTGGAGCTGCACCGGCCGCTGCCGGTCGCGGGCACGGTCGAGGTGACCCGCCAGGTCACCGACATCTTCGACAAGGGTTCGGGCGCGCTGGTGCTCAGCCGGGTCGACGCCGTGCACGCCGACACCGGGCAGCCCGCGTTCACCGCGCGCTCCTCGGTGTTCCTGCGCGGGGAAGGCGGGTTCGGCGGCGAACGCGGCCCGTCGGCGCCCCGGTGGCAACCGCCCGATTCCCCACCGGACGTCGTGCTGCGCTTCACCACCTCGCCCACGCAGGCGCTGCTGTACCGGCTCTCCGGTGACCGCAACCCCTTGCACAGCGATCCCGTCTACGCGGCGAAAGGCGGTTTCGCGCGGCCCATCCTGCACGGGCTGTGCACGTACGGCATCACCTGCCGGTTGCTGATCACCGAGCTGCTCGGCGGGGGCGCGCACCGAGTGTCCACTGTGGACGCACGGATGAGCGCTCCAGTGCTACCCGGTGAGGAACTCCTCGTCAGCGCCTGGCAACTCGCTGACGGCGCGGTCTTCCGCACCTGCACGGCGGCGGGGGCCGTGGTGCTGGACGCGGGCCGCCTCACCTCCCGCTGAGGGCCCGACCGCGCTTGTGCCGCCGCTGTGCCCGGCTGCTGTTCACTACCAGCGAGCCGAGAGGTGGTGCGATGACTCTGCAGACACGTGGTGCGGCCGGAGTGGAGAGGCCCACGGCGAGCGGACTGGCCGACGTCCTGGCCCTGATCCTGGACAAGGGTCTGGTCATCGACGTGTACGTGCGGATCTCCTTGGTGGGCATCGAACTGCTCACGATCGACGCCAGGATCGTGGTGGCCAGCGTGGACACCTACCTGCGGTTCGCCGAGGCGGTCAACCGCGTGCCCATGCCGGACCCCGGGGAGCTGCCGGGCACGCGGCCCACAAGCGCCTCGGCGGTGCCCGAGCGGGAGTTGCAGGCATGACGAACGACTTCCCGGACCGTGCCTGCTACGTCTACGGACTCGTACCGGGACTGACGACGCTGCCCGAGAACCTGCCCGGGGCGGAACTCAGGCTGGTCCACCACCGCGAGTTGGCCGCGGTTGTGGGCGAGGCGCCGACGGACCGTCCACTTGGGACGCGCAGCGACCTGTTGGGCCACAGCGCGGTGCTCGACCAACTAGCCCGAACCGCGCCGGTGCTGCCAATGCGGTTCGGCACGGTGGTGCCCGACGAGCGGGCAGTCGAACGGGAAGTGCTGGCCGCACAGCACGACCTGGTCAGCCAGGCCCTCGACCGGCTCAACGGCAAGGCGCAGTTCGTCCTGGGCGTGCGCTACCTGGAGCAGGTCGTGCTCACCGAACTGCTGGACGAGGACCGCGGGATCAGCCGACTCCGCGCGGCCGTGGCGCGGTTGCCCGAGCGAGCGGGCCACCACGAGCGCGTGCGGTTGGGCGAGGCCGTCGCCCGCGCACTCGACCGCAAGCGGGCCGGGGACGCCGCAGTGCTGGAGGCCGCGCTGCGATCACAAGCCGTGGCCGTCGAGGTCCGGGAACCTGCCGACCAGTACGAGGTCCTGGACGCGGCGTTCCTGGTCGAACTGTCCCGCGCCACCGCCTTTGAGCAAGCCGTGGACGAACTCGCCCAGCGGGTCGGGCACCGGATGCGGCTGCGGCTGCTCGGGCCGATGGCCGTCTACGACTTCGTCGGCTCCCTCACCGGAGCGGAGTGAGGCGATGGGTCTGCTCAGCGCTCTGGTCACGCTGCCGCTGGCACCCGTCCGAGGGGTCATCTGGCTGGCGGAGCGGTTGGCCGAACACGCGCAAGCCCAACTGCACGACCCGCAGGTGATCCGCGGTCAGCTCGCGGAGCTGGCGCGGGCCAGGCAGCGCGGCGAAGTGTCCGAACAGGACGGTGACCGCCTGGAACAGGAACTGCTCGACCGCCTGTGGTCGGCCCGACCACCGGGACCGGAGGGGCTTTGATCGTGTCCGAGGACGAGCTGGGCCGTGCGGCGGCGGACGGGCTCCAGCACGCACGGCAGGCCGGCAGGTACCTCGCCGAGCTCACCGGTCGGGAGCCGGGGGGCGTGGTGTGGCTGGAGGCGGCCGAGGACGGTTGGCAGGTCGGGATCGAGGTGGTCGAGGAACGCCGGGTGCCCTCCGCCAACGACATCATCGCGATCTACGAGATCCGGCTGGCGGCGGACGGCGGGCTGCTGTCAGTGCGCAGGACCCGCAGGTACTACCGGAGCAGCATGGAGGACTGGACTTGAGTGTCGACGCAGCCCCCGCGAACCTGGCCGACATCCTGGAACGCGTGCTGGACAAGGGCCTGGTCATCGCGGGGGACATCCGGGTGAGCCTGCTCGACATCGAGCTGCTGACCATCAGGCTGCGGCTGCTGATCGCCTCGGTGGACCGCGCCAGGGAGATGGGCATCGACTGGTGGGAGCACGACCCCTCGCTCAGTTCGGGCGGCCGGTCGACGCGGGAACTGCTCGCCGAGAACCAACTGCTCAAGCAGCGCCTCGCGGCCGCGGAGGCCTTGCCGGACAGGCAGGGGGGCGAGAGTGGTTGAGCGGGCGCTCAGGTACCTGTACGCGGTGTCGCGCCGGGTGGAGTTGGACTGGGTGTACGGGCTGCGCGGGGTCGGGGGTGAACAGCCGCACGTGGTTGCCGCGGGCGGTGTCACGGCTGTGGTCGGCGCGGTGGACCAGGCCGAGTTCGGCGTGGACGCGTTGCAGGGCGCGCTGGCGGACCCCGTCCGGCTGGAGCAGTTCGCCCGCGCGCACCACCACGTGGTCGACAGCCTCGCCCTGCGCACGACGACCGTCCCGCTGCGCATGGGCACCGTGTGCGAGGGCCTGGCCGGTGTGCTGGCCCTGCTCACCGGCCACCCCGACCGGTTCCGCAGCCTGCTCGACCGGTTCGAGGACCACCAGGAGTGGGGTGTGAAGGGCTACCTGGACGCCGACTGCGCGGAGACGGAGGATGCCGCGGCGACCTACCCCGGTCGGTCAGGCACGGAGTACCTGCTGCGCCGACGGGCGGCCCAGCACCGGGACGCCCAGCGCACCGACCGGGTGATCTGGGTCAGCGGACAGGTGCACGCCGAGCTGTCCGCACTCGCGGCCGGGGAGCGACTGCTGCGCCCGCGCGGATCGTTGATGGTGCTCAACGGCGCGTACCTGGTGCGGCGGGCGGATGTGCCGGGCCTGCGGAGGGTGGTGGCGGGTCTGCCGCGGAGCCATCGCGGGCTGCGCCTGGAGGTCACCGGGCCGTGGGCGCCCTACTCCTTCGTGGACGAGGGGGCGCGGCCGTGACCCCGCAGAGCGCCCAGCCCGTCGCGCTGGTGGACCTGCTCGACCGCCTGCTCGCCGAGGGGGTGGTCCTCGTCGGGGACCTCACGATCAGCGTCGCGGACATCGACCTGGTCCAGGTGTCCCTGCGGGCGCTGGTGACCAGCCTGCTGCCGGAGGGGGCGCCAGGTGGACCGTGACTCGGGGCCCCGGGTGGACATCAGCCCCGACGGGGTGGACCGGGGACTGGCCCGCCTCGTGCTGACCGTGGTGGAACTGCTCCGGCAGCTCCTGGAACGCCAGGCGGTCCGCCGGGTCGACCTCGGGGACCTGTCCGAGGCGGAGATCGAGCGGCTGGGCACCACGTTGATGCTGCTCGAACAGCGGATGACCGAGCTGCGCGCGGCCTTCGGCCTCACCGCGGCGGACCTCAACCTCGACCTGGGCCCGCTGGGCACCCTGTTGCCCCGCGACGGGGCCGACCCGCGCTAGCTAACGCGCCCGCCGCCACCACGAACGTCGTGGCGCGGCCAGCTCGCCCTGGTCCACCAACCAGGTGCCGAAGGCCTCGGCGTCCTCGCGGGCGCGGCTGCCCGCGAGCCGGGGGTGGTCCACGGCGTAGGCGGTGAAGGTCAGCGCGAACCGGTCGCCCAGCGCCTCGGCCAGGTCGGGCCGGATCATCGCGACGACCCGGCGCCGCTTGGCCAGCAGCGCCCTGGTCTGCGCGGCGATCCGCTCCGGGTCGAAACCGGCGGGCGGCTGGCCACCCGCGAGCAGCGCCCGGAGCAGCTCACCCTGTTGCAGGGCAAGGGATTCGCGAGTCATGACAGCACTTCCCGGATCGCGGTGAGCTCGGCGGCCAGTTCCTCGTCGGTCGGGTACTCGTCGTCACGTTCGAGCAGCACGCCCGGCGGCTTCGTGCGCGAGCACAGTTCGCCGAGCAGGTCGAGCACCTCGCGCTGCACGGCGTGCGCGTGCGTGTCGTGGTAGAGCCCCTCCCGCTCCACCCCGCCCGCGACGTGCACATAAGCCAGTCGCTCCAACGGGATCGCGGTCAGGAACTCCACCGGGTCGGTACCCAGGTTGCGCGCGTTGGCGTGCAGGTTGGCCACGTCCACCAGCAGCCAGCAGTCGGTGCGCTCCACCAGCTCGGCGAGGAACTGGCCCTCGGTCAGCTCGGCGCCCGGCCAGTCCAGCAGCGCGGCCACGTTCTCCAGCGCCAACGGCACCGGCAGCAGGCGCTGGGCCTGCTTCACGTTGGCCACCAACACCTCCAGCGCCTCGCGGGTGCGCGGCACGGGCATCAGGTGGCCCGCGTCGAGCCCGCCCGCGCGCACGAAGCACACGTGGTCGCTGACCAGCGGTGCGCGCACGGTCTCGGCCACGGCGGCCAGGTGCTCCACCCTCGCCGCGTCCACCGGGTCGGCGCCGCCCAGCGACAGGGACACGGCGTGCGGCAGGATCGGCAGCCCGCGCTCGGCCAGCAGCCGCAGGGACTCGGGCAGCTCGCCGGGGTGCAGGTTCTCCGCGACGACCTCCACGAAGTCCACACCGGGCAGCCGTTCCACGGTCAGGTCGATCTCGGGCCGCCAGCCGATGCCGACGCCCAGGTGTGGTGCGGTCACAGTGCGCACGAGCTACCTCCCCCGGTCATCGGCGCACGGCACGGCCGCACCACCAGGTGCCGCCGCGCCACGCCGACCTCCAGCAGGGGCGTGTTCATCCCCCGCACCCCCCGCCGCCACAACCGCCGCCACCGCCTCCGCCGCAGCTCGACCCGCCGCCACTGCTGCAACTGGAACCCCCGCCCCCGCCGCCGCCCCACCAGCTCGACCCGGACGAGCCGGTGGTCATCGTGGCCGGGTAGATCGCCGAGGTGACGTCCCGGTCCGGGAAGGCGAGCAGCCCGCCGAGCACCACGGCCCCGGCGGCACCGCCGAGCAGCAGCGCCTCGTTCGACCCGATGACGTTGCGCGCCTTCATGGTGCGGCTGAGCACCCGATCACCGCGGAAGGTCCTCAGGTGCTGCTTGCGCAGCAGCAGCGCCAGCAGCACGGTCAGGGCCGCGCTGAGCACCAGCAGCGCGCCCAGCCACCCGGCGGGCCGGTGCAGGTTGACCCCGTTGACGAACCGGGCCAGCCCGACCAGGAACACCAGGCCCATCGGCGCCGCGGACAGGGTGCGGAAACCCCGCGCCCGCGCCGGGGCGACCACCAGGCCGTCCCGGACCAGCTGCTCGCCGATCGCCGCCAGCTCACGGGACTCGGCGAGGCGGTTCTGCAACGCGACCAGCCCGTAGCCGGTGGGCGGCCGGCACTTGCGCAGCACCGCCGCCTCCAGCGGGTCGGCCGAGGCCGGGCCGGTGGCCACCAGGTAGCCGGTGCCGCGCGAGGCGCGCAGCGCACCGGACTCCAGCAGCCTGGCCACGGCCGTCTCCACCGCCCGCGCCGGACCACCCGACAGGTAGCCCAGCTCGGACGCGCTGAGCTGGCGGGCGGGTCCGGCCTGAGCGGCCTTGGCGGCCACTCGGACCAGCAGGGCCGCCAGCAGCGCGACCCCGATGCCCACCAGGTAGTACGAAAGGAATTCGGGGCCACTGATGCCCCACGGTTCCTGTCCCATCCTCCACCCCCGAAGGAAACGACATAAATTCACTCGATCAGGCTATTGCGCCAATGTGTTCCGAGTGAATGACGACAGTGAAAGAAAGGCCGGGTGCTGCGGCTGACCCCCAGTCGGCCGCAGTACCCGGCACCGCCCCCTACACGTCCGTCGGAGCCCCCTGGCCACCGACCGACCACACGTTCATCCTCGCAGGTCAGCACCCCTTCTTCGGGGCGGAAGACCGGCTACTTCCGCTGACGCCAGGTCCTGTCCCTCATGGCCCCTCCGGTCCCTTGGCGAACCTTTTGTGGGACCAATCTTCAGCCCGCCGGAATACCGGAACAAGACCTCTTGAGCAAGGCTTAGGGTGCCTGTTCCTCGACCAGCCGGAGCGAGATGCTGTTGATGCAGTACCGCTGATCGGTGGGGGTCGGATAGCCCTCGCCCTCGAAGACGTGGCCGAGGTGGCTGTGGCAGGTCGCGCACAGCACCTCCACCCGCACCATGCCCATGGCGCGGTCCTCGCGCAGCACCACGCGGTCGCCCGCCAGCGGGCTGAAGAACGAGGGCCAGCCGCAGTGCGAGTCGAACTTGGTGTCGCTGCGGAACAACTCCGCCCCACAGGCCCGGCACTCGTAGACCCCGGTGGTCTTGGTGTCGGTGTACTCCCCGGTCCAGGGCCGCTCGGTGCCCGCCTGGCGCAGCACGGCGTACTCCTGCGGGCTCAACTGCTCGCGCCACTCCTGCTCGGACTTGACGACCTTCGGGGTGGCTCCGACAACGGGTTCCATGCCACCAAGCTAATAGATCGACAGCGAACCCGCGGTTGACGAAGTCTTACGCCCTCAGGCGGCCACGGCGGCGAACGCGGGCCGCACCCCGCCGACCTTGCGGCCGTGGCCCAGCACCGGCGCCTCGGCCAGCGCGGACAGCCCGCTGACGTCCAGGCCGAGCTCGCGCAGCGCGGCCACGACCACGACCGGGCGGGCGCGGGTGGAGCCGTCGGCGATCTTCACCGCCACGGCGGACCCGTCGGGCAGGCCGATCGCGTAGACGCCCTCGGCCCCGTCCTTGGCCACCGACCCGGGCAGCGCGGCCATCAGCTCGGTGACGTCACGCCCGGTGCCGCCGACCCACTCCGGGTACCGGCTCATCGCCTCGGCGACGCGGCGCTCGGGCGTACCCGCGGGCGCTGCGGCCAGCCTGCCGAAGGCCCTGGCCAGCCCGGTGAGCGTGATCGCGAACAGCGGGGCGCCGCAGCCGTCCACGCCCACGGCGCCGACCGACTCACCGGACAGGTCCTCCAGCGCGGTGCGGGCGGCCAGTTGCAGCGGGTGGCCCGGCTCCAGGTAGTCGTGCGTGGACCAGCCGTTGTGCACGCAGGTGGCCAGCATCGCGGCGTGCTTGCCGGAGCAGTTCATGTAGATCGGGGCGCTCTGCCCGCCACCGGCCAGCAGCGCCTGCTTGGCCTGCTCGCCCAGGGGCAGGTCGGGGGTGCACTGGAGCGCGTCCTCGGTGAGTCCGGCACCGGCCAGGATCCGGCGCGCGCCCTCGACGTGGAACGGCTCACCGGAGTGGCTGGCGCAGGCCAGTGCGAGCAGCTCGCCGTCCAGCGCGAGCCCGCTGCGCACCATCGCCAGGCCCTGGAACGGCTTGTTCGAGGAGCGCGGGTAGGTCAGCTCGTCGGGCTGGCCGACAGCCAGCACCTGGCGGCCCTGCGCGTCCACGGCCACGACCGAGCCGTGGTGGACCGACTCCAGGAACTCGCCCCGCCACACTTCCGCCACGAGCTCGTGCACCTCGGTCCCCTCACGCAGATGAACTGTAAACTGTCGACAGTTAACAACTTGCCCTGGATCGTTGTAAAGGTGGAGGTTCATCACATGTCGGTCGACCTCCCCGTGCACGTGAGCCTGGCCGGTCAGACGGTGTCGGTCCTGCGCGAGCTGGTGCTGACCGGCGAGATCGCGGCCGGGGAGCGGGTCAACGAGGTCGGCGTGTCCCAGCGCCTGGGCATCAGCCGCGGCCCGTTACGCGAGGCGATCCGCCACCTGGCCAGCGAGGGCCTGCTCGTGCTGACCCCGAACCGGGGCGCGCGCGTGCCGCAGCTCACGCCCGAGGAGGTGCGCGCGCTGTTCGAGCTGCGCACCGCCCTGGAGTGCGCCGCCGCCGCACTGGCCGCCCAGCGGCGCACCGAGGAGGACCTGGTCAAGATGCGCGGGGCGGTGATCCGCGCGCGGACCGGGCTGACCACCGGCGAGTTCCCGTACCGGCTCGACCTGGCCTTTCACCAGGCGCTGATGGACGCCGCGCGCAGCCCACTGATCGCCGAGCAGGTCCGCCTGGTGCAGCAGCGGGTGATCCTGTTGCGGGCCAGCATCGAGGTGGCCTTCTCCCACGAGCAGGCCTCCATCGACGACCACGAGGAACTGATCACCGCGATCGACGCCCGCGCGGGCGACCGCGCCGCCGAGATCATGTCCCGCCACCTCGACCGGGTCCGCGACCAACTCCTCACCTGACCCACGAGTCCCGGCCACCCGCACGCGAATCCCGCCCACCGGAGCACGAGTCCCGGCCAGCCGCACGCGAGTCTCGGCCACGGGAGCCCGAATCCCCGCCTGGACGGGCTCCCGCGTCTCAGACGTCCGGGGTGATCCGCATCGTCATCGGGGGCAGCGGGTCCTGACCGTCCACGAAGGACTCCCCGCTGGGCAGCCAGGCGCACGAGCTGGCCAGCAGGCCGCTGGTGGCCTCGGCGGCCTCGCCGCACCAGACCGCGGTCACGCCCTCGGGCAGTTCGGTCCCCGGTGCCCCCTCGGCGAACCACCGCCCGTACTGCTCGGTGTAGGCCTCGCGGAAGCTGACCCGCCCGTCGTGCGGCCGGGACAGGTTGCGCTGCACCATGCGCATGGTCAGGGCGTAGCGGTCGAGCCAGTGCCGGTGGAAGTCGAACGCGGCGAGCTGGCGGCCCGCGGCGGCGCCCTTGGCGTCCACGTCGGCGATCATGTCCGGCGGCATGGTGAGGTTGAACCCGCCCTCGCCGTCGGACAGCGGGATCGGCACGACCCGATCGCGGAACCCGGGCAGCTGCGCCTGGAGCGTGTCGTGCCAGTTCATGCCCGCCAACAGGATCGAGTGCAGGTAGCCGACGACCTTGGTGGGATCGGGCAGCCGCTGCGGGCGCTGCGGTTCGGGCCGGCCGGTCGGCGGGATCGGGGCGCCGAAGTACAGGCCGAAGGTGGGCCGGGTGGGCAGCCAGGCGTCGAAGAACTGGATCGGGAAGTTGCTGGAGATGCCCCCGTCGGCGAACCAGTGCCGTGCGACGCCCTGCTCCTTGACCGTCCACAGTGGAACCGCGGAGAGCATGACCGGGAAGGCGAGGCTGATCCGGGCGGCCAGCAGCACCGGCATGCCGCCGCCGGGCAACGCGCGCAGCTGACCGGCCTCCGGGTAGCGCACCGGGCAGGTCCTGGCGAGAAAGTCCAGCACTGGCTTGGGAACCAGCGGGCGGAGTTCGTCGACGGAGAACAGGTACTCGACCCCGGAGTGCGACCCGTTGGGCATGCGCACCGGGCGGCCACCGGTCACGTCGGTGGTCATCAGTTGCAGGTCAACACCCCGGGAGAGCAGGTCCTCGAAGGTCAGCGGATCGTCCTCGGCCCGCCCGGCGATGTGCTGGATCTTCTTGTGCAGCCAGTCGGTGAGCGCGTCGGCGTCGGCGGGCCGCTGCTTGGCGCCCGGCACCATGCCGAAGTTGTTGGCGGGCATGCGCTTGACCAGCCCGCGCACCGACCAGCCCAGCGCGACCACCAGTCCGAGCGCGGCGGTCACCAGCACGCCGAAGGAGAACACGACCCAGCCCAGCACGCCGAGCCCGCCCAGTGTGCCGCCCGCGCTGTGCACCAGCACCACGCCCAGGCCGAACGCCGCGGCCCCGGACAGCAGCGCGGGCAGGAACAGCCAGCGGACCAGGCCCCACAGGTAGGTCATGGCCTTGGCGCCATCGGTGTGCTTGGCCTGTGCTCCCAACAGGATGCGGAACAGCGGGGCCGCGTCACGGGTCGGCCTGAACAGCCCGGCGATCAGCCCGGGGGTGCGCAGCTCCGCGCGCAGCGCCTCCAGCCGCTGGAAGCCGCCGCTGTCGCGGGCGTACTCGGCGGCGGCGGTCACCGCGGCGGCCATCGCCCCGGCCGAGGCCCCGCCGATGCTGCGGAACCGGAAGTGCTTGTGCAGCTCGATCACGGCCGCCGGATAGGCGACCCCGCTGGTGATCCCGCCCTGCATCACCAGGTCGCACTCGGTGGGCGCCGCCGGGATCGGGGCCTGGTCGGACTGCGTGGACGCCACTGCCACCACCTCAGTTCAGCCGCTGACAACCAGATTAATGATCGTCCTGTACGGACTGAAAGAGCCGTCGGGGGGACCTTGAATACCGAGCGGGCCCAGCACTGCCCGAACGGCGGACCGATCGGGCAGTGCGGCGAACGGCTACGGGAGGGCGGCGACCAGCTCCGCGGCGGGCACGCGGGTGCCGGTGTAGAACGGCACCTCCTCGCGCACGTGCCTGCGGGCCTCGGTGGCGCGCAGGTGGCGCATGAGGTCCACGATGCGGTGCAGCTCGTCGGCCTCGAAGGCGAGGATCCACTCGTAGTCGCCCAGTGCGAAGGAGGCCACGGTGTTGGCGCGCACGTCCGGGTAGTCGCGCGCCTCCTTGCCGTGGTCGGCCAGCATCCTGCGGCGGTCCTCGTCGGGCAGCAGGTACCACTCGTAGGAGCGCACGAAGGGGTACACGCAGATGTAGTTGCGGGCTTCCTCACCGGCCAGGAAGGCCGGGATGTGGCTCTTGTTGAACTCGGCGGGCCGGTGCAGTGCGACCTGGCTCCACACCGGGGTGCTGGCGCGGCCGACCGCGGTGTGCCGGAAGCCGGAGTACGCGGCCTGCAACTGCTCGATCTGCTCGGCGTGCCACCAGATCATGTAGTCGGCGTCGGCGCGCAGACCCGCGAGGTCGTAGACGCCGCGCACGACGACGCCCTTGGCCTCCAGCGAGTCCAGGTACTCCTGTGCCTCGGTCGCCGCCGGGCCCCGGTTCTCGGGCAGCCGACCGGACTCGGCGCGGAACACCGACCACATCGTGTAGCGGATGGTGTCGTTCAACTCGGTGTAGTTCAGGCGGGCCATGCACCCATCGTCCCACCGGTGGGCCGGTAGCGGCCCAGCAGGTGGGCAGCGACACGGGCCGCGGCGGCCTGTGAGGTGGCGATGCACGCGGGCACGCCGACCCCGTGCAGGCTCGCGCCCGCCACCGCCAGTCCGGGCACCTCGCGCACGGCCGCCTCGATCGCGCTCACCCGGTCCAGGTGGCCGACCCCGTACTGCGGCAGCCCGCCGCCCCACCGGGTCACGCTGGTCTCCAGCGGCTTGGCGGTGATCCCGGTCAGCTCGGCCAGGTCCGCGAGCACCGCGCTGACCAGTTCCTCGTCCTCGACCTGCAACGAGGCGGCCTCACCCGCGCGGCCCACCGAGCCGCGCAGCACCAGCGGTTCCCCCGCCGGGGCCAGGTGTGCCCACTTGCGGCCGGAGTAGGTGAACGCCTTCGCGGTGAACGGGGTGCCGTCGGCGTGCCGGTCGTCGGCGGCGATCAGCACCCCGGAGTTGGTCGGCAGCGCCACGTCCGGCGGCAGTGCCAGTGCCACCACGGCCATCGAGGCCAGCTCGACCTCGGCGAAAGCGTTTGCGGCAGCGGGAACGGTGTCGGCCAGCAGCTTGCGGGCCGCGGGCGCGGGCACCGCGAGTACCACCCCGTCCACGAGCACGGCCTCGGCGCCCAGGTCCAGGCGCCAGCCCGTCTCGGTGCGGCACAGACCGCGCACGGTCTGCCCCAGCCGCACCGTGGCGGCGGAGGCCTCGGCGAGCCGGTCCACCAGCGAGCCCAGGCCACCGGCGAGCGTGCCGAACACCGGTGGGCGACTGGTGCCCTTCTGCGGCGGGGCGGGCACCAGCGTGGCCGCCGCGGCGACCAGCGAGCCCACGCCCCGGTCCAGGGCCCGCGCCAGGGCGGGCATGGTGGCCCGCAACCCCAGCGCGTCGGCACGGCCCGCGTAGACCCCGCCGAGCAGCGGGTCGACCAGCCGGTCGGCCACCTCGGGGCCGAACCGCTCACGCAGCAGCGCGCCGACCGCCACGTCCCCGTCCAGCTCGATCGGCGGCAGCGTGGGCTCCTCGGACACCCGGCGCAGCGCCTGCTCGGACAGCACCTCGCGCACGGCCTCCGCCGAAGCGGGCACGCCCATCAGCGTGTGCGCGGGCAGCCTGTTGGTGCGCCCACCGGCGCGCACCGTGGCGCCCGCCTGGGTGGGGTGCACCAACTGCTCGGCCATGCCCAGCTCGGTGATCAGCTCGGTGGCCTCGCCGCGGCGGGCCAGGAACGCCTCGGCGCCCACGTCGAACCCGCGCCCGGCGAACTCGATCGTGCGCAGCTTGCCGCCCAGCCGGTCGGCCTGCTCGAACACCGTGATCTCGGCCGCGGGTCCCAGCAGGCGGCGCAGCCGGTAGGCGGCTGCCGTGCCGGAGACGCCGCCGCCGATGACGGCGACGCTGGTGGGCGTCATGAGAGGGAGTGCACCAGGTCGGCGACTCTGGTGACCACCTCGGGATCGGTCTGCGGCAGCACCCCGTGGCCCAGGTTGAAGATGTGCCCGCCCGCGGCGCGCCCCTCCTCGACGATGCGGCGCACCTCGCGCTCCAGCACCGGCCAGCCCGCGAACAGCAGTGCCGGGTCCAGGTTGCCCTGCACGACCGGCTCGGGGCCCTCCGGCCGGGCGGCGCGCAGCCTGCGGGCCGCCTCGTCCAGCGGGATGCGCCAGTCCACGCCGACCACGTCGGCACCGGCCTCGCGCATGGCGGGCAGCAACTCGCCCGTGCCCACCCCGAAGTGGATCCTCGGCACGCCCGCGTCGGCCACGGCCGCCAGCACGCGCGTCGAGTGCGGCAGCACGAACTCGCGGTAGTCGCGCTCGGACAGCGCGCCCGCCCAGGAGTCGAACAGCTGCACGGCGTCCACCCCGGCCTCGACCTGCAGGCGCAGGAACTCGCCGGTGATCGTGGCCAGCCGGTCCAGCAGCGCGTGCCAGACCTCCGGCTCGGAGTGCATCAGCGCCTTGGTGCGCTCGTGGTTGCGGCTGGGCCCGCCCTCGACCAGGTAGGAGGCCAGGGTGAACGGGGCGCCCGCGAAGCCGATCAGCGGGGTGTCGCCCAGCTCGGCGGTGAGCAGCCGGATGGTGTCGGCCACCGGCTCGACCTGTTCGGGGCGCAGCAGCGGCAGCGCGGCCACGTCGGCGGCGGTGCGCACCGGGTTGGCCACGACAGGGCCGGTGCCCGGCACGATGTCCAGGTCGACACCGGCCGCGTAGAGCGGCACCACGATGTCGCTGAACAGGATCGCCGCGTCCACGCCGTGCCTGCGCACCGGCTGGAGCGTGACCTCGCAGGCCAGCTCCGGGGTGAGGCAGGCCTGCAGCATCGGCGTGCCCTCGCGGACCTGGCGGTACTCCGGCAGGGACCGACCGGCCTGGCGCATGAACCACACCGGGGTCCTGGACGGGGCACCGCCGCGCGCGGCAACCAGCAGTGGGGATTCGGAGAGGTCCCGGCGTGCCGAGACCGGTGCAGTGTTGGTCATCTCGCCCTCCATGCTCCCACGCCTCGGGAACGCGCGAGCCGCCGGTTCGGCGCGGCGCACGGGGCGGGGCACCGGTTGGCCCTAGAGTCACGTCACGTGACCGGGAAGTCGGAACCGCCTGAGCTGTTCCGGCAGGCCGTGCAAGCGCTTCACTCGGTGCGGCCGAGGCCGGAGGTCGAGCTGGTCGAGGTGCGCGCGCCGCAGCGGCTGGCGCCGTGGTCCTTCGCGTTCAGCGCGGAGGCGCACGGGCCTGCCGACGAGCTGGCCACCGGCCGGCTGGTACTGCTGCACGACCCCGAGGCGGAGGACGCCTGGGGTGGGGTGCTGCGGGTGGTCGCCTTCGTGCGGGCCGAGCTGGACGCCGAGCTGGCCAGCGACCCGCTGCTGTCCGCCGTGGCCTGGTCCTGGCTCACCGACGCGCTGGAGGGGTCCACCGCGCACTGGAGCCAGCTGGGCGGCACCGTCACGCAGACCTCCTCGGCCCGGTTCGGCGACATCTCGGGTCCCGCCCGCACCGACGACCTGGAGCTGCGCGCCTCCTGGACCGCCGACGACGCCGAACTGGCCGCGCACGCCGACGCGTTCTGCGAGCTGATCTCCAGCACCGTGGGCCTGCCCCCGGTGGGCGTCACCCTGTTCACCCAGCGCCAGGGCACGCCGTAACGCCGCTACGGGTTGTCCACAGGCCGTGAGTTGTCCACACGTGGATCTTCAGCAAGATCAACTAGGTGGGGTGGCGGGTAGACTGGAGCTGGGCACGCCCCCCGAGGAGTGGCGGGGGCTGAGCTGGGGGGATGGGCCGCGGCGGCCTGCTCCGCAGCTCCGCGGCGAAAGGTCCTTTCGCCGCGTCCAGCGCTGCGAAAGCCACCTTCGCGGCATCAGCGACCCATGCCGCCCGCCCCACCCGGCCACGTCATGAAGGTGCCCTTCACGACGTCGAACGTCTCAAAGGGCACCTTCATGACGCGTCAACCCCGCAGCTTGCGCGCCACGGCCTCGGCGTCGCGCAGCACGCGCAGGGTGTTGGCCCCGGCGAGCTTGGCGCAGTCCTGCTCGCTCCAGCCGCGGTCGAGCAGTTCGCCGATCAGGCGCGGGTAGCAGGACACGTCCTCCAGGCCGACGGGCAGCACGCCGACCCCGTCGTAGTCCCCGCCCAGGCCCAGGTGGTCGATGCCGAGGACCTCGCGGGCGTGCTCCAGGTGGGCCACGACGTCCGCGATGGTGACCTCCGGCTTGGGCTCGGTCCACGTGGCGGTGAACCGCTCGCGCTGGGCGATGTCGCGGTGGTCGGCCCCGGCGGCGTGCATGGCCTCGCGCAGCCGCCCGTCCCACTCCGCGTAGGCGGGCGACACGAAGGCAGGCACGAATGTGACCATGCACACACCGCCGTTCGTGGCCAACTTCGCGAGCACGTCGTCGGGCACGTTGCGCGGGTGGTCGGCGACGGCCCGGCAGGAGGAGTGGCTGAAGATCACCGGCGCCTGGCTGGTGGCCAGCGCGTCGCGCATCGTGGTGGGGGCCACGTGCGACAGGTCGACCAGCATGCCGAGCCGGTTCATCTCGCGCACGACCTCGTGGCCGAACTCGCTCAGACCAGCGGAAACGGGCTCGTCGGTTGCCGAGTCGGCCCACGGGGTGTTCAGGTTGTGGGTCAGCGTCATGTACCGGACGCCGAGCCGGTGCAGCGCCCGCAGCACGCCAAGGGACTCGGCGATGGCGTGCCCGCCCTCGGCACCGAGCAGGGAGGCGATCCGCCCGTTGGCGAACGCGGCCTCGGCCTCGTCGGCGGTGGTCGCCATGGCCAGGTGTTCCGGGTACCGCGTTGCAAGTTCGTACACCAGTTCGATCTGCTCCAGCACGGCGGTGACCGCGCTGTGCCCGGTGTACTGGCAGGGCACGTAGACGGACCAGAACTGCAGGCCCAAACGGCCCGCACGCAACTTGACCAGGTCGGTGTGCAGGTCGGACACGCGCTGCGTCAGGTCGACCCCGGCCCAGTCGGCCAACCAGCCCACTCCCCCGGCGCGTTCGCGCAGTGCCCACGGCAGGTCGTTGTGCCCGTCGGCCAGCTGGTGCAGCTCCAGGAGCGCCTCGGCGCGCGCTGCGGACCCGTTCGGGGACACCGTCAACTCCTTCATGTCGTCATGAACCGTTCTCGCGTTAGCAAACTCGCGCGGCATCCCTCGATCGTGCGACAAACCTGCCCGCCTGTGACAACTCGATCGGGATAGATACCCGTTTGATCGTCCCGCTGACCCGCTTGGGCGGCTACGCTGCTGCCGTCGACACCACTTTCGGTCGATCAGTGGCGCGGCTGATTGGACGAGAGTCCCGGTGCCGGTCGGGGGGCACGACCGACTCCAGGGAGGTAGTGACGTGGCTGCCGTCGGCTTAGGTCAGGCCGTTCGTACCACGCCAGCCGGCTCGTTGCCGGCGAACATGGTCCCGCACCCGCGGGAGGAATTGTTCTCAGTGCTGGTGGTTGACGACCACCCACTGCTGAGGGAGGCGATAGCGGCCCGGTTGACCCAGATGGGCGCCGGAACTGTGCATGAGGCCGCATCGGTGGCCGAGGCGAGGGCGCGTGCCCTGGCCACGGGACCGTGCGACCTGGCGATCCTCGATCTCGGGTTGCCCGACGGAAGCGGCATCGACCTGGTCACGGAACTCCGTGCCCAGGGTTGGCCGCGCATCGTGGTACTCGCGTCATCCGACGACCCCTATGCGGTTCGGTCGGCCTTCCAGGCAGGCGCTCAGGCGTACCTGCTGAAGTCCGCCTCGCCCATGGTGGTCACCGACGGGGTGCGCCGAGTGCTCGACGGCGGGGTGTACGCAGACCCGAGTGTGGCACCGGTCCTGGCTGCAGGAACGCGGGTGCCCGGCACCGACAACACGCCGCGGGAACTGTCCGCGCGTGAGGTCGAGGTGCTCCAGCTGGTCGCCGATGGCCAGAGCAACAAGGAGATCGGCGAGGCTCTGAACCTGTCCGCGCTCACGGTGAAGTCACACCTGTCGCGGATCGGTCGGAAGCTGGGCACCGGGGATCGCGCTCAGATGGTCGCGTTGGCCATGAGGGCCGGTGTGATCCGCTGAGCGGACGTGATCCACGCCCGCGCGGGGCGTGGAGGACGTAGGGTCTTCCGCCGTGGATGCACCCTGCTCTGAACCGACAGGTCCTACCGGAGACAACCCGGTACCGCTGACGGAACCCGCTGAGGGAGTTCCGCCCGTGGTGTCCGATCCGACAACGCTGCGGCGCGCGGCCGCGGCGCTGTCGGGCGGGACGGGCCCGGTGGCGGTGGACACCGAAAGGGCATCGGGCTACCGCTACTCGCAACGCGCCTACCTGGTGCAGTTGCGACGGGAAGGCGCAGGAACAGTGCTGGTCGACCCGGTCGCGCTCAGCGGCCGGATCGACCCGCTGGCAGAGGCGTTGGAAGGCACCGAGTGGGTGCTGCACGCAGCCTCCCAGGACCTGCCATGTCTGGCGGAACTGGGACTGCGACCCACGGTCCTGTTCGACACCGAGCTGGCAGGCCGGCTTGCCGGCTTCGACCGGGTCGCCCTCGGGGCGATGGTCGAGCGCCTGCTCGGGTATCGCTTGGAGAAGGGGCACGGCGCGGCCGACTGGTCGCGCCGTCCTCTCCCCGAGGACTGGCTCACCTACGCCGCGCTGGACGTGGAACTGCTCGTCCCGCTGCGCGACGTGCTGGAGCGCGAGCTGACCGCCCAGGGCAAGCTGGACTGGGCGTTGCAGGAGTTCGAGGCGGTGCGCACCGCGCCGCTGTCCAAGCCGAGGGCCGAGCCGTGGCGCCGCACCTCCGGCATCCACCGGCTGCGCAACCCCCGCCAACTGGCCGCGGTGCGCGCCCTGTGGGAGGCCCGGGACGGCCTGGCCAGGCAGCGCGACATCGCACCGGGACGGGTGCTGCCCGACAGCGCGATCATCGACGCCGCCGTGAACGACCCGGCCACCGAGCCCGAGCTGCTCGCCCTGCCGGTGTTCCGCGGCCGCTCGCAGCGCCGCAGCGCGCGGGTCTGGTCCGAGGCCCTGGCCGCCGCCCGCGAGCTCACCCGCAAGGAGCTCCCCGAGGTCTCACCGCCGCACGACGGCCCGCCGCCGCCCAACCGGTGGTCCGACCGCGACCCCGACGCCGCGGCCCGCCTGGCGGCCGTCAGAGCGGCGCTGACGGGCATCGCCGACCGGCTGCGCATGCCGGTGGAGAACCTGCTGCTGCCCGACCTGGTCCGGCGCACCTGCTGGGAGCCGCCCGCCGACCTGGGCGTGGCCTCGGTGACCGAGGTGCTGCGCGCGGGCAACGCCCGGCCGTGGCAGGTGGAGCTGGCCGCCGGGCCACTCAGCGAGGCGCTGCGGACTACGGCAGCATCTGCCAGTGACGTACACGACAAGCCCCCACTGGTTACCGGCGAGTAACTGAGGCTAGAGTCTGGGTTACCGGCCGGTAGTGATCCCGGCCGAACCCGCTTGACTCACCGAGGAGGAGCACGCCGTGGCCGCACCCGTAGCGACGCAGCGTGCCGTTCGGAACGTGGTCTTCGTCGACGGCGTGCGCACGCCGTTCGGCAAGGCCGGTCCGAAGGGCATCTACGCCGAGACCCGCGCTGACGACCTGGTCGTCAAGGTCATCCGCGAACTGCTGCGGCGGCACCCCGAGCTGCCCCCGGAGCGGGTGGACGAGGTGGCCATCGCGGCCACTACCCAGATCGGTGACCAGGGCCTGACCATCGGCCGCACCGCCGCGCTGCTGGCCGGGCTACCCAAGTCGGTGCCCGGCTACGCCGTGGACCGCATGTGCGCCGGCGCCATGACCGCGGTGACCACCGCGGCCAGCGGCATCGCCTTCGGCGCCTACGACGTGGTCATCGCGGGCGGGGTCGAGCACATGGGCCGTCACCCGATGGGTGAGGGCGTGGACCCCAACCCGCGCTTCCTCGCCGACCGCCTGGTGGACACCTCGGCCCTGGTCATGGGCCAGACCGCGGAGAACCTGCACGACCGGTTCCCCGGCATCACCAAGGAGCGCGCAGACGCCTACGCGGTGGCCTCGCAGGACAAGTACGAGGCCGCGGTGAAGGCGGGCAAGATCGGTCCGGAGTTCGTCACCGTGGCCACCCGCTCCGCCGAGAAGGGCTGGGGCCTGGCCACCGCCGACGAGCCGCCGCGCCCGGGCACCACCGTGGCGAACCTGGCCGGGCTGAAGACCCCGTTCCGCCCGCACGGCCGGGTCACCGCGGGCAACGCCGCCGGGCTCAACGACGGCGCCACCGGCTGCCTGCTCGCCGATGAGGAGACCGCCAACGAGCTGGGCCTGCCGGTGGGCATGCGGCTGGTCGGCTACTCCTTCGCGGGCGTGGAGCCCGAGGTGATGGGCGTCGGTCCGGTGCCGGCCACCGAGAAGGCGCTCAAGCGTGCCGGGCTGACCATCGACGACATCGGCCTGTTCGAGATCAACGAGGCCTTCGCCGTTCAGGTACTGGCCTTCCTGGACCACTTCGGCATCGCCGAGGACGACCCCAGGGTCAACCAGTGGGGCGGGGCCATCGCCACCGGCCACCCGCTGGCCTCCTCCGGCGTGCGGCTGATGACCCAGCTGTCCCGCCAGTTCGCCGAGCGCCCCGACGTGCGCTACGGCATCACCACCATGTGCATCGGCATCGGCATGGGCGGCACCGTGATCTGGGAGAACCCGCACTTCGAGGGAGGCGACAAGTGATCACCGCTGAGCAGGCCAAGGCCGCCTTCCCGGACGAGGTGGTCACGAAGGCCACCACCCGGCTGATCTCCGTGCCCGGCGTGTCCGGGCAGGTCGCGCTGATCACCATCGACAACGGGCACGACCACACCAGGCCGTCCACCTTCGGGCCGCAGAGCCTGGTGAGCCTGAACTCCGCGCTGGACGAGGCGATCGCGGCCAAGCCCGCGGCCATCGCCGTGACCGGCAAGCCGTTCATCTTCGCGGTGGGCGCGGACCTGTCCGGGGTGGAGCAGGTCGCCGACCCGGCACTGGCCCGCCAGATCGCGCAGACCGGGCACGACGTGTTCCGCCGGTTCACCGAGTCGCAGATCCCGACCTTCGCCTTCGTCAACGGCGCGGTCATGGGCGGCGGCCTGGAACTGGCGCTGTCCTGCCACTACCGCACGCTGGCCGCCAACGCCGCCGCGATCTCCTTCCCGGAGGTCTTCCTCGGCCTGTTCCCGGGCTGGGGCGGCACCCAGCTGCTGCCGAACCTGATCGGCGCGGACGCCGCCGTGACGGTGATCATCGAGAACGCGCTGAACCAGAACAAGATGCTCAAGCCCGCGCAGGCCGCGCAGCTGGGCATCGTGGACGTGCTGCTGGACTCCGCCGACTACCTGGAGCAGTCGCTGCTGTGGCTGTCCAAGGTGCTCGCGGGCGAGATCAGGCCGGAGCGCAAGGAGATCGACCGGGGCGCGGGCTGGGACGCCGCGCTGGCCCGCGGTCGCGCCTTCGTCGAGGCCAAGACGCACGGGGCCTCCCCCGGCGCGCTCAAGGCCCTGGAGCTGCTGGAGCTGGCCCGCGGCAACGACCTCGACGCCGGGTACGCCGCCGAGACCGACGGGCTGGCCGAGCTGCTGCTGACCGACGAGCTGCGGGCCGGGCTGTACTCGTTCAACCTGGTGCAGAAGCGGGCCAAGCGCCCCGCGGGTGCCCCGGACAAGTCCCTGGCGCGGCCGATCACCAAGGTCGGCGTCGTGGGCGCGGGCCTGATGGCCAGCCAGCTCGCCCTGCTGTTCGTGCGCCAGCTCAAGGTGCCGGTGGTGCTCACCGACATCGACCAGGCGCGGGTGGACAAGGGCGTCGGCTACGTGCACGGCGAGATCGACAAGTTGCAGGGCAAGGGCAGGCTGTCCCCCGACGCCGCCAACCGGCTCAAGGCGCTGGTGAGCGGCTCGCTGGACAAGGCCGCCTTCGCCGACGCGGACTTCGTCATCGAGGCCGTGTTCGAGGAGCTGTCGGTCAAGCAGCAGGTGTTCGCCGAGGTCGAGGAGCACGTCTCCGCCGAGTGCATCCTGGCCACCAACACCTCCTCGCTGTCGATCACCGAGATGGCCGCGAAGCTGGCCCACCCCGAGCGGGTCGTCGGCTTCCACTTCTTCAACCCCGTCGCCGTGCTGCCGCTGCTGGAGATCGTGCGCGGCGAGCAGACCGACGACGCCTCGCTGGCCACCGCGTTCTCCGTGGGCAAGCAGCTGAAGAAGTCCTGCGTGCTGGTCAAGGACGCGCCCGCGTTCGTGGTCAACCGGCTGCTCACCCGGTTCCTCGGCGAGGTCATCGCCGCGGTGGACGAGGGCACCCCGTTCGAGGTCGCCGACAAGGCCCTGGAGCCGCTCGGCCTGCCCATGAGCCCGCTCGTGCTGCTCCAGCTCGTCGGCCCCGCCGTCGCGCTGCACGTGGCCGAGACGATGCACGGGGCGTTCCCCGACCGGTTCGGCGTCAGCGAGAACATGCGCAAGTTCGTCGCTGCCGGTAAGACGGGCGTCTACACATGGGACGCCCAGGGCAACCAGTCGGTCGACCCCGAGGTCGCCGCGCTGTGGCAGCCCGGCGACAAGCCGCTGACCGCCGAGCAGCTGCGCACCCGCGCCGAGGAGGCCCTCGCGCAGGAGATCCGGCTCATGCTGGACGAGGGTGTCGTGGCCGAGGCGCAGGACATCGACCTGTGCCTGATCCTCGGTGCTGGCTGGCCGTTCTGGCTGGGCGGCATCACCCCGCACCTGGACCGCACCGGCGTGTCCGAGCGGGTCACCGGCAAGCGGTTCCTGGCTCCGGGCGTGGCCTCCGTGCCCGCCTGATCCCCGCGCACCGTCGGGGCCGGTCGTGCGTTCGCGCGCGACCGGCCCCTTCTTGTCGGATCATGGAGTGGTGATCCGTATCGGGACCTCCGGCTGGGTGTACCCCGAGTGGCGCGGGCCCTTCTACCCCAAGGGGCTCGTGCAACGCCGTGAGCTGGAGTTCCTGTCCCGCAAGGTGAACTCCATCGAGATCAACGGCTCGTTCTACTCGCTGCGCACACCCGCCAACTACCAGTCCTGGGCCGCCCAGGTACCCGAGGACTTCGTGTTCGCCGTGAAGGGCCACCGGTTCGTCACCCACGTCAAGCGCCTGCACGCCGTCGCTGAGGCCGTGCACGAGTTCTTCGACTCCGGCGTGCTCACCCTCGGCCCCAAGCTCGGCCCCGTGCTGTGGCAACTACCGCCAAGCCTGCACTTCCAGCCCGACCGCCTGCGCGATTTCCTCGCCGTGCTGCCCGATTCGGTGCGGCACGCCGTCGAAGCCCGGCACTCCAGCTTCGACACGCCCGAGTACTTCGCCCTGCTGCGCGCCCACAACGTCGCTTCCGTCATCGCCGACACCGCTGGCGCCCACCCGCGCTTCGACGTCCTGACCGCCGACTTCACCTACGTGCGCCTGCACGGCGGCGCCGAGCTGTACGCCAGCGCCTACAGCTCGCCCGAACTCGACTCGTGGGCCGCCCGTGTGCGTGCGTGGGCCGCCACCGGTGACGTCCATGTGTACTTCGACAACAGCATGCACGCCCACGCCCCGCACGACGCCCTGTCGCTGGCGGGGCGGGTGGGGTGAGCTCAAGCGCCTGGGCTCGCCGTGGGCAACCCTATTGCTCCGGCTGACGCGAGCAAGCGCTTGTCATAAGTGACGAATGCCGTCAGGGCTTCACCGAGTGCCGCGTGCGCGGTGGCGAGGTGGATCGCGTCCAGTGACCGCAGGAGCGGGTCCTGGTAGGCCGCAGCCGTGGCGCGCACGAGGTCATCGATCTCGTAGATGGCGATGCGACGCAACACAGCGGGCACGCTGCCGAGCAGTTCGGGTTCGCTGCGCCGCAACGCCCGGGGCACCTCGACCTCGGACAGCGCGGAGGAGACGAGCATCGTGCCCTGGCGCGCGTCCAGCCAGTCGACGAGCTCGTCACTGGCGACCTCGCGGCGGATGAGCTTGATCAGCGCCGCGGTGTCGAGGTAGATCATCAGTAGCGTTCCTCGTCCCGCAGCCCGCTGACCAACTCGCCCGCCTCGTGATCGGCGCGTACCGGCCCCCGCGGCCTCGGCATCGGCCCACCGACGGTCGGCAACCGGAGCTTGCCCGAAGCGATGCGGTCCGCCAGTGGCTGCGGCGTGGGCGGCACGATGCGGGCGACCACGACGCCCCGCTCCGTGATCTCGACTTCCTCGCCGCGCTTCACCCTCGCCAGCACACCCGCGGTGTCCTGGTTGAGCTGGCGGACGGGGACTTCGCTCATGGGAACACGGTACTACAAGTTGTACTACATCAGCCCACCACTGACAGGCGGCACACCGGGCGGGTGGTCAGCCTGCCGTGGTAGCTGCCGGGCACGACCAGGTTGGGCTGGCCGTCGATCTCGGCGACCACGTCCTCGCCGACCTCCACGGCCACGGCGCGCGCGGCGGGGCGGGTGGTGGTGACACCGGCGAACACGGCGGTGACGACCATGCCCTCGGCGGTGGGCCGCAGCACGAGCTCCTCGGCGTCGCGGGCCCGCCCGCCACCGTCGGTCCAGGCGACGCGGCCCAGCAGGCGCAGTTCGCGCACGACCACGTCCTGGCGGCCGTTGTCGCGGGTGATCAGCACGGCGGGCTGGTGGGTGCGGATCAGCCGGCCGCTGTCCTCACCGATCTCGCCGGGCACGACCACCGGCACGTTCCACATCGCGCCGCAGCGCTCGGCGGCGGCGGTCAGCGCGCGGTTGGTGGCCACGACCAGGTCGGCTTGCGGGGTGGCGGAGAGTTCACCGAGACCGGGGATGGGGGTCAGGTCGACGAGGTGGCCCCCGCGCTCGCGCACGACCTCGAGCAGGGCGTCCTTGGTGGCACGGCTGGACTTGTCGAAGCCGCGCAGCACGGCGACGGTCCGGAAGTCGGGGAGCCGGCGGATGGCTTCCACCAGTGCGCGCTGGTCACGGCGCAGTGCGGGAGCGGGACGGGACATCAGGGTGCTTGCCACTCACCGTTCTTACCCTGCCCCACACCCCGAAAAACCCGATCTTGGCGTGCGCTTGCTCACCTCGGCCGACACCAACGGGTGACAGTGGTCCGTTCCGGCCCCGCGACGGGCTCTGAACTGGCGGAGTTGTCCAACGGAGGGAGTACCCGATGTCGACCAGGATCCTGCTCGGACTCACCGCGGCCGTCCTGCTGGCCGCCGCGGCACCCGCGGCCGCGGCCACCGCCGAGGACGCCAAGTGTGACGCGGGCGAGTTCTGCGCGTGGAGCGGACCGAACTACACCGGCAAGTCGGTGCGGCTGAACCTGGAGACCGCCAACCCCAACGAGTGCGTGCCGCTGCCCGAGAAACTGGTCGCCAGATCGCTGGTGAACAGGCTGACCCGTGATGTGTCCGTCTACCAAGGAGCGAAGTGTTCGACCGAAGCGGAGTTCACCACCTATCCCAAGGGCGGCACCTACGTGCCCGACGCGCCGTTCGTGGTGCGGGCCATCCAGATCTGGGACTGACTAGCCTGACCCGGTGACCGTGACCGTGATCGGCGCCGGCGTCGCCGGACTGGCCTGCGCCAGGGCCCTGGTCGACGCCGGCGTCGCGGTCACCGTGCTGGAGCGGGACACCGTGGTGGGCGGCCGGCTGTCCACCGAGTCCCACGAGGGCCGTCCCACCGATGTCGGCGCGGCCTACTTCACCGTCAGCGACCCGGGTTTCGAGGCCGTCGTGACGCGGTGGCGGGACAAGGGGCTGGCCAGGCCGTGGACCGACACGCTGACGGCGATCGACCGGCACGACCACGTGGCCGCGCCGGGACCGATGCGCTGGGCGGCGCCGCGCGGGCTCAGGTCGCTGGCAGCGGACCTGGCCGCCGGGTTGCCGGTCACACTCGGCCGGGCGGTCCGCTCAGTCGGCCCCGGCCCCGTAGTGGACGGATCGCGCGCGGACCACGTCGTGCTGGCCATGCCCGGCCCCGAGGCGTTGCCGCTGCTGGCCGAGGACCTGTCGGCCGCCCGCGCCGCCGCGGCCGCACAGCGCTGGCAGTCCTCGATCGCCGTGACGCTGCGGTACGCGGAGCGGACCTGGCGGTTGCGGGGCGCGTTCGTCAACGGGCACGGGCAGTTGCGGATGATCTGCGACGATGGCTCGCGTCGCGGCGATGACGCCCCCGTGCTGGTGGCTCACACCACAGCCGAGTACACCGCCGAACACCTGGACAACCCCGAGCGCGCCGCTGAGGACGTGGTGCAGGCGCTCAGCTACGTCATCGGCCTCAGGCAGCAGCCACTGTCCCGGCACGTGCGGCTGTGGCGGTACGCCCAGCCCGAGCCGGTCACCGAGGCCCCGTTCCACCTGGACGAGCAGGGCATCGGCCTGTGCGGGGACGCCTGGGGCGCCACGCCCCGCGTGCAGACCGCCTGGCTGTCGGGCACCGCGCTGGGCCAGGAGATCGCCCGGCGGCTGCTCCCCGGTTAGGGGCTGTTGCGCTCCCGCCGATCGGCCTAGGGTCGAGGTGATCTTGTTCGGTGTAGCGGGAAGGGTGCGTCATGGCGACGTGGAAAGACCTGGTGGCCTTCATCAGGACCGAGTACCGGGTCGTGGAGGAGACGCGCGACGAGATCAACATCTACGTGGAGTTCGAGGATGAGCGCAGTCAGCTGATCTGGCTCAGCCGTGAGGTGCTCGACGGCCGCGAGGAGTGGGTGCAGATCGCCTCCCCGTTCGCGATGGCCGGGCAGGTCAACCTGAACGCGGTGCTCAAGGAGATCGGCGAGACCACGGTGGTGGGCGGGGCGGCGATCATGGGTGAGCACGTGGTGCTGCGGCACTCGCTGCCGCTGTCGAACCTGGACATCAACGAGTTCGTGGACCCGCTGGCGCTGCTGGCGGGCACGGTGGACTCGTTGGAGGAGACCTTCTCCGGTGGCGACGCCTTCTAGACGGGCCGGGGCGGCCGTGGCGCTGGTGCTCGCGGCCGCCGGGTGCGCGGGCGGCACGGAACCGGCCGCTCCCACCACCACGACGACCACCGCGGTCGACGCGGTGACGGCGTGCACCAACCAGTTGGCGTACTGGGCGCGGGAGGCGCTGCGCAACGCCCGGGACACCGGCCTGGACTACCAGGAGATGGGCCTGTCCGGGGACCAGTACGACGCGCTGCTGGCGTTGCTGGGCAAGGCCCGCGAACTGGGCGCGCAGGCCACCCCGAACTGGATCGCCGAGCAGGCCAAGGCGGCGTGCACCCGGCTCGCCGCAGCGCCGAGCACCTCGCACGCACCGGGTTGGCCGTGAACGCCCGCTAGCTCCGCACCACCGGCACGCGGTCGAGGTCGAAACCGAAGTGCTCGCGGTAGGCGGCGAGCACCGCGGTGTCCCCGTGCAGTTCCTGTTCGGTGCGCTGCCCCTCGACGGTGTGGATCAGACGGGTGCCGCTGAGCGTGACGCGGCCGTCAGCGGTGAGCCGGGAACAGGTCAGCGACTTGGTGAACCCGGAGTCGGGCGAGTTCTGCTGCCACCAGCACATCGCGGCGAACTCGGTCAGTTCGCGGGGCCGTGTCTCCAACCGGTACTGCGGCACACCGTTCTGGAGCACGTCGATGTCACCGTGCTCGGCCTCGGCGAGCTGGAACACCCCGCTGGGATCCTGTTGCTCAGCAAAGGAATCCAGGCGCAACGGGTAGCGGCTGAACCGCCCGAAACCCACGTCGAGCAGCAGGTCGCCGACAGCGAGCGCGAGGTGGTCCAGGGGCGGGCCGAGCCGGTCCTGGCCGTACACCCGCGCGGCGAGCAGCCGCACGGGGTGCCCGAGCGCGGTCAGCAGGGCGGCGAACAACCCGTTGAGCTCGTAACAGAAGCCGCCACGGCGCCGGGTGATCACCTTGTCCATCAGTGCGTCCAGGTCCAGGCTGATCGGCTCACCGAGGTGGATGGCCAGGTTCTCGAACGGAATGGCGAGCAGGTGCCGCTCCTGGAGCACCGGCAGCGGATCTCCCGCCTCGGCGCCGATCCTGGCCAGATACTTGTCCACAGTGGACTGGTCCATGTCATCCCCCCGGTTTGCTCGGCAGGCGCACGGTGACGGCCAGCCCGCCACCGGGCACCGGCTCGGCGTGCACCACCCCACCGTGCGCGCCCACGGCGGCCCGCACGATGGACAACCCGAGCCCGGTCCCGGTCCGCGCGGTGCGGTCCACCCCGCCGCGCCGGAAGGGCTCGAACAGCTCGTTGACCCGCTCGCTGTCCACCTGCTGCCCGCTGGAGCTCACCCGCAGCACCGTCCACTGTGGACCGCTCTCGGTCTGCACCTCGATCCAGCCGCCCTCCACGTTGTGCCGGGCGGCGTTCTCCAGCAGGTTGCCCGCGACCCGCTCCAGCAGCGCGGGATCGCCCACGGCCGAGGCGGGCACGGTGCGGAAGGTGGCCTGCACACCCCGGGCCTCGGCCTCCAGCCGGGCGGAGCGCCAGGCGCTGGCGACCACGGCGGACAGGTCGACCGGTTCGTGCACGACCAGGCCGATGCCGTCGGTGCGGGCCAGCAGCAGCAAGGACTCCACCAGCTGCTCGGCGCGCAGCGCGGCGGTGCGCACGACCTGGGCCATGCGCCGGAGCTCCTCGGCGTCGGCATCCTGGTCGGAGAGCGTGACGTCCAGCTCGGTGCGGATCACGGCCAGCGGGGTGCGCAGCTCATGACTGGCGTTGGCCACGAACCGGCGCTGCGAGTCGAAGGCGGCTTGCAGGCGGTCGAGCATGGCGTCGAAGGTGTCGGCCAGCTCGGACACCTCGTCGCGCGGGCCGTCCAGGTTGATGCGCTCGCCCAGGGACTCGGCGGACAGCCTGCGGGCGGTGCCGGTGACCTCGTGCAGCGGGCGCAGCACCCGCCCGGTGAAGGTCCACGCGAGCACGGCCGCCGCCAGCAGCAGGAACACGAACGCCACCAGTCCGGTGCCGAGCACCTGCGCCCTGGCGTGGTCCTGGAGCACCTCACCGAGCTGGGCCGCCTCCACGGCGGCCCCGTCCACGATGACCTGACTGCCCGGTGGCAGCTGGGGCACGGCACCCCGCACGGCCGCGCCCACCAGCAGCCAGCCCAGCCAGAGCAGCACCGCGCTGACCGCGGCGACGATGCCGACCGCGATCAGGGTGATGCGCAGCCGCAGGCCGGGACCACGCATCACTGCCGCGACTCGCTGGCGCTCGCCGCAGCGCTTCGCGCAGGCACTGTGCTTGATGATTCGCTCGCAAGCTCGCTCATCTAGGCGCGGTCCTGCGCGGTGACGGCCTTGCCAGCGGCGGGCACCCGGTAGCCGGAGCCGACCACGGTCTCGATGATGCCGGGCTCGCCGAGCTTCTTGCGCAGGGTCATCACGGTCACCCGCACGGTGGTGGTGAACGGGTCGGCGTTCTCGTCCCAGACCCGCTCCAGCAGTTCCTCGCTGCTGACCACGGTGCCGCCGGCGGCCATCAGGACCTCCAGCACGCCGAACTCCTTGCGGGTCAGGTCGACGAGCTGACCGGCTCTGGTGACGGTGCGCTTGGCCGGGTCCAGCTGCACGTCGGCGGCGATCAGCACCGGCGGGGTGGCCGGGGTCGCACGCCGGGCCAGTGCCCGCACCCTGGCCACCAGCTCGGCGAAGGCGAAGGGCTTGGCAAGGTAGTCGTCGGCGCCCAGGGACAGTCCCGCCACCCGGTCCTCGACGGTGGTGCTGGCGGTGAGCATGATCACACGGGTGAGCGCGCCGGAGCGCACTATCTCCCGGCACAACTCGTCCCCGGACATCCTGGGCAGGTCACGGTCCAGCACCACCACGTCGTACCGCGTGACGGCGACCTTCTCGTGGCCCGACTCGCCGTCGAAGGCGACGTCCACTGCCATACCCTCACGCCGCAGGCCACGGGCGATCGCCTCGGCCAACGGCTGTTCGTCCTCGACTACCAGGATCCGCACCCCTCCACGGTGCCACAGCCCGGGGACCGGGCGCCGCAGGAGGGGTGCGCGGCGGGCTCAGGCCCCCTTGTGCTCGTCGACCTGCTCGGTCACGGCAGTGGGCTGGCCCACGCGGCCCGCGACCCACTCGGTGACCCGCCTGGCCACGTCCTGGGCGGTCAGTCCGAGCGCGGCCAGCACCTCGGAGCGCGAGCCGTGCTCCAGGAAGCGCTGGGGCACACCGAGGTCGCGCAGCGGCACGTCCACCCCGGCGTCGCGCAGCGCGGCCGCCAGCGACCAGCCGAAGCCGCCGTGCCTGCCCGAGTCCTCCACGGTGACCACCAGCCGGTGCTCGGCGGCCATCTCGACCAGCTCGGCGGGCACCGGCATGACCCACCTCGGGTCCACCACGGTGACCCCGATGCCCTGGTCGGCGAGCCTGCTCGCGGCGGCGACACCCAGCTCGCCGAACGCGCCGACCGCGATCAGCAGCACATCGCCCTCGGCGCCCGCACCGGGCTCGGCCAGCACGTCCACCGAGCCGACGCGGCGCAGCGCGGACACCTCCTCGACCACCGCGCCCTTGGAGAAGCGCAGCACCGAGGGCCCGTCGTCCACGGCGAGCGCCTCGCGGAACTCCTCCCGCAGGGTGCGGGCGTCCCGCGGTGCGGCCACCCGGATGCCGGGGACCAGCCCGAGGATGGACAGGTCCCACATGCCGTTGTGGCTGGGGCCGTCGGAGCCGGTGATGCCCGCGCGGTCCAGCACGAGGGTGACCGGCTGCTTGTGCAGGGCCACGTCCATCAGCAGCTGGTCGAAGGCCCGGTTGAGGAAGGTGGAGTAGAGCGCCACCACCGGGTGCAGACCGGCCATGGCCATGCCCGCCGCGGAGGTCAGCGCGTGCTGCTCGGCGATGCCCACGTCGAAGCAGCGGTCCGGGAAGGACCGCGCGAACTTGTCCAGGCCGGTGGGCGCGAGCATGGCGGCGGTGATCGCCACCACGTCCTCGCGCTCGGTGCCCGCGCGAACCAGTTCCTCGGCGAACACCGAGGTCCAGGACGTCGACTTGGGGCCGAGCGGCTTGCCGGTGACCGGGTCCATGGCACCGCACTGGTGCATCTGGTCGGCCTCGTCGTTCTCGGCGGGCGGGTAGCCGTTGCCCTTGCGGGTGACCGCGTGCACGATCACCGGCCCGTTGAACGCCTTGGCCTTGCGCAGCGCCGCCTCGAGCGCGCCGAGGTCGTGGCCGTCCACCGGCCCCAGGTACTTCAGGCCCAGGTCCTCGAACATCGCCTGCGGGGCCAGCGCGTCCTTGATGCCGCGCTTGGCCGCGTGCAGTGCGGCGTAGACCGCGTTGCCCACCATCGGCGTGCGTTGCAGGGTGCGCTTGCCGCTCTCCAGCACGCGCTCGTAGCCGGGTTGCAGGCGCAGCGAGGCGAGGTGGTCGGCGAACCCGCCGATGGTCGGCGAGTAGGACCGGCCGTTGTCGTTGACCACGATCACCACCGGCCTGGTGCGGTCGGCGGCGATGTTGTTCAGCGCCTCCCAGCACATGCCCCCGGTGAGCGCCCCGTCCCCGACCACGGCCACCACGTGCCGCCGGGACCCGGCCAGCTTGAACGCCTTGGCCATGCCGTCGGCGTAGGACAGTGCGGTGGAGGCGTGGCTGTTCTCGACGAAGTCGTGCTCGCTCTCCGCGCGGCTCGGGTAGCCCGAGACGCCGCCGGTCTGCTTGAGCAGGTCGAACCCGTCCCGGCGGCCGGTGAGGATCTTGTGCACGTAGCACTGGTGGCCCACGTCGAACAGCAGGGCGTCGCTGGGTGAGTCGAACACCCTGTGCAGCGCCATGGTCAGCTCCACGACGCCCAGGTTGGGCCCGAGGTGGCCGCCGGTCTTGGACACCTTGTCCACCAGGAACGACCTGATCTCGGCCGCGAGCTGCTCCAGCTCGTTCTGCTCCATCCGCTTCACATCGGTGGGACCGTGCACGGATTCCAGCAGCGTCACCGCTTCACCTCGCCTGTTGGCACCTGGGGTCAATTCGGGGCCTCGTCCTGCGACCTCACCGCCTGTGAGCGGCGCCGTTCAGTCTACGGAGCAAGGTCGCGCCCGGCTGGCGGGCAGTGGCCGAGAGTGCGGTTGCCCGATGTGCTCAACCGCCGTTCGAACGACACGGTCACCGCACGTCCGGCCCAAGACCCTGCACAGACAGACGTACGACTGCGGGCTGGAGTTGTCCTGCCACCGCAGGAGGTCACCCGCTTGAGTCATTTCTCACGCTCAACCGGTTGGCGGCACCTCCCTGCCCAGGAAGGCGGCGAGCCGGTCGGCCGCGGTGGCCCCGGGCGGCGCGGGCCGCTCCGCGGCGAACGGCCCGCCCTCGGGCCGACCGACCTCGGCGAGCCGGGCCTGCCACATGGCCAGCGCGCGCTCGGCCAGCTCCGGGACCAGGTCGGTGGGCTGCCCGGTGGCCGCCGCCACGTCCCAGCCGTGCGCCAGCATCTCGTTGACCCGCATGTGCACGAGGAACTCGCCGGGGCGCGGGCCGATCGGGGTGGGGTAGCGCCCGGCCAGCGCGCCCGGGGCCGTGGCCGCGGCGCGGAAGGCCCCCACCGCGCGGCCGAACGCCTCGGCGGGCCGCTCGCCGAGGTGGTCGGCGACGCGGTCGGGTCCGGGGCCCTCGGACACGATCGCCGCGAACACCAGGTGCCCGCTGACCAGGTGGTCGACCACCCGACGCACGTCCCAGCCCGCACAGGGCGAGGGCAGCGCGAACTGCTCGGGGCCGACCGCCGAGATCACCCGCTGGGCCTGCTCGGCGACGAGGTCGAACTCGTCCATCACGTCCATGCCCTCAGCCTGGCACCGGGGTCTGACAACTCGCGCGGCGTCAGCCGCTGCCGACGAACGGCCGGAGCAGGTCGACGACCCGCTCCATCCGGTAGCGCGCACCAAGCCGGTGCAGGACCTCGGCCGCGTTGCCATCTGGACGTCTACCCGCGATCACGGCGACCGCGGCCAGCGCACGGGTCCGGTTGACCGCGACTGTGTTGGCTGCGAACTGGCACGGCGGCAGCACCTGGAGGTGCTGTGCCCTGCGGGCCGCCTCACGCGGCTCGACGCCACGCCCGATCAGCTTGCGCGCTTCCGCGTGTTCCAGTTCGGCCAGGATCACGGGCTCCACACCGGCCGGTACATGCCCTCGACCACGAGGGACAGCAGGAAGTCCCTCTGCAGGCCGGGCCACAGGGCGCAGGTGTCGAGCAGAACCGTGAACATCCCAGCATCGTGACAGGGAGGTCTGTCAGTCGGCGGGCGCCGCCCGACGCCGCTCACCGATCGCACGACGGGCACCGCGCAGCCGGTTCAGCACCGCGTCCAGGTCCTCGTCCTCCTCGACGGTGGTGGCCTCCAGCGCCGCGTACTGGTCGGCGCGGCGCTGCTCGCGGTAGGCGAGCAGGTCCCGGAGCGTGATCCGCCGATGGCTCTTGACCCGGTCGAAGGGGATCTGGCCCTCGTCGAGCAGCCGGATCAGCGTGGGCCTGCTGACGCCCAGCAGGTCGGCGGCCTGCTGCGTGGTGAGCGTCTTCGTCACGGGGGCGACTGACACCGCCAGGCCGCTGTTCAGCGCCTCCGCCACCTGCCTCAGCACGCGGTAGAGGTCCTCAGGCAGCTCAACCCGGTCCTCCGGCGCGGTACCGCTGAGGAAGCACGGCACGTCCGGCCGCCCCAGCCCAGCGTCCTCCCTCGCCTTCAGGAAGTCGTAGACCCGCGCGACCTGCTCGCCCTCGTCAGGCAGGTAGGTCTCCTGGTTCACCGCTCGCGCCACGACTCCTCCAATCGCACAAAACGCAACAGGTGTCGTTTTGTGCGTCCACCGCCCTGTGTCGCGGCTAGTCCCTGACCAGCAGCGCCACGCACTCCACGTGGTGGGTCATCGGGAAGGCGTCGAACGCCCGCAGGCGGTCCAGGCGGTAGCCGTGCGCGGCGAACCCCGCCACGTCGCGGGCCAGCGCAGCCGGGTCGCAGGCGACGTAGACGACCCGGTCCGGCCCGCGCGCGGCGAGGGCGTCGACCACGGCACGGCCCGCGCCCTTGCGCGGCGGGTCGAGCACGACCACCTGGGGGCTGCCGTGCAGCCGGGCGAGCACGTCCTCGACCAGTCCCACCCGGAACCGGACCTGGGGCAGGTCCACCAGGTTGGCGCGTCCGTCGGCGACGGCACCGCGCGCGGACTCCACCACGACCACCGAGCCCTCGGCGCCGACCTGCTCGGCCAGCACCGAGCCGAACAGGCCCGCGCCGCCGTAGAGGTCCCACGCGGTGTCGCCGGGGCGGGCGGCCGCCCACTCCCCCACGACCTCGGCCAGGTAGTCGGCGGCCTCGGGGTGCACCTGCCAGAACCCGTGCGCGTCCACGTGCCACTCGCGGCCCGCGGCCCGCTCCACGGCCACGCCGTCGCCCTCGACCTGGCGGCTGCGCCCGCGCTGCGGGTGCTCCACGATGTCCACGCGGCCCCGGGCGTCGGTGGTCAGCTCCAGCTCGGCGCCGCGGGTCCAGCGCTGGTCGTTGGCGTCCTCGACCAGGCCGGGCGCGGCGATCGGGCAGCGCTTGGCGGGGATCACCTTGTGGCTGCGGTGCCCGCGGAAACCCGGGCGGCCGTGGCCGTCGACGACCATGCGCACCCTGGTCCGCCAGTCCACCAGCCCGCCGGGCAGCTCCTCGACCAGCACGTCCACGTCCAGCTTGGCCAGCCTGCTCAGCTGCTCGGCGACCACCGCGGCCTTGAGCGCGCGCTGGGCCTGGCCCGAGGCGTGCTGCCAGTCGCAGCCCCCGCAGCCGCCGGGGTGCGCCAGCGGGCACACCGGGTCCACGCGGTCGGCGGAAGCCTCGAGCACCTGCACGGCGTCACCCCGGCAGAACGAGCCGCCCTTGTCCTCGGTGATCTCCACCAGCACCCGCTCACCGGGCAGGGCGTGCCGCACGAACACGACCCGCCCCTCGGCCCGCGCCACGCAGTGCCCGCCGTGCGCGACCGCGCCGACCTCGACCTCGACCTGGCGGCCGGTCCAGCTCTGCGCCGCGGTCACGAGCGGGCCTTGCGCTGCTGGTGCGGGGTGTCCAGGCCGCGCCGGATGGCACCGGGTGCGACCGTGGCCCGCTCGTCGCGCTTCTTGGCCGAGGCGAGCTGCCAGGGCACGCTGGTGACCATCACCCCGGGCTGGAACAGCAGGCGGCCCTTGAGCCGTAGTGCGCTCTGGTTGTGCAGCAGTTGCTCCCACCACCGCCCGACCACGTACTCGGGCAGGAACACGGTGACCACGTCGCGCGGGTTGTCGGTGCGCACCCGCTTGACGTAGTCCAGCACCGGCTTGGTGATCTCCCGGTACGGGGACTCGATCACCTTCAGCGGGGTCTGGAACTCCTGCTTGGTCCACTCGGCGACCAGGTCGCGGGTGTCGGTGTCGTCCACGTTGACGGTGACCGCCTCCAGCACGTCGGGGCGGGTGGCCTTGGCGTAGGACAGCGCGCGCAGCGTGGGCAGGTGCAGCTTGGACACCAGCACGATGGCGTGGTTGCGCGAGGGCATCACCGCGTTCTTGCGCTCCTGCTGGGCCATGCGCAGCTCGCTGGCGACGGTGTCGTAGTGCTTGCGGATGGCGGTCATCAGGGCGAAGATCGCGGCCATCGCGGCGATGGCGATCCACGCGCCCGCCAGGAACTTGGTGATCAGCACGACGACCAGCACGGCGCCGGTCATCACCAGGCCGATGGTGTTGATCACCTGCGAGCGCCGCATCCTGGACCGCGCCGCGCGGTCCTGCTCGGTGCGCAGCAACCGGTTCCAGTGCAGGATCATGCCCGCCTGGCTGCACGTGAAGGACACGAACACGCCCACGATGTAGAGCTGGATGAGCCGGGTGACCTCGGCGTCGAAGGCCACGATCAGCAGCACCGCGAAGGCGGCCAGGAACACGATGCCGTTGCTGAAGGCCAACCGGTCGCCGCGGGTGTGCAGCTGGCGGGGCAGGTAGCGGTCCTGGGCCAGGATCGAGCCGAGCACCGGGAAGCCGTTGAACGCCGTGTTGGCGGCCAGCACCAGGATGATGCCGGTGACGAAGGAGATGTAGTAGAAGGCGGGCGGGAAGTTGCTGAACACCGCCGCGGCGATCTGGGCCACGATCGTCTTCTGCTGGTAGCCCTCGGGCGCGCCGGAGAGCTGGGCGGCCGGGTTGTCGGCGAAGTTCACGTGGGTGAGCCCGGCCAGGGTGATGATGCCGATCAGCATGGTGACCGCGATCACACCCATCAGCAGCAGGGTGGTGGCGGCGTTGCGCGACTTGGGCTTGCGGAAGGCGGGCACCCCGTTGCTGATCGCCTCGACACCGGTCAGCGCGGCGCAGCCGGAGGAGAAGGCGCGCAGGATCAGGAAGGCGAAGGCGATGCCCGTCCAGGAGCCCTCGCCGTGCAGGGTGAACCCGGCCGACTCGGCGCGCAGGTCGGCGCCGAAGGCCGCGCGGACCAGGCCCCAGACCACCATGCCGAAGATGCCGATCATGAACCCGTAGGTGGGAATGGCGAAGGCCGTGCCCGACTCGCGCAGCCCGCGCAGGTTCATCGCGGTGAGCAGGCCGACCACCAGCAGGCAGAACAGCACCTTGTGGTCCCCGATGAACGGGATGGCCGAGCCGATGTTGGCGATGCCCGAGGCCGTGGACACCGCCACGGTGAGGATGTAGTCCACCAGCAGGGCGCTGGCCACCGTCAGGCCGAAGGTGCCGCCGAGGTTGGTGGTGGCGACCTCGTAGTCGCCGCCGCCGCTGGGGTAGGCGTGCACGTTCTGCCGGTAGGAGGCCACCACCACCAGCATGACCAGGGCGACCACCACGCCGATCCAGGGCGCGAAGCTGTAGGCGGACAGGCCGCCAACGCTGAGGGTCAGGAAGATCTCCTCCGGGGCGTAGGCCACGGAGGACAACGCGTCGGAGGCGAACACCGGGAGGGCGATCCGCTTCGGCAGCAGCGTGTGCGCGAGGCGGTCGCTGCGGAAGGGTCGGCCGAGCAGGAGGCGTTTGGCCGCGGTCGCGAGCTTGGACACAACGGCACAGCGTAGGCGAGGCCGTCACCACATCGGAGCAACCATGGGTAGGTTGGTGCCCAAACCGGCCCATTGGGACGTCGGGGGCGGTGCTGACCCCATCGTCACGGCGTCCGGGTAGCGTGCAGCGCGCATCAGGGGGAGGGCACCCCGGAGGAGGATATTTCGTGCACGTCGTGGTCATGGGCTGCGGTCGGGTGGGGGCCTCACTGGCCAAGTCACTGGAACGGCTCGGCAACCAGGTAGCTGTCATCGACAAGGACGGCCAGGCGTTCCGGCGCCTCGGCAACGACTTCCACGGTCAGCAGGTCGTGGGCAACGGCTTCGACCGGCAGGTGCTGGTGGCCGCCGGGGTGGAGCGGGCCGGTGCGCTGGCCGCGGTGTCCAGTGGGGACAACTCCAACATCATCACGGCCAGGGTGGCCCGGGAGACCTTCGGCGTGCAGCACGTCGTGGCGCGGATCTACGACCCCAAGCGGGCGGCGGTCTACGAGCGGCTGGGCATCCCCACCGTGGCCACCGTGCCCTGGGCGACCGACCGGTTCCTGCGCATGCTGGTGCCCGAGGGCTCGGCCACGGCGTGGCGGGACCCCTCCGGCACGGTGGCGGTGCTGCCGCTGCCCGTGCACGAGGGCTGGGTCGGCAGGCCCATCGCCGAGTTGCAGGAGGCCACCGGGTGCCGGGTCGCGTTCATCATGCGCTTCGGCACCGGGGTACTGCCCCAGCCCAGCAGCGTCGTGCAGGCCGACGACGAGATCTACGTCGCCGCGCTGTCGGGGACGATCACCGAGGTGACCGCCGCGGCGGCACAGGCACCTGAGGAGAGCCACTGATGCGGGTCGCGATCGCGGGCGCCGGGGCGGTGGGCCGGTCCATCGCCCATGAGCTGCTCGGTGGCGGGCACCAGGTCATGCTGATCGAGCGGGACCGGGCGCACTTCGAGCCGGGCACCGTCGAGCAGGCGGAGTGGGTGCACGCCGACGCGTGCGAGCTGTCCTCGCTGGAGGACGCGGGCATGCAGCTGTGCGACGTGGTGATCGCCGCCACCGGGGACGACAAGGTCAACCTGGTGGTCTCGCTGCTGGCCAAGACCGAGTTCGCGGTGCGCCGCGTGGTGGCCAGGGTCAACGACCCCAACAACGAGTGGCTGTTCACCGAGGCCTGGGGCGTGGACGTGGCCGTGTCCACGCCGAGGATGCTGGCCGCGATGGTCGAGGAGGCCGTCAGCGTCGGCGACCTGGTGCGGCTGATGACCCTGCGGCAGGGCCAGGCGAACCTGGTGGAGATCACCCTGCCGGAGGACAGCCCGCTGGCGGGTCAGGCCGTGGAGCAGCTGTCGCTGCCCAAGGACTGCGCGCTGGTGACCATCCTGCGCGGCGGCCGGGTGATCGTGCCGCAGCCGGACGACCCGTTCGAGCCCGGGGACGAGCTGCTGTTCGTGACCTCCGCGGACGTGGAGCACGAAATCCAAGCAGCCCTCGGTTTGTCCTGATACCGCTGTGCCCCCAACGGTTGCGTTGGGGGCACAGCTGTGCTCAGGCCAGGTGGCGCAGCAGCACGGGGTGGCGGTGCGCCCCGGTGCCGGAGTACACGGCGGCCCAGGTGTTCCTGCCATCCGGCGTGGTCGCCAGCGCGTTGACGAAGGACAGGCCGGTGGCGGGCAGCGCGATCGGCTGCCAGGACTTGCCGTCGTAGCGGGCCACGTAGGGCGCGCGGTCGGTGGTGAGGTGGCCGCCCGCCCAGACGGCGCCCGTCCGGTCGGCGGCCATCGCGATCACGTACAGACCCTGCTGCTGGTCCACCGGCGGGGCGGGCGCCTGGGCCCAGGCCCCGTGCTGCCAGCGCGCGAACGCGGGCTCGATGCCGTACCGGGTGTTGCCGGTGCGGGCGGTACCCACCAGCAGCGGGCCGCTCGGTCCGCCGACCACGGCCTTGGCGTCGGTGTTGCCGGACACCCGTGACGGCACGGCCAGTTTGCTCCAGGCCCGCCCGTTCCAGTGCAGCGCCAGCGGGCTCAGCGTCCCGGACCGCGGGCCGTCACTGCCGACCGCCCACACGTCGTCCGGGGCGATCACCGTCACCGACTGCAACTCGCCGGGTGTGCTCGCCGGCGTGCTCACCCGGGTCCAGGCGTGGCCGTCCCAGTGCTGCACCAGCGGCACCGGGTCGCTGTCCACGTCCTGGCTGGAGCCGACGGCCCACACGTCCTCGCGGCCCGCGGTGGCGACTCCGTAGAGCACGTTGCCGCGCGTACCGGGGTTCGGCCCGGGCACGACCGTCCAAACGCGACCGTCCCAGTGCTCGATCAACGTGGTGACGCCGGGGCCCGGGGCCAGGTTGACGCGCGACTCCGCACGGGCCACCAGGTTGTTGTAGTAGCCCTGCTGGCCGACCGCCCAGACGTCGTCCCCCGTGCGGGCGGCGACGGCGCTGAAGCCGCCCGCCGTCACGGCGTGCGTGGGCGCGGCCTTCCACGTGGTGCCGTCCCAGTGCATGGCCAGCTCGCCGGTGGACTGCTCGCCGACCGCCCAGGCGTCCTTCGGACCGAGCACGGCAAGTCCGGCCACGCTGCTGGGCGCGGTGGCGTCCGGGGTGGGCACGATCTGCCAGGGCGCCGGCGCGGCCTGTGCCACGGCAGGGGCCAGCACGGCCAGTGTCACCGCGGCGAGCACCGCGGGTCTGGCGCGGGTGAGGACCTTCATCGGTGGAACCCCCAAGCTCTCTCGGAGCGCCCAGCCTCGCGGGCGCGCCGGGAACGGGGGAACCGCCGTTAGGAGGTGGGGTCGGCGACGCCGCCGACCGGGGCGGCGCGTTCCTCCTCCAGCGCGGCCAGCCGCTTGTCGGCCTTGCGCACGGCCCAGACCGTGACGGCGATGGCCACCGCGGTCAGCGGGTAGCCCATGGCGATCCTGGCCACCCCGAGCAGGCCCACGTAGTCCTGGTCGTAGAGCCAGTTCTGCACCACGAACTTGGAACCGAACACCAGGATCCAGACCAGGGTCGCCACGTCGTAGTACAGGGTGGCCTTGCGGTCGGAGCGCCAGCGGAAACCGGTCCCGTTGAGCGTGGACCAGATGACCCCCGCCAGCGGCCAGCGCACCAACGCGGACACCAGGAAGACCCCGCAGTAGATGAGGCTGGTCCAGATCCCGAACAGGAAGAAACCCTTGGCGGAGCCGGTGCGCACCACGATGAACGCGGCGATGGCGATGCCGAACAGACCGGAGATCGCCGGTTGCAGTGGCTGCTTGCGGACCAGTCGCAGGACCGCGATGGCCACCGCGACCCCCACCGCGGACCAGATCGCGGGCTGCCAGTCGAAGATCGCGTTGACCACCACGAAGACCACGACGGGCACCGAGGAGTAGATCAGGCCCGCGATGCCACCCATCTGCTCCAGCAGTGTGGGCTGCTTCTCCGGCTTGTCCTGCTGCGCCTCGTCGGCGGGAACGGCTGGCTGTTGTTCACTCATGAAGTCGTCTGCAACTCGTAGTAGGGGTTGTAGAGCACCTTGCGCCCGTCCCGAACCGCGATCCTGCCCCTGGCCTTGATGGTCCGGCCTGGCTCGATGCCTGGGATCCTCCGGCGGCCGAGCCAGACTAGCGTCACGCCCTCCGTGCCGTCGTAGAGCTCCGCCTCCAGGGTCGCCGCGGCGTCGCGCGGGCAGAGCTCCACGCTGCGCAGGCGCCCCAATACGGTGACCTCTTCACCCGATCGGCAGTCGCACGCCTTCTGCGCCCCGTCGGCCTCGGCTTTTCGGGACAGGTCATCGGCGTCGAGTTCGGCGACATCGCTGGTCAGCCGCCGTACGAGACGGCGCCAGTAGCCGCCCCCCGTGCTCGCCATCGCACTCTCCAGGGTGCTTGCCGGCCCCGGCTCCGGGACCTCTCACCAGCCAGGGTAACCGTGCCCGGCCTTGCGCGAAGGCTGTGCCTTCGGTGAGATCTGGCGACGTGGGGTGCACTGCGGTTCTCCTGCCCGGTACCGGGTCGGATGAGGTTTTCATCCGATCGGTGTTCCAGGCGCCACTGAGGGCCGCCGACCTGGAGCTGGTGGCCCCCGGGCCGGTACCGGGTCCCGACCTGGTGCGGCACCACCTCGCAGCCCTGGACGCCGCGGCCCAGCACGGGCCCGTGCTGGTCGGCGGGGTCTCGCTGGGCGCCCACGTGGCCGCCGAGTGGGCCTGCGCGCACCCCACCCGCTGCGCCGGTCTGCTCCTGGCGCTGCCCGCGTGGTGCGGCGGCGCCGAGGGCTCGCCCGGTGCCGTGGCCGCCCGGCTCTCCGCCGAGGCCGTGCGCCGCGACGGGGTCGACGCCACGCTGCGTGCCGCCACCGCGGGCGTGGACCCGTGGCTGGCCGCCGAACTGGACCGCGCCTGGCGCAGGCACGGCCACGGGCTCGCCGACTCGCTGCTGGCCGCCGACCGCCCCGCGCCGACCGCCGCGCAGCTGGCCGCCCTGTCCGTTCCCGCGGGCCTCGCCGCCGTCGTCGACGACCCGGTGCACCCGCTGCCCGTGGCCCGCCAGTGGGCCGCAGCCCTGCCCCACAGCGCCCTGCGCACCCTCAGCTTCGCCGAGTTCGGTGCCGACCGGACCGCCCTGGGCCGGGCCGCCGTGCAGGCCTGGCAGGAGGCCGCCGCTCCCCTGTGTCATGAAGGTGCCCCTTGAGACGTTCAACGTCGTGAAGGGCACCTTCATGACACGACGCGGCGAGGACAGCGGCCTCGGCGGCACGAGGCGCGGCACCGCCATGAAGGTGCCCCTTGGGACACCCAGCGTCGTGAAGGGCACCTTCATGACATAGCCGAGGCGTGAGCCGCTACCCGTTGTCGGCCAGCGCGAGCGCCCCGCCTAGGCCGATCATGGTGAGGCTGGTGGCCACCCGCTGGCGGTTCTGCCAGCGCAGGTTGCCCATGAGCCGCTCGCCCAGCGGGCCCGCGCACAGGGCGACGGTCAGGTCGGCGACCAGGGCGGAGCCCACCACGACGAGCCCGAGCAGCAGGAACACCAGCGGGGCGGGTGCCCGCTCGGGGTGCACGAAGTGGGGCAGGAACGCCAGGAAGAACAGTGCCGTCTTGGGGTTGAGCACCTCGGTGAGCACGCCCTGCACCAGGGCGGACCCGCGGGGCGCCCGGTCGGGGCCGGTCTGCTCGTGCCGACCGAACAGTCCGCGCAGGCCGAGGTAGACCAGGTAGGCGGCACCGGCCAGCTTCACCGCGGTGAACGCGGTGGCGGAGGTGGCCAGCACGGCGGACAGCCCGAACGCGGCGGCGACCACGTGGACCAGTGCGCCCAGGCAGGTGCCCACGGCGGAGCGGATGCCCTCGCCCCGGCCGCCGCGCAGGCTGCGGGCGAGCACGTAGAGCACGCCGGGACCGGGCAGGACCGCGAACACGGCCGTCGCCCCCAGGAACACCAACCACTCCGCTGCGTCGGGCACGGTCGGAGGCTAACCAGCCGACCGCGCCCGGAGCACGGCAATTACCCCTGGCCGCCCTGGGCCTGCTGCTGCTGGATGTGCTGGGCGATGGCGGGCGGCAGCTCCACGGGCAGCGCGGTGCTCACCGGCATCGGGTTGGGGCCGCGCACCACGATGGTCTCGCGGACCACGTTGCGCAGCAGCTCGCCCGCGATGTGGGCGTGCTCGCGCGGACCGGCCACGACCCCGCGCAGCATCCACCGCTCGCCGTCCACGCCGACGAAGCGCAGTGCCACGTCGTTGGCGCTGGCCACCAGCTCCTCGGACCACTCACCGGCCTCGCGCACGACCCTGGCCCCGTCGGAGCGCAGCTTCTCGCCCAGCTCCTCGGAGATCTCCTTCCACAGCCCGCCGGAGCGGGGTGCGGCGTAGGCGCTGATGGTGAGCTGGCCGACCGGGGTCACCAGGTGCACGGCGCGCACGGAGCCGGAGGGCTCCATCTCGACCTGCAACTGGGCGCCGTCGGGCACCGGGACCTGGACCGAGCCCAGGTCCAGCCGGGACAGCCCGTCGGACGGGGCGTCGGCGGCGTCGTAGGGCCCACTGGCCGGTTCGAGCTCCGCCTGGTCCTGGTAGCCCTGCTCGCCCGCGTCCACGGCCTTCGCGGGCGCGTTGTCGCGCCCCGCGTGGTGCCGCCCGCGCTTCCCGCGCCTGCCGAACATCCCCGTCTACTCCTTCGTCCCCAGCTGGGTCCCGGCCGCAGCCGGGGCCGCGAGCACCGCGTGCCCGCCGGTCGATCCGTACCCCCCGGTACCGCGCTGCGACTCGGGCAGCTCGGCGACCTCCTGGAAGGTGACGTGCTCCACGCGCTGCACGACCAACTGCGCGATCCGGTCGCCCCGGCGCAGCACGATCGGTTCCCGCAGGTCGTGGTTGATCAGGCAGATCCGGATCTCGCCCCGGTAGCCGGCGTCGATCGTGCCCGGTGTGTTGACCACGCTCAGCCCGGCCCTGGCCGCCAGCCCGGAACGGGGGTGCACAAAACCCGCGAAGCCGACGGGGAGGGCCACCGCGATGCCGGTGCCCACCACGGCGCGTTCGCCGGGGGCCAGCACGAGGTCCTCGGTGGTGACCAGGTCCACACCGGCATCGCCTTCGGTGGCGTAGGACGGCACGGGGACGCCGGGGTCTGTTCGGGTCAGCAGGACCTGCAAGCTGGGCACGGCGGCCGACACTACCCTGGTGCGGTGACCGAGAACGGCGTGACCGAGCCAAAGCACCAGACCGAGTTCTCCGAACGGCTGTACGTACCGTGGTGGGGATGGCCGCTGCCGCTGGTCGCGGCGGTGCTGCTGGCCGCCGAGGTGCACATGGGCTACCCCGGGGTGCGGGCCTGGCTGCCGTACCTGATCACGGTGCCGCTGGTCGTCGCGGCGCTGCTGTGGCTGGGCCGGTCCACGGTGCGGGTGCGTGGCGGCGAGCTGTGGGTCGGTGACGCGCACGTGCCGCTGGAGTTCGTCGAGCAGGTCGAGGTGGTCAGCGCCAAGGACAAGCGCAGGGCGATGGGCCCGGACCTGGACCCGACCGCGTTCGTGGTGCACCGCGCCTGGGTCGGCCCGATGGTGCGGATCTACCTGAACGACCCGGCGGACCCCACGCCGTACTGGCTGTTCAGCGTGCGCTCGGGTGAGCGCCTCGCTGCGCTGCTGCGGCACTGACTCACCAGTCCCTCCCGTGCCCCTGGTCGAGCCGTCCCGGACCGGGGACGGGGCACGGGGTGCGGCGCCGGCCGGTCACTCCGGCGCCGGTCCCCCAGTACTTCTCCGATCTGTGTTCGGTCAGGCGCAGTCGCGGCAGATCAGCCGAGTACCGCTCTGCTCTGCGAGCCTGCTCCTGTGGTGCACCAGGAAGCAGCTCGAGCAGGTGAACTCGTCAGCCTGCTTGGGCAGCACCTTGACGGTGAGCTCCTCGTTGGACAGGTCCGCGCCTGGCAGCTCGAAGTTCTCGTCCGGTGCGTCCACATCGACGTCGACCACGCCGGACTGCGTCTCGTTGCGTCGAGCCTTGAGCTCCTCAAGAGAGTCCTCAGCGAGCTCGTCCTCCTGGCTGCGGCGCGGAGCGTCGTAGTCGGTCGCCATCTTCTTTCACCCCTGCAGTCACAATTCAGACTGTGTTCGTGCCGCTGGTCAACGTTCCAGCGCCGTGATTTGTGCCCACCGTCGGAGTGACGGAGGTCTCGCTCCCCAGCCGGCTGCCACCAGTGATCGGAATCGATTTCCCAACCGGACCGTCAGTGCGTCGGAGCGCCGAGATGGTAGCCCATCGCGCAACCCCTTGCGCCACTGATCACCCATCCGCGCGAACGAGTCATCCCACCTTTCGAGAACTCCCAGCAAGCAAGGGGGAAAAACTCGTGCCGCCCCCTTGCCGGGCGCTTCGGGCACGTGGTCGGATTCCAGCACGGTGCGCACGGTGTGCAGCCACTCGGTAGCGGGGCGCCACCGCCGGGTCGCTGGCGTTTCGGCCGACGCGGACCGCGTGATGCGCCTAGGCTGATCAGTGGCTTGGTCGTCGCGGGTGACAGGGCTCCGCCAGGGCGGCACGCCTGACGGGCCCGCTGATCGAGGAGGACGGGGACAGTGGTTTCGGCACGCGGGTTCGGGGGCAGCGGGGCGCCGAGATCAGCGCTGTACCGCAAACGCCGCCCGTGGCCCGCCCTCGTGGTCTTCGTCATCCTCGGCGTGGTCGCGGTGTACGTGTGGGCCAAGGTGATCCACACCGCCGACGACGTGAACGCGGCCGTGCACTGCAACGCCCCCGGCCCGGCCCCGACCAGCACCAGCGGTACCCCCGCGGCACCGGCGCCCGCGCCCGGCACCGCACTGGACCGCGACGCGCTGGACAAGACCACCCCGGCCGCCGCGACGCAGATCCAGCTGCGCGTGCTCAACGCCAGCAGCCAGAAGGGCCAGGCCGGGATCGCGGCGGCCCACCTGAGCCAGCTGGGGTTCGGCAAGGCGGCCGAGCCGAACAACGACCCGGTGTACCCGGCGGGCGACCTGTCCTGCCGCGGCCAGATCCGGTTCGGCCCCAACGGCGCCTCGGCGGCCCGCACGCTCAGCCTCGTGGAGCCCTGCGCCGAACTGGTCCGCGACGACCGCCAGGACGCCACCGTGGACCTGGCGCTGGGCAAGAGGTTCGACCAGATCAAGCCGAGCTCCGACGCCAAGCAGGTGCTCGACCAGCTCGCCTCCTGGGCCCAGCACCAGCCGTCCCAGCAGGGCGGGCAGCTGGCCCAGCAGGGCGCCCAGCCGCCGATCAGCGCCGATCTGGTGACCGCGGCCAGGTCCACCCACTGCTGAGGCTCACACCTGGTTGATCCCGGCCTCGACCAGTACCGCCCGCAACTGCTCGGCGATGCCGGGCGCCGCCGCGAAGGTGGCCTCCGCCCCCAGCCCCTCGGGGTCCGAGCCCGGCAGCCGCACCACGGCGCCCGCCTCCTCGGCGATCAGCGCGCCCGCCGCCCAGTCCCAGCGGTTGAGCCCGTGCTCCACGTAGCCGTCCAGCCAGCCAGCGGCGACCGCGCACAGCTCCAGCGAGGCGGCCCCGTTGCGGCGCAGGTCGCGGACCTGGCCGACCACCCGGCCCATCACCTCGGCCTGGCGCTGCCTGCGCTCGGTGGCGTAGGCGAAGCCGGTCGCCAGCAGGGACAGGTCCAGCCGCCGGGCCGCCGAGGCGCGCAGGGGCCTGCCGTCCAGCCAGGCCCCGCCCCCGCGCAGGCCGGTCCACACCCGGCCGGACACCGGCTCCACCACGGCGCCGGCCACGGAGACGCCGTCCAGCTGGGCCGCCAGCGACACCGCGTACCAGGGCAGGCCGTACAGGTAGTTGACGGTGCCGTCGATCGGGTCGACCACCCAGACCAGGCCGTCCAGCCGCTGGGTGCCGCCCGCCTCCTCCCCCAGCACGGGCTCCCCCGGCCTCAGCTGGGCCAGGCGGTCCCGCACGAGTTGCTCGGCGGCCCGGTCGGCGGCGGTCACCACATCGGTCTCGCTGGACTTGGTGTCCACCTGGGTGACAGCGTTGCCGCGAGTGGCCAGCACGAGCTCGGCGGCCTCGGCCGCGACCTGGACGGCGACTTCGACGAGTGCTTCGGTTTGCGCGACTACCACGCCGTTCACCGAACCACACACGTTAGTGTCTGCGCACCACGCACTGAATCGAGTAGGAAGGGTCCAGCGGATGGGCACAACTCGCGGGTTCGGGGTCGACATCGGCGGCTCGGGCATCAAGGGCGGCCTGGTCGACCTGGAGACCGGGGCCCTGGAGGGCGAGCGGCTGCGCATCGCCACACCCCAGCCGTCGACCCCGGACGCGGTGGCCGACGTGGTCGCCGAGATCGTGGAGAAGTTCGGCTGGACCGGGCCGGTGGGGGTCACCCTGCCCTGCGTGGTCAAGCACGGGGTCGCGCTGACGGCGGCCAACGTGGACAAGGGCTGGGTGGACACCGACGCGGCCAAGCTGTTCGCGGACAAGCTGGGCCGCAGGCCGGAGGACGTGGTCGTGCTCAACGACGCCGACGCGGCGGGCCTGGCCGAGGTGCGCTTCGGCGCGGGCCGGGACCGGGACGGCGTGGTGGTGCTGCTGACCTTCGGCACCGGCATCGGCAGCGCCGTGTTCCTCAACGGCAAGCTCGTGCCCAACACCGAGTTCGGCCACCTGGAGGTGGACGGGCACGACGCGGAGAAGCGCGCGGCGGCCTCGGTGAAGGAGGACAAGGACCTGTCCTGGGAGGAGTGGGCACACCGGGTCACCAAGTACCTGTCCACCCTGGAGAACCTGATCTGGCCGGACCTGCTGATCGCGGGCGGCGGGGTGAGCAAGAAGGCCGAGAAGTGGCTGCCGCTGCTCAAGGTCCGCACCGAGGTTGTGCCCGCCTCGCTCAAGAACGACGCCGGAATCGTCGGCGCGGCGGCGGCCGCGGCGCACGGAATCGGCCACTAGAAGTACACCCGAAAAATTACTTGGCTCCTCTTCGGGCGATCTACCTGCGGCAACGCGCTCGCGATGCCGATCGGAGGCCGCGCTCGCGCTGGTCGGTGGCCACGCGGCGCGGCCTTCGTCGTTACAATGGAACAGTGCCCACGGCGAGCAGCCGCCGGGCGCTCCCCCGAAACCCCTGGCGGCCGAGGTTCGCGCCCTTCGGCCTGCCGTGAACGACCGTCGCGAAAGGGCGTACGTGGCAGCCGCAGAAACCGCAACCCGACGCTCCAGCACCGCCGCGAGCGCCGCCAAGGCCACCGGTACCAAGGCCGCTGAGGGCGAGGAGGCCGTGAAGGCCACCACCGCCCGCAAGACGGCGGCCAAGCCCGCTGCCGGGGCCAAGAAGACGGCGGCCAAGACGACCCGTGCGCCGAGGAAGGCCGCGGGCGACGCGACCGGCAAGGCGAGCCCGGCGAAGGCCAAGAAGGGCGACGGCGACGAGCCGGAGGACCTTGAGGGCGAGATCGAGGTCGACCAGGCCGAGCTGGAAGCCGAGCTCGTCGAGGACGTCGTCGAGGAGCCCGACGAGGAGGAGACGAAGGGCAACGAGAGCGACTTCGTCTGGGACGAGGAGGAGTCCGAGGCGCTGCGGCAGGCCCGCAAGGACGCCGAGCTCACCGCCTCCGCCGACTCGGTCCGCGCGTACCTCAAGCAGATCGGCAAGGTCGCCCTGCTCAACGCCGAGGAGGAGGTGGAGCTGGCCAAGCGCATCGAGGCCGGGCTCTACGCCGCCGAGCGCGTGCGCAAGGCCGAGGACGAGGCCGAGAAGCTGGCCCCGCAGATGCGCAGGGACCTGCGCTGGATCGTCCGCGACGGCGAGCGCGCCAAGAACCACCTGCTGGAGGCGAACCTCCGGCTGGTCGTCTCGCTGGCCAAGCGCTACACCGGCCGCGGCATGGCGTTCCTGGACCTGATCCAGGAGGGCAACCTGGGCCTGATCCGCGCGGTCGAGAAGTTCGACTACACCAAGGGCTACAAGTTCTCCACCTATGCCACCTGGTGGATCCGCCAGGCGATCACCCGCGCCATGGCCGACCAGGCGCGCACCATCCGCATCCCGGTGCACATGGTGGAAGTGATCAACAAGCTCGGCCGTATCCAGCGCGAGCTGCTCCAGGACCTGGGCCGCGAGCCCACGCCGGAGGAGCTGGCCAAGGAAATGGACATCACCCCCGAGAAGGTCCTGGAGATCCAGCAGTACGCCAGGGAGCCGATCTCGCTGGACCAGACCATCGGCGACGAGGGCGACAGCCAGCTCGGTGACTTCATCGAGGACTCCGAGGCCGTGGTCGCGGTGGACGCCGTGTCCTTCACCCTGCTGCAGGACCAGTTGCAGTCGGTGCTGGCCACGCTGTCCGAGCGTGAGGCGGGCGTGGTGCGGCTGCGCTTCGGCCTCACCGACGGCCAGCCGCGCACCCTGGACGAGATCGGCCAGGTCTACGGGGTGACCCGCGAGCGGATCCGGCAGATCGAGTCCAAGACGATGTCGAAGCTGCGCCACCCGTCGCGTTCCCAGGTGCTGCGCGACTACCTGGACTGAGCAGTCCCATACGAGAGCCCGTCCGGCACGCGCCGGGCGGGCTCTTGCTTGTTCATGCACGAAAAACCGGGCAAAACCGGCGCTGGAGCGCTCTGTCCGCTACAAGCGAACAGAGCCGATCACCCTGTGACGCAAGACACACGGGCCCGCTCGGAGCGAACCGGGAAGGCCCTTCGCGACGTATCCCGGATGTCCGAGTTCGTCGCGTTGCGTGACCTCCGAGCTGCATCGACGACGAAACGTAACGAACTCGGCACCTCGCGGTGGCCTTGAGGACAGATCATCGCAAGTGTGTGCGGAACCGGTTCTCACTTGCTGCATCCGGGTACTTCACACGTGACCGGCGTCGCCGCGGCGAAAGGGAACACTGACATCGCGGCGAACGTCTGCTTAAAGTGAGGGCAGCGAACACCGCGCTCGGCACCTGAGGGCGCTGTGGTCGCAGCTGTAGTAGGCACCGGAGCACCGGTGCCGGGACGGAGGGAGATTTCCATGACCACGCTGCTCACCCGCCCCGAGCTGACCGCTGTCGACCGCTGCGACCGGTGCGGCGCGGCCGCCCAGGTACGCGCCATCCTCCCCTCCGGGGGCGAGCTCCTGTTCTGCGGGCACCACGCCCGGGAGCACAGCACCAAGCTGCGTGAGCTGGCCGCCGAGATCCAGCAGGGCTGAGGAGCCCAACCGCTAGGACAACTCCACAACGAGGCGAAGGGCGCGGACCGACGGGTCCGCGCCCTTCGCGCTGTCGCCCCCCGACATGTCAGGAAAGTGCCGTATGCGACATCTGATGTCGCATACGGCACTTTCCTGACAACTGGGGTGGGTCAGAGGGCCTGTTCGAAGGCCAGCTCGGCAGCCCCGATGATCTTCGCCTCGGGGCCGAGTGAGGAGGTGGTGATCCGGATGCCGCCCACGGCCCGGCTGACCAGGCTGCGCTGGCGGACCTCCTCGGCCACCTCGTCCACGATGACGGGCGGCAGCTCGGCGAGCAGGTCCCCGAGCACGACCAGTTCGGGCCCCAGCAGGTTCACCACGTTGATCAAGCCCAGCGCCAGCCAGTCGGTGAACTCGCGCAGCCGGTACAGCGCCAGCTCGGGCTGCTCACCCAGTGACCGCAGCTCCGACACCACCAGCTCGCGCGCGGAGCCCTCGGGCAGGCTCAGCGCCCGGCACAGGGCGTCCTCGCCCACCTCGGTCTCCCAGCAGCCACGGCAGCCGCAGTAGCAGGACCGCCCGCCGGGACGCACCACCATGTGCCCCAGCTCGCCCACGGAGCCACCGGTGCCGCGCACCGCGGCCCGCTCGGAGATGACCCCGCCGCCCACGCCCACGTCCACCGAGACGAACACCATGTCGGCGGCCTGCCTGGCCACTCCCCTGGTGTGCTCGGCCAGCGCGCCCAGCTCGGCGTCGTTGCCCACCAGCACGGGCCTGCGCAGGGCGGTGGAGAGCAGCTCACCGAGGTGCACGCCGGTCCAGTGCAGGTTGGGCGCCTCGTGCACGTAGCCGTCCCGGCGCACCACCCCGGGCACCGAGACCCCCGCGCCGACCGGGGAGCCGCCGAGCCGGTCGGCCAGCCTCCGCGCGGCCAGCGCCACCTTGCCGACCACGTCCTGCACGGAGCTGGCGCCCCGGCTGAGCGTCCAGGTGCGCGAGCCCAGCACCTCGCCGCCGAAGCCCACGGCGGCCACCGTGGTCTGCTCGACGCCCACGTCCACCGCCAGCACCCACAGCGCCCGCGGCTGGGGCAGCACCAGCAGGGAGGGCCGGCCCGCGCCCAGCCGCTTGGCGGAGACCTGCTCCACCACCAGCCCGCCCTCGGCGAGCCCGTCCACCAGTGCCTTGATGGTGCTCCGGTTGAGCCCCAGCTCAGCGGCCAGTTCGGCTCTGGTGCACGGGCCGCCGACGTGCAGCCTGCGCAGCAAGGCGGTGCGGTTGTGCCTGCGCACCTCGTCGGGGCGCGTGCCCGCGGTCGGTGGTCCAGTCACCAGCGAGCACCCCCTTGTCGCCCCTGATTCTCCCCTAGTGCGGTGTCCAAGGCTCGCGTCGGGTGATGTCGTGATCCAGGTGGATGGATCGGCGTGCCGCCCCCGTGCCTTCGTACTGGGTGTACGGGGGTGCGGGGGCGGTGCGGCGAGGCGCCGCCTGGGCGCGGCAGCACCGGCGCGGGACGCCGGACACCGCGCTAGTGGCCGGTGGCCTTCGCGCGCCGCCTTGAGAGCGCGTCCACGCTCGCCGCGAGCAGCAGCACCAGGCCGGTCACGATGTTGATCACGGCGGGGCCGACGCTGAGCAGGCCGAGGCCGTTCTGCACGGTGGCCAGCACGGCGCCACCGATGACCGCGTTGATGACCCTGCCCTTGCCGCCGAACAGCGAGGTGCCGCCGATGACCGCGGCGCCGACCGCGAACAGCAGCACGTTGCCCGCGCCCGCGTTCGGGTCCACCGAGCCGACCTTCGAGGAGTAGACGATCGAGCCGATCGCGGCCACCGAGGAGGCGATCACGAACACGCTCATCCGGATCTTGGGCACGTTGACGCCCGCGCGGCGGGCCGCCTCGGTGTTGCCGCCCACGGCGTAGACGTGCCTGCCGTACCGGGTGCGGTCCAGCACGAAGGTGCCGACCACGAGCAGCACCAGGATGATCGGCACCACGTAGGGCACGCCGGTGATGGTGATCCGGTCCGGGTTGGGCGAGCGGTTCACGGTGAACAGGTAGGTCGCGACGGCGCTGGCCACGACCACGGCCGCCACCTTGCTGCCGACCAGCACCGTCGGAAGCGCGACCAGCCCCTTGCGGACCCGGCCGAAGTGCCTGCTCAGCACGACCGCGGCATAACCGCCCGCGGCCACGACGAACAGCACCCAGCTGCCCGCCACGGACAGGTTGCCGTTGGCCACCGCGAACAGCACCGGGCTCTGGCTGATCGACAGCGTGCCGCCGTTGCCGATCAGTTGCAGCACCACGCCGTTCCAGGCCAGGAACAGCGCCAGGGTCACCACGAAGGACGGGATGCCCACCTTGGAGATCAGCACGCCGGTGAGGCAGCCGATGGCGGTGCCCACGCAGATCGCGAGCAGCATCTCCAGCCACGGGTCCGGCGGTACACCCAGGGCCAGCAGCACGATGGCCACCGCGGCCATCGCGGCGCCCGCCCAGATGCGCACCCACAGGGCGGCGGCGACGGCCAGCACCAGCAGGCCCACGAAGACGAGGAAGACGGTGTTGCCCATGCCGCCGAGCAGGTTGCCGTTCTTCACGAAGTGCAGGGCCATCACGGCGGCCGTCACACCCGAGGCGGTACCGGCGGACAGGTCGATCTCGCCGAGCAGCAGCACGAAGACCAGGCCCATCGCGATGATGGTGGTGCCCGCGCCCTGCGCCAGCAGGTTGGCGAGGTTGTTCAGGGTCAGGAAGGTGCTCGACGCGACGGTGAAGACGATCACCAGCAGGAGCAGGCCGAGCAGGGCGGGCAGCGAGCCCAGTTCACCGCCGCGGACCCGGTCGAGGTAGTCGCGCAGGGCCTGGGCGGGGGTGCGGCTGGTGGTGTCGATGCCGAAGTCGGCGATCGCGGCGTTCTTGGTGGGGGTCTGCGCGGTCATCTGTGTCCTCACACCGTCGCGACTTCGGGCTTGGCCAGGCCGATGTCGCCGGAGCGCCCGGCGGTGATCAGCTCGACCACCTGCGTGTTGGTCAGGTCCCTGGTCGGCAGCTGGGCCACCATCCGGCCCAGGTAGAGGGTCGCGATGGTGTCCGCGACCTCGAAGACGTCGTTCATGTTGTGGCTGATCAGCACCACGCCCAGGCCCTGGTCGGCGAGCCTGCGCACCAGGTCGAGCACCTGCCGGGTCTGCGCGACGCCCAGCGCGGCGGTCGGCTCGTCGAGCAGCACGACCTTGCTGTTCCACAGCACCGCCTTGGCGATGGCCACGGTCTGCCGCTGCCCGCCGGACAGCGAGGACACCTGGGTGCGCACGGACTTCACGGTGCGCACCGACAGCGAGGCGAGGGTCTCCCGCGCGGCGCGCTCCATGTCGGCCTCGTCCAGGAAGCCGCCCTTGCCGCGCTCCCTGCCCAGGAACATGTTCTGGACGATGTCCAGGTTGTCGCACAGCGCCAGGTCCTGGTAGACGACCTCGATGCCCAGCGCGGCGGCCTCGCGCGGCCCGGGGATGTGCACCGGCTCGCCGTCGAAGACCACCTCACCGGAGTCGATCTGGTGGATGCCCGCGATGCTCTTGACCACGGTGGACTTGCCCGCGCCGTTGTCACCGACCAGCGCGGTGACCTCACCGGGGCGCACGACGAGGTCCACGTCGTGCAGCACGTGCACGGGGCCGAAGCTCTTGTTGACACCGCGGAGTTCGAGGATCGGCTCGGTCATGAGTCTCTCCCTGTAGGGGTGGGAACCGCCGCCGGGGCGCTGGCGTCGGGGGTGCCGGCGCCCCGGCGGCGGTGGTTCGGGCGAGGACTAGGAGATGCCGTTCTGGCCGCACAGCGCGGCGACGTCGCCGGCGCAGACGTCCTCCTTCTTGACCGCGCCCGCCGAGATGACGTCCTTGACCTTGTCCTTGGTGATGGCCTGCGGCTCCAGCAGCAGCGAGGGGACCTTGCGCTGGGTCTTCGGGTCGGTGACCGAGCCGGTGGCCACCTTGTCCGCGTCGGCCTTGCTGTTCTTGACCAGTGCGGCGGCCAGCTTCGCGGCGGCCGAGGCCTCCTGGTCGATCGGCTTGAACACGGTCATGTACTGGTCCCCGCGCAGGATGGCCTTGAGGCCGTCCACGGTGGCGTCCTGACCGGTGACCGGGACCTTGCCGTTGAGGCTGTTCTTGGTCAGCACGGTGATCACCGCACCGGCCAGGCCGTCGTTGGCCGCGACCACGCCGTCGACCTTGCCGCCGTTGGCGGTCAGGAACTGCTCGAAGACCTGGCCACCCTTCTGGTTGTCCCACTGGTCGATCAGCTGGGAGTTGACCAGCCTGAGCTTGCCCGAGTCGTAGAGCGGCTTGAGCACCTCGTGCTGGCCCTGCTGGAACAGCAGCGCGTTGTTGTCGGTGGCGCTGCCCTCGATCTCGATGACCTGGGCGCCCTGCGTGCCCTGGAGCTTGTCGGCCAGCGCCTGCCCCTGCAGGTGGCCGACCTTCACGTTGTCGAAGGAGACGTAGTAGTCGGCGCTGCCGCCCGCGTTGAGGCGGTCGTAGTCGATGACCGGCACGCCCTGGGCCTTGGCCTTCTGCTCCACCGAGGCGCCGACGTCACCGTTGGGCGCGGCCAGGATCAGCACCTTCACGCCCTGGCTGAGCATCGTGTCGGCCAGCTGCGAGAACTTCTGGGCGTCGCCCTGGGCGTTCTCGATGATCGGGTTGAGCCCGGCCGCCTTGAGCTCCTTCTCCAGCAGCGGGCGGTCGAAGCCCTCCCAGCGCGCGGAGGTGGCCGTCTCGGGCAGGACCACACCGACCTTCGGCGCGTTCGCGTCGCCGGAGCCGGAGGTGGCGGTGCTGCCGGAGCCCCCGCCGGCACTGTTGGCGCCACAGGCCGTCGCGGCCAGGGCGAGCCCGGCTCCGGCGGCGAGCAGGGCGAGGGTTCTGCTACGCATCAGCGTCCCCTTCATCGTGTCCGGGGTCACAGGAAGAACCCGGAAATGTTGTGGCGCACAACGTATGTCACTGAATGGGGTGAGGTGAACAACGCTGAAGCGGTTAAGGCCGGGTTTGTCGACACGATGCGGCAACAGCAAGGTAACCAGAAGGCCACCAATACACCGAAATAGACGCAGGCGACTACAGAGCGTCAGAAATTAGTTCGAAGTGCGAAAAAAGCTGGTGGCGGGCGGTGAGATCGCTCTCGCGGGCGGCACTCCGGTCCGGGGTTGCACGGCGGTTGCCGATGTTGATCACTGGGTGCGGTATTCCACGCCCGATCACCCGGCGTCACCCATCACCAGGACCGCAGCGTGGAGATCCGCTCCTCCAACTGGTCCACGGTCGCCATGGCGGTGGGCGGTCCCCCGCAGTACGTCCGCAGATCGTTGTGGATCTTGCCGTGCGGCTTCTTCGTCCGGTGGTGGTACATCGCGACGAGCGTGTTGAGCTCCTTGCGCAGCTCGGCGAGCCGCTCCTGCACGGACCTCGGCCGGGCCTGCGGCACGGGGGCGGGCGGCTCGGCGGCCTTGCGGGCGGACACCGCCGCGAGCTGCTTCTCCTGGCGCTGCCGCAGCAGCTCGCGCACCTGGTCCGGTTCGAGCAGACCGGGCAGCCCGAGGTACTCCTGCTCCTCCTCGGTACCGGCCAGCGCGGCGGTGCCGAACGAGGAGCCGTCGTAGATCAGCTGGTCGAGCTCGGCGGAGGCGCCCAGGGAGGTGAAGCCCTTCTCCTCCTCGCCCTCGTCCTTGGTGCGGTTGGCCTCGGCGAGCAGCTCGTCGTCCCAGCCGTCCTTCTCCCGGTGCGGCTTGCCGAGCACGTGGTCCCGCTCGGCCTCCAGCTGGCTGGCCAGCTCCAGCAGCACCGGCACGCTGGGCAGGAACACGCTGGCGGTCTCGCCGGGCTTGCGGGCGCGCACGAACCGGCCGATGGCCTGGGCGAAGAACAGCGGGGTGGAGGAACTGGTGGCGTACACGCCCACGGCCAGCCGCGGCACGTCCACGCCCTCGGACACCATGCGCACGGCGACGAGCCACCGCTGCGTGCCCGCCGAGTACTCGGCGATCTTGCCAGTGGCCTTGGGGTCGTCGGACAGCACGAGCGCGGGCATCTCACCGGTCAGCTCGTGCAGGATCCGCGCGTAGGCCTTGGCGGACTCCTGGTCGGAGGCGAGCACCATGGCACCGGCGTCGGGCATGACCTGGCGGACCTGGTTGAGCCGCATGTCGGCGGCGCGGATCACCGAGGGGATCCACTCCCCCGTGGGGTCCAGGGCGGTGCGCCAGGCCCGCGCGGTCTGCTCCTGGGTCAGCGGCTCACCCAGCCGCGCGGTGAACTCCTCACCGGCACCGGTCCGCCAGCTGGCCTCACCGGAGTAGGCCAGGAACAGCACGGGCCGGACGACCCCGTCGCGCAGGGCGTCGGAGTAGCCGTAGGCGTGGTCGGACCTGCTGCGCATGAACCCGGCGCCGTCGGGCTCGTAGCCCACGAACGGGATCGGGCTGTCGTCGCTGCGGAACGGTGTGCCGGTCAGCGCGAGCCTGCGCACGGCCGGGGTGAAGGACTCGCGGATCGCGTCGCCCCAGGACTTGGCGTCACCACCGTGGTGGATCTCGTCGAGGATCACCAGGGTCTTGCGGTTCTCGGTGCGCACCCGGTGCAGCGTCGGGTGCGCCGCGACCTGGGCGTAGGTCACCGCGACCCCGTGGTAGTCGGTGGAGGTGGCGCCCGCGGTGTTGCGGAAGTTCGAGTCGATGGCGATACCGGCCTCGGCGGCGGCCTTCGCCCACTGGTGCTTGAGGTGCTCGGTGGGCGTCACGATCGTGACGGCCTGCACCGTGCGGTCGGCGAGCAGCTCGGCGGCCACCCGCAGCCCGAAGGTCGTCTTGCCCGCGCCGGGCGTCGCCACCGCGAGGAAGTCCTGCGGCTTGGTCGTCAGGTACTTGGTCAGCGCCCTGCGCTGCCACGCACGAAGCGGGCGCATGGGTGTTGTCGGGGCTGTCGTGTCGGGCTGGGCCGTCAACGCCTGACCCCTCCTTAGAGCTGCGCGAACCTGTTACAGACGTGCGAATGCCCCCATGCCGGTCGGCCCTGAGGGCGGCCCCGAGCTTACCCAAACGCGTCCGCGCGCACCGACCAACGCCGTTGTGCGGCACGACACGCGGTGCGTCGCGGTGGGGTCAGTCCAGCCGTTCGTGCCCCCATGCCGCATGCTTGTCGGTGCGATGGGTCAGCAGCCTGAGCAGCGAGCACGTGACGCGTCGGTACCCGCTCGACGGGGGCCGCTGCGGCTGCTGGCGCGCACGGCGAGCAAGGCCTGGTTCGGCGACATCTTCTCCGAGGCGGCCGAGGCGGCGTTCTGGCAGGTGCTGTCCCTGCCGCCGCTGCTGCTGGGTCTGCTGGGCAGCCTGAGCTTCGTCGGCGACTGGTTCGGCCCGCAGATCGTCACCCAGGTCCAGGACAAGATCCTGTCCTGGTGCCACGCGGTGTTCACCACCAACGTTGTTGATCAAATCATCGCACCGACGGTGGTCAGCATCCTCACCGGGGCCCACTCCGAGATCGCCTCGCTGGGCTTCCTGATCTCGCTGTGGGCGGGCTCCTCGGCGATGGCCTCCTTCGTGGACGCGATCACCGCCGCCTACGGCCAGCACGACGTGCGGCACCCCGTGTGGCAGCGCATCTTCGCCCTGCTGATGTACCTGGTGAGCCTGGTCGCCGCCGTGATCGGCCTGCCGGTGCTGGCACTGGGCCCGGACGTGCTGATCAACCTGATCCCCGGCGAGTGGCAGAAGCTGGTGCAGGGTCTCATCAGCACCTTCTACTACCCGATCATGGGCGTGCTGCTGGTGCTCGTGCTGGCCACGCTCTACAAGCTGGCGCTGCCCCGCAAGCTGCCCTGGCACCGCGGTCTGCCCGGCGCGATGCTCGCCATGATCCTGTTCATCCTGTCCAGCGTCGGCCTGCGCTGGTACATCACCTGGATCACCACCACCGGCTACAGCTACGGCGCGCTGGCAACGCCGATCGCCTTCCTGCTGTTCACCTTCTTCATCGGGCTGGCGATCGTGATCGGCGCGCACTTCAACAGCGCCATCCAGGAGTTCTGGCCCGCGCGGATGACCAGGCGCCAGCGCAGGCGGTGGCGGCGGCTGGAGCTGGAGCGGGCGGCGGAGAAGATCAGGGCGGGTGAGCAGGCCAGGTCCTGGCTGCGCGAGCAGGCCGACGCGCACGAGGTGGTGTGCGACGCGCCGACGGAGGCCTACGTGGCGCCCTCACCGGCCGACCTCAACGACACCGACGCGCTGCCGCGGCCGGAGCGGTCCCGCGTCCCGATGCCCGACGACGAGCACCGCCGGGACGGCGCGCCCTAGCGGGCATCGCTGGCCGGGACTCACGCTCCCCAGCCCGGGACTCGCCGGGTCAGGAGGTCTCCGCGTGTCGGCGCTTCGCGGGCGGTGTGTCGGCGCTGGGCGAGCGCTTTCCCAACTCGTGGGAACTCGCACCGCAAGCGCGAACACGCGGTGCGCGAAGCGCCGACACGCGCGTTTTCCGGGCGGGACTCGGCCGCGCCTGGGGGTGGGTCAGTCGTCGTCACCGCCGGGGCGCAGGCCCTCGTAGATCCGCTTGCAGTCGGGGCAGACCGGGGATCCGGGCTTCGGGGAACGCGTGACGGGGAACACCTCGCCGCACAGCGCCACCACGTGCGTGCCCATGACCGCGCTCTCCGCGATCTTGTTCTTCCGCACGTAGTGGAACATCTTCGGCGCGTCGTCGCCGGTCGTGTCAGTGCCCTCGGGCCGAGTGTCGGTCTCGGGCAGCGTCTGGGTCATCGGGCTCACTGCCTCATGATATCGAGCATGGGTGCACGAACACTGGTGGTCGGTGACGAGGTAGCGGACGCGGTGGCGGCGGGCCGGGCGGTGGTGGCGCTGGAGAGCACGCTGCTGTCGCACGGGCTGCCCGCGGGCCGCAACCGCGAGGTGGCGGCGAGGCTGGAGCGGGTGGTGCGGGAGGCCGGGGCGGTGCCCGCGACCATCGCGGTGCTGGACGGGCGGCCGACGGTCGGGCTGAGCGAGTCGGAGCTGGACCGGGTGTGCGACCCGGCCAGCGACATGGTCAAGCTGTCCCGGCGTGACCTGGGCGCGGCGATCGCGCTGGGCCGCAACGGGGCGACCACGGTGGCCAGCACGGTGGCGCTGGCGCACGCGGCCGGGATCGGCGCGTTCGGCACCGGCGGGCTGGGCGGGGTGCACCGCGGGGCGCGGGAGAGCTGGGACGTGTCCGCGGACCTGGCGGTGCTGGCGAGCACGCCGGTGCTCGTGGTGTGCTCCGGGGTGAAGTCGGTGCTGGACATCGGGGCGACCCTGGAGCTGCTGGAGACCAACTCGGTGCCGGTGCTGGGCTACCGGACCGACCGGTTCCCGGCGTTCTACCTGCGCGAGTCGGAGTACGGCGTGCCGTGGCGGGTGGACGATGCCAAGCAGGCCGCCGCCGTGGTGGCGGCGCACCGCGAGCAGGTGCCGGGCAGCTCGGGCGTGCTGCTGGCCAACCCGGTGCCCGCCGAGTACGAGATGGACCGCGAGCTGCACGACAAGCTGCTGGCCGACGGGCTGGAGCTGCTCAGGACGCGCGGGGTGCAGGGCAAGGACGTGACCCCGGTGCTGCTGGAGCACTTCCACACCGCGAGCCGGGGCGTGAGCCTGGACGCGAACGAGGAACTGGTCGTGTCGAACACCCGGCTGGCCGCCGAGGTGGCCGTGGAGCTGGCCGCATGACGGTGATCGTCGTGGGCGACGCGGCGCTGGACGTGGTGGCCCGCCACCACGGACCGATCCCGCACGGCGGGGACGTGCGCGCCGACGTGGCGCTGACCGTCGGCGGGGCGGGGGCCAACACCGCCGCCTGGCTGGCCGCCTGCCAGGTGGACACCGTGCTGGTCAGCCGGGTCGGGGACGACATGGCGGGCCGCCAGGTGCGCGCGGAACTGGCGGCGGCCGGGGTGCGCTGCGAGCTGGCGCTGGACCCGGAGGCACCGACCTGCTGCGTGGTGGTGCTGGTGGACACCGACGCGCAGCGCTCCATGCTGTCCGACCGGGGCGCCAACCAGCGGTTGCAGGGCACGGACCTGTCGACCAGGGTGCTGGAGCACGCACAGCACCTGCACCTGTCCGGCTACGTGCTGCTGGACCCGGCCTCGCGGCAGGCGGGCCTGGACGTGCTGGACGCGGCCCGCCGCTGCGGCCTGACCACCTCGGTGGACCCGCAGGCGGCCGCGCACATCACCGGGGAGTTCCTGGCGGACATCGCCGGGGTGGACCTGTTGCTGCCCAACGCGGACGAGCTGCGCGCACTGACCGGTTCGTCCGATCCGTCCTCGGCATCGGAGTTGCTCGGCAAGGTCGGCGCGGTGGCGGTCACCAGCGGGCCGCACGGGGCCACCTGGGTGGACCGCACCGGGTGCTGGACGGTGCCCGGCGAGCCCGCGGAGTGCGTGGACACCACCGGTGCCGGTGACGCCTTCGACGCCGGGCTGCTCGCGGCCTGGCTGCGCGGGCTGCCGCCGGTGGAGGTGCTGCGCTCCGGGGTGCGCGCCGGCGCCCAGGCCGTGTCCAGGGTCGGGGCTCAGCCCCCGTCGATCACCTGGTGAGACTTGGCCTCCAGCGCACGGCGGGCCGCCCGGTCGGCCTTGAACCGGTTGATCTCCTCGCTCTTGCGCGGGGGCCGGTCGTTGGCGATGAGCACGGCGACCCAGGGCAGCGGCACTGACAGCACCACGAAGAACAGTGCCAGCCACCAGGTGTTGATGAAGATGCCTGCGAGCACCAGGCACGGGATGCGCGCGCCCATGATGATGGCGTACTTGCGCTTGCGTGCCTGGTGCTGCTCCTCGTACGAAGGAGCCGCCTCGGTGATGAGAACCGGGGTGTCGTCCCGATCGGAGCCCTTCACGACACCACCTCCACCTCAGAGTGTCCCACTGTTGGGCGACAACGCACAGCAGCATGTGCCCGTGCGAGCATTCCAGACGTGTTCACAGCTGATTTCTGCGGCCGTCTGCGTGACGCGTTCCACACCGCGGGCTACCACTCCGATGGCGTTGTCGACCTGCTCGGCGCGGCGGCGCACGCTGCGCTGGGCCGGGGCGAGCCCGAGCCGGTGCGCCGGGTCAGCCAGGACGGCGGCGAGCTCGGCACGCTGATCCGTCTGTTCCTGCTCGGCGACCCCGAACCGGCTCCCGCCGTGGCCAAGGCCCTTGGCTCGGCGCCGGTGGAGGAGGCGCTGGCCACGGGGCTGCTGCGCGCCGACGGGGAGCAGCTGCGCGCCGGGCTGGACGTGCGGCCGTACGGGGACGTGCACGGCTCGTGGTGGGTGGTCTCCGACCAGGACTCCGACCTGCGCGGCGGACCGGTGAGCCCGGACCACGTGCTGGGGGTGGGCCACGCCTCACTGAGCCTGGCGCGGGCCACCGCGCGGCGGCCGGTGGGCTCGCTGCTGGACCTGGGCACCGGCTGCGGGGTGCAGGCGCTGCACGCGAGCAGGCACGCCGAGCGCATCACCGCCACCGACCTGTCCCAGCGCGCCCTGGACCTGGCCTCGGCGACGTTCCAGCTCAACGAGCTGGACGTGGAACTGCGGCAGGGCGAGTGGTTCGCCCCGGTCGCCGGGCGACGCTTCGACCAGGTGGTGTGCAACCCGCCGTTCGTGGTGGGCCCGGCGCGGGTGGACTACACCTATCGCGACTCGGGGCTGGCCGGGGACGACGCGAGCGCCCTGGTGGTCCGCCAGCTGCCCGCGTTCCTCAACGAGGGCGGCGTGGGCCAGCTGCTGGCGTCCTGGCTGCACGTGCGGGGTCAGGACTGGGGTGACCGGGTGGCGTCCTGGCTGCCGCGCGGCGGGGTGGACGCCTGGTTCGTGCAGCGCGACGTGGCCGAGCCCAGCCTGTACGTGGGGACCTGGCTGCGCGACGCCGGGGTGGACCCGCGCTCGGCCGAGGGCCGTGCCAAGGCGGCGGCCTGGCTGGACTGGTTCGAGGCCAACCAGGTGGTGGGCATCGGGTTCGGCTTCGTCACCCTGCGGCGCACCGACGCGGCGCACGCCGAGGTGGTCTGCGAGGACCTGCGGCACGCCTTCGACGACCCGCTGGGCCCGGAGACGGCCGCCTGGCTGGACCGGGTGGACTGGTTGCGGGCCAACGGATCGGCCGAGGGCCTGCTGGCGACGCGGTTCGTGGTGCCGGACACGGTGGTGCTGGAGGAGGTGTCCGAGCCGGGGGCCGAGGGCTGGCAGTCGGTGGTGCGGCGGCTACACCGGACGGACGGTCCCGGCTGGCAGCACGAGGTGGACGAGCTGGCCGCGGCCCTGCTCGCGGGCTGCCGGGGCCACGTACCGCTGGCGGACCTGTTGGTGCTGTTGGCCTTCGGGCACGGCCAACCAGCGGAGGAACTGGTGAACGCAGCGTTGCCGATCGTGCGCGATCTGGTCCGGCACGGCATGGTCGTGCCCGCGTGAAAGCGGTTGTCGCGAGGGTTACTCGGGCGTCGGTGACCGTCGGTGACGAAGTGGTCGGTGCCATCGCGGAGCCGGGTTTGTTGGTGCTGCTGGGTATCACCGCCACGGATTCGTCCGAGCAGGTGACGGTGATGGCCCGCAAACTGCACGAGCTGCGCGTCCTGCGCGAGGAGCAGTCCTGTGCCAGCACCGGCGCCCCGCTGCTGGTGGTCAGCCAGTTCACCTTGTACGGGGACACCAGGAAGGGCCGCCGTCCATCGTGGACCGCGGCCGCCCGGCCCGAGGTGGCCGAACCGCTCGTGGACGCCGTGGTGGCGCAGCTGCGGGCACGCGGCGCGCGGGTGGCCACCGGTCGGTTCGGCGCGATGATGGCGGTGGAGAGCGTGAACGACGGTCCGTTCACCGTGCTCGTGGAGGTCTGAACCGAACGGTGTTTCTCCTCGTTTCCTTAACAGGAAACGCACTCGGGTGGCCGAACGGGTCGATCGCGGTGGTCTCTCAGGGAAAGCTCAGGTTCCCGGGGCAACCGCTGTGACGGCTGGTACGTCCTGATGGGTGTGAAGACGGGAACGAAATCCAGATCGTTGTCGTTTTCCCAGTGTCCAGCCAGCAAGCGACCGGCCTTCCGCCGAAGGATCGCCCGGCCGACAGGCTCGCCGCGCAGCGCAGCGCCGGTGTGTGACGCGCCCGCACAGCAGCCCGCGACCGGGGAGGGAGCACCGTGACCGTCCCACAGAGCTATGACCCAGAGGTCGGCATCGAAGCCGATCTGGATGCCCAGGGGCCCGCGGCCGACCTGGTGCGCGTGTACCTCAACGGCATCGGCCGCACGAAGCTGCTGACAGCCGAGCAGGAGGTCGCGCTCGCCAAGCGGATCGAGGCCGGTGTCTTCGCGCACCACATGATGGACACAGCCCGCTCGCTCAGCCCGCAGCGCAAGTCCGAGTTGCAGGCGCTGGTCCGAGACGGGGCGGTGGCCAAGAACCACCTGCTGGAGGCGAACCTGCGGCTGGTGGTGTCGCTGGCCAAGCGCTACACCGGGCGCGGCATGCCGCTGCTGGACCTGATCCAGGAGGGCAACCTCGGCCTGATCCGCGCGGTGGAGAAGTTCGACTACACCAAGGGTTTCAAGTTCTCCACCTACGCCACCTGGTGGATCCGCCAGGCGATCACCCGGGGCATGGCCGACCAGGGCCGCACCATCCGGCTGCCCGTCCACCTGGTGGAACAGGTGAACAAGCTGTCCAGAATCAAGCGCGACCTGCACCAGCAGCTTGGCCGGGAGGCCACGCACGAGGAACTGGCCAGGGAGTCGGGCATCTCGCCCGAGAAGGTGGCCGACCTGCTCGACCACTCGCGCGACCCGGTGAGCCTGGACATGCCGGTGGGCACCGACGAGGACGCCCCGCTGGGCGACTTCATCGAGGACGCCGAGGCCACCGACGCGGAGAGCGCGGTCATCTCCGGGCTGTTGCAGGACGACCTGCGCCGGGTGCTGGGCACGCTGGACGAGCGGGAACAGTCGGTGATCCGGCTGCGCTACGGACTGGAGGACGGCCAGCCCCGCACCCTCGATCAGATCGGGAAGAGGTTTGGGCTCTCCCGGGAACGGGTACGCCAGATCGAGCGAGAGGTCATGGGCAAGCTGCGCCAGGGCGACCGGGCGGAGCGACTGCGGGCGTACGCCAGCTGACGCTGGGTACTCCACCCGTTGGCGGCGTTGACTTGTGACGTACGTCACGGCAGGGTGACCATTCGACAACCGAACTTGGCGGCACGGGAGACCGTGACCGCATCCCACAGGAGGTCGGGGCGGCCGGGGGCCGTCCCGGCCTCTTGGTCTGACCGGGACTCGCGGGTCTTCTTCGCGCGAGTCCCGCTCTACCGAACGCGAGTCCCGCTGACGCGGATCACACCGGGGCGCGGCGGGACGGGCACCGCCGCGCGGGTACCGTTTTCGGACGAGACCTCCGCGCGCAAAGGAGCACGCCGACGTGACCACCACCACGTCTTTCCAGTACACCGACATGCTGCCGCTGGCCAAGGACAACCACACGGAGTACCGGCTGGTCTCCGCCGAGGGCGTCCGCGTGATCGAGGCGGCCGGGCGGCGGTTCCTGGAGGTGGACCCCTCGGCGCTGACCCTGCTGGCCCGTGAGGCGATCAAGGACATCCAGCACCTGCTGCGCTCCTCGCACCTGGCCCAGCTGCGCGCGATCGTGGACGACCCGGAGGCCAGCGGCAACGACCGGTTCGTGGCCATGGACCTGCTGCGCAACGCCTGCATCGCGGCGGGCGGCGTGCTGCCGATGTGCCAGGACACCGGCACGGCGATCGTGATGGGCAAGCGCACCGAGACCGTGCTCACCGGCGGCGCGGACGAGGAAGCGCTCTCCCGCGGCGTGTTCGACGCCTACCAGCAGCTCAACCTGCGCTACTCGCAGATGTCCCCGGTGAACTTCTGGGAGGAGCGCAACACCGGCACGAACCTGCCCGCGCAGATCGAGCTCTACCACAAGCCCGGCGCGGACCCGGTCTACGAGTTCCTGTTCATGGCCAAGGGCGGCGGCAGCGCCAACAAGACCTTCCTGTACCAGGAGACCAAGGCGCTGCTGAACCCCACGCGGCTGGCCCGCTTCCTGGACGAGAAGCTGCGCTCGCTGGGCACCGCGGCCTGCCCGCCGTACCACCTGGCCATCGTGGTCGGCGGCACCTCGGCGGAGTTCAACCTCAAGACGGCCAAGCTGGCCTCGGCCCACTACCTGGACGACCTGCCCACCGAGGGCTCGGCGGACGGGCACGCCTTCCGGGACGTGGACCTGGAGCAGCAGGTCCTGGAGATGACCAGGCAGTTCGGCATCGGCGCGCAGTTCGGCGGCAAGTACTTCTGCCACGACGTGCGGGTGATCCGGCTGCCCCGGCACGGCGCCTCCTGCCCGGTGGGCATCGCGGTGTCCTGCTCGGCGGACCGCCAGGCCAAGGCGAAGATCACCGCCGACGGGGTGTTCCTGGAGCAGCTGGAGCGCGACCCGGCCCGCTACCTGCCCGAGGTCTCGGGTGAACAGCTGTCCGAGCAGGTCGTGCAGATCGACCTGAACCAGCCGATGGAGCAGATCCGCGCCACCCTGGCCGCGCTGCCGGTGAAGACCCGGCTCTCGCTGACCGGCCCGCTGGTGGTGGCCAGGGACATCGCCCACGCCAAGATCAAGGAGCGGCTGGACGCGGGCGAGCCCATGCCGCAGTACCTGCGCGACCACCCCGTGTACTACGCGGGCCCGGCCAAGACCCCCGAGGGCTACGCCTCGGGCTCCTTCGGGCCGACCACCGCGGGCCGCATGGACTCCTACGTGGCGCAGTTCCAGGCGGCGGGCGGCTCGCTGGTGATGCTGGCCAAGGGCAACCGCTCCAAGCAGGTCACCGAGGCCTGCCAGTCGCACGGCGGCTTCTACCTTGGCTCGATCGGCGGGCCGGCGGCCCGGCTGGCCAAGGACTGCATCCGCAAGGTCGAGGTGCTGGAGTACGCCGAGCTGGGCATGGAGGCGGTGTGGCGGATCGAGGTCGAGGACTTCCCGGCCTTCATCGTGGTCGACGACAAGGGCAACGACTTCTTCGCCGAGACCTCCGCGCCCACGCTGCAGATCTCGTTCCGGCGGTAGCGGGCACGTGCCGCTGACCTTTCCCTCGCACGCCGCGGTCGTGCTGCCCCTGTGGCGGTACTGGCCGCGGCGCTGGGAACCGGTCTCCCTGGTGATCGGCTCCACCGCGCCCGACCTGGCCTTCGCCTTCGGCATCGAGGACACGCACCGCTGGGACGCGCTGCTGTGGTGGTCGGTGCCGGTGGGCATGGTGCTCACCGTGGCCCTACGCTGGTCCGCGCCGAGAGCCGCCGTTCACCTGCCCAAACCGTTGCGGCGACTGGGTTCTCTCGGCGACGGCGGGCCGAGGTGGTGGGCGTGCCTGCTCGGTGTGGTGGTCGGCGCCGTCTCGCACCTGCTGTGGGACGGCTGGTCCCACTACGACGGTTACGGCACGGTGCTGGTGCCCGCACTGCTGCACCGCTCCCCGTTCTGGGGCATGCCCTGGTATGCCGCGTTGCAGTGGGGTTTCTCGGGGCTCGGTGCGGTCGTGGCGGTGGTCTTCGCCGTGCAGGCCTACCGGGATCCGCGAGTGCTCGGCCCCGCACCGCAGGCACCGCGCCGCCCGCTGCGGTTCACGGTGGGCGTGCTGCTCGCGGGGCTGGCCGGTGCGGTGTGGACCGGCTCGGAACTGCTCGCCGGCCACCGGGTGATGGCGGTGGAGTGCCTGCTGCTGACGGCTTTCGCGCTGCCGGTTGCCGGGGCGCTCGCGGTCAGTACGGCCCGTTCTTCGCAGTCAGCACCAGTTTCCTAGCGCCCAGCGGGGCGTCCAGCGTGACCGAGACCGGCACGTTGCGCACGTAGAGCGGGCACATCCGGTGCGTCTCGGTGGTGGTGAGCAGTTCCACCCGCACCTCCTCGGCGTTCTGCGCGAGCACCTTGCCGCTCAGCTTGGCGCAGCCGCCCTCCTCGCCCATCACCACGACGGTCCTGCCGTTGTCCGTGGTCCACACCGAGCGCGGGTAGGTCTCGGGCACCTGCGAGTAGTCGATCTGGTTGGGCGGCACGGCCGGTCCGGTCCTCGGCGCGCTGGTGCTCGTGCCGGGACTCGTGGGCGGTACCGCGGTGGTGCTCACCACCGGGGCCGGGGCCTTGCCGACCGGCGCGGTCGCCTCCGGGGACGGCGCCTGCGCACCGCAGCCCGCCGTCAGCAGGGCGAGCAGGCCGATTCCGATCACCGTTCTTCTCATGCCAGTAGGACGGGATCCGGGACCGTCCTGGTTGCAAAGCGGTGCCCGGCCGGCTGGGGCGAGTCGGCCGGGCACCCGGTGAGGTGGTCTGGTCAGGACCGGATCGTCTGCTGCTCCAGCACGACGGTCCGGTCGGCCAGCGGCTTGTCCAGCTGCACCGACAGCTTCGGCAGCCGCAGGTCCTTGGTGCAGACCCGGTTGGTGTCGGTCAGGTCGCGGATGAGCACGACCCGCACCGCCGTGGCGCTCTGCTCGGCGAGATCGATCTTCGCGTGCTCACAGCCGCCCTCCTGGGCCTGCACGGTGAGCGTCCCGCCGTTCTCGTCGGTCCACGCCTGCCTGGGGTAGCCCTTGGGCAGCCGCGTGCCGTCGACCCGGTTCTCCGGCACAGCCCGGTCGGCGCCCGGCAGGATGCCGTTGGCGGGCTGCCCGTTGCTCGCGGGCTTGTTGTCGGGGACGGTTGGCTGACTGGGTTGGCCGCAGGCGCCCACCAGGAACAGCAGGGCGCCTACCGCCGCTAGGCGTCTCATGCAGGGAAGACGGAACCGGCCCCAGGTTCGGTTGCACCCATGTCCGAGGGAAGCGAGACGATCCACCGGGTGTCGGCGCGCGGGCGCAGGTAGAGCAGCCAGTACAGGGCGGCGGCCACCAGCACCACGCCGACGACCAGCAGGTCAGCGACCGACTGCACGCCGAGCACGTAGATCAGCACCGCGGACACGGCGATGGGCACGGCGGGCCACAGCGGCATGCGCCACGCGGGGCGGTGCCGGTGCTTGCGGCCGCGCACGGCCAGCGCCGCCAGCGACACGGACAGGTAGAGCGCGACCACCGCCACGCCGGTGACCCCGTTGAGCGTGGCCACCGGGACGAAGCACAGCGCGGCCCCCGGTAGGCCGACCACCAGCGTGGCCACCCACGGGGCGTCGAACCTCCTGCTGACCACGCCCAGCGCGCGGTTGACCGGTTCGGGCCAGGCGCGGTCGCGGGCCGAGGCGTAGAGCACCCGCGAGTTCTGGATGACCATGACCACGCAGGCGTTGACGATGGCCGCCGCGATGCAGAGGCTGATGAAGGCGCCGACCTCGGGCGTGCTCCAGCCGGACACCAGCGCGGACAGGTCGCCCGCGGCCAGGGTGTCGGCGTCGGGTGCGCCCAGGATGATCGCCACGACCGGCACCAGCACGACGAGCCCGCCGATGGCCAGGGTCGCCAGCACGGTGCGGGACACCGTCCGGCGCGGGTTGTCCAGTTCCTCGGACAGGTACACGGCGGTGGTGAAGCCCTGCAACACGAACAGGGCGACGGCCAGTCCGGCGATGATCGCCAGCGGGGTGACGAGATCGGCACCGGCCGTGGGCTGCAACAGCACGCTGACCGGCTTGTTGGCGTGGCCGAAGCCGAGCACCGCGACCACGGCGGCGGCCACCACCTCCACGACCAGGAACACGCCGGTGATCCAGGCGTTGGCACGCAGGTTGAGCAGACCCGTGACGGTGGCCAGCAGCAGCACCAGCCCGCCCGCGACCGGCCCGCTCACCTGCACGACCGGGCTCAGGTAGGCGCCGACCCCGATCGCCATGATCGGCGGGATGATCATGACCACGACCAGCGACACCGCGAAGGCCAGCCAGCCAGCGAACCGCCCGGTGAGCGTGCCGAGCATGGCGTACTCCCCGCCCGCGCTCGGCACCAGCGTGCCCAGTTCCCCGTAGCAGAGCGCGATGCCCACGCAGAGCAGCCCGGCCAGGGCGATGGTCAGCGCCGTGCCGGTGCCCAGCGAGCCGAACAGCGGGGGCACGATCACGAACAGGGAGGAGGCCGGGGTCATGCAGGTCAGCGTGAGCAGCGTGCCGCCGATGACCCCGATCGACCGGGTGAGCGGTCGCGGTCCCCGCTGACCGGGTCCGGTCTGCCCAGTGGTGGTGCCCGTGGTTAACGCCGTCTCCGACATGCCGCAGCCTCCGCACCCCAGTCAGCCATCCGTGTGACGCATAGAACACGAGCGTTTTAGTCGCGTCAAGGCATCTGGACAACGGATTTCGTATTGACTACGGGTTTGAGCGGCGGAAACAGTGCCGGTTTGGGGGGTGAGGGTGAGTGGGCGGCTTGCGTGACGGGGTGGGCCTGGCGTGACGGGGTGGGCCTGGCGGTGCGGGCTTGGCGCGGGGCGGGCCTGGCGCGACGGGGCGGGCTTGGCGCGGGGCGGGCTTGGCGCGGCCGCCGCGAAGGTGGCTTTCACTGCGCTGAACGCAGCGAATGGTCCTTTCGCAGCGCGCCTCGGCGGTGTCGGGGTCTTGGCGGTGTCAGGGTCTCGGCGGTGTCAGGAAGGTGCCCTTCGCGACGGTGAACGTCCTGAACGGCACCTTCATGGCACGGCGGCGCGGGCCCAGAGCAGGCTCACCGGGCCACGGGCCCCTGTCACGCGGGCCACGGGGTCCCTGTCACAAAGGTGCCCTTCGCGACGGTGAACGTCCCGAACGGCACCTTCATGACGTTGGGAGTGAGGTGTCCACAGGCGCCGAGTTGTCCACATGTGGATCTTGAGCAAGATCAACTGTCGGGGGTGGGCGGTAGACTGGTGACGGGGACGCCCCCCAGGGAGTGGCGGGGGATTGTCACCCTGTAGAGCGCGGATCCGCCGCTGTGGGCTCAGAGGTCGAGCAGTGCGACCGGGTCGAAGCTGACCGGGAAGGGCTCGGTGATCTCGAAGAGGTCGCCGGTGTGCGCCAGCGCGACCTGCTCGTACTCGCCGTCCACCAGCCGGAAGAAGCGCAGGGTGGCGGTCCGGGTGCGCAGGCTGACCTCGCCGTGCAGGTAGAACGGGATGCCCGCCTGGGCGCAGAGCAGCGGCTTGTCGACCCGGTCGCGGGTGACGCTGGACGGGGACACGAACTCACCGACGAGCACGGCGTCCCCGGCGTCCGCCCAGACGTCGGGGATCGGCGAGCGCATCACGGTCAGGTCGGGCTGGATCCAGCGTTGCGGGGTCATCCGCAGGTTGACCGTGGTGTAGATCCGGAGCCCGGCGGCACGGGCGGCGGGCTTGAGCAGCCCGCGCATCTCGTCGGCCGCGTAGACGTTCGGCCCCGCCTCGTAGGGACTCACGACCAGCTTTCCGTCGACGCACTCGTACTTGGCCGGCGGAAGGCCGGGGTCGGGGAGGTACCGCTCGGCCAGGTCGGTGGTCCAGAGCCCGGCCAGATCGGTGATCGGATCGAACGTGACAGCCAGCGACACGAGCCATCACCTCCTCGTCCCGCCCATGGTACTGCCCGCAGCGATGCCCCAGTCTACGGGAAAACGGGTGATCAGGAGCCTGTCACGGCCCCGAGTGCGAGCCGGATCGCCTCCAGCCGGGCCCGCGAGGCCAGCCCCGCGTGGTAGACGTGCAGCTCGCTGGCGCCCGCTTCCACGTACCCGCGCCACTCCTGGGCCAGCGCCACCGAGTCCACCGCCCGCGGCGGCAGCGCCAACACGTAGGCCGCCACGCGGTGCTCCCCGGCCAGCGCGCGGATCGCCGCCGTCCCGGCCTGGGGCCCCGGCCAGCAGGTCACCGTCAGCACGTCCACGTCCGCGCCGACACCGCCCGCCACGGTCGCGAACGGGCCGGTCGCCCACTCCTCGGCGTTGGCGTGCACCACGACCCGCGCCTGCGGAGCCAGTTCCCGGACCCGGGCCACCAGCCGGGCCCGCAGTTCACGGCTCAGCCCGGTGCGCACGGCGGCCACGGGCTCGGCGAGCCGCTCCCCCAGCGCGGCCCGCACGCTGTCCGCCTTGCCGTCCACCCCGGCGCGCACGGCCGCACGCAGTTCTGCCACGTCGACCCCGGCCTCGGCGTAGCGCGCCTGGCAGGCCGTGCAGAAGCAGAGCGAGAGCAACTGCTGCCGCACCGGGGTCCAGTCAGTGCCGTCGGTCTTCTCGTGGTGCCCGCCGTGCACGAAACCCAGTGGGCCACAGGCTTCCAGCACCACACCGTCGATCTGTCCACTTCGGACGATCTCGCTGACCAGCGTGTCGCAGTACTCGGCCACCTCGGGCTGCGCGGGGCACAGCGCGTACGGGTAGGAGTCCCCGAACGCGTTGCGCACCACCAGGTCCGGGCACTGGTCGCCGAGACGGCTGGAGTGGGTCAGCACGATCCAGGCGTAGACCGGCAACCCGGCCGCGCGCAGCTCGTCCGCAGCGGCGCCGAACGAGTTGTCACCGTCCACCCAGGACGGTTGCGCGGGCACGAGTCGCCTGCCACGCCAGGCTTGTTCCCGGACCGGGACGTACAGCGCGGCGTGGCGCGCGTCGACGAGCCGGTGCTCCGGGTGCAACGGGGTCGCCGCCCGCACGGTGTGGTACGAGGCCGCCAGCGCCACGGCGTCCACACCGAGCCCGGCGATCCGCGCGGCGGCCTCCGGGTCGCCGACCAGGTCCCACGGATAGGCGTGCGCGATGGTGGTCACCACCGGGGTAGCTTCCTCTCGTAGCTGGGGTCGAAGCGCTGCATGTAGCCGGTGTCGTCCCGGTCGCGCAGCCCGCAGTCCAGATAGCGCTGGTGCGCGAGGGCGAGGGCGTCGGGGTCCAGTTCCACCCCGAGCCCCGGTGTGGTCGGCACCGGCACGGCACCGTCCACGAAGGACAGTGCGCCGGGCAGCACCACGTCGTCGGCCGCGTTCCACGGGTAGTGCGTGTCGCAGGCGTAGTCCAGGTTCGGGGTGGCCGCGGCGAGGTGGGTCATCGCGGCCAGGCTGATGCCCAGGTGCGAGTTGGAGTGCATGGACAGGCCGATGCCGAAGGTCTGGCAGATCGCGGCCAGCTGCCGGGACCGGGTCAGCCCGCCCCAGTAGTGGTGGTCCGACAGCAGGACCTGGATCGCGTCGCGGGCCACGGCGGGCGCCAGGTGCTCGTAGGACACCACGCACATGTTGGTGGCCAACGGGATTCGCACCCGCTCGGAGACCTGGGCCATGCCCGCGATCTCCGCCGTGGGGTCCTCCAGGTACTCCAGCAGCCCGCCCAGTTCCTCGGCCACCTTCACCGAGGTGTCCACGCTCCACGCCGCGTTCGGGTCCAGCCGCAGCGGGTGCGCCGGGAACGCCTCGCGCAGGGCGCGGATCGCCGCGATCTCCTGCTCCGGCGGGAAAACCCCGCCCTTGAGCTTGATCGAACCGAAGCCGTACCGGTCGATCAGCGCCCGCGCCTGGTCCACGATGCCGATCGGGTCGATGGCCTCGCCCCACTCGTCGGGCTCGTGGCCGGGGTGGCCCGCCCACTTGTAGAACAGGTACGCGCTGTACGGGACCCGGTCCCGGATCGCGCCGCCGAGCAGGTCGGACACCGGCCGCCCCAGGTGCTTGCCCTGGATGTCCAGGCAGGCCACCTCGAACCCGGAGAAGACCCGGTCCACCGTGCCACCGGAGGAGATCGTGCCGGTCAGCCCGTGCCGGTCCGAACCGGTGACGCCGCCGAGCGCGTCGGCCACCGCGGCGTGCATGGCGTTGAGCGCGTACACGTCCAGCCCCAGCAGGGCGGGCACCACCTTGCGCATCCGCTCCAGGTGGCCGGAGTCCCCGTAGGTCTCGCCGAGACCGGTCAGCCCCTCGTCGGTGTGCACCTGGATGATCGTGCGCAGCGCCCAGGGTTCGTGCACGCCAACGGAGTTGAGCAGCGGCGGGTCGCGGAACGCGATCGGGGTCAGCTCGATGTCGGTGATCTTCATCCGGCGGCCAGCTCCCGCCCGCGGGCCAGGATCTGGTCCAGCTCGGCCAGGTGCTGCTCGGAGGGGTCGGTCAGCGGCGGGCGGACCCCGCCGACGGCGAGCCCGGTGCGGGCCACGGCCGCCTTCACCAGGGACACGGCGTAACCGGGCACCTTGTCCCGCAACTCCACCAGCGGGCGGTAGAACTCGCGCAGCAGCAGATCGGTGCGGGCCGTGTCGCCCCGCACCACCGACTGGTAGAAGGCCAGCGAGATCTCCGGGGCGAAGCAGAACACCGCCGAGGAGTACAGGTGCACGCCGATGCCCTTGTAGGCGGGCACGGTCATCTCGGCGGTGGGCAGCCCGTTGAAGAACTGGAAGGGCTTCTCGCCGACCGCGGCGCGCACCGACAGCACGATGCGCTGCATCAGGTCCAGGTCGCCGAGCCCGTCCTTGAAGCCGATCACGGTGGGCAACTGCGCCACCTCGGCGGCGGTTTCCGGGGTGAACACGGCGTTGTTGCGCTGGTAGACGATCACCGGGAGGTCGGTGGCGGCCACCGCGGCACGCACGTACTCGACCAGTCCGGCGGCCGGGCAGCCCACCAGGTAGGGCGGGAGCAGCAGCAGACCGTCGGCCCCGGCGCGCTGCGCGGCCCTGGCGAAGGCGGCGGCCAGCGGCGCGGAGCCGCCGACCCCGGCGAACACCGGCACGCGGCCTGCCGTGGCCTCGACGGCGACCCGGACCGCGCGCTCGAACTCCCCGGGCTCCAGCGCGTGGAACTCGCCGGTCCCACAGGCCACGAACACCCCGCCGGGACCTGCGGCCACACCGTGTTTGACGTGCTCGGCGAGCACGTCAAGGGCCACCTCCCCGTCCGGGGTGAACGGGGTCACCGGGAAGAACAGCACTCCATCCAGTTGCATCTGCCTGGCCTCGGATTCGCGTCGAGTGGGGCCCCGCGGGGCGGCGACCAGCGCCACCCCGCGGGGTTGTGAGACCTGACGACACCGCCGCCGTTAGTCGCCCGGCCCACGTCTAGGGTGTTCACATTTCTGAACCTCAGTCGTACTTGTGAACACTGCCTGCTGACTGTAAGAATCAACGGCACAACGTGTCAAGAGCCCGGGAGGAACACCGATGTCGGAAGCAGTGGACGGGCCCGCGCCGACCCGGCCGGCCGCGGTCAAGTCGGCCGACCGCACGGTGGAACTGCTCGAGGTGATGTCCCGTTCGGAGCGCCAGCTCACCCTCACCGAGCTGCACAAGCAGCTGAGCTACCCCAAGTCCAGCCTGTACATGCTGTTGCAGACCCTGGTCAGCCGGGGCTGGGTGGAGGTGGACCCGCAGCGCGGCACCTACGGCATCGGCGTGCGCGCGCTGCTCGTGGGAACCTCGTACCTGGACCACGATCCCGTTGTGCGCACGGCGATCCGCGTCATGGAGCAGGTGCGCCAGGAGATCAACGAGACGGTGCACCTGGCGCGGCTGGACGGCTCGGACGTGGTGTACCTGGCCAGCCGCGAGTCCGAGCACCACCTGCGCGTGGTGTCCCGCGTGGGCAGGCGGCTGCCCGCGCACGCCACCTCGCTGGGCAAGGCCGTGCTGGCCCAGCGCGACCGCGCCGAGGTCGAGGCCCTGCTGCCCGAGCACCTGGACCCGTTGACCCCCAACACCGTCACCGAGCACGAGGCCCTGCACGAGCAGCTCGCGCGCTTCCGCTCGGAGGGCTACGCGCACGAGCGCGAGGAGAACACCCCCGGGCTGGGCTGCTACGCCGTGGCACTGCCCTACCGCAACCCGGTGATCGACGCGATGAGCTGCTCGGTCCCGGTGGCCCGGCTCGACCCCGAGCACGAGCGGCAGATCGTCGCCGCCCTGCTCACCGCCGCACGCACCGTCACCGAAGTGCTGCGCCAGTTCGGCCGCTGACCTGACAGAGAGGCCCCACCCCGTGTCCCACCGCATCCTGATCACCGGCGCCGCCGGTGTCGTCGGCACGCTGATGCGTCCCAGACTCGCCGCGCCCGGCCGCACCCTGCGGCTGCTCGACATCGCTGAGCTGCCCCCGGCCGGAGATGGCGAGCAGGTCGAGCTGGTGCGCGCCTCGGTCACCGACCAGGCCGCGATGCAGGCCGCCTGCACCGGGGTGGACGCCGTGATCCACCTGGGCGGGCACAGCCTGGAGCAGCCCTGGGAACAGATCCTGGACGTCAACATCAACGGCACGCACACCGTGCTGGAGGCCGCGCGTCGGGCCGGAGTACCCCGGGTGGTGCTGGCCAGCTCCAACCACGCCGTGGGCTTCGAGCCGCGCGGCGATGCGGAGGCGGCCGACGACCTGTTCCCGCGCCCGGACACGTACTACGGCGTGAGCAAGGTGGCCATGGAGGCGCTGGGCAGCCTGTACGCCGACCGGTACGGGCTGGAGGTGATCGGCGTGCGGATCGGCTCCTGCTTCGAGCGGCCCAAGGACGTGCGCATGCTGGCCACCTGGCTCTCCCCCGACGACGGCGCCCGCCTGTTCGAGGCGTGCGTGTCCGCCCCGCACAAGGGTTTCACGCTGGTGTGGGGTGTGTCGGACAACACCCGCCGCTGGTTCAGCCTGGACGGGGCGCGTGCGTTGGGGTACGAGTCCCTGGACAACTCCGAGGTGTTCGCGGCGGAGGTCATCGCCGAGCACGGCGAGCCCGCCCCGGACGGCCCGGAACTGAACTACATCGGCGGCGCCTGGGTCACCTCGGCCTGGGATACCGCCGTGAAGGAGGCTGGGCAGTGAGCGAGCTTGCGAGTTCACCATCGGGCGCAGGGAGCTTTGGTCGCGAGGGCGGCGAGCGCCAGCGAGGCGGGCCCGCGAGCGAGCAGGGCTTCGACCCGCGTACGGGTCAGCCGGTCGGCACCCCCGTTGAGTCCACTTCGGACTCTTTGCTGGACCAGATCTGCGCACTGGCAACGAAGTCGGCCGCGTCCTGGGCCGCGGCGGACCGCGCGCCATACCTGGAGCGGGTCGCCGACGCGCTGGACGCGGAGAGCGAACTGCTCGTGTCCACCGCGGACGCCGAGACGGCACTGGGCGTGCCCAGGCTGACCGGCGAGCTCAAGCGCACCACCAACCAGTTGCGCCTGTTCGCCGAGGTGCTGCGCGAGGGCAGCTACCTGGAGGCCACCCTGGACTCCGCCGACCCGGACACGGTCCCGCCCCGCCCGGTGCTGCGCCGCGTGCTGCGCTCGATCGGGCCGGTCGCGGTGTTCGCCGCGAGCAACTTCCCGTTCGCCTTCTCCGTGGCCGGTGGCGACACGGCCTCCGCGCTGGCAGCCGGGTCCCCGGTTGTGGTCAAGGCGCACCCCGGTCACCCCGCGACCTCCCGCGAGACCGCGCGGATCCTCACGAACGTCCTGCCCGAGGGCGTGTTCGGCATCGTGCACGGGGTCGAGGCCGGTGTGCGCCTGGTACGCCACCCCGCGATCAAGGCGGTCGGCTTCACCGGGTCGACCACGGGTGGCCGCGCCCTGTTCGACCTGGCCAGCTCCCGGCCCGACCCGATCCCGTTCTACGGCGAACTGGGCAGCGTCAACCCCACCGTGGTCCTGCCCTCGGCCGCCACCGAGCAGACCGCCACCGGGTTCGCGGCCTCGCTGACCATGGGCGTCGGACAGTTCTGCACCAACCCCGGCCTGCTGTTCGCCCCCGCGGGTTTCGTCGAGTCGCTGGCCGCCGCCGTCACCGGGTCCTCCGGCGGCGTGATGCTCAACGAGCGCATGCAGCACACGTACCAGTCAGGTGTGGACGGTCTGGCCGCGGGCGAGCTGGTCGAACTGGTCGCCACCGGCACCGCGCCGGAGGGCGGCTGGGCCGTCGCCCCGAAGCTGTTCGCCGTGGAGCTGAAGACCTTCGCCGCCAACCTGGAGGTGCTCACCGAGGAGCACTTCGGCCCCGCCGGGCTCGTGGTCACCTACACCGACCCCGCGGAACTGCCCGAGGTGCTGGCCCAGTTGCCCGGTTCGCTCACCGCGACCGTGCACGCCGAGGCCGCCGACCACGCCGTGGCCGGTCAGCTCGCCGAGGTCCTCGCGGGCATCGCCGGGCGGCTGATCTTCAACGCCTGGCCGACCGGTGTGGCCGTGGCCTGGGGCATGCAGCACGGCGGTCCGTGGCCAGCCACCACCAACCCGCTGCACACCTCCGTTGGCGCCACGGCCATCCGGCGCTGGCTGGTGCCGATCAGCTACCAGGGCTGGCCCGAGGAGCTGTTGCCGCCCGCCCTGCGCGCCGACAACCCGCTGGCGATCCCCCGCCGCACCAACGGAACCCTCTCCTGACCCGCGAGTCCCGCTGACAGGAGCACGAGTCCCGCCCTGACGCACGCGAGTCCCGCTCTCTGGCTGGCGAGTCCCGCCCACAGGTTGGGTGAATCCGCCCTGGGGTTGCGGATTCACCCGCCGCTGGGCGGGACTCGCCGCACTGTGGGCGGGACTCGGTTACGGCTGGACGGGACTCGCGCGCGGCTGAGCGGGACTCGCGGGCAGGTGGGCGGGACTCGCGGGCGGCTAGGCGGGGATCGGGTTGGGGCTGGGGAGGGTGAGCAGGGCGATCAGTGAGGCCAGGGCGCAGGCCACGATGTACCAGCTGATCCAGGTGCTGGAGCCGGTGCCCTGCAGGATGGCGGCGGCGATCAGCGGGGCCGGGCCGCCCGCGATGACCGAGGCGAGGTGGTAGCCCAGGCCCGCGCCCGAGTAGCGCACCGAGGTGCCGAAGCTCTCGGCGATCAGCGCGGCCTGCGGCCCGTACTGCACGGCGTGCAGCACCAGCGAGATGACGATGCCCAGCAACACGAGGCCGGGGACCCTCGTGTCCAGCAACCCGAAGTACGGGAACGCGTAGAGCCCGACGGCGACGACACCGATCCCGTAGACGAGCCGCCTGCCGTACCGGTCGGACAGCCAGCCGAACAGCGGCACGCAGAGCAGGCCCACCACAGCGGCGATCATGGTGTCGCCGAGCAGCAGGTCCTGGGACATCTTGAGCTGGCTGGTGCCGTAGGTGAGCACGAAGGTGATGAACAGGTAGAACGGGGCCTGCTCGGACATGCGCAGGAAGGCCGAGCTGAGCACGGTCCCGGGGTGCTCGCGGAGGACCTGCCACACCGGCTGGCGCACGACCGCCCTGCGCTCGCGGACCTCGGTGAACTCCGGCGACTCCACCACGCGCAGCCGCACGTAGAGCCCGACACCGACGAGCACGATGCTGATCAGGAACGGCACCCGCCAGGCCCAGGCCAGGAAGGCGTCCCCGGACAGGTCACGGGTCAGCCGGATCACGCCGGTGGACAGCAGCAGGCCGATCGGCACACCGAGTTGCGGCAGGCTGGCCATCAGCCCGCGACGCCTGTCCTGCCCCCACTCCATGGACATCAGCACCGAACCGCCCCACTCGCCGCCGACCCCGATGCCCTGGGCGATGCGCAGCAGCGTCAACAGCACCGCCGCCGTGACGCCGATCGTGGCGGTGCCGGGCAGGCAGCCGATCAGGAACGTGCCGACCCCCATCAGCAGCAGGGTCGCCACCAGGGTGGCCTTGCGCCCGATGCGGTCGCCGAAGTGGCCGAAGACCGCGGCCCCGATCGGCCGGGCCACGAAGCCCACGAACTGGGTGCCGAACGCTGCCAGCACCCCGGCGAAGGGTGCGCTGCTGGGGAAGAACAGCTGGGGGAAAACCAGTGCGGCGGCGGTTCCGTACAGGAAGAAGTCGTACCACTCGATGGAGGTACCGATCATGCTGGCGACAACGGCCCTGCGCCGCTGAGCCCGAACCGCGGTGTCCTGGTTCATGGACAAACAGTGGTGGCGGTCGCCGGGCCTGTCAAGAACTCGGTCGCGACAGGACAAACCGGCTTCTAGGCTCTGCCCCATGGCAATCACGACCGTGCCCGGGAAGCACGTGGACATCAAGATGTGGACCAGGGCCGAGGACGTCGAGCCCCAGGCCATGCAGCAGCTGCGCAACATCTCCTCGCTGCCGTGGGCGGTCAAGCACGTCGCCGTGATGCCGGACGTCCACTTCGGCAAGGGCGCCACGGTGGGCTCGGTGATCGCGATGCGCGACGCCGTGTCCCCGGCCGCCGTGGGGGTGGACATCGGCTGCGGCATGGCGGCGGTGCGGACCTCGCTGACGGCCAACGACCTGCCCGCCGACCTGGGCAAGCTGCGCGCGGACATGGAGAAGGCCGTGCCCGTGGGGTTCGGCGCGCACAAGGAGGCGGCGTTCGGCACCCGCGACGCCCAGGACTGGCAGCAGTTCTGGCGCGGGTTCGAGGACCTGACGCCAGCGGTGCGGGCGCGCGCGGACCGCGCGGTCAACCAGATGGGCACCCTCGGTGGCGGCAACCACTTCCTGGAGGTCTGCCTGGACACCCAGAAGCGGGTGTGGATCATGCTGCACTCCGGCTCGCGCAACATCGGCAACGAGCTGGCGCAGCACCACATCTCGGTGGCCCGCGGGCTGGCGCACAACTCCGCCCTGCCCGACCCCGATCTGGCCGTGTTCCTCGCGGGCACCCCGCAGATGGCCGCGTACCGGCACGACCTGTACTGGGCGCAGGACTACGCACGGCGCAACCGCGCGGTCATGCTGCGCCTGGTGTGCGACGTGTTCCGCAAGCGGTTCGTGAAGATCGGCTTCGACGAGCCGATCAGCTGTCACCACAACTATGTCGCCGAGGAGACGCATTTCGGCGAGGAGGTGCTGGTGACGCGCAAGGGCGCGATCCGCGCGGGGCTGGGTGACCTGGGCATCATCCCGGGTTCCATGGGCACCGGCTCGTACATCGTGCGCGGGCTGGGCAACCCGGAGTCATTCGAGTCCGCCTCACACGGGGCGGGCCGCCGGATGTCGCGCAACAAGGCGCGGCAGCGGTTCAGCCGGGACGACCTGATCGCGCAGACCAAGGGCGTGGAGTGCCGCAAGGACACTGGCGTGATCGACGAGATCCCGGCGGCCTACAAGGACATCGACGACGTGATCGCAAACCAGGCGGACCTGGTGGAGATCGTGGCCAAGCTCAAGCAGGTCATCTGCGTGAAGGGCTGAGCAAGACAGGGCCTGCCGGGGCAGCTCGTCCCCGGCAGGCCCCGCTCCTCACTTGCCCGCGCTGACCAGCTGGACCTGGGCGTTGCGGATGAGGTTCTTGCCCGGGGTGCGGATCTGCTCGAAGGCGGCCACGGACATGGCCGCACAGAACGAACTCCGGTCGTTGACCCGTACCACCACGGACTTGCCGGTGTCCGGGTTGGTCACCCGGATCTGGCTGCCCAGCGGGAAAAGGCCGGAGCCCGCGGTCATCGCGTTGGAGTCGTTGCGCTCCCCGCTCGCGGTGCGGCCGCCGCCCGCGACGAAGGTGGCCACGCAGTTCTGCGGGGCACCGGGCATGGCGGTCACGGTGCTCGCGGTGGTCGTCGTGGTCGTCGTGGTCACGGTGGCGCTGGTGCTGGTGTCACAGGTGTTGGTGGGTTGGACCGTCGTCCCCGTCGGGTCGGTGGTCGTGGAGTCCGTGGGGTTGGTGGTCGTGGTGCCCCCAGGGATGGTGGTCGTCCCCATGGGGTTGGTCGTGGTCCCCATGGGATTTGTCGTGGTACCCATCGGGTTCGTCGTCGTACCCATGGGATTCGTGGTCGTAGTGCCCATCGGGTTGGTCGTGGTACTCATGGGATTTGTCGTGGTACCCATGGGATTCGTGGTCGTCCCCATCGGGTGGGTGGTGCTGCCCGTGAGGATGGTGGTGCTCGTCGGGGCCTGGGTCGTGGTCCTGTCCCCCTTCCTCCTGTGCTTCTTCCTGTCCTGGTCACCCTGCTGGCAGTCCTTGCCGGTGCGCAGCGCGGTCGCCGAATTGGCCGTGGTGGTCGCCGAACTCATGCCCTCCAGCCCGACGACGACACCGCCGAACAGCAGGCCGACGCCGAGCACGACCGCACCGGCGCGCAGCGCTTTGTCCTTGCGTTCACCCATGCCGGGCTCTACGCCGATCGGGGCGCGGGTGGTTCAGACAAGGTGGTCACCCCCGGCAGGCTGGACCGAATGGCCCACCTGCCGCCACACTGCTCGCCGTGAACGAACTGGGGCGTTCCAACACAGAGGTACCCGGCGGCGCGGACGCGGACCGCTCACTGGCGGCGATCGGGGCCGCCTGCGGCCTGGATTTCCGCAGGTGCAAACGTTTGCCAGGGGAACACGGGGCGGTGGAGGCGACGGTACCCGGCAGCGGGCGGTTCATCGTGAAGTGGACCCGGCACCCCGCACCCTGGCAGGACCACGTGGCCGGGGTGACCACGGCGCTGCGGCGCAGGCGCTACCCGGCGCCGAGGATCATCGCGGCCGACGAGGTCGACGGGTTGAGCTACCTGGTCCAGGAGAAGCTGCCCGGCACACCACCGCAGGAACTGGACGCCGACCAGTTGGAGTCGCTGATCAGCGTGGTGGAGATGCACCGGGACGGCGCACGCGGGCTGGAGCGGCGCGGACTGGGCTGGGGCGAACAGGTCCAGCGCGACCTGGCCGACCCGGAGCACTGGTCGCTGCGCAAGCGCGCGCTGGCCGGGCACTCCCCGCTGGGGGCCAGGCTGGTGGCCGACATCGCGCGCCGGGCCGCGGCACTGGACGTGTCCGGGCTGCCCGAGCAGGACATCGTGCACGGGGACTTCGGCCTGGGCAACCTGCTGTTCCTGCCGGGCGCGCTCAGCGGGGTGGTGGACTGGGACGGCTGGCGCCCCGGGGACCACCGCGCCGACCTGGTGACCCTGTGGTTCGCCCTGCGCATCGGCACCGACCAGACCTGCACCGCGGCGCGGTTGAAGGCCCACCTGCGCCAGATCATGTGCCAGGAACTGCTGTGGCTGTACGCGGCGCACAACGTGGTGCGCACCCTGGGCTGGTTCGCGCACCGGTACGGCGAACTGCCCAGTCCACAGTGGATGGACGCGAGCATCAGGCTGCTGCGCGCCACCCTGGATCAGAGGTAGTTGCTGATCTCGATCAGGTTGCCGTCCGGGTCGCGCACGTAGACGCTGAGGATGTCCCCGGTGGCCCCGGTGCGCTTGACCGGCCCCTCCTCGATGGGCACGCCTTCGCGCTCCAGGGTCTCCACCACGTCCACCAGCGGGTTGGCCGCGACCAGGCACAGGTCGGCGCTGCCCGGCACGGGCCTGGCCGCCTTGGGTTCGAACTCGTGACCCGCCTGGTGCAGGTTGATCTTGCTGTGGCCGAAGCGCAGGGCCCGGCGGCCGTCGCCGAACAGCACGGCCTCCATGCCCAGCACGTGGGTGTAGAACTCCACGGTCGCGTCCAGGTCGGCGACGGTGAGCACCAGGTGGTCCAGCCGGTCGATGATCATGCCGCCATTATTCTCCGGCCAGTCATCGGATGAATGCGTGATATTCCTTGCACCACCGCCCCGTTGGGCCTAGATTCACCCGATGTAACCGCCGCCGCGCTCCGCTGACGAAGGAGGAGCGATGACCAGGTGGCGGCGGCGCTTCGGCGCGGCACTGCTCACGGCGGCACTGGCGGTCCCCGGCACGGCGGCCGCGGCCTGCCGGGACACGATCGCCCCCACCCCGCCCATGGGGTGGAGCAGTTGGAGTTCGCTGCGGGGCAGGATCAGCGAGGACTCGATCAAGGCGCAGGCACAGGTCATGCACGACCAGCTCGCCGCGCACGGCTACCGGTACGTCAACATCGACGCGGGCTGGAGCGACCACGTAGACGAGTACGGCCGCAACACCTGGGACACCAAGAAGTTCCCCTCCGGCATCCCGGCACTGGCCGCGCAGATCCACCGGCTGGGCCTCAAGTTCGGCATCTACCTGGTGCCCGGCATCCCCAAGTCGGCCGTCGCGGCGAACTCGCCGATCAAGGGAACCCCTTACCACGTCTCGGATGTCATCGACCCGAGCCTGCCAGGCAACACCGCGGACGACGGTTCGGCACACCTGGACTACAGCAGGCCCGGGGCAGACGCCTACGTGCGCTCCCAGGCCGAACTGCTCAGCTCCTGGGGCGTGGACTACATCAAGATGGACTTCGTCGGCCCCGGCGGTGGGCGGGTGGCCACCGACAACCGGGCCGACGTCCAGCACTGGCGGGCCGCACTGGACGCCACGCACCGATCCGTCCACTTGGAACTGTCGAACTCGTTGAGCTTCGACAACGCCAAGGTGTGGCAGGGGTTCAGCAACGGGTGGCGCATCAACGGGGACATCGAGTGCTACAGCCACTGCCCGGGCCTGACCAACTGGGCGGTGCGGGTGTCCTTGCGCTTCAAGGACCTGCCGAAGTGGGTGCCCTTCGCGGGGCCGGGGCACTGGAACGACCTGGACTCGATCGAGGTGGGCAACGGGGACGCCGACGGCATCACCCCGGACGAGCGGCAGAGCATGATCACGCTGTGGTCGATCTCGGCCGCCCCGCTGCTGCTGGGCACCGACCTGACCAAGCTGGACCCGGCCGACCTGAAGCTGCTGACCAACGACGAGGTGATCGCGGTGGACCAGGCCGGGCACCCGGCACACCCGGTCTCCCAGGCGACGCAGCAGCAGGTGTGGGTCAGCGACAACCGGGACGGCAGCTACACCGTGGCCCTGTTCAACCTGGCCGACGCCGCTGCCACGGTCAGCGCCAAGTGGTCGGACCTGCGCCCCGGCCTGCGGTCCGCGGCCGTGCGGGACCTGTGGGCACATCGGTCATCGGGGGTGCAGCGGGACGGGTTCACCGCCGTACTCGCACCGCACGCCGCACGCCTGCTCAAGGTTTTCCCAGCCTGACAACGGACTTTTCCGACATCTGGACACGGCCGAACGGAGCAGAAAAGCTCTGATCCACTATTGGTCTAGGCCAAATCCTTGACACCGCCAGTGGTCTAGTCCACATTTCTGAACACCTGGCACAAGCACAACGCAGTGATCACTGTCCTGCCGGGGGCGCAGTCGACGGCGCCACCGGCAACCATCCCTGCCCGAGGAGGACAGATGCAGCGAGCCAGACTCGCCGCAGCGGCCTTGGCCGCGATCGCCGTCACCGGCGGTGTTGCGGCAGTTGCCACGACAGCTGCGAACGCAGAACCCGGCTCCGCTGCGGCACCGGCCGCACTGAGCAGCAACTGGTACGCGTCGGCCCCGTACCTGATGCCGCAGAGCAACAACCCGCCAGACCCGACCGTGGTCATGGCCGCCACCGGCCAGAAGGCGTTCCAGCTGGCGTTCATCCTGGCCCCCAACGGGGGCGGCTGCTCCCCCACCTGGGACGGCACCTCGGCTGTCTCCTCCGACACCACGGTGGCCGGGGTGATCGGCAAGATCCGCAGCGCGGGCGGGGACGTCTCCGTCTCGGTTGGCGGCTACGGCGGCACCAAGCTCGGCCAGACCTGCGGCACCCCGGCGGCCACCGCGGCCGCCTACCAGCAGGTGATCGACAAGTACTCGCTCAAGGCGATCGACTTCGATCTGGAGGAGCCCGAGTACGAGAACGACGCCGCGATGAACAACGAGCTGGGCGCGGCGCAGATCCTGCAACGCAACAACCCCGGCCTGTTCCTCTCGGTGACCATGCCCGGTACCTCGGCGGGCACCGGCTGGTTCGGCACGCAGCTGCTGGACAAGGCCAAGTCGCTGGGCTTCACCCCGAACAACTTCTCCATCATGCCCTTCGACGGCGGCTTCAACGGCGGGGCCTCGCAGGTCTCCGCGCTGGAGGGGCTACACGGGCTGCTGATGAGCCACCTGGGCATGGACAGCGCCACCGCCTACGCCCACGAGGGCTTCTCCGGCATGAACGGCAAGTCCGACGCGGCGGAGATGTTCTACCAGGCCGACTTCCAGACCGTGCTGGACTACGCCACCAGCCACGGCCTGGGCCGCTTCACGTACTGGTCGGTCAACCGGGACCGCGCCTGCGGCTCCTCCACCGACAACGGCATCTGCAGCAACGTGAGCCAGAACGACTGGGACTTCACCAAGTTCACGGCGAAGTTCGCGGGCGCCACCCCGCCCTCGAGCAGCACGACCACCACGCCGCCCACCACGACGACCACGCCCCCACCCGGCGGCAACTGCTCGGCGGCGGCGTGGAATTCGGCAACGGCCTACAGCGGCAGCGCGGTCGTGTCCTACAACGGGCACAGCTACACCGCCAAGTGGTGGACCCAGGGCGAGACGCCGGGCAGCGCCTCGGTGTGGACCGACAACGGCGCCTGCAACGGCGGCGGCACGACGACCACCACCCCGCCCCAGGGCGGCAACTGCCCCACCCCATGGAACTCCGGGACCGCCTACAGCGGCGGAGCCCTCGTGTCCTACAACGGGCACAAGTGGACCGCCAAGTGGTGGACCCAGGGCGAAACTCCCGGCAGCAACAGCCAGAACGTGTGGACTGACAACGGTTCCTGCTGATTCCCGAGCAGCCGCCGGTGGGTCGGAGACGGCCCCTGCCAAGGTCCCGGCCCACCGGCGAGCCCCAACTCTGGAGGCCCTGCAATGAGATTGACCAGAACCAAGGCCGTACTCGCCGCCGCGGCAGCCGCCGCCGCGGTGATCGGCGGCGTGGCCGTGGTGCCCAGCACCGCGAGCACGGCGCAGGCGGCCGAGGCCACCCCCGCGGCCGCTCCCGCCGCGGGCAGCGGAGGTCTGCGCGTGGCGTACTTCGACCAGTGGTCGATCTACGCCAACGCGTACTACCTGAAGAACGTCGACGCCATCGCGAACAACATCGACTACCTGCTCTACGACTTCACCAACATCGACCCGACCAACCTGACCTGCTTCGAGGCCACCAAGGCCAGCGACAGCGGTCCGGACGGGGAGAAGAACCCGAACGCCGGTGACGGTGCGGGCGACCAGTTCGCCGACTACCAGAAGTCCTTCGGCGCCGACATCAGCGTGAACGGCACCGCGGACACCTGGAACCAGCCGATCGCGGGCAACTTCCACCAGCTCCAACTGCTCAAGGCCAAGCACCCCAACCTGAAGGTGCTGATGTCCATCGGCGGCTGGACGTACTCGAAGTACTTCTCCGACGCGGCGGCCACCGACGCCTCGCGCAAGAAGCTGGTCAGCTCCTGCATCGACATGTTCATCAAGGGCAACATCCCGGCGGCGGGCGGCTACGGCGGTCCGGGCACGGCCGCGGGCATCTTCGACGGGTTCGACATCGACTGGGAGTACCCCGCCTCCAACGCCGGTCACCTGGGCAACCACTACAGCCCCAACGACACGGCGAACCTCACCGCCCTGCTCGGGGAGTTCCGCAGTGAGCTGGACGCGCTGGGCGGCAAGCACTACGCGGTGTCCGCGGCCCTTCCTGGTGGTCAGGACAAGATCGCGAAGATCCAGACCGACAAGATCCATCAGTACATGGACTTCGCCGACGTGATGACCTACGACATGCACGGGGCCTGGGACGCCACCGGTCCGACGAACTTCCAGGACCCGCTCTACCCCTCGCCCAACGACCCGTCCACGGCGATCCCGCCGGGCACCGAGAAGTACAACACCGACTCGGTGATGAAGGCCTACACCCAGGGCTCCCCCGCCTACGGCATCCCCGGCGGCTTCCCGGCGAACAAGCTCACGCTGGGCATCCCGTTCTACTACCGGGGCTGGACCGGTGTTCCCGCGGGCAGCAACCACGGGCTGTACCAGACCGCGACCGGCCCGACCGCGGGCAAGGCGAACAGCGGCAACGTGCCGGGCATCGCGATGTACAAGGAGCTGTCCGGCCTGGTGGACAACCCGTCCACCACCTTCTGGGACCCGGTGAGCCAGTCGGCCTGGTTCTACGACGGCACGAACTTCTACGGCGGCTCCTCGACGCAGTCGATCAAGGCGCGGACCGACTACATCCACTGCAACGGCTACGCCGGCGCGATGATGTTCTCGCTCTACGACCTGGATCCGGCCTCGACCCTGTTCAACGCGGTGGTCAACGGCCTGGCAGCGCCGACCTCCGGCTGCAGCGGCCCGCCGACCAGCACGACCACGACGCCGCCGACCTCCACCACCACGACCACCACCACTACGACGACCACGACCACGACGACCCCGCCTGGCAACTGCTCGGCGGCGGCGTGGAACGCGGCGACGGCCTACAGCGGCGGCGCGGTCGTGTCCTACAACGGGCACAGCTACACCGCAAAGTGGTGGACCCAGGGCGAAACCCCGGGCAGCGCCTCGGTGTGGACCGACAACGGCCCCTGCAACGGCGGCGGCACGACCACCACGCCACCGACCGGCAACTGCCCCACCCCGTGGAACTCCGGGACCGCCTACAGCGGCGGAGCGGTGATCTCCTACAACGGCCACAAGTGGACCGCCAAGTGGTGGACCCAGGGCGACACGCCAGGCAGCGCCTCGGTCTGGACCGACAACGGCGCCTGCTGATCGGCTGAACTGACCTCGGGGCCGGGCGAATCGCCCGGCCCCGTTGTCATGGGCGCAGCAGCTGGTAGGCGGGCAGCTTCGCGGTGACCCCCGTCGAGCTGGACCGGCCGGTGATCCGCCGCCACAGCCAGGGCCCGACCTGGTCGGCGATCCACCGCAGCTGCTCGCCGAGCGCGGGCACGATCTGCTTGCTGTGCAAGGGATCGGCCATGGTCGAGGGCCGGTCGTGCAGCAGGGCGTGGAACTCCTGGGCGATCAGCTGGTGCCCGTGCGCGCTGGGGTGCAGCCGGTCTGCGCTCCAGATCTCCGGGCTGGACGGCCGCGAACGGGCCAGGTCCAGGCAGAGCACCCCCTGCTCGGCGGCGGCGTGCCGGATCACCTCGTTGAGCCTGCGCCCCCTGCGCACGAACCCCGCGCGCAAACCCGGCGACACCGGCACGCCGATGCCGGGCTCGGGCAGGGTCGCGGTGAGCACGACGGCCCCGGCCGCGGTCAGCCCGCCGTAGAGGGCGCCCAGTTCCGTGCGCAGCCTGCCCACGTCCAGCCGGGGCCGCATCAGGTCGTTCATGCCGACGACCACGCTGGCCAGATCCGGGCGCAGCGCCAGCGCGGGCCCCAACTGGGTATCCAGCACCTGCCCGGCCGTAAGCCCGCGCACGGCGAGGTTGGCGTAGCTCAGCTCACCGCGCTCGGCCGCCAGCATCGTGGCGAACCGGTCGGCCCAGCCGCGCGGTCGGCCCGCCACGTCGAGGTCGCCGATCCCCTCGGTCAGGCTGTCGCCCAGCGCCACGAATCTGCTCACGCCGCCGAGACTACCTAGTGCGGTGTGCAGCAACCCTCGCCGATCCTTCCGCGCCCAGGCGGCGCCTCGTTAGGCGGCCACCTCGACCCGTGGCACGGCGGAGCTGGGGTCGACCCCGGCGAAGACCAGGCCGATGACGAAGCCCGCGACCTCCTCCAGTTGCCGGGCCCTGCGCAGCGGTCCGAGCACGGCGGGGCGGCCACCGGCGTCGCGCACCAGCCGCGCGACCGTGTCCAGCGCCGACTGATCGTCCCCGGCCATGGCGACCGTCACCTCCGGCTTGCCCTCAGCCCACTGGTCGGCCGCGAACAGGTGGAACGCCTTGACCACGTGGGCTCCCGGCGCCCAGTCGGCGACGTGCTCGGCCACCGCCCGGCCGTCCTCGGGGAGCAGTTCGCCAACGCCGTGCCGCACGGCGTTGGTGGGGTCGATCAGGGGCGTGCCCGCCAGCGAACCCGCCGCGGCCCCGGCGGAGCGCAGCACCTCGGCCAGCCCGGTCCAGGTCACCGCCACCAGCACCGCGTCGCGCCCCGTCACGGCCTCAGCGGGGGACACGGCCGTGCCGCCCATGCGGTCGGCCGCCGCCTTCGCCCGCTCCGGCGACCGGCCGCCCACCAGCACCTCGTGCCCGGCGCGGACCCACGCCGCGCCCAAGCCCACAGCCAGCGTGCCCGTACCCAGAATTCCGATGCGCATGGAGGAACTCCCCTCAACGATGTTCGACGAGGGCTACCGTAGGAAAACCGATGCACACCGATCGGTAGGGAACGGTGATGGACGAGGATCAGCACTCCTGCGTGGAACTGCTCGCGGACTGCCGCCTGCGCGCGGCCACCGAGTTGTTCACGCACACCTGGGACCCGGTCGTGCTGGCCGGGTTGCGCACGGGCCCGCGTCGCCGCAGTGAGCTGCTCGCCGCGGTGGGCGGCCTGAGCGACAAGGTGCTGACCGAGACCCTGCACCGGTTGCTGGCCAACGGCCTGGTGCGGCGCGAGCGCCACCGGGCGGCCCCGCCGCGCGTCGAGTACGCGCTCAGCGCGCTGGGCCAAAGCCTGGTCGACGGACCGATGCGCGAACTGGCGCGGTGGACGCTCGCGCACGGCGAGGAACTGCTCGAGGCCCAGGAACGCGCCGCCGAGGGTTAGCCGGGCGGGGTGGCGAACCTCTTGGCGTCCCAGCGGCCGTGGCTTTCCAGCAGCTTGCGGCCGATCCTGGCCAGGTGCTCCACATCGCCTTCGTCCAATGTGGACGTGAAGTGTTCGGCGACGGAGCGCCGGTACTCGCGCTGGCTGTGCTCACGCAGCACCTTCAGCCCCGGCTCGGCCAGCACGGCGTAGACGGTCCTGCGGTTGTCCGGGGGCTGGTAGCGGGTGATCCAGCCACGTCGCACCAGGCGGTCCACCAGCCGGGTGACCCCGCTGGGGCTCACGGCCAGCAGCTCCGCCAGCTCGGCCATGGTCAGCCGCTGCTCGGGCGCCACCTTGAGCCGGTACAGGGTCACGTGCTCGTGCAGGGTGCAGCCCGCCACACGCTCCAGGTCGCGGCCCACCGCGTCCTGCACCGCGTCCACGCCCTGTTGCAGGTAGAGCCACGCCAGCAGGGCCTCCCGGTTCACCATTCGGCCAGTCTAGCAAAAGACTTGACTTCAGAATATTTTCACTGTCAATCTTTGAGCATGAAAAAACTACTGGTCACCGTCTCCGGCGCCACCGGCACCCAGGGCGGGGCACTGGCCCGTACCCTGCTGCGCCGGGGCCACCGCGTCCGCGCGATGACCCGCACCCCAGCCAGGGCCGAACCACTGCGCCAGCTCGGCGCCGAGGTGGTCACCGCCGACTTCGACGAGCCTGCCTCCCTGGACGCCGCCGTGTCCGGGGCCGACGCGGTGTTCGTCATGTCCACCCCCTTCGAGGCCGACCTGGACGCCGAGGTGCGTCAGGGCCGGGCCCTGGTCGACGCCGCCGCCCGCGCCCGCGTGCCGCACACCGTGTTCAGCTCGGCCACCAACGCCGACCGGGACACCGGGATCCCGCACTTCGACAGCAAGTACCGCATCGAGCGGCACCTCGCCGAGGTCACCGAGGACTGGACCGTGCTCGCCCCCGCCGCGTTCATGGACAACTTCCTCACCGGACACAGCCTCAAGTCCTTGCAGCGCAACGTGTTCGCCTTCCCGATGCGGGCGTGGACCCCACTCCAGCTCATCCCCGCCAGCGACATCGCCGAGTTCGCCGCACTGACCATGGAGCGCCGTGAGCAGTTCCTCGGCAAGCGCGTGGACATCGCCTCCGACGAGTGCACCGGGGACCAGATCGCGGGCGCGCTCAGCGGGGTGACCGGCCGTCCGATCCAGTTCGAGCGGGTGCCGATCGAGGTCGTGCGCGGCTTCTCCACCGACCTCGCCGCCATGTTCGAGTACTTCGACAGCGTGGGCATGGACGTGGACATCCCCGCCCTGCGCGCCGCCTACCCCGAAGTCGGCTGGCACACCTTCACCAACTGGGCCGCCTCAGCACTCCCCTGAGCCGCGCGCGAACCCCGCCCAGTGGTCGGCGAGTCCCGGTCACAGGTCGGCGAGTCCCGCTGAGAGGCGCGCGAAGCCCGGTCACAGGTCGGCCGAGTCCCGGTCAGGGGCGCGCGAATCCCGGCCACAGGTCGGCGAACTCCCGCCAGGCGGGCACGAGTCCCGCCCAGCGGTCGGCGAATCCCGCGCTGGGGCACGCGAGCCACGGCCAGGGGCACGCGAATGCCGCCGAGAGATCGGCGAATCCCGCCCTGGCACACGCGAGTCCCGCTGAAAGGCGTGCGAGTCCCGGCCAGCTGCCAGCGAGTCTCGACCACAAGTCAGGGAATCCCGCCCAGCCGCACACGGGCCCCGCCCAGCGGTCGGCGAATCCCGGCCGCAGGTCGGCGAACCCCGGTCAGCTGCAAGCGAATCCCGCACTGGGGCACGCGAGTCCCGCACTGGGGCTCACGAATCCCGCCCAGCGGTCAGCGAGTCCCAGCCAAGGGTGGGCGAATGCCGCCGAGAGATCGGCGAGTCCCGCTGGAAGGCGCGCGAATCCCGCCCATCCGCAGGCGAAGCCCGCCCACAGGTCGGCGAACCCTGGCCAGGCGCACGCGAGTCCCGGTCAGCCGCACACGGGCCCCGCACTGGGGCTCACGAATCCCGCTGAGAGGAGCCGCGAATCCCGCCCAGCGGTCGGCGAGTCCCGCTGAAGGGAACGCGAATCCCGCTCTGGTGCACGCCAGTCCCGGCCACAGGTCGGCGAATCCCGGCCAGCCGGACGCGAGTCCTGCCCAGCCGCTGGCAAGTCCCGCCCTGGGGCGCGCGAAGCCCGCCAAGCAGTCAGCGAGGCCCGCCCACAGGTCGGCGAGTCCCGCTGAGGGGCGCGCGAATCCCGCCCACCCGCAGGCGAACCCCACCGAACCGAAATCAGCTCCACCACCACGCGAGTCTCGCTGAGCGGGCCCCTGACTCCCGCTCAGCGAGACGCGCGGTCACGCCACGAAGTCGACCACGCGCTGGGCGATCTCCGTGGGTGAGGGCAGCGCGGCCATCTCGGCCTGCACCTCCAGCGCCCGGCGGCGCAGCTTGTCCTCCTGGATCAGCCGGGTGAGCAACTCGGCGTCGAGCTCGTCCTCGGCGTGGGACAGCCCGGCCCCGGCCTCGCGCACGGCGGCACCGTTGATGTACCGGTCGGCCCCGCTGGGCAGCACGAGCTGGGGCACCCCGGCGGCCAGCGCACCCAGGGTCGAGCCAGAGCCGCCGTGGTGCACGAGCGCGGAACTGGTGTGCAGCAAGGAGTTGAGCGGGATCCACTCGGCCAGGTGCACGTTGTCCGGGACCGAGCCCAGCGTGCTGACGTCGGCGTCCCCGAGTGCGACAACAAACTCGGCGTCCACCTGCGGCGCGGCGGCGATGAGCCGCTCGATCGGCCCGAGCCCGGTCATGGTCGGGGCCACGGTGCCCAGGGTGACGGCCACGCGGGGCCGGTCGGCGGGCCGCCGCAGCAGCGACTCGGGCAGCACTCCCCCGCCGTTGTACGGCACGTACCGCATGCTCCAGCCCTCGGCCGCGGCGACCAGGCTGGGCGGGGCCACGTCGATGGCGGCCTCCCGCTCGGGCAGCGCGGTGACCCCGTGCCGCTCCAGCGCCTCGGTCATGTGCTCGAACAGCACCTGGTTGACGCCCGCGGTACGCGCGAAGCCAAAACCGTGCTGCACCAACGGGATCCCGAGCTTGCTCGCGGCCACCAGACCTGCGCCCTGAACCACGGTCTGCACGATGACATCCGGCCGCCACTGCTCGGCGGCGGCGACCACCCCGTCGGTCAGCCCAGCGGCCATGCTCGCGAACCTCGGAGCGATAGTGCGCAGGTCGGTGATCTCCTGCTTCATCAGTTCGACGACTTCCGGGTTCTCCTTCATCCGCTGCAGCATGGCCGCGCGGAAGTCGAACCCGGGCGCCGCGTCGACCACCGGCAGACCCGCCTGCTCGGCGGCCAGGGCCGGACCGGTGGTGACGTAGAGCACCTCGTGCCCGGCCGCGCGCAGCGCCCAGGCCAACGGCACGGTCGGGAACAGGTGGCCGATCCCGGGTGTGACGACGAAGAGTGCGCGCATGATCCAACTCCCCCAAGTCCAGGTAGAGAACGAACCGTTCCCTACGGTGCAGGGTAGGGTACCGCAGATAGAGAACGCAACGGACTCTAAGGGGGATGAGATGGCCGTCACCGATCACCGCAAGGGCCCTCGGCGGCGGGGCGACGACCTCAACAACGCGATCTTCGACGCCACGATGGCCGAACTGCTGGAGGTCGGCTACGAGCGGCTGACCATGGACCGGGTGGCCGAGCGGGCCCGCACCAGCAAGGCCTCGCTGTACCGGCGCTGGTCGAACAAGGTGGAGCTGGTGCTGGAGACGCTGGTCAACAGCATGCCTGGACCGGAGGAGCTGCCCAGCACCGGCTCACTGCGTGGCGACCTGCTCGCCGTGCTGCGGCACATGGTCACCGTCATGGACGGCCCGATCGGCGAGGCGGCGCGCCGGATGGTGGTCGAGTCACTGGACAAGCCCGAGCTGATGCTGGCGGCCAGGAAGAAGTTCATCGACCGGCGCTACGAACTGCTGATGGCGGTGATGCGCAGGTGGGCCGACCGCGGCGAGGTCCGCGAACGGGCGGTGACCCGGCGGATCGCCGGGGTCGGCCCCAGCCTGCTGCGCGACCACTACCTGCTCAACCGGGGACCGATGCCGGACGAGGTGGTGGTCGAGATCGTGGACGAGGTGCTGCTCCCGCTGATCTCGGTCAGGTGAGCAGCGCGGGCAGGTCGGCGACCGAGTCCAGCACGTGCGTGGCGCCCGCCCCGGACAACTCCGCCGCCGTGCCCGCCCCGGTCAGCACCCCGGCGACCACCGAGGCCCCGGCCCGCCGCCCGCTGAGCACGTCGGACGGGGTGTCCCCGGCGACCGCGACCTCCCGGACGTCCTCGATCCCCAGGCGCAGCAGGCAGGTCAGCACCATGTCGGGGTACGGCCTGCCCCGGCCCGCGTCGCCGGGGGTGAGCGCGAGGTCGGCGAGATCGCGCCAGCCCAGCGCGTCCAGGATCGCGTCCTGGGTCGGCCGGGCGAAGCCGGTGGTGAACGCGACCTTCACGCCCCTCGCACGCAGCCCGCGAATCGCCTGCTCGGCGCCGGGCACCGGCTCACACAGCCCCTGCCCCACCAGCCGCGAGTACGCCTGTTCGAAGGCGGAGTTCGCTTGCTGGGCAAGGTCTTCCGCCAGCAGGGCGCGGAACACCACGATCTTGGACTGGCCCATGGTGGCCCGCACGTGCGCGAGCATGTCCGGGAATCGATCGTCCCGTTCGGACACTCCGACCGCGCCGATCGCCTCGGTGAACGCCCGCTCGACCAGGCCGTCGTCGGCGACAGTGGTGCCCGCCATGTCCAGCACTGCCAAGCTAATCACAGCCCAAGCTCCTCTGCCGTGCGTTCCGCGATCGCGGGCGAACAGGTCATGCCGCGCCCACCGGGTCCGGTGATCAGCACGGCGTTGTCGGCAACTCGTTGCCGGTGCACGACTTCCGAGGTGTCCACGCACTGGGCGTAGACCCCGGCCCAGCGCCGTCGCACGGCGGGCAGCGGGCGGCCGAGGATCGACTCGGCGACCTCGACCAGGTGCCGGTACGGCTCCTCGACCACGTCGAATCCGTACGGCTCCTCGTACTCGTGCGTGTCGCCGATTGTCAGCGAACCGTCAAGCCGTTGTACCACAAGCAGTTGCATCTTGTGCTCGGCGGCGACGGGCGGCTGCGGCTGCACCCGGTTGAGCTCGTCCAGCGCCGCGCCGCGGTAGGCCGGGTAGTAGCGGAAGCTGTCCCCGTCGGCCACCGAGGTGCTGAGCCGGAACTCGGCGGGTACCGTCTGCATCATCTGCAACCGCACACGCCGCACCGGCACGGCACCGGCGATCTCGCGCACCAACCCGCCCAGCGCTGCCCCGGTGCACAGCAGCACGAGGTCGGCCTCGTGCACCTCGCCGTGGTCGTCACGAACCCCGTTGGACAGCAAGGCCCGCACCTCGCGACCGGGTACGAAGCGGTACCGCCCGCTGGCGGCGAGGTGCTGCCGCAGCGCGGGTTGGGCCAGCCGCGGCTCGACGGCCGCGTCCCGCTGGCACCACAACGCGCCAAGCGAGTCACCGGCCAACGCCGGGTTGACCTCGCGGACCTCGTTGGCCCCCAACAGGACCAGCCCGCGACGCCGCGCGTCGGCCGCGGCGGCCACCTGTTTGGCCACCGCCAACTCGGCCTCGCTGCGCACGACCGTGAGCGAGCCGTTCGGCCGGAAGCCGATGCCGCCGACCTGCTCGCCGATCTCCTGCCACAGCTCACGCGCGCGTAACGCGGTGTCCAACTCCTCGCCCGCGGCTCGCCCGCCGACCCAGACCAGACCGAAGTTGCGCACCGAGGCGCCACGGGCCTCCAGTTCGCGTTCAACCTGCACAACCTCATGGCCGCGCCGCACGGCCTGCCACGCGTGCATGGTGCCCAGCACGCCGCCACCCACGATCAGAACTCGCACGGTCACCACCGTAACACGTGGACTAGAGCAGTTATCAATCCGTTACCAAGGAGAATCACCGCGTGCTGAAGTCGATTGAGCAGAGGATCGCCGACGAGCTCGGCGTACGGGACGGGCAGGTGAAGGCGGCCGTCGAGCTGCTCGACGGCGGAGCCACCGTGCCCTTCATCGCCCGGTACCGCAAGGAGGTCACTGGCACGCTGGACGACGCCCAGCTGCGCACCCTCGAGGAACGACTGCGCTATCTGCGCGAGATGGAGGAACGCAGGACAGCGATCCTGGAGTCGATCAACGAGCAGGGCAAGCTCACCGAGGAGCTGCGCGCCCAGATCGTGGAGGCCGACTCCAAGGCCCGCCTGGAGGACATCTACCTGCCGTACAAGCCCAAGCGGCGCACCAAGGCGCAGATCGCCAGGGAGGCCGGGCTGGAGCCGCTGGCCGACCAGCTGCTGGCCGACCCGACCCTGGACCCGCAGGGCACCGCCGCGGGGTTCGTGGACGCGGACAAGGGCGTTGCCGACGTGGCCGCCGCGCTGGACGGCGCGCGCTCGATCCTGGTCGAGCGCTTCGGCGAGGACGCCGACCTGATCGGCGCGCTGCGCGAGCGCATGTGGACCAACGGCTCGATGGTGTCCAAGGTCCGTGAGGGCAAGCAGGAGGAGGGCGCGAAGTTCGCCGACTACTTCGACTTCGCCGAGCCGTTCACCAAGCTGCCCTCGCACCGCGTGCTGGCCATGCTGCGCGGTGAGAAGGAGGAGGTCCTGGACCTGGCGCTGGAGCCGGAGCCCGCGCCGGAGACCGGCCCCAGCGAGTACGAGATCCGCATCGCGAGCCGGTTCGGCATCGACAACCAGGGCCGGGCCGCGGACAAGTGGCTGGCCGACACCGTGCGCTGGGCCTGGCGCACGCGCATCCTCGTGCACCTGGGCATCGACGCGCGCTCGCGACTGCGCGCGGAAGCCGAGGACGAGGCGGTGCGCGTGTTCGCCGCCAACCTGCGGGACCTGCTGCTGGCGGCCCCCGCGGGCACCCGGGCCACGATGGGCCTGGACCCGGGCTACCGGACCGGGGTCAAGGTGGCCGTGGTGGACGCCACCGGCAAGGTCGTGGCCACCGACACGATCTACCCGCACGTGCCGCAGCAGCGCTGGGACGAGGCGCTGGCGACCCTGGCCAGGCTGGCCAAGGCGCACGACGTGGAGCTGATCTCCATCGGCAACGGCACCGCCTCGCGGGAGACCGACAAGCTGGCCACGGAGCTGATCAAGCTCAACCCGGACCTGAAGCTGACCAAGATCGTCGTCTCGGAGGCGGGGGCCTCGGTGTACTCCGCCTCCTCCTACGCCTCGGCCGAACTGCCCGGCCTGGACGTGTCCCTGCGCGGCGCGGTGTCCATCGCACGCCGCCTGCAGGACCCGCTCGCCGAACTGGTCAAGATCGACCCCAAGTCGATCGGCGTCGGCCAGTACCAGCACGACCTGGCCGAGACGAAGCTCTCCCGCTCGCTGGACGCCGTGGTCGAGGACTGCGTGAACGCCGTCGGCGTGGACGTGAACACGGCCTCGGTGCCGCTGCTGACCCGCGTGTCGGGCATCGGCGCCGGGCTGGCCGAGAACATCGTGCTGCACCGCGACGCCAACGGCCCGTTCCGCAGCAGGAACGCGCTCAAGGACGTGGCCCGGCTGGGGCCCAAGGCGTTCGAGCAGTGCGCGGGCTTCCTGCGCATCCCCAACGGGGACGACCCGCTGGACTCCTCCAGCGTGCACCCCGAGGCGTACCCGGTGGTGCGCCGCATGCTGGCCGCCGCCAAGACCGAGATCGCCAAGGTCATCGGCAACTCCTCGGCGCTGCGCGTCATCCGGCCCGCCGACTTCGTGGACGACACCTTCGGTCTGCCGACGATCACCGACATCCTCAAGGAGCTGGAGAAGCCCGGCCGCGACCCGAGGCCCGCGTTCAAGACGGCCACCTTCAAGGACGGGGTGGAGAAGATCGGCGACCTCAAGCCGGGCATGACGCTGGAGGGCGTGGTCACCAACGTGGCCGCGTTCGGCGCGTTCGTGGACATCGGCGTGCACCAGGACGGGCTGGTGCACGTGTCGGCGATGTCGCGCACCTTCGTCAAGGACCCGCACGACGTGGTCAAGTCCGGTGAGGTCGTGCGGGTGAAGGTGCTCGACGTGGACATCCCGCGCAAGCGGATCTCGCTGACGCTGCGGCTGGAGGACGAGGCCGAGCAGCGCAAGCCCCAGTCCGGCGGTGGCGGCCGTCCGGAGCGCGGCGGCGGCGGCGGTCGACGGGGCGGTGGCCAGCAGCGGCAGGACCGCGGCGGCAGCGCCCCCGCCAGCGGCTCCATGGCCGACGCCCTGCGCCGCGCCGGTTTCGGCAAGTAGCGCGGAACTACCGCACCACCCGAGTTGGCGAGCCCGCTGTGCTCGCCGACTCGGGCGGTGCGGCTTGTGGTCCAGCCATCACTGTGCGATGAGCAGCGGCGCCGTCCAGCCAGGTCGTGATGCCGCTGATCGTCCCCCGGCCGGGCACCGCTAGCGCTGTGGCGAACGCGCATGGGCCGCCTCATCGAGGCCGAGCGCTTCCCCGCGCTGACCGACCTCCGGCACGTTCGACCAGCGCCCGAACGAGGACACCGGCTTCGAGTTCGGCTTCAACCGCATGTTCGACAGCGTCGAACCGCTCACCCAGTCGCGCCCGGCCCGCTGAGCTGCGTCACGAAGCTGAACCGGTCGCCGCGGTAGAGCGCCCGCACGCGCTCCACCGGCTCGCCCGCGCCATCGCGGGACACGCGGTGGACCAGCAGCATCGGCGTGGCCGGGTTGGTGCCGATGAGCAGCGCCTCGCGGGGTGTGGCGAGCACGGTCTCCAGCCGCTCGTCGGCGTGCACGAGCACGACACCGAGTTCGTCGCGCAGACACGCGTAGAGCGAGGTCTCCGGGTCGAACACGTCGAGCAGTTCGGGGAAGCGCCGGGCGGACAGGTAGGTCGACTCCAGGCCGACCCGCTCCTCGTCGGCCAGCAGCACGCGCTCGATGTGGATCACCGGGTCGCCGGGCTCGATGCGCAGGTCGGCGGCCAGCCGCCGGTCCGCGGGCAGGTGCTCACGGGTGATCAGGTACCGGCCCGGCCGCACGCCCTGGGCCCGCATGCCCTCGGTGTAGCTGACCAGCGCCAGCGGCTGCACGAGCTTGGGTGGCGCGACGAACGTGCCCGCGCCCTGCCGGCGCACAAGCTTGCCCTCCAGCACGAGCTCGCTCACGGCCTGCCGGAACGTCACCCGGGACACCTCGAACCGCTCGGCCAGCTCGCGCTCCGAGGGCAGCACGGCCCCTTCGCCCAGCTCCTGGACCAGTGCCAGCAACTGGGTCTTGACCGCGTAGTAGCGGGGGATCCTGCCGTGCTCGGGAATACCGGCGCGGACCGGCTCACCGGCGAGGTGGGGCGGAACTGACACCTCCGACACCCTACCGACCGGTCACCGGCACCGAGCCTGGACGAGCAGCACGGCGGCGAGTTCGGCCGAGGAGTAGGTGGCGGCCAGCCGCTGGTAGCTCTCCGCCGACAGCGAGGCGAGCAGCACCTCGGCTCGCAGCCCCGGCTGTTCCAGCTTCAACTCCTCGAACAGGTGCACCAGGTGCTGGCGCCAGAACTGGTACGAGCCGGTGCCGAAGCGCGCGCCGACCGAGTTGCGCTCGGAGATCAGCACCAGGTCCGCGTTGACGTCCAGGAACGCGCAGTAGGCGCGAATGAACGCCTGGAGCCGCATGGTCGGCCCCACGCCCGGCCCCAGCGGCGGGCGTCCCGACAGGATCTCGGACTGCAGGCGGCGCTCCTGCTCGTCCAGCAGTGCGATCGCCAGGCCGCCCTTGTCCCCGAAGCGGCGGTACAGGGTGCCCTTGCCGACCCCGGCCGCTGCGGCGATGTCGTCCATCGAGACGTTCGCCTCGCCCCGCTCGGTGAACAGCCGCCGGGCAGCTGCCAGCACTTTGCGGCGGTTCCGGGCCGCGTCGGCCCGCTCGGTCACCTCAGGCTGCCCCACCAGTGGCAGCTCCATCCCGGGTCGCGGCATATCCGGACTGTAGTCCACCTACCCCCGAGACAAAGCGGACCGCAGTCCGCTAAGCTCGGCGACATGAGCAATTCGGACCACGGTCCGCTTATGGTGCGACCGGGTCGACCACCCGACCTGTCATGAAGGTGCCGTTCAGGACATTGAACGTCCCAAAGGGCACCTTCGCGACAGTCAGGCCACACGGAGCCGACCTTGAAACCCAGCCAGCGCCCGCCCCGGATCGGACCGCAGTCCGGATGTCGCCCACGATCGAGCGATGCGGACTTCGGTCCGCACACAGACGGGGCGCAGACCAACCGGACTGCGGTCCGAACGCCGCTGGGCGGGCGCGGGCCAACTGGACCACGTTCCGAAAACGACCCAGGAGCGGGCCAACCCGACCACGGTCCTTAGACCGCTGGGCGCGCGGGCCAACCGGACCGCAGTCCGAAGACGGCTGGGGTGCGGCCACCTGGACCGCAGTCCGAACACCGTTGGGGGTGCGGACCAACCGGACCGCGACCCAAAGACGGCCGGGATGCAGCCAACCGGACCGCGGTCCGAACGCCGCTGGGGCACGACCAACTGGACCGCGGTCCGAAAACGACCCGGGTGTGGGCCAACCGGACTTCGGTCCAAAGACGGCCGGAGCCCGGGCAACTGGACCACGGTCCGAAGACGGCTGGCCCCTGGGCCAACTGGACTGCGGTCCGAAGACAGCCGGGACCCGGGCAACCGGACCGCAGTCCGAACACAGGCGCACCCCGAGCCAACCGGACTTCGGTCCGGAACGTGCACCGTACAGACGAAAGCGGACTTCGGTCCGACGAGGGAGGAGGACGGGCATGGCGGATCTGGACACAGTGCGGGAACTGGCCAGCCAGGAGCATTGGCTCGCAGTGCTGGTGACCACCAAGCGGAACGGCGAGCCGGGCGTGTCGCTGGTCAACGCGGGAGTGCTGCCACACCCGGTGACGGGTGAGCCGGTGGTGGCCTTCGTGGCGAGGGGCTGCACAGCGAAGCTGACGAACCTGCGGGCGAATCCGCGGGCGACGTTGGTGTTCCGAGCGGGCTGGGAGTGGGTGGGCGTCACGGGCCCGGTGGAACTGGCGGGGCCGGACGACCAGTTGCCGGGCACGGACCTGCCGGGGCTGCTCCGGGACGTCTACCACGCGGCGGGCGGCAGGCACTCGGACCTGGCCGCCTACGACCGCGAGATGGTCGCCGACCGACGGACCGCCGTCCTGCTGCGTCCGGTCAAGTTCTCCAGCAACCCACCCGGCACGGATCACGAGGAGCACGCATGAGCAGGCCAGTCGTCACACCGGGCACCATCCAGGTCTGGTCGGACCTGTTGTGCCCCTTCGCCTACGTGGCACTGCACCGGCTCGCCGCGGCGCGGGACCGCCTCGGGCTCACCGAACGGGTGCGGCTGGACCACCACACGTTCGCGCTGGAGTTGTTCAACGGCCCGCACTCCCGGCCGGGCACGGACACGGAGGCGGTGGGCCTGGGCCAGATCGAGCCGGGTGCGGGCTTCCGGGTGTGGACAGCGCCGGAGTGGACGTATCCCTCGACGGTGTTGTTGGCGGCGGAGGCGGTGCACGCGGCGAAGGCGCAGGGGCTCGGCGCGTCGGAGGACCTGGACCTGGCGCTGCGCCGGGCGTTCTGGACGCGGTCCCGGTCGATCGGCCACCGCGAGGTGATCCTTGACGTGGCGCGGGAAACCGGCACGGTGGACGTGGCGGAGCTGGCCGCGGCGCTGGACTCGGGGACCAGCCGCGCCGCGGTGATGGCGGACCACGAGGTGGCCGGGTCCGAGGTGGTGCAGGGCAGTCCGCACCTGTTCCTCGCGGACGGCACGGATCTGCACAACCCCGGCATCACCGTGCACTGGGAAGGCCCGTGGGCGGCCGGTTTCCCGGTGGTGGACAAGGATGATCGGAGCTGGCTGACCGAGGTGCTGGGGTGAGGATCGACCGGGTGGCGGTGGGGCCGCTGCACACCAACTGCTGGGTGCTGGCCGACAGCGGGCAGGCGCTGGTGCTGGATCCGGGCGACGAGCCGGAGGCGGTGCGGGCGGCGGTCGAGGGCCTGGAGGTGATCGGCGTGGCGCTCACCCACGCGCACGCCGATCACGTGCTGGCGCTGGAAGTCCTGGACGCACCGGTGCTGGGCCACCCGGCGGAACAGGCCGTCTGGCGTCACGAACTGGCGCACCTGGCTCAGCACGGGTACTTCGACGCGGGCACCGCGACCGAGGAGCTGCTAACAGCGGGAACGCCACTGGCGCCAGTGCCGGAAGTCCCTTTGTGGCAGGGCGAGTTCGACCGGGTACTCGGCGAGGGCGACCGGATCACCTTGGGGAGCCAGGAAGTCCGGGTGCTGCACACACCGGGGCACACACCGGGCGGACTGAGTTACGCGGTACCGGGCCACTTGTTCACCGGGGACACGCTCTTTCCCGGTGGCCCGGGGCTGACCGGCTGGCCGCTGTCGGACTTCGACACGATCATCGGCTCGGTGCGCCGACTGCTCAGGGAATTCCCCGGCGACACACTGGTCCATCCGGGTCATGGCGCGAACACCACGATCGGGCAAGAACTCCCACACCTGGAGCAATGGCGGCAACGCGGCTGGTGACCACCCGTACGGCGGAAGGGGTCCGGGCCCACGCAGCCGTGGATCGTGCTTGACTGGCCCACGCATGCCCGGACGGATCGCTGGGAGGCACTTGGTGGTCGAGCTGACGGTGGCGGCGGTGGCCGTCACGGTGGTGAACGAGGGGATCAAGTTCCTCTACAACCAGGTCACCGAGGCGGTGCGGCGCTGGCGTGAGCGCGCGCAGGAGGCCCCGCCGCAGATCGAGCCGCCCGAGGAGGTCTTCGAACCGGGCCTTGCCGGTGCGCGGATCGACCCGGCCGCGCTGCCCCGGCACGAGCAGCGGGTGGACGAGCTCATCGCCCAGTTGGCTCCCTATGCCTTGGCGGGCAGGGAGATCACCGCTGCCGACCCCGGCGCGCTGGAACTCGCCGACGCGCTGCGGGTGCTGGTGGAGGAGCTGACCGGGCGCCGCATCACCTTCCGGGGAGAACGACGCGAGGGCGAGGTGCGGCTGCACGGGATCGCCGCGGCCGACCACGTGGACGGGGCGCTGCGCGGGGTGCGGGTGGCGAAGGTGCGCGGCGGCACGGTACTGGGCGAGGCGCGGGCGGGCCGAGTGGGCGCCACGGGCAGCGTTGCCGGAGTGGAGGCCAACGAGGTCGGATGACCCGCCACGCCATCCTGCGGTGGACGGCGTTGCCCGAGATCAGTGACTGGTTCACGGGCACCGCGCGCTTCATGCTGGTGACCGGGGGCATGGGCACCGGCAAGACAACGCTCACCAAGCAGCTCCCGGGATACCTCGCACCACAGTCCTGGGCGGTGCACCACTGCCGGTCCGACGACGCCACGACGATCTCGGTCAACGGGCTGCTCAGCTCGTGGAGCACCCAACTGCTGCACCACCTCAAGCGGTACGACCGGCACCTGGCCCAGCAGTGGCGCACGACCATCCAGGGCACGGCGCAGGGCCCTGGTTCAGTAGGTGTGCGCATCACGAACCTGAACCTGCACGTGGACGAGCCGCCCGCGGACGTGCTGACGCGGGTGATCGCCGCGCCGCTGCGGGAGCTGGCCCGGCGCAACCGGCTGCCCGCCGTGCTGCTCGTCGTCGACGGGGTGGAGGAGGCCACCGACGCGGACGGCCGCAACCGGGTCTTCGACCTGCTGGCAAGCCTTTCCGGGGTGTCGCTGCCGCCCGAGGTCCGGTTCCTGGTGACCTCGCGGCCGGATCCGGCCCTGGCCCAGGCGCTGTCCGGGGCACACCACCTGGACCTGGACGGGGTCAGCGAGCAGGACGTGGTCAACTACGTGGTGGCCCGCGCGGCGAACGACCCCGCGCTGGTGGGCAGGTCCCGGGTCCCCGGTGGGCTGCCCAGGTTCGCGCGCCTGCTCACCGAGCACGTGAAGGGCAACTTCCTCGTGGCGGCAAGGGTTCTGGACGACCTCGCGGGCACGCGCGAGCCGTACACCGAGTCCTCGCTGCGGGCGACGCCGAGCACGATGCCCCAGTTGTTCCGGGAACGGCTGCGACACCTGTTCGACTACCTGGACGAGCGGCAGCGGGACCTGTTGGGGCTGTTGGCGGTGGCCAGGGCCCCGCTGCGTGCGGAGGAGATCGCCGATCTGCTGGGGGCCACCGACGGCTGGGTCCGCCGGTGCCTCACCAGGTTGCGGCCGGTGCTCGGCCTGGACAGTGGCCGCTACCGGCTGTTCCACCGCTGCCTCGCGGACTTCCTGCACGACAGCGAGGAGAACCAGCTGTGGTGGCGCAGCGCGTCCGAGGACAACCTGGCACTGGCAAACAGGATCAGCGCGCAGTGGGCGCGGGACTGGGCGGCCTGCGATCACCCGTACGCCCTGAACCACGTGGTGGCCCACTTCACCAGCGCGATCACCGGACTGCGCGGCGGCAGGCGGCAGGACGCGCAACGCCAGCTCACCGAGATCCTGCTCGACTCCGGCTTCCTGCAGGCAAGAACCACGAGCTCGGGCGTTGACGGCCTCTACGCGGACCTGGGCTACGCGCAGTCGGTCCTGCCGGGGCCCGAGGTCGGCGCGCTGGCCAGATCCCTGCTGCGACAGGCACACCACCTCAGGAAGCACCCCGAACTCGTTGCGCGCCAACTGCACCACGACGCGGTGCTCACCGGTGACGCCGCACTGGCCGGGCGGCTCGACCCGCCTGGACTGCGGCTGGCGTGGGCCAGTTCCCCCGCGGCCGTCCCGGCGCTGCACACCCTGTCCGGGCACAGCGGTGCGATCACCGCCGTGGCGGCGGGCAGTCACGTCGTGACCGGCTCGGTGGACGGCACGGTCCGGGTCTGGGACGGCGAGACCGGTGCGCTGCGGCACGTCCTGTCCGGGCACGAGGGACCGATCAGCTCCGTGGTGCTGGCCGACCGGGTGCTCTCCGGCTCGGCGGACGGCACGGTGCGCGCGTGGGACCTGCGCACCGGGGAGCTGGAACTGGTGGTGGAGGGCCACGAGGGGCCGGTGACCGGGGTCGCGGTGGCCGGGACGCGCATCGTCAGCGCCTCCTGGGACCGGACCGTCCGGGTGTGGGACGGGCGGACCGGTGCCCCGCTGCGCGTGCTGCGCGGGCACCAGGGGCAGGTGGACGCCCTCGCCGTGGCCGACCAGACCGCGGTGACGGCGGGTGGTGACGGCACGATCAGGCTGTGGCACCTCAACTCCGGCAGGCAGCTGCACTCGCACACCGGGCAGAGCGCGCAGATCAGGTTGCTCGCGGCCTCGGCGACGCGCGTGGTGCTCGGGGCGGGCGACGGCACGGTGTGCGTGATCGACCCGCGCTCCGGGCTGGTGACCGGCACCCTGGACGGCAAGGCGGGCCGGGTGACGGCGATGTCCTTGGCGGGCAAGCTGATCACCGGCACCTCCGACGGCACGGTCCGGGTGTGGGACCTGGACACCGGTCAGAGCACGGCGCGGCTGCACACCGGCGGCCGGGTCACCGCGGTGGCGCTGAGCGCGGACGGGCACAGCGCGGTCACCGCCGCCGAGGACGGCACGGCGCGGGTGTGGAACCTCAGCGCCATGGGCGAGTCCACAGCGGACAGACACAGTGGACAGATCAACGCGGTGGCGGTGACCGGACAGGGCAGGGCGATCACGGCCTCGGACGACAAGTCGGTGCGGATCTGGGACACGCGCACCGGGGAGCTGTTGAACACGCTGGAGGAGCACCAGGACTGGGTGACCTCCGTGGCGGTCAGCACGGACGGCGACCGGGCGGCAACCGCTTCCTACGACCGCACGGCACGGGTGTGGGACGTGCGGACCGGCGAGCAGTTGCACGAGCTGGTCGGGCACGAGGACCAGCTCACCGCGGTGGCGCTGACCCGGGACGGGACCAAGGCCGTGACCGCCTCCTGGGACCGCACGGCGCGGGTGTGGGACCTGCACACGGGCAATCCACTGTGGACACTGCGCGGGCACCTGGACTGGATCACGGCGGTGGCGGTGACGCCCGGCGGGGACCGGACGGTGACGGTGTCCGACGACGGGGCGGCCTGCGTGTGGGACCTGCGCACCGGCAGCCTGTACGTGACGCTCAGCGGCCACTGGGACAAGGTGGCGGCCGTCGCGGTGACCGACGCGCTGGCTGTCACCGGGTCATGGGACGCCACGGCCCGGGTGTGGAGCGTGGAAGGCGGGCACCTGGTGCACGTGCTCGCCGGGCACCAGGGCGCGGTGACCTGCGTTGCCGTGGACCCGAGCGGGGCGCGGGCGGCGACCGGCTCGGCGGACGGCACGGCGGCGCTGTGGGACCTGGCCAGCGGTCGGTGCCTGTTCACCACGGAGAAGCACGACCGCAGGATCACGGCGGTCGCTGTAACGCCAGACGGCGCGGAAGTCGTTACAGCGTCGGAGGACCAGACGATCCGGGTGTCCGGACCGGACCGTTCACTGCTGATCGGTCAGCCCGAGCCGGCGACCTGCCTGGCACTGACCGAGACCGGTTTTGTGGTCGGCACCTCGGCGGGCGGTGTGCTGGGCTACGTCAACACCACCCCGTCAGCACCACCGCCCCAGCCCGGTGAGGGTGCGGCGGGTGCCGTCCGCGGCGGTGACCCAGCCCGCTGACCACACCGCGCCGCCGACCGGCACGGCGGCGCGCAGTTCGCCGCCCGGTTGGACGAGCGGCATGGCGGTGATGCCCGTGCCGTCCCAGTGTTCGAGCAACGGCTGGCCCGAGCCCTGGGAGCCGAGGAGCCACACGTCGTTGGCGGACAGGGCCGCGACGGCGTTGAGAGAGCTCTGCTCCGCGTTGGGAGCAGTGATCTCGTCCCACCGCGTGCCGTTCCAGTGCAGCACGAACTGGTTGCGCTGCTTGGTGGTGGGGTTCTGGGAGCCGCCGACCGCCCAGACGTCCCCGGGCGCGAGGGCGGTGACCCGGAGCAGGTCGGTGTTGGCCCCGGCGACGGTGGGGCTGGGCAGTTCGCGCCACGTGCTGCCGTCCCAGTGCACGATCAACGGGCGGTCCACTCCGCCCTCAACGGTGTTGCCGACCGCCCAGACATCGGACGGGCTGGTACCGCCAACCCCGGTGAGCACCGTCCTGGCGGCGGTGTGACCGATGTCCGGCACGACCCGCTGCCACTTCGTGCCGTTCCACCGCAGCACCAACGGTTGTACGACACCGCTGCTGGACAGGCCCACCGCGAAGCCCTCGGTGCCGGTGGCCCACACGTCGACCAGTTCGTTGAGCACGCTGCCGGGGTTGTCCGCCACGGCGGTGCTCCACGTGCTGCCATCCCACCGCTGGACCACGGCCTGGCGTTTGTTGCCGGGCGGCACGACAAATCCCACCGACCAGGCCAGGTCCCGGCTCGGCGCGGTGACGGAGCTGAGCTGGCCCCAGTTGGTCAGCAGCGGTGTGGGCACCGTGGACCAGGTGTGACCGTCCCAGTGCTCAATCAGGCCCTGGCGTGCACCGGGGCCGGAGACTCCGTCACCGACCGAGCCGACGGCCCACACGTCCTCGGGTGCGCTGGCGGCGATGCCGTTGAGGAATCCGTTGTGGTCGCTGGAGGTCTGCCAGGTGAAGGAACAGGGCTTGACGGTCTGCCGCGTGCTCACGACAGGTGTGGCCGTCGTGCCGGGCGGTGGCGGGGTTGGCAGGAGGCGCGATGTGGTCGTCGTGGTGGTGGGAATCGGCACGAGCGCCTCAGTGGTGCTCGCAGTCGTCGTGGGAGGGGACAGGGCGATGGCAGGCGGATTGGGCGGCACCGGCAGCGGTGGGATCACCGGCTGGGAACTGGCCGCCAGGGCGAACACCGACAGCAGTGAGGCCGCCAGCCCCACCACCCGTCCCGCCGGGGTCTGGGTGAGGAACGTGACGACCTGCGCGGCCTTGGGCACCGCGCTGAACGAGAACCAGGTTCGGGCTGCCCCGACCGTGCGCAGCGTGTCGGTGGTGGCGGCCGCCTCCTCGACGGCCTGCGCCAGCCGCTCGCGGAAACCCGCTGGCAGCAACAACAACGGGATGACCACGGGCAACCACTCCATGGGCCGCCAGTGCTCGTTGCGCTGGGCGGCGCACGCGGTACAGGCACCGAGGTGCGCGATCACCGTCAGGTAGAGCTTGCCGCACGGGAGCAGTGGCCCGCCGGTCCAGTGGGTCAGCTCCGCCGCCAAGGTGGCGCACTGGCTGCGCTGGGCCCTGGCCACGACCACGGCCTTGAGCGCGAGTTCCAGCTCGGCCTGCGCCTCGGCCACGAGCCGTTCCGCGCGGGCGAGGTCCAGTCCCATGACCTCGGCGACCTCGCGGTCGCTCAGCTCCCGCGGCACCTTCAGGCTCAGCACCTTGCGGTGGCTGAACCCCAGGCTGCCGATGCCGTGCCAGACCAGCCGGGCCCGGTCCAGGCTGGCCACCACGTGCGCCGGGTCCAGCGGCGGCACGGTACGGTCCGGGGCGACCAGCACCTGGTCCGCGCAGTGCCGGTAGGCCAGGCCCCGCAGCCACGGCCTGATCAGCTCGGGCGCCTCGCCCGCGTCCAGCGCCGACCGCGCCTCGGTCAGTGTGCGCGCCGCGGCGTCCAGTGCCGCGTCCTCGTTGCTCAGCAGGGCGTAGCAGGCGGTGTAAGTGCTTTGTCCGTAGCGTTCGCTGAACTCGTCGTGTTCCCACGCACCAGGCATTGACCCCAGCCCCCTTCGCCCCAGCATCGGGACGCCCGCGGATCGCGGTACGGGGTGGGCCGCACTATCACCCGTTCGCCAGCGGGCGCAGGCGGCGCGGGCCGGTGTCGGGCTGGGAGGGCGGTTCGCCCACGGTGATCCGCGCGGAGCTGACGAAGGCACCGGCCGGGGAGGCCAGTACCGGTTGCAGGATCAGCTCACGCACCTCGGGCAGGTCCTCGGCGAGGGCCGACAGCCGCAGCACGAGGTCGGTGAGGGCGGACAGGTCGGCGGGCTCCCCGCCGCGGTAGCCGAACAGCAGCGGCGCGGCCCTGGGAGCGCGCACGAGCGCCTCGGCGTCGGCGTCGGTGACCGGCACGGCGCGGTAGGCGCGGTCGCCGAGCAGATCGCCGACCACACCGGCCAGCCCGAAGGACACCAGCGTGCCGAAGGACGGGTCGTCCTGCAGACCGAGTCGGCAGGCCAGGCCCTTGGGGGCCATGCGCTGCACGTAGACCTCACTGGAGCCGGACACCGCGACGAGGTCGAAGTACGCGGTGCGCACGGCCGCCGCGGTGCTCAGGTCGAGCCGGACGCCGATCAGGTCGTTGCGGTGGCGGAGCTTCTCGCTGGTGGACTTGAGCGCCACCGGGTAGCCCAGCTCGGCGCAGGCGGCCACCGCGCCGTCCACAGTGGATACAACACGGAAGGGTACGACGCCGATCCCGTAGCAGGACAACAGGTTCTCGGCGTCCCGGTCGCAGAGCGGACCACTCAGGCTGGACACCAGCTCGCGGGCCCGCTCGCTGTCGATGCCCTCGGGGCGCACGAACTCCCCGCGCGGGGCACCGCGCCACTGGGCGTACCGGGTGGCGCGGGCCAGCGCCGAGACGGCCCGCTCGGGGCTCGGGTAGGAGGGCACCGAGCCGCGGGCTGGCGCACCGTCGGGCCCCGGCACGGCCAGCTCGTCGGGAACGCCCTCCACGGCGAGGAAGGTGGACACGATCGGCTTGTCCCCGGCGGCCTCGCGCAGGGCCAGCGCGTACTGGCCCGCGGGCACGGCGATGGGCGGCACGAAGACGACCACCAGCGAGTCCACGTCCTCGCGGGCGGCGGTGTCCCGCACGGCCTCGGCGAACACCTCGGGACCGGCCTGGGAACCCACGTCCACCGGCTCGCGCACCAGTTCCAGGTCCTCGGCCAGCACGGCGTCGGCGGCGAGCAGCCCGATGGCGGTGGAGTTGCCCACCACCGCGACCCTGGGCCCGGCGGGCAGCGGCTGGTGGGCCAGCAGCAGGGCGGTGTCGAACAGCTGCCCCAGTGAGGCGACCCGGATCACGCCCGCCTGCTCGAACAGGGCCTGCACGCTGTCCTCGTCCACCGGCACGGAGGTGGCGCGCAGCGCGGGGCTGACCGCGTGCCGCCCCGACTTGACCGCCACGATCGGCTTGGTCCGGCCCAGGCGCCGTGCCAGGCGGGCGAACTTGCGCGGGTTGCCGAAGGACTCCAGGTAGAGCAGCACCACGTCGGTGGCCGGATCACCGGCCCAGTACTGGAGCAGGTCGTTGCCGGAGACGTCGGCGCGGTTGCCCGCGGACACGAAGGTGGACAGGCCCAGCCCGCGCTCGGCGGCGCTGGCGAGGATGGCGGTGCCCAGCGCGCCGGACTGGCAGAAGAACCCGGTGCTGCCCCGGCCGGGCAGCTTGGGCGCCAGGGTGGCGTTGAGCCGCACGGCGGGATCGGTGTTGACCACGCCCAGGGCGTTGGGGCCCACCACGCGCATGCCGCGGGCCCGCGCCTCGGCCACCAGCCTGCGCTCGGCGGCCAGGCCGTCCTGCCCGGCCTCGCCGAACCCCGCCGAGACCACCACCAGCGCCTTGACCCCCTTGGCCAGGCAGGCGTCCATCACCTCGTGGACCCCGGCCGCGGGCACGGCCACCACCGCCAGGTCCACGTCGTCGGGGATGTCCAGCACTGACCGGTAGGCGCGCACCCCGCGCACCGAGCGGTGCTCCGGGTTGACCGGGTACACCGGACCGGCGAAGTCGGCGACCAGCAGGTTGGTCAGCACCACGTGACCGATCTTGGCGTGGTCGGTGGAGGCGCCGATCACCGCCACCGAGCGCGGGTGCAGCAGGTTGTGCACGCTGCGCGCCTCGGCGGCCTGCTCGCGGGCCCTGGCCACGGCCACCGACTGCTCGGTCGGGTCGATGGCGAACTCCAGGTGCAGGGAACCGCCCTCGAAGGACCGGGTCACCTGGTAGCCCGCGTCGCGGAACACCCGCACCATCTGGCCGTTCTCGGCGAGCACCTCGGCCACGAACCGGTCCAGCCCGCGCTCCCTGGCCGCGGCGGCCAGGTGCTCCAGCAGGATCGAGCCCAGTCCCCTGCCCTGGTGTGGGTCGGCCACCACGAACGCGACCTCGGCGGAGTCCCCGCCGTCGAGCCGGTCGAAGCGGCCCACCGCCACGATGTCCTCGCCCAGCAGTGCCACCAGCGCCACCCGGTCCACGTGGTCCACGGTGCTGAAACGCTCCAGATCGCGCGGTGGGATGCGCGGGTACGGCCCGAAGTAGCGGAAGTAGCGGGTGCGCTCGCTGAGCCTGCCGTGGAAGGCGAGCAGCCGCTCGGCGTCGTCCGGGGTGATCGGCCGCAGGTGCACCGTGCCGCCGTCGGACAGCACGACGTCGGCCTCCCAGTGCCGGGGGTAGTTGTATGGGTCCACTAGTCCCTCGGATCGTCAGGATCGAGGCCGTGCAAGGGGAACACCGCTCGCCGGGTGTCCCTGATCGCCACGTCCACCGGTAGCGAGGCGTCCCCGCCCCAGTGCTCGAACAGGGTCTGCCCGCCGTCGCCCATGACCGCCTTGCCGGTGCGCTCGGCCCAGCCCTGCGGCAGCGCGGTCTCCGGTTCCAGGTCGCGGTCCAGCACCGTGGCGAGCAGGTGCGTCCACGAGCGCGGCACCACGCGGGCCAGTTCGTACCCGCCGCCGCCCAGCGCCAGCCACTTGCCCTCGGCATGACGTAACGCGAGCTCACGCAGCACGCGGTAGATCGCCCGGTGGCCGTCCACGGTCAGCGCGAGGTCGGCCAGCGGATCCTCGCGGTGCGAGTCCACCCCGCACTGGGTGACCAGCACCTGCGGGCGGAAGGCTGCCAGCAGTGAGGGCACCACGGCGTGGAAGGCGCGCAGCCACTCGGCGTCCTCGGTGCCCGGCGGCAGCGGCAGGTTCACCGAGGTGCCCATGGCCTGGCCCGAGCCCAGTTCGCGCGCGTAGCCGGTGCCCGGCCAGAGCGTGGTCGGGTGCTGGTGCAGGGAGATCGTGAGCACCCTCGGGTCGGCGTAGAACGCGGCCTGCACCCCGTCCCCGTGGTGCACGTCCACGTCCACGTAGGCCACCCGCTCCACCCCGCTGTCCAGCAGGTACCCGATCGCGGCTGCGCAGTCGTTGTACACGCAGAAGCCCGCCGCGTGGTCGCGCATGGCGTGGTGCAGACCACCGGCGATGTTCACCGCGCGGTCGGCCGCCCCGGACACGATCTGCTCGGCCGCCACCAGCGAGGCGCCCACGACCAGGCTGGACGCCTCGTGCATGCGCTCGAAAACGGGGTTGTCCGCGGTGCCCAGCCCGTGGCCGACGCCCAGCGCCGAGCTCGGTGCCGCCCGCACCGCCGCCAGGTAGCCGGGCTCGTGCACCCGCTCGACCTCCTCGGCGCTGGCGAAGCGGGGTTTGAGCAGGTCAACACCGGTGAGCACCCCCAGCTCACCGGCCAGCCGCACAGTGAGGTCCAGCCGCACGGGATTGAGCGGGTGCTCGGCCCCCATGTCGTAGCCGAGCAGCGAGTCGTCCCACACAACGGCGGCAGGCTTGCCCATGTCGGACACCCTATGCGCACCCACCAACAGTGCGCTGGGGTTGCCGGGGCGGTGCTCACTGGTGGACGCTTCTAGGGTGAGTGAGGAAGTGATCCGCCTGGACCTCGATGAGACCGGTGTCGGAGTGGACCTGCCCCGGCCCCAGGATCGCAGGGACCAGGTGCAAGGGGTCCCCTACCGCCCGGTCGAGTTCCGCGACGACGACCTGGCTACGGCATTGGAGCGATCGGCCGCCTGGCTGAGGCAGGCGCAGCAGTGGCTGGGTGAGCCGATCGACGTGATCGCCATCCACCTGGACTACGACGACAGCGACAACGCGCCGTACTACGACGTGAAGCTGCTGTGCAACGAGGAGGACCTCGCGGGTGCCCCGGTGGCGCTGCGGGAGATGACGGGGCGGTCCTCCCCGGCCTAGTACCAGCGTGGTGGGCCCACCCGGCGAGTTCCCTCCGCAGAGGGAAGCGCCGGGCGGGGTCCGCACGCCATCGTTGACGTCATGATCCGCACGATCGGCAGGCCCCGCACGAGGCGGGGCCTGCTCACCGCGTCCGGATACGCCGCGGGCGCGTGGGCGGCCGTCTACACCGCGGCCAACGTGCACTGGGCGCTGGGCGGCACCGCCGTGCTCGGCGACACGGCCCACCGCGGACTGCCGCTGTTCGGCCCCGCCCCGCTGGCCGCCGCGATGGGCGCACTGGGAGTCGTGCTGGCCCTGGCGCTGGTGCGGCCGTGGGGGCGTGGGGTGCCCCGCTGGCTGCTCACCACCCTGGGCTGGATCGCCTGCGTGGGGCCTGGCGCCCACGCGATCAACGGGCTCGGCCAGGAGATGCTGCTGGACCTGGGACTGCTGCCCGCCGCGCTGCGCACCTGGTCGACCGGCCAGACCGCGCTGGTGGAGGGCTTCTTCCTGTGCGGGGCCGTGCTCTTCGGCGTCGCGGTCGGCGACTACCTGGCGAGGCAACCACAACAGAATTAGAGGGGGATTCATGCGCACAGCGACTGCCGTGGTCGCTGCGGTGGCGGCTGCCCTGGTGACGGCGGCACCCGCCGCCGCGGCACCGGTGCGGCCGACACTGCCCGCGCCCACCGGACACGACCGGCTGGGCACCGTGGAGCTGCACCTGGTCGACCCGGCCAGGACCGATCCGTGGACCGACAGCCCCGCACACCGCGAGCTGATGGTCAGTATCACCTACCCGGCGCGGGACACCGAGCAGCACCCGGCCGCGCCCTGGCTGCCCTCCGGGGTCGCGCCCGCGTTCGTCCAGCTGGTCAGCCAATCGGGTATCGACCTCAGCGCGGTGCCGCTGCCCGACTCGCACGCGCACACCGGCGCACCGGCAGCGGGCCGTCACCCGGTGCTGCTGTACTCACCCGGTTACGGCAGTGTCCGCGAACTGGGCACGGCTCAGGTCGAGGACCTCGCCAGCCGCGGCTACGTGGTCGTCACCATCGACCACACCCACGAGGCGCCCGCCGTGCAGTTCCCCGGTGGACGGGTGGAACCGGGCAAGCAGCCGACGAACCCCGACATCGGCAAGGCGCTCGACGTGCGGGTGGCCGACACGCGGTTCGTGCTCGACCAACTCGCCGTGCTGGCCCGCGGCGGCAACCCCGACGCCGAACACCGCGCGCTGCCACCGGGTCTGGACCGTGCACTGGACCTGAGCCGCACCGGCATGTTCGGGCACTCGCTGGGCGGCAACACCGCCGCCTCGGTCATGGCCGTGGACGCACGCGTGGCGGTCGGGGCGAACCTGGACGGGGCGATCCACGGCCCCGTCGCGGACTCCGGTCTGGACCGGCCCTTCCTGTTGGTGGCCAGCCAGGACCATGACCGCACGACCGATCCGAGCTGGGCCACGTTCTGGTCGCACCTGCGCGGCTGGCACGTGAACCTCAAGCTCACCGGCTCGGCGCACATCAGCTACACCGACCTGCAACCCGTGCTGGGCCAACTGGTCGCCGCGGGCACTGTGCCCGCCGACCGCGCCAAGCCCCTGATCGGCACCATCGACCCGGACCACTCGGTCGCCGCCCAGCGCGCGTACCTGGCGGCGTATTTCGACCTCCAGCTCAAGCACCGCGACAGCGGGCTGCTCGACGGCCCGTCACCGTGCTTCCCGGAAGTGGAGTTCCTCCGATGAGAACCGCACTCGGACTCGTCACGGCCATCACCGCCGTGCTGGCCACCGCCGTGCCCGCCTCGGCCGCGGCACCGATCCAGACCACACTGCCCGCGCCGACCGGCCACGAGCGGCTGGGCAGCGTGGAACTGCACCTGGTCGACCAGAACCGACAGGACCCGTGGGGCGGCACGGGCCGTCGCGAGCTGATGGTCACCGTGACCTACCCGGCCCGTGACACCGAGCGCTATCCGCTGGCGCCGTGGCTGCCCACGAACACCACCGAGGCCTTCCGCGCCGCGGTCGCCAAGGCGCTGGACGTCGACCTGAGCGCGGTGCGGTTTCCCGTGGGCCGCTCACACTCCGGCGCACCGGCCCGTCCCGGCGAGCACCCCGTGCTGCTGTACTCCCCCGGCTACGGGATGGAGCGCGGGCTGGGCGCGAGCCAGGTCGAGGAGTTGGCCAGCCGCGGCTACGTGGTCGTCAGCATCGACCACCCCGGGGACGCGGGGGCCGTGCAGTTCCCCGACGGGCACCTGGAGCCGAGCCAGCAGCCGCCGATGCCCACCGATCCCGCCCAGCAGAAGCAGGTCATCGGCAAGGCGCTGGACGTGCGGGTGGCCGACACGCGGTTCGTGCTCGACCAACTCGCCGTGCTGGCCCGCGGCGACAACCCCGACGCGGAGCGGCGCCCGCTGCCGCGCGGACTCGGCCGGGCGCTGGACCTGAGCCACCCGGCCATGTTCGGGCACTCGCTGGGCGGGGCGACCGCCGCCCAGGTGATGACCGAGGACCGGCGCGTGGCCGCCGGGGTGGACCTGGACGGCACGCTGTTCGGCTCGGTGGCCGACAGCGGGCTGGACCGGCCGTTCCTGTTGATGGGCGCGGGCACGCACGGCCGGGGCGACGACCCGACCTGGGCGAGCTTCTGGTCGCACACCACCGGCTGGCACCGGGAGCTGAGCCTGCCCGCCGGTGCGCACATGGGCTACACGGACCTGCAACAGGTCGTGGCACAACTGGTGCGCGCCAAGGTGATCCCGGCCGAGAAGGCGGTCCCGCCGATCGGCACCGTGGACGCCGACCGGTCCACCTCGGCGCAGCGCGCCTACCTGGACGCCTTCTTCGACCTCCAGGTGCGGCACTGCGACTCCGGGCTGCTGGACGGGCCGTCCAGCAGGTACCCGGAGATCGAGTTCATCCCGTAGCGACCGGGCGGCTCGGGTCGGTGCACCAGTGCGACCAGCTGCCCGCGTACAGGCTCGCCGGGCCCAGGCCCGCCAGCTCCAGCGCCAGCACCACCGAGGAGGCCGTCACCCCGGAGCCGCAGTAGGCCCCCACTGGCTGGCCGTCGCGCACCCCGATCTCCCGGAAGCGCGCGGCCAGCTCGGCGGAGGCCAGCCAGCGGCCGTCCGGTCCGAGGTGGCCGGAGAACGGGGCGTTGAGCGCGCCGGGCACGTGCCCGGCGCGCGGGTCCACCGGCTCGACCTCACCCCGGTAGCGCTGCGGGGCCCGCGCGTCCAGCAGCACCCCCCGTTCCGCCAGCGCCGCGGCCTGCTCGGCGTCGAGCACCGGCATGCCGCCCGGCACCACCGCCACGTCCCCCGGCTCCGGGTCGGGCAGGTCCGTGGTCACCGGCAGGCCCAGCGCCGTCCACGCCGCGTAGCCGCCGTCGAGCACCGCCACCTGCTCGTGGCCCGCCCAGCGCAGCAGCCACCAGGCCCGCGCCGCCACCGAGCCGTCGGCCCCGTCGTATGCCACGACCGGGTGATTCGCCCGCACGCCCGCCGCGCGCAGCACCTCCCGCAGCCGCGCGGGCTCCGGCAGCGGGTGCCTGCCGCCCGCGCCGGGCTCGGCCGCCAGCTGGGTGTCCAGGTCAACGAACACGGCGCCGGGCAGGTGGCCCTCCTGGTAGGCCTGCACGCCCGGCGGCCCGGTCAGGCTCCAGCGCACGTCGAGCAGCACCGGCGGATCGGTGCGGAGCAGGTCGGCCAGGGACTCGGGGGAGATCAGCTGCTGCACGGCCCCATCCTGCCCGGTACCGGTGGCCAGGGACTTGTCGGTGCCTGCGACTACTATTGTTCTCGACGTTAGGGGAACGGTTGTGAACGACCTCATCGACACCACCGAGATGTACCTCCGCACGATCTACGAGCTCGAAGAGGAGGGCGTGGTACCGCTGCGCGCCCGCATCGCCGAGCGGTTGGCGCAGAGTGGTCCCACGGTGAGCCAGACGGTGGCCAGGATGGAACGCGACGGGCTGCTGGTGGTCGCCGATGACCGGCACCTGGAGCTGACCGACGCGGGCCGGGACCTGGCCGTGGCCGTCATGCGCAAGCACCGGCTGGCCGAGCGCCTGCTCGTGGACGTGATCGGCCTGGAGTGGGAACAGGTGCACGCCGAGGCCTGCCGGTGGGAGCACGTGATGAGCGAGGCCGTGGAGCGCAAGCTCGTGGCGCTGCTCGGCCACCCCACCACCTCGCCCTACGGCAACCCGATCCCCGGCCTGGACCGGCTCGGTGAGGGCGGCCGCCCCGCCCCGCCCGCCGAACCGGGGCTGGTCCGGGTGGACGAGGTCGCCCGCCGCGGCGGCGGCCAGGTCGAGGTGCGCCGGATCGCCGAGCACGTGCAGAGCGACGAGTACCTGATGGCCGAGCTGAAGTCGGTGGGCCTGCTCCCGGGCAACGTGGTCCGCATCGAGGGCGGCCCCGCCGCCGCGGCCATGGTCGAGGTGCACGGCGCGGGCAACGTGGCCAAGTTGGACGCCGCCATCGCGCACGCAGTGCTGGTCCACGCGCGGTGATCAGTTCCTCGGATCGTCCGACCGGCATGTCCGCCGACAACACGGACCACAGCGCCCGAGGGAGCGCCCCCTGGGGGCAGAGCCCCCAGAGTCCACCCGCGGAGCGCGCCGAGAAGGCCTTCACCGAGCTGCACGGCCACGCTCCCGAGGGGGTGTGGTCCGCGCCGGGCAGGGTCAACCTGATCGGTGAGCACACCGACTACAACAACGGCTACGTGCTGCCCTTCGCGCTGCCGCACCGGACGGCCGTGGCCGCCCAGCGCCGCGAGGACGGCCTGCTGACCGTGGCCAGCCTCGGCGACGACGGCCAGTTCCAGCAGGCCGAGCCGGTGCGGGTGGCCGACCTGCGCCCCGGCTCGCCGCGCGGCTGGGCCGCCTACCCCGCCGGGGTCGCCTGGGTGCTGGCCGCCGAGGGCGTGCCGGTCACCGGGGCCGACCTGGTCATCTCCGGCACGGTGCCGACCGGCGCGGGCCTGTCCTCCTCGCACGCGCTGGAGTGCGCCACCGCGCTCGCCCTGCTCGGGCTGGCCGGTATCGACCCCGACCAGCCGGGTGGCCCCGGACGCCCGCGCATCGCGCGCTGGGTGCAGCGCTGCGAGAACGAGTTCGTCGGCGCCCCGACCGGGTTGCTGGACCAGACCGCCTCGCTGTGCTGCGTGCGCGGGCACGTGCTGTTCCTGGACGTGCGTTCCGGCGAGTCCGAGCAGGTGCCCTTCGACGCCGAGGCCGCGGGGCTGGAGGTGCTGGTGATCGACACCAGGGCCAAGCACGCGCTGGTGGAGTCGGCCTACGGGGACCGCAGGCGCGGCTGCGAGCAGGCCGCGCGACTGCTGGGCCTGCCCTCCCTGCGCGAACTGGAGCCCGCCGGGCTGGCCGGTGCGCTGGACCGGCTGCCCGAGCCGCTGCGCCCCCTGGTGCGGCACGTGGTGACCGAGAACCAACGCGTGCTGTCCACTGTGGACAAGCTGAGATCGGGGCGGCTGGACGAGATCGGCGGGGAGCTGACCGCCTCGCACGCCAGCCTGCGGGACGACTACCAGGTGTCCTGCCTGGAACTGGACGTGGCCGTGGAGGCCGCGCTGGCGGCGGGCGCGCTGGGCGCCCGGATGGTCGGCGGCGGCTTCGGCGGCTCGGCCATCGCGCTGGTGCGGGCCGGGCAGCGGGCCGAGGTGGAGCGCGCGGTCACCGCCGCCTACGCGCGGCACGAGCTCACCGCGCCGCGGCTGTTCGTCGCGGTGCCCTCCCCCGGCGCGGGCCGGGACTGACACACACCCCTTGCCGTACAACGAGAATCGAGGAACCTCGCGGTGAAGCTGCTGGTCACTGGCGGAGCGGGCTACGTGGGCAGCGTGAGCGCCGCCCGGATGCTGGAGGCGGGCCACGAGGTGGTCGTGGTCGACGACCTGTCCACCGGCCACGCGGACGCGGTCCCGGCCGGTGCCCGGTTCGTCGAGGGCGACCTGGCCGAGGTGGCCGGTCCCCTGCTTGCCGAGGGCTTCGACGGGGTGCTGCACTGCGCGGCCAAGTCCCTGGTCGGCGAGTCCATGCAGCAGCCCGGCCTGTACTGGAACGGCAACGTGGTGACCTCGCTGCGGCTGCTGGAGGCCATGCGGGACAACGGGATCGGCCGCCTGGTGTTCTCCTCGACGGCGGCCACCTACGGCGAGCCGGAGCAGGTGCCGATCCTGGAGACCGCGCCGACCCGGCCCACCAACACCTACGGGGCCTGCAAGCTGGCCATCGACCACGCCATCACCTCCTTTGCCGCGGCGCACGGGCTGGGCGCGGTGAGCCTGCGCTACTTCAACGTGGCCGGGGCGTACGGCAACTACGGTGAGCGGCACGCGGTGGAGACCCACCTGATCCCGATCGTGCTACAGGTGGCGCTGGGCCAGCGCGCGCAGGTGCAGATGTACGGGACGGACTGGCCCACCGAGGACGGCACCTGCGTGCGGGACTACATCCACGTGGTGGACCTGGCCGAGGCGCACCTGCTGGCGATGGAGCACGCCACCCAGGGCGAGCACCGGATCTACAACCTGGGCAACGGTTTCGGCTTCTCCGTCAAGCAGGTCATCGACACCTGCCGTGCGGTGACCGGGCACCCGATCCCGGCCGAGGTGGCCCCGCGCCGCGCCGGGGACCCGGCCGTGCTGGTGGCCTCCAGCGAGCGGGCCCGCGAGGAACTGGGCTGGAAGCCCACCCACACCGACCTGGCCTCGATCGTGGGCGACGCCTGGGAGTTCACCCGTGCGCGGGCGGGGGTCGCCGACAATGACTGAGCACCCCTTCAACGACCTGGACAGCTACAACGCCCTGCCCCGGCTGGCTTCGCTGGCGCTGTCCCCGGACGGCACCCGCCTGGTCACGGCCGTCAGCGAACTGGCCCCGGACGGCAAGTCCTGGCGCAGCGCGCTGTGGCAGGTCGACCCGGCTGGTGAGCGGCCCGCGCAGCGGCTGACCCGCGCCGCCAAGGGCGAGGGCGGCGCCGAGTTCACCCCGGACGGCTCGCTGCTGTTCGTCACGGCCCGCGCCGACACCGAGGCCAAGCCCGGCGAGGAGAGCGACAAGAGCGCGCTGTGGCTGCTGCCGCCCACCGGGGAGGCCAGGCAGGTCTACGGCCCGGCGGGCGGGGTGTCCGGCTTCGCCGTGGCCGAGCGGACCGGCGCGCTGGTCGTGGCCACCGACGGCCTGGTCGGCGCCGAACTGGGGCAGCAGGACAAGGATCGGCGCAAGGCCCGTGAGGACGCCGGGGTGACCGCGATCCTGCACGAGGACTACCCGGTGCGGCACTGGGACAGCGACCTCGGGCCGGACCGCACGCGGCTGGTGTCCCTGCCCGCGCTGGAGCAGACCAGCGGCCGGGCCGGGGAGGCCACCGAGCTGGCCGCCAGCGGGCAGCGGCGGGTCTCCGGCGGTGCGGCGATCAGCCCCGACGGCCGCTGGGTCGCCTACGTGGCCGACGTGGACGTCAGCGCGGCGTACGGGGAGCGCTCCACCGTGCGGCTGGTCGGCACCGACGGTGCGGGCGACCGGCTGCTGGCCGGTGACGTGGCGGACCGGCCTGGGACCGTCTACTCCTACGTGTCCCCGGTGTTCATGCCGGACTCGAACTCCGTGCTGTGCATGCGCTGCACCGAGTCCACCGCGGACGGTCCGCCGCGCTACGCCCTGGTCCGGGTGGAACTGGACGGCGGGCAGATCACCGAGCTGGCCCCGGACTTCCCGCACTGGCCGGAGGAGCCGGTGCCCGCGCCGGACGGCAGCGCGGTGTACTTCGCCAGCAACGAGCGCGGTCGCCGCCCGCTGTGGCGGCTGGACCTGGGCTCCGGCGAGATCACCCGGCTCACCGAGGGCGGGGCGTTCACCGACCTGTGCGTCGCGGCGGACGGCTCCGCCCTGTACGCGCTGCGGGCCACCATCGCGCACCCCGCCCAGCCGGTCCGGCTGGACCCGCGCCAGGCGGACCAGACCGGTCAGGTGCTGCCCGCGCCGGGCGCGGTGGACCGCGTGCCGGGCACCCTCACCGAGGTCGAGACCACGGTCGCCGACGGGCGCACCGTGCGCGCCTGGCTGGCCGTGCCCGAGGACGCCTCGGCGGACAACCCCGCCCCGCTGCTGCTGTGGGTGCACGGCGGTCCGCTGATGAGCTGGAACTCCTGGTCCTGGCGGTGGAATCCGTGGCTGGCGGTGGCCCGCGGCTACGCCGTGCTGCTGCCCGACCCCGCGCTGTCCACCGGGTACGGCCAGGAGTTCATCGAGCCGGGCTGGGGTGCCTGGGGCGGCGCCCCGTTCACCGACCTGATGGCCGTCACCGACGCCACCGTGGCCCGGCCGGAGATCGACGCCACGCGCACGGCGGTGATGGGCGGCTCCTTCGGCGGCTACATGGCCAACTGGATCGCCACCCAGACCGACCGGTTCAACGCGATCGTCACGCACGCCTCGCTGTGGAACCTGGACGCGTTCACCGGCACCACGGACTACTCGTACTACTGGATCCGCGAGATGGGCGACCCGCTGCGCGACCAGGAGCGGATCGCCGCCAACTCCCCGCACCTGCGGGTGGCCGACATCGTGACGCCGATGCTGGTCATCCACGGGGACAAGGACTACCGGGTGCCGGTCGGTGAGGGAATGCGGCTGTACTTCGACCTGCTGCGGCACGGGGTGCGGTGCAAGTACCTGTACTTCCCCACCGAGAACCACTGGGTGCTGACCCCGGGCAACTCCAAGGTCTGGTACGAGACCGTGTTCGCCTGGCTGTCCCAGCACGTACACGGCAAGGACTGGCAGCGCCCCGACCTGCTCTGACCCCCAACCCGCGAGTCCCGGCCCGGGGCACGCGAGTCCCGGCCATCGGCTCGCGAGTCCCGGTCAGCCGCAGGCTCCCGGCCTGGGGCCCGCGAGTCCCGGTCAGCCGCAGGCTCCCGGCCAGGGGCCCACGAGTCCCGCGCTGGGGCGCACGAGTCCCGGTCCGGGACACGCGAGTCCCGGCCAAGGGCAAGCGAGTCCCGGCCAGGCGCAGGCTCCCGGCCAGGGGCCCACGAGTCCTGCGCTGGGGCGCACGAGTTCCGCGCTGGGGCTCGCGAGTCCCGCCGAGCCGGGACGGGGTCGGTCGACCGCGCACGAGTCCCGGCCTGGGGCAGGCGAGTCCCGGCGGCTACCGGCGCACTAGTCCCGCTTTGAGGCAGGCGAGTCCCGGCCAGGCGCACGCGAGTCCGGGTACGGGACAGGCGAGTCCCGCTCTGAGGCGCATGAGCCCCGGGCGGCCGCACACGAGTCCCGCTCTGGAGCAGGCGAGTCCCGCCGAGCCGGGACGGGGTCGGTCGACCGCGCACGAGTCCCGGCCTGGGGCAGGCGAGTCCGGGCGGCTACCGGCGCACTAGTCCCGCTTTGAGGCAGGCGAGTCCCGCTCAGCCGCACGCTAGTCCCGGCCAGGGGCAGGCGAGTCCCGGCGGGCTAGGCCGTCAGTGGGGTCAGGTCGGGCCGCTTGGCGACCCGGCCGTCCCCGCTGGAGACCCCGCGCACCCGCCGCCACAGCCACGGGCCGAGGAAACCGCCGAGCCAGCGCAGTTCGGTGACCACCGTGGTGGCGGGCGCCGGGCCGGGCAGGGGCAGGCGCCAACTGTCGTCGCTGCCGGGCAGGTCCAGTGCGTGCGCCAGGCCCGCGGCGATGCGGGCGTGGCCCAGCGGGCTGGCGTGGATGCGGTCGGCGCTCCAGATGCGCAGGTCGGTGGTGACCGAGTACGGGAACGCCTCGAACAGCGCGACCCCGTGCCGCGCGGCGGCCTCGCGGATCCTGGCGTTGAGCTCGAGCACCCTGGGCCGCAGTGAACGCGCGACCGGCGCGATGCGGGCGATATCGGGGAAGGTCACCGAGGCCACGCGGGCCCCGATCCCGGTCAGGCCAGCGAACATCGCCTCCAGGTCCGAGGCCACCTGGGCCGCGTCGAACTTGGGGCGCATCACGTCGTTGAGCCCGGCGATGACCGTGGCCACGTCGGGGCGCAGCGCCAGCGCGGGCGCCAACTGCTCGGCGCGCACCTCGCCCGCGAGCCGGCCGCGCACGGCCAGGTTCGCGTAGAGCAGGCCCGGTGAGCTCGCCGCGATCTGCTCGGCAAGCCGGTCCGCGAAGCCCCGGTAACCGCTGAGCTCGTCGCCGTCGCCGATCCCCTCGGTCTGGCTGTCGCCCAGTGCCACGTAGCGCGTGTACTCACCCATCCCGGTGTGCTCCCAGTCTCGCGTTGAGCAGGTCCGCGGTGTCGCGGCACCAGTCGCGGTTCTCCTGCTCGAACCGCCTGCCCCGCAGGCAGGTCAGGTACGGTCCGACGCGCTCGCCCTCGTGCAGGAACCGCTGCTCGTCCAGGTCCCCGCGCAACTGCCGGAGCAGGCCGTCGAACATCTCGATCTTGGCCTCGGCCTGTTCTGCGCGCTCCGCCAACTGGGCCAGCACCGCCGACACCGTGGTGCGGTCCACGGCGTGCACCTTGACCAGCAGGTCGTCACGGATGAACGAGGGCTTGGACTGCGCCTCGGTGAACCGCACAAGCTCGGCCAGACCGGCCTCGGTCACCGTGTAGACCCGCTTGTTGGGCCGGTCGAGCTGGATGACCCTGCGGCCGGTGACCAGGCCCTCGGCCTCCAGCTTGGTCAGCTCCGCGTAGAGCTGCTGGGGCAGGGCGTGCCAGAAGTTGGCCACCCCCGTGTCGAACACCTTGGCCAGCTGGTAGCCGCTGTACTCGCTGTCCAGCAGCGTGGCCAGTACCGCGTGCCGCAACGCCATCCGCCCACCTCCCTTGACCGGAGAACATTGTCTAGGCAAGACTGCGACTAGTCAATTTTCTGACTAGGAGGGCATCGTGTCCGCAGCCGCCCAACTCCGCGCCGCCGTGCAGGACCGCGACCTCGACGCGGTCACCGCGCTGTTCGCGCCCGACATCCAGTTCTTCAGCCCGGTGAAGTTCCGCCCGTTCGAGGGCGTCGCCGCCGTCACCGCCCTGTTCCGGGTGCTGCTGCGCACCTTCGAGGACTTCCGCTACGTCGGGGAGTTCGCGGGCAGCCTGGACGAGGGCGATCCCGAGTCGCACGTGCTGGTGTTCCGCACCAGGGTGGGACAGACGCAGATCCACGGCATCGACATGGTGCAGGTCAACTCGGACGGGCTGATCTCCACGTTCACCGTGATGGTCCGCCCGCAGTCGGCGGCCACCGCGCTGAGCGAGGCGGTACTGGCCGGACTGGTGGCCGACGGCGTCGTGCCCGCCCAGGCGTAGGAGGAGACGAGATGAAGCTGGGTTACCACACCGGGTACTGGTCGGCCGGGCCGCCCGCGGGGGTGGCCGAGGCGGTGCTGGAGGCCGACCGGCTGGGGTTCGACTCGGTGTGGACCGCCGAGGCGTACGGCTCCGACGCGCTGACCCCGCTGGCCTGGTGGGGCGCCGCCACGAAGAACATCCGGCTGGCCACCAACATCATGCAGATGGCCGCCCGCACGCCCACCGCGGCGGCGATGGCCGCGATCACCCTGGACCACCTGTCCGGCGGCCGGTTCGTGCTGGGGCTGGGCGCCTCCGGCCCGCAGGTGGTGGAGGGCTGGTACGGGCAGCCCTACCCGCGCCCGCTGGCCCGCACCCGGGAGTACGTGGAAATCATCCGCAGGGTGGTGGCCCGCGAGCGGCCGGTGGAGTTCCAGGGCGAGTTCTTCACCCTGCCGCACCCCGGCGGGGCCAAGCTGGGCAAGCCGCTGAAGCCCACGGTGCACCCGCTGCGCCCCAGCATCCCGATCTTCCTGGCCGCCGAGGGCCCGAAGAACGTGGCGCTGGCCGCCGAGATCGCCGACGGCTGGCTGCCGCTCTTCTTCTCCCCCAAGGCCGACGCCTTCTACCGTGAGGCACTGGCCCAGGGCTTCGCCAAGCCCGGGGCACGGCACACCCTGGCCGACTTCGAGGTGGCCGCCAGCGTGCCGGTGCTGGTGCACGAGGACGTGGAGCAGGCGGCCGACCTGATCCGGCCGTTCATCGCGCTGTACGTGGGCGGCATGGGGGCCAAGGGGGCCAACTTCCACCGCGACGTCATCGCGCGCCTTGGCTACGAGAAGGAGTGCGACCTCATCCAGGAGCTCTACCTGGCGGGCAACAAGAAGGACGCCATCGCCGCGGTGCCCACCGCGCTGGTGGAGGACGTGGCGTTGATCGGTCCGGCCGACAAGATCCGCGCCGAACTGCCCGCCTGGCAGGAGACCGTGATCACGACCCTGCTCGTGCAGGGTGACGTGACCGCGATCAGGAAGATCGCCGAGCTGGTGTCCTGAGCACCGCTCGCACCGCCCCGCGCAGCCAGCTGAACAGGAATGTCGGCCAGTCGAAGTAGTCGCGCCACAGGGTGATGCGGCCCTCGTGCACCTCAAAGGTGCCGCACACCCAGAACTCGGCGGCCACCGGGCCCACCTTGAGCACGTCCGTGCGCTCGGTGAGCACGGTGGTCCCCTTGGTGGCGATGCTGTGCATGCGCACCTCGAAGCCGCTGCCCACCTTGGCCATCGCCCGCAGTTGCCCGCCCACGGCGCGGATCCCGCGCGCGGCGGGCAGCGGCACGTTCTGGTAGACGATGCCGGGCGCCGCGTAGCTGAGCGCTCGGTCCACGTCCAGGTCCTCCAGCGCAGCCAGGAACGCGGTGACGGTGTCCTCAGCGGAGTCGGTCATGGCGCCTCACCTCACGTTGCCGATACCTACTCGACAGTAGCAAGTATCCGGCCAAACCGAACCCGGTCACTCACCCGAACGCAGCCACACAGGTGCCCGTGGAGGTCGAGGAGAGCCATGCCCGTGCTGGCGCGCGACCTGACCGCTGTCGTGGCGGTGGCCCTCGCCCGCGGCCCTGCTGTGGATGTTGCGGCCTCGCGCCCCCGCTGGCCGTGCTCGGACTGCTCGCCGCCACAGCAGAGTTGGCAGCCAGGGCCTGGGTGCGGCAGGCATTCACCGGCTTGGGCGGCTTCCTGCGCACGCGGCGCCCCGGCCCGGGCCGCACGAGTACCGGATCCCCACCCGTGACGGCGAGGAGCTGCCACTGGGCCTGTGGCTGCCCCCCGGCAGACCCTGCGTGCGGGTACGGCCCGGTTCCTGGACACCCACCGTCCGCCGGTGACCAGGGAGGACGTGACCTTCCGCAGCCACGGCGCCGTGCGCGAGGCCGGGCTGGATGCCTGCGCCTGCCGGTTCGCCGAGGCGGGCATGGCCGTGCTCGCCTTCGACTACCGCGGCTTCGGCGCCAGCGAAGGCCTACCGCGCCAGGTGGTCGACGTACCGGAGCAGCTCGCCGACTGGCGGGCCGCGCTGGGGTTCGCGCGCGACCTGCCTGGGGTCGGCGCCGAGCGCATCGCCCTGTGGGGCACCTCGTTCAGCGGCTGCCACGTGCTCACCCTGGCCGCCCGGGATCCCGGGGCGCGGGCAGTGGTGTCGCAGGTGCCCTACCTCGGCCTGGTGCGCAAGCGCTTGCTACCCCAGCTCAGGGCGCTGGCGGCCCTCGCCCTGCGGATCGGCTGCGCGGCTCGTCCCACTGGTGGGTGAGCCCGACTCGGGTGCCCTGTTGCAGGCCCACGGCGCAGAGCGGCAGTTCCACTGCGCCGCCCTGGTGCACCAGGGACCGCTGTTCGAGCAGGCGGCGGCCGACCAGATCGGGTTCCTCACCCAGCACCGGGGCGCTGATCAGATCGTGCCATCAGCCTCCCGCAGATCCAGTTCGGCGTCGGCGGCGGTGTCGGCCACGATGGTGCGGATCCGGTGCGGCGGCAGCCCCAGCACGATGGCCTGGTTCAGCAGGATGGCGAGGTTGTGGTCGGGCAGTGCTTCCTCTGCCCGGTCCAGGGCGATGGCTGCGGTGGTGCAGTCACCGCGCAGGTAGGCGCACACGCCGTAGAGCAGGGCGGGCTCGGCGAGTTCGGGCGCGGGCAGGGCGCGGGCGAGCGCCAGCCACAACCGTTCGGCACGTGAGGAGTCCTCACCTAGGCAGAAGCCCAGACATGCGTCGCGAACCCGGTAGTCGGACAGCGCCATGCCAAGGGCGACCACCTCCTCGTCCGCAGTGGGCAGGCTGTCACCGGCGAGCGCGCGGCGCACCCGGGCGAAGTGCTCGGCCGGGGTGGAACTGTCCTCGGCGATCGCGAGGTCGAGCTGCTGACCGCGACGGCGCAGGACGTCCTCGTCCTCAGGGTCGAGCATCCTGGCCAGTGCCTCACGGGAGCTGAAGGTGACCTTGCCCGCGGCGGTCAGCGCGGTGGCGAGCACCGAGCTGTCCGGCTCGGTCAGCGTGCCGCCGCACAGGCAGTCCCCGTAGCAGCCCCACGCCGCCCCGTGCCGGACCGAGTTCGCCCACAGCATTCGCACCGGGCGGATCCCGGCCTCGGCCAGGGCCGCGCGCAGTTCGTCGGCGACCTGGCGGTGGCGGTCGGGGGCGTGCTCGCTGACCACCACGGCCACGACGGAGCCCACCGACTGCGAGCGCAGCGGGAGCAGCAGGCGCTCCAGCACGCGCGGGCACTCCTGCGGCGGTGGCAGGTCCACCCGCAGGACGAGTTCGACCACGCACGGGTCACGACCGCGCATGCCGAGCAGTACCAAGGACTCCTCGGGGTGGAAGCCCACCAGGGCGGGCAGGCCGGAGAGCAGCCCGCCCAGGTCGTTCAGGTGGACGCTGGCTCGCAGTGGAGTGGTCATGCCTCCACGGTCCGCCGGGGGCACGGCGGGCGCAGGGGGTGATCCGGGAACTGTGGACGAATCGGGTGGGTGTGGACAACTCGGGGTTCCGCGGGGCTGGACGGGGCTGGTTGTCGGTGGCCTGGGCTACGCTGCCGCGCTCTCCACCCCAGGGTGGAGGCCGCGGTTCCACCTCGGTCCCACCCGGGGACCGAGGATTTCCGCGCCCCCGCCGAGCAGTCTTGGTGCAGTGCCGCTCCCACCTGGGGAGCAGCGGAGTTCCAAGGAGTCACGATGTCCTCGCTCAACCTGGTCCCGGCGATCCTGATCGGCGCGTTCGTCGTGATCCGGGTGATCGGCAAGCAGGTGGTGGGCGCCCCGGTGACGCAGCGCTCGCTGGTGCTGATGCCCGCGATCCTGGTCGCCATCGGCCTGTTCTCGGCCAGCACCGCGATGAGCACGGCCTCCGCCGGCGAGTTGGGGTTCTTCGCGGTGGACGTGCTGCTGCTGATCGGCCTGGGCGCGGCGCGCGGGGCCAGCACCCGGCTGTCGATCAGGGACGGCGGGCTGTACCAGAAGGGCTCCCCGCTGACCCTCGTGCTGTGGCTGAGCACGATCGCGGTGCGGGTGGGCGCCGGGTTCCTGGCCGCGGCACTGGGCGTGAGCGGCACGCTGACCACGGCCTCGATGCTGCTGACCTTCGGGCTGAGCATCGGCGTGCAGAACCTGATGGTGTTCTACCGCGCGCAGCAGCTGAGGATGCCGCTGGCCGCGCGCCGTGCATGATGGTGCCGTGACCGGACGACCGTGGCAGGGCTTCGTTCCCCATGGCAGGGCGAACGTGGCCCTGCTGACGCTGTTGCGGCTGGCCCCTTCACTGCTGGTGCTGGGCACGACCTGGCCGCTGCTGCGGATCGCCGAGTTCAGGTTCGCCAACCAGGGCGTGGCGATGGCGCTGATGGTCCTGGTGGTGCTGTCCAACCTGACGCTGGTGCCCCTGCCGGTGCGTGCCCCGGCCTTGCTGTCCTCGGTGGGGCTGCTGGTGTTCGTCGGCTCGGGCGCCCTGCTGTGGATGATCACGCCAGTGGGCGGCACCGTGGCGGTGCTGTTCTGGGCGGCCCGGGTCGCCGTGCGCTACCAGCAGCCCAGGGTGGTGGGCCTGGTGGCTGTCGGCATCGCGATCGTCGGTGCGGGACTGCCGTTCCTGGTGTTCGACAACCAGCCGGTGCTGGCCGCCGGGATGGGCGCCAGTGTGCTGGTCCTAGTGCTGGCGGCCACCAACCGGCGGGCCCGCGAGGAGCAGCTGGAGCAGGCCGAGGTTTCCTTGGCGCGCAAGCAGACCGCGATCGAGGAGCACACCAGGGCGGCGGCGCTGGCCGAGCGGGCGCGCATCGCCCGCGAGGTGCACGACGTGCTGGCGCACTCGCTGGCGGGCCTGTCGCTGAACCTACAGGGCGCGCGGCTGATGCTGGTGCGCGACGGGGCGAGCCAGGAGGCGGTCGACCAGGTGACGCGGGCGCAGAAGCTGGCCGCCGACGGGCTGGCGGAGGCGCGCCGGGCGGTGGCGGCGCTGCGTGAGGACACGGTGCCCGACGAGCGGGCGATCGCCGACCTGGTGACGGCGTTCCGGCTGGAGTCCGGGGCTGCGGCGGAGTTCGCGGTGCACGGCACGCCCCGTGCGCTGCCCGCTGAGGCCGCGACCGCCCTGTACCGCACCGCGCAGGAGGCGCTGACCAACGCGCGCAAGCACGCGCCGGGCGCTCCCGTCCGCGCGGAGCTGGACTACCAGGACGGGCGCACGGTGCTGACGGTCGCCGACCGGCCGGGGCGTCCCGCGCCGACCGGGACCAAGGGCGGCTACGGTCTGCTGGGCATGCGCGAACGCGCCGAGCTGATCGGCGGGCAGTTGTGGACCGGACCGAAGGAGGACGGGTGGGAGGTTCGGCTGGTGGTCCCGGCGTGACGGCACTGCGAGTGGTGCTGGCCGATGACCAGACCGTCGTGCGGGAGGGGCTGACCACCCTGCTGGGGCTGCTGCCGGGCATCGAGGTGGTGGGCGCGGCGGCCGACGGCGAGCAGGCCCTGGAGCTGGTGGCCCGGCTCCAGCCCGACGTGCTGCTGGTGGACCTGCGCATGCCACGCACCGACGGGGTGGCGGCCACCACGCGAGTGCGCGCCGAGCACCCGGGCACGGAGGTCGTGGTGCTGACCACCTACACCGACGACGAGTCGGTGCTCGCGGCTTTGCGCGCTGGCGCACGGGGTTTCCTGACCAAGGACGCCGACGCGGAGGCGATCGCCCGCGCGCTGCACGCGGCGGCGGCCGGTCAGTCCACACTGGACGGTGAGGTGCAGCGCAGGCTGGTCGAGGCGGCCGCGGGCGGGCCGTCCCGCAGGCCTGCCGCCGAACCCGCCGACGGGCTCACCCCGCGTGAGGTGGACGTGCTACGGCTGATCGCGGCCGGGCTGTCCAACACCGAGATCGCCCGTCGGCTGGTGGTCAGCGAGGCCACGGTCAAGACCCACGTCAACCACCTGTTCGCGAAGGCGGGCCTGCGCGATCGCGCGCAGGCCGTCGCCTACGCCTACCGGGCGGGGCTGGTCGCCGACTGAAGCGCGGCGGCCCCGCCGACCAGCGGCAGGGTCAGCGCCGTGCCCGCCAGGTCCACCGACAGCCCGGTACCCGGCTTGGGCCGCAGCGTGAAGTCGTGGTCGCTGGACAGCAGCACCAGCCCGAACCGGTGCCCGGCGGGCAGCACGTAGTCCTTGGGCTGCAAGCGGATCTGCAGGGAGTAGGACTCGCCGGGCCGCACCGGCTGGCTGTCCCAGAGGCTGTCGCGGTTCTGCGGGTCGGTCCAGCCCCTGGTAATGATCTTGTTCCTGCCGTCGGGGCCGCGGTCGACCAGCAGGGCGGTGAGGTTGGCCGCGGGCTTGTCGAAGGCCACCTTCACGCGCAGGCCAGGCGTTCCGCTGACACGCAGCGGCTTGTTGGTCGCCGCGGTGGCGTAGGACAGCCGGTTGACCGAACTCGCCGCGTCGGTGAGCTGCTCGGCGGTCTTCGTGGCGTCATCGGTGAGCTGTTCCACGGCGTGGCCCGAGCGCTGGGCCGCGAGCCCGCCCTGGGTCCGGCCACCCGCCGAGGGGCGCAGCACCGCGTCGGCGGCGGCCGGGTTGGGCCACTCGGCCTCGTCGGTCCAGCTCAGGTCCTCGCGCTGGATGGTGAGGCGCGGCTCCGCCTCGACGTTGTTGCGCTGCCCGTAGACGTACCGGGTGAACCAGCGGTTGAGGGCCTTGAGCCACTCGTCCTTGCGCAGGCTGATCGGGTCGGTGTGCGCGCTCTGGTGCAGCCAGAGCTTGTGCGGCACACCGTGTTCGCGCAGCGCCGCGTACCACTGGGCGGCCTGCTTGAGCTTGACGTTCCAGTCGTTGAGCCCGTGTGCCTCCAGCACGGCGGCGTGCACGGAGCCGACCTCGTTGAGGTAGTTGCGCTCGTCCCAGAACTCGTTGTAGTCACCGGTGATCCGGTCCTGCTCGCGCTCCAGCTTGGCCATCACCGGCTTGCAGATCTCGCGGTCGGCCCTGGTGTAGACGTAGCGGGCCAGCACGTCGGCGTCCTCGCCCTGGTAGCCGCCCGCGGCCACGACGGCCCCGGAGTCGCGGTAGTAGTCGTACCAGCTGGAGATGGCGGCGATGGGCACGATGGCCTCCAGGCCCTGAACCCCGGTGGAGGCAACGGCGTTGGGCAGTGTGCCGTTGTAGGAGGTGCCGATCATGCCGACCTTGCCGGTGGACCAGGAGGCGGTCACCGGCTTGTTCGCCGCGTCGCGCGCGGTGGCGCGGCCGTTGAGCCAGTCGACGACGGCCTTGCCGCCCGCGGTCTCGTTGCGGCCGCCGGTGGTCGGGCAGCCGGTGGACTGGCCGCTGCCCAACGACTCCGCGTAGACCATCGCGAAGCCACGGGCCAGGAAGTAGGCGTCGTAGCGGGAGGAGATCGGGCCCGCGTTGGGTCCCGGAACGTGCAACTCCACGTCCACGTTGTGGTTCGCGACCTCATTGCCGCCCGCGAAGTACGGGCTGATCTGGTACACCGAGGGCACCTTCAGGCCCTGCTCGGTGGCCCTCGGCCGGGTCAGCTGCACGTGGATCTCGTCGGGCTTGCCGTCGGCGTCGCTGTCCACCGGCACACGCACGAACACGTCCTGGCGCACCACGTCGTTGGGGTCGAACACCGGTTGTGCCTGGCCGTCGGCGAAAACCGGTCCGGGCGGCGCCGCGGCCGCCGCGAGCGGGGCGGCCAGCGGCAAGGCGACGAACGCGGCCAGCACGGCAACCATCCGAGAAGTTCTCACGACTGACGATCCTGCCCAGCGCTCACCCAGGTGGACAACCGACGAAAGAACTAGGCCGCTCGCCACTCGGTCAGCGGGTCGGCGCGACCAGCCCCGACTCGTAGGCCACGATCACCGCCTGCGCCCGGTCCCGCAGCGCCAGCTTGGTGAGCACCCGGCTGACGTGCGACTTGACCGTCTGCTCGGCCAGCACCAGCTCGGTCGCGATCTCGGCGTTGGACAGGCCCTGCGCGACCAGCACCAGCACCTCGGTCTCCCGCGCGGTCAGCGCGCTGAGCGAGTCCGGCCTGGCCCGCAGCGCCCGCCCGGTGGGCTGGGCCCGCACGAAGTCGTGGATCAGCCGCCGGGTCACCGAGGGCGCCAGCAGGGCCTCGCCCTCGGCCACCACCCGCACGGCGGTGACCAGTTCGCTGGCGGGCGCGTGCTTGAGCAGGAACCCGCTGGCCCCCACCCGCAGCGCCTCGTACACGTAGTCGTCCAGGTCGAAGGTGGTCAGCATCAGCACCTTGGCCTGGCAGCCGTGCGCGAGCAGGATGCGCTCGGCGGCGCGCAGCCCGTCCAGCACGGGCATGCGCACGTCCATCAGCACCACGTCCGGCAGCCGCTCGGCCACCAGCCGCACGGCCTGCTCCCCGTTCTCGGCCGTGCCGACCACCTCGATGTCCTCCTGCGCCGCCAGCAGCGCGGAGAAGCCCTCGCGGACCATCGCCTGGTCGTCGACCACGAGCACCCGGATCACTTCGGCACCTCCAGCAAGATCGTGGCACGCAGCACGAAGCCGCCGTCCTCGGTGGGCCCGGAGTGCACGACCCCGCCGTGCAGCTTGACCCGTTCGGTGATGCCGACCAGCCCGTGGCCCCCGGTCTGCTGCTCGGCCACCGGGCGCGGGCTGATCCCGTTGCGCACCGTCACGGTCAGCACCGTGCCCTCGCGCCGCACCTCCACCGAGACCGGCGCGCCCGGCGCGTGCTTGCCCGCGTTGGTGAGCCCCTCCTGCACCACCCGGTACGCCGTGAGCCCGACCGCGGCAGGCACCTCGCCGTCCACGGACACCTCCAACGCGACGTCCACCCCCGCGCCGCGCGCGCTGTCCACCAGCTCGGTCAGCTCGGTCAGCCCCGGCTGCGGGGCCATGTCCGGGGCCTGGTCCGCACCCCGCAGCACACCGAGCAGCCGCTGCATGTCGGTCATCGCGGAGCGGGCCGCCTCGCCGATGCCCGTGAACTCCTCCACGCAGGGCTCCGGCACGTCCGCCAGCCGGTAGCGGGCAGTCTCGCAGCGCACGACGATCATCGACATGTGGTGCGCCACGATGTCGTGCATCTCGCGGGCGATGCGGGCCCGCTCCTCCAGCCGCGCCCGGTCGGCGTCGGACTGCGCCGAGGCCCGCTGGTGCAGGGCCAGTTCCCGGCGAGTGCGGTTCAGCGAGCCCGCCAGCGTGCCCACGACGATCGGCAGGACGATGGCGAACAGCACGCCGGTGGGACTGTTGCGCCCGAGGAGCGTCATGCTGAACAGCAGCACCACCCCGGACAGCACGCCGGTGGCCCCGACGATCCAGGGTTTGTGCAGGTAGGCGACGAACGCCAGCACGTACATGTAGACCAGCCAGAGCAGCAGCTCGGCGTCCCCGCCGACCACCGTGCCGACCAGCACCAGCAGGCTGCAGATCCGCCAGGCCATCAGCGGCTGCTGCCGGGCCACGAAGCCCGTGTAGATCGCCGCCGCCAGCAGGCAGAACATCGCGCCGAGCTGGGTGGCCGCCCGGAAGAACCCGTTGAGCCCGAAGGCCGCGATCCCCAGCATGCCCGCCATGGCCGCGGCCGCCCCGAGGAACAGCAGTTGCCGTTGGCTGAGCTGCGGAACGGTCAGCTTCATCCGGTCCCGGTCGGCCTGGTCGCCCTCGACCCCGGTCCAGACCACCACCCGTACCGCGTCCAGGCCCTTGTCCAGCCAGTCCTGGACCTCCACCTTCTCCATGGCCAAGACCGTATTGCCCGGGCAGGTGCCCGGTCGTCACTCAGCGGAGCGATCCCTCGACCCGTACCGGGGTATCGGTCACGACCTCCCCCGGTAGCGGATTGCGCCGCAGCCAGCGCCGGGCCACCAGCACGAGCAGCACCAGCAGGCCCGCCGCCACCACCGCCAACACCCAGGACACCCGCTGGTACGCCTCGCCCGCCGCATACCCCAGTAGCACCATGACGGTCCCCCACACCGCCGCCGACGGCAGGTTCCAGGGCAGGAACCGCCGGTAGGGCAGCCCCGAGGCCGCCGCCAGCCGGGGCGTCAGGGTGCGCGCGCCGACCACCCACTGCCCCAGCAGGACGGCCGCCCCGCCGAACCGCGCCAGCAACTGCCTGGCCCTGGCCGCGCGCGGGTGCGCCAGCCAGCGGTTGCTCAACGCGTGCGGTCGCCACCGGCCGAACGCGTAGGCCGCCTGGCTGCCCGCCAAGGCCGCCAGCGCCCCCGTCACCACGGAGACCGGCAGCGGCACGAGCCCGGCCTGGGTGAGCACGCCCAGGGTGAGCAGCGCGCTGGCCCCCGGTAGCACCACGCCGATCACCAGCGCCGCCTCCACCACCACGAAACCGCCCGCGACCAGCAGCACCAGCGGGGCGGGCAAGCCGCCGAGCAGGTCAGCCGGCATCGGTCCGCACGACTGGCCGCCGACAGATGTAGCTGATCGCGGGCGGCACGTTGGCCCACACCACCCTGGTCACGATGACCTCGTCGAAACTCTCCGCGAGCAGCGCGCGGAACCGCCTCGCCCGGCCCATCGGCAGGGCGTGCACGTAGGCGAAGGTCGCGAACGCCCCGCCCGGCGCCAGCACCGCACCGACCTGTTCCAGGATCGCCCGCTGCAACTCCTCCGGGAACAGCGCCCAGGGCAGGCCGCTGATCACCGCGTCCACCTGCTGCACGTCCCGCTCCGCCAGCAGCTTGGCCAGGTGCGCCGCGTCACCGTGCACGACCTCCAGGCCGGGGTGCGCCGTGCGCAGGTGCTCCACCAGTTCACCATCGATCTCCACGGCCAGGTGCCGTGCCGTGGCGGGCAACCTGCGGCCCAGCGCCCTGGTCGCCGAGCCCGTGCCCGGCCCCAGCTCCACGACCACCGGCTCCCCTGTGGACGGTGCCACCGAGGCCAGCAACCCGGCCAGGGTCGGACCGCTTGGTGCGATCGCACCGATGGCAGCCGGTCTGCGGCGCAGCGCGCTGAGGAACACCCGCAGGTCGTGCAAGGGCTTGGTCATGCCGACCATCGTGCCTGCGATCCCGCGCGGGCGCGTCGGCTTCTGGGACCGAGGTACTGACCAAAAGTGGGATTGCAGATCATCCTGGAGGATGAGTCGACGCCCTGACCAGCCACTTCAGCGCGCCTGCGCGATCGTGCCCGACTTCCCGTTGGGTGTGACTCATGCACCTGAGAACGGGACTCGCGCAACTGTGGGCGGGACTCGCGCTCCCCAGGGCGGGACTCGCACGCTGGAGAGCGGGACTCGCGGGTGGGGGCGGCTTGTCGCGGGCGAGCACCGGCGAGTCCCGCCCAGCCGTCGGCGAGTCCCGCTCTGGCGCGGGCCAGTCCCGCTCACCCGTGGGCGAGTCCCGGCTAGAGGATGCTCCAGCGGTGGGGTTCGGCGCGGCCCCAGCGCTGCACCCGGTTGACCACCTCGGCGGCGCCAGGGCTGCCCGGGGTGCACTTGCGCGCGTTGGTCGTGATCATCCGCAGTTCGCGCAGGTCGCGGATCGTGTCGAAGTGGGTCCACTCGCGGATGTCCAGGCCGTAGGCGCGGGCGAAGTCGGTGTACTCCTGCTCGGGGTAGCCGAACCGGCGGCAGTGGATCTCCACCGTGGCCAGGTCCCACTCCAGCTGGCCGTACCGGGCGCTGTCCCAGTCGCACAGCACCGGGCCGGTGGCGGTGTGCAGGGCGTTGCGGTGCTGGGGGTCCCCGTGCACCAGGCCCGGCGGGAACAGGTAGCGCACCGCCTGGAGGCGGGCGGCCAGCCGGTCGCAGCGGTCGAGCAGGTGCTCGCGCTGGTCCTCGGTGAGGATGCGGCTGGCGTGCAGGGAGCAGCGGATCGCACCCACCATGTTCAGCGGTGGCAACGGGTTCGGCGGCGCGGGCGAGCGGTGCAGTTGGCGCAGCGGGACGGCGAAGTCGGCGGCGGCCATCGGCGCGGTCTGCGGCAGGTAGTCCCAGAAGGTGACCGCGCTGTCCGCGACGAACAGCGGCTGCGGCACGCCCCTGGACAGTCCGACAGTGGGAAAACCCTGCCCGGACAGCCACTTCACCAGGCTGACCGTCCTGCTGACGGTGGTCAGCTCCCCGCCCGGCCTGGCGATCTTGGCGACGATCCCCGCGCCGCGCAGCAGGTACACGGCGTTGGTCTGGTGGCGCAGCAGCATCGCGTCGCTGTCGTCGATGCCCGCGTGCAGGCAGGCCAGCGCCAGGGTCCGCCGCGTGGTCGGTTCGGTGAAGTCCACCTCGGCCAGCGGCGGCATGTGCGTCGCACTCATCGCCGCACCTCGCTCGCGAGCTCGCTCATCGTGCGGCCACCGACGTGGCCAGCAGGCCGCGCAGTTCGTCCACCGAGCGGTGCCGTTCGTAGCGGTGCGGCACAGCCTCGATCACGTCGCGCACCCGCGTGTAGACGATGCTGGTCCGGTGCTGCTCGGGCAGCGTGGCCAACGTGTGCGTGGTGAGCTGGGCCGCGTCGGCGACCTCGCCGTCACTGGCCAGGCACACGGCGCGGTCCAGCTGCACCAGCGCGGGGTCGAGCACCCCGCCGGTCCCCCGGTAGAGCTTCAGCGCCTGGTGCTGCACCTGGTCGGCGCGGCGGGTCTGGCGCAGGTAGGTCAGCGTGCCCGAGAGGTAGAACAGCAGCCGCTTCTCGGAGAACACGAACGCCTCGTCGGTGTCGGCGGACCCGGTGCGCTCGAACAACTCCTGTGCCCGGCGCAGGGCCTGCTCGGCCCGGTCGTGCTGCCCCATGCGCGCCAGGGCCCTCGCCTCGGCTGCGGCGGCCAGCGTGGTCGCCGAGCAGGGGCTGGCCGCCGAGATGGTCTGCGCCTCGCGGGCCAGCCGGATGGTGTCGGTGAGGCTGCCGAAGTAGTAGGGCAGCATCGCCGCCTGCGCGCGGACCTGGGCCCGCAGCCGGGGGTTGCCCGCGTCGTCGGCGGCCAGCCTGGCGGTGCCGTACCAGGCGTGCGCGTCGGCCACCTGCCCGCACTTCATCAGCGCGTCGGCGGCCAGCGTGGCGAGCATGGAGGTGACCTGGCTCAGTCGCACCTGGATGCTCGCGGGCTGGCGCACCGAGGACAGGTGCCGCACCTCAAGGAAGTCGGCGATGATCATGCCGAGCATGGGCAGCGGCGGGGTGTGCGTGTAGGCGCGCAGGTGGTTGGCCACGCCCTCCTCGATCAGGTCGATCTTGGTGACCGAGACCGTGCCCAAGCAGAGCGTGTCGTCCATGGCGCGGCGGGCCTGCTCCACGGCGTCGAGCAGCGGCGGGGCCAGGGTGGTGCCGGTGCTGCTGAGCAGGCGCTGCAACAGGGCGCGACGTCTGCCCGCGTCCTGCTCGGGCTCCGAGTCCTCGATCACCGGTGGCGGCGGCGTGACCGAGCGCGGCAGCGGGATCGAGGACAGGCCGTGAACCGGTACGGCCCGCGGGGGACGCGGCGGGGCGTCCAGCCCCAGCACCAGTCGGTCCACCGCGGGCAACTTGCCCACGTCCGCGGCGGCGACCAGTCGGCAGGGCTGGGTGCCGTACGCCTCGGCGAGCACCGCGAGGTTGTGCACGGTGGGCCGCTTGCCGCTGATCGCGGGCCACTGCTCCAGCTTGGACAGCACGCTGGCGTCCATACGGGCCGCGGAATCGCCGGTGATCTCGTTGTAGCGGCGGGCCACCTCGGTCTGGGTCAGTCCGAGCGCGTAGCGGTAGGCGGCCAGCGGGGAGAACCGCCAGCGGGCGCGGAACTCGTCCGCGACCTCTTCCATTGTGCGACGCTGGGAAATCATCAACTCGCGAAGTGCATCCCGATCTGACTTGTCGCCAGGCCGCTTGGACTGCGCCACAAGGCTCTCCTCCCCGACATCACCACAACCAGGATCACCCAGCGGGTTATGCAGTACAAGATCCGAACCAGCGTTCACAGGAATTCGCCAGGTACGCATTCACCGACGTCTCGGCGACGTGTTCAACACAGAGTGATATGCACGACACAGCGCGTTCAACATGAAGGATCCGCAGGTAGAGAGCGTCTCTGAGTCGGTTCATGCATGGCGGCCACCGTTCTTGTGCACAGCGTGCACAAGAATCCTCAACCCATTGACGTTGCCGCAGCTCGACGGCTCATTGATTAGCCCAGCGGAAATCTCCTCCGCCGCTCGTGACCAATGCCGGGGTGAGGAGGTTGGCTGTTTACCGCCAACCCCACCACCTGGCAACCCGAGGAGAACACGATGACCCGCGACTTCCACTGCGGCTACCGGCCCGCGTTGCAGACCCCGCCCAGCGGCCCGGTCAAGCCGGGGCCGACGGGACCTGGACCGCTCAGTCCCGGGCCGCTGCGGCCCAGGCGGCCCGCCGACCCGCGATGAGACGGCAAGCGCGCCAGGCGGGCACCACCACCGCCTCGGCCCACCGGTGGCCGTACCCGTGGCACCGGACCGTGTCCGACCCGTTCCTGCTGGCCGACGCGATCGCCGGGCGACGGCGCGCGCTGGCCCACCTGCGCGGTGAGGACGTGCGGTGATCCAGTCCAACCCCTTGTGCGTTCGACCTCAGGAGTCGGTGAGCGATCATGACGTTGACGGATGAGACCAAGCAGGGCGCTGTGTCACGCCAGCGGCTGACCGAGATCGCGGAGACCTACCAGCGGCTCTACGGCTGGCCGGCCAGGTACGAGGCGCACACCGGCACGGTGGTGCTGCGACTGGGCGAGGTCGTGGACGCGATTGCCATGCGGGCCGGTTTCGCCGCCGAGGTGCAGGCGATGCTGGGCATCGGCATGCTGGCCGGCCCGGTGCTGGCGGTCGCCCACCACCGGCCGAGGTGGGTGCTGCTCACCCAGCTCGCGACCAGGACCTCCACCCGGCAGCTGGTTCAGGCCGAGTTGGGGCACCCCGGCGTGGACATGCAGTTCCTGACCGGGACGTTGACGCTGCCCGCACCGATCGCGAGCACCGAGGACACCCGCTGGGTGATCCACCCGACCGTGGGCGGCGACCTGCCGCCCTGGTCGGCGGTGGTGGCGGTGGCCCGATCGCTGCGCGCGGGGCGCAACTGGTGAGCTGATCCGGCGGGGGCGGGGGTGGGGCCGTGGGAGCGTGCAGGGACGCTCCCACGGCCCTGCGGTCTTCAGGACCGGTGCGGCCTGCGGCAGACGTAGGTCAGCGCGGGCGGGAAGTTGCGCCACACCACACGGGTGGGCAGCACCTCGTCGAAGGTGGCCTCCAGCAGTTCGCGGAACGACCGCGCGCCGCCCAGCGGCAGGGCGTGCAGGTACGCGAAGGTGGTGAACGCCCCGTTCGGGGCGAGGACCTTGGCCACGTGGTCGAGGATGCGCTGCTGCTGGGGCGGCCCGATCAGCGACCAGGGCAGTCCGCCGACCACCGCGTCCACGCTGTCCAGCCCGCGCTCGGCCAGCACGGTGTCCAGGTGGATGGCATTGGCGTGCGCCACGTCGATGCGCGGGAACGCCTCCTGCAGGTGCGCGGCCAACTCGCCGTCCAGCTCCACGGCCACGTGCCTGCCCGACTCCGGCATCCTGCGCGCGATCGCGGTGCTCACCGCGCCGGTGCCCGCGCCGAGCTCCACCACCACGGGGGACTCGGTGCTGGGCACGACCGCGGCCAGGCGGCGCGCGAGGGCGGGCGAACTCGGGATGAGCGCGCCGATGACCTTCGGCCTTCGCACCACCGCGGACAGGAACACGGGAAGGGCACCACGCGAACTGGACACGCGCACAGCTTGCCCTGTCCGCCGTGAAATTCACACTTCGGTGCCCAGGTGACGGCAACGGTGCAGGTCAGAGCAATCCGGCCAGCCGGTAGGCGACCAGCGAGCCCGCGACGGCCACGGTGAGGCTCAGCCTGGTGCCCACCATGGGGATCTCCACCACCTGGTGCACCAAGCGCAGCGCCTCGGGTGGCACGCCGTGTTGCTCGTGACCGAGCAGCACCACCGTGCGTCCCCGTGCCGCAGACAGGTCAGCCAGCGGCGCCCCTCCGCCAGTCCACCGCCACCAGCGTGGTCCCGGCCGCGCGCTGATCGGCAAGCCAGCGCCCCGGGGCGTTGACCCAGCGCACGCAGCTGCGGTGCCGCAGGGTGTGCCCCTGGCCAGGGCCTCGGGCACCCACGGGTGCCTCGGCACGGCCAGGCAGGCGCCGACCGCGTCGCAGGTGCGCAGCAGGGTGCCCAGGTTGGCGCCGTGCAGTGGCCAGAGCGGGGCGAGCAGCAGGTGGTCCCAGCAGGAGTGCGGCCCGCGGCGGCGACTGCGGCGCAGGTCGCGACGACCGGTGGGTTCGGACGGATGGGTTGCCTGTGCGGCATGATCCACGGTGTGGGGCGCTTCGCGGCGCGCCCGAGCCATCGACGACTGGCTGACGGCCACGCGTCCCGCCCGACCACCGCCAGGCTACCCCGCACCACCCAATACGCGACTGTCTACTGTGGACTAATTGTCACGCGGCCTCCCGTTCCCCTGCGAGGTGGCGCTGGAACCATTCGGTGACGGCCTCGTCCACGCGCAGGGCGTCCTCGTTCTGCGGGGCGGGTTCCACACCGGGTTCCTCGGCGAAGGAGTGCCCCATGTCGGGGATCACCGTGTGCCGCGCACGCCGCCCGAGCGAACCGGGCAGGACCGAGTGCAACTCGGCCAGCGGCTCGCGGAACTCGGGGTCGTCGAGCTCGCCGCCGAGCAGCAGCAGGGCCAGGCCCGGGTGCCGCCGCGCGATCTCCTCCGCGCGGGCGATCACGTCCAGGCGCGCGGCGGCGGCCTCGGCGGGTTCGGTCCACTCGTAGGTGAAGCCGAAGACCTTCTCGGCGCTGTCCACCACCGGCTCGACCCGCACCACCGGGTTGATCACGGCGGCGGCCGTGACGGGCAGGTCCTGCTCCGCCAGCACGCGCAGCACGACCGCTCCGCCCGCGGAGCCGCCGACCAGCCCGAGCGGCCCTTCGCCGAGACCCAGCTGAGCGCGGACCGCGGCGAGCGCGAGTGGGAACTCGGCGGCCGCCTGCCCCACAACAGGTTCCAGTAACCGCAGCACGTAGTCCTCGGCGGCCAACTCGCGCAGCGCGTCGAACCCGCCCGAGGGCAGCCGGGCACCGAACAGGGGCAGGCCGAAGTAGACCCGCCACGCGTCCACTCCGGACAGTGGCAGCGCGGCTGCCAGCGCCGCCTCGCTGCGCGGGCTGTCCATCAGGTGCCAGGCCGCCACCAGAGGCGTGTCCTCGGCTGGGTTGTCAGGCGGCAGCACCACGTACGGCACCCCCGCGGCCATGCCCTCCTTGACGTTCACCGCAGTCCCCTCTCTCTCGTACGACGAGCCCTGGGACCACAGTGGCACGGGGGTCTGACAATTCCCGGCGCGCTCGCTGTGGGCGGACGGCCGATGCCCCTCCGGCCAAGCCTGCCGTGATCATCGATAGGGTGACGTCGTCACGCAACGAGAACGGGAGCTCACCGAATGTCGATGCTGGGTCACGCAATCAGGTCCCTCGGAACGGTGACGGTGGTGGCGGGCGTCACCGCGGTCGCACTCAGCGGGACCGCTCAGGCAGCGCCGTACGGGGGCGAGGCCGGGGGCAACACCAGCGGGCTCGGCGGCCTGATCGTGATCAACCCGCAGGGCAGCGACAGCCTGATCGAGATCGACCGCACCGCGAACATCAACCTCAGCCTGATCACCATCGGCAACCCGAGCGCGGGCAGCGACCACGACGGGGACGAGGCGGAGTAGGCCCTCGGGCCAGCGCCGCACCGGGTGCGGCGGCGCAGCATGTCATGAAAGTGCCGTATGAGACATCTGGTGTCTCATACGGCACTTTCATGACATTAGGGGTGCCCACCAGTGTCCGGCCGGTGACACGGCGTCCGCGAAGCTGAGAGGTACTTGAGGGAACCCTGTCTGTTCTGGCAGGTCAGGGACCGATCGGGGACCGGTGCCGTTCACCGGGTATGAAGCGCCTGCCGACGACACTGGGACTGCTGGCCACCACCGCGGTCGTGGCGGTCGCAGTGAGCGTGTCCTCCCCCGTCGCCACGACGTTGGCCGCCGTCAAGCAGCCCGCGACGCCAACGACGACCAGCACCAGGCCGTCCGCGACGACGACTCCACCGCAGACCACGACCACGACGACCACACCCCCTCGGGTGGACCCCGGTGTGCTGGCGCAGCAGGTGGTCTCGGCGGTGCAGTCCACGGCACCGGGCAGCAAGGTGGGCCTGCTCGTGGTGGACACCGGCACCGGCACGACCCTGGCCTCGGCCAACGCCTCCGAGCAGTTCTACACCGCCTCGGTGGTGAAGCTGCTCATCGCGCTGGACCTGCTGAGCAGCCAGAACTGGGCGCCGGACGCGGACACCCAGGCCCGGGTGCACCAGATGCTGGCCTACAGCGACGACTCGATCGCCGACGCGCTGTGGGACGCCGACGGCGGCAACTCGATCGTCAGCAGGGAGGCGGCCAGCATTGGCCTGACCGGCACCCAGCCGCCGGAGGACGAGACGCAGTGGGGCGAGACCCTGATGACGGCGCAGGACGTGGTGGCGGTTTACCACTACATCACCACGACCGTGCCGGAGCCCTCGCGTGACCTGCTGCTGACCGCGCTGAGCGGGGCCGCGCAGACCGCGGCGGACGGCACCGACCAGTACTTCGGCATCCCGGACGCCCTGCCCGGCACCTCGTGGGCGATCAAGCAGGGCTGGATGCAGCTGTACACGGAGTCGGTGCTGAACACCACCGGCCTGGTCGGGCCGAACCTGCGTTATGCCTTGGTGCTGCTGGGATCCCTGCCCGCCGGGACGAGCACCGCCACCGGTGACGCCGCACTCACCGCGGGTGTCGCCGCGCTACGCAGCACGGTCACGTCGTGACAGCCACGCCACGGCTCCCGTTGCCAGCAAAGCGAAAACGCCCAGTCCCACGCACACGGTGCGCAGCGCCGAGGTGTACCCGGTGCCGGTCAACGCCCCGCCGCTGAGCCCGGCCAGCACCGCGCCGACCAGTGCGATGGCCACGGTCTCGTTGGCCAGCCGGGCGGTGTTGAACATGCCCGAGGCGGTACCGGACTTCTCCGGCGGCACGCTGCCGATGGCCAGCCCGTCATTGAGCCCGATGGACAAACCGAGTCCGGCACCGGTGAGCAGGAACGGCACGAGCAGCGCGAGCGGGGTGCTGTCCGGGCCGATCGTCACCAGCAGCAGCGCGCCGATGCCCGTGATGGCAACGGAACCGACCACCAGCGCGATCGGCGGCACGCGCGTGGCGAGCAGCCCGCCCAGTGTCGGCAGCACCACGGACGGCCCGGTCAGCATGAGCAGCCAGATCCCGGTCTGGCCCGCGCTCAGGTGCACCACCTCGATCAGGTAGGAGGGCAGGTACACCATCAGCGGGACCAGCACGATCACGATCGCCCCCGCGGCGGCCGACAGGGCGAGGAACCGGCGGTTGGCGAGCAGGCCGAGGTCGAACAGCGGGTCCGGCTTGCGGCGTTCCACCCGCGTGAAGGCGAAGCCGAGCAGCAGCACAGCGGCGAAGGAGCCGAGGATCACCGGGCTGGTGAAGCCCAGGTCGGCGCCCTGCACCAGGGCGAAGATGAGCAGCAGCAAGGAGGTCGTGAACAGCGCGGCACCGGCCCAGTCCACGCGACGGCCCGGTTCCACCGGCACGACGGGCAGGGCGGGCACCAGTAGCAGCGCCACCAGTGCGAAGGCCGCGGGCACGCCGAACACCGCGCGCCAGCCCAGGCCGTCGACCAGCAGGCCGCCGATCGTCGGGCCGAAGGCCAGCCCGATGCCCAGAGCGGTGCCGAACAGCCCGAACACGCGGGCCCGCGCCGGACCGTCGAAGGTGGCGGCCAGCATCGAGGTGCCGCCGGTGACCGCCGCCGCGGCACCGATCCCGCCCAGTGCTCGCACGAGGTCGAGCAGCAGGATGTCGCCCGCGAAGGCGCTCACCGCCCCGCACAGGCAGAACAGCGCCAGCCCGCACGCGTAGATCCGGCGTTTGCCGACCACGTCGGCCAGCGAGCCGGTGAACACCAGGAAGGCCGCGAAACAGGCGTTGTAGCCGTTGACGACCCACTGCGTGGCGGCCAGTTCGGCGCCGAGATCGGCTCGGATCCCGGTCAGCGCGACGGAGGCGCCCGCGATGGTCAGTGGGAACATCACCGAGGACAGCAGGACCGCGGTCAGTACCAGTCCTGGCTTTCCCTTGTGGGCCAAGTCACTCGCTCCCCAGGTCGACGTCGACCGGAGGCTAGCGAACGACGTTCGCCGCTGTCGCGTGATTTTTCGCCCGCCTCACGGGGTGAGGTCGGCCGCGGTGATCCCGGCCAGCGCCCCGCGCAGCGTGGGCACCGCGCGCACGAGCTGCCGCGTGTACGGGTGCCGCGGGCGGCGGTAGACCTGCTCCACCGCACCCAGCTCCACCAGCTGCCCCGACTTGAGCACCGCCACGGTGTCGCACACGTGGCGGACCACCGACAGGTCGTGCGAGACGAACACCAGCGTGAGCGAGTAGCGATCAACCAGGTCCGACAACAGGTTCAGCACCTGCGCGCGCACCGAGACGTCCAGCGCGCTGACCGGTTCGTCGGCGATCAGCACCTGTGGGCGCGGGGCCAGCGCCCTGGCCAGGCAGATGCGCTGGCGCTGGCCGCCGGAGAACTGGTGCGGGTAGCGGTCCGCGGCGCTCGCGGGCAGGCCGACGGCGGCCAACACCTCGGCCACCCGCTCGGCACGTCCAGGGATGCGCTGCGCCACAAGGGGTTCCGCGATGATGTCGGCGACCCGCATCCTCGGGTCGAGCGAGCCCATCGGGTCCTGGAACACCACTTGCAGGCGGCTGCGCAGGAAGTCCAGGTCCCGCTGGCGGCGGCCGGAGACCAGCTGCCCGTCGAACCGGACCGCTCCGCTGCTGGGACTGTCCAGGCCAGCCAGCAGACGGACCAATGTGGACTTTCCAGAACCGGACTCACCGACCACGCCAAAGCGTTGTCCCGCAACGACTTCGAAGGACACCTCGTGCAGGGCGCGCACCTGCGTGCGCGGTCCGAACGGGGTGCTGCGCGGGCGACGGTAGCTGCGGCTGAGTTCCTCGGCGACGATCACGAGTCACCGCCGACCGGGTGCCAGCAGGCGTGGCCGTGCTCGGGGGCACCGGTCCACGGCGGCAGGTCCGCGCACTGCTCGTCGGCGCGACCGCAGCGTGTGCGGAACACGCATCCGGAGGGGAATTCCCCTGCCGCGGGAACGGTTCCGGGGATCGCGTGCAGGCGGCCGTGCTCGTCGGTGGACTCCAGGTCGGAGGCGTCGAGCAGGCCGCGCGTGTAGTGGTGCCGGGGCTCGGTCAGTACCTCGCGGACCGGACCCGCCTCCACGACGCGCCCGCCGTACATCACCAGCACCCGCTCGCACACCGTTGCCACGACAGCCAGGTCGTGCGTGATGAACAGCAGGGCCGCGCCGCGTTCGGCGACACCGTCCAGGATCAGCTCCAGCAACTGCGCCTGCACCGTGACGTCCAGCGCGGTCGTGGGCTCGTCGCAGACCAGCACGTCCGGGTCGTTGGCCAGCGCCATCGCCAGCAGCACGCGCTGGCGCTGGCCGCCGGAGAGCTGGTGCGGGTAGGCCCTGGACAGGGTCGCGACCTCGGGCAGGCGCACCTGTTCCAGCAGGCGCAGGGCATCGGCCTCGACCAGCACGCGGTCCCGGCCCGGGTGGTGCACCTCGCGGGCCTCGGCGACCTGGTCGATGACCCGCATCGCCGGGTTCAGCGCGGTCATCGGCTCCTGGAACACCATGGCCAGCCGCGAGCCGCGCAGCTTCGTCAGCAGACGTTCCGGTGCGCCAACGAGTTCGTGCTCCACCCCGGCCACGCGGACCGAGCCGCTGGCGGTCAGCTCCTCGGGCAGCAGGCCCAGCACGGCGGTGGCCGTCAACGACTTGCCCGAGCCGGATTCCCCGATCAGGCCAACGCGTTCGCCCGCGCTGACGGTGAACGAGACCTCGGTGACCAGGTCCAGTTCACCCGCGCGCACGCCGAGCCGGTCAACGGCCAGCATCACCCACCCCCTTCAGCCTCGGGTCCAGCCGGTCCCGCAGCCCGTCGCCGAGCAGCGAGAAACCCAGCACCGCCAAGGCGATCGCCACACCCGGCACGACCACCAGCCGGGGCTGCACGGCCAGCAGCTCCTGGGACTCCTGCAACATCCGGCCCCAGGACGGGGTCGGCGGCTGCGTGCCCAGCCCCAGGAAGGACAGCGCGGCCTCGGCCAGCACCGCGATGCCGAAGGACACCGAGGACTGCACGATCAGCAGCCCGGCGACGTTGGGCAGCACGTGCCGCACGGAGATCGCCAGCGGGCGGCGCCCGGCGGAACGGGCCGCGAGCACGTACTCGGTGGTGAGCACCTGCATCGCCGCCGCCCTTGCCACGCGGGCGAAGGAGGGCACGGTGGCCACCCCGATCGCGATCATCGCGGTGCCCGTGCTCGCACCGAACCCGGCCCCGAGCATGATCGCCAGCAGCAGCGCGGGGAAGGCCAGCACGAGGTCGTTGACGCGGGCGACCAGCTCGCCCAGCCAGCGCGGGCCGCTCGCCGCGAGCAGCCCGAGCGGGGTGCCCACGAGAGCCGCCACGCCCACGGCCACGAGGCCCACGTACAGGGTGGTCCGGGCGCCGACCATCAGCTGGCTCGCCACGTCCCGCCCGAACCGGTCCGTGCCCAGCCAGTGCGCCCAGTCCACGCCGCGCAGCCGCAGCGCCGCGTCGACCAGGGTCGGGTCGTACGGGGTCCACAGGAAGGACAGCAGGGCCGCCAGCACGATGAGGCCGACGAGCGCGCCGCCCAGGACCAGACTCCTCATGCACGCCTCAACTTCGGGTCCAGGACCGCGTACAGCACGTCCACCAGGAAGTTCACCAGCAGCACGGCGACCACCAGCAGCATCACCACGTCCTGCACCACGACCAGGTCCCTGGTCCCCACCGCGTCCAGCAGCAGGCTGCCCAGCCCCGGCACGACGAACACCCGCTCGATGATCACGGCACCGACCAGCAGGGTGGCCAGTTGCAGGCCCAGCACGGTGACCACCGGCACGGCCGCGTTGCGCAGCCCGTGCCGGACGAGCGCGCGGACCGGCCCGAGCCCCTTGGCGCGCGCCGTGCGCAGGTAGTCCGCGCGCAGCACGTCCAGCACGGCGGACCGCACGTAGCGGGTGAGCACGGCGGCCTGCACCAGCCCGAGGGAGAGCGCGGGCAGCACGAGCCCGCGCAGGAAGGCGCCGAAGTCGGCGTTGGGCGGGGTCCAGCCGCCGGAGGGCAGCAGGCGCAGGTGCACCGCGAACACCTCGACGAGCAGGATCCCGGCGAGGAAACCCGGCACGGCGGCGCCGAGCTGGCTGGCCGCCGACACGAGCACCCCGCTGGTCCTGCGGTGCCGCACCGCCGCGAACGCGCCCAGCGGCACGGCCACCAGCGCCGCGATGACCATCGCCGTACCGACCAGCCAGAGCGTCACCTCGAACCGGTCCAGCAGGCGCGGGGCGATCGGCTCGCCGGTGACGTAGGAGCGGCCCAGGTCCCCGCTGAGCAGCCCGCCCAGCCAGTCCGCGTACTGCACCGGCAGCGGCCGGTCGGTACCGAACTCGTGGCGTGCCTTGGCCAGCAGCTCCGGTGTGGCGTTCACGCCCAGTGCGACCTGCGCCGGGTCGCCGGGCAGGACCGCGAGCAGGGCGAAGACCACCAGCGAGGCGACCGCCGTCGTCACCAGCAGGATCACCGCCCTGCGCAGCACGATCACGAGGCCCTGCCGAGGTTTGACAGGTCAAAGGAGTCACTGACCTGGTCGCGGGCCAATCCGGTGATGCCCGCCTTGGCCACGACCAGGTTCGGCAGCAGGAACAGCCAGTCCGCCGCGGCGTCCTCGCTGATCGTGCTCGCGACCTGACGCAGCCCGCTGACCTGCTGCTCGGGCGTGCCCGCGTCGGCCTGGGCCAGCAGGGCGCCCACCCTCGGGTTGCGGTAGCCCCAGTAGTAGTTCGGGTTGCCAAACGTGGCCAGGTCGTGCGGTTCCACGTGGGCCACGATCGACATGTCGTAGTCGTGACCGGCGAAGACCTCCTTGAGCCAGACGGCCGGGAAGTCCAGTTCCTCGATGTTCGCGGTGACCCCGACCTTCGCCAGGTCCGAACGGATCACCTGCGCGCTGTCCACGGCGTAGGGCAGGTTCGGCACTCGCAGGCGCAGGACGGGGTGCGGCTGCCCGGCCTGCGCGAGCAGCTCGCGGGCGCGGTCAGGGTCGTACGGGTAGCGGTTGGACAGGTCCTCGTACCAGGGGTCCGAGGGCGGCACCATGCTGCCGATCAGCAGCCCCTTGCCCGCCCAGGCAGTGGCCAGCAGGGCGCGGCGGTCGATGGCGTAGGTCAGGGCCTGCCGCACCCGCTTGTCCGACAGCGGGGCCCGCGCGTTGTTGAACGACAGCACGACCTCGCCGGTGGTCGTGCCCTGCACCACCGTGAACCGGTCGTCGGTCTCGAAGCGGGACAGCGAGTCCGGGGTCTGCACCGAGCTGATCACGTCGATTCCGTTGCTGAGCAGGGCGTTGTTCAGCGCCGTCGGGTCGGCGAAGTACTTCAGCACGACCGTGCCGAAGGTCGGTTTCGGACCCCAGTAGCGCGGGTTCGCCTTGAGCACCAGGGAATCGCCCCGGTTGAACCGGTCGAGTTGGTACGGGCCCGTGCCGATCGGGGTGGTGCGGAGGTCCGCTGTGCCGGTCGGGGTGAACATGGCCCCGACCCGGCCCGCCATGGCGAACAGCCAGTTGTTGCTGGGCTTGGACAGGACGACCCGGGCGTGGTCGGGCGCGACCGCGTCCACGTGGTCGACCACGTCCATCGACGCCTTGGTCGACACGGTCCACGCGGTCTTGACCCGGTTGATGCTGAACTTCACGTCCTCGGCGGTGAAGTGCGCGCCGTTGGTGAAGGTGGCGTCGTCACGAAGTTGGAAGTCGTAGGTGCGGCGGTCCTCGCTCAGCGTCCAGGACTTCGCCAGCAGCGGCACGACCTTGCCCTGGGCGTCGAGCCGGACCAGGCCCTGGTACACGTTGTAGAGCAGCGCCTGCGGGATGGCCGCGCCGTCCGTGCTGGTGAAGTCCAGGTTGGCGGGTTCCGCACTGAAGCCGATCGTGATCGTGGCGGCACTCGGCGAGGAGTAGGCGGTGGAGCCCGCCGAGCACGCCGTGAGCGTGATCAGCACCGCGATCGCCAGCAGGGCTCGGAGCACGGTGATCAGCTTAGTGGGCCGGGGTGTGGTGGGCGGCGTAGCCCATCGCCTCCCCCAGAAAAACCACTCCCGAGATTCGGCCAACACCCCTTTTCACTCTTCCGTGTCCGCTATTCGGAGTAGAATCGGTGGCATGGGGAAAGTGGAGATCGCGCGGGCAGTCTTGGCGGCCGAAGTCGCCAAGCGCGTGCTCGACCACGCCCAACTCCGATTGATCGCGGAGTTGGACGATCCCCACGAGCTGGCATTGCTGCTACACATTCCGTTGGGCGCCGCCCGACGGAAACTCGAACAGGCCGCCGCGCTGGATCGACTTCCCGTTGTGGCCGGACTGCTGCGCGACGGACGGATAGACCTGGACCGGTTCGAGGTCGTGCGCAAGCGCACCGAAAACCTCGATGCCGGACAGGCCCGGGCAGTGGATACCGGACTGACCGGAGCCGCCGAGTGGACCACTCAGGAACTCAAGTCCGAAACCGATCGCCTGATCTGCCTGGTGGACCCGGCAGGTGCGGAGCGGCGACACGTGCGGGCGGTACGGAAATCCTCGCAGGTCAGCTACCAGTCCATGCCCGATGGGATGGCGTTGCTGACCGCCTACCTGGACGCCGTGCCCGCGCGGGCGATCTTCGACCAGATCACCGCCGACGCGGAGACCCTCGATGACGACCGCACCTGGGGTGAGAAGCAGGCCGATGTGTTCCTCGAGCGGATGCTCGGCAGCGGCCGACCGGTCACCGTGCACACCGATCTCACGATTTCCGCGAAAACGCTCATCGGACTGACCGAGGAGCCCGGCCACATTTCCGGGGTCGGGCCGGTCGATGCCGCCACCGCCCGGGAGATCGCCGCCCAGGGCGACTGGCGGAAAGTCCTCGTCGATGAGGTCGGGATGCCGATCGGAGTCGGGCGACAACGCTACCGACCACCGGAAGCACTCAAGGAATTCGTTCGGGTCCGGGATCGAGTGTGCCAGGCACCGGGATGCATGCGGCCTGCGGCGCAGTGCGAGATCGACCACGCGCGGGGGTTTGCCTCGGGTGAGGTGACGGATGCCTGCAATCTGGGGCCGTTCTGCGCACTACACCATTACCTGAAGACCATCGGGCTCTACCGGTTCACCCGAGAACTGGACGGCACCCGACACTGGACCACCCCTCTCGGGTTCGTCCACACGACCCGGCCCAAGCCGATCGCCGAACCCGACCCGCCCTGACCGGGCGGGCGAGGGGGCGGGACGAAACAACTCCACAGCGGACCAACCGGCCACCGAACCGGCGCGGGACAACGGAAGCGGCGCCCCGCCTCCCGTCCAAAGCCATCAGCAAAAGCAACCAACGGCTCCACCGGCAGCGGGCACCGAACGACGAGAACCGCCTCATCGAGGCCATCAGCAACGGCAACCAACCACCCAACCGGCAGCCAGGCAACAAAACCGAGCCCCACCCCCCGTCCAAAGCCATCAGCAAAAGCAACCAACGGCTCCACCGGCAGCGGACACCAAAACCCGAGAACCACCTCACCGAGGCCATCAGTAAAAGCGCCCCGTCACCCAACCGGCGGCAGGCCATCCAGCAGCAGGCAAATCGACGCGGCAACCGCAGGCAACCCGCCCGACCGATGCCCAGCGAATGTCCCAGCCTTTCTCGGCACGACACTTCTCGATCTTGTGCAGTGGGGCGCGGGACACGGAGGCCAGGGCGGTCAACCACTTGTGCCCTCCCGTGGCGCGCGCTTCTCCCAGGGCAGACCGGGCAGCAGGGCGAAGCTCATCGCGACACCACCGACAGCGAGCAGGACCACCATCGAGGGGGTGACCCAGGCGGGCACCAGGTCGACTGTGCCGTAGCCGCGCCACGCGCAGCGCGCACTGGGCGGGAACACCTGCTCGGCGTAGTCCACGCGCATCCCGGCAGGCGGCGAGGGGAATGCCGTGCCGATCGCGGCGCGGCACTCCTCTTCCTGGTGCAGCGGCAGGAACCCGACCAGCGCGCCCAGGTGCAGGAGCGCCGCGGCGAACACCGCCAGCACGGCCACCAGCACCCACCTCAGGCGCAACCGTCTGCTCACCCGCGGCCCACGGTGCTCTCCCGCGCGACCAGCCGGTGCCCGGCGACCAGTTCCCTGGGCGGGCCGACGTACCCGTTGACCCGCTCCAGCAGCATCGTCACGGCTGCCTCGGCGATCTGCTCCTTGTCCGGGGCGATCGTGGTGAGTGTCGGTGTGCTGAACCGGCCGTCCTGGATGTCGTCGATCCCGGCCAGGGCCACGTCCTGCGGTACCCGCACCCCGCTGGACAGCAGGGTGCGTAGCGCGCCGAGCGCGAGCAGGTCGTTGAAGCAGAACACCGCGTCGGGCGGCTCGGGCAGGGTGAGCAGCCTGCGCATCGCCTCGGCCCCGTCGGGCCGGTGGTAGGACATCGCGGGCAGCACGAGCGCGGGGTCCGGCGCGATGCCTGCCTCGGCCAGCGCCTCGCGGTAGCCGCGCAGCCGCACCTCGGCCGTGCCGGCGTCGGAGTTGTGCTGGTCGCCGATGGCCGCGATGCGGCGGCGCCCCAGCGCGATCAGGTGCCGGGTGGCGTCCCGGGCCGCGGCCACGTTGTCGATCACGACGTGGTCCGCGGTGCCGGGCCGTACCCGCTCGCCGAGCAGCACCAGCGGCAGGTCTTCGCGCAGCCCGGCCAGGTAGGAGGCGTCCAGGGTGAGCGGGCTCAGGATCAGCCCGTCCAGGGTCTGCGCCCTGGGCCCGGACACGGTCTGCCGCTCGCGGTCGCCTCGCCCGTCGGTCTGGTCGATCAGCACCGACCAGGACTGCTGCTCGGCGACCCCGATCACGGCCTTGGCCAGTTCGGCGAAGTACGGGATGTCCAGTTCGGGCAGGGCGAGCCCGATGATGCCGGACCGGCCGTAGCGCAGGTGACGCGCGGTCAGGTTGGGTTGGTAGCCCAGTTCGTCGATCGCGCTGCGTACCCTGGCCCGGGTCGCCGCGCTGACGTAGCGGTAGTCGTTGACCACGTTGGAGACCGTTTTCACTGACACACCAGCCAGTTTCGCGACGTCCTTCAGGCTGGCACTCACGAGCGTCCTCCTTGTCCGCGGCACGGACATCTTCCCTACTACAGGACGCGGCTACTACCCTCAGTGTTCAACCGACCCCGTGACGATCTTGTCACGGATCGGGTTTACAACGTTGTACATCGATCAATCGGCCGTCCGGCCGCACCGCCCTGCTCGGTGGCCGGGCAACCCAGGCAGAGGGAGAGCACAGCACCGTGAAGCAGGCACAACTCAAGCTCGACCCCGACTTCGCGATCGGCGAGGTGGACCGGCGGCTGTTCGGTTCCTTCGTGGAGCACATGGGCCGCTGCGTCTACACCGGCATCTACGAGCCGGGGCACCCCACCGCCGACCACGAGGGTTTCCGCGGGGACGTGCTCGACCTGGTCCGTGAACTGGGTGTGAGCGTGGTGCGCTACCCGGGGGGCAACTTCGTGTCCGGCTACCGCTGGGAGGACGGCACAGGCCCGCGCGAGGACCGGCCGACCCGGCTGGACCTGGCCTGGCGGTCCATCGAGACCAACGAGGTGGGCGTCAACGAGTTCGCGACCTGGGCCCGCCGGGCGGGGGTCAGCCCGATGATGGCGGTCAACCTGGGCACCAGGGGCGTGCGGGAGGCCGCCGACCTGGTGGAGTACTGCAACCACCCGGGCGGCACGTACTGGTCGGACCTGCGGGTCAAGCACGGGCAGGCCGAGCCGCACGCGATCTCGTTGTGGTGCCTGGGCAACGAGCTGGACGGCCCCTGGCAGACCGGGCACAAGACGGCGCAGGAGTACGGGCGGCTCGCCGCCGAGGCGGCCAAGGCCATGCGGCAGGTGGACCCCGGCATCGAACTGGTGGCCTGCGGCAGTTCCAACAGCGCCATGCCCACCTTCGGCGCGTGGGAGGCCACCGTGCTGGAGCACACCTACGACCACGTGGACTACGTGTCCCTGCACGCCTACTACGAGGAGTTCGACGGGGACCTGGACAGCTTCCTGGCCTGCGCGCAGGACATGGACCAGTTCATCGGCGCGGTCGTGGCCACCTGCGACCACGTCGGGGCGAAACTGCGGCGGCGCAAGAAGATCCGGCTGTCCTTCGACGAGTGGAACGTCTGGTACGCGCGGCGTTTCCCCGGCCACGAACACCTGGAGTCCCAGCATGCGCCCCGGCTGATCGAGGACAACTACCACGTGGCCGACGCGGTGGTCGTGGGCAGCCTGCTGATCACCCTGTTGCGGCACGCCGACCGCGTGTCGGTGGCCTGCCAGGCGCAGTTGGCCAACGTCATCGCGCCGATCCTGACCGAACCGGGCGGCGGGGTCTGCCGCCAGACGATCTTCTACCCGTTCGCGCAGGCCGCCCGCTTCGCCCGGGGCACGGTGCTGCGCGTGGAGCCCACCTCACCCCGGTACGACACGGCCCGGTTCGGGGAGGTGCCGTTGCTGAGCGCCGTGGCGACCCAGGACGGTGAGGAGGTGACGGTGTTCGCCGTGAACCGGTCGACCACGGAGTCGTTGGGGCTCACCGCGAACCTGCGCGCGGTGCCCGGGCACGAGGTGGTGGAGCACCTGGCGCTGGCCGAAGCCGACCACACGCTGACCAACACCGTGGCCGAGCCCGACCGGGTGCGACCGCGCGTACTGGCCGGGGCCTCGGTCACCGGGGACGTGCTCACCGCCGAGCTGCCCGCCCTGTCCTGGAACGTGATCCGCCTGCGCCGCCGGGCCTAGGTGCCATGAAAGTGCCGTTCGTGGCGTCAGGTGCCAGGAACGGCACTTTCATGGCGTTCTCGGTTACCAGGTGGGTCGCAGCGGCATGTGCGAGCTGGTGCCGTCCAGCTTGACGCCCAGGATCTGGTGCAGCTGCACGTTGTTGATGTCGAACCCCCACTGGCAGCCGGCCAGGTAGAGGCGCCAGATGCGCGCCTTGGGCAGGCCGACCTCCCGCACCGCCTCGTCCCAGTGCTCGTCGAGGTTGGCGCACCACGCGTCCAGGGTCATGGCGTAGTGCTCGCGCAGGTTCTCCGAGTGCCGGATCTCGAACCCGGCCCGGTTCATCGAGGACATCAGGAAGCCGGGGCCCTCCAACTCCCCGTCCGGGAAGATGTACCGGCTGATGAAACCGCCCGCCTTGAACGGATGGTCGTCGCTGGGCCGGGTGATGCAGTGGTTGAGCAGCCGCCCGCCGGTGCGCAGCTTCGAGTACAGCGAGTCGAAGTAGGAGGGCAGGTTGCCCGCGCCGATGTGCTCGGTGAGCCCGATCGAGCTGATCGCGTCGAACCCGGTCTCCGCCAGGTCGCGGTAGTCGCAGAACCGGACCTCGGCCACATCCTGGAGCCCGCGCTCGACGATCGCCTTCTGCGCCCACTCGGCCTGCGCCCGCGACAGGGTCACGCCCAGGGCCTTGACCCCGTAGTGCTCGGCGGCGTGCATGACCATGCCGCCCCAGCCGCAGCCCACGTCCAGCAGCCGCATGCCCTCGTCCAGCCCCAGCTTGCGGGCCACCAGGTCGTGCTTGGCGTACTGGGCCTGCTCCAGGGTGGACTCCGCCGTGGGGTACACCGCGCAGGTGTAGGCCATGGACGGGCCGAGCACCCACTCGTAGAACGTGTTCGACACGTCGTAGTGGTGCGAGATCGCCTGCGCGTCACGGCCCTTGGAGTGCCGCCAGCCGCGCGGGCGCGCCTCCTGCGGCGGCGGGCCGACCGGCCACCACAGCCTGCGCTGCACCAGCAGCCCGAGCAGCCTGGCCTTGGTGCCGCGGTCCATCTTGCCCAGGTCCAGGTCGCCGAGCAGGTGGAACATCCGGTGCAGGTCCCCGTGCACCTCGATGTGGCCGGACACGAAGGCCCTGGCCAGCCCCAGCTCGCCCGGCGCGGAGGCCAGGTGGGACAGCGCGAACGGAGACCTGATCTCGATGGTGACCTCGGCGTCCGGCGGTCCGCTGCGGCTACCGTCATAGGCGACGAACCCGATCAGGTCGTCGGCACTGAGCGCCCGGCTGAACAGCTCCGCCAGTTGCATCGCGATCCCCTCTCAACGCCCTCGCACGCACTTCTCGTAGAGGTCCGGAAGTCGCTTCTCCGCATCGTATTCCCGCTTGAGCCCCTGGTAGACGTCTCCGTTGTAGAAACGCCAGAACTCCTGTTCCGGGTAGTACGAGTCGGAGTAGAGCGACTTGTGCCCGCCCAGCTTGGCGACGACCTGCTCGATCCGCCTGTTGTAGGTGCCCATCTCCTCGCCGAAGCCCAGCCGAACCCCCGACCAGAAGCCCACGTTCACGTAGAGCGTGTCCGGGTCCAGCGGGTACAGCGGCCACGGGGTGGCGTCGCGGACCTTCAGCGGGCACAGCCACACCGGGCTGATGCCGATCTCGTCGTCGAAGAACTCCAGGAACTCGGCGAGCCGGTCCACCGGCACCTCGATGTCCTGGATGACCGGTTCGGTCGGGTACGCGTTGCGCAGCGACTCCAGCCTGCGGCTCAGCCCGTAGCGGCGGTCCAGCGCGACCAGCCTGCGGTACACGTCCGAGCGCAGCAGGCGGCGCGGCCAGAACCGGCGCACCCACGGGTCCTGCACACCCAGCGCCTTGGAGCACCAGAACCAGTCGGTGTCCCAGCGCCACAGGTAGTCCCGCACGGTCAGGTGGTCGACCTGCTTGAACGGGATGGACTTGTAGTAGATGTGCATGCCGGTGTAGTCGCTGACCGAGGGCGCGTGGTCCACGAAGTCGGCCAGGGTCAGGAACAGGGCGCCGCGGCTGAACACCGTGCCGTCGATGAAATCGACCGGTTCGCCCTGGTACGACCGGTCCGCGCAGATCCGCGCGATGGCCGCGGCGCAGTCGGCGGCGTTGCCGAACCGGACGTGCCGCAGCCGCACGAAGGGCTTGACCGGCTCCAGGTCGATGCGCAGCCGCAGCGCGTAGCCCAGCGTGCCGTAGGAGTTGGGGAAGCCGTGGAACAGCTCGCGGTGCTCGTTGTCGGCGGTGGCCACCACGACCCGGCCGTCCCCGGTGAGCACCTCCAGCTCGCGGACCGCCTCGTGCGGCAGGCCGTTGCGGAACGAGGAGGACTCGATGCCCAGCCCGGACACCGCCCCGCCCAGGGTGATCGTCTTGAGCTGGGGCACCACCGAGGGCATCAGGCCGTGCGCCAGCGTGGCGTCGGCCAGGTCCTCGTAGGTGGTCATGCCGCCGACCTCGGCGGTGCGGGTCACCGGGTCCACGTGCAGCACCCGGTTGAACCGGGACACGTCCAGCCCGGGGTGCGCGTTGGCCTCGCGGAAGCGGAACAGGTTCGAGGTGGGCTTGGCCAGCCGGACCGGCGTGCCCGGCGGCAGGGCCGAGTACTGCGCCCGCAGCGCGGCCACCTCGGCCACGTGGTCATCCGGCACGGAAGTCACACCTCGTTGGTTGCCCACGACAACCGACTCTAGGGTGCGGTCACGCGCTCGTCACCCGGGTTTCACCCGATCAACTGTCATCCTCGCCACACGGTCTGCCCACGGGGGCGCAGACCGCCCCCACCCCGTCGGGCTATCGTCGTCACATGGCCGATTTGCACGAGATCGCACCCAGTTTTGTCGAGATGGCCCACCAGATCGTGTGGTGCACCGTCTCCACGGTGGACAGCTCCGATCGGCCGCGCAGCCGGGTGCTGCACCCGCTGTGGGAGTGGCAGGACGGCGAGCTCACCGGCTGGATCCTCACCGGGGCGACCCCGGCCAAGCGGGCGCACCTGGCCCGCAGCCCGCACGTGGCCTGCAACTACTGGACGCCCAGCCACGACACCTGCCTGGCCGAGTGCCACGCCGAGTGGGTGGCCGACCTGGACACCAAGACCCGGATCTGGAACCTGTTCCGCGAGGCCCCCGAGCCGCTGGGCTACGACCCCGGCGGCATCGGCGTGCCCGGCTGGACCGGCCCGGACGCGCCCACCGTCGCACTGCTCAGGCTGCGGCCCTGGCGGCTGCGCGTGCTGCCCGGCGAGAACCTGGCCAAGGGCGTACCGGTGACCTCCTGGCGGGCCTGAGCCGAGGTGGAGCCCGAGCCGGAGGACCTCAACCGCTGGGTGGCTGCCGGGTTCGCCCGCGGCGAGGCGGCCTCGTGGCGGCGCTGGCGGTTCACCATCGACCTCGCCCGCTCCTGGATCAGCGCGGGCGTGGGCACCGGGCTGAGCGCCGCCCAGTGGGCGATCGCCGGGGTCACCCCGGACACCGTGGGCCAGTGGCGGGAGGCGGGCATCCAGCCGCAGGACGCGGTGCGCTGGCACGAGTTCGGCATCGGCCTGGAGCAGGCGCGCCGCTACCGGGCGCAGGGCGTCACCCCGGACCAGGCGTGGCAGCGCGGGCAGCAGGCCGAGCCGGATGCCGACGCCGAGCAGGCCACCCGCCGGTTCCGCGAGGCGGGGGTCACCGGGGCGCTGCTCAGCTCGTACGTGCTGCGGCAGTGGCTGGACGAGCAGGCGCTGGAGTGGGCCCGGCACGGGGTGGACGCCGGGGACGCGCGGGCCTGGCTGGACCTGGGGCTGACCCCGGCGGAGGGCGCGGAGCTGTCCCGCGCCGGGCAGGAACCGATGGCGGTGATCCGCGCCTGGTGGCGCACCGGCGTGCCCTTCGAGGAGGTCGCCGACTGGCTCGGCGCGGGCTTCGACCCGGAGGAGGCCGCACGCCGCCGCGCCGCGGGCATCACCGCGCGGCAGGCCGCCGCACTGCGCGAGCTGCGCCGTCACCAAGGGTTGCCTGAGGTCTAGAGCATCCCTCAGCCCGGCGACGGGCCAACTCTTTCGACTGATGTGTCAGGGCATTTGCCGTTTCGTCACCTACCGTCGCATGTGGACGACGTGGAGGTGGAATGCGAGCGGACGGTGCCGAACCCGCCGATACCGTGGTGTCGGTTGCCGGGAACCGCCTGCCGCTGGCCGAGTTCCTCGCCGACTGTCTCGACCCGGTCGGCGACGCCGAACTCCTCGCCGCCCGGCTGACCTTCCTCGCGGGCGGGCTGGACGCGCTGCGCAGCGCGGGCGCACCCCGCTGGACCCAGCTCGGGCTCGGCGGCGTGCGTGCCGCCCTGTACCCGGAACTCGCCCGGTGCGCCCGGTCCCTGCTCGCGCGGGGCGAGGTCACCGACTTCTTCTTCATGCACAAGCCGCCCGGGCTGCGGGTGCGGTTCGCCGCCGCGCAGGGCAGGGCGGCCGCGGTGCGCGAGCAGGTGCGCCGCGAAGCCGACCGGTGGCGCCGCGAGGGCCTGGTCGCCGAGGTGTCACCCGGGCTGTACGAGCCCGAGGCGCACCTGTTCGGTGGGCCCGCGTCCATGCGGCACGTGCACCGACTGTTCACAGTGGACTCGCTCGCCTGGCTCGACCACCTCGCCGTGGCCGAGGGGCGGGCCCCGAACTGGGTGGTCTCCTTGCTGATGCTGCGATCGGTGTTCTCCGGGCTGGAGGTGGCGGGGTGGGAGGACCGGGACGTGTGGGCCAGGGTCCGCGACTGCGCGCACCGCACGCTGCCGGGAGAGCTCACCACCGGACCCACCGCCACCGCCTGCCGTGAGCTGCGGGCCCGCTGGCGCGCGCCGGAGGAGTTGCGGGCCGCACTCCCCGAACGGGCACAGGAGGTGCTGCGGGCGCACGACGCCGCGGTGCGGCCCGTGCTGGCGGACTGGCGCACGGAGTACTTCGCCAGCGAGCGGGCCAGGGTGGGGCCCCGCGAGGCGGCCTCCTACCACGTGGTGTTCCACTGGAACCGGGGGCGGCTCACCGGGGGCAGGCAGGCGCTGATCGCCGAGGCGCTGGCGGGCAGCGATGACTGACGGGCCGCTGATCGGGGCCGGTGGGCTGCTGCGCGTGGCCGGGCTGCCCGCGCGGCTGTGGACCGAGGCGGGCAACCCGGAGTTGTTCACGCGGTTGCGGGAACGGGTCGTGGAGCAGCAGTGCTACGCGGAGTTCGCGGGCACGCTCGCCGACCGGCTGGGCGCCGAACTGGTGCCGCACCCGTACCTGGAGCCCGAGGAGCGGGCCGGGCTGCTCGCGCTGCGCAGGCTGCTGCACCGGGGTTCGCCGGTGCCCGAGGCGGACTGCTACGCGCTGGCCGGTGCCGTGTCGGGCCTGTCCCCCGAACTGGCCGAGGACCTGGCGCACGCGGGGGACTGGTCCGCCGCGCTGGCGGTCCGCGAGCAGGCGGCGGAACAGGCCGTGCTGGCCGAGCAGCGGCGACTGGCCGGGCTGCCGTGGCGGCTGGTGACCGCCTCCCCGTTCGCGACCAGGGCGGTGACCGAGGCCGCGCCGGGCATGATGGACGACATCCAGCGCAGGCTGGACTTCGGCGAGAACTGGGACAGCAAGCGCTTGCGGCACCGGGCCGACTACCTGCTGCGGGTGCTCGCGCGCGGCGCGGCCAAGCCCACGCCCCGGGACTGGCTGGGCCACGTGGGGCTGCTGCCCGTCGGCGAGCGCCGCGGCAACTGGACCCAGGTCGGCGCGAGCGCGGCGCACTGGGTGGCCAACATCCAGGCGGAGCGCAGGCAGCTGGCGGCGAACCTGGACCTGCGCGGTGCCACGATGACCATCACCGGCCTGCACTGGCTGCGCGACCACGAGCACATGTCCTGCTGGGTGGTCGATCCGGCCGACCGCACCGCGCTGCGCCGGGTGCTGGTGCGGCGCACGCCCGCGCTGGACGCGGTGCGGCGGGCACTGGAGTCGGGCGTGCGCGACGCCGACGAGCTGGTGCGCCTGCTGTCGCCGACCGCCGACGAGGAGCGCCGCGAGGTGCTGCGCGGATTCCTGCGCCACCTGGTGGAACTGGGCGTGGTGCAACTGTCCGCCGAACCCGCCAGCGAGCTGATCGGCTGGGACGGGGAGGTCACCAGCCACGCCGAACCCGGGTTCGTCGACGTCTACCGGCAGGTCGGCGGCACCATGCCCGCCGACGCCGTGGGACGCCTCCAGGAGCTGGTCGGCCAGGCGTCCCGGGTCGGCGAGTTGCTGGCCTCGGCCAGCCCGCCGCCGCGCGAGCACCCGATCCTGGCTCTGGTCGGGCCCGCGCCCAGGCCCGTCACCGAGGTGCTCGCCGAGTACCTGCGTGCGCACCGGGACTGCGCTGATCCCGAACTCCGCTTGTGGGACAACGGGATCGCGCACGATCGGCCGAGCTGGCCGGAACCGCCCGCGGACCCGGCGAGCCCGTACGGGCGGCTGCTGGCGCTGCTGGACACCGACGCCGAGCAGGTCGTGCTGACCCCGCGGCAGCTCGACGAGCTCGGCGCCCCGCCCGCGCAGCCCTCGTCCTGGCCGATGGACTGCCTGGTGCGCCCCATCGGCGGCGGCGGGTCCTCCGGTGCCGTGCTGGAGGCGGTGACCTACGCCGGTGTGGTGGACGCCCGCTTCGCCGAGGCGCTGCACCAGTTGCACGGGGAGGTCCCGCAGGTGACCGCGTACCGGCGCTTCCTCGACGAGCTGGCCCGCCGCTGCGGCGCGGAGTTCGTGGAGATCCTCGTGCCCCCGCTGCACGACAAGGCCGCCAACGCCGTGCGCCGCCCGCACTACTGCCCGACCTGGACCGGGGACGCCGACGCGGCCAGCTACCAGCCGGGCGGCGGCCGGTACCTGCCGCTGGAGCGGATCACCGTGCGGCGGGTCGGCTCGCGCATCGTGGCCGAGGACGTGGACGGCCCGGACGGCATGGCCCTGTGGCCGATCCACCACGCGACCAGGACCCCGCTGGCCCCGTGGGGGCTGGTGATCACCCTGTTGTCGGCGGCCTCCCCCGCGCGGCAGCTGGCCAGGCCGCTGGCGCTGGGCAGCCCGGCCACCGCCCTGCGGCACCGCGACCGGCTGCCGCGTCTGGTGCTGGCGGGTGGGCTGGTGCTGTGCGGTGCCCAGTGGCGGATCGGCCGCGAGCAGCTGCCCGCCACGGATCTTCCTGTGCCGCAACGGATCCGCGAGCTGGCCGCGCTGCGCATCGGCACCGGGGTGCCGCGCTGGGTGTTCGCCCGCACCGAGGGCGGTCACCAGCCAAGGCCGGTGGACCTGGACTCGGTGGGCGCGCTGCGGGTGCTGGACAAGCTGCTCGCCGACGCCCCGCACGGCACCCTGCTGTTCGAGGAGATGCTGCCCGACCCGGAGCACCTGCCCTTCCGGGACGCCGACCGCGCGCCGATCGCGGGCCAGCTGCTGGCCCGGCTGCCGCACGAGAGCACCCCGAACCGCCTGGCCGCCAGGGCAACCCTGGCCTGGGCCCGGTTGATCAACGCCGAACAGGACCGCGCGCTGCCCAGTCAGCGCGCCCAGAGCACCACCGGCATCCCGGTGGGGAACTGAGTACGGGGCTAGTTGGAAGGGGATAGTGCTGTGCAACCGACACTGGAACTGACCGAGTTGGACTCCTTGATCGACCAGTTGGACACGCAGGTCAGCGAGATCGCCGTGGACGCGAGAACTCCCGACTCCGCGATCTGCACGCTCGTCGGCTGTTCGATCAGTCGCTGGGAGTGCTGACGGTCCCAGCCGCACGAGTGCTCAGCTCGTGGACCGCGAGCGCGGACGAGGCACCGGACCTCGGTCCGGCCGCGCTCGCGGTCCTGCTGGCCGAGACCGGTGACGCCGCCGCGCACAGCGTGGTGCGGGCGGCGTTGCCGAAGTGGTTGTCCGGCGCCGTGCGCCCCAGCGCGCGCGTCGGCCTGCACGGCGGCATGGCGGGCACTCTGCTCGGCGTCCAGCTCATCGCCCGCCTGCACCCGCCCGCCGCCCGGTTGGCGGGCCGCGTGTCCGCCTGGATCGAGGACCACCTCGACCGGCACCCCTGGCGCACCTCGCCGTTGCGGTACCCCGACTACGACGTGATCAGCGGATCCGCCGGGCTCGCGCTCGCCGGGGTCAAGCGGGGCGAGGACCACCTGGACCGGCTCGGCTCGTTGCGGGTGGGCGGTCACGAGGGCGATCCGCTCAGCGGCTGGATCCAGGGCGGGATCGACACCGGAATGGCCCACGGCGCCGCCGGGGTGCTGACCGCCCGGCCGAACCGCGAGCTGGCGGACTGGCTGGCCGCCGAGTCCTATCGGGACGGACTCGGGGTGCTTTCCTGGGCCAGACGGGCACGTGAGGGTGCGCCGCCTCCCCCACATGCGGTAAATCGCCAGGCTTGGTGCTACGGAACCCCCGGCATCGCCTGGGCCCTGTGGGTGGGCGGCGCCCGCGAGCAGGCGACCGAGGCGATGCTTTCCCTCTGTGCCGCCTGGGATCCCGAGGTGCACCTGACCGGGTCGACCGGCGACCGGCTCGGCCTGTGCCACGGCGCGGCGGGCGTGCTGCTGGTCGCCGACGCCTTCGCCAGGCACGCCGACCTGGGCGAGGCCGCCTCACTTCGTGATCGAGTGGAGCGGTACCTGCTGGACCGGTTGGACACCGTGCGGGAGCTCGCCGCGACTGATCTCGGGCTGCTCACCGGGGCCTGCGGGGTGCTCTGCGCGCTGTTGACCGTGCGCGGCGGGCACCGCGGCTGGCTATCCTGCCTTGGACTGACTCCCCCTGAGGGATGAATTTCTCTTTGACTTTCAACAGCCGGGAATACCCGACTGGGCGAAGCGTTGAACATGCCCGCGCGGAAACGGCAGGTCAGCGGCTTGCCTCCCCCACAGGGACTAGGCCCCTTCCGTGACCCCCCTTGGAGAGAAGGGCGAAGTAACGTAGAGTCGTAAGTGGTGCGGTTCGAGTAACAACGATCTTGACTAATGCGAAGCCGCACTGAACAACCACAGACACCCCGCTACTCCTCCCCCCGGTAGCGGGTTTTGCGAGACCCCCGTCCACCTCCCCCCTCTGGGACGGGGGTCTCGCTCTACCTCGGGCGGCTCAGCCCGCCGGTCTGATCACCGGCGTCTCGCGTCCCCAGGAGGCGAGGCAGGTCCGGTTGCGGCCCGCCCTCTTGGCGGCGTACAGGGCGCGGTCGGCGACCTGGAGCAGGCCGTCCAGGGTGAGCGCGTCGAAGGGGTAGAGCGCGGCCCCGACCGAACCGGTCACGGTGGCGACCGCGACACCGCCCTCCTGGCAGGTGACGGCCACGGTCAACCGCTCGATGCAGCGCCGCACCCGGTCGCCTGCCATGAGCAGCGAGCCCTGGGTGTGCACCCCGGGCACGAGCACGATGAACTCCTCGCCGCCGAAGCGCCCGACGAAGTCCGAGTCGGGCACCTCCCCGCGCAGGGCGTCGGCCACGGCGCGCAGCACCTCGTCCCCGGCCAGGTGCCCGTACCGGTCGTTGAGGTTCTTGAAGTGGTCCAGGTCCACGATCAGCAGCCCCATGCCGCCCGCGTTGCGGCGGGCGCCGTCCAACTGCTTGTGCGCCACGTCCCGCCAGTACGTGGCGTTGGCGAGCCCGGTCTTGGCGTCCCGGCTGGCGGCCCGCTCGAACTGGCCGACCAGGATCGCGCGGTGCAGCACCAGGGCGACCGGCACGGCGAACAGCAGGAGCAGTGGCTGCTCGGACAGCACGAGCGCGATGAGCAGCCCGAGGCAGACCGTGGCGGCGTCGAGCACGTTGAGGTCCCAGTCGCCGAGCAGGCCGACCACCGTGGGCCGCCGCGTGGTCAGCGCGAACACCCCGGCGACGAGCACCAACTGGCAGGCCCAGTAGGCGACTCCGGCGACGACCAGCACGGTCAGCGAGTCCACCGACTGCAACAGCCCGGTCCACGGCCCGAACCCGTGCCCGGCCAGTTGCAGCACCCCGCTTGCCGAGCAGGCCGACAGCGTGATGGTCGCCGCGGCGAACAGGTTGCGGTGCGGCGGGCGGCTGCTCATCGACCAGCGCAGGGCCCTGGTCACGAGGACCACGCACAGGGCCAGCGCGGGCGGCAGGCTGCACACGGCCCCGACGACCCAGATCGAGGTCAGGTCGACCTGAGGACCGCTCGGGGCCAGGCTGCGCACCCGCTCGATCCGCCGGGTGGCCAGCAGGTGGGCGGCGGCGCAGCCCACCACCATGGCGAACGCCACCCACTGCACGGCACTGGGTTCGCTCGCGCTGGCCAACACCGCACCGGACACGAGCAGGGCGGCCAGTTCCACGGCGAGCACGTAGGCGATGGAGGCCCAGGGCAACCGCCACAGCGACCACTGCGCCATTCGCCAGGTACGGGCGGGCCGACCGCCGTCGTCCATCGCCACCGCCCCCCGGTCCTGATGAGGTCCGACTGCCTGACGGTAACCAGCCAATCACTGCCGTGTCAGACGAATGGCGGCACCCGGCACCCGATTACGCCGATTCGGTCACGTTCGGGCAGAGCTGGCGACCAACGGACAACCTTCCGTCAACCAATGACACGGCGCTCGCGCAGTTCGCTCACCTCCGCCCCGGACAGCCCGAGCTCGGCGAGCACCTCGTCGGTGTGCTGGGCGGGTTTCGGCGGTGCCACCGGGGTCGCCGTCGGCGTGCGGTCGAAGCGCGGCGCGGGTGCGGGCTGCACCACCCCGGCCAGCTCCACGAAGCTCTCCCTGGCCTTGTTGTGCGGGTGGTCGGCGGCCTCCTCCGGCGCGAGCACCGGGGCCAGGCACGCGTCGCTGCCCGCCGACAGCGCCGACCACTCGTCCCTGGTGCGCCGCTTCACCGCGGCGGCGAGCAGCTCGCGCAACCGCGGCCAGTGCGCGGGGTCGAGCTGGTTGCCGGGCAGCTGCGCCGGGTCGATCTCCAGCAGGGCCAGCAGGTCGGCGAAGAACTTCGGCTCGATGGCGCCGATCGCCACGTACTTGCCGTCGGCGGTCTCGTAGGTGTCGTAGAACGGCGCACCGCCGTCGAGCATGTTGGTACCGCGTGGCCCGGACCAGCCACCCGCCGCCTTCATGCCGTGCACGAAGGTGGACAGCAGGGCGGCGCCGTCGACCATCGCGGCGTCCACCACCTGGCCCAGGCCCGAACGCTCCCGCTCGTAGAGCGCGGCGAGGATGCCGGTGGCCAGCAGCAGCCCGCCGCCACCGAAGTCCCCGACCAGGTTCAGCGGCGGCACCGGCCGCTGCCCCGCCCGACCGATCGGCTCCAGCGCACCGGCCACCGCGATGTAGTCGATGTCGTGCCCGGCCCGGTCGGCCAGCGGCCCGTCCTGGCCCCAGCCGGTCATCCGCCCGTAAACCAGCCTGGGATTGCGCGCGTGGCACTGCCGCGGCCCCACGCCCAGACGCTCGGCCACACCCGGTCGGTAGCCCTCGACCAGGACGTCGGACCGCTCGGCCAGGCGCAGCACGAGCTCCGCGCCCTCCGGCACCTTCAGGTCCACCGCGATGGCGCGACGGCCGCGGGTGAGCGGGTCGTTGGGGACCAGCGAGCCCGCGCCGGGCCGGTCGATGCGGATCACCTCGGCCCCGAGGTCGGCCAGCACCATGCAGCCGAACGGGGCGGGCGCGAGTCCGGCCAGCTCGACGACCTTGACTCCGGAAAGCGGCCCGGCGTTCACAGCGTCCGCCCGATGATTTCCTTCATGATCTCGTTGGTACCGCCGTAGATCTTCTGCACCCTGGCGTCGGCCCACAGCCGCGCGATCGGGTACTCGTTCATGTAGCCGTAGCCGCCGAACAGTTGCAGGCAGCGGTCGGCGACCCGGCACAGCCGCTCACTGGTCCACCACTTGGCCATGGCCGCGGTCGGCACGTCCAGCTCACCCTTGAGGTGCGAGAGCACGCACTGGTCCACGAACGCCTTGGTGACGGCCACCTCCGTGCTGCACTCGGCGAGCTCGAACTTGGTGTTCTGGAACTTGATCAGCTCGCGGCCGAAGGCCTGGCGCTGCTTGACGTAGTCCAGGGTCAGCTCCACGGCGATCTCCATGCCCGCCAGCGCGGCCGTGGCGATCAGCAGCCGCTCCTGGGGCAGCTGCTGCATGAGCTGGATGAAGCCCAGCCCCTCCTGGCCGCCGAGCAGGTTGTCCACCGGCACGCGGACGTCGTCGAAGAACAGCTCCGAGGTGTCCTGGCCCTTGAGGCCGATCTTGTCCAGGATGCGGCCGCGGCGGAAGCCCTCCACCTGGTCGGTCTCCACCACCACCAGGGAGATGCCGTGCGCGCCCTGGTCGCTGTCGGTCTTGACCACCACGATGATCAGCTCGGCCTGGCTGCCGTTGGTGATGAAGGTCTTGGCCCCGTTGACCACGTAGTGGTCCCCGTCGCGGACCGCCTTGGTGCGCACGTTCTGCAGGTCCGAGCCGGTGCCCGGCTCGCTCATCGCGATGGCGCCCACCTTCTCGCCGGAGGCCAGCTTGGGCAGCCAGCGCTGCTTCTGCTCCTCGGTGCCGTAGGCGTTGAGGTAGTGCGCCACGATGCCGCTGTGCACGCTGTTGCCCCAGCAGCTGTCCTGGGCGCGGGCCTGCTCCTCCAGGATCACCGCCTCGTGCGCGTAGGTGCCGCCGCCACCGCCGTACTGCTCCGGGATGCTCAGGCAGAGCAGGCCGACCTCGCCCGCCTTGTTCCACAGCTCGCGGTCCACGGCCTGCTGCTTGGCCCAGCGCTCCTGGTGGGGCGTGAGCTCCTTGGCGAAGAAGGTCCTGGCCAGCTCGCGCAGCTGGTCGAGGTCCTCGGTCATCCAGGGCGAACGGTGCGGGGCCACACCCACCTCCAAGTGAAAAACATTCAGGGCTGCCGGTAACTTCGCCCAACTTACCGGCAGCCTGGATTGTTTGTGAAGTGCTCGCTAGCATCAGCCTGGTGACCAGGCCCAGACTGACCCAGCAGGAGCGCACCGAGCGCACCCGTGAACTGCTGCTCGACGCCACCATCGACTGCCTGGTCGAGCTGGGTTACGCCCGCACCTCCACCAATGAGATCTGCCGCAGGGCCGGAGTCTCGCGCGGCGCGCAGCAGCACCACTTCGCCACCAAGGCCGAGCTGATGGCCAGCGCCGTGGAACACCTGGTGAGCAAGATCATCGACCGGATGACCAGCGGCGCCCGCGAGGCACTGACCGGTCCGGACCGGATCAGCCAGGGCATCGACATGCTGTGGCGCGGCTACTCCGGCTCGCTGTCCACCGCCGTGATGGAACTGTGGGTGGCCGGGCGCACCGACCCCGAGCTGCACACCGCCATGCAGCCGATCGACAAGGCCCTGGCCAGGCGCACCGCCGAGCTGTTCCGCGAGATGCTCGGCGAGCAGGTGGCCGGGGACCGCCCCGACCTGCCGCTCTGGCTGACCGTCAACCTCATCCGCGGGCTCGCGCTGGACTCGATGATCGGCGGCGACCCGGCCCGCCGCAGGCAGCTGCTGGACGAGTGGAAGACCATCGCCGTCAAGACCTACGGTTCCTGAGCGTCATGAAAGTGCCGTTCGAGACACTAGATGTCTCGAACGGCACTTTCATGACATGGGTTCGCCGCTTCCAGGCCTGACCCGATCGCGACGGCGCTGGGCACCGACGCCGTAGCGCGGGACGCGGTCCAGGACGTAGGTTGATCCGACGTGCTCACTGCTCGCCTGACCGCCGTGCTCGCCGTGACCTGCGCGGTGACCTCCTCGAACATCTACCTGGTGCAGCCCGTGCTGGAGCAGGTCGCCGCCGACCTGCACGTCAGCGAGGGCGCCGCCGGGACCGTGCCGACCGCGACGCAGCTCGGCTACGCGGCGGGCATCCTGCTGTTGGTACCGCTGGGGGACATCCGCAACCGCCGACCGCTGATCCTGGCCATGATGGCGGCGACCACACTGGCGCTGGTCGCGGCGGCGCTGGCGCCCTCGATCGGCTGGCTCGCGGCGGCGGGCTTCGCCATCGGACTGCTCACGCCGATCCCCCAGCTCGTGCTGCCGCTGGGCGTCGCACTGGCGGGCGGGCAGCGGCAGGGCCGGGTCGTCGGCGTGTTGCAGGGCGGTCTGCTGGTGGGACTGCTCGCCTCCCGCGCGTACTCCGGGGCGCTGGGCGAGTTGCTGGGCTGGCGCCAGGTCTACTGGTGTTCGGTGGCGATGATGGTCGTGGTGGGCCTGGTGCTGCTGCGCGCACTGCCCTCGGCCCCGGCGAAGGCCACGGGCCTGAGCTACGCCGCGCTGCTGCGCACCCTGCCGAAGCTGTTGCTGGGCAACAAGGTCGTGCTGGGCGTCTGCGTGTCCGGGGTGCTGGTCGGCGTGGCCTTCGGCGCGTTCTGGAACACCCTGTCCTTCGTGCTGCTGCGCGAGTTCGGCTTCGGACCGGCGATCGTGGGCCTGTTCGGGCTGGTGGCCGCGGCCAGCGCGGCGACCTCCCCGATGGCGGGGCGGTTCACCGACCGGTTCGGCGGGCGGCGCGGGCAACTGCTGCTGATCGGCACGGCCATCCTGGGCTGGGGCGTGCTGGCGATCGGCCCGAGCTGGGTGGGCTGGTTCCTGCTCGGCACGGTGCTGCTGGACATCGGGGTGTGGGGCAACCAGGTGGTCAACCAGGCGGTGCTGTTCGGGCTGCACTCCGGGGACCACAGCAGGCTGAACACCCTGTACTTCTTCACCCGGTTCCTGGGCATCGCGGCGGGTTCGGCGGTGGGCGCCCAGCTGTGGTCGGACTGGGGCTGGGGTGCGGTGAGCCTGCTGGGTGTGCTGGCCGCGGTGGCGGCGCTGCCGATCGCGCTGGCCGCGGCACCGCGGGCCGGGCAGCCTCAGCCCGCGTCGCCCTCGGTCAGGTGACGGTAGCCCAGGTGCACGCCGACGGGCAGCTCGTGCCCGTCGGCCAGCCTGCGCAGCAGGTCGGTCAGCACGCCCGCCTCGCGCTCGCTGAGCGGGGCGCAGACCTCGCGCTCGAACTCCACCGCGATCACGCTCACCGAGGCCAGGGTCTCCCAGCCCCGCTCGGTGGGGTGCAGCGCGTAGAGCCTGCGGTCCTGCGGGTTGCGGCTGCGCTCGACCAGCCCGCGCGCCTCCAGGTCGTCGACCAGGCCGACCATCCGGCTGGGCAGGATGCCCAACCGGTCGGCCAGCGCCTGCTGGCTCAGGCCGGGGGTCTGCGAGATCAGCCGCAGCACGCCCACCTGCGGCGGGGTCAGCCCGAGCGCCGCGACGCGCTCGGCGAAGCCGTCCGAGACGAACACGCCCATCTGCGACAACAGGAAACCCACGCCGGTCGGTGACTGCACACGCGGACTCTACCGGCCGGTCAGGTCCGCAACCTGCGTCTGCGCCACACCACGGCCAGTCGCTCCACCCCGGCGCGCACGGTGTCCGGTCCCACCGCGTAGGACAGCCGCACCCGGTCGGTCTGCCCGTCGATGGCGGAGAACGCGGGCCCCGGTGTGATCAGCACCCCGCCGCGGCGCGCGGACTCGGCCAGCGCGACCGCGTTGCCCCCGGGCAGCCGCACCCACAGCGAGGCCCCGCCGTCGGGCACCACCCAGCTCCAGTCCGGCAGGTGCGCGGCCAGCAGCTCGGTGATCCACAGGTAGCCCGTGCGCAGCTCGCGGGCGCGCACCCTGCGGGCCCTTGGCACGTAGTCGAGCAGGCGCAGCGCGGCGAGCTGGCTGGGCACGGAGCTGCCCAGATCCGCCGAGGACCGGTGGGACACCAACTGGCGTACGGCCTGCGCGGTGGAGCGGACCCAGCCGATCCGGATGCCGCCCCAGAACAGCTTGGACAGCGAGCCGATGGTCAGCACCGGGGCCTCCGGCACCAGCGAGGCCATGGGGGTCGGTGGCGGCCCGGAGAACAGGGTGTCCACTGTGGACAGATCCTCCAGCAGCGTGGTCCCCGTGTCGGCCACCGCCTCCGCGACGGCCTTGGCCGCGGCGGGCCGCAGGGTCACGCCCACCGGGTTGTGCACGGCGGGCAGCAGGTAGAGCAGCCGGGGACGCCTGCTGCGCAACAGGCGGACCAGCACCTCGGCGTCCAGCCCGTCCTCCCGCAGCGGGATCGTGCGCAGGCGCGCGCCGCGGTCCCGGAAGGCCTCCAGCGCCCCGCGGTAGGTGGGGTCCTCGACCAGCACCTCGTCGCCGGGGGCGATCAACGCGCCCGCGACCAGTTGCAGCGCCTGCTGCGAGCCGCTGGTGACCAGGACCTGCTCCGGCTGGGTGGGCAGGCCGTCAGCGGTGCACTGCCGGGCCAGGGCTTCGCGCAGCGGCGGCAGACCGGCCGGGTGGTAGCCGTGGCCGCGCACCCAGGACCGCAACTCGTCCGGCCCCACCGAGCCGACCACGTCGGCCACCCAGTCCTGGCCGGGCAGCGCCCCGCTGGACAGGTCGACCTGCTGCTGCCCGACCTTCGCGGTGAACGAGACCAGCCGCGCCGAGGGCACCGCCACACCCGGTTGGGGCACGCCGCGCACCCGGGTTCCGCTGCCCTGCCGGGAATCCACCAGTCCCAGTGAGCGCAGGGTGGTGTACGCCGTCACCAGCGTGCCCCTGCTGACCGCCAGCGCGGTGGCCAGGCTGCGCTCGGAGGGCAGCACCGTGCCGGGCGGCAGTTCGCCGGAGCTGATCAGCGCGGTGAGCGCTGCCGCCAACTGCCGGTGCAACGACTCCCGCGAGTCGGTGCACCAGCCTTCGAGCAGGCGGACCAGTGCGGCCTCGCCGATCCGGGAGTTGTCCACCAACGTTGTCCACTTCCAGCGAATTGGACTCATCCACCGGCCGGTGATGCGGCCAGTCTGTCCACTGCAAGGTAGCGCCACCCCCGCGAAGGATGATCATGATCCCCACACTCACGTCCGCGCGACGGTCGTGACCCCACCTCGCCACGACCGCGCCGATCCCGTGCCGCAGCGGCAGTTCCGACGAGCAGCCCTGGACTACGCCGCACACGGCTGGCCGGTGGTGCCCGCCGCCCACTTCGACGGCCGCCGCTACGTCTGCGTCCAGGTGGACTGCGAGGAGGACGGCCCGCACCCAGTGTGGCGGCTGTGGCAGGACAGGGCCAGCACCGATCCCGCGACGGTGAGCAGTTGGTACCGGTTGTTCTCCTTCGCCGTCGCGCTGGCCACCGGCGTGGTGTTCGACGTGCTGGAGCTGCCCGAGTCGGCAGCGATCCGCGTGCAGGCCGCACTGACCGAGGCCGGGCACACCACCCCGGTCGCGGTGTGGCGGGAGCGGGAGTGTCGCCTGTTCTGGACGCGCCCCGGTCTGGACCCGGCCGCGGTGACCGTTCCCGGCGCGCGGGTGCGGGGCGCGGGCAACTGGGTTCCCGCACCACCGACGCCCACCCGGCGCGGGGCGGTGCAGTGGGCGGTCAGCCCGGAGCAGGCCGAGTGGCAACCGGTGGAACCGGCTGCGCTGATCGCCGCCCTGGCACTGGCGGGCGTGGCCGGGGACGCGGTCCGCTGAACCCCCCGGCTGGCGTCGGCCCAGGCCAACGGGGCAAGCTGTCAGGGATGAGCCCCCTGTCGATCCGTCACCCGTGACACCGAACCGACCGATCGCCGCCGGGCAGGCGGTTGTCGGTGTGCTCATGATCGGCTGCGCCGCGTTCGGCGGTTTCCCGTCCCCGGTGCCACTGCTGTTCCTGGCCGGCGCCGCGGGCACCGCCAACGCCGCGTTCCCGCTGATGCGCACCTTCGGCTCGGCCCTGCTCGGTGGCGTGGCCGCCGCCTCGATCGCGCTGGCCGCCGTGCCGTTCAGCACCTGCGCGTCCCCGCATCCGTCCCCGGTCTTCTCCTGCACCGGCCAGGACCCCAGCTGGCACCTCGCGGGCAGCGTGGTCGCCGCCGGGCTGTGCGGGGCGAGCCTGGTGCTGGCCCGGGTCGCCGCCCAGGCCGACACGACGGAGGCACTGGCCAGGTTGGGCGCCCAGGTCACCGAGCTGAGCACGCGGCTGGTCCCGGCCGCACCCCGCCCGGCCGGGACCAGTCCCCGCCCCCGGCGGGACCCGCGCTCCGCGGAACGGGACTGACCGCCCCCAGCACGGGACTCACGCTCGGCTGGTCGGGACTCGTGCGCCTGAGGGCGGGACTCGCGGTGGGCGGCCGACTGGCTCGGCGTGTCCCGCTCGGCGGCGGCCGAGTCCCGGTTTCACCCCAACCGGGCAGGGGCTGGGGATCCCTGCCCGGCTGGAGTGTCCGGTCACCACCCGCACCCAGGCAGACGCACCGGTGCCTCCCCACACCGACCGCGTCTGCTCCCCCCTCGGTACGGGTGGGGGCCAGACTGGTCACCTGACGCCAGGAGCTGGCGCTGGTGACACGTCCGGTCTACCGGGAACCAGTTGTTCACGCTCGACACGGGGGTGTGGACAATCAACCGTGGACAACACCTGGGGGTCCACGTGCCACGACCCGAGCGCCCGCTCGATCCCGACGGAGGCCCTGCTCAGCGGTTCGCGCTGGGGCTGCGCGCGCTGCGCGTGGCGGCGGGCAACCCCGGCTACCGCGAGATGGCGGCCAGGGTGCACTACTCGGCGGCTGCCCTGTCCGCCGCGGCCAACGGGCGCAAGCTGCCGACCCTGGACATCGCCCTGGCCTACGTGCGGGCGTGTGCCGGTGACGAGGCGGTGTGGCGGGCGAGGTGGCAGGAGGCGACGCAGGAGCTGACGCCACCGGAGCCGGTGTTCGACGGGGTGGCGCCGTACCTGGGGCTGGCCGCCTTCCAGTCGGAGGACGCCGACCGGTTCTTCGGGCGCGAGCGACTGGTGGCCGACCTGGTCGCCCGGTTGGCGCGCGCACCGTTCCTCGCGGTCTACGGCGCCTCGGGCAGCGGCAAGTCCTCGCTGCTGCGGGCCGGTCTGCTGCCCGCGCTGACCCAGGCCCAGCCGACCTGGTCGCCGGTGGTCTTCACCCCGGGCGCCGATCCGCTGCGGGAGTGCGCCGTGCGGCTGGCCGCCCGCGCGGGGGTCACTGCGGGCACACTGGCCGCCGAGTTGGCGGCGGACCCCTCGGGGCTGGCCCTGGTGGTACGGCAAGCGCTTGCGGAGCAGCCCGAGGACGCGCAGCTGGTGCTGGTGGTCGACCAGTTCGAGGAGGTCTTCACGCTCTGCACCGACCGGCAGACCCGCAACCGCTTCGTCTCGGCACTGGTCAGCGTGGCCGTGGACGGGCAGAGCCGGGCACGAGTGGTGCTGGGCGTGCGCGCGGACTTCTACGCGCGCTGCGCCGAGCACCCGGACCTGGTCGCCGCGCTGAGCGACGCGCAGCTGCTGGTCGGGCCGATGACCGAGCACGAGCTGACCGAGGCGGTGACCCGGCCCGCGCAGCGCGCGGGACTGATGGTGGACAAGGCGCTGGTGGCCACGATCGTCGAGCAGGCCAGGGACCGGCCGGGTGCGCTGCCGCTGGTCTCGCACGCGCTGCTGGAGACCTGGCGCAGGCGGCAGGGCAGCGCCCTCACCCTGGCCGGGTACCAGGCCACCGGCGGGGTGGACGGGGCGGTGGCCCAGTCGGCGGAGCGCGTGTACCAGGGCCTGGACGACCGGGCGCGGCGGCGGACCAGGGACGTCTTCCTGCGGCTGACCGCGCTGGGTGAGGGCACCGAGGACACCCGGCGCAGGGTGGACCGTGCCGAGCTGGGGGCGGACGAGGAACTGGCCCGGGTGCTGGACCAGCTGGCCGCGGCCCGGCTGGTGACGCTCGGGCGGCAGAGCGTGGAGATGGCGCACGAGGCGCTGATCGGCGGGTGGCCCAGGCTGCGCGAGTGGCTGGCGGAGGACCGCGAGCAGCTGCGCGCGCACCGCGGGCTGACCGTGGCGGCGGCCGAGTGGCAGCGGCACGGGCGGGACGAGTCGGAGCTGTACCAGGGCAACCGGCTGGCGCTGTGCGAGTCGATCGAGGTGGACCGGCTCAACGAGCTGGAGCGGGAGTTCCTGAGGGCCAGCAGGGCGCGGATCACCCGGGAGCAGACGGCGCGGGCGCGGCGCAGGAAGCTGACCTTGACCGCGCTGGTGGCCACGGCGGTGGTGATGGCGGTGCTGGCGGCGGGCGCGCTGTTCGCGGTGCGCCAGGCCACCGAGGAACGCGACCTGGCCTACTCCCACCAGTTGGTGGCCATGGCGCGCGGACGGCTGGACCGGGACCCGGAGCTGGGGCTGCTGCTCGCGGTGCGGGCCTTCCAGTCGCGGCCGACCGCGGAGGCGCAGTCCCTGCTGCGGCAGGCCACGCTGAACTCGCGGCTGCGGCTGGCCCGGCCGATGAACCAGGGCCGCGTGGTCGGGGTGGCCATCAACGGCAAGGGCGACCTGGTGGCCACCAGCGGCGAGGACGGCACCGTGGACGTGCTGCGGGCCGACGGCCAGGGCGCGCCGACCGTGCTGCGCGGGCACGAGGGCCCGGCGTGGAGCCCGGTGTTCAGCCCGGACGGCACGCGGCTGGCCAGCACCGGGGCCGACCGCGCGGTGTTGATCTGGCACCTGGGCAGCGCGGAGCCACCGGTGCGGTTGGACTGGGTGACGGGGTTGTGGGGCCTGTCCTACAGTCCGGACGGCACGCGGCTGGCCGGGGCGGCGGCCGACGGCACGATCGTGCTGTGGGACCTGGCCACTCGCACCGCGCGCACGCTGACCGGGCACACCGGTGACGTGTCGGGCATCGCGTTCAGCCCGGACGGCAGGCACCTGGCCAGCGGGGGCGCGGACGGCACGCTGCGGGTGTGGGACTCGGCCACCGGCCAGCAGGTGAGCCTGCGCACCGGGCACCAGGGCACGGTGGACCGGGTGACCTACGACCGCAGCGGTCGGCACCTCGCGACCGCGGGCATCGACGGCACGGTCCGGGTGTGGCCCGCCGAGGGCGGGGACCAGCCGCTGGTGCTGCACGGACACGACGAGGCGGTGGAGTCGGTGGCCTTCACCCCGGACGGCAACCGCGTGGTCAGCGGCGGGGCGGACGGCACCGTGCGGATCTGGAGCACCACCAGCGAGGCCAACCCGCTGGTGCTGCGCGGGCACCACGGCGAGGTGTGGAACGTGGTGACGACCCCGGACGGCCGCCGGGTGTTCAGCGGCGGCAACGACGGCAGCCTGCGGATCTGGGACTCCACCGTGGTCGGCGATCCGAAGGTGCTGAGCGGGCACGTCGGCAGCGTGGCCGCCGCGGTCTTCGACCGGTCCGGGCGGCGGGTGGTCAGCGGGGGCGCGGACGGCACCGTGCGGTTGTGGGACACCGGGGGCACCGGCGAGTCGAGCGCGCTGGCCACAGTGGACGGTGAGGTCAGGGCGGTGGCCTTCAGCGCGGACGGCAGGTCGGTGGCCGCCGCCAGCGACCAGGGCAGGATCGAGGTCCGCGCCGCCGACGGGCACGGTCGGCCGGTGGTGCTCACCGGGCACCGCGACGTGGTGTCCGGGCTGGCCTTCAACCCCAGCGGCACGCTGCTGGCCAGTGCGGGCGACGACGGCACGGTCCGGCTGTGGCACACCGACGGCTCGGGCGAACCCCGGGTGCTCGCCAACTCGGCGGGCGAGCCCGCGCGCGGCGTGGCGTTCAGCCCGGACGGGCGCTGGCTCGCGGCGGCCCTGCACGATGGCACGGTGCGGGTGTGGCCCGCCGACGGGCACGGCGATCCCGTTGTGCTGCAAGGAAGTCAGGGCCCCGTGTGGAAGGTGGCCTTCAGCCCCGACAGCTCGCTGCTGGCCAGCGGCGGCAACGACGGCACGGTGCGGGTGTGGCACACCGGGACCTGGGGTGATCCGCTGGTGCAGCACGGGCACGACGGCCTGGTGTGGAGCCTGGGCTTCAGCGCGGACGGCAAGCAGCTGGTCAGCGCGGGCAACGACCACACGATGCGGATCTGGAACACCGACGGCGCCGGCGAGCCGCTGGTGGTCACCGGGCAGGGCGCCGCCGTGAACTCGGCCGAGTTCAGCGCCGACGGCCACCTGGTGACCACGCACGAGGACGGCACGGTGCGGGTGGGCAACTGCCCGGAGGCCGGTCCGATCGAGGGGGTGCTGGCCCTGGCCCAGGCGCACTCCACCCGCGAGCTGACCCCCGAGGAGAACCGGCTCGCCAGTCCCGGTCAGTAAACAAGTCGAATCGTCAACTACACGTTCCAGTGATCAAGGCAGCCGATCGCGCGACCGATAGCCGCAACCCTTCGTGACTAAACCCCTGATGGACTGAATCGTTTGCATCGAATCGGTCACCAAACTGGCGGTCCCGGCGTGTCGAGGCGCGGGCTAGGTTCGTTCGCCATGGCCGCGCCCACCGAGAACACCACACCGCCCAGCGGGTGTCCCGTACGGCACCAGGAGCCCGAGCACCACGAGGCGCCCGCAGCCGATGTCCTGGGCCAGGCCGAGGAGTTCCTCGCCCAGTTCCACCGCGAGCACCCGAAGGTCGGGCCGGTCGGCCCCCGGCTGGCGCAGGTCGCCGAGGAGATCGACCGCACCGGGACGTACCGGCACACCGAGGGCGAGCTGGCCTTCGGCGCGCGGGTCGCCTGGCGCAACAGCGCGCGCTGCATCGGCAGGCTGTACTGGCACAGCCTGCGGGTGCGCGACATGCGGCGGCTGCGCTCGGCCGCCGACGTGGCCGCGCAGTGCGCCGAGCACCTGAGGCTGGCCACCAACGGCGGCCGGATCCGGCCCACCATGACCGTCTTCGCCCCGGACACACCAGGACAGCCGGGGCCGCGCATCTGGAACGAGCAGCTCATCCGGTACGCCGGGTACTGGGAACCGGAGACCGGCACCGTACTCGGCGACCCGCGCTACGCCGAGTTCACCGAGGAGGTGTGCAGACTCGGTTGGGTCCCCCCGACCGATCGCGGCCGGTTCGACGTGCTGCCGCTGGTCGTGGAGACCCCCGAGGACGGGGTGACCCTGCACCAGCTGCCACCCTCGGTGGTGCAGGAGGTGGAGCTGAGCCACCCCGAGCACGCCTGGTTCGCCGGGCTGGGCCTGCGCTGGCACTCGGTGCCAGCCATCAGCAACATGCGCCTGGTGATCGGCGGGATCTCCTATCCCGCGGCCCCGTTCAACGGCTGGTACATGGGCACCGAGATCGGCGCCCGCAACCTCGCCGACGTCGATCGCTACGACCTGCTCGGCGAGATCGGGGCCCGGCTGGGCCTGGACACCTCCTGCGAGCAGACCCTGTGGCGCGACCGCGCGCTGGTCGAGCTGAACCGCGCCGTGCTGCACTCCTTCGCCCGCGCGGAAGTGGCGATCACCGACCACCACACGGAATCCGCCCGGTTCCTCACGCACCTGCGCAAGGAGGAGGAGGCCGGGCGGAGTTGCCCCGCCGACTGGAGCTGGATCGTGCCACCGATGTCCGGCTCGCTCACCCCGGTGTTCCACCGCTATTACGACACCGAGCAACTGCGCCCCGAGTTCGTGCTCGACGAGGACGCGGTGAGCCGGGGTGTGCGGGCCACTCCACGGTGCTTTCCCGAGCCCAAGCCCACGACCGATCCGCAGCGGCTCGGCCGGTGGAGGTTGAACTGGCGGGCGCGGCGGGCGGTGTCCTACGTGTAGGTGGTGTCGGGGCGCGGAATAGCACCCGAGCGCCCACCGCTTTTCACTGATGGACAACGCCGTTGGGGTTCGAGTACGAGACCCGGGCGAAGGCCATCGCGGAACCGGATCCACCCCCGGATGGCTACTGTGTTTCGCGTGGCCTCCCCTACCAGTGGCGCCGGTCCCCGCTCGGCGGTGCCGATGTGGCTGCTGGCCACGGCACTGATCCTGCTCACCCTGGCCTCGCTGGTGGTCCGCATGGCGACGCCCTCGGACGGCACGACCATCGACAGCGGGGACCACGTGCTCACGGCGGGCGCGGTGCGGGTGCACGGCACGCACGACTCGGGTGAGTTGCAGGTCGGCGACCAGGTGCTGGCCATCGACGGCCACCCGGTGCGGGACGTGACCGCGGTGCCGCTGCCCGAGGACCGGCCGCTGGTCTACACGGTGCTGCGCGGGGGCGCGCAGACCACGGCGAACGTCACGCTGCACACCTTCGACCTGGCGCAGGCGCTGACCGACTCGTGGGCGATGCTGCTGCTGATCGCCGCACTGCTCGGCGTGGCGATCTTCCTGTACCGGCTGCGACCGGCGAACCCGGCGGCCAGAACGGGTCTGCTGATCGCCTCGCTGGCCCTGCTGAGCGGGATCCCGGGCGGGATGCTCACCCTCCAGGCAGTGGACCTGGTCAGCGGCACGAGGTTCTGGTGGTGGCTGCTGGCCCAGCTCGCCTACGCCACGCTGTGGGCGGCGATGCTGCACTTCACGCTGGTGTTCCCGGAGCAGCGGGCGGGCCGCGGGCACCGGCTGGCGGTGACCCTGGTCTACGCGGGGCCGTGGCTGTTGCTGCTCGCGAAGCTGGCGCTGTTGCTGCCCGCCGCGAGCACTTCGCTGGAGCGCTTCGACCTGGTCGGGTCCCCGGTGTACCCGACGATCTACCTGTACCCGGTGCTGGTGCTGGTCGCGCTGGTGTACAGCTACCACTCCAGCGCCGACGAGCTGACCCGGCACAGGTTGTCCGCGCTGGCGATCACCATGGCCAGCGGGTCGGCGCTGTACCTGGTGCTGTGGGTGCTGCCAGCCCAGTTCGCGCACGGCCCGCTGCTGCCGTGGGGCCTGTTCCCGCTGGTGTTCGTACCCGCGCCCTTCGCGGTGGCGGCGGCGATCCTGCGGCACCGGGCGCTGGACATCGACGTGGCGGTCAGCCGCACCCTGGTGTACCTGGTGCTCAGCGTGGCCGTCGCGGGCATCTACCTGCTGGTGACCGTGCTGCTCGGCATGGTGCTGCACCCGCTGGGACCGCCCTGGGAGCAGGTCATCGCCGCCAGCGTGGTGGCCGCCGCCGTGCAACCGCTGCGGACCTGGGCGCAGAGCACGATCAACCTGCGGCTGTTCGGTGCCAGGGACGACCCGTACCGGCTGCTGTCGGTGCTGGCCTCCCGGCTGGAGACGGTGCACTCGCCGGAGTCCCCGCTGCCCGCCGTGGTGCAGGCCGTGGGCACCACGCTGCGGCTGCCCTACGTGGCGATCGAGACCCTGGTCGGCGGCCGGGCCGAGCAGGTGGCCAGCTACGGCACGCCCGCGCGCGGGCTCGTCCGCTTCCCGCTGATCTACCAGGGCAGCGCCGTGGGCTACCTGGTGGCGGCCAGCCGGTCCCCGCGCGAGCCGCTGCGCCGCCGGGACCACCAGGCGCTGGCGAGGGTGGCCACCCAGGCCGGTGCGACGGTGTACGCGGCGCGGGTCACCGCGGACCTGGCCCGCAGCAAGGAGAAACTCGTCGCGGCGCGGGAGGAGGAGCGGCGCAGGCTGCTGCACGACCTGCACGACGGGGTGGGCCCGACCCTGGCGGCGATCGCGCTGGGCCTGCCGATGGTGGGCAGCACCCTGCGGGCCGATCCGGACTCGGCGGTGGACCTGCTCGACCGGCTCGGCGCCGAGTTGCAGGGCGCGATCAGGGAGATCCGCCGGGTGTCCAAGGACCTCGGGCCGACCATGCTGAGCCAGCTCGGCCTGGTGACGGCGGTTCGCGAGCACGCCTCGGCACTGGCACAGCGCCAGCCCGACCCGTCGCGGCGGGTGGACTTCACCATCGAGGCCAGCCGCAACGGGCTGGGCAAGCTGCCCGCGGCGGTGGAGATCGCCGCGTACCGGATCATCTGCGAGGCGCTGACCAACGTGGTGCGGCACGCCGCCGCCACGCGGTGCCAGGTGCGGGTGTGGCTGGCGGGCGGGGCGCTGCGGCTGGAGGTCACCGACGACGGCAGGGGCCTGCCGGGCACGGCGGCGCGCGGGGTCGGCCTGGACTCGATGCGGGAGCGGGCGGTGGAGTTGGGCGGCTCCTGCGTGATGGAAAAAGCCGTGGGCGGCGGCACCGTGGTGAGCGCTACGCTGCCGCTAGCCAGCGAACAGGACTAGATCACTGTGGACAAGCTCCGCGTACTCGTCGTCGACGACCACCCGTTGTTCCGCTACGGGCTGAGTTCCGTGCTGGCCAAGGACTCCGAGATCGAGGTGGTCGGCGAGGAGGCCACCGGGGGTACGGCGGTCAGCGCCGCCGCCCGGCTGCGGCCCGACGTGGTCGTGATGGACCTGCACCTGCCCGACATCAACGGGGTGGAGGCCACCCGGCGCATCGTCGGCGAGGACCCGTCGGTGCGGGTGCTGATGCTGACGATGTTCGACGACAACGACTCGGTTTTCGCCGCGATGCGCGCCGGGGCCAGGGGCTACCTGCTCAAGGGCTCCGGGCCCGAGGAACTGGTCCGCGCCGTGCAGTCGGTCGGCAGGGGCGAGGCCATCTTCGGCCAGGACATCGCCGCCAAGATGATCACGTTCTTCGCCGCGGGCCCGCAGCGCCCCGCCACGGCCTTTCCCGAGCTGACCACCCGTGAGCTGGAGATCCTGAACCTGATCGCGCGCGGGGAGTCCAACTCCGGCATCGCCGCGGCCCTGGTCATCAGCCCCAAGACCGTGCGCAACCACGTGTCGAACATCTTCAGCAAGCTCCAGGTGGCCGACCGGTCCCAGGCGATCGTGCGGGCGCGCGAGGCGGGGCTGGGCGATCAACCCTGAGTCCTGCCCGGACGGGCAAGGTCGGGACACAGGTCCCATGCGACCGGGACACCGGGCACGTCATCGTTGTCCTCGACGCACACTGCCACAGGGTGTGCATCGATGGGGAGGGCACGTGCTGACTACCGCTACGAAGACCGCTGTGATGGTGTGCGCCACCGATCCGATCCTGCGCGGCGGTGTTGCCATGACCCTGCGCGCAAGGCCCGAGGTGCACCTGGTCGACGAGAGCTTCGGCGACCCGGAGCACACCGTGGTGCTGGCCGTGGGCGACCGGCTCGACGACCGGGTCAGGCAGTTGCTGCGGGGGCTGTACGCCAGGGGGTACCGGAAGATCGTGCTGATCGCCGGGGACATCGACGACAACGAGGTGCTCGCCGCCGTGGAGTCGGGGGTCTGCGCGGTGGCGCGGCGCGGCGACACCTCGGCGGAGGCACTGGTCCAACTGGTGCACGCGGCGATGGCCGGGGAGGGCGCCCTGCCGCCGGACCTGCTGGGCCGCCTGTTGGACCGGGTGGCGCGGCTGCAACGCCAGGTGCTGGAACCGAGGGGTCTGCACCTGGCTGGCATGACCGCGCGGGAGACCGAGGTGCTGCGCCTGGTCGCGCAGGGGCTGAGCACCAAGGAGATCGCCGACAAGCTGTGCTACTCGCAGCGGACCGTGAAGAGCGTCCTGCACGACGTGACCAAGCGGTTCCAGCTGCGCAACCGGTCGCACGCCGTGGCCTTCGCACTGCGCGAGGGCCTGATCTGACCCGGGGGTAGGGGTGACAGGAAAGTGCCGTTCGCGACATCTGATGTCGCGAACGGCACTTTCCTGACATGGGGACTAGCGGGAGGGCTTGGGGAGCTGGCAGCCCGCCTTGTTCAGGTTGATCTTGTTGCCGGGGTCCACGCAGGTGTTGATGTAGTAGGTCTCCTGCGCGTAACCGACGTTGGGCAGCACCTTGACGTTGCCCGAGGCGTCCACCTCACACGGGTTGTTCAGGGTGCATTCCTGCCCGTCCTCGTTGATGGTGTTGTTGACGGCGACCACCTTGCCGGTGTTCGCGTCCACCACGGGGGAGCCGGAGGTGCCGCCGATGATCTCGCAGCCGGGCTCGGTGTAGCGCACCGAGTCCTTCCACACCCAGTCGCTCTCGTGCAGCTCGTGCACGAAGCCGTCCACGTTGCAGCTGTAGATCCGCTTCCAGTAGCCGGAGACCACCTTGATCGGTGTGCCCGCGACCGGGTGGGTGTCCTGCAGGTCCAGCGCCTTGATGCCGTACTGCGAACGGATCTGGGCGTAGGTGCTGGTGAGCTGGTACAGCGAGACGTCGGTGGTGGTCATGGTGCCGTAGACGATCTTGCTCGCGCGCAGGGTGCCCAGGCTGCTCTGGCCGTTGGGGGTGAGCAGGCTGAACGTGCGCGAGGACGCCTTGTTCACGATGACCTGGCCGGGCGAGGGCATGCCGCTCTCCAGGCAGTGCCCGTTGGACAGCACCAGGGCGTAGTCGTTGTCCGAGGCGGCGGCCGGCCGGACGACGGAACCCGAGCAGTTGCTCAGCTTGACGGTGCCGGAGAAGTCCACGGCCGCGGGCTTGGCGGCGGCCACGGCCGGGACGGCGGCCAAGGCGGCCCCGATGACCGTGGCGGCCAGCACGCCGAGCAGTCGGTTGACCATGAGGGGTCCTTTCCACCTCAACGATGCAGGGGTTATCACTGCACCGCGCGCAACCAACAGCGCACAACCGACGAACGTAGGGGGCGATTCGCACTTTTCGCCGGTGTCAACCGCCGAGGGCCTCGGCCAGCACCCCGTCGGTGAACGGGGGCCACACCTGCACGGCCCAGTCGTCGAAGGGGCGGTCGGTCAGCGCGACGCAGGCCAGGCCCGCCACCGGGTCCACCCACAGGAACGTGCCCGACCCGCCGAAGTGCCCGAAGGTGCGGGGCGAGGAGTTGGCCCCGGTCCAGTGCGGGCTCTTGTGGCCGCGCAACTCGAAGCCCAGGCCCCAGTCGTTGGGCCGCAGCGTGCCGAACCCGGGCAGCACCCCGTCCAGTCCCGGGTAGGCCACGGTGGTCGCCTCGGCCAGGGTCGCCGGGTCGATCAGCGTGGGGGCCTGCACCTCGGCGGCGAAGCGGACCAGATCGTTCACAGTGGACACCGCACCGGACCCGGCGGGGCCGACCAGCTTCGAGGCTGTCATGCCCAGCGGGGCGAACACCGCGTCGTGCAGGTACCGCGGGAACGGGATGTCGGTGGCCTGCTGCACGGCGGCGGCCAGCGCGGCGAACCCGCCGTTGGAGTAGATGCGGCGACTGCCCGGGGCGGCGACCACGTTGGTGCCGTCGAAGTCCAGGCCCGAGGTGTGCGCGATCAGGTGCCGCACGGTGGCGCCCCGCGGGCCCGCGGGCAGGTCCCACTCCACGGCGCCCTCCTCCACCGCGACCAGCGTGGCGTAGGCCACCAGCGGCTTGGTCACCGAGGCCAGTTCGAACACCCGGTCCACCGGCCCGTGGCTGCCCAGCAGCGTGCCGTCCGCGCGGACCACCGCCGCCGCGGCGTTGTCGACCGGCCACTGTTCGATCACCTTCAGGCTGCGCATGGCCCTGACGGTACCCATCAGCCCCGGCGCCACTCGTACTGGTGCTCGGGGCGGCCGGTGGCCCCGTAGCGCAGGGTCATCAGCGCGGCCCCGTCCTGGGCCAGCGCCGCGAGGTAGCGCTGGGCGGTGGCACGCGCGATGCCCAGACCGGCGGCGATCTCGGCGGCCGACTGGGCGCCCCCGGCCGCGCGCAGGGCGTCGGCCACGAGCTTGGCGGTCACCGTGGACTGTCCCTTGGGGGCGTGCGGGTGGTCGCCCTCGTGCAGGGCGCGCACCGCCCGGTCGACCTCCTCCTGGGTCAGCGTGCGCACCGAGGCGGACAGCTGCCCGCGGTACCTGGCGTACGCGGTGAGCCGGTCCGCCAGCTGCTCGGAGGTGAACGGCTTGATCAGGTAGTTGAGCGCGCCCGCGGCGAGGGCGGCGCGGACCGAGTCGCTGTCCGAGGCGGCGGTCAGCATGATCGTGTCCACCTCCAGCTCGGCAAGCAGGGCCACCCCGGCCCGGTCGGGCAGGAAGTTGTCCAGCAGCACCAGGTCCGGGGACAGCTCACGCACCAGCCGGGTCGCCTCCGCCGCGGTGCGCGCGGTGCCCACGACCACGAACCCGGCCACCCGGTCGGTGAACGCGGCGTGCACCTGCGCCACCCGGAAGTCGTCCTCCACAACCAGAACCCTGATCACGCCAGCACCTCCGGCAGGGTCGCGGAGAAAACCGCGCCATGCTCGGTTCCACCGGGATCGGCCAGCCGCACGTCCCCGCCGAGGCTGCGCGCGGCCTGCCTGGTCAGCGCCAGGCCGAGACCGCGACCCTCACCGTCCCGTGTGGACACTCCCTCCAGGAACAGCACCTCCCGCAGGTGCTCGGGCACGCCGTCCCCGCTGTCGGCCACCGACACGTGCAGCGAGCTGCCCTCGGCGACCAGGTCCAGCTCCACCCGGGCCGGGCGCCTGCCACCCACCCGGGCCGCCTCGATCGCGTTGTCCACCAGGTTGCCCAGCACGGTGGTGACCTCCACCGGCGCGAGCACCCTGGTCGGCACCCAACTGGCCTCCCCCACCTGCAACGCGACCCCCTTCTCGGCGGCGGCAACGCTCTTCGCGGACACGAACGCCTGAAGATACGGGTCCGGCACGGCCTCCGTCGCCGCGCCCAGCGGCACGGCCGGGGCCTCGAACAGGGCGTGCAGGTACTCCACCGCCTCCCGGTGGTGGTCGGTCTGCAACAGCCCGGACAGGGTGTGCAGCCGGTTGGCGAACTCGTGCTGCTGGGCGCGCAGCGCGTCGGTGAGCCTGCGCACCGAGTCCAGCTCCCTGGTCAGGGTCTCCAGGTCGGTGCGGTCGCGCAGGGTCAGCACCCCGCCCAGGTCCACCCCGTCCCTGCGGACCTGCCGGTGCGTGGCGACCAGCACCCGGTCCCCGGCCACGGCGATCAGGTTGTCCACCGGCTCACGCCGCAGCACCGCCTCGGCGAGCCGGCCCGGCAACTCCAGCTCCGCGAGCGGCGTACCCGGCTCAGGCGAGCGGCCCAGCAGGCGCGCCGCCTCCCCGTTGCACACCGAGAGCCGCCCCGCCGCGTCCACGGCGAGCACGCCCTCGCCGATGCCGTGCAGCACGGCCTCCCGCTGCTGCACCAGCTCGGTCAGCTCGTTGGGCTCCAGCCCCAGGGTCCGGCGCTTGAGCAGGCGGGTCAGCAGCGCCGAGCCCGCCACGCCCAGCGCCAGGGCGCCCGCCGCCACGGGTGCGGCCAGCCCGAGCAGCGCCAGCAACTGGTCGTGGATGCCCTCGGCGTTGAAGCCCACGCTGACCTCGCCGACGATCGTGCCCGCCGTGTCGCGCAGCGGCACCTTGCCCCTGGCCGACAGACCCAGCGTGCCCTGCTCCACGTTGGAGACCTCGTTGCCCGCCACGGCCTGGCTGAAGTCCGTGCTGACCTGTTCGCCCACCTCGTCCGGATTGGGGTGCGCGTAGCGCTTGCCGGACTTGTCGGTCACCACGACGAACAGCGCGCCGGTGGCCAGCCGCGCGCGCTCCGCCCTGGCCTGCACCACGTGCTGCGGGTCGGCCTGCGCCACGGCGGCGCCGATGTCCGGGTCGGCGGCCACGGCGCGGGCCACAGCCACGGCGCGCTGCTCGTACTGGTGGGTCAGGTTGTCGTTCAACAGCCACCCGGTGAAGGCGAAGCCGACCCCGACGACAAGCGCGACCAGTCCGATCTGGAGCAGCAGCACCTGCCTCGCGAAGGGCATGCGGGGTTGGGACATGCGCAGACGGTACCTCCGACCAGCGGTTGTACCGCGAGCAAAACGTGCGAAACACGAGCAACGTGCAATGGGCGAACAACCTCGACAAGCTTCGTGACGGTGACCGTCCTCACCTACGGTCCCGCAACAACGAAACCTCGACTTAACCAGGGAGTCACGCCATGACAGCGCCTGTCATCGAGCTGCGGAGCGCCACCAAGCGCTTCCGCAGCGGGTCCGGCGGGGTGCACACCGCAGTGCAGTCCCTGAGCATGACGGTGCGTCCAGGCGAGTTCGTCGCCGTGGTCGGCCCGACCGGCTGCGGCAAGTCCACCACCCTGTCGCTGGTCTCCGGGCTGGAGCCGCCCTCGGAGGGCCAGGCCCTGGTGCGCGGCGAGAACGTGTCGGGCATCCCCGAGGGCGTGGGCTACATGTTCCAGAACGACGCGGTCATGCCCTGGCGCACCGTGCTGGACAACGTGGCCGCGGGCCCGCGCTTCCGCGGCGCGTCCAAGGCCGAGGCCCGCAAGCGCGCCGAGATCTGGGTGGACAAGGTCGGACTCGGCAAGTTCGGCGGCTACTACCCGCACCAGCTCTCCGGCGGCATGCGCAAGCGCGTGGCCCTGGCCCAGACCCTGGTCAACGAGCCGGAGATCCTGCTCATGGACGAGCCGTTCAGCGCGCTGGACGTGCAGACCCGCGCGCTGATGCAGGACGAGCTGCTGCGCCTGTGGTCGGGCACCGGCGCGGCGGTGATTTTCGTGACCCACGACCTGGACGAGGCGATCGCGCTGGCGGACAAGGTGGTCGTGATGACCGCGAGCCCGGCCACGGTCAAGGCCACCTTCGAGGTGGGGCTGGACCGGCCGCGGAACGTGGAGGAGATCCGGATGACGCGTGAGTTCCAGGACGTGTACCGGGAGATCTGGCAGTCGCTGAAGGAAGAGGTCGACAAGACCCGGGAGAGGAGCTCGGCCGGTGTCTGAGGCAATCGCAGTCGGCACGCCCAAGCGCGAGGTGAGCGTGGCCGTGTCCGCGGTGCGCAAGCGCCGGATCAAGGTGTGGTCGATCCGCGCCGCGCTGGTGGTGCTGTGGCTGGCCAGCTGGGAGATCGCGGCCACCTACTGGATCGACCCGTTCTACTACTCCAAGCCCAGCCAGGTGTGGCTGAAGCTGGTGGAGTGGTTCACCCAGGGCACCAGCTTCGGCTCGATCTGGGCCAACATGCTGGTCACCATGGAGGAGGCCGTGGGCGGCTTCCTGCTCGGCGCGCTGGCCGGGGTGGTGCTGGGCATCCTGCTGGGCCGCAGCCCGCTGCTGGCCGAGATCTGCGCCCCGTTCATCAAGGCCGTCAACGCCGTGCCGCGCATCGTGCTGGCCTCGCTGTTCCTGATCTGGTTCGGCCTTGGCCTGCAGTCCAAGGTGGCGACCGCGTTCATCCTGGTGTTCTTCGCGGTGTTCTTCAACGCCTTCCAGGGCGCCCGCGAGGTGGACCGCAACCTGATCAACAACGCCAGGATCCTGGGCGCCAGCCGGGTGCAGGTGCTCACCACGATCGTGGTCCCCAGCGCGACCTCCTGGATCCTCGCCTCGCTGCACTCCGCCTTCGGCTTCGCCCTGATCGGTGCGGTGGTCGGTGAGGTGGTCGGCGCCGAACAGGGCCTCGGCCTGCTGATCGCGCGCTCCCAGGGCAACTTCGACACCCCGGGCATCTACGCGGGCATGATCGTGATCACCGTGCTGGCCCTGGTCGCCGAGGCCCTGCTGACCGCGCTGGAGAAGCGCCTGCTCAAGTGGCGTCCGCCCGCCGCGCACACCGAAGTCCAGATCTGAGGAGACCCCCGAGATGAAGCTCCGCACCCCCGCGGTCGTGCTGCTGGCCGCCGCGACCGCACTGAGCCTGGCCGCCTGCCGGGACTCCCGCTCCGACGGCGCGGGCGGTACGCAGACCAACCTGAAGATCATGGTCGGCGGCATCGACAAGGTGATCTACCTGCCCGCCAAGCTGACCGAGCAGCTGGGCTACTTCAAGGAACAGGGCCTGACCGTGGACCTGGCCACCCAGCAGGCCGGGGTGAACGCCGAGAACTCGCTGATCGCGGGTGACGTGCAGGGCGTGGTCGGCTTCTACGACCACACCATCGACCTGCAGACCAAGGGCAAGTGCCTGCAGAGCGTGGTGCAGCTGGCCAACATCCCCGGTGAGGTGGAGGTCGTGGCCACCGCCAAGGCCGACCAGGTGCGCTCCGCCGCCGACTTCAAGGGCCGCAAGCTGGGGGTGACCGATCTGGGCTCCTCCACCGACTTCCTCACCCAGTTCCTCGCCTCCCAGCACGGGCTCAAGGCGGGCACCGACTTCACCGAGGTCAAGGCCGGGGCCGGGTCCACCTTCGTGGCCTCGCTGGAGAACGGCCAGATCGACGCGGGCATGACCACCGACCCGACCGTGGCCCAGCTGACCTCCACCGGCAAGGGCAAGGTGCTCATGGACATGCGCACCGTGGAGGGCACCAAGGCCGCGCTGGGCGGGCTGTACCCGGCCAGTTCCCTGTACATGACCTGTGACTACGTGGCCGCGCACCAGGACGTCGTGCAGAAGTTGGCCAACGCGCTTGTGAAGACGTTGAAATTCGTCAACACGCACTCCGCCGCGGAGATCGCCGAGAAGATGCCCGCCGACTTCGCGGGCGGCAACAAGGACCTGTACGTCAAGGCCATCAACGACACCAAGTCCATGTTCAACGCCGACGGCCGCATGCCCGCCGACGGCGCCGCCAACGTGTTGACCGTGCTCAGCCAGTTCTCGCCCAACGTCAAGGGCAAGAAGGACACGGTGGACCTGTCCAAGACCTACACCACCCGGTTCGTGGACAAGTCCTGAACCGCCCCGGGAATGCCGCACACCCCCTGCCGTGCGGCATTCCCGGGCTCTTGACCGGTCTACTAGCGTGATGTGGGTCGTGTTGGAGCATCCGGTCACGCTCCACGGCGTACCGTCGACTCACCCGTTGGACCGAAGAAGAGGAGACCGGCGGTGCGTGCCTTGTGGGCCACCTCGGGGTCGGCGGTGGCCGCTTCCGCGGTGGTCGGCGTCCTGCTGGGTGCCTACTTGCACGAACGGTCGGTCAACGAGCACGAGGCCGCGCACACCCAGGCCCCGGTGGCCACCACCACCGTGCGCACCGAGGTGTCCACCATCGTGGTCACGATGACGCCGACCTCCACCACCTCCAGTGCCCCGCAGGCCGTGGTCAACAAGCCCGTGGACCCGAGCTCACCGTCCAGTGCGGCCCCCCGGCCGACGACGACCACCACCACCACGAGGACCACGCCCAGGCCCACCTCGGCGTCCCCGACCACCACCAGCACCTCGTGCGGCTGGATCTGGTGCCCGCCCGCCGGGCAATAACCCCGCCGAAACACGCAGGCAACGGCGGTCGGTCACGCTGGAGGCCATGAGCACCTCGACTTGGCGGCTGCGCGTCCACCTGGACGACAACCCCGGCGTGCTGGCCAAGCTGACCGTGCACCTGGCCGCGCGGGACTGCAACGTGCTGGCCCTGTCTGTGCTGCCCGTGCCCGGCGGTGTCGTGGACGAGCTGGTGATCAGCGCGCCCGACTCGCTGCGGCCCGCCGACCTGGTCGGCGTGGTCCGCGCCGAGGGCGGCAGGCGGGTCGCCATCACCGCCGCCCGGGTGCACGACCTGGTCGACGAGCGGGCCGCCACCCTGCGGGCCGCCGCCCGCGCCGTGGCCGACCCCGCCGAGGTGGCCGCCGCGCTGCGCACCGTGCTCGGCGCCGACTCCGTGGAGCCCGTGAACACCGGCTCCGCCCTGGTCGGCTGGGGTGTGGAGGCCGTGGACGCCCACCAGTTCGTCCTCGGCATGCCCGAGGGCGGCGCCATCCTCGTGCGCCGCGGCTGGGCCCCGTTCACCGACACCGAGCTGTCCAGGGCCTTCGCCCTGGTCGAGCTGCTGCGCGCCACCCAGAGCATCCCGCTGGGCCCCCGCGCCGTGCTGACCTCCGACGGCGCCGGGATCGTGCTGCGCGCCGGTCGGCAGGCCGACACCGAGGCCGTGGCCGCCCTGCACCGCCGCTGCTCCATGCGGAGCCTGTTCGCCCGCTACCACGCCGGGGTGCGCAGCGTGCCCCGCCGCTGGCTGCACCGCCTGCTCGCCCCGCCGCGCGGCAGCACCGTGCTCGCCGTGTGCGGGCACCAGGTCGTCGGCATCGGGCAGCTCATCGGCATGACCACTCCTGACCTCGCCGAGGTGTCCCTGCTCGTCGAGGACGAGTGGCAGCGACGTGGGGTGGGCACCGCCCTGCTCGGCTACCTCGCGGGCATGGCCCGGGGCGCCGGGTTCGCCGAGCTGATCGGCTGGTGCCTGCCCGCCGAGGAGGCGCTGATCCGCACCGGCAGCCGTGCCGGGCTGCCCGGCTCCGTGCGCACCGAGGACGGGCTGCTGCGGGTGTCGCTGGCCCTGAGCCACCAGGACAGAGGGGATAAGCTGCACCCGAGTTGCCGGTGAGGAGTGGTGCGGTGTGGTGATCCAGCGGCCTGATGCGCGTCCCACCCTGGAGGACGTGGCCGCCAGGGCCGGGGTGTCCCGCGCGACTGCCTCCCGCGTGCTCAACGGCTCGCCCCGGGTCAGCCCCGCCGCGCTGGAGGCCGTGACCACCGCCGTGGTCGAACTCGGCTACCAGCCCAACCAGGCCGCCCGCACCCTGGTCACCCGGCGGACCGGGGCCGTGGCCGTGCTGTTCTCCGAGCCCCAGCCCAAGATCTTCAACGACCCCCACTTCGCAGGGATCGTGAAGTGGGCCGCCACCGGCCTCGCCGTGCACGACTCGCAGATGGTGCTCGTGCTCGTGCACTCCGAGGAGGACCAGCTGCGGGCCCAGCGCTTCCTCGCGGGCGGCCACGTGGACGGCGCCCTGCTGTTCACCCCGCACCAGGACGACCCCCTGCCCGAGGCCGCCCACAAGCTGCCGCTGCCCGTCGTGTTCGGCGGTCGGCCATGGGGCACCCTGCGCGGCCTGCACACCGTCGACAACGACAACGAGGGCGGCGGCGAACTCGCCACCCGCCACCTGCTCGACCTCGGCTGCCGCCGCGTCGTCAGCATCACCGGCCCCTCCGACGAACTCGCCGCCCTCGACCGCCTCGCCGGCTGGCAGCGCGCCGTCCACGCCGACGAGACCCAGACCGCCCACCTCACCGAGAGCGGCGGTTTCAGCCGTGAGGGCGGTGAGCGCGCCATGACCGAACTGCTGCGCCGCGTCCCCGACCTCGACGGCGTGTTCGCCGCCAACGACCTGATGGCCGCCGGCGCCCTCACCGCCCTGCGCGCCGCCGGCAAACGCGTCCCCGAGGACGTCGCCCTCATCGGCTTCGACGACGACCCCTCCGTCGCCCCGCACACCGATCCCCCGCTGACCACCGTCCGCCAGGAGATCGGCACCCAGGTCCAGGCCATGATCGACTGCCTGTTCCTGCTGATCCGCGGCGAGGAACCCAAGCAGCGCCACGAGGTGCTGCCCGTCCAGCTGGTCCGCCGCCGCTCCTCCTAGCTTCTTCGCCTCCTCCGGAGCCAGCCCGGCGGCGTGAACTCCGGCCTGCCGTTGACCATGTCGATTGTCCAGCCGCTGTGGTGGATCAGTCTGTGGTGCATTCCACAGAGCAGCACCAGGTTGGTCAGCGCCGTGTCCCCTCCGTCCGCCCAGTGGATGATGTGGTGTGCATGGCAACTGCTCGGCCGTCGCCTGCACCCCGGGAAGGCGCAATGCTTGTCCCTGACGATCAGTGCTCGTCGGAGGTGGGGCGGCACGGTGTAGCTGATCCGCCCGACGTCGAGCGGTTCGGAGTTGCTGCCCAGTACCACTGGGAGGACCTTCGCGTCGCAGGCCAGTCGGCGGATCGCTGATGGGGCGAGTTCGGTGGTGCCGAGCCCGTTCTGGAGTGTTGTCAGCGGCACGGTCACTGCGATGTGGGGGCGTTCTCCGCCTTCCGTCGGCGTCGTGCTGGTCTCCAGCAGTTCCGCGAACGCGTCCCCTTGCCGTTCGGGCAGGGTGCGTGTGTCGTGGGCGTCGTGTGGTTTCGCCAGCGGGCTGAGGACTGCCTCCAGCAGGGCGCCGGTCTCCGCGTCCAGGCACCCGTGGAACCGTACTGACCCGTCCCGCCGTGTGTCGTACCGGAACTCTCGTCGCGGATGGGCGAGTTCGTCCTCGCTCGGTAGCGCCCCGTCGGGGTCCAGCCGGTTGACGATCTCCCGGCCCAGTGGCACCAGGTTGGAGGCGTCCAGTGTCTGGGCCGCTGCTGCCAGGACCTCGACAGCCTGCTCCCGGTCGGCCGCACCGATGTGTGGCGGCAACTCCCGTAGCACCCGGTTGATCACCGACAACTGCTCCGGCTCAAGCGGAACTGCCACCGGAACCCCCGCGTGCGCGATCCGCTGTCTGGCTTCCTTCTTGCTCACGCAGAGCACACCGCGCAGCAACTCACTCAGGCTCGGGTACCCCACCCGCTCCGCCACACCCCGCGCATCCGCCTCCGCGACCAACCCCAACACCCGCGCATACGCTTGCCGCAGAACCACTTCCGCGTCCTGCACTCACCCAACAGCTCCGCGTCCCCCAACCGCCACAACTCCGTGACGGTCACAGTGTCCACAAACGCTGTCATACCAACAACTCTACTCCCCAATCCACCCCAAAACCTTTACCCAACAACGGCTATCCATGTGGGTGACCAACCCCAAACCCGACACACCCAAATCAAACAGCAGGCCCCACACCCGAGACCGGGACTCGTCCTCCCCCAGACCAGGACTCGCCCTCCCCCGAGCGGGACTCACACACCCCAAGCCGGGACTCGCCCTCCAGACAGCGGAACTCGCACTCCCCGAACCGGGACTCGTGCTCCAGGCAGCGGAACTCGCGCTCCCCAGCACGGGACTCACGCTTCAGACAGCAGGACTCACACCCGAGGCCGAAACTCACCCTCCCCCAGACCGGACTCACCCTCCCCGGAGCGGGATTCGCGCTCCCCCAAGCGGGACTCACACACCGGAGACCGGGACTCAGGTTCCCCAGACCGGGACTCGCGCTCGCCCAGAGCGGGACACCCGCTCACCAAGCCGGGACTCGCACCCCAGACAGCGGAACTCGCCCTCCCCCAAGCGGAACTCATGCTCGCTAAACCGGGACTTGCCCTCCCCAAGCCGGGACTCTCGTTCACCAGAGCGGGACTCGTGCTCCTCAGACCGGGACTCGCACTCCACACAGCGGGACCCACACACCGGAAGCCGGGACTCGCGCTCTCCAAACCGGGGCTCACACACCCCAGACCGGAACTCCCGCCCCAGACAGCGAGACCCACACACCGGAGACCGGGACTCACCCTCCCCAGACCGGAACTCGCCCTCCCCCGAGCGGGACTTACACACCCCAAGCCGGGACTCGCACCCCAGACAGCGGAACTCGGCCCACCGGCGGCCGGGCCTCACACACCAGAGGCCGGGACTCGCGCTCTCCAAGCCGGGGCTCACACTCCACACAGCGGGACTCACACACCTCAGACCGGAACCCTGTTCCGTATCGGGTTTGATGGAGACATCGAAACCTGGAAGGAACCATCACGATGCCCGCGCCGAAGAAGTACCCCGACGAGTTGCGTGAACGCGCGACCCGGATGGCCGTGGACGCCCGCCGGGACCCCGCCACCGCGCCAGGCGCGATCAAATGGATCGCCGACCAACTGGGCATCCACCCCGAATCGCTACGGACCTGGGTCAAACAAGCCGAGATCGACAGTGGGGACCGGTCGGGCACCACCACCAGCGACGCCGAGCGCATCGCCCAGCTGGAACGCGAGAACCAGGAGCTGCGTCGAGCCAATGCGATCCTCAAGTCCGCGTCGGCTTTCTTCGCGGCGGAGCTAGTGTCCTGCGCCGGAAATCCGCCTACAAAATCGGGCGAGTGACTCGAGGATCTCTTCGGCGGTCTTGGTCCAGATGAACGGCCGTGGATGGGTGTTCCAGTCAGCGATCCAGACGCGGATGTCCTTCTCCAGCGCTTGGACGCTGCGGTGGGTACCTCGGGTGATCTTCTGGTCGCTGAGAAAGCCGAACCAGCGTTCGACCTGGTTGATCCACGATGATCCGGTCGGGGTGAAGTGCATGCGGAACCTGGGGTGCTTGGCCAGCCAGGCCTTGATCGCCGGGGTCTTGTGAGTGCCGTAGTTGTCACAGACCAGGTGGACGGCCAGCTCCGCCGGGACCGTCTTGTCGATCGTGATGAGGAACTTCTTGAACTCGGCGGCCCGGTGCTGACGATGCAACTCGGCGATCACCGTGCCATCGGCGACGTCGAACGCGGCGAACAGGCTGGTGATGCCATTGCGGGCGTAGTCATGTGTGCGCCGCTCAGGCATACCCGGCATCATCGGCAGCACCGGCTGGGAGCGGTCCAGTGCCTGGATCTGACTCTTCTCGTCCACGCACAGCACCACCGCCCGCTCGGGCGGATTGTGGTACAGGCCAACGACATCGACGACCTTCTCCACGAACAATGGATCGGTCGAGAGCTTGAAGGTCTCGGCACGGTGGGGTTTGAGCCCGAAATCGCGCCAGATCCGGCCGATGGTCGACTTGCTCAGCCCGGACTTCTCCGCCATCGACGCCCGAGACCAGTGTGTGGCGTTGCGCGGGGTCTCCTCCAGAGTCGCCACGATCACCTCTTCGACCTGGTCCACCGTGATCGACGGCGGACGGCCCGGCCGTTCCTCATCGACCAGGCCCTCCAGCCGATGCTGGAGAAATCGCCTGCGCCACTTGGTCACCGTCGACGGGTGAACCCGAAGATCCTCGGCGATCTGCTTGCCTGGCAGGCCGTCCGCGCACGCCAGCACAATCCTGCACCGCTGTGCCAGCACCTGCGACGACTTCGCCCGCCGCGCCCACCGTTCCAGCGTTACCCGCTCCTGCTCGGTCAACGTCACCTCAGCAGGAGGACGTCCAATCCGCGCCATCAACCCAGACTAGACTTATGTGGCGGATTTCCGGCGCACGACACTAGACCGCCCCTCCCGCTGATCGTCGACTACATCGACACCCACAAGCACCAGTTCGGAGTCGAGCCGATCTGCACCGTGCTCACCCAGGCCGGCATGAAGATCGCTCCGAGCACCTACTATGCCGCCCGGTCCCGCCCGCCGTCAGCCCGCGCGGTCCGCGATATCGCCATCACCGCGAAGATCACCCAGATCCACCAGGACAACTACGGCGTCTACGGGGTCCGCAAGGTCCACGCCGAACTGGTCCGCCAGGGCGGGGTCCACGGCCGAACAGTCGCCCGCTGCACCGTCGCTCGACTGATGAGAACGGGTGGCCTGCAAGGGGTTTCCCGACTGAGGACACCACGCACCACCCGACCGGGCAAAGGGAACGACTCGCGCCCGGACTTGGTCAAACGGACCTTCACCGCCCCGGCGCCCAACCGGCTGTGGGTCGCCGACATCACCTACATCCGCACGTTCACCGGCTGGGTGTATGCCGCGTTCGTGCTGGACGTGTTCTCCCGCCGTGTGGTCGGCTGGCAGGTCTCCACCAGCCTGCGCACCGGCCTGGCGCTCGACGCGCTGGAGATGGGCCTGTGGACCCGTCGACGGGACCGACAGGACACCCGCGCCCTGGTCCACCACTCCGACCGCGGCGCGCAATACGGGGCGGTGCGCTACACCCAACGGCTGGCCGCCGCCGGCGCGGTGGCCTCGGTCGGATCCGTGGGCGACAGCTACGACAACGCCCTGGCCGAGGCGTTCAACTCGATCTTCAAGGCCGAGTTGATCCGCAACATGGGCCCCTGGCGCGGCATCGACGATGTCGAGATCGCCGTCGCGGAGTACATCGACTGGTACAACCACCGCCGGCTCCACGGCGAACTCGGCCTGATTCCACCGGTGGAACACGAAGCCAACCATCACCGCGTAAGCACACCCGCGTCGACACCGAGCGGATGATCAGACCCTCCATCAAACCCGGTACTTGACACCCACCCTCCCCAAGCCGGGACTCGCCCCACCACAAGCGCCACCACGCCCGCACCCCACCCTCCGACCCGCACCACCCAACCCCCGTACGCACCAACCTCAACCGGGTTGGTTTTGTGTGAGTAGCGGCGGCCATACGCTCGTCGGCGAATCGGGGCATCCCCCCATGCCCCGGAACCCCCGATCCAAGGCCGCCGCGAGGGACCCGCACCAAACCAACCCACGCCCCCAGCCCCGCCACACCCCGTACCCCGCCCCCGCATCCCACCAACCGAGAAACCACCCACCACCGCAAACACACCACCCCGCAAATCCCGGCGCGCCCACACCGCACAGCGGGACTCGCACACCCCAGACCGGGACTCACGCCCCTGAGGCCGGGACTCGCGCTCTCCAACGCGGGACTCGCGCCCCACAGAGCGGGACTCGCCGCACACCAACCGCCGACACACCACCCCCGAACGCCCGACACACCGCCCCGGAACGCCCGACACGCCGTCCCGCAAACGCCGACACGCGCTACCGCAACCGCCGACACGCGCCGCGCACCCCACCCGACCTCACACCGGCAGTTCGTTCTCCGCTGCGATGCGCGCGAACAGCCGCCCGCTGTCCTTGATGGTTCGGCGCTGGGTCTCGAAGTCCACGTGCACCAGGCCGAAGCGCTGGCCGTAGCCCGCGGCCCACTCGAAGTTGTCCAGCAGGGACCAGGCGAGGTAGCCGCGCACGTCGACCCCGGCGTCCACGGCGCGGTGCACCGCCCGCAGGTGGTCCACGAGGTAGCCGCTGCGCTCAGGGTCCTCGACCGTCCCTTGTGGACTGATCAGGTCGGGGAAGGCGGACCCGTTCTCGGTGACGATCATCGGCACCCCGGGGTAGTCCCGGCCAAGTCGGCGCAACAGGGTGTGGAACGCGTCGGCGTTCTGCTCCCAGCCGAAGCCGGTGAGCTGCCCGCGCGGTTCGAGCATGCGCACGCCGCGCAGACCGGGCAGGTTGCCGGGGGTGACCGCGAGCGGTTCGTCGGCCAGGGAAACACGGACCGGGCTGTAGTAGTTGATGCCGTACCAGTCCAGCGGGGTGGCGATCAGGTCGAGGTCCCCGTCGGCGACGACCCGCTGCCAGTCGCCCAGCCAGGCGGTGTCGGCCAGCACGTCCGCCGGGTAGCCGCGGCCGAACACCGGGTCGAGGAAGAACCTGTTCTGCAGGCCGTCCACCTTGCGCACGGCCTCGCCCGCGGACGGATCCTCCGCCAGCACGGGCGACAGGTTCAGCACGATGGACAGCTGGTGGTCCGAGGGCGCCTGCGCGCGCAGGGCCCGCATGGCCAGACCGTGCCCGAGCAGCAGGTGGTGGGCCGCCTTCAGCGCGGCGACCGGGTCCTGGCGGCCCGGGGCGTGGATCCCGCTGCAGTAGCCCAGGAAGGCCGAGCACCAGGGTTCGTTCAGCGTGGTCCACATCCGCACCCGGTCGGCGAACCTGGCGTGCACCAGTGCCGCGTACTCGGCGAACCGGTGGGCGGTGTCCCGGTTGGGCCAGCCGCCCGCGTCCTCCAGCGCCTGCGGCAGGTCCCAGTGGTACAGCGTGGCGACCGGTTCGATCCCCTTGTCCAGCAGGCGATCCAGCAGCCTGTCGTAGAAGTCCAGACCACGTCGTTCGACCGGGCCACGGCCGTCGGGCTGCACGCGCGGCCAGGCCACCGAGAACCGGTACGCGGCCAGGCCCAGGTCCGCCAGCAGTTCCACGTCCTCGCCGTAGCGGTGGTAGTGGTCGCAGGCCGGGTCGCCGGTGCCGCCGCCGTCCACCTTGCCGCGCGTGGCCGAGAACGTGTCCCAGATCGAGGCCCCTCGGCCGTCCTCGTGTGTGGCGCCCTCGATCTGGAACGAGGAAGTGGCCACCCCCCACAGGAACCCGGCGGGGAACCGCAGCGCGGTGCCCGTGGTCATCTGACTCCCCCTTCAGCCAAAATGAGAGCGCTTCCACTTTTTTGGGTGACAGCCCTCACTGTCAAGCTCCCGAAGCAGATCTGTGACCAAAAGGCACGAGCGGGTACACTCCGCTACGGCGAGCAACGCCCTGTGAGCGCGAGGAGGTGGTTGGCGTTGAGTACTGACGGCAGTAGTCCGCTGGCCGCCCCGCTCCCGCGCGCCTGAGCGCACCAGTCGGCGGCCACTCCCCTTCACCCCTCCGCCAGGGAGTTCCGCCATGCGCACCACGACCTCGGTCGCCGCCACGCTCACCGAACTGTCCACAATGGACACCAAGGCCCTGATCCGGCACCTGGACGGGCACCCCGCGGGGCTGACCACCTTCGAGCGCGACGCGCGGCTGGCCAGGCACGGCAAGAACCTGGTCGCCGCCGGTGAGGCCCAGCTGTGGGCCAACCAGCTGCTGCGCTGCTGCGCCAGCCCCTTCGTGGTGATCCTGCTGGTGCTGGACCTCGTGCTCGCGCTGACCGGGGACCACAAGGGCACGATCACGGTCAGCGCGATGGTGCTGATCAGCGTCGGACTGCGCTTCTGGCAGGAGTTCCGCTCCGGGCGCGCGGCCCAGCGGCTGCGCGCCATGGTCACCACCACGGCGACCGTCGCACGCAGGGGCACCGGCGGCACACGGCGCGGCGTGTCCGGGGCCGTCACCACCGAGCTGCCCTTCGAACTGCTGGTGCCCGGGGACGTGATCCACCTGTCGGCCGGGGACCTGGTGCCCGCCGACTGCCGACTGCTCACCGCCACCCACCTGGTCGTCGACCAGGCCACGCTGTCCGGCGAATCCCTGCCGGTGGACAAGGAGGCGGGCGCCCCGGTGCCCGCGGGCCGCAACGTGCTGGACTCGCCCTCGTTCTGCTTCCTCGGGTCCACGGTGCTCAGCGGCACGGCGACGGCAGTCGTGGTGGGCACCGGCGCGCGGACCTACCTGGGCTCGATCGCCGAACGGCTCACCCACCGGGTGGAGGACACCAGTTTCGACCGCGGCGTGCGCGCGGCCAGCTGGACGCTGATCCGCTTCGCGCTGGTCATGGTGCCGATCGTGTTGGCCGTCAACGGGTTCAGCCGGGGCGACTGGGCGCAGGCCCTGCTGTTCGCGGTGTCGGTCGGGGTCGGGCTGGTGCCCGAGATGCTGCCGGTGATCGTGACGGCGAACCTGGCCAGGGGCGCGGTGGCGCTGTCGCGCAGGCAGGCGATCGTCAAGCAGCTGCGGGCCGTGCAGAACTTCGGCGCGATGGACGTGCTGTGCACCGACAAGACCGGCACGCTCACCGAGGACCGGATCGTGCTGGACCGCTACCTGGACGCGCGCGGGCGGCACGAGGACTCGGTGCTGGAGCTGGCTTTCCTGAACTCCGCCCTGCAGACCGGTCTGCGCAACCTGCTGGACCGCGCCGTGACCGAACGCGTGGACGCCGACCGGGCGATGATGCTGGAGGCCACCTGGCGGCTGGTGGACGAGATCCCGTTCGACTTCAGCAGGCGGCGGCTGTCGGTCGTGGTCCGCGACACGGACGCACACCACCTGCTGATCACCAAGGGCACGGTCGAGGACGTGCTCGCCGGGTGCACCGCGCTGGCGGTGGACGGGGTCGAGTTGCCGATCAACTCCTTGGTGCGCAAGGACTTGCTCGAACAGGCCGAGGAGCTGGCCGCCGACGGACTGCGGGTGCTGGCCGTCGCGCGCAAGGCCGTGCCGGAGCAGGAGGTCTACCAGGTCGAGCAGGAGCAGGGGCTGACCTTCGTGGGCTACCTGTGCTTCCTGGACCCGCCGAAGGACTCCGCGGCGGCGGCCGTGCGGGAGCTGACCGGGCACGGGGTCGCGGTCAAGGTGATCACCGGCGACCACCCGCTGGTGGCGGCGAAGGTGTGCCGCGAGGTCGGCATCGAGGTGGGCGAGGTCGTGCTGGGCAACCAGATCGACGCCGCCGATGACGCGAAGCTGGCCGGACTCGTCGAGCGCACAACGGTGTTCGCCAGAACCACGCCCACGCAGAAGGCCCGCGTGGTGCGGGCACTGCGGGCCAACGGGCACACCGTGGGCTACCTGGGCGACGGGGTGAACGACGCGGCGGCGCTGCGCGAGGCCGACCTGTCGGTGTCGGTGGGCTCGGCGGTGGACGTGGTGCGGGAGGCGGCAGAGGTCATCCTGCTGCGCAAGGACCTCACCGTGCTGGCGCACGGGGTGGTCGAGGGCAGGCGCACCTTCGGCAACACCATGAAGTACGTCAAGCTGACCGCGAGCTCCAACTTCGGCAACGTGCTCAGCGTGCTGGCCGCCAGCGCCTTCCTGCCGTTCCTGCCGATGTTGCCGGTGCAGCTGCTGGTGCAGAACCTGATCTACGACCTGTCCCAGCTGGCCATGCCCTGGGACCGGGTGGACCGCGAGTACCTGCGGGCGCCCCGGCGCTGGGAGGCGCGCGGGCTGGCCCGGTTCATGCTGGTCATCGGGCCGCTCAGCTCGGTGTTCGACCTGGCCCTGTTCGCGGTGATGTGGCGGCTGTTCGGCGCGGACCAGCCCGCGCTGTTCCAGACCGGCTGGTTCGTGGAGGGCCTGCTCTCCCAGGTGCTGATCGTGCACGTGATCCGCAGCCGCCGCGGGCTGGCCAGCCGGGCGAGCTGGCCGGTGGTGCTGGCCACCGCCCTGGCCGTGGCCGCGGGCCTGGCGCTGCCGTTCAGCCCGGTGGCCGCCTCGCTGGGCATGCGGGTGCTGCCCGTCTCGTACCTGCCCTGGCTGGCTGGAGCACTGCTCGGTTACTGCCTGCTCGTGCAGCTGGTGAAGACCTGGTACGTCCGCAAGTTCACCAGTTGGCTGTGAACGCGCAACGCCCCGTACAGCTCGCGGTCCGCCCTGCCGATGTCGAATGGGGCCGACGCTCGTCCACAGTGGAGGTTTGCGGTTCATGTCTACCCTGGAGATGTCGCTGCGCCTGATCGCGGGCGTCGGGCTCGGCGCGGCCATCGGCTTCGAGCGGCAGTACCGGGCCAGGATGGCGGGCCTGCGCACCAACGCCCTGGTCGCCACCGGAGCGACCCTTTTTGTGCTGTTGTCCGGTTTCGGCTTCACCTCCGTGCCCGGGGCGCACGAGGCCGACCCGACCCGGGTGGCCGCGCAGATCGTCTCCGGCATCGGCTTCCTCGGCGCGGGCGTGATCATGCGTGACGGGCTGAACGTGCGCGGGCTGAACACCGCCGCCACGCTGTGGTGCTCCGCGGCGGTCGGCGCGCTGTGCGGTGCCGGGCTGTACGAACCGGCGGTGGCGGGCACCGTGGTGGTGCTGCTGGCCAACGTGGCGCTGCGCTGGGTGGGCCGCATGGTGGACCGGCGGCCGGACTCCGGCGAGGAGACGACCACCAAGTACACGTTCATGGCCGTGACCAAGGACGAGGCCGAGGCGCACATCCGAGCACTGCTCGTGCAGTCCATGTCCGGCACCGGCTTCCAGTTGCAGTCGGTGTCCAGCCGCAACAGCTCGGTGGAGGGCTACGTGGAGGTGCGCGCGGACCTGCTCACCGACCAGCGAGACGACAAGCAGATGGAGTCGGCGGTGTCCCGGCTGAGCATGGAACCGCAGGTCACCAGCGTGCGCTGGAACGCACGGTCCACCGGCGGCGGCAAGAGCGACGACTGATCCGATCACACCCCCGCGCACAGGTCGATCCGGTATCGTGGCCGGGCCATCGCCACCATCCGCTGCACCTCGGGGGAACCCAGTGGGACTGTTCGACAAGATCCGCGGCGAGTTCATCGACATCGTCGAGTGGCTCGACGACAGCCGCGACACGATCGTCTGGCGGTTCCCGCGCTACGAGAACGAGATCAAGATGGGCGCCAAGCTCACCGTGCGTGAGTCCCAGGCGGCCGTCTTCGTCAACGAGGGCCAGGTGGCGGACGCCTTCCCGCCCGGCATGTACACCCTGCAGACGCAGAACATGCCGATCATGTCCACCCTCAAGGGCTGGAAGTACGGGTTCAACTCCCCGTTCAAGGCCGAGGTGTACTTCGTCAACACCCGGCAGTTCACCGACCTGAAGTGGGGCACGCAGAACCCCGTCATCGTGCGGGACCCCGAGTTCGGCATGGTGCGGCTGCGCGCGTTCGGCGCGTTCGCCATCCGGGTCATCGACCCGCCCGCCCTGCTGCGCGAACTGGCGGGCACCGACCCGCAGTTCCGCACCGAGGAGGTCTCCGAGTACCTGCGGCAGATCATCGTCGGCAGGCTCGGCACGGCCCTGGCCAGCTCCGGGGTGCCGATGCTGGACCTGGCCACCCAGCAGGGCATGATCGGGGACAAGCTGGCCGCGGCGCTGAGCCAGGAGCTCGCCCCGGTCGGCATCCAGATCCCCAAGTTCGTCATCGAGAACATCTCGCTGCCGCCCGAGGTCGAGGCGGCCATCGACAAGCGCAGCCAGATGGGCATCGTCGGCAACCTGGACCAGTACACCCAGTTCCAGGCGGCCAACGCCATCCAGGACGCGGCCAACAACCCCGGCGGGGCCGGTGAGGGCCTGGGCGTCGGCCTGGGCATGGCGCTGGGCCAGCGCGTGGCGGCGGGCTTCCCGCAGCCCGGCCAGCCCCAGTACCAGCAGCAGCCGCAGCAGTACCAGCAGCCGCAGACCGCGCCCCAGCCCACCGCACCGGGTGGACCGCCCCCGCTGCCCGCGCAGGAGCAGTGGTACCTGGGCACCGCCGACGGGCAGCGCATCGGCCCGCTGGACCAGGGCGCGCTCGCCCAGCAGGCGGGCGCCGGGGTGCTGACCCCGAACACGCTGGTCTGGAAGACGGGCATGGCGCAGTGGGTGCCCGCCTCGCAGGTGCCCGAACTGGGTTCGCTGCTGGCCAACACCCCGCCGCCGCTGCCCCCGCAGGGCTGAGCGACGATGACCGACCCGTACCAGCAGACCGGGATGGTGTCCTCGCACACCTACCCGTGCGGCGGCTGTGGGGCCCGCGTGCAGTTCGCGCCGGGCACCAACGTGCTGAAGTGCCCGTACTGCGGGTTCCAGCAGCAGATCACCGCCGGCGACCGGCAGATCCGCGAGTACGCGCTGGCCGAGCTCGGCACGTTACCCCGCAAGCCCGTCGGCAGCATCGGGGCGTACGTGCTGGCCTGCCCGCGCTGCGCGGCCCGCACCGAGACCAACGAGTCCGCCAGCCCGTGCCAGTTCTGCGGCACCCCGCTGGTGGTGGACCCGAACGCGACCGGGCAGATCGTGCCCGAGGCCGTGCTGCCGTTCCGCCTGGACCACAACGGGGTTCGCGGCGCGCTGGGCAGTTGGATCTCCTCGCGGTGGTTCGCGCCCAACGCGCTGAAGAAGGTCAGCACCGCCGAGTCCACCAAGGGCACCTACCTGCCGCACTGGACCTTCGACTCGCAGACCACGTCCTACTACACCGGGGCGCGCGGCGAGCACTACTACGTCACCGAGAGCTACACCGACAGCGACGGCAACCGGCAGACCCGGCAGGTCCGGCACACCCGCTGGTACCACGTCAGCGGGCAGGTCAGCCGGTTCTTCGACGACGTGCTCGTGCCCGCCAGCGTGGTCGTGCCCCCGCAGAAGCTCGACCAGCTCGCGCCCTGGCCACTGCCCGAGGCCCAGCCGTACCAGCCGCAGTACCTCGCCGGGTACCACTCGCTGCGCTACGACATCGAGCCCGAGACCAGCCTCGAAGAGGCCAAGGCGCGGATGGCCCAGGTCATCCAGCAGGACTGCAGCAACGACATCGGCGGCGACGAGCAGCGCGTGGAGTCGGTCAACACCAACCACGCCGACATGACCTTCAAGCTGATGCTGCTGCCAGTGTGGATCGCCTGCTACGTGTACGCGGGCAAGAACTGGCAGGTCCTGATCAACGGGGTCACCGGTGAGGTCATCGGCGACCGCCCGTACAGCAAGGGCAAGATCGCGCTCGCCGTCGTCCTCGCCCTGCTGGTGGTCGCCGTACTCGTGTACTTCTTCTTCATCAACGGCCACCACACGACGACCGGCACCACGACGAAGCACCGATAGCACTCCGCATTGAGGTGGCTTTTCTTCCATTGACCGGAAGAAAGGCCACCTCAATTGCTGCCCGGCATCGTGGGCGCGTAATCTGGCCACTCGATTCGGGTCGAGGGGTGAACCACACTGCCTGAGTTCTTCGTCAACTACCGCACAGGAGATGAGGAGTGGGCGGCAACCCTCATCGCACGCGAACTCATCGAACACTTCGGCAAGCAGAACGTCTTCTTCGCCAGTAAGTCGATCGAGCTCGGGCACGACTTCGCCAACGAGATCATCACGAAGCTGCCGCGGTGCAAGGTGCTGGTGGCGGTGATCGGCTCGGGCTGGCTCACGACCGAGCGCGGCGGACGCACGATCGCCGATCCGCAGGACTGGGTACACCGGGAACTGGCCATGGCCTTCGCGAGCGGTCTGCACGTCATTCCGGTGCTCATCGGCGAAGTGAGCCGGCTGAAGGCGGAGAACCTGCCGCCCGAACTGGCCCAACTCGCTCCGCTCCAGTACCTGAGAATGCGGCACCGCGAGGAGGACTTCGCGATCCTCCGGCTGCTCGACAAGCTGCACGAGTTCGTGCCGGACTGCGCGGCCCGGTGCGAGCGCTCCCCCGCTCCCGACGCACACCCCGAACTGGACAAGGCGGCGAGCCAGCTCGCCGACGCGGTCCGGCTCCAGTGGTCCCGGGAGGAGGAACGGCGCCGGATCCACGACCCGCGCAGCCTCGACGTCGGCTGGCACACCGCGCCCGAGGCCCTGATGGACCACTGGCCCAACATCCACCGGTCGCGCCAGCAGAAGCCCGTGGACCTGGGCGGGCGAATGGACCAGATCCTCGAGGTCTACCGCAGGGTTCCGTCCGGACGACTGGTGATTCTGGGCCCAGCCGGTTCCGGCAAGACAATCCTCACGATCCGGTTCGTACTCGATCAACTCGACGAACGCCAGGCCCACGAACCCGTGCCGGTCATCTTCAGCCTCGGTTCGTGGAATCCAGCCGTCACACAGTTACGTGACTGGCTCACCGAGCAACTCATCCGCGACCACCCGGGGTTCGCCGCGGCCGGGACGGCCGGGGCCCGCCTGGCCGCCGCACTGGTCGACGCCAACCGGATCCTGCCCGTGCTCGACGGGTTCGACGAGATCGCCACCGGCCTGCACCGCGCCGCACTCGATGCGATCAACCGCGTGGACATGCCGCTGCTGCTGACCAGTCGGCTCGCCGAGTACACCGCCGCCGTGGGCGCCGCCGACGTGCTCACCCATGCCGCCGCCATCGAACTGGACCCGCTCACGCTGCGCGACCTCGACGAGTACCTGCCCCTCACCGCCCGCCGCCGGGTCTGGCAGCCGGTGCTGAACCGACTGGCCGTGCACCCCGACCTGGCCTCCCAGCACGTGATCCAGGTGCTGTCCAACCCGCTGATGGTCGGCCTCGCCCGCACGATCTACAGCGATGGCCCCGGCCCGGAACCGCTCGAACTGTTCGACACCAAGCGCTTCCCAACCCCCGAGTCGCTGGAAACCCACCTGCTCGACGCCTTCGTTCCTGCCGCCTACCAGGAGAAACCCCGCTGGAACCCCGAGAACACCCAGCAGTGGCTCGGTTTTCTCGCACAGCACCTCACCAAGCTCGGCACCCCCAACCTCGCCTGGTGGCAGTTCGGCGACTCCATGCCCCGCCTGAAACGCGCGTCGCTGATCGGCGCGGCGGTGGGCGTGATCATCTGCCTCGTCGGCCTCACGTGCGGTGGGACCGGTGTCGTCCTCCCGGCAGCCGCGGGGTGCTGCCTGGTCAGCGGACTTGCCGTCGGAATCGGCTACCACCTCACCGCGCTGATCGGGCTCTGGCTCGCCTTCGGCACCGCGATCGGTTTCGCCTTCGGCCCCAGTCACAACTTCTCCCTACCAATCAGCATTGGCGGAGGGCTCACACTGAGCCTGCTCTATGCGGCCGCATACCGCCTTTCGGGCGGCACGGAATCCACCCCCTCGCGCGCTCGCATGAACATCCGCCGCAGGGCGACACGCCTGGCGCCGATGGCGAAGTTCCTCACCATCGGGAGCCTACTGGGCGCAGTGGATTTCACGTGGCTGTACGTAGTATCGACAATAGACCACAACGCGACCTTCAACACAAGCGATCTGCTCGCCTACTCAGGATTCGGCGCAGCCCTCGGAGCCCTGATAGGGATGTCAACCGGACCAACACGAGGTCGATCAATCCACTTCGACAGGAGCCTGTTCTTTCGTTTCACAGCGCTCAGTGGATTCGGCCTCATCGCCATAGCGGCCATCGGTGCACAGCTGCTTCCCAACGCCCCCAGCATCGGGGCAGTAATCACGGTGGCTCCGCCGTTGGCGCTCTCCCTCGGCCTCGCAGGAGCAATCGAGCGAAGCGCGCGACCGCGAACACAACGTGGACTCCGGGCGAACCTCGCCAGCCGAGCGAGTTGGATCTTTCCGCTGGCCGGGGCCACGATACTCACCGTCAGCATCATAGCAAACAAAGATTCCGAATCGACAGTACCCACCCTGACTTCGAACGACATCCCGGGAACCGGAGTCCACCTCTCCATACTCATCGTCTTGGGAATATCATTCGGCCTCATCGCCAAGGCTGCCGTGAGCATGTTCTCAACACTCGTGACCTCGGACGTGGAAATCGAGAGCACACACGGCTCAACCGGAAGAACACTGCTCAAAGCGGACAGAAACAGCGCTCTACTCAAATCCGCCAGCTATCTGACCGTCACAGCCCTGCTCATGGGAGCACTCTTTCCCACTCTGACCGGAAACAGGCTGGACCTCCTCACCGGCGTCCTCAGCGGAAGCATCCTTGCCGTGGCGGCTCTCGCGGGCAAGGCATGGGGGCGGTGGCTGGTGATCGCGCGGTTCTGGCTGCCGCTGACCGGGCGGGTGCCGTGGCGGCTGGTGGCCTTCCTCAACGACGCGCACCAACGCGGTGTGCTGCGGCAGGCGGGAGCGGTCTACCAGTTCCGCCACGCGAAGCTGCAGAAACACCTCGCGAACAAGGCGTCCCGTCATGAAAGTGCCGTTCGAGACACTAGATGTCTCGAACGGCACTTTCCTGACAAACCGGGCTAGGCCTCGGCCATTCCGGCGACCACGGAGGTCCGGGCGGCACGGCGGGCGGGCAGGACGGCGGCCACAGCGGCGGCGAGCACGGCGACGGCGAGCATCACGGCGAGCTGGCCCGCGGGCAACACGAAGCCCACTTGCAGCTTGTCGGTGGACAACGCGGAGACCACCAGCTTGGCGAACCCGATGCCGAGCAGCACGCCGATCACCGCCCCCATCAGGCCGATCAGCACCGACTCGATGAGCAGCATGAAGCCGAGCTGGCCGCGGGTCAGGCCCAGCGCCCGCAGCAGGGCGGACTCGCGGGTGCGCTCCAGCACCGACAGGGTGAGCGTGTTGGCGATGCCGAATAGCGCGATCACCACGGCCAGCCCGACCAGGGCCCACATGATCATCAGCATCTGGTCGACGCGGCCGGCCAGGTCGGACTTGCGGGCGGCGCCACTGGCGACCTCGGCGATGGGGCTGCTCGCGGTGGCCTTCTCCACGGCGGCCTGCCCCGCCTGCGGGCTGACCCCGTCCCGGACCTTGATCATGATCATCCGATACCCGGTGCCCGGGGCGATCCGTTGCAGGGTCTCCAGGGAGACGATGGCACTGCTCTGGTCCTCGTTGGAGTAGGTACCGGCCAGGGTCAGCGTGGCGCCACCGGCCCGCACGCGGTCACCGACCTTCAGCCCGTACCGGGTGGCCTGGCTGTCGCTGAGCAGCAGGGTGTCCGGTCCGAGCCTGCTGACATCCCCCTGGGACTGCTTGAGCTGCACCGACTTGCCCAGTGAGTCGGCGGGCGTACCGAACAGGTACAGCGACTTACCGTTGACCTTGACCTCGGCGGAGCCGGTCGGGGTCACGGTCTGCACCTCGGGCTGGGCGCGCAACTGGTCGGCCAGCGAGGTGGGCAGCGGGTGCTCGCGCACCGCGGAGGTCACCAGGTAGTCCGCGGGGAACTGCTTGTCGATCTCGCTGGTGACGCTCTCCTTGCCACTGGCGGCCGCCACGGTGATCATCGTGACGATCGTGACGCCGATCATCAGCGCGGCGGTGGTCGCGGCGGTCCGCTTGGGGTTGCGGGTGGCGTTGGCGCTGGCCAGCTTCGCGGGCACGCCGAACAGCAGCCGGGGCAGCGCGCCGAGCACCCGGTTGACCGGGCCGACGATCACCGGGCCGAGCGCGATCACCGCGCCGAGCAGCACCATGGTGCCCAGCCCGGTGACGATGAAGCCGACGGAGTCCCCCGAGCGCAGACCGATGAAGCACACGCCGCCGCCCAACAGGGCGAGGATGGCCACGAACGCCATGCGCACCACGCTGGTGCGGCGCACCTCGTCCTGACTGTCCGGCAGGCTGCGCAGCGCGGCCAGCGGCGCGACCCTGGTCGCGCGCAGCGCGGGCAACACGGCGGAGAGCACGGTGACCACCACGCCGACCCCGAAGGCGATGAGCACGGTGTTCACGGTCAGCGGCAACTGCACGGGACCCTTGCTGCCGCCGAAGACCGAGCCGACCCCGGCCTGCAACGCCGCGGACAGGCCGACGCCGGCGCCCAGGCCGAGCACCGAGGCGAACAGGCCCATCACCAGTGCTTCCAACAGCACGCTGCGGAACACCTGGCCGCGGTCGGCGCCGATGCACCGCAGCAGGGCCAGCTCCCTGGTCCGCTGCGCGACCAGGATGGTGAAGGTGTTGTAGATGACCATGGCGGCCACCACCAGCGCGATCAGCGCGAACACCAGCATGAACTGGGTCAGCCCGCCGGAACCGCGGCTGACCTGCTTGAGCACGTCGACGGTGTACTGCTCGCCGGTCTTGACCGACAGCTTGCCGCCCACCGCGGTGCTGATCCGGTCGGCCAACTGCTGCTGGCTCACCCCCTGGTCGGCGGCCACCACGACCTGGCCGACGTAGTGCTCCTTGGCCAGCGGGGCGAGCGCACTGGGCAGCAGCACGGCGGCGTCCCCGCTCAGCGAGGACTTGGACACGCCCTGGGTGTAGGTGCCGACGATCGTCAGCGGCACGGGCTTGTCGGCCTGGTCCAGCACGGAGACCTTCTGGCCGACCGCGAGCTTGGCGGTCTGCGCGGTCGTGGCGTCCAGCGCGATCTCGTCCGCCTTGGCGGGCATCCGGCCCTCTTGGAGGTCGGTCATCCGCAGCCGCTGGTCGCCCTCCAGCGCGGACACGGTGGCCGACTTGGCCTTGCCGTTCGCGCCGACCAGCGGCACCTGGGCGCCCCAGCGCGCGTCGGCCGCGGCCACGCCGGGCACGGCCCGCACCTGGTCCAACTGGGTCTGGCTGATGCCGCCGCGGTCCTCGTCAGCGCTGCCGGAGCTGCTGCGGCCGGGTTCGACCGACACGTCCACGCCCCGCGTCTGCCGGGCGAAGTCGTTGTGCAGGTTGGCGTCCAGGGCGCTGCCCAGGATCAGCGTGCCGCTGACGAAGGCGACGCCGAGCACGATCGCGATCGAGGACAGCACGAGTCGAGCGGTGCGGGCGCGCAGGCCCGCGAGGGTGGTCTTGAGCATCACGCGCCCAGGTGGCGCAGCGCGGCCAGCACGGAGTCGGCGGTCGGGTTGGCGATCTCCCCGGCCAGGTGCCCGTCGGCCATCAGCACGACGCGGTCGGCGTAGGAGGCGGCCACCGGGTCGTGCGTCACCATGATCACCGTCTGGCCGAACTTGCGCACCGACATGCGCAGGAAGTCCAGCACCTCGGCCCCGGAGCGCGAGTCCAGGTTGCCGGTGGGCTCGTCGGCGAAGACCACCTCGGGCTTGCTCACCAGCGCGCGGGCGCAGGCCACGCGCTGCTGCTGGCCGCCGGAGAGCTCGGTGGGCTTGTGCCGCAGTCGATCGCGCAGGCCAACGGTGTCCACAATGGTGTCGAACCAGACCTGGTCGGGCTTGCGACCGGCCAGTTCCAGGCCCAGCAGGATGTTCTGCTCCGCGGTCAGCGTGGTGAGCAGGTTGAACGCCTGGAACACGAAGCCGACCCGGTCGCGGCGCAGCTTGGTGAGGTCGCGGTCGGACAGCCTGGTGATCTCGCTCTGTCCGATGTGGACGGAACCGGAGTCCACGGTGTCCAGACCGGCGAGGCAGTGCATGAGGGTGGACTTGCCCGAGCCGGAGGGGCCCATGATCGCGGTGAACTGGCCCGCGGCGAAGGCCACGCCGACCCCGTCCAGCGCGCGCACCGCGGTGTCGCCCTTGCCGTAGACCTTGACCAGGTCACGGGCCGCGACCGCGGTCCGGGTGCCGACGTCGGACGCCAGTGCTGACATGTTCCACTCCACTCACGCAAACGAGTTCCTGACAGCCGCAACGCTAGGGGCACCGCACCCGCGCGGGCGTCACCACAGGGGCTGCAAGCGGAGTCGTCCCGCAGGCTGACCGGTTGTCATCCCGCAGGCTGATCAGGGTTCCAGCAGGCCCCTGTCGTACGCCGCGGCCACCGCCTCGGCACGGCGTCCCGCGCCCAGCTTGGCCATGATCCGGGACAGGTGCACGCTGACGGTCTTCTCGCTGATGAACAGCTCCGCGCCGACCTCGCGGTTGGTCCGCCCCAGCGCGACCAGCGACAGCACCGAACGCTCCCTCGGGGTCAGCGGGTCCACCGTGTCCCGCGGCACCATTCCGTTGTCCTCCAACGGAATCCGTGCCCGCTTGGCCAGCTGGTTGAGGGCGGACAGCAGCGGGGCCGCACCCAGTCGCTGCGCGGACTCGCGGGCCAGCGCGAGCTGCTGGGCCGCGCCGTCCTGCTTGGCGGCCAGCATCGCGGCGGCCAGCCGCCAGCGGGCCAGCGCGCGCTCGTAGGAGTGGCCGTAACCGAAGCCGTCCACCACGGCCCGCCACGCCTCGGGATCACCGGCGCCGGTCAGCCTGCTGTGCTCGGCGTGCAGCCGCGCCAGCCACGCCCTGCCCTCGGGGCCGAGCCGCCCGCTGCGGTGCGAGCCCTCGGCAGCGGCCAGCCCGCTGGCCAGCAACTCCTCGGCCACCTCCAGCGCGGCCCGCTCGGCCTGTTCGTCACGACGACGACGGGCCCGCTGCGCGAGGTCCGCGGCGGCCCCGATCCCCAGCGCGGACAACCGGATCCCGCCGGTGGCGCGCGGCAGCATCGCCTCGACCGCGGCCAGGCCCTCCCGCACGGCCTCCAGCGCGCGGTCCGGCCGCCCGCGCCAGCTGTGCAGCTCGGCGCTGGCCGCCGTGCAGAACATGGGCAGCTGGAAGTCCGTCGGCCACTCGGGGCGCAGCCGCTCCAGCAGGTGCTGGGCCTGCTCGAACCGTCCCGAGCCGACGTCCACCACCACGGTGGCCGCCGCCACGATCGAGGTCGCGATGGTCGCCACCGGGTCGCGCGGCAGGTCGGCGGCCTCGGCCACCCCGGCCCAGTCCCCGGCCACGTACCGGGTCACCACCAGCAGCACCCGCAACTGGAAGCCGAACGGCCCCCAGGACAGTCCCGCCTCCTGCGCCCGCCGCAGGCCCTCACCGAAGACCTTGCCCGCCTCGCCGATCAGCCCCTGCTCGTACCGGTTGATGCCGAGGTTGAACCAGGCCCGCAGCTCCACGCTGTGCGCCCCGGCCTCGATCGCCCGGTCGCGGGCCACCACCAGGCGGCCGCACGCCTCCTCCACGTCACCGCCGCGCTCGTCCATCACCGCCAGGGTGATCAGCGCGTCCGCCTCGGCACTGCGCGAACCGGCGGCGCAGGCGTCGCTCACCGCCTGCTCGGCCATCTCGCGGGCCGTCTGGTAATCGCCGATCGCCCGCCTGGCCCGCGCCTTGATCGCCAGTACCCAGGCGCGCTGCGGGCTCGACGGCTGGTCCCGGACCAGCTCCCAGGCCTCGTTGATCACCTCGGCGGCCTTGTCCTCGCGGCCGTCCACGTTCATCAGCGCCATGGACAGCCTGCGGTACGCCTCCGGCTTGTTCTCGGCGTCGGCGGCGTTGACGGCCTCCCGCGCGTAGGCGATGCCGCGCTCCAGCTCGCCCGCGCTGATCGCGTGGAAACTGGCCCGGTGCAACAACTTGAGCTGCCCCACCCCGGTGTGCGACTCGGGGTCGTCCACCGCGCCCCACAGCTTGAGCGCCTGCTCGGTGTAGTGCAGGGCCTCCCCCGGCGCGCCGAGGTCGTCCGCCTCGGTGGCGGCACGGGTGGAGAACTCCAGCGCCTCGGGCAGCGAGTGGCTCTCCATGTAGTGGTAGGCCAGTCGCGCCGCGGTGCCGCGCATCGCGGGCTCCCCGCGCAGCTGCTTGGCGTAGGCCAGGTGCAGCCGCACCCGCTCGCCGGGCAGCAGGTCGTTGTAGACGGCCTCGCGCAGCAGCGCGTGCCGGAACGTGTAGGCGCCCTCGCTGTCGACGGTCTGCAACACGTTGTGCTGCACGGCTTCGCGCAGCGCCTCCTCCAGATCGGGCGCGGGCAGGTCGGCCACGGTGTGCAGCCGCGCGTAGCCCACCCGCCGGCCCCCGACCGAGGCGGCGCGGATCACCTGCTGGGCGGTGGGGCTGAGCCGTTCGATGCGCGACAGCAGCACGTCGGCCAGCCCGGTGGGCATCGCGGCGGGCTCGCCGCAGTCCAGGCAGCTCGCCAGGAGTTCCTCGGCGAAGAACGGGTTGCCCTCGGAGCGGGTCGCGATGCGCAGCACCGCGGCGTCGGTGACCTCCTCGTCGGCCAGCGCGCGCACGAAGCTCACGGTGTCGGCCTGGTCGAAGGGGTTCAGCTCGACGCGCTCCACGGAGGTCAGCCGCACCAGCTCGGCCAGCACCGCGCGCAGCGGGTGCCTGCGGTGCAGTTCGTCGGCGCGATAGGTGACCAGCACCAGCAGCCGCTGCGAGCGCAGCCGGGACAGCAGGAAGTGCAGCAGGTGCCGTGAGGAGGAGTCGGCCCAGTGCATGTCCTCCAGCGCCAGCACCACGCAGCGCTGCCCCGCCAGCTCGTCGAACAGGCCCAGCACGGCGTCGAAAAGCTGCAACTGGCTGAGGTCGGCCTCCTCGCCGACGGTCTTCGGGCTGGCGGGCTCGGCGGCCAGCGCGGGCAGCAGCCTGGCCAGCGCGGGCCTGCTGTGCAGTGCCTCGGGGTGCTGCTGGCGGAGCTGGCCGAGCACGTCGGCGAACGGCAGGTAAGGCAGGCCGCTGCCCGCACCCACGCAGCGCCCGGTAAGGACCAGTGCGCCCTGCTGGGCGGCGAACTCGGACAGATCGGTCAACAGGCGGGTCTTGCCCACCCCGGCGTCACCGGAGAGCAGGGCCGCCGAGGCGGTGCCGTCCTGGGCACGCGCGAAGGCGGCGCGCAGTCGGCTTCGTTCCGAACTGCGCGCCACCAGCGGAATTCCCGATCCGAGTCTCGGCACGACCTGCATCGTCGCACACCTCAGGCGGCGTGTAGGGCCGGTTCTCCGAGCTCGTTCGGGTCGGCTGAGTCACTGGCCAACTGCTCGCCGCGCGGCCTGCGCACCAGGCGTGCCAGCCAGCTCTCACTGTGCCGCTGCTGCGCCGCGCGGGCCGCCCGCATGCGGTCGCGGGCCAGCTCCTGCCGGTAGTCGATCTCCGCCTTGAGCGACTCGGGCGTCCACTCCAACATCTCGTTCCTCCACTGCTCGTCGGTGACAGTGGAGAGGTTCGTCCTGAGGTGGGCCGCCCGGCATCGGCTGATCACCTCGGTACTGCCTTACCCCGCGGCCCCGCGCGGCCCTGAGCCCCGAGTAAGGCCCCTCAGTCCCCACCCCGCGAGTCCCGCCCACAGGACGCCGAGTCCCGCTCTGGGGCAGCCGAGTCCCGCTCTGGGCGCGGGCCGGGCCGCGGTTCCCGCACCGGTGGGCGGGACTCGCGTGCGGGAGAGCGGGACTCGCGGGGTGGGGTCAGGCTGTCAGGCGGGCGCGGGCCAGGCGGGAGCGCACGCCGTCGGTCTCCGGGGCGCCCAGCTCGGTGAGCAGGCCCAGCGCACGCTGCCAGTGGCCCTGGGCGCCGGGATCGCGCTGGGCGTCCAGGGCCTGCGCGATCCGGTCGTGCGCGATGCCCTGGTGGTAAGGGCTCGCCGCGGACACGGCGATCTCCAGCGCGCGGCGGGCCGTCGACATGGCCTGCACCACCTCACCCGTCGCCAGCAGCGAGGTCACCAGGTCGCTCAGGCAGGCGGTCTGCCCGATCACCTCACCGGTCTCGGCGTACACCCGCAGGGCCGTGCGCAACCGCTGCTCGGCCTCGGCGTGGCGCTGCTGGTCCGCGTGCAGGATGCCGAGGTTGTGCAGGGCGTTGGCCTGGGCGAACCGGGCCCCGCAGCGCTCACCGATCTCGGCGGCACGCAGGTAGTGCTCCTCGGCGAGGGCGAGCTGGCCGGTCTCGTGGTGGATGTTGGCGATCGAGGTCAGCACCCTGGCCTGCCGCTCGCCGTGCCCCTCGCGGCGGCTCACGGCAAGCGCTTCCCGGTGCGCGTCCAGCGCTTCGGCGAACCGCTCGTGCATGGTGAGCACCACACCGAGGTTGTGCAGGGTCACGAACTGGGCCTCGGCGTCACCGCAGCCGCGCACGACCTGCGCCGCGGCCTCGTGAGTGGACAGCCAGGTCGCGCGGTCGGCGCTGAGCCAGAACAACCGGCTCATCGTGTAAGGCAGCTGCCAGGCGTGCGTGGTCCAGCCCTGCGCGGCCGCGTACCCGGCGGCGGCCAGCAGGTTGCCCCGCTCCGCCTCCAGCCAGGCCATGGCAGTGCCGGAGCCGTCGATGACCGGCACGGCGGCGGGCGGGTGCTCGGGGGCGATCGGCACCTTGCCCCGGGTGATGGGCAACAGGCCGTCGGCGAGGTCCGCGCAGTGCAGGTAGTAGTCGAGCATGCGACCGGCCACCGCACGGTGCTCCTCGGCGGTCAACTCCTCGGCGGCCAGCGTGACGCAGTAGGCGCGGACGAGGTCGTGCGGGGCGTAGCGGCCGGGTTCGGACACGCTGAGCAGGTGGGCGGCGGCCAGTGCGTCGAGGGCCCGCGTGGCCTCGCCGAGCCCGACCTGGGCCAGGGCGGCGGCCAGGTGCGGGGTGACGTCCGCGCCCGGGTGCACGCCGAGCAGGGTGAGCAGGCGCGCGGGCAACCTGGGCAGCGCGCGACGTGAGGCGTCGAAGGCCGCGCGGACCACGCTGTCCCCGCCCTCCAGGCCGAGCCCGGCGAGCCTGCCCCGCTCGTCGTCCAGCTCGGCGACCAGCCCCGCCACCGACAGCCGCGGAGTGCCCGCCAGCCGCGCGGCGGCCACGCGCAGCGCCAGCGGCAGCCGGTCGCACAGGGCGGCGAGCCGCAGCGCGGCCTCCGGCTCGGCGAGCAGGCGCTGCTCCCCGGCGATGCGGCCGAGCAGCCCCACGGCATCCGTTGGCGAGAGCAGGGCGACGTCCACGATCTGCGCGTCGGCGTGCGCGACCAGCCCGTCCAGCCGCCGACGGCTGGTCACCAGCACGCAGCTGTGCGCCCCGGGCAGCAGCGGCAGCAGTTCCTGCGAGCCGCGCGCGTTGTCCAACACCACGACGAGCCTGCGGTCGGCGAGCATCGTCCGGAACAGGGCGGAACGCTCGTCCAGGGTCGCGGGCACCTCGGTCGTCGGCACGCCCAGCGCGCACAGGAACCGGCGCAGCACCTCGGCCGGGTCCAGCGGATCGCGCTGCGGGTCGTACCCGTGCAGGTCCACGTAGAGCTGGCCGTCCGGGAACCGGTCGCGGGCCCAGTGCACCGCCAGCGCCGTCTTGCCCACCCCGGCCGGACCCGTCACGGCCACCACCAGCCCGGCGGGCGTGTCCCCGGCCAGCTGCGCGAGCCGGTCCAGTTCCCGTTGCCGCCCCACGAAGTTCGCCGGTCCGCGCGGCAGCTGGCTCGGCGCGGCCACCGGCCGGGAAGTGGTCACCGGCGGGGACGGGTCGGTCAGGTCCTCACCGGCCAGCACCGCCTGGTGCAGCCGTTGCAGCTCAGGCCCCGGCTCGACCCCCAACTCCTCGATCAGCACCTGCCGCGCCGACCGGTAGACCGACAGCGCCTCGGCCTGCCTGCCCGCCTGGCACAGTGCGCGCATCGCCATGCCGTGCAGTCGTTCCCGCAACGGGTTCTCCGCGACCAGCCGGGTCAGCTCGCCCACGGCCTCGGCACCGCGGCCCAGCGCCAGGCGCAGTTCCGCGCGGTCCTCCAGCACGACGAGCCTGCGCTCCACCAGCCGACCCCGCTCGACCTCCGCGAACAGGCCCGGCAACCCCGACAGCGGTTCGCCGCGCCACAGCCCCAGCGCCTCGTCCAGCACCTCGTGCGCACCGAGCAGGTCGCCCGCGGCGCGCAGCTTGCCCGCGGCCGCCACGCGAGCCTCGAACACGTCCAGGTCCACCGCGTCCTGGGGCAGCCGCAGCAGGTAGCCGTCCCCGGAGGAGCGCAGCAGTGAGCCCGGCGCCCGGTTGGCCCGGCTGGGCTCCAGCGCGCGGCGCAGGCCGGCCACGTAGGTGTGCACGACGTTGACCGCGCTGCTGGGGGCCGACTCACCCCAGACCGCCTCGATGATCTGGTCCCTGGCCACGAGCGTGTTGCGCCCCAGCAACAGGATCGCCAGCACGACCCGCTGCTTGGGTGCCCCCAGTGGCACGTCCTGGCCGTCGCGGCCCGCGCGCAGGGCGCCGAGCACCTCGAACCACCAGGTGGTGGTGCACAAGTCCGACAACCGGCCCGCCCTTCACTGCGCTTGCTGCAGCGTGCGAAGCCTAGTGGCCTCTCCAGCCGTGCTCCAGAGGGCGTGTAGAGGAATCAGTAATGATTGTTCCCAGTTCCACCGAGGGCCACCGGCCCGGTGGGACGGCCCGGAGCTCAGGCTCCCCCAGAGCGACGCGGGCCGATCGACGTGCAAAGGGCACAAGCCCGCGGCGGCGGAACGTCGATCGGTTCGCGTCCCCACACCACGGCCCGCACAGCGCCCCAGGCCGATCGACGTGCACTGAATCCACCGTGCAGGGGCACCCAAGCCCGCGGCGGCGGAACGTCGACCGGTTCGCGTCCCCACTCGGCCCGCACCACGGCCCGCGACCTCCCCCTGGAGCGACGCGGGCCGATCGACGTGCGCTGGGCCTGGTGCGCGAGGGCGCCCCAGCCCGCGGCGGCGGAACGTCGACCGGTTCGCGTCCCCCTCCAGCGGCCACCGGTCCGCGCCTGGACACCGGCAGCCTCAGTGGTCGTTGTGGACCGACAGGCGCGGGGCGCACCGCACGGAACGCCCCGCGATCACACTCAGTTCGGGCCGAACTCACCCGTCTTGGCGGCGAGCAGGAAGCGGTTCCACACCCGCTCGTCGAAGAACAGGGCGTCGCTGTCGGGGTTCTTCGAGTCACGGACGGCGGTGGCCGCACCCGTGAACGCGATCTCCACGCAGCACACGTCCCTCGGTCCGCTCAGACTGCTCTTCCGCCAACTCAGGGCGGACAACGGGGAACCGCTCACGACAACCTCACTTCTTGTGCAAACGATCGGCACTAGTCGAATTGGCTGGCCGCGTCCGCGATGAATGCGACGGTGTCCTTGGCACACAGGCCGGAGGCCACCAGATGCCCCCACAGCATCGTGTAGTAGTCGACTTCATCGGCGTTCTCCTGGAACTGCCCGTCCACGGTGCCCTCGACGTAGACCACGTCGCGGTCGGCGGGATCGGGAAACTCCATGATCACGAAAGACGAGCCCATTCCTGGGTACGAACCGTGTGCGAAGGGGATCACCTGGAAGCTGACGTTCGGTCGCTCGGCCAGTTCCACCAGGTGGTCGAGCTGGGCCCGCATCACCTCGGGGCTGCCGACCGGCCGCCGCAGGATCGCCTCGTCCAGGACGAAGGAGACCCGCGGCGGATCCTGCCGGTCGAGGATCCGCTTGCGCGTCATGCGCATGGCGATGCGGCGCTCGGCCTCCTCGGCCGACATGTCCGGCGCACCCTCGCGGATCAGTGCCCTGGTGTAGGCCTCTGTCTGGGCGAGGCCGGGCACCAACATCGCGTTGTAGGTGCGCAGGATCGCCGCCTCGGCCTCGAAGCCGAGGAACGCTCCGCGACCGACGTCGCCGAAGGACTCCCACCAACCCTTGATCCGGGCTTCCCTGGCGATCTGCACGAGGTACTCGCGCTGTTCCTCTGGGACGCCGTAGAGCAGTAGCATGTCCCGTACGTCTCGGGGCGTGACCCCGACCCGCAGCGTCTCGATGCGACTGATCTTGGACGGCGAGCACTCCAACTTCTCGCCGACGTCCTCGATGGTCAGCCCGGCGGCCTCGCGCAGCCGACGCAGCTCACTGGCGAGACGACGCTTGCGGACCGTGGGACTGGGCTCCCTGGTCATCTGTCAACCGCCTTTCGCACGAACCTCAGTGTGGAACGGGACTTGAGAGCCAGCAAAGACCTGTCATCCAATCGTGTACTGCAACTTGCAGAAACCCATCCGCCAGTCGCAGGCTGCTTTCCAGCACACCGCTGCCGGGGAACGTCAACAAGGCGGGTGCCACTCCAATCCCGGAAGGACCAAGGATGACCGAGATCACCGGACGTCGTTGGGACATCGCCTGCCTGGACGCTCTCGACCGGCAGCGGCAGGTGAGGGTCTGGTCCAGCCCCGGCCGAGTAGTCATGATCTCACCACCGGCCGAGACCTCGTGCCTGACCATCGACGAAGCGACGAAACTGCGCGACAGCCTGGAACGCGCCATCGAGGAAGCGGGCGCGCTCGCCGGCAGGACCCGCACCGCCAGGGCCTGGTGACCCGGTGCCTTCGAGCGTGTTCAGCCACTTGGACAAGTCCCTGCACGACCACCTGTCAGACCTGGTCCGGCTCGCCGAGGGCGCCGATGAGCGCACCGCGGTCGGGCTGGCCCGCTCGGAACTGCCCCGCATGGTCACCGCGCTCAAGGCACTGCTCGACGAACACCAGCCCGACGAGAACGGGCGCTGCCCCACCTGCCGCTCGCGGCGGTTCAGCCGCAGGCTGCCCTCCCCGTGCCGCGCGTACCTGGCGGCACACCTCTGTCTGACGATCACTCGCGAGGAGCAGTCGGCCCCGCAGCAGGACGGCGCGACACCGAGGCGCCGCAACCACCTCCGCAGTGCCGGATAAGCACTGACCCCCTGAACGGCACGGGTACCCGCCCGTGTTCGAGCCGGGTGACGCCTCCCCCCGTACGCCCCCCTTCCGCGTCACCTGGCACACCCCCGACAGCGGGGTCGACAGCCCTCCCCGACGGCTGCCGACCCCGCTGTCGTGCGTCCGGGCACAACACCCAGTCAGAAAACATGAAAATCCATGCAAAACTTGCGACGCATGAACCAAGTGACCTTGACTAACGTAGGACGTCTGGCCCAGGTTCCGTAAACTTCATTTTACAGTCTGTTGACCGTTTTTAGTGGAAAAGCTCTCCCGGAGTGGGCATCATGGAGATCGGCGCGATCCATGACGGGCGTCACATGCCGCCCGACCCGCAGAGAATCGGAGAGATCCTTGACCACCAAGCAGCACCGCGGCACGAAGTCGCACGCTGGTGACCACTCCACCACCGGGCCGCCTGCCGCGTCCGGTTGGAGAGGCATCCTGCGCAACGACCTCCCAGCCTCGTTCGTGGTGTTCCTCGTGGCCATCCCCCTGTCACTGGGCATCGCGGCCGCCTCGGGCGCACCGCTGATCGCGGGCCTGATCGCCGCCGTGGTCGGTGGCGTCGTGGGTGGCGCGCTGAGCGGGGCACCGCTACAGGTCAGCGGACCAGCGGCCGGGCTGACCGTGATCGTGGCCGGGCTGGTCAGCCAGTTCGGCTGGGCCGCGACCGCCGCGATCTCCGCCGCCGCCGGCCTGGTGCAGTTGCTGCTGGGCCTGAGCAGGGTGGGCAGGCTCGCGCTCTCGCTGTCCCCCGCCGTGGTGCACGGCATGCTCGCCGGCATCGGTGTGGTCATCGCCGTCGGCCAGTTCCACGTGGTGCTCGGCGGCAAGAACCAGGGCGACGTGCTGGACAACCTGCGCGAACTGCCCGCGCAGATCATGGGCCACAACATGGGTGCGCTGCTGGTCGGCGCCGTCACCGTGGCCGTCATGCTGCTGTGGCCCAAGCTGCCCAAGGTCAAGGTCGTGCCCGCCCCGCTGGTGGCGGTCGCCGCGGGCACCGCGCTGGCCTCGGGTCTGAACCTCACGCTGGCCAGGGTCAACCTGCCCGGCGACATCCTCAGCGAGGTCGTGCTGCCGAAGCTGCCGGAGGGCCCGTGGCTCGCCGTGCTCGGCGGCGTGCTCACCGTCGCCCTCGTGGCCAGCGTCGAGTCCCTGCTCTCCGCGGTCGCGATCGACAAGCTGCACGACGGCCAGCGCGCCAACCTGGACCGCGAGCTGATCGCCCAGGGTGCGGCCAACTTCGTCTCCGGCGCGCTCGGCGGACTGCCGGTCACCGGCGTGATCGTGCGCAGTTCCACCAACGTGGCCGCGGGCGCCAAGAGCAGGGCCTCGGCCATCATGCACGGCCTGTGGGTGCTGGTCTCCGTGCTGTTGCTGGCCAGCGTGCTGGAGCTGATCCCGATGGCCGCGCTGGCCGCGGTGCTGGTGGTGATCGGCATCAAGCTGGTCAGCGTCGGCCACATGAAGCACCTGTGGCGGCACCGCGAGCACGTGGTCTACGCGGCGACCCTGCTGGGTGTGATCGCCTTCGGGCTGGTGGAGGGCGTGCTGCTCGGCCTGGTCGTGGCCATGCTGCGCGCGCTGTACCGGCTCACGCACAGCACCGTGGAGGTCAGCCAGCGCGCGGACGGCGCCTGGCTGGTCAAGGTCAGCGGCTCGCTGGTGTTCCTCGGCGCGGGCAGGCTGGTGCGTGAGCTGCGCGCGATCCCGCTGCGCGAGCAGGTGGTGCTGGAGCTGCACGTGGACTTCATGGACCACGGGGTGTTCGAGGCGATCAGCGACTGGCGCTCCGGCTACGAGCGCATGGGCGGCCGGGTCCGCGTGGACGAGGTGCTGGACAGCTGGTACCACCGCGCCGTCGGCGGGCGGCCCGCGCGCCGCAAGTCCTTGCGCACCACCGAACCGCGCTGGTTCGCGCCCTGGTCGCACTGGCAGAGCACGCAGGCCGAGGACATCGTGGTCGACGTGCCCGATCCCAGGGTCGAGGACGACCCGATGCTGGTCGGCGTCCGGGCCTTCGAGAAGCAGACGGCCCCGCTGATGCGACCGTTCTTCACCGACCTGGTGGAGAACGGCCAGCGGCCCAAGCAGCTGTTCATCACCTGCTCGGACTCGCGCGTGGTGCCGAACCTGATCACCAGCAGCGGGCCCGGCGACCAGTTCAGCGTGCGCAACGTGGGCAACCTGGTGCCGCGCAACGGGTCTGGCGGGGACGTCTCGGTGGGCGCCGCCGTGGAGTACGCGGTGGACGTGCTCGGTGTGCAGGAGATCGTGGTGTGCGGTCACTCCGACTGCGGGGCGATGAAGGCGGTGCTGGACTCCACGGCGCGGGCCGACTCCGCGCTGGGTGACTGGCTCAAGCACGCCGACCCCAGCGTGCTGCGCTTCGCGGGCTCCCCCGGCGACGAGCAGCTGGCGGTCAACGAGCGGCTCTGCCTGGCCAACGTGGCTCAGCAGCTGGACAACCTGTGCAGCTACCCGAGCGTGCAGGAGGCCGTGGCGGAGGGCCGGGTCAAGCTGGTCGGCATGTACTTCGACATCGCCGCGGCCCGCGTCTACCTGGTGGACCAGGAGCGCAGCACCCTGAACGAGCTCACCCCCCACTAACGGCGAGTCCCGCTCACAGGCGGGCGAGTCCCGCTCAGGCGCAGTGGCCGCCGACCTCACAGCACGAGGTCGGCGGCCACTGGTGTGTTCGGGGGCGCAACACGCCGTACCGGAAGCGCCGACACGCGGGGCAGCTTCGCGTGTCGGCGCTTCGCGTACGGTGTGTTCGCGCTCGGCGGGCGGTTTCCCAGCTGGTGGGAGCGCGTACCGGAACGTCCGACACGCGGTACCGGAAGCGCCGACACGCGCTGGTCCCCGGGTGCTACCTCAGCAGGACTTGGTCCAGCCGCACTCCAGGGCGGTGCGGCGGTCGGCGGGGGCGTGCTGGGGGCTGACCCGCGGCGCCAACCGGGGCTGGGCGGTGTCGGCGGCGCCGTTGTAGGTCGCCAGCCGGAGGGCGACGGCGTCTTCCACCGACCGGACCGAACCGGCCAGGAAGTTGTTCTCCAGCAAGGAGAAGACCAGCTTCTGACCGTTCGCGGCGGTGACGTAGCCGGACAGCCCGCTCACCCCGGTCATCGAGCCGGTCTTGGCGTGCAGGTTGTTCGCGGCGGGCGTACCCACCAGCCGGTTGCGCAGCGTGCCACCGACCATCCGCTCGGAGTTGCCCGCGATCGGCAGGGCCTCGTACCAGGACTGGAACCACGGCCTGCCCTTCGCCGCGACCAGCAGCGCGGTGAGCTGCCCGCTGCTGACCAGGTCCATCCGGGACAGCCCCGAGCCGTCCACGCGCTGCATCGCGGCCGGGTCCACGCCCAGGCCGGTGAGCTTGTCGCCCAGCGCGCGCAGGCCCGCGTCCCAGGTGCCCTGGCCGTGCACCTTGCGGCCCGCGGCCTTGGTGAGGATCTCGGCGTGCATGTTGTTGCTGAGCTTGAGGAACGGCACCTGGAGCTGGCTCAGCGGGATGGACTTGCGGTCGGCGATCCGCGTGGCCTCAGCGGGCGTCGCACGGAAGGACGTGCCGCCGACCACGCGGACCCCGTTGTCGGCCAACGCCTTGCGGAAGACCGAAGCCGCCACCGCGGTGGGGTTGCCCGCGGCCATGAACTCGTTGGCGGCGGCGCCACCGGCCGGGATCGTGCCGCTGACGGTGATCGTGTCGCTGCCGTGCGGGCGGTCCACCACCACGGCGGGCGAGGTGCCCGCGGCCGAGGTCGTGGCGGTGTCGACCACGCGCACGGCGTCGGTGGCCGGGGTCAGCTCCACCTTGGCGGGCTGGCCGACCACACCGGGCGTGACCTTGACGGTGATCGAGCCCGCGTCGTAGTCGGTGTCCGGGGAGACGGTCAGCGCGGAGACCGGCGCGCTGTAGTAGTACGGCTCGTCGTCCCAGGCCCAGCTCGGCCCCAGCCGCACGGAGTCGAACCAGGTGTCGTCGGCCACGAGGTCGCCGAGGACAGTGCGCACACCCGAGGCGGCCACCTTCGCGGCCAGGTCCTGGTAGTCCTTGGCCAGCAGGGTCGGGTCGCCGGTGCCCTTGAGGTACAGGTCCCCGATGAGCACGGAACCCACGCGTCTGCCGGTGCCGGACACGGTGGTGCTGAAGGTGTAGTCCGGTCCGAGCACCTCCAGCGCGGCGGCGGAGGTGAACAGCTTGTTGGTGGAGGCGGGCAGCAGCAGGCTGTCCCCCTGTCTGGAGTACAGCACCGAGCCGGTGTCCGCGTCGCGTACGACCAAACCGACCTGGCCGCCGCGCAGGGAGGCGTCACCCAGCAGGGCGTCCAGGTCCTTGCCCAGAGCGGAGTTGTTGGCGTTGTCGGCCGATGCCGCCCCGGGCAGTACCAGCACTGCCGCCGCGACGCAGATCGCGGCCACGTGCCGAGGTCGAATCCTCATGATCCCTCCACACTTCTCGGGTGGGTCACGAGGTTGCCGGTCCAGCGGAAAGGGGCCGCTGGACCGGCACCGCGATCACGCGTCGATCTCGTTGCGCCCCTCGCCCCACAGGGTGTGGAAGCTACCTTCGCGGTCCACGCGCCGGTAGGTGTGGGCACCGAAGAAGTCCCGAAGTCCCTGGATCAGGGCGGCGGGCAGCCGCTCGGAGCGCAGCGCGTCGTAGTACGACAGCGCCGAGGAGAAACCGGGGGCGGGCACACCGGCGGCGGCAGCGGCCACCACCACGCGCCGCCACGCCTCCTGGGCCTTGATCACCGCGTCGGCGAAGTAGGAGTCCACCAGCAGCGAGGGCAGGTCCTTGTTCGTGTCGTAGGCGTCCTTGATCCGCTCCAGGAAGCGGGCCCGGATGATGCAGCCACCGCGCCAGATCGTGGCCATCGCGCCCAGGTCGATGTCCCAGTCGTAGGTGTCGGCGGCGGCGCGGATCTCGTCGAAGCCCTGCGCGTAGGCCACCACCTTGGAGGCGTACAGCGCCTGCCGCACGTCCTCCACGAACGCGTCGCGGTCGGCCACCGACGACACCGAGGACGGGCCGGGCAGCACCTTCTGGGCCGCGGCGCGCTGCTCGGTGTGCCCGGACAGCGAACGGGCGAACACGGCCTCGGCGATGCCGGTGACCGGCACGCCCAGCTCCAGGGCCTCCTGCACGGTCCAGCGGCCGGTGCCCTTCTGCTCGGCCTGGTCGGCGACGACCTCCACGAAGGGCTTGCCGGTGGCCTCGTCCACGTGGCCGAGCACCTCGGCGGTGATCTCCACCAGGTAGGACTCCAGGTCACCGGAGTTCCAGCCGCGGAAGACCTCGGCGATCTCGCCCGCGCCCAGCCCGGCCACCTTGTGCAGCAGGTCGAACGCCTCGGCGATCAGCTGCATGTCGGCGTACTCGATGCCGTTGTGCACCATCTTGACGAAGTGGCCCGCGCCGTCGGGGCCCACGTGCGTGCAGCAGGGCTGGCCGTCCACCTTGGCGGAGATGGCCTCCAGCACCGGGCCGAGGTGCTGGTAGGACTCGGGCGAACCGCCCGGCATGATGCTCGGGCCGTTGAGCGCGCCCTCCTCACCACCGGAGATGCCGGTGCCCACGAAGTGCAGCCCGCGCTCGCGCAGTGCGGCCTCGCGGCGGCGCGTGTCGGCGTAGTGCGCGTTGCCGCCGTCGACCACCATGTCCCCGGGCTCGAGCAGCTCGACCAGCTCGTCGATGACCGCGTCGGTGGGCCCGCCCGCCTTGACCATGATGATCACCTGGCGCGGGGTCTGCAGCGAGTCCACGAAGTCGGCCAGGGACTCCGCGGCCACGAAGTCGCCCTCGTGCCCGTGCTGCTCGACCAGCGTCTTGGTCTTGGCCGCCGAGCGGTTGTGCACGGCGACGCGGAAGCCGTGCCGCGCCAGGTTGCGCGCCAGGTTGCTGCCCATCACGGCCAGGCCCGTGACGCCGATCCGAGCCTTCTGTTCAGTTGCCATGCGGCCAGCCTGCTCCAGTTCGGCCCCGGTTTCCACCTCAGGGTGCGTCAGCCGACTAAATCGATCCCGGTTGACCTGAACCGGTCCCGGTAGGCCCCCGGCGGCACCCCGATCACGCGCAGGAACGCGCGGCGCATCGTCTCGGTGCAGCCGAACCCGCAGCGGCGCGCCACCGCCTCCTGCCCCTGGTCCCCGGACTCCAGCAGGGTGCGGGCGGCCTCCACCCTGACCTGCTCCACGTACTGCGCGGGACCGGTGCCGACCTCCCTGGCGAACAGCCGGGAGAAGTGCCGCACGCTCAGCGAGGCACGCTCGGCCAGCGCGGCCACCGAGTGGTCGGCGGCCGGGTCGAGCGCCACCGCGTCCAGCGCGCGGCGCAGCGGCTCGTAGCGGGTGGCCGGAGTGCGCGTCCACATGCTGAACTGGGACTGGCCGCCGGGCCGCTGCACGAACATGACCAGCCACTTGGCCACCTCGCGGGCCAGCGTGGCGCCGTGGTCGGTCTCCACGATCGACAGCGCCAGGTCCATGCCCGCGGTGATGCCCGCCGAGGTGGTCACCCGGCCGTCCTGGACGAAGATCGCGTCCGGGTCCACGGTCAGCGCGGGGTAGCTGGCCGCCAGTTCCGCGCAGCTGGCCCAGTGCGTGGCCACCCGGCGACCGTCCAGCAGCCCGGCCTCGGCCAGCACGAAGCTGCCGGTGCACACGGCGGTGAGGCGCCTGCTCAGCGCGGCGGCCCTGCGCACCTGCCCGACCAGCACCGGGTCGATCGGGCGGGCGGTGCCGCCCGCGACGAGCAGGGTGTCCACCGGGCCGGTGAGCTCCTCCAGCGCGAGGTCCACGGCCAGGGTGGGGCCGGTCTTGGTGCGCGCGGGCCGCCCGCCGGGGCTGGCCAGCCGCAGCCGGTAGTCCGCCCCGAACCGGCTGGCGTAGCTGAACACCTCGATCGGGCCTGCCGCGTCCAGCAGCACCGCCCCGTCGTAGACCACCACCACGAGCTCGCGCACGACCTCATCCTCAGCCGGGCCGCGCGTGGCCGCAATGACCGACGACCCTCGAATCAGGACACGACGGCCGGGTCGTCCTGCTCCACCCTGCGCAGCAGCACCGCCAGCTGCTCGCGCTCCTCGGGCAGCAGCACGGCGAAGATCTGCTCGGCGGCCAGCCGGCGCGTCTCGTCGATGCGCACGGCCAGCTCGCGGCCCGGCTCGGTAAGGCTGACCAGCAGGGACCGCCGGTCGGCCGGGTCGGGTCTGCGCACGGCCAGCCCCTGCTCCTCCAGGCCGTCCACCACGCTGGTGGCCGAGCGCGGCACGATGCCGAGCCTGCCCGCCAGTTCCGCCATGCGCACCGGTCCGCCGCAGTCGGCGCCGCCCGCCAGCACCTCCAGCGCCCTGCCCTGACCGGGGGTCAGCCCCAGCGGGGCCAGCTCGCGCATCCAGCGGTGCCGCATCCGCTTGGCCGCCCGCAGGAACAGGTCGGCGAGCTGGCCGGACGTCGCGTCGCTCACGGGGGCCTCCGCACGTGCCGCTGGGGTGTGACCGGACAAATCTTGCCTTATCGCCACTGCTGAGCTGAGCTCAGTGATGCGGGTCGCGCTCGACTCCGCCCAGCCCGCGAGCTAGGTTGCGCGCCATGGAGTTGCCGGACTGGGTCCCCGCCACGATGGACGTCAGCAAGCCGAGTTCAGCCAGGATGTACGACTACTACCTGGGCGGCACGCACAACTTCGAGGTGGACCGGGAGGCAGCGGAGCGGGCCATCGCCGTGATGCCCTTCACCATCCACGGCGCGCGCGGCAACCGGGACTTCCTGCGCAGGGCCGTGCGCCACCTGGTCGAGTCGGGCGTCACACAACTGCTGGACCTGGGCTCGGGCATTCCCACCGTGGGCAACGTGCACGAGGTCGCGCAGCGGGTGAACCCGCTGACCCGGACCGTGTACGTGGACATCGACCCGGTCGCGGTGGCGCACAGCACGGCGATCCTGCGCAGCAACCCGCTGGCCACGGTGATCCACGCCGACATGCGCGACACCGAGGCGGTGCTGGCGCACCCGGACGTGCGGCGTCTGATCGACTTCTCCGAGCCGGTCGGCGTGATCATGGCCGCGGTGCTGCACTTCGTGCCGGAGTCCAGCGACCCCGACTCGATCATCGCCAGGTACCGGGAGGCCGTGCCGGACGGCAGCCAGCTGGTGCTGTCGCACATGAGCCTGACCGGGCAGCCCGCCGAGATGCTGGAGCGGTTCCAGGCCGTCTACGCCAACACCACCAACCCGGTGGTCTTCCGCAGTCGCGAGCGCATCGCCGAGCTGTTCGAGGGCTTCGAGCTGGTGGAGCCGGGGCTGGTGTCCCTACAGGCGTGGCGGCCCGACGCCGACCAGGACAGCCGGGTGAACCCCACGCACACTCCGGGCTTCGCCGGGGTCGGCCGCAAGAAGAGCTGAACTCCCGACAGTCGCGTGTCGCCGTTCGTTCACCTAGGGTTCACCAGACTCGTCTGGTCTGCGCCTACCCTCGCGCCCGACCACCGCCCCACACCTCCGGAAGGTCGTAGATGTCGGACCTGAGCTACGTCGAGTCCATCGCCGTCGGACTGTTGCAGGGCGTGAGCGAGCTGTTCCCGGTGTCCAGCCTCGGCCACAGCGTGCTGCTGCCCGCGCTGGTCGGCGGCAAGTGGGCCGAGGACCTGAGTATGACCGCGAAGGGCTCGCCGTACCTGGCGGTGCTGGTGGCCATGCACGTGGCGACCGCCATCGCGCTGCTGGCGTTCTTCTGGCGGGACTGGGTGCGGGTCATCCGGGGGCTGTTCACCTCGATCCGGGACCGGAAGGTGGAGACGCCCGAGCAGCGGCTGGGCTGGCTGCTGGTGGTCGGCACCATCCCGGTGGGCATCGCCGGGCTGCTGCTGGAGAGCACCCTGCGCAGCGTGCTGGGCAAGCCCATCCCCTGCGCGATCTTCCTGGCGCTCAACGGCATCGTGCTCTACGCCGCGGAAAAGCTCAGGCAGCGCAAGGCCGAGGCACCTGCCGAGGTGCCCGCCGAGCAGACGATGGTGATCTCCAACGCCCCGTTCTCCTCGGGGGACACCGCCCCGCTGGACGCCATCACCGCGCAGCCGCTGTCCGCGGACGAGGCCAGTGAGCGCAGGCTGGCCAAGCTGACGTTCAAGGACGCGGTGATCGTGGGCGCGGCGCAGATCCTGGCGCTGTTCCCCGGCATCAGCCGGTCCGGGGTGACCATCGTGGCCGGTCTGTTCAAGGGCCTGCGGCACGAGGACGCCGCGCGCTTCGCCTTCCTGCTGGCCACCCCGGTCATCCTGGCCGCGGGCGTGCTGAAGATGCCCGAGCTGTTCCACCCCGAGATGCGCTCGATCCTCGGACCCGCGCTGGCGGGCAGCCTGGTCGCCGGAATCGCGTCCTACATCTCGGTGAAGTTCCTGACCTCCTACTTCGAGACCAAGACGCTCACCCCGTTCGCCATCTACTGCACGGTGGCCGGAGTCGGTTCCTTGGTGTACCTCACGGCATTCGCGTAATGCGAACTAGCGATTCATGACAAGAATCGCTGAGCGTATCGACACCTTCCACGGGCAGTGCCTATCGTCCGTTTCCCCGGCACCACCCCGTGGAAGGGTCAACGATGATCGTCCGCCTTCGTGCGCTGCTGTCCGTCGCGGCAGCCGCCACCCTGCTGAGCGTGGCCCCCGCCGCACCGGCACAGGCAGCCACCGACCCGGTGGCACCCGATTTCGCCACCGCTTTCCTCTACACCCAGACGGTCAATCCCAACGCCGAGGCCCCCGGCGCCAACGACTGGTCCTGCCGCCCGTCGGCGGCGCACCCCCGCCCGGTCGTGCTGGTGCACGGCACCTGGGAGAACCAGTACAACAACTTCGCGAAGTTGTCGCCCGCGCTGAAGAAGGCGGGCTATTGCGTGTACGCGCTGAACTACGGCGCGTTCAGCCTGAGCCTGGCCGGGTTCAACCCCGCGATGAAGGGCACCGGCGACATCAGCTGGTCCGCCAAGGAACTCGGCGGGTTCATCGACCGGGTACTGGCCTCGACCGGCACCGCCAAGGTCGACGTGGTCGGCCACTCCCAGGGCGGGATCGTGCCCCGGCAGTACATGCGCTTCGAGGGCGGCGCGAGCAAGGTGCACACCCTGGTCACCCTCGGCGCCACCAACCACGGCACCACACTGAGCGGCATCGCCACCCTGGCCGGGGCCCTCGGCCTGCTGGCGCCCGCCCCGCTGCTGCTCGGCCCCGCCGCCACCCAGCAGGTGGTCGGCTCGGACTTCATCACCCGGCTCAACGCGGGCGGTGACACCGAACCGGGCGTCGACTACCTGGTGATCGCCACCAAGTACGACGAGGTCACCACCCCGTACCAGTCCACCTTCCTCACCGCCGGACCCGGTGCGACCGTGCGCAACGTGACCCTGCAGGACGGCTGCCCCACCGACCTGTCCGAGCACGTGTCCATGCCGTACTCCTCGCGGGCGATCGGCTTCGTGCTGCAGGGGCTGGACCCCGCGGCCCCGGCGGCGCCGTGCGGGGTGAACCTGCCGGTGCTCTAGGCGCGGGCGATGCCATGAAAGTGCCGTTCCTTGCACTGAGTGCAAGGAACGGCACTTTCATGGCGTTGGCGACAAGGCGAAGCGGAGCACACCCCCACCGCGGAGGAAGTCGCCGGGGAGTTTCCAGTCGGGCACGGGCACGCCGTTGCGGCTCAGGCCCGCCACGTACCGGCCGGTGCCCGCGGCGGTGATGTGGATCGGCGCGGCGTGGTCGGGGCGGATCAGGGCGCTGCCGAACAGCGGGGCGGCCACGAGCAGTTCGGCCGAGCCGGGGGTGCGGGGGTAGATCCCGAGCGCGGCGAAGACGTACCAGGCGGACATGGTGCCGAGGTCGTCGTTGCCGGGCAGCCCGGACGGGCCGGTGGTGTAGACGGTGTCGAGGAGCTGCCGCACGGTGTCCTGGGTCCTGCGGGGCGCACCGAGCTCGTTGTACATCCACGGCGCGTGGATGTCGGGCTCGTTGGTGGGGTCGTACCTGAGCGGGCCGCCGCCACGCAGCAGCCAGTTGCCCTGGGCGTCATGGAAGAACGCGTCCAGCCGGGTGATGGCCTTGTCCTTGCCGCCCAGGGCTTCCGCGAGCCCCGTGACGTCCTGCGGCACCATCCAGGTGTACGCCGCGCTGCTGCCCTGGGCGAAGCCCCGGTCGCTGGCGGGGTCGAACGGCGTCACCCAGCTGCCATCCAGGTCGCGGGCCTGGGCGTAGCCGGTGGCGGGGTTGACCACGTTGCGCCAGTACCCGCCGCGGGCGGCCAGTTCCGCGGCCTTGTCCCGGTAGCCCAGGGCAGCGGCCCACTTGGCCAGTGCGGAGTCGGCCACCGAGTCCTCCAGCGTCTCGGCGGCACCGCCCCAGCAGTGGCACACGTCGTTGGCGCTGTAGTGCGAAGCCAGGTACTGGGCGAGGTTCGGCCGCTGCCCCACGCACTGCCCCGGGCACCCGGCGTCAAGCAGGCCCTCGGGGCGCGGCACGGTGGCCTGCCGGTACAGGGAGTCGAACGCGCCCCGGTAGTCGAAGCCGCGCACGCCCATGGCGTAGAAGGTCGCCAGCGTGGCGGCGGACGGGTCGCCGGTCATCACGTGGGTGGCCCCGTTGACGTGCACCCAGCGGTCCCACACCCCGTCGTTCTGCTTGGCGTAGTTGAACAACGACTGCGCGAAGTCCCCGGCCACCACCGGTTCCAGCAGCGCCAGCAACTGGATCTGCGCCCGGTACTGGTCCCAGCCGGAGAAGTTGCCGTACTGCGCGTGCTGCCCGGGTTCCAGCCGGTGCGGCTTCTGGTCCATGCCCGGGTACTGGCCGTCCACGTCACTGACCAGGTTCGGCTGCTGGAGGCCGTGGTACAGCGCGGTGTAGAACACGGTGCTGGGGCTGCTGATCCGCACTCGGCCCAGTTCGGTGTTCCAGGCGCGCTCGGTCGCGGCGGCCACCTCGTCGACAGATCCGTGCGCCTCGGCGCGCAGGTTGCGTTCGGCGCCTTCGAGCGACACGTAGGAGATCGCCAGCCGCATGCTGACCCGGCTGCCCGGGGCGAAGCTCACGTAGCCGCCGGAGCCACGCCCCGCGCGGTCCCTGCCGGTGGCGTAGCCCTCGCCGCCGGTCTGGTCGGTGCCACCGGGTTGCAGGGTGTCGTCCCGCCAGGTGCCGGTGCCGGTGATCGGCTGGTCGAACTCCGCCACGAAGTACAGCCGGTAGTAGCTCTTGCGGTTGTTGACCCCGCCGTTCGCGCGCCGCCCGCAGAAGGCCCCGGTCAGCACCGAACCGGTGACCCGCCGGTGTGCCGCGTCCAGGTGGGTCTGCGCGTCCGCACTGCCGTTGAGGGAGTTGGAGGTCCGGAACAACAGGGTCGCCGGCCTGTCGGCGGGGAAGCCGAACGTGCCGGTGGTCGTGCGCTCGGTGGCGGCGAAGTCGGTGCTCACCCCGTTGGCCAGCGCGAGCCGGTAGCGGCCCGGGGTGGCCGTCTCGGCGGCGTGCGTGAAGTCGCTGGCGTACCGCGCGTCGGTGCTGTCGGCACTGGGTGAACTGGTGACGGCCGTGGTCAGCGGCATGATCGGCACGTCACCGGCAGCCCCCGGGTTGCAGCCCGCCCCGTTGACGTGGGTGAGGCTGAACCCGCGCAACCGGGTGACCCCGTACTGGTAACCGTTGGCGGCCCCGGTGCTGGTCTGGTCCCCGCGGGTGCTCGTCGGGCTCCAGGCCACCATGCCGAACGGGGCGGTGGCCCCGGGGTAGGTGTTGCCGTCCCCCGCCGTGCCGATCAGGGGGTCGACCTGGTGGACCGGCTCGGGCCGCGGTGCCGCCACCGCCGTCGTGCCGGGCAGGAGCAGGACGGCGGCCAGTGCCGCCAGCAGGGGTCGGCGCATGGCGCGGACCCTAGCGGTGCGGGGTTGCCGCGGGCCGAACTCGCGGCGACAGCGGGACTTCCGGCGCCGAGGAGGTGCCTGCCGGGACGCGGCTCAGCGCTGGGAGGGCGGGAACCGGCCGCCGGGCCGTCCCAGTGCGAGCAGTTCGGTGTACTGCTCCTGCCAGGAGCGCTCCGTGGCGAGCAGGTCCGACAGCCGCTGCACCCAGGACTCGTCCACCGGGGGTCCGGCGACCGACAGGTGCGAGCGGGTCTCCTCGCGGGCCTTGAGCCACTCGGCCAGCGTCGGGCCGAGCACGGGTCCGCTTGCCTGGGGCGCCATCCGTTGACCGTACTCCCCGGCAATCCCAGGCAGTACGGCCATCATGGGGTAGACTGGGGGTGTCGAAGGGCCTTCGCACGCCGGTGGTCGAGCCGGTGTCGCCCACGACCACTCAGCTGACTGGGTCTGTCCAGCCAGGGACGGGACGGCCGACCTGACGTCGGTCCCGCTAGGTCACCACCACTGCCCGATCGCCGCCGGGCCCGCGATCTCTGTCGCCACGCGCTCGGCGCGAAGAACGGAGTCCACATGACCCGTCCACGCCCCATCGCACCCGGTGACGAACGAGGCCGGTTCAGCAGGGCGCTGGACGAGGCCAGGACGGCCGAGCTCGAACTCCAGGCGCACGCGGCCCGCACGGTGGCCGGACACGCCGTGGACGCGCAGGACTGCGGCACGCTGCTGTCCATGCTTGGGCTGTCCGCCGACAGCCGCGCCCCTGGCTGGTCCCGCTCGACCGACAGCACGCCCGCGCTCAGCCGCGGCCTGTCCGGGTACCTGCATGCGGTGGCCGCGGCCACGGGTGTGCCCGAGGAGGGCACCTCCTTCGAGGTCAGCGACACCGCGACCGCCTACCTCGCGCTGCCGCAGCACTCGCCGCTGCGCCCGGGCAGGGACCTGATGCTGGTGTGGAGTGAGCACAGCGGCTGGTCGGTGTCGGTGGAGACCGGCCCGACCGAGGTGCCGGTGGTGGTGGCCTTCTTCGGCGCCGACGCGGTGCCCGACCCCCTGCTGGTGGCCCAGTTCGTGGCCGAGGTGCTCGTGGGCAGTCGCGGCCCCGGCTCGCCGGTGCGCGCCGGGGACCGGCAGGCTCTGGCCGCCCGCCTCGCGCGCTACACCCGGCCCAACCGGCTCGGCAGCTGACCGGCCGACCCCGCACACCGCCTCGGCGCCCGCGTCCGCGGGTGCCGTGATCACCACAGCTCCACCGACAGGACGGTCACACATGGCACAGGGCACCGTGAAGTGGTTCAACGGCGCGAAGGGCTTCGGCTTCATCACCCCCGAGGGTGGCGGCGCCGACCTGTTCGTGCACTCCTCGGCGCTCGGCGGTGACCTGCAGCGGCTCGAGGACGGCCAGTCGGTGCGCTTCACCGTGACCCAGGGCGCCAAGGGCCTCCAGGCCACCGAGGTCAGCACCTGCTGACCAGGCAGCAACCGGTGCCCGCCGACCCGGCCGGGTCGGCGGGCACCGCACCCACTACGACGAGGACGACGATGACCGCCACCGACGAACGACCGAGCCAGAACACCGAACACACCGGCGTGACCGCCGTCCTGTTCAGCCACTGCGGCCAGGACGAGTCGAACAGCCCGCGCCCGACCGAGCAGCCGCAGCCCGTGCGAGCGCTGTTCCACGCACCCTAGGGCAGGACGCGCAGCAGGCCCTCCTGCACCACGGTGGCGACCAGGCTGCCGTCACGGGTGAAGAACTTGCCGGTGGCCAGCCCCCGGTTGCCCGAGGCGCTGGGCGAGACGCAGTCGTAGAGGAACCACTCGTCGGCGCGGAACGGCCGGTGGAACCACATGGCGTGGTCCAGGCTCGCGCCCTGCACCTTGTCGGTGCCCCAGTACACCCCGTGCTTGGCCAGCACCGAGTCGAGCAGGGTCATGTCCGAGGCGTAGGCCAGCACGCACACGTGCAGCAGCTCGTCGTCGGGCAGCTTGCCGTCGGCGCGCATCCACACCTGGTTGCGGGCCTCATGCGGGCCGCTCTCCCTGGTGACCCACGGCGGGTCGGCCACGTAGCGCACGTCGATCGGCCTTGGCGCCAGGTTGAAGCCCTTGACCTTGTCGCGCAGCTGCTCGACCCGCTCGCCGAAGGTGGGCAGCAACTCCGGGTCGGGCACCACCGGCATCGGCTCGGCGTGGTCCATGCCCTGCTCGGCCTTCTGGAAGGAGGCCGACAGGGAGAAGATCGCCTTGCCCCGCTGCACGGCAACCACCCGGCGGGTGGTGAAGGAGCGGCCGTCCCGGATGCGGTCCACCTCGTAGACGATCGGGATGCTCGGGTCGCCCGGCCGGATGAAGTAGGCGTGCAGCGAGTGCACCCGCCGGTCCGGGTCCACCGTGCGGCCCGCGGCGACCAGGGCCTGCCCGGCGACCTGCCCGCCGAACACCCGCACCGGGGACTGGGCGGGGCTCACACCGCGGAAGATGTTCTCCTCGATGCGCTCCAGGTCCAGCAGCGCGACCAGGCGGTCGAGCACGGGCTGTCCGTAGGGCACACCATCCGGCGTCAACGGCACCGACCCCGCAACCTTGAGTGCTGCGGGGTCGGCTGCCGCGGCCCGAGCCGCTTCAGTCATGTCACTCCCTAGGCGTGGTCGTCCTCGCCCAGCCGGTGCACCCGGATGAGGTTGGTCGACCCCACGGTGCCGGGCGGGGAACCGGCCACGATGACCACCAGGTCACCGGGCTGGTAGCGCCCGATGGACAGCATCGAGATGTCCACCTGCCGCACCATTTGGTCTGTCGAGTCCACTTTAGGCACCAGGAAGGTCTCGGTGCCCCAGGTGAGAGAAAGCTGACTGCGCACGTCGGGTTCCGGGGTGAACGCGAGCAGCGGCAACGGGGTGTGCAGCCGGGCCAGCCTGCGCACGGTGTCCCCGGACTGGGTGAAGGCCACCAGGGCCTTGGCGTTGAGCCGCTCGCCGATGTCGCGGGCGGCGTAGGAGATGACGCCCCGCTTGGTGCGCGGCACGTGGGTCAGCGGGGGCACGACCGTGGACTCGGTCTCCACCGCCTCGATGATCTTGGCCATGGTCTGCACGGACTCGATGGCGTAGCGGCCCACGCTGGTCTCGCCGGAGAGCATCAGCGCGTCCGCGCCGTCGAGCACCGCGTTGGCCACGTCGGAGGTCTCCGCGCGGGTCGGCCGCGAGTTGCTGATCATCGAGTCCAGCATCTGGGTGGCCACGATGACCGGCTTGGCGTTCTCGCGGGCGATCTGGATGGCCCGCTTCTGCACCAGCGGCACCTGCTCCAGCGGCAGCTCCACGCCCAGGTCACCGCGGGCGACCATGACCCCGTCGAAGGCCAGCACGATGGCCTCGAGGTTGTCCACCGCCTCCGGCTTCTCGATCTTGGCGACCACCGGCAGCCTGCCCTTGCCCACCCGGTCCATCACCTGGTGCACCAGGTCGATGTCGGCCGGGGAGCGCACGAAGGACAGCGCGATGAAGTCCACACCCAGGCTGAGCGCGAACTCCAGGTCCTCGATGTCCTTCTCGCTCAGCGCGGGCACCGAGACGTCCATGCCGGGCAGGGACAGGCCCTTGTTGTTGCTGACCGGCCCGCCCTCGGTGACCTCGCAGACCACGTCCTGGTTCTCCACGGCGGTCACCACCAGGCCGACCTTGCCGTCGTCCACCAGCAGCCGGTCGCCGACCTTGGCGTCCTTGGCGAGGTTCTTGTAGGTGGTCGACACCCGGTCGTGGGTGCCGGCGACGTCCTCCACGGTGACCCGCACGACGTCCCCGGTGCGCCACTCCACCGGCCCGCCCGCGAACGTGCCCAGGCGGATCTTGGGGCCCTGTAGGTCGGCGAGGATGCCCACCGCCCGGCCCGACTCGTCGCCAGCCGAGCGAACCAGGTCGTAGACCTGCTTGTGGTCCGCGTGGCTGCCGTGGCTGAAGTTCATCCTGGCCACGTCCATACCCGCCGCGACCAGATCGCGCACCTTCTCAGGGGTGGCGGTCGCGGGACCCATGGTACAGACGATCTTCGCTCGTCGGCTCACGTTCCAGCAGCCTAGTCTGCCCAGCTTGACCGATCCCGAGCTACCCGGGGGTAATGTCCGTCAACAGTGGACAAACTCGCCCCCGGGACCCGGATTTCGCCTCTGCGTAACCGTTGGGTCACGAAGTGTCGGTGCCCTCGTTCAGCTGCCGACCCCCGCGCGAGCCCCCGCGGTGAGCGCGTCGGCGGGCACCTGCCAGAGCACGGTCTGCCCGTTGGTCGGCCCCTGGAAGGTCAGCAGTGGCTTGCCCACCGAGCGCAGCCAGTCCAGCATGATCGGCTTCGCGTAGCCGTAACCCTGGCTGGTGGGCAGGCTCTGGGTGAGGATGTAGTCCGCGTGGTGGTCGAGCATGGACCGCGCCGAGGGCCAGACCCCGAACCGGGCGTCCTCCTTGAACGCCCACTGGCCGGTGCTGTTGGTCACGCCGACCCTGGCGCCCGCGGGCAGGTTGTCGTGCACCCAGGCGCGGACCCGCACGAACCCGTCGTCAGGGGTCAGCTCCGCGCGCAGGGCCAGCCCCAGGCTGACCGCCACCAGCAGCGCGGCCCCGACCCGCAGCGGCACCGTCAGCCTGGGCCAGCGCTGCACCACCTCCACGGCGGCCGGACCCAGCGCCAGCGTGCCCGCGACCATCACCCCGTAGCCGTACTGCTCCTCGAAGGTGCCGAACAGCGCGGCGTACATGCCGAAACCGCCCATGGACACCGCGCACAGCCCGATCAGCCTGCGCCGCCGGTCCGTGCTCAGCGCGGCGACGAGCCCGGCGATCGGGCAGAGCAGCAGCAGCACGTAGCTGGTGCCGAACTGGCCGAGCTGGGCCACCAGCCGGTCCACCAGGCTGGGCGCGTTGGGGGCGTTGAAGCCGGTGGTCTGCTTGAGCCCGATCATGCGCTCCAGGCCGGAGGCCTTGGACTGCCACCAGCCGCCGAGCAACCCGCACAGCCCCACCACGGCCAGGTAGCTCAGGTACGGCACGAGCGAGGCCACCAGCACGGTCAGCGCCTCGCGGGGCTTGAGCGTGCGCCGCCACAGGACCGCCAGCACCACCGGCACCGCGGCGAACACCGCCAGCGCGTCCTTGGTGAGCACCCCGTAGCCCAGCAGCAGCCCGGCGGGCACCGCGACCTTCGCCGACAGGCCCCGCTCGGAGTCCAGGGCCCAGACCAGCACCAGCAGGCCGCCGACCACGGCGAGCGTGGCCGGGGTCTCCAGGAAGACCCGGCTGTTGTTGCGCAACACGAACGGGTCCAGCGCGAGCAGCGCCCCACAGGCCCAGGCCGGACCGGTGCCGGTGATCCGGCGCACCAGCACGAAGCCCAGCGCCACGGTCAGCGCGCCGAGCACGGCGTTGACCCAGCGCAGGTCGTAGGTGATGTCCATGCTGGTGCCGGTCAGGCCGAACACCTTGACGACCAGGCCCTCCAGCAGGAAGGCGCCCGGCGGGTGCAGGAAGAACGGCTGCCCGGACAGGCTGGGCAGCTGCCCGTGGGCCACCGACACACCCAGGTCGGTGTAGACCATCTCGTCCACCCACAGCTCGAAGCTGCGGGTCAGCCCGAGCGCGCGGACCCCGAAGGCCGCAAGGCCCAGCAGGACCGGTGCGAGCAGACCGCCGCGCACCAGCCGCTGGAGCACCGTCGACGCGTCGTTGGCGCGGTGCAGTGCCATCTGTGGATTACCGCCTTGCGAGAGTCGTGGTCGGGAGGAGGTCGTCAAGCCAGGTGAGCAGTGCCGCCTGGTCGGTCAGCGTGGGCAGGCCGTGTTCGGCCAACAGTGCCTGGGCCTTGGGCTCCCAGGGGAAGCCGATGCACGCCGTGCCGGTGGCCAGCGCGAAGACCAGGGCGTGGAAGCGCAGCCCGAGCACGCCGTGGGCCTGGCCGATGACCGCCTTGGCCAGCGCGGGCGCCAGGTTCGGCCCCACCACGGGCACCGGCACCCCGGCCAGCTCGGACACCAGGCCCGCCGCCGAGGTGTCGCCGTACGCGCTGTCTCGGCCGTAGTCGGCGTGGTCGGACAGCGCGATCGCCACCACGCTGCCGCCGCGGTCCACCCACTGGCGGGCCGCGAGCGCCATCGTGTCCACAACGGACTCGTTCTGCTCGGAGTTGGTGCCCGCCTTGGGGGAGAGCACCAGCAGCGGCCGGTCCAGGTCGACCCCGGCGCGAGCCAGCTCGGCGCGGGCCAGCGCGGGCTCGGCCGAGGGCAGCTGCCAGGCCAGGTCGCCCACGCAGGGCACCGGCCTGCCGATGTCCAGGGTGTGCAGGGACAGCTCGTCGCGCACGGTGAGCCGCCCCCGGCGCGCGGCCCGCCGCAGGGCCGCCAGCGTGCCCGGCGGCATGCCCGCGTAGACGCCGATCGCCACGTAGGCCACGTCCCGCCCGAGCCGGCCCACCCACTCCGCCACGTGCGGCAGCAGCCGGACGAGCCGGGGCAGTCCGGGGCCGAACATGCCGCCGCCGACGATGACCAGCCCGTCGCAGCGCAGCAGCGCGGGTAGGGCCCCGGCCACGGTCATCGGCACCGCGGGCACCCCGTGCACGGCGGTGACCGCCGCGGGGTTGCGCGAGATCACCGTGACCTCGGCGTCACCGTCCAGTTCGGACAGTGTGACGGCCAGCAGGGACTCGTCCCCGGTGTTGCCGTTGCCCACGTTGCCGACCACCGCGAGCCGACGGCGCCGACGGCCGCGGGTCCGCTCACGGCCCAGATCGGACAGTTGCGCGTGGACGGTCGGCGGCCCGGACACGACCGCGGCCCGGTAGAACTCGGCCTGCCGCTCGGCGAGCAGGTCCCAGTCCCAGGCGCGGGCGGCCTGCCTGCCGAGCCGACCGGCACCGGCCAGCCAGGCCTCGTCCTGGTAGCGCTCGGCCACGACCCGCGCGAAGGCGGCCACGTCGAAGGCCTCGACGAGCTGCCCGCACTCGGCCGGGATCACCTCGCGCAGGCACGGGATGTCGAAGGCCACCACGGGGGTTCCCGAGGCCAGGGCCTCGACCGCCACGATGCCGAAGGTCTCGAAGCGGGAGGGCACCACGGCCAGCCGGGCCGAGGCGAGCAGTTCGTACTTGTCCCGGCCGCTGACCCAGCCCGCGAACCGCACCCGGTCGGCGATGCCCAGCTCCTCGGCGAGCTGGCGCAGCCTGCCCTCGTCCGGACCGGTCCCCGCGACGACCAGGGTGCCGCGAACCTGTTCGCTGACCGACTTCCACGCGGTGAACAGCAGGTCCAGGCCCTTCTGCGCGATCTCCAGCCGACCGATGAACACCACGTCCTCGCCAAGGCGTGCGCTCGGCGAGAAGGCCAGCGGGTCCACCCCGTTGCCGATCACCGTCACGGAGATCCGCTCGTTGTACCCGCGCAGCCGCTCGGCAACGCCCTCCGAGACCGCGACCACGCTGTGGTGGCGCCGCACACCGAAGCGCTCCACCGGCGTGAACGGCAGGTGGTACTCGCGCGACTTCTCCGCGGCGTTGAGCCACTGCACGACGCCCACCGTGGGCCGTCCGGTCCACAGTGGAGCCGCCATCGAGGAGATCGGCGCGAAGAAGTCCTCCACCACCAGGTCTCCGCGGTGGCGCCGCACCGCGAAGGGCAGGCCCAGCACGTAGCCCAGGGTGCGGGTGGCCCGGTTGCCGCCCTTGCCGAAACCGACGTGGCAGTACCGGACCCCGTCCTGCACCCGGTCCTGGCAGCCCGGGAACCGGGTGGTCAGCACGGTGACCTCGTGCCCCTGGGCGGCGAGCCTGCGGTTGATCTCGTGCGTGCGCAGCGAGCCGCCACCGGAGCCGGGCATCGCCGGGTCCTCGAACCCCAGGTGCAGCACGCGCAAACCCTTGATGGGCTCGGGTTCCTTCGGCTTGCCGCGCTTGGCGGCCACGAGGACGAAGGCACCGGCCACGAGCACCACGGGGACCCACAGCAGCGGCACCTCGTGCACCAGCCACAGCACGAGCAGCAGCGCCCCGGCGGACAGGACCGCGCGCAGCGTGGCCAGGATCGAACCGGGCGGCAGCAGGTTGGCCGCCAGCACGGCGAGCACCCCACTCACCAGCACCGAGCCCAGCGCGGCGGCGATCGCCAGCCCGGTCGCGCCGCCGAGCGCCCAGCCGCCCACCATGCACGACAGCAACACGACCACCGTCACCGCCAAGCCCGCGACGCAGCGCCGGTACCGGCCCAGCGCCAGCAACAGGATCGCCAGCATGCCCACGGTGCCGTAACCCAGACCCGTCAGCGCGAGCCAGGGCAGCAGGTGCAGGGAGCCCAGGTAGCGCGCGGGCAGGACCAGTGCCACCAGCGAGCTGGGCACCGTCGCCAGCACGGCAGCCGCGGGCAGCGCCAGCCACGCGAAGGAGCGCGCCATGGACGCGACGGCCCCGTGCAGGCGGTCGGCGGAAACCGTTCGCAGCAACGGGAAGCTGACGACCGTCACCCCGGTCGCCACGTAGACCGGCCCCTTGGCCAGCGTGGCGATCGCCTGGTAGCTCGCGTCGCTGACGGAGTCGGCGCCCAGCACAGCCACCAGCACCACGTCGACACCGACCACAGTGGACACCACGAGCTGGACAAGTCCTATTCGGACGGTCTCGGTCCACCGCGAGCGGTCCGCTGGCGCGCCGAGCCGGGCGCCCAAGTCCCTGCGCAGCCACCAGATCCCGGCCACGAGCACCAGTGCGGCGCCCGCGATGAACCCGGCCACCCCACCAGCCGTACCCAGTCCCGCGCGCACCGCCACGGTGCTGACCACCAGCCGCAGGGCCACCTCGGCCACCGACATGCCCGCGTAGGCCGTGAACCGGGACTCGCCCTGCAACCAGCCCCACACCGGCATGATCGCGAACAGGGAGAAGCCCGCCAGCCCCACGGTGATCGCCGCCGCCGGGTTGGTGAACAGCCAGGCGATGCCGGTCAGCACCACCATGGCCGCCAACCCCACGCCCAGCGAGACGGTCAGCGCGAAGCCGACCGCGGACTTGCGGCCCGCCGAGCCCCGCGGGTTGGCGCGGATCTCACGGGACAGCGGCAGCGGCACGAGTGCGCTGGCCGCCACGCCCACCGTGGTCAGCAAGGCCTGCGCCGCGCTGTAGTCGCTGTACGCCTTGACCTGCAACAGGTTGGCCATCAGCAGGCCGCAGGTGTAGCTGAGCACGCCGACCAGTCCGGAGGAGACCGCCAGCACCATGCTGCTGCGCAGCACGGCCTGCTCCCCGGGCGCCGCGCTCGACGGCTTGCTCGCGAGTTCGCTCACGCGGGGTCCTCCAGACCGGGCACGGCCGGTGCGGTGAGGAAGCCCGGTGCGCCCAGCGGCCCCGCGAGCAGGTCGTACCGGTTGGCCAGGCGCAGGTTCGCCCCGGACACGCCGAGCCGGTCCAGCACCGTCATCGCGTCCACCTCGTCGCAGCCGCCGAGCAGCACGCCGGTGCACCGCCCGTCGCTGCGCACCTCGTCGGTCGCGCGCAGACCCGCCGCCAGTGCGGGCAGTTCGCTGTCGGGCAGGGTCGCCACGGTGGTGATGTCCGAACGGGCCTCCCGGCGCTGCGGGCTGCCCACGGCGCCGATCTCGTAGGCCAGCACGGCGGCGAGCAGTTCGGCGCTGCGGTCCCAGGAGAAGCAGGCCGCCCACGAACGGCAGCGCTGCGCCACAGCCTCGGCCCGCACCGGGTCGGCCAGCTCGCGCAGCGCGGTGACCATCGCCTCGGCGTAGTCCTCGGCCCGGTCGACGAGCCAGCCGGTGTGCTCGTGCACCACGGAGTCGCGCACCCCGGGCACCTTCAGCGCCAGGCAGGGCACGCCCCAGGCCGCCGCCTCCAGGATCGAGCAGCCCCAGCCCTCCCCCGCGGAGGTGGAGGTGGTCAGCCAGGCCTTGCTGAGCAGGTCGTCGCGGACGGAGTCGGGCTGGCGGCCGTGGAAGGTCACCGCGGAGTCGAGCCCGAGCCGCTCGGCGTACGCGGTGAGCGCTGCCAGCTCCGAGCCCCCGCCGACGATGTTCACCTTCAGGTCGGGGATCTGCGCCAGCACGGTGACCAGGCTGTCCAGCAACAGGTCCACCCGCTTGTGCGGCACCAGCCTGGTGACCAGCGTGACCACCGGGCCCGGTTCGCGGGCGGCGGCCGTGCCCAGCACCGGGTGGGTCCCGTTGGGCACGATGCTGATCGGCCCGCGCAGCCCCAGCCGCCTGCGCAGTTCCTCCCTTGTGGACGGTGAGACGGCGGCGATGGCCCGCCTGCCGTACACCGCGCGCGAGGCCGGTCCCTCCAGGAAGCGGCCCACCGCTGCCATCGGCCGGGAGAAGTGCGTGGCGAACTGGTCCTGGTGCACGTGGTGCACCACCTGGACCACGGGCATGGCCGCCCCGGCGAAGAGCGGGGCGAAGAACGGGATGCCGTTCTGACAGTCCACAACGGCGTCGAAGCGCTTGGCCCTGGTCGCCATCCAGGCGGCGGCGCGCGGGTACACCGACAGCGCTCCCCCGGTCCGCAGCACCTCGATGCCGTCGATCATCTCGCGTGCCTCGGCGCCGGGCGCGCGGGCGGTGAGCCAGGTGACGTGCACGTCCTGCTCGACCCAGCGCCTGGCGATCTCGTGCATGTACTGCTCGGCACCGCCAGCCTGCGGGTGGCGCACGTCGCGCCAGTTCAGCACAAGAATCCTGTTGCCGTGCAACAGCTTCACACTCATCGATGAGCTCCCCGGTACAGCCGGAGCAGTGCGGTGAAGGAGGCGAGTCCGTCACGCAGCGGGCGGAAGGTGGATCGGGTGTCGTCGCGCCAGGCCACCGGCAGCTCGACGATGCGACCACCGTCGGCCTGGACCTGGCGCAGCAACTCCACGTCGAAGGCGAAGCCGTCCACCCGACAGCGCAGCAGGGCGGACTGCACCGCGCTGCGCTGGAAGAACTTGAAGCCGCACTGAGTGTCGCGCACCTTGGTGACCAGCGGGCGGGCCAGCGCGCGGAAGGCGGAGCCGCCGACCTTGCGGCCCAGCGAGCGCGGGTGCACGAAGCTGGCGCCGGGCGCGTGCCGGGAGGCGATGGCCGCCTCCGCACCGCTGGTCAACTCGGCCACGGCTCTGGCCAGGGTGTCCAGCGGGGTGGACAGGTCGGCGTCCACGAAGCCCACGAAACGCGCGCTGCTGGTCAACAGGCCACGGCGCACGGCGGCGCCCTTGCCCGGACGCGAACAGCCGATGACCACCACCTCGACCGAGCCGGTGTCGAGTTGGTCCACCACCGCGGCCGTGCCGTCCACGCTGCCGTTGTCCACGACGACAACGCGGCTGGTCAGCGGCAGTCCGGCGAGGTAGTCCACGGCCGCGCGCAGGGTGTCGGGCAGCCGGGTGGCCTCGTTGTAGGCGGGCACGATCACCTCGAGGTCCACGACGGAACGCCGGGTGGAGGTGACGGACGGCAGAGCGTCCGATAACACAACTGACACGGGCATGGGAAGGGCCACGGACGAATCTCCTTCCGGGAGACACGGGGACGGCGAACCTTCTGGCGACAAGCGACAACGGCCGCGCCAGCGCGAGGAGACGGCTATCTAGCCGAGTTGTGGCACCACTGCCGAGTCATGGCGACTGTCCATCCACTGACGTGACTCTGATGGCCCCCAAGACCACCAGGCAGGGAATTTCCGCAGCTCACTGCCACAGCAGTCCACTTCGACCGCTGCCGCACACTGCGTCGTTCACCCGTTCGGGGCACTGTGAGGTTTGCATATGCCGGAGCGTCACACAACCCCACTTGCGTAGGTCACCACACTTCGTTGCCCCGTTAACAGAACTTCCGCGCGTGAACCGTCAACCCGTGTTACCGGGTTTTAACTGCGAGGAAAGCTCTCACGAGGGCGATCCAGCGCAAAAAGGTGAGACAGACGTGCGAGTTCTTCATGAATTCACACAACTGCCCGCCGGTCACCGCCGATTGTGGCGCTGATCACTCACGCCCACGTGGTCGGCCGCCCACTCGTTGAACGCGCGGACCTCGCGCCACGCCTTGCGCACCCGCGCCAGGCTCCCGCGCTCGTGCAGCACGTCGTCCGGCTCCCACACCCGGACCGCGTAGACCGACTTGTACCGGAGCAGCTCGATGCGCGGGTGATCCACCTCGAAGCCGCGGGGCTTGCTCCTGAGCTGTTCCCCCCGGATCTGCCAGCCCGCCCGCCGCAGCTTCGCCAGGATCTTCTCCAGCGCCTGCCCGCGCCGGTCCTCGTCCACCGCCGTGCGGTACCTGGCGAGCTGGTCGGCGGCCAGGTGGAAGCAGCCGCCACCGACCATCAGCCCCTCCGGGCCGACCTGCACGTAGTAGGCCCCGCCGCCGCGGCCCTGTTCGATCACCCCGCCGCAGTGCGTCTTGTACGGGTGCTTCTCCTTGCTGAACCGGACGTCCCGGTACGGCCGGAACACCTTGGGCGTGCCCAGCCCGCCGAACTCCGGCTCCAGCTCGGCGAGCAGCGCCTCCATCGGCGCCCGCACGTCCGCCGCGTAGACGTGCTTGTTGTCCTCCCAGTACGGCTTGGAGTTGTCGGCCTCCAGGCCGTCGTAGAAGTCGATCGCGTGCTCGCCGAAGCCCTGGAACGTCACGTGCAGCACCCTACGACGCAGCACCGACAAGTCGGCGGCAGCACCGCTTCACCTCAGAGCGGCTGGCGGATCGCCAGCGCCTCCTGTTTGGCGCCGTCACGCGTGCGCGGGGCAGCCCGGCCGGGGACCCGCGTCCTCCACCTGGAACGAGCTGTGCGCGATGCCCCACCCCTGCCGGACCCGGGCCGCGAGCCGGTCGATCAGGTCCGGGCCGGACTCGCCCACGACGTGCGCGGTGAGCACCGGCGAGCCGGAGGTGACGGTCCAGACGTGCAAGTCGTGCACCCCGCGCACGCCGGGCTCGGCGAGCAGGTCCGCGCGCAGTCGCACGGGGTCGACGCCTCGGGGCACGGCCTCCAGCAGCACGGTCACGGCCTCGCGCAGCAGCACCCAGGCCCTGGGCAGGATGGCCACGCCGATCAGCGCGGAGGCGATGGCGTCGGCCCGCTGGAACCCGGTGAGCAGGATGACCAGTGAGGCGAGGGCGGTGGTCGCGGCGGCGAGGGCGTCGCTGAGCACTTCGAGGAACGCCGCCCGCACGTTGAGCGATTTCCCTTGCGCACCAAGCAGGAGCAGCACGGAGCAGGCCATGCCCGCGCTGGCGAGCAGCGACACGAGCAGCATGCCGCCGGAGCTGACCTCGGGCGGCTCGGCGAACCGCTGCACGGCCTCGACCAGGATGGTGATCCCGATGCCGGTCACCAGCACGGCGTTGACCAACGCCGCCAGCACCTCGGCGCGCAGGTAGCCGAAGCTGAACCGGGCGGTGGCGGGCCTTGCGGCCAGCAGCACCGCGATCAGCGCCAGCAGCACGCCCAGCGAGTCCACGCCCAGGTGCACGGCGTCGGCCAGCAGCGCCAGCGATCCGGTGAGCAGCCCGCCGACCACCTCAACGGCGATCACCGCGCTGGAGATGGCCAGCACCAGGCACAGTCGGCGGCGCTGGTCGGCGCGAGCGGCGCTCATGAGGACACCTCGACTTCGTGTCCGGCGCCCGCGGCGAGGCCGAGTCCGGACAGGTCGGTCAGCGCGTGCGCGATGCGCTCGTCGAGCAGTTGGTAGCGAGCGCGCCGCCCTTCGTGCGCCACCGTGACGATGCCGCACTCGCGCAGGCACTGCAGGTGGTTGGACACGTTCTGCCGGGTGGCGCCCAACTGTTCGGCGAGTTCGGCCGGGTAGGCGGGGCCGGGCAGCAGCGCGAGCAGCAACCGGCAGCGGGTGCGGTCGGACAGTGCGCGGCCCATCCGGACCAGCGCGTCCAGGTGCGTCTCGGTCATGTACCAAGTTTGATACAGCAGCCGCTGTACTGTCAAGCGTTCGCTGTACTGTCCTCGGAGGGGCAGAATCGGTGGGCGCGGACAGAACTGAACAGAGCCAGCTTGGAGGCACCCATGCGGATCGGCTTCTCCCTGCCCCAGTTCGGAATGGCGGGCGAGCGCCCCGCCGACGTGGTCACCTTCGCGGTCGCCGCCGAGAAGGCCGGGGCGGACAGCCTGTGGGTGGGTGACCGGCTGCTCAGCCCGGTGGACCCGAGCATCGGCTACGGCATGAGCGGCCCCGGCCCGTACCCGAGGGAGTTCCGCCGGGTGCTCGACCCGCTGACCCTGCTGACCGCCGCGGCGACCGCCACCACCCGGGTCCGGCTGGGCACGCACGTGCTCTGCGCGCCCTGGTACCCGCCGCTGCTGCTGGCCCGCACGCTGGCCTCGATCGACCAGCTCAGCGGCGGCCGGGTGGTGCCGGGCTTCGGGGTGGGCTGGTCCCCCGAGGAGTACGCGGCGGCCGGGGTGCCCATGGCCGAGCGGGGCGCCCGCCTGGACGAGGTGCTCGACGTGCTCGAAGCCGCGTGGTCGCAGGAGGTCGTCACGCACGAGGGCCCGGGCAGCACGATCGCGCCGAGCTGGATCGACCTCAAGCCCGCCCACCGGCCCAGGATCCACCTGGGCGGGTTCGCCCCGGCCGCGCTGCGCAGGGTCGGCCGCCGAGCCGAGGGCTGGCTGCCCGCGGGCGCGGTGCCCGGCCTGGACCCCGCGCAGTACGCGGGACCGCTCCAGGTGATCCGGCAGGCCGCCGAGCAGGCCGGCCGCGACCCCGGCGCGATCGAGGTGGTGCTGCGGCTGAACCCGAGGAAGGGGTCCACGGTGGACAACGTGGTGGACACGCTGCTGGCGGCGCGCGACACGGGCATCGTGGACGAGGCGATGGTGGAGCTGGTCTACCTCGCCCCGGAACTGGAGCAGTCCCTGGACGTGGTCGGCCAGGTGCTCACCCGGTTGAGCTGACCGCACCTGGCGGTCGGGGCCGCGCGACGCGGCCCCGACCGACCGGAGCGGAGGGTGTGCGGGCTCAACTGAGCCTGCTCAGGGCATCGCTGAACGCCTCGGGATCCACGTTCGCCCCGCCGGTGAACGGGCTTTGCATCTGATAGATGGCGTAGAGCACAAGAGTGATCGTGGCGGCGAAGAGTGCCACCGTGAGTACGTGCCGGATAATCCGGGTACCGCCGAACAGGTAAGCGAAGGCCACCGACATGAGTGCACCGATGATGAGGGCCAGCCACACTACGGTATTCACCCCGCTGCCGTCAGCCGCGTCCAACCTGGTCTGACGGGCCTGGTACACGGTCCACAACTGGTTGGCGGCCTCGGTTTTGCGGTCCTTGAGCCATTCGTCGTCGGTGCTCGCGGCCTCGGTAATCGCGTCGTGCAATTGCGCGAGCTGCTGGGCCCCAGGACCGGTGACGGCCTGCTCCTGGCGCATCTGGGGCCATTCCTGGTCACGTACGGTGGTGGCGTACCGACGTGCTAGTTCGTGAATCTTCGACTTGGTCGGATCGGGCAGGGAATCACCCGCCCAGGTGACCGCGACCAGCGCGTTGGCCTCCTGCTGCGCCCCGTCGTGCGCCGCGTTGGTCGCGTCGAACAGCGAGATCAGCACAAATGCGACGAGCACGGCGTGCAGACCTGCGACAATCGTGAAGACGGCACTGGTGGCCTCGTTGCCGATGGACCTCCCATCACCTGACGTGCGACGGTGGAGTAACGCGGTGAGCCCACCGCTCACAATCGCGGCGCCGAGTACCCAGAGGATACCCTGCAGGTAGATGTCCATTCAGCCTCCTGCGTCTGGTGGACGATTAGATCACCGTCTACGGTGTAACCGTATCCGCCAACCCGTTGAACCAGGAAACCGGTGTCTCGTGACAGTAATTCGCCGTTGCGTGGGAATAGCGTTACCCGTTCTAGCGATGGCGGCCTTCACGCCCACCCCGATGGCCGCCGGTACAGCAACCGAATGTGATGCCTTCCAGGTCCGAATGGGTGAGCACGAGACGCGGGCCACGCTGAGTCGAGTGAACGTGCTCTCCGGTGCAACCGAACAGCTCAAGACCTTGCCCTACGGGGTGAACGCGATCGGGTACGCCCGTGGCCAGGACCGGGTCTACGGCATCGGCAACGAGGGCCACGTCATCAGCATCGACCGGTCCGGTGCCGCCACCGACCACGGGCAGGTACGCGGGGTCCCCCGCGGTGACCTGGCCCTGGCCACCGCGGGCGCCATCGGCGGCAACCTGCTGTTCGTGCGGCTGGACGACCGGCTGTTCACGATCGACGTGGCCCCTGGCAGCGCCACCTTCCTGTCGGTGGTGCGGGTGACCCGGCTACGGCCCGGTGACTGGGTGGAGAACCTGGACGACTTCGCCTTCGACGAGGCCGACGGCCTGCTCTACGGGGTGTCCACCGGGCTCGGCGGACCCGCGGCGGTCGTGAGCGTGGACCCGGTCAGCGGGGCGGTGCGCAAGGTGTCCACGCCCAGCGGGCTACCCGACCACGGCTCGTACGGGTCAGCGGTGATCGACTCGGCGCGCACGCTGCACGTGCTGAACAACCGGTACCACGACCACAGCGTGCTCTACGAGATCCCGCACGGCGCCACCTCGGCGCGGCAGGTCGCGCAGTACCCGGCCACGAACACCTCGGACATGGCCGGGTGCCTCGGCGTGCCCGCGCCGCCACCACCAACCACCACGCCCCCGCCGACCACCGTGCCACCACCACCGCCACCACCGGTCGCGCCCCCACCGCCACCACCGCCCGCACCTGCGGTGGTCGTGCCGCCGCCACCGGTCGTACCGCCCAAGCCGGAGCCGCCCGCCCAGGTGCCCAGCACGAAGCGGCCCCAGTCCACGCCCAAGCCGAAAGCAGTAGCCAAAGCCGCCAACACCGAGGTCACCAAGGAACGGCGCTGGGCCATGGCCACGCTCGTGCTGGTCCTGGGCGCCGGTGCGGTCGCGACAAGCGCGGCCCGCGCGCGAGCCAAGTAGCGGTCCAGGCCCAGGGAATTGCCCACCCCTGGGCCTGTGCCGCGCCGGTCAGCCAGCCTGATCGGTGAGCGCGGTCGTCACCGAGGTGAACGACCAGGTCGTGCCAGCCGGGATGCCCTCCCAGTCGGCGGTGACCGCGAAGCGCTCGCCGATGTACTGGCCGCTGGCCGGGTCGAGGATGATCTCCTCGCGCTGCTGTCCGTCACCGGCGCTGACCGCGAAGCCGGTGCGGCCGTCTGAGTGCCCCGCCCGCGCCGCGAGATAGCCGTGCAGCTCCGGTTGCTGGTTCCCGTTGGTCGGTTGCTGGTTCCCGGGGTTGCCGGTTCCTGGTTGCCGGTTCCCGTTTGTTCGTCGGTCGCCTCTACTGATGGCTTTGGACAGCGGGTGGGTCTCAGCCTCGGCATTCAGCCGCCGGTTCCCCGGCCGGTCACCGCTACCGAAGCCACAGCCTTCAGCCACCGGCGTCCCAGCCCGATGACCGGGGCCTCGACCTCGCTACCCCGCCACCGGTTCCGTGGCCGGTCGGCCCGGGTGGCGGCGGTGCCCTTGGTTTCGCCATATGGCCGCAGGTTCCCCGTCGCGCCCGTCCGTCATGGCGGGTCCGGTTCCGCGATGGCCTTCGCCCGGGTCTCGTACTCGAACCCCAACGGCGTGACCCACCGCCGCACCCCATCAGCACCCCGGGAGAACCGGTACCGGCCGATCGTCTTCAGGTAATGATGCACATCGCAGAACGGCCCCAGATTCCGCTCATCCGTCACACCACCCGAGGCAAAACCCCGCGCATGATCGATCTGACATTCCCCGACTGGCCGCATACACCCCGGCGCCTGACACACCCGATCCCGCACCATCACAAAATCCCGCAACGCCCTCGGCGGCCGATACCGCCTCCGACCAACACCAATCGGCATACCCACCTTGTCAGTGAGAACCTTCCGCCAATCACCCTGGCTGGCGATTTCCCGAGCGGTGTTCGCCTCAACCGGGCCAACACCGGCGACATAACCAGGTTCGGAGGTCAACCCCAGCAGGGTCGTAGCGGAAACCGTGACATCAGTGCACACAGTGACCGGACGACCACTACCCAGCATCCGATCAACGACCACATCGGCCTGCTTCTCACCCCAAGAACGATCATCGTCCAGGGTTTCCGCATCAGCGTTGATCTGGTCGAACAGTTGCCGTCCCCGCACCGCGTCCAGGTAGGCGGTCAGTTCAGCCATGCCGTCGGGCATCGACCGGTACCGCACCTCGGACCGCTTCACCGCCTTGACGTGCCGGATCTCCGCGCCGAACGGGTCGACCAGGCAGATCAACCGGTCCGCCTCGGCCTTGAGTTCCCTGGAGTTCAGTTCGGCGGCGTCGGCTAGCCTGGCATCCACCCGGCGGGCCTTCTCCGAGTCCAGGTTCTCGGTGCGCTTACGCACCACCTCGAACCGCTCCAGATCCAGCAACCCGTCTCGCAGCAAACCAGCCAATACCGGCAACCGATCCAATGCCGCCGCCTGCTCCTGAAGCCGCCGAGCCCGTCCGAGTGGAATGCGCAGCAACAGCGCGATCTCATGAGGATCATCGATCTCGGCGGCGCAGCAAAGTAGATCGAATTCGACGGACGCGAGGCGTTGCCACGCCTCCAGCATCCGCTCCGCGATCTCCCTCTGCCCCATGCCACCATTCTACGCCGAATGGCCGCCACGGAAGGGTGAAACACGGCGCTGAAGGCCGTCACCGAAAGGCAAGCCCTAGGGGTGGTTTTTCCTGGGTGGCGATGGGCTTACGCTCGTCGGCGAAATCGGGGCGGCATTCCACGCCCCGACTACCCCGATTACAGCCCATCGCCAGGGCCCCAGGACAAACCGCCCCGGAACAACAGGCGGCTCACACCACCGCGAGCGGCAGCAGGTTGGGCCGGACCGGTGCGGGCAGTTCCGAGGAACCGGTCAGGTAGGTGTCGACGGCGTTGGCGACGGACCGGCCCTCGGCGATGGCCCACACCACGAGTGAGGCCCCGCGGTGTGCGTCCCCGCAGGCGAAGACCCCCGGCGAACCGGTCTGCCAGTCGGCACCGACCGACAGGGTGCCGCGCCCGGACAGGGACAGACCCAGGCCGTCGAGCAGCGGCATGTGTTCGACGCCCTCGAAGCCGATGGCGAGCAGCACGAGGTCGGCGGGAACGACCTCGACCTCGTCCGAGACCGGGACGACCTCGCGCCGACCGGTGGCGGGGTCCTTGTGCACCTTGACCTGGCGCAGTTCGACCGAGCGCACGTGCCCGTCCTCGTCACCGACGAAGCGCTGCACGGCGACGGCGTACTTGCGCTCGCCGCCCTCGTCGTGCGCGGGGTAGTTGCGCACGATCAGCGGCCAGGTCGGCCAGGGCGAAACCTCGAAGTCGCGTTCGGCGGGCGGCTGCGGGTACTGGTCGAGCTGGACCACGCCAACAGCGCCCTGGCGGTGCGCGGTGCCCAGGCAGTCCGCGGCGGTGTCCCCGCCACCGATGATCACGACGTGCTTTCCCGCCGCGTCAACGGAAGTCGGCCCGTCGCCCTCACAGGCCCGGTTGGCGGGCACCAGGTGCTCCATCGCCAGGTGCACACCGGCCAGTTCGCGCCCGGGGATCTCCGGTGCGTCCCGGCTGCGCAGCGCACCCACGGCGAGCACCACGGCGTCGTGGGTCTCCCGCAGCTGCTCGACCGTGAGGTCGACACCGACCTCGCAGCCCGTGACGAAACGGGTTCCCTCGGCGCGCAGCTGCGCGAGCCGCCGGTCGAGGACCTTCTTCTCCATCTTGAACTCGGGGATGCCGTACCGCAGCAGGCCGCCGAGCCGGTCGTCCCGCTCGTACACGGTGACCTCGTGCCCGGCACGGGTCAGCTGCTGCGCGGCGGCCAGCCCCGCGGGACCGGAGCCGACCACGGCCACCCTCCTGCCGGAGGCGACGGCCGCGGGCTGCGGCGGAACGGCGGCGGTCTCCCAGGACACGTCGGCGATGGCCTGCTCGACGCGCTTGATCGCAACCGGCCCACCGGCCGCGGGGGTCGCGGACAGCACGCAGCCCGCCTCACAGGGCGCGGGGCACAGCCGCCCGGTGAACTCCGGGAAGTTGTTGGTGGCGTGCAGCCGCTCCCCGGCCTGCGCCCAGTTCCCGCGCCGCACCAGGTCGTTCCACTCGGGGATCAGGTTGCCCAGCGGGCAGCCAGCGGTCCCGGAGTGGCAGAACGGGATGCCGCAGTCCATGCAGCGCCCGGCCTGGGTGCGCACCTGCTGGTCGCGCTCGGGCCCGGACAGCTCGGCGTAGACCTCGTTCCAGTCCCCGATCCGCTGCGCGGCGGGCCGCTTGGCGGGCTCGCTGCGGGAGAACTTCAGAAAGCCGTTGGGGTCAGCCACGGGAGGCCTCCATGATCGCCTGGTCCACGTCACGGCCCTCGGCGCGGGCCAACCTCATCGCCTCCAGCACCCGCTGGTAGTCGCGCGGCATCACCTTGGTGAACGCCGCCGACCGGCGCGGCCAGTCCCCGAGCAGCGAGGCGGCCACCGCGGAACCGGTCAGTTCCTGGTGTCGCTGCACGGTTTCCCGCAGCCACTTCAGGTCGTCGGGGTGCGGGCGCTGCAACTCGACCATGTCGGTGTTGACCAGCATCGGGTCCAGCTCCAGCACGTACGCGATACCGCCGGACATGCCCGCCGCGAGGTTGCGCCCGGTCGGGCCGAGCACCACCGCGCGCCCGCCGGTCATGTACTCGAAGGCGTGGTCGCCCACTCCCTCGGCGACCGCGACCATGCCGGAGTTGCGCACGCAGAACCGCTCGCCGACCCGCCCGCGCAGGAAGATCTCCCCGCCGGTGGCCCCGTAGCCGATCACGTTGCCCGCGATCACCTGCTGCTCGGCGGCGAAGGGCGCGTCGGCGTGCGGTCGCACCACGATCCGCCCACCGGACAGGCCCTTGCCCACGTAGTCGTTGGCGTCACCGATCATCTCCAGCGTGACGCCCCGTGGCAGGAAGGCGCCCAGCGACTGGCCAGCCGAGCCGGTGAGCCGGACCTGGATGGTGTCCTCGGGCAGGCCGTCCCCGCCGTAGCGCCGGGTGACCTCCGAGCCGAGCAGGGTGCCCACGGTCCGGTTCACGTTGCGCACGGGCAGTTCCATGCGCACCGGGTGGGCGTCCTCCAGCGCGGCCTCGGCCAGCTGGATCAGCGTGCGGTCCAGGGCGTGCTCCAGCCCGTGGTCCTGCCCGCGCAGCCTGCGGCGGGCCGAGCCGTACCGGGTGTCGGCGGGCACCTCGAACACCGGGGACAGGTCCAGGCCCCGCGCCTTCCAGTGCCGCACGGCCTCGTCGGTGTCCAACAGCTCCGCGTGGCCGACGGCCTCGTCCAGGGTGTGGAAACCCAGTTCCGCCAACAACTCCCGCACTTCCTCGGCGATGAAGTGGAAGAAGTTCTCGACGAACTCGGGCTTTCCGGTGTACCGCTCGCGCAGCACCGGGTTCTGCGTGGCCACGCCAACCGGGCAGGTGTCCAGGTGGCACACGCGCATCATGACGCAGCCCGCGACCACCAGCGGGGCCGTGGCGAAGCCGAACTCCTCGGCCCCGAGCAGCGCGGCGATCACCACGTCCCGCCCGGTCTTCATCGCCCCGTCCACCTGCACGGTGATCCGGTCCCGCAGACCGTTGAGCATCAGGGTCTGCTGGGTCTCGGCGAGGCCGACCTCCCAGGGCGTGCCCGCGTGCTTGAGCGAGTTCAGCGGGGAGGCGCCGGTGCCCCCGTCGTGGCCGGAGATCAGCACCACGTCGGCGTGCGCCTTGGCCACACCCGCCGCGACCGTGCCCACGCCCAGTTCGGACACCAGCTTCACGTGGATGCGGGCCCGCTCGTTGGCGTTCTTCAGGTCATGGATCAGCTGGGCGAGGTCCTCGATGGAGTAGATGTCGTGGTGCGGCGGCGGGGAGATCAGGCCGACCCCGGGCGTGGAGTGCCGGGTCCTGGCGATCCACGGGTACACCTTGTGCGCGGGCAGCTGACCGCCCTCGCCGGGCTTTGCGCCCTGGGCCATCTTGATCTGGATGTCCTCGGAGTGCACCAGGTACTCGCTGGTGACCCCGAACCGCCCGCTGGCCACCTGCTTGATCGCCGAACGGCGCGCGGGGTCGTGCAGCCGCTCGGGGTCCTCCCCGCCCTCACCGGTGTTGGAGCGCCCGCCGATCCGGTTCATCGCGATCGCCAGGGTCTCGTGCGCCTCGGCGGAGATCGAACCGTAGGACATGGCCCCGGTGTTGAAGCGCTTGAGGATCGACTCGACCGGTTCGACCTCCGCCACCGGGATGGCGGGGCGCTCGCCGGTGCGGAAGGAGAACAGCCCGCGCAGCCCGCCGCCCTCGCGGACCAGGCGCTCGACCTCCTCGGTGTAGCGCTGGTACACCTCGCGGCGGCGGGTCTTCGTGGCGTGCTGCAACAGGAACACCGTCTCCGGGGTGAACAGGTGCAGCTCGCCCTCGCGGCGGTAGGCGTACTCCCCACCCACGTCCAGCCTGCGGTGCGCGCGGTCGGCGGGGTTGTCCGGGTAGGCCCTGCGGTGCCGCACGGCGACCTCGGCGGCCAGCACGTCCAGGCCCGCACCGCCCAGCTTCGAGCTGGTGCCGGTGAAGTACTCGGCCAGCACCTCGTGGGACAGGCCCACCGCCTCGAACACCTGCGCGGCGGTGTAGGCGCCCACGGTGGAGATGCCCATCTTGGACATGATCTTGAGGACGCCCTTGACCAGCGCGCTGACGTAGCGGCGGATCGCGGTGGCGGGCTCCACCCCGGTGATCGCGCCCTGGCTGATCAGGTCCTCGATCGTCTCGAAGGCCAGGTACGGGTTGACCGCGGCGGCGCCGTACCCCAGCAGGGCGGCCACGTGGTGCACCTCGCGGCAGTCACCGGTCTCCACGACCAGCGCCACGCGCAGCCGCTCCTTGGTGCGCACCAGGTGGTGGTGCACCGCGGCGACCAGCAGCAGCGAGGGGATCGGCGCCATGCGGTGGTCGGAGTCGCGGTCGGACAGCACCAGGGTGCGCGCGCCGGCGGCGATGGCCTCGCTGGCCTGCCTGCGGATCCGCTCGATCGCGGCGGCCAGCGCCTCGCCGCCACCGTCCACTTCGTACAGTCCGTTGAGGACACTGCACGCGTAGCCCGGCAGGTCCCCGTCGTCGTTGACGTGGATCAGCTTGGCCAGCTCGTCGTTGTCGATGACCGGGTAGGGCAGCCCGATGTGGCGGCAGGAGGCCGGTCCCGGCTCCAGCAGGTTCTGCTCGGGGCCCATCACCCGGGACACCGAGGTGATGATCTCCTCGCGGATCGCGTCCAGCGGCGGGTTGGTGACCTGCGCGAAGTTCTGCACGAAGTAGTCGTAGAGCAGCCGGGAACGCTGGGAGAGCGCGGCGATCGGCGTGTCCGAGCCCATCGAGCCGATCGGCTCGACCCCGTTCTCGGCCATCGGCGAGAGCAGGATCCGCAGCTCCTCCTCGGTGTAGCCGAAGGTGAGCTGGCGGCGCACCACCGACTCGTGGCTCTGCACCACGTGCTCACGGTCGGGCAGGTCGGCGATCTCCAGCAGACCGGCGTGCAGCCACTCGTCGTAGGGCAACTCGGCGGCCAGCCGGGACTTGACCTCCTCGTCGTCCACGATGCGCCCGGCCACGGTGTCCACCAGGAACATGCGGCCCGGCTGGAGGCGGCCCTTGGCCACCACGCGGTGCGGCGGCAGGTCCAGCACCCCGGTCTCGCTGGCCAGCACCACGCGGTCGGAGTCGGTGCGCCACCAGCGGGCCGGACGCAGGCCGTTGCGGTCCAGCACGGCGCCGACCAGCTCGCCGTCGGTGAAGGTCACGCAGGCCGGGCCGTCCCATGGCTCCATCAGGCTGGCGTGGAACTGGTAGAAGGCGCGGCGCTTGGGGTCCATCGTGGCGTGGTTCTCCCACGCCTCCGGGATCATCATCATCACCGCGTGCGGCAGTGGGCGCCCGCCCAGGTGCAGCAGCTCCAGCACCTCGTCGAAGGACGCGGAGTCCGAGCCCTCGGGGTCGCAGATCGGGAACAGCCTGGCCAGGTCGCCCGGGATCAGCGAGCTCTCCAGCAGGGCCTCGCGGGCCCGCATGCGGTTGCGGTTGCCGCGAATCGTGTTGATCTCACCGTTGTGGGCGACGTACCGGAACGGGTGCGCCAGCGGCCAGGACGGGAAGGTGTTGGTGGAGAACCGGGAGTGCACCAGCGCGATGGCGCTGGCCAGCCTCGGGTCGGTCAGGTCGGGGAAGAAGGCGGGCAGCTGCTCGGTGGTGAGCATGCCCTTGTAGACCAGGGTCCTGCTGGACAGCGAGGGGAAGTAGGTGCCGCACCCGGCGACGACCGTGTCCCGCTCGGCGCGCTTGCGCAGGCCGAAGGTGAGCCGGTCCAGGTCCACCCCGGACGGACATCGCCCCTCGGCGTCGGGCAGCCCCGCCACCACGAGCATGGCGAAGTGCGGCATCACCGACTGCGCCGTTGGCCCGACCTCGGCGGCCTCGGGGGTCACCGGCACCTGGCGCCAGCCGAGCACGCGCAGGTTCTCCTGCTCGGCGATCTGCCCGATCAGCTCGACGGCCTTGTCCCGCTCCTGCCGCTCGGCGGGCAGGAACGCGATGCCCGCGGCATAGGTGGACCGCCCCTGCCCGTCCGGCTCGGGCAGCTCGAAGCCGCATTCGGCGCGCAGCAGCTCGTCGGGCAGTTGCAGCAGGATGCCCGCGCCGTCACCGCTGGTGGGCTCGGCCCCCGCGGCACCGCGGTGTTCCAGGTTGGCCAGCGCGGTCAACGCGTCGACCACGATGTCGTGCGATCGCCGTCCCCGGATGTCGGCCACCATGGCCACACCGCAGGCGTCCTTCTCCTGCGTCGGGTCGTACAGGCCCTGCTGGCCTGGGATGGCGGAGAAGATCACGACAACACCCTCCCGTCGTCCTACATCGAAATTCCTGGGACAACGGTGGCCCGTGATTGACGAAACCTTAACAGTCGCGAAACGCGAAGGCACCCGCAAACGGGTGAGTTACCGCGGCACTGCGTAACGATCTGGGCTACCCGGACGACATTGACGCGGACATCCGCCAGAAGTTTCGGTGCGCGAAGCATAGCCGACACACCGGCAACGCGCTTGTGACGATCCGGCGACAGAACGTGCGATCACCGCCCCGGGTGCGGTGATCCCCGTCACAGGGCGTTAACGCTGGTAGCGTCCCTGTTCGCCCTCCGCGACCCACTCACTGGCGAGGAACCATGACGCCGCACCGCCGCACGCTGTCCGCCCTGCTGCTGATCGGGGTGCTGGCGCTCACCGGCTGCGCCACCCACGAGCAGCCCGCGCCCGCACCGGACCAGGGCTCGGCGTTCCCGGTGACGGTCACGCCCAAGGGCGGCCAGCCGCTGACCCTGACCGCCCAGCCCAAGCGGATCATCTCGCTCAGCCCCGCCAGCACCGAGGACCTGTACGCCATCGGCGCGGGCGGCCAGGTCGCGGCCGTGGACAAGCTGTCGAACCACCCGGCGCAGGCCCCGCGCACCGACCTGGACGCGTACAAGCCCAACGTGGAGGCCATCGCGGCCAAGAGCCCGGACCTGGTCGTCGCGTACTACGACGCGAACAACCTGGTCAGCGGCCTGCAGAAGCTCAAGGTGCCGGTGCTGGTGCTGCCCGCGGCGAACAGCCTGGACGAGGCCTACGAGCAGGTCTCGCTGCTGGGCAGGGCCACCGGCCACGCCGCCGAGGCCGACAAGCTGGCCGCCCAGCTCAAGGCGCAGATCGCCGAGGTGGTGGCCAAGACGCCCAAGCCCGCCAGGCCGCTGACCTACTTCCACGAGGTCTCCGCGGACGGCTACACGCTGACCGCCAAGACCTTCGCCGGGCAGGTCTACTCCCTGTTCGGGCTGGGCAACATCGCCGACTCGGCCAGCGCGGCGGGCCCCTACCCGCAGCTGTCCGCCGAGCAGGTGATCAAGGCTGACCCCGACCTGATCTTCCTGGCGGACACCAAGTGCTGCCAGCAGAGCCCGGCCACGGTGGCCGCCCGCCCCGGCTGGGGCACGCTCAAGGCCGTGCGCGGCAACGGGGTCGTGGCGCTGGACGACGACGTGGCCTCGCGCTGGGGGCCGCGGGTGGTCGACTTCGCGCGGGCCGTGGGCGACGCGGTGAGCAAGGCCCACTGAGGCCGTGTCCACCCCGACCAGGCTCGCCTGGTGGCACCTGCTGGCGGCCCTGCTCGTCCTGCTGCTCGTGGCGACCGGGGCGGTGCTGCTGGGCGCGGTCGACCTCGGCCCGCAGCGGGTGCTCGGTGAGCTCGCGGCCCAGCTGACCGGTGGCCGCTCGCCGCTGACCGAGCAGGAGGCGGCGGTGCTGTGGCAGCTGCGGCTGCCGCGCGTGGTGCTCGCCGGGCTGGTGGGTGCGGCGCTGGCCTGCTCAGGGGCCACCTTCCAGGGCGTGTTCCGCAACCCGCTGGCCGACCCGTACCTGCTGGGCGCGGCGGCCGGTGCCGGGCTGGCCGTGACGGTCGTGGTGGTGCTGGTCCCGCAGACCCCGGCCGCGCTGGTGCCGGTGGCGGCGTTCGCGGGCTCGCTCGGCGGGGTCGGCCTGACCTGGGGCATGGGCCGCACCGCGGGGCCCGGCACGGCGACCCTGCTGCTGGCGGGCGTGGCCGTGGCCTCGTTCCTGACGGCGATCCAGACCTTCGTGCAGCAGCTGAACACCGTGACCCTGCAACGGGTCTACGGCTGGATCCTGGGCGGGCTGGCCACCACGGGCTGGAGCCAGGTGGTGCAGGCGCTGCCCTACATCGCGGTGGCGGTCGTGGTGCTGTGCGCCTGCGCGGGCCTGCTGGACGTGCTGGCGCTGGGCGACGAGGAGGCGGCCTCGCTGGGTGTGCGGCCTCCCGTGGTGCGGATGCTGGTGCTGGGGGCCGCCTCGCTGGCGACGGCCGCCGCCGTGTCGGTGAGCGGCCTGATCGGCTTCGTGGGCATCGTGGTGCCCCACCTGGTGCGACTGCTGTTCGGGGCCAGCTACCGGGTCGTGGTCCCACTGTCGCTGGCGGGCGGCGCGGTGTTCCTGATCGCCGCCGACGTGGTGGCCCGCACCGTGCTGGCCCCCGCCGAGCTGCCGATCGGGGTGGTCACGGCCTTCGCGGGCGCCCCGTTCTTCGTGCTGGTGCTCAGGGCCAGGCGGGCATGACCCGGCTCGAACTGCGCGGGGTCGGCGCGGGCTACCGGGGCCGGCCGGTGGTCTCGGACGTCTCCCTGGAACTGCCCGAGGGCAGTTGGCTGGCGATCATCGGTCCGAACGGGGCTGGCAAGTCTACCCTGCTCAAGTCCGTGGCCGGGCTCGTGCCCGCCACCGGCGAGGTGCTGCTCGGCGGCCGGGCCCTCGGCTCGCTGAGCCAGCGCGAGCGCGCGCGGGAGATCGGGTACGCCCCGCAGATCCCCGCGCTGCCCGAGGGGTTGACCGTCACCGACTACGTGCTGCTCGGCCGCACCCCGCACCTGGGACCGCTGGGCCGTGAGGGCCACGCCGACCTCGTCGTGGTGGCCGAGGTGCTGGGCCGCCTCGACCTCTCCGCGCTCGCCAACCGTCCACTGAGGACGTTGTCCGGCGGGGAACGCCAGCGGGCCGTGCTCGCGCGCGTGCTGGCCCAGCAGACCGGGGTGCTGCTGCTGGACGAGCCGACCACGGGGCTGGACATCGGTCACGCGCAGGCCCTGCTCGAACTCGTCGACACCCTGCGGCGCGCCGACGGCACCACGGTGGTCACCACGTTGCACGACCTCACCCTGGCCGCCCAGTACCCGGATCGCGTGCTGCTGCTGGACTCCGGCCGGGTCGTCGCCAGCGGGCCGCCCGCCTCGGTGCTCACCGCCGACCGGCTCTCCGAGCACTACGCCGCCCGCGTCACCGTGCTGACCGCCCCCGGCGGCGACCAGGTCGTGGCGCCGATCCGAACACCGTGACCCCCAAGCACCGCGTGTCGGCGCTTGGCGGACCGCGTGTCGGACGTTTGCGGACGGTTTCCCAGCTCGTGGGAAACCGTGCCGCAAGCGCGAACACGCCGTACCGCTAGCGCCGACACGCGTTACCGGAACGTCCGACACGCGCCGGGGGTGGGTCAGGACGGGCGGGTCAGCGCGGCGTCCACGTCCACAGTGGACGGGTTGTCCAGCACGTGCCTGAGGCGCTCGGAGTCCAGGTCGCCCTGCCAGCGCGCGACCACGAGGGTGCCGATGCCGTTGCCGATCACGTTGGTGATCGCCCGCGCCTCGGACATGAACCGGTCGATGCCCACGATCAGCGCGATGCCCACCACGGGGATGGTGCTGCCGAAGGCCTGTAGGGAGGCGGCCAGCGTGATCAGCCCGGCCCCGGTGACCCCGGCGGCGCCCTTGCTGGACAACAGCATGAACAGCAGCAGCCCGATCTGGGTGCCCAGGCCGATCTCGTGCCCGGTGGCCTGGGCGATGAACAGGGCGCCCATGGTCAGGTAGATGCAGGTGCCGTCCAGGTTGAACGAGTAGCCGGTCGGGATGGTCAGGCCCACCACCGACTTGCGCGCCCCCGCGGCCTCCAGCTTGATCAGCATGCGGGGCAGCGCCGCCTCGGAGGAGGAGGTGCCCAGCACGATGAAGATCTCGTCCTTGATGTAGCGCAGGAACTTGAACACGTTGAACCCGGCCAGCCTGCACACGATGCCCAGCACCACGACCACGAACAGCGCGCAGGTCAGGTAGAAGGCGACCATCAGGTACACCAGCCCGCCCAGCACCTTGCTGCCGAACTGGCCCACCGTGTAGGCGATGCCGCCGAACGCGCCGACCGGGGCCGCGTACATGATCACCTTGATCACGCCGAACATCACCTGTGCGACGGTGTCCAGCGCGCGCACCACCGGCTTGCCGCGCTCACCCAGCCCGGCCACGGCGATGGCCACCAGTACGGCCAGCAGCAGCACCTGGATGAGCTGCCCGTCGGTGAAGGCGCCGACGAAGGACTTCGGCACCAGGCTCAGCACGAAGTCGGTGACGCTCTCCCCCGCCGCCGCGGCCGAGTCGATCGTGGACTTGGCGGCCTTCTCGTTGACCGCGATGCCCAGCCCGTCGCCGGGGCGCAGCACGTTGACCACGACCAGGCCGATGGCCAGCGCCACCGTGGTCATCACCGTGAAGTACCCGATCGTGCGCAGCGCGAGCCCGCCCGCCTTGGCCAGGTTGCCCAGCCCGGCGATGCCGACCACGACGGTGCAGAAGATGGTCGGCGCGATGACCACCTTGACCAGGTTCACGAACAGGTCGGCCAGCCACTTGGTGCCCGCCGCCTGCGCGGGGAAGAACAGTCCGAACAGGACACCCAGCACGATGGCGGTGAGCACCCAGAAGTACAGCTGCCGGTACAGGGGCTTGCGTGGTCTGGCGGGACTACCAACCTCGGTGTTGGCGGCCATGCCTCCTCCTCAGGGCTCGGCGCGGGTCGGGGAACACGGTGATCCTGAGCACACACCATCGGGCTAGCAAGCGCACCTCGGGAAACTTGGGGTTCACCTGACGTTGATCTCTGCACCATCAGTTCCCCGGCAGCGGGGCGTAACCGTTCGGCCCCGTACAGCGAGCTGTCCGGCAGGACGAGCCGCTCACATGACCCGGTCCACGATCTCGTCCAGGTCCGCCCGCAGTTTGCTGCACTGGCGTACCGGGTCGGCGGTGGGGCAGGTCAACAGGTGCTCCAGCACGGCGCGGGCCGCGACCAGCTCGTCGATCCGGCGGGTCATCCCGGCGATGGTGTCGGCCAGCACCTGACGCCCCGCGGGCTGCTCCTCGCCGTGCCGGTCGGTGGTGAGGACGGCCGTGTCGGCCAGGGTCACCATGCCCTCGCGGTGCAGGCGCTGCACGAGCGCGAGCCTGCGCAGCTCCTCGCGGCCGTAGTACCGCACGGTGCCGCGCCGCTCGGCGGGCGGTACCAGTCCGAGCTCGTCGTAGTAGCGCAGGGCGGAGACCCGCAGGCCGAAGCGGCGCGCGACCTCGCCGATGGGGTGCAGCGGCTCGTTCACGACCACCATCTTGCGCTCAAGCCGACTTGAGCCAGCACGGTGGGGCCATGCGAACCGAACGAGTACCGGTACTGGTGGTCGGCGCGGGCCCGGTGGGGCTGACCAGCGCCCTGTTCCTGGCGCACTGGGGAGTGCACGCCCTGGTGGTGGACAAGCGGGCCGCCGGGCACGGGCCGCCGCGAGCGGGCACGAGCCTGCGCACGCTGGAGTTGTTCCGCACCATGGGCCTGGGCGAGGAGGTGGAGCGGTTGGCCTGGCGCGGCGGCCTTCCGCTGGAGGCGGTCCACCAGGACAGCGCGTTCGGCCCCGCGCTGTCGCGAAGCGGCCTGCCGCCGCGCTACGCCGAGCGCGTCGAGTCGTGCAGCCCGGCGGACCCGAGGCTGAGCATGTCCCAGGTGGAGGTGAACCGGTTGGCGCTGGCCCACCTCGACCGGAGCCAGGTCCGGCACGGCGTGCGGCTGCTGGACTTCACCGAGGTGGACGGGGTCGTGCGCGCGGAGCTGGTCGAGGAGTCGACCGGTGAGCGGTGGGTCGTCGAGGCCGACTACCTGATCGCCGCCGACGGCGCCCGCAGCGGGATCCGCGAGCGGCTGGGCATCCCGGTGCTCGACCGCGAGGTGATCGCCCACATCACCACGGCGTTCTACAGCGCCGATCTCGGTGACGCGCTCGCCCGCTGGGGCACGGGCGCCTGCTTCGTGCGCGGTGAGCAGGTCTACGCCACGCTGTTCTCGAAGGACGGCGACCGGCGGTGGACCTCGCACATCCTGGACTACCCGGGCAAACCGGAGGGCCCCGACGAGTTGTCCGAGCAGCAGGCGCTCCGGTTGCTGCGCACCGCGATCGGCGATCAGCGGATCCCGGTCGAGCTGCACGCCGTCAACTCGTGGACGGCCGCGGTGGGGCTGGCCGCCCGGCTGCGGCAGGGCCGGGTGTTCCTGGTCGGCGACGCCGCGCACGTGCAGAGTTCGGCGGGCGGTCTCGGCATGAACACCGGCATCCAGGACGGGCACAACCTGGCGTGGAAGCTCGCCGAGGTGCTGCACGGGCAGTCCGAGCCGGAACTGCTCGACAGCTACGAGCCGGAACGTCTTGCCGCGGCGAGGGAATCGCTCGGGCTGGCGCTGCGCCTGCACCGCGGCTACCTGGCGAAGGGGTGCGACCCGAGCGCCCTGCTGGAGCAGGTGGCCGTGGACTACCTGCGCGCGATGATGTTCTACGACTACGGCGGATCGGCCGATGTGGACGTGCTGCGCGACGAGATCCGCCCCGGTGTTCGCTTCCCGCACATGACGGTGCACGGAAAGTCCACTGTGGACATGATCGGCACGAGCTGGACCGAGTTCACCGGGCAGGCGGTGGACCGCCCGCACCACGTGCTGCCGGGACTGGCGCCGGGGCAGTCGGTGCTGGTGCGGCCGGACGGCGTCGTGGCCACTACCCGATCGGCCGCCGAGGACGCGCGGACGGCGCACCCTCAGTAGCGCGTGCGTGCCCAGAACTCCCCGATGGTTGCCGCACAACACACTTGTCCGTCGGTAGCATCGGATCGCGAGGTGGGAGTTGATGAGATCCGGTTCCTACAACTGGGACACGTTCAGCCAGTACGAGGTGTACAACGCCACCGAGCCCGCTGAGGAGCCGGAGCCCGAGCAGGCGACACCCGCACCGGAGGACGACCGGGGCTAGGCTGCCACGGTGCTGAGCAGGCGTGGGGTGCTGCGCGCGGCGGCGGCGAGTGCGGCCGGGGCCGCACTGGGCGCGTGCTCGGTACCGGGCGGGCCGGTGCTGCGGGAACTGGTGCTGCTGACCGGTCCACCCGGCGCGGTCTTCCGCGAGATCGGCGCGGCCATGGCCACCGCGATCGGCGCGCACCTGCCCGGGACCTCGGTGCGGGCCAAGCCCACAGCGGCCTCCGTGGCCAACCTGCACCTGCTGGCCACGGGCGAGGGTCAGCTCGGGCTGTCCGCGATCGACGCCGCCGAGGACGGGGGCAGGCCGCCAGCGGGCATCAGCGCGGTGGGCCGGATCTACGACAGCTTCCTGCACCTGGTGGTGCCGCGGGACTCGCCGATCGGCTCGCTGGCCGACCTGACCGGTCGCACCGTCTCGCTGGGCGCGCAGGGGTCGAGCACCGAGTTCACCAGCGACCGGCTGCTCGCCCTGCGCGGGGTGCGGCCGAACGGGGTGCGGCTCACCCAGGCCGACGCGGCGACAGCCCTGGTGCGGGGCCAGATCGAGGCGCTGCTGACGCTGACCGGCATTCCCACGCCGGCGATCACCGACCTGGCGCAGCGCATGCCGGTGCGCATGGTGCCGCTGGCCGAGGAGGCCGCCGCGCTGGCCGCCCGGTTCCCCGGCCCGTACGTGCCCGCCACGATCCCGGCCACCACGTACAAGGGGGTGCGGGCCTGCCCCACCGTGGCCGTGCCGAACCTGCTGCTGGCCCGCGACAACCTGTCCGCCGAGGTGGTGCGGACCGTCACCAGCACGGTGTTCACCGAGGTCGAGGCGATCACCCAGGGGCACCCGGAGGCACGGCGCATCAACGTGCGCACCGGTATCGCCACCGGGGTGGTGCCGCTACACCCCGGGGCCGCCGCCTGGTTCACCGCGGTCAAGCGGTAGGCGCAGCACCACGTCCAGCCCGCGCGGCCGCGCCTGCTCCAGCCGCAGCTGCCCGCCCGAGGCACCGATCAGGTCCGCGCAGATGGCCAGGCCCAACCCGGTCCCCGGCACGTTCTGGTGCCGGGGCGCACGCCAGAACCGGCCCAGCGCCGCCGCCCGCTCGGCCTCGTCCAGGCCGACCCCGTCGTCGGTGACGTGCAGCTCCCCGTCCCGCCACGCGAGCAGGACCCGGCTGGCCCCGGACAGCCGTGCGGCGTTGCCGACCAGCTCGTCCAGCACCGTGCCCAGCGCCCCCGGCTGAGCCAGGACCCGTTGTCCCGCAGGGATGTCCACCTCGATCGGCAGCCCGAGCCCCTGCCAGCCCGGCAGCCGCGCCGCGACCAGTTCGGCCACCTCCACCGGCTCGGCGTCCCGCCCGGCGTCCACCCTCGTGGCGGCCAGCAGGGCGTCGAGCACCCGCGCCATCTCCTCCGCCTCCTCCACCGCCACGCGCTGCGCCTCGCGGGCGTCCTCATCGGGCAGGTGCGGGGCCAGGTTGTCCACGGCCAGGCGCAGGCTCGCCAGCGGGTTGCGCAGCTGGTGCGAGGCGTCGGCCACGAAGTCGCGCTGACGGCGCAGCGCCCCGTCCACGACCTCGACCATCGTGTTGAAGGAACTGGTCAGCCTGCGCAGCTCGGGCGGACCGCTCACATCGGCCGCGCGGAAGTCGGTGCGCCCACCGGCGACCTCGGCGCTGGCCTCGTCCAGGCGGCGGATCGGCCGCAGCACCCAGCGCGACAGCGGCCAGGCGGCGCCGATCACCGCCAGCAGCGGCAGCACGCCCGCCAACGCGAGCAGGCCCCACTGCCGCAGCACCTCGGCGCGCAGCCGGTCGGTGGCCGACACGGCGACCACGGCGGCGACCACCTCGCTGTCCCGGCCGACCGGTTCCACCAGCACCAGCGGGCTGTCCTGCCAGGGCAGCACGGCCTGCGGGGTCTCGGGGCGGTAGCCGGAGAACGCGGCGAGCAGGCCCGCGCGCACGGCGGGGCCGGTCAGGTCCGGGTGCGCGCGGGAGGCCATCAGCACCGCGCCCTCCGGTGCCACCACGGCCACCGGGATGCCGTAGAGCTGGTCGTAGCGGGACAACTCGTCCTGTAGGGCCTGGGTACGGTCGGAGGCCAGCGCGGTCTCGGCCAGCGAGGCGAACCGGCTGACGTCGGCCAGTCGGTCCAGGTAGGTGGCCTGGGTCTCGCGCTGCGCCACGGCCGCTGCCAGCGGCACGCCCAGGGCGGTGCCCAACACCGCCAGCAGCGGCACCAGCACGAGCAGCAGCCGCCGCAGCACCGCTCAGCCCACCAACCGGTAGCCGACGCCCCGCACGGTCTCGATGCGCACCCGCTGCTCGCCCAGCTTCTGCCGCAGCGCGGCCACGTGCGTGTCCAGGGTGCGCGAGGGGGCCTCCCAGGAGGTGTGCCAGACCTGGTCCACGATCAGGTCCCGGCTGACCACCTCACCCGGCCGCGAGGCCAGTAGCGCGAGCAGGTCGAACTCCTTGCGGGTCAAGGAGATCGGCTCACCGTCCAGCTCGGCCGACCGGGTGCCCGCGTCCAGGGTGAGGCCGCCGACCCGCAGCACCGGGGCACTGGCCTCGGCCCTGGCGGTGCGGGTGCGACGCAGCACCGCCTCGATGCGGGCCAGCAGCTCGGCCGTGCCGAAGGGCTTGACCACGTAGTCGTCGGCGCCCGCCCGCAGACCCAGCACGCGTTCCCGCTCCTCGCCGCGGGCCGTCACGGCAATCACCGCCGTGCCCGGCTCGCGGCGCAGCCTGCGTAGCACGTCGAAGCCGTCCCCGTCGGGCAGGCCCAGGTCCAGCAGCACCACGTCGACCGGGGCCGCGCGCACGGCATCCTCCACAGTGGACACTCGGTGCACCTCGTAGCCCGCGTGCCGCAAGGCGGTCACCAGGCCGCGCGCGACCCGGTCGTCGTCCTCGACGACGAGTACGCGCATCAGCTCTTCGGTTCGGAGGGCGCCTCGTCCTCGGCCTTGGCCTCCGTCTTGGCCTCCTCCGCGGCGGGCTTGTCCGCGCCGTCCTCGGAGTCCTCGGCAGGCGGCGGCACGTCCGCGGCGACCTGATTGGTCGCGGTGCGGGCCTCGCGCAGTGCGACCAGGTCCTCACGGGGCCCGCGTGCCTTGGCGATGATCAGGTAGGCCACCGCGCCGAGGAACACCAGTCCCGCCACGAACACGTTGATCCGCACGCCGAAGATGTGCGTGGCCTCGTCGTCACGCATCAGCTCGACCCAGAACCGGCCCGCGGTGTAGCCCGCCACGTAGAGCGCGAAAGCCCGCCCGTGGCCCAGCCGGAACCGGCGGTCCGCCCACACGACCAGGGCGGCGACACCGAGGTTCCACAGCAGCTCGTACAGGAAGGTGGGGTGCACGGTGCGGATCGGCGCGCCCTGCGCCACACCGTTGATCCAGTCCAGCAGCCCGGTGTCCGGGTTGTACCGGTTGTAGATCTCCAGGGCCCAGGGCACGTCGGTGTCCCTGCCGAACAGTTCCTGGTTGAAGTAGTTGCCCAGTCGGCCGATGGCCTGCGCCACCACGATGCCGGGGGCGATCGCGTCGGCCACCGCGGGCAGCGGCACGCCCCTGCGGCGGCAGGCGATCAGCGCGCCGACCCCGCCCAGCGCCACCGCGCCCCAGATGCCCAGGCCGCCCTTCCAGACCTCCAGCGCGCCCAGCGGGTCGCCGCCGGGGCCGAAGTACTTCTGCCAGTCCGTGGCCAGGTGGTACAGGCGCCCACCGACCAGGCCGAAGGGCACGGCCCACACCGCGATGTCGGTGATGAAGCCCTTCTCACCGCCGCGCGCGACGAACCGCCGCTCACCCCAGACGATGGCCACGATGATGCCCACGATGATGAACAGGGCGTAGGCCCTGATCGGGATCGGGCCGACGTACCAGACGCCCTGGGGCGGGCTGGGGAAGCTGGCCAGGACGATGTTGGAGGCGGAGGTCACCACAGCGCCACCGTATACGGCTGCGGAGGGTGACCGCCCTCGCGGTCCGCGCTATTACCGGATTGTGACGACACACCCGAGTGCCATGAAAGTGCCGTTCCTGGCGTTGAACGCCAGGAACGGCACTTTCATGGCACGAGGGCTCAGGCCACGGCGGCTGCTCCGCGCACGCCCTGGGCCAGCTCGGCGGCCAGGTCGGCCACGGCCTGCTCGCCCTCGGCCACCTTGCTGACGAAGGCCGATCCGACGATCACGGCGTCGGCGAAGGCGGCCAGCTCGGCGGCCTGGGCCCCGTTGCGCACGCCAAGGCCCACGCCCACGGGCAGGTCGGTGTGCGCGCGCACGCGGCGGACCAGCTCGGGTGCGGCGCTGCTGACCACGTCACGGGCCCCGGTCACGCCCATCACGGAGGTCGCGTACAGGAAGCCGCTGCTTGCCTTGGCGGTACGGGCGATGCGCTCCTCGGTGGAGGAGGGCGCCACCAGGAAGATCCGGTCCAGGCCGTGCTCGGTGGAAGCGGCCAGCCACTCGTCCGCCTCGTCGGGGATCAGGTCGGGGGTGATGATGCCCAGGCCACCGGCGGCGGCCAGGTCGCGGGCGTAGGCGTCCACCCCGTACCGGTTGACCGGGTTCCAGTAGGTCATGACCACGGCACGGCCACCGGCCGAGCTGATGGACTCGACCACCTCGAACACGTCGCGCAGCCGGAAACCGGCCTCCAGGGCCTGCGTGGCGGCGGCCTGGATGGTGGGGCCGTCCATGACCGGGTCGGAGTAGGGCACGCCCACCTCGACCAGGTCGCAGCCGCCGTCCACCATGGCGCGCAGCATGGACTTGGACCCAGCGGCGGTCGGGTAGCCCGCGGGCAGGTAGCCGACCAGCGCGGCCCTGCCCTGCTCCCGGGTCGCGGTGAACAGCTCTGCCAGCGACATCAGGACTCCCCCTGCTCGACCAGACCGAAGAAGCTGTTGGCGGTGTCCATGTCCTTGTCCCCTCGACCGGACAGGTTCACCAGCACGATGCCCTCCGGCCCCAGCTCGCGGCCCAGCTCCAGGGCCCCGGCCAGGGCGTGCGAGGACTCGATCGCCGGGATGATGCCCTCGGTGCGCGAGAGCAGCCGCATGGCCGCCATCGCCTCGGCGTCGGTCACCGAGCGGTACTCGGCCCGGCCGAGGTCCTTGAGGTAGGAGTGCTCGGGTCCCACCCCGGGGTAGTCCAGGCCCGCCGAGATCGAGTACGCCTCGATGGTCTGGCCGTCCTCGTCCTGCAACAGGTACGAGCGGGCGCCGTGCAGCATGCCGGGCGTGCCCGCGGTGAGCGTGGCGCCGTGGTGGCCGCTGTCGACGCCCTTGCCGCCGGGCTCCAGGCCGACCAGCCGCACGCCGGGGTCGTCCAGGAAGCCGTGGAAGATGCCGATCGCGTTGGAGCCGCCGCCCACGCAGGCGGCCACGGCGTCGGGCAGCCTGCCGGTCAGGTCCAGCACCTGCTGCCGGGCCTCGATGCCGATGACCTTGTGGAAGTTGCGCACCATCACCGGGAACGGGTGCGCACCGGCCGCCGTGCCCAGCAGGTAGTGCGTGCTGTCCACGTTGGTGACCCAGTCGCGCAGCGCCTCGTTGATGGCGTCCTTGAGGGTGCGCGAGCCGCTGGTCACCGGGATGACCTCGGCACCGAGCAGCCGCATCCTGGCCACGTTGAGCGCCTGCCGCTGGGTGTCCACCTCACCCATGTAGACCACGCAGTCCAGGCCCATCAGCGCGCAGGCGGTGGCCGTGGCCACCCCGTGCTGCCCGGCCCCGGTCTCCGCGATGACCCGCTTCTTGCCCATGCGCTTGGTGAGCAGGGCCTGCCCCAGCACGTTGTTGATCTTGTGCGAGCCGGTGTGGTTGAGGTCCTCGCGCTTGAGCAGCACTCGCGCCCCGCCCGCGTGCTCGGCGAAGCGCGGCACCTCGGTGAGCAGCGAGGGGCGGCCCGCGTAGTCCCGCAGCAGGCGTTGGAACTCCCCGGTGAACTCCGGGTCCACGCTGGCCTTCTCGTACACGGTGGTCAGCTCGTCCAGCGCCGCGATCAGCGCCTCCGGCATGAACCTTCCGCCGTAGGGCCCGAAGTAGCCGCGCTCATCGGGCCCGTGCGGATCGTGCTGCTCGTTCATCGCTACGGCTTCTCCCAGGTCAGCGGCTCGGTCGCGGGCAGGCCGGATGCGAGCCCGCCGTCACCAGCTGGGTCACCGCCGCCTTGGGGTCACCGCTGGTCACCAGCCCCTCGCCGACCAGCACCGCGTCGGCACCGGCCCCGGCGTAGGTCATCAGGTCGGCCGGTCCGCGCACCCCGGACTCGGCCACCTTGTAGGTCTCGAACGGCAGACCGGGCGCGATGCGTCCGAACACCTCGCGGTCCACCTCCAGGGTGTGCAGGTTGCGCGCGTTGATGCCGATGACCTTGGCGCCCGCCTCCAGGGCCCGGTCGGCCTCCTCGGCGGTGTGCACCTCGACCAGCGCGGTCATGCCCAGCGACTCGACCCGGTCCAGCAGGGCCTCCAGCGCGTTCTGCTCCAGCGCCGCCACGATCAGCAGCACCACGTCGGCCCCGTGTGCCCGCGCCTCGTGCACCTGGTACGGGCTGACGATGAAGTCCTTGCGCAGCAGGGGAACGTCCACCGCCGCGCGCACCGCGTCCAGGTCCGCCAGCGAACCGCCGAAGCGGCGCTGTTCGGTCAGCACGCTGATCACCCGCGCCCCGGCGGCCGCGTAGTCCGCGGCCAGCACCGCCGGGTCCGGGATCTCCGCGAGGTCCCCCTTGGAGGGGCTGCGGCGCTTGACCTCGGCGATCACGCCGATGCCCGGTGCCTTGAGTGCGGTCATCGCGTCGCGCGGCGCGGGCGCCGCGAGCGAGCGCTCCTTGATGACCTCGAATGGGATTTCCGCCTCGCGCGAGGCCAAGTCGGCGCGGACGCCGTCGATGATCGAGTCCAGCACGGTCACGCCAAGTCCCCTTCCCGCCGCAAAGATGCTAACCCCGCGACGGCTGGCCTCCCGACAGCGGGTGCCGCAAGCAGGCCCTGGTAGTCAAGGCCCTTTCGGATAACGATTACGTGCCGTGTGCGAGCGGTCACTGCCTGGCGGTGGGGTCCTGGCCGGAGTCCAGCGCCTGCCACAGCTCCCGATCCGGGTCGGTCACGGGCTTTTTCGCTTGTGGGGACTGGTACTTCGCACCGAGCCGGGGCATCCGGTGCCCGGCGGCCACCAGCAGCGTGCCGCCCGCGAGCACCGCCAGCCCGGCCAGCGCGGCGAGCCCGTGCGCGGCGAGCACCGTGCCCGCCGGGTACCCGGCGGGGTGCGGGCCGAGCACGTCTCCGATGCCGTTGGCGGCCAACCAGAGCACACCGAATCCGCTGAGCAGCACCACAACCCCGGTGATCCGGCGCAGCCAGCCCCCGGTGGCCACCACGGCGGCCACCAGGGCCAGCACGAGCACCGCCAGCGGCACCAGGGCCGTCTCGGCCTGGTCGCCGGTGGCCTTCGTGGTCACCAGCCCGCGCAGGTCGTCGGTGTGCTGGCTCCAGGTCCAGGTCATCTGCGAGGACAGCCACAGCACCAGCGAGGCCAGCGCGAGCAGGCCCACCACTGTCCAGAGTGGACGGCGCTCAGACACCGGAACCCACCACCTCGCCCGCCGGTCGCAGCGTGCCCGCGGTGGCCACGGCGCTGAGCACGGCTCGCGCCTTGTTCAGGCACTCGGTGTCCTCGGCCGCCGGGTCGGAGTCGGCCACGATGCCCGCGCCCGCCTGCACGTAGGCCACCCCGTCGCGGACCAGGGCGGTGCGGATGGCGATCGCGGTGTCGCAGTCCCCCGCGAAGTCCAGGTAGCCCACGATGCCGCCGTAGAGCCCGCGCCGGGTCGGCTCCAGTTCCTCGATCAGCTCCATCGCACGCGGCTTGGGCGCACCGGACAGGGTGCCCGCGGGGAAGCAGGCGGCCACCGCGTCGAAGGCCGTGCGCCCGGTGTCCAGGTGCCCGGTCACCGTGGACACGATGTGCATGACGTGGCTGTAGCGCTCCACGCGGAAGAAGTCGACCACGTTCACCGAGCCGGGGCGGCAGACCCGGCCCAGGTCGTTGCGGCCCAGGTCGACCAGCATCAGGTGCTCGGCGCGCTCCTTGGCGTCGGCCAGGAGGTCCTTCTCCAGCAGTGCGTCCTCCTCGGCGTCCGCCCCGCGCCACCGGGTGCCCGCGATGGGGTGTGTGGTGGCCTGCCCGTCGCGCACGGTCACCAGCGCCTCGGGGCTGGCGCCCACGATGTCGAAGCCGTCCAGCCGCAGCAGGTACATGTACGGGCTGGGGTTGGTGGTGCGCAGTACCCGGTAGACGTCCAGCGCGTCGGCCTCGGTGTCGATCTCGAACCGCTGCGAGACGACCACCTGGAACGCCTCGCCCGCGCGGATGGCCTCCTTGGCGGTGTCCACGGCGGAGCGGAACTCGGCGCTGTCGCGGCGGCGCCGGAACCGGGGCTCGCTGGGTGCCAGCACGGCGGCGGTGGCCGGGGCGGTGGCGCCCAGTTCCTCGGTCATCTGGTCCAGCCGGGCCAGCGCGTCCTCGTAGGCGGCGTCCACCCGCTCCGGGGAGTCGTCCCAGTTGACCGCGTTGGCGATCAGCGTGATGGTGCCGGAGTGGTGGTCCAGTGCGGCCAGGTCGGTGGCCAGCAGCATGACCATCTCGGGCAGCCGCAGGTCGTCGGCGGCCAGTTCCGGCAGCCGCTCCAGCCTGCGCACCGCGTCGTAGCCGACGAACCCGACCATGCCGCCGGTCAGCGGGGGCAGGCCGGGCAGCGGGTCGGTGCGCAGCACCTCCAGGGTGCGGCGCAGCGCGTCGAGCGGGTCTCCGCCGCTGGGCAGGCCGACCGGCGGGGTGCCGGTCCAGCTGGCCTGGCCGCCGACCACGGTCAGCGCGGCCGGGCTGCGCACGCCCACGAAGGACCAGCGCGACCAGGAGCGGCCGTTCTCCGCGGATTCCAGCAGGAAGGTGCCGGGGCGGTCGCCCGCGAGCTTGCGGTAGACCCCGACCGGGGTTTCGGCGTCGGCGAGCAGCCTGCGCACGACCGGGATGACCCGGCGGCTCGCGGCCAGGGCTCGGAACTCCTCGCGGGTGGGGCTGACCTCGCCCAGCGCTGCACTGACCATGGGCCTCATTGTGCTCCACGCACTTGACCCGTCGGGTCACCGGGCCTAAATTTCATTGCGCGTTGAATAAGGAGCTGGTGTGACTCAACCCAGGAGAAGGGGCCGCCGACCGGCCGGTGAGGATACCAGGACGGCCCTGCTCGCTGCGGCCCGTCAGGTGTTCACCGAGCAGGGGTTCGACGGGGCCACGGTGCGCGGCATCGCCTCCCGCGCCGAGGTGGACCCCGCCATGGTCAACCACTGGTTCGGCGGCAAACGGGGCCTGTTCGCCGCGGCGGTCGAGCTGCCGGCCGATCCCGAGGCGGTGCGCGCACACGTGTTCGGCGGGGACCGCGAGCACATCGCCGAGCGGGCCGTGCGCGCCTTCGTGACGGTGTGGGACAGCACCGCGGGCGGCGGGTTCGCCGCGCTCATCCGCAGCGCCGCCACTCAGGAGGCCGCCGCCACCATGATGCGCGAGTTCATCACCGCGATCTTCGGCGAGGCCATCCGCGACCTGGGCGTGGACCGGCCCGAGCTGCGGCTGTCCCTGTTCGGCTCGCAGCTGTCCGGGCTGGGCCTGGCCCGCTACGTGGTCAAGCTGGAGCCACTGGCCTCAGCCGATGTGGACACCCTGGTCGCCACGGTCGGCCGCACCCTCCAGCACTACCTCACCGGGGAGCTGGAGCTGCCCTGAGCCTCGGCCGCCAGCAGCAGGCCCGCGTCGAAGCAGGTGCGGTCCCCGGTGTGGCAGGCCCCGTCGACCTGGTCCACCACCAGCAGCACGGTGTCCCCGTCGCAGTCGATGCGCACCTCGTGCACGTGCTGGGTGTGCCCCGAGGTCTCGCCCTTGATCCACTGACGGCCCCGGCTGCGCGAGAAGTACGTGGCCTCACGGGTGGTCAGGGTCCGGTGCAGCGCCTCGTCGTCCATCCAGGCCACCATCAGCACCTCGCCGGTGCCGCGCTGCTGCACGACCGCGCAGACCAGGCCCTCGGCGTTGCGCTTGAGCCTGTCCGCGATCGCCGGATCGAGCGTCACCGCGCACCTCCCAGGTATCGACCGGCCGGAGCCGTGTTGAGCAGCACGAAGGCGTAGACGTGCGCGGCGGCGAGCAGCCCGCACAGGATGCGCAGCCAGACCGGCGCCACGCCCAGCGCCAGCACGATCTGCAGGATGGTGATCAACGCCGCCCACACGAAGGCGGGCATGCGCGCCGCGCGGGCGCCGACCGCCAGCAGCCCGCCGAGCAGCAGCCCGACCACGGCGTCCACCGCGGGCACGATGGCCACCGAGGTGTCACCGATCTGCGTGCCCCAGGCGAAGGAGCCGCCCGCGAACAGCAGCCCGCCCAGCGCGAACACCAGCGCCGCGACGCGGACCTCCAGCGGGGCCGAGCCGCCGATCACCGGATCACCGCGCCGGAGGCACGCAGGCCGTCCTTGACCTCGCTGATGCGCAGCGTGCCGAAGTGGAACACGCTGGCCGCCAGCACCGCGTCCGCACCGGCGGCCACCGCGGGCGGGAAGTGGTCCACCTGGCCCGCTCCCCCGCTGGCGATCAGCGGCACGTCCACCACGGCCCGCACGCGGGTGATCAGGTCCAGGTCGAACCCGGCCTTGGTGCCGTCGGCGTCCATGGAGTTCAGCAGGATCTCGCCCACGCCCAGCTCCTGGCCGCGAGCCGCCCACTCCACCGCGTCGATGCCCGTGCCGCGACGGCCGCCGTGCGTGGTCACCTCGAAGCCCGAGGCCGTGGGCTGCCCGTCGGCGGGCACCCGGCGGGCGTCCACCGAGAGCACGATGCACTGCGCGCCGAACCGCTGCGAGCACTCCCTGAGCAGTTCCGGGCGGGCGATCGCCGCCGTGTTCACACTGACCTTGTCCGCGCCCGCGCGCAGCAGCCGGTCCACGTCCTCCGGGGCCCGCACGCCGCCACCGACCGTCAGCGGGATGAACACCTGCTCGGCCGTGCGGCGCACCACGTCATAGGTGGTCTCCCGGTCGCCCGAGGAGGCCGTCACGTCCAGGAAGGTCAGCTCGTCGGCGCCCTCCGCGTCGTAGGCGGCGGCCAGCGCGACCGGGTCGCCCGCGTCCACGAGGTCGGTGAAGTTGACGCCCTTCACCACCCGCCCGCGATCGACGTCCAGGCAGGGAATGACACGGACCGAAACTGGCATGTGCCCAGCCTACGACCTGCGCGCGCGAGTCCCGCTGACCGGTGCGCGAGTCCCGGTCTGGGGAGGGCGAGTCCCGCTGTCCGGAGCGTCATGAAGGTGCCGTTCAGGACGTTGGACGTCGCGAAGGGCACCTTCACGCCATGGCTTGGCCGCGAGCCTGGGTCAGATCAGGGCGTCCAGGTCGATCTCGACCGGGAACGGCGCCAACGGCAAGCATGTGCCGTGGCGTCGGGGACGGGCTCCTGACGACCACGCCCTCCTGGAGTTCCCAGCGGTGCTGGTCGTCTTCGGGGAGCTGTTGGTACTGGGCGATCGTGAGCAGCTCACCGGGGCGTTGGAGCATCACGGCGTCGAGTGTCTCACCGCTCCGTCAGAAACTCCGACAGCCGACCGAGCTCGTCGAGCACCTCCACGCGCCAGCCGCGCAGGACCGGCACCGGCACGTGCTCGGCGGCACCGCCCTCGCCGAGCAGCACGGGCAGCGCGTCCAGTTCGGTGTCGGCGGACCGCTCCACGGCGCGGATCAGGTCCTGCACGAACTCGCGGCGCAGGGCGCGGGCCTGCTCGGTGCGGTCCACGCGCAGCGCGCGCAGGTAGTCGACCACCTCGAGCGGGTCGGTGAACCGGCTCATCTCGGCGAGCAGCACGGCCTCGTCCAGCGCGGTCGTGCGGCGCAGCCCCCGCCGCACCGCACGGCGCGAGCGGATCTCGCCGATCACCAGGCGGGCCACCGCGATCGGGGCGCCCGCGAGGACCAGCACCACGACCACCGCCAGCAGCACGATGCCGACCACTCCGGCGAACTCCACGATCAACCAGGAGGCGCCGTAGGCCGCCGCACCGATCAGGACCATCCTGGCCAGTGAACCGGCCAGGTCGAACGCCATCGGTCGGCCGTCGGTGGCCAGCACGCGGACGGCCCGCAACGCGTAGAACAACGGCGCGAAGAACAGTTCACGCACCCGGATGGCAGATCCGAGTGGCCGGTTCACGGTGCTGTTGAGCACGGCGGGCGCCCACAGGTAGAGGTACAGCACGAGCAGCGGCCCCGTGGCCAGCCCGATCGCGGCCTGGGTGAACTCGGCGCTCAGCAGCGGCATGGCCACCGCGAGCACGAACTGGATGAGCACGCTGATGCCCGTGACCACGACGATCCCGAGGAACAGCTGCGCGGAGTCCGTCCGGTCGTTCCAGCCGTACACCCGGTCCATGGCGCGCTGGAAGAAGCGGGCGGTGCGCGTGCTGGTGGGCAGGGACAGCGGTTGGCTGGACTGCAACAGCCAGAAGGAGCCCGCGGGCAGCAGCACCCAGGTGAGCAGCCCGAACGGCCACACCAGGACCAGCAGGCCGAACTGCACCAGGTCCAGGCCCAGCTTCAGGGCGCACAGCCCGGCCAGCGCCACCGGCAGCGCGACCAGCACCCGGCGGGTGCGCACGAACCGCGTGCCCTCGTAGAGCCTGCGCAGGTCGCTGTCGATCACGACCCGGTCCGCGCTGAGCTGGCCGCCAGCGAGCAGCGTGACCAGCAGCCGCCGGATCAGCATCTCGATCGTCACCGGCAACGGGCTGAACAGCGCGCAGCGGCGCAGCGCCGTCATGCGCAGCCAGGTGCTGGAGCCCGAGAACGCCTGCTCCACGTACCAGGGCTGGTGCTCGGTGGGCAGCAACGTGAGGCAGTCCAGTGCGAACTTGCGCTCGCTGATGCCGCCCTCGTCCCAGGCGCGCGCGATGAGCCCGCCGACGATCGTGCGGCACAGGTCGGGCAGCCAGCCCGCCGCGGCCCCGTACGCGGTGACGAGCAGTTCCAGCAGGTGCACCGCCCTGGGCGAGAACTGCTCGAACCGCTCGGGCGTGCGCCGTTCCTCGTCGAGCAGCATCCAGATCGCCACGAGCAGCTCGGCCACGTGCTCGGGCTCGCCGACCTGGAGCAGCGCCACCGTGGTCTCCCGCCAGCGGGGCTGTTCGACCAGTTCGGCCACCGGCACCTCGTCGGGGTGGCGCACCAGGTAGCCGCCGACCACGTACTCGCGGATGAGCCGGTGCGCGAAGGCGTAGCGCTCGTTGGTGGTCGGCACGAGCAGCCCGCTGGCCACCAGGATCGGCACCAGTTCGCGGGCGGGCACGCCCCGGGCGCAGGCGTGCGCCTCGCGCCGGATCTCGGCCAGCTCGATGCACAGCCCGGAGTCCTCGGCGCGGGTGGAGCGCAGCGCGAGCCGTTCCAGCACCTCCAGCAGCACGGCCAGCACCTCGGGCCGGCCCTTGGGGTCGGCCGCGTCCAGCCGGGTGCGCAGGTGCTCCTCGAACAGCTGGCTGGCCCGGTCCGGCGGACCGCCGTGCGCCAGCACGTAGAGCGCGAACAGCGACAGGTACATGGGGTTGCGCAGGTGCGTGGTGAACCCGCCGCTCACGTCGTGCAGCAGGTGCTCGACCGCACGGATCTGCCGCCCGCTCAGGCCGTACGCGCTGAGCAGGTGCAGTTGTTCAGCGCGGGCGAGCGGGCTGATCTCCAGCCGCGCCCAGCCGGGCACGCGCGGGCCCCGGTACTCGCGGGAGGCCACCACGCAGTGCGCCCGCCCGCCGCCGAGGTAGCTCGTGATCAGCTCCACGTACGGCCGCACCGCGCGGTCCACCGTGGCGCTGGCGATCACCGCCGGGATCTCGTCGAAGGAGTCGAACAGCAGCACGACCTGGCCTTCGCGCAGGTCCCGAGGCAGGTCGGTGCTCAGGTACTCGGCCAGTTCCACGCTGCCGTGCGGGTTGACCTGGCGGGCCACGTAGTCCTGCAACACGGTGGCGGTGACCTGTTCGGGCGGCAGGTCCAGGTCGCGCAGGCTGACGTAGAGCGCCAGCGGCCTGCGCCGCGCGGCCCCGTCCCGCGCGGACACCAGCACGTCGCGGGCGTAGCGGCGCAGGATCACGCTCTTGCCCGAGCCCGCGCTGCCGTGCAGGTGCACCACCGCGGCCCGTTCCCTGCGGAAGGCCGCCTCCAGCGAGCGCGTGCGGTACGTGCCCGCGCCCGTGCGCAGCCCGAACAGGCCCCGGGTCCGGCGCGGGGTGTCCACCGACTCGATGGCCGCCCGGATCTCGGTGTAGCGCTCACCCCGCCAGCCCAGCCGTTCCTCGGTGAGGTCCAGCGCGCTGAGCAGGACCGTGGCCACCCGGCGGCGACGTGCCTGCTCGGCACGGGCCGCCGGTCCGAGCAGGGCCGGGGTGAGCAGTCGCAGCGGGGCCACCAGCAGGCCCAGTACCGCGCGGATGCCCTCGATGACCTTCGGGGCCGCCACCAGCAGCACCACCACGCCCACCACCAGCGCGGGAACGCCCCAGGACTGCAACACCCCGGTCCACGAGTCCACGCCCACCACCCCCGGTCGCCCCACTGATCGCTCGGGAGCGGTTGAGCGTTTCGCGCCGAAGTGTCACGAAGGTGCCCTTCACGACGTTGGGCGTCCGCAACGGCACCTTCGTGGCGTAGCTGCGGGTCCGGCGACCGCCCCCGTGACGTCACGAAGGTGCCCTTCACGGCGTTGAACGCCCGGAAGGGCACCTTCATGGCTTGTCCTGCCACCTTGGACGACCGGACCGCGCTAGCGTTGGCCTCGTGGCACTCTCCGAGGTGGAGCGACTCTCCGCAGGCAAGTACCTGCTGCTCACGACGTTCCGCAAGGACGGGACCCCGGTGCCGACCCCCGTGTGGGTGGCCCGGGACGGTGAACTGCTGGTGGTGTGGACGGTGGCTGGGTCGGGCAAGGTCAAGCGGCTGCGCCGGGACGACACGGTGGAACTGGCCCCCTGCGACGTGAAAGGCAACCCGACCGGGGACCCGGTGCCGGGGCGCGCACGCCTGCTGGACGCGGCGGGCACCGAGAGCGCGCGGCACCTGATCACCCGCAAGTACCCGGTGACGGGTCGGCTGCTGGTCTGGGGCAGCAGGGTGCGCCGGGGCAGCAAGGGCACGATCGGCATCGCGATCGAGCCGGGTGTCGCCTGAATGGACGTCAACTTGAGGTTGACGATTGGCGGATCGTCAACCTATCGTTGACGCATGGACGCACCCCAGTACCGACTCGACGACATGATCACCACTGTGAAGGCGTTGCACCCCAACGGTGACGCCCTGGACCAGCTCGCCGACGCCGTGCTCATCTCCGAGCGGCTCGGCGAACTGGCCGACCACCTCGTCGGTCACTTCGTGGACCAGGCCCGCAAGGCGGGCGCCTCGTGGACCGACATCGGCAAGAGCATGGGCGTGAGCAAGCAGGCCGCGCAGAAGCGGTTCGTGCCCAAGGCCGACGCCTCGACCATCGTGGACATGGGCCCGTTCAGCCGGTTCACCGACCGGGCCAGGCACGTGATCGTGGAGACCCAGGAGGAGGCCCGCAGGGCCGGGCACAACTACATCGGCACCGAGCACCTGCTGCTCGGGCTGCTGTGCGAGCCCGAGGCGCTGGCCGCCAAGGCGCTGACCGAGCAGGGCATCACCGCCGAGCAACTGCGCAACTCGGTGAAGGTCGTGCTCGGCCCCGCCAAGGAGAACGTGCCGGGGCACATCCCGTTCACACCGGGCGCCAAGAAGGTCCTGGAGCTGACGGTGCGCGAGGCGCTGCGGCTGGGCCACAACTACGTGGGCACCGAGCACATCCTGCTCGGCATCGTGGCCGAGGACGAGAGCGTGGCCGCGAAGGTGCTGTTCAGCCTGGGCTACGACCGGGAGGCTGGCGAGGCGTGGATCGTGGAGCAGCTCACCGAGCTGCTACGGCAGCGAGGGCCTGAGCAAGAGTGAACTTGCCCGCGTAGAGCGCCTTGCCGATGATCGAGCCCTCCAGCCCGTCCTGGGAGAGCTCGGCCAGCGCGAGCAGGTCGTCCACACTGGACACACCGCCGGAGGCGACCACCGGCGCGTCGGTGCGGGCGCAGACCTCGCGCAGCAGCTCCAGGTTGGGACCGCGCAGGGTGCCGTCCTTGCTCACGTCGGTGACGACGTAGCGGGAACACCCGTCGCGGTCCAACCGGTCCAGCACCTCCCACAGGTCGCCACCGTCACGGGTCCAGCCGCGAGCGGCCACCCGGTGCCCCTGCTCGGTGATCCTGACGTCCAGGCCGACGGCCACCCGCTCGCCGTGCTCGGCGACGACCTTCGCGCACCAGGCGGGGTCCTCCAGCGCGGCGGTGCCCAGGTTGACCCTGGCGCAGCCGGTGGACAGGGCGGCCTCCAGCGACGCGTCGTCGCGGATGCCGCCGGTCAGCTCGACCTTGACGTCCAGCTTGCCGACCACACCGGCCAGCAGCTCGCGGTTGGACCCGCGCCCGAAGGCGGCGTCCAGGTCAACCAGGTGGATCCACTCGGCGCCGTCGGCCTGCCACGCCAGCGCCGCGTCGAGCGGGTCGCCGTACGAGGTCTCGGTTCCGGCCTCGCCCTGGACCAGGCGCACGGCCTTGCCCTCGGCGACGTCGACAGCGGGGAGGAGCTGGAAGGTCACGGGGCAACCTTAACGCCCGCGGTCACAGCCCGTTCAGCCAGTTCCTCAGCAGCTGGGCCCCGGCGTCCCCGGACTTCTCCGGGTGGAACTGGGTCGCGCACAGCGGGCCGTTCTCCACGGCCGCCACGAAGGGCTCGCCGTGCTCGGCCCAGGTCACCAACGGCGCGGCGAGCCTGCTGTCGGGCACCAGCTCCCACTTGCGCACCCCGTAGGAGTGCACGAAGTAGAACCGCTCCTCGGGCCCCAGCCCGGCGAACAGGCCCGTGCCCTCGGGTGCCCGCACCGTGTTCCAGCCCATGTGCGGCAGCACCTCGGCGTGCAGCCGCTCCACGGTGCCCGGCCACTCCCCGCAGCCCTCCGCCTCGATGCCGTGCTCGACCCCGCGCTCGAACAGGATCTGCATGCCCACGCAGATGCCCAGCACCGGTCGGCCACCGGCCAGCCGCTCGCCGATGATCCGGCCGCCGCGCACGGCGTTGAGCCCGGCCATGCAGGCCGCGAACGCGCCGACCCCGGGCACGACCAGGCCGTCGCAGTCCAGCGCCGCGCGATGGTCGGCGGTCACCTCCACCTCGGCGCCGACGCGGCGCAACGCCCGCTCGGCCGAGCGCAGGTTCCCTGATCCGTAGTCCAGCACGACAACACGAGGCACCAGCCCAGGTTAACGGTCCACCGAAAAGCGCGTGTCGGCGCTTCCCGTACGGCGTGTCCGCGCGTGGCGCCCATTTTCCCAGCTCGTGGGATGGCGCGCTGGGAACGCCAACATGCGGCACCGGAACGTCCGACACGCGGCACCGGAAGCGCCGACACGCGCAGGAACCCCGTGAGTCCCGCGCTCAGCCCTGGCCGGGCGGGGGCACCGAGCCCTGTGTGACGGGCACGACCGGCAGGACCGTCGCCAGTGGACCGGTGCGCACGGCCTTGCGGCCGGCCTCGGGCAGCTTCGCCAGCCAGGAGTCCGCGGTGCCCGCCTGCACCAGGCGCACGACCTTGGCCACGTCGGACTTGCCCGCGGTCTCGAACAGCGCGGCGAGTTCGTCGGGGCCGCCGGTCTGCCAGTCGCGGACCCGCTGGAAGACCGGGTCCTCAGCGGCCCCGAGCGACTCGGCGAACCGCGCGGTCACCAGGTCGTGCCGGGACCGGTCCTCGCGCTTGTCCCGGTTGACCAGGAACTGCCCGTGCAGCACCGCCCGGCTCACCGGGCCGCGGGCCACCGTCTGGTCGATCAGCGCGAGCACCTGGGCGTGCCCGCCCCAGGACCAGCCATACACGATCTTGTCGTAGACCGGGTGCACGGTGGCCGCCCGCTCGTTCCAGCGCACGGCGACCGCGTGCCCGCCGACCCGGCGACAGGCCCGCGCCAGCGCCACCACCCGGTGGAAGCGCAGCGCGGGCGAGGGCGCCAGCACCGTGCCCGACTCCACCGGGACCAGCAGCGCCGGACCGTCCCCCTCCGCGTGCAGCCGCAGTTGCAGCTGAGCGGTGGGCACGGGAGTCCAGATCAGGCTTCTCGCGGTCACGGTGGACCATCATGCCAAGATCACCGGCTAGCCCGTGAAGGTGTGCACCGCAGCGGCGATCCCGGTGACGTCCAGCCCGTGTGCGGCGTCGTGGTCGGCGGGCTCGCCGTAGGCGCGCAACTCCACGTCGCGGCGCACGCCCAGGGCCAGCACCCGGTGCGGCACGTGCAGCAGCGCCTCGGCCACGCAGTGCGTGGACGTGCCCGCGAGGTACGGCTCGACCAGCACGACGTCGGCACGGCCGGTGAACTCGACGGCGGCACGCAGCCCCGCCCCGTCGAACGGGCGCACGGTGCTGGCGTAGAGCACGGTGACGTCCATCGACGCCGTGGCGGCCAGTACCCGGTCCAGGGTCGGACCGACTGCCACCACCACCGCCTCGCGTCCTCGGCGGACCACCTGCAGGGTCGGGGTCACGGGCCGGGCCTGCGCATTGCTCTGCGCGGACAGCCGCAGGTACACCGAGTCCTCGCCGGGCAGCGCCGCGCTGACCAGCTCGGCGGCTTCCCGCGGGTGGCCGGGGACCTGGATGCGCCAGCCGGGCAAGGTGTCCATCAGCGCGACGTCGCCGGGGGCCATGTGCGTGCGGCCGTTGTCGGCGATGTCGTACGAGCCGCCCCAGCTGACCAGCACGGCACCGGCGTCCTGGTGGGACAGATCGAGTTTGATCTGCTCGAAGGCCCGTTCCACCAGGAAGGGCGGGAAGCTGTGCGCCACCGGCCGCATCCCGGCCAGCGCGAGCCCGCCGGTGACGCCGATCAGCAACTGCTCCCGGATGCCCACGTTGATCACGCGGTCGGGGTGCCTGCGCGCGGCCTGCTGGATCCGGTCCGCGGAGATGTCGGCCAGCACCAGCGCCAGCCTCGGGTCGGTGTCCAGCGCGCGCGAGATCGTCTCGGCGAAGGCGTCCCTCATCGTGTGTCTCCCCCTAGTTCTTCGGCTCGACCTGGGCCACGACCACCAGCGGCCGTCCCGGGTGCGGTTGGGTGAACGCCTCGTACAGCGCCGTGTGGTCGTGCCCGTCGACGACGCGCTCCGCCCACCCCTCGAGGGCGAAGCGCGCGCCGATCCCGCCCGGCCAGCCGTGACTGGCCGAGGTGTTGTCCACGACCACGGCGGTCAACTGCTCCAGCCCGAGCCGGCCGGCCAGCACGATCGCCTCGTGGTTGCTGCCCTCGTCCATCTCGGCGTCGCCCACCAGCACTACGACCTTCGGTGCGGTGCGGCCTTGCGCCCGCAGGCCGAGCACGGTGCCCACGCCGAGCCCGAGCCCGTGGCCCAGCGAGCCGCTGCCGATCTCCGCCCCGGGCAGCAGCACGCGGTCGGGGTGCTTGCCAAGGCGCGAGGCGAAGCTGCCCCACTTGTCCAGTTCGGCGGCCTCGATGAAGCCCTTGGCCGCCAGCACGGCGTAGAACGCGTTGGGGCAGTGCCCCTTGGACAGCAGGAAGCGGTCGCGGTCCGGGTCCTCGATCCGCTCCGGGGAGACGTCGAGCACGCGGTCGTAGAGCACCCACAGCACGTCCAGTGTGGAGTTGACGATGTTGGCGTACTTCGCCGGACTGGGCATCCGGTCGATCAGGGCTGCGAGGTCTCGGTATCCGGTCACGCGGCCAACCCTCCAACCTCGACCTAACTGGAGGTCAAGTACTAGGCTCGGCGAGGTGTCGAAGCTTCCCGACTGGCTGACCATCGGCCAGGTCTCCGAGCGCAGCGGTGTCGCGCAGACCGCGCTCCGGTTCTACGAGGACCGGGGGTTGATCACCGCCGAGCGCAGCGCGGGCAACCAGCGCCGGTACAACCGGTCGGTGCTGCGCAGGCTGGCCTTCATCCGGACGGCCCAGCGGGTGGGCCTGAGCCTGGAGGAGATCAGCTCCGCGCTGGCCACGCTGCCCGAGCGGCGCACCCCGACCAAGGCGGACTGGTCCCGGCTCTCCCGCAACTGGCAGGCCGAGCTGGACGCCAGGATCGACGCGCTGCAACGACTTCGAGACAAACTCACCTACTGCGTGGGATGCGGCTGCCTGTCGCTGCGGGTGTGCGGGCTGCACAACGCCGAGGACCGGCTGGCCGACTACGGGCCGGGAGCGCCCCGGCTGTGGCCCGCCGCCGAGGGAGGGATCCCCTGAGTCCCCGCAGGCGGTACCGGTCTGCGCTGCGTGATCGGGGTTGCTCCTTTTCGAGGGTGCTGACCTCGGCGTATTGACCGCCCCCGTGGTCGCGGTCGCAGACTTGTCGGTGTGAAAGTGATCTCGGACGCGCAGGTGCGCGCGGCCCTGCGGCCGGGTGCGGCGGTTCGGGTCTGCCGGGACGCGTTGGTCCAGGCACACCGCGGCACCCTCAAGGCCCCGCCCCGCACCGGAATCGACGTGGGCTCAACGGAACTGGTGTTCACCGCGGGTGGGACCGAGGCGGGCACGGTCGGCTTCGGCTGCTACGGCCTCTGGCCTGGGCCCGAGCACGCGGACCAACTCGTGGCCGTCTGGGGTCCGGACGGCAAGGTGCGCGGGGTCGTGGTCGGCCACGCGCTCGGCGCACTGCGCACCGGGGCCATCGGTGGCGCCTCGGTGGACGCGCTGGCCCGGCCGGACGCCTCGGTCTGCGCGGTGATCGGCTCGGGCACGCAGTCCTGGGCGCAGCTGTGGGCCGCCTCGGCGGTGCGCGGCTTCACCGAGGTGCGCGTCAGCTCGCCGACACCGGCCAACCGGACCAGGTTCGCGGCGCGGGCCCGTGAGGTGCTCGGCCTGAACGCGGTGGCCATGGCCGACTCGGTGGAGGCGGTGCGCGGGGCCGACGTGGTGCTGGTGGCCACCAAGTCCACCCGGCCCGTGCTGCCCGCGACGGCCTTCTCCCCCGGCTGCCACGTGAACACGATCGGGCCCAAGCTGCGCGGGGCCAGCGAACTGCCCGCGGAACTGGCCAGCGTCTCGGCGATCGTGTGCAGCGACTCGCCCGCGCAGGCGGCGGCCTACGGCAACCCGTTCTTCACCGGGCGCCGGCTCAGCCACCTCGGCGGCATCATCGCCGGGGACCTGCCGGGGCGGATCAGCGAGGGTCAGACCACCCTGTTCTGCTCCACCGGGCTCGCGGGCACCGACGTGCTGCTGGCCGACCTGCTGTTCACCGACCCCGAGGTGGCCGCCGCCTGAAATGCGCTTGCACGGCCGGGTCACAGTGGAGGCCGTGGACAAAAGAATGATCACCCTGTCGAAGCGGCTGGCCAAGTGCCTGCGGCACGCGCCGGAGCAGTTCGGCGTGACGCTGGGGACCGGCGGCTGGACCGAGGTCGAGCCGCTGCTCCACGCGCTGCGCATGACCCGCGCCGAACTGGAGCACGTGGTGGCGCACAACGACAAGAGCCGGTTCGCACTGGACGGGACCGGCACGCTCATCCGGGCCAGCCAGGGCCACTCCGTGCAGGTCGACCTGGACCTGCCCGAGGCGCAGCCGCCCGCCGTGCTCTACCACGGCACCGCCGAGCGCACGGTGCCCGCGATCCTGGCCGAGGGCCTGCGCCCGATGCGGCGCCACGACGTGCACCTGTCCCGGGACGTGGCCACCGCGCGGCGGGTCGGCGCGCGACACGGACGTCCCGTGGTGTTCGAGGTCGACGCGGCGGGCATGTCCGCCGCCGGGCACGTGTTCCGCGTGTCTGCCAACGGCGTGTGGCTCACCGGCTCGGTGCCCGCGAACGCCCTGCGGCTGATGCCATGAAAGTGCCGTTCCTGGCGTCCAGTGCCAGGAACGGCACTTTCATGGCGCTTGGGTCAGCCCGAGACGTACCAGGCGACGGCCCCGCCCACGGCGAGGGCGGCCAGCACGCCGAGGATCACGGCCATGACCTTGGCGGTCTTCCAGGTGGTGTAGACCCCGCCGACGAGGAAACCGGCCACCGCGAGCAGCCCCACGGTGATCCACTGACTGGTACTCATGCCCCCACCTCGCTGGCGCTCGGCGCGCGCATTCGCGCGGTCGCAGTGCTGAACGGTTCGCTCGCAAGCTCGCTCACAGCACTCCCTTGGTGGAGGGCACGCCGGACACCCGAGGGTCGGGTTCGACGGCGGCACGCAGCGCACGGGCGATGGCCTTGTACTCGGCCTCGGCGATGTGGTGCGGGTCGCGGCCGTGGATCACCCGCACGTGCAAGGCGATCTGCGCGTGGAAGGCCAGCGACTCGAACACGTGCCGGTTGAGCACGGTCGGGTAGTTGCCGCCGACCACGAAGCCGGTCATCACCTCGGGCTCGCCCACGTGCACGCAGTACGGCCTGCCGGACACGTCCACGGCGGCGTGCGCCAGGGTCTCGTCCATCGGGATCCAGCAGTCGCCGAAGCGCCGGATGCCCTTCTTGTCGCCAAGGGCCTGCCGGATCGCCTGGCCCAGCACGATGGCGGTGTCCTCGACGGTGTGGTGCGCGTCGATGTGCACGTCACCGGTGGCGCGCACGACCAGGTCCAGGCTGCCGTGCGTGCCGAACGCGGTGAGCATGTGGTCGTAGAACGGCACCCCGGTGTCGATCTCCACCTGGCCGGTGCCGTCGAGATCCACCTCGACCAGCACCGAGGACTCCCTGGTGGTCCGCTCGATCCTGCCGACCCGCGTCATCGCACGATCTCCTTGCTAGCGGCCAGGAAGGCGTCGTTCTCCTCCGGCGTGCCGATGCTGACCCGCAGGTGCCCGCCGATGCCGACGTCGCGGATCAGCACCCCCTGGTCGAGGTAGGACCGCCAGGAGGCCCTGGCGTCCGTGAACTGTCCGAACAGGACGAAGTTGGCGTCACTGGGCACGACCTGGAAACCCATGCCCGCCAAGGAGTCCACCACCCGGTGCCGCTCACCGACCAGGGTGGCCACCGAGCGCAGGGTCTGCTCCCCGTGCGCGAGGCAGGCCCGCGCGGCGGCCTGGGTGAGGCTGGACAGGTGGTAGGGCAGCCGCACCAGCAGCAGGGCCTCGATCAGCGCGGGGGCGGCGGCCAGGTAGCCCAGCCGCCCACCGGCGAAGGCGAAGGCCTTGCTCATGGTCCTGGTGACGACCAGCTTCTCCGCGAACTCCGCCAGCAGGCCGAGCACGCTGGGCTGGCTGGAGAACTCCGCGTACGCCTCGTCCACGACCACCACGCCCGGCGCGACCGCGATCAGCTCGCGCAGCTGGTCCACCGGGATGGACTGGCCGGTCGGGTTGTTCGGGCTGGTGATGAACACCAGGTCCGGGGCCCGCTCGGCGATGACCCTGGCGGCCTCGGCGGTGTCCAGGGAGAAGTCCGCGCGGCGCGGGGCGGGCACCCAGTCGGTGCGCGTGCCCGCGGCGATGATCGGGTGCATGGAGTACGAGGGCTCGAAGCCCAGCGCCGTGCGCCCCGGGCCGCCGAAGGCCTGCAACAGCTGTTGCAGGATCTCGTTGGACCCGTTGGCGGCCCACAGGTTGTCCACCGTGACCGGCACGCCGGTGCTCGCGGCCAGGTAGGCGGCCAGGTCCGTGCGCAGCGCGACGGCGTCCCGGTCCGGGTAGCGGTGCAGCTCCCCGGCGACGGCCGAGGCCGCGGCCGTCACGTCGGCCACCAGCTCGGGCGGCGGCGGGTACGGGTTCTCGTTGGTGTTGAGCCGGATGGACACGTCCAGTTGCGGGGCGCCGTAGGGCGTGCCGCCGCGCAGGTCCTCGCGCAGCGGCAGGTCGGCGAGCCGGACCCGGCTGCCAATGGGTTGCGTCATGCCTGGGAGTCCTTGAACCGTGCGGTGACCGCCTGCCCGTGTGCGGGCAGGTCCTCCGCGTCGGCGAGCGCGACCACCTTGTCGGCGACCTCGCGCAGCGCCTCGCGGCTGTAGTCGATGACGTGGATGCCGCGCAGGAAGGTCTGCACGGACAGGCCCGAGGAGTGCCGGGCACAGCCGCCGGTGGGCAGCACGTGGTTGGAGCCAGCGCAGTAGTCGCCCAGCGAGACCGGGGACCAGGCGCCGACGAACACCGCGCCCGCATTGCGCACCCGGGCGGCCACCTCGGCGGCCGACTCGGTCTGGATCTCCAGGTGCTCGGCGGCGTAGGCGTCCACCACGGTCAACCCGTCGTCCACAGTGGACACCAGGAAGCAGCCGGACTGCCTGCCGCGCAGGGCGGTGGCGATGCGCTCGCTGTGCTTGGTCGCGCCGACCTGCCGGTGCAGCTCGGCGTCCACCGCGTCGGCCAGCTGCTCGGAGGTGGTGACCAGCACGCTGGCCGCCAGGGTGTCGTGCTCGGCCTGGCTGATCAGGTCGGCGGCCACGTGCGCCGGGTCGGCGCTGTGGTCGGCCAGGATCGCGATCTCGGTGGGCCCGGCCTCGGAGTCGATGCCGATCAGCCCACGCAGCAGCCGCTTGGCCGCGGTCAGGTAGATGTTGCCCGGCCCGGTGACCAGGTCGGCGGGCACCAGCTCGGCCCCGTCGGTGTCGGTGCCGCCGTAGGCCAGCAGGGCCACGGCCTGCGCGCCGCCAACGGCCCACACCTCGTCCACGCCCAGCAGCGCGCAGGCGGCCAGCACCGTGGGGTGCGGCAGCCCGCCGTGCTCGGCCTGCGGCGGGGAGCAGACCACCAGCGACTCGACCCCGGCGGCCTGTGCGGGCACCACGTTCATGACCACGCTGGACGGGTACACGGCCAGCCCGCCGGGGGCGTAGAGGCCGACCCGGGCCACCGGCACCCAGCGCTCGGTGACCGTGCCGCCGGGCACGACCTGGGTCGTGGTGTCGGTGCGCCGCTGGTCGGCGTGCACCTTCCTGGCGCGGGTGATCGACTCCTGGAGGGCCTCGCGCACCGCGGGGTCCAGCCCGGCCAGCGCGGCGGCGATGCGCTCGGCGGGGACCCGGACCGACTCGGGCCGCACCCGGTCGAACCGCTCGGCCAGCTCCAGCACCGCCTCGACACCGCGCTCGCGCACCGCGTCCACCACCGGCCGCACCTGATGCAGCACCGCGTCCACGTCCACCTCGGCGCGCGGCAGAGCGGCGCGCAGTTGGGCCGGTGACGGGACACGACCACGCAGGTCGGTGCGGCTGAGCATGGCCCCAAGGGTAGCCAACTCGGCTAACCGAGTTTCGACACGGCCGCCAGGAAGGACTCGATCTGCTCGGGCGCCACGAAGTAGTGCGGGGAGGCGCGCACCACCGAGGACAGCCCGCGCTTGGTCATGTCCAACAGGGTCGAGGCGGTGAAGCTGGCCGTCACGGTGATGTCCGCGGCGCGCAGCCGGTCGCGGACCTCGGGGGCGGCCAGGCCGTCCACGGTGAAGCTGACCAGCCCGCTGCGCCGGGTGCCGAGGTCGCGGACCCGCACGCCGGGCAGCTCGGCCAACCCCTCGCGCACCCGGGCGGCCCGCTCCCCCACCGCCTCGGCGATCTTGTCCAGGCCCAGGTCCAGGGCGTACCGGGCGGCCTCGATCAGGCCGAGCCGGTCGGCGACCGAGTACTCCCACAGTTCGTAGGCGCGGGCGTCCTCGCGCAGGGTGTAGCTGGTGGGCGTCTCCCACACCGCGCCGCGCAGGTCCACCAGCCGGGGCCGCAGCCTGCCCGCCGCCTGCGCGGTGACCACCAGCACGCCCGTGCCGCGCGGGCCGCGCAGCCATTTGCGCCCGGTGGCCGACAGCAGGTCGACGCCCAGTTCGGCCACGTGCACCGGCAGTTGGCCGACCGACTGGCAGGCGTCCAGCAGCACCAGCGCGCCGACCCGGTGCGCCGCGTCCACGACCTCGCGCACCGGGTTGACCAGCCCACTGTTGGTGGGCACGTGCACCAGCGAGACGAGCTTCACCCGCTCGTCCAGCATGCGGTCCAGGGCGTCCAGGCTGATCTCGCCGGAGGGCTCGGAGGGCACCGGCTCGATGCTCGCCCCGGTCTCCTCGGCCTTACGCAGCAACGCGATCGCGTTCGCGGCGTACTCGACCTCGGTCACCAGCACGCGATCGCCCTCGGCCAGCGGCACGGCGTCCACGGCGGCCAGCCAGGACCGGGTGGCGCTGTCGGTGAAGGCGATCTCCTCGGGGCGGCAGTCCAGCAGCCGCGCGAGCACCGAGTAGCCCCGCTCCAGGTCGTCCAGGCGTTCCTGGGCGGCGAGGTAGCCGCCGACCTCGGCCTCCCGGCGCACGTGGGCCAGCACCTGCTCGACCACCGGGGTCGGCGGCAGCGAGGACCCGGCGCTGTCCAGGAAGACGTGCCGCCGCGCGGCGGGCGTGTCGAGTCGGACGGCGGTCAGATCGATCATCGCGGTCCCCAGGTCTGGAGGTTCCACCACGGGCCCCAGCCCAGGGCCCCGTGCACGGCGGGTTCGGTCACGGGCTGGTAGCCGGTCCACTCGTCGTGCACCACGTAGGTGTGGTTCACGAAGGCCAGCACGACCAGGCCCGGGTCGGCGGTGTAGGCGCGCTGGGCCTGCCGGTACGCGGTGGCGCGGCGCGCCGGGTCGGTGGCCTTGCGCGCGTTGTCCAGTGCGGTGTCGACCTGCGCGTTGCTGTAGCCGCCGGGGTTGAGCGCGCCGCCCGTGTGCAGCACCGGGGCGAAGCCGGTGTCCGGGTTGAACGGGTCGCCGCCGCCCAGCACCTGGGCGTCCGCCCCGCCCCGCGCCGTGATCGCCTCCGGGGCGAGGGCCGTGGCCTCCACCTGCACCCCGATCGCCTTGACCTGCGTGGCAAACGCTTGCGCCACGGCCGCCCGCTCGGTGTCCCCCGTCGGGTAGAGCAGGGTGAACCGGGCCTGCACCCCGTCCTTGGCCCGCACCCCGTCGGCCCCGGGCACCCAGCCCGCCTGCTCCAGCACGCGCGCGGCCTCGGCCTTGTCGTAGCGGTAGGTCGCCTGGGTCTCGATGAACTCCGGCATGGAACCGGGCATCGGGGTGTACGCCGGGGAGCCCTTGCCCGCCAGGGCCGAGCCGATCAGCGCCTTGCGGTCCACCGCGTAGTTCAGCGCCAGCCGCACCGCCTTGTCCCCGGTGACCCGGTTGGCCGTGGGCAGGGTGATCGCGCGGAAGTCGGCGCTGTCCTGGGTGATCACCCGGACCCCGTCCACCTTGGCGAAGGCCACCGCCTGCTGCGGGGAGACCTCGGCCCCGTCCAGCTGACCCGCCCGCGCCTGCTCGGCGCGCTTGGCGTCGTCGGGCTGGAACAGCACCGTCACCTTGCTCACCTTCGGGGCCCCGCCGAAGTAGGACTTGTTGGCCTGCAACACCATCCGGTCGCCCTTGGTCCAGCTCACCAACTGGTACGGGCCGGTGCCCACCGGTTTGGCGTTGACCGGGGAGTTGGCCAGCGGCCCGGGCGGGGTCAGCGCCGTGTGCGGCAGGATGCCCAGGGTGAGCTTGGTCGGCAGGGCCGGGTACGGGTACGCCAGGTCGAAGCGCACCGTGCTCGCGTCCACCTTCACGACCGCGCTGAGCATGTCGTAGGAGGCGCGCAGCGGCGAGGCGTAGACCGGGTCCAGCAGCGCCTGGTAGGTCGCCACCACGTCGTCCACCGTGAGCTTGCTGCCGTCGGAGAACCTCACCCCGTCCTGGCGGACCTTCACCGTCCACGACCGGCCGTCCGGCGCGGGCTGCGGCTGCTGGGCCGCCAGCACCGTCTGCGGCACCTTCGTCGGGCCGAACTCCATCAGCCCGTCGTAGAACCTCGCGGCGCCGTACGGGGCGTAGCCCAGCAGCGGGTTGAGCGAGCCCGGCTCCGAGGCGTCGGCCAGCACCATCGCGGTGTTGTCCACCGGCGCCGGCGCGCTCGGCACCGGATCGCCGCTGCACCCCGCCGCGAGCAGGACGGCCACGACGGCGGGAACCAGGAGACGACGCACGCCTTGGACCCTAGCTGTCCGAGCGGTGTGAGGTGCGGCGAGGGCGGGCCGCCTCACGCCCCCGCGAGCAGCACTCGCAGGGTGCTGTCGAGGTGGGCGGTGATGGCGGCGCGGGCGGCGGCGGGGTCGTTGGCGGCGAGGGCGGCGAGGATGGCCTCGTGCTCGGTGAGCACGGCCTCGCGGCGGTCGGCGGCGGCGTGCAGGGCGGTGAGCCCGGCGCGGACCTGCCGGGCGCCGAGCCCGGTGTAGACCCTGGTCAGCATGGCGTTGCCGGTGGCGGCGACGAGCGCGGTGTGGAAACGGCGGTCCCAGTCGATGAACTGCCGGACCTCGGGCTCGGCGCGCTGGCGGTCCAGGGCCTCCCGCAACTCGGCCAGCGGCACGGCACCGCTGGCCAGGGCCTGCTCGGCGGCGTGCCGCTCCAGCAGCCCGCGCAGCTCCACCAGTTCGGTGATCTCGCGGGCGGTCATCGGGGCCACGTAGGCGCCGCGCTTGGGCACCAGGCGCACCAGTTCCTCGGCGGCCAGCAGCAGCAGGGCCTCGCGGACGGGGGTGCGTGAGACGCCGACCCGGTCGGCGACCTCCTGCTCGCTGATGAACTGGCCCTGGCTGGCCGGGTCGGCGAGGATGGTGTCCCGCAGGTACTCGTACGCCTTGTCCCGCCCAGAGTTCACAACCCCTCCCGTGGCTTGCATACTGGCGGTATACACGACGGTAACAGCGCACGCACAGCCAAGGAGCCAGCCGTGAGGATCGCCCTGTGCCAGATCACCTCCACCCCGGACAAGTGGGCGAACCTGGAGCTGGTGGCCGAGGCGATGGCCAAGGCCGCCGCGCAGGGCGCCGAGGTGGTGGTGTTCCCGGAGGCGACCATGGCCTGCTTCGGCGTGCCGCTGGGCCCGGTGGCCGAACCGCTGGACGGGCCGTGGGCCACGCAACTGCGTGAGCTGGCCGTGCGGCACGAGGTCGTGGCCATGGCGGGCATGTTCACCCCCGCCGACGACGACCGCGTGCGCAACACGATGCTCATCACCTGTGCCAGGGTGCACCTGGGGTACGACAAGATCCACTTGTTCGACGCGTTCGGCTTCACCGAGTCCCGCACGGTGGCCCCCGGCAAGCCCACCGTGGTGGTCGAGTTCAACGGGGTCGGCCTTGGCGCGGCCATCTGCTACGACCTGCGCTTCCCCGGCCTGTTCACCACCCTGGCCGACCAGGGCGCCAAGGTGATCGTGCTGGGCGCCTCCTGGGGTGACGGCCCCGGCAAGCGCGAGCAGTGGGAGCTGCTGGTGCGGGCCAGGGCCGTGGACAGCACCAGCTGGGTGGTGGCCTGCGGCCAGGCCCCGCCGGAGCAGCCGGGCGAGGGCAACGCGCCGACCGGGGTCGGGTACAGCATGGTGGCCGACCCGTTCGGCAGGGTGCACGGCCAGCTCGGCGCGGACCCGGACCTGCTCGTGGTGGACATCGACCCGGCCATGGCCGACGAGGCCCGCAAGGCCATCCCGGTGCTGGCCAACCGCCGGTTCTGAGTCCCCGGCAAGGTCACTTCAGGAACACGCAGCTCAGCGAGGTCTTCGCGGCCTCGCGCAGCTCCGGTGAGCTGTCGAGCACGGCACGGATCCTGGTCAGGCCCTGCTTCACGGTGTCGCGCACCTTGTCGTCCAGGGACTTCAGCAGCGGATACGGGTTGTCCGCGGTCGCGATCGGGTCCACCTCGCGCAGCAGCGCGGTCACGGCGGAGCGGTCCGCCACCAGTGCCTGCATGAGGGCGGCGTGCATGGCCGGGCCGTCCGCGGTCGGCGGCGGCTGGACCGTCTCGAACTGGGTGGTCGCCTTGTCCCGTTTGCTGACGAGCACGGCGATGAACTGGCGGTACAGCATGGCGATGTCCTCCGGCGGCGTGCCGTAGCGCGGCAGCGGCGGGAGCGTGGCGGTCGGGTCGGTGATCGGGTCCAGCCGCTTGCAGAACTGCTCGGTCCACGCCCCGGCGGCGGTGCCGGTGCCCATGCCGGGCGGCAGGCTCGGCACGGTGAAGGTGGGCATCGTGATCGTGGGCGGGGCGGCGGTGTGCTGGCTCGGCCAGTACGGGCGGACGACCAGCCACACGGCGAGCAAGAACACCACGAGTGCCGCCGCGCCACCGAGCTTGGGCTGGGTGCGGGCCACCAGCCCGAGCAGGAACAGCGCGAGCAGGAACCCGGTGAGGACCGCGGGCACCCGGGCGGCCTGGGTGGGCAGCACGGCGAGCCCGGCGATGTCCAGCAGCGCCAAGGCAACGGTGATCCAGCCGCCGGGCGGCACGCGTCCCGGCAGGGCGGCGAGGTGGTGCCGCAGCTGCGCGGGCGTGCTCAGCACGCAGCCGACCAGCAAACCCGCCGTGAGCACCACGAAGGCGGCGCCGATCACCTCGCGGGCGATCAGGGTGTCGCCGAGGTGCGGCAGGAAGTCCGGGGCCAGCGCGAGGACCGACAGGGTTGCCGTGGTGCACAGCAGGAGCAGCAGCAGGCCCAGCACGAGGCGGCGGGCGTACCGGCCGCCGACCACGTCCAGCGCCGCCCCGGAGGCCAGCTGCCGGGGATCCATCCGCACGGCGCCCAGCAGGAGTTCGGTCGCGCTGCGCAGCTTGCCGGAGGACAGGTCGGTCGCGGCCAGCGCGCGCACGGCCTCGGCGTTGTCCGGTTCGAGCTGCACCGCGCGCTGCGCGGCGGCCCGTGCCGTTGCGAGGTCCTTCAGCGCCAGGGAGATCCGCGCGAGCTGCACGTGCCGGTCGGCCACGTTGGGCGCCAGGCCGATCGCCGTGTTGGCGGGCGCCAGTGCGTCCTGCGGGCGGCCGAGCGTGGTCAGCACGGTGGCGAGGTTGGCGTGGGTCAGCGACACGTGCGGCGCCAGCGACACCGCCAGCTCCGCCGCCGCCAACGCGTCCGGGCCCGCGCCCAGCGCCGCCAGCGCCACGCTGCGCAGCCGGTGCGGCCACTCGTGGTCGGGCGTCAGCGCCGCACTGGAGTTCGCGGCCTCCAGCGCGGCGTGGTTGTTGCCGGACTTCAGGTGTGCCAGCGCGAGCAGGTTCAGCGCCTGCACGTCGTAGGGCTGGCCGCCCAGATGCTCGATCAGCACCTGCACGGCCTGCTCGTGCCGGCCCAGGTCGATCAGGGCCTGCGCCCGCTCGTAGACCCCGCTCACAGCAGCCGGTGCTTCTTCATGTACGCCACCAGCTCGTCGTACTGACCGCCCTCGTTGGCGTACAGCGCCACGTTGCGCGCGGTGTCGAACCAGGGCCGCAGCGAGGGCCGCACCTGCCGCAGCGCCGCCTCCAGGTCCGGCATGTCGATCATGCGTGGCTGCCCGCTGCGCACCGAGTCCAGCAGCGCGCGCTCGGCCGCGGTCTCGCACAGGTGCGCGAGGTCCGCGCCGGAGTAGCCCTCCGTGCGCCGGGCGATGCCGGTGACGTCGATGCCCGCGATCGGCCGGTCGCGCAGGTGGTACCGCACGATCGCCACCCGGGCGGGCAGGTCGGGCGGCAGCACCAGCGCGGTGCGGTCCAGCCGCCCCGGCCTGCGCAGCGCGGGGTCCACGTCCCACGGGTGGTTGGTCGCGGCCAGCACGAACACGCCCTCGTTCTCGGCGTCGGCGCCGTCCATCTCGGACAGCAGCTGGTTGACCGTGTTGCGCATGCCGGAGTTGGCCAGCTGGGTGCGCTTGCGGCCCAGCGCGTCGATCTCGTCCAGGAACAGCACGCAGGGCGCGCTGCGGCGGGCGAGCTGGAACACCTCGCGCAGGTTGCGCTCGCTGCGGCCGATCCACATGTCCAGCACGTCGGCCAGGGACACGGTGAGGAACCCGGCGCCGAGCTCCCCGGCAACGGCCTTGGCCAGGAAGGTCTTGCCGCAGCCCGGCGGGCCGTACAGCAGCAGCCCGCCGCGCAGGCTCTTGCCGTACATCCTGCGCAGCTCCGGGTTGCGCATCGGCCCGAGGAAGGCCGCCTCCAGCCGCTGCTTGACCTGCTCCATGCCGCCGACATCGGCCAGCCGCACGGTGGAGCGGGCCACCTCGTGCGCCGGTGCCCCCTCGGCGAACTCGGTGGGCACCGGCAGGTCCAGCTCCCGCTCGGCGCGCTGCCAGTCGAACTCGGGCGCGGGCGCGACCGGGGCGCCCATGGCCTGGACCATCAGCGCCCGCGCCGACTCCGAACCCGGTTCCTGTTGCAGGACAACGGCGATGTGGCTGATCGCCTCCTCGTTGCGCCCCTGGGCCACCAGCAGCTGCGCGAGGTGCGTGCGCAGCGTGGTGTCCGTCGGCGCGGCCCGCACCGCCGCCAGCAGGCTGTCGATGAGTCTGGCCTGGTCCTCGCCCATGTCCCCTCCCCTGGCGGTGACCTTACATGTCCAGGCCGAGGTCCAGGGCGGGTGAGGAGTGGGTGAGCCCGCCCACGGAGAGGTAGTCCACCCCGGTCTCGGCGTAGGCCCTGGCCACGTCCAGGGTCAGCCCGCCGGAGGCCTCCAGCTCGGTTGGCGTGCCCGCGGCACGGGTCCGGCGCACGGCCTCGGCGCACTGCTCGGGCGTGAAGTTGTCCAGCAGCACCAGTTCCGCGCGCTCGGCCAGCACCTCGTCCAGCTGCTCCAGGCTGTCCACCTCCACCTCACAGACCAGCTGCGGGGCGTGCGCGCGGGCCGCCTTCAACGCCGCGGTCACCGAACCGGCCGCCTGCACGTGGTTGTCCTTGATCAGGATCGCGTCGCCGAGCCCGAGCCGGTGGTTGACCCCGCCGCCGCAGCGCACCGCGTACTTCTGCAACAGTCGCAGTCCGGGCAGGGTCTTGCGGGAATCCCTGATGGCGCAACCGGTTCCGGCCACGGCGTCCACCCAGGCCGCGGTGGCCGTCGCCACGCCGGACAGGTGGCACAACAGGTTCAGCGCGGTGCGCTCGGCGGTCACCAGGCCGCGGACCTGCCCGCGCACCACCAGCGCCGGTTCGCCCGCGGCCAGCCGGGTTCCGTCCTCCACTGTGGACAGAACCTCGTAGTCGCCGAGCACCTTGTCCAGCACGGCCAGTGCCGCCGGTACGCCCGCGATGGTGCCGGGCCTGCGCGGGGTGAAGCTGGCCACGGCCACGGCGTCCGCGGGCACGGTGGCCGCCGTGGTGGCGTCCGGCCCGTAGCGCAGGTCCTCGGCCAGCGCGGTGTCGATCACCCGCTGGAGATCGTCCAGATCGATGGTCACGCCACGCCTCCCAGTACCGGTGTGTCGAACAGGAACGGCTGTCCCGCCACGTCCAGCCGCACGGAAACGCTGCGGCCCCAGGCGATGTCGTTGCGCTCCGGGTAGTCGGTGCGCACGTGGCAGCCGCGCGACTCGGTGCGGTGCGCGGCGACGGTCAGCAGGATGCCCGCGGCCATCGTCAGCGCCGCGTCCTCCACGGCCTGACGTGTCCTCAGTGGACGGACGACCGTGGCGTGGTCGATCAGCTGGGCGGCGGCGCCCAGCCCGTCCAGGTTGCGGCCGATCGCGGCGTGGCGGCTCATGGTGCGCTGCAACACGTCCCGCTCGGCCACCGGGGCCGCCAGCGGGGGCAGCGACTCGGCCAGCGCCGGATCCCCCAGCAGGCCCGAGGCCAGGTCGGCGGCGACCGCGCGGGCGGCCCGCGCCCCGACGACCAGGCCCTCCAGCAAACTGTTGGAGGCCAACCGGTTCGCCCCGTGCAGGCCGGTGCGGGCGACCTCACCGGCGGCGTACAGGCCCGTCACCTGGGTACGGCCGTCCACAGTGGACACTACGCCACCACAGGAGAAGTGGGCGGCCGGGGCCACCGGGATCGGGTCCACGGCGGGGTCGACGCCCACCGCGGCGCAGGCGGCGTGCACGGTCGGGAACCGCTTGCGGAACGCCTCGCCGTCCAGGTGCGTGGCGTCCAGGAACACGTGGTCGGTGCCGGTCTCGACCATGCGGCGGGTGATCGCCGCGGAGACCACGTCGCGCGGGGCGAGGTCGGCCAGCGGGTGCACGCCGAGCATGACCCGCTCACCGAAGGCGTCGACCAGGATCGCGCCCTCCCCGCGCACGGCCTCGGTCACCAGCGGGCAGCGGCCCCGCGCCTCGGCCCCGGTGTAGAGCACGGTCGGGTGGAACTGCACGAACTCCAGGTCGCTGACCACGGCACCGGCCCGCAGCGCGAGCGCCAGCCCGTCGGCCGTGGCCACCTCGGGGTTCGAGGTGGCCTGGTACATCTGGCCCATGCCGCCGGTGGCCAGCAGCACTGCGGGCGCGCGCAGCACACCCGGCACGCCCCGGCCGTCCAGCACCAGCAGCCCGGACACCTCGCCGTGCGGAGTGCGCAACGCCTCCACCGCGATGTGGTTGTCCAGCATGGTGATCCGGTTGTCCTTGGCGGCGGCGAGCAGGGCCCGCTCCACCTCGGCCCCGGTGGCGTCCCCGCCCGCGTGCACCACGCGGAACGCGCTGTGCCCGCCCTCACGGGTGCGCGCGAGCCTGCCGTTCGAGCCCGCGTCGAACACCGCGCCGAAGCGCCGCAGCCTGGTCACCGCGGCCGGGCCGTCGGCCAGGATCGCGGCGACGGCCGCCTCCTCGCACAGGCCCGCACCGGCGGTCAGCGTGTCCTGCACGTGGTGGCGCACCGTGTCGCCCTCGTCGTGCTCCCCGGGCAGCACCACGGCCACCCCGCCCTGCGCCCAGCGGGTGTTGCCGTCCACGGCGGTGGCCTTGGTGACCACCAGCACGCGCAGGCCCAGCGCGTGCGCGTCGACCGCCGCGGTCAGCCCGGCCACCCCGGTGCCGACCACCACCAGGTCGGCCTCGGCCTCCCAGCGCGGTTCGATTCTCATTCGGCACCGCCGGGCTGGCCGATCTCGATCATCCGCTGCACCGACTTGCGGGCGCGGGCGGCCGTGTCGGCGTCCACGTGCACCTCGTCGGCGTTCTCCCGCAGCGAGCGCAGCAGGGCCGCGGGCGTGATCATCTTCATGTACCGGCACGAGGCCCGGTCGTTGACCGGCTGGAAGTCGATCTCCGGCGCGGCCCTGCGCAGCTGGTGCAGCATGCCGACCTCGGTGGCCACCAGCACCTGGCGCGCGTTGGTGTCCCGCGCCGCGGTGAGCATGTCCCCGGTGGACAGGATCTTGACCTTCTCCGCGGGCAGCGCGCCCTCACCGGCCAGGTAGAGCGCCGAGGTGGCGCAGCCGCACTCGGGGTGGATGAACAGGTCCGCGTCCGGGTTGGCCTTCGCCTTGCCCGCCAGTTCCGGCCCGTTGATGCCCGCGTGCACGTGGCACTCCCCGGCCCACACGTGCAGGTTGTCCCGGCCGGTCTTGCGGCGCACGTGCGCGCCGAGGAACTGGTCCGGGCAGAAGAGCACCTCGCGGTCGGCCGGGATCGAGGCCACCACGTCCACGGCGTTGGAGGAGGTGCAGCAGATGTCGGTCTCCGCCTTCACCTCGGCGGTGGTGTTGACGTAGGACACCACGACGGCGCCCGGGTGCTCGGCCTTCCACTCGCGCAGCTGGGCGCCGGTGATCGAGTCGGCCAGCGAGCAGCCCGCGCGGGCGTCCGGGATGAGCACGGTCTTGTCCGGACTGAGGATCTTCGCCGTCTCGGCCATGAAGTGCACGCCGCAGAACACGATCGTCGAGGCCTGCGACTGCGCCGCGATCCGGCTCAGCGCGAGGGAGTCACCGGTGTGGTGGGCGATGTCCTGGATCTCCGGCAGCTGGTAGTTGTGCGCGAGGATCACCGCGTCGCGTTTGGCCGCGAGCGCGAGGACCTCCTCCCGCCAGTCCGCGTCGGGCTGCACGCCGGTGTAGCCGAACTCGGTCCGCTCCACAGTGGCAGTAGCGGCCATCTCGTCCTCCTCCGTTGCGGATCCCCAGGTTTTCGCCTTAGGATCGAAAACATGCAGGATCCTAGCAGCCGTCCGGGGTTAACAGGCAATGAAGTTCTGGCCGCGGTACTCCAGGTGAGAGACGGATCACTGCAGGTCCTGCTGTGGCAGCGCGCTCAGGAGCCGCACGCTCACCGCTGGTCACTACCGGGTGGACGGCTGTGCGACACCGAGGACGTGGAGACCTCAATCCGCCGTCAGCTGGCGGAGAAGGTGGACGTGCGCAAGCTGGCCCACGTGGAACAACTGGCGGTGTTCAGCGCGCCCGACCGGGTGCCCGGACCGCGGGTGGTGGCCAGCGCCTTCCTCGGGCTGATCCCCTGCGACGTGGACCCGGAGGTGCCCGCCGACACCGCCTGGTACCCGGTGGACGAGCTGCCCGCCACGGCCTTCGACCACGAGGCGATCGTGCAGCGGGCACGCGGGCGGCTGCGCGCCAAGCTGTCCTACACGAACCTGGGCTTCGCGCTGGCCCCGCCGGAGTTCACGATCTCCGCGCTGCGCGAGCTGTACTCCGCGGCCCTGGGCTACGGGGTCGCGGCGACCAACCTGCAACGCGTGCTGTCCAGACGAGGATTGCTGGAACCAACTGGGCACACTGCTCCACCTGGCCCAGCGGGCGGCCGCCCAGCTGCGCTGTTCCGGTTCACCGGGCACGGAATGCTGGTCACCGACCCCTTCGCGGTGCTGCGACCACCAAGCACGGCCTGAGTTGGCCCCGTACCGTGAACGGGTGGCCGACACGCTGCCGATCTTCCCGCTGGGCACGGTGCTGTTGCCGGGTGCCTCGCTGCCCCTGCACATCTTCGAGCCGCGCTACCGCCAGCTGACCGTGGACCTGGTCACCGGCGCGATCAGCGGGCGGGCCTTCGGCGTGGTCGCCATCCGGCAGGGCTGGATGACCGACGTGGAGGAGTTCGCCCAGGTGCAGCACATCGGCTGCTCGGCGAGCCTGCGCCAGGTCAAGCGGCTGTCCGACGGCCGGTTCGACATCGTCACCCGGGGTGAGCAGCGGTTCCGCCTGCTGGCGCTGGACTCCAGCAGCGCGCCGTACCTGATGGGCAAGGTCGAGTGGGTGCCCGACAGCGAGCCGTCCGGGGCCAGCGTGCAGGCCGTGCCCGCGCTGACCGAGGCGGCGCGGGCCGCGCACCGCAGGTACTGCTCCGCGGCCTGGCGCCAGGAGGACTGGACCGAGCCCGAGGCGGAGGCCGACGCCAAGTCGCTGGCGCACCTGATCGCAGCGGACTGCCTGCTCAGCATGGAGGACCGCCAGCAGTTGTTGGAGGAGGTCAACCCGCTGCGGCGGCTGCGCATGGTGCGCCGGGTGCTCAACCGCGAGACCGGCATCCTCAAGGCGCTGCGGGCCATCCCCGCCGCCCTGCCCGAGTTCACGACCAAGCCCAACTACAACTGAGCTCGAACCCGCGCGTGTCGGACACTCAGGCACCGCGTGTCGGCGCTTCCGGAACCGCGTGTCGGACGTTCCGGTACGGTGTGTTCGCGCTTCCGGTATGCAGTCCCACCTGCTGGGAAATCGCGCGCAAACCCCCAACACACCGCACGGCAAGCGCCGACACACCGCACGCGAAGCGCCGACACGCGCGGGTTTCCGGACCCGGTCAGCCGAGGCGGCGGCCCAGGTCGTCCATGCCGTTCCAGGCGGCCAGCGTGCCGTAGGCCAGGGCCACGGCCAGCGGCTGGGCCAGCACCACCCAGCCCGACTCGAGCACCGGCGCGAGGTCGATCACCGAGCCGTTCGCCGGGGCCCCGGTCAGCGCGAAGCGGGCGCCCGCCCAGGACACGCCCACGCGCATCGCCAGCCAGGCGGCCAGCGCCGAACCCAGCACCGCGGCGAACAGCACCACCGGCCCACGCCGCTCGCGCAACAGCCACACGGCGCCGCCGACGACCAAGCCGGCCCCGAGCCCGAGCAGCACGAAGATGACCAGGTCGTCGAACCGGTGGTAGCTCTCGTCCAGCAGCGGGAGCTGATCGGTGCCGCTGACCAGCACGCGCTGGCCGGGCGCGAGCACCGACCACAGCCAGCCCACCGGCAACCCGACCAGCGCCACGAAGGACAGCACGCTCAGCGCGGGCAGCAGGTCCCTGCGCACGACCACGCGGGGCCGGGGCGGGGTGAGCGGGGGCAGCAACGCCATGATCGCGGGCGGCACGTCCTGCTCGACGGCAGGCGGGATCCGGACCGGTGTCGCGCGGTCCCCGCTGGGTTCAGCCACCTGCCAGACCCTAGCCCACGGCCGGTGCCGAGGTGTGCTCCCCGTGCCTGCTGCACCGCGCGGACCACCCGCTCGGAGTCACCTGCACGACCATGCGCCGCCCGCAGGCCCCGCAGTGCCGCGGCGGGTCGATCATCGCGAGCCGGCCCGCGCAGTACCCGTGATCGCCCTCGGCGCCCGGTTTGCCGCACCAGCAGCAGAATTCGGTGTCCACGGCTACAGGGTCTCGTTCAGCGCCTTGATCGGCATCTGCAACTCGTCGAGCATCTCCAGGTCCTGCGCCGCGGGCCGGCCCAGGTTGGTCAGGTAGTTGCCGACGATGATCGCGTTGATGCCGCCCAGCATGCCCTGCTTGGCGCCCAGGTCGCCGAAGGTCAGCTCGCGGCCGCCCGCGAAGCGCAGGATCGTGCGCGGCAGGGCCAGCCGGAACGCGGCGACCGTGCGCAGGGCCTCGGTGCCCTCCACCACGGGGAAGTTCTCGTACGGGGTACCCGGGTTGGGGATCAGGAAGTTCAGCGGAACCTCGTCGGGCTCCAGCGCGGCCAGCTGCACGGCGAACTCCGCGCGCTGCTCCAGGGACTCGCCCATGCCGATGATGCCGCCGCAGCAGACCTCCATGCCCGCCTCGCGCACCATGCGCAGGGTGTCCCAGCGCTCCTCCCAGGAGTGCGTGGTGACCACGTTCGGGAAGTGCGAGCGGGCGGTCTCCAGGTTGTGGTTGTACCGGTGCACGCCCATCGCGGTCAGCTCGTCGACCTGCTCCTGCGTGAGCATGCCCAGCGAGCAGGCGATCTGGATGTCGTTGCCGTCCTCGCGGATGGCCTTGATGCCGTCGCGGACCTGGGACAGCAGCCGGGCGTCCGGGCCGCGCACGGCGGCCACGATGCAGAACTCGGTGGCTCCGGTCTCGGCGGTCTGCCGCGCGGCGCGCACCAGGCCGGGGATGTCCAGCCAGGCCGAGCGCACCGGGGAGGGGAAGCGGCCGGACTGCGAGCAGAAGTGGCAGTCCTCCGGGCAGCCGCCGGTCTTCAGGCTGACGATGCCCTCGACCTCGACCTCGGGCCCGCACCAGCGCATGCGCACCTGGTGGGCCAGCTCCAGCATCTCCGGGATCCGGTCGTCGGGCAACCGCAGCACCTGGAGCACCTGCTCCTCGGACAGCCCCTCACCACGCTCCAGGACCTGCTCGCGGGCAACGGCCAGTACGTCGGTGTCCACGGCCTGGTCGGGCACTGCGGTCATACGAGCCACTCCTCACTCGGTGCTACGTGCGGGCAAGTCTGCCTCACCGCAACGCTGAGTGCTGCGTCACGAGGCCCAGGTCACGCCGTGTACTGCTCGGCGAACAGGTCGGGGTCGAAGGTTCCGCCCAGCCACGGGGACATCGCCGTGCGCGCGACCTCCAGGAACTCGCTGGGGTCCAGCAGGCCCGCTCCCTCGGGCAGGGCGCCCAGCAGTGGGCCGCCCGCGACCTCCGGCAGGTCGACCAGGTTGCAGCGGCACGCCAGGTCCGGCTCGCCCGGCCAGCTGCCGATCACCACGCCCGCGCACTCCACGCCGCGGCGCAGCAGCACCTCGGCGGTCAGCGCGGTCGTGTTCAGCGTGCCCAGGCCCGCGTCGGCCACGATCAGCACCAGCGCGTTGAGCGCCCAGGCCACGTCGGCCAGCGTGGCGCCCGCGTCGTCGAAGCGCACCAGCAGTCCGCCCGCGCCCTCGACCAGCACCAGGTCGTGGTCCTCGGCCAGCGCCGCCACCTCGGCCGCGATCTCCGCGGGGTGCAGCTGGGGCAGTCCCGCTCTGGTCGCGGCCGTGTCCGGGGCCAGCGGGTCCGGGTAGCGGCGCAGCTCACGGGTGGTGATCTTGCCTGCCAGCCGGGCCACCTCGTCCAGGTCACCGGGCTCCTGCGGGCCGACCCCGGTCTGCGCGGGCTTGACCACGGCGACGCGCTGGCCGCTGTCCACCGCCAGTGCCGCCGCGGCAGCGGTGACCATGGTCTTGCCGACCCCGGTGCCCGTGCCGGTGATCACGAGGATGTTCACGACCAGTCAGGTTACGACAGGCGCACCCGCCGGTGGCCCGCAACGATGCCCATGTGATGACAACGGGACCACCGGGTCATCCGTTCTGGTGGGCGGCCTCACCCACACGGCCCAACGGTCGTGTCATGAAAGTGCCGTTCGAGACACTAGATGTCTCGAACGGCACTTTCATGACAGTGGGGCTAGCTCGGTACCGCTGAGGTCTTGGCCGTCAGCGAGGCGGCGGGCGGGGTCGGGGCCGGGGGCACGGGCTGCGGCAGCGGCGCGCACTCCAGGTCGGCGGTCCGCCCGTGCTTGCGGGCGGGCAGCGCACCGGTGGCCAGGTAGTCGGCGATCCGGTTGTCCACGCAGGCGTTGCCGCGCGGGGTGATGGCGTGGCTGGTGCCACCCGGCTCGGCGATCAGCACGGCGCCGGGGAACCGGCTGCGCACCTCGAGGCTGCCCTCGTACGGGGTGGCGGCGTCCAGGGTCTCGTCGATCATCAGCACGTTGGCGACCTTGCCGCCATCGACCTGGACCGGCTTGCCCGGCTTGGCGGGCCAGTACACGCAGGGCGCGTTGTACCAGGCGTTCTGCCAGGTGAAGTACGGGCCCTGTAGGAAGGTCCGCCAGTTGTCGAGCCGCCACTGGTTCCAGCTGGTGGGCCACTGCACGTCGGTGCACTGCACGGCCAGGTACACGGCGTAGCCGTTGTCGTCCCCGCGCCCGCCGAAGGCCTCGAACAGGGTCTTCAGGGTCTGCCAGTCCCCCTTGTTGACGAACTTCGAGAACGCGTCGCCCAGGGTCAGCCAGCGCAGCTGGTAGTAGGAGGCCTGCTGGAACACGTCGATGAACTCGTCCGGGCCGACGTAGCCGCCCGCGGGCTGGAAGGACAGCTTGAGCAACTGCTCGTCGAAGACGTGCTTGACCGCGGCCTGGGTCCTGCCCAGGTGGTACACGTCGTCGTGCTGCGCGACCCAGCCGAACCAGGTGTTGAGGTTCTTGTCGAAGGCGATGTCCTGGTTCAGGTTGGCCTGGTACCACACGTTGCGCGGGTCCACAGTGGAGTCGAGCACCATGCGCCGCACGTTCTGCGGGAACAGGGTGCCGTACACCTGGCCCAGGTAGGTGCCGTAGGAGTACCCGTAGAAGTTGAGCTGCTTGGCACCCAGCGCGCGCCGGATGCTGTCCATGTCCTTGACGGTGTCGGTGGTCTTCATGTTGTTCAGCAGGTCGGCCGGGTTCTTCGCGGCGCAGTCCTGCGCGTACTTCTTCGACCGGTCCAGCCAGGTCTGCTCGATCTGGTGGGTCAGCGGCAGGTAGTTGGGCCGGTTGTAGTCCATGTAGTTGGCGTCGCAGGTCAGCGCGGGCACGCTGGCGCCGACACCGCGCGGGTCGAAGCCGATCCAGTCGTAGGCGTCACCGGCGTGGTTGGGCACCCGGTTGCCGCGCGCGGCAAGCAGCAGACCGGAACCACCGGGACCGCCGGGGTTGGTCAGCATGACGCCCTGGTACTTGTCCTCGGTCGTCTTGTGCTTGACCCGGCTGACGGCCAGCTGGATCTGTTTGCCGTTCGGGTGCGAGTAGTCCACGGGAACGGACAACATGCCGCACTCCGCACCGGCCGCGGCCAGTGTCGGGTCGGTGCACGCGGCCCAGCTGATCGTGCTCGGCGCGGGCGCCGGTGCGGCCAGTGCGGACGGTGCCGCGACGACCACGGTCGCGGCGGACACGGCCGCCACGACGAGGCTTCTCACAGGTCTCCCCTTCATGCGGGGAACGTAAGCGAGCGAACTTCGCCTGACAACACGACTTTCGGACCGTTTGCCTAGGAATTTCGCGCTGCTGAAACGATTGCGGCGCACACGGTAGCCAGGTCGTCATCCCCGGTGACGTAGGCGGGCATGGTGTAGATCAGGTCGTTGAACGGCCGCAGCCACACGCCCTCGGCGACCGCGGCGCGGGTGGCGGCGGCCATGTCCACCGGATGGTCCAGTTGCACGACACCGATCGCGCCGAGCACCCGCACATCGGCCACACCGGACAGTTCGCGGGCCGGGGCCAGCCCCGCGGACAGACCGGCCTCGATCCGCTTGACCTCCGCACGCCAGTCCTGGCCCAGCAGCACGTCCAGCGAGGCGTTGGCCACCGCGGCGGCCAACGGGTTGCCCATGAACGTGGGGCCGTGCGCCAGCACCGGGACCTGCCCGCGCGAGATGCCCTCGGCGACGCGTTCGGTACACAGGGCGGCGGCCATGGTCAGGTAGCCACCGGTGATCGCCTTGCCAACGCACATGACGTCGGGGCTGATGCCCGCGTGGTCGGCGGCGAACAGCTCGCCCGTGCGGCCGAACCCGGTGGCGATCTCGTCGAAGACCAGCAGCACGTCGTTGGCGAGCGTGACCTCGCGCAGCACGTGCAGGTAGCGCGGGTCGTGGAAGCGCATGCCGCCCGCGTTCTGCACCACCGGCTCGACGATCACCGCGGCGAGTTCCTCGGCGTGCTGCTCCACGGTGTCCACCAGGTGCTGCACGTAGCGCGCGTCCAGCTCCGCGGGCGGGGCGTCGGCGAAGACCTGCTCCGGCAGCACCCCGCGCCACAGCGAGTGCATGCCGCCGTCCGGGTCGCACACGCTCATCGGGTGGAAGGTGTCCCCGTGGTAGCCGCCGCGCCAGGTCATCAGGCGGCGCTTGCCGGTGCGGCCGAGGGACTGCCAGTACTGCAGGCACATCTTGATCGCGACCTCGACCGAGACCGAGCCGGAGTCGGCCAGGAACACGTGCTTGAGCGGTTCCGGGGTGATCTCCACCAGGCGGGCCGCCAGCCGGACCGCGGGCTCGTGGGTCAGCCCGCCGAACATCACGTGGCTCATCCGGTCCACCTGGGCGTGCGCGGCGGCGTCGAGCACCGGGTGCCGGTAGCCGTGGATGGCCGACCACCACGAGGACATGCCGTCGACCAGTTCGCGGCCGTCGGCCAGCCGCAGCCGCACCCCCCGCGCCGACTCGACCACCAGCGGGTCGATCCGGCCGGGCATCGGGCCGTACGGGTGCCAGACGTGCGCGCGGTCCAGGGCGAGCAGTTCCTCCGGTGTCACGGCTGGGAGGCTAGCCGCTGGCGGATCACCTCCAGCAGGGCGGCGCCGTCCGGCGAGCCGAGCCCGGTGCACGGGTCCCAGCCGGGCGCGGCCGGGAAGCCCTGGTTGTCCCCGCTGGTGACGTCGCGGAACCCGGGCGCGGCCGAACCCGGTTTGGCGCCCGCGTACAGGATCGGCTGCACCAGGCCGAGCCCGCGGCCCAGCAGCTGCGCGATCCTGGCCACCAGCGCCGCCCAGAGCGGGGCCACCGCGCTCGTGCCGCCGGAGGCGTACCGCTTGCCGTTGACCAGGATCTGGTAGCCGGTGGCGGGATCGGCCACGGCGCACACGTCGGGCACCCCGCGCCCGGACAGCGCCACGCCCGCGGCCTTCTGGTAGTCCGGCAGGCCGAACGCGGTGCTGACCCCGCCGCCGGTGGCCGTCTTGCCGGTGCCGTTGTTCCAGGTCGTCTCGGAGCTGATCACCCCGCTGTCCGGGTCGGCGACCAGGGTCGTGCCGCCGCAGGCGAGCACGTGCGGGCTGGACGCCGGGAAGTCGCAGTGCCGCTTGCCATCCCGCTCACCGTCGCCCGCGCCGTAGTCCCCGCTGGCCGCGCAGACCGTCACGCCCAGCGCCGCGGCGTCGGCGAACACCGCGTCCATGGCGGCACGGGACTGCTGGGTCCAGTTGTCCTCCGAGGAACCCCAGCTGATGCTCAGCGCGGCCGGGGTGGGCGTGGCGTGCACGGCGGCGCTGACCGCGTCCAGGAAGCCCTTGTCCGTGTTGGGCGCGAAGTAGACGACCACGGCCGCGCCGGGCGCGAGGCCGCCGATGACCTCGATGTCCAGCGCCACCTCCATGTCCTCGCCGCTGGCGGTCGGGGACGGGGCGTTGCTCGCGCCGTCCACGCCGACGGCCGTGACCGAGGGCGCCCGCACGCCGAGCGAGCTGAAGTACTGGGTCAGGTCCTGGTCGGAGTAGCCGCCACCGAGTTCGAGGATCGCCACGGTCTGGCCCGTGCCGTCGGAGCCCCCGGGAAAACCGTAGATCTTGCCCAGTTGCGGCACGGTGTACGCCTTGGGCTTCGTGGCGGTGGCGGTGTCCGCGGCGCGCGGCACGCTGGCCTGCGGGCGGTCGTCCAAGCCGATCACGGCCTGCACCACGCCGTCCAGCTCGGCGGGCACCCCGAGTTCGCCCTCGCGGTGCCGGTGCCGCACCCCGCCGCTGCTGACCAGGTCCAGCCGCACGCCGAACACCGCCTGCACGGCCGACACCGGGCCGCGCACCTCGACCCGGCGGGATCCCAGGTGCACCTCGGTGACCTCGATCCCGTACCGGGACAGCACCCCGCGTACCAGGTCCACATCGGACGGATCCGCGCCGTAGCGCTCGGTCAGCTCGGACTGGTCGATCACTCGCGGGCCCAGCACCAACTCGGTCGGCAACTGCGCCCTGCGCCGCAGCACGACTGTGGCCGCCACCTCGGTCGTCGGGTCCAGCTCGCCGGCCGGGGTCAGGTCGGTGACGGCCGCTCGCACACTGCCGGGCAGGGCCACCCTCGTTGGCTCGGTCATACCTCGATGATCCCCCGCAAGACCGACCGGGTCACCCGACACCGCCCAGGTGGACGATGCCGGGTGTGGGCCATCCGGGTCAGAGCACGACGGGCAGCTCCTCCAAGCCGTGCATGAGGATGCTGTTGCGCCAGCGCAGTTCCGGCACGGGCACCGCGAGCTTCATGTCCGGGAAGCGGTCGAGCAGCCCGGTGAAGGCGATCTCGGCCTCCAGCCTGGCCAGCGGGGCGCCCAGGCAGTAGTGGATGCCGTGGCCGAAGCCGAGGTGCCCGCCGACGGGCCGGGTGATGTCCAGCTGGTCGGCATGCTCGAACCGGTCACCGTCGCGGTTGGCCGACCCCAGGCCGACCAGCACGACCTGTCCGGCGGGAATGGTCACCCCGTCCAGCTCCACCGGCTCGGTGGTGAACCGGAAGGTGGACATGTTCACCGGGCTGTCGAAGCGCAGGAACTCGTCCACGGCGGTGGGCATCAGCGAGCGGTCGGCCCGCAGCGCGGCCAACTGCTCGGGGTTGTTCAGCAGGGCGAGGGTGCCGTTGCCGATCAGGTTCACGGTGGTCTCGTGCCCGGCCACCAGCAGCAGGAAGGCCATGGACACCAACTCGACCGGGCTGAGCCGGTCGCTGTCGTCGGTGGCCTGTACCAGGGCGGTGAGCATGTCGTCGGCGGGGTTGGCCCGCTTGTCGGCGATGAGCCTGCCCAGGTAGGCGACCATGGCCTCACCGGCGTGCTGGACCTCCTCGGGCGTGCCGTTGCCGACCAGCGAGTTCGACCACTGGCGGAAGTCCTCGCGCTCGTCGTCGGGCACGCCAAGCAGCTCGCTGATCACGGTGATCGGCAGCGGGAAGGCGAAGGCGTCCAACAGGTCCACGCGCTGGCCCGGGGACACCGCGTCCAGCAGCTCGTTGGTGATGGTCTCCACCCGGGGCCGCATCTGCTCGATGCGCCGGGCGGTGAACGCCTTGGTCACCAGCCTGCGCAGCCGGGAGTGGTCGGCGCCGTCGCTGTTGAGCATGTGCTGGGAGAGCTCGACCGCGAACTCGCGGCGGTTCTCCTGGTCGACCAGGTTGGCCTCCATCACCTCCCGCAGCTTGGCCGAGTCCTTGAGCACGGTCGGGTCGGCGAGCATCGCCCGCGCGTCCTCGTACCGGCTGACCACCCACATGCGCAGGTTGTTCGGCGAGATGACCTCGTGCGCGGGCGCGTCCTGGCGCAGCCGGGCCTGCAGGGTGTGCGGGTCCTGCATGAACTCGGGGGTGAAGAGCTCCTGGTGGGAGTCTGTGCTCTGCATGGTGGGTACCCCTCCTCGTCTGGCGTGAACGGGATCATCGCATCGTGGGTAAACCCCGTTTACCCCGCCCTGTTCAGCCAACGCCGCTACCCCGCCGAGCGTGCCGACTTGTGACGCAGCACACAAAACCGCTGCCCGAAGGGACCGGCACCGATCTTGTGGGCACGCGGTCCGGGAATCGACACCGCCGCGAACGACCAACCCGGAAGCACCGAGCCTTCCTCCCACTTCAACTTATAGCGGAGTGGGGGGCTTGCGGCAAGGCCCCGGTACTGGCCCAGAATTCCGGGCGTTACCGGGGCAATTGCGGAGGAGAATTTCGATGCGTGCGTTGCTGTCGACAATCGGGTCGCGTGGCGATGTCCAGCCGGTGGTGGCGCTGGCGGTGCGGTTGACGGCCCTGGGACAGGAAGTCCGCGTGTGCGCGCCCCCTGACTTCCGCGACTGGGTCGAGGGCCTGGGCATCCCGTTCACGCCCGTCGGACCCGAGCTGTCCTCGACCGGGAAAACCAGCCCGTCAGCCGTCCCGCCCACGCCCGAACAGCGAGGTCAGCTGGTGGCGGCCTCGGTCGCCGCCCAGTTCGAGGCGGTCACCGAGGCAGCAGCGGGCTGTGACGTCATCGTGGCGGGCGGATACCTGATGATCGCCGCTCGCACGGTGGCCGAGCAAATGGGAATTCGCTATGTCATGGCCAGCTACTGCCCGACAGCGCTGCCTTCTCCGCACCATGCGCCGCCCGTATATCCGATGCTGGGAGAAAAACCGGCGGACGGGTCGATCGACAACCGCACGCTCTGGGCTCGGGACGCACAACGCTGGAACAACACCTGGGGCGCCCTGCTCAATTCGCACCGGTCCGCCGCGGGCCTGGCACCGGTCACCGACGTGCGGAGCTACCTGTTCACCGACAAGCCCTGGCTGGCCGCCGACCCCACGCTGGGGCCCTGGCCCGAGCCCGAGGCCCAGGACGTCGTCCAGACGGGCGCCTGGATCCTGCCGGACGAGCGTCCGCTGTCCCCGGAACTGGAGGCCTTCCTCGATGCGGGCGAACCACCCGTCTACTTCGGCTTCGGCAGCATCCGCGCGCCGCAGGACCTCAGCAGGAACATGATCCAGGCGGCCCGCGCGCTCGGCCGCCGCGCGATCGTGTTGCGCGGGTGGGCCGAACTGGCGCTGCTGGACGACCAGCCCGACTGCCTGTCCATCGGGGAGGTCAACCAGCAGGCGCTGTTCCAGCGGGTCGCGGCCGTCGTGCACCACGGCGGCGCGGGCACCACGACCGCGGCCGCGCGGGCCGGAGCGCCCCAGGTGGTCATCCCCCAGCACGTCGACCAGCCCTACTGGGCGCGACGAGTCCACGAACTCGGGATCGGTACCGCGCACGCGCCCGGCGCGCCGACCGCCGACTCACTGACCGAGGCGCTCAGCCACGCCCTGCGGCCGGACGTGGCGGCCAAGGCCGAACTCCTCGCCGGAGAAGTGCGCCCCGATGGCGCGGACCTCGCCGCTCAGTTGCTGATCGCCGCAGACTCGTAGATCTCGCGTTTGCCCCTGGCAGCGGGCAGAAGTGCGCCACACTCAGCACGTGGGCCGCATGGCACTCAACTCCGTGATGCCACCGTGCAGGCGCACTTCTTCCCGTGCGCCCAACGTCTGTCCACAAAGGACAGAATGCACCACTTCGTTTCCACACAACAGGAAGTCGTGCACAACCTGCTGGCACTGCGCGCACCACCTGCCCCGGCGTGGTCCAGCCCTGAACACGCCACGCGGGCAGGTTCAGTCCAGCACCAGGGCCATGCCGATCGATCCGGGGGCGGTCTCGGCGAAGCCGTGCCTGCCGTACAGGCGCCTGCCCGGCGGGTCGGCGAGGAGGTTGACGTACGCCCCCGCGGGCGCCTTCTCGCGAATTGTCGCCAGCAGGAACTTGAGCACCGCATCGCCCAGTCCCCGACGCTGGTGGTCGGGCAGCACCGCCATGTCGACGACGTGGAAGTACCAGCCGCCGTCACCGAGCACCCGCCCCATCGCGACGGTCGCGCCGGTTTCCCCGTCCACCACGTGACACGCCGCCCAACTGCCCGGCAGCGCCGCGGTGGCCTGCTCCTCGGTACGGGGTGTCAGCCCGGAGCGTTCCCGCAGTGCGAGGTAGTCCCGCACACCGGGCGCCTCGGCCACCAACCGGTACCGCGATGCCAGTTCGCCAGTCACCCGGCCATCCTCGCACCCCGCACAAAATGGGCAGCGAAATCGCAGAATTCGACGGATTCGCGCCGACAAAAAAGATATGAGGTGGACCAGATCCCGCATTGCCGCGGTTCAGCGGCGCCACCGGATCAACAGGGCCAGCCGCCCTGGCCCCAGGTGACCTCGGTGACACCGAGGGGCTCGTGTCCGGGGCAGGCGTGCGGCTCGCCGGGCTCGTCAACGCCGCCACACCAGCGACGAACGGCAGCCCGGACCTCAGGTCGTGCGGCCACGGCGACGCGGCCCGACATGTCCGGACCCCAGCCGGGTCGGCGGTGCCCGTTCCAGCGGAGCCGGTCGCCTCGGTGAGCCTGCCAGTCGGGGGTTTCCAACAGGGCTAGGCTTGCCCCCAGCCCCGTCGCCCCAGCACGCACGAGCGGCTGCTCGCCGCACCCTTGGGAGGTCACTCCGTGTCCGATCCGTCCTTCGTCCACCTGCACGTGCACACCGAGTACTCGATGCTCGACGGTGCGGCGAAGATCGCCCCCCTGTTCAAGGAAGCGGACAGGCTCGGCATGACGGCTGTCGGCATGACCGACCACGGCAACATGTACGGGGCCGACCAGTTCTACCAGGAAGCGAAGAAGGCCGGGATCAAGCCGATCATCGGCATCGAGGCGTATATCGCACCGGCCTCGCGCTACGAAAAGAAGAAAATCTTCTGGGGCGAACCGCACCAGAAATCGGATGACGTGTCGGGTTCCGGCTCGTACACCCACATGACCATGCTCGCCGCCAGCGCGACGGGCCTGCGCAACCTTTTCGCGCTGTCCAGCCGCGCCTCCATCGAGGGCCAGTTGGGCAAGTGGCCGCGAATGGACCGGGAACTCATCGCCGAGCACGCCGAGGGAATCATCGCCACCACCGGCTGCCCCTCCGGTGAGGTGCAGACCCGCCTCCGGCTGGGGCACGAGAAGGAGGCGCTGGAGGCCGCTGCCGCCTGGCAGGACATCTTCGGCAAGGAGAACTTCTTCCTCGAGTTGATGGACCACGGCCTGAGCATCGAGACCCGGGTGCGCGAGGGCTTGCTCGACATCAGCCGCAAGCTCGGCATTCCGCCGCTGGCGACCAACGACTCCCACTACGTCACCAAGGACCAGTCGCAGAACCACGAAGCCCTGCTGTGCATCCAGACCGGCAAGACCCTCAGCGACCCGACGCGCTTCAAGTTCGACGGCGACGGCTACTACCTGAAGTCCGCCGCGGAGATGCGTGAGCTGTGGAAGGAAATCCCCGAGGCGTGCGACTCCTCGCTCCTGATCGCCGAACGGGTCGAGTCCTACGATGACGTGTGGGCGCACCACGACCGCATGCCGATCTTCCCCGTGCCCGAGGGCGAGACGCAGGAGACCTGGTTCCGCAAGGAGGTCATGACCGGGCTGCACCGGCGGTTCCCCGACGGTATTCCGGACGGGTACGTCGAGCGGGCCGAGTTCGAGATGGACGTCATCCTCCAGAAGGGCTTTCCCGCCTACTTCCTCGTCGTCGGTGACCTGATCCGCTACGCCAAGGAGGTCGGCATCCGGGTGGGCCCCGGCCGTGGCTCCGCGGCAGGCGCGCTGGTCGCCTACTCCCTGGGGATCACCAACATCGACCCGATCCCGCACGGCCTGCTGTTCGAGCGGTTCCTCAACCCCGAGCGCACCGCCATGCCCGACATCGACATCGACTTCGACGACCGCAGGCGCGGCGAGATGATCCGCTACGCCACCGAGAAGTACGGTCACGACCGGGTCGCCCAGGTCATCACCTTCGGCACAATCAAGACCAAGGCCGCCATCAAGGACGCCGCGCGCGTGTTGTACGGGCAGCCGGGATTCGCCATCGCGGACCGGATCTCCAAGGCGCTGCCCCCGCCGATCATGGCCAAGGACATCCCGCTGTCGGGCATCAAGGACCCGCAGCACGAGCGTTACGGCGAAGCCGCCGAGGTCCGCGCCCTGATCGAGACCGACAACGAGGTCGGCACGATCTACGAGACCGCGCGTGGCCTGGAGGGCCTGATCCGCAACGCGGGCGTGCACGCCTGCGCGGTCATCATGTCCCGCGACCCGTTGCAGGAAGCGATCCCGCTGTGGAAGCGGCCCCAGGACGGCTCGATCATCACCGGCTGGGACTACCCGTCCTGTGAAGCGCTCGGCCTGCTGAAGATGGACTTCCTCGGGCTGCGCAACCTGACGGTCATGGGTGACGCCATCGACAACGTCAAGGCCAACCGCGACCGGGACATCGATCTGGACAAGCTCCAGCTCGACGACAAGGCCACCTACGAACTCCTCTCCCGCGGCGACACCCTCGGCGTGTTCCAGCTCGATGGTGGCCCGATGCGCGACCTGCTCCGCAGGATGCAGCCCACCAGCTTCGAGGACATCGTCGCCGTCGGTGCGCTGTACCGGCCCGGCCCGATGGGCATGAACGCCCACAACGACTACGCCGACCGCAAGAACGGGCGGCAGAAGATCAAGCCGATCCACCCCGAGCTCGAGGAACCGCTCAAGGAGATCCTGGCCGAGACCTACGGCCTGATCGTCTACCAAGAGCAGATCATGTTCATCGCCCGGAAGGTCGCCAGCTACTCCATGGGACGCGCGGACGTCCTGCGCAAGGCGATGGGCAAGAAGAAGCAGGAAGTCCTGGAGAAGGAGTTCGAGGGCTTCCACGCCGGGATGAAGGGCAACGGCTTCTCCGACGAGGCGATCCAGGCGCTCTGGGACACGATCCTGCCGTTCGCCGGCTACGCGTTCAACAAGTCGCACGCGGCGGCGTACGGGTTGATCTCGTACTGGACGGCCTACCTCAAGGCCAACTACCGCCCCGAGTACATGGCCGCACTGCTCACCTCGGTCGGTGACAACAAGGACAAGTCGGCCGTCTACCTGTCCGAGTGCCGACGGCTGGGTGTCAAGGTGCTGCCGCCGGACGTCAACGAGTCCGTGCAGCGTTTCAGCGCAGTCGGCGAGGACGTCCGCTTCGGTCTGGGCGCCATCCGCAACGTGGGCGCCAACGTGGTCGAGTCGATCATCAAGACCCGTCAGGACAAGGGGAACTACGCTTCCTTCAACGACTTCCTGGACAAGTCGGACCTGACGGCCTGCAACAAGCGAGTCATCGAGTCGCTGGTCAAGGCGGGGGCCTTCGACTCCCTCAACCACACGCGGCTCTCGCTGGTCCAGATCCACGAGGAAGCCGTGGACGCGGTGGTTCCGCTCAAGCGGCACGAGGCCATGGGGCAGTTCGACCTGTTCGGCAGTGATGACGAAGGCGCCGCCGACGACAGCACCTCGCCGCTGGCGCACCTGAAGCTCACCGAGGACGAGTGGCCCCGCAAGCAACTGCTCAGCTTCGAGCGGGAGATGCTCGGGCTGTACGTCTCCGCGCACCCGCTCGACGGCGCGGAACGCATCCTGCGCAAGAACGCGCCGCAGTCCATCGCCGAGCTGATCGACTCGCCGCCGAAGGAGGGGGAGGTCATCCTCGCCGGGATGATCGCCTCGATGGAGCGGCGGGTGAACAAGAAGGGTGAGTCCTGGGCCATCGTCACCCTGGAGGACCTTGACGCCTCGGTCGAGGTCCTGTTCTTCCCGAAGTCCTACCAGGTGTTCTCGCACGAACTGATCGAGGACGCGGCCATCCTGGTCAAGGGCCGGATCAACTTCCGCGAGGACAAGATGGCCATCTTCGGCGGCGACGTCGCCCCGCTCGACCTCACCGACATCGAGCACGACACCGGCGCCCCGCTTCCGCTGGTCCTGGTTCTCAACGCGGAACGGGTCACCTCGGACGTGGTGGACGACCTCAAGGCCGCGCTGAAGGGGCACACCGGCAACACCCCGGTGCACCTCAAGGTCGTCATGGGCCGACGCCAGACGATCATGGAAGTGCCGTCCACCATCCAGGTCTCCCCGTCCCCCGCCTTCTTCGGGGAGATCAAGGCGCTCAACGGAATCGCCGTGGACGCGTCGTGATCGGCCCACGGGAAGCCGACCTCGCCAGGTCGCCGGAACTCCTGCGTCATCGCTGACTTGGTGTGGGAGGGCGGGAGAGCTCCGCGCTCGCCCTCCCCCTCCCACACCGGATGACGAGCAGCCGCAGCCGTACGTGAGCCTCGAGTCTCAGAAGAACCACGTCTCGCTCTACCTGATGGGCGGCTACGCGGGCCGCGAGGAGCAGTTCCGACAGCGCTGGGCGGCCACCGGCACGAAGCTGGACATGGGTCGCAGCCGCGTGCGCTTGGCGAGGACTGGAAGACCTCGCGCTGGACGTGCTCGCGGAGGAGATCGCCGGCTGGCCGGTGGCCGCGTTCCTCACGGCCTGTCACGCCGCGCGCGGGAAGTAGCGCGAACCGCTCAGAAATCGAGCATTCTGCCCGAACACAAACCGTCAACAAAGGCTTTCCAGGCACGGGGCTCGAACGCCAGCAGGCCGCCTTCGCGGTGTTTGGAATCGCGCACGTGCACGCAGGAGTCACGCCGGGCGACTTCCACACAGGAGTTGGGGTTCGTGCTGCTCAGCGAACTCTTGCGCCAGGCGGGTCCGGCCGCGTCGAGTTCAGCGCTCGCGGCAGAACAGGCCTGGACAACGTTTTCGGGGACATCAACCACGGAAACCACACTATCCACGGTTCCCCGCGATGTTCTACCGCCGAGTGAGGGAGCACATCTGCACCCGACCGTAGTCAAAAACCGTCAACGTCAATAACAGAAGGCCCGAACGGGTTCGCCCCGGAATACCTGGCCTCGAACAGAGCAGCACCCCGTGCCCGTTCGCTTGGCCCGAACCGCCACGAGCACCCCCGTGCGCCAGGTAGCATGGTGACACTGTTCGATCTGCCATATAGCAGATCGCCGTCGCAGGGGGGAGGTGCGCGATGACCAAGGACGTGTCCCCGGTCGTCCTGCAACGCAGGCTGCGCACCGAGCTGCGGCGGTCCCGCCAGCAGGCCGGGCAGACCCTCAAGGAGGTCGCCGAGGCGCTGGACTGGTCACTGTCCAAGGTCATCCGCATCGAGACCGGGGCCGTGGGCATCTCCACCACCGACCTGAAGGCCCTGCTGGGCCAGCTGGGCGTCACCGACGCCGAGCGGGTGCGGGAACTGGTCGGCGCCGCCAAGGCCAGCCAGCGCCAGGAGTGGTGGAGCGCCTACCGGGGCGTGCTGGACCAGCAGTTCCTGACCTACCTCGGCTACGAGGACGCCGCCTCGCGCATCCGGGTCTGCCAGGGTCTGCAACTGCCCGGGCTGCTCCAGACCGAGGACTACGCGCGGGCCGTCATCCGGCTGTACACCTCGGACCCCGAACTGGTGGAGCTGGGCGTCCAGGTGCGGATGCGCCGCCAGCAACTGTGGGAGCGGGCCACGCCACCCGAGACGGTGTTCGCCCTGGACGAGGCGGTGCTGCGGCGCTGGGTCGGCGGCCCCGAGGTGACCAGGGCCCAGTTGTACCGGCTGCTGGAGCTGGACGCGCGGGACAACGTCAGCCTGCGGGTGTTGCCGTTCAGCCTCGGCGCGCACCCCGGGCTGCGCGGCTCCTTCACGATCATGGAGTTCCCCGACGAGGAGCAGGACTTCGCGGTGCTGCTCGAACAGCCCGGCGGGGACGTGCTGATCCGGGAGAACCCCGAGGAGACCAGCACGTACGTGGAGACCTTCGCGGAACTGGAGGCGCTGGCCCACCCGCCGGGCAGCGGCCTGACCGAGGTGATCGAGCGGGTGCTCGCGGAGTTGCCGAGCACCGGATGAGACCAGCTGGCGGGGGTGATGCGGGCCGTTCGAGGACTGGCGAGGTCCTCGAACGGCCCGCGTAAAACGACTCACTCCGGTCGGGGGCGCAGGGTCAGCGACACGGGCCCGGCGCCCGGCCGCTGGCAGGCCTGCCCACAGGCGGTTTCCAAGGTGCAGCACAGGGAACAGGCCGCGCCGCCGTGGTGTGCGCAGTCCACGAGGTCGGGCAGTTCGTAGTCCACCTCGCACACGGTGCAGGTGTGCGTGGCGGTCAGGTCGGTGGCCCCGGAGTCCGGCCCGGACACCAGGTTGGGGCGCGCCAGGTAGTAGCGCCCGCCGGTGAGCTTGGCGGTCAGCGGCACCAGGACCACCGCCAGCAACAGCGCGAGGAACGGGCTCCACGCGGCCAGGACCGGCCCGAACGCGCCGAAGTAGGCCACCACCGACACCACCGAGGCCACCACCATGGAGCCGAAGCCGACCGGGTTGACCGCGTACAGGTAGGCGCGCTTGAACTCCACGTACGGCGGGCTCAGGCCCAGCGGCTTGCAGATCACCAGGTCCGCGACGACCGCGCCGATCCAGGCGATGGCCACGTTGGAGTAGAAGCCCAGGATGTCGTTGAGGAAGGCGAAGGCGCCCAACTCCATCAGCACCAACGCGATGCCGCAGTTGACCAGCACGTACCAGGCCCGGCCCGGGTGGCGGTGCAGCACGCGGGAGAAGAAGTTGGCGAAGGACAGCGACCCGGAGTAGGCATTCGTCGTGTTGATCTTGATCTGGGAGATCACGACGAACAGCGCCGCGATCGGCAGGGCAAGGCCGCCGAACACCGGGCGCACCGCCGCCACGTAGGGCGCGATCGGTTCCAGTGCGGCGGCGTGTCCGATCACGCCCAGCGCGCAGAAGGCCAGGAACGCGCCGCCGATCTGCTTGAGCGCACCCAGCACCACCCAGCCGGGACCGGCCGCGATCACCGCGGCCCACCAGGATCTGCGGTTGGCAGCGGTCTTCTCCGGCATGAAGCGCAGGTAGTCCGCCTGCTCGCCGATCTGCCCGATCAGCGACAGGGCCACGCCCGCCCCCAGGCCCACCCCGGTCAGCGACAGGCCGGAGCCCGCGCCCTGCGTGCCGCCGAAGGAGGCGAACTCCGCGAAGCGCTCCGGGTGCGTGGCCAGCACGACCACGAAGGGCAGCACCAGGCCCACCAGCCACACCGGCTGGGTCCACAGCTGCACCTTGGCCAGCGCCCGCATCCCGTACAGCACGAACGGCAACACGATCAGGGTCGTCAGCAGGTAGCCCAGCGCCAGCGGCAGCCCGAACGCCAACTGGAACGCCTGGGCCATGATCGAGCCCTCCAGGGCGAAGAAGATCACCGTGAAGCTGGCGTAGATCAGCGAGGTGAGCGTCGACCCGAAGTAGCCGAAACCGGCGCCCCGGGTGAGCAGGTCCATGTCCACCCCGTAGCGCGCGCAGGCCGCCGCGATCGGGATGCCGGTCAGGAAGATCACCAGCGCGGCGATGCCGATGGCCAGCACCGCCGAGGAGAAGCCGTGCACCAGCACGATGCTGGCGCCGATCGCGAAGTCCGCGAGGTAGGCGATGCCGCCCAGCGCCGTCGTGGCCACCGCGAACGGGGACCACCTGCGGAACGAGGAGGCCGCGTAGCGCAGGGAGTAGTCCTCGCTGTCCTCGTCCGCGGCGAGCTTTGCGTAGCGGCGCTTGGGGCCGGTGCTGGTTCTCTCGGCGAGTTCGGTCACGGTTGCCTCCCGGTGGCACGGCCGGATCGCGGGCAACCGTAGGCAGCGGTTTTTGCCGTTGGTGGCTGGCGGTGTTGCGATGGGGTTACCGGGGTCCGGGCGCGAACGTGGTGAGGTAGGCGATCGCGCCCTCGAGCGCCTCGCGCAGGGGTGCCAGGTCGCGTGCGGCCTGGGCCAGCAGCATGCCGCCCTGGAGCGCGGCCATCAGCACGCGGGTGAGGTGGCCGGGGTCGGCGTCCGGCCGGAGGTCGCCGCGATCGCGCATCGCGCGCAGGCCATCCCGGAACAGTTCCTGCCAGCGTGCGAACCCGGCCGCCAACTCCTCGTGCAGGTCCAGATCCTTCTTGATGATCTCGGCGGCGAGCGAGCCGTAGCCGCACCCGCGCTCGGCGGCGAGTTCGTCGGCGCCGTACCAGTCCGCCCAGCGCCGCAGCGAGTCGATGCTGTCCAGCGCGCCGAAGTTCGCGCGGTGGGCGGCGATGACCTCCTCGGCCCGCCACTGGATCACCGCCCGGACCAGTCCCTCCTTGTCCGGGAAGTAGTGGTTGAGCTGTGATCCGCTCACGCCGGTCGTCCTGCGGATCAGTTCGTTGTTCGTGCCGTGCACGCCGTGCTCGTAGATGAGCCGCGCGGTCGCCTCGACGATGCGCGCGCGAGTGGCCAGCCCCTTCGGCGTGAGCTTGGGCGCCGGCTTCGTCATGACCGCACCCTAGCGCAGAATGGGCTTGACAACCCATTAATAGTGGGCTGCGCAGCCCAGAAATGAAGGGGGCGACCATGGGCGTTCGACACGCGGTCGTGGACTCACCGGTGGGCGAGCTGACGCTCGTCGCCGACGGCCAGGCGCTGATCGGCCTCTACTTCGCGGGCCACGGGAGGACACCGCGGCTGACCGACCTGGGGCCGCGGGTCCCCGACGGGGCCGACCCGGTCCTCGCCGAGGCGGCACGGCAGCTCCGCGAGTACTTCGCCGGCGAGCGCACCACGTTCGAACTGGAGCTCGCGCCCCGAGGTTCGGAGTTCGAGCAGAAGGTGTGGCAGCTGCTCACCACGATCCCGTACGGACAGACGCGCACGTACGGGCAACTCGCGGCCGAGCTGGGCGATCCCCGCGCCGCGCAGGCGGTCGGCAACGCCAACGGCTGGAACCCGATCAGCATCCTCGTGCCGTGCCACCGCGTGGTCGGCGCGCGCGGGGCGCTGACCGGCTACGCGGGCGGGGTCGACCGGAAGCGGTTCCTGCTGGAGCTGGAGGAGCCGTCCGCCGAGGCGGGCAACAGGTTGTTCTGACAACGCCCGCCCCGCCGCCAACGGGCACCCCACCCGCCGACCGGGGGAACGGCCGAACCTCTTACCGGGCGCCGCGAACACGCGCGGGACGCGAACCGGTAGCGTGCGATCCGTGGCAGCGCCCGATCCAGTCGACCTGCGCCTACTCGCGATGATCGCCGAGCTGGGACGCGCCGCCGTGCACGACGTGGCCGCCAGGCTGGGCATGGATCCCCGGGAGGCGGCGGCCCGGCTGGTGGCGCTGTCGGCCACCGGCATGCCGCTGGTGGTGGGCGTGGAGTGCGACCCGAACGGCATCCGCGCCGCCCTCGCCGCCGCGCGGGCCTGGGGCGGCCAGCAGCCGCAGACCGGCGGATACCCGATGCAGCAACCGGTTCCGCCGCAGTACGCCCAGCCGCAGCCCCAGTACGTCCAGCCGGTGCAGCACGCCCAACCGCAGTACGTGCAGCCCCAGCCCCAGTACGCGCCGCCGCCCCCGCAGTACGCCCAGCCACCGACGAGCGTCCCGTTCCCCACCCAGCAACCGGTCCCGCCGCCCGCCGAGGCGGGGACCTGGGGGCCGCCGCAGAGCGCGGCATGGGCCCGCGGCGACCAGCCCCCGCCCTCGGCGGCACCGGCGCAGCCGGTGAACCACACGGTCGGTACCTCGCAGACGGCCGAGGGCCTGGAGGGCGAGCTGCTGTCGATCCAGCTCGTGGAAGTGGTGGACCCGGCGGACTTCCTGTTCACCGCGGCGGGTTACCGCTTGCAGGCCGGGGAACGCGCGGTGGTGGTGCACACCGAGCTGACCAACCGTGGCGGGGTGCCGTTCTCCTCGCTGCCCGATCTCTACCTGGTGCTGCTCGCCGAGGACGGCACCGCCGTGTCCAAGGCGCCGGTCTCGCTGTCCTCACGGCCGCCGCACCGGATCGGCGTGCAGCCGGGCGAGACCGCGGGCGGGCACACCGTGTACGTGCTGCCGGAGGACACGCGGATCACCGCCGTGCGCTGGAGCCCGCGCCCCGACGACCCGCAGCGCAGCCTGACCTGGACCGTGGACGCCTGAGGCTTCAGCCGGTCGTGCGATGTCGCCCGGCGGTCCGCCCCGCGTAGGTTCGGCACCGGGGGTAGCACCTGGGGTGGTGAGCCGATGAGCGACGACCGTCGTTGGGGGTTCGAGGATGCCGAGGACTGGGAGTACGACAGCGGTCGTGCCGCCGAGCCTTCCGCCGAACAGCCCCTGACCGGTGCCGACCCGGCGGGGGTCGTGACCGTCACCGTCTCCCCCACGGCCGAGGTCCGCTCCGTCCGGCTCACCCCGGGCTGGCGCGGCACCGTGGACCCGCGATCCCTGCACTCCGCCGTGCTCGCGGCGGCCAACACCGCGAGCATCCGCGCCCTGGCCGCCCAGGCCGAGCAGGAACCGCCGCCACCCCAGTACAACCCGGCACCGCCACCGCCGCTCACCTCCCCCGAGGACCTGGCGCGGTTGATCGACGCGGCCGCCGCGGACCTGGACGGGTTCACCCGCCAGCTGTCGGCCGTCGTGGACCACCCCGTGCCCGCGCACAGCGGCGGCGGGCACGTGCGGGGCAGCGCTCAGCGTGGCCGGGTGCTCAGCCTGGAGCTGGACGCCGACTGGGCCGCGGTGGCCCGCGACTCGGAGATCGAGAGCGAACTGGTCGAGGTGCTGCGGCTGCTGCGCGGGCTGAGCGTGCCTGGCGAGTCCGCGCAGACCCCGACCAGCCCGGCGATCACCGAACTCACCGCGCTGGTGAGCGATCCGCAGCGGCTGCTGCGCGGACTCGGCCTGGTGCCGTGAACACGGAGGGGGCACTCGCATGAGCGGCACGCCGACCGCCGACCAGGTCTCGGTCGCGCTGGACGCCCTGCGTTCGGACGCGAGCACCTGGGATGCCGCGGGTGACGGCCTGGACGGTCCCACCTCGACGCTGGGTGGGCTGGCGCTGGGCCCGGAACAGGTCTCGATGTGGGCCGCCGACGCCGGGCTGGACCGCACCTACAACGAGGCCCGTGAACAGCTCGCCTCGGTGATCGCGCAGGCGGCGGAGAACTTCCACGCCGTGGCCGCCGCCCTGCGCACCGCCGCCACGATCTACGAGCAGGAGGAGCAGCAGAACCTGCACCGCCTCAAGGGGGTCTACTGATGTCGAACGCGATCATCGCCGAGGTCGACGAGAAGCTGCGCGAGATCGAGCGGGACGTGCAGCGCTTCTTCGACGCGGTCAACGAGGTGCTCAGCTGGGTGCCGGACTTCCTGTCCGACCTGATCGAGCCGATCCGCCGCGGCATCGAGGGGCTCAACCAGAAGCTGCGCGAGTTCTGGGACCGGATCAACCAGATGCTCACCCAGCGCGGGGACTCCGACCGGCTCAAGCAGGCCGGGGACGCGTGGGTCGACCAGGTGGGCAACCCGGCCGGGGACCTCGCGGGCAGCCTGTCCCTGGACAAGCTCAGGACCACTGTGGACTGGAGCGGCCGGGCCGCCGAGGCGTACAAGGCGAGCGTGCCCGCGCAGGTGTCCGGTCTGGGCGGCATCAAGGACCTGGCCAACCAGATGAAGTCCTCGCTGGTGAACCTGGCCAACGCCATCGACAACTTCTGGCTGGCGATCAAGGCCGCGCTGGTGGTGTTCGCGGTCGGCGCCGTCGCCGCCATCGCCACGGCCTGCACGGTGGTGGGACTGCCCGCCGCCATCGCCGCCATCGCCACCGCCGTGGGCGTCTCGGTCGGGCTGGTGGTCACCGCGGTCACCTCGATGCAGTCGCTCACCCAGACGATCGCCGTGGAGCAGGGCAACCTCAAGCAGAAGATCCACGACGACCTGGGCAGCTGGGCCAGGACGAACACCGAGGTGCTCGGCCACGCCAGCGTCAACGACCCCAGCGGCATGAACTGGCACGTCACCGCATGACCTACATCCCGCAGGAGCCGGTCCCGGAGTACCACTGGGTGTCCGCCCACCGAGCCCGGCGCATCGCCTCCGGCACCACGGTGACCGGCGTGCTGTTGCTGCTGTCCTCGCTCGTGCTGGGCGGGGCGCAGGCCGCGGTCGGCTTCGGCCTGCCCGCCGCGCACGACGTGTTCGGCAACTTCGCCGTGGTGCTGGTGCTGTGCGCCTCGCTAATGCTGCTGATCATGGGCGGCGGCCTGCTCGCGGCCCGCAACTACGCGCGGGGCGAGTACCTGAACCTCGCCGGGGCCACGGTCGGCCTGCGCGCTCTGCTCGTGGTGTGGCTGGGCACGATCCCGGTCACGGCGCTGGGGCTGTTCCTGCTCCGGACCGTGTTCGCCACCCGCCCCCAGTACGAATTCACCGCCAGCGCAGGGGTTTTCGTCGCGCTGGCGGTGCTTCCGTTCGTACTGGGCGGGATCGGCTACTTCGTCTCGCGGAACCTGTTGCGGCTGCGCTAGTTCTCCGCGCGCAGGGTCTCCAGCGCGTTCGCCAGGTCCTCGGGGTAGGTGCTGCTGAAGCTCACCCACTGGCCGTCGGCGGGGTGGTGGAACGCGAGGGTCTTGGCCTGCAACCACTGGCGGCTCAGGCCGAGGCGCTTGGCCAGCGCGGGGTCGGCGCCGTAGGTGAGGTCGCCGACGCAGGGGTGCCGCAGCGCGGAGAAGTGCACGCGGATCTGGTGCGTGCGCCCGGTCTCCAGGTGCACGTCCAGCAGTGAGGCGGCGCGGAACGCCTCGGTGACCTCGTAGTGCGTGACGCTGGGGCGGCCGCCCGCGACCACCGCGAACTTGTAGTCGTGCTTGGGGTGCCGGTCGATCGGCGCGTCGATGGTGCCGCGCGAGGGGTCCGGGTGGCCCTGCACCAGCGCGTGGTAGACCTTCTCCACGGTACGCTCCTTGAACGCCCGCTTGAGCACGGTGTAGGCGTGCTCGCTCTTGGCCACCACCATGACCCCGGTGGTGCCCGCGTCCAGCCGGTGCACCACGCCCTGCCGCTCGGCGGCCCCGGAGGTGGAGATCCGCAACCCGGCCGCGGCCAGCCCGCCGACCACGGTCGGGCCGTTCCAGCCGGGGCTGGGGTGCACGGCGACCCCGACCGGCTTGTCCACCACCACGATGTCCTCGTCCTCGTGCAGCACGACAAGGCCCGGCACGGGCACGGCCTGCACGGTCACCGGCTGGGCCGGGGCGGGCAGGCTGATCTCCAGCCAACTGCCCGCGACCAGCCGGTCCGACTTGCCCGCGGGCTGGCCGTCCACCAGCACGTCCCCGGAGTCGGTCAGCGCGGCGACGGCGGTGCGGGACAGGCCGAGCAGCTTGGACAGGCCCGCGTCCACGCGCATGCCGTCCAGGCCGTCGGGCACCGGCAGGGTACGCAGGTCACTCACGGGACACTCCTCGCTGACGCTCGTCGGCCCGCGAGCGGGCTCCCAGTGCTCAATGGTGAGCTCGCGAGCTCGCTCACTTGTCCCCTGCCTTCTCCTTGGTCGAACGACCGTCGTAGTCGCGGCCGAGCAGCGCCATCAGCACGATCAGCGCGCCGCCGACGCAGATGGCGGAGTCAGCCAGGTTGAAGATCGGGAACACCTGGGCGTTGGGCGCGAACACGGAGATGAAGTCCACCACGTGGCCCTGCAACGCCCCCGGCGCGCGGAACAGCCGGTCCAGCAGGTTACCCAGCGCACCGCCGAACACCAGGCCCAGGCCCAGTGCCCAGCCGCGCGAGCGCAGCTTGGGCGCCACCCAGATGATCGCGGCCAGCACGCCGACGCAGACCAGGCTGAACACCCAGGTCATGCCGGTGACACCGAGCGAGAACGCGGCGTAGGGGTTTCGGATCACCTGGAAGTAGACCAGCCCGCCCAGTGCCTCGATCGGCGGCTTGCCCTCCAGGTTGGACACCACGACCGTCTTGGTCACGACGTCGAGCAGCAGTGCGACGACCGCGGCGGCGGCCAGCAGCCCGATCCGGCGCGGCAGGATGGCCTGCCCGGCAGCCGGTTCGGTGTTGGGCTCGGTACTCACCCGGCCATTGTCCCCCGAGCCCCGCTCAGCCCGCGACGAAGGGCGGCAACGGGCGCTGGTCGTCCACCGGCACCCACCGGCCGTCCACCTGGTGGTAGGCGGCGCGCGGCCCCTCGGCGACCAGCCTGCGCAGCGCGCCGACCAGCCGGTCCACGTGCTCGGCGGTGCTGCCCAGGCCCAGGCTGGCGCGCAGCGCGCGCTGCTCGGTGGACCCGGCTCGGCCCAGCAGCCTGCGGGTCGCGATGTGCGCGCAGAACGCGCCGTCGCGGACGCCGATGCCGTACTCGGCGGACAGCGCCGCGGCGACCAGACCCGCGTCCAGGCCGTCGATGGTGAAGCTGACCACGCCAACCCGGTCGTGCTCGGCGTCGAACAGGCTCAGCTCGTGCAGCCCCGGCACGGTGGCCAGCCCCTCGCGCAGCCGCGCCAGCAGCGTGCGCTCGTGCGCCTCGACCTGGTCCCAGCCGTGCTGGATGAACGTGTCGCAGGCGGCGGCCAGCGCGTGCACGCCGGCCACGTTGGGCGAACCGGCCTCGTGCCGCTCCGGCACCGCGGACCAGGCCACACCCAGGTGGTCGCCCCAGTCCACGACGTTCTTCGTGGCACCTCCGCCGACCAGGTACGGGTCCGCGGCCTGCAACCAGTCGGCCCGCCCGATCAGCGCGCCCGCGCCGAACGGGGCGTAGAGCTTGTGCCCGGACAGCACCACGTAGTCCACGTCCAGGGCCTTGATGTCCACCGGGCGGTGCGGGGCCAGCTGCGCGGCGTCCAGCACGATGCGCGCGCCGTGACGGCGTGCCACCTGGGCCAGCTCGGCCACCGGCCACAGCTCGCCGGTGACGTTGGACGCGCCGGTGACGACCACCAGCCGTGGGCCCTGCGGGCACTCGCGCAGCGCGGCCTCCAGCGCGGGCACGGCGGCACCGGCCGAGTCGGGGGTGCGCACCCGGCGGACGTTCGGCCCGCGCCAGGGCAGCAGCGCCGCGTGGTGCTCGGTGTCGAACAGCACCACGGCGGTGCGCCTGGGCAGGCTGCGCGCCAACAGGTTGAGCGAGTCGGTGGTGTTGCGGGTGAACACGACGGTGTCGGAGGACCGGGCGCCCACGAAGCGGCGCAGCGTGTCGCGGGCCTGCTCGTACACGCGGGTGCTGACCTGGGAGGCCAGGCCCGCGCCGCGGTGCACGCTCGCGTACCAGGGCAGCAGTTCGTTGACGGCGTCGCGGACCCGCTCCAGACAGGGCGCGCTCGCCGCGTGGTCGAGGTTGGCGTAACCGATGCGGTCGCCGGTCACCAGCGGCACGCAGAGCTGGGCGCCGACCACGGCGGGAACGGTGTAGCCGGTGCGGGCCTGCGGGATCGTGGACGTCATGTCAGCCTCCGGGTCATGGACCCGACGAGGGGCCCGCGCTTGCCCGTCGCGTTCTCGCCACGGACCTGGTCCTCACCCGGGGCACCCCACCGCGGTAGGAGGGTTGCCGGCCAGCTAGCCGGGGCTTGTCGCTGGCACTCATGACCTTCGTGTTCGAAGCTAGCCGATGCCTCGGGCCCGGGTCGAGCCCCCGCCCACATGCTGAGAGCCAGCTCACCGACCGGCCCGAATGAGTGATTTCCGGTCCAGACGGGTGATGGACGGGTCTGTCGGCCACCTCGACAGCGCAGACTGCTGCCTTCGAGAGCGGGAGGCGGCACGATGTTCCGGGAGCTCGACGACGAGCTGAACAGGCACCTGGCGAAGCTGGCCAGACTCAGCACCGAGGCCGATCCCGCGCGGGCGGCCCGGGTCGCCCGCGCGGAACTGCCCGGCGTGGCCAAGGCCGTGTCCACGCTGCTGGGCGAGCACTCCCCCGACTCACGTGGCCGCTGCGCCACCTGCCGCCCCGACCACTGGTGGCAGCCCCGCCCGACCTTCCCGTGCGCGGCCTACCTCGCCGTACACCGCGCCCTGTTCGCCGGCACCCTGGGCTGACCACCCGCGTGTCGCACGTTCCGGCACCGCGTGTCGGCGCTTCCCACACCGCGTGTCGGACGCCCCAGCACCGCGTGTCGGACGTCCCGGTACGGCGTGTCGGCGCTTCCCGTACAGGATCCGCAAGACATGAGCGACTCTCGCCTTCCCGCAGCGCGCAACACACCGTACGGGAACGTCCGACACGCGATACCGGAAGCGCCGACACGCGGCGGGGGCGTACGGGGTCAGTCGCCGGGGTCGCCTTTCCAGCGGGCGTAGCGGCCCGCGCGGTCCACGGCGCGGATCCGCCGTTCGGCCCCTTCGCGGGCGGTCTCGGTCGCGATGACCAGGAGCTGGTCCTCCTCCTGCAACCGGGTCGTGGACTTGGGTGTGAACCCGGCGTCCTCGCGCACGATCAGGCTCACCGTGGCGCCGACCGGCAGGCGCAGCTCGGACAGGTACACGCCGTGCAGGCGCGATCCGCGCTGGATGCGCACCTGCAACAGCTCGGCGCCGAGCTGGTCCAGCGGTGCGGCGTCCACCTCGATCTCACGGGGTTGACCGGAACGGACGAGCCCGAGCCAGCGCGCGACCACCGGCAGGGTGGCGCCCTGCACCAGGGTCAGCACCACGACGAGCACGAACACGGCGTCGACGAGCTGTTCCGCCCCGGGCACGCCCTGGGTGAGCGGGATCAGCGCGAGCACGATGGGCACGGCCCCGCGCAGGCCCGACCAGGACAGGAACACCTGCTCGCGCCACTTCACCCGGAACGGCGTGGCGGCGAGCAGCACCGACAGCGGGCGGGCCAGCAGCACGAGCACGGCGCCGGCGACCAGTGCGGGCACCAGCGCGCTGAGCAGCCGCGCCGGGGAGGCGAACAGGCCGAGCAGCACGAACAGTCCGATCTGCGCGAGCCAACCCAGGCCCTCGGCGAAGGACAGGGTGTCCGAGCGGTGCGGGAGCCGGGAGTTGCCCAGGACGAGCCCGGCCACGTAGGTGGCGAGCAGACCCGAGGCGTGCGACAGGTCCCCGGCCGCGTAGGCGAGCACGCACATGGCCACGGCGGCGATCGGGTACAGGCCGGTGGCGGGCAGGGCGGCGCGGCGCAGGGCGAAGGCGCCCAGCCAGCCGACGGCGGCACCGATCAGCGCGCCCGCGCCGAGTTCGTAGACGACCAGCAGCGGGGTGGTCCACCGCACCGGGTCCCCGGAGACGAGCAGCACCACGGCGATGAACACCGGCGCGTCGTTGAGGCCGGACTCCAGCTCCAGCGCGCCCGCCAGGCGCTTGCCAACGCCCACCCCGCGCAGCACGCTGAACACGGCCGCGGCGTCGGTGGAGGACAGCACGGCGCCCCACAGCAGGGCCATCCGCCAGTCCAGGCCGAGTATCAGGTGCAGGCAGGCCCCGGTGACCGCGACGCTCACGGCAACGGCCACTGTGGACAGTGAGATTCCCAGTCCCAGCGCGGACTTCACCCCGGACCATCGGGTGGTGAGGCCACCTTCGGCGAGGATGAGGACCAGAGCGGCGATGCCCAGCGCCTGGGTGAGACCGGCATTGTCGAACTTGATGCCGAGCCCGGCCTCACCGATCAGCAGGCCGAACCCGAGGTAGAGCAACAGTGAGGGCAGACCGACCCGCACTGACACCCGTACGGCGAACACGGAGAGCAAGAGAACCACTGCTCCGATACCCAACGCGATGGAAAGGTCGGCCACCCCACCTCCCGGTTGTCACCCGTTCCGGTGTCTATTGTGCGTTAAGTTGCCAGAAAAGTACTAATCGACCACAGTGGATGTCCATTGTGGACAAACAAGTGTGCCGCTTCAGCCCAACAGGCGGGCAAGCAGGTCCGCCGTGCCCTCGGGGGCCGAGCAGAGCTCGACGACCTTGTCCCTGCCGCGCTCACCAGCGATGATCAACACGTCCTTGCGGCGGACACCGAAGGCCGCGGCCAGCGCGCGGCGCACGGCCTCGTTGGCCTTGCCCTCCACCGCGGGCGCCGACACGGCGACGACCAGCGCGGGACCGCCGGGACCAGCCCAGATGCCGCCCACGGAGTCGCGCTTCGCCCCGGGTTTCACCCGAACGGGGAATCTCACCGGGCGGTCATCATGCGGTAGGCGGCCTCGACGTACTCGCGCCGCCGGTCCCCGGAGGGCACCGCGCTGGGGTCGTTGCTGACGAGCTGGATGTGCCCGAGGAAGAAGCCGTACAGGTGGCGCCCGCGCCAGCGGGCCGCCTCCGGCTCGAAGCCGATGCCCTCGAACAGGCCCGACAGGTAGTCCACCCGCTGCCGGGTCGCCTCGTGGAACATCGGGGCGACCACCGGATCGCCCGCGGCGGACATGATGGCGTACTCGATGGCCGTGGACGGCTCGTTGATCATGACCCGCTCGAACATCAGCCAGAGCTGCTCGGCGGGGTCGCCCTTCTGCGAGGTGGCCTCGATGACCCAGGCCGTGCCCTGCTCGGACCAGCGCCGCAACGCCGCCGTCAGCAGGGCCTCCCGGCTGGGGAAGTGCCAGTACGCGCTGCCCTTGGTCGCGCCGACCCGTTGGGCCAGCGGCTCCACGGCCAGCGCAGCCACTCCCCGCTCCGCGATCATCGCCAACGCCGCGACTATCCAGTCCTCGCGCGTGCGACGCTTCCCCACCACGAATCCATACGCTACCGTATGGTCAGGTTCCGTACGGCAGCGTATGGTCTGCCGCTCAGAGGGGAGAGTACGGAGACCTCGGCGGCGACCCCGGTGTGCTGTGGGGGTGACCGGGGCCGCCGCCGCTGTAGCTACTCTCTCAGCCGACTCGCGTCACCGCCACGGTGACCTGCTCGCCGTCACCGACCGCGCCGCTGAAGCCCTCGACCGCTCCGTAGCCCACCGACTCGGCCAGCGTCTCCGCGGCGAGGAACTCCTGGTGCGCCCGCACCGAGGACAGCACCTCCTCGGCCGCCGACACGGTCAGCGCGATCCGGTCGGACACGTCCAGCCCCGCCTCGCGCCGGGCCTGCTGCACCACCCGCACCACGTCGCGGGCCACGCCCTCGGCGGCCAGCTCGGCGGTCACCTTCGTGTCCAGCACCACCAGACCGGCCCCACCGGGCAGGGCCGCGGTGGCCGCCGGGTCGGTGGCCACCAGCTTCTGCTCGTACTCACCCGCCAGCAGGGCGATGCCCGCCGCGCTGACCACGCCGTTCTCGTCGGCGGTCCACTCCCCCGCCTTCACGGCCTTGATCACCTTCTGCACGTCCTTGCCGAGCCTGGGTCCGCAGGCCCGCGCGTTCACGGTCAGCTCGAAGTGGCCGTGCGCGGCGAGGTCGGTGGTCAGCTCGACCTCCTTGACGTTCACCTCGTCCCGGATCAGGTCCGCGAACGGCGCCAGAGCCGCGGCCTCGGCGGTGGCCACGGTCAACCTGGCCAGCGGCAGCCGCACGCGCAGCTTGTTCGCCTTGCGCAGCGACAGCGCCGCCGAGCAGACCCGCCGCACCTCGTCCATGGCGGTGACCAGTGCGCTGTCGGCGGGCAGGTCGGCGGCGGCCGGGTAGTCGGCCAGGTGCACCGAGCGCTCACCGGTCAGCCCGCGCCACACCACCTCGGTGGTCAGCGGCAACAGCGGGGCGGCGACCCGGCTGACCACCTCCAGCACGGTGTGCAGGGTGTCCACGGCGTCCTGCTCGCCCGCCCAGAACCGGTCCCTGGAACGGCGCACGTACCAGTTGGTCAGCACCTCCAGGAAGTCGCGCACCGCGAAGCACGCCCCGGACAGGTCGTAGGTGTCCAGCGCGCCGGACACCTCGGCGACCAGGTCGTGCGTCTTGGCCAGCACGTAGCGGTCGAGCACGTGCTGGCTGTCGGTGCGCCAGGTCCCCTGGGTACCGGCCGCGTTGGCGTACAGGGCCAGGAAGTACCAGGAGTTCCACAGCGGCAGCAGGGCCTGACGCACCGACTCGCGGATGCCGCGCTCGGTGACGATCAGGTTGCCCCCGCGCAGGATCGGGCTGGACATCAGGAACCACCGCATGGCGTCGGAGCCGTCGCGGTCGAACACCTCGTTGACGTCCGGGTAGTTGTTCAGCGTCTTGGACATCTTCTGCCCGTCGTCGCCGAGCACGATGCCGTGCGCGATGCAGTTCTTGAACGCGGGCCGGTCGAACAGCGCCGTGGCCAGCACGTGCATGTTGTAGAACCAGCCGCGGGTCTGCGCGCTGTACTCGACGATGAAGTCGCCGGGGTAGTGGTGCTCGAACCAGTCGGAGTTCTCAAACGGGTAGTGCACCTGGGCGAAGGGCATCGAGCCGGACTCGAACCAGCAGTCCAGCACCTCGGGCACCCGACGCATGGTCGACTTGCCGGTCGGGTCGTCCGGGTTCGGCCTGGTCAGCTCGTCGATGACCGGGCGGTGCAGGTCGGTCGGGCGCACGCCGAAGTCCCGCTCCAGCTCGTCCAGCGAGCCGTAGACGTCCACCCGGGGGTAGGCCGGGTCGTCGGAGGTCCACACCGGGATCGGGGAGCCCCAGAACCGGTTGCGCGAGATGTTCCAGTCGCGGGCGTTCTCCAGCCACTTGCCCATCTGGCCGTCCCGCACGTGGTCGGGCACCCAGTTGATCTCCTGGTTGAGCTCCACCATGCGGTCGCGGAACTTGGTGACGGCCACGAACCAGGAGGACACCGCGCGCTGGATCAGCGGGCTGTCGCAGCGCCAGCAGTGCGGGTACGGGTGGTCGTAGGTCTCGTGGCGCAGCAGCGCGCCCGCGGCCCGCAGGTCGCGGATGATCGTCTTGTTCGCCTCGAACACGTGCACGCCCTCGTAGGGCGCGACCTCGGCGGTGAACCGCCCGCGCGAGTCCACCGGCACGACGACCGCGATGTCGGCGGCGTCGGTGACGGCCTTGTCCTCCTCACCGAAGGCGGGCGCGATGTGCACGAGCCCGGTGCCGTCCTCGGTGGTGACGTAGTCGGCGGCCAGCACCTGGTGGGCGTTGGGGCGGCCCGCGAAGAAGTCGAACGGCGGGGTGTAGCGGCGGCCGAGCAGGTCGGCGCCCTTGCAGCGCGCGACAACGCGGTCCGCGGCGTCCTCGCCCAGCTCACGGGCGTAGGCGGCCAGCCGGGCCTCGGCCAGCAGGTAGCGCTCGCCCTCGTGCTCGACGGTGACGTAATCCACCTCGGGGTGCACGGCCACGGCCAGGTTGGACGGCAGGGTCCACGGGGTGGTGGTCCAGATCAGGGCCCGCTCACCGGTCTCCAACTGGAAGCCCACGGTCACCGCCGGGTCCTGGCGGTCCCGGTAGGTGTCGTCCATCTTCGTCTCGGAGTTGGACAGCGGGGTCTCGCAGCGCCAGCAGTACCAGAGCACCCGGAAGCCCTCGTAGACCAGACCCTTGTCCCACAGGGTCTTGAAGGCCCACATGACCGATTCCATGTAGTCCAGGTCGAGGGTCTTGTAGTCGTTGTCGAAGTCCACCCAGCGGGCCTGCCGGGTCACGTACTCGCGCCACTCGCTGGTGTAGCGCAGCACCGAGGTGCGGCAGACCTCGTTGAACTTCTCCACGCCGAGCTGCTCGATCTCGGCCTTGGAGGAGATGCCCAGCTCCTTCTCGGCGCGCACCTCGGCGGGCAGGCCGTGGCAGTCCCAGCCGAACCGGCGCTCCACCCGCTTGCCGCGCATCGTCTGGTAGCGCGGCACCACGTCCTTGGCGTACCCGGTCAGCAGGTGACCGTAGTGCGGCAGGCCGTTGGCGAAGGGCGGGCCGTCGTAGAAGACGAACTCGTTGGCCCCGTTCTCGCCCGCGTCCCGGTTGGTGACGCTGGCCTCGAAGGTGCCGTCGGCCGACCAGTAGTCCAGGGCCTCGCGCTCCAGCGCCGGGAAGGAGGGCTGGGCGGGCACGTCTTCGCTGCTGAAATGAGCCTTGGGGTAGGCCATGGGTACTGCTCCTCGCGGCGCCGTCTCGTCTGTCCAGACGGGGACGACGAACCCGTTGCCGGGCACACCGCGGTACCACCCCGCTTGCCCCCCAGGAGAGGGAGGCCGCTCGTTCTCGGCTGTGACGGGCCGACCCGTCCGGTTCTACTGAGGCCTGCTCGGCCCGTTCTTCCGGAGGCTCCCCGGTGATGGCCGGATCAACACCTGTGCACCGACCAGCGTAGCCGGTGACGGCAAGTCAGTTGCCGCGGGTCCGGGCCGCCAGGGTGGCGTCCGGCGTGCACACCGCGCAGGGCGTGAACCCGAGCTGGCGGGCCTCGTTGATCGGCAGCACGAGGGTCGGGCGCTCGGCGAGCCACCCGCAGGAGGCGAGGTGGTAGCGCGGCCGCTCGTCGACCACGCGCACCTCGTCGGTGAGGTCGGAGACCACCAACGCGTCGGCCGCGTCGGTGTCCTCCTCCTCGGGCTCCGCCTGCGTATCACTCGCGGTGACCTCTTGGGTACCCCCGGTGGGAGCCTCATCAAGATCACCTGTAGCCTGCTGTCCACCCGGTCCGCCCGTCGAGCCGCCCTGGGGGTCCGCATCCGCGCCACCGCCCTCCCGCACCGCCTCAGCGGTCGAGGACGCGCGTGTGCCCGACGCGGTCACGAGCTGGGCTCGCCTGCGCTGCCGGTCCACGAGCAGCACGGCGGCCGCCGCGACGCTGAGCAGCACCGAACCCCAGGCCCACAGGGTCTGGGTCGTGGTCAGCGCGACCACGAGCAGCCCGAAGGCAGCCACGACCAGCAGCAGGACGACGTAGAGCAGCCCAGAACTCCTCAGCACAGGCCGACCCTACGTCACCCGGCTAACGGCCGGGCCGGACGCGCCGGATCAGGCGGTCTCGGCGCGCGGTCCGAAGGAGTAGCCACCGCTCTGCTGACCGACCCTGCCGTCCGAGGGCGCTGCCGAGGTCCGGTCGTTCAGCTCGGCCAGCTGCGACTCCAGCAGGCTCTTCAACCGGGTCCGGTACTCGCGCTCCATCGTGCGGAGCATGTCGATCTTCTTCTCCAGCGCGTTCTTCTCCTGGGTGATGTTGCCCATCACCTCGGCGTGCTTGCGCTGCGCGTCGCGGTCCAGCGCCGCGGCCTTCTCCCTGGCGTTGCGCTCCAGGGTCTCCGACCGGGTCCTGGCGTCGTTGAGCATGGTCTCCGCACGGGTACGCGCCTCGTTGACCATGGTGTCGGCCTTGGCACGTGCCTCGGAGAGCAGCTGCTCGGACTTGGTCCGGGCCTCCGCGAGCATGCCGTCCGCCTCGGCCTTGGCCTCGCCGGTCAGCCGGTCGGCCATCTCCTGGGCGAGGCCCAGGACCTTGGCCGCCTGCACGTGGTGGTCACCACCCGGCGTGGTCTGCTCCATGACGGAGGGCGGCGGCACCGAGGCGAGGCGACGGGGCTCCTCGCGCACCGGGCCAGAGCCCACCTTGCTCCTGGCGTCGTCCAGGTCGGCACGCGTGGCCTCCAACTGGGAGTCCAGCTGCTCGACCTGCGCGCGCAGATCGTTGTTCTCCTCGATCAGGCGGGCAAGCTCGCCCTCAACCAGGTCGAGGAACGCGTCCACCTCGTCCTCGTTGTAGCCCCGCTTCCCGATAGGAGGCTTGCTGAACGCGACGTTGTGCACGTCAGCGGGGGTCAACGGCATCAGATCACCTCACGCACTCACGGCTGTCTGGAGTCAGGTTCCCCGTCACCCGACATCCGCCAGACGCATCAGTATGAACACGACCAGCAGCAGCACCATAATCGATAGGTCCAGCCCTACGCCCCCGATTCGTACCATCGGTATCACGCGACGGGCCAAGCGGACCGGGGGGTCTGTCACTGTGTAGATGGTCTCCAGCGTGACCGCAACCCCGCCGGCCGGCCGCCAGTCCCTGGCGAACGCCCGGACGTACTCGACGACCAGGCGCGCAGAGAGCAGCAGCCAGAAGAAGAACAGCACGTAGTAGACCACGACCAGGACCGGTTGCACCCCACCACTGTGCCACCTGTCAGGACTGGGTGAAGAACCCACCCTCGGCCAGCCGCCTGCGGTCCTCGGCGGTCACGTCGATATTGGGGGGTGAGAGAAGGAACACCTTGTTGGTGACCTTGTCCATCGAGCCGCGCAGCGCGAAGGCGAGCCCGGCCGCGAAGTCCACGAGCCGCTTGGCGTCCGCGTTGTCCATCTCGGTCAGGTTGATGATCACCGGCGTGCCGTCGCGGTAGTGCTCACCGATCGTGCGCGCCTCGGTGTAGCTTCGCGGGTGCAGCGTAATGATCTTGGCGAGCGGGTGGGAGCTGGTCTCCTGGGCGGGCCGGATCCGGGCGACCGGCTCGGGCTTGGGCTCCACGGCCAGCGCCCCGTGCGTTGGCGCCTCGGTCGCCCAGCTGCGACGGCTGCGCGGGCGCTCCTCGGGCACCTCGTAGCCGTCCTCGTCGTAGTCCCGGTACGAGGACCGGGAGGACAGCGAGGTGGGTGCCGAGCCGCGGCGACGGGTCGAGGACGGGTAGCGGTCGTAGTCCTCGGAGGTGCCGGCGTACTCGTCGCGGTAGTCCGCGGCGTACCGGCCGCGGTCCTCCTCGTAGCCGTCCATGTCCTCGGCGGGGACCATCCCGAAGTAGGCCTTCAGCTTCTGCAGTGCGCTCATCGCCGCACCTCACTGACGCTCGGTGCGGCGCTGCGCGCAGGCACCGGGCTTGATGATCCGCTCGCAAGCTCGCTCATCCGCCTGCCCTTCCTCCGAGACTCCCCGACCGGTGAAGGGCGCGATGTTCCTCTCTCACCAGTCACACCAGCCCCACGCCTCACGGCGAGGCTAGCCCCCTGTACCCCAACAGCGCAGTTCCGACACGCACGCAGGTCGAGCCGTGCGCGATCGCGGCCTCGAGGTCCCCGCTCATCCCGGCGGAGACCTCGATTGCCTCCGGATGGTCCTTGCGCAGGCGATCCACGGCCGTCGCGAGGAGTTCGAAGGCTGCCGGGGGAAGCATGGCGCGTGGAGCCACCGTCATCACCCCCCGCAAGATCAGTTCACCCGATTGGACTACTGCGTCGGCGAGCTCGGGCAGATCCGACAACACAGCGCCACCACGCTCCGGATCCCCGTCCAGACTGGCCTGCAGCAGCACGCTGAGCGGCTCGGTGCGCTCCCCCCTGGTGCGGGCGGCCGCCACGGCCTTCGCGAGCGCCACGGCGAGCCTGGGCGAGTCCACGGACTGCACCTCGTCCGCCCATCCCACGATCGAGCGAGTCTTGTTCCGCTGCACGTGGCCCACCATGTGCCAGCGCACCGCCGCACCCGGCCGGGCCGCGGCCAGCTCGACGGCCTTCGGCGCGGCCTCCTGGTCCCGGTTCTCGGCGAACTCGGTCAGCCCCAGGTCGACCAGGTGGGCGACATCGGCGGCGGGCCAGGTCTTGGTCACCGCGAGCAGCCGGACCTCGCCCGGGTCCCGCCCGGCGTAGGCGCAGGCGGACTGGATGCGCGCCTGGATCTCGGCCAGCCCGGCGGCAAGCTCCGCACAGCGATCGGTCATGGCTCGATCCAGGTGACCGCGGCCAGCCGACCGGTGCGCCCCTCACGGCGGTGGCTGAACAGGGTGCGGTCCTCCACGGTGCACCGCGGGTCCACGCCCACCTTCGCGACTCCGGCGGCGGCGAGCTGGTTCCACAGGCCCGCGCGCAGGTCCAGCGAGGGCTTGCCGCCCCGGGTCTTCGCGGCGCTGCCCGGCAGGTGCGCCGCCACGTCCTCGCGCATCGCGGCGGGCACCTCGTAGCAGTCCCCGCAGACCGAGGGCCCGAGCAGCACCTCGACCCGGTCCACGGCGGCACCGGCCTGCTCCATGGCGGCCAGCGCCGCGGGCACCACGCCGACCCGGGCACCGACCCGGCCCGCGTGCACCGCGGCCACGACCCCGGCCTGCGGGTCGGCCAGCAGCACCGGCACGCAGTCGGCCACCAGCGCGACCAGGGCCAGCCCCGGCTCGGCGGTGACCAGCGCGTCGGTGGCCTCCACCGGCCCGGCGACCGGTCCGCTCACGACGGTGGCGGTGCGGCCGTGCACCTGCTCCATCCAGACCAGGCGGTCCTCGGGCAGGCCGACGCCCTCGGCGAGCCGCAGCCGGTTCGCGGCCACCGCCCCGGGGTCGTCGCCCACGTGGTCGCCCAGGTTGAACGACTCGTAGGGCGGTTGGGACCGGCCACCGGCACGGGTGGTCACGACTCGACGAACGCGCACCCCGTCATTGTTCCAGCTCCCGGACAGCACTGTGGGCGGCACCCGCACGGGTACCGCCCACAGTCCAGGAGTGCGCTCAGCGCCGCATGAAGGGCGGCACGTCCACGTCGTCGTCGGGATCCTCGCTCAGCGGCACGGCCCTGCTGGGCAGCGAGCCCGCCGCGGCCGAACCGCCATAGGAGCTGCCCGGCTGGGTGCCGGGCTGCGGCAGCGAGCCGCCCGGCCTGCTCACCGGGGGCAGGCCACCGGTGCTCGGCGCGGTGGGAGCGGCCGGGTAACCGCTCGCCGGGTTGGCGGTGTAGCCGTTCGGGTTCGGGTTCACCGGCTGCGCGGGCACCTCGGACTGGGGCTGCTGTACCTGCTGGGCGGGCTGCGGCTGCGGGCTGGGCGGCGCGCTGACCTGGCCAGCCTGGGCCGGTGCGACCGTGCCGGTGCCGCGCGCGGGCGAGGTCAGCGCGGTGGGCTCCAGCTTCTTGTGCGTGGGACCGCCGCTGTCGAAGCCCGCCGCGATCACGGTGACCCGCACCTCGTCGCCGAGCGAGTCGTCGATGACCGTACCGAAGATGATGTTGGCGTCCGGGTGGGCCGCCTCCTGCACCAGCGAGGCCGACTCGTTGATCTCGAACAGCCCCAGGTCGGAGCCGCCCGCGATGGCCAGCAGCACGCCGTGCGCACCGTCCATGGACGCCTCCAGCAGCGGCGAGTTGATCGCCTTCTGGGCGGCCTGCACCGCGCGGCCCTCGCCGCGGGCGGAGCCGATGCCCATCAGTGCGCTGCCCGCGCCGGACATGACGCTCTTCACGTCGGCGAAGTCCAGGTTGATCAGACCCGGGGTGGTGATCAGGTCGGTGATGCCCTGCACACCGGAAAGCAGCACCTCGTCGGCCGAGCGGAACGCGTCCATCAGGCTCACCCCGATGTCGCCGAGCTGTAGCAGCCGGTCGTTGGGGATCACGATGAGCGTGTCGCACTCGTTGCGCAGTGCGGTGATGCCGTCCTCGGCCTGCTTCGCGCGGCGCTTGCCCTCGAAGCTGAACGGGCGGGTCACCACACCGATGGTCAGCGCGCCCAGCTTGCGCGCGATGGAGGCCACCACGGGTGCGCCGCCGGTACCGGTACCGCCGCCCTCACCCGCGGTGACGAAGACCATGTCGGCCCCCTTGAGGACCTCCTCGATCTCCTCCCGGTGGTCCTCGGCGGCCTTGTGGCCGACCTCGGGGTTGGCGCCTGCGCCCAGTCCCCTTGTCAGCTCCCGGCCGATGTCCAGCTTGACGTCGGCGTCCGACATCAGCAGCGCCTGTGCGTCGGTGTTCACCGCGATGAACTCGACGCCCTTGAGCCCGACCTCGATCATGCGGTTGACGGCGTTGACACCGCCGCCGCCGATGCCGACGACCTTGATCACCGCGAGGTAGTTGTGCGGGGGCGTCATCGGATCCGCCTTCCTGGTCGTGGCCCGTGCTCTTTCGTCCCTGCGGTGGTCACCTTCCCGTTCTGACCGCCCCCGGCCAGACTTCGGTCAAACCCTCAACCTCAACCAGAGGCTTTGAGTTATGTCAACCCCGACATTGGGGTGGACGGTAGGCACCGCAGCCGCGTCGGTCCAGTAGCCACGCCGTAGGCACCCGGCAGGACTTGCTCACTCCACACCTGCCGTGGCACCCGGGGCGGACCCGAGGACCGCGCACTGCAGAGCGTAGTCGCCCAAGATCTGCATCGGCCGGGCGATGCCGGAACTCACCCGACTTGACTCGAAGTCCAGGACGTGCGGGCAAGGCCGGGGCCGCCCCGACGCGCCGCGTAACGTGCACGGCTCGGGAGGTGACCGACGAGGGGGCGGCACGGAGTGATCGGGCCGCGGCGGCGTTGTCCGCAGTGCGAGCGGACGTTCGAGTTCGGCGATCCCGCGTGGCGGTGCTGCGGGGTGCCCATGGAACTCGCCGGACCGCCCGCCGCGCCGGTGCCGCTGGCCGAACTGGCCGGGCGCCCGCTGAGCACGTGGCGTTACGCGGAAGCCCTTGGTGTGCCCGAGAAGCTGTGGCGTTCGGCGACACTGGGCGAGGGCCTCACCCCGCTGCTGCCCGCCGCGGAACAGGTCTCGGTCAAGGTGGAGTACGCCAGCCCGACCCTGTCGTTCAAGGACCGCGGCGCCGTGGTGCTGCTGTGCGCCGCGCTGGCCGCCGGTGCCCGCCGGGTGATCGCCGACTCCAGCGGTAACGCCGGGACCGCCGTCGCCGCCTAACGCCGCCCGCGCGGGACTGCCCGCGGAGATATTCGTACCCGAGAGCACCTCGCCGAAGAAGCTGGCGCAGATCCGCGCCCACGGCGCGAAGCTGAACCTGGTGCCCGGCAACCGGGAGGCCACCGCCGCGGCGGCCGTCGAGGAGGTCACCAGGACAGGTGACTTCTACGCCACGCACGTGTACAACCCGCTCTTCCACATCGGCACCGCCACGTTCGCGTTCGAGGTGTGGGAGCAACTCGGCGGACGGCTGCCCGACACGTTCGTGCTGCCCGTTGGCAACGGCACACTCGTGCTGGGCCGCCACAAAACAGTCCACTGTGGACGGCTCAGTGGTGCTGCTCCTGTCCGGCGCCGGCCTGAAAACCGGCTGGACCCCCACCGAGCCCTGACCGCGAGTCCCGCTCTGGGGCACGCGAATCCCGCTCTGGCGCGGGCGAGTCCCGCCTAGCGGCGCCACGAACGACGAGATCGCGGTGCGATCCGCGCGCGGGCAGGACTCGCGGGACGCCCACAGTGAGCGGGACAGCGGGACTCGCGTTTGCCTGAGCGGGACTCAGCCGCCCCAGAGCGGGACTCGCGGGCCGGTGGGCGGGACTCGCGCGTCTCAGGACGGCGCGTGTCGGCGCTTCGCGCAGTGCGTGTTCGCTGTCGGCGGGCGGTTTCCCAGCTCGTGGGAGCACACGCCGCTAGCGCCGACACACCGCACCGGAAGCGCCGACACGCGCTGCTCCGTGCGCCAGCGGGGTGGGTCAGGGGTTGGAGATGGTCGGCAACTGGGGGCTGGACACGTCGTAGACCTTGCCGGGCTGGGTGATCAGCGCGGTCAGCACCGCGGCCTTGCGCGGGGAGTTCTCGGCGCTGCCCCAGCGGATCTGCCGCCCGGCGGAAAGCGCGAGGACCACGGCGTTCGGGGTCTTCGCGGAGACCGACAGCACCTCGGCGCGGATCTTCTCGGGCACGGCGGCCAGCACCTGGACCACCGCCTTGGTCAGCGGGTCGTCCGGGGAGGCCTTGGTCAGCTGGAGGTCGGGCACGCCGGGCGGCGCCGCGGGCAGCACGGCGTAGTCGCGGCCGGTGCCGTCGACCAGGTGCACCGCGCCGGGCGCCTTGACCACACCGACCGGCGTGCGCTCGGTGACGGCGATGCGCAGCGTGGCCGGCCAGGCCCGGGACACCCCGACGGCCGCGACCCTGGGCAGCGCGGCCACCCGGTCGCGGATCGCGGCGAGGTCCACGGTCAGCATGGGGCTGCCGGTGGACACCGCCGCGACCTCGAGCACCTGCTGCTTGCTGAGGTCCTTGGTGCCCTCGACCTCCACGGAGCGCACGCCGAGCAGGCCGGTGAAGAACAGCCCGTACGCCAACCCGACCAGCCCGAGCACCACACCGAGCGCGACGATCCGGCGGCGGATGGTCTGCGCGCGGGTGGGGCGGCGCACCGCGGTGGACCGGGCACGCCGCTGGCGCAGGCGCTCGCGGGTCGCCGCCCGGTCGACCGGCCGGCGGCTGCGGGTCGGCGGCGGGGCCGCGCTCACGGTCCCTCCTGTGCGGGGCTCATAGCGCGGCCAGGATCTCCGGACCGAGCATGGTGACGTCACCGGCGCCCATGGTCATGACCAGGTCACCGGGCTTGGCCAGTCCGGAGACCAGCGCGGGCACCCGGTCGAAGGAGGGCTCGTGGTGCACCTGCTCGCGCGGCAGGGCCACCGCCTCGGCGACCAATGCGCCGGTCACCCCGGGCACCGGGTCCTCGCGGGCACCGTAGACGTCGAGCACGACCACCTCGTCGGCCAGGGCGAGGGCCTTGCCGAACTGGGTGGCGAACTCCTGGGTGCGCGAGTACAGGTGCGGCTGGAACACCACGATGAGCCGACCGCCACCGGCCACCGGCCGGGCGCCACCGAGCGCGGCGGCCACCTCGGTCGGGTGGTGCGCGTAGTCGTCGTAGACGCGGATCCCGTTGCTGGTGCCCTTGAACTCGAACCGCCTGCGCACCCCGCCGAACGCGGCCAGCCCGGCGAGCATGCCCTCCAGCGGGGCGCCCAGCTGGAGACCGGCCAGCAGTGCGGCCACGGCGTTGGCCGCCATGTGCTCACCGGGCACGGCCACCCGCACCTGGACGGTCTGGCCGGCGACCTCCACAGTGGACAGTCCACCGGTGTCGACCGGCTGGTACGACAGCAGTTTCGCGTCCTCGGCGCCGGTGACCTCGTGCCCGTAGCGCAGCACGCGCACGCCCAGCGCCTGCGCGCGGTCGGCCAGCGCGGCGGCGCCCGGGTCGTCGGCACAGGCGATCAGCACCCCGCCCGGCTCGATGCGCTCCACGAAGGAGTCGAACACCTTCACGTACGCCTCGACGGTGCCGTGGTGGTCCAGGTGGTCGGCCTCCACGTTGGTCACCACGGCGACCGAGGGCGTGAACACCAGGAACGAGCCGTCGCTCTCGTCGGCCTCGGCCACGAAGACCGAACCGCTGCCGTGGTGCGCGTTGGCCCCGGACTCGTTGAGGTCCCCGCCGATCGCGAAGGACGGGTCCAGGTTGCAGTGCTGGAGCGCCACCGTGAGCATCGAGGTGGTCGAGGTCTTGCCGTGCGTGCCCGCGATGCAGGCGGCCCGCCTGTTCACCATCAGCTCGGCCAGCGCCTGCGAGCGGTGCAGCACGGTGATGCCGCGCCGCCGCGCCTCGACCAGCTCCGGGTTGGTCTCCTTGATGGCGCTGGAGACCACGAGGGTCTGCGCCCCGCCGTCGAGCAGGTCCAGGTTCTCCGCGGCGTGGCCGAGCGCGATCCGCGCGCCCTGTGCCTTGAGCGCGAGCACGCCGCGGGAGTCCTTGGCGTCCGAGCCGGAGACCTGCTCCCCGCGCGCGAGCAGGATGCGGGCGATCCCGCTCATGCCGGCACCACCGATGCCGACCAGGTGCGTGGCTTTCACTTCTTGACCACCTCGAGGACCATGCGCGCCAACACGTCTGCGGCGACCCGGTGACCGCTGTTGCGGGTCGCGTTGCTCATCACGGCCAGCCGCGAGCGGTCCTGCACCAGCGGCAGCACCTCGTCGACCACCCGCTGCGAGGTGAGCTCCTCGTCGCTGATCATCAGCCCGCCACCCGCCTCGACCACCGGCTTGGCGTTGAGGGACTGCTCGCCGTTGCCGTGCGGCAGCGGCACGAACACCGCGGGCAGGCCCACCGCGGACACCTCGGCCACGGTCATCGCCCCGGACCGGCACAGGAACAGGTCGGCCGCGGCGTAGGCCAGGTCCATGCGCTCCACGTACGGCAGCGCCACGTACGGCGGGGCCCCGTTGATCTCCTGTACGACCAGGCTGTTGCGCGGGCCGTGCGCGTGCAGCACACCGATCCCGGCGTCGGCAAGCGCGCGGGCGGCACCGGACACGGCGGTGTTCAGGGTGCGGGCGCCCTGCGAGCCGCCGGAGACGAACAGGGTGGGGGCGGTGGGGTGCAGGCCGAAGAACTGGCGTGCCTGCGCGCGCAGCGCGGCCCGGTCCATGCTGGTGATCGACTCGCGCAGCGGGATGCCGATGACCTGGGCGTCGGGCAGACCCGAGTCGGGCACGGCGGCGGCCACCTTGGTGGCGAACTTGGCACCGACCTTGTTGGCCAGCCCGGCGCGGGCGTTGGCCTCGTGTACCACGATCGGCAGCCGCCCGCGCGCGGCGAGGTAGGCGGGCAGCGAGACGTAGCCGCCGAAGCCGACCACCACGTCGGCGCCGACCCGGTCGAACACCGCGCGGGTCTGGCGGATCGCGTCGCGCACCTTCAGCGGCAGCTTGAGCAGGTCCGGACTCGGCTTGCGGGGCATCGGCACCGGCGGGATCATCTCCAGCGGGTAGCCCCTGGCGGGCACCAGCTTGGACTCCAGGCCGCGCTCGGTGCCCAGCGCCACCACGCGCGCGTCCGGCCGCAACCGCATGACGGCGTCGGCCAGCGCGAGCGCGGGCTCGATGTGCCCCGCGGTTCCACCTCCCGCGACAACCACGCAGGGCCCTGACGAAACGGGGGCGTTCAACGCCGTCCTCCTTCTGCGGTGCGTCCGTGCCCCCCTGGGCCCCGGACGGTGCGGTCCTGGCCGGAGCGCCACGCGCTGCGGCGGCGGTACTCCGTGGGTGGTGCCGAGCGGTGCGCCCTGCGCCGCTCCTCCGGTGCCGGTGCCGTGGCGCCACCGCCGCCGCGACCCGCGCCACCGCGACCCGCCCCCCTCGGCGGGGTGGACGGGCGGCCCGGCCTGCGCTTGACGGCGGGCCGGTACGGCTCGGGCGCGGGCAGCCGCAGCAGGCCACCGACCCGGCCCGGGCCCAGCGAACGCAGCGCGGCCACCGAGTCGGGCTCGTTGCGGGCACAGTTGGCCAGCACACCGAACACCAACATGGTTACCACGGTCGAGGTGCCGCCCGCCGAGATCAGCGGCAGGGTGATGCCGGTGACCGGCAGCAGGCCGATCACGTAGCCCACGTTGATCGCGGCCTGACCGACCAGCCAGACCGTCAGCGTGGCGGCGACCAGCCGGATCCACGGGTCGGTGTTGCGCGCGGCGATGCGCAGGCCCACCACGGCGAGCATGGCGTACAGGCCCAGCACCACCATCGCGCCGACGAAGCCCAGTTCCTCGCCGATCAGCGCGAAGATGAAGTCGTTCTGCACGTTGGGCAGGTAGTTGAACTTCGAGGGCCCCTGGCCAAGGCCCTTGCCGAACAGGCCGCCGTCGGCCAGCGCGTACAGGGCCTGGTTGAGCTGGTGGTTGGCGCCGGTCGGGTCGGCGCTGGGGTTGATGAAGGCCAGCACCCGCTTGAGCCGGTAGTCGGCGCTGATGGACAGCATGGCCACGGCGGCCAGCGCGGCGGTCATGAAGGCCGCGAACAGCCGCATCGGGGCGCCGACGAACCACAGCAGTGCCACCAGCACCAGGCCCATGCTGACCGTGCTGCCGAGGTCGGGCTGCAACATGACCAGCGCGAACAGCACCAGCGACACGGGCACCACGGGCACGAGCAGGTGCCGGTACTGGCTGACCAGCGCCCGCTTGGTGACCAGCACGTGCGCGCCCCACAGGGCCAGCGCGACCTTGGCCACCTCGACGGGCTGGAAGGACATCGGGCCGATGATGAACCAGCTGTGCTCGCGGCCGGGCACACCGCGGCCCAGCGGGGTGAGCACCAGGGCCAGCAGGGCGATGGAGATCAGCAGGAAGGCCGGGCTGAGCTGGCGCAACTGGCGCAGGGGCAGCCGCAGGCCCAGGTAGAAGGCGCCGATGCCGATCGCGGCGAACAGCAGTGGCTTGCCCACCGCGCTGAACGAGCCCTTCTCGATGTCCACCACCGCGGAGGCGGACAGCACCATCACCAGGCCGATGACGGTGAGCAGGCCGAACACGGCCAGCAGCAGGTGGAAGGAGGCCAGCGGGCGGCTCAGCCAGGCGGTCAGCGCGCTGCGCACGGCGGCGCCCCGGCCGGTCTGCCTGGTGCGGGTGCGCGCGGGGCGCTGGGTGACCGTCATGGTGTCAGCCCCAGGTGAGCGTGCACCGCCTCGGCGAAGGCACGTCCTCGGTGCCCGTAGTCGGTGAACATGTCCATGGAGGCCGCCGCGGGCGCCAGCAGCACGACATCACCCGGACGAGCCATTGCGCTGGCCACCCCGACCACCGTAGTCATGGCCCCATCGTCCCCCGCGACCACGTGTCGCACGGGGACATCGGGCGCGTGTCGTGCCAGGGCGGCGGCGATCACCTCGCGGTCGGCGCCGAACAGCACGACCCCGGCCAGCCGGTCGGCGGCCTCGGCGACCAGCTCCTCCACGCTGGCGCCCTTGAGCAGGCCACCGGCCAGCCACACCACCCGCTCGTGGGCGCGCAGCGAGGCGGCGGCGGCGTGCGGGTTGGTGGCCTTGGAGTCGTTGATCCAGGTGACCCCGCCGGACTCGGCCACGGTCACGGCCCGGTGCGCGCCCGGCTGGAAGTCACGGAGCCCTTGTGCCACAGCCGAAGCGGGCACGCCGTGTGCCCTGGCCAGCGCGGCGGCGGCCAGCGCGTCGGTGAGCCCGGGCGGGCCCGCCGGGCGGACCACCGCGGTCTCGGCCAGCGGCTCGTCCGGCGCGAAGGCGCGGTCCACCAGCCAGTCCCCGCGCACGCCGAGCTGTCCCGGTGCGGGCTCGCCCAGCGTGATGCCGATCTTGCGCGGGGCGGGGGACTCGGCGAGCAGCCGCGCCACGTACGGGTCGTCCACCCCGCCGACGGCGATCGGGCCGGTCAGCACCTGGGCCTTGGCCTGGGCGTAGGCCGCCAGGGACCCGTGCCAGTCCAGGTGGTCCTCGGCGATGTTGAGCAGCACACCGGCGTCCGGGCGCACCGAGGGCGACCAGTGCAGCTGGAAGCTGGACAGCTCCACGGCCAGCACCTCGCGGCGCATCGCCTCCACCACGGGCAGCCCGACGTTGCCGCAGGCCACCGCGTCCAGCCCGGCGGCGCGCAGGATCGACTCCAGCATGGTGACCGTGGTGGTCTTGCCGTTGGTGCCGGTGACCACCAGCCAGGCGGGCCGGTTCGCGCCGGACAGGCGCCAGGCCAGTTCCACCTCGCCGATGACCTCGATGCCGCCGGCCGAGGCCGCGGCCAGCAGCGGGGCGGTGGGCCGCCAGCCGGGGCTGGTCACCACCAGGCTCACGTCGGCGGGCGGCTCGGTCAGCCCGGCCACCAGCTCGGCCCCGGTCCCGGCCAACGGGGTCAGCCGGTCGGCCGCCCCGTCGGTGACGGTGACCTTCGCGCCCGCGGCCAGCAAGGTGGACACGACCGCGCGGCCGGTGACCCCGGCACCGGCGACCAGGACGTGCCTGCCCTCCAGCTCGGTCACTGACCGCTCGCCGCCCCGAGCCAGTCGCTGTAGAACAGGCCCAGCCCGAACATGCAGCAGATGCCCGCCAGCAGCCAGAACCGGATGATGACCGTGGTTTCCGCCCACCCGGCCAGTTCGAAGTGGTGGTGGAACGGGGCCATTCTGAACAGTCGCCTTCGGGTGGTGCGGAAGACCGCGATCTGCGTGCCCACCGAGACCACCTCGACCACGAACAGCCCGCCGATGATGATCATCAGCAGCTCGGTGCGGGTGACCATGGACAGACCGGCGACCAGGCCGCCGAGCGCCAGCGAGCCGGTGTCCCCCATGAAGATCTTGGCGGGGGCCGCGTTCCACCACAGGAAGCCCACGCAGCCCGCCATCGCCGCGGCCGCGACCAGTGCCACGTCCAGCGGGTCGCGCACCAGGTAACAGCCCGCGGTGGACACCGTGGAGCAGTTGTAGCGGTACTGCCAGAAGGAGATGATCACGTACGTGGCCAGCACCATCGCCGAGCTGCCGCCCGCGAGGCCGTCCAGGCCGTCGGTCAGGTTCACCGCGTTCGACCAGGCGCTGACCACGCCGTAGCAGAACACCACGAACCCGACCACGCCGAACGAGATCACCGCGATGTCCCGGATGAACGAGAGGTTCACCGAGGCGGGGGTGAGCCCGTCCTTGTTCGCGAACTGGACCGCCAGCAGGGCGAAGGCGATGGTGGCCACGAACTGGCCGACCAGCTTGGCCGTCTTGTTCAGGCCCAGGTTGCGCTGCTTGCGGATCTTGATGAAGTCGTCGAGGAAGCCGACGATGCCCAGGGCCGTGGTCAGCATCAGGATCAGCAGACCCGAGGCGCTGAACGGCAGGTCCTGCACGCCGGGGCCCTTGGTCAGGTAGCTGTAGAGGTGGGCCACCAGGTACCCGGCCCACATGGCCACCAGGATGGCCACACCGCCCATGGTGGGCGTGCCGCGCTTGGCCTTGTGGCTGTCCGGCCCCTCCTCACGGATCTCCTGGCCGAAGCCCTGCCTGGAGAACACGCGGATCAGGTAGGGCGTGAGCAGGATGGACACGACCAGCGCGATGGCTGCCGCGACAAGGATGTTCTTCATTACGCGAGCAGCTCCTCGGCCACACGCCAGAGCGCCTCGGACTTCGACGCCTTGACCAGTACGACGTCACCCGGCCGCAGTTCCTCGCGCAGCAGGGTCACCGCCGCGTCCACGTCCGGCACGAGCACCGACTCCTCTCCCCACGAGCCCTCCAGGTGTGCGCCCTGGTGCATGGCCCGTGCCGCCTCGCCGACCACGACGAGCCGGCTGATGTCCAGTCGCACGGCCAGTCGCCCGATCTCGTCGTGCGCGGTCACGTGCGTGTCCCCGAGTTCACCCATCATGCCGAGCACCGCCCAGGAGCGACGCGGGGTGTCCCCGCCGCGCGCCATCGAGGCCAGGCTCTTGAGCGCGGCCCGCACGGACTCGGGGTTGGCGTTGTACGAGTCGTTGACCACCACGACCCCGTCCGGGCGGGTGGTGACCTCCATGCGGCGCGCGGACACCCGCTGCGCCTGGCCCAGCCGCTGCGCGACCTCGTCCACGCTCGCGCCCAGTTCCAGCGCGACGGCCGCGGCCGACAGCGCGTTGCCCACCTGGTGCGCCCCGTGCACCGCCAGCCGCACCTGGGCCTCGCCCTGCGGGGTCACCATGCGGAAGCTGGCCCGCGCCTGCTCGTCGAGCACCACGTCCACGGCCCTGATCTGGGCCTTGGCGTCCTCGCCGACCAGCACGACCCGCGCCTTGGTCCGCTCGGCCATCGCGGCCACCAGCGGGTCGTCGGCGTTGAGCACCGCCAGCCCCTCGGCGTCCAGCGCCTCGACCAGTTCGCCCTTGGTCTGCGCGATGCCCTCGCGGGAGCCGAACTCGCCCAGGTGAGCGCTTCCCACGTTGAGCACCACGCCGATGCGCGGCGGCACGGTCTGGCAGAGCGCGGCGATGTGGCCGGGCCCGCGCGCGGACAGCTCCAGCACCAGGTGCCGGGTCGACTCCTCGGCGCGCAGCGCGGTCCACGGGTGGCCCAGTTCGTTGTTGAACGAGCCGGGCGGGGCCACGGTCGGCCCCATCGGCGCCAGCACCTGCGCGATCAGGTCCTTGGTGGAGGTCTTGCCGGAGGAGCCGGTCACGCCGACCACGGTCAGCCGCGGCAGCCGGTCGGTGACGTAGCGGGCCAGCGCCGCCAGCCCGGCGAGCACGGCGGCCCCGGACCCGTCCCTGTCCCCGGTCAGGGCCACGGAGCGGCTGTGCGCGCTGGTCACCGGCGGCACGATCACCGCGGGCGCGTCCACCTCGCGGGCGGCCAGCACCCCGACGGCACCCGCGGCCACGGCCCGCGCGGCGAAGTCGTGCCCGTCGACCCGCTCCCCCGGCATGGCCACGAACAGCCCGCCCGCGGTGAGCTGGCGCGAGTCGAACTCCACCGAGCCGGTGACCTGCTCCTCGCCGGTGGCGTTGTGCAGTCTGCCACCGGTGGCCTCGGCCACCTGCGCCAGCGTCAACCTGATCACTGCTGCACCACCTCGAGTATCGCGGCGGTCAGTTCGTCGCGGTCGGAGAACGGGTGCACCACGCCTGCCACCTCCTGGCCGGTCTCGTGCCCCTTGCCCGCGACCACGAGCACGTCCCCGGGCCGGGCCTGCGCCACGGCGTGCCGGATCGCCTCGCGGCGGTCGCCGATCTCCACCACCTCACCGCGCTGCCCGTCGGGCACGGCCCGCGCCCCGTCGAGCATGGCGGCGCGGATGGCCGCCGGGTCCTCGCTGCGCGGGTTGTCGTCGGTGACCACGGTCAGGTCGGCCCGGCGCGCGGCGGCCTCGCCCATCAGCGGGCGCTTGCCCCGGTCCCGGTCCCCGCCGCAGCCCAACACCACGAGCACCCGGCCCTCGGTGCGGGCGCGCACGGCGTCCAGCGCCAGCGCCACGGCCTCGGGCTTGTGCGAGTAGTCCACGACGGCCGTGAACGACTGGCCCAGCGTGACCCGCTCCATGCGCCCGGGCACCTGCACGGCGGCGAGCCCTTGCAGGATGGCCTTCTCGTCGATGCCGACCGCGTCCAGCACGCCGATCGCCAGCAGCGCGTTGGCCACGTTGAACGACCCGGCCAGCTGGATCTGCACGGGCAGCGCCCGCCCGTTCGGGCCGTGCGCGGTGAAGGACTGCGCCCCGGTGGCCGAGACCCGCACGTCGCTGGCGGTCCAGGCCGCCTCGTGCGTGGCGGCGACCGTGATCGTTCCCGGTCGGACCAGCCGCTGGCCCCAGTCGGTGTCGGTGCAGACCACCTCGACCTCGGACCGGCCGTCGAACAGCCGGGCCTTGGTGGCGAAGTAGTCCTCCATGTCCGGGTGGAAGTCCAGGTGGTCCTGGGAGAGGTTGGTGAAGGCGCCGACCGCGTAGCCGGTGCCCGCGACCCGGCCCATGGCCAGGGAGTGGCTGGAGACCTCCATGGCCACGTGGCTGACGCCCTGCTCCAGCATCACCGCGAACAGGGCCTGCAGGTCGGGGGCCTCCGGTGTGGTGAGCGAGCTGGCCAGCCGCTCACCGGCCAGCCGGGTCTCCACGGTGCCGATCAGGCCGGTGGTCAGCCCGGCCGCGGCCAGGCCCGCCTCGACCATGTACGTGGTGGTGGTCTTGCCGGAGGTGCCGGTCACGCCGAGCACCTTGAGCTTGCTGGACGGCGCTCCGTAGACGGTGGCGGCCAGCACGCCGAGCACGGCACGCGGGTCGGGGTGCACCAGCACGGCCACCCCGCTGTCCCGCACGGCCGGGCGCTCGGCACCGGCCTGGTCGGTGAGCACGGCGACGGCACCGGCGGCGATGGCGTCACCGGCGAAGTCGGCGCCGTGCGCGCGGGCACCGGGCAGCGCGGCGAACAGGTCGCCGGGGCGCACGTGCTGGGCGCGCAGGGTGACCCCGGTGACGGGGCGGGGCGTGGGAGTGGGCGATAGCAGCCGCGCACCCACCGACTCGGCCAGTCGCTCGGGCGCGACGGGCTCGATCAGGGTCGGGCGGGGCGGGGCGAACGCGACCTTGCCCAGAGGTGGAACGGCAGGCACGTCGCGGAAGGCTACCGGCGCACGGTGTGCAACCACCGGTGCCCTACACCTCCTTGATGAACTGGGACGACGACAACGAACACAAATGGCCGGACCCGGCCGATTCGGTTATTCCCCGTGATCGCCGCCCACCCTATCCCAGCACCCCGAAGGGCCCCGCGAGCGCTCCACGGTCACGCTGGCGGGGTCCCTGGTCACACAGCGGGTTGCGTGCGCACCCCTGTGGTTTTCCCCATGTTCCTCAGACCTTCCGGCAACTGGTCCCCACAGCAGGAGGCCGCAGCGCGAGCAGGTACCCGTTGACCGCCGGGTCCAGGCAGGAGTCCTGCTTCGGGTACGCGGTGTGCCCCTCGCCCTCGTAGGTGAGCACCACCCCGGTGCCCAGCGCGTCGGCCATCAACTTCGTGTTCTCGTACGGGGTCGCTGGGTCACCCTTCGTGCCGATCACCACGATCCGCGGACCACCGGTGACGGCCATGTCCGAGTAGTCGTGCTTCTCGTCGGCCTGCGAGATGAGCAGGAACGAGTCCCACATGTTGCTGTAGTGCCCGCTGGCGTCCCGCTGGCGGTTCTGGTCGGCCAGCGCGAACACGCCCTTGGCCTCGCCGTTGCCCAGGCTGGTGAGTGCGGCGCCCAGTGCGGGCCACCGGCGGTCGCTGTAGAGCGCGGTGTTCACCGCGATCTCGATGATCGCGGGCGTGGCGTGCCGGGCGCCCAGCTCCGCCGGGTCGGTCTTCGCCACCGCCTTCAGGTCCGCGATGGTCCGCTTGGCGTCGGCCAGCCCGCAGCTGGTGGTCTTCGCGCACCACGCGGCGAAGTTGTCCAGGGCGCGGGCGAAGCCATCCGCCTGGGGCTTGGGGTGCAACTGCTCGGGCACGTCGGCCCCGTCGAGCACGGCGGCCCGCAGCTTGCCGGGGAACTTGTGCGCGTAGACCGCACCCAGCCGCGTGCCGTACGAGTAGCCGAGGTAGGTCAGCTTCGTGTCGCCCACGGCCTCGCGGATCTTGTCCAGGTCCTGGGACGCCTGCTCGGTCGAGTACAGGTCGATCTCGTCCCGGTACTTCCGCTGGCACGCCTGGAGCAGCAGCTCGGGCCCGTTGTCCCGCTCGAAGGCGGCGTCCTTCTCCCGGTCGGTCATGCAGGTCACCGGCGAGGACCGGCCCACGCCGCGCGGGTCGAAGCCCACCACGTCGAACCGGTCGGTGATCTCCTTCGGCAGCCGCTTGGCCATGGCCTCCACCGCTGGGTAGCCCGCGGCGCCAGGACCACCCAGGTCGTAGACCAGGGTGCCGATGCGCCCGCCCTCGGGCTGGTCGGTGCGGTGCGCCCGCTTGAGCGCCAGCGGGAAGGTCCTGCCGTTGCCCGGGTTGGCGTGGTCCCGCGGAACGGTGATCGTCCGGCAGCTGAGTTCGATTCCCGGCGTTCCCGGAGCCTCTGGACACCTCGTCCAGGAAACAGCCGGAGCCGCGGCGACAATGGGCGCCCCGGCGACGAGAACCCCTAACCCGATCATGGTCACGACAAGGCGAACCAGCAGTGCACGCACGGCTTCCCTCCCACACAGGACCACCCTGAACAGCACCTTTGATGAAACATCACAAGAGCTCGGCAAGCATTGCCCAAGCGAGTGAGATGCACGTCATAGGTACAAAAACGAGACAACCTCGGTACAGGATTTCAATTCCAGGAAACGGCGAAAGTCGGTTGCGGATCAGTTCGAGATCGGTATTCCGGGCCCGCCGGGCATGGCCAGCCGGACCTGGTTGCGGCCCGCCGCCTTCGCCGCGAGCAGCGCGCCGTCGGCCGCCACCACCAGCCCGTCCACGTCCGTGCCGGACTCGGGGTACACCGCCGCGCCCACCGACACGGTCAGCGCCTTGATCTCCACCACCCGGCCGGAGGTCGCGTCGGCCGCCGAGACCTCGGTCTGGGCCAGCCGCAACCGGATCCGCTCCGCGGCCTTGAGCAGTTCCTCGGCGTGCGCCCCCGGCATCATCACGGCCAGTTCGTCCCCGCCCCAGCGGGCCACCAGGTCGTCGTGCCGGACCTCGTGCCGGACCGCCCGCACCACGGCCTCCAGCGCCGCGTCCCCGGCCAGGTGCCCGTAGGTGTTGTTGACCTCCGCGAAGTGGTCGATGTCCAGCATCAGCAGGCCCACGCTGGAGTTGGTCAGCCGGGCCCTGGTCAGCTCGGCGGAGACCAGCTGGGCCCAGAACGTGGGGCTGGCCAGCCCGGTCTTGGCGTCGGTGCGGGCGGCCCGCTGGAACTGCGGCAGCAGGAACTCCCGGTGCAGCGCCACGATGGTCAGCATCACCACCGGCACCACCCACGGGAACGAGATGAGCAGGCAGGCCACCACCAGGCCCAGCCCGAGCCCGGCGAGCACCACGATCTGGTCGGCGGGCTCGCCCAGCGCCTTGCGCGCGGCCAGCTCCGGGTTGGACAGCAGGATCGCGCCGACCACCAGCGCGTAGTTGACCAGCCACCAGCATGCCGCCGCCGCGATCACCGCGAGCAGGGACCAGAACCCCGTGGGCACCCTGGGCGTCCCGGTCAGCCCGCAGGCGATCAGCACGGCCAGCGCGGCGCCACCGGCGAGCACCATGGTGGCCACGGTGAACACCTTGCGGTAAACGATCACACCGCTCCAGATGCGGGTGCACAGATGCAGGTAATTGATCACCACCAGTGCGACCACCAACGGGAACGGCAGCACCAGCAACCCGGCGAACATCCACAGCGAATTCAGATTCGTGTACGGCGAGCCCTCGACCGAGACTTCGCGCGTGCGTTCGATTCCGCGGGCGGCCTCCAGGTGTGCGACAACACCCACGACCAGTGCCGCGAACCGCAGCCAATCGGTGCCGTTCACCGGGATCAGCACCGTGCAGCTGACCGTGAGCGCGATCGCGAGCAGGTCCGTGACCAGCACGAAGGCGAGCACGTGCCGGGGCAGTGACCAGATCGACCAGCGCCGAGGGGACAGTCGGCGACACAATGAGATAACGCTCACCGGACGCCCCTTATCGTGGTACCGCGCGAACCAGTACACCCTAATTGACCGACCAGCAGATGTCAGCCGTGCGGCCGATTCTTTGGCCCACATCACCTGTGCAGCGGAACGGGGAAATAAAATGATCATGCAGATCAGCGCCCGCGAGGACAGCAACAACTGGCGCGAGAGCAACAACTGGGCCTTTCAGGAGAGCAACAACTGGCGGCGCAGCAACAACTGGTGACCGCGGGTAGTCACCGGGCGCGCCGCCAGGCCAGTGCCGCACTCGCCGCGACGGCGGCACCGCACAGCCCGGCGACCGCCAGCACCGCGCTGGGCGCGAAATGGTCGGCGGCCACGCCGACGAGCAGCACGCCAGCGCCCTGCGCGGTGCGCAACGCGGTCACGGCCAGGCCGAACGCCTGGCCGCGGCCGTGGTCGGGCACCGCCTGCACGAAGGCCGAGCGCGCGGGCATGTGGTAGGCCGAGGCCAGCCCGGACAGCGCCCACAGCACGGCCGTGACCGGGATGCCGGGCCGCAGCGCGCAGGCCACCAGCGGCAGGCAGGCCGCCACCGCCAGCGGCCCGAGCAGCCGCAGCCTCGTCCATGGCGGCAGCCTGCTGATCAGCCAGACCCCGACCAGGGTGCCCGCGGGGTTCGCCGCCAGCAGCAGACCGGCCTCGGTGGCAGTACCGCCGAGTTCGGTCGCGTAGGGCACGGCCACGCCCTCCACCGAGACGTAGAAGCCCGCGACACACGCCAGCGCGACCAGCGCGCGCAACCGGCGGTCCGTGACGACCAGCACCGTGCCCGCCACCAGCGAACGCCACCACGAGGGCCCCGATCCGTCCGGCGCGACGGGGGCCGGGCGCGAGCGCACCCCGAACGCCACCAGCAGGGCGGAGCCGGTGAAGGTCGCCGCGTCCAGCGCCAGCCCGTTGGTCGCGCCCAGCCCGGCGACCAGCGCCCCACCGCCGCCGAACCCGACCACCTGCGCCAACTGGTCGACCATGTCCGTGGCGCCGGTGCCCAGCACGTAGCGGTCCCCGTCCAGCGCCGCCGCGAGGGTGGCCGCCCGCGCCGCGTTGAACGGCGAGCCCAGTGCCTGCACCGCGACGAGCAGCACGCACAGCACGGGCAGCGGCAGGCCGGGGATCGCCATCACCGCGACCAGCCCGGCGCGGCCCAGATCCGACACGATCATGACCGCCCGCCTGGGCCAGCGGTCGGCGATCCCCGACAGCAGCGGGCCGGACACCAGGTCGGGCAGGAAGGTCAGGGCATAGGTCAGGGCCGTGAGCCCGGCCGAGGAGGTGCGCTCGAACACCAGCACCGACAGGGCGACCCTGGCGAACTGGTCGCCGACCACGGAGAGCAGCAGGGCGGCGAACACCGCGCGGAACTCGCCGACCGCGAAGACCTCGCGGTAGCCCGCCCGCGTGGGGTCCACTTCGTTGAACCTTCCAGTAGGTAGGTGGCGTAGCTCTCACCAGAGAGCACTGTCCCACCATGTGAAGGAGAAGGCCGTGCGTGCCGACGCGAACAACTGGTGAGCCGGAGAGCGCGGACTCGCGGACCCCCAGCCGCGAGTCCCGCTCTCCCGACCGCGAACCCCGTCCTGGCGCAGGCGAACCCCGCTCACCCGACCGCGAGTCCCGCTCTGGCGCAGGCGGGTCCCGCTCACCCGACCGCGAGTCCCGTCCTGGCGCGCGAATCCCGCTCACCCCACCGCGAGTTCCGGCCCGGTGCGGGCGAGTCCCGCTGGCGCAGGCGAGTCCCGCTTCGCCACAGGCGAATCCCGTCCTGGCGCGGGCGAACCCCGCTCTCCCAACGGCGAGCCCCGGCCTGGCGCGGGCAAGTCCCGCTCTCTCAACCGCGAGTCCCGGCCTGATGTAGGCGAACCCCGCTTCGCTGCGAGCGAGCCCCAGCCCGGTGCAGGCAAGCCCCGCTCACCGAACGGCGAGCCCCGGCCTGGCGCGGGCGAACCCCGCTCTCTCAACCGCGAGTCCCGGCCCGGTGCGGGCGAGTCCCGCTCTCCCGACCGCGAATCCCGTCCTGGCGCAGGCGAACCCCGCCCTGCGTCGCGCGAGCCCCGCTTCGCCGCGGGCGAACCCCAGCCCCGCGGCCTCAACCACCCGGTGCGGCCCGGGCCTGGCTCCAGGCCAGACCGGCCGCCGCGGCCACCATGGACCCGGCCACGCCGGCCGCGGTCAGCACGACGGCGGCGCCGAGGTACTCCGCGAGCAGCCCGGCCACCAGCAGCCCGCAACCCTGTGCGGTCCGCAACGCCGTCACGGCCAGGCCAAACGCTTGCCCCCGCTCGTGGTCGGGCACGGCCAGCACGAACGCCGAGCGCGCTACCAGGTGGTAGGCCGAGGCGAAGCCCGAGATCAGCAGCAGACCCGCCGTCACCGGTATGCCCGGCCGGAACGCGCAGGCGGCCAGCGGCAGGCAGGCCGCCACCGCCAACGGGCCGAGCAGCCGCAGCCGCAGCTCCGCGCCCAACCGGCTCACCACGGCCATGCCCAGCACCGTGCCCGCCGGACCGGCCGCCAGCAGCACACCGATCGCCACCGGGCCACCGCCGCTGTCCAGCGCGTACGGCACGGCCAGCGCCTCGATCGTCACGTAGAACCCGGCCACGCAGGCCAGCAGCACCAGTGAGCGCAACGTCCGGTTGGTGAGCACCAGCACCGCCCCGGCCTTCAGCGCGGGCCACCAGGCCGGTACCGGATCGCGCACCGTCGGATAACTCGGCACCGGGCGCTCCCGCACGCCGAGTTGTACCAGGATCGCGGAGACCAGGAAGGTCGCCGAGTCGATCTGCAGGCCCTGGCCCGGTCCGATGGCCAGCACCAGCACCCCGCCACCCACGAAGCCCGCCGCCTGCGCCAACTGGTCGACCATGTCCGCCGCGCCGGTCCCCAGCAGGTACGCCTCACCCCGCAGCACCCTGGCCAGGGTCGCCGCCCGCGCGGCGTTGAACGGCGCGCCCAGCGCGTTGACCGCCACCAGCAGCACGCACACGACCGCCAGCGGCAGCCCCGGCCAGGCCATCAGCGCCACCAACGCGGCCCGCGCCAGGTCCGTCACCACCATCACCATGCGCCGGGGCCTGCGGTCCGCGATGCCCGACAGCAGCGGGCCCGCCGCCAGCTCCGGCAGGTAGGTCAGCGCGTAAGCCAGTGCCGTGAGGCCCGGCGACCCCGTGCGGTCGAACACGAGCAGGGACAGCGCCACCCTGGCCAGCTGGTCGCCGACCACCGACAGCAACTGGGCCGCGAACAGCGCGCGGAACTCCCCGATCGCGAACACGTCCCGGTAGCGGGCCGCCCGCTGTCCACACACCATGCGGGACTCCTGAGAGGCATGAGGTTGTTCCTTGCTACCTCACGCACCGCCGGGATCCGACCGCCGACCGGTCGTTATCACTCGATCAGCCCAAATCCGGCGGGTTCGTCACACCCCACTGACGCCATGAAAGTGCCGTTCACTGCGCTCAACGCAGTGAACGGCACTTTCATGGCATCGCCTCAGAGCTAGGGCAGTTGCAGCTTCTGGATGGGGGCGTCGGTCGCCGACATCGGGATCGAGAAGTGCTGCACCAGGTAGCTGGCCATCTGGTGGAACAGCGGGGCGGCGGAACGCGACTCGGCGGGCCCGCTGGTGTACTTCGGCTTGTCCAGCATGATGCCGACGACCAGCCTCGGGTTGTCGGCGGGCAGCACCCCGGCGAAGGTGATCCAGTACAGCGAGTTGCTGTACGCCCCGGAGTTCGGATCGATCTGCTGGGCGGTGCCGGTCTTGCCGGACACCTGGTAACCCGCCAGCGCGCCGGGGTAGCCGGTGCCGTTCTGGTTGATGTCCTCGGGGTCCTTCTGCATGACGGCGCGCATCATGTCGCGCACGGTCTTCGCGGTCTGCGGGCTGACCACCCGCACCGGGTCGGGCTTGGGCGGGGTCACGACGCTGCCGTCGGGCCGCCGCTCGGCCTTGACGATCCGGGGCGGCACGCGCAGCCCGTCGTTGGCGATGGCCTGGTACATGCCGGTCATCTGGAGCAGGGTCATCGTCAGGCCCTGGCCGATGGGCAGGTTGGCGAAGGTGGACCCGGACCACTGGCTGCGCGGGGGCACGACGCCCGCGCTCTCCCCGGGCAGGCCGACCCCGGTCTTCTGGCCGAGGCCGAACTTGGTGAGCAGGTCCACGAACCGGTCGGGGCCGATCTTCTGCGCCATCTCCAGCGTGCCGATGTTGGAGGACTTGCCGATGATGCCCGCGAGCGTCATCTGCACGTCCCCGTGCGACCAGGCGTCGGTGACGGTCCGGTCGGCCATCTTGAACTGGGACTTCACGTCGACCACGGTGTCGGGCTGTGCGATGCCGTACTCCACGGCCCCCGCCGCGGTGACGATCTTGTTCACCGAGCCGGGCTCGAACGGGTTGCTCACCGCCGGGTTGCCCATCGCGCTCAGCGGCACGTTCTCAGTGTTGTTCGGGTCGAAGCTGTTGGTGACGGCCAGGGCGTAGATCTCGCCGGTGGCCTTGTCCATCACCACCATGCTGCCGTCCTGCGCCCCGCTGACGTTCTTGTAGTTGTCCAGCATCTGCTGGGCCTGGTACTGCACGTCGGCGTCGATGGTCAGTTGCAGCCCGGAGCCGGGCACCGCGGTCTCGATGTCCCGGGTCGTACCGGGCAACTCCAGCCCGTCGTTGCCGCTGGCGGTGTCCACCACCCGGCTGCCGTCGGTGCCCTTGAGCTGGTCGTCCCAGGCGTTCTCCAGCCCGACCAGGCCATGCACCCCCGGCGGCTTCTGGTCGTCACGCCAGTTGGCGAAGCCGATCAGGTTCGATGCCACCGTGCCGTCCGGGTAGATCCGCTGCTGGCGGGCCTCCTGGGTGATGGACCGGTAGCGCTTGACGATCTGCGCGGACTTGCTGGGGTCGGCGTTGCGCACCAGGACCTGGTACTTGCCGGAGGCGCGGATCCTGTTCAGCAGGTCGGTCTCGTTCAACCCCGAGCCGAGCAGCTGCCGGATGTAGGCGGCCATGCGCTGGGTGTACTCGTCGTAGTCCTTGCCCAGGTCCAGCGCCTGGTAGTCCTTGGGGCTCTTCTTCCAGTCCTCGCGCAGCCAGTCCGGGTTGATCGTCAGCTGCCGGGTCTCCGCGCTGAAGGCCAGCTGGGTGTTGTTCCGGTCGGTGATCGCTCCGCGCAGGGCCTGCACGTTGATCACCGTCGTGCGCTGCTGCTCGGCCTTCTCCGACCAGGTGGCGGCCTCCACGCCCTGCACCTGCACCAGCCGGGCGCCCGCGATGACCAGGGCGAGCACCAGCACCACCCGGCTCACCACGATCCGGGTGCTGTGCGTGCCGACACCGGCGGGCGCGCCGCGGCGCGGTCTGCGCACGGCGGGACGGCCGCGGACCACGGGCCGCTTGGCCATCAGTGGTCACCACCGGGGGACGGCGGGGCCGCGGTGGTCGTGGTGGGCGGCGGGGTGGAGCTCGACGGCGGGGGCGGCGGAGTGGTCGCGGGCGCGGCCGAGCCGACCACGCTCACCGAGCCGTCCGGGTTCTGCCTGATCCGCGCGGGATCGGGCGCGGGCACCATGCCCAGCTGCTTGGCCTTGCTGGACAGCACCTCCGGCGACTCCTGCTTGGCCACCTCGGACCGCAGCTGCTCCACCTTGCTGGACAGCTCCGTCACCTGGTTCTTGGCTTCCTCCAGCTTGTAGGAGTCGGCCACCGCGGACAGCGACAGGAACAGGGTGACCAGCACGCCCGCCGCGAGCAGGCCCATCACCATCAGCACGAACGGGGTCTTGGTGCCAAGCTTCGGCAGGCGCACCGGCATCACGCCGAGCAGCCGCTGCTTGCGGCTGGCCCGGCGTGCGTAGGCGCGCTCGGCGGCGCTGGTGCGCCCGCGCGAGCCACTGCGCTCGGGAACGCGCTCGAGGTTGCGTTCGCCACGCGCGGGACGCTGCGCGGCGGTGCGGGTGGACGCGGAGCCCGCCCGTGCGGGTGCCGTCATCCGTGCTCCCCGATCCGTTCGGCCGCCCGCAGCCGGACCGATGCCGACCTCGGGTTCTCGGCGATCTCCTGGTCGCCCGCCTGCTCGGCTCCCCTGGTCACCAGCTTCAGCTCGGGTCCGTGCCCCGGCAGCTCCACCGGCAGGTCCAGCGGGGTGCGCGAGCCCGCACGGGCCGCGAACGCCTGCTTGACCATCCGGTCCTCCAGCGAGTGGTAGGACTCCACGACGATCCGGCCGCCCAGCGCGAGCGAGTCCAGCGCCGCGGGCAGCGCCCTGCGCAGCACCTCCAGCTCGCCGTTGACCTCGATGCGCAGGGCCTGGAACGTGCGCTTGGCGGGGTGCCCACCGGTGCGCTTGCTGGCCGCGGGCACGGTGTCCTGCAACAGCTGCACCAGACGCGGGCTGGTGGTGAACGGCTCCACCTCGCGGGCCTTGACGATCGCCTTGGCGATCTTGCCCGCGAACCGCTCCTCCCCGTACTCGCGCAGGATCCTGGCCAGCTCGCCGAACTCGTAGCCGTTGAGCACGTCGGCGGCGGTCTTGCCGGTGGTCGGGTTCATCCGCATGTCCAGCGGGGCGTCCTGGGAGTAGGCGAAGCCGCGTTCGGCCACGTCCAGTTGCAGCGAGGACACGCCCAGGTCGAACAGGACCCCGTCCAGCGCGGGCACGCCCTGCTGAACCAACACGTCCGGGAGTTCGTCGTACACGGCGTGCGCGTAGCTCACCCGGTCGCCGAACTCGGCCAACCGGCGTCCGGCCATGGCCAACGCCTCGGGGTCGCGGTCCACGCCGATCAGCCGCAGCTTCGGGTACGCGGAGAGCAGGGCGTGCGAGTGGCCGCCGAGGCCGAGGGTGGCGTCGAGCAGCACGGCGGGGCGGTTGCCCAGCGCGGGCTCGAACAGCTCGACGATGCGGTCCAGCAGCACCGGCACATGCCGGGCACGAGGCTGGTCCCCGGGTGGAGAACCCATGGTGGCCAACCCCCTTTCACGCTTGCTGGCCGCGCACTCCCCTCTGTCGTGGTGATCGTTCCCTGTCGGGTGCGGTCAGGTCCCCGCCCGCCCGTCGGACCTGGCGCCGGGGAAGGTGCGCCAGGGCCGATAGCCGAGCGGACCGAGGCCAAACAGCACCCGGGTCGGTCGTGATCGGTGTGGTCACGAGCACGGGCTGGTCAGAACAGCCCCGGCAGCACCTCCTCGCGAGCCTGCGCGTAGTCCTCCTCGTGGTCGTCCAGGTAGCGCTGCCACGACTGCGCGTCCCAGATCTCCAGACGGGTGATCGCACCGATCACCACGCAGTCCTTGGACAGCCCCGCGTAGCGGCGCAGTTCGGGGACGATGGTCACCCGGCCCTGGCCGTCGGGGCGTTGCTCATCGGTGCCCGCGAACAGGTAGCGCTGGTAGGCGCGGACGGCCTCGTTGGTCAGCGGTGCCTCCGCGACCTTGCGTGCCATCTGCTCGAACTCAGCCCGTGGGAAGACGTAGAGGCAGTGGTCCTGGCCCTTGGTGACCATGAGACCCCCTGCGAGCGCGTCCCGATACTTCGCCGGCAGCGTGAGCCGACCCTTGTCGTCCAGCTTGGGGGTGTGCGTACCCAGGAACACGTACGCCCACCTCCAACCCGAACCAGATCCCCGGGCAGGGACCGGACCGGCGGTGGAGCCCCCGTTCGCCCCACCGGCCGCCACACTACCCCACTTTCTGCCACAGTCAACGGCGACAGGCCCGTCGCCGCGCCGAATATTTGCCGATTTCCGCAGGTAGACGCGGTGGGGGTGAAGTGGGGGGCGTGCGGAGCCCACCCACTGGGGTCAGCTCGTGCTACCCCGCCGGGCGACCCCGGGATGGCCCCCTGGGCGCCGGGAGCAGGCCGGGGTGGGGCAAGGTGGGGAACCGGTGGGCAACGCAGGGCGGACCCGCGCGTCCGCCGATTGCACCGAACTCCTGGGCCGGTTCGCCCGGGTTTGACACACTGCTTGGAACGCTGATGCCACGCGGCCGAAGAGGGCCGAGTCGGCTTTTGGAGGGCGAGTTGACGTCAAGCACCCAGCCGGCCGCATCGGCCAGCCACGAGCTGGCCTCCACGGAACAGACAGCTGGGGCCGAGCACGGCGGCGGGGCGGGGACACCCACGCTGGAGGAACTGCACGACACGGTGCAGCGCATCGCGGCCAACGTGGAGCACGTGCTCGTCGGCAAGCCCGACGTGGTGCGCATCGCGCTGGTCACTCTGCTGGCCGAGGGGCACCTGCTGGTCGAGGACGTGCCGGGGGTGGGCAAGACCTCGCTGGCCAAGGCGCTGGCCCGCTCCATCGACTGCACGGTCAGCCGGGTGCAGTTCACCCCGGACCTGCTGCCCAGCGACATCACCGGCGTGTCCATCTACAACCGCAACACCGGTGACTTCGAGTTCCGGCCCGGACCGGTGTTCGCCAACATCGTGGTCGGCGACGAGATCAACCGCGCCTCACCGAAGACCCAGTCGGCCCTGCTGGAGTGCATGGAGGAGCACCAGGTCACCGTCGACGCGCACACCTACCAGCTGAGCAGCCCGTTCATGGTCATCGCCACCCAGAACCCGGTGGAGATGGAGGGCACCTACGCCCTGCCGGAGGCCCAGCGCGACCGGTTCACCGCGCGCGTCTCGGTCGGCTACCCCGACCCGCAGGCGGAGCTGGCCATGGTGGACGAGCACGCGGGCCGCGACCCGCTGGCGGAGCTGCGCCCGGTGTCCGACGCGACCCGGCTCAGCGCGCTGATCGACACGGTCCGGCACGTGCACCTGACCCCCGAGGTCAAGCGGTACGCGGTGGAGCTGGTCTCGGCCACCCGCAGGCTGCCCGAACTGCGGCTGGGCGCCTCGCCGAGGGCCACCCTGCACCTGGTGCGGGCCGCGCGCGCCCAGGCCGCGCTGGCCGGCCGCCAGTTCGTGGTGCCCGACGACGTGCAGGCCGTGGCCGTGCCCGTGCTGGCGCACCGCCTGGTGCTCACCTCGGAGGCCGCCGCGGGCCGCCGCTCCCCCAACGACCTGATCCGCGGCCTGGTGCAGCGCGTGCCCGTGCCGCACGCGCCGGCGACCAACGGCTCGCAGCAGCGCATCCAGTGGCCCGGCGGGCAGGCCGGGTACTAGGCGTGAACGTGCTGTCGGGGCTCACCACGCGGGGCCGCTGTCTGATGGCGGCGGGCATCGCGGCCGCCGTGTGCTCGGCGCTGCTCAACGAACGGGACCTGCTGCGCATCGCGGCCTTCGTGGTGCTGCTCCCGCTGCTGGCCGCGCTGATGGCCGCCCGCTCACGGGTGGGGCTGGCCTCCAACCGGTACGTGCACCCCGAGCGGGTCCCGGTCGGCTCCAGCGCCGAGGTCCGCATCGAGATGCGCAACACCGGGCGTCTGCCCAGCGGGGGGCTGCTGCTGGAGGACGGGGTGCCCTACGCGCTGGGCGCCCGGCCGAGGTTCATCGTGGAGCGGCTCTCCCGGCACCACGTCACCCCGCTGCGCTACCAGTTGCGGCCGGTGCTGCGCGGTATCCAGCAGGTGGGCCCGCTGATGGCCCGGGTGACCGATCCGTTCGGGCTGGCCGAGTACGACCGCCAGCTGCTGGGGCACAGCAAGCTGATCGTGGTGCCCAGGGTCTACCCGCTGTCCGGGCTGCCCGGCGGCGCGGGCATGGGCGCGGGCGAGGACGGCATGGTGCGGCTGCGCTCCGGCCAGGGCGAGGACGACGCCGTGGTGCGCAACTACCGGCACGGCGACGACATGCGCAAGGTGCACTGGCGGTCCACGGCGCGACGTGACGAGCTGATGGTCCGCGTGGAGGAGACCCCGTGGCGGGGCGGCACCACGGTGCTGCTGGACCACCGGGCCTCGGCGCACCGGGGCACCGGGCCGACCTCCAGCCTGGAGTGGGTGATCTCCTTCGCCGCCAGCGTGTGCCTGCACCTGCACCGCAACGGCCAGCACGTGCGGCTGGTCACCGAGGACGGCCGGGTGCTGGCGGGTGGCGGGCGGGAGACCGGGCACAGCGACCTGGAGGTGCTCGACGCACTGGCCGCGCTGAACCCCTCGCATCAGCGCGACCTGGTGTGCACCAGCGATCCGGCGGGCGGCCAGGAGATGGTCGCGGTGCTGGGCGCGACCAACGTGGCCGCGGCCACCGAACTGTGCAAGCACCGGCCGCGCACCAGCCGCAGCCTCGCCGTGCTGCTGGACGTCTCGGCCTGGGAATCCGCCGGGGACAGCGCCGAGGACACGGCCGCCACGGCCAGGCTGCTGCGCGAGGCGGGCTGGGGCGTGGTGGTCGCGGGTGCGGACACCTCGATGGACGCGGCCTGGTCGCGGCTGTGCCACGCGGGCGCGGTCCGCGGGGTTGCCCTGCTGCGGGAGGGCAACTCCTGATGAGCACCGGACAGCAACTGCGCCCGGACACCCGGTTCGCCGGTGGCCAGCAGCCCAGGCACCGGCTGCCCCCGCCCCCGGTGCGCGACAACACCCCGCCGCTGTCGGCCACCGCCATGGTGCCGATCGCGGCGGGCTTCTCCGTGGTGTGCGCCGCCAGCGCCCTGTCCGGCGTGCTCCAGGGCGTGACCTGGCTGCTGTACCTGGCGATCACGATCGGGCTGGTCGTGGGCACCGGCATCCTGCTGCGCGCGATGCGCACCCCCGTGCCACTGGTCGGTCTCGGCCAGGTGTTCGCCCTGCTGTGCCTGCTGGTGATGTCGTTCACCAGGAGCGGGCTGCTCGTGGTCCTGCCGAGTCCGACCGCGCTCGGGGACCTGCTCGACGTGTTGCACCAGGCCGTGGTCGAGGTGCAGACCAAGGCCCCACCGGTGACCGCCGACGAGCCCATGGTGTGCCTGGTGCTGGTGGCGATCGGCCTGGTCGCGGTGCTGGTCGACACCCTCGCGGTGGCCGCCGAGGCGCCCGCGGCCTCCGGGCTGGTGCTGCTCTGCGTGTACGCCGTGCCCGCCTCACTGGCCGACGAGATGCTGCCCTGGTGGAGCTTCGTGGTCGGCGCGGGCTCGTTCGCGCTGCTGCTGGCGGTGGACGGCCGCCAGCGGCACCTGGCGTGGCGGGGCAGGCGGGCCGGGGTGAGCGGGGCCGGGGTCGGTGAGGGCTCCCGGCGCGAGGCCACCGGGGTCGCCGCGCTCGCGGTGATCGCCGCACTGGTGGTCGGCGGCACGTTCACCATGATCGGCACGGTGGGTCGGCTGCCCGGTGGCGGCTCGAGTGGCGGCGGCTCGGCCAGCGCGCTGGGTATCAAGCCGTTCACCAAGCTCAGCGGGCTGTTGCAGCAGTCGCAGGGCAACCGCGAGCTGTTCCGGGTGCGCGGCCTGGACACCGCCTCGTACCTGCGCGCGCTGACCCTGGACGACTACTCGGCCAACGACGGCTGGCGCATCGGCCAGGACATCAACGGCGGGGTGAAGCTGGACAGCGACCGGCTGCCCGGCCGGGCGGGCGCGCACAGCGGGCAGCCCAGCAGCATCGAGATCGAGACGGTGAACTGGGAGGACCGCTGGGCGCCGGTGTACGGCACGCCCGCCGCGCTGTCCCGGCTGGGACCGCAGTGGTTCTACGACCAGACCGCCGGCACGGTGAACACGCCCTCGGCCCACTCGGCGGGCACCTACTCCGAGACGGCCTGGCTGCAACAGCCCAGCGCGGACCAGCTCCGCGCCGACGACGGCCGCTCCGGACAGCCGGTGGACGCCCGTTACACCCGGCCGGTGGCGGTCACCCAGCGGGTGCGCCAGCTGGCCGAGTCGATCACCAGCCAGGAGCGCACGACCTTCGACAAGGCCGCGGCGCTGACCAAGTACTTCAACGGCGGGGCCAACGGCTTCCGCTACGAGCTGTCCGCCACGCCCAAGGACACCTCCATCGACCAGCTGGAGGACTTCCTGTTCAACACCCGCGCCGGGTTCTGCGAGCAGTACGCCTCGGCGATGGCCGTGATGCTGCGCGACCTCGGCGTGGCCGCCAGGGTGGCGATCGGCTTCACCCCGGGGGTGGTGTCCCAGGCGGACAACTCGCGCACGATCCTGGCCTCCGACGCGCACGCCTGGGTCGAGGTGTACTTCCCCAACCACGGCTGGGTCACCTTCGACCCGACCCCGCTGTCCGGCGGGCGCGCGGTCACCCCGCCGTACCTTCAGTCCAACCAGCCGCAGGGCGGTCCGGGTGGTCTGCCGGACGGCACCAAGGAGAACAACCCGAGCGGGTCGCCGGCTCCCTCCAGCAGCGCGGCGCCGAGCACCAGCGCGCCCGCTCCCGCGACGGGTCAGCAGGGCATGCCACTACGGGACCAGCTCGCACTGGTCGTCTGGTTGCTGTTGCTGGTCCCGGCCCTGCTGCTCGCCGTGCTGTGCACGGTGCTGGCCCGGGTGCTGGGCGGTTCGTGGTCCGGGGCACCGCGCTGGCTCGCCGACCTCGCCGAGCGGCTGCCTACTTCGGTGGCACGCCGTGTGCCGCTGGTCGCGGTGGCCTCCTGGGCGGCCGTGCTGCTGCTCGTGGTCGGGTACCTGCTGAGCTGGTGGCTGTCCGCCCTGCTGCTGGTGGCCATGCTGGCCGTCACGCCGATCACGATCCGCGAGCTGCGCAGGCGGGCCCGGCTGGCCAAGGTCTCCGGGCTGGGCCCCGACGCGGCCGGTGCCGCCTGGGACGAGCTGCTCGCCGAGTCGGTGGACCGCGGTGCGGCCGTGCAGCCCGCCGAGACCGTACGGGCCACCGCCCGGCGGCTGGCCCGCGACCACGACCTGGACGAGACGGGCCGCCAGGCGCTCCGGCTGGTGATCACCTCGGTCGAGGCGTCCTGGTACGGCCAGCAGCGCACGGCCGACCCCGGGCTGGTACCGGCCCTGGCCCAGTTGCGCGCCACGATGAACGAGCGGGCCCCGCTGGCGTTGCGCGCCAAGCTGCTGCCCCGCTCCGTGCTCGGCGGCCGCTGACCGGGACTCGCGTGCCGGTGGGCGGGACTCGCGCGCCCCAGAGCGGGACTCGCGTGCTGGTGGGCGGGACTCGCGCCCAACCCGGCGAGTCCCGCCCAGCCGACGCCGAGTCCCGCTGAGCCGATGGTGAGTCCCGCGCGGGCGCGGCTGGGTCCCGTCCTGCTGCGGCCGAGTCCCGGTCAGCCGGTGTCCGCGGATGCAAAAGGTCGGCCGGTGTGGAACCGGCCGACCCTGGTGGAGGAGTCCTCGGGAACTACTCTTCTTCGAAACGCTTGCGGAAGCGTTCCTCCATACGTTGAGTCAGGGAGCTGCGGTGTGGCACACCACCCGCGGAGCCGGGGCTGTCGCCAGCCGAGGCGGCCCCCTTCGTCAGTGTGGTCAGGGTCAGCAGAGCACCAACGAACATGACCAGGAAGCCGAGCACGCTCACGATCGGGATGCCGAACAACTGAACCGGCACGATCACACCGAACACGAGCAAAGCCACACCCACGACGAACAGCACGATGCCCTGTACTCGGCGTCGACGTGACGGCCTGCGCAGTCGGGCACCACGCACGGTGGAGGCGAACTTCGGGTCCTCAGCGTAGAGCGCGCGCTCGATCTGGTCGAGCAGTCGCTGCTCGTGCTCGGAGAGTGGCATGACTCCTCCTCCGGCACAACGGTCGCGGGCGCCGGGTGTCTCGGTTGCCGCCGGACCCGGCGGACGCCCCGCCCAGGGGGTGTCACTGTTCAGGATACGATCCGCGAGCGCTGGCGACTAGCCGGTCCGGCCACCGGAACCGGGCGATGCCCCCACGATCATCCACAAGGGGTAGGGACCGGACGCGGCCGACGCCCGGTCCCACCCGCTCAGCGGTTGCGCCGCACGCGCCGCACCGAACCGATCACACCGGCTCCGACCAGGGCGAACCCGCCGACCAGGGCCACCAGCCCCGGCGAGACCCCGCCCGGACCGGCAGCCGTCCCGGTGTCCTCACGGCCGGACAGCGCGGCGAAGCCGCCCGCCCTGCCCTCACTCGCGTACCGGGAACCGGACAGCTTGTCGGCGTACCGCGCGGCTACTGTGCGTTGGTAGTCGGCCGTGGAGTACACCTTGCCCGCCGTCTCGCCGTCCAACGAGCGCAGGCTGTCCCCGCTGACCGCGTACCAGGCGTCGACCTGCGGCTCGTGCAGCAGGTACGCCCCGGCGGGCAGCGCGGCGGCCAACGCGGCCTCGCGGTTGCCCGAGGCCACGTTCACGACCTGCCAGTCCGCGCCGGTCCTGGCCGACCACAGGGTGGCCGCCCGGCCCGCGCCGTCGGTGGCGGGCACCGCGACGTAGGCCAGGGTGCCGGGCGCCGCACCGGGTGCGCCGGTGACGAAGCGCGCCGACAGCTCGTACACCGGGATGGCCTGCCCGCCGATCGTGGCCGACGGGCCCGCCGCCAGCGGCGCTCTGGCCGCCCCCGGGTAGGTGAAGTGCACGAGCTGGTCGTGCACCGAGGCGGTGGCGGTGGCCGCCCTGGCCGCCGCCAGGTCCTGCGCCGACAGCTGCGGTGCCGGGTCGGCCGCCGCGAGTCCGGCGCCGAGCAGGGTGGCCGCGGTGACCGCCGCCGCGCAGAGCACGGTCCTGATCATCGCCCTCACCCCCTGATCCCGGTGAGCGTGTGCGTCCAGGCGAAGGACGAGTTGCTCACGTAGTAGTTGTAGGACATGGTCTGGTAGCGCTGGTTGGATGGCCACGGGTCGCCGTAGGAGACCGTCCCCTTGGCGGAGTCGTAGCCGTAGAGCACGTGCATGTGGCCGCCGCCCGAGGTCCAGCCGATCCGGGTCTCCAGCGGCTGGTTGGCCGAGATCTGCTGCTGCAGGGAGGAGAAGCTGATCGTGCCGTTGAGGTAGTCCCCGGTGTAGGAGAACCCGAGCTGGTAGAACGCGTTCTGGACGTCACCGAGGGTGCCCTGCCAGTTCGGGCAGGAGTAGCTGGTGTCCCGTCCCTTGGCCAGGTTGCAGAAGGTGTTCTGGTTCACCGAGTAGTTGAAGTAGGACGCGATGGTGGTGCCCGAGGCGGCCCAGCACCACTGGTTCTGCTGCTGGGACTGCATGCTGATGTTGTCGTAGTACGAGGAAGGGACCGCCGAGGTCGAGGCGGGGAGGGTCGACGCGCCTGCTGGTGCCTGGGCGATGAGCCAGGACATCAGCACGACGGCCGCCGCCGCGAGCACTCGCAGGGGTGGCGGGTAACCGCTTCGCACGGTTGGACCTCCTGGAGTTGTTGTCGTGTGGCAGGGCTTACGACACGCCGGCCGCGGGCGTGCAGGGCGCCGCGGCCGACGGTGCGCACACTGTCCGGCCCTGTTCGGCAACCGGACAAGGGTGGCCGCCCACCGACAGGAGCGTTCCGCTTACCTGGCCGCCGTCACCTGGGGCTTCCCTCCCGGCCGACGGCAACCTACGGTGAACGTTCACACCCTGTTCACACCCTGCGAACGATCCGGATGACGACCGAGCCGACACCCCTGCCGCCGTCGGCGGACGACCTCGACGCCCGACTCGCCGAGGCGCTGCGCTACGGCCCCTTCCCCCGCGCGCTGCGGGCGGCCATCGCCCACCGCGGGCTTTCGCTCGCCCGCCTCGGCGTGCACCTGGACCGACTCGGCGTGCACGTCGGGCAGTCCACCCTCAGCTACTGGCAGCGCGGGCTGCGCCACCCCGAGGTGCCCAGGGCGCTGGGTGCCCTGCGCGCGCTGGAGAAGGTGCTGGCCCTGCCGCCGGACTCACTGGTCGTACTGGTCGGCCCCCGGGCCAGACCCGCCTCGGAGCGGGCGACCGCGGCGGCGTTCCTCGACTTCGGACGGCTCTGGTCGGGATCGGCGGCACTGCTGAGCGAGCTGGACGCGATGCCGGAGATCACCCGCTGCAACGCGGAGCTGGAAGTGCTGTCGGTGCACGACTTCGTGGTGATCGACCAGTACCGGGTGCAGCGCGCGGTGACCACCCGCATCGTGGTGCGGGCCATGCGCGCCGGACCCGACCGGTACCTGGCGATGTACCACGCCGACGACAACGGTGCGATCGGCGCCAGCGAGGTGCGTACCGGGGAGGGCTGCCGGACCGGGCGGGTGCGCAGGCACGCCGAGACCGGGACGATGCTCACCGAGCTGCTGTTCGATCGGCGGCTGACCGAGGGCGAACGGCACGTGTTCAGCTTCAGCCTGCACGACCAGGGCAGCACGGCCACCCCGGGCAGCAACCGCACGTTCCGCGAGCCCGGCGCCGACTACCTGTTGCAGCTGTCCTTCCACCGCAGGGCGATGCCCGCGCGCTGCACGCAGTACTTCCGGGTGCGCGAAGACGCGGAGCCGACCCAGGCCGAGGACCTGGTGTGCGGGATCGGCGGCGTGGTCAGCGCGTACTTCTCCCGGGTCGGCCGGGGACTGGCCGGCATTGCGGTGGACTGGGACTGACCGTCCAGTCAGGATTGATCCATGACCTTCGAGGAGTTGGTGGCCGAGGCCGAGTCGGTGAGCGTGGACGGCTGGGACTTCTCCTGGCTGGACGGCCGTGCCACCGAACAGCGCCCGTCCTGGGGCTACGCGGGGCTGCTCGCCCAGCGCGTGCCGCTGGCGGAGGCCGTGCTCGACGTGCAGACCGGCGGCGGTGAGGTGCTCGCGGGTGTGCCGCGCCTGGCACGGCTGACCGTGGCCACCGAGTCCTGGCCGCCCAACGTGGCCAAGGCCACCGAGCTGCTCCGCCCGCGGGGCGTGGCCGTGGTCGCCGACCCCGACGAACCGCCACTTCCCTTTGCCGACAACACCTTCGACCTCGTGACCAGCCGCCACCCGGTGACCACCTGGTGGGCGGAGATCGCCCGCGTGCTGCGCCCCGGCGGCAGCTACCTGTCCCAGCAGGTCGGCCCGTCCAGCGCCTTCGAGCTGGTGGAGTGGTTCCTCGGTGAGCAGCCCGCCGAGGTGCGCGACGCACGGCACCCCGACCGGGGGCGGGCCGGTGCGGAGCAGGCCGGGCTGACGGTGGTGGACCTGCGCGCGGAACGGTTGCGCATGGAGTTCCACGACATCGGCGCGGTGGTCTACTTCCTGCGCAAGGTGATCTGGATGGTGCCGGGGTTCACTGTGGACGGTCACCGCGAGCGCCTGCTCGCGCTGCACGAGCACATCCAGCGGCACGGCCCGTTCGTGGCGCACTCGGCCCGCTACCTGATCGAGGCCCACAAGGCCTGACCGGTCGTGTCATGAAAGTGCCGTTCGAGACATCTGGTGTCTCGAACGGCACTTTCATGACGGTCGGCGCGCGGTGATCCGGTCCAGGTAGGCGCCGATGCCCGCGATGATCTCGGGGCGGCACCAGTGGTCCTCGACCGCGGGGTCGTCGAGGCGCCGCCCGGTGGCGATCAGCTCGGCGGCGGGCCGGTGCAGCTGGCGCTTGGTGATCTCGTAGGCCGCGCGCGGGATCGCGGCGAGCTGCCGCGCCCGGGACACGGCCTCGGGCAGCAGCCGCTCCGGCTCGACCACGGCGTGCAGCAGACCGGCGGCCCGCGCGGTCGCCGGGTCCACGGTGCGCCCGCTCAGGACCAGCTCGCTGCCCGCGATCCCGGCCGCGTGCCGGAACACCTCCAGCGCGGCGGCGGGGAACGGCACGCCGACGAGCAGTTCGGTGACCCCGATCGTGCCCTGGCTCATCAGCCGCAGGTCGCAGGCGGCGGCGAACACGCAGCCGCCCGCGATGGCGTGCCCGTTGATCGCGGCGACCACCGGCCTGGGCCAGTCGAACACGGCGAGGATCGCCTCGGTGAGCGCGGGCAGGTACTGGCGTACGTACGCCGGGCCGCCGTCGAGGACGCGCCGCAGGTCGACCCCAGCGGAGAACGCGCGCCCACTGCCGGTCAGCACCACGGCGTCCACCCCGTCCTCGGCGCGCAGCTCGGCCATCGCGGAGGTGATGGCCCGCAACAACTCCAGGTCCAGGGCGTTGACCTTGCCGTGCGCCAGCCGCAGCACGGCCACCCGCTCGTCCCGCTCCACAGAGATCATGAGCCCAGCGTGCCACCACGGGTACGCCGTGCAACATACGTCAGCCTTCCGATGTCTCGGCGGCCGCCACGCGGGAAAGTTGATCTCCTCCCCCAGTTGCCCGAAGAACGGACCCAGCGATGACCACCACCTTGCCGCCCCAAGGGGCACACGAAGCCGTTGATCCGCAGGACAGGTGGAACTTCATCGCCAGAGGCGAGACCCCCACGCAGCGGGTGGACCGCAACTTCGCGGAACTGTTGCAGGAGGTCCGGGTCGCACAGACCGGTGTACAGCTGCTGCTGGCCTTCCTGCTGTCACTGGCCTTCACGCCCCGCTTCGCCACGTTGACCGACCTGCAACGGGACGCCTTCGTGGCCAGCCTGGTGCTCGGTGCCACGGCCACCGCCCTGCTGATCGCCCCGGCCCCGTTCCACCGCCTGGTGTTCCAGCGCAGGCTGAAGCGGCAACTGGTCCAGGTGTCCAGCGCGTTCGCCCTGTGCGGGCTGGTGCTGCTGATGCTCTCGCTGGCCGCGGCGCTGCTGCTGATCCTGGACGTGGTGCTGGGCACCCACCTGGCGGTGTGGATCACCGGCGGGATCGTGGGCTGGTTCAGCCTGCTCTGGTACGTCGTGCCGCTGTGGTTCCGCCTGCGGCGCCGCGGTTCCCGGCACTGATCACGGGCGGCGGTGGCGGGCCAGTTCCACCGGGTCGTGCGCGGAGAAGACCGCCACCTTGCCCGCCTGCTCACCCACGAGGGCGCGCAGCCGCGCCTGGTTGTCCAGCCGGGTCCTGCGGGAGAACTGCACCATGTTCTGGAACGCCCGCAGGCCCGGTGTGCACCTCGGCGACACCGGGTTGACCTCCTCGTGGAAGAAGTACGAGTCCCCGGCGTGCAGCAGCCAGCCCTGGCCGGTGTCCACCGCGATGCCCGCGTGGCCCACGGTGTGCCCGGCCAGCGGCACGAGCAGGATCTCCGGCGGCAGCCCGCGCAGGTCGCGCACCGCGGCGAAGCCGAACCAGTGCTCGCCATCCGGTTCGGGGTAGACCTCCCAGTCCGGGTTGTGCGCCCACTGGGCGGTCCGGTAGCGGCTGCGGTCGGCGGCGCTGGCCTGCGCGCGGGCGGCCCGCAGCTCGGTCTCGTGGACGTGCACCTTGGCGTGCGGGAAGTCACGCAGCCCACCGGCGTGGTCCAGGTCCAGGTGGGTGAGCACGATGTGCCGCACGTCCTCGGGCGAGTAGCCGAGCTGAACCACTTGGCGCACAGCGGTTTCCGATTCGGCGAGCACCGGACGGGTGAGCTGGGTGAACGGCCGGGGCAGCGAGCCCGCCGGGTGGCGCACGTCGTCCAGGCCGAGGCCGGTGTCGATCAGCACGAGGCCCTGTTCGGTCTCGACCAGCAGGCAGTGGCAGACCATCTCGGCGGCGGCGAACACCGAGCCGGTGCCGCTGATCAGCCTGCCGCCGGGCGGGCGCATCGTGCCGCAGTTCAGGTGGTGCACGCGCATGGGCGCTCCTAGTTCTCAGCCCACCAGCTCACGCAGCTGGGCGGCGACGGTGTGCAGCGGGGTCAGGTCGTGTCGGGTCCTGGCGAGCAGCAGCGCGCCCTCGATCGCCGACAGGGCAACGGTGGCCAGCGCGGTCGCGCGGTCCGCCGCGAACCCGTGCGCCCGCAGGTGTTCCGCGATCAGCTCCAGCCAGCCCTCGTACACCTGTACGCAGGCGGCCCGGATCGGCTCGCTGTCCGAGGCCACGTCCAGCGCCACGGTCGCCACCGGGCAGCCCTCGCGGAAGTCGGTGGCGCGCAACTGTTCGGCGAGCAGTGAGATCACGTTTTCCAGTGCCTGCGCGGGATTCGGCGCGGCGGCCAGCACCGCGCGCAGGCCGTCGGCGAACTCGGTGCCCGCCATGGCGACGGACTCGGCCGCGAGCTGTTCCTTGCCGCCGGGGAAGTGGAAGTACAGCGATCCCTTGGGCGCACCCGCCTCGGCGAGCACCTGGTTCAGGCCGGTCGCCTGGTAGCCCTGGGTGCGGAACAGCGCGGCCGCGGTACGGACCACGCGCTGCCTGGTGTCGTTGCGGTTGACCACCGGCTCAAAATATACAGACTGGTCTAGTGAGCACAAGGGCGGGCTCACCCAGAGGCGAGCCTGCGCAGACTCGCCTCGCGGGCGATGTCGGTGCGGGTGCGCACGCCGAGCTTGGCCAGGATGTGCGAGACGTGCGTGGTGACGGTCCGCCGCGAGACGAACAGTTGCTCGGCGATCTGCGGGTTGGACAGGCCCTTGACCACCAGTGCGGCGATCGTGGCCTCGGCCGGGGTGAGGCTCTCCCAGCCCACCTTGGCCCGCCGGTGCTTCACGTGCGGCCCGCGCCGGATCCCCAGCGCCCGCAAGCCCGACTGCGCCCTGGCCAACTGCCGGTCGGCGCCGAGTTCGGCGTACAGGTCCAGGCAGCGGGTCGCGGCGGCCCGCGCCGAGCTGCTCTGTCCACTGTGGACGAACGCGATCGCGGCGGCCTCCAGCGCCTTGGCCCTGGGCAGCGGCCTGCCCGCCTCGCGGTAGCCCTGCGCCGCGAGCAGCAGCCGCTCGCCGTCCCCCGCGACCAGGCCCGCGCAGTACGCGTGCGCCGCAACCCGGTGCGGCACAACGGAATCCGCCGCCAGCTCGGCCACCAGCCCGGTGGTCCGCGCGGCCGTGGCGTTGTCACCGACCGCCACCGCCAGCCGCACGATCTCCGGCAGCACGTCGTCCGCGGTGCCCGCGGCCAGCACCGCCAGCGCCTCGTCCAGCCGCCCGGCCTGCTCGTGCGCCAGGCTCTGCGCCAGCGACACCAGGTGCACGGGGTGGTCGGCGTGTGCCTGGACCGCGTCGAGGTGCTCCTGCGCCGCGGCGGTGTGTCCGCGGTGCAGGTGGATCAGCGCTGCGATGCCGTGGTCGCAGCAGGAGACGATCGGGTTCTTCAGGTCCTCGGCGAGCAGGTCCACCGCCACCAGCGCCTCGTCCCAGCGGCCGGTGTCGTGCAGCAGCTGGCCCAGCGCGCACTGGGCCTGCGCCAGGCGCACCAGGTTGCCGACCTCGTCGGCCTGGGCGACCAGCTCCAGCACGGCGGCGTGCGCCTGCGCGGTGCGGTCCAGCTCGGCCAGGGTGATGGCGTAGTTGATCTGCAACAGCAGCCGGAGGTCCGCCAGCGAGGTGTCCGAGCGCGCGGTGCGCAGCGCCCGGTCCAGCAGCGGCAGCGCGGCGTCGAGCTGCCCGCGGTGCAACAGGGCCAGCGACCTCACGTGCAGGGCCCAGCCCGTGGCCCAAAGGTCGGGCTCGGGCTCGTCGAGCACCGCCGAGGCCGCGCGCTCGGCTTCGCACGACTCCCCGAGGTCCCACTGGGTGCGCGCGGTCAGCGCGAGCAGCCTGGCCCGCACCCGGCCGGTCAGCCCGGGCCTGCGCAGTGCCCGCGCCAGCTCGTCCAGTGAACGGGCCGAGTTGCCGGTGATCACCCGGCACTGGGCCAGCGTGGCGTGCAGGCGGACCAGGTGCTCGGCGTCCACCGCGGTGTCCAGCGCCGCCTCGGCGACCTGCTCCGCCTCGGCCGCCTCGCCGACCCGGTAGAGCGCGTCGGCCAACTGGTGTGCGAGCACGGCGGGCCGTTCACCCGGGCGGGACATGACCCGGCGCAGCAGGTCGGCCGCGGCCGAGGGCGCGTGCCCGATCAGCGCGTCGGCGTTGGCCACCAGCCAGTCCACGGTCCAACCGTCCTCGGCGGCCACCAGCAACTGGCGCGCGATGCGCTCGACCGGAGCACCGACCGCGGCCAGGGCCTTGGCCACGTCGGCGTGCCAGGCCGCGCGCACCGTGGCGGACATGCCCTCGTACAGGGCGGTGCGCACCATGGGGTGGCGGAAGGACAGGCCGTCTCCGCTCTCCTCGACCACGCCCGCCGACCGCGCCTCGTCCAGCACCGGCACCAGGTCGGCGACGCGCTGACCGAGGACCGTGCTCAGGTCGTTGGCGGTGAACTCCACGCCGAGCAGCGCCGCGGCCCGCAGCACGTGCCTGGCGTGCTCGGACAGGAAGCCGAGCCGGTTCTCGATCGCCGCGAACAGGGAACCCGGCAGCGTGGCGCCACGCCCCAGCGCCTCGACGAGTTCCTTGACGTACAAGGGGTTGCCCGCCGCGCCTTCCGCGAGGCCGAGCAGCTCGGCCCCGGGTTCGGCGCCGACCAGCGCGCGCACGAGCTCACCGACGGCCGTGTCGGGCAGCGGTCCGACGGGCATCCGCGTGAGGCCGCGCTGCCTGCTCAGCACCAGCAGGTCCTCCCGCGCGGGCACCGGCCGCATGGTGGCGATCAGCAGCAGCGGCAACTGGTCCACCAGCTTGGTCAACTGCCGCCACACCATGACGGTGCCGCTGTCAGCCCACTGGAGGTCGTCCAGGGTCAGCAGCACCGGTCCGCGGGCGCACAACTGGTCCACCAGCGCGAGCAGGCGTTCGGCGGCGGCAGCCGTGGGGTCGCCACCCAGGGAGGTCTCGCCGCGCAGCAGCCGCAGCGTTTCCTCGTCCACCGGCAGGGCTTCCAACAGGGGCAACAGGGGAAGCAGTTGGCCGAGTTCGTCCCCGGACCCGGACAACACCCGCAGCCCCTTGGACCTGGCCGCGGCCCGCGCCGCACGGACCAGGGTGGTCTTGCCGATGCCGGGTTCACCCTCGACCAGCACAGCGGCACCCCGCCCGGTGGCCAGGTCGGCCACCCGGCTCAGCAGCCGCGACAGTTCGCGGTCCCGGCCGACCACGGCTGGCACAGCACTGACCACAGATCGGATAATAGTACAGAAACTTGTGGTGAACAACACATTTACCGCAGGAGAATCGCCGGGTTCTTCACCGCTCGTTACCGTGCCGTACCCACACAATTCAACGATTCCTCGTATCACGCCAATTCGCAAGGAATCAGCCGTCAAGAATTCACTTCACGGCGGCTTGGGCGCTGCTGACCTGCTGCCAACCTGGTGCCGCTCGCGCACCACCAGCCGACGATCAGCGCCCTGGAGGGGTCGTGCGATTTCGTTTCATCGCAGTCGTTTTCGCGCTCGCCGCAGCCGCCAGCCTTGGTCTCTCCTCCGTGTCCCAGGCCACTGCCGCTCCCGCGTCCGCAGCGCACTTCGCGGACAGCCCGGACGGCGGGGTCTGGATGACCTGAGCGAACCTCCTGCACCACCGGGTGGCCACAGCGTCGTGGCCACCCTTTTTTTCATTTCATTTCCCCCTGTCCGGTTTCGGTTCGGTGAGCCCGGAGCGCCGAGGGCCCTGTCCGAGCAGTGAGGCGGGCCGCACCGCCGCACCGCCGAACCGGGACCTGGCCGAGTCGGCCGCGTGATCGGCTTCGCGCCAGCCCCGCTCCGGCGCGTCCAGGAACAGCTGCTCCCCCACCTCGGCGGCCTGCACGAGCTGTTCCACCCGCACGCCGATCAACCGCACCGCGCCGTGCGGCACCGATTCGTCCAGCAGCTTGCTCGCCGCCTGGAACACCTCGCGGGACACGTCGGTGGCCACCGGGAGCGTGCGCGAGCGGGTGATCGTGGTGAAGTCGTGGAACCGCACCTTGATCGACACCGTGCGCCCGCGCAGGCCCCGCGAACGCAGCGAGGCCGCGGTGCGCTCGGACAGCCGCAGCAACTCACGCCGCAGCAACTCACGGTCGTGGTGGTCCACGTCGAAGGTCTCCTCGGCACCGATCGACTTCTCCGCCGACTCCGGCACCACCGCACGGCTGTCGTGCCCGTTGGCCAGGGCGTACAGGTGCTCAGCCGCGGCGTTGCCGACCACCCTGCGCAGCCGGGCCAGCGGGGCGGCGGCCACGTCGCCGACGGTCTCCATGCCGACCCGGTCCAGCGACTCCGCGGTGCGCCCGCCGACGCCCCACAGCGCGCCGACCGGCAACGGGTGCAGGAACTCCAGGGTCTGCGCGTGCGGCACGACCACCATGCCGTCCGGTTTGGACATGCCCGAGGCCAGTTTGGCGATGAACTTGGTGGAGGCCACTCCCACCGAACAGGTGACGCCCACCTGCTCTGCCACACTCCGGCGCAGCTGGGCGCCGACCTGCGCCGGGGTGGCCCTCAGCCTGCGCAGCGCACCGGAGACGTCCAGGAAGGCCTCGTCCAGGCTGAGCGGTTCGACCAGCGGGGTGACCTCGCGGAAGATCTCCATGACCTTCGAGGAGGCCTCGGTGTAGAGCGGGAAGGTGGGCGGCACGTACACCGCCTGCGGGCAGAGCCGGCGGGCCCGCGAGGTGGGCATGGCCGAGCGCACCCCGTACTCGCGGGCCAGGTAGTTGGCCGAGGACACCACTCCGCGCGGGCCGGTACCGCCCACCACGACCGGGCGGTTGCGCAGCTCGGGGCGTTCCCGGATCTCCACCGAGGCATAGAAGGCGTCCATGTCCACGTGCAGGATCGGGCAGCCCGTGTCGTCAGGCCAGCTGTCCGCACCCGCGCGGAAGTGGTCCACCAGGCCACGCGGCAGGTTCGCGCTGCGCCCCACTGCTGCCTCCACACTCCCCTGGACCGAACGTCTGTTCGACCTCGAATCGGAGTGTAGTGCGGACCCCTGACAACCAACCGGCCCGCGCGTGTCGGACGTTCCGGTGCCGCGTGTCGGCGCTTCCGGTACGAACTCCCACGAGCTGGGAAAACGCGCGCCAAGCGCCGACACACCGCACGCCAAGCGCCGACACGCGGGGTTTGCCGCTGCGGGGTTCGCCGCCCGCGACGGGTCAGGGCCGCCGGGCGAGGGCGTGCAGGCGGGCGGCCATGTCGCGCAGGGGCGGGCGGGTCGCCGCCGCGAACTCCAGCTGGGCAAGCGCTTCCGCGGCGCCCGGGTTGGACTCCAGCACGGCGCCCGGCACCAGGTCGGCGACCACCCCGTGGCCCTGCAACAGCTCGACCCGCAGACCGGCCAGCTCCAGTGCGCGCGGCAGGCTCTCGGTGTCGAACCGGCGCAGCAGCGACTCCCCGACCAACTGCCCGTCCGGGTCGTCCAACAGCTGACGGGCGTCCACCAGTCGCCCGGCGATCACCCGGTTGAGGATGGCCGCGTACCGGTTGGCCACCAGCACCGAGATCGCCGCTCCCGGGGCGGCGGCCAGGCTGAGCTGGGCCAGCGCGGCGGCCAGGTCGTCCACGACCTCCAGCACGCCGTGCCCGAGGACCAGGTCGGCCTGCCCCGCGGGCACCAGTTCGGACAGCGCCTCGGTGTCGCCCTGCACGGCCGTGATCAGCTCGTTCACCCCGGCGTCCACGGCACGGCGTTGCAGGGTCGCCAGCGCGTTGGGGCTGGGCTCCACCACGGTCACGGCGCAGCCCGCAGCGGCCAGTGGCACGGCCCACACTCCGCTGCCCCCGCCCACGTCCAGCACGCGCGGCTGCTCGCCGCCGCGACGCTGGCGCACGGCGGCCAGCTCCTGGTCGAGCACGCGGTGCACGGCGTCCGGTCGCATGGCGGCGAGTCTAGGTCCGAGCGGATGTCGTCGATCTGCGGGCTTGTCCCAGACCGTAGGCTGCCGGTGTGCATACGGTCGCGGTATTGAGCCTCAAGGGCGGTGTCGGCAAGACCACGGTGGCCCTCGGTCTGGCCTCCGCGGCGCTGCGCAGGGGCGTCCGCACACTCGTGGTGGACCTGGACCCGCAGTGCAACTCCACGGCGACGCTGGAGCCACAGGAGACAGCGGCCACCCTGTTCCACGTGCTACAGAGCCCCAAGCCCGACACGGTGCGCGCGGCGATCTCGCCCAGCGGCTGGGGTGAGGGCGTGGACGTGCTGGTGGGCGCCGAGGAGGTGGAGGGCCTCAACCACCCCGACCCGAGCCTGTCCAAGCTGGGCAGGCTGGGCCGTGCGCTGGAGGTGGTGCACGAGGTGCGGACCGCCGATGACGAGCCGCCCTACCAGCTGGTGCTGCTGGACTGCCCGCCCTCGCTGGGGCAGCTGACCCGTTCCGCGCTGGTCGCGGCGGACCGCGCGCTGCTGGTCACCGAGCCGACCATGTTCGCGGTGTCCGGGGTGCAGCGGGCCTTCGAGGCGGTGCAGTCCGAGCGCGCCGAGCACAACCCGGACCTGCAACCGCTGGGCGTGGTGGTCAACCGGGTGCGCCCACGCTCGCACGAGCACCAGTTCCGCATCGACGAACTGCGCGAGATCTTCGGCCCGCTGGTGATGCCGGTGGCGCTGCCCGACCGGCTGGCCGTGCAGCAGGCCCAGGGCGCCTGCATGCCGATCCACCTGTGGAACACCCCAGGTGCCCGCGAGGTCGCGCTGGCCTTCAACCTGTTGCTCGCCAGGGTGCTGCGCGCCACCCGCCGCAGGCAGCGCCCGGTGTACGAGGAGCCCGAGGTCGAGCCGGAGCCCGAGCCCCAGGACGGCGTGGGCAGCCCGCAGTTCATGGAACCCCACCTGCCCTCGTGACGAACCGCAGTGCCATGAAAGTGCCGTTCCTGGCACATGACGCCAGGAACGGCACTTTCATGGCATGGGGCGGGGCGGGCTGATGCCTGAGGGCGACACGGTGTTCCTGACCGCGCACCGGTTGGACGAGGCGCTGGCCGGTGCCGAGCTCACGCGCGGTGAGCTGCGCCACCCCGAGCTGTCCACGGCGGACCTGACCGGGCGCACCGTGCTCGGGGTCCGCTCGGTGGGCAAGCACCTGTTCACCCGCTTCGACCGCGACCTGAGCCTGCACAGCCACCTGCGCATGGACGGCTCCTGGCACCTGTACCGGCCCGGCGAGCGCTGGCGGCGCCCCGACCACCAGGTGCGGGCCGTGCTGTCCACCGCCGACCGGGTGGCCGTGGGCTTCCGGCTGCACGACCTGAAGTTGCTGCCCACGGCGCAGGAGCACGGGCTGGTCGGGCACCTGGGCCCGGACCTGCTCGACCCCGACTGGGGTCCGGCGCTGGCCGGGCAGGCGGCGGACAGGCTGGCCGCCGAGCCGGACCGCGAGCTCGGGCTCGCCCTGCTGGACCAGCGTGTAATGGCTGGGATCGGCAACCTGTACCGGGCCGAGGTGTGCTTCCTGCTCGGGGTCACCCCGTGGTCGCCGGTGTCCACTGTGGACCCGGCCGAGGTGGTCCGGCTCTGCCACGACCTGCTGGCGCGCAACGCGTGGCGGCCCGAGCAGAGCACCACCGGGGAGCTGGCCAGGGGCCGCCAGCACTGGGTGTACGAGCGCGGCGGGCGGCGGTGCCTGCGCTGCGGCAGCGCGGTGCGCAGGGCCGTGCAGGGCAGCGGGGTCCAGCAGCGCAACACCTGGTACTGCCCTCGGTGCCAACGGGGTCCGGTGCCGGGTTCGTCCTGATACCGTTGGGGTATGGACCCGATCCTCGTCACGATCGCAGGTGCGCTGGTCAAGGAGGCCGTCAAGCCGGCGGTGGCCGCGCTGGTCAAGCGCGTCCGGGCGAAGTTCGGCAAGGGCACCGCCGAGGAGGACGTGCTCGAGGCGGCGCTGGAGTCCCCGGACAACGAGAAGGCCGTGCAGCGGCTGGCCAACCGGCTCGCCGAGGCCGAGCGGTCCGACCCCGAGTTCGGCGGTGAGCTGCGCGAGCTCTGGGAGACCGCCAAGGTCGAGATCACCCTCGCGCAGAACACGCAGGTCGCCAGCTCCGGCGGGGTGAACAACTCGATCACGGGCACCGTGCACGGCAAGGTGGTCCAGGCCCGCGACATCACCGGCGGCATCACCTTCCACTAGTCCACTGTGGACAAAGCAGGTCAGCGCTGGTTGAGCCGTTCCAGCCGTTGCGCGGCGGAGTTCGCGCGCGGGTGGTCCAGCACCTGGTAGATCGCCAGCGCGTGTTCGGCGTGCGCCACGGCGCCGCCGCGGTCCCCGGCCGCCAGCAGCGCGGCGCACAGCACCTCGCGCACCACCGCCTCCTGGAACAACCTGCGCAGCTCCTGCATGATCGCCAGCGCCGGGGTGAGCGCCTCGATCGCCGCCCGGTTCGCCCCCACGCGCAGCTGCGCCTCGCCCAGACTGGTCAGCACCCTGCCCTCGTTGTACCGGTCCCCGCGCTCGCGCATCGCGTGCAGGGTCCCGGTGAGCCCCGCGAGCGCCTCCTCCGCACGGCCCAACGCCGACAGCACCCGGTAGTAGTGGTGCCCGCGCAACGCGATCTGCTGCTCCTGGCCCGCCCGCACCGCCAGCGGCTCGGCCGCCAGCAGGCAGTCCAGCGCGTCCTGGTAGCGGCCCACCCCGTAGTGGGCCAACGCCAGCGACTCCAGGTCGGTCGCCATGCCCTGGTGGTGCTGCACCGACCGATCCGCCCGCAGAGCCAGGTCGAACTGCTCGACGGCCCGCTCGACCTCGTCCAGTTCGAGGTGGTGGAACCCCAGCTGGCAGCGGATCCGCCCCTCGGCACGGCGGTCGCCCAGCCGTTGGGCCGACACCACACCCAGCTCGTTGACGGTCTTCCAGTCCGTGTAGTGCTTGCGGTGGAAGTGCAGCCCCCACAACGCCTCGCAGAGCCCCACGACCAGTTCGTCCATCCCGGACTCGTGCGCGGCCCGCACCAGTGACACGAAGCTGGCCCGATCGGCCTCCAGCAGGTCCAGCGCCTCCACGTCGGTGCCGGGGAAAGCCGCCACCTGTTCGTAGCGCGGGCTCAGCCGCCAGCGGAACCGCGACACCGCCTTGTCCGCGGCCACCGCGTAGTCCAGGTACCAGGCGACGATCCGCTCCAGCGCGGTGCCCTCGGCGTGCTGCAACGCGTGCGCCCTGGCCAGTGAGGAGTAGCGGTACCGCCCGCCGGGCACCGCGCGCAGCAGGCCCTCGCGTACCAACTCGCCCAGCACGGCCTCCCCGCCCGGCTGCACGGCGTTGGCCAGCGCACCGGGGAAGTCGGCCCCTGGGTAGGACGCCAGCATCAGGAACACATGCGAGGCCCTGGGCGACAGGTGCTCGTAGGACATGGTGTGGATCCTTTCGCCCTGGGCATGGGACAGCCTCAACCCGCGTGCGTCCCCCCGTCCACGATCACCGACGATACCCAGTCGTGACCGGTGGCGTTATGCCCTTCACACGGGTGGCTGGACGCACGGGGTGGGTGTGCGCCGTCACCCCGGTGTGAGGAGGCACGATAGGGCCGTGGTCTACAAGCAGGTGGTGCGCGCGACGCTGTTCCGGTTCGGCGGGGGCGACCCCGAGGTGGCGCACGAGCGCACGCTCGGGGCACTGCGCAGGGTGAGCTCGCTGCCACCGGCACTGGCCGCGCTGCGGGCCCGCTACGCGGTGCAGGCCCCGCGCACGGTGTTCGGCGTGCGCTTCCCGAACCCGGTGGGGCTGGCCGCGGGCATGGACAAGAACGGGGTGGCGCTGCCCGCCTGGCCCGCGCTGGGCTTCGGCTACGTCGAGGTCGGCACGGTCACCCGGCACGCCCAGCCCGGCAACGACCGGCCCAGGCTGTTCCGGCTGCCCGACAGCGAGGCGATCGTCAACCGGATGGGCTTCAACAACGAGGGGGCGCAGGCGCTGGCCGACCGGCTGGACCGGCTCGGCGGACTGCCCGTGCCGCTGGGCATCAGCCTGGGCAAGTCGAAGATCACCCCGGTGGAGCAGGCGGTGCAGGACTACCGGCACTCGCTGCGCGCCCTGCACCGGCACGGGGACTACTTCGCGGTCAACATCAGCTCGCCGAACACCCCCGGCCTGCGCAGCCTGCAGGACCGGGCCGCGCTGACCGAGCTGCTGGCGGGCCTGCAGGAGGAGAACCGCTCGCTGGGCGCGGTCAAGCCGCTGCTGGTGAAGATCGCCCCCGACCTGACCGACAGCGCGATCGCCGAGCTGCTGGAGGTCTGCGGGGAGCACGAGGTGGCCGGGGTCATCGCCACGAACACCACGCTGGGCCGGGAGGGTCTGGCCGCGGCCGACTCCGCCAAGGCGGCCGAGGCGGGGGGCCTGAGCGGTCGCCCGCTGGCGGCGCGGGCCCGTGAGGTCGTGGCCTTCGTGCACGCCGAGACCGGTGGCCGCCTGCCGATCATCGGCGTGGGCGGCATCTTCGGCGCCGAGGACGCCGCGCGCATGTTCGACGCGGGCGCCAGCCTGGTGCAGCTCTACACCGGTTTCATCTACGAGGGCCCCGGCCTGGTCCGCAGGATCACCCGCAGCCTGGCCTGACCGCGAGTCCCGCTCGCAGGCACGCGAGTCCCGCCCTGGCGACGGGACTCGTACGCCCCAGGGCGGGACTCGCGGGAGTGCAGCAGCCGCCTGGCACCGGTTCGCGGTGCCAGGCGGCGCCTGTCTCGGGTCGACTCAGATCAGGCCGAGGAACAGCAGCCCGTTGGGCGTGCCGAGGCCGGTCACGTTGTCGTAGCCGCGGGTGGTCTGGATGGTCTGGTCGGGGTTGTTGAAGGACCGGACCGTCCGGACGTAGCCGTCGGCGTCGTTGAAGCCGTTGACGTAGTCCACGCGCACCTCACCGGCACCGGTGACCGGCTTGACGTCGCTGATCGCCGGGGTGTGCGAGAGGGCCTTGTACATCCACGGGTTGATGAACCCGTGGCGGCCGCCGAACTGGTCGGCCACGGCCATCAGACCGGCCATCAGCGGGGAGGCGAGGCTGGTGCCGCCGATGCGGTACTCGCCGTAGTGCACCCCGTCGGGGTAGGTCTGGGTCAGGCCGATCAGCATGCCGGTGGTGGGGTCGGCGTCCATCGAGATGTCCGGCACCACCCGACCGCGCTTGTCGCCGGTCTGGTTCTGCTTGGCCAGCGCCTCGGGCACGACGCCCTTCTGGTACGCGGGCTCCGGGAACAGCACGCTGGTGCCGCCGCCCGCGCCGTACAGCCAGGTGCCGGGGGCCGCGGGGCCCCACGCGCCGTTGGTCAGCGTGGACTTGCCGGTGGACCAGCCGGTCTCCAGCACCTTGCTGCCGTCCTTGCCGATGCCCAGGCTGGTGCCGCCGACCGCGGTGACCCACTGGCTGGAGGCGGAGAAGTCGGCCGAGGGCTTGGGCAGCCGGTGGCTCTCGTCCCCGTTGTCGCCCGAGGAGAAGTACACGCCGATGCCCTCGGCCGCCGCCTGGATGGCGATCGACTGGAAGGCGTTGACCTCGTCGGCGGGGATGTCCTCACCGGTGTCGCCGTAGGAGTTGGACACGATCTGTGCCTTGTTGCCCGCGACGATCGTGTTCAGGGCCTTGTCCAGGCCCAGGTCGGTGCAGTCCGCGCCGCCCACGTAGAGGATCTTGGCGCCGGGGGCCATGGCGTGCACGGCCTCCACGTCCAGGCTCTGCTCGCCGTACCAGCCGGAGGCGTCGCACTGGCTGGGGTCCTCGGTGCCCGGGGTGGGCGGGAAGACGATCTGCGAGTACTGGCCCTGGGTCAGCGGGTGCGCCGGGTCGTGCCGCTTGGCGTACTCGGCGGCGTCGGCGTACAGGGTGGGCGAGGCGAAGGCGTCCACGATGGCCACGGTGACCCCGCGCCCGTCCAGGCCGACCTTGCCGATGTTGTCCAGGTCGCTGGCCGCGCGCAGCTGCTGCGGGGTGTAGCCGCAGACCGCGTAGGGCAGCTGCTTGCCGCCGTAGGCCGGGTCGGTGGTGTCCACCTTCTGCCCGAAGTAGTCAGAGCAGGGCTGCGCGTTGACGAAGCCCGCAGGCGGCGGGGCGACGCCCGGCCCCGCGGTCTTGGTCTGCGCCACCGTGTCGGCGTTGGCGTCCCCGTTGGCGCCCACGTGCGAGGGCTTGACCAGCGAGAGGGCCTGGTCCACGTTGACCACGCCGGACACCGCGCCGGCCAGTGCCGCGGGCACCGACAGCGGGCGGTCGGCGGAGCGCAGCGTGCGGTCCTTGACCTTGTACAGGCCCAGGTTCACGCCGAAGGCGTGCTGCACCTGGGCGGCCGAGCCGGTCGCCTCGACGTACTGGTTGTTCGAGGGGATCTCGCCGATGCCGAACCCGCTGGAGCTCAGCCAGGTGCGCACCGCCTCGACCGTGCCCGCGCTGGGCGCGAACCGGGTCCGCACCTCGTCGGTGGACAGGAACCTGCGGTAGGACGGGCTGGACGGGTCGGACACCGCGGTCGCTGCGGCCTCCAGACCGGCCTGGTCCTTGGCCTTGAGGTACACCCGGAAGGTCAGCCGGTCCGAGCCGCTGACCTCGGCCACCTTCGCGTTCGGCTTGGCCCACACCGGCTGCGAGTCCGGAATGGCCGACATGCCCGCCGCGCTGGCCGAGGTCGCGAGGCTGGTCACGCCCGCCCCGGCCATCGCCACCGCGAGCAGGAACGCTGGAGTTCTTCGCACGAAAACGCCCCTTCTGCAGTTCTGAGCCCCTAACGAACACGGGCTCCCGCACCTGGGAATGAGGCTAACTCGCACCTCACCCGGGGCAAACAAGTAAATTTTCAGTGCGATGCGAATTTATTAACACCCATTGGTCACGGCTAACGGAATCACCTATGACCGATTTGTCGACTCAGTTCCTGCGCGCTGCGTACATGGCCCGCAGCAGTGGGTGCACGAGCACCACGAACATCGATCCCCAGGCGATGCCACCCAGCTCCACCTCGCCGAACCGCAGGCTGAGGTCCCCGGCCCCGGCGATCAGCGCGGCCCCGCCCACCATCAGGTTGACCGGGTTGAGCAGGTCCACCCCGTTGGTGGTCCAGATGCGCACCCCGACCAGGACGATCAATCCGTACAACAGCAGGCTCGCCCCGCCCATCACTCCGGCGGGCATCGTACTGAGCAGCGCGCCGAATTTGGGCGAAAAGGACAGCAGAACCGCGCCGCACGCGGCAACGACATAGGCGGCCGTGGAATAGACCTTGGTGGCCGTCATGACACCGATGTTCTCCGCGTACGTGGTGGTGCCCGATCCGCCGCCCGACCCGGCCAGCACCGTGGCCAGTCCGTTGGCGATCAGCGCGTCGCCCACGCTGCCGTCCAGGTTGCGGCCGGTGACCGCCGCGACGGCCTTCACGTGGCCCACGTTCTCCGCGACCAGCACGATGACCACCGGCAGCACGGTCAGCACCACCGAGGGCCGCAGCTCGGGGGACAGCAGTTGGGGCAGCCCGATCCAGTCCGCCTCGGCGACCGCGTCCAGCCGGGCCTTCTCCAGCCCGACCGTGCAGGCCGCGACCAGCCAGCCCGCGATCACGCCCACCAGCACCGAGGCCCGGGACAGCAGCCCCCTGCCCAGCACCCCGCACACCAGCACCACGCCCACGGTGACCGCGGCGATCCCGGGCTGCGGGGTCACGGACCTGACCGCGGACGGGGCCAGGTTCAGCCCGATCAGCATGACCACCGCGCCGGTGACCGCGGGCGGCATCAGCGACTCCAGCAGCCGCACGCCCAGGGCCTTGACCGCCACACCGACCACGACGAGCATCAGCCCGGCGGCCAGCACCCCGCCCAGCTGCGCGGCGGTGCCGTTCTCCCGCGCGGCGGCCAGCGGGGCCACGAACGCGAAGGAGGATCCCAGGTAGCTGGGCACGCGGTTGCGCGTCAGGAACAGGAACAGCAGGGTGCCGAGTCCGGAGAACAGCAGCGTGCTGGTGACCGGGAAGCCGGTGTAGGCCGGTACCAGCACGGTGGCGCCGAACATGGCCGCGATGTGCTGGAGGCCGAACCCGACGGTGAGCGGCCAGCTCAGCCGCTCCTGGGGGCCGACCACCTCCCCGTCCGTCACACGGCGCCCGTCGCCGTGCACGGTCCACAACGCCACGTGCAACCCTCCCCGCGGGTAGCCGACTCAGCAAGGAGATCCTGCCACGCGGGGTAGCCGATACCGCTACATCACAGTTCGATAATCACACTTCTGCCTGAAGATTTTTCGGGTATCCCGCCGGATCGGGGCAGTGCTGCTACCTGGAGTGATGTCACACCGGGTCAGGAGAGCTCACGCAGCGCGGAGGCAAGCCCGGTCAGGTGGTCGCTGGCCTCGAGCAGTGCCTGGTTGGGAGCCGTCGCCGTGTTGCTGGTCAGCACGGCCTGTCCCGCGGCGGCCACCAGCGCGCGGTAGCCCTCCACGCCCTCGTCCACCTGCTCGCGCAGCTTGCGCACGCCCGCACTGAGCTCGGCGCGCTGGGCGATCGGCACGATGTCCCTGGCCCGCTCCACCGCGACGAGCTGTTCGGCCACCGCCCGGATGGCCGCGGCGGCCTCCGCGGCGGCGACCCTGGCGTGCGCGACGGACTCCGCGGGCAGCGGCGCGACCCCGACCGCCGAGGGCGTGCCGAGCTGGCGCAACAGCTCCGCCAGCCCGGCCTCGGCCTCGGCGAGGGCCCGCATCGGCTCCCTGGCCGCCGACCCGTTCGGCGGCAGCGAGGCCAGCGGCACGGGCGGTTCGGGCAGCGGGGTGCGGTACAGCTTGATCGTCTTAACCCCCGAGCTGGTGGCGAACCAACCGAACAGGGCGGTGGCGCAGATGGCGGCGATGCCACCGGGCCCCGACAGGTCCGCGGCCTGGCCGATGACCAGCCCGCCGCCGATGGCGGTCATGCCGCCCCAGACGGCCGTGACCCGGCCCGCGCGCCGCCGCTTGCGCAGCAGCCTGGCGCGCGGGTCGCGCCAGTTGGCCACCTTGGCGCGGATGGTGTCGGCCACCGGCCCGCGCACCTGCTCACTGACCGCCTGTCCGAACTGGATCAGCTCGGTCAGCTGCCGCTTGCGCGAACCCATGACCACCCCCGTCGCCGGTCAGAGCCGGATCAGGACTGCTTCTCCTGCTGAACGCGCTGGGCGATCTCCTGCTGGATGCTCGCCGGGGTGACCGCGGGCGTCGCCGCCGCGGACCCGCTGGTGACCTCCCCGGCCACCGAGCCACCGCGCATCGAGGCGCGGATCTGCTCCAGCCGGCTGCTGCCCGCCAGCTCCGTGGTGGAGGCCTGCACCTCCATCATGCGGCCCTGCACCGAGTTGGAGGCCAGCTCGGCCGAACCCAGCGCCGTGGTGTACCGCTTCTCGATCTTGTCCCGGACCTCCTCCAGGGAGGGAGTGTTGCCGGGGGCGGCCAGCTCACTCATCTGGTTGAGCGACTTGGACACCTGCTCCTGCATCTTGGCCTGCTCCAGCTGGCTGAGCAGCTTGGTGCGCTCGGCCAGCTTCTGCTGCAGCATCATCGAGTTGCGCTCGACGGCCTGCTTGGCCTGGGCAGCTGCCTGCAGGGCCTGGTCGTGCAGGGTCTTGAGGTCCTCGATGTTCTGCTCGGCGGTCACCAGCTGGGTGGCGAAGGACTGCGCGGCCTGCTCGTACTGCGCTGCCTTGGCCTCGTCCCCCTTGGCGCGGGACTCGTCGGCCAGCACCAGCGCCTGACGGGCCGATGCCTGCAGCTTCTCCACCTCGCCGAGCTGCCGGTTGAGCTTCATCTCCAGCTGGCGCTGGTTGCCGATGACGGCCGCCGCCTGCTGGGACAGTGCCTGGTGCTGCCGCTGGGCCTCTTCGATGGCCTGTTGGATCTGCACCTTCGGGTCCGCGTTCTCGTCAATCTTGGCGGAGAACGCCGCCATCAGGTACTTCCAAGCCTTCACGAAAGGGTTGGCCATCTCCTCCGCCTGCCTTCTGCCTACTCCGGACTACCGCACTCCCGCACTCACGAGAACGCCGCGCCCAGGAAACGAGCCGGTACCGGTGCGGGTTCCATCGTGTCAGGTGGCCGCGCGCCGTTCCACCGAACCCCACGAATGTCAGGGACACCCCGACCCCGCTACAGGAGAACCCCGGATCCGATCGGATACCGATCGTGTCCGGGGTCTCACTCGCAGTTCTCCGGGCGGCCTCAGGCCGCGACGACCACCTCGCCGTGCGGCGGCGCGATGGAACTGGACAGCCTGGTGGTGAGCACCGGTTGCAGCCGGATGTCGCTGAGCTGGTCGCCCACCAGGCCCGGGAGCAGGCGTCCGCCCTCGACCCCTCGGGCCTCGGCGTCCACGCCGGTCTTGTCCCTGGTGACGGCGTCCACCGCGCTCATGTCGGAGGCCACGGTGTGCAGCAGGTCCGCGAGTGGCAGCTCCAGCGCCTCGCAGATGGCGGCCAGCAGCTCGCTGGATGCCTCCTTGCGCCCGCGTTCCACCTCGGACAGATAGCCCAGGCTGACCCGTGCGGCGCGGGAGACCTCACGCAGCGTGCGGTGTTGGGTGGTGCGGGTGTGACGAAGCCGATCGCCGATCGCCTCGCGCAGCAGCACGGTCATCGCGCGCCTCCTTCCGGCCGGGCCCGTACCGACCACGTTACCCAGCCAGCCCCCGGACTGGCATCGAGTTCACGCCTCGTACGCCCAAGGCGAACGAGTGAATCACCAGGCTTGTTCCCGTTCACCCGGTCACCGTCAATGATCGACCAGGTCTCCTGCGGGCGCATCACGGCACGCCGGAGTGAAGATCACCGCTGGTGACAGCGTTGAGCAACGATTCAAGCGCGGCTCGCACACTGGCTGCTCGCACGGCCTGCCGGTCACCGGTCAGCCCCAGTTCGGTCACCTCGGCGACACCTGGCCCGGCCAGTCCCAAGTAGACCGTTCCGGGGGACACCCCGTCCTGCGGATCGGGCCCGGCGACCCCGGTCAGGCCCAGGCCCCAGGTCGCACCGCAGCGGTCCCGCGCCCCGATCGCCAGTTGGACGGCCACCTGCGGGTGCACCGCCCCGTGCGCGGCGAGCAGGCCCGGGTCCACCCCGGCGAGCGTGGCCTTCAGCTCCGTGGCGTACACGACCAGCCCACCGCGCAGCACGGCGCTGGCCCCCGGCACCGCGGCCAGCTCGGCGCTGAGCAGGCCCGCCGTCAGCGACTCGGCCGTGGCCACCGTCTGGTGCCGCGCCCGCAACTCGGCCACCAGCCGGGCGGTGAGCGAGGTCACGGCGAGCCCGCGACGGCACGTCGGCCGCGAGCCCGCAGCCGGATCGCCCGCACCGCGTAGTCCACGCCGGTGACCACGGTGAGCAGCAACGCGGCGCCCATCGTCACCCAGCGGATGAAGTACAGCTGGGGCGGCAGCGGCAGCAGATAGAAGCCGATGGCCAGGATCTGCAGCAGGGTCTTGGCCTTGCCGCCGCGACTGGCCGGGATGACCCCGTGCCGGATCACCCAGAAGCGCAGCAGTGTGACAGCGATCTCGCGGGCCGCGATCACGATCGTGACCCACCAGCCCAGCTCGCCCAGCATGGACAGGCCGACCAGGGCGGCCCCGGTCAGCGCCTTGTCCGCGATCGGGTCGGCGATCTTGCCGAAGTCGGTGACCAGCCCGTGCCGCCGGGCCAGGTCCCCGTCGATGCGGTCGGTGATCGAGGCCAGCGCGAACAGGGCGAAGGCCACGAACCGCCAGAACAGGTCGGTGCCACCGCCCGCGAACAGGGCCAGCAGGAAGAACGGCACGATCACCAGGCGGCTCACGGTCAGCGCGTTGGCGATGTTGAGCACCGGCACCGGGGTCGGCTCGGGCACCGGCCGCAACGGTGGCGTCCGGTCCTCCTCGGGCGGGCCTGTGTCCCCCGCGCTGGCCGCGGTACTCATCGCCGCGCCTCGCTGGCGCTCGGCGCAGCGCTTCGCGCGGGCCCTGTGCCTGATGACTCGCTCGCGCGCTCGCTCATTGCGGGAGGCTCCTGGGCAGCACCTCGATCGGGCGGACCACCAGGTCCACGCCCTCGCTGTCGGTGACCTCGCAGCGCACCAGGTCGCCGACGGCCAGGCCCTCGGCCGCCAGCACCACGCACTCGCCGTCCACCTCGGGCGCCTGGTGGGCCGCGCGGCCGGTGCAGTCGAAGTCCTCGTCCTCGGCGCTCTCGATCAGCACGGTGACCTCGGTGCCGATCCGGTCCTCGGCGCGCTGCGCGGTGAGCTGCTCGACCAGCGCGGAGACCCTGGCCACCCGCGCCGCGATCTCCTCGGCGTCCAGCTTGCCGTCCAGGCCCAGCGCCTCGGTGCCGTCCTCGTCGGAGTAGCCGAACACGCCGACCGCGTCCAGGCGGCCCTCGGTGAGGAAGCGCTCCAGCTCGGCCAGGTCCTGCTCGGTCTCGCCGGGGAAGCCCACGATGACGTTGGTGCGCACCCCCGCCTCGGGACTGAGCTCGCGGATCTGGGCGATCAGCGCCAGGAAGGAGTCGGTGGAGCCGAACCGGCGCATCCTGCGCAGCACGGCCTCGCTGGAGTGCTGGAAGGACAGGTCGAAGTAGTCGGCGACACCCGGCGTGGTCGCGATCGCCCTGACCAGGCCCGGCCGGGTCTCCGCGGGCTGTAGGTAGGACACCCGCACCCGGTCGATGCCCGGCACCTGGGCCAGCTGCGGCACCAGCTTCTCCAGCGCGCGCACGTCGCCGAGGTCCTTGCCGTACGAGGTGGAGTTCTCGCTGACCAGGAACAGCTCACGCACGCCCTGGGTGGCCAGCCACGCGGCCTCGGCCAGCACCTCCTCCGGCTTGCGCGAGACGAAGGAGCCGCGGAAGGACGGGATCGCGCAGAACGAGCAGCGCCGGTCGCAGCCGGAGGCGATCTTGAGCGGGGCCACCGGGGCGTTGTCCAGCCGGGTGCGCAGCACCTGCGGGCCCCAGGCCGTGCCGTGGCCGGGCAGCGCCACCTCCTGGGCGGCGGCCGGGCGGTGCACCGGGGTGATCGGCAGCAGCGTGCGCCGGTCCACCGGGGTGTGCGACTGCGGGGCGCGACCGGCCAGCACGTCGTCCAGCCGCTCGCCCAGCGCGGCGTAGTGGTCGAAGCCCAGCACCGCGTCGGCCTCCGGCAGGCTCTCCGCCAGCTCGGCGCCGTAGCGCTCGGCCAGGCAGCCCACCGCCACCACCTTCGCCCCGGTGTCGGCGGCGGCCAGCAGGGTGTCCACCGAGTCCTTCTTCGCCGACTCCACGAAGCCACAGGTGTTGACCAGCACCACGTCGGCCTCGCCCTGGTCGGCGTCGACCAGCTGCCAGCCGTCGGCGGTCAGGCGGCCGGCCATCTCCTCCGAGTCGACCTCGTTGCGGGCGCAACCGAGGGTGAGCAGGGCGACACGGCGGGACGTTGCGGGGGAAGACACGTACCTCAGGATATCCGCCGGACCGACAGGTTCAGTCCGGGAGCACGTTGAGGGCCAGTTTCCACACTCCCGTGGCGGGGTTGCCACCGCCATCGCGAGCCCGCGCCCGCTCGATCGCCCGCTCCACGCCAGCGTCGAACTGCGCGAAGGTGAGCCGGGTCTTGTCGTAACCGGGAACGTGCCTGCGCAAGATCGGCAGGACCTCGTCGTAGCAGCGGGCGGGCCGGTGGCAGTCCTGGAAGTGCAAGATCAACCAGTACTCGAAGCACGGGTCGGACACGGAGAGCTGGACACGGGTACCTCGCGCGGCCCGCACCGCGGCGGGGATATCGTACTCGTCAGTGTCGACGACACACCAGATCTCGTCGTAGCCATCGCCGACCTTGCACGTGTAGCGCACCAACTGGTCCGGAGCAACCCCCTTGCCGAGCACCTTCACTTTGACGGCCGGATTGCGCCGCGCCTGCTTGAGGCCATCGAAGTAGGCCGGTTCCGTGCCCACCGCGCCGCAGACAATCAGTATTCGACTGGCAGGTTCGCGGAACGGCGCCCTTCTGGCAGACGAGTTCTCACGACGCGACATTGCGCCCCAGCACGGCATCCGCGAATTCCCGGTCGGACAGCACCGGAACGGCCCCGTAGCTGCCGCCGAGATAACGCCGTTCGGTGTTCTCACCCTTGCGCGGATGGAAGTCGGTGAGCGGGAACAGGTTACTGGCCCCGTTCTGGCCCTTTTCCATGAACCAGACCTGATCCCTGGCGAGCACCTCCTCACCGAGCATGGTGCCCAGCAGTGAGGTGTCGTGCGTGCTGAAGATCAGCTGCGCGCGCCGGGGATTTGTCTCCGGATCGCGGAACAGCCGCACGAGCTGGGCGGTCAGCTTTGGGTGCAGGCTGGTGTCGATCTCATCCACAACCAGGGTTCGAGCCGTGTCCAGCGCGGTGAGGACCACCGGTAGCAGGCGCAGCCAGGACCGCGTGCCGTCGGACTCGTCATCGAAATCGAACAGCTCGCCGCCACTGTTGTGCATGAACCTGATTTGCGCCGGACAGTCTCGTGCACGGTCCGCGGCAAGCCGAAGTCGACGGGTCACATGAAGAAGCTCAGTCTCCAGGGCCTCGAGCCGAGATTTCCCTCTTCCCTGTCGCCCAATTCCTTTATCGGCAAGCTGCGAAAGCAGATTTTCTCTTTCACTCTTCATGCGAGCCCTGATAGTTTCCAGCTCAGCCATCTCTTGCCTCAGCCCAGAATCATCCTCAACCAGAACATCGGAGATTCCCACGTCAGCGACACGAACCAGCTCAATAAATCGAGCACTTCCCGCGGGCGACGACCGCAGGAAGTCCACCACCCTTCGAAGGTCGTACGACGACGGACGAGTTCGGAATCCCAACGCATCAGCGAAACAACGGTAAACCGGCATCAACTGATCAATGTTGGACTGCGCAGCCAGGCTGAGAAACAGCGCGTTGGGGCGCATGAGCCCACGCAACAGCTCCAGCCTCGTCGCCAACTCCGGCACCGTGGTGCCGACCTTGATCTCGTCGTTCTCACGCTCGAACAAGATCCGTTTGCGCTTCTCCGGGTAGCTGTACAGCCACTCCTCCAGCACCCGATCGTCATCGACGGCGAAGCCGTAGGTGTAGCGGACTCCCTCGGTCAGCAACTCGACCACGAACAGGGATGGCTCGTCAGCGGCGGCCGGATCAAGCTTGAACGGCTTGCGCGGCACGCCGCCGTCCGGCGCCCAACGACCGAACGAGTCGCGCACCGCGAGCGCCATGAACCGCAGCGCGTCCAGCAGGTTCGACTTGCCCGACGCGTTCGCACCGTAGACCGCTGCGACTGTGACCGCTGGTTCCTCGTCATGGTAGGCGGGTAGCAGAACCAACTCCTGCTCGCGCCGGATTGATCTGTGGTTCGACACCCGGAAGCTTCGTAGCACCTGACACCTCCCTGAGGACAGCTACAGCCTTCCACTTGCAAGTAAATCGCGAAATCCCCCGTCAAGCATCCAGATGCAACCAAACAGGTTACGAGGGACGTCTCACCACCATGGACAGGGTTGTGACAGGCAGGGCCGCGGCGGTGCTGTGCGGGCTGGTCGTGGCCGGGGTGCTGACCGGGTGCGGCGGGGAGACGGCCCGGCCGGTCGCGCAGACCACGACCACCGAGACGACCCAGCCGACCGGGACGACCACGGGGCCGTCGACGACCACCGGCACGGCAGCACACGAGCTGACCGGCCACGCCAAGGAGCTGGTGGACAAGGCCCGCCAGCAGGGGCGCAAGACGGTGGTGCTGCTGATCGCCGCGGAGCCCGGGCACACCCAGGAGGTGGCCGACGCGCTGCCGAAGCTCGGCGTGACGGTGCACGCGGCGGACGCGAGCGTGAGCTACGTGCGTGCGACGGCGCCGCTGGACGTGGTGCCGCAGGTGGCGGCCATGGCGGGCGTGCAGAAGCTGGACGTGGACGAGGAGCTGGGCAACGCCGACCCCACGCCCTGAGGGAGATGTCATGAAGGTGCCGTTCACGACGTTGGACGTCGTGAACGGCACCTTCATGACATGGCGCGGGGCGGACCGGAGCGGGACTCACGGATCCCTGGCCGGGACTCGCGCGCACCACGACGGGACTCGCGCCCCGGTGGGCGGGACTCACGCACCACAGAACGGGACCCGCCCGCACCGGAGCGGGACTCGCGGGCCGGACGCCCGCGAGTCCCGTTTCGGGGTTGATCAGCTGACGGACTGCACCACGACGGTGCCCCGGCCGACGGCCGAGTCGTCGGCGGTCAGCACGGTCAGTTCACCGCGCAGCACGCGGCCCTCGCCGGGGTTGGCGTTGGCCGTGACCACCCCGGGCACCGTCCACGAGCTGCCCGAGAGCCGGTTCGCGTTGGCGTCGGTGACCTCGACCTTGCCCAGGGCGCTGGACACGTAGGTGTCGAGGTAGTCGTAGGCGGTGCTGCCGGTCGGCACGGCGTAGCCGTCGACCTGCACCCGCCACAGCCCGGCCGCCGGGTTGGCGATCGTCACCTGCTCCTCGGCGGTGGACCCGGCGCTCTGGCCGACCGCAACGCAGGTGCCGCTGGTGCAGTTCAGCACGGTCAGGTCCAGGTCGGCACCGGTGTCGGCCGGGTTGCCGATCTTGGCCGTGAGCGAGCTGGCCCCGGCGGGCACGGTCAGGTCGAAGGTCTGCGAGGCCCCGGCGGCGATGCTGGGCCGCGCGGACTTGGCGCTGCCCAGCGGGCCGCCGACCAGTCGGCCGGAGAAGCCGCCGAGGGTGTTGGCGACGGTGTAGCCGCGGTTCACCGGCTGACCCAGCGGGGCCGAGGCGATGGTGTCCGGGTTGGGGCTGACGCTGGTGCCCAGCACGGAGGCGGTCAGCGTGTACGGGGCCGAGGCCACGTCGGAGGTGCGCCGCGCCTCCACCACGATCTCCCACACGCCCGGCTGCGGGTTGACCACCGTGCGGCTGGTCGGCGTGCCACCGGCACATCCGGCGCCCGCGTCGGGGTTGTAGCAGTTGGTGGACGTGTTGGAGTCCAGCGGCACACCGGTCGGGTCGTTGCGGATGAAGCGCAGCTGGCCCTTGCCGGGGTCACCGCCGCCGACCAGGTCGACCTTCAGCGCGCTGGCGCCCGCGGGCACCCGCACGAACAGGCTCCTGGTCTGGTTGCGGGCGACCTCGCCCTTGCTGCTGACCGAGTAGCCGTTGGCCGCGGTGAAGTCCTGGGCGGCGAACACGGCGTTCATCGTCTCCAGGTCGATGCCCTCGGTGTCCGGGTTGTCGATCAGCATCAGCGCCGAGTGCGCGCCCGCGGTGCGCGGCCTGACCTGCACGGTGAACGTGGTCGGCTTGTTCAGCGGCAGCATGACGTGGCCGTCGGAGTCGAAGGTGCCGTCGTTGCCGACCCAGTCGATCTCGTAGCGCACCGGCTTGTCCGCACCGGTCTTGCGGGTCAGGGTGTACGTCCTGGTGTACGCCTTGCCCACGGTGACGCCCTCACGGTCGTGGATGCCGGTGCCGACGCCCGGGGTGGCCAGCAGCCCGGACAGCACGGTGTTGACCGGCACGGAGGCGGTGACCGTCTCCGGGTTCGGGCCGTCCTGCAGCGCGCGGAAGGCCTTGCGCACGTTGAACAGACCCGCGCCCTGCTCGTAGGCGCCCAGGGACGGGATGAAGTCCGCCGTGGACTTGATCGCGTTGCGCAGGGCGGCGACGTTGGGCCGCTGGCCGTTGTGCGTGGCCTTGTAGCCGCTGATCAGCAGTGCGGCGGCGCCGGTGGCCTGCGGGGAGGCCATCGAGGTGCCGTTGAACATGGCGAAGCCGGGGGCCAGCTCGTAGGTGCCCGCCACGGGACCACCGGGCTGCCACGGCGGGATGGTGGAGATGGCCGAGCCGGGGGCGATGATGTCCGGCTTGAAGCCGCCGTCCTCACGCGGGCCGCGCGAGGAGAACGGGTGCAGGGCCTGCTTGGCGGCCGACTCGGAGCCGTAGTTGCTCAGCCAGGTCTGCTTGGTGATGGAGGAGCCCACGCTGATCGCGTCGGTGGCCACCGAGGGGTCGCCGACGGTGTTGGCGCCCGCGCCGCTGTTGCCCGCGGAGATGAACACCGGCACGTTGTACTCGGCGATCACGCGGTTGTAGAGCTCGGCGCGGGTGTTGTTGCCGTCGTTGAGGGCGGGCAGGCCGCCGATGGAGATGTTGATCGCGTCGGCCCCGTTGCGGGCCGCGTAGAGCAGGCCGTCGATCAGGCCGCTGGCGGTGCACGAGGAGGAGGTCAGGCAGACCTTGACCGCCATCAGCTTCGCGCCGGGCGCGGCACCGGACAGGCCGCCTCCGAACAGCGAGTTGCCCGCGACGATGCCGGACACGTGGGTGCCGTGCGCGGCACCGGCCACGCCGATGTTGACGTAGGCCGTGCCCCCGTTGTCGTAGACGGACTTGTCGGTCTGCACGACGAAGGCGACCTGCTCGTGCACCGGGGTGGCCGGGTTGTCGGTGCCGAAGTGACCGACGTCCCGCTTCACCTTGAAGTCGATCATCGGGGCGTCGTTGGTGAAGTCCCCGTCCCCGTTGGTGTCGACCCGCACCTCCTTGGTGGTGACGTCCTGGAGCACGCCGAAGGAGTCGGTGCGGTCACCGTCGCGGTTGAGGTCGCCGCCGACCTCGCTGCTGGCCTGGCCGAGGTCCTGGGCGGTCTCGGAGAGCAGGCCGAAGCTGTACGGGCCGCCCTTGGCCGGAGCGGTCCACTCCCTGCCACTGGCGGTGAACTTGCCGGTGTAGCGCGACTTCGACATCGGCACCCAGAGCCCGTCACCGGAGTTGGTGGCGTTGGCGTCGTACCAGTCGACGATCTTGTTCTCCCCGGTGCTGGTCTTGGCCAGCGAGGGCGTGTCCAGGTCGATGCCGGAGTCCAGGATCGCCACCGTGGTGCCGCGGCCGTCGTAGCGCGGGTTGGCCTCGCTGAACTGGGCGGCACCGGTGTCCCCGGTGGGCATGTACGGGTTGACCCTGGGCGTGGTCTTGTCCGGGGCCTTCTGCGGCGCCGGGGCCGAGGAGCCCTCTGGGCGCGGGTTGTCCAGCTGGACCAGCCCGTCCACGTCCACGACCTTGACGGCGTCCAGCTTGGCGGCCTGCTCGGCCTTGTCCCTGGGCACGGACACCTTGAGGTAGTCCACGTCCTTGGCCGTCGACTCGACGACCCCGCCCAGCGAGCGCAGTTGCGCGGCGGCGGAGTCGGAGCGGCCCTTCTCGGCGGCCACCAGCAGGGTCACGTTCGGCTTGCCCGCGCGCTCGGCCTCGGCGACCAGCTCGCGGTCGTGCTTGTCCAACTGCTTGGGGGCCTTGGCGGTGGCCGAGGGCGGCTCAACGGCCGCCGCGGCGGGCGCGGCCAGACCCAGGGTGCCGACTCCCAGCATCGCTGCCAGGAGCACGGCGCCGGATCTGCGGCGCGGGTTCGGGTGACGATCGGTCACGATGGGGATCCCTTCCTGGGGAGGATGGAAGGAAGCACACCCTTCGGACACGACCGTCGCAATCGGACAGTAGGACTAGTCGGCGCCGATCGTCGTGAACTGTTCGGCCGAATTCGGACCCAGGCCCCGTTCCACCCGTAACGGAACGGGGCCGCGGCGCGCTATAGCGCCATCACGGCAGGTCGGAGGCGTGCAGGGTCTGCAACTCCTCATCGGGCAGTGCGTCCAGGTCCACCTCGGGACCGGCCAGCCGCACGGCCTGGCGGGCGATGGCGCGCTCCAGCAGACCGCGTGCGGAGCGCCCGTTGGCGAAGCCGGTGCCCCGGTCGATCGCGGCGACGGCGGCGGGCAGCGCGGCCACCAGGTCCTCGGCGAGCAGGTAGCCCTGGCCGGTGGCCATCACCTGGAAGATCCGGGACAGCTCCTCGTCGGAGTAGTCCGGGAAGTGCACGGTGGCCCCGAACCGGGACCGCAGACCCGAGTTGGCGTCCAGGAAGCGGTCCATGTCCGCCGGGTAGCCCGCCGCGATCACCATCAGGTCATCGCGGTGGTTCTCCATCTGCACCAACAACTCCGCCACCGCCTCGGCGCCGAAGTCGTTGCCGTACTCCTGCACCAGGTTGTACGCCTCGTCGATGAACAGCACCCCGCCGAGCGCCTGCTCGGCAACTGCCCGGGTCTTCGGCGCGGTCTGCCCGATGTACTCCCCCACCAGGTCTGGCCGCCCGGTCTCGACCAGGTGGCCGGAGGACAGCACGCCCAGTTCCCGGTAGATCTGCGCGATCAGCCGGGCCACCGTCGTCTTGGCCGTACCGGGATTGCCCGTGAAGACCAGGTGCCTGCTGCGCGCGGAGACCTTCAGCCCGGCGCTGCGGCGGCGCGCGTCCACCCGCGTCTCGGCCACCAGCGTGCGGACCTGCTCCTTGACCGGCTCCAGACCGACCATCGCCTCCAGCTCGGCGAGTAGCTCGGCCAGTCCACGGGCCTTGCCCCCGTCGCCCTGCGCGACCCCGCTGTCCTGCGGCGAGGGCAGGTCGGCGGCCACCAACTCGTTGAGCGCGGCCGGATCCAGGTCCGGCGTACCCGCCAACCGCTGCGACTGCACGTTGATCGTGGCCTCCAGCAACTGCCGCGCCGAACGCCCGTTGGCGAAACCCCGGCCCCGTGGGATGCGGGTGACCCGGTTGGGCAGCTCGGCGAGCAGGTCGGGCGCCAGCGAGTAGCCCTGACCGGTGGCCATGACCTGGAAGATCCGGGACAGCTCATCGTTGGAGTAGTCCGGAAACTCCACCCGGTTCGCGAACCGCGAGCGCAGACCCGGGTTCGCCTCCATGAACTCGTCCATCAACTTCGGGTAGCCCGCCACGATGACCAGCAGGTCCCCGCGCCGGTTCTCCATCTGCACCAACAGTTCCGTGACGGCCTCCTGGCCGGAACTGTCCTCAGACCCCTGCACGAGGTTGTACGCCTCATCGATGAACAGCACCCCACCGAAGGCCCGGTCGACCAGTTCGCGGGTCTTCGGCGCGGTCGAACCCGCGTACTGGCCGATGAAATCGGTGCGCCCGGTCTCGACCAGGTGGCCGGAGGACAGCACACCCAGCTCCTGGTAGATCTGCGCGATCAACCGGGCCACGGTTGTCTTCGCGGTGCCTGGATTTCCGGTGAAGACGAGGTGCCTGCTGCGCTCCGGGATCCGCATCCCGGCGGCACGGCGTTGGGCGTCGATCTCCATCTCCGCGGTCATCGCCCGCACCCGCTGCTTGACCGGCTCCAGGCCGATCATGCCGTCCAGCTCCGCCAGCAGGGTCGGCAGGTCCTTGCGCTTGCCACCATCCCCTTGCGCCACACCGCTTTCCTCCGGCGCGGGCAGGTCGGCGGCCACCAACTCGTTGAGCGCGGCCGGATCCAGGTCCGGCGTGCCCGCCAGCCGCTGCGACTGGAGGTTGATCGTGGCCTCCAGCAGCTGCCTGGCCGAACGCCCGTTGGCGAAACCCCGGCCCCGTGGGATCAGCCGAACCCGGTGTGCCAGTTGGGAAACCAGCTCCTGATCCAGGGTGTAGCCCTGACCGGTGGCCATGATCTGGAAGATCCGGGACAGCTCATCGTTGCTGTAGTCCGGGAACTCGACGCGGTTGGCGAACCGGGAGCGCAGGCCGGGGTTGGCCTCCATGAACTCGTCCATCAACTTCGGGTACCCGGCGACGATCACGAGCAGGTCGTCGCGCCGGTTCTCCATCTGCACCAACAGTTCCGTGACGGCCTCCTGGCCGGAACTGTCCTCAGGCCCCTGCACGAGGTTGTACGCCTCATCGATGAACAGCACCCCACCGTACGCGCGGTCCAGCAGTTCGCGGGTCTTCGGCGCGGTCGAACCCGCGTACTGGCCGACGAAGTCCGTGCGGCTGGACTCGACCAAATGGCCGGAGGACAGCACACCCAGCTCACGGTAGATCTGCGCGATCAACCGGGCCACCGTCGTCTTGGCCGTACCGGGATTGCCCGTGAACACCAGGTGCCTGGTGCGTTCGGGCACCTTCATGCCCGCCGACCGGCGCTGCGAGTCCACCTCCATCTCGGCGGCCATCGCCCGCACCCGCTGCTTGACCGGCGCCAGACCGATCATGCCGTCCAACTCGGCAAGCAGGGTCGGCAGGTCCTTGCGCTTGCCACCATCCCCTTGCCCCACGCCGATGTCCTCCGGCTCGGGCAGGTCGGCGACGAGGAGTTGGCTCAACTGGGCCGCGTTCACGTCCGCGAGCGTGGCGAGCCGCTCGGACTGGCGCGAGATCGTGCCTTCCAGCAGCTGCCGCGCCGAACGCCCGTTGGCAAAACCCCGGCCCCGTGGGATGAGCCGAACCCGGTGCGGCAGTTGGGAAACCAGCTCCTGGTCCAGGGTGTAGCCCTGGGACTTGGCGATCACCTGGAAGATCCGGGACAGCTCCTCGTTGGAGTAGTCCGGGAACTCCACCCGGTTCGCGAACCGGGACCGCAGGCCGGGATTGGCCTCCATGAACTCGTCCATCAACTTCGGGTAGCCCGCCACGATGACGACCAGGTCCTCGCGGTGGTTCTCCATCTGCACCAGCAGTTCCGCGACCGCCTCGGTGCCGAAGTCGGCGCTCTCGCTGTAGTCCTGCACGAGGTTGTACGCCTCGTCGATGAACAGGATGCCGCCCAGCGCGTCCTCGCAGACCTTCCTGGTCTTGATCGGGGTCTGCCCGAGATACCCGGCGACCAGGTCCGAACGCTGCACCTCGACCACGTGCCCGGAGGTGACCACACCCAGTTCCCGGTAGATCTCGCCGATCAGCCGGGCCACGGTGGTCTTGGCCGTACCGGGATTGCCCGTGAACACCAGGTGCCTGCTGCGCGCGGACAGCTTGAGCCCGGACTCGCGGCGCTTGCGGTCCACGTCCATCTCGGCGACCATCGCCCGCACCCGGCGCTTGACCGGCTCCAGGCCGATCATGGCGTCCAGTTCGGCCAGCAGCTCGGGCAGTTCGCGCTGGCGGCCACCCTCGCCCATGCGCACACCGGTGTCGGCGGGCGCGGGCAGGTCCTCGGCGAGCAGCGTGTTCAGCTGGGCCGGGCTGGAGTTGGGCGTGGCGGCCAGCCGGGCGGACTGGCGGCCGATGCTGGCCTCCAGCAGCTGGCGGGCCGAGCGGCCGTTGGCGAAACCCTTGCCCCGGCTGATCCGCGAGATGCGCCTGGGCAGCGCGGCGACCAGCTCCGGCGCGAGCGTGTAGCCCTGGGACTTGGCCATCAGCGCGAAGATGCGGGCCAGTTCCTCGTTGCTGTAGTCCGGGAACTCGATCCTGGTCTGGAACCGCGAGCGCAGGCCGGGGTTGGAGTCCAGGAAGGTGCTCATCTCCCTCGGGTAGCCCGCCATGATCACGATCAGGTCGTCCCGGTGGTTCTCCATCTGCACCAGGACCTCGGCCACCGCCTCCTGGCCGAAGTCGCCCTCGCTCTGCTCCTGCACGAGGTTGTACGCCTCGTCCACGAACAGCACCCCTCCGTGCGCCTGTTGCACCAGTTTGCGGGTCTTGGTGGAGGTCTCGCCGATGTACTCCCCCACCAGGTCGGCGCGACCGCACTCGACGAGTTGCCCGCCCTCCAGCACGCCCAGCTCCCGGTAGATCTCCGCGAGCAGCCGGGCCACCGTGGTCTTGGCCGTACCGGGGTTGCCGGTGAACAACAGGTGCCTGCTGCGCTGCGGGATCGGCAGCCCCGCGGCCTTGCGCCGGGAGTCCACCTCCAGCTCGGCGACCAGGTTGCGCACCTGCTGCTTGACCGAGTCCAGGCCGACCATCGCGTCCAGTTCGGCCAGCAGCTGGGCCGGGGACTTGCGGCCCGCGTCCGCCGCGGCGGCCTGGTGCAGCGCGGCCAGGTCCGGCATGTCCACGTACAGGGCGTGCGGGGCACCGCCGCGCATGATGGCGCCCTGGCAGGCCGTCTCGACCAGCGCCTCGACCCGCCGTGCCCCCGCGGTGGAGCGGTGCGCCCTGCCCTTGAGCACCAGGTCGACCAGTCCGAACCGGGCCTGCGGGCTGACGGTGGCCCGCCGCTCGGCGGCCAGCACGTCCACCAGGGCCTCCACCGCGGCGGGCCGGGTCAGGTCGGGCAGGCGGTACACCAGCGCGCGCTGCACCACGGCGGGCGCGGCCTTGCTCAGCGCCTGGTAGAACGCCTCGGTCCCGGCCAGGGCGAGCACCCAGCACTTGGTCTGGTTGTGCGCGACCTCCACGAACAGGTCGAACAGGGCACCCGCGCTGGACACGTCGCCGACCAGCGAGTCCATGTCCTCGATCAGGTAGACCATGGGCTGGCAGTCGTCCGCCTCGCGCACGTTCACCCGCATCTGCGCGTCCACCGTGCGGTCGTTCTGCTTGGCGTCGGCCATGACCTCGGTCGCGGTCTCGGACCAGTGCGTGTCGTTGGAGAGCACCTTGCTCGGCAGCAGGGCGTCGTGCAGCCCCTTGGCCAGCCGGTTCTGCCCGGTGTGCTGCGGGCCGATCAGCAGCACCAGCGGGTTGGCCTGGCCGTTGCCGCTGCCGGAGTGCCGCACCCCGTCCGCCCAGGAGATCACCCGCGAGGCCCGCTGGAGGAAGGCCGAGACGGGTTCGCTGGTGGCCACGAAGCGGCGGCCGTCGGCCAGCGCCTCCACCACGGCCTGCCCGGCCGGGATCACAGGTGTGGGTTGCGACACGGGCTGCTGCTGCACGGGCTGTTGGGGCTGCACCGGTTGCTGCGGCTGCGCGGGGCGGGCCGAGGCGCGGAACGCGGGGTCGGCGGGCGGCGCGAGGGGCTGCCACTGGCCGCTGCCCCGCCACCACAACCAGGGCTGACCTGGGCGCAGGGCCCACCAGGCGCCGTCAGGGGTGGTGAGCATCGTCTCTCTGCCCAGCGCGGCCTGGCGCTCGGCCTCGGCGAACGGATCCCACCCCGGGCCGGTCATGGATCCCCCTCCTGCTGCTGGCTCAGATCCACTTCGCAGGATACGGCCCCCGCCGCGAGGCCGTGGGCGGTCTAAGTTGGTCCCCGTGGGAGCGGGTGTGTCGGTGCGCCGGGCGCGCATCGCCGACGTGCGGGAGATCAAGGCACTGGTCGACCAGTACGCGGGCAAGGTGCTGCTGACCAAGCAGCTGGTGACGTTGTACGAGTCGGTGCAGGAGTTCTGGGTCGCCGAGTCGGACGGGGTGCTGCTGGGCTGCGGCGCGCTGCACGTGCTGTGGGAGGACCTGGCGGAGATCCGCACGGTCGCGGTGGACCCGCTGGCACTGGGCAGGGGCGTGGGCGGCGCGATCGTGGGCAAGCTGATCGAGGAAGCCAGGGAACTGGGGCTGGCTCGCATCTTCGTGCTGACCTTCGAGACCTCCTTCTTCCGCGGGCACGGGTTCGTGGAGATCGACGGGACCCCGGTGTCCACCGAGGTGTACGAGGAGATGCGCCGGTCCTTCGACGAGGGCGTCGCGGAGTTCCTGGACCTGCCCTACGTCAAGCCGAACACCCTGGGCAACACGCGCATGCTGCTGGAGCTCAAGCCGTAACTCTTCGAGTAAATACTAGAAGAGTCTTGACTCGCCTAGTCGAGGCGAGCAGTATCGGCCTGTGTCCGTCGAACTGAGCGTCGAGGAGCTGGCCGGCCGCGTGGGCGTGCCGACCAGCACCGTGCGCATGTACCAGACCAAGGGGCTGCTGCACCCGCCGCGCAAGGTCGGCCGCACCGCGCGTTACGACAGCTCGCACCTGCAACGCATGGTGCTCGTGCAACGCCTCCAGGAGCGCGGCTTCTCGCTGCCCTCGATCGCCGAGCTGATCGCCGCCCGCGAGCAGGGCGCCACCGTGGCCGAGGTGCTCGGCCTCAGCGGCGGCCCCGAGGACTGGGTGCCGCTGGGCCTGCGCGAACTGCGCCGACTGGTCAAGGCCCGCGACCTGCGGCCCAAGCTGTTGCGCCGGGCCAGCAAGCTCGGGCTGATCCGCTGGCGGGCGGGCCGCCCGCAGACCCGGCGCTGGGCCCTGGAGAGCGGGCTGCGCCTGTGCGAGCTGGACATGCCACCGGAGGAGGTGCTGGACCAGTTCGTGCGGCTGCGCGCGGGCACCGACCAGATCGCCGCCGACTTCGTGGCCGTGTTCGAGCGCAGGCTGTGGCCCCAGGTGGCCGCGGGCAGCAACCAGGCCGACCAGCTCGGCCGGGTCCGCGCCCTGCTGGAGGAGCTGACCGGCATCGCCGAGGGCGTGGTGGTCGGCGCGCTGCGGCAGTCGGTGCGCGAGGCCGCCGAGGAGTTCGCCCGGCGGCACGAACTGGTGCCGGCGCAGGGCGAGGGCCCGGCGTGGCTGAGCCAGCCGGTGCCGGTGCTGCGCGAGCACCTCACCGACTCCGCCGAGGAGGACCCGGACATCGAGCGGTTCCTCGCCGAGGAGGAGCACCAATGACCACGCTGGTGGCCGATCAGCGGTGGCGGGTGCGGTCCGCACCAGAGGGGGCCGTGCTGTCGGCCGGTGCCGACCTGTCCTACCTGCTGCCCGAGCTGACCGCCGCCGAAGCCGCACTGCTGGCCGATTTCTTCGAGCCGTCACCAGGGGGGACGACCCGGAAGATCGACCCGCGGCGCGTGCCGGACGCGGTGCGCCAGGTGTTGCCGCAACTGCGGACCCTGGGCGCACTGCGTCCGGCCGACCTGCCCACCGGGCCCCGGTTGCGCACCGGGCTGCGCTGGGCCGGTGTGGAACTGCCGGAGTTCCCGTCCACTGTGGACGAAGACCCCGACCTGGTTGTCGTGGTGCGCACCACCGGGACCTGGCGCCAGGTCGCACGGATCGCCGACGAGCTGACCGTCCCGCACCTGCTGCTGGACCTGTCCTACCACCACCGCGCCTCGATCGGCCCGCTCGTCGTGCCGGGGGCCAGCGCCTGCCTGGCCTGCCTCGCCGTGCGGGTCGGCTGGCGCTGGGGCGACGAGCAGCCGCCCGCCCGTCCCCGCGCCACCGAGGACCTGACCTTTCCCGCCGCGCTCGTGCGGCACGCCGTGCGCCGCATCGGCGAGGGCTCGCTCGCGCTGCTGGAGCGGATCGTCAGCTACGACCTGGACGAGCTCACCAGCACCGCCGAGCAGGTGCTGCCCTCGGCCAACTGCCCGGTGTGCCCGCACCAGCCCGTCGGCCGGACAAGACTGCCCTGGGAGAAGCCATGACCACGCTCGTCCGGTTGCCCGACCAGTTCACCCCCGGCGGGGTCGCCGTGGAAACCGCCGCCACACCGACCTGTTGCTGCTGCTGTTGCGTGGCTTCCGTGGCCGCCGTCGCCACCGCGCTGCCCGCCGGGCTGGCACAGGACGTACGGACCACGGGAGAGCGGATCAGCCCAGTGATCGCCATGGTCCCGTTGGGCGGCCTGGGCATCGCACTGGCCCCGCTCCTCGCGATGATCTCCGGCAGCCGCGCGATCCCCGGGTTCTGGGCGTGGCAGGTACTGGCCTTCGCGCTGGCGGGGATCTTCGTCTACGGGGTGAGCCGCGCGGTCGGGTCGCCCAGGCCGTGGCGGTCAGTGCTGCGGCTGTCGATGCTGGCGCCTTTGGCGGTGCTGGAGATGATGGTCGTCTTCTCCGCCGGGATCCTGTGGGCCGGGTTCCTGCTCGCCCCACTGATGATCATCGCTGTGATCGCCTTCTACGGCTTGGACAAGTCGTGAGGACCGCCTCCGCCACACTGCTGGAGCGTGCCGTCGGCTGGCGGCAGGGTGTGGTCCGCCAACTGCACGAGGTGCCGACCACACCCGCTGACGTGCCGGTCGGCAACTGGGCGGCGATCAGCGACTACGGCACCTCGGGCGGCGCGGGCTCGGGCGGACGGCTCGCGGCGCTGGCCGAGGCGTTGGAACGGCACGCGGCGGCGAGCTGCCCACTGGAGTCGCAGACCCCGCCCGCGGGCGCCGAGGTCTGGGACTTCTCCTTGCGCACCAAGGACTACACGCAGGTGTGGACGCTGCCGGGCAACGAGCCGGTCTGGGTGCCCACCGGGCTGGTCGGACTGAGCCCCGAGTTCGGCATGCAGGCGACCTCCTCCGGGTTGGCCGCCGCACCGTCCACCGAACACGCCCTGTTGCGCGCGTTGCAGGAACTCGTGGAACGGGACGCCTTCACCGTGACCTGGCTGCACGGCGTGGCGGCGCGGCGGGTCGAGACGCCCGAGGAGCTGGCCCGCCCGGTTGCCGAGCTGGGCGGCGAGATCACCGTGTTCGACCTGACCCCGGCCTACAGCCCGCACCCGGTCGCGGCCGTGGCGGGCACCCTGCCCATCGCCGGTCGACCGCGGCCGACCCTGGGGCTGGCGTGCCGCGGCGACTGGGGCGAGGCGGTGCGCAAGGCGTGGCTGGAGTGGTGCCAGGGCACGGTTTTCGTGTCGGTGTGGAGCGCCGAGCACGCCGAGCTGGCGCTGAGCCCCGAGCAGGTCACCGACTTCGAGCGACACGCCGGGTACTACTGGAGCCACCTGGACCAGTGGCGCCGACTGCCGCTGTGGGGCGGGCCGCTCGTGACACCAAGCCCTTCATGTCGCGACGACCTCACCACACTCGTGTCCACTTTGGACGCGAACGGGGTGCGCGCGGCATACCGGGAGCTGACCACGCCGGAGCTGTCGGCCCTGGGGCTGCGCGCGGTCCGCGTACTCAGCCCGGACCTCACCCCGCTGCACTCCGACCACCGCAGGCCCTGGCTCGGCGGGCGGACCGGCGACCTGATGTGGCGCTACCCGTGGGCGCGCACGGCGAGGGCGTACCCGAACCCCAACCCGCACCCGCTGGGCTGAGGCGTGAACGCGTACGAGGAGTTCTGGGCCGCGAGCCGGTTGACCAGGCTCACCCAGCGGCGGCTGGTGGAGCAGCTCGCCGAATACCGCCCCAGGCCCGCGCTGGTCGACCGGCTGTCCGTGGGCGGCGCACCACTGCGGCTGCCCCAGTCGCGGGACTGGTTGCGGCGCCTGCACTTGCGCCGCCGCAGCGAGCAGGGCTTCGGCGCACGGCCCATGTCCGCGCGCGACCTCGGTGCGGTACTGGGTGTGCTGGCGGCAGGCCCGGACGGCCGCCGCGGCTACCCCTCGGCGGGCGGGCTGTACCCGGTGCGGTGCTACCCGCTGCTGCTCAACGTGGCGCACCCGCTCGCGGGGCGGGTCACCCGCTACGAGCCGGTGGCGCACGCCGTGCAGGACGTGGCGCCCTGCCCGTCCTGGACCGAGCTCGCCGCGCTGCTGGGGGCCGTGCCCGGGGAGCAGGCCCCCGGCGCGGTGCTGGCGTTCGTGCTCGACGACGCCGACCTGCTGGCGAAGTACGGGGTTCGCGGCGGGCGGTTCGGCCTGGTCGAGGTCGGCGCCGCCGCGCAGAGCGTGGGGCTGCGGCTGGCCTCGCGCGGCCTGGCGGGCTGCCTGCTCGGCGGCGCCGCCGACGCGGAACTGCTCGCCCTGCTGGGACTGTCGGGCAGGCAGTTGCGCGTCGGCGGGGTGCTGGTCTGCGGCCGGGCTAGCCGAGGATCCGGTGCTGCGACCAGAACGAGCTGAGGTTGGTCGAGGTCTTGGCCTGGGCCGCCGCCTTGAACTCGGCGGTGGTGGAGATGCCGTACCAGTGCGACTGCGCGTACTCCTTGAGCAGCTGCGCCATGGTGGTCGAGCCCAGCAGCCGGTCCAGGTCGTGCAGCGCGCACTTGCCGTAGCCGTACACCACGGTCGGGTACCGGCCGGAGTGCTGGTCCCAGTAGGCCATCGGGTTGGTGATGTTCTCCGCCGAGGAGGACCAGGACACGCTGTTCCAGCAACCGGACCCGGTGCGGTTGAAGTACATGTCGGTGGCGTAGTCGGCGAACGCCTCGTCCAGCCACGGGGTGTTGTACTCGTCGTCGCCGACGATGCCGTACCACCACTGGTGCGCCAGCTCGTGCACCAGCGCCGTGCTGTTGATCGTCTCCAGGATGAAGCCCGGGTACTCCATGCCGCCGAACCAGAAGTTGTTGTCCAGCACCACGTCCACCTCACCGTACGGGTAGGCCCCGTACCTCGCGCCGTGCGAGTCCATCGCCTTGGCCGCCGTGCTCAACATAGACGCGGCGGTGCTGGTGCTGACCCCGCTGACCGCGTAGGTGTTGACCTTCACCCCGCTGGCCGAGGTGGTCGTCTGCTTGGCGAAGGGCCCGGCGCCCCAGGCGAATTCGCGCACCTTGCTCGCGGTGGCCGTGGTGATCGTGCGCCCGCTGGTGCCCGGCTTGTCGGTGGAGCTGCCGGTGGCCGGGATCAGCAGCGAGCTGGGGTGGTCCAGCACCACCGTGTAGTCGCTGGCGAGTTGGTAGAAGGCCTCCCCGTTGTTGGTGTACGGGTCCAGGTGCCAGCCCGCGCCGTCGCGCACGGCGAGCACCGGCAGCGCGTTGCCCACGAAGCTGTAGGCCCCGTCACGGCCGAACCGGTCGCTGGTGCCGGGCACCTTGATGGACAGGTCGAAACCCACGGTGGCCTGCGCGCCCTGGGCCAGCGGCGCGGGCAGGGTCACCTTCAGCGCGGTGCAGGCCACCTCCAGCGCGCCCGCCGTGCCGCCGGTGAGGTTGCTGACCGTGATCGGCGTGTTCGACGGGCAACTGCCGTGGTAGTTGTCCCACAGCCGCAGGTACACCTCGGTCAACGCCTGACCCGAGGCGTTGCTGAAGGTCACCGACTCCTTGCCGGTCCAGGTCGCCCCGGTGGAGTCGCTGCTCAGACTCACCGAGTAGGCCGCCTGGTACGGGGTGCGGACCGGGTCGGTGGCCGCCGAGGCGGTGACCGGGCCGGTGGTCACGAGCAGGGTCAGCGCGGTGAGCGCGCCGAAGAACGTTCGCCGTGGCATGCGGCGTCCCTTCTCCCATGCGCGGTGCCCGCAGGGTGGGCGCCGCAGGTCGGCACAGGATAGGCAGCCGCGGGGCCCCGTGACCCCGGCCGAAAGGAGGGAGTGCTACTCGGCGGCCTCCATCAGGATCTCGAGCAGGGCCTGCGGCGCCTCACCCACGATGTCGTGCCCCACCGGCAGGGTGTGCACGTTCCACGTGGGTTCCCGGCGCAGCCGCTCGTACAGCTCGGTGAACGGCGTGCCCCGCCAATCGGACAGGTAGATGAAGTCCTTGCGCCGGAAGCGGTCCAGCGAGCCGGTGAGCCGGATCAGTTGCAGGAACGAGGCCACCGGGTGCGGGGAGGCCCTCGGGTCCAGCGTCGGCGGTGGATCGACCGAGTGCCCGGTCGCCGCCGTGCCCGCCACGAACAGCTGCCGGAAGCCGTCCGTGGCCAGTTCCCAGCAGGACTCGCCGTCCCTCGGCACGTAGGCATCGCTGTAGACCAGGGCGTCCACTCGCTCCGGTAACCGGTCCGCCGCACCGGTGATCACCATTCCGCCGTAACTGTGCCCGCAGAGCACGGCGTTCTCGATCCGCTCGTGCTCCAGCAGGCTCACCACGTCCTGGATGTGCATGTCCAGGTTTGCCCCCGCGGCGAGGTGCCCGCGCTCGCCGATTCCGCTCAACGTCACCGAGTACGCCTGGTGGCCCTGCTCGCGCAGCCCCCGCGCGATCGGTTCGAAATACCACCCGCCGTGCCAGCCTCCTGGCACGAGCACGAACGTCGCCATCCCGGTTCCTCCCAGTTCCCACTGCACTTCGGACCGTAGCAACGACCCCTGACAAGTCCCGTTCCGCCGCGGAACAGGGGTGAAAAGTCATCGCGATAGGGGTGTTCAGCGCCGCGAACCGGTGGATATAACGGCGTTCACACCAATTCTTCCCAGGGGGAACACCATGAGTCACCGGACTGTCCGCGGCCTGCTCGGCGCCGCCCTCGTCTCCGCCTCGCTGCTGGTCGGCGCCGGTTTCGCACAGGCATCGCTGAGCCCGTCGCAATTGCAGGCCACCACGGACAGCTACCTGTTCCAGAACTCGCTCAGCTCCTTCATGTCCATCCGTTCCGGGCACCCCTACGCCGACCAGCTCGACTGGTCCACCGACGTGTGCTCGCACGTGCCCGACCGTCCCCTGGGCTACGACTTCTCCAACCCGTGCATCCGGCACGACTTCGGCTACCGCAACTACAAGAAGCAGGGCCGGTTCAACGCCACCACGAAGAAGTCCATCGACGACAACTTCCGCAACGACATGTACTCGGTGTGCGGCAGCAGCAAGCTGTGCCGCGGCACCGCCGACGTGTACTACTGGGGCGTGCGCAAGCTTGGCAGCTAGTCCGGGTCCACGACCACGTCGAAGCTCGGCGTGCTGGGCCGCTGCGGGGCGTCGACCTTCTCCAGGCCGAGCACGTAGCGCCCGGACGGCAGGTCACCGATCCGCTGGTACCGGCCCGTGTAGTTCGGGCCGGTACCGGTCCAGTACCCGGCTCCGTTGTTCTTGACGATGCGCCCGGCCGGGTCCACCACCCTCGGGTGCACCGCGGAGGGCTTCGCGCTGGTGAGTGTGAACCGCGCCCCCGCGTATGCCGAGGAGCCCGGCTTCCCGGTGAGCGTGAACGAGACGTACAGGGCGTGGAACGGAGACCCCGGCGTGAGCGGGTCGCAGCCGCTCAGCACGACCTTGGCGGTGATCACCCCCAGCTCCAGCGGGTGGCTGTAGGTGGTGTCCCCGCTGTGGCCCTGGCAGCTCACCGTGCGCGACCCGCTCGCCTTGGCCGAGCTCGTGCTCCTGCTGCTGCTGGTGGTCTTCGTCCCGAACACCGTGGTAGTGCTCTCCCTTGTGGGGCTTGGGCTTTCGGGGCTGTGACTTTCGGGGTTGGCGGTCACCGAGGCCGTCAACGCGCTCTGGGCGACCCCGCCCACCCCGCAGCCGCCCAGCAGCACCAGGCATCCCACCAGTGCTGTGCCCAGTCGGCTCATCCCGGCTCCCGTCCTCGCTGTGACGCGCTGAACTTCGGACAGGGTCACCGAGTTGTTAGCCAGGCTCAGCCGAATGAGCAGTGACGACGCACTGGCGCTCGGCCCCGCCGAGGCAGCACTGCTCGTGCTGATCCCGTTACGGGCAGAGCGCCGCTCTCGCCAGGACCGTGCGCACCGCGTTTGGCGCCGGTGCCCTACTCCTCGTCCCCGGAACCGCCCCCGTCGCCGCCGCGGATCGTGTAGAGCACGTTCTCCAACTCGTCCGGCTTGATCAGCACCTCGCGGGCCTTCGACCCCTCGGAGGGCCCGACGACGCCCCGGGTCTCCAGCAGGTCCATCAGGCGGCCCGCCTTGGCGAAGCCCACGCGCAGCTTGCGCTGCAGCATCGAGGTGGAGCCGAACTGGCTGGTCACGATCAGCTCGGTGGCCTGCAGCAGCAGGTCCAGGTCGTCGCCGATGTCGGCGTCGATCTCCTTCTTCTCGCCCGCCTTGGCCGAGGTGACGCCGTCGGTGTAGTCCGGCTGCGCCTGGTCCCTGGTGAACGCCACGATCTTGTTGATCTCGTCGTCACCGACGTAGGCGCCCTGGATGCGGACCGGCTTGCCCGCGCCCATCGGCAGGTACAGCCCGTCGCCCATGCCGATCAGCTTCTCGGCGCCGGGCTGGTCCAGGATGACCCGCGAGTCGGTCAGCGAGGAGGTGGCGAAGGCCAGCCGCGAGGGCACGTTGGTCTTGATCAGACCGGTGACCACGTCCACCGAGGGCCGCTGCGTGGCCAGCACCAGGTGGATGCCCGCGGCACGGGCCTTCTGCGTGATCCGCACGATGGCGTCCTCGACGTCGCGCGGGGCCGTCATCATCAGGTCGGCCAGCTCGTCCACGATGGCGAGGATGTACGGCCTGGGCCGGTACTCCCGCTCGCTGCCCGGCGGGGCGGTGATCTCCCCGGAGCGCACCTTGCGGTTGAAGTCGTCGATGTGCCGCACCCGGTTGACCTGCATGTCCTGGTAGCGCTGCTCCATCTCCTCCACCAGCCAGGCCAGCGCCGCTGCGGCCTTCTTCGGCTGGGTGATGATGGGCGTGATCAGGTGCGGGATGCCCTCGTACGGGGTGAGCTCGACCATCTTCGGGTCGATCAGGATCATCCTGCACTCGTCGGGCGTGGCCCTGGCCAGCAGGGACACCAGCATGGAGTTGACGAAGCTGGACTTACCGGAACCGGTGGAACCGGCCACCAGCAGGTGCGGCATCTTCGCCAGGTTCGCCGTGACGAACGCGCCCTCGATGTCCTTGCCCAGCCCCACCACCAGCGGGTGGGTGTCCTTGACCGTCTCCGGCGCGCGCAGCACGTCGCCCAGCCGCACCATCTCGCGGTCGCTGTTGGGCACCTCGATGCCCACCGCGGACTTGCCCGGGATCGGCGCGAGCAGGCGCACGTTGTCCGTGGCCGCCGCATAGGCGATGTTCTTCGTCAGCGCGGTGATCTTCTCGACCTTCACGCCGGGCCCGAGCTCCACCTCGTAGCGGGTCACCGTCGGGCCACGGGTGAAGCCGGTCACCTGGGCGTCGATGGAGAACTGCTCCAGCACGCCCGTGATCGCCTCGATCATGGATTCGTTGGCGCGGCTGCGGGTCTTGGGCGGGTCGCCGTCCTGCAGCACGTCCAGCGAGGGCAACTGGTAGTCGCCCTCCACGGTGCGCGTCGGGGCGGGCGGTGGCTTGGGCTTGCTCTTCTCCGGCGTGGGCTTGGCGGCACGCACCGGCGGCGCCGGCTCGTCCACCGGCAGTTCGAGCTGTTCGGCGGCGGAGGGCTCCTCGTCCATGCTGGCCTGGCGCCGGCGGGAGGGCCTGCGCAGCCGCACCGAGGACGGGTCCTTCTCCGTGATGTCCTCGTCGGCCGCCTTGCCCCTGCCGCTCCTCTTCTTGTTGCCGGTCTCCTCGGCCGGTTCCTCGGCCCGGTGACCGGTCACCAGGTCCCGCAGCCGGTTGGGCACCTCGCGGACCGGCGTGCCGGTCAGCAGCAGCAGGCCGTACACGGCGACCAGCGCGAGCAGCGGCACGGCCACCCACGCGGTGAGGCCCTGGGCCAGGAAGTTGCCCGCCATCCAGCCGATGGCGCCCCCGGCGTGGTCGCCCTCCGTGGGCGTGGGCGGCGCGCCCAGCAGCAGGTGCAGCAGCCCCAGCACGGCGAGCACGAACAGCGTCGCCCCGACGACGAGCCGCGGGCGGGTCTCCGGGGTCGGGTCGGTGCGCATCAGCACGATGCCGAAGCCGAGCAGGACCGCGGGCAGCACGAACGCGGCACTGCCGATGCAGGCGCGCACCGCGCTGTCCAGCCAGCCGCCGACCGGCCCGCCCGCGTGCCACCACACCCCGGCCGCCACCACGACGGCCAGCGCGATCAGCACCAGGGCCACGCCGTCCCTGCGGTGCGCGGGGTCCAGTTCCTTGGTACGCCCCACCGCGCGCGCGATGCCGCCGACTCCCCTGGCCAGCACGCCCCAGGTCTTGCGGACAGCTGTGCCGCCGGAGGCCGGTTTGCGCGCGGGTGCCTTGCCACGGGGCTTGGTGGTCCTCCCGCGGCTCGTGCTCCGTTTCGTCGTCGTCCGGCCAGCCATGCCCCATACGGTAGCCCCAGACACACCAGTCCCATTGGTCACGCGCTGAGGAGGGTGCCGAAACTGACCCGGGATTGTCAGAGGTGTCGGGCAGACTCGCAACCGTGACCACTCAGCTGTCCACACCGGTCGGCCGACGTGCGGGCGCCACCGCGCTGACCGTGCTGTCGGCCGTGGCCTTCGGCGCCTCGGGCCCGCTTGCCAGGGCCGCGATGGACGCCGGGCTGAGCGCCCCGCAGGTGACCACCGCCCGCATCCTGCTGGCCGCGCTCATCCTGCTCGCGGGCTACCTGCCGCTGCGCGGCCTGCCCCGGTTCCGGCGTGACCAGTGGCAGGTGCTGCTGGGCTACGCGCTGCTCGGTGTCGCCGGGGTGCAGCTGCTGTTCTTCGTGGCGGTGTCGCGGATCCCGGTCGGGGTGGCGATGCTGCTGGAGTTCCTCGCGCCGGTGCTGGTGGCGCTGTGGATCCGGTTCGTGCGCCGCACCCGATTACCCCACCTGATGTGGGTGGGCACCGCGTTCGCCGTGCTGGGCCTGGCCATGGTGGCGCAGGTCTGGGAGGGGCTGCGCCTGGACGGCCTCGGCCTGCTGGCCGGGCTGGGCACCGCGATCTGCACAGCCGCGTACTACCTGCTCGGTGAGCACGCGGCGAGCAAGGGCGATCCGTTGGCGCTGACCGCGGCGGCGATGGTCATCGGCGGTGTTGTGGTCAGCGTGGTGAGCCCGCCGTGGAGCATTCCGCTGTCCACGTTGTCCGCACCCACCAAGATCGGCGTACCGGTGTGGCTGCTGCTCGTCCTGCTGGCCGGGCTGGCCACCGCCTTCGCCTACGTCACCGGCATCCTGGCGTTGCGGCACCTGCCCTCCGCGGTGGCCGCCGTGCTCGGGCTGATCGAGCCGGTCGTCGCCGCGGCCGGGGCCTGGCTGCTGCTTGGCCAGGCGCTGACCGTGCCGCAGGTGATCGGCGCCGCGGTGCTGCTGGCCGGTGCCGCGCTGGTGCAGTTCGCCAGCGGACGCAGGCTGGAGCCCGAGCCGTTGCCCTAGTCCAACAGCAGGATCGTGTCCCACTCGGTGGTCGGCGGCCGACCGTTCGCGTAGGCGTTGAGTGCGAGCGCGATGCCCACACCGCCTTCCAGCAGCCCCGGCATGTCCAGGTGCACCTCGGCCGCCGCCTGCCAGTAGCGGTAGCCGAACGGCACCTCTGGGGTGAAGTCGCGCACGAGGCGCTGTGCGAGGTCGTCGGCGGCCTTCGCCAGCTCGGGATCGGAGGTGTCCCAGGCGAATCGGCACACGGTGTGCAACAGGCCGGCCCAGCCGTGGCACAGGCTGTGGTCGGTGATGCCCCACTGCCGCTCGGGACGGGCGAGCATCGCGCGCATCGCTTCCGCGGCCGACTCGACCAGGTCGGTCCGGTCCAGCGCTCGGCCCGCGAGCAGTAGCGCGCGAGCCGTTCCCGGCGTGCCGTAGCACCAGGCGGCACGGGCCGGTGGTGGCACAAGCGAGTCGCGGTCCAGGTAGTAGCTGAGCGGGATGTGCGCGGTCCAGTAGGAGCCAGCGGTGTCCTGCTCGCGCCACAGCACGAGCCACTCCGCCATGCGCTGGATCGCCTCGTCCTGGCCCGGAACCCGCACGCCGAGACGCCACGCGACCGCCAACAACGCGAGCGGGCCTGGAAACCCGTGCGCCAGGCCGAAGTTGACCTGCCCGTCCTCGTAGCCGGGGCGGATCATCGTGGTGGGCGTGCAGTCGTACCACCAGCCCGGCACCTCGACCCCGCGCCAGGTGAAGTCCCCGGCCAGCTCGGTCAGGCAGGACAGCACCTCCCGTGCCGCCTCGTGCCCGCGGTGCAGCAGGTACCGGCCGACCCCGCTGAGCCCCTGCACGACGTCGATCACCGAGGGCGCCGTGGGCCGGTTCGCGCGCTGCACCCCGACGAGCCAGCGCGCGTGCACCGCCATGTGCTCGTCGAGCCGGGTGAGCATCGCGGCGTAGTCCTCAGGCTGTCGTGCCGCCACCCGCACAGCACTGGCCAGCGCGCCAAGGCCCTCGAACGCCCCACGTGGTTGCTGGGTCTTGGTGTCCTCGGCCGCACGCGCGAGGAAGCGGTGGGCCTTCTCCTTGTCGCCGAGTTCGGCGTGCAGCAGTGCGGGCGCCGCGTGCCCCCTCGACAACGAAGTCGGTTCCCAGACCGGCGATGGGCTGCCCGCCACGTCCACGTGCGTGCCGTGTGCGGTCGTCGCGGCGTGCACCGCGTCCGGATCGCTCAACCGCGCCGCGAGTTCCGCCACCACTTCCGCTGCCGACGAGGTCATCCGCGGTGCCGCAGCTTTCCCAGGTAGGCGCGGACCACACCGCGCAGCACCCCGAAGGACCGCTGCTCGGCCTGTCGGTCCGCACCGAGCAGTCGGTTCGCGTGCATGTGCAGGATGCTGCTCGCGTCGGTCGCCCCGGCCAGGGCACGCCACTTGGCGGCGGCTTCGGCTCGGCGCTGCCACGTGTCGAGCAGCGCCGGTCCGCCGTCGAGTTGGCGCAACTCGTCCCAGCGCAGGCTCGGGTCCACGAAGCGCAACGCCACGTCGCGGTGCGTGCGGAACGAGTTCTGCAACTCGACCGGGAAGGCGTCCACGACCCAGCGCATCCAGTCCGCACCGCCGACGCTGCCGAGCAGGTCGGCGTGGTTCATCGCGGCGAGCACCTCGACCGGGATCGGGAGCGCACCTCGATCGCGCAAGCGGAGCTGCTCCAGGACCGCGAGGCTGTCGGCGTGGAACAACTCCTCGGCGGCCCGCATCGCTCCGGGACCGCCGTAGCGCTGCACCTCGGGCTCGTAGCTGTCGAGCACGAACTTGCGGATCGCACCGCGTTCGACAGCGCCGGCGGCCCAGTCGCGCAGCTCGGGCAGCACCTCGGCGTTGAGCAGATCAGCCGGGCCGTGCAGCCGCAGGCGCAGGTGCGCGTCGGGGTCCCGGTAGCGCACGAAGAACCAGCGGTCCACGCAGTCGTGCTCGACCAGCCTGGCGAACTCCCTGCTCAGCAGGCTGTCCTGCAGGTCGGCGAGGAGGTACAGCTTGGCGTGCAGCCACCCGCTCCCCGGATGGTATACGACATTCGATGTGCAATCGGCGGGCGTGACCTCCGGGCGCTCCGCCTGCGAAAGCAGCGAGACCACCACCTCGTTGGCGTGACCGCCCGTCCAGCCCAGCTCACCGTCCGGTACTTCGTATACGATGTGTGATTGCCTCTTGATCAGCTGGGTGCGCAGCAGCCGCTGGTGCAGCGGCACGGTCAGGTCCAGGTCCACGTGGTGGTCGAACACGCTCACCCGCACCAGGTCAGGCACCGACCAGTGGTGTCGCCACTGAGCGAGGGCGCGCAGCCACACCTCCCACGGGGTCCGCTCCTCGCACAGCACCGGGTCGGGCCGCCACCGAGCAGGCGCGAGCACGGTCCGCCCGCATCGGACACGTGGCAAGCGGGGCAGCACGTCCGCGCGGCCCCACTGCCACGGGGTCCACGGACGGGTACCGCTCACAGCCACGGCGTTCACGAACCTCGCCACGTTCGGCGCCGACTTCTGCAGGTTCAGCATGTGCGGTGCCACAACTGACACCTCGTGCCACGTGGACCGGTCCACCAGGTAGAACCGCTCGGAGGTGGCGCCGACCGCGAGATCGCGGACGTCGAGCACTCGGTCGTCATCCGGGTCGGCGAACGTACCGATCGGCACCATGCGGTCACTGACCACGGGCGCGAGCACCACGTTCTCGGACCGGGCCTGAGCGGGCTGGAACACCAGCTGCACGCGATCTCCGAGCAGCTGGCGCAACCGCTCCTCGCCGTCCAGCAACTCCGTGAACCGGCCCGACATGGCGCCAGCGGTGACCGACCCGCCAGCGCTGGCCACGGCGAGCTGGAACTCACCTCGGGTGAGCGCCTCGGGTGAGCGCGCGAAGACCTGCACGCAGAGGTCGAGCGACCTCGTCGGCGACAGGGCGCCGTCGTGCGCGAGCGAATCGACCAGTTCCTCGTCGAGCACGACCTCGTCCAGCAGCGCCAACCGCGCCACGATCTCGTCGCGGCTCACGGGGTACGAGGGCTCGTCGGGTGCGACGCGGTCCCCACCGGGCACCTGATACCCCGCCGGCGGCCCGAGCCCCACGTGCGGATCGAGCAGGTCGAGCACGCTCACCGTGCGGTCCACTCCGTAGCGCTCCAGGAAGGCGGCGTGGTACTCGCGCAGGTAGGACACGCCGTCCACAGCCGGGGCGAGCCGCCACAGCACCGACGCGACCCGCTCGGTTTCGCGGAGCACCTCAGCTGGCAGCACCACGTCGGCGTCCACGCGCAGGTCGACCTGGATCGGCGCCTTGTCGGTGCTGGCCAGTTCGCCCATCGCCGACACAGCACGGCGCCACGCGTCTTGCCCCTCGCCGAGCGGCCGTCGTGCGTAGTCGCCCAACAGGCGCTGGACGTGTCGCAGCTCGGCAACGGCCGGGTCGTCCACCTCGGCGAGCCGCGTCAGGACGTGGCCCAAGCGGTCCGGCTCGTCGAGCACGGCGGTGACGTCGGTGAGCAGGACCTCGCGCTCCACCAGCTCACCGAGCATGCGGTCGATGACCTCGTCGGCGGAACCGGCGAACTCGTCACGGAGTCGGCCGCGCAGCACATCGTATGCAATAGGCGATCGGGCGAGGCGGAGCACGGCGCTGACCGCGGGCGAGCAGCCGATGGACAGTTCACGATCGCCGTTGCGCACGTAGGGCAGCACGAGCCGAGGCCCGCGCACGAGGCACAGGTTGTTCACGACAACACGCATCGCATCGCGCACCGAGGGCCTGCGGCGCAGCTCGGTCAGCACGCTGGCGAGCCACTCCGCGTCCGGGCGCACCCCCTTGACGTGGTCCGCGCCCCACGAGAACCGGGCATCTGGCCCCGATGAGCTCGGGCAGACCCCGGCGAGCAGTCCGAACGGGGTGGGGCGACTGGCCATGCGCAGCACGTACCGGGTCGCGGCGAACGCGGCACGTTCCAGCTTCGCGCGGTCCACCGGCCGCCCCTCGTGCACCTTGGCCAGGGTCGCGGCGAGCGAGGCGCTGGACACCTCGATCGCCTCGTGCACGAGCGGGTCCTTGGTGAGGTCGCGCAGGTAGTCGGCGAGCCGCTGCTCGTAGCCCTCCTGCTCGGGCGCCAGGTCGACCCGCGTGAGATCGGCGCGCGTGCCGGGCAGCGCCGCGAGCCGGACCACCGCGTGATCAGCCGCTTGGAACATCGTTCCCCCTGGATGCCGAGGTGGGTCGGCCGCGACGTGGCGCGGCCGACCCACCAGCGGGATCAGATCAACAGCAGGGCACGCACATGGCGATGCCGAGCCCGTAGGTGTTGACCGTGGTACGCGTCAGGGCGGCGTTCTCCTCGAGCTCACGCACGGTGGTCTCGGTGGACGGCGCGGACGCGGGCACGACGTCGACGTCGAGCTCGAACACAGCGGTGCTCATCCTCGTCACCTCTCGCTGCGGGATTCCCCAGTAGAACCCCCGGACCGGCAACGCTGTGTGATGCGGGCATGTCGTCACAAGAGTGACTTCAGCATCCTGCAGAGCACGCAACGGGCCAGGTCAGACCGGGATCACCGTCGGAATGATCATCGGACGGCGCCGGTAGGTCTCGGCCACCCAGCGCCCGACCACCCGCCGCACGGCCTGCGCGATGCGGTGCGTGTCGGTGATGCCCTCGGCCTCGGTGCGGGACAGCTCCATCTCCACCAGCGGCACGACCTGGTCCAGCGCCTTGGGGTCGTCGGAGAAACCGCGGCCGGAGATGGTCGGCGGGGTCACCGCCCGTCCGGTGCTGGACTCCACCGCCACGGTGATCGAGATGAACCCGCCCTCGCCGAGCACCAGCCGGTCGGACAGGGTGGACTCGCCCACGTCACCCACGGACAGCCCGTCCACGTAGACGTGGCCGACCTCGACCCGGCCGCTGATGCGCGCCTTGCCGTCGACCAGGTCCACCACGACCCCGTCCTCGGCGATGACCACCTGCTGCGCGTTGACCCCGGTGCTGATGGCCAGCTCGGCGTTGGCGCGCAGGTGCTTCCACTCCCCGTGCACCGGCATCACGTTGCTCGGCCGCACCGCGTTGTACAGGAACAGCAGCTCACCCGCCGCGGCGTGGCCGGAGACGTGCACCTTGGCGTTGCCCTTGTGCACCACGTGGGCGCCCAGCCGGACCAGGCCGTTGACCACGCCGAACACCGCGGTCTCGTTGCCCGGGATCATCGAACTGGCCAGCACCACGGTATCCCCGGAGCGGATGGAGATCTGCCGGTGCTCGCCGCGCGCCATGCGGGACAGCGCGGACAGCGGCTCGCCCTGCGACCCGGTGGAGACGAACAGCACCTCGTCCTCGGGCAGCTGCATGGCCTCGTCGATGTCCACGAACAACCCCGCGGGCACCTGGAGCAGGCCCAGGTCGGCGGCGATGCCCATGTTGCGCACCATGGACCGGCCGATCAGCGCGACCCGGCGGCCGTGCTTGACCGCCACGTCCAGGATCTGCTGCACCCGGTGCACGTGGCTGGCGAAGCAGGCGACGATCACGCGCTGGGTCGCCCGCCGGATCACCTGGTCCAGCACGGGACCGATCTCGCGCTCCGGGGTGACGAACCCGGGCACCTCGGCGTTGGTGGAGTCGACCAGGAACAGGTCCACGCCCTCGTCGCCGAGCCGGTGGAAGCCTGCGAGGTCGGTCAGCCGACCGTCCAGCGGCAACTGGTCCAGCTTGATGTCCCCGGTGTGCAGCACCAGGCCCGCGGAGGTGCGGATGGCCACCGCGATGGCGTCCGGGATGGAGTGGTTGACCGCGAAGTACTCGCAGTCGAACGGCCCGTGCTGGGTGTGCTGCCCCTCGCTGACCTCCACCAGCACCGGGGTGAGCCGGTGCTCGCGGCACTTGGCCGCCAGCAGCGCCAGGGTGAACCGGGAGCCGACCACCGGCAGGTCGGGGCGGTTGCGCAGCAGGAACGGCACGGCACCGATGTGGTCCTCGTGGCCGTGCGTGAGCACGATCGCCTCGATGTCGTCGAGGCGGTTCTCGATGGCGCGGAAGTCCGGCAGGATCAGGTCGACACCGGGCTGGTTGTCCTCGGGGAACAGCACCCCGCAGTCCACCACCAGCAGCTTGCCCTGGTGTTCGAACACGGTCATGTTCCGGCCGACCTCGCCGATGCCGCCCAGCGCGACGATGCGCAGCCCGCCCTCGGCCAGCGGCGGCGGGGGCGTGCTCGGGCGGGTCGGGATGATCACGTCGGTCACGCCTGCACCTCCAGGCCGGTCGCCCGCAGGGCGCCGGCCAGTTCTCGGGTCTGCTCGTCAGTGGCCGCGGGCAGCGGCAGGCGCGGGTCGCCGGCCTCGAAGCCCAGCAGCCGCAACGCGGTCTTCGCGAAGATCACGCCGCCGCCCACGGCGGTCATCGCCCGGTGCAGCGGCAGCAGCCGGGTGTGCACCGCGCGCGCGGCAGCCACGTCCCCAGCCTCGTAGGCATCGATCAGCTGGCGCAGCTGCGGCCCCACCACGTGGCCGATCACGCTGACGAACCCCACGGCGCCAACGGACAGCCAGGGCAGGTTCAGCGGGTCGTCGCCGGAGTAGTAGGCCAGGCCGGTGCTCGCGATGACCTCGCTGCCCGCGCGCAGGTCCGCCTTGGCGTCCTTGACGGCCACGATCCTGGGGTGCTCGGCCAGCCGCCGCAGCGTGTCGACCTCGATGGGCACGACCGAGCGCGGCGGGATGTCGTAGAGCATCACGGGCAGGCCGGTGGCGTCGGCCACAGCGGTGAAGTGCGCGTGCAGCCCGGACTGCGGGGGCCTCGAGTAGTAGGGGGTCACCACAAGCAGGCCCTGGGCACCGGCCTTCTCCACGGCGCGGGCCTGGCGCACCGAGTGCGCGGTGTCGTAGCTGCCCGCGCCGGACACCACCGTGGCCCGGTCACCGACCGCGTCCACCACGGCGCGCACCAGTTCGATCTTCTCCGGCTCCGTGGTGGTGGGGCTCTCCCCTGTCGTCCCGTTCACCACGAGACCGTCATGCCCCTGCTCGACCAGGCGAGCCGCCAGCTCCTGGGCTTTGGCCAGGTCCAGGGCACCGTCCGGGTCGAAGGGCGTAACCATCGCGGTGAGCACCCGGCCGAACGGCCTGTCCGGTGCTGTGGTGGGACTTCCGGTCATGGCGATGACGCTACCCGGTAGTCACCTGACTCAGAGCCCCAGGTCCAGGCCTCGTACCCGGTTGACGGCAGTGGCGTCGCCCGCATAGTCCACAGTGGCCTGATCACGGCCGAACGCGAGCAGCAGCAGCTCGCTGGGCTCGCCGGTGAGGGTGACGGGAGTCGGCGCCTTCTTGGCCACGATGTGCTCCCCGTTGGGGCGGCGCAGCACGATGCCGACCGGGCTGTTCCGGAAACTCATCCGCGCGGTCCTGGACAGCGCGCCCCACAGTGCGGCCTCCCTGCGCGGCTCGGGTTCGCGGGCGGTCCAGCCGGGCTGGGCGCGGCGCAGGTCCTCGTGGTGCACGAAGTACTCGGTGGCGTTGGCCAGTTCGTCCACGCCGGGGATGCCGAAGACGGACAGGGTGGGCGGGCCGCTGCGGATCAGGTCCACCAGCTTGGGCCAGGGCTTGGTGGCGAACTCGTCCTGCACGCGCTGGGTGTGCGCGGCCAGCGCGGGGATCAGGATGCCGGGCGCGGCGTCCAGCCTGCGCTCGCGGACCACCAGGTGGGCGGCGAGATCGCGGGCGGACCAGCCCTCGCACAGCGTCGGTGCATCGGGACCGAGGTCCTCGAACACCTCGCAGATCAGCCTGCGTTCCTCAGAAGCCACACCCATATACCGACGGTACGACAACGCGGTCATCGCCACCGCATCGCAGGTGGCGGTATCGGTCACATTCGACCGGAAACACAACAAAAGCGGCATTCCTTGCACTTGATGCAAGGAATGCCGCTTTTGCGTCCGGATCAGCCCTCGGTGACGTACGGGCTGGATGCGACCTCCGAGCCGTCGGCCAGCTTGGAGATCACGAAGTCGTCGAACGCGTTGGCAGCGGCCTTCTGCAGCTGGCGCAGGCACTCCACGGCCAGCTCGCGGATCTCCACGTCGGCGGCCTCGGTGGCGCGCATGGCGATGAAGTGCCGCCAGGCGCGGTAGTTGCCGGTGACCACGATGCGGGTCTCGGTGGCGTTGGGCAGCACCGCTCGGGCGGCCTGCCTGGCCTGCTTGCGGCGCAGCGTGCCGCTGGGCACGTCGGCGAACTTCTTCTCCAGGCCCTCGAGCAGTTCGGTGTACGCCTGCACGCTCGCCTCGGCGGCGGCCACGAACTTGGCGTGCAGCTCGGGGTCGTTCGCGATGACCTCGGGCTCGACCATGGCCGCGTCCCGCTCGGGCACGTAGCGCTGGGACAGCTGCGAGTAGGAGAAGTGCCGGTGCCGGATCAGCTCGTGGGTCAGCGAGCGGGACACGCCGCTGAAGTAGAAGCTGACCGAGCCGTGCTCGAGCACCGACAGGTGGCCGATCTCGATGATGTGCTTGATGTAGCCGGCGTTGGTGGCCGTGGCCGGGTTCGGCTTGGTCCAGGACTGGTAGCAGGCGCGGCCCGCGAACTCAGCCAGGGCCTCACCGCCCTCGGCGTCGGTGGTCCAGGGCACGTCGGCCGGAGGGAAGAACTCCGTCTTGGCGATGAGCTGCACCTTCGGCGGAACCATCTCGGTCACGGCCGCGATCTCCTTCAACTGGTCAAACATCTGAGCCGAGACTAGACGACAGCAGCCATGACATCATGGCGACACCATCAATGACGTCAGATCCCTTGACTGACATCACGAGTGATGTCACAGTGACGTCATGGATCTCACGCCGTACATCGTGACACTGCGCGAGGACCTCACGACCGCCGCCGCTGCTGGGGATGAGCAGACCCGGCGCACGGCAGCCGTGCTGTCCGCCGCGCTCGAACCCGCTGTCCGACTGGCCATCATGAACGCGTTGTCGGACCTGGCCGCCGAGGTCACCGCCTCGCTCGAGGAGCACGTGGTCGACGTCCGCCTGGACGGCCGCGACGTGCAGGTGGTGGTCACCGCCACGGCAGGCCCCGAGGACCCCGGGCCGCAGCCCGAGCCGGAGCCCGCCTTCACCGGTGACCCGACCGGGGACATCAGCCGGATCACCGTGCGGCTCATGGAGGAGCTCAAGGCCAAGGCCGAGCAGGCGGCGTCCGCCCAGGGCCAGTCGCTGAACTCCTTCGTGGCCCAGGCCGTGCAGGGCGCGGTGCAGGGCGCCTTCAACCAGCAGCAGCACGGGGGCCGGGGGCGCGGTCGGGGCCAACACGGCCACGGTCCGTGGCAGGGCCAGTGGTGGAACAACCCCGGCGCCTGGCAGCAGGGCGGTCCGGGCTGGTCCGGCTGGAACGACCAGCAGGGCGAGGGGCAGCGCGGGGGCCGTGGCGGGGGCAGGGGCGGCTCGCGGGTCACCGGCTGGGTCGAGGGCTGACACGGGTTCCGGGGAGGGGACAGGGTGAAGACGATGAGTGAGGAAGACGTGGACCTCGGTACCGAGGACGCACCGCCCGCGCGGCGGGAGGACTTCGAGGCCAACGGCCCGATCGAGATCGACATCGCGATCGGCACCGGCCGGATCGAGATCCAGCTGGTGGACGAGCCGGGGGTGCGGGTCGAGGTGCGGCACGCCCCGGAGTCCGACGACCAGTGGGTGCCGGGGTTGTCCGGGCTGCTCAACTGGGTCAGCGGGCAGTTCGGCGGCGGCCCCCAGGACAACTCGCCGGAGGAGACGGTCCGGCAGACCCGGATCGACCTGACCGGCAACCGGCTGGTGGTGCGCACGCCCAAGCCGCTGCCGATGCGCGGCATGCCGCTGTCGGTTGTGGTCAAGGCACCCAGCGGCTCCCACGTGGAGACCAAGAGCGGCTCGGCCTCCCTTGCCGTCACCGGCTCGGCGGGCCGGGTGAACGTGACCAGCGGCACCGGGGACATCTCGGTGGACCGGGCTGACGGGGCGGCCTCGGTGCAGAGCGCCTCCGCCAGCGTCCGGCTCGGGCCGATGCTGGGCGGGGTGCGGGTCAAGACCGGCAGCGGGGACCTGGAGGTCTCCTCGGTGGGCGGCCCGAGCCTGCTGTTCACCGGCACCGGGGACATCTGGCTGGGCGCGGTGCAGTCCGATGTGACCGTGCGCACCGGCAGCGGTGACGTCACCGTGGCCGACGCCGCCTGCGGCCGCATCGAGGTGGTCACCGGCTCGGGGGAGCTGCGGGTGGCCGTCCGCTCCGGGGTCAAGGCCCAGGTCGACCTCGTGTCCTACTCGGGCCGGGCCTACAGCGAGCTGGCGCTGTCCGACACCCCGCCGCCCGGAGAGCCGAGCCTGTTCGTCCGGGGCCGCACCGGCTCAGGCACAGCCGTGATCACCACCGCGGTGGGCTGAGGACCACACACCGGGGGACTGGCGGGCCTGGGCCGGGGGGCTGGGCCCGCCTCACCCCTGTTTACCTCGTCCTGGCACGCAACGGAGCCGCGAGATCACCTCGCTCCCCCACGACCACGGTGTCCAGGCCCAGCCAGTCGGCCATGGACCGCAGCTCGGCGGCAAGCTCGGTGACCACCCGGCCGCGGTCGGCCCCCGGCTCGGCGAACGCGCCGGGCACCCGCAGTGCGCCGACCGCCCGGTCCGCCTTGAGGTCCACCCTGGCGACCAGTTCCCCGTCGAGCAGGAACGGGAACACGTAGTAGCCGTGCACCCGCTTCGGCTCGGGCACGTAGATCTCGATCCGGTAGTGGAAGTCGAAGATCCGCTCCGTGCGCTCCCGGAAGAAGATCAGCGGGTCGAACGGGCAGAGCAGGGCACGCCCGCTGACCTGCCTCGGCGTGCGGGCCGCGACGTGCCGATAGCCCTGGTGCCGCCAGCCGGCGACCGAGACCGGCTCCAGCACGCCCTCCTCCACCAGTTCGGCCACCGCGCGCCTGCTGCGCTCGGGCCCCAGCCGGTAGTAGTCGCGCAGGTCGGGTTCGGTGCCCACGCCCAGCGCGATCGCCGACTTGGTGATCAGCCTGCGTGCCGCCTCGTCCTCGTCCAGTTCGGGCGCCCCGTGCACCTCGGGCGGCAGCGCCCGCTCGGTCAGCTCGTAGAGCCGCTCGAACCCGCGCCGGGCCCCGGTGGTCAGCTCGCCGATCGCGAACAGCCACTCGCAGACCTTCTTCACGTCCGAGCGGTTCCACCAGCTGCCCCGCGCGCGCTGCACCTGAAGCCCCAGCTCGCGCTCCAAGGCGCCCGCGCTGATCGGCCCGAACTCCTTGACCGCCGCGAGCACGTCCGCGGCCAGCTCCGGGGAACAGGCCGCCGCCTGCCAGTAGCGCCCCGGCGCGTCCCGGTACTGGCGCATCCGCCAGCGCAGCAGCGGCCAGTCCTCGACCGGCACCAGGCTGGCCTCGTGCGCCCAGTACTCCACCAGCAACCTGGGCCTGCGCGCGCTGTGCGACCAGGCGGCCTCCTCCAGCAGCTCCTGCGGGTAGGGCCCGAGCCGGGAGAACAGTGGGGCGTAGTGCGCCCGCACCGCCACGTTGACCGAGTCCAGTTGCAGCAGCTGGGTCCTGGACAGCGCGCGTTGCAGGTGTCGCCGGGTGGGCACGCCGGTGGGTCGCGAGTCGGCGAAGCCCTGCGCCGCCAGGGCTGTGCGGCGGGCCGCCGCGGGGGTCATCGTCTGCACAACCCGGATGCTGCCACCCACCCCTGACAACTAGCGCGGCGTCCAAGCCTCGGGTCGGGTGCAGGACATCACAACTAAAGCTTGCGGGCCTTGCCCACCGCCGCGGCCAGCTCGCGCAGGACAGGCGCGAACCTGGCGTAGCTGAACGGGGTCTCCGAGCGCCAGGGGGCGACCTGCCCGGCCTGCACCGCGGGCAGCGAGTTCCAGGTCGGGTGCGTCCTGAGCTCCGCGAGGCCACCGGCCTGCGTGCGGTCGTCGTAGAGCACCAGGTCGGCCGGGTACTTGGTGGTGTTCTCCCAGCTCAGCGCCTCGAAGTAGGTGACACCGTCCCCGGTCGCGCCGCCCACGTCCATGCCCAGGGTCTTGTAGTAGGACAGGTCGGGCTGGTCGGAGGGCATGCCCACGTAGAAGTTCTCGGCCTTGGCGGAGACCGCCAGCACGCGCAGCCCCGGCTTGGCCGCCAGCGCCTGGCGCAACTCGTCCGAGGCCTTGTCGAAGTCGGCCTTCGCCGCGTCGATCACGGACTGCTGAGCGCCCAGCGACTTGCCCAGCTCGTTGAACCGCTCGATGACCTGCAGCACGTTCCGGCTGCGCTGGCTGATGCCCAGGGTCGGCACCAGGGCCTCGACCTTGGTCTTCACGTCATCGGTGACGTACCAGAGGTCCGGCGGCTTGTACATGCCGCTGACCAGCAGGTCGGGCCGCAGCGCCGCGAGCTTCTCCATGCTGAACTCGCCGTACTCCGCACCCACCGAGCCGACCTTGCTCAGGTCCACGACCCCGACCTGCGGGTCGTTGGAGCCGTCCTTGAGCTTCTGCGGGCCGAACACGCCCACCGGGTGCACCCCGAGGTCCCACAGCGCCGCCGCGGCGCTGACCTGCGCCACGATCCGGGTGGGCCGCTGCCCGAGGGAGACCTTGCGGTCGCGGTCGTCGGTGAAGCTCCAGGCACCGCCCGAGCCCGCGGCGGGCGAGTCGGTCCGGCCGCAGGCGGTCAGCAGCCCCACCGCGGCCACCCCCGCCAGGAAGCCTCGTCTGTTCATTGCAGTCACAAGGACTTAGGCTAGCCTAACCAACAAGGCCACCCACCACTGAGCGTCCCCCGCCACTCCCTGGGGGGCGACCCCGACTCCAGCCTACCGCCCCCACCCCCTTGTTGATCTTGCTGGAGATCCACGTGTGGACAGCTCCGCACCTGTGGACAACTCGTCCCCGAGCAGCCGTCCCGAGCGGGTCGAGGAGTACCCTGCCGCACCCGCTAGGTTCTGCGCATGGCCGATGCCACCGTGCGCCCCGCAGTCGCGGGCGACGCCCCCGAGATCGCCCGCATCCAGCACGACACCTGGCGCACCGCCTACGCGGAGCTGCTGCCCGAACAGGTGCTCGCCGACCTGGACCTGGCCGAGGCCGAGCAGTCCTGGCGCGAGGTGGTGACGAGCGGGAGCGCGCGGGTGCACGTGGCCCACGAGGGCGAGTGGACGGTGGGCTTCTGCGTGGCGGGCGCGGCGCCGGAGACCGAGACGGCGGAGGCGGACGGCACGCAGCCCGCCGACGCGGCGAGCACCGGGCTGATCGCGCTGTTGCTGGTGGAACCGCGCTGGGGACGGCGCGGGCACGGCGGCCGACTGCTCGCCGCGGCAGCCGCCGACCTGCGCGAAGCGGGGCTGTACAAGGGCATCAGCTGGGTGCCTGAGGCCGACCGCGCCTCGCTGGGCTTCTACCGGGCCATCGGCTGGCAGACCGACGGCACGGTGCGCACCCTGGACGCAGGGGGCAGGCCGCTGCGCGAGATCCGGGTGACCGGCGGCCTGGACCTGCACCTGAAGCAGTAGACAACCCTTATCACCCGTTCGGAGTCATACCCGCCGGAAGGATCCGGAGCGGGAAGGGACCCGAGCGTGGCCGCACGTCACCGCACCAGCCGCCGCATCGACTACCCGAGGCGCGGCAGACAGGGCCTGCGGCGCTGGCTGCCCTCGTGGAAGCTGCTGCTCGGGCTGACCCTGCTGGGCACGGGCCTGCTGGTGACCGCGTTCTTCGTCGCGCTGTCGGTGGTGAAGATCCCACAGCCCAACGAACTCGCCGTGCAACAGGCGACGATCTTCGAGTACGCCGACGGGCGCACCCAGATCAGCCACGTGGGCATGAACCGGCGCTCGGTGCCGATCACCGACATCCCGCAGGTCGTGCGCAACGCGGTGCTCGCCGCCGAGGACCGGGGCTTCTACTCCGAGCCCGGCGTGTCCCCGCTCGGGCTGATCAGGGCGCTGAAGAACAACCTCACCGGCAGCGGCGGCTCGTTGCAGGGCGGGTCCACGATCACCCAGCAGTACGTGAAGAACTACTACCTGAGCCAGCAGCAGACGCTCAGCCGCAAGTTCGAGGAACTGCTCGTCTCGATCAAGATCAGCAACGAGCTGCCCAAGGACACGATCCTGCAGAACTACCTCAACACGATCTTCTTCGCGCGCGGGGCCTACGGCATCGAGGCGGCGGCGCGGGCCTACTTCGGCGTGGGTGTGAACCAGCTCGCGAACGAACCGGCCAAGGCCGCCTACCTCGCGGCGGTCATCCAGTCCCCGTACTACTACGCCACGGCCGACAAGGACCCCGAGGCGGCACAGGCACTGCACAAGCGCTGGGACTACGTCGTGGACGGCATGGTGGAGCAGGGACAGCTCACCGCACAGCAGCGCGCGCAACTGGTGTACCCGAACCCCGTGCAGTACCAGGCGGACGACATGGGCGGCATGAACGGCTACATGGTCGACGCCGCCATGGGCAACCTGGACCGGCTGCACAAGGAGGACCCGAGCGTGCCCGACTCGACCACCGTGGCGCAGGGCGGCTACACCGTGGTGACCACGTTCCGGCCCGAGGTGATGCGGGCGGCACAGAAGGCCGCCGGGGACTCACTGTCCACTTTGGATCCAAACAAGGCCGCGGACAAGAACGTGCACATCGGGGTGGCCGCGGTGGACGACGCGACCGGTGAGGTGCTGGGCTTCTACGGCGGACCGGACTACCTCAAGCAGGGGTTCAACGACGCGCTGCAGGGCAGCGGCCCACTGGGCAAGGTGGGCGACCTGCTCCTCAAGGCCGTGCCACCGGACCACCTGGCGGACCTGGGCATCGACAACATCGACAGCACGCACCGCATGAAACTCGACGGGGAGGTGCTCGCGACCACCCCGCTGCGCGCGGCTGCGGCGCTCAGCTCCCTGCGCAACCTGGGCGACTACCACGAGCCGCACTCGGTGGCGAAGGTGATCCGCGACGGCCAGGTGGTCTGGCAGGCCGACACGCGTACCACGCACCTGCGCGGGTCCGAACCACTGATGGAGCGGTCCTCCGACATCGGGTTCGCCCCGGCCGCACTGGGCACCGACATCCCCAAGCAGTGGGCCTGGTCCCTGTTCGACAACGGCCACATGTCGGTGGCGGTCACCATGTTCGCCACCCCGCCGGACGGCAAGGGCAACCGCGCGATGCTGGGCATGACCGACCCGGACCCGGCCATCCGCACCTGGAACGTGCTCAGCGGCGTGGTCAGGAGCGCCGGGACCGGATAGTCCCAGGGGTGGACTTTTGTCTACCCCGCGTGGGACCTCAGGACGACTGACCCGCCGTGCCCGCTCCGGTAGCGTCGGGAGCTGACGGACTGGGAGGCGGGCAGCGGTGGTGGTGACCTGGTTGGCGATCACACTCGGTGTGGCGCTCGGCTCGGCGATCTGCCCCCTGATCAGTGTGGAGGTGTTCCTGGTCGGGCTGGTCGCCACCAACGGGCACCACCCGCTGATGTCCTGCTGGATGCTCGGCGCGGTCATCGCGATCGGCCAGGTGGTCGGCAAGCTGCTCTACTTCTACGCCGCGCGCGGGGACGTGCCGCTGCCGAACTTCCTCCGCCCCAAGGAGCGGACCGGGCCCGAACCGGTCACCAGGTGGCGGAGGTTCACCCGCCGCTGCGGGCAGCTGTTCACCCAGTTGCGGGACAAGTGCGAACGGCATCCGGGCTGGCTGATCGGCACCACCGGGATCAGCGCGCTCACCGGCATGCCGCCCTTCGCGGCCACCACCATCCTGGCCGGGGTGGCGCGCATGTCCGTGCTCGCCTTCCTGCTCACCACGCTCACCGGCCGCTTCGTGCGGTTCACCGCGATCGCGGCCTCACCCGGTCTGCTCGCCGGAATGCTGCCGCACCTGAGCTGACCGCCGCCCCACCCCGCCGTAGAAGATGTAGTGCTCGGGGTGCGGGCGCAGCGCCCCGTCGGGTCGCCAGTCCGGGACGTAACAGAGACCGGGCGGCACGGATTCACAGTCCCTGAACAGTCCCGCGATCCACTCCGGGGTGCGTGCCTTGGCCGGGTTCGTGCTCCCCGCGTAGAGGCGTTCCAGCGCGGACATCTCCTCGGGGCGCGCCGCTGCCGTGGCGTGCGTGACCGCGAGCAGGCTGCCGGGGGCCAGGCGCCGCATGTAGCGGGACACCAGCTGCGCAGGATCCTCGTCATCGGGGACGAAGTGCAGCACCGCCAGCATCAGCAGCATCACCGGCTGATCGAAGTCGATCAGTGAGCGGATCACCGGGTGGGTGAGCAGTTCCTCGGGCCGGCACAGGTCGGCGTCGACGACCCCGGTGTTCCGGACCCCTTGCAGCATCATCTCGCTGTGCGCCACGGCGACAGCCTCGTTGTCCACGTAGACGACCCGGCAGTCCGGGCTGTGCTGCTGGGCGATCTCGTGCACGTTGCCCCGGGTCGGGATGCCCGAGCCGATGTCCAGGAACTGGCGAACGCCTTGGGAGACACCGAACTCCACGGCCCGCCGCAGGAAGGCGCGGTTGGCGCGGCACGCCCGGGAGACCCCGGGGAACACCTGCTCAGCGCGGCGGGCGAACTCGCGGTCCACCGCGAAGTTGTGACCACCGCCCAGGAACGCGTCGTACACCCGCGCCGCACTGGGCCTGGTCAGGTCAATCCCGTTCGGAATCCAACCCCGTTCGACCACTGTCGTCCCTACGCTTTCCGCCCCGTACGGAGAGTACACGACTGAGTGAGCCAGGTGAGCAAAACGGATCAACCACCCAGTTCGACCGCGCGCCGCATTGCCTGCCTGGCCCTGCCCCGGTCCCCTGCGATGTCGTAGGCGTGCGCCAGTCGGAACCAGCCCCGCCAGTCCTCCGGCGAGGCCTCGACCTCTGCCTTGCGCTGCTCGAACCAGGCGTCGGCGGCCTCCCGGTCGACCCGCCCCGAGGGGCGGCGCGGCAGGTCGGAGGTGTCGGGCAGGCCGCCCTCCTCATCCAGCCGCCGCGCCAGCCTGTTGATGCGCAACCCGTTGCGCCACTGGGCGAGGACGAACCAGACACCGATCACCGGCAGAGCGAGCACGGCCGCACCGAGCGCGGTGGCCACCGGTTCCCCGGTCTGGATCAGCACCACGGCGCGCTCGGTGAGCAGCACGAAGTAGACCACCAGCGCGGCGGTCATCAACAGGGCAGCGGTGAACGCCTTCACAGGCCCAGCAGGTCCTCGAGCCCGACGGTCAGCCCCGGCCGCTTCGGCACCTCGCGCACCGCGAGCAGCACGCCCGGCATGAAGGACTTGCGGTCCAGCGAGTCGTGCCGGATGGTCAGCGTCTCGCCCTCGGCGCCGAACAGGATCTCCTCGTGCGCCACCAGCCCGGACAGCCGCACCGAGTGCACGCGCACCCCGTCCACGGAGGCGCCGCGCGCCCCGTCCAGCTCCTGGGTGGTCGCGTCCGGGCTCGGTGCCATGCCCGCGGCTGCCCTGGCCTGGGCGATCAGCTGCGCGGTACGCGAGGCCGTGCCCGAGGGGGCGTCCGCCTTGCGCGCGTGGTGCAACTCGATGACCTCGACCGACTCGTAGTACTTCGCCGCCAGCTGCGCGAACTTCATGGACAGCACGGCGCCCAGCGCGAAGTTCGGCGCGACCAGCACGCCCAGCCCCGGCTTGTGCTCCAGCCAGCCGCTCAACGTGTCCAGCCGCTCCTGGGTGAAGCCCGTGGTGCCGACCACGCAGTGGATGCCCTGGTCCACGCAGAACCGCAGGTTGTCCATGACCACGTCGGGGTGGGTGAAGTCCACGACGACCTCGGCCCCGGCGTCGGAGACGTTGAACAGCCAGTCCCCCGCGTCGACCATCGCCACGACCTCCAGGTCGTCGGCGGCCTCGACGGCGGCGCAGACCGTGGCGCCCATCTTGCCCCTGGCCCCGACCACGGCGACCCGCAACGGCTCGTCCTCGTAGTCGCGGTCGACGACGCTGGCGGTGCCCGCCTGCTCAGTCAAGAGATCACCTCATGCACTTCTTCCGGCAGGTCGTCACGGTGATCGTAGGGTCCGACCACCGAGCCTGCGACGGGGCGTCGGAGCAGCTCCTTGGCCAGCACGGCCACGTCCTGCTCGGTCACCGCCTCAATGCGCTCCAGGGTCTGCTCCACGGTCAGGTGGTCGCCGTAGTTCAGCTCGCCCTTGCCAATGCGCGACATGCGCGAACTCGTGTCCTCCAGCCCCAGCACCAGGCCACCGCGCAGCTGCCCCTTGCCCCTGGCCACCTCGGCCGGGCTCAGGCCCTCCGCGGCCACCTGGGCGAGCACGTCGCGCACCACGCCCGCGACCTCTCCGAGCCGATCCGGCTGGCAGCCCGCGTACACGCACAGGTTGCCGGTGTCGGCGTAGGAGGCCACCGAGGAGTAGACCTGGTAGGCCAGCCCGCGCCGCTCGCGGACCTCCTGGAACAGCCGGGAGCTCATGCCGCCGCCCAGCGCCGCGTTGAGCACGCCCAGGGTCCACCGGCGCTCGTCGTGCCGGTCCAGCGCGCGCACCCCCAGCATCAGGTGTGCCTGCTCGGTGTCGTCGGTGTTGAGCACCAGGCGCGGCGCGGTCGGGAAGCGGGCCCGCCCGGTGCGCGGCACCGTCGGCACCCGGTCGCCGACCAACCGGTCGCCCAGGGCCTTGCGGGTCAGCCGCAGCACGGTGGCGTGCTCCACGTTGCCCGCCACGGCGAGCACCATGCGGGGCAGCGTGTAGCGGCGCCGGTAGAAGCCGTACAGCGCGGTGCGGGTCATGTCGCTGATCGACTGCTCGGTGCCCAGCACGGGGCGGCCCAGCGGGTGGTCGCCCATGAGCGCCTCGCAGAACGCCTCGTGCAGCAGGTCCTCGGGGTCGTCGTCGCGCATGGCGATCTCCTCGAGCACCACGCTGCGCTCGGTCTCCATGTCGCGCTCGGCGCAGACCGCGTTGAACACCACGTCGCTGACCAGGTCCAGGGCCAGCGGCAGGTCCTCGTCCAGCACGTGCGCGTAGAAGCAGGTGTGCTCCTTGGCGGTGAACGCGTTGAGCTCACCGCCGACCGCGTCGATCTCCTCGGAGATGCCCGCGGAACTGCGCCGCGCGGTGCCCTTGAACAGCAGGTGCTCCAGGTAGTGCGCGGCACCGGCCACGGCGGGCTGCTCGTCGCGGGAGCCCACGTTGACCCAGATGCCCACCGAGGCGGAGCGCACGCCGGGGATCTGCTCGGTGACCACGCGCAGACCGCCGGGCAGCACGCTGCGCCGCACGGCCCCGCCCCCGGCGGTGCGCTCCAGGGTGCGCGTGCTGCCGGGGGGCTGCAGATAGCCGGGACGGCCGCGGGAAACCCCCACGGCCGTCCCCGAGTTCCGAAGACTCACTGGGCAGCGGGCTCCGGGGTGGCCTCGGCCTCGGTCTTGGCCTCGGCAGCCTCGTCCTCGCTGACCACCACCAGGCTGATCTTGCCGCGGTTGTCGATGTCGGCGATCTCCACGCGGAGCTTGTCGCCGACCTTGACCACGTCCTCGACCTTGGCGATGCGCTTGCCGTTGCCCAGCTTGGAGATGTGCACCAGGCCGTCGCGGCCGGGCAGCAGGGAGACGAAGGCACCGAAGGCGGCGGTCTTGACGACCGTGCCCAGGAACCGCTCGCCGACCTTGGGCAGCTGCGGGTTGGCGATCGCGTTGATCAGGCCGATGGCGGCCTCGGCCGAGGGGCCGTCGGCGGCACCGACGTAGATCGTGCCGTCGTCCTCGATCGAGATGTCCGCGCCGGTCTGCTCGGTGATCGAGTTGATCATCTTGCCCTTGGGCCCGATCACCTCGCCGATCTTGTCGACCGGGATGTTGATGGCCGTCACGCGCGGGGCGAACGGGCTCATCTCGTCCGGGCGGTCGATGGCCTCCTCGATGACCTCGAGGATGGTCAGCCGGGCGTCGCGCGCCTGGCCGAGCGCCTGGGCCAGCACCTCGGAGGGGATGCCGTCCAGCTTGGTGTCCAGCTGCAGCGCGGTCACGAACTCCTTGGTGCCCGCCACCTTGAAGTCCATGTCGCCGAAGGCGTCCTCGGCACCGAGGATGTCGGTCAGCGCCACGTAGCGGGTCTCACCGTCGACCTCGTCGGAGACCAGGCCCATGGCGATGCCCGCGACCGGGGCCTTCAGCGGCACACCGGCGTTGAGCAGCGACATGGTGGAGGCGCAGACCGAGCCCATCGAGGTGGACCCGTTGGAGCCCAGGGCCTCGGAGACCTGGCGGATCGCGTAGGGGAACTCGTCCCGCTTGGGCAGCACCGGCACCAGCGCGCGCTCGGCCAGCGCGCCGTGGCCGATCTCGCGGCGCTTGGGCGAGCCCACCCGACCGGTCTCACCGGTGGAGAAGGGCGGGAAGTTGTAGTGGTGCAGGTAGCGCTTGTGCGTCTCGGGGGACAGCGAGTCGATCTGCTGCTCCATGCGCAGCATGTTCAGCGTGGTGACGCCCAGGATCTGGGTCTCGCCGCGCTCGAACAGCGCCGAGCCGTGCGCCCTCGGGATCAGCGCGACCTCGGCGGACAGCTGCCGGATGTCGGTCAGCCCCCGGCCGTCGATGCGCACCTTGTCGCGCAGCACGCGCTGGCGGACCAGCTTCTTGGTCAGCGAGCGGAACGCCGCGCCGATCTCCTTCTCGCGGCCCTCGAAGGCCTCGCCCTCGCCCAGACCGACCTTCTCCAGGGCGATCTTCTTGACCTCGTCCAGCCGCGACTCGCGCTCCTGCTTGCCCGCGATGGTCAGCGCCTGGGCCAGCTCCTCGGACACCGCGTTGCTGACGGCCTCGAAGGCGTCGGCCTCGTAGGCCGGGTACAGCGGGAACTCGCCGGTGGGCTTGGCGGCCAGCTCGGCCAGCTGCTGCTGGGCCACGCACAGCGAGCGGATGAACGGCTTGGCGGCCTCCAGGCCGGCGGCGACGACCTGCTCGGTCGGGGCCTGCGCGCCGGAGCCCACCAGGTCGATGACCTGCTCGGTGGCCTCGGCCTCGACCATCATGATGGCCACGTCATCGCCCACGATGCGACCGGCGACGACCATGTCGAACACGGCCTTCTCCAGCTGCTCGTAGGTCGGGAAGGCGACCCACTGGCCCTCGATCAGGGCGACCCGCACGCCGCCGATGGGCCCGGAGAAGGGCAGCCCGGCGAGCTGGGTGGAGGCGGAGGCGGCGTTGATGGCCACCACGTCGTACAGGTCCTGCGGGTTGAGGCTCTGCACGGTGACCACGACCTGGATCTCGTTGCGCAGGCCGTCCACGAAGGCGGGGCGCAGCGGGCGGTCGATCAGGCGGCAGGTCAGGATCGCGTCGGTGGAGGGACGGCCCTCGCGACGGAAGAAGGCGCCCGGGATGCGGCCGACGGCGTACATCCGCTCCTCGACGTCCACCGTCAGCGGGAAGAAGTCGAAGTGGTCCTTGGGGTGCTTGGAGGCCGTCGTCGCCGACAGCAGCATGGTCTCGTCGTCCAGGTAGGCGACGACGCTGCCCGCGGCCTGGCGGGCGAAGCGCCCGGTCTCGAAGCGGACGGTGCGCGAGCCGAACCTGCCGTTGTCGATGGTGGCGGTCGTCTCGTGGATCTCGATATCGGTCATGTAGTTCTCCTCGTCGTGCGCGCGCCTGGCACGCTCGGCGACGAGGCCGGTCTTCGATCGAAGCCCCCGGGATGACCCGGGAACCACTACCGAGGACCGGCGGCCCGTTCCGCCGCTCGCGGTGCCTGGCTCGCGTGTTCTCTGGTTGTGTTGTGCCGAGGGGGTGGGTCCGGCGCCCACCTGGACACCGGACCCACCCCCTCCCTAGCTCATCGACGCAGGCCGAGCCGCTGGATCAGCGAACGGTAGCGCTCGACGTCGGTCTTGGTGAGGTAGTTCAGCAGACGGCGGCGGCGGCCGACCATCAGCAGCAGACCACGACGCGAGTGGTGGTCGTGCTTGTGGGTCCGCAGGTGCTCGGTCAGGTCGCTGATGCGCTTGCTCATCAGGGCGATCTGCGCCTCGGGGGACCCGGTGTCGCCTTCCTTCAGCCCGTACTCGGCGAGGATGGTCTTCTTCTGCTCGGTGGACAGAGCCACTCGTTCACTCCTGGATTTCTCGTCTGACCTCGTGTGTCCCGTGCAACCCCGCCCGAGGGGGCGGAGCCAGAGTCGGTACCAGCCGCCACGGACCGCAGCTGGACCCAAATACCGAGGTTAGCAGGTGTGCGCGCGAGGTTGCTCAGCGGGCGGTGAAGCGAACACGGTCGAGTGGCTCGTACCGGTAGCCGCCCCCGACCCGCTCGCTGGCGAACAGCACCGCCTCGCCCGCGGTCCACCACGGTCCCTCGTAGTCGATCAGCGGGGCGGGGTCCAGCTCGCCGTGCCGCTCGCGGGCGATCGTCAGGTGCGGGGTGAACGCGCGGTGCTCCACGTGGCCCTCGGCGTGCCAGCGCACCGCCTCGGCCGCCGCCGCCAGCGTGCCGTCCGGGTCCTGCACGCCGATCCACAGCACCCCGGGGAAGGCGGCGGCGGAGCGCAGCCTGATCCGGGGCGCCGCCAGCCCGGCGAGCCGCTCGCGCACCCATCCGGTTCGCGCCACGGGGTCGTCGCCGTCCCCGTGGAAGCAGAGCGTGACGTGCCACTTGTCGATCGAGGTGTGCCGGTCCCCGCGCACGGCCGTCACGGCCCGGACCAGGTGGTCGAGCACCGGCGCGTCCGGCACCAGCGCGGTGAACAGCCGGGTCATCGGTCCTGCTGGGCGGGCGGGAACGAGGCACGCCGCAGCAGGTCCCCCAGCCAGGCGTGCCGGTTGCCGAGGGTCTCCGCGGCGGCCAGCAGGTCCTCGCCGCGGGCGACCCGGCGCAGGGCGGTCACCGCGGCCACGTCGGCGCGGGCGTCGTGCACCGGCAGCGCGTCGCGGTCCACCGTGGGCCGGGACTCGCGCACGTCGTCGAGGGCCTGCTGCATGGCAACCCGGTCCCCGCTGGCCACACCAGGTGTCAGGATCCTGCGCTCAAGCATGATCAGGCGTGCCAGCACGGCCGGGTTGCCGATCTTGGCGCGGCGCCCGCTCATCACCTGGCTCAGCATCGGCGCGCTGATGCCCAGCACATCGGCCAGGTACGCCTGGGAGATGTCGAAGGCCACCACCAGCCTGCGCACCCGATCCCCCAGCGGCTCCCCGTACCACTCCCGCTGCAACGCGAGGTTGCGCTGGACGATCTTGTGGTCCTCCACCCTGGCTCTCCCCTGTGCCGGTCCGCCGGCGCGGTCCTGGCGGGCATCCTGCCACGCCGCGCGCTGCGTTCCGGCCGATCAGACCGACCGTTTGCATTCGCACTGAGGGCCGAGAGTACCCCGGCACGCCTGCCCGCGCACCGCGTTCAGGCCAGCAGTTCCCTCGTCCGCGCCACATCCAGGTGCATCTGCTCGATCAGGGCCTCGCTGGTGTCGTACTTCACCTGGCCGCGCAGCCGGTCCACGAAGTCCAGGGCCACCCGCTTGCCGTAGAAGTCCTCGCTGACGTCCAGCACGAACGCCTCCACCCGGCGCTCCCGGCCCGAGTAGGTCGGGTTGGTGCCGACCGAGACCGCGGCGGGCAGCACCCGTTCGCCGCCAGCGCCGCGCAGCACGAAACGGCAGGCGTACACCCCGTCTGCGGGCACCGCGGCGAACCGGGTCACCGACAGGTTGGCGGTCGGGAAACCCAGGTCCTTGCCACGCCCGTCGCCGCGGACCACGATGCCCTCCAGCCGGTGCGGCCGACCCAGCGCCCGCTCGGCGGCCACCACGTCGCCCGCGTCGATGCAGGAGCGGATGTAGGTGGAGGAGAAGGTCACCTGCTCCTCGGTGACCAGGCACGCGCCCTCGGTGTTGAAGCCGAAGCGCTCACCCAGGGTGCGCAGCAGCGCCACGTCCCCGGCGGCGTGGTGGCCGAACGTGAAGTTCTCGCCGACCACGACCGCCGCCGCGTGCAGCCGCTCCACCAGGAACTCGTGCACGAACTCGTCGGCGGGCACCCGCGAGGTCTCCAGGGTGAAGGGCAGCACGCAGAACACGTCCACCCCCAGCTGCTCCACCAGCTCCGCACGGCGCTGCAGCGTGGTGAGCTGCGCCGGGTGGCTGCCCGGTCGCACCACCTCGGCCGGGTGCGGGTCGAAGGTCATCAGCACCGAGGGCAGACCGCGCTCCGCGGCTAGCTCCACCGCCCTGCCGATGAGCGCGCGGTGCCCCCGGTGCACCCCGTCGAACACGCCGATGGTGACCACGCACCGGCCCCAGCCACTCGGAAGATGGTCCAGCCCACGCCAGCGTTGCACGAGCCCGAGCCTATCTCGCGGCGATCACCGGCTCAGTCGATGGCCAGCACCACGAGCGGCTTGGCCGCGCCGGACTCGTCCACCGCCAGGGCCAGCACCCTGCCGTCCGGGCCGAACACCCCGTAGGGACCGGTGATGCCCGCGGCCGGGATACGCCTGCCGTGCGACAGGGCCGCCGCCGAGGGCAGGTCGATCTCGTGGCGCGGGAAGGCGGCGTCCACGGCCTGGCCCAGGTCCATCGACAGCTCGGAGTTGTCCTCCAACTGCTCCAGGGTGCGGGCCGCGCGCAGGTCGAACGGGCCGACCCTGGTGCGGCGCAGGGCGCTGAGGTGCCCGCCGACCCCCAGCGCGCTGCCCAGGTCCCGGGCCAGAGCGCGGACGTAGGTGCCGGAGGAGCACTCCACGATGACGTCCAGCTCGGTCGCGTTCTCCTCGCGGCGCAGCACCAGCAGGTCGAACCGGTGCACGACCACCGGCCGGGCGGGCAGCTCGACCTCCTCGCCCGCGCGCACCCTGGCGTAGGCGCGCTTGCCGTCCACCTTGACCGCGCTGACCGAGCTGGGCACCTGCTGGATCGGGCCGGTCAGCTCGGCGATGCCCGCGCGGATCGCCTCCTCCGGCACGGCCGAGGCGTCGGCCTCGGAGAGGACCTCGCCCTGCGCGTCGTCGGTGGTGGTGGCGGCGCCGAGCCGGATCGTGGCCAGGTAGGCCTTGCTGTCCATCGCCAGGTGGCCCAGCAGCTTGGTGGCCCGCTCGACGCCGAGCACCAGCACGCCGGTGGCCATCGGGTCGAGCGTGCCCGCGTGGCCCACCTTGCGGGTGCCGAGGATCCTGCGCAGCCGGGCGACCACGTCGTGCGAGGTCAGCCCGGCGGGCTTGTCCACCACGACCAGACCCGCGCCGGTGGTGCTACCTGGTGTTCGTTGCTTTCCCTGGAACCGACGGGAACGAAGCGGTTGTGACACGGGAAACCATTCTGCCTCATGCGCTCGCCGGGCCGAGCCGCCTCAGGCCACCGCGGGCTGCGGCACCGGGTCGTCCCAGCGGCGCCTGCGCAACTGCACCGGCACCTGCTCGCCCCGTTCGGCCGCGAGCAGCACCACGGCCCTGGCCCGCCGCCACCAGGTCGCGGTGCGCCAGGTGCCCACCAGCTGCACCGCCACCACGGCGAGGAACGCGATCTGGAACGCGGGCCCCGAGCCCAGCGGTTCGGCCAGGCCGAGCAGCACACCGACAGCCAACGCCGCGATCGTGGTGGCCACGAAGCCGCCGACGTTGACCACGCCGGTGGCCGTGCTCACGGTGCGCACCGGGTTGTAGTCCTTGGCCAGCGCGAAGGCCACCGAGGAGGCCGGGCCGCCGAAGGCGAACAGCGCGAAGGCCAGCACCAGCAGCCACAGCGGGGCCTGCCCACCGGGCAGCGCCAGCAGCAGCGCCCACACCACCGCCGAGGTCACCAGGTACGCCGCGACCAGCGGCATGCGCAGCTCCGGGCGACGGCCGATCGCGGCACCCAGCAGTGGGCTGCCGACCAGTGCGCCAAGCACCAGCAGGCTCAGCACACTGCCCGCGGCCTCAGCCGACAGGCCCTGTGCCTGCACCAGGTACGGCACACCCCACAGCAGACCCAGCGTGGTGGGCGCGACCATCGTGCTGAAGTGCACCCAGAAACCCAGCCGGGTACCGGGAACCTGCCACGCGCCAACCACCTTGCGCAGCACGGCCGTGGGCTGCGTGCTCTCCGCGACCGGAGCCGGGCTGCCCGCGGGCACGTCGCGCAGCCGAACCGCGACCACCAAGCCGTAGACGGCGGTGGCCAGCCCCACTGCGAGGAAGGTCACCGTCCAGCCCGGTTCGTGCAGTGCGGCGGTCAGCGGCACGGTCGCGGCGAGGTTGCCCGCGGCGCCAAGCATCGCGGACAGGGACATCACCACGGCGTAGCGGCGGGCCGGGAAGTGCGCGGCGATCAGGCGCAGCACGCTGACCCAGGTCATCGCGTCGCCCAGTCCGAGCACCGCTCGGGCCAGCAGGCCCAGCGGGTAGGACTCGGCCACCGCGAACAGGGTCTGGCCCAGGCCCATCAGTAGCGCGGCCACGGTCAGCACCCGGCGCGGCCCGAACCGGTCCACCAGCAGGCCGGTGGGCACCTGCATGGCCGCGTACACGGCGACCTGCAACACGGTGAAGGTGCTCAGCGCGGCGGGGCCCACCCCGAACCGCTCCCCGGCCGCCAACCCGGCGACGCCGAGCGAGGACCGGTGGAACACCGCGAACAAGTAGACGACTACGGCAGTGGCCCAGACCACCCAGGCATGACGGGTGGCGCGCGCGACGGGCACGGCTGTCCTTCCGGAGCAGGAACGAGGGGAGCGCCCCCGGCTGCCGCCGAGGTGCACAACTCGTCCATCGCGTGCGCTAAACCTCTGTTAACCGCTTCAGTTCGTGGAGTGCGTCACACCGGCGCGCCGACCACCGCCCACCGCCCGGACCGGGTCCGGTGCACCACCGCGAACAGCCTCACCAGCAGGAAGAGCGCCAGCCCCGACCAGATGCCGAGCAGTCCCCAGCCGAACGCCAGCGAGAGCCACACCAGCGGCAGGAAGCCCAGCACGGCACCGATCACCGTGGCAGTGCGCAGATAGGCCGCGTCCCCGGCGCCGAGCAACACACCGTCCAGGGCGAACACCACCCCAGCTGCCGGCTGCATGGCCACGAACAGCCACCACGCGTGCGGGATCTCCGCCAGCACCCCGGGCGCGGAGGTGAAGACCTGGGGTAAGGCGCCGGACAGCGCGGCGAAGACCACCCCCAGCCCGGTGCCGAACACCAACCCGTACCAGCACACCCGCCACGCCAGCTCCTTCGCCTGGCGATCACGGCCCGCGCCGAGTGCGGCGCCGACCAGGGACTGCGCCGCGATCGCCAGGGAATCCAGCAGCAGCGCGAGGAAGGTCCACAGCTGCAACACCACCTGGTGCGCCCCGACGGCCTCGGTCGAGGTGCGGGCGGCCACCGCCAGCGCGGACACGAAGCAGGCCTGGAACGCCGCGGTCCGCACCACCAGGTCGCGGCCGAGCCCGAGCTGTGCCCGGATCACCGGGTACAGCGGTCGCAGCGGCACCCCCTCGGTCACCAGCGCGCGCAGGAACAGCCCTGCGGACACGGCCTGCGCGCCAACGTTGGCCACCGCGGAGCCGACCAGCCCCCAGCCGCCGAAGTCCCCTAGCCCGTGCACCAGCCACGGCACGGCCAGCGCGGACAAACCGTTGCCCAGCAACACGAAGTACAGCGGTCTACGGGTGTCCTGCACTCCGCGCATCCAGCCGTTGCCCGCCATCGTGATCAGCACCATCGGCGCGCCGAACAGGGCGATCCGCAGCCAGCTCACCCCGGCGGCGGCCACCTCGGCGTTGCCCGCGAGCACGGTGGCCACCGGCTCGGCCAGCAGCTGGCCCAGCACGAGCACCACCAGCCCGACGGCGGCCGCCAGCCAGGTCGCCTGCACCCCCTCGGCCACGGCATCGGCCCGCCGACCCGCCCCGTGCAGCCGGGCGGCCCGCGAGGTGGTGCCGTAGGAGAGGAAGGTCAGCGCGCTGGAGACCTGGGAGAACACCAGCCCGCCCAGGGCGAGCCCGGCCAGCGGCAACGCGCCGAGGTGACCGACCACCGCCGTGTCCACGAGCACGTACAGCGGCTCAGCGGCGAGCACACCCAGCGCGGGCACGGCGAGCGAGAACACCTCGCGCGCCGACCCCACTCGATCCCCCATGCCCGTCACCCTCCGAACCAGCCGTGTGCCATGTCCAGCTCAAGCTACGACAGGGCACCGACAATTCCGGGTGGGCCGGTCAGCGGGGGCTCACACCTCGGGCGCCTCGCCGATCGGGTGGATCTGTACGGGCTGGTTCACCGGGGCGCCGCCGGGGCCGGGCGTGACGGAGATGCGGGTGGCGATCTCGACCACGCGGCGCTCGTCGGCCACGTCCACCAGCCAGTACCCGGCCAGCACCTCCTTGGCCTCCGGGAACGGCCCGTCGGTGATCACCGGCTCGCCGTCCGGCCGCGCCTGCACCTTCTTGGACTGCTCGGGGTTGCCCAGGCCCTGCGCGTCCAGGAGCTCCCCGGAGTCGGCGAGCTCCTTGTTGAGCTGGTGCATGTAGTTGACCATCGCCCGGATGTCGGCGAGCTCCCAGCCCAGCCCCTCGGACATGGCCTCGACGTTCGCGTGGATCATCAGCATGTACTTCACGGTCTGCTCCTCGGTTCGGTTGCTCACCAGGGACGTCGGAGCCGGTCCGCGATTCTCTACACCTTCGCGGACAGGCCGCCGCGAATGCGCCCTTCGGGGCAGCGAACGCCCCGAAAGCAGCCATCGTGACTAGAGCAGGGTGGCCTGGTCCAGGGCAGCGCGCAGCTCGGCGAGCACCTGTCCAGGTTCGCCGTACGCGGTGAAACCGGCGGCCATCCGGTGCCCGCCGCCGCCGAGCCGCTGCGCCGCCGAGCGCACGTCCAGCGCTCCGGTCGAGCGCAGGGACACGGTCCACTCCCCCTGCGCGAACTCCTTGAACACCGCGGCGACCCCGGCCTCGGCGGTGGTGCGCACCACGTCGACCACGCTCTCCACCTCCTCGGCCCGCAGCCCCTCGTGGTCGGCGAGCCGGATGTGCGTGTGCACCAGGCCAACACCCTGCGCCGCCTCGGGTTCCAGCTGCGCGCGGCCCAGCACGGTGGACAACATGTGCAGCCAGCCGAAGGGGTGGCTGTCCATGAGCTGGCGCAGCATGGCCGGGGCGTCCACACCGGACTCCAGCAGGCGGGCCGCTGACCGGTGCGCGGCAGGGCCGGCGAAGCGGAACGACACGGTGTCAGTAGCCAGCCCCGCGTACAGGCAGCGCGCGATCGGCTCGTCCAGCGGCACGTCGAGCGCGTCCAACAGCCGCAGCACGAGCACCGCGGTGGCCTCGGCGCGGTCGTCCACCACGTGGTGGGTGCCGTACCTGGTGTTGGACACGTGGTGGTCCACCACGAGCACCGTCCCACCGGCCTCGGTGGTGGCGGCCACCCGGTCGGCGAGCGCGCCGAGCCGGTCCACGCTGCCGGTGTCCAGGGCGACCAGCAGCGGCGGGGCCGCGGGCACGGCCTCAGCGGGCACGATCAGCCCCGCGGAGTCCAAGCCGCGCAAGGACTCCGGGGTCTGCTCGGGGCCGCCGAAGGACACCCGGACCCGGGCACCGCGCCGGTGCAGGGCCAGGCCCAGCGCCAGCGCGCTGCCCAGTGCGTCGGCGTCCGGGTTGACGTGCGCCAGCAGCGTCACGTCCTCGGCGGTGGCGAGCAGCGGGACGGCAGCGGCGATCTGATCATCAACGGAGACGCTCACCACCGCAAACTACGCGTCGTCGTCCTCGGTGTCGTCCTCGCGGGGCACCCGGTACGGGTCCGCATCGCCCGCGGGCTGCGCGGTGGAGGCGAGCTCGGCGACCTCGGCATCCGAGGCGCGGGCCTTGGCCAGCAGCTCGTTGATGCGTGCCGCGTCGGTGGGCACGGTGTCGGCCACGAAGCTCAGCGTGGGCGTGAACCGCACGCCGGTCTGCTGACCGACCTTGGTGCGCAGCACGCCCGTGGCGCTGGCCAGCGCGGCGGTGACCCCGGCGAAGTCGGGCGCGGAGTCCAGGTTGTCACCGAGCACGGTGTAGAACACGGTCGCGTCGTGCAGGTCGGGGGTGACCCTGGCGTCGGTGATCGTCACCCGGGCCAGCCGGGGGTCCTTGACCTCGTGCTCCAGCGCGGACGCGACGATCTGGGCGATGCGCTTGGCAAGCCTGCGGGCGCGGGCCTGGTCGGCCACGGCGCTCCTCCTCTGGGTTGAACCGAACTAGAACTAGTCGTCCTCGGGACCCAGCAGCCTGTGCCGGGCGGAGAGGAGCTGCAACTCGGGACGTGAGGCGATCAACCGCTCGCAGGCGTCGAGCACCTCACGGACGTGCCCGGCTTCGGCGGCCACCACCGCGACCCCGATCAGGGCACGGCGGTGCAGGTCGAGATGACCCGCCTCGGACACGGAGACTTCGAAGCGCCGTCGGAGCTCGGCCAGTACGGGCCGCACGGCGGAGCGCTTCTGCTTGAGCGAGTGGACGTCCCCGAGCAGGACGTCCAGTTCAAGCGCACCAACGAACATGGCACTCAGGTTGGGTACGGCGACCTGGCACGCCGACTAGGACCGGGGTCCGGGACCTCACGGTCCCGGACCCCGGCTGTCGATCAGTTACGCGGCTTCTCGCGCATCTCGTAGGTCTCGATCACGTCGTCGACCCGCAGGTCGCCGTAGTTGCCGAGGGTGAGACCGCACTCGAAGCCCTCGCGGACCTCGGTCACGTCGTCCTTGAAGCGACGCAGCGAGGTCAGCGTCAGGCTCTCCTGGACCACGACGTTGTCGCGGATCAGGCGGGCCTTGGAGTTGCGCTTGAGCTCGCCCGACATCACCAGGCAACCAGCGATCGTGCCGACCTTGGAGGACTTGAAGACATCGCGCACCTCGGCCCTGCCGAGCTGCACCTCCTCGTACTCCGGCTTGAGCATGCCCTTCAGGGCCTGCTCGATCTCGTCGATCGCCTGGTAGATGACCGTGTAGTAGCGGACCTCGACGCCCTCGCGGTTGGCCAGCTCGGTGGCCCGGCCCTCCGCACGGACGTTGAAGCCCAGCACGATGGTGTTCTCCGCGGTGGCCAGGTTGATGTCGCTCTCCGTGACACCACCGACGCCGCGGTGCACCACGTGCAGCTGCACGTCGTCGCCCACGTCGATCTTCAACAGTGCCGCTTCGAGCGCCTCGACGGTACCCGAGTTGTCACCCTTGATGATCAGGTTGAGCTGGCTAGTCTCCTTCAGCGCCTCGTCCAGGTCCTCCAGGCTGACGCGCTTGCGCCGCGAGGCGTTGAGCGCGTTGCGGGTCCGGGCCTGGCGGCGCTCGGCGATCTGCCGTGCCACCCGGTCCTCGTCCACCACCAGGAAGGTGTCACCGGCACCCGGCACCGAGGTCAGACCGATGACCTGGACCGGACGCGACGGGTACGCCTCGATGACGTCCTCGTTGTGCTCGTCGACCATGCGACGGACACGGCCGTAGGCGTCACCGGCGACGATCGAGTCGCCGACCCGCAGCGTTCCGCGCTGCACCAGCACCGTGGCCACCGGGCCGCGACCGCGGTCCAGGTGCGCCTCGATCGCGACGCCCTGTGCCTCCATGGCCGGGTTGGCCCGCAGGTCCAGCGCGGCGTCCGCGGTGAGCAGGATCGCCTCCAGCAGCCCATCGATGTTGATGTTCTGCCGGGCCGAGATGTCCACGAACATCGTGTCGCCGCCGTACTCCTCGGCGACCAGGTTGTACTCGGTGAGCTGCTGGCGGATCTTCTGGGGGTTCGCACCCTCCTTGTCGATCTTGTTCACCGCCACCACGATCGGCGCACCCGCGGCCTGCGCGTGGTTGATCGCCTCCACCGTCTGCGGCATCACACCGTCGTCGGCGGCGACCACGATCACCGCGATGTCGGTGGAGTTCGCACCGCGGGCACGCATGGCGGTGAACGCCTCGTGACCGGGGGTGTCGATGAAGGTGATCAGCCGGTCGTTGCCCTCGAGCTGGGCCGTGACCTGGTAGGCACCGATGTGCTGGGTGATGCCGCCCGCTTCGCCCTCGTGCACGTTGGACTTGCGGATCGTGTCCAGCAGTCGGGTCTTACCGTGGTCGACGTGACCCATGACGGTCACCACCGGAGGCCGCACGACGAGGTCGTCCTCGTCGCCCGCGTCCTCGCCGTAGGTGATGTCGAAGGCCTCGAGCAGCTCGCGGTCCTCCTCCTCGGGGCTGACCACGTTGACCCGGTAGTTCATCTCGGAGCCGAGCAGCTCCAGGATCTCGTCGGAGACCGACTGGGTCGCGGTGACCATCTCACCGAGGTGGAACAGCACCTGCACCAACGCGGCCGGGTTCGCACCGATCTTCTCGGCGAAGTCGGTCAGCGAGGCACCGCGCGGCAGCCGGACGACCTCGCCGCTGCCCTTGGGCAGGCGGACGCCGCCGACGCTGGGCGCCTGCATGTTGTCGAACTCTTGACGCTTCTGGCGCTTGGACTTGCGGCCACGGCGAGCCGGACCACCGGGACGGCCGAAGGCACCCGCGGCACCGCCGCGACCACCGGGACCACCCGGACGGCCACCGCCGCGGAAACCGCCGCCACCGGCGGGCGCACCCGTGCCGCCACCGGGGCCACCGCGGAAGCCACCGCCACCGCCGCCGCCACCGGGACCGCCACGGAAACCGCCGCCACCGCCGCCGCCACCAGGACCGCCACGGAAACCGCCGCCACCGCCGCCGCCACCAGGACCGCCACGGAAGCCACCGCCACCGCCGCCGCCACCAGGACCGCCACGGAAGCCACCGCCACCGCCGGGACCACCCGGACGGCCACCGCCGCCACCGGGGCCGCCGCGACCGCCACCGGCGGGACGCGCCGGCCGGGGCGGCATCATGCCCGGGTTCGGCCTGGGCGGCATGTTGCCCGGCGAGGGCCGGGGACCGCGGTCCGCTGCCGCCGGACGGTCACCGCGCGGCGGACGGTCGGGACGGCCGTCTGCGGGACGCGCCGGACGGTCGCCGCCACCGGCAGCCGGGCCGGGACGCGGGGCCGAGGGACGCGGCGCGGGCGCGTTGGCGCCAACGCCGAAGGGGTTGTTGCCGGGACGCGGCGCGCGCGGACCGGGCTTGGGACCCTGCTGCCTGGGCGGCACCACGGCCTGCGACTCCGGCGCGGGACGCGGACCGGGTCGCGGACCCGGCTTGGCGCCGGGAGTCGACCTGGGGGCCTGCGGAGCGGTGGGAGCCGCCGAGGCGGCAGCCGGGGCCGGGGCGGCCGGGCGCTGCTGAGCGGCCGGCTGCGGTGCGGCGGGCCGCTGCGTGGCAGTGGGCTGCGGCGCGGGCGCCGGAGCCGCGGGTGCGGCCGGGGCCTTCGCGGCGGCCGGAGCCTCCTGGACCGGCTTCGGACCGGGCCGGGGGCCAGGACGCGGGCCGGGCATCGGCGGACGCTGCCCAGGACTGGGCACCGCCTTCGGGGCGGCCGGGGCCGCGCTGGACTGGGCAGCCGGGGCTGCCGGGGCCGCGGCCGCCGGAGCGCTCGGCTTGGGGCCGGGCCGGGGGCCGGGCTTGGGGGCGCCGGAGCGGGCCGGCTTGCCCTCGTAGGCGTCCCGCAGACGGCGGGCCACCGGGGCCTCCACCGTGGAGGACGCGGACTTCACGTACTCGCCCTGCTCGGCGAGCTTGTTGAGAACTTCCTTGCTCGTGACACCGAGCTCTTTCGCCAGCTCGTGCACGCGGGCCTTGCCTGCCACTGCTCTCCTCGTCTAGATGAGGCCGGGCGGCAAGTCCCGCTCGACCTCGTCCTATCGTCGCGCGATCATGTCTTCAGCTTCACGGCTGACTCATGACGGGTCGACCTGCTTCCTCTTCCTCAGCCACCGCGGGTGTGTCCCGCGGTGTCGTGCCCCGGCACGCCGGGGTCCGAGCCTGTCGAGCCGCTGACCGCCCCGATGTGGGCGGCCAGTGCGGCGAGGTCCAGCGCTCCGGTCAGGCGGAAGGCCCTGGGGAACGCCCGACGCCGCTCGGCGGTGCGCAGGCAGTCCGGGTCGGGGTGCACCCAGGCACCTCGACCGGGCAGCCTGCGCCGGGGATCGGGGAGGACGGCGCCCCCCACGACCACCGCGCGCAACAGCTCGGAGTCCGACGTTGCGGTACGACACCCGACACACGTCCGCACCGGGCCCCGTGGAGCAGGGCTGACGTGCTGGGGTACCGGTTCCTGACGACGAACCACCAGTGATTCTATCTCCTCTGACTCACTCTGCCGAACCGGATACCGCACCGCCCTGCGGAGCGCTGCCAGCGCCCACCTCGGCGTCGCTGCGGATGTCGATCCGCCAGCCGGTCAGACGGGCTGCCAGGCGGGCGTTCTGGCCCTCCTTGCCGATGGCCAGCGACAGCTGGAAGTCCGGCACGACAACCCGTGCGGTCTTGGCCCGTTCGTCGAGCACGCGCACCGAGACCACCTTCGCCGGGGACAGCGCGTTGCCCACGAAGGTCGCGGAGTCCTCGGAGAAGTCGATGATGTCGATCTTCTCACCGGCCAGCTCGCTCATGACGTTGCGCACCCGCGCGCCCATCGGCCCGATGCACGCGCCCTTGGCGTTGACCCCGGCCACCGTGGACCGCACGGCGATCTTGGACCGGTGACCGGCCTCCCTGGCCACCGCCGGGATCTCCACGGTGCCGTCGGCGATCTCGGGCACCTCCAGCGCGAACAGCCTGCGCACCAGGTTCGGGTGCGTGCGCGACAGGGTGATCTGCGGCCCGCGCGAACCGCGGGAGACGCCCACCACGTAGCACTTGATCCGGGCGCCGTGCTCGTAGCGCTCGCCGGGCACCTGCTCGGCGGGCGGCAGCACGCCCTCGGTGTCGCCGATCTGGACCACGACCATGCCCCGGGAGTTGGCCCGCGCGTCGCGCTGCACCACCCCGGCGATGATCTCGCCCTCCTTGGCGGCGAACTCGCCGAAGGTGCGCTCGTGCTCGGCGTCGCGCAGCCGCTGCAGGATGACCTGGCGGGCGGTGGTCGCGGCGATGCGCCCGAAGCCCTCCGGGGTGTCGTCCCACTCCTCGGCCACGGTGCCGTCGCTGGCCAGGGTCTGGGCGATCACCCGGACCAGCCCGGTCTTGCGGTCGATGTCGACCTTGGCGTGCGCCTTGTGGCCCTCGGTGTGCTTGTACGCGGTGAGCAGTGCGCTCTCGATGGCCTCCAGCACGGTCTCGAAGGGGATGTCCTTGTCCCGCTCGATCGCCCTGAGGGCGGCGATGTCGACGTTCACTGGGACTCCTCCTGACAACCGCGCTCCAGAAGCGCCAATTCCTCGACCGGCGGCTGCCGGAACTCCACTTCCACCACGGCCCGCTCCACCCCGGCCAGGGGCAGCTCCCGCAACTGGCCGTCGACCAGCAACTGGACCGCCTCCTCGCCGACCTTGCCGACCCGCCCGGTGAGCTCGCCGCCCTCGGTCAGGCGCACCTTGACCAGGCGGAACTTGGCCCGGCGCCAGTGCCTGGGCGCGGTCAGCGGCCGATCGATGCCCGGCGAGGTCACCTCCAGGGTGTACGGCCCGCCCAGCACGTGGTCGTGCGCGTCGAGCGCGGCCGAGACGACCCGGCTGGCCTCCGCGATCTCGTCGAGGCCGACGCCCTGCTCACCGTCGACCACCACTTTCACCAGGCGGCGACGTCCAGCCTGCTGCACGTCGAGCAGCTCAAGGTCGAACCCGATCGTGGACACGGCGTCCCTGACGACCGGTTCGAGCTGCGCGGATATCTCCCCGCGCGGCGCGCTGGACACGTACTCACTCCCGAAGTCTCGGTGCAGGCGGTGTCGCTCTGCGGACGCGACTGAACCGACCGGCGCTGCACTCACCGGTCGTGGTCGCCAAGAGTATCCCCTTTGTGGACCATCAGGGCGCACACGCCAGCTCAGGACGCCATCGCACTCCTGGCAAGATGACTCACCGTGACCCCCGTTCCTCCGCCGGTGAGCCGCCGCGGCCTGCTGCGCCTCGGCCTGCTCGCGGCCGCCGCGCTGCCGCTCGCCGCCGCGTGCACCGGGCAGCCGGCCGCTCCCCCGGCCCCCGACCCCCTCGCGGACCTGGCCCGTGCCGCCGAGACCGATGCCGCGACCGCCCGCGAGGTGGCCGCCCGGTTCCCCGGCGTGGCCGCACAGGCGGGGTTGGTCGCCACCAACCGCTCCGCGCAGGCCACCGCCCTGCGCAAGGAGATCGACCGCGTGGCACCGCCGACCAGCAGCACCCCGGCGCCCACCGCCAACTCCGCGCCCACCGTGCCCGGCGACCAGGAGTCGGCGGTGGCCGCGCTGGTCAGCGCCCTGACCGCCGCCCAGAAGCAGGCCGCCGAGGCCGCGTTGACCGTGCCCAGCTACCGCGCGGGGCTGGTCGGCTCGGTGGCCGCGGGCTGCGCGAGCCTGAAGGAGGTGCTGGCGTGACCACACCCAGCCAGTCCGGGGTGCTGCCCGCCGCGACGGTGGAGGCCCTGCAACGAGCGCTGGCCGCCGAGCACGCCGCGATCTGGGTGTACGGCCTGGTCACCGCGTTCCTGCCCGGGGCGCAGACCGCTGCCATGGAACAGGGGCGGCTCGCGCACACCAAGCGTCGCGACGCCACCGCCAAGCAGTTGACCGGTGCGGGCGCCACGCCCAAGTCCTCGGAGGCGGCTTACGTCACCCCGCAGCCGGTGACCAACCAGTCCTCGGCGCAGGCGGCTCTGGCCGTGGCCGAGTCGGACGCGGGCGCGGCGTGGCGTTCGGTGCTGGAGTTCACCGCCGACAGCGCCGTGCGGGGCACGGCGGTGGCAGCACTGACCGATTGCGCGGTGCGGGCCACGAAGTGGCGGAAGGCGGGCGGTCAGACGCCCTCAGCGGTGCCGCTGCCCGGCCAGCCGCAGTGATGTGGCACGGGGTGCCGAGTCCGACACCCCGTGCCAGCACTACTTCGCCTGCGTGCGCAGCGCGTCGTTGCTGATGTCCTTGAGCAGGGCGTTGTCCTGGTGGCCGCCGACGAACGCGGACAGCGCGATGGTGACGGTGCTGCCGCTGGCGCCCGAGGCGTAGCCGCCCTCCTGCAACTGGCCGGAGGTCGGCGCGCTGGGCACCTGCACGCCCTCGCGGATCAGGTCGGCGACGTTGCCGGTCTGGTCCCCGTTGGTCAGGGCTCGCAACTGCCCGGCCGAGGCTTCGTCGGCCATGCGCACCACGGCGACCGAGGTCATGGCCTGCAACCCGTCGGGCAGGGTGGTGCTGTAGACCGCGCGCAGCAACTGCTGGCACGGGTGCTGTTGGAAAAACTGCTGGGTCTTGCCGAAGGAGTGCGCGGCGCAGTCGGTGTCCGTGGCCGGACCGGCGACCCTGGTGAAGGTGTACTTGCCCTGGGTCGTGGCCGTGCCCTGCGGAGCCGCCGTGCCGCTCTCGTGGCCCGGCTGGAACGCCCACCAGACCAGACCGGAGACCAGCGCCACGCCGACCAGACCGAGCCCTTGGTACAAGCGGATCACGCCCTTGCCGCGGGCGGGCTGCTCGGTTGGCGGGAGGTACTGCGCGGGAGGTATGCCGTAGGGCGGCGTGCCCACGGGCGGCATGCCCTGTTGGGTCGTGCCCGAGCGCGACGGCCCCGGCTGCGGCATGCCCTGCGGGGGCGTGCCGTGGCCGGGTACGCCGAACTGGGGCGTGCCCTGCGGAGGAGTGCCCGGCTGAGGGGCACCCTGCGGGGGCGTGCCGAAGCTCATCGGCGGAAGCGGCGCTGTGTCGGACGGGCTGAGCCCGACCGGGCTGGTCCGCCACTTCGCCTGTTCCTGTGGTTGGTACGGATCCGACACAACTGACCACCGTAACGGGTGCGCCAAAGAGTGACGACCGGAGTAGCGGTCACGCACTGCTATTGGGCGAGTGCGTTCAACGCCACGTTCACGTCCTCGGCGGTGCTCGACAGCGAACACGCCAACCGCACCCGGCCGTCCCGCAGCGCGAAGCGGACCCCGGCCGCGGTGAGCCGGTCCTGTGCGTGCGCGGCGTCCAGGGAGATGATCGCCGACTCGCCCGGTGGCAGCCCGAGCCCCGCCAGCAGCGAGTTGGCCAGGCCGACGCAGTGCGCGCGCACCTCGGACAGGTCCAGGGCGGCGAGCCACGGCAGTGCCGCCGCCGCGCCGACCTGCGCGATCCAGGTGGGCGAGAGGTCGAAGCGCCGCGCGTCCTCGGCCAACCGGAGCGGCAGCCCGTAGACGGTGTCCCACCGGGACTCCCCCGCGTACCAGTTGGCGGCAAGCGGCCTGGTGAACTCGCGCGCGCTCGGGCTGAGCCAGAGCCAGGCCGCGCCCCTCGGGGAGAGCAGCCACTTGTAGGCGGCGCCGACCGCCCAGTCCGCCCAGCCGAGGTCGAGCGGCATCCAGCCCGCGGCCTGCGTGACGTCGAGCAGCACACGCGTGCCAGTGGCCTCGGCGACCTCGCGCACCGCGGCCAGGTCGAGCACGGACCCGTCGGCGGACTGCACGACGCTCACGGCGAGCAGGTCGTGATCGCACATCGTATGCGGTATGCGATCCAGGCTCTCCTCTGTCACGACAACCCCGCGGTGCGCCTGCGCGGCGAACGGGAAGCTCACGCTGGTGAACTCCGCCGCAGCGGTGAGCACCCTCGTGCCGTCCGGCACGCTCGCCGCGACCAGGGCCACCAGCTGCGAGACGCTGGCCCCGGTCGCCACCCCGGACGGGTCGACGCCGACCAGGTCGGCGAAAGCGGCGCGGGCGGCGGCAACCGGGGCGTCGAACGCGGAAGCGCTGTCCGAGCCGGTGCGCCAGCGGTGCAGGGCCCCCTGCACGGCATCGGCGACGAACGTGGGCGGCACACCGATGCTCGCGGTGTTGAGGTAACCGAGCGGGACGTCGAAGGTTTCGCCGAACGCGGTTCGCATGAGATCAACCTACGGGCGAACTCACCTCATCCGGACGGTGTTCCCGGTGACCGAGCGGGCAGCGGTCGAAGCGAGGAACGCGACCACACGGGCGACTTCCTCGGGCTGCGCCACGGTGAACAGCGCCGAACTCGCGGCGACGTGTGCGCGCACCTCGTCGGTGCCCCAGCCCGTGTCGGTGACGGGCGGGTGCACCAGGTTCGCGGTGACCCCGTGCGGCCCCAGCTCGGCCGCCGCCGACAGGGTGAAGTGCTCAAGCGCGGCCTTCGCGGCACCGTAGGACACCTCGCCGGGAAAGCCGAGCTCCCCACCCGAGGTCAGACCGATGATCCAGCCCCACGTGGCACCCCGTGCCAGGTAGTCGACCACCTCGTCCGGACCGGGCTCGCCCAGGTAGGCCACGAGCACGGCGACGTCCTGCGCGGCCAGTTCCCGCGCGATCGCCGCGCCGATGCCCCGGTTGGCGCCGGTGACCAGTGCGATGTGCTCAACGGCCGGGCAGCCTACGGTGGACCGCGTGCGCAGTGAGGAGATTCGGATCCGGACCGGCTCGACCGAGGTTGTATACGATCTGACGGAGGAGTGCGCCCGATTCCTCGCAGGGGAGCCGGGCGCCGAGGGCCTGCTGCACGTGTGGGTACCCCACGCCACGGCGGGCCTGGCGGTGCTGGAGACCGGGGCGGGCAGTGACGAGGACCTGCTCAGCGCCCTGGACCGGCTGCTGCCCCGCGACGACAGGTGGCGGCACCGGCACGGCACGCCCGGCCACGGTCGCGACCACGTGCTGCCCGCGCTGTTGCCGCCCTACGCCACGATCCCGGTGATCGACGGCCGCCTCGCGCCGGGCACCTGGCAGTCGGTGTGCCTGGTCGACACGAACGTGGACAACCCGGTGCGCACCGTTCGGCTGAGTCTGCTCAGGGGTTGACCGCGCGCACCAGCAGTCCCTCGACGAACTGCTGCCCCACCCCGGCCCGTGCGGCGCTGCCCTCTACCTCGGGGTCGAACACCGGCGGCACGGGCCGCTGGTAGGCGACCGCGCGCTCCGCCGGGTTGGTGGCCGAGGTCCGCCAGCCGCGCTGCGCGAGCCAGGGCAGCGGGTCGTCCCGAACCCCGTCGCCGACCAGGTTGACCAGGTCGACCCCGGACAGCTCGGTCATGCGGCGCATCAGCGGGGCCTCGAACACCGCGGGGTCGTCGTGTTCCAGGGCGATCCGGCTGCCGATCGCTGACACCGAGTGCACATCCGTGAGCAGTGCTCTCGCATCGGCCCCGGTGAGGTAGGGCAGCAGCCCCTCGGCAATCCACACCGTGCGCCGGTCCGGGGCGAAGCCCGCCGTCAGCAACGGACCCAGCCAGTCCTCGCGCAGGTCGGCCGGGACCACGAGCCGCTCGCAGCTCGGCACCAGCCCCGAGGCCTGGATCACCCGCTCCTTGAAGGCCAGCACCTCGGGCAGGTCGAGCTCGAACAGGCGCGCCCCCGTGGGCAGGTCCAACCGGAACGCGCGCGCGTCCAACCCGGCGCCGAGCACCACCACCTGGTCGCAGCCCTCGGCACAGGCGTGTTCGGTGCAGTCGTCGAAAAAGCGCGTACGAATCGCGAAGTAGTCACCCACCAGGGCGGCCGGTTCCGCCAGCTCGGACTCGGGCAGCCGGTCCATTCCCGCGGCTTCCACGAAGAACCGGGCCAGCGGGTCGCTGAACAGCCGGTCCGCACGAACGCTCTCCCTGGCCCGCCCGAGCGCGACCCAGAGCGCGGTCGAGCCGACGTCGGTCAACTCGGTCATATCCGCCAATCAATCAGGGTGTGACCACACTGTCCATAACCCACACGGGGGTAAGCACAGTCACAGGACCGGAAAGTCGACAAAAGATTCTCGTTTTCCGTCCAACGGGATTCCGTGATTGCGTTTGCCGCAAACACGCCCACTTGCCCGGTGCGGAAAAGGCTGGCATTCTTGGCGCGATGTCCACCACAGTTCCGCCCGCAGCAGGAGTGTCGCCGTGACCGGCCGTCGCATGCCAGGGCACCCGACCAAGGACAACTCCGGGCGGCAACCCCTGGTGGGCCGCAAGGACCCGCTGCGAACACTGGACCGGGCGCTGGACCGGTGTGTGCGGGGCACCTTCCAGTTCACTCAACTGGTCGGCGAACCAGGGGTGGGAAAAACTCGCCTGCTGGTCGAAGTCGCCGAGGCTGGGCGCAAACGCGGCATGGTGACCCTGCTCGGCCGGGCTTCGGAGTTCGAGCAGGACGCCCCGTTGGCCGCGGTGGCCGAGGCCCTGGACGACCACCTGGAGCACCTGGGCAGCAAACTGGCGGACCGGCTCGACGAGTCCGAGCGCAGGCTCCTCGGCGGGGTGTTCGCCGGGCTGGCCACCGAGAGCCACTCCGAACCAGTGGAAATCGGTGCGCTGCGATATCGACTGTTCCGCGCGGTGCGCACCCTGGTGGAATTGCTGGCCGAGTCCGGCGGGCTCGTACTCGTACTGGACGACGTGCACTGGGCCGACGAGAGTTCGGTGGAACTGCTGGACCACCTGTTGCGCCACCCGCCTCGGGGAAAGGTGCTCATCGCGGTGGCGTACCGGCCCTCGCAGGCCTCACCCCGGCTGGCCGCCGCGCTGGGGCTGGCTGAGGGGGTGCGCGGGGTCCGCGTCGACGTCGGACCGCTCTCCCGCGAGGAGGCCGAGGAGTTCCTCGGCAGCGAGGTCAACCGCAGCCACCGCAACTGGCTGTACGAGGCCAGCGGCGGCAACCCCTTCTACCTGGAGGCGCTGTCCCGCATGGGCAGCGGCAAGGTGCCCGCCCCGCGCGAGGCCACCGGTGACGACATGGACATCCTCACCGAGGTGCCCGACACGGTGCGCGCCGCGCTGCTGCTGGAACTGACCCGGCTGCCGGACACCGCCCAACTGGTGGCCAGGGCCGCCGCCGTGGTCGGCGACGAGTTCGAACCGGCCTCGATCGCGGCGGCGGCCGTCATCGAGGAGGACGAGGCCCTCAAGGCGCTCGACGAGCTGGTCGCCAGGGACGTGGTGCGACCGGAGTCCGGCGCGCGCTTCCGGTTCCGCCACCCGCTCGTGCGGCACGCGGCCTACGCCTCGGCGCTGGCCGGGTGGCGGGTGGCCACGCACGCGCGGGCCGCCGACTTCCTGCGCACGCGCGGCGCGCAGGCTCAGGCGCTGGCGCACCATGTGGTGCGCTCGGCGTCCTTCGGCGACATGGCGGCGGTGGCAGTGCTCGCCGACGCCGCGGCCGCAGTCGGCTCCCGGGCACCGGCCACGGCCGCGCACTGGCTGAGCACCGCGCTGCGGCTGCTGCCCGCGACCCCGCAGACCCTGGCCACCCGGCTGAACCTGCTGGTGTTCCTGTGCATGGCGCACTCGATCAGCGGCCAGTTGCGGGCAGGCCGGGACGCCGCCCGTGAGGTCCTCGCCCTGTTGCCGCCCGAGGACTGGGCGCGGCGGGCGGGCGCCGCCAGGATGTGCGCCACCACCGAGCGCATGCTGGGCTCCCCGGAGGCGGCCAAGTCGGTGCTGATGTCGGAGCTGCGCAGGCTGCCCGATCCGCACATGGCCGAGGCCGCCCCGCTGTACCTGCGGCTGACCGTGGAGAACATGGGCACCGGCGACAACCCGGAGGCCATGCGGCTGCTGCACGAGTTGGCGGCCATGGAGCTCGACCCCTCCACCACGTACGCGGCGGCGGCGCTGCGGCCGATGCCCGCCTACACCGCGGGCGACACGACCGCCGCGCTGGCCTACCTGGACGAGGCGGGTCGGCTGATGGCCCAGCTGGAGCCCGCGGAGATCGCGCCGTGGCTGGACATCACCGCCTGGCTCTGCTGGGCGGAGATCATGGTGGGCAGGCACGACAGCGCGCTGGAGCGGCTGGAGCGCACCATCGAGATCGCGCGTTCCTCCGGGCAGAACTACGTGGTGTCCTACCTGTACGCCAGCAAGGCGTTCGCGCTGGGCCGGTTGGGGCGGCTGACCGAGGCCATCGCGCTGGCCGAGGAGGCCACCGACATGGCGCGGCTGGTCGACTCGGGCGAGACCCTGACGATGGCGCTGACCGCGCAGACCCTCGTGCTGAGCTGGGCGGGCGACTACCACGCCGCGCTGCGGGCGGGTACCGAGGCGGGCGAGGTCTGCGGGCCGAGCCGGGTCTGGTGGTCGGTGATGGCCCGCTGCGCGCGCAGCCTGGTGTTGATCTACTCCCGGGACGTGGCCGCCGGGCGCGCGGCCGTGGAGGCGGCGTGCGAGGAGTTCGAGTCCGGCGCGCGGGACGAGACCCTGCTGCTGGTCTGTCTGGAGGCGATGGCGCACGCCGAGGCCACCAGCGACACACCGGACGCCGCGAAGCCGCTGGCCGACCGCGCGGAGCGGGCAGGCCACCGGGACAACCCGGTGAACACAGCGGTGGCCTGGCTGGTGCGGGCGCATGCCACCGGCGGTAGTGACCCGGCCGGGTCAGCCGCGCTCGCGGCCCGCGCCGCCGAGGCCTTCGCCGCGACGGGCCTGCGGCTGGAGGAGGGCCGGGCGCGGCTGCGCGCGGGCCTGAGCCTGGTCACCGCGGGCGAGCGCGAGCGGGGGCTGGCCGAGCTGGCCACCGCGGCCGAGTTGTTCGCGCGCTGCGGGGCGCGCGGCTTGCAGGCGCAGGCCGCCAGCGCACAGCGCAAACTGGGCCAGCGGGTCCCGGTCCCGCGCGGGCGCAGGCCGGAACTGCCGTTCGGGCTGTCCCCGAGGGAGATGGACGTGGCCCGGCTGGTCGTGGAGGGCCGCACCAACGCGCAGATCGCCGAACGCCTCTCGCTGAGCCTGCGCACGGTGGAGACGCACCTGTCCCACGTGTTCGGCAAGCTGGGCATTCCGTCACGCGGAGGACTCGGCAGGCTGCTCGCGCCGTACCTCGATCAGCCCTGATCCTGCCCTGACGGACGAAGGCGACCACGCAATGTCGTGGGTTACCACGATGGAAATCCGTGGACTCGTCCGACAGGGTGATGGCCATGGAACGCCAGATCCCGTTGTTCACGCTGGATGGTGTGCGTGACGCTGACGTCTCCTCGCACCCTGTCACCACCGAGGACGGACTCGGCCTGAACCTGGTCCGGTTCCTGCGCGAACCGGGCGAAGACGTCGTGCTCCTGGTGCACGGCCTGACCTCCTCCACGGACATGTTCGTCATGCCCGAGCACCGCAACCTGGTCAGCTACCTGTTGGACAACGGGTTCGGCGAGGTGTGGACGCTGGACTCCCGGATGAGCAACCGGCTGCCGTACAACCTGGCCGCGCACCGGTTCACCCTCGACGACCTCGCCCGCTACGACTACCCGGCGGCGCTGGCCGAGTTGCGCGCGCACGTGGGCGACCGGCGGGTGCACGTCATCGCGCACTGCCTCGGTTCGGTGTCGTTCCTGATGAGCCTGTTCGGCGGCGCCATCCGGGACATCGCCAGCGTGGTGGCCAACAGTGTGTCGCTCACTCCACGCGTGCCGGTCTGGTCCGCGCTGCGCCTGCTGGCCGGTCCGGACGTGGTCGAGTACGGGCTGGGCCTGCCGTACCTGGACCCGCAGTGGGGCAGCGCGCCCCGGTTCACCCGCGGCTGGCTGGCCGCCAAGTTCGTGTCGCTGACGCACCCCGAGTGCGCCGTGCCCGCGTGCCACATGCTCAGCACGATGTGGGGCTCCGGCTGGCCCGCCATGTACGAGCACGCCAACCTGCTGCCGGTGACGCACGCCCGCGTCGGCGACCTGTGCCAGGGCTCCGGCATGAACTACGACCGCCACGTGCGCAAGATGGTGCTGGCCGGGCGGGCGGTGAAGTACGACGCCACCGACCCGCGCTACCTGAACCTGCCCGCCGACTACCTGAGCGGGATCGACGAGGTGAGCACCCCGCTGCTGCTGATGACGGGCCGGCACAACCGGGTGTTCGCCGACTCCCAGCAGGTGTTCCACCGCAAGCTGGAGAAGGTGGCGCCGGGCAGGCACGAGCTGCGGGTGCTGCCCGGCTACGGCCACCTCGACCCGTTCATCGGCAAGCACGCCGACCTCGAGGTGTTCCCGCACGTGCTGGACTTCCTGAAGCGGCAGGCGGTGTGAGGCCGTGAACACCGAACACGCCGACGTGGTGGTCGTGGGCTCGGGCTTCGGCGGCTCGGTCAGCGCCTACCGGCTGGCCGCGGCGGGACTGTCCGTGGTGCTGCTCGAGCGGGGACGCGCTTACCCGCCGGGCAGCTTCGCCCGCACTCCCGCGGAGATGCGCCGCAACTTCTGGGACCCGCAGCGCCGTACCTACGGCCTGTTCGACGTGCTGGAGTTCCGCGGCTTCGACTCGCTGGTCTCGGCCGGGCTCGGCGGCGGCTCACTGATCTACGCCAACGTGCTGCTGCGCAAGGACGAGCACTGGTTCGTCCGGGACGAGCCGGTGCCCGGCGGCGGCTACGAGACCTGGCCGGTCAGCCGGGCCGACCTGGACCCGCACTACGACGCCGTGGAGCGGATGCTCAGCCCCGTGCGCTACCCGTTCGAGCACCCCGTCTACGCGGACACGCCCAAGACGCACGCGATGCGCGAGGCAGCGGCCGGGCTCGGGCTGGACTGGCAACTGCCCCCGCTCGGGGTGAGCTTCGCGCCCCGCCCCGGCGCGGAACCGGGTATCGGGCTGCCGATCATCCCCGCGCCGTACGGGAACCTGCACGACGCGCTGCGCCGGACCTGCCGGTTGTGCGGGGAGTGCGACGTGGGCTGCAACGACGGCGCGAAGAACAGCCTGGACCACACCTACCTGTCGGCGGCGGCCGCCGCGGGCGCGGACCTGCGCACGCTGTGCGAGGTGCAGGCGCTGCGGCCCGGGCCGCGCGGCGGCTACCAACTGCGGTACCTGCGCCACGACCCGCTCACCGGTGAGGCGGTCTCGCAGCGCATCGACTGCGACCGGCTCGTGCTGGCGGCGGGCACGTTCGGCACGACCCGGCTGCTGCTGGGCAACCGGGCGCGCCTGCCCGGTCTGAGCGACGCGCTGGGCACGCGCTTCTCCGGCAACGGGGACGTCATCGCGTTCCTGCTGCGCGCCCACAAGGACGGCGTGCCCCGGCCGCTGCACGCCAGTCGCGGACCGGTGATCACCAGCACGCTGCGGGTCCCCGACGGCCTGGACGGCCACCCGGGCACCGGCCGCGGCTTCTACCTTCAGGACGCCGGCTACCCGCTGTTCCTGGACTGGCTGGTGCAGAGCGCGGACCTGCCCGGCGAGGTGGCCAGGATGGCCGCGTTCGCGGCCAACCGGGTCGGCGCACTGGTCGGCTCGCTGCTCGGCCGGAACTCGCCCGACGACCTGGAGCACGGCATCGGTGCGCTGCTGGGCGACGGCACGCTCTCGGTGAGCTCGCTGCCGCTGCTGGGCATGGGCCGGGACGTGCCGGACGGGGTGATGCGCCTGCGCGACGGGGAACTGGACGTCTCGTGGACCACCGCGACCAGCCGGGAGTACATCGACCGGGTGCGGGCCACGATGCGGGCCATCGCGCAGGAGCTGGACGGGGAGTACCTGGACAACCCGCTCTGGCTGCGCAAGCGGACCGCGGTGGCGCACCCGCTGGGCGGCGCCCCGATCGGCCACCACCCCGGCGAGGGGGTGTGCGACCCCTACGGGCAGGTGTTCGGCCACCCGGGCCTGTACGTGGCCGATGGCGCGGCCATGCCCGGCCCGGTCGGCGCCAACCCCTCGCTCACGATCGCCGCACTGGCCGACCGCCTGTGCGATCAGCTACTGGAGCGCGGCAGGCCGGGGAGGACCTGCGCGCCCCCCGGTCGGCGCCGTTCAGGGGGAACGGCGCCGACCGGTCGCCAGGTGCCGGCCCGCCAATTCGGGGGTCGGGCCGGCACCGCCGCCCTGTCGTTCACCGAGGAGATGACCGGGGAGCTCGACCTCGGTGAACGACAGGGGGTCCTGACGCTGGACCTGACCGTCACCGCCATCGACGTGGACCGGTTCCTGGACTCCACCCGGCACGAGGCGCGCGCCACCGGCTGGGTGGAGTGCGCCGAACTCGGCGGGCGCCACCGGGTCACCGACGGGGTGGTGAACCTGATGGTGGACGGGGAGGGCCAGAACCTGAGCCGGATGCTGTACCGGCTGCCGCTGACCGACAACACGGGGCGGCGACTGGTGCTGGAGGGGCACAAGGACCTGCGGGCCGGACCGCTGACCGCGATCTGGCCGGACACCACCACCCTGCACGTACGTCTGCTCGACGGCGAACTCACCCTCGGCACCGGCGTGGTCCGGCTGAGCACCCGGAGCTTCCTCCGGCAGCTGGGCACGCTGCGCGCCAGTGGCCCGAGTCCACTTCGGACCCTGGAGCGGTTCGGCGCGTTCTTCCTGTGCTCGTTGTGGCGGGTCTACCGGCCACGGATCTCGGCCTAGCACTCCAGGTTTCGACGGGGGATTCTCGAGGTGACCACCTTTTCCGCCACACGCTGGCCGCTGTCGGCCGCACAACAGGGCATCTGGTCGGCGCAGCAGCTGGAGCCGGACAGCCCGGCACACACCGTCGCCGAGTACGTGGACATCAGCGGACCGCTGCGGCTGCCCGAGTTCGAGGCGGCGGCGTACCAGGCCGTCGCAGAGGCAGAGACCCTGCACACCCGCTTCGTCGAGGACGGCGGCCAGGTGTGGCAGCAGCTGCTGCCTGCCGAGTCCTGGCGGCTGGGGCTGATCGACGTCAGCGGGCACGGGGACCCGGTCGGCGCGGCCCTGGACTGGATGCGCACCGACCTGGCCCGTCCGGTGGACCTGACGCGCGGGCCGCTGTTCGGGCAGGCGCTGTTCGCCCTGTCCCCGAACCGGTTCCTCTGGTACCACCGCGCACACCACCTCGCGCTGGACGGCTTCGGCCTGTTCCTGCTCAACCGCAGGGTGTCCGAGCTGTACTCGGCGCTGGTCAGCGGTACCGGCACCGGGGGCGAGCCGTTCGACCCCTTGCGCCCCGTGTTCGAGCAGGACTCCGCCTACCTGGGCTCCCGCGGGCACGAGCGGGACCAGCGGTTCTGGACGCAGCGCTTCGCCGACGCACCGATCCCGGTGACGCTGGCCGGTCGCGGCGCCCCGGCCGGCGCGCTCCCGCTGCGGCGGTCCACCGCGCTGTCCCCCTCGGTGATGGACGGCTGGACCGACGCGGCGCAGCGCTGCGGCACCAGTTGGGCCACCGTGGTGACCGCCACCGTCGCGACGTACCTGAGGCACATCACCGGCGCGGGCGAGGTCGTGCTCGGCCTGCCCCGGCTGTGCCGCAGGCGATCACTGTCGCTGAACGTGCCGTGCTCGGCGGCCAACGTGGTGCCGCTGCGGGTGCGCACACCACCCGGAGCGGGTCTGCACGAGCTGTCCCGCGCGGTGGCCGACGAGGTGCTCGCGGTGTGGCCGCACGAGCGGTACCGGTCGGAGTGGCTGCGTGCCGAGCTGCACCCGGACACGCCCACGCGAAGACTCCACGGGCCAGTGGTCAGCGTCAACCCGATCGGGTACGAGCTGTCCTTCGGCGGTCACCGGGGCACGGCACGTCCGCTGTCCCGCGGAGCGGTGGACGACCTGTCCATCACGGTGCAGGGCGGTGACATCGGCACGGGTCCCCGCGTCGACCTCGAAGCGAACCCCGCGCTGTACTCGGCCGATGACCTGACCGTGCACATGAGGGCACTGCTGGACCTGCTCGACACGGCCGCCGACTGCTGAGGGGCAGTTCCGGCCCTGTCGCCTGTTCAGTTGTGGGGTCGAGCAATCAGCACCACCTGCCTCCCTGTTGTGCGACCGAAGCTACGCCGCACCCCTGACAATCCGAGCCGCGCTCGCACACGGCAGGCGCGACACGGGCGGTACTGGGACGAGGTGCCCGCGAGTGGCTGACTAGCCTTGGGCACTGTGCTGGTGCTGCTCCCTCCCTCCGAGACGAAGGCCGACGGTGGCCTCGGGTCGCCGCTCGACCTCGACGCGCTGTCCTACCCCGAGCTCGGACCGGCCAGGAGAAAACTCAGCGCAGCACTGGTCGAACTGGCCGCCGACCTGCCCGGGAGCCTGGCGGCGCTGGAGTTGTCTCCCCGCCAGGCGGCCGAGGTCCAGCGCAATGCCGAGCTGTTCGACTCGCCGACGATGCCCGCGCTGTCCAGGTACACGGGGGTGCTCTACGACGCGCTGGACGTACCCGGGCTGACCAAGGCCGAACTGGCCAGGGCGCACCAGCGGCTCGCCGTGGCCTCGGCGCTGTTCGGGCTGGTGGCCGCGGGGGACCCGATCCCGGCGTACCGACTGTCCGGCGGCAGCGTGCTGCCGGGCATCGGCGGGCTGCGCGGACTGTGGCGCTCCGAGCTGGAACCCGTGCTGGCCACGGCCGACGACCTGGTGGTGGACCTGCGCTCGGGGGCTTACGCGGCGCTGGCGAAGGTGCCGCACGCGATCACGGTGCGGGTGCTCAGCGAGGACGGTGCGGGGCGGCGCAAGGCCGTGAGCCACCACAACAAGGCGCACAAGGGCAGGCTGGCCCGCGCGCTCGCGGCCACCAGGTCCGAGCCAAAGTCCGCGGCCGGGGTCGTCACCGTGGCACGCCGTGCCGGGCTCGTGGTGGAACACACCGGGCAACAGTGCCTCGATCTCGTCGTGCCGGCCTGAATCGGGCTAAGGTCATCCGAACACCGCGCACAGGCATGAGAGGGGTCATGGCTGACGAGCAAGAGCCGTCGGCGAGAGACCACGAGCAGGGTGGGGCACTGGACCCGGGCCTTGCGGAGTTCGCGCGCCTGTGGACCGGCGCGGTCATCACCACGAGCAACGTGCCGCTGTCGCGCAAGGAGCTCCGCGGCATCCTGACCGGCTTCGCCGAGGTGCTGGCCGAGTCCCTGCGCCGGGCGGACCCCGAGGCGGTCACCGAGATCGGCCGTGGGTTGGTGGCCGCGCAACTGGTCGGGCCGCACGCACTGGACGCCACGCTGCGGGTGGTCGGCAGGTCGCTGCCCGCCGCGGCCGGCCTGCCCCAGTGCCCGGAGACCACCAACCAGGTGATCGACCTGCTCGGCGCGCTGTCCGCCGGGTACATGGACGCGTTGCGCGAGCACATCTTCGGGCAGCAGGAGACGATGAAGAAGGCGGTGTTCCGGGCCCGCGACGCCGCCGAGCGCGCCCTGCGCGCCAGCGAGCGGAGGTTCCGCACGCTGTTCAGCGAGTCCGTGGTGGGCATCGCGATCGGGGACATCCAGGGCCACATCGTCAGCTCGAACCTGGCGCTGCAGGAGATGCTCGGCTACAGCGCAGACGAACTGCGCCAGCGCACCGCCTACGACCTGATGCCCGCGCAGGACGCCGAGGACATGGCCAAGGCGTACCGCAAGCTCATCAACGGCACCTACACCTCGCTGCGCTCCGAGCAGCGCATGATCCGCGGAGACGGCGAGCCCATCTGGGTGCACATCGCGGTCACCCTGATCCGCGACGAGAACGGGCTGGCCGACTACCCGGTCGTCATGATCGAGGACATCACCGACCTGCACCTGCTCCAGGAGCGCTGGCGGCACCAGACCCTGCACGACCCGCTGACCGGTCTGCTCAACCGCGCGCTGTTCCTGTCCAAGACCGAGACGGCCATCGGCGGGCTGGCCCCCGGTGAGCGGGTCGGCCTCGCGGTGTTCGGCGTGGACGGCTTCGGCGTGGTGAACGGGGCCCTGTCCGACGAGGTGGGCAACCGCGTGCTCAAGACCATCGCCGACCGGCTGCGCGGGACGGTGGACGAGGACACCGGTCTGCTGGCGCGGATCAACGGCGACCGCTTCGGCATGCTCGTACTGCGCTCCTCGGCGCGGGGCGTGGTCGAGGTGGCCGAGCGGGCGCTCAAGCGGATCAGCGAGCCGATCGCCGCGGAGGGCAGGCAGCTGTCGCTGACCGCCAGCGTGGGCATCGTGGAGCGTCCGGCGGACCGGGCGGAGCCGACCGAGCTGCTTCGCGACGCCGAGATGGCGCTGGGCTGGGCCAAGCTGGAGGGCAAGGCGCAGTGGGCGCTGTACGAGGAGGACCGGGGCGGGCCGGAGCGGCGTGCGCTCGAGCTGGCGACCCAACTGCCGCAAGCACTGGTGGACGGCCAGCTCTCACTGGAGTACGAGCCGCTGGGCAAGCTGTCCGACCGCACGCTTGCCGGGGTCGAGGCGCGCCTGACCTGGGAGCACCCGGAACTCGGCGTGCTGGGCCCAGAGGAGTTCCTGGCCGCGGCCGAGCGGACCGGCCAGGTCGGCGTGCTGGGTCGCTGGGTGGTGCGCGAGGCGGCCGAGCAGGCCGCGGCGTGGGCTGAGGAGTTCGGCGAACAGGCCCCGGTGGTGTGCATCGGCCTGCCCAACCGGCAGAGCTGCGACCAGGACCTGATCCGCCAGTTGATGTCCGTGGTGGACCAGACCGGGGTGCGACCCGAGCTGCTGCAACTGGAGGTGGACCAGAGCGTGGTGCGCGACCGGGACGGCGAGCCGCTGGAAGCGTTGTCAGTCATGGTCGACAACGGGTTCCGGGTGGTCGTGAGCGGGGTCGGCGCAGGCGGTTCCGGTCCGCTGGCGCTGGCGGGGCTGCCGGTGCACGGCATCAAGCTGGCGTCCGGTTTCGTGGCCACCCTCGGTGACGGGGACAAGCCGGATCCGACGGCCGAGCGGGCGATCGGTACCGCGGTCTCGCTGGCGCACCTGGCCGAGCTGACCGTGCACGCCGCGGGTGTCGACCGCGAGCAGCACGCGGCCACGTTGCGCGAGCTGGGCGTGGACGTGGGCCAAGGCCAGCACTTCGGGCCTCCGGCGCTGCCGTTCGAGGTCGAGCCGATGATCACCTCGGGGACGGTCGACCCCGAGTGGTGAGTGGTCCGCGAATCGAGATGATCACTAGGCTGCCCGCGAGTCACGGAGGTGCGATGCGGGTGAATCGTCCTGACTGGGCGCCGAGGGACGTCGACATGGACCGGGCCAGCGCTGCCCGGCTCTACGACTTCTTCCTCGGCGGCAGCTTCAACTTCGAGGTCGACCGCGAGCTGGGCAGGAGGGTCGCCACCGTGGCCCCGGCCGTGTTCGACTTCGCACGGTTGAACCGGGCCTTCCTGCGCAGGGCCGTGCGCTTCCTGGTCAGCCAGGGCGTCACCCAGTTCCTGGACATCGGCTCCGGCATCCCCACCGCGGGCAACGTGCACGAGGTCGCCCAGCGCGTGCGGCCCGGCTGCCGGGTCGTCTACGTGGACAACGACCCGGTCGCGGTGGCGCACAGCGAGGTGCTGTTAGCGGGCAACCCGCACGTGGTGGCCGTGCAGGCCGACATGCGCGATCCCGGGGCGCTGCTCAACGACCCCGGCACGGCGCGGCTGCTGGACTTCAGCGAGCCGATCGGGCTGCTGATGGTGGCCGTGCACCACTTCCTGCCGCCCGCCGACGAGCCCGAACGGCTGATGGCGCGCTATCGCGAGGTCCTGCCGCTGGGCAGCTACCTCGCGCTGTCGCACATCACCAGCGACGCGGTGGCCGAGCAGGTCAGTGCGCTGGTCGAGCTGTACCGGGAGAGCACGCACCCGGTGACGGTGCGGTCCAAGGCCGAGGTCGCGACCCTGTTCGAGGGGTTCGAGCTGGTGCAGCCCGGCCTGGTCTTCACCCCGCAGTGGCGGCCCGAGTCCCCGGAGGACCTGGACGAGCACCCGGAGCACGCCGGGGTGTACGCCGGGGTCGGGCGCAAGTCGGCCCTCGGTTAATCCGGTTGCGCACGGCCGCCCCGCACCGGCATCGTGCTCATCGTTCAGCGGATCGGTTCTCTTCGAGGAGGTGCCCCATGTCGACGACTGCCGTCCGGGACGTGGCCGAGCTCCGTCCCACCGCCCCGCTGGCCGCGGCGCTGGATCACTAGATCGCGCCGACCCGCCGGTGGGGTGACACTTCCCACCGAGGAGAACTCTCCAGTGCGCGAGCACGACTTCGAGTACGACCGTGATTCCGACCTGCCCGCACGCGCCAAGCGCCGTCGTCGCGGGCGCTTCGACGACGAACCCGCCCCGGAGCGGCGTGGGCGGCTCACCGAGGAGGCGCGGGTCCGGCTGGCCGCCGCGCGCGCCGACGCCCTCGACGCCGAGGAGCTGCCCGAGGCCGCCGACCGCTGGTCGACCTGGGGTGACGGCGACCAGGGGCCACTGCCCAGGCCCGACTGGGTGATCACCGAGCTGGGCGCTGTCGACCACGAGCTAGGCACCGTGAAGACCGGCAAGGAGGCCGACGTGCAGCTCGTGCGGCGGTCCCTGCCGGGCACCGACCGGGTCAGCCTGCTGGCCGCCAAGCGGTACCGCAGCAACGACCACCGCATGTTCCACCGCGACGCGGGGTACCTGGAGGGCCGCCGCATGCGTAAGTCGCGCGAGATGCGCGCGGTGGCGACGCGCAGCTCCTTCGGCCGCAACCTGATCGCCGAGCAGTGGGCGGTGGCCGAGTTCGCCGCGTTGAGTCGCTTGTGGACGGTCGGCGCCCCGGTCCCGTACCCGGTGCAGCGCAACGGGACCGAGCTGCTGCTGGAGTTCCTCGGCGAGCAGGACGGCTCGGCGGCGCCCCGGCTGTCCCAGTTGCGCCCCGAGGGTGCGCAGCTGCGCAGGCTGTGGTTCGAACTGGTGGACGCGCTGCACGTGCTGGCCTCGCTCGGGCTGACGCACGGCGACCTGTCCGCGTACAACCTGCTGGTGCATCGGGACCGGCTCGTGCTGATCGACCTGCCGCAGGTGGTGGACCTGGTGGCCAACCCGCGGGGCATGGACTACCTGGTACGCGATGTGCGCAACATCACCACCTGGTTCACTTCGCGCGGGCTGCCCACCGGGTTGGCCGACGCCGAGGAGCTGGTCAGCGAGCTGCGCGCGGAGGCGGGCATGGCCTGAGTCCTTGCTCACCTTGTCGGCCCCTGTGGACATGGCGAACCGGCTGATCAGGTATGGTTGAACTCGCACCGAGCTGGCGCGCGGAACGAGAGCTTCCCCGCCATGCCCACAGGGGTAACGACGCGGTGCATCCACCCACCATCGGCGTCATCGAATGCCGGGCTCGTCCTTGTGATCAACCGCATCAGCGCTGCTCAGCGCCAGGCGCGGGGCCTCCCCGAGACGTGCCACGTTCCGGAAGGTCTGTCTGTGCCCGTTCCTTCGTCCGACCGCCGCTACGGCAACGCCCCGCGCAACAACCGCAGGCGCCAGCCGAACCGGCGTGGTCCCAAGCCTGTCGAGGCGTACCAGTCGATCGTGTCCGACCACGTCGAATCGACCATGCCCGAGGGGCCGCTGCCCACCTTCGCCGAGCTCGGTCTCGCCCAGCCGCTGCTGGACGCCCTGACCGCCAACGGCATCACCGAGCCCTTCCCGATCCAGGCCGCCACGCTGCCCGACACACTCGCCGGGCGCGACGTGCTGGGTCGCGGGCAGACTGGCTCGGGCAAGACGCTGGCCTTCGGGCTGGCGCTGCTGTCCCGGCTGGCCGACGGCCGGGCCAAGCCGCTGCACCCGCGCGGCGTCGTGCTGGTGCCCACCCGTGAACTGGCCATGCAGGTCAGCGACGCGCTGACCCCGTACGCCCGCGCGCTGGGCCTGTGGTGCCGCACGGTCGTCGGCGGCACCTCCTTCACCCGGCAGGCCGACCAGCTGCGTCGCGGTGTCGACCTGCTCATCGCCACCCCCGGGCGGCTGTCCGACCACGTGCGGCAGGGCACCTGCGTGCTCTCCGACGTGGAGTTCACCGCGCTGGACGAGGCCGACCAGATGGCCGACATGGGCTTCATGCCCCAGGTGCGGGCCATCCTGGACCTGACCGCCCCCGGCGGCCAGCGGCTGCTGTTCTCCGCGACCCTGGACCGGGACGTGGACAAGCTGGTCCGCGAGTACCTGACCAACCCGGTCGTGCACTCGGTCGCGCCGCCCACCGGCAGCGTCACCACCATGGAGCACCACCTGCTGATGGTCTCCTCGGACGACAAGCCCGACGTCATCAACGAGGTGGCCGCCCGCGAGGGCCGCACGATCATGTTCGTGCGCACCAAGCACCACGTGGACCGGCTGGCCAAGAAGCTGCGCTCGATCGGCGTGCACGCCGGTGCGCTGCACGGCGGCAAGGCACAGAGCGCCCGCACCCGCGTGCTCAACGAGTTCCGCGAGGGCAGCACCCCCGTGCTGGTGGCCACCGACGTGGCGGCCCGTGGCATCCACGTCGACGACGTGAGCCTCGTCGTGCACGTGGACCCGCCGGCCGACCCCAAGGACTACCTGCACCGCGCCGGTCGCACCGCGCGCGCCGGGCAGTCCGGCACCGTGGTCACCCTGGTGACCCACGACCAGCGCCGCGCCGTGCACGGGCTGACCGCCCGCGCGGGCATCAAGCCGACCAGCACCCAGGTGCGCCCCGGCGACGAGGAGCTGGTTCGCATCACCGGCGCCCGTATCCCCAGCGGTGAGCCGGTGGCCGAGTTCGTGCCGAAGAAGCGCACGCCGCGTCCGGCCGGTGCCGGTGGTGGGCGTCGTGGCTTCGGTGAGCGCGGCCGATCCGAGCACGGTGGCCGTGGCTACGGCGAGCGCAGCTACGGGGACCGGGAGCACGGCCCCCGTGGTGAGCACGGTCCTCGCGGCGAGCGCGGCGGTTACCGGGGCGGCAGTGGCCGTAGCGGTGGCGGCGAGCGTGGCGGTTACCGCGGTGGCGAGCGCGCAGGCGGCCGTGGTGAGTTCGGTGGCGGCCGTCCGGAGCGGCGCCGCACCTTCGAGCACAACCACTGAGCTGGGCACTGACAGGGCGGGGGTCGCTTCCGAGCGGCCCCCGCCCTGCTGTGTCACCGGAAGTCAGACATGACACCCGGTGACATAACCATCACTCCGTGATGAGCTCGTCGCTCAGTGCCGCGACCGGTCCGATCACGATGATCGCTGGCGGGCGGATCTCGTGGGCGGTCACGTCCTCGGCGACCCGCGCCAGGCTCGTGCGCAGCACCCGCTCGGTGCGCATCGTGCCCTCCTGGATGACCGCCACCGGGGTGTCCCCAGGTCGGCCGTTGGCGCACAGCACCTCGGCGAACGCGCGGATCCGCTCCACCGCCATCATCAGCACGATCGTGCCGGTGAGCCTGCCCAGCGCGGGCCAGTCCACCAGCGAGCGCTCGTCGTCCGGCGCGACGTGACCCGACACGACGACCACCTCGTGCGCGACCCCGCGGTGCGTGACCGGCACGCCCGCCATCGCGGGCACCCCGAAGGCGCTTGTCACACCGGGTACGACCGTCACCGGCACGCCCGCCTCGGCGCAGGCGATCAGCTCCTCGAACCCGCGCCCGAACAGGTAGGAGTCGCCGCCCTTGAGCCGGACCACGAACTTGCCCGCCTTGGCGTGCTCGATCAGCGTGGAGTTGATCACGTCCTGGCTGGCCGCTCGGCCGTAGGGGATCTTCGTCGCGTCCACGACCTCGACGTGCGGCGGCAACTCGTCGAGCAGCTCACGCGGCCCGAGCCGGTCGGTGACCACCACGTCGGCGCTGGCCAGCAGCCTGCGCCCGCGCACGGTGATCAGCTCGGGGTCACCGGGTCCGCCGCCGACCAGGGCGACGCCAGCCAGGCGGCCCAGTTCGGGCCGGTCCAGCACACCGCCGGTGCGCAGCGCGCTGAGCACGCCGTCACGCACCGCGGCCGACCGCCTCGGCTGCCCGCCGGAGAGCACGCCCACCAGCAGCCCGTCGTGCTCGCCGACCGCGGGTGTGACGGCGCTGCCCTCGGTGCCCGCGTCGGACCGCACGCAGAAGATGCGGTGCCGCTCGGCCTCGGCGGCCACCGCGGCGTTGACCTCGGTGAGCTGGGTGCAGGTGATGGCGTACCAGGCGCCGTCCAGGTCACCGTCCTCGTAGGGACGCGCGTGCCAGGTGAGCTCACCGGCATCGGCCATGGCCTGCACGGCAGGCGTCACGTGCGGTGCGATCACCTCTACGGCCGCACCGGAGGCGACGAGCCGGGGAAGCCGGCGCTGGGCCACGGTGCCGCCGCCGACCACGACGACCCGTCGGCCGACGAGGTCGAGGCCGACCAGGTAGTGCTGCTCAACTGACATGCGCGCAAGCCTCCCCCGGAGCCGACCGCTCCCGCATCAGGGCGTTGATCACGGAACCGGCGATGGCCGCGCCACCACGCTCCGTCACGGTGCTCAGCGAGGGCAGCCCGGACCGGCGCAGCGCGGCCTTGGCGTCCACGGAGCCGACGAAGCCCACCGGCACGCCGACCACGAGGGCGGGCCGCAGCTCACCGGTCTCGGCCAGGCGGATGAGCTCCATCAACGCGGTGGGCGCGTTGCCCACGGCCCACACCGCGCCCACGGGGTGTGCCCGCGCGGCGAGCCGGATGCCCGCCGCGGAACGCGTGGTCTCTTCCGATTTCGCCAGCTCGGCCACACCGGGTTGGTCCAACCCCACGACGGCGGGGTGCGGGGCCACCGCCGCGGCGAGCATGCGCACGTCCACCACGAGCGGTGCGCCCGCGAGCAGCGCGTTCCGGCCCGCGAGCAGCGCCGCCTCGTCCGCGACCACGTCGCCGACCCAGGTGGTGTCCGCGAGATTGCATACGATGTGCTCGACGACGGCTCGGGTCAGTGGCGGCAGGTGCGCGGTGTCCACCCTGGACCTGAGGATCCGGTGGGACTCCGCCTCGTACGGGGAGGTCACGGCGGGGAATCCTCGCCGCGCGCACCTGGCCGGGTCAAACCGGGATCAGCTCGAACGAGGTCGCGAGCACCCCGCCGAACCGCTTGCCCTCCGCCTCGGCAGCTCGGCGCAGGAACTGATCCGGCTCGGCCATGTCCCCGCCGAGCGCGGCGAGGTAGGCGCGGTGCTCCTTGAGCGAGGCGACGGCGAGGTCGAACGTGTCGCTGATGTCCACGGCGTGCGTGGACTGCGGCGAGGAGGCCACGGCCACCCAGCGCACCCCGCCCCACGGGTCCAGGTCCAGCTCGCGGAAGATCCAGCGGTTGGCCGCGTCGCGCACGGCGTCGAGCACCGCAGCGCCGACGTTGCGGTGGTCGGCCATGTTCAGCCACCCGCCCGGCCAGTACTCGCGGTGGTTGCCGGTGATGACCAGCTCAGGCCGGAACCGGCGGATCGCGGCGGCGATGTCCCTGCGCAGCGGCACCCCGTACTCGATCACGCCGTCCGGGTGGTCGAGGAACTCCACCTGGTCCACGCCCACCACGGCCGCGCTGGCTACCTGCTCACCGACCCGCAACGGACCGGCACGCTCGGGCTCGACACCGTCGATGCCCGCCTCGCCCCTGCTCACCAGCAGGTAGGCGATCTCCTTGCCCTGGCGGGTCCAGCGCGCGATCGCACCGGATCCGCCGTACTCCAGGTCGTCGGGGTGCGCGACCACCGCGAGCGCGCGCTGCCAGTCCTCGGGTACCGGTTCGTAGTCCTGCACGGGGCTCAGGATCGCATGAGGATGCGCGCGGAAAGAGCCTTGCCGAAGCAGCTCGTGCTCACCAGTCCGTAGCCCTGCTGAATGTATACGATCCCGCTATACTGCTCGGTGCCGTCAACGCAGCGCAGCGCGAGCTGGAAGCTGCCGGTGCCGTGACACCACCCGGTACCGGAATTGCCCTCGACGCGGGTGTCGCAGTCGTGCAACCCCTCGGCGGCGAGGGCGGTGCCCGCGCCCAGGCCGGTGGCGAGTACGGCTGCGGCCAGTGCTGCGGACGCGGTGCGCATCGAACTCCTCAGGCTTCAACCGGCTCGGGCTTGGTGTCCGCCGACTTGGTGGGTTCCACCTCGACCCCATCGGGACCGACCACCACCGGCACCTTCGGAACAGAAGATTCCTCACGTTCCTGGGCCGCCGACCTCGCCCGCCGCACCGGCACGAGCAGCGCGACCGCAGTAAGCGCGGATCCGGCCAGGAAGGACACCAGGCACAACAGGAACACCTGGGTGAACAGCCACATCATCGGGGACTCCCCTGCACGTGGGTCTTGTCGACGACCACCCCGGCACCGAACAGCCGAGTGAGCAGGTCGACGGTGTTGGCTCGGCGGGCGTCGTCGGGCATCACGCCGTCCAACTGCACACGCCCCTCGGCGGCCGACACGCTGACCTCGACCCCCGGCTGCACGGTCAGCACCGACACCAGCGCGGCGGCGGCCGTGGTCGTCATGGCGAAGTCGGCGCCCTGCGCGGTCGAGGTGTGGTCGACCAGCTCACGGCCGTGCGAGTACTCGGCGACGGCCCGCACGAAGCGCTGGCGCCACGCCTCCTGCTGGGTCGTGCCGGTCACCACGACGTGCTGGTCCGTCACGTCGATCTTGAGCGGGCTCAGCCTCGGCTCGCGGGCCACCACCGAGCCGACCCGGTCCACAGCGCCGACGGCCTTCACCGTGTCGGCGATCCGCTCGTACGGCACACCACTCAACGTGACGTCACGTCCGCTGACGACGGCGGTGGCCCCGGCTTGGCCGCCGCTGGCCAGCACACCCCGGGTCGTGGCGAGCACCTGCTCCTCGATGCCCGCGCCTTGGGCCGCGACGCCAACCACAGCGAGCACCGCGGGGACCGCCACGGCGCCGGTGAGCCAACGAGCCGTCCACGGGTGCACGCACCGGTTCTACCTGCTGCGATGCACCGGCCCGCACACCAGCGGCACGACCCGCAGTCAGTTCACCCGTTGGTGCGCGACCAACTCCTCGTCGGCGCGCACTCCCGGATGTGGGTGCACGTGCGCGCGGACGAGCCGGTGCACGCCGTGCAACAGGTGGTGCTCCACCTCGTGCGCGACGCAGTGCGCGTCGACCAGACTCAGTTCGCGGTCCACGACCACGGTCAGCTCGGCCAACTGCCCGTGCCCGGACCAGCGCAGCCGCACGTCCTCCACCGCGAGCACGCCCGGCACCTCACCGGCCAGGCGCTCGGCCAGGTCCACCACGGTCGGGTCGGCGGCGTCCATCAACCGGGCCAGCACCTCCCGCCCGGCGCCGACCAGCACCAGGACGATCAGCACGGCGACGCCGAGCCCCACGAGCGGGTCCACCCAGCCCCAGCCCAGCGCGGAGCCACCAGCGGCGACCAGCACGGCCAGCGAGGTGAACCCGTCCACGCGGGCGTGCATGCCGTCGGCGACCAGCGCCGCGGAGCCGATGCGCCGACCGACCCGGATCCGCCAGCGCGCGACGGCCTCGTTGCCCACGAACCCGAGCACGGCGGCGGCCGCGACCACGGGCAGTTGCGTCACGGCCTGCGGCTGCACGAGCCGCTGCACCGACTCGGTGACCGCCAGCACGGCGGACACGGCGATCAGCGCGAGGACCGCCAGCCCCGCCAGGTCCTCGGCACGGCCGAAGCCATAGGTGAACCGCCTGGTCGCCACCCTGCGCCCCAGCGTGAAGGCGACCGCCAGTGGCAGTGCGGAGAACGCGTCGGCGAGGTTGTGCAGGGTGTCGGAGAGCAGCGCGACCGAACCGCTGCTGAGCACGACGAGGCCCTGCACGAGCGAGGTGAGGATCAGCACCGCGAACGAACCCCACAGCGCGCGCATGCCGCTGCGGCTGCTGGCGAGGTGCGCGTCCACGACGTGTCCGTGGCCGTGTCCGGTTCCCATGCGGCAAAACTACCCCAGAACAGTCCACTGTGGACTAATGCAGGGCTTACGCAGTAGCAAAACCCTTGCGGTTAAGGACGGATCCGTGCTGCCGCAACGGTCACGTTCTCGCCCTTGATCTTGGGTACGACGAGCTCCACGCGCTGCCCGCCCGCGAGCAGGGTGGCCGCGTGCAGTGCGGCGGCCTCCGCCACGCTCGGCGTGCCCGTCTCGGCCAGCACGACATCGCTGGGGTTGGGCACCGGGACCTGCGCCAGGGTGGCCGCCGGGTAGGTCAGCAGCCGAGGTGGGGCCTCACCGGCACCGCCGTCGCCGTGCCAGAAGCTCCAGTCGTCGATCGCCTGCAACACACCGCGTTCCTCGGCCTTGAGGTCGATGCTGGCGAAGGCCCGCACGGCGCGCAGGTCCAGCCCGAAGTCCCACTCCAGCTTGGACAGCGCCGAGGACACCTCGTCCCCGCTCACCCCGCGAGAAGCGCCCAGCCCGACCACCAGCGTCCTCGGCACGACCCGCAGGACCTCGCCGACGCCCTGGTCGCCGACCCGGTCGTCGATCTGCACCGTCCAGCGCGCGACCTGCGTCGGCCCCAGGTTGTCCGGCAGCGGCCCGAGCGGGAGCTCCAGCGGGTTGAGCAGCCGGATCGGCTCGCCCTCCAGCAGCGCCGCGGCGCACCCGGCCAGGTCTCCGTCCACGGAGGCCTCCAGCCCGGCCACCAATCGCTCCAGGGCGGTGTCGCCGGTGGTGTCGTGGCCGACCGAGGGCACGGCGGTGCGGTCGAGCACCTCTGCGATGCGGTCGGCCAAGGCGTTGCCACCGCCCGAACTCCCGCCCGCGAGCACCACCACGAACTCGTTCACGCACACGATCGCCGGGGTCGACTCGGCGCTGCCCAGCAGTGGCGCGATCACCCGGACCGCGGCCCCGGTGGGCATGAACAGCACGACGGCGCCAAGCCGTCCCCACAGGCGTTGCAGGGCCTGGCCGATCGGGCCGTCCCCGATCACCGTCTCCGGCCCGAGCCGGGCGCCCAGGTCCACGGCGGCCTTGCGCAGCTCGGCGTCCACGGCGAAGATCCCGATCACGACTTGACGCCCCAGAGCAACGTCACCGGGTTGACCGCGGCGAGCCTGCTGGCCCCGTCGGGCAGTTCGGAGATCCGCGCCGCCGAGAGCTGCACGCCCTCCACCGCGTACCCGGCCTCGCGCAGCGCGTCGCGGGCGGGGGCGATCCGGTCCAGTGCCGCCAGCGAGACGACAACCCGTTGTGCGCCAACGGTTGTCGCGGCGCGCACCACCTGGGTTCCGCCGCCGCCGACGAAGATCGAGTCGGGCTGGGGCAGTCCGGTGATCGCGGCCAGGAACTCCGCCTCCACGATGCGGACGTCCACCCCGTGCGTGGTGGCGTTGGCGATGATCCGCACGCACTGCACGGGATCGCGCTCGATGGCGATGGCCGCGGCCCCGAACCGGGCGCACTCCACCGCGACCGCGCCGGACCCGGCGCCCACGTCCCACACCAGGGTTCCCGGTCGCGGCGCCAACCTCGCCAGGGCCACGGCCCGCACCTCGGCCTTGGTCACCATGCCGTCCCGGTGCGCGAACGCGTCCTCGGACAGGGCCCAGCTGCCACCCTCTGGCATGACCTCGCCACCGGCCAGCCAGCCCCGTTCCGGCACGGTCTCCGGTTCGGCCAGGCACAGCACCACGTTCGGTTCGCGCCACGTCCTGCTCGCGGCAACCGAAGCGTCCACAGTGGACACTGCCTCGTCACCGCCGAGGTCCTCGGCCACGATGAAGGTCCTGCGCCACCCGGCCAGCCCCGCACCGAGTTCGGCAGGCCCCGCACCGGGCGCGGTCAGCACCGCGACGGCCGGGCGCGCGCGGCACACGTTGAGCGCCTGGCGCAGTCCCCTGCCGTGCGCGCTGACCACGGTGAGGTCGTCCCAAGGCCTGCCCAGCGAGGCGGCCAGCCGTTGCACGCTGGACGGCGCGGGCAGCACCTGGGGCCGGATCCCCTTGTCCCGCAACGCCCTGAGCACACCGAAGTAGCCGGGGTCGCCGGAGGCCAGCACCACGGCCTGCCCGTGCTCGGGGGTGTGCGCGGCCAACGCGGCCAACGCGGCGTCCAACGCACCCAGTTCGAGGGTGGTGGCCCCGTTGGTGGCGTGCGCCGCCAAGTGCCGTCGGGCACCGACCACCAGCGTCGCCTTCTCCAGCAGTTCCGCCCCACCCGGTGGGAGCGTACTGCCGTCGACCCCGACCACGGTGATGGTCATGTGATCACCCGTTCTTGCGAGTGCCGCGCGCCTGGGTGGCACGCGGCTTGGCGGGTTGCTTCGCGCCGCTCTGCTTGGCCGCGGGCTTCTTCCTCGCCGCGGCGGCGCGCGGCGCGGGCTTGGTCTCGGTCGGCGCGGGCTTGGTCTCAGTCGGCTCGGTCTCGACCGGCTCGGGCACGGTCGCGGACGCGCGCACCGGGGTCGCGATGGCAGCGGCGGACACCACGGGCCGTGCGGGCTCGACGGCCTTCTCGACCGGTGCCGACTCGATGTCCAGCGGCTGCTGGTCGACGTCGAGCTTGCGGGTCCTCGTCGTGGTGCTGCTGGAACGGGGCGCCGAACGGGCCGAGGCCTGCCAGCCGTGCACGGCCCGCCATGCGGCTTGCGAGGCGGGCTGACCCTCGCCGTCCTGCTCGGCGCGGGCCGCCGCGATGCGGCTGGTCCGCCCGGCACGGGCCGACCAGGCCGAGCGCTTCGGGGTGCGGGCGGTGGGCACGTCCACCGACTCGGCCTCGGCGATCGGCTCGGCCGCCTCCAGCCTGCGGTAGCGGGGCTTGCCGTTCGAGCTCATCGCCCTGCCGACCAGGAACAGCGTGTGGCGCCACAACTTGCGCTGCTTGACCACCGACTCCAGCTCACCGAGGGTGGTGTTGATCAACAGCTCGTCCGGCCAGGTCGCCTTGTAGGACACCACAACCGGCGTGTCCTCGCCGTAACCGCCCTCGGCCAGCTCCTCGACGAGCTGGCCGGTGCGGGCGGCGGCCACGAACACGCCCAGCGTCGCGCCGTGCGCCGCGAACTGGCGGATCTGCGTGGCGTTGGGCAGGGCGGTGGCATCCACCCTGGTCAGGATCAGCGACTGGTCGGTGTCGGTCAGCTCGCGACCCACCGCGGACGCGGCGGCCGACACCGGGGACACGCCGGGCACGACCTCGGCGTCCACGCCGATCCGCCGACAGGACTCGACCTGCTCACGCACGGCGCCCCACAGCACCGGGTCGCCCGAGCACAGCCGTACCACGCGGAGCCGGTCACGGGCCGCCCGCCGGTAGAGCTCCACGATCTCCTCGCCGGAAACCCTTGAGCAGTCAACGAGTTCGGCATCGGCACGGGCGTGCTCGCGGACGCACTCGGCGTCGACCACGCTGGGCGCCCAGACGACGACGTCGGCCGCGGCGATGCGGCGGGCGCCGCGCAGCGTGATCAGGTCAGCAGCGCCGGGTCCCGCGCCGACGAAGGAGACCAGGCCGGTCTTCACTGGTGAGCTCGCAAGCTCGCTCACAACTGCTCCCCTCTCCCGCGTCGAGGCGGGAGTATCACCACGGTGGACAAGTACGGCGCACCGTCCGCCCCTGGCTCCACTTCGGACAGTGGGAGGACCCGTGCCCGAGGGGTGCCGAGGTGCTCGGTGTACACCGAGCGGTCCAGCGCTCCGGCGGCCTCGATCTCGGCACGCAGCTCGTCGAGCCGTCGACCGCCCTTGTAGGCGACGACCGTACCGCCACCCCGCAGTGCCGCCCGCAGCCCGGTCACCTCTCGGGTCACCGGGACCACGGTGAGTGACTCCGTGCCCTCCACCAGGTGCAGTCCGGCGGCGCTCGCGGCGGCCTGCATCGCGGTGATCCCGGGCACCGTGGCCACTTCCACCTCGGGCAGCAGCTCGCGCACCGTGGCCGCGAGGTAGGTGAAGGTGGAGTAGATCATCGGGTCGCCGATCGTGGCGAAGGCCGCGGTGCCACCGTGTTCGCGCAGGTGCGCGACGACCTCGGCGGCGGCCTCGTCCCAGCGCTGCCTGCGGTGCCGCTGCGGGCCGCGCACGTCGTGGTTGAGCGCGAACACCAGGCGTCGCACCGGGGCGTCCCCGGGCAGGTGATGCCGAATGATCACCTCGGCGTGCCCCTGCTCCTCCTCGGACATCACCGGCACGAAGATCCGGCTCGCCCCGGTCAGCTCGCGCAGGCCCGCCAGGGTCAGCAGTTCCGGGTCGCCCGGCCCGACACCGATCCCGACCAGTCTCATGTCCCGCACCTCTCCACGAATCGGCGCACGGCGGCCGGGCTGCCCGCCGGGTGTGTGTGCAGGTAGGAGGCGTGCACACCGCCGATGACAAATCCCTCGGCCACAGCACCGTCCGCGCCGCGCCAGCGCCACGCCGGATCGGCGCTGTGCGCGGGCGTGACCACCGTGCGGTGGAACTCGTGCCCCGTCACCCGATCCCCGATCAGGTACAAAGAAGACTCGACCGGGGCTAGCGCGTCCCGGTAGCCCAGGGTGAGCCGTCCGGTCATCGAACCGGTCGCGGGCAGCGCGCCGCACATGGGCAGTCCGTCCAACTCCTCGACCAGATAGAGCAATCCGCCGCACTCGGCGTGCACCGGTCGGCCCGCCCTGGCGAACTCGCCAACCGCCTTGCGCAGTCCAGCGTTGGCCGACAACTGTTCCGCGTGCTGTTCGGGAAAGCCACCTGGCAGCACGAGCCCGCGCGTCCCCGGCGGCAGTTCCTCATCCCGCAACGGATCCACGACGACAACACGCGCACCCGCCGCAGTGAGCAGCTCGGCGTGTTCGGCATAGCCGAAGGTGAACGCCGAACCGCCCGCCACCGCGACCACCGGCTCGCCCGCGACCGGCGCCACCTCCTCGGCCGGGTCCCAGGGCGGCACCGCGATCGGCGGCGCGCTCGCGGCCAGGCGCAGCACGGCGTCCAGGTCAACACCCCGTGCCACGGCCTCGGCCATCTGCTCGACCGCGGCCTCCGCCTCGGCCCCGTGCTCGGCGGCGGTCACCAGCCCGAGGTGCCGCGAGGGCACGGCCAAGCCGGTTTCTCGGTGCAGCACACCGAACACCTCCAGCCCGACCTCATCGCACGCCGCGCGCAGCACCTCCTCGTGCCGCGGCGAACCGACCTGGTTGAGCACCACTCCGGCAAGCCGGACCGCCGGGTCGTAGCTGCGGAACCCGTGCAGCAGCGCGGCGAGGCTGCGGCCCTGACCCCGAGCGTCGACTACGAGCAGCACCGGCGCACCGAGCTGGGCGGCGACCTGTGCGGTCGAGCCCTCGCCGTCAGTGCCGAGCCGTCCGTCGAACAGGCCCATCACGCCTTCGACCACGGCGAGGTCCGCGCCGAGCGCACCGTGCGCGAACAGCGGCACGATCCGCTCGGCGCCCACCAGCACCGGGTCGAGGTTGCGGCCGGGCTTGCCCGTCGCCAGGCAGTGGTAGCCCGGATCGATGTAGTCCGGGCCGACCTTGAACGGGGCGACCGCCGTTCCCCTGCGCCGCAACGCGCGCATGAGCCCGGTGGCGACCGTGGTCTTGCCGCTGCCCGAGGCGGGTGCGGCCACCACGAGCCGGTTCACCACTCGATCCCCCGCTGGCCCTTCTGCCCGGCGTCCATCGGGTGCTTGACCTTGGTCATCTGCACCACCAGGTCGGCGGCGTCGACCAGCGCCTGCGGGGCGTTGCGGCCGGTGATCACCACGTGCTGGAAGCCCTCGCGAGCCGCCAGCACCGACACCACCTCGTCCACGTCCACCCAGCCCCAGTGCATCGGGTAGGTGAACTCGTCGAGCACGTAGATGCCGTGCCGCTGGTCGGCGATGCGGCGGGCGATCTCCCGCCAGCCCTCCAGCGCGGCGGCGGCGTGGTCCTGCTCGCTGCCCTGCTTGCGAGCCCAGGACCAGCCCTCGCCCATCTTGTGCCACTCCACCGGGCCGCCCTCACCGGTCTGCTCGTGCACCCGGCCGAGCGCCCGGAACGCGGCCTCCTCGCCGACCTTCCACTTCGCCGACTTCACGAACTGGAATACGCCGACCGACCAGCCCTGGTTCCAGCCGCGCAGTGCCAGTCCGAACGCGGCGGTCGACTTGCCCTTCATCTCACCGGTGTGCACCACCAGCAGCGGCCGGTTGCGGCGCTGCCTGGTCGTCATGCCGTCCTCGGGCACGACGTTCGGTTGTCCCTGTGGCACCTCAGGCCGCCCTCGTCGCTCGAACCACACCCGCCACCTGGTCGGCGGACAACTCCTCCAGCCGCAGGCCGACCCCGCCCAGCGCGGTCGCCAACCGGTTGGCCAGCCCCAGCCGGACCGGGCCCTGCTCGCAGTCCACGACCACTGCCGCCACCCCGTCGGCGGCCAGCAGCGCCGCCGCACGCATCGCGTCGTGCACCGGGTCGTGCCCTGGGGCCGCGGCCGTCGCCCTGCCGTCGGTCACCACCACGAGCAGTGGACGGCGCCGCGGGTCACGCAGCCGTTCCACCTCGAGCACCTTGCGCGCTCGCAGCAAGCCGTCTGCCAGCGGGGTCCGCCCGCCCGTGCGGAGCCTGCGCAGACGGGCCACCGCCGCGTCCACCGAAGAGGTCGGCGGCAGCGCCACTTCCGCCGACGCGCCGCGGAAGGTCACGACACCGACCTTGTCGCGGCGCTGGTAGGCGTCACGCAGCAGGGAGAGCACCGCTCCGCTCACCGCCGACATGCGCTGCCTGGCCGCCATCGAGCCGGACGCGTCGACCGCGAACAGCACGAGGTTGCCCTCCTTGCCCTCGCGGACCGCCAGGCGCACGTCCTCACCGCGGATGGCCAAACCGGGGCCGGTCCGCCCGCGCGCGATCTGGTGCGGTGCTGCCGCCGCCACGGTGCCAACCAGGTGCAGACCCGAGCCGTCCACCGTCGAGGAGCGCACGACTCGCCCGCTGTTGGACCTCGACCGCGAGCGCCGACCCGGTGCGCCCTCACCGACTCCCGGTACCTGGAGCAGCCGCGCCTTGAAGCCCGGTGCCGGTGCGGCGGGCGGCTGCTCGCTCGGCGCCTTGCCCTGTTGCGGCTGCTGGGTGGGCTGCTCGCCCTCGCCCTGCTCCTCGCGCTCCGGCGGTGGGCTGCCGCCGCCGTCCCCGTCGTCGTCGGGTCCGTCCTCCGGGTCCGGCTCGAGCTGCTCCGCGGCCTGCTGCATCGCCTCCTGGAGCTGCTCCTCCTCGATCCCCGGCTCGTCGAACGGGTCACGTCGGCGCCGGTGCGGCAACGCGAGCCGGACCGCGACCTCCACGTCCTGCTCGGTCACCGTGTCCCCGCCGCGCCACGCCGCGTTGGCCACCGCTGTGCGCGCGACGACCAGGTCGGCGCGCATCCCGTCCACCTCGAAGGCGGCACAGATCGCGGCGATGCGGCGCAGTTCCGTGTCCGGCAGCGTGACCCCGGCCAGCGCGGCGCGCGCCTTCTCGATGCGTACGGCCAGCTCGGCGTCGGCGTCCGCCCAGTTCGCCGCGAACCCGTCCTGGTCGGCCTCGTAGGCCAGCCTGCGGCGGATCACCTCGGTTCTGGTCGACACGTCCCGGGCTGCCGCGACCTGCACGGTCAGCCCGAAGCGGTCGAGCAGCTGCGGCCGGAGCTCGCCCTCCTCGGGGTTCATCGTGCCGACGAGCAGGAAGGAGGCAGCGTGCGAAACGGAGACGCCTTCACGTTCCACGTGGGCGCGTCCCATGGCGGCGGCGTCGAGCAGGAGGTCCACCAGGTGGTCGTGCAGCAGGTTGACCTCGTCCACGTAGAGCACTCCACGGTGCGCCGCCGCGAGCAGGCCCGGCTGGTAGGCGCGCACGCCCTCGGTGAGCGCGCGCTCCAGGTCCAGCGAACCGACGAGCCGGTCCTCGGTCGCGCCGACCGGCAACTCCACCAGGCTCGCGGGCCTGCGCCGCGTCGCAACCCCGTGGGGTGCGTCCGGACAGGCCGGGTCCTGTGCGGCCGGGTCGCAGGCGAAGCGGCAGTCCGCGACGACCTCCAGCTCCGGCAGCAGCGCCGCGAGCGCGCGCACGATCGTCGACTTCGCGGTGCCCTTCTCACCTCGGACCAGCACACCGCCGATCGCGGGGTGCACGGCGTTGAGCAGCAGCGCGAGCCGCAGGTCCTCGTGCCCGACCACTGCGGAGAACGGGAAGCGGGCCGTCATGCCCCCACCTCCGCGGCGGTCGATTGGTCGCCGGTGATGCGCACTGGGTTCCTTCCTCGGGTGTCCACGCCCAGGTCGGGGGCCGAGGGGCCGAGTTCCTGACTCCCGGGTGGGTAACCCGGTCACAGTGGCGGGACCGTCCCGGACTCGCACCGGGTTCCTCGCACGCACCTCGCTGTCTGATCAGGCGGCATCGTCGCATCCGGCAGGCGCACCGACCAAGCGTGCGCAGGGGGCGTACCCGGCGCCGAACACCGGGTACGCCCCCTGCACGTGCGCTGGAGCGCTCAGCCCTGGCCGAGCGACCTGGCCAGCTGCGTGAGCGTGTTCACATCGTTGACCTGCGGCTGGCGCTGCCCCGCCGCCGCGCGCACCGCCTGCTCCGCGCGTGCCCTGCTCGGCTGCTGACCGGTGAGCAGGTCGGCGATGATCGCGGCCTCGGCCACCATGCCCGCCTTGAGCGGGTGGTACGGGAAGGCCGCGAACAGGTTGAACGACTTGCCCTGGACCCACGCGGCGCCGTCGCCCGCACAGGCGTCGTGCCCCAGCGAGGGCCCGTAGGTGTCGACGTACGTCCCGCCACCAGCCTTGGCCGCGTTGGCCACCGCCGTGTTCAGCGCGCGCTCGATCGAGTCGAGGTAGCGGTAGTCGCCGTCGGCCATGGGCAGGATGTCCGGGCAGTAGCCGGTCGGCGGCACGATGCGCGGGTAGCCGATGAGAAGAACCTTCGCCTTCGGCGCGAGCTTGCGGGTCTGCCTGACCACCTCGGTGATGTTCTGCTCGGTCTTGGCGATGCTGGCCAGCAGGGTGTCCACCCCGTTGACGGTGAAGTGGCGCTGGCAGGGTGCGCCCACCGGGTCGGAGTCACGCAGGGTGGGGCAGGTGTTCACCACGCTGCCGAACACGCCGTAGTCGTTGCCGCCGATGCCGATCGTCACCAGGTCGGTGTCCTTGTTCAACGCGGCGAACTGCGGCGAGTTGGTGCCGAACAGCGGCACGCTCTGCGACTTGGTCATGTTGGTGGTGTCCGCCCCACCACAGCTGACGTCGGTGAAGTCCCCGATGCCCAGGCGGGAGGCCACCCAGGACGGGTAGTTGTTGGTCGACCGCGCGCAGCCGATCGGGCTGAGCCGCATCCACGGGATGAACGGCCCCGAGGTGTACGAGTCACCCAGTGCCACGTAGTGGTCGTAGCGAGGTGGTGCTGCCGCCGAAGCGGTGCCAACACCCATCGAGAGCAGTGAGACGACGGCGAGGACTGCGGAGACCAGCGCGCGGCGCGCGCCCACCCCATGGGTCATCGGATTCCTCCACGCTGAGGCGATACCAGCGAGCCAGTGTGGTCAGCACCACCCCACGGAGGCAAGACAGTTGTGAATAACTTTCACCTAATTGGGGACGGCTTCAGGCCCTGACCCGCACCTCAAGCGGTGCGCGGAACGACAGCAGCCCCAACATGGGCGGCTCCTCGTCGAGTAGCTCCACCTCGGGCAGTCGAGCCGTCACGGCACGCAACACCTCGGCGGCCTCCATCCGCGCCAGGCCCGCCCCGAGGCAGAAGTGGCGGCCGTACCCGAACGCGAGGTGGCGCCGCGCCTGCGCCCTGCCCGGGCAGAAGCTCTCAGGCTCGTCTACGACCTCGGGATCGGACCCCGTACCGGCCAGCATCAGCAGCACGTGCGCACCCGCTGGCAGTTCGGTGGCACCGAGTGTCACGGGCTTGCTGGTGATCCGGCGCCAGGTCACCACGGGCGGCTCGCGCCTGAGCACCTCCTCGACGAAGTGCTCCACCAGTCCCGGCTCGCCCTCGTGCATCCGCCGCCACAACTGCGGCTCACCCGCCGCGCGGCGCAGCATCGTCGCCAGGAGCTGAGTCGTCGTCTCCTGGCCCGCGATCAGCAGGAAGTAGCAGACCGCCACCGCTTCCTTCCTGGTGAGCGGGCGGTCACCAGGCGCCCGGTGCCTGACCAGTGCCGAGAACAGGTCCTCACCCTCGCCCGCGACGGCCAACCGATCACCGAGCCACTGGTGGAAGGCGCCCGCGTCGGCCGCGATCCGCAGTTGGCGGTCATGGTCGGGATTGCCCCAGAACAGCTCCAGCGAGGAGTGGCACCACGCCTTGAACACGGGCATGTCCACCTGGCCGACGCCGAGCATGTGCAGCAGCACCAGAGCTGGCACATCGTATGCAATGTGCAATGCCAGGTCGCACCGTCCGCTCACCTGCCTGAGCCGGTCCGCCACCAGCTCGCGCACCAAGGGCACCGCGGCCTCGACCCGGGCCTGCGTGAAGTACTGCCCGACCAACCTGCGCAGACCGGCGTGCGAGTCCGTGCCGTTGTTGGCCAGCGTGGGGGGCAACCCGAACCTGGCCCTGGCCAGCACCCGCTTGGCCTCGCCGGAGAGCGGGGTGATCGCGGTGAGCGCGTTGTCGGGGTGGAACGACTCGGTGTCCAGCAGCGCGGCCCGGACGTCCGCGTACCGGCTCACCAACCAGAGCCCGGTCCGCGCGTCGTGGTGAACCGGACTGTCCTCGCGCAACGCACGCAGCACCGGGTGCGGATCGGCGACGAACTCGGGCGCGAACAGGTCGAGCCCCGCGACCGTTGTCGCAGCTCTCAGTCCTTCGGTGACCGGCACCAGGGTGACGTTAGTAGCGATGCGAGACTGGGCGGCGTGACCTCCAGCACGCTACCGAGTGGAACAGCTGTCCAGGCGGAATCCCCCGAGCAGGTCTTCGACTGGATCGACGTACGGGCACAAGCCCGGGGCCGCGCCGGACTCACCCGCCAGGTGCGCCCGCGACCGGCCGGCTCCGACGCGCTCGACCTGGCCAGCAACGACTACCTCGGCCTGACCCGGGACAAGCGCGTGGCCGGGGCTGCCGCGGCTGCGTCGTTGAGGTGGGGAGCGGGTTCCACCGGCTCGCGCCTGGTCACCGGCTCCACCGAACTGCACACCGAACTCGAGCTGGAGCTCGCCTCGTTCTGCGGTGCGCAGGCCGCGCTGGTGTTCTCCTCCGGGTACATGGCCAACCTCGCCGCCGTGGCCGCACTCACCGGACCCGGCACCGCGATCGTGGCCGACCAACTGATCCACGCCTCGCTCATCGACGGCACCCGGTTGTCCAAGGCCGACGTCGCCGTCGTGGCGCACTGCGATCCCGAGGCGGTGCGGCACGCGCTCGCGACTCGCAAGAAGCAGCGCGCGCTGGTCGTCACCGACTCGGTGTTCTCCGTCGACGGCGATCTCGCCCCGCTCGCCGCCTACGCCGAAGCCTGCGGCAAACACGGCGCCGCCTTGGTCGTCGACGACGCCCACGGACTCGGCGTCGTGGGCGAGGGCGGCCGCGGTGCGGTGCACGAGGCCGGGCTGGCCGGGGCGCCCAACGTCGTCACCACCATCACGCTGTCGAAGTCGCTCGGCGCCCAGGGCGGCGCGATCCTCGGACCTCGACGGGTCATCAAGCACCTGGTGGACACCGCGCGGAGCTTCATCTTCGACACGGGTCTGGCGCCCGGCAGTGCCGCCGCGGCCTTGACAGCACTGCGTGTCATCAAGGAGGAACCGAGCCTCCCGGAACGTGCCAGGAACAACGCCCTCGAACTGGCCAACCGACTGCGTGCCGCCGGGCTCACCGCCAGCGAGCCGACCGCCGCCGTCGTGTCCGTCCGCGCACCCTCGCCGGACGCGGCCGTCGCGTGGTCGAGCGACTGCCGCAAGGAAGGGGTCCTGGTGGGCTGCTTCCGCCCGCCGTCGACCCCGGACCAGATCTCCCGGCTCCGGTTGACCGCACGCGCAGACCTCACCGAGTCCGACCTGGACCGTGCCGTCGAGGTCATCACGCGCACCGCACCGCGTTAGGCCGCCAAGCGCACCAGACCTGGACTCACGTTGCTGCCGGTGAGGACGGTCGCGATCCGTCCCGCCGGCAAGTCGTGCTCGGCGATCGCGGCCAGCCCGGCCGCCCCCGAAGGTTCGAGCACCAACCCGAGCGTGTCGGCTGCCAACCGCATCGCGTCGACCAGAGCTGAATCGGGTACGGCGACCACCTCGTCGACGACCTCGCGCATCCACCGCACCGCGTTGGGCACAGGTACCCGGACCGCGATGCCGTCCGCGATCGTGTCGACACTCGTTGTGGGCTCGACGCGGCCGGTGCGCCACGCCTCCAGCATCGCCACGGCACCCCTGGCACACACCCCCACGACCTTGGTCGACGGGGAGCGCTCCTTGAGCAACCGGCCGACGCCCGTGATCAGCGCCCCGTTGCCCACCGGCAGGACAACAGCGTCCAGGTCCGTGGCCGCCAGCAGTTCGAGCCCGATCGTGCCCGCCCCCTCCGCGACGGCCGGTTCGTGGCCGTCCTCGACGAAGACCCAGCTCGGATCCTGCCGGGACAGCTCGCGCGCGGCATCCTTGGCCACGTCGAAGTCCGCGCCGACCTGCACGATCTCAGCGCCCAAGGTCTGCATCCTGGCGACCTTCGCCGGGTTGGCACTCAGTGCCGTGTACACCCGTACCTGCACACTGCGGCGCCGACCGGCGTAAGCCATCGCCTGACCGAAGTTGCCCGCGGAGGCGCACACCACGCGCTGCCCGGCCGCCAACCCGCTGACGAAGTAGTCGGCGCCGCGTCCCTTGAACGAGCGGATCGGGTTCACCGTCTCGACCTTGACCAGCACCTCGCGCCCCAGCGCGGCGGAGAGCTGGTCGTCACTGACCAGCGGGCTGCGCAGGAACACCGGGTCGATCACGTCAACAGCTCGTTCGATACGGGACACCGCGATCTCCGCCATAATGTCTATCGTATACGATGAACACCATGACGGGTCCCATCACTCGGCCAGAGCCCCTGCGTGAGGCGGTCTACAGCCGGATCGTCGCGTTGATCGCCGGCGGCGAGCTCGCCCCTGGCAAGGCCGTGACCGAGGCGTCCCTGGCCAAGGAACTCGCCGTGTCGCGCACGCCGGTCCGCGAAGCGCTGTTGCGCCTGGAGGCGGACGGTGTGCTCAGGTCGGCGCTGGCCAAGGGATTCGTCGTCAAGCCGTTGCTGCACCGGGAGGCCGCCGAGCTCTACCCGATCCTCGCGACTCTCGAGGGGCTCGCGCTGACCACCTCCTCACCGGGCCAGTTCGACCTCGTCCAGCTGCGCGAACTGGCAGACCAGATCACCGAGGAACAGGAACCGGTACACCGCTGGCAGGCCGATACCCGGTTCCATGAGCAGCTCGTCGCCAGCTCGGGCAACACCAGCCTGATCGAGCTTGTCGCCAAGCTGCGCACGAACCTGTCGCGCTACGAGCTGGAGTACATGCGCCGCGTCGGCAGTCGCGAGGACGCCGACCAGCAGCACCGCGAGGTCCTGGACGCGATCGAGGACGGAGACATGGCCAGGGCGGCTCACTCGCTCGTGCGGCACTGGCAGGTCGGCATGGGGACCGTCCTCGCCTGGCTCAAGGACTGAGCACAGCAGCGCGGCGCATGGTGATGTGCGGGATGCCGTCCTCCAGGAACTCGTCGCCTTCGGGCACGAACCCGTGCGAGGCGTAGAAGCCCGCCACCTGGGTCTGCGCATCCAGCACGCACTGGGCCGAGCCGACCTCGGCCAGGGCCGCTTCCAGCAGGCGCCCTGACAATCCGTTGCCGCGCGCATCCGCAGCTGTGCAGACCCTGCCGATCCGGAACGAGTTCTCGGCGTCCTCGAGCAGTCGCAGGGTGGCCAGGACCCGACCCTCGACCTCCAGCCAGAAGTGCCTGGTGGCCGGTTCAAGATCGTGCCCGTCGAGCTCCGGGTAGGGGCACGTCTGCTCGACGACGAACACATCGACCCGGAGTCGCAACAGGTCGTAGAGCTGGCTGGCGGTCAGGTCAGCAGCCCACTCACGGCGCAAGGTGGCGTGGAAGGTCACCACGCCTGAATATCACGACCGCAACTGGGCGACGACTTCGGCGCTGTACTGGCTCAACCGCGTGTAGAACCCGGGCTTGCCCGCGCGGGCGCACCCATCACCCCAAGACACGATGCCGACCAGCCGCCCGTCGACCACCATCGGTCCACCGGAGTCACCGGCGCACGCATCGCGACCGCCCTCAGGATACCCGGCGCACACCATCGACCCGGCTGCGAACTCGGCCGCGTCGCGCGAGCACTCGGCGTCGGCCATCACCGGCACGACCACGGACTGCAGCGTGGGCGAGGCTGGCTCGTTCTCACCGGTGCGGCCCCACCCCAGCACGGTCGCCTTGGTGCCCGCGGCGTAGGGCCGCTGGTCACCGGCCGCGACGAGGGGCAGCGTGCGGTACAGCAGCGGACGGGTCAGCGTGAGCACGGCGACGTCGGCGCCGCTGCTCACATCGCGGAACGCCGGGTCGTACCAGACCGAACTGACACGCGCGTCGACACCGTCCGCCCCGCGGAGGTCGGTGCGACCGGCAACCACGCGCAGCGAGCCAGGGCGCTTCTTCATGAGGCCCCCGGTCGCGCTCTGCTGCGTGACGCAGTGCGCCGCCGTGACCACCTTGTTCGACTGCACCAGGGTGCCGCCGCAGAAAAACTCGCCTGAGTCGGTGGTGAGCGCGACGACCCACGGGCTCGTGGTCGTACTGGCCTCGTTGCCGCCGACGATCCGCGGCTGCGCGTCAGCGGACTGCGACACACCCGCGACCACGCCGCCCGCGCAGAGCAGCAGTGCCCCCAGCGCCAGCACGGAGCGTCGGACAACGACCGAGGACCTGCGCGCGGCAGAAGAAGTCGAGGAAGGCACAGCCAGCTCTCCTGAGGGACAACGGTGGAGACCACGAACCGTAACCGATCGACAGCACCGTGTCCGCTGGCGCACAGATCACACACCCGATCGTGTCAAAACCGAAGATCTTCCCGTTAGGATCGCATCAAAGCGAAAGAAAGCTCGCCTGACCGGCGAGAAGCGGGCGTTTATTCGGCGACGCCCCGGTTGGATCGGAGCACCTCATGATCTTCGACTTCTCGATCCTCCCTGCCTTCCTGCTCGCAAGCGCCGTGGTCATCCTGACCCCGGGCATGGACGTGTTCCTGCTGCTACGCACCTCGGTGCGGGCCGGGACCAAGGCCGGAGTGCTCGCGCTAGCGGGAGTCCAGACGGCGAGCGCGGTCCAACTCGGAGCAGTGGTGCTCGGGCTGGGCGTCACCCTGGCGAGCTTCCCACCTGCACTGACCGTGCTGCGCTGGCTCGGTGCCGCCTACCTGGCGTTCCTCGCTCTGACGATCGTCCGCGACCTGGTGCGGCAACCGGCCCGCCAGCAGGGTGAGCCCACCGACCGGCCCGTGGTGAAGCACCCGTTCCGACAGGGCTTCCTGTCCAGCATCGCCAACCCGAAGATGCTTCTGTTCTCGCTGGCGTTCCTGCCGCAGTTCATCGGATCGGGTGACAAGGTCGCGCAGCTCGGTCTGCTCGCCGCCTGCTTCATGGTGATGGCGCTGTGCTGGGAGGGCATGATCGTGCTCGCCGCCGCACGCGTGTCCGGCAAGCTCAAGCGCCCCGCCGTGAGCAACACCCTGGACGCCGTCTCGGCAGCGGCCTTCCTGTCGATCTCGATCGGCCTGGTGCTGAGCTGAACAGGTGCTCGTCCGCCGGGAACCAGGAGCGGCGGACGAGCACTGGACATGACTAGCCGAGCTGCTGGGTGATCAGCGAACTGTAGGTGGCGACCCGGGTGTAGACGCCTGGATAACCGGCCTCGGCGCAGCCCTGGCCCCACGAGGTGATGCCGATCAGCTTGTTGCCGGCGACGAGCGGACCGCCGGAGTCGCCCTGGCAGGTGTCCGTGCCACCCTGCGGGTATCCGGCACAGACCATCGCGGTGGAACTGTACTCGCCGTACGCCTTCTTGCAGGTGGCGTCGCTGGTCAGCGGCACTGTCGCCTTGAGCAGGTACCGAGAGGCCGACCCGCCCTCGGTGGTGTCACCCCAGCCGAGGATGGTCGCGGCGGTGCCCTCCTTGTACAGCGCGGTGTCAGTGGTGGCAGCCAGCGGCAACGGCGTGAACTGGGTCAGGCTGGTCGACAGGGTCAGCACCGACACGTCGCTGCCCTTGGTGGCGTCCTGGTAACTCGGGTGGATCCAGATCTTGCTGACCTTCGAGACAGTGCCGGCGGTGCTCTGCTTGTCGTCGCGACCGGCGACAACGCGGATGTTGGCCGCGGACTCACCGACGGTGCAGTGCGCCGCCGTGACCACCTTGTTCGGCTTGACCAGCGTGCCACCGCAGAACTGGAAACCGGTGCTGTCAGTCAGGAAGACCACGAACGGGTAGGTCGAGGTACTGGCCTTCGTACCGCCGACGATGTTCGGGTGCAGGACGCCGGAGGGGCTGGGCTGGTCGGCTGCCGCGACGCTGACGCCAGCCATCGGGACCAGCGCGGCGACCGCGAGCGCTCCGATGAGCGAACGCAGGCGGGGCAGGGATACCGCCATGGCGATCTCCTCTCATAAACCCCAAACGGGGTATACCCAACTAGGGCAAACACAGAGCAACAGAATGGTCACTCAGCGCACAAGGGTCGATCGGTGTAGACCGTTCCGGTCATGGCCCCAACTGAGCCTGGATCAGCGGCGCATAGCTCGCCACCCGGGTGTAAACGCCGTACTTGCCCGCACGAGCGCAGCCCTCGCCGAACGAGGTGATGCCGACGAGTTCGCCGTCGACCACCAACGGGCCACCCGAGTCGCCTTGGCACGTGTCCACCCCGCCCGCCTTGTAGCCGGCGCACAGCATCACCCTCGAGTCGTACTCGGCATAAGCACGCCGGCACTGGTCGTCCGAGGCGATCGGCACCTGAGCGCCCATCAGGAACTCGGACACCGGCCCGGTCTCACTGGTCCGGCCCCATCCGAGCACGGTGGCAACCCTGCCCGGCGCACCCCTGTCCCTGTCGGCGCTGATCGGAACCGGCCTGGCGCGAACCGGGCGCGTGAGCGTGAGCACCGCGACATCGGCACCGGCAGCGGGATCACGCCGGTAGCCCGGGTGCAACCAGATCTGGTCGACCGGCACGCTCTGCCCTGAGGCGCTGAGTTTGTCCTCCCTGCCCACGACCACCCGGACGTCCTCCGGCAGGCGGTCGACCGCGCAGTGCCCAGCCGTGACGACCTTGTCCGACGCAACGAGCGCGCCACCGCAGTACTGGAAACCGGACGAGTCGGTCAGGTAGACGACCCAGGGCCGTTCAGCGAGGCTCACGCGCTCACCGCCCACGACGCTCGGCTGAGCGGCGGCGATCCCCGCAGTGGCCACGACCAACGCCGTCACGAACAGTCCAAGCCGAACTGCGGCTCCCATCACCATGGCGTCAACGCAACTGAACCTGGCTCGCACGCACAAGCAGAGCCACACACGCGTGTGACACCCGAAAGTCCGTTGACGCACCCGCACCCCAGGTCTACCTTGACTCATGACCGATGACCAATTATCAAATATGGTCACGAGTCGAAGTTGGGAGAGCGTCGGGCATGAGCGAGTCGAGGTACCTGGAACGCGGTGAGCGGATCCTGGACGCGGCAGCGGAACTGGTGCTGCGCTGGGGCTACCGCCGGGTCACCATCGACGAGGTGGCCAAACTCGCCGGAATCGGCAAGGGCACGGTCTACCTGCACTTCAAGACTCGCGAGGCGTTGTTCCTCGCAGTCCTGATCCGCGACTCACTCGGCCTGTTCGACCAGATGATCGCCGCGATACAGGCGGATCCCGCCGAGTTGCTGCCACACCGCCAGGCCCGCCGGGTCTATCTCGGTGTGATGGGACGACCGCTGCTGCGCGCGATGTTCAGCCGGGACTCCGATGTGCTGGGCGCACTTGCCCACGAGACCTCGATCGCCCGGCTGACGGAGATGAAGCTGGACCTGACCGGTGAGCTCTATGGGCTGCTGCGCGAGCACGGACTCGTGCGCACCGATCTGGACATCCCCGCGCAGCAGTACGCCCTCGGTGCCATCCAGACCGGGTTCTACCTGGTCGATCCCATGATGGCGGGCAAGCACGAACTGGACCTGGAGAGCAGGGCCGACGCCCTCGCGACAGTGATCCGCAACTGCGTCGAGGTTGCGGGCACACCCGATCCTGACCTGCTGCGCGCACTGGCATCCAAGATCATCGCGCTGTTCGAACAACTGCGCCTGGTCATGGTCGCCGGTATGCACGGCACACCACCCAAGGGGGACTGATCTGACATGGCCATGGCGCACGACAACCTCAACGACCTACTCACCTGGTTGGAAGCGGAGCGCGCGCGGGGGCAGGTCACCTACAACGAGAAACAGGAGTGCTGGCAGGTGCTCGGGCACCCCGAGGTCAGCAGGGTGCTTTCGGACCCCGCGACGTTCTCCTCGGACCTGTCCGCACTGCAACCGCAGCAGGAGGACTTCAAGCTGTTCCAGCGTGGCAACTTCGTGGGCATGGATGCCCCGCAGCACCGGAAGCTGCGCACGCTGGTGAGCCAGGCGTTCACGCCGAAGGTCGTCGCCGGACTGGCGCCGAGGATCACCGAGCTGACTGAGCAACTGCTGGACGGCGTGCGGGACGGCGGCCGGTTCGACCTGATCGACGAACTCGCCTACCCGCTGCCGGTGATCGTGATCGCGGATCTGCTCGGTGTGCCCACCTCCGATCAGGCGATGTTCCGCACCTGGGCGGACACCCTGTTGAGCAGGCAGGTCGATCCGGAGCAGTCGGTGATCCGGGTCAACGAGGAAGCACTCGACACGATCGCGCCGACGATGCGCGAGATGAACAGCTACTTCCTCGACTACATCCGGTCTCGCCGAGCCAGGCCCGGCGAGGACCTCACCAGCAAGCTGGTCCAGGCGGAGGTGGACGGCGAGCGACTGGAGGACGAGGAGATCGTCGGCTTCGTCGGGCTGCTCCTGCTGGCCGGGCACATCACCACGACCGCGACGCTCGGCAACAGCGTGGTCTGCTTCGACGAGCAGCCCGAAGTCGTGGCGGAGCTACGTACGGACGGGGCTGCGCTACCCGCGGCGATCGAGGAAGTGCTGCGGCTGCGCACCCCGTTCCCCCGCCTGGCCCGCATCACCAAGTCCGAGGTCGAGATCGGCGGCGCGGTGATCCCAGCTGGCCAGGTGGTCATCCCGTGGCTGACGGCCGCCAACCGGGATGAGCGTGTCTTCGCCGAACCGAACCGGTTCGACATGCACCGCAAGCCGAACCCCCATCTGACCTTCGGGCACGGCGTGCACTTCTGTCTGGGTGCGCCGCTAGCCAGGCTGGAGGCGAAGATCGCGCTGCAGATCCTGCTGGACCGGTACAAGGACATCTCGATCGCTGACGACGTCCCGGTCGAGTACCGCAGTCCTTGGACGATGGTCGGCGTGAACAAGCTGCCGCTTGAGGTGCGGGCAGCCTGACCGGCTGCGGGCGACGCGCGCACCACGCGTGCGTCGCCCCGTCCGGCACGTCACACACGCTTCCCACCTGGTCGGCGTTGATACTGTGCGGCGTGGAACGTGACGTGCTCGGTGATGGTTTCGACTCGCTGCCCCTGCCACTCGGCGCCCTTCCCGTTGGCGCGGGCCCTGGCGGTGAGAACGTCGCGACCCTCGTGGTGCACCGCTGCGCGCAAGCCGCCCGGGGCGCAGTGCTCTACGTGCACGGATTCACCGACTACTTCTTCCAGCGCCACGTCGCGGAACACTTTGCCGCCCTTGGCTACGACTTCTACGCCGTCGACCTGCGCGGCTACGGCCGTTCGCTGCGTGATGGCCAGGTGCCGAACTTCGTCACCGACCTGAGCTACCACTTCGAGGAGATCGACGCCGCGGTCCGGATCATCCGCGAGGAGCACGGGCATGACCGGCTCACCCTGCTGGGGCATTCCACGGGCGGTCTGATCGGCGTCATGTGGGCGCATGAGCGTCGCGCCGATGGTGTGCTGGACGCCCTCGTGCTCAACAGCCCGTGGCTGGACCTCGCCGAGAACTGGTTCCTCCGCACGGTCGGCACGAAGGCGGTCGACCTGCTCGGTGGCCTTCGGCCGTCAGCGGTGGTCCAGCACGAGATGGACCACGTCTACGGCGTGAGCCTGCACCACGAGCACCACGGGGAGTGGGACTTCAACACGAACTGGAAGCCGGTGGAAGGCTTTCCCGTGCGTGCTGGGTGGCTGCGCACAGTTCGACGCCAGCACGCCAAACTGCACCGTGGTCTCGACGTGCGCGTGCCGGTGCTTGTGCTGCACGCTGCCAAGAGCCTACTCAAGTCGAAGCAGTGGTCGCCCGGCGCGATGCTGGCCGACACCGTGCTGGACGTCGAGCACATGGTTCGGTGGGCGCCCAGCATCGGCAGCCAGGTCACCGTGGTGGGCGTCGAGGACGGCATGCACGACCTGTTCCTGTCCTCGGAACCGGTTCGCAGCCGGGCCCTCACCGAGATCGACAACTGGCTGGACACTGTCGAGAGGTGATGGCCCGCTGATGCGCGGCCAGGTCCGATGTGGTGGTGTGGGGTCGTGGTGAGCACGAGTCGACGGACTGCCATGTCCGCTGTGACCGCTGTGACTGTGCTTGCTGGCAGCTTCTTCCTGGTCTCCGACGCCGCTGGCGGTACCGATCCGAGTCAGGGCGTGCACCAGGTGTCCGAGGCTGAGGCGAACGAGTCCGCCGACCAGTGGGACGCCTCCCGCACTGTGTCCCCCACCTCCGTGCCGGCTGCTGTTCCGAACGGCCTGAACCCCGTGGTCGGCGCGTTGTTCTCCGTGGACGCCAACGGGGACAACAGCCACTTCTGTAGCGGCAGCGTGGTGCACAGCCCGGCGGGCAACCTCGTTGTGACGGCCGCGCACTGCCTGCACGACGGGGCTGGCGGCCGCTACAACACGAAGATCACGTTCGTGCCCGGTTACCACGACGGGCAGGCGCCATTCGGAGTGTGGGAGCCCGTGCGGATGGTCGTCGCGCAGGGCTGGCTCAACTCCTCGGATCCAGACCTCGATGTCGGCTTCATGACCGTCCGGGAGGTGGGTGGCAGTCGCCAGGTGGAAGACGTCACCGGGGCCAACCTGTTCGGCGCCAACCACCAACTGCCCACAGACGTGCAGGTCAGCGGCTATCCGGACGAGTCGGACAGGCAGCTCAGCTGTCGTGAGAGTGCCGTGAGGTTCAGCAGCTACCAGATGCGGTTCAGTTGCCCCGGCTACACAGACGGCACCAGCGGCAGCCCTTGGGTCACCAACCGTGATGCCACAAGCGGGCTGGGCACTGTCATCGGGGTGATCGGCGGTCACGACGGCGGCGGCGACACCGCTGATGTGTCCTACAGCACGTACTTCGACGAGGACATCGCGAGGCTGTACGAGCTGGCCACCGCATGACCACGGGACGTTGTTCGGGCCTGCCCCTGGTCGGAGGTTCATTTGTCCCGCTTTCGGCCAGCTTCACCGGACAGGCTCGTAGAGTGACCGCGTTCGGGACTTCTTGAGGAGGATGCGATGACCGCGGCCGGGAACCAGCCCGTTGAGGCGAGCACTGACGCTGGACCGAGGCTCCGATCCGCGTTGGCGGACCTCCCCGCGTACAAACCCGGCAAGCCCGCCGTTGGCGCGGACGGAGCACCTGCGTTCAAGCTGTCCTCCAACGAGAACCCCAACCCCCCGCTGCCCAGCGTGCTGGCAGCCCTGTCGAACGCGGCAAGCGGATTCAACCGGTACCCCGACATGGCGTGCACTCAGCTCATCGCTGCCATCGGCGAACGCTTCGGTGTGCCCGCCGAACACATCGCCACTGGTACCGGCGGTGTCGGCGTCATCCAGCAGGTGGTTCAGGCCACCTGCGACGACGGGGACGAGGTCGTCTACGCCTGGCGGTCATTCGAGGCGTACCCGATCATCGTCAAGGCCGTTGGCGCCAGGTCGGTCCAGGTTCCGCTGACCGCCGACGAGCACCACGACTTGGACGCCATGGCCGCAGCCATCACCGAGCGGACCAAGCTGGTGATCCTGTGCAACCCGAACAACCCGACCGGCACCCAGATCCAGCGCGCCGAGTTGGAACGATTCCTGGACCAGGTACCCTCCCGAGTCCTCGTACTGATCGATGAGGCGTACCGAGAATTCGTACGTGACGCCGAAGTGCCCGATGGGCTGGACATCTATCGCCACCGATCGAATGTAGCGATCTTGCGTACCTTCTCCAAGGCATACGGACTGGCCGGACTGCGAGTCGGCTTCGCCGTGGCTCCTGCGCCCGTGGCTGCCGCCCTACGCAAGACCGCTGTTCCGTTCGGTGTCAGCCAGATCGCTCAGGACGCTGCCATTGCCTCCCTGCGTGCCGAGCACGAATTGCTCGAACGAGTCGAGGCGCTGACCAAGGAGCGCGGCAGGGTCCTGGACGCGCTCCGCGACCAGGGCTGGAATGTGCCTGCCTCAGAGGGCAACTTCGTGTGGCTGCGGCTCGGCGACCGTACGGACGAGTTCGCCGCCGCTGCGCAGCAGGCTGGGGTGATGGTTCGACCGTTCCCTGGCGAAGGCGCCCGAATCTCGATCGGTGAAACCGAGGGCAACGACAGCTTCCTCAAGGTGGCCGCCAGCTTCCGATCTTGATCTGGGAGTATCGACCACGTGGTCTCGCGCCTGGCACTGATCTTCTGCTGTGTGGTTGCTGTCGTCGCATCGACGACAGCAACCACTGGCGCAGCACCTGACCGCGGGCCGCTCCGCAGCTGGATCTCGGCTGGAGCTGCCGCACTCGATGCGTGGTACGTCCCCAAAACAGGCGTCTACGAGACGACAAACTGGTGGAACGCCGCGAACGAACTACAAGCCCAGTTGGTGTCCTCGAAACTGCTTGGGGACACACGGGGCATGGAGCACGCAGCCACAACCTACGACGCAAAGATCGACACCTCCTTCCAGAACGACTTCTACGACGATGAGGGATGGTGGGCACTCACCTGGGTTCAGGCGTATGACATCACCCACGAACACCGCTATCTAGTGCTCGCTGAATCGCTGTTCACCGACATCGCCAGCGGATGGGACCGCACCTGCGGTGGCGGAATCTGGTGGTCGAAGTCCCGCGATTACAAGAACGCGATCCCGAACGAGCTGTTCATCTCGCTCGCGGCCAAACTGGCCTTGCGCACGCAGGGCGCAGCTTCGGCCAACTACCGCACCTGGGCGGAACTCGACTGGAACTGGTTCCACTCCAGCGGGATGATCAACGACCGCAACCTCGTGAACGACGGCTTGAGCTCGAACTGCCGCAACAACGCCGGCACGATCTGGAGCTACAACCAGGGCGTGATCGTCGACGGCCTCACAGACCTGTACAAGCTTACCGGACAACACGACTACATCGATTCCGCAACCAGAATCGCCAAGTCTGCCATGTCGTCCCTCACCGACAAGAGCGGCATCTTGCACGAGCCGTGCGAACCGATGTGCAATGTCGATCAGACTCAGTTCAAGGGAATCTTCGTCCGCAGTCTGGTCAGCCTGAACCAGATCGCCCCCTCATCAGATTATCTCCAGTTCGCCACGCGCAACGCCAACGCGATCTGGTACGCGAACAGCAACTTGCACCACCAGTTCGGCCTGCGTTGGAACGGCTCTGTCGACACGGTCGACGCGAGTCGCCAAGGCTCTGCTCTTGATTGTTTAAACAGCGCAATGCGGCTCGGCTCGAAGTTGGACGGATAGATCGTTCACCGTCTCCTCACGTGCTGAGTGAGCAGGTAACGTCCATCGACGACCTTGACCTCCTCCCGCAACAAGAGCCATCACACACAGGCAGCTGGCTGGGGCCGACGGCTGTACTCGGCGCCGGCAGCCTGCCCTCTTCGGCCTCCCTCTTCTTGCGGCACTGCCGCCACTTCATCTGCGGCAAGCCTCAATCTCGGTCCGCCGGGAGCTCGAATCGGGCCTTGGTCACCGTGCAGCCAATGGCCGAGCACCGACATGACAGCGTCCAACTCCGTGGCGCCAGAGACTGCGGTGATCTGTTTGATCAGCACGCCCTCCTCCAGCGACAGGTAGCCCCTCACGTCGTAGCCCGCGTTGTCTCGCAAAATCAACTTCAACTCACGAGTACGTCGGCGCCGGTCAGCACAATCAACAGTCGCCCCCGGCGCGGACTCGTAGACCCTCGCCCGGATCAGGCGCTGAAGTCGCTCCGGCCCGCGTTGCGCGGCAACCTCACCGATCCAGTGTGCTTCGCGATCAGCAACTTCCTCGACGCCGAGTTGATCAACAGCACGCACTACAGCCCTGGCATGAGACCAGGTGACCTCACCCCGCTTCAGCGCTTCCCTGGTCACTGGGAGGGACTGCTTCAGCACCTGCGCGTCGCGGGACAGCGCCGCCGCCTCCCGTCCCGAGTAGTGGCACTTCTTCTTGAGAAACTCGGCCGGTTCACGACTCCCAGAGGCATCGCCCGCCTGTCTGTCCGCCATGACCGCAACATGTTCGGCAACGAGCGCTTGCAGCCTGGTCGACTGCCGAGCGCAGACCTGAATCATTTCCTCCAGGTCCGCATCAGACCGGGACGCTGCTGCTTGCATCGCGAGCACGTCGACTGCACTCACAAGATCTTTCAGTTTTTTCATGACTCATCACTCCTCCGGTCCATAGTCACAAAAGAGCAGGCAAACTTCAACAAGGTGTCACAAATTCCGCCATGATCAAGGAAACTGCCTGGCCAGCGAGGTTTGAGCCGGTTCCAGTCGATCACCTCGCACACACCCGAAGATCAACCACACAAGGCGACTACCCCGAAAGAGTTAAGTACGTGTCACTCGAATTGATTATCCGGGGAAGTAGACCGTCACGACACGGTCCTAGAAGTGAAACTCCCTCAGCTAGTGTCGTGAGTCATTAATTCGGCCGCAGTATGCGGTGAGGGTGTCGAGAATCTGGTCTGTGGTCGTGGTCCACACGAACGGCCTGGGGTCCGTATTCCATTCGTTGATCCAGCGTCGGACGCCGGCTTCGAGCACGGTGGCGACGCAGTGGGCAGAGCGGCGCAGCGTGCGGGCAGTCAACTCGGCGAACCAGCGCTCGACCAGGTTGAGCCAGGAACTGCTGGTCGGGGTGGAGTGCGGGTGGAACCGTGGATGGCGGATGCGCCACCGCGTGACCGTGGGCGTCTTGTGCGTGGCGTGGTTGTCCAGCAGCAGGCGCAGGTCCAGATCTCTCGGGACCGCGGCGTCGATCACCGACCCGCTGGAGATGTCGACGGCGGCGAACAGGCTGGTGGTGCCGTGCCGGGCGTAGTCGTGGGTCATCCGCGCCAGCGTGGTCGGCATCAGCGGCAGGATCGGCGCGGTCGGCATCGATCGCCCGCATCTGGATGGACCCCTTGCCCACGAACTGGGGATCGGTTAACAGCTTCCAGGTCTTGACCGCGTGCGGCGTGAGCCCGAACGCCCGCCAGATCCGCGATACCGCCGACTGCGACAGGCCCGCCGACTGCGCCATCACCCGGGGCGGCCAGTGCGTGTCCTGCCCCTGAAGTCTCCTCCAAGGTTTTGGTGATCAGCCGCAGCCGCCCCGGGCGAGGCTCGTCCGACAGGCCCTCCAGCCGGCCGGTCAGGAACCGGGGCAGCCACTTGCAGACCATCTCCCGCGACACGCCCAGATCTGCGGCGGCCTGTCCCATCGTGCCCCCTCGACGCAGCGCAACACGATCCGCGCCCGCATCACCTACGCCTGCACCGTGTGCGGCGGCGACTCCAGGCCGCCAGCACCCGGCGTTCCTCAGCGGCCAGGACCACCGGTTCCAGCTTCAGGCTCGGCATACCGCGCCCTGCGCCTACCGGCGAACTAACGACTAACGACTCAGCACACTAGTGTCGTGCGCCGGAAATCCGCCACATAAGTCTAGTCTGGGTTGATGGCGCGGATTGGACGTCCTCCTGCTGAGGTGACGTTGACCGAGCAGGAGCGGGTAACGCTGGAACGGTGGGCGCGGCGGGCGAAGTCGTCGCAGGTGCTGGCACAGCGGTGCAGGATTGTGCTGGCGTGCGCGGACGGCCTGCCAGGCAAGCAGATCGCCGAGGATCTTCGGGTTCACCCGTCGACGGTGACCAAGTGGCGCAGGCGATTTCTCCAGCATCGGCTGGAGGGCCTGGTCGATGAGGAACGGCCGGGCCGTCCGCCGTCGATCACGGTGGACCAGGTCGAAGAGGTGATCGTGGCGACTCTGGAGGAGACCCCGCGCAACGCCACACACTGGTCTCGGGCGTCGATGGCGGAGAAGTCCGGGCTGAGCAAGTCGACCATCGGCCGGATCTGGCGCGATTTCGGGCTCAAACCCCACCGTGCCGAGACCTTCAAGCTCTCGACCGATCCATTGTTCGTGGAGAAGGTCGTCGATGTCGTTGGCCTGTACCACAATCCGCCCGAGCGGGCGGTGGTGCTGTGCGTGGACGAGAAGAGTCAGATCCAGGCACTGGACCGCTCCCAGCCGGTGCTGCCGATGATGCCGGGTATGCCTGAGCGGCGCACACATGACTACGCCCGCAATGGCATCACCAGCCTGTTCGCCGCGTTCGACGTCGCCGATGGCACGGTGATCGCCGAGTTGCATCGTCAGCACCGGGCCGCCGAGTTCAAGAAGTTCCTCATCACGATCGACAAGACGGTCCCGGCGGAGCTGGCCGTCCACCTGGTCTGTGACAACTACGGCACTCACAAGACCCCGGCGATCAAGGCCTGGCTGGCCAAGCACCCCAGGTTCCGCATGCACTTCACCCCGACCGGATCATCGTGGATCAACCAGGTCGAACGCTGGTTCGGCTTTCTCAGCGACCAGAAGATCACCCGAGGTACCCACCGCAGCGTCCAAGCGCTGGAGAAGGACATCCGCGTCTGGATCGCTGACTGGAACACCCATCCACGGCCGTTCATCTGGACCAAGACCGCCGAAGAGATCCTCGAGTCACTCGCCCGATTTTGTAGGCGGATTTCCGGCGCAGGACACTAGTCCCGAGGAAGGGGCGCCACCGGCGGTGCGACCGCCTCACCCGGCGGGCTCTCGGCGCACCGCTGAGTCGGCAGCGGCGAGGGCTCCGCCCTGTTGACCACCACAATGCCCTCGGACGGGTCGACGACCACGGTCAGCATCGGGTAGAGCGATCGAGCGGCTGTGCGCAACTTGCGGAGACGACGAGCGACGAGCCAGCCGATGAACCTCGGCGAGGTGAGCCACCAGGCAAGCGACAGGGCAGCGACCGCAACGGTGGTCAGCACCACCATCTCGATCCGCATGGCCTGTCTCCCCCCTTGACGACCGCCTGTTCTGGCGGGCACCACGCAGGTGGATCCCTTCCACGACGACCACAAGTACGGCGCCGAGCCGGTTCGGGTTCACCCTGCGGATGAACCCGAACCCACTACCTGTCATTAAAGGACGATCAGCGCCGGAACGCCCGCTAGTTCACCGTACTGGGGTCAATCCTCCAACTGGCCTTCCAGTTCGAGGTAGACAGCTCGCAGTTGGTCAAGGGTGTTCGCGTCAGGTTCACCCCAAAGGCCCCGATCGGCGGCCTCGAGCAGGCGTTCGGTCACTCCGCGCAATGCCCATGGGTTCGACTTGCGCATGAAGTCCTGGACTTCCTTGTCGAACACGTAGGACTCGGCCAGCTGGGCGTACATCCAGTCGTCGACCACGCCTGCCGTGGCATCGAAGCCGAACAGGTAGTCCACAGTGGCTGCCAGTTCGAAGGCACCCTTGTAGCCGTGCCTGCGCATCGCGGAAATCCACTTCGGATTGACCACCCTGGCTCTGAAGACGCGGCGGGTCTCCTCGCTGAGCGTCCTGGTCCGCACCGCGTGCGGCACGGCCGAGTCACCGACGTAGGCGGCTGGGTTGTCCCCCGTCAGCGCCCGGACCATGGCAACCATGCCACCGTGGTACTGGAAGTAGTCGTCCGAATCCGCGATGTCGTGTTCGCGAGTGTCGACGTTCTTCGCCGCGACCTGGATCCTGCGGTACGCCGATTCCATGTCAGCGCGGGCTTCGACCCCGTTCAGGTCCCGACCGTAGGCGTAACCGCCCCAAGTGGCGTAGACCTCGGCAAGGTCGGCGTCGTCGCGCCAATTCCGCGAGTCGATCAGGGGCAGTAGACCTGCCCCGTACGCGCCCGGACGCGACCCGAAGATCCGGGTGGTGGCACGACGAGAGTCGCCGTGCTCAGCGAGATCCCGGCGATAGTGAGCTGCGACGTAGTTGTCCTCATCCGACTCGTCGAGATGCGCGACGGCCTCGATTGCGTCGTCCAGGACGGCCACCACGTGCGGGAAGGCATCGCGGAAGAAGCCCGAGATGCGCACGACCACGTCGATACGCGGCCGACCGAGTTCTCCGACCGGTACGACCTCGAAGCCGGTCACCCTACGGGAGGCGGCATCCCAGATCGGCCGGCAGCCGAGCAGCCACAGCAACTCGGCGATGTCATCCCCCTGAGTCCGCATCGCGGAGGTGCCCCACACGGTGAGCCCCACGCTGCGAGGCCACTCCCCAGTGTCAGCAAAGTGCTTTGCCAGCAGCGAATCCGCCAATGCCGCACCAACGTCGAAGGCGTTGCGCGACGGGATCGCCTTCGGGTCGACGGAGTAGAAGTTCCTGCCCGTCGGCAGAACCGACACCAGGCCGCGAGTTGGGGCGCCCGAAGGACCCGGTTCGATGAACCGACCGTCCAGGGCACGCAGGACATTGCGAACCTCGTCGGTGGTCCTCGCCAGCCTGGGCACGAGTTCGTCACAGGCGAAGGCGAGGACATCGACGACGCCCGTGACCTCCGCGCCGAGAACCTCGGCGACGACCGCCTGTACCTGCGACCGATCCCAGTCTCGTGCGTGTACAGCACTAACCAGCGTGCGCGCGAGCTGTTCGAGCAGATCGATGACATCGGCGCCAGTGCTGGAAGGGCCTTCGACGAGCTCTGTCAGTCGACCAGAGTCATCGACCCGCAGGCCTGGGTCAGCGAGCAACACGTCCTCGTCAAGGCCGAAGTGGCCGGCCAACGCCGCACGCAGTCCGGCAACTGCACCGACCGTTCCGCCGAAGACCTGGCGGGCACGCAGGATGGCGAGCACGTCGTTGACGAGTTCCTCGCCCTGCGGCGCTCGGCCGAGCAGGTGCAGCCCATCCCGGATCTGTACGTCCTTGATCTCGCACAGATAGCCGTCGATGTGCATGACGAAGTCGTCGAACGCGTCTTCGTCGGGCTGGTCCTCAGTGTGCAGGTCGTGGTGGAGCTTCGCGCTGGTGACCAGTTCCCAGATCTGCCCCCGGACCGTGCTCAGTTTGGACGGGTCCAGCGCCTGCACGGTGGCGTACTCGTCGAGCAACTGTTCAAGCTTGGCCATGTCGCCGTAGGTGTCGGCGCGAGCCATGGGTGGGATCATGTGGTCCACCACTGTGGCGTGTGCCCTGCGCTTGGCCTGCGTGCCCTCACCGGGATCGTTCACGATGAACGGGTAGACCAGAGGAAGGTTGCCGAGCACGGCATCCGGAGCGCACTCCGCGGAAAGCCCAAGCCCCTTGCCTGGGAGCCACTCAAGCGTCCCGTGCTTGCCGAGGTGGACCACAGCGTGCGCACCGAACTCGTGCTCGAGCCAGCGGTAAGCCGCGAGGTACTGGTGCGAAGGCGGCAGATCAGGATCGTGGTAGATCGCGACCGGGTTCTCGCCGAAGCCACGGGGCGGCTGGATCATCAGGATCACGTTGCCGAATCGCAGCGAAGCTGCGTAGATCTCGTCGTCGGTCACGTACAGCTGCCCGGGTGCCTCGCCCCAGTGCTCGGCAACAGACTCGCGGATCGACTCCGGAAGTGCACCGAACCACGCCGCATAGGTGCTGGCCGGGACGCGGATCGCCGCCGTGGCCATCTGTTCCTCGGTCAGCCAGTCGACATCATGTCCACCAGCTGCGATCAACTGGTGGATCAGCGTGTCGCCGTCCAGTTCGGACACATCGAGTCCGCCCAGGTCGTAGCCGTGTTCGGCCATCTGCCGCAACAGGATCACCGCAGACGCCGGGGTGTCGAGGCCGACCGCGTTACCAACGCGCGAGTGCTTGGTCGGGTAGGAGGACAGCACGATCGACACGCGCTTGTCCGCATTGGGCACGTGCCGCAGCCTGGCCATGGCCGCCGCGGAACCTGCCACGCGGGCAGCACGCTCCGGGTCGGCGACATAGACCGGAATGCCGTCGGGACCATTCTCTTTGAACGAGAAGGGAACTCCGATCAGCCTGCCGTCGAACTCCGGGATCGCCACCTGCATCGCAGCGTCCATCGGCGACAGTGCCGCATCCGACGACGCCCACGCCGCACGCGAGGAGGTCAAGCACAGCCCCTGAAGCACGGGAACGTCCAGCGAGGCCAGCGCGCCCGCATCCCAGGCATCCTCGTCCCCGCCTGCGGCCGCGTCCGCCGCTACCGCCCCGCCTGCGGCGAGAACCGTTGCCACGATCGCATCGCACCGTCCCAGCACTGCCAGCAGGCCAGCGGACTCGGTGTCACTCAGCCCACGAAGCGAACCGCAGAACACCGGCAGGGCGTTCGCACCCGCTGCCTCGATGGCATCGGCCAAGGTGTCAATGAACGCGGTGTTCCCCGCGAGCGCGTGCGCTCGGTAGAACACGACAGCGACGGTCGGCCGACCGGCTTCGGTCTTCCGTTCGCCGTGCACGCCGTACACCGGCATCGCGGTCGGTGCTTCGAACCCTTCACCGGTCAGCAGAACGGTGTCAGACAGGAACCCCGCCAGCTCACGAAGGTTGGAAGGGCCGCCCTCCACGAGGTACGCAAGCGCTTGCGTCGCGACTCCGGCCGGCACAGTGGACAGGGCCATCAGCTCAGCATCGGGTGTCGCCTCGCCGCCGAGGCAGACCACGGGCAGGTTCGAGGCGAGCAGGACGCCCACCCCCTCCTCCCAGGCTCGGAGACCACCGAGCAGCCGCACGACCACGAGATCAGCGCCTTCGAGCAGCGGCGGCAACTCGTCCAGTTCCAGCCGAGCTGGATTGGCCACCTGGTAGTTGGCTCCGGACGCCTTGGCGGCAAGCAGATCAGTGTCGGCGGTGGACAGCAGCAGGACGCGCGAAGTCATCAGCCGTACCCTCCTCGGGGTCCCGCGCCCCGGGTAGAGACGTCACGGCCGGTGGTCGAGTCTCTGGCTGCCGACCCGCGTGGGTCGATCACAGTGGCGCGACCGCCCCGGACTCGCACCGGGTTCCTCGCGTCCACCGCCGTCTGGTCGGCTCATCGTAGTCAGGCCAGGGAGTCGAGTTCGCGCTCGATTGCGGCCAACTCCTCCGGACTGCCCTGCACCTTCGGCCCGGTGAACCACTTGCGCGCGGACACCAACCACCAGATTCCCGCGAACCCGAGCACCACCAGCACGGCGATCGGCGTGTAGTTGAAGCTCTGCACAGTGATCGGACTCACGGTCGGGAGCATGAACAGGATCGAGATGAACACCACCCACGCCACAGCGACGCTGCCGACCAGGACGCTGAAGCGCCCGAGGTGCCATGGACCGCGTTCGAATCGCTTGCCCTGCCGAAGCCGCAGGAAGGTCGGCACAACGTATGCGATGTACAATCCGATGACCGCGATCGAGGTGACCGCGCCGTAGGCCGTGTTGTTCCACAGGTACGGCAGCCCAAGCACGAACGCACCACCGGCCGCCAGCCAGACGGCGTTGGTCGGCGTCTTGGTCCTGGGATTGATCCGATGCCAGATCCGTGCCCCCGGCAGCGCGCCGTCACGCGAGAACGCGTAGATCATGCGGGAGTTCGCGGTCACCGAGGACATGCCACAGAACAGCTGCGCACCAATGGCCACGAGCAGGAGCAGCTTCCCGCCGGTCAGACCGATGGCATCGATGAAGATCTGCGCAGGCGGCACTCCGGTGGCCGTCCCCACCTCACCGGAGTAGTCCTGGATCGCGAAGGTGATTCCGATCAGCAGCACCCAACCGGCCACCAGCGAGACCAGGATGGCCATCACGATCCCCTTCGGGCCGGACCTGGCGGCGTCGTGCGTCTCCTCGGTCATGTGCGCGGAGGCGTCATAGCCGGTGAACGTGTACTGGGCCATCAGGAGCCCGAGCAGTCCCACGTAGAGGGACGAGGACCAGCCGGTGTTGTTCACGAAGTGCCCGAAAACGAACCCTGCCGACTGGTGGTGCTCGGGGAGCAGCGCCAGGGCACCGACGATGACGAGCACGCCGAGGATGTGCCACCAGACGCTGACCGAGTTCAGCAGGGCGACCAACTTGACGCCGATCGTGTTGAGCAGGCCGTGCAGGAGCAGCACGCATCCGAAGATCAAGATGGTGTGCGGAGGCGATGCGGCAAAGCCGAACTGCAGGTCGAGCAGGGCGTTGATGAACGAGGCCGCACCGAAGTCGACCGACGCGGTGACAGCCACCTGGCCGAGGAAGTTGAACCAACCCGTGAACCACGACCAGGCAGCTGGGCGGCTCGGCGCAAGCTTGGCGGCCCAGTAGTACAGGCCGCCAGCGGTCGGGTAGCTGGAGCAGACCTCGGCCATCGCGAGTCCGACGAACAACGTCATCGCCCCAACGAGCGGCCAGCCAAGCGTGATCAGCATCGGGCCGCCGGTGTTCATGCCGTTGCCGTACAGCGTGAGGCAGCCGGAGAGCACCGAGATGATCGTAAACGACAGGGCGAAGTTCGAGAACGCCGACATCGAGCGCTGCAGTTCCTGGGTGTACCCGAGCTCGTGCAGCCGCTTCTCGTCGTCGGACATGCCGGACATCGGCGCCTCCAAATGGATCAGAACCAGTCCATTGGCGCACCATTGAGTCATCCACAGGCGCTCACGTCAAGACTTGTTCAAGATCGCCAAGGCGAAGCCCCACCCCCGTGAGGAGCGGTCACGGTCGTCGAGCGACGCCGCCGTAGGCGAGGTGGATCGTCCCCTCGTTGCGCTCCACCCACTCGGAATGCCACTGCCTCACCGGCACGATTCCAGGCTCGACCAGGTCAAACCCCGCGAAGAGCTTGGCGATCTCCTCGACCGTCCGCGGGTGGACCGGCGTGAGCGTTTGACGGTAGAGCTCGCCAAGCGCGCGCAGCTGCGCTGCGTCGTGGTCAGCGACGAAGTCGGCAGTAGCGTGGGACAGCGCCAGGTAACTGCCCTGCGCCAACGCACGGCGGTAGCGGTCGACAAGCGCAACCGGGTCGTCCTCGTCGGGCAGGAAGTGCAGCACCCCGACCATGATCAACCCAATCGGACGTTCCAGGTCGAGCATGCGCTCAACCTCTGGACTGCCCAGGATCGTGTCGACTTGCCGCACGTCAGCACGGATGGCACAAGCCAGCGGGTTGTCTCCCAGGATCGTGCGACTGTGCGCCACCGCGACCGGGTCGTTGTCCACGTACACGACCCGTGCGCCGGGGTTGATCCGGTGCACGATCTCGTGGACGTTGCCGACGGTCGGAATGCCGGAGCCCAGGTCGAGGAATTGGTCGACGCCCGCGTCCGCGAGGTGCGTCACCGCACGGCGTAGGAACGACCGGCTGGCCCGCATCGCGGCAGCGACCTCCGGCATCCCACTCAGCGCATCCTTGGCCGCCCGTCGGTCCACCGCGAAGTTGTGTGCCCCACCCAGGAAGTAGTCGAAGATCCGCGCCGCGTTGGGCCGGTCCAGGTCGACATCAGCAGGTACCCACCTGGGGCGGTGCATGCGATCGCCCCCTCAGCCCTCACCAAAGAATTCACCCGATCGTGTTAATCCTCCTGGTCGGCAGCCGTGGTGTCCACACCGAGAAGGTCACGAAGGCGTGCTCGCTGTGGGCGAACAGGGCACGGGAACACAAGCCCGCTCCAGATGGTTGAGCCGTAGTGACTCAACCTTTGTGAAGGGTGGAAGACGTGAGCGAAACACTGGCGCTTCCGGTGCTCCCGCTGGACGACGTCGTCGTGCTGCCCGGCATGGTCGTGCCGGTCAAGCTCGCGGACGCCGAGGTCCGCGCGGCGGTCGAGGCCGCTCAGGCATCGGAGACCGGAGCGAACCAGCCACGGGTGCTCCTGGTTCCCCGGCTGGAGGGCAAGTACGGCGCGGTGGGCACCCTCGGGGTGATCACCCAGATCGGCAGGCTTCCCGGTGGTGAACGCGCTGCGGTCGTGCGTGGAACCGCCCGGGTGCGCATCGGTACCGGTACCACCGGACCTGGTGCGGCGCTGTGGGTGCAGGCAGAGGTCCAGGACGAGCCCGCGCTCGACGAGCGGACCCGCGAGCTGGCCAAGGAGTACCGCTCCCTGGTGACGACGATCCTGCAACAGCGCGGAGCGTGGCAGGTCGTCGATTCGGTGCAGGGAGTGACCGAACCGTCGGCGCTGGCCGACCTGGCCGGTTACGCCTCGTACCTCAGCGACGAGCAGAAGCTCTGGCTGCTGGAGACGGTCGACGTAGCCGCCCGGCTGGAGAAGCTGCTGACCTGGGGCCGCGAGCACCTGGCCGAGTTGGACGTGGCCGAGACGATCCGCAAGGACGTCCAGGAAGGCATGGAGAAGCAGCAGCGGGAGTTCCTGCTGCGCCAGCAGTTGTCGGCGATCCGCAAGGAGCTCGCGGAGCTGGACGGCAAGCCGGCCTCCGAGGAGCAGGACTACCGGGCTCGGGTCGAGGCAGCGGACCTGCCGGAGCACGTCAGGACTGCCGCGCTGACCGAGGTGGACAAGCTGGAGCGCACGTCCGAGCAGTCACCCGAGGTGAGCTGGATCAGGACGTGGCTCGACACGGTGCTGGAGATCCCGTGGAACGTCCGCACCGAGGACTCCTACGACATCGCTGGGGCACGTGCGGTGCTCGACGCCGACCACGCGGGGCTGGTTGACGTCAAGGACCGGATCATCGAGTACTTGGCGGTGCGCCGTCGCCGGGCCGACAAGGGCCTGGGCGTGGTCGGCGGGCGTCGCAGCGGTGCGGTGCTCGCGCTGGTCGGCCCGCCTGGTGTGGGCAAGACATCGCTGGGCGAGTCGGTCGCCAGGGCGATGGGCAGGGACTTCGTCCGGGTCGCTCTCGGCGGCGTGCGGGACGAGGCCGAGATCCGCGGCCACCGGCGCACCTACGTGGGCGCGCTGCCGGGCCGGATCGTGCGGGCGATCAAGGAAGCCGGCTCGATGAACCCGGTGGTCCTGCTCGACGAGGTGGACAAGGTCGGCTCGGACTACCGGGGAGACCCGACCGCCGCCCTGCTGGAGGTGCTCGACCCGGCGCAGAACCACACGTTCCGCGACCACTACCTGGAGGTCGAGCTCGACCTGTCGGACGTGTTGTTCCTGGCGACGGCCAACGTGCTGGAGTCGATCCCCGGACCGCTGCTGGACCGCATGGAACTGGTGCGGCTGGACGGCTACACCGAGGACGAGAAGGTCACCATCGCTCGTGATCACCTGTTGCCGCGCCAGCTGGAGCGGGCAGGACTGTCCAGTGACGAGGTCTTGGTCAACGAGGAAGCACTGCGCAGGATCGCCGGCGAGTACACCCGTGAGGCCGGGGTGCGCGATCTGGAGCGTTCGATCGCCCGGGTGCTGCGCAAGGTCACCGCGAAGGTGGCACTGGATGACACGGCGCTGCCCGTGTCGATCTCCGAAGCTGATCTGACCAACTACCTTGGCAGGCCCAGGCACACGCCTGAGTCGGCGGAGCGGACGAGCGTGCCAGGAGTGGCCACCGGGTTGGCGGTCACCGGTGCGGGTGGCGACGTGCTGTTCGTGGAGGCTTCGCTGGCCGACCCCGAGACGGGTGCGAACGGGGTGGCGTTGACAGGTCAGCTCGGTGACGTGATGAAGGAATCCGCGCACATCGCGCTGTCCTACCTGCGCTCGCACGGTGCCGAACTCGAACTGCCGGTCGGCGACCTCAAGGAGCGTGGCGTCCACGTCCACGTGCCTGCGGGCGCCGTGCCCAAGGACGGGCCCAGCGCTGGCGTCACGATGACGACCGCGTTGGCCTCCCTGCTGTCGGGCCGCCCGGTGCGGTCGGATGTCGCGATGACCGGTGAGGTGTCGCTGACCGGGCGCGTGCTGCCGATCGGTGGGGTCAAGCAGAAGCTGCTCGCCGCGCACCGCGCGGGCATCACGACGGTCCTGCTGCCCAAGCGGAACGAGCCCGATCTCGACGACGTGCCCGAGTCAGTGCGCGAGCAGCTCACCGTTCACCTGGTGAGTGACGTCCGCGAGGCCCTCGACCTGGCGCTGGAGCCCGCGGTGGCCAACGCCTCGGTCGCCGCCTGACCAACCGTGGTGGAGTGCCCGGTCCACGAGACCGGGCACTCCGTCATGCTCCGGTGACGCGAGCAGCGATCCCGTCGAGCAGGCACTGGAGACCGATCTCGAACTGCTCATCGTGGTTGAGGTCGACCGCGTCGATGATCCGACGCGTGGCCTCGGGGAAGTCACCGCTCTCGATGACCACCTCGCGGATGTAGGGAGCGACCACAGCACGCCACTGGTCCTCGGTGAGCCCAGTCCGGCGCTGCGCCTCCTGCTCGGACAACTCGTTGACGGCCGCGCCGAGCACGTAGTTGTTCACAGCACCCAGCAGAGCCGAAGCCACAGTGATGTCCCGGCTGACCCCGCCGGCAGCGGTGAGCGCGAACTCGATCCACCGCAGGGCTTGCGGCCCGATCGGCGGTCTGCTGCCCACTTCGGTTGCGAACCACGGATGCCTCAGGGCCATCGCCCGCTGCCGGTGCGCGATCAGCGCGAGGTCCACACGCCAGTCCTCGGACGGCTGCTCGGGCACCTCCAACTCGCCGTGCACGGCATCGACCATCAGCTCGAGCAACTCGTCCTTGCCGGTGACGTACCGGTACAGCGAGGTTGTTCCGGATCCGAGGTCGGTCGCGACCCGCCGCATGGTCAGGGCCTGCACGCCCTCAGCGTCCGCGATCTGAATCGCCGTTCGAACGATCTGATCGATGCTGAGCGCGGGCCGCTGACGCCTGCGCTGATCGGCAAGTCGCCTCCAGACCAGCGTGAACTCCTCGGACATGGCGCACACAGTACCTAGTGGGTACATTGTTCCCATCAAGGGAACGATGTACCCATATCGGGGGGACGACATGCGAGTACTCATCGTCGGAGCAGGCACGGTCGGTCTCAGCACGGCACTGTTCCTGGCTCGACGCGGGGTGGAAGTGGTGCTCGTCGAGCGCCGGAACGGGCTGTCCACGCATCCGAGGGCGTTCGGCATCAACAGCAGGTCGATCGAGCTCTTCCGGGAAGTGGGCGTCGACTTCGAGACAGCCACGAAGGTCAGGGGCCTGGCGACCGGACCGAACCTCAACGAGTTGGAGACAAAACTACAACTCACGACGCTCGACGAGCCGATGAGGCGACTCAGCCCAGCACAGGGCGTCTCGCGACCGCAAGATCAACTGGATCCGATTGTATACGATCGTGCGCTGCGGCTCGGGTGCGAGCCGCGGTTCGGCGCCGAATTGATCGGTCTGACTGGGACGGAGGCAACGGTTCGCGACGTGGCATCGGGTGCCACGAGCACGATCGCCGCCGACTACGTGATCGCAGCAGACGGCGCCAACAGCAAGGTGCGTGCGTTGCTGGGCGTCGACTCCACCGGACCAGGAGTGCTCAACCACGGGCACATGCTCAACGTGCTGTTCCGCAGCAACCTGCCCACCGCACAGTTCTCGATGTGCGTGCTCACCAACCCGGAGTCCTCCGGCATCCTGATCCCGGTGGATGACACGGGCAGGTGGATCTTCCACATCCCGATGGGCGATCCGGACGCACCCGCACAGCGCTACACCGATCTGATCCGGACCGCGACGGGGATCCCCGATCTCGACGTGGACGTGATCAGCTGCCGGACCTGGTCCTCGACCGCGCGCACGGCGAACCGGTTCCGCGTGGGCAACACCTTCCTCGTCGGTGACGCAGCACACGTGGTGCCACCGACCGGCGGTTTCGGCCTGAACACCGGGCTGGCCGACGCGCACAACCTGGCATGGAAGCTGGCCAAGGTCATCTCCGGCGAGGCAGGCGAGGACCTGCTCGACACCTATGAGCAGGAGCGCAGGCCAGTAGCGCTGTTCACGATGGAGCAGAGCCTCATCCGCGGCGAGAACCGCGAACTGCACTGGGACATGAGCCCGGCCCGTGCGGCAGATCGGGCTCGGGTGGGCATGGCGAACGTGCTCGTCCCAATGATCGGCTACCGGTACGGATCGGCAGCGGTCGTCGCCCCCGCTCCGTGGCCGACCTCCTTGGAGGAAGTGTGCCTGGACGGCTCTCCGGGCAGCCGTCTGCCGCACGTGTGGATCGACGACAAGACCTCCACGCTGGACCTGGTTGACGGCGAGTTCGCGGTGTTGACCGGTGGACGCGGCGGTTCCTGGGAGTCGGCCGCGGAAGAGGTAGGACTGCGCGCATTCGACGTACCTCAGCTGGCGACCGCTGCGAGGATCGGCGATGAAGGCGCGCTTCTCGTCCGTCCGGACGGATTCGTCGGCTGGCGCGCTCAACGAGGAAGCACACGTGCCGTCGAGGAACTCACCGCGGCGCTGGACCAGATCCTCGCGCGCACTACCCGAACTGCGCCAACCCAGTCACGAGACCGTGGACAGCGCGGCGTAGTCCACCGAGGTGAGTCGCACTGACGCGTCCCACAGTTCCGTGCCGAGCCGAGCACTGTAGGCAGGCTTGATGTAGGAGACCTTGACCGGGTAGCCACGCCACTCCCTCAGCGCGTGCGGGCCGTAGTAGTCCGCGCCCGTCACCTGCGGGTCCACCGCGGCGCGCAGAGCGGGCAGCGCTCCCTGGGCCGCAGGCTGTCCCAGGATCGGCGTGGCTACCCCCAGCAACCAGGCAGAGAGGCCACCACCACCGAGACGAGGTCCGCTGTACTGGAGATCAGTGCTGCTGTACCCCGGGTGCGCGCCGACACTGAGCACACCGGATCCAGCGGCCTCGAAGCGGCGGTTCAACTCCACGGTGAACACGGCGTTGGCGAGCTTGGACGCCGCGTACGTGGAGTTGGCGCCGTACTTCCGTTCACTCTGCAGGTCATCGATGTCGAGCCGCCCCATCCGGTGCATGGCGCTGCTCAGCGTCACCACACGGCTGCCGGGCCTCGCCAACAGCAGTGGCAGCAGCAAGCCGGTCAGCGCGAAGTGCCCAAGGTGGTTCGTGCCGAACTGGAGCTCGAAGCCCTGCTTGGTGGTACGCCGTTGCGGCACGGCCATCACACCGGCGTTGTTGATCAGAAGATCCAGGCCGGCCAGCCGGCCGGTGAGCTCCGTGGCGAGCGCGTGCACCGAATCGAGGTCGGCAAGATCCAGGCCGACCAGTTCGACCCGATCGGCTGGGACCTGGGTCCGCATCCGCTCGACGGCCGCCTGGCCCTTCTCCTGGTTGCGCGCGGCGACCAGCACGTGTGCGCCGTGTTTGGCCAGTTGCAACGCCTCGTGGAACCCGAGGCCGGTGTTGGCCCCGGTCACCAGCGCGGTCTTGCCGGCGAGGTCGGGGATGTCGGCTTCTGTCCAGTGCTTGGCCATGACGTGTCTCCTGAGGGAGTCGGCGACTTCCGCACCATTATGGCACTGAGTGCCACAACAGTCATTTGATGTCGTCGATTACACTGAGTGTCATGGGCACGGTCGACCGGACGGAGTTGCGGGAGCGCACCCGCAAGGTGGTGCGTGAGGAGATCGCCGAGGCGGCTTTCGCGCTGTTCGTGCGCCAGGGCTTCGAGCAGACCACCGTCGAGGAGATCGCCGAGGCCGTCGGCATGTCCAGGCGAAGCTTCTTCAGGTACTTCCCGACCAAGGAGGACACGGTCTTCGGGTACCTCTACGACATGGGCCAGCAGCTCGCGGACATGGTGAGCGCACGCCCAACCGGAGAGCCGCCCTGGACCGCACTGCGCAAGTCGTTCGCGGTGTTGTGCAAAGGCTTCGAGATGCGCTCAGAGACAGCCACCGAGCTGCTGAACCTGATCTTCAGCACTCCCACGCTGCGTGCACGGCACCAGGACAAGCAGGACCACTGGCGCAAACTGCTCACCGAGGCACTGCGCACGCGGACCAGCACGCCGCTGGAGGCGGACGTGCTGGTCAGCTCGGCGTTGGCGGTGTTCGACGTGGCGTGCAGGCAGTGGCTGGAGCAAGGCGCGAAGGAGAAGCCGCAGGTACTGCTGGAGCGTGCGTTCGCGGTACTGGCCCCACGCTAGGCGAGGAAGTCCGACAGCGGCACAGGCGTGAGGCCGTCCTGCTTGGCGCGGTTGAGGAAGGCCGTGTAGTCCTGCACGAAGGTCTTCCGGAAGTGCATCAGCACGATGTCCCCCGGCTTGAGCTTGCCGTTGGCCTGGAACTGGACGACCCCGTCGTTGACCGCGGCGGTCCACAACACGACCGCCTTGAGCCCGCAGTCGGCGACCGCGCGCAGAGTGTCGTCGTTGTAGTTGCCGAACGGGGGGCGGAACAGGGTGGGGCGCTGCCCGAACGCCTTCTGGAAGGCGTCCGAGTTGTCGCAGATCTCCTTCTTCTGCGCGGCGTAGGACAGCTTCTTCAGGTCGGGGTGGTTCACCGTGTGGTTGCCGATCACCAACTGGTCGGTGTCCTGGAGCTGCTTGAAGTAGTCCTCGTGCCCCTTGACGTACCGGTCGTTGAGGAACAGCGTCGGCCGCGCCCCGGAGTCTCGGATCAGCTGTAAGGCCTGCGGATCGCGCACCGCGCCGTCGTCCATGGTGATGAACACGTAGGGCTTGTCGGTGGCGATGTGCCGGATCACCGGCGCCTTGCCGCCGGCGATGGGCGGCACCTTCGCCTGTGCCTGACCGAACGGGTAAGGCTGCGTGGCACCGGTCACAGTGCCCGCCGAGGTCGTGGTGGGGGCGGCCGGAGTCGTGCCCTCCGGCTGGGGCACCACGCTCGTCCCGGCCGCCAGTGTGTCGGCCTCGCCGGTACAGGCGACTACCAGCAGCGACATGGCTGCGGCGATAGCGGTGAGTACCGACCGAACTACAGGAGCGCGCACCTGACCCGACCTTCCGCTGACGTTCTGGGCGGCACATGAGTACCACTCGACAAGAGGATGTGTGAGCGCCTTTGAGGTTGCGTTGCTGGGACGATACGTGACCGACCCCGTACGTTCTTCTCCGTGGAGATCCGTGTCATCCCCGGGATCATCGCGGTCGCCATCGGCTTCCTGCTGGCGACCCTGCTGCTCGTCCCCTACATCATCTGGAGCTACCGGCGCCGCGGCGAGATCGGGCTCGGGCACGCGGTGCTCGGACTCGGTGTCCTCGTCTACGCGGTCGCCCTGTGGACCTACACGCTCCTGCCGCTGCCCGCGGACCTGGACGCACAGTGGTGCGCCAAGTTCGCCACAACGCTACAACTGCACCCGCTGCGGTTCGTGGCCGAGGCCCAGAAGTACCCGCACGACAGCGTGGCGGCGCTGCTGCGCAACCCGGAGATCCAGGGCTTCCTATTCAACATAGCCCTGTTCGTACCGCTGGGCATGTTCGCAAGACACGTCTTCCACCGCGGGGTGCTGCCCACCGTCATCATCGGCTTCCTGACCTCGCTGCTCATCGAGTGCACCCAGCTGACCGGCAACTGGTTCCTGTTCCCCTGCTCGTACCGCCTGTTCGACGTGGACGACCTGTTGTCCAACACGCTCGGCGCGGTGATCGGCGTCGCGCTGGCGCCTGTGCTGCACCTCGTACCTGGTCAGCGTGTGTCGGCACCGCCGGACCAGCCGCGCAAGGTCACGGTACGACGCCGCTGGCTGGGCATGGCGCTGGACGTGGCGGCGGTGTCACTGCTCGGTGCGACGATCGTGGTGGTGGTCGCCGTGCTCGCCGAGGGCCGCTACAACATCGACCAGCACCCGTTGATGCTCGCCCTGGCCAGCGCGTGGGCGCCCGCGGTGCTGTTGCTGCTGGTGATCCCGCTGCTCGGGGACGGTGGCACGATCGGGCAGCGCATCGTGCTGCTGCGGCCGGCGGGACGCGGTGGGGGCAAGCCGCCCGTGTGGCGGATGCTGATCCGCTTCCTGGCCGGGTCGGGCGGCTACTTCGGACTGCTCGGCTGGGGCCTGGTCAACGAGTGGGGTGAGCTGCTGGCGGCCGGGCTCCTGGTGGTCAGCGGTCTGGCGGCCTGGTTCAGCAAGGGGCACCGCGGACTGTCCGGCGCCATCGCGGGACTACGGCTGGCCGACGCCAGGACTAGGGTTGCCGGTGATCCAACAGGCAAGGTTTCCGTGGAGGAACGGCAATGAGCCTTGATCGTCCGGTTGCCCCGGATCCCTACTCGCTGCTGCCCTCGGTCGGCTCGTTCACGGTCACCTCGACCGACGTGGCCGACGGCGAGCAGTTGCCCAACGCCCAGGTGTTCAACGGCATGGGCGTCAGCGGGGACAACACCTCCCCGCAGCTGAGCTGGAGCGGTTTTCCAGAGGGCACCAAGAGCTTCGCGGTGACCTGCTACGACCCGGACGCCCCGACCCCCTCGGGGTTCTGGCACTGGGTGGCGGTGAACATCCCCGCGTCGGTCACCGAACTGGCCGCCGGCGCCGGAGCGGATGACGACTCGCTGCCCGGTGGCGCCTTCCACGTGCGCAGCGACTTCGGCACCGCCAACTACGGGGGCGCCGCCCCGCCGCAGGGCGACCAGGTGCACCGCTACTACTTCGTGGTGCACGCGGTCGACGTGGAGAAGCTGGACGTGGACGGCTCGGTGAGCCCGGCGGTGGTCAGCTTCAACCTGGCCTTCCACACCCTGGCCAGGGCGATCATCACCCCGGTCTACTCGCACTGAGCCGGTTGGGAGCGCGGCGGGAGCGGCTGGGGGAATCCCCCGGCCGCTCCTGCTGTTTGATGGGTACGTGCGGCACTTCGACTTGGTGGTCATCGGCACCGGCTCCGGCAACTCGATCGTGGACGAGCGCTTCTCAGACTGGGACGTGGCGCTCGTCGAGAAGGGTGTGTTCGGCGGCACCTGCCTGAACGTGGGGTGCATCCCCACGAAGATGTTCGTGCACACCGCGGACGTGGCGGGCACGCCAGCGGCGGGTGCGAAGCTGGGCGTGGACGCCGAACTGCTCGGCGTGCGCTGGCCCGAGATCCGCGACCGGGTGTTCGGCCGGATCGACCCGATCGCCGCGGGCGGCAGGCAGTGGCGGGTCGAGGGCAACAAGAACGTGGTCGTATACGAAGGACAGGCGAGGTTCGTCGGCCCGAAGACGCTCGACACCGGCACCGGAGAGGTCATCACCGCCGACCGCTTCGTGATCGCCGCGGGCTCCCGGCCGGTCATCCCGGACGTGCCGGGCCTGGACGAGGTCGGCTTCCACACCAACAACGACGTCATGCGCCTGGAGAAGCTGCCCGCCCGGATGATCATCCTCGGCAGCGGTTTCGTCGCCACCGAGTTCGCGCACGTCTTCTCCTCCTTCGGCGTGGAGGTGACCCTCGTCGCCCGCTCCGGCGCACTGCTGCGGGCAGAGGACGAGGACGTCTCCGCGCGGTTCACGGAGCTGGCCCAGGCTCGCTGGAACGTGAAGCTGAACTCGAAGACCGTGCGCGCCGAGCGCGTGGACGGCGTGGTGCGGCTGCACCTGGAGACCGAGCAGGGCCCTGAGGTCATCGAGGCCGAGGAGTTGCTGGTCGCGGTGGGGCGCACGCCGAACTCGGACCTGCTCGACGTGGCCGCTACCGGGGTGACCACGCACGCCGACGGCCGGGTGGTGGTCGACTCCCAGCAGCGGACCGCGGTCGAAGGTATCTGGGCACTCGGCGACGTCAGCTCGGAGCACCAGCTCAAGCACGTGGCCAACCACGAGGCGCGAGTCGTGCAGCACAACCTGCTCAACCCGGAGTCGCCGATCGAGTCCGACCACAGGTTCGTGCCGCACGGGGTGTTCTCCTCACCGCAGATCGGCTCGGTCGGGCTGACCGAGCAGCAGGCCCGCGAGCGGGGCATCCGGTACGTGACGGCGAGCCAGGACTACGCCGACATCGCGTACGGCTGGGCGATGGAGGACACCACCGGGTTCGCCAAGCTGATCGCCGATCCGGCGACCGGTCAGTTGCTCGGCGCGCACATCATCGGCCCGCAGGCGCCCACGCTGGTACAGCTGGCGATCCAGTCGATGAGCTTCGGCCTGGACGTGCGATCCATGGCCAGGGGCCAGTACTGGATCCACCCGGCCATGCCCGAACTGCTGGAAAACGCACTGCTCAAGCTGCCGCTGGACTGATCTGCTCAGACGAACCGGGGGCGGCCGAAGACCGCACCCAGCACGGCCTGCACGAGCAGCACGGCGAGCACGAGCAGCAGCGGGACGGTCCAGCTGCCGAGCGCGCCGTGCACCAGGCCGGTCGCGAACGGCCCGACCGAGGAGATGAGGTAGCCGACACCCTGTGCCATGGCCGAGAGCTGCGCGGTCTCGGCCGAGGTACGGGTGCGCAGCGCCATCATCGTCAGCACAACCGGGAAGATGCCGGTGCCCAGCCCAAGCAGCAGGGTCCACAGCAACGGGGCCGCGGTCGGCGCGCTGAGCAGGCCGACCACCCCGATCGCCGGCACCACGGTCATCAGCACGACCAGGGCAGACTGCGACTTGAGACGGGCGGCCAGAGCGGGCACGAACAGGTTGAGCGGGACGGCGACGACCATCGTGACGCCGAGCAGCATGCCCGCGGTGTCCCTGTCGATGCCGGAGTCGCGCAGGATCTGCGGCAGCCAGCCCATGATCACGTAGGCGTAGGTGGACTGCGCGGCGAACAACAGGGTGGCCACCCAGGCCAACGGGGAGCGGAACATCGACCTTCGGCGCTCCTGCGCCGACGTGGAGCCGGAGCCAGCGACCACGACGGTGCGGCGTGCACCGATCAGCCACACGACCAGCGCGAGCAGCACCGGCGCGGCCCAGACGGCCAACCCGAGCCGCCAGCCGCCCAGTGCGGTGCTCAGCGGCGGGGTCAGCGCGGCAGCGGAGGCGCTGCCCGCGGCCAGGGCTGCGCTGTAAATCCCGGTGACAAGTCCGAGGCGTTTCGGAAACGACTCCTTAACGACTACCGGAATGAGAACATTGCACACCGCGATGCCTGAACTCGCGGCAAAAGTACCGACCAGAAGCACGGTCGACCCACCCGCGACCCGCACCAGCAAGCCGACCAACAGCACCGCGAGGGAGACGGCGATCGCGGAGCCGCTGCCCAATCTGCGCGCCAACCAGGGCGCGAGCACGGCCGCGAGCCCGAAGCACACCGAAGGAGCTGCGGTGATGGCGCTGGTCCACGCCGGGGAGGCGGCCAGTCCATGGCTGATGTCGGCGAGCACCGAGGAAGTGCTGGTGACCGAAATACGAAGATTTGTCGCGGCGAGCGCCACGGCCACCGCCAGCAGCCCACTGCCGACGAGTGCCACATGACGGCTCCGGAAACGCGTTTCGATTGCCCCTTCGTTCTGAAGCGCACCCGATTCAGCTACATCGCGCACCACAGTCGAACTCATTGATTCCGCAAGCAGTTCTTCGGAAGACTTGCCCTGGATGGCACTCTGAACGGTCGACGGCGTGCGGTCTGGCGGAAGCGGCTGGATCGTCACCTGTCACACTATGTCAAACGTGGGATGTTCGGATGAGAGGATGACGCTGTGCCGTTGGCCACTACTCGCCGCACTGGCCTCGTCGACCAGGTGATCGAGCAGATGCGACAGGCGATCTCGTCCGGAGAATGGCCGGTCGGCCAGCGGATACCGGCCGAGCCCGAGCTCGTCACGGCGCTGGGCGTCGGGCGCAACACCGTCCGGGAGGCAGTTCGGGCGCTCGCACACGCGGGCCTGCTCGAAGTCCGCCAGGGAGACGGCACGTTCGTGCGCGCGACCAGTGAGCTGTCCGGGGCGGTACGCCGGCTCGTCGGCGACGAGCTGCGCGAGGTGCTGGAGGTCCGCAGGACGTTGGAGGTCGAGGGAGCCAGACTTGCCGCACTACATCGAACAGGTGATCAAGTACGCGAACTGGAGGCGTTGCTGACCGAGCGGAACGCCGCCGCGGCCAAGCAGAACTGGGAACACATGATCGACCGGGACGCGGCGTTCCACCTGGCGGTCGTGCAGACCTCGCACAACGCGCTGCTCGCCGAGCTCTACAAGGGGCTCACCGAGGTGGTCAAGGCGAGTGTCGCGGCCACGGTCAACACCACACCCAGCGACACCTCGCAGATCTCGCACGACGGTCTGCTGGACGCGATCCGCGACGGTGACCCGGAGCGGGCCGCGCACGAGGCGGGCACGTTCCTGGAGGAACTGCTGGAACGGTACTCGGCCGAGAGAGGGTGAAACGCGGCCCGTACGATCGCACGCGAGGACAAGATCGTGGCAGACCCCGTGCGGGTCGCGTAGCAGTGAGGTGCAGATGGACGTCCGCAGTACCAGCAGCCTGTCGCGCCGGGCCGCACTGACCGGCTTCGGTGGGGTGGCCCTGCTCGCCGCGGCGGCCTGCTCCCCCAGCATGGAGAAGCCCTCGGACAAGCCGGTCAACGCACCCGCCGCGGTGCCGACCCCGGACCCGAACGCCTCGATCGCCGAGCAGCGCAAGCACATCGACGAGCTGGACCAGAAGATCATCGAGCTGCTCAAGCAGCGCGGTGAGGCGTCCGCGACGGTGCAGCGGGTGCGCACGGCCTCCGGCGGTGCGAAGACCGACCCGAGCCGCGAGCAGGAGATCATCTCCCGCTACCAGGAGGGGCTGGGCGCCAACGGGAGCAACGTGGCCAAGGCGATCCTCGATGTCGACCGGGGCACTCAGGCCGCGGGCGCGACGAGCACCACCACGACCACCGCGGCGACCCCGACCTCCAGCGGTCACTGAGCAGTACGTTCGGCCGAGGGGCCGTCGACGGGCAGCCGTCGACGGCCCCTCGTCGTTCACGGCATGGGCGGCGCGCCGGGTGGCAGCACTGGCAGGCCAGCGGGAGCTCCCTGTTCGAGCAGCCTGAGCAGGGCACCGGTGTCCAGGTGTTCGGCGACGAGGTCACCGAGCAGGTCGAGTTGCGCCGCCCTGGCCGCGGCGAAGGAGTGGTCGGCGGCAGCGGTGAAGCCGTCACGTCCGGCGCGAGCGGCCGCCCAGCGCAGGAACTCCCGGCGGAAGGCGTTGTTCTCCAGCAGGCCGTGCCAGTGCGTGCCGAGCACTGAGCCGCTGACCGCTCCCTCGGAGGAACCGTCAGGCAGCTCGATCAGCGACGCCAGGTCCTCGGCGCGCTGCGCGACCCTGCCGTGGTGGATCTCGTAGCCACTCACCGGCTGGCCCCAGGCGGTCCCGGTTGGACGGTGCAGGGTCTTGTCGGGGGCGAATCGTATGCTGAGGTCCAGCAGGCCGAGGCCCCTCACCTCGCCCGCTGCCGACTCCACCTCGTCGGTGATGGTCCTGCCGAGCATCTGGTAGCCGCCGCAGATGCCCAGCAGGGGCAGTCCCCGCCGGGTGTGGGTGGCGATCGCGTCTGCCAGGCCGGTCGTGCGCAGCCAGTGCAGGTCGGCAACGGTCGCCTTCGACCCCGGCAGCACCACGAGATCGGCGTCGGTGAGCCGTGAGGGCTCGGTGACGAAGCGCACGGCCACACCGGGTTCGCTGGCCAGCGCCTCGACGTCGGTCGCGTTGGAGATGCGCGGCAGGCGCACAACTGCCACGCGCAGCCAGTGCTCGCCGATCGGGGCGGCGGGGCGGCCGATGACCCCGTCGGCGGCGTAGGACAGCGAGTCCTCGGCGTCCAGCCACAGGTCCTCGCGCCAGGGCAGCACGCCGTGCACGGGTCGTCCCGTGACGGCGTGCAGCTGGCGCAGGCCCGGCTCGAGCAGGGCCGGGTCACCGCGGAACTTGTTGATCACGAATCCGGATATGAGCGCCTGGTCCGCCGGGTCGAGCAGGGCCAGCGTGCCGAACAGGTGCGCGAACACCCCGCCCCGGTCGATGTCGCCGACCACGAGCACGGGCAGGTTCGCGGCGCGTGCGAGGCCGAGGTTGGCGATGTCGGTGGCGCGCAGGTTGATCTCAGTGGGCGAGCCCGCGCCCTCGCACACCACCGCGTCGAACTCGGCGCGCAGGTCGGCGAGCGTGGACACGACGGTCCGGAACAGCTCGGCCTTGCGCTCCCGGTAGGACAGGGCGCTCACCTCGCCGACCGCCTTGCCCAGCAGGACGACCTGGGAGCTGCGGTCGCCGCCCGGCTTGAGCAGCACGGGGTTGAACCGGACGCTGGGCTCCAGGCCGGCAGCGGCGGCCTGGAGCGCCTGCGCGCGGCCGATCTCCCCGCCCTCGACGGTGACCGCCGAGTTGTTGGACATGTTCTGCGCCTTGAACGGGGCCACCCGCAGGCCCTGGCGGGCGAGCCACCGGCAGATGCCCGCGACGAGCACGCTCTTGCCCGCGTCCGAGGTGGTACCGGCCACCAACAGCGCTCCGCCCACGGTGAAACTCCCCTCACGGCACCGGCGAGGTGCCATCATCCCCGTCATGCCCACGCAGTTGGCCAACGCCGTCCTGGTGCACAGCCCGTTCCTAGGCCCGGCGAGCCTGCGGCCTCTCGCGGACGCGCTCGCCCACCGGGGATTGGCCTCGCTGCTGGTGGACCTCCGCGTGACGGTCAGCGATCCACCCGTGCACCAGCGCCTGATCGGCTCGTTCGCCGACGCGATGGACGAGGCGGGGGCCGCAGGTCCGGCCGTGCTGGTGGGGCACAGCGGAGCGGGTCCGCTGCTGCCCGCGTTCGCCGAGGAGCTGGACGAGGCGGTGGTCGGCCTGGTCTACCTGGACGCGGGCCTGCCCACACCTGGTCGGAGCTTCCGCGACCTGGCGCCCGAACTGTTCGCACACCTGCGGGGCCGGTCCAGGGAGGGCCGACTGCCCCGCTGGCAGCAGTGGTTCGACGTGGACCCGCTGGCCGAGTTGATCGCGGACGCCGAGCTGCGCGCGGAGATCGCCGAGGAATCGCCCGAGGTGGCGCTGGCCTTCCTCAAGGAGCAGCGCCCCAGCGTGGACTGGTCCGGCCCGAGCGGCTACCTCCAGCTCAGCACATCGTATACGAAGTACAGGGACGAGATGGCGGCCTCCGGTCGGCCGGTGCGCCGACTGGACGCGCACCACCTCGCGGCGGCCACCGATCCCGAACTGGTCGCCGAGGCCCTGGTCGAGGTGCTGACCGAGGTCACGGCAGGGTGAGGATCTCCGCGCCGTCCGGGGTGACCAGGATGGTGTGCTCGAACTGGGCGGTCCACTTGCGGTCCTTGGTGGTGACCGTCCAGCCGTCGTCCCAGATGTCGTAGTCGATCGTGCCGAGGTTGATCATCGGCTCGATCGTGAAGGTCATGCCCACCTCGAGCTCGGTGGTCACGCTGGGCTCGTCGTAGTGCAGCACGACCAGCCCGCTGTGGAAGGACCTGCCGATGCCGTGCCCGGTGAAGTCGCGGACCACCCCGTAGCCGAAGCGGTTGGCGTAGGACTGGATCACCCGGCCGACCACGTTGAGCTGCCGCCCCGGCCGGACCGCCTTGATGGCGCGCATCGTGGCCTCGTGGGTGCGCTCGACCAGCAGTCGAGCCTCCTCGCTGACCTCACCGGCGAAGAAGGTCGCGTTGGTGTCCCCGTGCACACCGCCGATGAAGGCCGTGACGTCGATGTTGACGATGTCCCCGTCCTCGATCACGGTCGAGTCCGGGATGCCGTGGCAGATCACCTCGTTGAGCGAGGTGCAGCAGGACTTCGGGAAGTTCCGGTAGCCCAGGGTCGACGGGTAGGCGTCGTGGTCGCACAGGAACTCGTGCACCACCGCGTCCACCTGGTCGGTGGTGACACCGGGTGCCACCGCCTTGCCGCCCTCTTGCAGGGCCTGCGCGGCGATCCGCCCGGCGACCCGCATCGCCTCGATGATCTCCGGCGGCTGCACCCACGGGTCGGTGTTGCGCGCGGGCGCCGGCTTGTCCACGTACTCCGGACGCGGGATGTACTGGGGGACCGGACGCCGCGGTGAGGTCACACCGGGCTGGAGAGCGGCACGCACGGGCATGAGCCCACCCTACGACGCCGGCCGCACGTCCCGCCGCCGACCACCGACTGGCAGGCGCGTCAGTGCAGTGCGCGCAGGAAGTTGCCGGCGACCGTGACGGCCGGTCCCGAGCTTCCCGCGCCGACCAGCAGCACCGCGAAGGCCAGGTCACCCCGGTAGCCGACGAACCAGCCGTGCGACTGGGTGCCGTCGCCGAACTGGGCCGTGCCCGTCTTGCCCGCCACGTCGGGGATGTCCTTGATGGCGCGGGCGGTGCCGTCGGTGACCACCGCGCGCATCATCTGCCGCACCGAGTCCAGCACCGGTCCGGGCACCGGCTGCTGCGCCGGGGTGTTGACCTTGGTCTCGGTACCGCGCAGCAGGCTAGGCGTGGGGATGGAGCCCTTCACCACGCTGGACACCACCAGGGCCATGCCGAACGGGCTGGCCTGGTCCTTGCCCTGGCCGAAGCCGTCCTCGGCGCGCTGCACGGTGCTGGTGGCCACCGGGACCGATCCGGTGACGGTGGTCACGCCGGGCACGGTGAAGTCGGCGCCGAGGCCGAGTTGCTTGGCCGTGGTGGTCAGCGCCTCGTTGGGCATGTTCACCGCGAGCTGCGCGAACGTGGTGTTGCAGGACTGCGCGAACGCGGTGCGCAGCGGCACGGTGCCCAGGTCGAACTTGTTCTCGTTGGGGATCTCGCGGCCATCGAAGGTCACCGTGGCGGGGCAGGGCTGCGGGGTGTCGATGCTCACCTTGCCCGAGGCCAGCGCGGCGGCACCCGTGATGATCTTGAACGTGGAGCCGGGCGGGAACTGGCCGGTCAGCGCGATCAGGCCCTGCGCGTCCGCGGGGGCGTTCTGCGCCACGGCGAGCAGTTCACCGGTCGAGGGCTGCATGGCCACGACGGCGGCGGCCTGCGGCACCCCGGCGATCGCGGCCTGCGCGGCGGCCTGCGTGCCGGTGGACAGGGTGGCGGTGATCGACTTGGCGGGCTGCGCGCTCTTGGCGACCAGCTCGGCGATCTCGTTGCCGCCCGCGTCCTGGGTGACGACCCGGTAGCCCGCCTGCCCGGCGACCTGGGAGTTGACCGCGGCCTTGATCGTCGACAGGATCTGCGGCCCGAGCGAGCGGTCCTGGGCCAGCAGCTGGACCTGACTGGTGAAGCTGACCCCGGGCAGGTCGTGGATCTGCGTCTTGACCTGCTGGTAGTCCGAGTCGCGCAGGTTGATGACCTGGTAGCCCTGGCCGTCGGGCAGCTTGCTCGCCCCGTCCACGACGGCCTGCTGGGTGAGGGTGTTGTCGAACCGGTTGAGCGCCCCGGCCAGCGTGCCCGCCACGGAGTTCAGGTCACCGGCCTGCTTGCGGTCCAGCACCACGCTGATCACCGTGGTCGGCGCCAGCAGTGGGGTCCCGTCCCGGTCCAGCACCGGCGCGGGGTCGGGCTGCTGGACCTTGAGCGCGATGGTCTGCTGGGCGGCCAGCTTCGGGTGCACGTCGGAGGGCTGCCAGTGCACCCGCCAGCCCTGCTCGGTGTTCTTCAACTGGAGCGTGCCCTGGTAGGACCAGTTGCGGCCGGACCCGAGGTCCCAGTTCGCGCTGAACTGCACGGTGGCGTTGTCCCCGTTGGTGGCACCGCCCGGCTCGGGCTTGAGCGAGGCCCCGGCCGGCTTGAGCGCGGTACGCACGCTGTCCAGCAGGGCCTTGGCCCCGTTCGGGTCATCGGTGACCCCGGCTGCCCCCGCGGTGTCGCCACCGCCGAACCCGGTCAGGAACACCTTGGCGATGTCCTCGGGCCCCGGTGTGGCCGTGAACAGGCCACAGCCGGTCAGCGGCAGGGCGAGCAGGAGCGCGAACCCCAGCGGGACGGATCGCTTGCAGGGTGTGGAGACGGCACGGCGCACGGCCCGCAGTATGCCCGCCTGCAGGGCCGAAGTGGTGTGATCATCGGGATCGGCGCGTCTTGGGAACAGCTCAGAACAGCACGGTGGCGTACCGGCCCACCTCGGCGAACCCGATCCTGCGGTAGGCGGCGCGCGCCGGTGCGTTGTACCCGTTGACGTAGAGGCTGGCGGTGCGGCCCAGCCCGCGGACGAGCCGGTCGGCCACGGCAGCCGTCCCGGTGGCGCCCAAGCCGTGGCCGCGGCGCTCCGGGTGCACCCACACGCCCTGGATCTGGCCAACCTGGGCCGACAGCGCGCCGATCTCGGCCTTGAACACCACGTCCCCGCCCTCGAACCGGGCGAAGGCGCGGCCGCCCGCGATCAACTCGGCGACCCGCGCGCGGTACCCGGCCCCGCCGTCGTCCAGCCGGGGGTCGATGCCGACCTCCTCGGTGAACATGGCGATCGCGGCGGGCAGGTAGCGGTCCAGTTCCTCCGGGCGTACCGGGCGCACCAGCGGGTCCGGGGAGATGCCCGGGGAGCCGCCCATGGCCAGCAGCGGCTGGTGGGAGCGCACCTCGCGGGCGGGACCCCACACGGGCTCCAACTCCTGCCACAGGCCCATCACCAGGTCGGCGGGACCGACCAGGGAGGAGCACATGCGGTGCCTGCGCAGCGCGCGGTCGGCGAAGCTGCGCAACGCGGAGCGCCCACCGCTGAGCGGGATCAGGTTCGGTCCCGCGAAGCACAGCCCGCCCAGCCTGCCGCTGCGGACCGGGCGGCCTTCCGTTCCCCACAGTTCGCCGCCAAGGCGCCACGGGTCAGTGCCCGCGATCTCCACCCTGGCGGCGACCATGCAGGACGCGACGGGGTCACCCTGCAGCACGGACTGAACCGCGGCCAGGTCCCGTTCGTCCAGCACCCTGGCGCCGGCGAGCCTCAACACGGGGTCAAGCGTGCCAGATCAGAGCACCAACCTGCGCAGATGACTACCCACTCGGCGTATTTGATCTCCGTCATACCGACCTAGGAGACGGTGACCACCGGGGCGCCCTCGACGGGTTCCATGTCCTCGGCGATACGCATGGCCTCTTCGATCAGGGTCTCCACGATCTGGTGCTCGGGCACCGTCTTGATGACCTTGCCCTTGACGAAGATCTGCCCCTTGCCGTTGCCCGAGGCCACGCCCAGATCCGCCTCACGCGCCTCACCAGGCCCGTTGACCACGCAGCCCATGACCGCGACCCGCAGCGGCACCTCCATGCCCTCCAGGCCTGCGGTGACCTCCTCGGCCAGCCGGTAGACGTCCACCTGGGCCCGGCCGCAGGACGGGCAGGACACGATCTCCAGCTTGCGCGGGCGCAGGTTCAGCGACTGCAGGATCTGCGTGCCGACCTTGATCTCCTCCACCGGCGGGGCCGACAGGGAGACCCGGATCGTGTCCCCGATGCCCTGCCGCAGCAGCGCGCCGAAGGCCACCGCGGACTTGATCGTGCCCTGGAACGCCGGACCGGCCTCGGTCACCCCCAGGTGCAGCGGGTAGTCACAGGACTCGGCCAGCAGCTCGTAGGCGCGGACCATGACCACCGGGTCGTTGTGCTTGACGGAGATCTTGATGTCGTGGAAGTCGTGCTCGGCGAACAGCGAGGCCTCCCACAGCGCCGACTCCACCAGCGCCTCCGGCGTCGCCTTGCCGTACTTGGCCAGCAGCCTCGGGTCCAGCGAACCGGCGTTGACCCCGATCCGGATCGGCGTGCCGTGGTCCTTGGCCGCGCGCGCGATCTCCTTGACCTTGTCGTCGAACTTCTTGATGTTGCCCGGGTTCACCCGCACCGCGGCGCACCCGGCCTCGATCGCGGCGAACACGTACTTCGGCTGGAAGTGGATGTCGGCGATCACCGGGATCTGCGACTTGCGCGCGATCGCGGGCAACGCGTCCGCGTCGTCCTGCGAGGGGCAGGCCACCCGCACGATGTCGCAGCCCGAGGCGGTCAGCTCGGCGATCTGCTGCAGGGTCGCGTTCACGTCCGAGGTCAGCGTGGTGGTCATCGACTGCACCGAGATCGGGAAGTCGCTGCCGACGCCCACGGCGCCGACCTGCAACTGACGGGTCTTGCGCCGCTCACCCAGGACGGGGGGCGGCAACGCGGGCATCCCCAACATGACGCCGTCGGTCATCAGAACTGCATCTCCTCGCACGTGCTCACCCGAGCGGCTACTGACCGCTCAGTTGGATCGGGTTGACGATGTCGGCAGTGATGGTCAGCAACGTGATCGCGCCACCGACGAACACCAACACGTAGGTCAGCGGCAGCAGCTTCATGTAGTCCACCGGCGCACCGGCGGGCTTGCCACGCCACTTGCGGACCGCGTCCCGGGCCCGCTCGTACAGGTTCACCGCGATGTGCCCGCCGTCCAGCGGCAGCAGCGGCAGCAGGTTGAACACCCCGACGAAGAAGTTCAGGTTGGCCAGCAGCAGCAGGAAGAACCACCACAGGCCCAGCTCGGCCGCCTGGCCGCCGATGATGCTGGCGCCGACCACGCTGACCGGGGCGTCCGCGTCACGGGGGGCACCGCCGATGGCCTTGATCAGCGCGGGCACCTTCTCCGGGAAGCGCTTGAGGCCCTCCCAGACCGAGACGAACATCTGGCCGGTGAACCCGCTCGCGGCACCCACGGCCGCCACCGGCCCGTAGTGGATCATGTTGGCGAAGGACAGGCCGAGCACGCCGACCTGCTGGGTCTTGTTGTCCGCGCCCACCTTGGCCTTCGGGTCCACGACCCTGGCCTGCTTGACCACGTCCACGGTCAGCGAGACCTGGCGGCCGTCGCGCTCGACCACGAGCGGCACCGGGCCCTGCCTGTCCTGGATCAGCTTCGTCGCGGCGGCGTAGTTGGCCACCGCGGTGCCGTCCACGGACAGGATCACGTCACCGGCCTGCACGCCCGCGGCCTTGGCCGGGGCCGGGGCGCCGGGGGCGCACGGGTCGTACTGGAGGGTCTTGGCGTTCTGCGACTGGGCGCAGTCGTTGACCGCCTGCACGATCGGCGAACCGGTGCTGTTGGGCAGCCCGAGGGTGATCGCGGACAGGTAGAGCACCAGGAAGCCGACCATGAAGTGGGTGATCGAACCCGCGGACAGCACGACCACGCGCTTCCAGGTCTTCTGCTTGTAGAAGGCGCGCGGGGCGTCGGCCGGGTCCACCTCCTCCATGGCGGTCATGCCGGTGATCTCGCAGAAACCGCCCGCCGGGATGGCCTTGAGGCCGTACTCGGTCTCCCCCTTGCGGAAGGACCAGATCTTCGGCCCGAACCCGATGAAGTAGCGGGTGACCTTCATGCCGAACGCCTTGGCGGTCAGCAGGTGGCCGAACTCGTGCAGGGCGATGGAGATGGCGATCCCCAGCGCGAACAGGAGGAAGCCCAAGACGAAGACCACGTGCTAGTCCCTTCCCGAACCGACCGCGGCGGAGACCAGTTCCCGCGCGCGCACGCGGGCCCAGTCCTCAGCGGCCAGCACCTCAGCCACATCGGAGGGCTCCCCACGCCAGTCATCGGCCTCGGTGAGCACCTGCTGCACAGTGTCCACTATCCGGGTGAAGGCCGTGTTGCCCTTCAGGAAGGCGTCCACGGCCTCCTCGTTGGCCGCGTTGTAGATGGCGGGCAGGCAACCGCCCACCGAACCGGCGTGCCTGGCCAGCTCCACAGCGGGGAAGTTCACGCTGTCCTGCGGCTCGAAGGTCCAGGTCACGGGGCTGGCCCAGGTGCACGGTGCCGTGGCGGCGGGGATCCGGTCCGGCCAGCCCAGCGCCAGCGCGATGGGCAGCCGCATGTCCGGCGGGCTGGCCTGGGCCAGGGTGGAGCCGTCGGTGAACGTCACCATCGAGTGAATGACGGACTGGGGGTGAACCACCACGTCGATCCGGTCGTACGGCACACCGAACAGCAGGTGCGCCTCGATCAGCTCCAGGCCCTTGTTCACCAGGGTGGCCGAGTTGATCGTGATGACGTTGCCCATCGCCCAGGTCGGGTGTGCCATGGCCTGCGCGACCGTGACCTCGGACAGTTCCTCGATGCGCCTGCCGCGGAACGGACCGCCCGAAGCGGTCAGCACCAGCCGGTCGACCTCCTCGGCCCGTCCGCCGCGCAGGCACTGGGCCATCGCCGAGTGCTCGGAGTCCACCGGCACCAGCTGGCCGGGCTTGGCCGCCTTGAGCACCAGCGCCCCGCCCGCGACCAGGGACTCCTTGTTGGCCAGGGCCAGGCGCGAGCCGGTGGCCAGCGCGCGCAGCGTCGGCGCGAGGCCCTGCGAGCCGGGCAGGGCGTTGAGCACCACGTCGGCCGGGGTCGACTCGATCAGCTCCAGCACGGACCGCGGCCCGGCGAGGATCTTGGGCAGCGCGAACTCGCCCCGGTGGTAGCCGCGGCGCTGCGCCTCGGCGTACAGCGCCAGCTGCAGGTCCTCCACGGCGGTCGCCCTGGTGACGGCGACCACCTCGACCTGGTGCTCCAGGGCCTGCGCGGCGAGCTGGGCGGGATCCGCGCCGCCCGCCGCGATGCCCGCGACCTGGAAGCGGTCCGGGTTGGCGGTGACGACGTCGAGCGCCTGGGTGCCGATCGAGCCGGTCGAGCCGAGCACCAGGAGCCTGGCTGACGTGCCCGAAGGCGAGTGGGAGTGGTCCATCGCCTCCCATTGTCCCCGATGCCGGGGTGTGGCCGGGACCACGGGGGTTGATAACGACTTGGTAAAGCGAGCGTGACGACCAGAGCTGCGGGAAACTCTGTCGTAGAGCAACATCACGACTCGGAAGGAGCGACACCGGTGGGCATCATCGCGTGGATCGTTCTCGGATTGATCGTCGGCGCCATCGCCAAGGCCATCATGCCTGGCAAGGACGGTGGCGGCCTCATCATCACGATGCTGCTCGGCGTCGTCGGTGGCTTCGTCGGTGGCATCATCGGCAAGGCGCTGTTCGGCGTGGACATCGGCGGCTTCTTCGAGATCCGCACCTGGCTGCTGGCCATCCTCGGTGCGGTGATCGTCCTGGGTATCTACCGGCTGGTGACGGGACGCAAGTCCCACGCCTGACCCTCACATGAGTGACGCCCGGAAGAATGATTCTTCCGGGCGTCACTCAGTTCAGGGAAGGGTCAGTTCTTCTTGACCGGCGCAACCCTGATCTTCATCGAGGTCCCGTCCTGGGACACCACCTTGATGCCGGTGCCCGTGGCGGGCAGCTTCACCCCGGCGGTGGGCTGCTCGGCGTACCAGTAGGTCTTGGTGTCGTCGAACAGCGGGTTGGCGTTCTGGCCGCGCACGTAGCTGGCCTTGCCGTTGACGTGCAGGGTGAACGAGTCAGCCTTCTGCAGCGAGAAGGGCGCGTCGTAGCCGGAGATGCGGGTCGGCCACGGCTTGCCCTCCAGGTTGTAGATCGGCTCCGGGTGCGCGTCGATCGGCAGGATCAGGCCCTCACCGGGGTGCGCGCTGGTGTTGTTGTCCGGCTGCGAGGTGTCCCAGTAGGACACCAGCAGGCCCGTCTCGTACGGGAAGTGCTCCACCCAGCGCGGCCGGTCCGGGAATCCGAAGTTGTACGGACCGGTCTGCATGTACTGGTCGTAGGACTGGTACGTGCGGTTGCTGGCCAGGTAGAAGTTGTCGAAGGACTGGGTCTCCGTGCCGGTGGTGGTCTTGAAGCCCTTCAGCGCCCAGCCGTTGGCGCCGTTCTCCGCGCCGTCGGTCAACAGGGGGGCGCCGTCGGCGGTCACCGTGATGTCGTCGGCGAAGAAGCCGTTGAGCGCCAGGCCGCCGTCGGTGCGGTAGCGGAACCGGAACTGCACCTTCTTGCCCGCGTAGGCGTCCAGCGGCAGGGCCATGTCCACCCAGGTGGCGCTGGCCCCGGTCAGCGCGGGTGCGCCGGAGGAGTCCTTGCCCAGCGGCTTGCCGCCGACGGTGCCGTCCAGGGTGGCCCAGTTGGCGCCGCCGTCGGTGGAGACCTGCGCGTAGAGGTAGTCGAAGTCCTCTTCGATGTCGTAGCGGGCCTTCAGGCTCACCTTGGCGCTGGTCTTGCCGGTCAGGTCCAGCTCACGGATCATCGTGGTGTCGAGGTTGTCGCCCTTGGTGGACCACCACTGGTTGGCCCCGGCGAACGGCGCCCCGTACTGGTAGGTCTTGACCTTGTCGGGCAGCACCACGACCACGCCCTGCGCCTTGGCGCTGTTGTACTCGTGCGGGCCGAGCTCCAGCGTCTTGTCCTGGCCCGCGACCACGGTCTCGTAGTCCAGCCAGCCCAACTGCAGCTTGTCCCAGGCATCCATGTCGTTGGGCCGCGCGCCGATCGGCTCGCCCGGCGCGGACACCCGCTGCTGGGCCATCAGCGACCACCAGTTCACGCCGTTGGCGCCGCCGCCGGAGGTGTCGTACTCGTCGGGCAGGCCCAGGTCGTGGCCGTACTCGTGGCAGAACACGCCGACGCCGCCGTTCTCCGGCTGCATGGTGTAGTCGCCGACCCAGATGCCGGTGTCACCGATCTGCGTGCCGCCCTGCTTGTTGTCGCCGGGGCCGCTGGTGGTGTTGCTGTACGCGAAGCCGCGGTGGCTCCAGACGGCGTCCTCTCCGTAGATCGGGTCACCGTCGGCCTGGTCGCCGCCCGCGTGCACGATCTGGAAGTGGTCGATGTAGCCGTCGGGCTCGTTGAAGTTGCCGTTGCCGTTGTAGTCGTTGCGGTCCCACTGGTCGAAGCTGGCCAGCTCGGCCTTGATGTCCTCAGTGGACCGGCCCGCCGCCTTCTGGTCGGCGTACCACTGGTTGACCGCGTCGCGCACCAGGTCGTACGAGTTGTTGCAGACGTTGCCCGCACACGGGTAGCCGTTGGACCGGCCGTAGCGCGCCTCGTTGTACTTGACCTTGACCCAGGTGGTCACCGTGCCGTCCACGGTGTACCGGCCCGATGACTGCTTGCTGTAGTAGTTCGCCAGCGAGTTCGCACCGGGCTTGGTGGAGAAGTACAGGTCCTGGAAGTGCTGCTGGTCGTAGTTGGCCTGCCAGATCGTGGAGTTGTCCTTGCCGGGGTCCGGCTTGGGGATCTGGTTGTGCAGCGGGCCGTCGAAGCGGACCGGGCCGGCCGTCTTCGGGTCGGTGTCCTTGTCCGGGTAGTTCGGGTCGCGCTGGTCGCCGAACTCGGCGAGCACCACGAAGATCTTGTCCGTCCGCTCGCGGTTGAGCTCGACGTACTGGTCGACGTGGCTGGCCTTCTGCGCGGAGCCCTTGGCCGCGGGCTTCTGCCCGACCTTGACCACGGTGCTGCCGTCACGCTTCTCCGTGGTGGCCTTGCCACTGAGCACGTCGGACAGTGCCTCCTGGCGCAGCGCACGCCGCTTGCTCTCCGGCGCGCTGGGCATGTCGTCCACCGCCACGCTGGACGGGCCCGCACCGGGAGCCGGGGTCGCCGACGCCGTCACGCCCAGGGGAACCAGGGCGGTCCCGGCCATGGCCAGGCAGGTCAGCCCGACGAGAAGTCTTCGATGCACGTGTGTCCTCCACCACCAACGAGTGTCACTCGATTGGGGCGGAGGTTACGTAACGCATTCAAAGATAGGAATACGACGAAAGTCGGGAACTCACACGGTTCACACCAGGTCGACGGAGCGTCCTGACCTGCGCGCCCGCCAACTGGCCGCGACCACACCGACCACCAGGAGCAGCGCACTGGCAGCCACCAGACAGGTGGACAGCGCCACGATCTCCGGCGACACCCCGCGCTTGCTGGCCTGGCCGTAGACGAACACCGGCAAGGTGGTCGAACCGACGCCGGTCAGGTAGCTGGAGATGACCACGTCGTCGAAGGACAGCAGGAACGCGAAGGCCAGCCCGGCGACCACCGCGGGCGAGACCAGCGGCAGGGTCACCGTGCGGAAGGCGGTGAACGCACCGGCACCGAGATCGGCGGCGGCCTCCTCCAGCCTGCTGTCCATCCCGGCGAGCCGGGCGCGCACCACGACCACGACGAAGCTCAGCGAGAAGGCCACGTGTGCCGCGAGCAGCGCGCCGAAGCCGAGCGGGATGCCCACGAGTTTCACGCAGAACGCCAGCATGCTCACGCCCATCACGACCTCGGGCACCACCAGCGGCAGGCTCAGCAGCACTGTCCACGCCGAACGCCCGGGGAACGCACGGCGCAGGCCGAACGCCGCCAAGGTGCCGATCAGCGCGCTGACCACGGCGCTGGCCGCGGCGAGTCGCAGCGTGAGCTCCAGCGCCCCACCGACCTGGTCGTCGGCGGCCAGTTCGGCGTACCACCGGGTGGAGAACCCGGTGATCCGGCTCAGCGAGCGCGAGTCGTTGAACGAGGCGACCGCCAGCCAGGCGATCGGGGCGTACAGGAAGGCGAAGACCAGCGCGGTCACCACGCCGAGTCCCCACGGCCGACGCTTCACAGCACGTCCTCCCCACGGCGCCCGCGCAGCACCACCACGACGATCACCAGCACCAGCAGCACCACGGCCATGGCCGAGCCCAGCGGCCAGTTGTTGCCACCGCGGAACTGGTCGTCGATGACGCTGCCGAAGGTGGACTGGTCCACCCCGCCGAGCAGCTTGGGCGTCACGAAGTCACCGGCCGAGGGCACCAGCACCAGCAGTGAGCCCGCCAGCACCCCGGGCGCGATGCCGGGCAGCACCACGCGGCGCAGCGTGGACACCGGGCCGTGCCCCAGGTCGTAGGACGCCTCCACCAGGCGGTGGTCGAAGCGCTCGCAGGCCACGTAGAGCGGCAGGATCATGAACGGCAGGAAGCCGTAGGTCAGGCCGAGCACCACTGCGCCGTCGGTCAGCAGGAACCCGCCCTCACGGCCGAGCCCGATCCCCCCGAGCAGCTTGTTCACCAGGCCGTCGTCGTCCAGCAGGGTCTTCCAGGCGTAGATCCGCGCGAGGTAGCTGGACCAGAACGGCACCATGACCGCGGCGAGCAGGGCGTTGCGGTAGCGCCCGCCGTGCCGTGCGATGAACCAGGCCAGCGGCAGGCCGAGCACCAGACACGCCAGCGTAGTGCATATCGCATACGATATTGTCCGCACGAAGATCGGCAGGAAGTCCGGGTTGAGCGCGGTGAGGTAGGCCTGCGCGGTCCACGGCAGCACCACCTTGTCCAGCCCGGTGTCGCGGGTGGCGAAGCTGTACTCCACCACCAGGGCCACCGGCGCCAGGAAGAACAGTCCCAGCCAGGCTGCCGTCGGGGTGAGCAGCCCGGTGGCGACCAGCCACCTCGGCGCCCGTCGACGAGGACCGCTCACCCGGTCTTCACCTTGGTCCAGGCGTCGGCGTAGCGGGCCTCGACCTCCGGGCCCAGGTCCTTGGTGAACGGCAGCTTGGCCAGCACCGGGGCGGGCGGGTACACCAGCGGGTCGTCCAGCAGCGCCTTGTCGATCATGGGCTTGGCCGCGGCGTTGGGGCTGCCGTAGCGGACCGCGTTGGACAGCTTGGCGCCGACCTCGGGCTGCAGGATGTAGTCGATGAACCTGTGCGCGTTGGCGGCGTGCGGCGCGTCCTTGGGCACGACCAGCAGGTCCACGTAGGTCATGCCCCCCTCAGAAGGTATACAATATGCAATGTCCGCGCTGGACTGTCGCGCCTGGAACGCGTCCCCGGAGTACGCCTGGGCCAGCGGCACCTGCCCAGAGGTCAGCGGCTCGATCACGTCCGAGGTGATCTGACCGATCTTCTTCTTCAACGCGACCAGGTACGCGGCAGCGTCGCTGATCTGCTTGGCGTCGGTGGTGTTCGGGTCGTGCCCCAGCGCGATCAGGCCCAGGCCCAGCGCGTCGCGGGCCTCGTCCAGGATCGTGCTGCGACCGCGCGCCGCGGCCAGGTCGAACGCGGAGAAGCCGGTGACCGAGTCCCCCAGCTGCTTGCGCGAGTAGGCCAGCCCGGTGGTGCCCCAGGCCCACGGCACCGAGTACTTGTTGCCCGGGTCGTAGTCCCCGTTGGCGAAGCGCGGGTCCAGGTTGCGCAGGTTCGGGATCAGCTCGTGGTCCAGCGGCTGCACCAGACCGGCCTTGGTGAACTTGCGCAGGAAGTTGTCGCTGGGCACCACCAGGTCGTAGCCGGCGGCGCCGGAGGAGACCTTGGCCGCCATCTCGTCGTTCGAGGAGAAGTTGTCGTAGGTGACCTTGATCCCGGTGGACTGCTCGAAACCCGGGATGGTGTCCGGGGCGATGTAGTCGGTCCAGTTGTAGAAGTTCAGCTTCTTCTCGTCGACCTTGTTGACGGCCTTCGCCGCCGCGCCGCCGCCCTGCCCCGAGGAGGCGGGCCCGATGCCGCAGGCCGAGAGGCTGCCCGCGGCCGCGGCGAAGAAGACCATCGAGCGCATCATGCTGCGCCGGGTCACCCGCGGGCTGTCGACGTCCCACAACCGGGCGATCCGCACCTCACGCCGTGCCACCTCAGAGCACCTCCTTCTCGAAGACAACCGTGAAAGCCGGGTCCCAGGCCATCCGCACGGCCTGACCGGGTGCGCCCGCGTCGTCCACGCGGACCGCGTTCTGCACGAAGGCGACGAGCGTGTCCCCTCCGGGCACGTCCACCACGTACTGGGTGGAGACGCCCGTGTAGACCACGTCGGCGACCGTGCCGTGCACCGAGCACCACCCGGTGGGCGGCTGCGTCGCCTCGTCGTAGAGGTGGATCTTCTCGGGGCGCACGGTCACCGAGACCGCCTCGCCGTGCCGCACGGCACGCCCCTCGGGCAGCGCCGCACGCAGCCGCTGGGCACCGGCGCCGTCCAGGTCGACCCAGCTGCCGTCCACACCGGACACGGTGGCGTCCAGGATGTTGGAGGTACCGATGAAACCCGCCACGAACCGGGTCGCCGGGCGCTCGTAGACCTCCTCGGGGTAGCCGAACTGCTCCACGCGTCCCGCATTCATCACCGCGATCCGGTGTGACAGGACCAGGGCCTCCTCCTGGTCGTGCGTGACGTAGAGGAAGGTCGTGCCGACCTCGCGCTGGATGCGCATCAGCTCGATCTGCATCTGCTTGCGCAGCTTCGCGTCCAGCGCGCCCAGCGGTTCGTCCAGCAGCAACAGCCGGGGCTGGGCCGCCAGCGCGCGGGCGATCGCCACGCGCTGCTGCTGGCCGCCGGAGAGCTGGGTGGGTCGGCGCTTGGCGAACTGCGAGAGCTGCACCAGTTCCAGGTGCTCGCCGACCCGCTTGCGCAGCTCGGCCCCGCGCACACGCTTGCGACGCAGCCCGTAGGCGACGTTGTCCCAGACCGTCATGTGCGGGAACAGGGCATAGGACTGGAACACCGTGTTGACGTCCCGCCGGTGCGGCGGCACACCCACCATGTCCACGCCGTCCAGCTCGATACGACCGCTGTCCGGGTCGGCGAACCCGGCGATCATCCTCAGCAGCGTGGTCTTGCCGCAGCCGGAAGGCCCGAGCACCGAGAAGAACTCCCCCTCGTGCACGTTCAGGTCGACCCCGGCCACCGCGACCTGGTCGGAGAAGCTCTTGGTGACCCCGTGCAGCCCGACCTCGACGGGTGCGTACAGGTCAGGGGTGTTCGCCTCAGCGGGGGTGAACCCCCTGGGCAGAGGTTCGGACAATCGGGGTTCCTCCGGGGCGGTGCGGCGCGGGCACGGCTCGGCCACCTGCGACGGGCGGGGGCGGTGGGTCAGGGTAGACGAGCGACTGCTCGCGGCGATAGCCGAAACACCTGGAGCGGTGCACGTCACGCCCGCCCTGGGCACCCGGGACCGGGACCGGTGTGCGACGATGATCCGAGCAGTTGCCCCCGCACGGACCAGGAGAAGTCGTGGCGTCGTCCTCGGAGTTGGAGAAGCGTCCGGCACACGGCGTCGACCCGCACGACGAGCCGTCCGCCGAGTGGGGCTGGCACGGCCAGTTCCCCAAGGCCACCCGGATCGCCGGGCTGCTGACCGCGTTGGCGCTGCTCGGCATGCTGATCGGCAACCACCGCGGCCACATCGAGGACATCTACCTCGTCGCGACCGCCGCGGTCATCGTGATCGCGCTGATCTGGGACCGGATCCGCAGCCGCACCTCCTGGCGGCGCTGACTCGCCCATCCGTTGGACTGCTCTTGCGCATGTGCGCATGGGTCAGTTCACTGTGGTCCATGGGCGTGACGTCGCTTGAGGCCTTCTGGCCGACCCGGCGCGTCCGCCTGTTCGACGAAGCCTGTCACTAGGCCACGCACACGCGCCTTTGGCGTGCGCGTGGCCTTCCCGCGTCCGAACCCACCCGGTTCGCGCGGTCTCCCGGGTGGGTCTCCCCTCCTCGAGAAGGAAACAGGCATGTCCGTCACCGATGAACTGCTGGCCAACAACGCCGCCTACGCCGAGAACTTCTCCGGCCCGCTGCCCCTGCCGCCCGCCAAGCACGTGGCCGTCGTGGCGTGCATGGACGCGCGGCTCAACGTCTACGGCATCCTCGGTCTGAACGAGGGCGAGGCGCACGTCATCCGCAACGCGGGCGGCGTGGTCACCGAGGACGAGATCCGCTCACTGGCGATCAGCCAGCGGCTGCTGGGTACCAAGGAGATCATCCTCATCCACCACACCGACTGCGGCATGCTCACCTTCACCGATGACCAGTTCAAGGCGGGGATCCAGGAGGAGGTCGGTATCAAGCCGACCTGGTCCGCCGAGGCGTTCAGCGACCTGGACGCCGATGTACGCCAGTCGATCGAGCGGATCAAGGCGAACCCGTTCGTGGTGCACAAGGACCAGATCCGCGGCTTCGTGTTCGACGTGGCCACCGGCAAGCTCAACGAGGTCGTCTGAGCTGTTGGAACGGTCCGGGTGCCGCGCCCCACGGTGTGCACGGCACCCGGACCGGGTCTTACTTCAGCGCGGCTGCGAACACGTGCATGCCGGCTGTGTCGGGCAGCGTGACCGCGGTGACCTGCTTGCCCGCGGTGAGCGGCACCTGGTTGGCGAACACCCGGTACTCCACGGTCGGATAGGCCGCGCCGGAGTGCGTGTTCTTGCCCAACGTGGTGGCCACCGTGGTCGCGCCGTACTTGGTGGGATCGGCGCAACACCAGTTCGGGAAGCCCAGGTCGGCCTGACTCGTACTGCCGTCCGCGTAGTGCACGAGGACCGTTCCCTTGCCCGCTGGCGCACCGGTGCCGACCAGCACGAGAGCTGAGCCGCCGCCGCTGAGCGCAATCGTTTGCCTGCTGGCGACCGCGTTGTCCGGTCGCCCTGCGGCCGAAGCGGGCCAGGTCAACGTGGCACCCAGTGCCACGAACTGCTTGCCCGGTACGAGACCCGCCTTGGCCAGCGCTTCCGCGCTGAAACTGCTGCCGCCTCCGTCCAGGTCACCGGCGTCCATGTGGGCGGCATCTGTCGTCCCAACGTTGCCGAACGCGGCCGCGAGGTTGGCGTACGGCAGCGTCACCTGTGCCGCAGCCGACGCGGTGAGCCCCCTGGCACGCGCCGAGTAGGTCACCGCGGCGTCCAGTTCGGCATTGCCCGGTGTGGCCCCGTTCGAGCTGAGCGAGAAGCTCACCTTGGTGGTCTGTCCGGGCATGAGCAGCCAGGGCGTCGCCGCCGAGGTGCGCGCGACCTGGAACCCCTGCGGGGCGTTCAACTGCACCGCGAGATCGCGCACGGGAATGCCGGTGTTGTTGGTGAAGCTCACCGTGGCAACGGCCGCGTTGCCCGGCGTGAGCATCTGCGGGGCGTCCACCGCCACGGACACGTTCTGGTCCTGCGGCAGCCAGCCGCCCACCGCACTGGTGCCGTCCAGCACGAGGTCGAGCTGCTTGTTCGCGGCCAGCGACGCGGTCTTCACGTGCACCACGCCACCTCGATCGGCGGCGTCGTACCACCAACCGGTCGCCGCGGCCTCGTACGCGGCCTTGCTCGTGTACCTGGTGAGTAGCGAGTCGCCAGCGCGCACCACGGCGGGGTTGGACCCGGTGTGCACGGTCAGCTCGTACCGGCGTTCGGTGGGCTTGCCGGCGTAGTCGCCCTTGCTCTGTCCGATGTGCACGGACACCGAACCGGGGCCGGACTTCGGTGCGTCCACGGTGAACGTCTGGGTTGCCTGCGCGCCGTTCTGGAACGCGCGCGTCACCCCGTCGTCCTCGGTGAGCGTGAAGCTGCCGTGGCGCTGCGGGTACACGTCCAGGTCCAGCACGCTCTTGTCCCTGGTCTGCCAGGACTTGGTGCCCTCAGCCCACATCGGCACCACAGCACCGCCACGTACGAACAGCGGCAGGGTGTCCAGCGGAGCCCGGTAGCCGTCCACTGTGGTCGGACCGGTGTAGGTGCGGCCGGTCCAGTAGTCGGTCCAGGTGCCCTCGGGCAGGTAGATGCCGTTGCGCACGGTGGTGTCGGAGTAGACCGGCGCGACGAGGAAGTCAGTACCCGAGAGGAATTCGTACTTCGCCTTGTCGCCCCACGTGTTCGGGTCGTTCGGGTACTCCAGCACCAGCGGGCGCACCTGGCCGACACCGGTCTGGTGGGCCTGCGCCGAGTAGCTGTAGGTGTAGGGCAGCAACCGCTCCTTGAGGTCCAGGTACTTGCGGTTGATCGAGGTGTACGGGTCCCCGTAGCGCCACGGCTGCTTGTCGCTGGACGCCCAGCCGTCCATGGTCATCGCGGCGGGCAGGAAGGTCTTCCACTGCAGGTCGCGCACGTAGGTCTGCGCGCTGCCGCCGAAGATCCCGTCGATGTCGCCGGTGTTGTAGGCGATACCGGACAGCGTGGACGCGGCGTAGGTCGGGATCTGCCACTTGATGTAGTCGTAGGAACCGGACTGGTCTCCGCTCCACAACACCGCACAGCGCTGTGCACCGGCCCAGCTCACCGGCTGCCAGACGAAACCGCGTGCGTCACTGTTCTTCTCGATGCCCTGGTGCGCGGTGTCGCAGGCGTCCAGCGCGTGCTGGTAGCCATCACCGACCCAGGCGACGTCCAGCTTGCGGACCCGGACCCCGGCCTTGACCTCGGCGTCCTGGTTCGGCAGACCGTTCTCGGTCCACAGCCCCAGCTGCATGCCGTCCTTGCGCAGACCGTCACCGACCTGCTGGAGGTTCTCGTAGCCGCAGCCATATCCGTCGTTGACCAACATCCAGCCGTTGGGCATGTTGTTGGCCACGTAGCCGTCAGCGACCTTCAGCGCGTCGGTGGTGTGCCGCTCACCCCTGTTGGCGTTGTGCAGGTAGCAGTCCGAGTCGCCGGTCTCCAGACCGTAGATCGGCGGCATGAACGGCTTGCCGACCAGGTCGGTGTAGCGCGACACGACGTCCTTCAGCCCGTCGCCCACCACGTAGACCGCGTCGAACCGGCGCTCCGACTCGGTGGTGCGCACCGGGTCGGTGAACGAGTAGTTGCCCGGCGCGAAGGTGTTGCGCAGCACGCCGTAGCCCGCGGTGGAGGCGTAGAACGGCTGCGAGTTGGGTGCGCCGCCGTCGTTCCAGTTGTCGTCGTTGAAGACCCGCACGGTCTGGTCGCGCAGGTTGAGCCGGCCGTTCTGCTCACCGGCACCGAAGAACTGCTCGGTGGCACCCCGTGCCAGGGTCTGCGTGGTGGCATCGGACGTCCAGGACAGCGGCTGGTTCTCCGCCCAGATGCGCTTGTTGTCGGCCCCGTCGTAGAGGGCGAAGGTGAGCGGGTGCTTGTACGCGCGCAGCGTCGCCTTCGCGATGGAGAAGGCCCAGTAGGCGCCCTTGTCCACCCGCTTCGGGGTGACCGGCGCACCGGGGTTGACGATGATCTTGTTGCCGGCGGGGTCCTCGAACTTGCCCTCGGGGGCGAGCCAGACCCGCACCGCCGAGGAGTTCGGGAAGCTGATCCTGACCTGCGCCGAGCCCGAGCTGAGCGTGGTCGTGGCGCCGTCAGTGCTGACGGAGCCGAGGTCGGTGAGGTGGCCGGGGGCGGCCGCATGCGCTGCTACCGGGTTCAGCCCGACTAAGCCGAGCGTGAGAACTCCGAGCAGGGACTGCGCAAGTCTGCTCATTTGATGCGCCCTTCGTGCATGAATGAACACGACGGCTCTGTATAACGCAGACTTCAAGCACCGGCCACCCCTCGTTCGTCGGGAGCCGTTCAGTGCATCGCATACGATCTGCACGTATACGATGTGCGATCCTGTTAGGGCAGTACGGTGCGCACCGACTCCGCGGACCGTCCCACGACCGTCCGGCCGTCATCGGCGGTGATGATCGGGCGCTGGATCAGCACCGGATTGGCCGCCAGCACCGCGACCCACCGAGCACGGTCGGCGGCAGTGCGCGACCAGGACTCCAGCCCGAGTTCCGCGGCGATCGGCTCGCCGAGGCGGGTGATGTCCCACGGCTGGAGTTCCAACCGGTCCAGCACCTCGTCGAGCTCCCGCACCGTGGGCGGATCCTCCAGGTAGCGCCGCACCGTGTAGCTGACGCCAGCCTCGTCCAACATGGACAGTGCGGACCCGCACTTGGAACACGCGGGGTTGACCCAGATCTCCATCGACTCAGCCCTCAGCTGCGAGCTGCCCGCAGGCAGCGGCGATCTCCTGGCCACGGGTGTCGCGCACGGTGCACGCCACGCCCTGCTCGTTGACCCGGCGCACGAACTCGCGCTCCACCGGCTTGGGACTGGCGTCCCACTTGCTGCCCGGGGTCGGGTTCAGCGGGATCACGTTGACGTGCGCGAACTGGCCCAGGTGCTTGCGCAGTAGCTTGCCAAGCAGGTCGGCTCGCCAAGGCTGGTCGTTCACGTCGCGGATCAGTGCGTACTCGATCGACACGCGCCGACCGGTCTTGTCGGCGTAACCACGCGCGGCGTCGAGCACCTCGGAGACCTTCCACCGGGTGTTGACCGGCACCAGGGTGTCGCGCAGTTCGTCGTCCGGGGTGTGCAGCGACACCGCGAGCCGGACCTGGAGGTTCTCCTCGGTCAGCTTGCGGATCGCGGGCACCAGGCCGACCGTGGACACGGTGACGGAGCGCTGGGAGATGCCCAGGCCGTCCGGTGACGGATCGCAGATGCGGTGCACCGCGGCGAGCACCCGCTTGTAGTTGGCGAGCGGTTCCCCCATGCCCATGAACACGATGTTGGACAGCCGCCCCGGCCCACCGGGCAACTCGCCGTCACGCATGGCGGCGGCCGCGGAGCGGACCTGGTCGACGATCTCCGCCGTGGACAGGTTGCGCTGCAACCCGCCCTGGCCGGTGGCGCAGAACGGGCAGGCCATGCCGCACCCAGCCTGACTGGAGATGCACAGCGTCGCCCGGTCCGGGTAGCGCATCAGCACACTCTCCAGCAGCGTGCCGTCGTGCGCGCGCCACAGGGTCTTGCGGGTTGTGCCCTCGTCGCACTCCAGCTGACGCACCGGCGTGAGCAGGTCCGGCAGCAGTTCACCGACGAGCCGGTCCCGCGCGGCGGCCGGGATGTCGGTCATCGCGCTCGGGTCGGCGGTCAGCCGGGCGAAGTAGTGGTTGGACAGCTGCTTCGCACGGAACGACTTCTCCCCCAGTTCGACGACGGCCTGCGCGCGCTCCTGCGCGGACAGGTCGGCGAGGTGCCGGGGCGGCATGCCGCGACGGGGGGCTTCGAACACCAGGGGGAGAGATTTCATAGCGCCGACCAGTGTCCCACACCAAACGCACTGTGACTCACGTCACTACATCGGCCGTTGTATCGCGATACATCAGCGATATATCGTTAGCTCGTACCGAACGAACAACCATGGAGGACAGACACATGCGTCACCACACTCATCACAGGCACGGGCACGCCAGGTTCGACCGCGCAGGCGGCTTCGAAGGCCAGTTCCCGCACCACGTTCCCCAACCGCCGGAGTTCCCGAGGCCGCAAATGCCCGGCATGCCCTTCGCCGCAGGCGGCCCATGGCCGGGTGCGCTCGGCGCGATGGCCGGGTTCGGCCGGGGCATGCGCGGCGGTCGTCGCGGCGGCATGCGGCGGCAGCGGCGCGGCAACGTCCGCGCGGCGGTGCTGGCCCTGCTGGCCGAGCGCCCGATGCACGGCTACGAGATGATCCAGGAACTCGCGGAGCGCACCGGCGGGTTGTGGAAGCCCAGCCCCGGCTCGGTCTACCCGACCCTGCAGTTGCTCGCCGACGAGGGCCTGATCACCGCGAGCGAGGACGGCGGCAAGCGCCTGTTCACGCTCACCGAACTGGGCACCGAGGAGGCGACCAAGCAGGCCGCCGCCAAGCCCTGGGAGGACATGGCGGGCGAGCCCGACCAGGACGCCCTCCAGCTGCACTCCGCGCTCACCCAGCTGTTCATGGCGGTGGACCAGATCACGCAGGCGGGCACCGAAGACCAGAAGGCCCGCGCGGTCGAGGCGGTCAACGAGGCCAAGCGCAAGATCTACGGCCTGCTCGCCGAGGACACCTCCGATGTCGACGACGAGGAGGAGTGACCCGAAGTGAGTGCTGCCCTTCCACGCGGAGGGCAGCACTCACGGCAGGATCAGGCCGGTTGGCTTGCGCCGCAGGTGCAGCCGGTAGGCGACTGGGAACTCCGTGCCGGAGGTCTGCGCGATGGCGCGATCAGCGACGGCTTGGGAGAACTCGATGCGCAGCACCGATTCCAGATCGGCCCGCTGCTGGAAGCGCCACACGGTGTCGACCGAGGTGCGGCTGAAGCCCTGATCGGCGAAGAACCGTTCCACGGCGGCAGGTTCGTAGCCGGGGACGTCAGCGCACAGCCAAGGCCCGTACGGCGGCCTCGCCCCGTCCAGGTCGATGATCGCCAGCGTGCCACCGGGCCGCAGCACGCGATCCGCCTCGACGAGTCCCGGCTCGCACCCGGGTCCGAAGAAGTAAGCAGTCCTCGCATGAACCAGGTCCACACTGGCATCGGGTAGTGGCAACCGCTGCGCCGGGCCTTCCAGGACGCGCACGTTCGAAGTGCCGCGGACCCGGACCTTGGCCCGGGCCACCAGCGGTGGGTGCGGTTCGACCCCGGTCACGCTCGCGGCATCGGATGCGAACACCGGCAGGTGAAATCCATCACCACAGCCGACGTCGAGTACGTCGAGCCCGGACCAATCGCACTTCGCGCGCAACACGCGCCACAACTCGCCAGTGCTGTCCTGCGCCCGGTTCTCCACCTCGTAGAGCTCGGGCCACTGCCAGATGTTCGGACTGGGAAGCACGTGCACACCGGTCAGTCTCGTCCTCACCCGAGCGGCCAACGCGGGCACCCACCCCATTCCCATTCGTCAAGACAACCACGTGGCCGCTTGTATTGGGGGTGATGGTGAGCGGACCATTGGTAACAGTGAGTAGGGCGCAGGTCACGGTGAGGAGACGCCCATGACTTTTACCCCAGGTCTCCTGCCAGGAAGTCCGTGCTGGGTCGACCTGACCAGTCCCGATCCGAATGCGAGCCGTGAGTTCTACGCGAACCTGTTCGGCTGGCACTACGAGGTGGACCGCAACGGGTACGGGGTCGCGCTGGCGGGCGCGAACCCGGTGGCCGGAATCGGTCCCGGACGCGAAGCGGCCTGGATGCTGCACCTTGCAATTCGCAACCCGTGGATCGCGGTGGAACGAGTCGGTCAGCACGGCGGGAAAGTGCTGCGCGGGCCGATCGGCGGGCAGCAGGTGGTGGCCGCCGACCCGAGCGGGGCGAGGATCGCGTTGAGCATCCCGTCACCGGGTCGGCGGTTCACCACGGGAATTCCGGGCTCATTCGAATGGGCCGATCTCAACACGCGCGACGGGCAGGTCGCCGACAAGTTCTTCCACGGCCTGTTCCACTACGAGCAGGGCCAGGTCGGCGACGGGGTGGAGTTGGACTACACGATCTGGTGGCAACACGGCACGGCAGTGCTCGGGCGGTACCGGATGGACTCGGACTTCCCAGCATCGACCCCGCCGCACTGGATGGTGTTCTTCCGCGTGCTCGACGAGTTGAGCACCGACCAGACCGCGGAGCGCGCCGTGCAGTGGGGCGGGGCGGTGACTGTGGACCCGTTCGACTCGGCGTACGGGCGGGTCGCGGTGCTGGAGGACCCGATGGGCGCGAGCTTCTCGGTGATCGCTCCCGCGCAGGACGACGAGGACGACTACGGCGCCGCCAACGACGACCCGTACGACGACTGATCAGCCGGCGACGGGCACGAACAGGCGCAGCAACAGCCAGGCGACCACGGCGGAGGGCAGCAGCGAGTCCATGCGGTCCATCAGGCCGCCATGCCCGGGCAGCAGGTTGCCCATGTCCTTGATGCCCAGGTCCCGCTTGATCAACGACTCGACCAGGTCACCGACCGTGGAGGTGATCACCAGCGCGCCGCCGAACAGCACGCCCTGCCACCACTGGCCGTGCAGCAGCAGGGTCACCGAGAGCGCGCCGCCGACCATGCCGGTGAGCATCGAACCGGCGAAGCCCTCCCAGGACTTCTTCGGGCTGATGACCGGGGCCATCGGGTGCTTGCCGAAGAGCACACCGGCCGCATAGCCGCCGGTGTCCGAGCAGACCACGCCGATCAGGAAGCACAGCACCCGGTACATGCCGTCCTCCGGCACGACCAGCATGGAGGCGAACGAGGCGAACAGCGGCACGTAGGCCGCCACGAAGATCGAACTGGTGACGTCGCGCACGTAGCCGGAGACGCCACCGCCGAACCGCCAGACCAGGCAGGCGAGGATGGTCACCACGAAGGCCGCCATCAGGCCGACCCGTTCGAAAGGCCAGGACAGCCACACCATGGCCTGGCCGCCAACGAGCACCGGGACCAGCGCGACCTGGATGCCCGCACCCCTGCGCAGCGCCCCGGTCAGCTCCACCGTGGACACCGCGACGGCGATGGCCACGATGGCGACGAACAGCTTCGGCACGGTGAGCAGGCAGGTCAGGATCACCGCGCCGAGAGCGACACCGACCGCGATGGCGGCCCAGAGGTTGCGCCCCGCCCGGGAGCTGGGCGGGGGTGCGGTGTCCGCACCCGGTCCGTCCGAAGAGGAACCGGGCGCGTCCTGCCGCCCGCCGGTGGTGGTCACGACTGTCGAACTTCCCTCGCAGGACGGGGCTCAGACCTCGAGCAACTCGGCTTCCTTGTGCTTGACCAGAGCCTCGACCTGGCCGACGTACTTGTCTGTCAGCGCCTGCAGCTCCTTCTCCGCGCGGGCCACGTCGTCCTCGCCTGCCTCGCCGTCCTTGGCGATGCGGTCGAGCTCGTCCTTGGCCTTGCGGCGGATGTTGCGCACCGAGACCTTGGCGTCCTCGCCCTTGCCCTTGGCCACCTTGACCATGTCGCGGCGGCGCTCCTCGGACAGCGCGGGGATCACCACTCGGATGATCGTGCCGTCGTTGCTCGGGTTCAGGCCCAGGTCCGACTCGCGGATGGCCTTCTCGATCTCCTTGAGCTGGCTGGTGTCGTACGGCTTGATGATCACCATCCGGGCCTCCGGAATGGTGATGCCCGCCAGCTGGTTGATCGGCGTCGGGGAGCCGTAGTAGTCGACATTGATGCCCTGGAACATGGTGGCGTTCGCCCGGCCAGTACGCACCGAGGCGAGGTGGTCCTTGGCCACCGACACCGCGGATTCCATCTTTTCCTCGGCGTCGAGGAGGGTCTCGTCGATCACGGCTGCTCCTTATCGATGCTTCGCTCGGGTGCGGATGTCCCGCACAAGCACGGCGCGAGCAGATCTGCTGCGTCCTGCCGGGCAGTGCTCCCTGAGGATGTCCACCATCCCAGTGTCAGGCCGACGGCCTGTCGTCAGGGGTGCTCACCACGGTGCCGATCTTCTCACCGCGCACCGCACGGGCGATGTTGCCCTCGGTCAGCAGGTTGAACACGATGATCGGCATGTTGTTGTCCATGCAGAGGCTGAACGCCGTCGAGTCGGCGACCTCGAGCCCGCGCTCCAGCACCTCGCGGTGGCTGATGTTGTCGAACATCGTGGCGTTGGGCTCACGGCGCGGGTCCGCGTCGTAGACCCCGTCCACGGCCTTGGCCATCAGCACCACGTCGCAGCCGATCTCCAGCGCGCGCTGCGCGGCCGCGGTGTCGGTGGAGAAGTAGGGCATGCCCACCCCGGCCGCGAAGATCACCACGCGGCCCTTCTCCAGGTGGCGCTCGGCGCGGCGCGGGATGTACGGCTCGGCGACCTGGCCCATCGTGATCGCGGACTGCACGCGGGTGTTGATGCCCTGCTTCTCCAGGAAGTCCTGGAGCGCGAGGCAGTTCATGACGGTGCCAAGCATGGCCATGTAGTCGGCGCGGTCGCGATCCATGCCGCGCTGGCTGAGCTCGGCGCCGCGGAAGTAGTTGCCGCCGCCGATGACCACCGCGATCTGGGCGCCCGAGCGGACCACGTCGGCGATCTGCCTGGCGACCGCGTGCACCACGTCGGGGTCCAGCCCGACCCTGCCGCCGCCGAACATCTCACCGCCGAGCTTGAGCAGCACCCTGCGGTACCCGACGCGGACGGCTTTGTCCTCAACCACCGACATGTGTGAACCTCCTCGTCACGAACCGATCCGAACGTGCGAAAGCGGGGTCGCCCGCCGTGCGGGTTGTCCGCACCGGCGACCCCGCCCACACCAGGATCAGCCTCAGCCGACCTCGAACCGGACGAAACGGGTGACGGTGACACCGGCCGCTTCGAGCAGGGCCTTGACGGTCTTCTTGGAGTCCTGCACGGAGGCCTGCTCCAGCAGCACGACGTCCTTGAAGAAGCCGTTGACCCGGCCCTCGACGATCTTGGGCAGGGCGGCCTCGGGCTTGCCCTCGGTGCGCGCGGTCTCCTCGGCGATGCGGCGCTCGTTGGCCACCAGGTCGGCGGGCACGTCCTCGCGGGTCAGGTAGCTCGCCTTGAGCGCGGCGACCTGCATGCCCACGGCGCGGGCGGCGTCGGCGTCGTCGCCGGTGTACTCGACCAGCACGCCCACGGCCGGCGGCAGGTCGGCGGAGCGGCGGTGCAGGTAGACGTTGGTCTGACCGTCGAAGGCGGCGATCTTGGCCAGCTCCAGCTTCTCACCGATCTTGGCGGAGAGGGCCTGCACGGCGTCGGCCACGGTGCCGTCGGTCAACTTGGCCGCGGCCAGCGCCTCGACGTCGGTGGCGCCGGACTCCTTGGCGGCGACAACGATCTTGTTGGCCAGCTCCTGGAACTCCTCGTTCTTGGCCACGAAGTCGGTCTCGCACTGGAGCTCGATCATGACGCCACCATCCGCGGCGACCAGGCCGTTGGCAGTGGCGCGGTCGGCACGCTTGCCGACGTCCTTGGCGCCCTTGATGCGCAGGATCTCGACGGCCTTGTCGAAGTCGCCGTCGGACTCGTCCAGGGCCTTCTTGCAGTCCATCATGCCGGAGCCGGTGAGCTCGCGGAGCCTCTTGACGTCGGCGGTGGTGTAGTTCGCCATCGTGCCTTTTCCGTTTCCTTCGGATCGATGCTCGACCCAGTGAGCAGGTCTACGTCAGTACTCGCGGGGTAGTACTCGGCCGCGTTCCGCGTCCGGCACCGTCAGTCGGCGCCGGACGCGGAACGCGGGCGGATCACGCCTGGGTCGGCTCGGCCGAGCCACCCTCGGTGGCGGCAGGCGCGGCGGCGGCGCCGACCAGCAGCTCCTGCTCCCACTCGGCCAGCGGCTCCTCGGCGGCGACGGCCTTGTCCTCGGCGGCGCCGTCCTTGCCGCGGGCGCCGGAGCGGGCGATCAGACCGGCGGCGGCGGCCTCGGCCACGACCTTGGTCAGCAGCGCGGCGGAGCGGATGGCGTCGTCGTTGCCCGGGATCGGGTAGTCGACCTCGTCCGGGTCGCAGTTGGTGTCCAGGATGGCCACGACCGGGATGTTCAGCTTGCGAGCCTCGCCGACGGCGATGTGCTCCTTCTTGGTGTCCACGATCCACACGGCACTGGGCACCTTGGACATGTCGCGAATACCGCCGAGGGTCTTCTCGAGCTTGTCCTTCTCACGGGTGAGCATCAGGATCTCCTTCTTGGTGAGACCCTGGAAGCCACCGGTCTGCTCCATCGACTCCAGCTCCTTGAGGCGCTGGAGGCGCTTGTGCACGGTGGTGAAGTTGGTGAGCATGCCGCCCAGCCAGCGCTGGTTGACGAAGGGCATCCCGACGCGAAGCGCCTCCTGGGCGATCGCCTCCTGAGCCTGCTTCTTGGTGCCCACGAACAGGATGGAACCGCCGTGCGCGACGGTCTCCCGCACGAACTCGTAGGCCCTGTCGATGTAGGTCAGGGTCTGCTGCAGGTCGATGATGTAGATGCCGTTGCGCTCGGTGAAGATGAAGCGCTTCATCTTCGGGTTCCAGCGCCGGGTCTGGTGCCCGAAGTGCACGCCGCTGTCGAGCAGCTGCTTCATGGTGACGACGGCCATGGCCGGTTGCACCTCTTGGTGTCGTGCGCGCCGGGGTGGCGCGCGGTTTCGGTTGACGCACGAGTCGGGTGACCCGATGCCCTGGTGCCCAGCCACCGCCCGAACTCGCCGGCACCGACCGAGTGAACGGGTCGGGCCTGGTGAGACCGCCAGGCGGCGTCCCTCCGAGGAGGGGTCTGCTGTGGCACGCGAAGTCGCCCCGCGAACACACGGGCCGCGGGTCAAGTGTACGCCCGACCCCCGGCAATTCCCGAATCGGGACCCCACCGGCCCCCAGTTGTCCACAGGCGGCCAGTTGTCCACATGTCGATCACTGCCCATGGCCCCGCCGACTCCATCCGGCGAGGCTGGGGTCGTGACTCGTCTCCTCGCCCTGCTGGCCGTCCTCCTGGCACTGGCCCCGCACCTGGCAACACCCCTCGCCAGTGCGGCGGCCCCGGCCCGGTTCGGCTGGCCGTTGGCGGCCCCGCACCCGGTGCTGCGCCGGTTCGAACCGCCCCGAGGCCCGTTCGGCCCCGGCCACCGCGGTGTGGACCTGGGCGGCACCGAGGACGAGGCCGTACTGGCAGCCGGGGACGGGGTGGTGCTCTACGCGGGGCTGGTCGCCGACCGGCCGGTGGTGTCGATCGTGCACCTCGGTGGGCTGCGCACCACGTACGAACCGGTGAGTCCGCTGGTCAACGCGGGTGAACGGGTCGGCAGGGGCCAACTGGTGGGCCGATTACGGCCTGGGCACGGGGGCTGTGCCACGGCTTGCCTGCACTGGGGTGTGCGGCGCGGCGAGGAGTACCTCGACCCACTGCGCCTGGTGGCGACCGGTGGCGTGCGACTGCTGCCCTGGCAGGACCGCTGAGCCTCGGCGACGGAGAGCGGCAGGGCGCCGCCGCGGCACTGGGTGCCGGTCAGCTCAGAGTTCGGACTGCTCGGCCAGCTTCGTGCGCAGCCGCAGCACGGCCCGGGTGTGCAGCTGGCAGACGCGGGACTCGGTGACCCCGAGGACCTTGCCGATCTCGGCCAGGGTGAGGTTCTCGAAGTAGTACAGGGTCACCACGATGCGGTCCCGCTCCGCGAGCTGGGCGATCGCGTCGGCGAGCTGGCGGCGGCTGTCCTGGTCGACCAGGCTGGCGACCGGGTCCTCGGCGTAGTCGTCGGGCAGCGTCTCGGCCAACGAGGCGGTGCCCCGGCCAGCGGCGATCAGCTCGTCCAGCGCGACCACACTGGTCAGCTGGAGCTGCGCGTACAGGTCGCGCAGTTCGCCGAGCCCGATGGACAGCTCGGAGGCCAGTTCGGTGTCGGTCGGGGTGCGCTGCAGGCGTGCGCCCAGCCGCTCGAGGGCCCGCTCCACGTCGCGCGCTCTGCTCCGCACCGACCTCGGCACCCAGTCCTGGGAACGCAGGTCGTCCAGGATGGCGCCACGGATGCGCTGCATCGCGTAGGTCTCGAACTTCAGACCGCGCTCGGGCTCGAACTTCTCGATGGCGTCAACCAGCCCGAAGATGCCGGACTGGATCAGGTCCGCGACGTCGACGTGCGCGGGCAGGCCGGTACCCACCCGACCGGCCACGTACTTGACCAGCGGGGCGTAGTGCAGCACGAGCCGGTCGCGCACCGCGTGGTCACGGCTCTGCCCGTAGCCACGCCACAGCGCGACGATGCCGGCTTCGACGTCGTCGGCCGTGCGCTGATCACCTGGGAGGACCCCGTTGGGCTGGCCCACGCCGTACGCACCGTTGACCGGTGCCGCGGTGGGGCCTGCACCGTTGCCCGCGTCCTGGGTGGCGGCCCGGTCGCCGTCGACACGCGCGGCACGCGTCTCCGGAGAGGGCACAGCGGGCACGGTCGCCGTACGGGAACCTCCCCCGGCAGCATCAGGAACGGGGGTGGGTTCGGTCATGGATCGCCTTAAGCCGTTCGACGGTGACGTGTGTGTAGAGCTGCGTGGTGGCGAGCGTAGCGTGACCGAGCAGCTCTTGGACGGTCCGCAGATCCGCTCCTCCTTCGAGTAGGTGGGTGGCGGCGGAATGCCTTAGTCCGTGCGGTCCCATGTCTACTGCTCCAGGCACCGCACCAACAGCCTCGTGCACCACCCGCCGAGCGGTGCGCTGATCAAGTCGGCCGCCGCGTGCGCCGAGCAGCACCGCTTCCGGGGAACCGGGCCTGACCAGCGCAGACCGGCCTTCGTCGAGCCAGCGGGACAGGGCCTTCTCGGCCGGTACGCCGAAGGGAACAGTGCGCTGCCTGCCCCCTTTTCCGAGCACACGAATCACTCGGGCGGAGTAGTCGATGTCCGGTAGGTCGAGCGCACACAACTCCGACACGCGAATCCCTGTCGCGTACAACAACTCCACCAGCGCCTGATCACGCAGAGCGATCGGATCGCCCTCGGCGGCCCCCGACTCCGCGGCGCGCATCAGCGTGTCGGCCTGGTCCTGGCGGAGCACCCCGGGCAGCACGCGGTGTGGGCGGGGCGCCATCAGCATGGGCCCCGGGTCGGCGGGCAGGTAGCCGCGCCGGGTGGCCCACGCGGTGAAAGTCCTGGCGGCCGCAGCCCTGCGCGCCAGCGTGGTCCGGCTCGCACCGGCGGTCCGCAACTGGGCGAGCCACGAGCGCAGCGCCGTGAGGTCCAGTGCCGTCAGCTCCACCTGGAGCGGCTGGTCATCGTCCTCGGCCACGGGCTCGGCCATGTGTGCGAGCAGGGACAATACGTCCGACAGGTAGGCGCGGACGGTGTGCGCCGACAGGTCACGCTCAAGGCTGAGGTGACGCTCGTACTCGGCGAGCGCGGCGGTGACCGGGGCGGGCAGCCGCTCCCTGAGCCGGAGCAGTTCCCGCCCGCGCGGTCTTCCGGGCGGCGGCATAGGGACACACGGTGCGCCCCTCCCGGTTCATGGTCAAGCTCCGCCACACCGCGAGCTGGAGCTTGTGCCCATTCGTCCCAGTGCCGCGCACCACCCCGTGTCCTTGCGGACCGCGAGCCCGGCCAGTTCGAGCTGGGGCAATGCGGCGCGGACCCGGTCCAGGGGCACTCCCGACTCGACGGAGACCTGGTCGGGGCTCAGCCCAAGCCCCGTGTTCAGCGCCTCGTGCACCCTCAGCACGACAGGGTCCAGGCCGTCGGTGGGTCGCTGCGGTCCCGGCTCACGTGGGGCCAGGTCCGTGCCAATGCGGCCGATCGCCTCCACGACCTCGTCCACCGAGCAGACCGGCGCGGCCACCCCGCTGCGGAGCAGGTCGTGGCACCCGACGGACATCGCCGAGGTGATCGGCCCGGGCACGGCCATCACCGGCTTGCCGAGGGAGTGCGCAGTGGACGCCGTGTTGCGCGCGCCGCTGCGCCGACCGGCCTCCACCACCACGGTGCCCGCGCCGAGGGCCGCGATCAGCCGGTTGCGGACCAGGAACCGGTGCCGGGCCGGGGGCGTTCCCGGCGGGTACTCGCTGACCACCGCGCCGTGTTCGGCGATCCGTTGCAGCAGGTCCGTGTGGCGCACCGGGTAACCCACGTCCACACCGCACCCGAGCACGGCCAAGGTGGTCCACCCAGCTGCGAGCGCCCCGCGGTGCGCGGCACCGTCCACCCCGTACGCGGCGCCGGACACGACAGCCACCTGCCGCTCCGCCAGACCGAAGCCGAACTCGTTGGCGACGTGGTCCCCATAGCCGGTGGCCGCTCGCGCCCCGACCACGGCCACCGCTCGGTCGACGAGTTCGTTCAGCGGCATGGATCCCTTGAACCACAAGGCAATCGGCTCCACCATGCCGGGTACTCCGCGAGTGCGGGCGGCCCGCAGCGACAGCAGTTGCCAGCCGGGCCAGTCGGGGTCCTCCGGGGTCAGCAGCCGTGCTCCCCGGGCATCCGCGCGGGCCAGGTCCTGCTCCGCGAGGTCGAGGTGGCACCGGGCAGCGGTCTCCTCGGCAACGGCGCCGCGCCGGACCAGCTCCGCGGCCCGGACCGGCCCCTCCTCGTTGATCAGGGCGACCAGGGACGGTGCGGGTGGTTCGGCAACTCGCAGCAGGTAGGCGCGTGCCAGGCGAACCGGGTCGGTCTTCATGCGGCCCTCCGGTCGCGGAATTCGAGGGCGGCGGCGACGTGCTCGGCAGTCGGCCGGTCGTCGCCGTCGAGATCGGCGAGGGTCCAGGCGACCCGCAGGCAACGGTCCGCGCCGCGGGCGCTGAGGATGCCGGTGGACAGGCCGCGGTCGAGCACCGCTGTCACCTTGCGCGGTAGCCGGAAGTCCCTGCGCAGCACCGGACCTGGCGCTTCGGCGTTGGTACGCCAGCCCCGCTCGGACCAGCGCTCGGCGGCACGGCCACGGGCCGCGGCCACGCGCTGGCTGACCACGTCCGTGCTCTCCGGCGGGGTCGCGTCGGCGGCGGACATGGCGGTGATCGGGCGCATCCTGGCGCGCAGGTCGATGCGGTCCAGCAGTGGACCGGACAGCCTGCCGAAGTAGCGCCGCCGTTCCACGGGTGAGCAGGTGCAGTCCACGTCCCTGGGTGGTGCGCAGGGACACGGGTTGGTGGCCAGGACGAGTTGGAACCGGGCCGGGTAGCGGGCCACGCCGTCCCGACGGGCGAGCCGGATCTCCCCCTCCTCGATGGCGGTCCGCAGGGCTTCGAGGTGGTGGGCGCGATACTCACAAGCCTCGTCGAGGAACAGCACGCCGCGGTGTGCCTTGCTGATGGCGCCTGGCCGGGCAGTGCCGGACCCGCCGCCGACCAGCGCCGCCACGGAAGCGGAGTGGTGTGGGGCGACGAACGGCGGCACGGTGACCAGTGGGGCCTCCGGGGCGAGCAGGCCCGCGATGGAGTGGATGGCGGTGACCTCCAGCGCCTCCCGAGTGGACAGTGCGGGCAGCAGGCCGACCAGCCGCTCGGCGAGCATCGTCTTGCCGGTGCCCGGCGGGCCGACCAGCAGGAGGTGGTGGCCACCGGCGGCGGCGACCTCCAGCGCCCACCGGGCCTCCGGCTGTCCGATCACGTCGGCGAGGTCGGGCACGTCAGGGGACGGGACGGCACTGGCTGGTTCGGGGTCCACCAGTGCCGTCTCGTCTCCCCTCAACCAGGCCAGCACGTCGGCCAGCCTGCCGGCGCCTCGGGACCGCATGCCGTCCACGAGCGCCGCTTCGGGCAGGGCCTCGATCGGGACCACTGCCCTGGTGAGCCCGGCCCTGCGTGCGGCGAGCAGGCCGGGCAGCACGCCGCGCACCGGCCGCAGCCGGCCGTCCAGCGCGAGTTCACCGATCAACACGGTGCCGCCGAGCTCGGCCTGCGGCACCTCACCTGCCCCGGCGAGCACGGCGCAGGCCAGGCTCAGGTCGTAACCGGAACCGCCCTTGGGCAGGTCGGCGGGCGACATGGCCAGGGTGACCTGCTGGTCGGGCCAGGTGACCCCGCTGTTGCGCACGGCGGCACGCACCCGGTCCTTGGCCTCCAGCAGGGCCGCGTCGGGCAGGCCGACCAGCTGCACTTTGGGCTTGCCGGTGCCGACGTCGGCCTCCACCTCCACCGCCATGCCATCCACACCGGACAGGGCGACCGCCCAGGACCTGGCCAGCATCAGAACGCACCCCGCAGGTGCTCGAGCCTGGCCGGGCCATGCCCCGGCCAGCGGACGGAGATGACGTCGTACCGGGTCTCGCACCAGCCGACCTTGTGCTCGCACAGCCACAGGTTGGTCAGTCGCCGGATCCTGGCCTGTTTGGCCGGGGTCACCGCCTCCGGTGGCGAGCCGTGCGAATCGCTGGAGCGGGTCTTGACCTCGCACACCACCAGGCGGGTGCCGTCGGTGGCAACGATGTCCAGCTCACCGTCACGACAGCGCCAGTTGCGGGAGAGCAGGACCAGGCCCTGGCCCTCCAGGAACATCGCGGCCAGGTCCTCGCCCAGCCTGCCCAGTTCTGCCGTTGCGCACTGGCTCACTGCGGACTCCCCTCCCTCGGTGGCGCACGTCGCTGTGCATCCACCGTGCGACGGGCGGGGCTGGGCGGGAAGCCCGGGATCGGGAACTGTGGACAAGTGGTGGGGCTGTGGACAAGTCGGGCTTGGCGGGCTCGTGCGAGGCCCGGTTGTCGGTGGGCGGTGCTAGCTTGTCCGGCCGCCGTTCGTGGCCCGGGAACGACTCAGGCCCGGCGGAGCTCCGCCGGGCCTGCACTCGTGCACGAGCCTCCGCTCAGGTCGCCGGGCCACCGCCCGCGCCGAACGGACCGTCCTCGGGCAGCCGCAGGTCGGGCTTGTCCAGCTCCTCCACGTTGACGTCCTTGAACGTGATCACCCTGACGTTCTTGACGAACCGCGCGGGGCGGTACATGTCCCACACCCAGGCGTCGGACATGCGCACCTCGAAGTAGACCTCGCCCTCGGCGTTGCGCACCTGCACGTCGACCGCGTTGGCCAGGTAGAACCGGCGCTCGGTCTCGACCACGAAGGAGAACTGGCCGACGATGTCGCGGTACTCCTTGTAGAGCTGCAGCTCCATCTCGGTCTCGTACTTCTCGAGATCTTCCGCGCTCATCGGATCCGCGTCCCTCCCCGTCGTGTGCCCACTGCCCCCACCTCGGGGGATGCCCCATTCTGGACTACCGCCGCGGGGGCACTGGCACGAGCCACCCCCCTGCGGCCAACCGGCCTCGGCGGCACCATGCCGTGCAGCCTCGCCGCGGCCACCACGTTGCTGTAGGACCAGCGGTGGTCGGCGCTCGGACCGTGCTCGCGCAGCGCCGCCGTGTGGTCGGCCGTGGAGTAGCCCTTGTGCACGTCGAAGCCGTAACAAGGCAGGTCGGCGTGCAGTTGTTTCATGATCCGGTCCCTGGTGACCTTGGCCAGCACGGAGGCCGCGGCCACGCAGGCCACGGCCTGGTCGCCCTTGATCACGGGCACGCTCGGCGCGGTCAGCCCGGGTACCGGGAAGCCGTCGACCAGCACGTAGCCGGGATTGCTCGCGAGCAGGGCGACCGCGCGGCGCATGCCCTCGATGTTGGCCACGTGCACGCCGATCTCGTCGACCTCGGCGGCGGGCACGACGACCACGGCGTGGTCCTGCGCGCGGGCGAGTAACAGCTCGTACATGCGCTCCCTGGCCGCCTCGGTGAGCAGCTTGGAGTCGGTCAGCCCGTCGAACCGGCGGGCGTCGCCGGGCCGCAGCACGCAGGAGGCCACCACCAGGGGCCCGGCGCAGGCCCCGCGCCCGGCCTCGTCGACCCCGGCGACCGGGCCGAGCCCGCGCCGGTCCAGCGCGGACTGCAGCGCCCAGTTGCCGCTACTGCCCCGGATCACCGCCCTCGGCGGGCGCAATGCCACCGCGGTCCCTGACCTGCTCAGGGCTTCTCCCCGGTCGTGAACGCGTTGCGGATCCCCCTGCGCACCCGTCGGCCGATCCACAGCACGGGGAAGGCCGCGACGATCCCGCCGCCAAGCGGCAGCCCGGCCTGCCAGGCGGGTGCGCCCAGCGCGGCGGCCTGGGCCTGCGGGTCCTCGGTGCGGACCAGGCCCCAGCGGGTGGGCGGCAGCACGATGAACCGCGCCTTGCCGATCACGTTGTTCACCGGCACCGCGCCCGCGAGCAGATCGCCCTTGCCCTGCAGGCGAGAGTCGTCGGAGTTGTTGCGGTTGTCCCCCATCACCCAGAGCTTGCCGTCGGGCACCTTGACCGGTCCGAAGGGCATCTGCGTCGGGGGCATGTCCGGCCGCCAGAAGATGTACGGCTCGTTGAGTGGCTTGCCGTCCACCACGACCCGGTTGTTGTCGCAGCACTGCACGGTCTGCCCGCCGACGGCGACCACGCGCTTGATCAGGTCGTACTCGTCCGGGGCGGCGAGCCCGATCACCGAGAGGCCGTCCTGGATGGTGTGCAGGACCGGGTTGTCCGAGCGCGCCACCTGGAACTCGCTGCGGTCCCAGTTGTCGGGGGCCTTGAAGACGATGACGTCGCCGGGCGCGGGCTTGGTGAAGTTGTAGCTGAGCTTGTCCACCAGCACGCGGTCGTCGGTGCACCCGTCGCAGCCGATGAGCGTCTGCTCCATCGACTCCGAGGGAATGACGTACACGCGCGCGAGGAACGTCTGGATGAGGAAGGTCAGCACCAGCGCGGTCACGATGAGAATCGGAAGTTCCTTCCAGAACGACCGTTTCTTCTCCGGCTTGCGCCGCCTGCTCGTGTGCGCGGTCTTGGCCTCGTCCAGGGGTCGGGTGCCCGAACCACCCTGCTCAGCACCGGAACTGGGCGTTGGCTCCTCAGGATCGGGGCTGTTCGAGGGTGTCTGCGAAGGCACGACGTCAGTCACGGCGCCAGATTACGCTAGCAAGCTCAGGGGTGACGCACAGCAATCCGCACAGTCCCCTGCACGGGTAGTCAGGGCCGCTGTTGACGCTGGTCCAACAGGGCGGAACGGGTCCGCCGGACCGCCCAGACCACGGGCACCGCCAGCGCCACGCCGCCGGTCAGCGGCAGGCCCTGCTGCCAGGCCGGGGCGCCCATGGCGACCACCTGCGGGTCCTGGGCGTGCACGACGCCCCAGCGGCTGGGCGGCAGCACGATCACCCGGGCCTTGCCGATCACGTCGTCCACGCCGATGGTGCCGTTGACCCCGCCACCGCCCTGGAAGCGCGAGTCCTCGGAGTTGTTGCGGCTGTCGCCCATCACCCACAGGCGCCCCTCGGGCACCTTCACCGGGGCGAAGGAGCGCTGCTGCTCGCCGCGACCGGGGAACCAGTAGATGTACGGCTCGGTGAGCGGCTTGCCGTCCACCACGACCCGGTTGTTGTCGCAGCACTGCACGGTCTGCCCGCCGACGGCGATGACCCGCTTGACGAAGTCGCGCTCGTCCGGCGGGGCGAGGCCGAACATGGAGGCCACGCTCTGCACGGCGTTGACCACCGGGTTGTCCGAGCGCTGCGAGCTGAAGTCGTTGTGCGTCCAGGCGGGCGGGCCGCGGAAGACCACGACGTCGCCGGGCGCCGGGTTGGTGAAGCGGTAGGTCAGCTTGTCGACCAGGATCCGGTCGTTCTGGCAGCCGTCACAGCCGTGCAGGGTCTGCTCCATCGATCCCGAGGGGATGACGTACACCCTGGCCAGGAAGGACTGGATCAGAACGGTGAGGACGAGGGCCGTGACGACCAGCACGACGAGCTCGCGGAAGAAGGAGCCCTTGGGCTTCTTCCGATGCGCATGTCGGCCCTTCTTGGCGCCCTTGGGCACCTCGAAGGGCCGACGTGTCTGCTCGTCCTGGTTGTCCCCGGACTCCTGGGAGGTCACGGGGCAGGACCGCGATCTGGGGAAAGTGCGTCAGGCCGGGGTGACGGCGTCGCGCTTCTCCTTGATCTTGGCGGCCTTGCCGCGCAGGTCGCGCAGGTAGTACAGCTTGGCGCGGCGCACGTCACCGCGGGTCACGCGCTCGATCTTGGCGATGTTCGGCGTGTGCACCGGGAAGGTGCGCTCCACGCCGACGCCGAAGGAGACCTTGCGCACGGTGAAGGTCTCGCGCACGCCGCCGCCGTGGCGACGGATCACGACGCCCTGGAACACCTGGACCCGCTCGCGGGAGCCCTCGATGACGCGGACGTGGACCTTCAGGGTGTCGCCCGGACGGAAGTCCGGGATGTCGGAACGCAGCGACTGGGCGTCCAGAGCGTCCAGGGTGTTCATCGGTGGTCCGTCCTCGTCCTTCGAGTGTCTTCGGTACTTCCCCGCGGCTACCCTCTCCACCGCGCAGTGGGGTGCGAGGGCGAAGCCGTCCTGGGGTTTGCCAGACCTCCACGGGTGACGGTCCGGCGCGCGTCGACCACTGTGGCCGACTGCAGCAACCTGTCCAGTGTGCCAGACGGGCCGTTGCCGACCCAAATCGGGTGTGCTCAGGACTGGTCCGCGCGCAGTGCCTCGAGCACCGCGCGGTCCCGCTTGTCGAACTGTTCGGCGGGCAGCGCCGCGAGCAGGTCGGGACGCCGCGCGAAGGTGCGCTCCAGCGCCTGGTCACGGCGCCAGCGCGCGATCGCGGCGTGGTTGCCCGAGCGCAGCACGTCCGGCACGGCCAGTCCGCGCCACAGCTCCGGCCGGGTGTAGCTGGGGCCTTCCAGCAGGCCGTCGGAGAACGAGTCCTGCTCGGCGGAGGCCGGGTTGCCCAGCACGCCGGGCAGCAGCCGGGCCACGGCCTCGACCACGACCAGCACGGCGACCTCGCCGCCAACCAGCACGTAGTCCCCGATGGACACCTCGTCGACCACCATGCGGGTCGCGGCGTCGTCCACCACGCGCTGGTCGATGCCCTCGTACCGCCCGCAGGCGAAGGCCAGCCACGGCTCGGCGGCCAGTTCCCTGGCCACGGCCTGCGTGAACGGCCGCCCGGCCGGGGTGGGCACCACCAGCCTGGGCAGCCTGCCCTCGGCGTCGGGCGCGCACACGGCGTCCAGGGCCTCGCCCCAGACCTGCGGCTTCATCACCATGCCGGGGCCGCCGCCGTACGGGCTGTCGTCCACGGCGCGGTGCACGTCGTGCGCGAACTCACGCAGGTCGTGCACGTCCACGCTGATCAGGCCCTTGTCCACGGCCTTGCCCAGCAGCGCGGCGCGCAGCGGCTCCAGGTACTCCGGGAAGATGGTCAGGACGTCAATCCGCATGGGCCTCGTCCAGCAGACCCTCCGGCGGGTCGATCACGACCCGGCCGCCCGCCACGTCCACCGTCGGCACGATCTCGCGCACGAAGGGCACCAGCAGCTCGCCGCCGCCCTCGCGGCGCACCGCCAGCAGCTCGCCACCGGGCCCGTGCAGGACCTCGATGACCTCGCCGACCCGGTCCCCGTCGGCGGTGAGCACCGCGAGCCCTTCGAGCTCGTGGTCGTAGAACTCGTCCGGGTCCTCCGTCGGCGCCAACTCGGCGGCGTCGACCAGCAGCAGCAGGCCACGCTGGGCCTCCGCGGCGTCCCTGCCGACCACCCCGTCGAAGACCACCAGCAGCCGCCCGGCGTGCGGCCGGGCGGCTGCGATGGTGACGGTGCCGGTCACGCCCTCGCGCGACCTGGTCAGCAGGACGGCGCCCGGTGCGAACCGCTCCTCGGGGGAGTCGGTCCGCACGTCCACGACGAGTTCGCCGCGGATGCCGTGCGGCTTGACCACACGTCCGACCACGCGGACGTCAGGACCGGGTGTCAACGGTCGGTGTCCACCACGTCGACCCGCACGCCGCGACCGCCGATTCCGGCCATCACGGTGCGCAGCGCGGTCGCGGTGCGGCCACCACGTCCGATCACCTTGCCCAGGTCGTCGGGGTGGACGTGCACCTCGAGGGTGCGTCCCCGGCGAGTGGTGACGAGGGTGACACGGACGTCGTCCGGGTGGTCGACGATGCCGCGGACGAGGTGCTCAAGTGCGTCCGCAAGCAGGCTCACGCCGACTCGCCCTCAGCCTTCTCCTCGGCCTTGGCCTCGTCCTTGGCCGGAGCCTCGTCCTTGGCGTCGGCCTTCTTGGCGGACTTCTTCTTCGGGGTGGTGGCGTCCACGGTGGGCTCCTCGCCCGCCGCGGCCAGCGCCGCGTTGAACAGAGCCTGCTTGTCGGGCTTGGGCTCGCGGTGCTTCAGCGTGCCCTCGGCGCCCGGCAGGCCCTTGAACTTCTGCCAGTCACCGGTGATCTCCAGCAGGCGCTGCACCGGCTCGGTCGGCTGCGCGCCGACACCCAGCCAGTACTGGGCGCGCTCGGTGTCGACCTCGATGAAGCTGGGCTCCTCGAGCGGGTGGTACTTGCCGATCGTCTCGATCGCCTTGCCACTGCGACGGACGCGCGAGTCGGCGACGATGATCCGGTACTGCGGCTGGCGGATCTTGCCGAGACGCTGCAGCTTGATCTTGACGGCCACTGGTCGTGGTACTCCTCAGGCTCTCGTGCTCCGGGTGAGCTGGCCGAACCCGAGTGGGGACACACCGGGCCGAAGCTCTGGTTTCAGGACGCCACGGCACAGCGAGAGGGACCGGCAATGGCGGACAGCCGACAATTGTGCCAGACGCGCCCCACCCACGGCCAATCACCCACCCCGCCCCCGCGTCTTCGCGCCGGTCTCTGGACCGCCGGCCCGAGATGATCACATCTGTCCAGTGATCATCTCGGGACAAGGGAAGAGACCGGACCTTAAGCGAAGACGCCGCGCTCCGGAGGAGCGCCAAGAGCGAAGCGGGCACAGCCGTCCCCAGCCGACGCCCAAACCCGCTCGCGTCGCCCGCATCAGTCCAGCGGGCGACGCGAGCACCCCGCCAACACACCACACCGCAAGCGCCGACACACCGAACCCGAACGTCCAACACGCGGCGCACGAAGCGCCGACACGCAGCCCCGGAACGTCCGACACGCGCAGCCAACCCGGGACTCGCGCTCCCCAGAGCGGGACTCACGCCCCTGTGAACGGGACTCGTCCGTTCAGGTCCAGATGCCCAGCGACATGAGGAGGATTCCCACGCCGGGCACGAAGTTGTTGATCTGGTGGGCGATGATGCTGGCGGGCAGCCTGCCGGTGACCAGCCGGGCCCAGCCGATCGGTATGGCGATGACCAGCAGCAACAGGGTGCGCTGGGGCTCCAGGTGGCCCACGGCGAAGATCGCGGTGCTGAGCACGAGCGCGGCCCAGCGGCTCCAGCGCAGCCGCTCGATGGCGCCCCACAGCAGGCCGCGGTAGAGCAGTTCCTCACAGACCGGGCCGAGCAGCCAGGTGTAGAGGAACATCACCACGGCCACCGACACGGGCAGCCGCTGGGCGCCGACCACCGAGCTCAGCGCCGAGGAGGCGTTGTCCTGGCCGACCAGCTTGGCCCAGATGACCACGGCCACGCAGGTCACGGCGAGCCCGGCGAACCCCAGCTTGAAACCGACCCGCACGTCCTGCCAGCTCCAGCGCAGGCCCAGGTCGAGCACCGGCCCGTTGCCGCGCAGCACGGTGGCGAGCACGGCGACGCCGGTGGCCAGCAGCACGGGCAGCACGGTGGCCAGGACGACGACCAGTTGCGGGATGGGTTCGGTGGCGGCGATGGGGCCCGCGGCAGCGGAGATGAACACCGCGGTGAGCACCAGTACGACCTGGGCGAGCACGAAGGCGCCGAACCCCCAGCGGTGGGTCCGCACGGCGGGCGCCTGGCTCGACAGGTCGACGACCTCCTCCTGGCTGGGTGTGCCAGGTGGGTCGGGCGGGTTCACAGGCGCCTCCGCGTGTCGGTAGACCTCACGACTGTAGTGGGCTGGCTCAGGCGACGAGCAGCAAAGCGAGCGCTGGCAGCAAGTTGTTGGCGGCGTGCGCGACGATGCTGGCGCCGATGCCACCGGTGAGCAGCCTGGCCGCCCCGATGGCCAGCCCCTGGGCGAACAGCGAGAGCAGGCGGGGAGGGTCCAGGTGCAGGAAGGCGAACACCAGCGCGGTGAACACGAGCACGATCCCGCGCGGTACACCGTAGCCCTCCAGCGCACCCCACAGTGCCCCGCGCACCAACAGCTCCTCGGTGATCGGGGCGCCCACGACGAGGAAGACCCCGTAGGACAGGGTCCACGCGGACAAGCCCCCCGTGGGCACCTGCGGCGGCACGGGGTGCAGCACGTGGGTCACCGCAAGGGAGAGCACCACGCCGACCACCACCGACACGGCGCCGCAGACCACGCCGACGCCCACGCCCCTGGCGGTGGGCAACAGGCCGAAGTCGGCGCGCAGCCCGCGGCCGCGCAGCAGCGAGCCGATCACCGGCGCGGCACCGAGCAGCAGGTTGGCCGACAGCGGGAGCAGCAGCAGCGGGCCGGAGTGCGTGTCGCCAGCGGGCACCAGCGCGGCGATCACCAGCGAGACGAGGTAGTAGCTGCCGAAGCCCACCAGGAAGACCGGCAGTCCCCACCGCGGGTCGGGACGCGTGGGCGTGACCAGCTGTTCACCGTCCACTGGTCGCTCCCTCCACGTCCTCAGCCGACCACCCGGCCCCTCAGCATGATCATCGACGGACCCCGCAGCACGTCAAGATCCTTCCGTGGGTCGGCCTGGAAGACCAGCAGGTCAGCGGGTGATCCTTCGCCGAGTCCGGACCAGCCCAGCCACTCGCGGGCGGCCCAGCTGCCCGCGCCCAGCGCCTGCTCACGGGTCATGCCCGCCTCGTGCAGGGCGATGATCTCGTCGATCAGCCTGCCATGCCGGATGCCGCCGCCCGCGTCGGTGCCCGCGTAGACCGGGATGCCCGCCTCGATGGCCATGCCCACGGTCTGCCGCACGCGGGCGTGCAGCTCGCGCATGTGCGTGGCGTAGCGCGGGAACTTGCTCGCCGAGTCCGCGATGGACGGGAAGTTCTCGATGTTGATCAGCGTGGGCACCAGCGCGGTGCCCCGGCGGGCCATCTCGGCGATGGTGTCCTCGGTCAGCCCGGTGCCGTGCTCGATGCAGTCGATGCCCGCTCCCAGCAGGCCGGGCAGCGCCTCCTCGCTGAACACGTGCGCGGTGACCTTGGCCCCCGCCTCGTGCGCCACCCGGATCGCCTCGACCAGCACCTCGTCCGGCCACAGCGGGGACAGGTCCCCGGTCTCCCTGTCGATCCAGTCCCCGACCAGCTTGACCCAGCCGTCCCCGTAGGCGGCCTGCTCGGCGACCATCGCGGGCAGCTGGGCCGGGTCCGCCACGTCCACGCCGAGCCCGCGGATGTACCGCTTGGGCCGCACCAGGTGACGGCCCGCGCGCACGATCCTGGGCAGGTCGAGGCGTTCCTGCAGCGGCCGGGTGTCGATCGGCGAGCCGCAGTCGCGGATCAGCAGCGTGCCCGCGTCCCGGTCGGTGATCGCCTGCTCCACGGCCACGTCCAGCTCGACGGGGCCCTCCGGGCCGATGCCCACGTGGCAGTGCGCGTCGACCAGCCCGGGCACCAGGTAGCCGCCGTCCACGACGGTCCGCGCCCCGGGCACCGGCACCTCGCGGATGCGCCCATTGACCACCCACAGGTCGCGCTGCACGCCCTCGGGCAGGACGACGCCGCGCAGGTGCAGGCCGGTCACTTCTTCTTCTTGTTCTTGTCGTTCTTGCCGAAGTTCAGCTTCGACGGGTCGAAGCCGGGCGGCAGCTGGTCCAGGCCGGCCAGTCCGGGCGGCAGCTCACCGAGGCCGCCAGGCAGGTGCGAGATGTCGGGCATGCCACCGGGCATGCCGCCCAGGCCGCCGGGCAGCCCGGGGAAGCCCCCGCGCATCTTCGGCGGGGTCGGGCCGCGTCCGCCCTTGCCCTTCTTGCCCTTCTTGCCCTTGCGGCTGCCGCCACCGCCCATGCCGGGCAGGCCGAAGCGACCGGCCATCTGCTTCATCATCTTGCGGGCGTCGAAGAACTTGGTGACCAGGTCGTTGACCTCGCTGACGGCCACACCCGAGCCGTTGGCGATGCGCAGCCGCCGCGAGCCGTTGATGATCTTCGGGTCGGCCCGCTCCGCCGGGGTCATGCCCCGGATGATGGCCTGCAGCCGGTCCAGGCGCTTCTCGTCGAAGTTGGCCAGCTGGTCCTTCATCTGGCCCGCGCCGGGCAGCATGCCGATCAGGTTCGCGATCGGGCCCATCTTGCGCACCGCGAGCATCTGCTCCAGGAAGTCCTCGAGCGTCAGCTCCCCGGTGCCCAGCTTGGCCGCGGTCTGCTGGGCCTTCTCCTGGTCGAAGTGCTGCTCGGCCTGCTCGATCAGGGTGAGCAGGTCACCCATGCCCAGGATGCGGCTGGCCATCCGGTCGGGGTGGAAGACGTCGAAGTCCTCCAGCTTCTCCCCGTTGGAGGCGAACAGGATGGGCTGGCCGGTGACCTCGCGCACGCTCAGCGCGGCACCACCGCGGGCGTCGCCGTCGAGCTTGGTCAGCACCACACCGGTGAAGCCAACGCCGTCGCGGAAGGCCTCGGCGGTGGTCACCGCGTCCTGACCGATCATGGCGTCGACCACGAACAGGACCTCGTCGGGCCGCACGGCGTCGCGGATGTCCGCGGCCTGCCGCATCAGCTCCTCGTCGATGCCCAGGCGGCCCGCGGTGTCCACCACGACCACGTCGTGCTGGGCCCGCTTGGCCTCCTCGATGGCGGCCTTGGCCACGGCCACCGGGTCGCCGACCCCGTTGCCGGGCTCGGGCGCGAACACCGGCACGGACACCCGCTCGCCGACCACCTGCAGCTGGGTCACCGCGTTGGGGCGCTGCAGGTCGCAGGCCACCAGCATGGGCGTGTGGCCCTGCTTCTTGAGCCAGCCGGACAGCTTGCCCGCGAGAGTGGTCTTACCGGCACCCTGCAGGCCGGCGAGCATGATCACCGTGGGCGGGGTCTTGGCCAGGTTGAGCCGTCGCGTCTCGCCGCCGAGGATGCCGATGAGCTCCTCGTTGACGATCTTGACGACCTGCTGGGCAGGGTTCAGCGCCCCGGAGACCTCGGCCCCCTTGGCGCGCTCCTTGATGCCCGCGATGAAGGTGCGCACCACGGGCAGGGCGACGTCGGCTTCCAGCAGGGCGATGCGGATCTCGCGGCAGGTCGAGTCGATGTCCGTGTCGGACAGCCGGCCCTTGCCGCGCAGATTGGCCAGTACCGACGAGAGCCGGTCGGAAAGGGTGTCGAACACGGTGCCGCCAGACCTCGCAACTAGTCAGTGGGTTACCCACGAGGGTAGCTGTGCTGGCACGGCCACGTCTGCGGGTGGTGCCAAGTGCAGCCGGTCGGCGCCCTGCCGGGACAGCAGGCGGGCGCTGCGCCAACCCCTGGGCACCCGGTCGGCCAGCAGGGCGGCGCGCACCCGTTGGGCCCTGCGCACGTGGCGGGCGAAGGAGCGCGGGCGGACCGTGCGGCCGCGCTGGTGCTGACCGGCCAGCGCCTGCTCGGGGCTGACGTCCAGCCAGAGCATGCGCACCGGCCGCCCGGTCAGGAGGCCGACGAGGGCCAGCAGCGCCCGGGTCGTGGCACGGGTGGAGGGCTCGTGCACCACGACCGGGCCACGGATCAGGACCGCGTGGCGCAGGATCCTGGCGCGGTGCCACGCGTGCACCAGGGGCCGGTACCAGCGGTACGGGGTGCGCGCGGGCAGCAGGGCACCCAGCCGGTGCCGGACCTGATCGGAGTCCAGCACCGGCACGGGATCGACGTGGACGCGGCGCAACAGGGTGGTCTTGCCCGCGCCGGGCAGGCCGCACACCACGAGCAGATCGCGGTGGCCGAGCCGGATCGTGGTGGTCATGCGGGGTCAACGAGCAACCCACCGGTAAACGTTCCTTTAACCGGAACTTCTCAGGTTCCGCGGGCGGCGGCCAGCACGGCGCGTTCGATCAACCGCCTGCGGCCCAGGTCGAAGGTGTCGCCCTCGGTGGTGGACAGGCAGAACGAGTCGACCACCGTGCTGCCCAGCGTGGCTACCTTGGCCCAGCGCACGTCCAGCCCGCTGCCCTCCAGCGCGGCGGCGACCCGGTGCAGCAGCCCGATCCGGTCCGCGGCACGCAACTCCAGCACGACCGCGCCGGAGGCCTCGTCGTCGAACCACAGCACGCGCGGCGGCGGCGCGTCGGTGGGCGGTCCGCCGTAGTCCCGCTCCTTGGCGGTCAGCTTCTCGCCCAGGGCGAGCCCGCCGTCGATGGCGCGGGTCAGCTGCTCGCGGATGAGCCCGGCGTCGGGCAGCGAACCGAACCGCGGCGACACGCTGAACACGTCGACCGCCACCTCGGAGTGGCTGCGCAGCGCGGCGGAGTGCACCTCCAGCGAGTTCAGCGCGAGCACGCCCGCCGCGCGGGAGAGCAGACCGGGCCGGTCGGGGGCGATCACCGTGACGGTGGCGCTCTGCCCCTCCTCGGTGATCAGCACGTCGGGACGGCCCGAGTTCGCCACGGCGTGCGCACGGGACTGCTGCTCCACGTCCAGCGGCTCGGGACGCGGCGGCGGCTCCCCCGCCATCGCCTTGCGGCAGCGGCGGACCAGGTCGGCGATCAGCCCGGCCTTCCAGTCCGTCCACACCCCGGGGCCGGTGGCCAGCGAGTCGGCCTCCGCCAGGGCGTGCAGCAGTTCCAGCAGCACCGGGTCGCCGCCGAGCGTCTCCACGACCCGGCCCACGGTGGCCGGGTCCTCCACGTCGCGACGGGTCGCGGTGTGCGGCAACAACAAGTGGTGCCGCACGGCCGCGGTGAGCAGCTCGACGTCGTTGGGCCACAGGCCGATGCGCTCGCCGATCTGGGTGGCCAGCGCGGCCCCGACCTCGGAGTGGTCGGCGTCCCGGCCCTTGCCGATGTCGTGCAGCAAAGCCGCCAGCAGCAACAGGTCCGGCCGCGACACGGTGGTGGTCAACCGTGCCGCCTGCGCGGTGGCCTGCACCAGGTGCCGGTCCACCGTCCAGGTGTGCGCGAGGTCGCGCGGGGGCAGGTCGCGCACGGCGCCCCACTCCGGGAAGAGCCTGCCCCACAACCCGGTGCGGTCCAACGCTTCCACGACGTCGACCAGACCAGGCCCGGTGCCGAGCATGCCGAGCAGTTCCTCGCGGGCCTGTCTCGGCCACGGCTTGCGCAGTTCCGGTGCGGCGTCGGCGAGCCGGGTCAGCGTGCCCGCGGCGATGGGGCTGTTCGTGCGGGCCGCGGCGCCCGCGACACGCAGCAGCAGACCCGGGTCCCGGCTGGGGATCGCCTCCCGCGCGAGGGCGACCTCGTTGCCGTGCAACACAACCCCGTCGTCCAGCGGGCGGCGGGCCGGTCCCCTGCGCAGCGCGGCACGGCCGAAGGAGGTCAGCCCGCGCCGCGGTGCCGCGGCCCGCGCCGAGCGCAGCGCCACGTCCACGGCGTACACCACGGTGCGGCCCGCCGAGGACAGCGCCCTGGCCAGGCCGAACCGGTCGCCCATCGCCAGCGCGGTGGCCACCTCGTCGCCCTCCTGGGCCTGCAACACGTCCCGGCCGCGACCACTGGCCCTGCGCAGTTCGGTGCGCACGTCCAGCAGCAGGGCGTGCGCCTCGGCCACGTCCCCGCCCGGACGGTCGATCACCTGCGCGACCGCCAGCGCGTCGAGCAGTTGCAGGTCGCGCAGGCCGCCACGGCCGTGCTTGAGGTCGGGCTCCACCCGGTGGGCCACCTCGCCCGACATCATCCACCGGCGCTTGGCCGAGTCGGTGAGCTCCTCAAGGCGGTCCCGGATGCCCGAGCGCCACGCCTGTCGCGCCGAGCTGATCAGCCGCTCGGCGACCTCCGGGTCACCGGCGAGCTGCCTGGCCTCCAGCAGTCCCAGTGCCACCCGCAGGTCGCTGCCCGCCACCCGCAGGGCCTCACCCACCGTGCGCACCGAGTGGTCCAGCCCGATTCCGGAGTTCCACAGCGGGTACCAGAGCCGTTCGGCGACGGCGTCGATGTCCTTGCGCCCGTTGTGCACCAGGACCAGGTCCAGGTCCGAGGCGGGCACGAGTTCGCGGCGGCCCAGCGCGCCGACCGCCAGCAGTGCGACCCCGCTGCCCGGCCCGCCGACCCCCGAGTTGCCCGCGTGCGCGGCGAGCCAGAACTCGTGCAGGTCCACCAGGGCCTCACGCAGTGCTTCCGCCGGCAGCCTGCGGTGACCCGGTGCGGGCTTGAGCAACAAGTCCCTGGCCCGCACCAGGTCGTCCGCAGTGACGGCCCCCAGATCCGTCATCGCGACTCCTCTACAGCGCGTCGTTGCCGCGTTCCCCGGTGCGGACCCGCACCACGGTGTCCACCGGGGTGACCCAGACCTTGCCGTCGCCGATCTTGCCGGTGCGGGCCGCCTCGAGCACCGCGTCGAGCACCTTGTCCGCGGTCTCGTCGTCGGTCACCACCTCGACCCGCAGCTTGGGCACGAAGTCCACCGCGTACTCGGCGCCCCGGTAGACCTCGGTGTGGCCCTTCTGCCTGCCGAAGCCCTGCACCTCGCTGACGGTCATGCCGAGCACGCCCAGCCGTTCCAGTGCGGCCTTCACGTCGTCCAGCACGAACGGCTTGATGATCGCTGTCACCAGCTTCATGGCTTGCTTCCCTCCAGCACCGTCTGCGCGCCCGCGTTGACGCCGGTCAGTTTGCCCGTGCCGCGGGCACCTCCGCCGAAGCCGCCGAACTCGTAGGCGGTCTCGGCGTGCTCGCTCTCGTCGATACCGGTGACCTCGGCCTCGGTGTCCACCCGGAAGCCGATCGTCTTCTTGATGATCCAGCCCAGCACGAAGCTCACCACGAAGGAGTAGGCCAGCACGGAGAACGCGCCGATGGCCTGCCTGCCCAACTGGGTGAGACCGCCGCCGTAGAACAGGCCGTCGGCGCCCGCGGAGTTGACCGAGGTGGTGCCGAACAAGCCGATCAGCAGGGTGCCCACGATGCCGCCGACCAGGTGCACGCCCACCACGTCGAGCGAGTCGTCGAAGCCGAACCGGAACTTCAGGCCCACCGCCAGCGCGCACAGCACACCGGCGATCAGGCCGATGGCCGCGCCGCCCAGCGGGCTGACGAAGGCGCAGGCCGGGGTGATCGCGACCAGACCGGCCACGGCACCGGAGGCCGCGCCCAGCGTGGTCGGCTTGCCGTCACGGACCTGCTCGGTGACCAGCCAGCCCAGCACGGCCGCCGCGGTGGCCACGGTGGTCGTGGTGAAGGCGACCGCCGCCGTGTCGTTGGCGGCCAGCGCCGAGCCCGCGTTGAACCCGTACCAGCCGAACCACAGCAGGCTCGCGCCCAGCAGCACGAAGGGCACGTTGTGCGGGCGCATCGGCTCCTTGGGCCAGCCCTTGCGGCGGCCCAGCACCAGGGCCAGCGCGAGCCCCGCGGCGCCGGCGTTGATGTGCACCGCCGTGCCACCCGCGAAGTCCAGTGCCTTGACCTTGTTGGCCAACCACCCGCCCAGGGTCGAGCCGTCCGCGGCGTCGAAGGCGAACACCCAGTGCGCGACCGGGAAGTACACGATGCTCACCCAGACGACCAGGAACGTGACCCAGCCCCAGAACTTGGTGCGGTCCGCGATCGCGCCGGAGATCAGCGCCGGGGTGATGACGGCGAACATCAGCTGGAACATGGCGAAGGCCAGGACCGGGATCTGGTGGTCCTTGGGGCCGGTCAACTGGGCGATGGTCCCGGCGAAGCCCGCGCTGTCGAAGTTGCCGAACAACCCGGCGAAGGCGTCGTTGCCGAACGCGATGCTGTAGCCGTACAGCAGCCACAGCACCGTGACGACGCCCAGCGCGATGAAGTTCATCATGAGCATGTTGAGCACGCTCTTGGCGCGGACCATGCCGCCGTAGAAGAAGGCGAGTCCCGGTGTCATCAACATGACCAGGGCGGCGCTGACCAGCACCCAGGCCGTGTCTCCTGTGTTCACATCGTCCTCCCGTGCGGGTACGGCGTTGCAGGGAAGAGTGGCCACCCGCTGTTTCACCGGCCCGCGTGCGAGGTTTCGCCCGCGTGAACTGTGCCGCCCCGAGTGTTACGAGCGAGTTTCCCGCCCGCCAGTCGAACTGGGCCGCTCACCCAGCGTCGCCGACCAACTCGCCCGAGCGAGTGCACACCCCCGCGAATCCCGTTCACAGGCGCGCCAGTCCCGCTCTGGCGGGAACGAGGTGCGGCGGCCGAGCGGGACTCGCGGGCACCAGGACGGGACTCGCGGGGTCAGCGGGCGGCGACCGGTTCGGGGGGCAGGCCGCGGACGGCTTCCTTGCGGCGGGTGGCCAGGGTCACCGCGCCCAGCACGAGCAGGTTCACCAGCAGCGCGACCACGCCCACGTTGAGGTCCTTGACGGGCTGGGGCAGGCCGGGGGCCAAGCCGCCCACGGTGACCCCGGTGAGGGTCAGCACGGCGACGACGGCGACCCCGGCGAGGATGCCGCAGGCGGCGCCGGAGGTGGTGACGAGTCGGCGCTTGGCGAGGCTGAGCAGCAGCGCGGGGAACAACTGGGTCACCAGCGAGTAGCCCATCAGCAGCAGGGACACGATCGTGTCGCCGCCGTTGAACGTGAAGTACAGGGCGATCAGGGCGACGACCGGCACGAGCGCCTTGGCCAGCAGCCCGGTCCGGGCCTCGCTGGTGGCCGGGCGCACCACCCGGTACAGGTTCTTGGCGAGCATCGTGGCGGAGCTCATCAGGATCAGCGAGCCGGGCACCAGCGCGGTGAGCACCCCGGCACCGCCGACCACGCCGACGAACCACGGGTCGAAGGTCTTGGTGGTGATGCGCAGCAGGGACAGGTCCCCGTCGCTGCCCTTGAGCCCGGGCACGACGAGCACGGCGGTGAAGCCGACGAAGAACACGAAGAGCAGGATCAACTGGTACAGCGGCAGCACGATCGCGTTGCGGCGGAAGACCCGCTCGTCGCGGGCGGTGTAGGTGGCCGTGAAGGAGTGCGGCCACATGTAGAAGCCCATCGCCGACAGCAGCACGGTGGAGACGAACCAGGTCGGGCTCATGCCGCTGTCGGGCAGCGTGAGGAAACCGGGCTTGGCGGCCTCGACCGCGCGGAACATCGGTGCGATGCCGCCGAAGTAGTGCCAGGGCAGGTAGATGCCCAGTGCCAGCACGACAACCAGGATCAGCCCGTCCTTGAGCACCGAGGTCCAGGCCGAACCGTGCACCCCGGAGACCGTCACGTACACGGCGAGCACGAGCGTGCCGAGGATGATCGCCCACGCGTACGGGATGGCCTGCCCGGACACCTCGGACACGATGATGCCCAGGCCCTTGAGCTGGAGCACCAGGTACGGCACCAGCGCCGCGACCCCGACCAGCGCGACCAGTGCGCCCAGCAGCGGGCTGTCGAACTTGGCGGCGAAGAAGTCGGACTGGGAGTGCAGCCCGCGGCGTTTGGCGAAGCGCCAGATCGCGGGCAGCAGCCAGTACGAGGCGGTGAAGGCGATCGAGCCGTAGCAGAGGATGTAGAAGGCGGGGCCGCCCTTGCCGTAGGCCCAGCCGGATCCGCCCAGGAAGGTGAACGTCGTGTAGATCTCGCCCGCCATGAGCAGGAACACGAATGCGCTGCCGAATCCGCGCCCGGCGACGGTCCACTGTTCCAGGTCCATGTCCCGGCCCCGCCTGGCGCGGATACCGAGCACCAGGGCGATCAGCACGAAGCCGAGGATGACCAGTAGCGCGGTCACTGGTTCTCCTCGCGGTTGGCCGGATCGGACCAGTAGGTCACCGCCATCACCACCGTGGTGAGCACCACCCAGGTGACCAGCCAGAACAGGATGAACGGCAGGCCGAGCACCTCCGGCTCGGACCGGTTGGCGAAGAAGATCCCGCCGAGCATTCCCACCGCGGGAATGGCCCCGGCCAGGTAGCGCAGTCTCATCCGCCCGCCTCTCGCACAACCCCCGAAATTCCACATCGTGGAATCCGGATACCGAGTTCTGCGAAAGTCAACGGCCCTGGCTGATACGTGTCAAGACCTGTCACACCACCAGTGCCCGCTGTTCACCATCGGGAAACCGGCTCAGCCCAGCAGCGCGTCCACGAAGGCGCCGGGCTCGAAGGGCGCCAGGTCGTCGGCGCCCTCGCCAAGGCCAACCAGCTTGACCGGCACGCCCAGTTCGCGCTGCACCTGGAAGACGATGCCGCCCTTGGCCGTGCCGTCCAGCTTGGTGAGCACGATGCCGGTCACGTCCACCACCTCGCCGAACACCCTGGCCTGGGTCAGCCCGTTCTGGCCGGTGGTGGCGTCGAGCACCAGCAGCACCTCGTCCACCTCGGCCTGCTTCTCCACCACCCGCTTGACCTTGCCCAGCTCGTCCATCAGGCCGGTCTTGGTGTGCAGCCGCCCCGCGGTGTCCACCAGCACGGCGTCCACCTTGGCCTCCACACCCCGCTTGACGGCGTCGAACGCGACCGCGGCCGGGTCGGCGCCCTCCTTGCCACGCACGACCTCGGCGCCGACCCGCTCAGCCCAGGTGGCCAACTGGTCGGCCGCGGCGGCGCGGAACGTGTCGGCGGCACCCAGCAGCACGGTGCGCCCGTCGGCCACCAGCACGCGGGCCAGCTTGCCGGTGGTGGTGGTCTTGCCGGTGCCGTTCACGCCGACCACCAGCAGCACGGCCGGGTTGCCGTTGTTGGGCAGGGCCCGCACCGACCGGGTCATCTCCGGGTGCAGGGACTCGATCAGCACCTCGCGCAGCAGGGCGCGGACCTCGGCGGCGCTGCGCACACCGCGGGAGACCAGCCGCTCGCGCAGCTTGTCCACGATCTCGGTGGTGGTGGCCGCGCCGATGTCGGCCATCAGCAGCGTGTCCTCGATGTCGGTCCAGGAGTCCTCGTCCAGGTTGCCCGCGCCGAGCAGCCCGAGCAGGCCCTTGCCCAGGGTGGACTGCGAGCGGGACAGCTTGCCGCGCAGCCGCTCCAGGCGCCCCTCGGTGGGCTCGATCTCCGGCTCGACGGGCTGGGCCGGGACCGGGGTGGTCGGCGGCTCCACCGGCACCGGCTGGGCGGGCACGGGGGTCGTCGGCGGCTCCACCGGCTGCGCGGGCACCGGGGTGGTCGGCGGCTCGACCCGCTCGGGCAGGTCGACGTCCACGATCGTGCGCCGCTCGGAGTCGCGCGGCACCGAGGCGTCGTCACCGACCCCGGGCTGGCCGTCGACCTCGGTGCGCTCGGCCACCGGGTGCTCGACCGGCGGTGGCGCCACGGCCGTGCCGCCCCCCGCGGCCAGGTCGAAGCCCTTGGCGGCCTGGTAGCCGCCGTCCTTGGGCCGCTGCTGCTCCTCGCGCTCGGTCAGGCTGATCCGCCGCTTGCGGGCGAGCACCAGCCCGACCACCAGCGCGACGGCCAACACGAGGAGGACGGCGACGCCGATCCAGATCAAGGCAGTGGACTCAAGCACCCGGTCATCCTCGCATCTGGCCACCCGGGGCTCACGCCGAGCACCGTCGACAACAAACGCGAAAGTCGGCGATTCGGTAAAAGTTCCACATCACATCTTGCGGCAGCCCTGCCAGTGGCATAGACCACATGCCGTGACACGCGTACTGGGTCTGATCTCCGGCACCTCGATGGACGGCATCGACGTGGCCGCCGCCGACCTGCGGGTGAGCGGGGACGACGCGGTGGAACTGGTCCCGCTGGGCTCCACCGAGCTGCCGCTGCCGCAGGGGCTGCGCGACCGCCTGCTGGCGGCGCTGCCACCGAGGCAGTGCACGGCCGCCGAGCTGTGCGAGCTGGACACCGGGGTCGGCCAGGCGTTCGCCGAGGCGGCCGTGCACGGCATCGCCCAGCTGGCCGGTGGCCGCGCCGACCTGATCTGCTCGCTCGGTCAGACGATCTACCACTGGGTGGAGGCGGGCCGCTGCCTTGGCACGCTGCAACTGGGCCAGCCCGCCTGGATCGCCGAGGCCACCGGCCGACCCGTGGTCGCCGACCTACGCGCCCGCGACGTGGCCGCTGGCGGGCACGGAGCACCGCTGGTCGGCGCCCTGGACGCGATGTGGCTCAGCGAGCAGGCCCACCGCGACGGGCACCCGTGGATCGCGCTCAACCTCGGCGGCATCGCCAACATCACGGTGGTGGCGCCCGGTTGCCCGCCGCTGGCCTACGACACCGGCCCGGCCAACGCCCTGCTGGACCTGGCCGCCCGCCGGGTCGGGCTGCACCGCGACGACAACGGCGAGCTGGCCGTCACCGGCACGATCGACATCGCCCTGCTGGACCGGCTGCTGGCCGATCCGTACTACGCGGCGCCACCGCCCAAGTCCACCGGCAAGGAGCACTTCCACGGCGACTACCTGGCCGGTACCGAGTCGGTGTCCGTGCCGGACCTGCTCGCCACGCTGGTGGAGCTGACCGCGATCACCGTGGCGCAGGCCTGCCGCGCGCACGGGGCGCACCGCGTGGTCGCCTCCGGCGGCGGGGTGCGCAACCCGGTGCTGATGGCCGCGCTGAGCCGTCACCTGGCGCCCGCCGAACTGACCACCAGCGACAAGCTCGGGCTGCCCTCGGACGGCAAGGAGGCCTACCTCAGCGCACTACTGGGTTTCCTGACCTGGTGCGGGATCCCTGCCAACGCGCCGAGCGCCACCGGGGCCAGTGGCCCCCGGCTGCTTGGCAGCATCACCCCCGGCCTGTTGTCGCTGCGGCTCCCGCCGCCGCGCACCCGGCCGGTCACCCGCCTGCGTGTTCTCGGTCAAGGGAGGTAGCCGTGCACCCGGCTGACATCGCCATCATCGTGCTGTACCTGCTCGCGATGCCCGTCATCGGCCTGCTGCTGCGCGGCAAGCAGCGCACCGGCGCCGACTTCTTCGTCGGCGGCCGCAGCCTGCCCTGGTGGGCGGTGTGCCTGTCCGTGGTGGCCACCGAGACCTCCACGCTGACCGTGATCAGCACGCCGGGTCTGGTGTGGGGCAGCGGCTTCACGTACCTCCAGCTTGCGCTGGGCTACATCATCGGCCGCATCGTGGTGTCGCTGGTACTGCTGCCCCGGTACTTCAAGGGCAACTTCGTCACCGCCTACACCTTCCTGGGCAACAGGTTCGGCACCGCCTCGCAGGGCGTGGCCTCGCTGGCCTTCGTGGTCACCCGGTTGCTCGCCGAGGGCGTGCGGCTGTTCGCGGGCGCGATCCCGATCCAGGCGATCCTGTCCTCCTACGGCCTGCACACCGAGTACTGGCACATCGTGCTCGGGCTGACCGTGCTCACCGTGATCTACACCTACGTCGGCGGGGTGCGCTCGGTGGTGTGGGTGGACGTGGTGCAGCTCGCGCTCTACCTCGGCGGCGCGATCGTGGCCGTGTTCGTGCTCAACAGCATGCTGCCCGAGGGCTGGATGTCCACCGCGGCCGCCGGTGGCCGGTACCAGTTCTTCGACTTCGCCTCCAACATCGTCACCAGCCAGTACGCCTTCGTCACCGCGATCGTCGGCGGCGCGGTGTTCGCCATGGCCTCACACGGCTCGGACCAGGTGATCGTGCAGCGGGTGCTGGCCACGAAGTCCTTGCGGGACGGGCAGAAGGCGTTGATCGGCAGCGGAATCCTCGTGTTCGTCCAATTTGGACTGTTCCTGCTCGTCGGCTCCGGGCTGTGGGTGCTCTACCACGGCGCCGCCCCGAAGTCCCTGGGCCTGACCAACACCGACGGGTTCTTCGCCAAGTTCGTCGTGGAGGACCTGCCCGTTGGCGTGGCCGGTCTGCTCATCGCGGGCATCCTCGCCTCCACCATGGGCGCGCTGGCCTCCGCGCTCAACGCGCTGTCCACCTCCACCGTCACCGACCTGTACCGGATGTTCCGGCTCAAGCCGCTGGACGAGGGCGCCGCGCTGCGGTCGGGCCGGCTCTGGACCCTGGTGTGGGCCGCCGTGTTCGTGGTGTTCGCCTCGATGTTCTCCAGCACCACCGGGCCCGTGATCGAACTCGGGCTCGGCATCACGGGCTACACCTACGGCGCGCTGCTCGGCGCCTTCGCGCTGGGCCTGCTCGTGCGCAGGGCGAGCCAGGCCGACGCGGTGATCGCCTTCCTGGTGACGGTCGCCGTCATGGCGGTGGTCGTGTCGCTGAAGTTCACCGTGGGCGGCAAGCAGGTCGGTCTGGCGTTCCCCTGGTTCACCCTGCTCGGCGTGCTGATCACCCTGGTGGTCGGCGGCCTGCTCTCACTGCGCCACCGGACCCCGGCCGAGCCGGTGCTCGCCGAGGTGTCGCGTGCCTGAGACACCTGACGTCTCATACGGCACGCGACACGGGCACCCGGCCCCGGCTCGCCAGCCAGCCGAGCAGCACGGCGGCGCCCTGCACAGCGGCGACCAGGCCGATCACGGCTGAGGGCCCGCACACCGGCAGCAGCAGGCCGCCCGCCGCGGCGCCGAGCGCGGAGAAGCCGATCTTGAGGCTGGCGCCGGTGGTGCCGACCTGGCTGAGCAGGTGCTCGGGGGTGTACCGCTGGCGGGCGCCGAGCAGGGCGGGCAGTTCGGGGCCCAGGGTGAAGCCGGCGACCAGGGCGAGCACCAGCAGCACGGGCAGCGAACCGGCCAGGGCCCATCCGGTGAGGGCGAGCCCGTACAGGCCCGTGCACACGAGCACGGTCTGCCAGTGCGACTGGAGGCGGATCAGCGCCAGGTTGGTGGCCATGCAGCCGATCTCGAAGGCGGCGAGCACGAAGCCGGAGGCCGTGCCGCCCGCGCCGAGTTCGGCGGTGCGGACCGGCAGGGCCACGAGCAGCATGCCCACCGCGCCGAAGGACAGGGTGCTGGTCAGGGTGACGGCGCGCAGCCGCGGGGTGGCGACCATGTGCCGCAGCCCGGCCCGCACGTCCAGCCGGCCGACGGCCCCGCGGGCGGGCACCGACGGCACGGCGGCCAGCGCGAGCAGGCTCAGCGCCGCGGACACGGCGATGCCCAGCACGGCGGCGGCCGGGGAGAGGACCAGCGCGAGGGCGCTGGCCAGCGCCGGGCCGCCGAGCGCGGCCACGCTGAAGCTGATCGACTCGGTGGAGTTGGCCCGCGCCAACCGGTCCGGGGCGACCAGCAGGGTCATCAGCCCGGTGAAGCCACCGCTGGTCAGCGGCACGGTCACGCCCGCGACGGCGGCCACCAGCGGGGCGAGCCAGCCGGGTGCGGTGCCGACCACGGCGAGCAGGCCGAGCATGGTCGCGCCCAGCGCCACCTGGTTGCTGGCCAGCGCGGCCCTGCGGTGCCGGGACCGGTCCAGCCAGGCGCCCAGCAGCGGCCCGCTGGCCACCGAGGGGAACGCGTAGGCGGCCAGCGTGATCCCGGCCAGGGTCGGGTCCCCCGTCCTGGTCAGCACGAACAGCACGACCGCCGTGGCCACCATCTCGTCGCCGAGTCTGGCCAGGGTCGCTGCGAGGAAGTAGGCGCGCACGGTCCCCCTGTCAGGCCGCGAGGCTCACGACCTTGTTCCGCCCGGTGTTCTTCGCCTTGTACAGCGCGGTGTCGGCGGTCAGCAACAGCTTTTCCAGATCCCCGCCGCCGTGTGGGTACACCGCGACCCCGATCGATGCGGAGAGCGATTCGATGGTGGCGCGGCCGAGCTCGGTCGGTGCTTCGACGGACAGGGTGGTGACCCGGTGCCGAATCCGTTCCGCGGTGGCCACCACGTCGGTTTCGCTGATTCCGGGAAGCAGCACGGAGAACTCCTCACCGCCGAATCGGCCCACCGAGTCGTAATCGCGCACCTCGGCGCGGATCGCCGTGGCCACCGCGATCAGCACGGCGTCGCCCGCGAGGTGCCCGTAGGTGTCGTTGACCCGCTTGAAATGGTCCAGGTCCACCATCAGCAGGCCGAAGGCGGAGTTGTCACGGCGGGCACGTCCCAATTCGGCGGCTGCCATGTTGTGCCAGGCCGCCGCGTTGAGCAGACCGGTCTTCTGGTCGGTCGCGGCGGCCAGTTCCAGGCCCCTGGCCAACACGGCCCGGTGCATCGCGAACAGCGGCATGAACACGAAGGCGACCAGGCACGGCTGGAACACGTAGGCCGCGGCCACCAGCCCGCCCAGGCACAGCGTGGCCAGTTCCAGGCCGTAGTCCCCGTCGACCGCGAACAGGACCGAGGCCGTGGACCGGCCGGTCACCGCCCAACTGCCCAGCAGCGCCAGACCTGCGTTGACCAGCGCGAAGGCCAGCGCGGCACCGGCGAGGGCAGCACCGTTGCCCGACCGCTCGGCCCAGTCGTGGCTCAACCGCCCCGCGCCCGTGGCGCTCAGCACGGCCGAGGCCGCGTAGCAGGACAGCACGATCATCGAGGCGCTGAACACGACGCGGTGCAGCGGCCGGTGCGCCATGCCCGACCAGATTCGCAGCCACAAATGCGTGTAAACGGTGACGGCCAGCGCCGCCGCCAACCAGGCGGGCAACAACAGGGCGCCCGCGAACGTCCACACCGAAGTGACGTTGACATGCGGCACATCGCCGATCCAGCGGCGGACCCGTTCCACTCTGCGGGACAACTCCGCCTGCACGAGGGCCAGTGTCAACAACACACCGAATGCGACCAGTTCGCTACCCGTGGCGACGGCATGGGCAAGAACAGGAACCGATAGGGCCACCGTCAGCGAGGTGACTCCGAAGAACGTGGCGACCACCGTCCTGGACGTGCCCCAGATGGCCCAACCATCCGTTCGTAGGGTTGACAAAATAGACTTCCCTGCGGCTGCCCGCTCCCCGGAAATCATTTTGTGACAACCCCCTCCGCCGCCGACCGGCACACACTAACCGAGGGGATTGAGTGCGCATTCAGATGCTCACCACACGGTCCCGGCCCGCGTTCTTCGCCCGGTACAGCGCGGCGTCCGCGGCCAACAGCAGCCGCTCCAGGCTCTCCGCCGACCTCGGGTACACCGCCACCCCGATCGACACCGACAGCCCGCGCACCTGCCGCTCCTGCTCCCCCGGCACCGGCACCGCGAGCGCCGACACGGTCTTGCGCAGCCGCTCGGCGATCTCCAGCGCGGCGGGCTCGGCCACCTCGGGCAGCAGCACCGCGAACTCCTCGCCGCCGAACCGGCCCACCACGTCCTCGGCGCGGACCTCGGCCTGCAGCGCCTCGGCCACCGCGCGCAGCACCGCGTCGCCCGCGACGTGACCGTAGGTGTCGTTGACCCGCTTGAAGTGGTCCAGGTCCACCATCAGCACCGCGAAGGGCCGCCCCTGACGGCCCGCCTGCTCGCCGACCCGCTGCGCGGCGTCGTGCCAGGCGACGGCGTTGGCCAGCCCGGTCTTGTCATCGGTGGTCGCGGCCACCTCCAACTGCTTGACCAGCACGCTGCGGTGCAGCATCAGCAACGGCGGCAGGACCAGCAGCACCAGTGGCGGCTGGTACACCAGCGCGAGCGCGGTCAATCCACCGAGACAGAGCGTGACAATTTCCAGTGCATTGTCACTGGCCGTGCCCAACAATTCGCGCGGCGACCGTTTGGCGGTATACAGGAATATTCCCGCACACACCAGCACCGCACTGACCAATTCGAATGCGGCGGCCGAGGAGAGCACGATGCCGACGGCGCGCGCCGCCGAGGGCGAACCCTCGTCGAGACCGCCGAGCCCGGTGAGCCGGAGCACGAGGGCTGCGGCGAAGCAGGACAGCAGCGCCCATGCCGTGCTGACCGCGACCCGGTGCAGCGGGCGGCTGCGCACGTGCCGCCACACGCGCAGCCACAGGTGCACGTAGAGCACCACCACCAGCAGAGATACCATGGCCGGGGTGAGCAGCACCGTCCCTGCCAGGCACCAGACGGAGGTCAGGTTGACGTGCATCTCCCCGGCCATCCAGCGGCGCATCCGCTCGATGCGGCGGGACAACTCCGCCTGCACGAGGCCGAGCACTGCGAGCACTGCGAACCAGCCGAAGTCCTTGGCAGCCGGTGGTTGGTGAACCAGGTCGAAAAACACGAGTGCGACAGCGGTGAACTCACAGAACGCCGCGTAGACCAACCAGCCCCGTGGCTGCGCCCACACATCCCAACGAGCGGCGCCGGCTTTCCTCCATAATGAGGCCGACATCATCTCCCACTGTTCCACTGGACGTAGTCACTGGTTCACGACGTGTCAGCGACAACAGTAGTTGGCCGACCCCGGCCGCACACCGAGGAGGCGAGTGATCGTGGCTACCCGCGAGGGCTGAACAAGAGCAGTGGGCGGTCGGCCGTTGTGTCCGACCGCCACCTCCGGACGGTCTAACCTGTGCGCCATGACGCGCGTGATCGGCTCAGTGCGGCTGCCCGAACTGCCCGATGGCCGGGACCAGGTGCTGTGGCCACGACTGCTCGACCTCACCGAGGCACTGACGGTGCCGCACGTGCTCGTCGGCGGGCTCATGGTGTACCTGCACGGTGCCGTGGCGGGCAGGGCGAGGCCGCGGCCGGACCGTGAGATCGAGGTGCTCGCGGACCTGCGTTCCGCGAGCGCCGACCTGCCCGCCGTGCTCGGCGCGCTGGGCTACGAGCCCGACGAGGTGCGGCCGGGCCGCTACTCGCGCGGGGACGGCATCCCGGTGACCGTGCGCGCGCTGGAGCGGGTCAAGCCCAAGCCCCCGGCGCGCAAGGCGCCGCCGGTGCCGGTGGCCACCGTGCCGGGCGGCACGACCGTGCTGGCCGATCCCGTTGCCGTGCGGGCGGAGTACGGCCCGCGCGCCGCGCAACTGTTCCTGCCCGACCTGGCCAGGGCACTGTTCGCCACCGCCCGCGGCTACCTGGTGGACCACGAGCCACACCGGGTGGCCGACGTGGCGTACCTGGTGTCGCTGACCGAGGACCCGGCGAAGGTGCTGGACGAGTTGGGCGCCAGCCGCTCGGCGGAGCGCTTCGAGTTCCTGGCCGAACTGGACGATCCGGCACACACTGCCTGGTTGGACCTGGGAGCGCACGGCGAGTCCGCACACCGCACCTGGGAGCGCCTGCGCAGGGACTGACAGCCGACGCCGAGTCCCGCTCTGGGGAGCGCGAATCCCGTTCTGCGGACGCTGAGTCCCGCCCACCCGGTGGGCTGAGCCCTGCGCGGGTGAGGGAGCAGGGGCGGTGAGCGGAGGTCACGCGCCGGAGAGCGGGATTCGCGTGCCGGTGGGCGGGACTCGGCTGGGGGAGAACGGGACTCAGCTGCGGCTGAGCGAGACTCGGCCGCAGCTGGACGGGACTCACATGCCGGTGGGCGGGACTCGCGCGCGGGAGAGCGGGACTCGCCGGTTGGTCAGGACTCGATCGGCCCAGCGGTCGGGTCCTCGGCCTCCGTGTTCGCCACCGGCTCGTCGGCGGCGGGCGGCGCGTCCGCCACTGGCGCGTCAGCCGGGGCCACGCCAGCGGGCGACGGGTCCGCGGGCGACGCGGCAACCGGGTCGGCGCCAACCGGGTCAGCGGGCGACTCACCAGCAGGCAGCCCGTCAGCCGGGGCCACGCCAGCGGGCGACGGGTCCGCGGGCGACGCGGCAACCGGGTCGGCAGCGGGCGACTCACCAGCGGGCGACCCGCCAGCCGGGGCCACGGCAGCGGGCGGCGCGGGCTTGGGGGGCTTGGCACCGCGCAGGCGTTGGGAGATGACGTTGCTGATGCCGTCCCCGCGCATGCTCACCCCGTACAGCGCGTCGGCGATCTCCATCGTCGGCTTCTGGTGGGTGATGATCAGCAGCTGGGACCGCTCGCGCAGCTGCTCGAACAGGCTGATCAGCCGCCGCAGGTTGGTGTCGTCCAGCGCGGCCTCGACCTCGTCCATGACGTAGAACGGTGAGGGGCGGGCGCGGAAGATCGCCACCAGCATGGCGACGGCGGCCAGGGACTTCTCGCCACCGGAGAGCAGGGACAGCCGCTTGACCTTCTTGCCGGGTGGGCGGGCCTCCAGCTCGATGCCGGTGGTCAGCATGTCCTCGGGGTCGGTCAGCGCGAGCTTGCCCTCGCCGCCGGGGAACAGGGTGGCGAACACGACCTCGAACTCCCGGGCCACGTCGTGGTAGGCCTCGGTGAACACCTCGAGGATCTTGTCGTCCACCTCCTTGACCACGGTGAGCAGGTCGCGGCGGGTGGTCTTGATGTCCTCCAGCTGGGTGGACAGGAACTTGTAGCGCTCCTCCAGCGCGGCGAACTCCTCCAGCGCGAGGGGGTTGACCTTGCCGAGCTGGGTGAGGTCGCGCTCGGCCCGCTTGAGCCGCCGGGCCTGCACGTCGCGCACGTAGGGCATCGGCTGCGGCTCGGTGACGGCCTCGCCGTTCTCCTTGGCGGCCTCGTACTCGGCGAGCTCGGCGGGGGTCGGCGGCACGGGGACCTCGGGGCCGTACTCGGCGACCAGGTCCTCCAGACCGATGCCGAACTCCTCGCCGATCCTGGTCTCCAGCTGCTCCAGCCGCAGCCGCTGCTCGGCGCGCAGCACCTCGTCGCGGTGCACGGCGTCGGTGAGCTTCTCCAGCTCACCGGCCAGCTCGCGGACCTGGCCGCGCACCTGGGCCAGCACGGTCTCACGCTCGGCACGCCGGGCCTGCGCGGCGTCCCGCTCGCTGGCGGCACGGCGCAGCGAGACCTCGATGCGCACCAGCGCGGTCTCACCCCCGGCGACCACGGCGTTGGCCACGGCCGCGGCGCGGGTCCGCGCGGCCAGTGCCCGCTCGGCGCGTTCGCGGGCGTCCCGCTCGGCCCGCGCGGCCCTGCGCAGCTGCTCGGCCTTGCCCTGTAGGGCACGCGCCCGCTCCTCGGCGGTGCGCAGGGACAGGCGCGCGTCCATCTCGGCCTGCCGCGCGGTGCCGAGCTGGGCGTTGATCTCGTCCCGCTCGCTGGTGTCGGGCTCCTCGTCGACGCTGGTCTCCTGGACGGCGAGCAGCCGCTCCTCCAGTTCGGCCAGCTTGCCGACGGCCTCCTCCCTGGCCTGCTCCAGCTTGCCGCGCTGCGCGCCGATGCGCTGCACCTCGGCCTCGGCGGAGCGCACGGCCTGGTTGAGCCGGTTCAGCCGCTCACCGGAGCGCGCGCGGCGCACCTTGGCCTCGTTGAGCTGCTCCTTGAGCTCGCCCACCTCGGCGCGGCGAGCCTCCTGCTCGGCACGGGCACCGGCCAGGGTCGCGCTGGCGTGCTCCAGCGCGCGCTCGGCGGCACCGAGCTTGTCCTGGGCCTCGTCCACGGCGGCCTGCACCTCGATGGTGCTCTGCGCACGCCCCGAGCCGCCGATCGCCCAGTCGGCGCCCAGCACATCGCCCTCGCGGGTGGCCGCGCGCAGCCGATCGTCGGCGGCGACCAGGGCCTGCGCGGCCGTGAGGTCCGCCACCACGGCGACCCGGTCCAGGGCGCGTTCCACGGCGGGGCGCAGCGGCTCAGGGGCCCGCACCAGGTCCACGGCCCAGCGCGCACCCGGCGGCAGCGCGGGCCAGCCCGAGCGGTCCAGCGTGCCGCCCGCACCGCCGACGAGCACACCGGCTCTTCCGGAATCGGTGCTGCGCAACAGGTTCAGCGCGGCCACGGCGCCCGTGCCACCTGAGACGGCGATGGCGTCGGCCACCGGGCCCAGCGCGGCGGCCAGCGCCACCTCGGCGCCCGGTTCGACGGTGAGCAGTGCGGCGACCGAGCCGAGCAGCCCCGGCAGCCGGTCGGCGGCGGCGAGCAGGGCGCCCGCCCCGTCCTTGCGGGTCAGGCCGAGGGACAGCGCGTCCACCCTGGCCTTCCAGGAGGAGATCTCCTTGTCCGCGGCCCGCTCCGCCTTGACCAGTTCCTCGACCCGGACCTTGGCGGCCCGCTCGGACTCCACGGCCAGCCGGTGCCGCTCGTCCAGGCCGACGTCGCCCTCGTCCTCGGTGCCGGTGACCTCCTGCTGCTCGGCCAGCTCGATGCGGGCGAGTTCGGCCCGCTCCTCGGCCTCGGCCAGCGAGGTGGACAGCCGCTCGATCTCCTCGGCGGTGGCGTTGTTCTTGCTGCGCAGCGCCTCCACCTGGCCGGTCAGCCTGGCCAGGCCCTCGCGCCGGTCGGCGATCATCCGCACGGCGGCCAGGTGCGCCTTCTCCGCGGCGGTGACCGCCCGCTCCAGCTCGGAGCGCTGCTCGGTGGTCTCCGCCAGCGCGATCCGGGCCTCGGTGACCGCCTCGGTCAGCTCGGCCTCGCGCTCGGCGGTCGCCTCGGCCTCGGCCTCCAGCTCCTCGGGGTCCCGGCCGCCCCGGTGCGCCTCGGGCGGCGCGGACAGGTGCCGGGCCCGCTCGGCGGCCAGCCGCACCGTGCCGCGCAGCCGCTCCTCCAGCGCCGACAGCCGGTACCAGGTCTCCTGGGCGCGGGCCAGCACCGGAGCGTCCTCGGCGACCAGCTGCTCCAGCTCGGTCTGCTTGGCGGTGCCGATCTGCAGGGCCTGCTCGACCTCGGCGCGGCGGGCGCGGGCCTTGGCCTCGTCGGCCTCGTCACGCTCCAGCTCGCCGCGCTGGGACACCAGGTCGTCGGCGAACAGGCGCAGCTTGGCGTCGCGCAGGTCGGCCTGCACGGCCTGGGCCTTGCGCGCGATCTCCGCCTGCTTGCCCAGCGGCTTGAGCTGGCGGCGCAGTTCGGCGGTCAGGTCGGTCAACCGGGTCAGGTTGGCCTGCATGGCGTCCAGCTTGCGGAGCGCCTTCTCCTTGCGCTTGCGGTGCTTGAGGACGCCAGCGGCCTCCTCGATGAAGGCCCTGCGCTCCTCGGGCTTGGACTCCAGGATGGCCGAGAGCTGGCCCTGCCCGACGATCACGTGCATCTCGCGGCCGATGCCGGAGTCCGACAGCAGTTCCTGGATGTCCAGCAGGCGGCAGGAGTTGCCGTTGATCTCGTACTCGTTGGCGCCCTCGCGGAACATCCGACGGGTGATCGAGACCTCGGTGTAGTCGATGGGCAGCGCGCCGTCGGAGTTGTCGATGGTCAGCGTCACCTCGGCGCGGCCCAGCGGGGCGCGGCCCGCCGTACCGGCGAAGATGACGTCCTCCATCTTGCCGCCGCGCAGGTCCTTGGCGCCCTGCGTGCCCATCACCCAGCGCAGCGCGTCCAGCACGTTGGACTTGCCCGAGCCGTTCGGCCCCACCACGCAGGTGATGCCCGGCTCGAAGCGCAGCGTGGTGGCCGAGGCGAAGGACTTGAAGCCCTTCAGCGTCAGGCTCTTCAGGTGCACGGTGCGCTGCCTTGTCGATAGGGAGGTGCGGGGCTTATCCGGGGGAGGATACCCGGAGGTCCGGTCAGGTCGTCGGAGGCCGACCGCCCCGACCAGGCGATCTTGCCGCTCTCGTGGGAAACCAACACGTTAGCCCGATTGGCCGGTACCTGTTGACGAGTCGCGGAACGGGCCTGATCGTTGTGCCCATGCCAAGATTGCACGCCGTCGCGGCCGGTGCGACCAGCCTGGTGCTGGCCCTGTCGGCGGCCGGTACGGCACCAGCAGCAGCGTCCCCCTCCTACGTGCAGGACCGCCAGCGCGCGTTCACCGCGGCGGCGGCCGAGTTCGGCGTCCCGGTCGACGTGCTGCTCGGCGTGTCGTACCTGGAATCCGAGTGGAACGGCAACTCCGGCGCACCCAGCGTAGCTGCCGGTTACGGGCCGATGCACCTGACCGACTTCGCCACCGCCTCGCGCGGCGGCACCGAGTTCGACGAGGGCCCCGGCGACCCCCGCGGCGACGAGTCCCGGCGCGCACTGCACCCGGCGGCGCCCCCGCCGCAGGTCCCGGCGGCGCAGTTGCAGACCCTGACGCGGGCGGCGGCCCTGCTGGGCATCGACCCGGCCAGGCTGCGCAGCGACCCCGCGCAGAACATCCGCGGCGGCGCGGCCCTGCTGGCGGACCACCAGCGCCAACTGGGGCTGACCGGCCAGGGCAGTGCCGGGTGGTACGGGGCGGTCGCGCGGTACAGCGGGGCCACCGACTCCGGGGCCGCGGGCGACTTCGCCACCGAGGTGTTCAGCACCATCCAGCAGGGTGCGGACCGGGTGACCGACGACGGGCAGCATGTGGCGCTGGCCGCCGAGCCCGGGCTCAAGCCGGACACGGCGCAGCTGGACCGGCTGGGGCTGGCCAGGCCGACCAGCAACGGGGTGGAGTGCCCGCACGGGCTGTCCTGCGAGTCGGTGCCCGCGCCCTACACCCAGTTCGGGCCCACCGCCGAGGACTACGGCAACCACGACACGGCGGACCGTCCGGCCGCCGGCAAGGTGGACTACATCGTCATCCACGACACCGAGGCGAGCTGGGACACCACACTCAAGCTGATCAACGACCCGAAGTACGTGAGCTGGAACTACACGATCCGCTCCAACGACGGGCACGTGGCGCAGCACGTGCTGGGCAAGGACGTGGCCTGGCACGCGGGCAACTGGTACTTCAACGCGAAGTCGGTCGGGATCGAGCACGAGGGTTTCCTCGCGCAGGGCGGCTGGTACACCGAGGCGATGTACCGGTCCTCGGCGAAGCTGGTGCGCTACCTGGCCCAGCGCTACCAGATCCCCCTGGACCGCCAGCACATCCTCGGCCACGACAACGTTCCCGGCACCACACCGTCCACAGTGGCCGGTATGCACACCGACCCCGGCCCGCACTGGGACTGGGCGCACTACTTCGCGCTGATCGGCGCACCGTTGTTCCCGACGGGGCTGCCGTTCACCGGCATGGTGACGATCAAGCCGGACTTCGCGGAGAACAAGCTGGTGTTCACCGGCTGCACCGCCAAGGGCGTGCCCTGCGACCCGCGCAGTTCCACCTCGGTGATCCTGCACAGCCAGCCCAGTGACGACTCCCCGCTGCTGACCGACATCGGCCTGCACCCCGGCGGTGAGCCGCAGACCCTGGACGTCAACGACGTGGGCAGCCGTGCCGAGACCGGCCAGCAGTACGCCGTGGCCGAGCGGCGCGGGGACTGGACGGCGATCTGGTACCTGGGCCAGAAGGGCTGGTTCCACAGCGGGGACGCCTTGTGGGCAACGGGATTCGTGGTGACGCCCAAGGACGGCAGGGCCAGCGTGCCGGTGTACGGGCGGGCCTACCCGGAGGCCGCGGCCTACCCGCCGGGGCAGACCCCGCAGGCGATCGTGCCGTTGCAGTACAGCCTCCCGGCCGGTCAGCGCTACGTGTACGGCGGGCAGGCCGCCGCCGAGTACCTGCCGACCGTGTGGGATCCCAGCGGCACCAAGAACACCCCGGTGCGCGGCAGGACCCGCTACTACGAGATCCAGTTCGGGCACCGCGTGGCGTTCGTCAACGCCGACGACGTCCAACTGGTGCCCTCGTTCGTGTAGTTCACGCGCCACAGAGCGGGACTCGCCGGTTCTCGGCGGGTCCCGCTCCGCGTTGTCAGGCCTTCGGGCTCAGGTCGACCAGCAGCTTGTTGTCCGCGGTGACCACGTCCATCCGGTCGATGTCCTTGAGCGCGAACGAGGTGCTCGCGGGCACGTCGCCCTCGGTCTCCTGCCCGTTGCGCCACCACCCCGCGCTCTGGGTCTGCCCGTTCCTGTTGTGCACCACCAACTGGCATACCTGGTCCTTGGGCAGGTTGCGCATGGACAGCCGGACCTCGGTGCCCCACAACTGGTTGGTCAGGTCGGCACTGGCCACGACCTTGGTCGTCGAGTCGGTGGCCTGCCAGGTCGCGGAGGGCTGCTGCGGCCCGGACGGCCCGGCCAGCGACCGCTCCACCAGCACCGCGCTCACCGCCACCGCCGCGATGATGCCCGCCGCGGTGAAGGCGAACTGCCTGCGGCTGGTCCTGCGGTGCCTGCGCGGGGTCTGCGGGGAGGCGGGGGGCGAGGATGACGGGGGGACCTGCGGTCGCACCGGGCTGCTGCGCTGCTGCTCGGGCACCATGTGGCGGGGCACGGACAGCGTGGTCTCGCGGGCTGCTCTCGCCCCGCGGCCCGGCGGTCCCGACGCGGTCGGGTCGTGTTCCAAGGTCGCCAGGTCGTCCAGGGAGATCCGGCCGAGCAGCCCCGGCAGCGGGGCGAAGCGGACCAGTTCCTGTTGGCAGAACGGGCACCCGGTGAGGTGGCGCTCCATCGCGGACCGCTCACCGGGTTCCAGGGCGCCCAGCACGTAGACGCCAAGGGACACTGAATGTTGGCAGCTCACAGCTCGGTCACCCCCCGCTCCTCCAATGCGCCCCGCAGTGCCCGCAGCGCGTAGAAGCAACGCGACTTGACCGTGCCCGCGGGGACCCCGAGCACGGTGGCGGCCTCGGACACCGTCCGACGGCAGTAATACAGCTCCACGATGACCTGGCGATGGTCGTGACTGAGCGAACGCATCGCCTCGGCTACCTGCCACGCCTGCAATACGTGATCCAGTTCGTCGGAGCCCGACGGGAGCTCATCGGTCTCCAACGGAACCTCCGGGGCTCTGGCCTCCTTGCGGCGGTGGCCGGAGATGATGAGGTTGCGCGCGACCGTGTACAGCCACGGGCCAGCCTGTTCGGGTTCCAGTGAGTCGGAGTGCCGCCACGCGCGCAGCAGCGTCTCCTGGACGATGTCCTCGGCGTACTGGTAGTCGCCGCGCACCGCCCTGAGCACGTACCCCAGCAACGGCCGCCGATAGCGGCCGTAGAGCTGTCGTGCCAGTTCGTCGCTACGCTTCGCGCTTTGACCCACGTCCCGCTACTACGGGGCCGGGCTCGGCGCGGTTCAACGCTCCACGAAACCCGTGGCGGACCCCTTCGCCTCGCCCCACAGCTCGACCACCGCGTCCACCCTGCCGGGGGTCTGTCCCGAGCGCAGCGCGGCCAGCAGCCGTTGACAGTCCTGCTCGGTGCCCTCGGCGACCACCTCGACGCGGCCGTCGGGCAGGTTGCCCGCGCTGCCGGTCAGGCCGAGTTCCAGTGCGCGTGCCCGCGTCCACCAGCGGAAGCCCACTCCCTGCACCTGGCCGTGGACCCACGCGGTCAGCCGGACAGCACTGTTGTCATGCACGTGCCAATAGTCCCGCACGAGCCCGTATTCGGGTCGTACGACCCCACCACAGACTCACCCGTTAGTGGTACGGTCCGGCGCCGTGAGTCCCCGACGCACACCATCCTCGACCGTCAGCGGAATGCTGGTCGGACTGACCCTGGGCGCGGTGGGCACCGCGGTCGCGTCCCTGGCAGTTGGCCCAACGGCGCTGGCCTCCGTCCTGCTCGGCGGTGTCGCGGCACCGGCGCCGAGCACCGGGCAGCAGGTCGGCGTGGCCATGGGGGCGCCCAGCACGGCGACTACCGACCGCCCGACCGAGCGTCCCACGAACGGGGGGCCAAGCCCGAGCGCGAGTACACCGACAGCGACGACGCCCCCCACCGCGACCAGCACCACCACTGCGGCGCCGACCACCACGACGACGACCCAACCGGTCAGCACGACGGTGCGGGCGCCGAGCACGAAGGCCACGGCGTCCGGCTCGGCCAGGGTGCTCGAACTGGTCAACCAGGCCAGGGCGAACGCGGGCTGCAAGGCGCTGCGCGAGGACAGCCGTCTGGACACGGCGGCGCAGAACCACAGCAGCGACATGTCCGACCACGACTACTTCTCGCACACCTCGCAGGACGGCAGGACCTTCGCCGACCGCGAGCGGCAGGCCGGGTACCCCAGCCCCGGTGGGGAGAACATCGCGCAGGGCTACCGGACCGCGGACGCGGTGATGGACGGCTGGATGCACTCCGAGGGCCACCGGCGCAACATCCTGGACTGCGGCTACGCGAGCATCGGCATCGGCATGGACAGCGACGGCTTCTACTGGACGCAGGACTTCGGCCGGTAAGCACCGGCCCGACAGCGCGGGAGTCTGCCATGGGTTACGGGAGGCATCGGGACTTCGTGTACCGCACGGTCAGGCCCGCCCGCAGATCGCGCGCGCCCTTCCGGATGTCGCCGCTCGCGGTGTTCGGCGTGTCCTGCGCGCTGGGGGTCAGCGTGTTCACGGTGATCGTCAGCGCGCTGATGCCCCAGCAGCCCCAGCAGGCGCCCCTGCCCGCTCCCGGCGTGCCTACCGCGATCGCGATCCCGGACAGCCCCTGGCCCACGGTGGTGACCACCAGCCCGGTGGACAGCCAGGCCCCGACGCCCACCAGTGCCGGGCAGCCCACGCCCGGCGGCGGCACGGTCGCGGCACCGCCCCCGGCCGCGGACCGTCCGGGGCAGCCCGGCCGCCCGACCGGCCCGAACCGGCCCGTACCGGCACCGGCGCCGCCACCCGCACCGGCTCCGACCACCACCAGCAAGGACTTCTTCACGCAGTGGTCGGACAGCGGCACGGCCTTCTGCAAGGCCATGCACGGCTGGTGTGGCTGAAGGCACCATCACCGGATGGCATGACCCCCGACAGCAGCCCTTTACGAACCGCCGGGCACGCCCCGTATCCTTCAGCGCCGGGGCGGTCACGAGGAGGTCACGTGAGTTCACCAGATCAGCCGACAGCCGCGCGGGAGGTGCTCAGCCCGCCACCGACCGGCGGCGCCACACCTCGCCAGTCGGCGAAGGTGGTCATGGCCGCGGTCGGCGTGCTGGTCGCCACCGTGTTCGCCTCGGTCGCCACGATGGCGGCCACCCAGGGCGGCACCGGTGACGCGCAGCCCAGGTCCAACGTGGACCCGGCCTCGCAGCACTACCTGCCCGACGGCAGCACGCAGACCCCGGACGGCGAGACCTCGGCCAACGGCACCACGAGTGCGAGCGCGACGAGCACGTCCAGTTCGAAGACCTCCACCAGCAAGCCGAGCTCCACCACGACCACCTCGTCCAAGCCGCACCAGCCCAGCGACCCGCCCAGCGACGGCGGCAACCCGATCCCGAACCCGCCCACGGACAACTCACCGAACCCGACGACGACCACCACCACGCCGCCGACCACGACGACGACCACTCCGCCGCCGACGACGACCACGGCGACCCCGCCGAAGAGCTGACTCAGGCGCTGGCGGCGAGCTTGCCGCCGGAGAGCACGCTGGTCCGCCGGGCCAGCGACACGGCGTGGTCGGCGAACCGCTCGTAGCACTGCCCGAGCAGGGCCACGTCCACGGCGGCGGCCACCCCGTGCGGCCAGTCCGCGGCGGTCACGGCGGTGGACACGGCCCGGTACAGGTCGTCCATGATGTCGTCGCAGGAGTCCAGGAAGTCGGTCAGCTCCGGGTCCCTGGTGCGCAGGACCTGCTCGGTGGTGTTGGCCAGGGTCACCGCGAGCTGCCCCAGGTCCGCGAAGGTGTCGCGCAGCAGCTCGGGCAACACCGGGGCGGGGTGCCTGCGGCGGGTGGTGCGGGCGATGTGCAGCGCGAGGTCGCCCATCTGCTCCAGGCGGTCGGCGGCGTGCAGCACCGTGAACACCGCGCGCAGGTCGGTGTGCGCGCTGAGCAGTTCGTGGGCGTGCTCCTCGCACTCGGCACGCGCTCTGACGATCTTCGCGTCGTCGGCGATGACCTTCTCGGCGATCACGAGGTCGGCGTCGAGCAGCGCCTGACTGGCGCGCTGCATGGCTTCGCCGACGAGTCCGCACATCGCGGCCAGCTCGTCGCCGAGCCTCCGCAGGTGCCGGTGGTGGACCTTGCGCACCTACCTGAGAGTAGGAGCGATGCCGGGATCAGGCTCCCAGCAGCGGCAAACCCTGACGCGACCCGAACGCGCCAAGCCGAGGGGCGGGTCGGCCGCTGGCGGACGGCCGACCCGTCCCTCGCGCCGCCGCGCGGGCGACGGCGTGGTCTCAGGCGGCCCCGCCGCTGGAGGCGATCCACTGGGAGCCGGTCTGCCTGGCCTGCTTGCGGGCCTCCAGCAGGGCGGAGATGACCAGGTCGACCTCCTCCTCGGAGAGGAAGGCGACCTCGCCGGGCGGTGCCTGGAGCACCACCTTGTCCCCGGCCGACCAGACGCGCATCGACCGGCGCTTCTTGCCGAATCCGAGGCAGGACACTTCGTGGCCCTCTGCTGGACTGATCTGGGGTGAACTCATGGCCAACTCCTCCCAGCGAGAGTCGAGTCGCGGCCGGATCCTGGGGGTAGCCGCGTCTCTCGCACGATCACGTAGAACATAGGTGTACACACCGCAGTTGTTACGCACTCTAACGAGGAAGTTTGCGTCCATTCGAGTGATGGATGGTCACCGAGCGATCAAAGTCCTCACGATTCGTAAAGCTAGTAGCGCACTCAACTAACAGTTGACGGCCTGTCGATCACCCATCTGGCGGCTGACGCCGAGCCCAGACGGCCCCTCGGACGGGGCAGCGGCGTGCCATGAAGGTGCCGTTCAGGACGTTCAACGTCGCAAAGGGCACCTTCATGACGCTTGGGTCACGGCGGACCAGTCACGGATCCAGCGCCCCGCCCCATCAGTCGCCCGCGTCCCAAAGGTGCCCCTCACGACACTCAACGCCCCAAAGGGCACCTTCATGACGCTTGGGTCACGGCGTTCGGACCGGGCGGCTCAGCACTCGAACCGGTAGCCCATGCCGGGTTCGGTCAGCAGGTGGCGCGGGCGTGAGGGTTCGGGCTCCAGCTTGCGGCGCAACTGGGCGAGGTAGACGCGCAGGTAGTGCGACTCGGTGGCGTACTGCGGGCCCCACACGTCCTGGAGCAGCTGCTTCTGGGCGACCAGACGCCCCCGGTTGCGGACCAGCACCTCCAGCACGCCCCACTCGGTGGGCGTCAGGTGCACCTCCGCACCGGCCCGGCGCACCTTCTTCGCGACCAGGTCCACGGTGAACGAGGCGGTCTCGACCACGGCCTCCTCCCCGTCGGCGGCGGAGCTGGCGGAGCGGCGCACGGCGGCGCGCAGCCTGGCCAGCAGCTCGTCCATGCCGAACGGCTTGGTCACGTAGTCGTCGGCGCCCGCGTCGAGGGCCTCCACCTTGTCGGAGGAGTCGGTGCGGGCGGACAGCACGAGGATCGGCACGGAGCTCCAGCCACGCAGCCCGGCGATCACGTCGGTGCCGTCCAGGTCGGGCAGCCCGAGGTCGAGCACCACCACGTCCGGTTTGGCCTCGGCGGCGGCCTTGAGCGCACTGGCGCCGTCATGCGCGGTGAGCACCTGGTAGCCGCGGGCGGAGAGGTTGATCCGCAACGCCCGCACGATCTGCGGTTCGTCGTCGACCACGAGCACCTTGGTCATGATCCCTGCGCCTCCTCCGGCACTGCCCCCGTGCTGACTGGCAGCGAGATCACCAGGGTGAGCCCGCCGCCGGGAGTGTCCTCGGCGCTGATGCTGCCGCCCATCGCCTCGGTGAAGCCCTTCGCCACGCTGAGGCCGAGCCCGACCCCGCTGGTCGCGTCCCGGTCACCCAGCCGCTGGAACGGGGCGAACAGCGCCTCCCCCGCCCCCTTGGGCAACCCTCGGCCGTGGTCGACCACCCGCAGCTCCACCTGCGCGGCGTGCGCACTGGCGCGCACCGCGACGGGCGGCTCGTCCCCGTTCACCCTCGTCCCGGCCCGGCCGTGCCGCAAGGCGTTGTCGATCACGTTGGCCACCACCCGTTCCAGGAGCCCGACGTCGGCGAGCACCTGAGGAAGCCTCTCATCCACGTCCACCTGCACGCTGCGCCGGTCGTCGATCCCGGACAGGGCCTTGGCCACCACCTCGTAGTAGCCCACCGGCCGCAGCAGCGGTTGCACCGCGCCGGTGGCCAGTCGCGAGGAGTCCAGCAGGTTGTCCACCAGCCCGGCCAGGCGGTCCGCCGACTCCTCCACGGTGGCCAGCAGCTCACCGGTGTCCTCGGTGGACAGCCGCAACTCCGGATCGCGCAGGCTGCTCGCCGCCGCCTTGATCGAGGTCAGCGGGGTACGCAGGTCGTGGCCGACCGCGGAGAGCAGGGCCGTGCGCAGCTCGGTGGTCTCGGCACGGCGTTGCGCGTCGGCGGTCTGCGCGGCCATGCGCTGCTGGCGCAGTGCGAGCAGCGCCTGCCCCGCGGCGGCCTCCAGCGCGCGCTGGTCGGCGGCGGCCAGCGCCCTGCCGCGCAGCGCGAGGTGCACCTCCGGGGTCACCGGCACGTCGATGTCGGCCTCGTCGGGCTCGTCACAGGGCCGCGGCCCCACGCAGGCCACCCGGTCCCAGGTGCCGTGCCGCTTCTCCAGCAGTGCCACCGAGGTCAGGCCGAAGTTCTCGCGCACCTTCTCCAGCAGGCGCACCAGCGGGTACGGGCTGGTGAGCACGGTGCGCGCGTAGGAGGCGAGCAGGGCGGCCTCGGTGCGTGCCCTGGCGGCCTGCTCGGCGCGACGGGCCGCCCGGTCCACCACCAGCGCGACCATGACGGCCACCACGACCATCGCCACCAGGGTGACGATGTTCTCGCCCTCGGCCACGGTCAACGAGTACAGCGGCGGGGTGAAGAAGAAGTTGAGCAGCCCCGCGGAGAGCACGGCGGCGGCCACGGCCGGGCCGACCCCACCGATCAGCGCCACGACCACCGTGGCCAGGAAGTAGTCGACGAGGTCGGTGGACACCGTGACGGTCCCGCGCAGCAGCACGCCCAGCAGGGTCGCCAGCGAGGGCACCAGCAGCGCGAGCAGCCAGCCGAGCACCTGCCGGGACGGGGTGAGCGGGCTGCGGGACAGGCGCCAGCGCAGGGCGCGCCGCGCCTCGCCGTGGGTGACCATGTGCACGTCGATCGGGCCCGACTCCTGCACGACGGTGGCGCCGATGCCCTCCTCGAACAGCCGCGCCACCCGCGAACGCCGCGAGGTGCCCAGCACGAGCTGGGTGGCGTTCACCCCGCGGGCGAAGTCCAGCAGCGCGGTCGGCACGTCGTCGCCGACCACGGTGTGGAAGGTCGCGCCGACGTCCTCGGCCAGCCGCCGGTAGCGGGCCACGGTGTCCGCGGGCACCCCGGCCAGCCCGTCCCCGCGCAGCACGTGCAGCACGAGCAGTTCCGCGCCCGCCCTGGTGGCGATGCGCCGGGCGCGGCGGACGAGCGTCTCGCTCTCCGGGCCACCGGTGACCGACACGACCACGCGCTCGCGGGTCTCCCAGGTCTCGGTGATCTGCTGCTCGCTGCGGTAGCGCTGCAACGCCACGTCCACCTGGTCGGCCACCCACAGCAGGGCCAGCTCGCGCAGGGCGGTCAGGTTGCCGACCCGGAAGTAGTTGCCCAGGGCCGCGTCGATCTTGCGGGCCGGGTACACGTTGCCGTGTGCCAGCCGCCTGCGCAGCGCCTCCGGGGTGATGTCCACCAGCTCGATCTGCTCGGCGTTGCGCACCACCTGGTCGGGCACGGTCTCCCGCTGGGTGACCCCGGTGATCCGCTCCACCACGTCGTTGAGGCTCTCCAGGTGCTGCACGTTGACCGTGGACAGCACCTCGATGCCCGCATCCAGCAGTTCCTCGATGTCCTGCCAGCGCTTGTCGTTGCGCGAGCCCGGCACGTTGGTGTGCGCCAGCTCGTCGACCAGCACCACCTCGGGCGCACGGGCCAGCACCGCGTCCAGGTCCATCTCCTGGAAGTCCAGGCCCCGGTGGCTGATGTGCTTGCGCGGCAGCACTTCCAGGCCGTCGAGCAGCTCGGCGGTCTTCGCCCGGTCGTGCGTCTCCACCAGGCCGACGACCACGTCGGTGCCGCGTTCGGCCCGCCTGCGCGCCTCGCCGAGCATGGCGAAGGTCTTGCCCACACCCGGCGCGGCGCCGAGGTAGATCCTCAACTCGCCACGTCGGCGCCTGTCCGGTCGCACCCGGGCCGAAGATCTGCTTGCAGGATCGAGCATGGGCACAGTCTGCTCCACAAATCACCCCATCGCCCGCGAGGTCCGGCACACCCCCAGGCGTGCCGGACCTCGGCCACTCACTAGTGCCTGGCGGCCTTCACCGCGAGGTTGAGCGCGAGCACGTTGACCGTCGGCTGCCCGACGAAGCCAGCGCCCCGGCCCTTCGTGTTCTCGGCGACGATCTGCGCCACCTGGGACTCGGTCAGGTGGTTGACCTTGGCCACCCGCTTGAGCTGCAACTGGGCGTAGGCCGGGCTGATGTCCGGGTCCAGTCCCGAGCCCGAGGCCGTCACGGCGTCGGCGGGCACCTGGGCCACCGGCACGCCCTCACGCTGGGCGATGGCCTCCTGCCGCTTCTTCACGGCCTCGACCAGCTTCGGGTTGTCGGCGGCCAGGTTGGACGGGCCGGAGCTGGACGGGTCGCCGGGGCCCAGCACGTCCTGGGCGCCCGCCGAGGGCCGGTTGTGGAAGTACCGGTCGTTGGCGGGGTCGTCCTTGGCGTTGGGGTCGACCGGGTCCACGCCGATCAGCGAGGAGCCCACGGCCTGCCCGTCCACGGTCACGATCGACCCGTTGGCGTTGGCCCGCAGCCCCGGGATCTGCCCGATGCCCCAGATGGCCAGCGGGTAGACCAGGCCCAGCAGCACGGTCATCACCAGCAGCAGCCGAAGTCCGGCCGCGGTCTGCTTGAGCACAGCGGAGAACCAGCGCATGACAGTCACCCAATCCCGGGGATGAGACGGACCAGGAGGTCGATCAGCCAGATGCCGAGGAACGGCGTGATCACGCCACCGACCCCGTAGATCAGCAGGTTGCGGCGCAGCAGCGAGGAGGCGCTGGCCGGTCGGTAGCGCACCCCGCGCAGCGCCAGCGGGATCAGCAGCACGATGATCAGCGCGTTGAAGATCACCGCGGAGATGATCGCCGAGGCGGGCGTGGCCAGGTGCATGATGTTGAGCCGCCCGAGGCCCGGGTAGATCGCGGCGAACATGGCGGGCAGGATCGCGAAGTACTTCGCCAGGTCGTTGGCGATGCTGAAGGTGGTCAGCGCGCCGCGGGTGATCAGCAACTGCTTGCCGATCTCCACGATCTCGATCAGCTTGGTCGGATCGGAGTCCAGGTCCACCATGTTCCCGGCTTCCTTGGCCGCCGAGGTGCCGGTGTTCATCGCCACGCCGACGTCGGCCTGGGCCAGCGCGGGCGCGTCGTTGGTGCCGTCACCGGTCATCGCGACCAGCTTGCCGCCCTCCTGCTCCTTGCGGATCAGGGCCATCTTGTCCTCGGGCTTGGCCTCGGCCAGGAAGTCGTCCACCCCGGCCTCGGCGGCGATGGCCCGCGCGGTCAGCGGGTTGTCGCCGGTGATCATGACGGTCTTGATGCCCATGGAGCGCAGCTCGTCGAACCGCTCCTTCATGCCGGGCTTGACCACGTCGGACAGCCGGATCACGCCGCGCACCAGTGCGATGCCGTTCGCGTACTCGGCGCAGACCAGTGGGGTGCCGCCGTCCTGGCTGATGCCGTCGACCACCTCGTGCACCTCGTCGGGCACCTGCCCGCCGTGCTCGATCACCCAGGCGCGCACCGAACTGGTCGCGCCCTTGCGCACCATGCGGCCGTCGATGTCGATGCCGGACATGCGGGTCTGCGCCGCGAACGGCACGAACTCGCCCGCCTTCTCCGCGTCGCTGGCCTCGGCGGCCAGGCCGTGCGCGGTGACGCACAGCTCCACGATGCTGCGGCCCTCGGGCGTGCCGTCGGCCAGGCTGGACAGCCGCGCCGCACGGGCCAGGTCGTCCACAGTGGACGTCCCGACCGGGATCAGCTCGGTGGCACGGCGGTTGCCGAAGGTGATCGTTCCGGTCTTGTCCAGCAGCAGGGTGTCCACGTCACCGGCGGCCTCCACGGCACGCCCGGACATGGCCAGCACGTTGCGCTGCACCAAGCGGTCCATGCCCGCGATGCCGATCGCCGAGAGCAGGGCGCCGATCGTGGTCGGGATGAGGCAGACCAGCAGCGCGGTCAGCACGATCACCGACTGCCCGTTGCCGGAGTAGATCGCCATCGGCTGCAACGCGACCACCGCGAGCAGGAAGATGATCGTCAGCACCGCGAGCAGGATGGTCAGCGCGATCTCGTTGGGCGTCTTCTGCCGGGACGCGCCCTCCACCAGGGCGATCATCCTGTCCACGAAGGACTCACCGGGCTTGGTCGTGATCTGCACGACGATCCGGTCGGAGAGCACGGTGGTGCCGCCGGTGACCGCGCACCGGTCGCCGCCGGACTCGCGGATCACCGGCGCGGACTCGCCGGTGATGGCCGACTCGTCCACGGTGGCGATGCCCTCGACCACGTCGCCGTCGCCGGGGATGACCTCGCCGGCCTCGACGACCACCAGGTCGCCGATGGTCAGCTCGGTGCCCGGCACTCGCTCCTCGGTGCCGTCCTCGCGCAGCCTGCGCGCGATCGACTCCTTCTTGGTGCGGCGCAAGGACTCCGCCTGGGCCTTGCCGCGCCCCTCGGCGACGGCCTCGGCCAGGTTCGCGAACAGCACGGTGAACCACAGCCAGACCGTTGCCACGATCGTGAACACGGTGGGCTGGCTGACGGCGAACACGGTGGACAGCGCCGACCCGACCCAGACCACGAACATGACCGGGTTGCGCATCTGGTGGCGCGGGTTGAGCTTGCGCAGCGCCTCGGGCAGCGAGCTGAGGAGCTGCCTCGGGTTGAACGCGCCCGCCTGGAGCTTGCGGCCGGCGTTCTCCGCGTGGTGCTGCTGCACCTCCTCCACGGAACGGTTCCTGGTGTCGGTGTTGGTGGTCATGACAAGGCCTCCGCGATGGGACCGAGGGCGAGCGCGGGCACGAAGGTCAGCGCGGCGACGAGCAGGACGGAACCGGCCACCATGGAGGCGAACAGCGGCCCGCTGGTGGGCAGGGTGCCCGCCGAGGGCGGCACCTTCCGCTGCGCGGCCAGGCCACCGGCCAGGCACAGCACCGCCAGGATCGGGATGAACCGGCCGAAGGCCATGCACACACCGAGGGTGGACTGGAACCAGTCGTTGGTGACGGTCAGGCCGCCGAAGGCGCTGCCGTTGTTGTTGGAGGCCGAGGCGTAGGCGTAGAGCACCTCGGACAGGCCGTGCGCCCCGGAGTTGGTCAGGGCGTCCCCGGTGGCGGGCAGCACCACGGCGATGCCCGCGAAGACCAGCACCAGCGTGGGCATGGCCAGGATCGCGATGGAGGCCATGGTGATCTCCTTGCGCCCCAGCTTCTTGCCCAGGTACTCCGGGGTGCGGCCGACCATCAGCCCGGCCAGGAACACCGCGATGATCGCGAACACCAGGATGCTGTAGATGCCGGTGCCGACACCGCCCGGGGAGATCTCGCTGAACAGCATGTTCAGCAGGGCCCCGCCGCCGCCCAGCCCGGTGAGGCTGTCGTGCGCGGCGTTGACCGCGCCGGTGGAGGTGCCGGTGGTGCTGTCCGCGAACAGCGCCGAGGACGGGATGCCGAACCGGGTCTCCTTGCCCTCCATGGCCGATCCGGCCAGCAGCGCGGCGGGCCCGTTCGGGTGCGCCTCGGCCCACCAGATGACGGCCAGCATGCCGCCCCACAGGAAGGTCATCACCGACAGCAGGGTGTAGCCCTGCTTGCGGTCACCGATCATGGTGCCGAAGGTCCTCGTGAGGCTGACCGGGATGACCAGGATCAGGAAGATCTCGATCAGGTTGGTCCAGCCGTTGGGGTTCTCGAAGGGGTGCGCCGAGTTGGCGTTGAGCACCCCGCCGCCGTTGGTGCCCAGTTCCTTGATGACCTCCTGGCTGGCCACCGGGGCCAGCGCGACGGTGTGCTGGGCGCCGTCGATCCCGGTGACGTCCACGCCACCGGACAGGCTCTGCACCACGCCCAGGCCCATCAGCACCACGGCGAAGAGCACGGCGATCGGCAGCAGCACGCGGACCACGGCACGGGTGATGTCCACCCACACGTTGCCGAGCCGGTCGGTGTTGGCCCGGGTGAAGCCGCGGATCAGCGCGACGGCCACGGCGATGCCCACGGCCCCCGAGACGAAGTTCTGCACGGTCAGCCCGGCCATCTGCACCAGGTGGCCGAAGGCCTGCTCGGGCACGTAGGACTGCCAGTTCGTGTTCGTCACGAAGCTGACGGCGGTGTTGAACGCCACCGAGGGCGAGATCTCCGGGCGGCCCAGTCCCAGCGGCAGCACGGTTTGCAGGCGCTGCAACAGGTACAGGAACAGCACTGACACGAAGGAGAAGCCCAGCACCCCGTAGGCGTAGGTGGACCAGCGCTGCTCGGAGTCCGGGTTGACCCGGACCACCTTGTACAGCGCGCGTTCCAGCTTCCAGTGCCCCTTGCTGGTGAAGGCCCTGGCCATGTAGTCACCGAGGGGCCGGTACACCACGGCCAGCGCGGCGAGCAGGAGGGCGAGCTGGAGCAAGCCAGCCCAAGTGTCGTTCATCAGAACTTCTCCGGCTTGATCAGGGCGATGAACAGGTAGACCAGCAACAACAGGGCGAGCACGCCACCGATGACGTTCGCCAGCAATCCGGCGCCGTTCACAGCCGCTCCAATCCCCTCAACATCAGTGCCAGCAGACCGAAGACGCCGATCAGCAGCACGGCGTAGGCCAGATCGGCCATCACCGCTCCCCTCAACCCGGACCGCCCCGTCGGCGGCCACGACCGGCGCAAGCGTGCATCCGCGAACTGGGGGTGCCGCCGCGCCTGACGGCCTCTTGACGGCGGCCGGGAGCGCGTTGACGGGATCTTGACGCCCAGAGTGAGCCAGCTCCCTGTGTCGCAGACCACAGTCGGGTGAAAAACCGTTCCGACCAGGTGTTAAACCCAGCCCAAGATCAGCACTTTCCGTGTTTACGCCACTGCGTCTAGCCACGACCCGGCGTAAGTAGTTTCATAGTTGATGAATGTAGTTACACCGCCGACATGCGTTGGCAACACTGGGAGGAGCGCGTCGACATGTGCGGTATCGCGGGGTGGGTGTCCTTCGAGCGTGACCTGGCCGCCGAGCGAGCAACCGTCGATGCGATGACCGAGACGATGACCTGCCGGGGCCCGGACGCCGAGGGCGTCTGGATCGACCGGCACGCCGCGTTGGGCCACCGCCGACTGTCCATCATCGATCTCGAGGGTGGGCGCCAGCCCATGGTCGTGGAGACCCCGGAGGGTCCCGTGGCCATGACCTACAGCGGTGAGGCGTACAACTTCACCGAACTGCGCAGGGAACTGGCCGCCCGCGGCCACAAGTTCCGCACCGACAGCGACACCGAGGTCGTGCTGCACGGCTACCTGGAGTGGGGTGCCGGGGTCGCCGAGCGGCTCAACGGCATGGTGGCCTTCGCGATCTGGGACTCGCGCAGCCAGCAGCTGGTGATGGTCCGCGACCGCATGGGCATCAAGCCCTTCTACTACTACGAGACCGCCGACGGCGTGCTCTTCGGCTCCGAGCCCAAGGCGATCCTGGCCAACCCGCTGGCCAAGCGCGTCATCGACGCGGACGGCCTGCGCGAGCTGTTCACCTTCAGCAAGACCCCGGGCGTGGCCGTGTGGCAGGGCATGCGCGAGGTGCAGCCCGGCACCGTGGTGACCGTGGACCGCAACGGCCTGCGCACCGCCGTGTACTGGAAGCTGGACAGCCGCAAGCACACCGACGACACCGAGACCAGCGTCGCGCACGTCCGCGAACTGCTCGACGACATCGTGGCCCGCCAGCTGGTGGCCGACGTGCCGCGCTGCGTGCTGCTGTCCGGCGGCCTGGACTCCAGCGCCATCACCGCGCTGTCCGCCCAGCAGCTGGGCAGGGTCGGCGAGAAGGTCCGCAGCTTCGCGGTGGACTTCACCGGCCAGACCGAGAACTTCAAGCCCGACGAGTTCCGCGCCACCCCGGACACGCCCTTCGTGCACGACGTGCAGAAGCACGTGGGCTCGGTGCACCAGGACATCGTGCTGGACCCCACCGCGTTGTCCGACCCGGACGTGCGCCGCGCCGTGGTGACCGCCCGCGACATCCCGTTCGGCCTCGGCGACATGGACGGCTCGCTCTACCTGCTGTTCAAGGCGATCCGCGAGCACTCCACGGTCGCGCTGTCCGGTGAGTCGGCGGACGAGGTCTTCGGTGGCTACAAGTGGTTCCACGACCCCGAGGTGCAGAAGGCCGACATCTTCCCGTGGCTGGCGGCCAGCAGGCAGATGGGTGGCGGCGCGGTCAACGTGCTCAACCCCGAGCTGGCCGGGTCCCTGGACCTGGGCGGCTACCTCCAGGACGGCTACGCCAGCGCGGTGGCCGAGGTGGAGAAGGTGCCCGGTGAGACCGAGCACGAGCACCGCATGCGCGTGATCAGCTACCTGCACCTGACCCGGTTCGTGCGCATCCTGCTGGACCGCAAGGACCGGATGAGCATGGCGGTGGGCCTGGAGGTCCGCGTGCCGTTCTGCGACCACCGGCTGGTCGAGTACGTCTACAACACGCCGTGGGGCATGAAGACCTTCGACGGCAGGGAGAAGAGCCTGCTGCGCGCGGCCACCCAGGACGTGCTGCCGCGCTCGGTCGTGGAGCGGGTCAAGAGCCCGTACCCGTCCACCCAGGACCCGAACTACGCCGCGGCCTTGCAGCAGCAGGTCAAGGAAGTCCTGGCGGACAACGACAACCCGGTCTTCGACCTGGTGAACCGGGCCTGGCTGACCGACCTGGTCGCCGCCGACCCGGCCAGCGTGGACACCCAGAGCCGCAACGGCCTGGAGAAGACCCTGGACTACTCGTACTGGCTGCAGGCGTACCGGCCGGAGATCAAGGTCGGCTGACCCACGCTCGGGTGCAATCCGGACAGATAGGGCCGGCCGTCAGTATCCTGACGGCCGGCCCGCGGTTTTTCGGAGGCGATGAGTGACTACCCAGGCCAACAGCCAGGAAGCGTTGCAACTGGTGCTGTCCCTGCACCGCATGGTGCGCTGCCTGCGGCACGCCGCGCCCGCCGCGGGGCTGTATCCGACCCAGCTGATCGTGCTGTCCCTGCTGGCGGGCGGCGGCCCCACCCGGGTGGGCGAACTGGCCGCCCAGGTGCCCTGCTCGCAGCCCACCGCCACGACCATCGTCAGCAGCCTGGAGGCGCTGGGCCTGGTGCGCCGCGAACCGGACCCCGCCGACGGCAGGGCGATCCGGGTGACCCTGACCGAGCAGGGCCGGGAGACGGTCATCTCCGTGGTGCACGGCGAGGCGGAACTGCTCAGCGAGCGACTGGCCGAGCTCAGCGAGGAGGAGCAGGACCTGGTGTTGCGCGCGGGCCCGCTGCTCAGGCGCATGGCCGAGCCCCGCTAGCCCGCCACCCGGATCAGGCTGAGCACCAGCCCCGCCGCGAAGGCGTTGAACGCCACCACCGGCGGCAGCAGCCTGCGGTCGGACTTCGCGCCGCGGCCCAGCGCGATCGACACCACCGAGGCGGGGATGCCCGCCAGCAGGGCGAGCAGTCCGCCGTGCCCGGTGAACTCCGCCAGCACCGCCATGGGCACGACCGCGCGCACCAGCCACCACGCCGGTTGCAGGCTGTAGACGTAGCCGAGGACCAGGCCGAACCAGTTCGACTCGTCCGGCTCCAGGTAGGGCAGCAGCCCGCTCAGCTCGGGCAACCGCGCGGCGGCCCGCACCTCCTCGCTGCCCCGCACAACGGCGGGCACGCACGCCGCCACGCCCAGCACGGTGAGCGCCAGCAGCGGCACCGTGAGGCCGATGGCGTTGGTGCGGAACACAAGTCCGAGCAGCACCCCGCCCAGGGTGGCTGCCGTCAGCCCCACCAGCAGCAGGCGGGCCGCACCGGTGCTCGGGGCCCGGGGCCCGGCTGGACCTCGCCGCTGCCCGATGACCTCGGTCTCCGCCGCCAGTTTCGGCGGCGGCTCGGTGTAGCCCAGGCTCGCCCGCAGCTTCCGCGCGTAGGACTCCGGCGTGCCAAGGCGGTCCACCAGCCTGGCCAGCCCCACCTCGGCGGCCACCTGCGCCACCTCGGCGTTGGCCTCCGCGAGCAGGCTCGCGCACTGCTCACTGGGCAGGTCGCCGAGGGCGGTCCGCATCCGGGCCAGGAAGTCGGTGGTCATGCGCGGTCCTCACGATGAGTGCGGCACCACCACTTATACGCCGTCGGACCGGCCTAGTCCCGCATGGACCTGGGCCTGGGCTGACAAACCGGACAGGAGAACGCGGACCGGTTCATGAACGGGTCCCTGCGGATCACCCCGCCGCAGCGGCGGCACGCCCTGCCCTCCTGCCCGTACACGGCCAGCGCCCGGTCGAAGTAGCCGGACTGGCCGTTGACGTTGACGTAGAGCGCGTCGAAGGAGGTGCCGCCCGCGAGCAGGGCCTCCCCCATGACCTCGGTGGCCGCGGTCAGCAGTTCCCCGGCCTGAGCCCTGGTCAGCTTCTCGGTGGGCCGCGCCCAGTGCAGCTTCGTCCGCCACAGCGACTCGTCGGCGTAGATGTTGCCCACCCCGGACACCAGGGTCTGGTCCAGCAGCGCGCGCTTGACCCAGGTGCGCCTGCGCCGCATGGCGTCCACCGCCGCGCCCAGGTCGAAGGCCGGGTCCATCGGGTCGCGCGCGATATGCGCCACCGGGGTCGGCAGCAGTTCGCCGTCCACCAGCACCTGGTCGGCCGTGGCCAGCCCGCCGAAGGTGCGCTGGTCCACGAAGCGCAGCTCGGGCCCGTCATCGTCGAAGCGGACCCGCACCCGCAGGTGCTTCTCGTCGGGCGCGCCCTCGGGCTGCACCAGCATCTGCCCGCTCATGCCCAGGTGGGCCAGCACGGCCTCACTGCCGTCCAGGTCCAGCCACAGGTACTTGCCGCGCCTGCGCGCCGCCAGCACCTCGCGCCCGGCCAGCCGCCCGCTGAAGTCCTCGGGCCCCGGCAGGTGGCGGCGGATCGCCCTGGGGTGCAGCACCTGCACGGCCGCGATGCGCCGCCCCGTGACGTGGGCGTCCAACCCGCGCCGCACGACCTCGACCTCGGGCAGCTCCGGCACCGGTACCTCCTGACAGCGTGAGAGCGCCGCCCCGGTGGGACGACGCTCTCACGGTTGCGTGGTGTGTCAGCTCTGGTCGCCGGAGGCGGACTCCTGGGGGCGCACCTGCTCGGACAGGGTCCGGTAGGCGGCCTCGGCGGCCTTCTGCTCGGCTTCCTTCTTGGTGCGACCGTCGCCGGAGCCGTACGGGCGCCCGCCGACGAACACGGTGGCCGTGAACTCCTTGCGGTGGTCCGGCCCCTCGTCGTCCACGCGGTACTCGGGCACGCCGAGCTGCTCGGACGCGGTGAGCTCCTGCAGGCTGGTCTTCCAGTCCAGACCGGCGCCCCGCAGCGGGGCCTCGATCAGCAACGGGTCGAACAGCCGGTGCACGACCTCGCGGGCGATGTCGATCCCGTGCGCCAGGTAGACGGCGCCGATCATGGCCTCGAGACCGTCGGCGAGGATGCTCGCCTTGTCCCTGCCGCCGGTCAGCTCCTCGCCCCTGCCCAGCAGCAGGTGCGCACCCAGCCCGCCCTCGCCCAGGGTGCGGGCGACTCCGGCCAGTGCGTGCATGTTGACGACGCTCGCGCGCAGCTTGGCCAGCTGCCCCTCGGGGAGATCGGGGTGCGTGCTGTACAGGTGGTCGGTCACCACGAGTGAGAGAACGGCGTCCCCGAGGAACTCCAGACGCTCGTTCGGCGGCAGACCGCCGTTCTCGTACGCGTAGGACCGGTGGGTGAGTGCCAACACGAGAGACTCGGCATCCAGCTGGATACCGAGCGCCTCGAGAAGCAGACCGCGATCCGGAACCGGACCGCGGGAACCCTTACCTCCCACAGACCCCGCCTCCTCCTGCAAAGTGCGTTCGCCGGGAGGTGGGGATCAAGCCGGCTGGACGACCTGGCGGCCGTCGTACTGGCCGCAGCTCGGGCACGCGACGTGCGACAGGCGCGGCTTGCGGCAGGCGCGGTTGGAGCAGGCGACGAGGCTCGGTGCAACGGCCTTCCACTGCGCCCGGCGCGTACGGGTGTTGGAGCGGGACATCTTCCGCTTGGGGACGGCCACGACTAGCTCTCCTCCTCGGTCCCGCCGAACCGCTCTTTCAACGCGGCCCAGCGAGGATCAATCGTCTCATGCGTGTGGTCGGGCTCCAGCTCGACCCACCTGGCCCCGCAGCCGGGGCACAGGCCCCTGCAGTCCGGGGTGCACAGCGGGACCTGCGGCAGCGCGAGCACCACGGCATCGCGCACCGCCGGTTCCAGGTCGATCAGGTCGTCGACGAGCCTGGAAACCTCGTCTTCGTCCGTGGTGGCCTCGGTCGCGCTGTCCGGGTAGGCGAACAGCTCGGTCAGGTCCACCTCGACCGTGCCGGACAGCGGCTCGAGGCACCGCGAGCACTCGCCGACGGTGTCCGCTGTCGCGGTCCCGGAGACGAGGACGCCCTCCACTACCGACTCGACCAACAGGTCCAGCTCGACGTCCACACCGGGCAGCACGCCGACCACCTCCGGCAGGCCGAAGCCGACCGGAGCGGGCGCGGTGCGCTGGTAGCCGCGGCTCAAGCCCGGCCGACGCCCGATGTCCCTGGTGTCGATCACCCAGGGTCCGGTCGTCGATGGCTTCGCGGTACGCGCGTTCGTCTGGTTCTTGGGCATGGTGGTTGTGTCGCTGGTGGGGTGACTTACCGTGTCCAGCCCGACAAGGGTACTCAACCCAGCCCTCCGAACGGAAATCGCCAGGTCAGAGCCCTGCTGGGCGGGACTCGCACACCCGTGGCCGGGACTCGCGGACGTGCGGGCGGGACTCGCGGACTGGTCGGCGAGTCCCGCTCTGAGGCCGGCGAGTCCCGTTCACCACAACCCGCGCCCCGCCAGGACCGCCAGCCACGGGGCCCGCGTCTTCGCGCCGGTCTCTGGACCGCAGGCCCGAGATGATCACATCTGTCCAGTGATCATCTCGGGACAAGGGAAGAGACCGGACCTCAGCGAAGACGCCGCGCTCCGGAGGAGCGCCAAGAGCGAAGCGGGCCGCGTCTTCGCGCCGGTCTCTGGACCGCAGGCTCAGGATGATCACATCTTTCCAGTGATCATCCTGAGCCAAGGGAAGAGACCGGGTCAGAGCGAAGACGCCGCGATCCGGAGGATCGCAGAGAGCGAAGCGGGAACACCCACCCCCAACCGACACCCAAGTCCGCTCAGGTGAGGCCGCATCAGTCCAGCGGCCGAACCTGGGCAGCGGGGCAGCGGGAAGCGCTCTCAGTCCCGGTAGTCGAACGGGGCTGAGGACGGGGCGGGCACGGCGGCGCGCAGGCTCGCGCGGCCCTTGCCCACGGTGCGCAGGGTGTGCGCGAGCAGGTCCTCGAAGTCGGCGAGCTTGGCGTCCACGTAGGCGTCGCACTCCCCGCGCAGGCGGTTGGCCTCGCCACTGGCGGCGTCCAGGATGCGCGCGGACTCGGCGTGCGCGGCCTGCACCACCTCGGTCTGGTTGACCAGCCGTGCCTGCTCGGCGCGGCCGTCCTCCACGGCCCGCTCGTAGCCGGCGCGACCGGCCTGGATCATGCGCTCGGACTCGCCCTGCGCCCTGCCGACCAGGTCCTCGTACTCGTGCCTGCCCGCGTTGACCGTGCGCTCGGCCTCGGCCCGCGCGTCGGCGACCATGCGCTCGGCGTGGGCTCGGGCCTCGGCCACCATCTGCTCGGCCTCGGCCCGTGCCTCGGCGAGGGTCTGCTCGGCCTCGCTGCGGGCGCCGCCGATGGCCTGCTCGGTCTCGTGCTGCGCCTTGTTGACGATGCTGTCCCGGTGGTCGAGCACGTCCTGCGCGTCGTCGAGTTCCCTGGGGATCGCGTCCCGGATGTCGTCGAGCAGTTCGAGGAGATCGCCACGGGGGACCACGCAGCCCGAGGTCATCGGCACCCCACGCGCTTCTTCGACGATCGTGACGAGTTCGTCGAGGGCCTCGAACACCCGGTACACGCGTCACACTCCCCTTCGGCTACACGGCTGGCAGTGTCCAGTCTGCCGGTTCCGGGGCCGTGAGCCGCGCAGGACGAGCCTGGCGTGTCCGGGTGTCCGGGCCGCGATCGGTCAGGCGTTGATGTTGACCAGCTGGAACGTCTTGTAGTGGTCACCGGTGTAGAAGTACTCACCGGCGCTGCCGGTGACGATCCGGCGGGTGCCCCTGGTCGGCGCACCGGGCGTGATCACGGTGTACTCGTGGTAGTAGCTGCTGGAGCTGCACACCGGCAGCACCTTCTCCACGTTGGTGAACACCGAGCCGTCCTTGCCCGGGTACGGGAACGGGCCGCCCTGCTTGATCAGCTTCACGGTGTCGGTTGCCTGCTTGGGCAGGCTGGACAGCGCGACCTTGCGGTAGCCGGAGGTGTCCCCGCAGCCGGCCTGCGCGACGGTGGCGTGCCCGACTGCCTGCGGTGCGGCGACCGAGGGTCCGGCCAGCCCGATCGCGCCGAGCACGGTGAAGGCGGCGACGAGCAGGAATTTGGTGATCCTGTTAGACGTGGTGACCATTCTTCACAAGCCCCCGAATTCAGCTGTTGATGTCGACCAGGACAAAGCTCTCGTAGTGGTCAGCCGTGTAGAAGTACTCACCGGCGCTACCGGTGATGATTCGCCGCGTCCCACGGTTGGACGAACCCGGCGTGATCACCGTGTACTCGTGGTAATAACCCGAGGCGCAGGCGGGCAGAATGCCCTCCCGGTTGCCGAAAACGACACCGTCGTTCTTCGGGTACGGGAAGGGGCCACCCTGCTTGATCAGGTCCACGGTGTCGGTGGCCTGTGCGGGCAGGCTGGACAGCGCGACCTGCTGGAACTCCGAGGTGTCGCCGCAGCTGGCCTGCAGCACCCCGACCGGCGCGGCGCTGGCCGTGACGGCCAGACCGGCGGTGCCCGCGAACGCGAGCAGCAGAGCAAGCAGGGCCTTCACGGCTCGTGACGTGAGGTAGCTCATAGGCCCTGACGCTAACGCCTCAAGGTGATCACCAAAAGACCTCTGCATTAACCTGCCATGGCAGGGCGCGAATTTCAGGCCCGTTCGGCCAGCCGCTCGGTCAACCGCGCGTGAATCGTCTCCGGCAGCAGGTGCGCCACATCTCCGTGGTAGGTGGCGACCTCTTTGACCAGCGAGCTGGACAGGAAGCTGTAGAGCGGGTTGGTGGGCATGAACAGGGTCTCCACCGAGGTGAGCTGGTGGTTCATCTGCGCCATCTGCAACTCGTAGTCGAAGTCGCTGACCGCGCGCAGGCCCTTGACGATCACCTTGATGTCGTTGGCCTTGCAGTAGTCCACGAGCAGGCCGTGCCAGGTGTCCACCCGCACGTTGGGCAGGTGGCTGGTGACGTCCCGGAGCATCTCGACCCGCTCCTCCACGGAGAACAGGGTCTTCTTGTTCTTGTTGATCATCACGGCGACGACCAGCTCGTCGGCCACCAGGGCGGTCCGGCCGATGATGTCCAGGTGGCCGTTGGTGACCGGGTCGTAGGAGCCGGGGTAGACCGCACGCCTCATGGCCGGACCGTAACAAACATGGGGCCACCGCACCTGTTCGCGTGGTGGCGATCACTCAGGGCGTTCGGCCCAGTGCACCGCGGTGTCCCCGTACTTCTTGCTGCGGAAGGGTTCCAGGCCCTCCGGCCAACTCGGCTCCCCGCTGCGGGCGGCCCGCTCCACCAGCACCAGGCCGCCCGGCGCGGTCCAGGTCACGACCCCGGCGAGCACCAGCGCCAGCTCCTCGTTGGTGACCGCGTAGGGCGGGTCCGCCAGCACCAGGTCGTACGCCCCGGCGGGCGCACCGGCCAGCACCGAGCGCGCGGTGCCGTGCCGGACGTCCACCCCGGACAGGCCGAGCGCCTTGGCGTTGCGGCGCAACACCTCCACCGCCCGGTGCTCGGACTCGACGAAGGTCGCCAGCGCGGCCCCCCTGGACAGCGCCTCGAAGCCCAGCGCGCCGGAGCCCGCGTACAGGTCCAGCACCCGCGCCCCGTCCAGCTCCATCGCCGACTCCAGCGCGCTGAACAACGCCTCCCGCACCCGGTCCGAGGTGGGCCGGGTGCCCTTGGGCGGCACGTCGATGCGGCGTCCGCCGGCCGTTCCGGCCACGATCCTGGTCACGCCACCATCGTGGCGTACGGCCGTTCGAGCAGTGCGCGGTAGGTCTTCGCGTGCAGCGCGAGCTGCTCGTCGTCCACCGTGCGCACCGCGTGCAGCACCAGCGGCTCGGCGAAGTGCAGACCGGTGAGCTTCGCCGTGGCACGCAAGGGCTGCCACAGCGCGTCCATCGTGACCCCGTGCCGCCCCTCAGGCGTGTAGTCCTCGTCGCTGCCGCCGGTGGACGTGACCACCTGCAGGGTCTTGCCGTGCAGGGCCGTGCCGCCGGTGGCGTAGGCCCAGCCGCGCAGGAACACCTCGTCGATCCACTGCTTGAGCAGGCCGGGCACCGAGTACCAGAAGAACGGGAACTGCAGGACGACCCGGTCGTGCTCGGTGAGCAGCCGCTGCTCGCGCCGCACGTCGATCACGTGGTCCGGGTAGGCCGCGTACAGGTCGTGCACCGTGACGCCCTCAACCCCGCGGATCTCCGCCGCCAGCGCCGCGTTGATCCGCGACTCGCCCAGCTGCGGGTGGGCCAGCACCACCAGTGTGTGCGCCATGATCATCCCCTCAGAACTGAACAGACAGGTCTGTCTGATTTCGAGCTCACGCTAACAGACAGGTCTGTCTGGTTACAAGGGGCGGGCGCCTATGTCATGAAGGTGCCGTTCGAGACACCCGGTGTCTTGAACGGCACCTTCGTGACATGGAGGCGGGGCGGGCTCAGCCGCAGCTGGCGGCGATCACCACGCGGGCGGCCTGCTGGGCGGCGAGGCCGACCTCGGGCGAGGGTTCCACGGCCCCGGCGGCGAGCCCGCCGTCGATGAGCAGGGTGAGTTGCAGCGCGAGCAGGTCGGGGTCGGCGGCACCCGCGGCAGCGGCCAGCTCGCGCAGCCAGGCGCGGACGGCCTGCTTGTGCCTGACGGTGGCCTCGTGCACGGGGGTGCCGGGGATGGCCTCGCTGGCGGTGTTGATGAAGGCGCAGCCCCGGAAGGTGGCGGCCTCGGCGATCTCGCGCAGCGCGTCGAAGGCACCGATCATCTGCGCGCGCGGGTCGGGCCCGGCGGCCTCGGCGGCGCGGCGCAGGTGGGCGGTCCACCGCACGTCGGCGCGCTGCACGTAGCTGAGCACCAGGTCGTCCTTGGACGGGAAGTGCGCGTACAGGGTCGCCTTGGCCACGCCGGACTCGGCGATGATCCGGTCCACGCCGACCGCGCGGAAGCCGTGCTCGTAGAACAGCTGCGCGGCGGTCTCCAGGATCCGCTCGCGGGCCGCCGATGGCCTACCCATGACCGAAAGTGTACAGACCGATCTGTCTGATCACCCGGACCTGCGGTAGCGCTTGACGAACTGCACGGCGCAGTAGGCGCCCGCGATCCAGAGCACGACCACCGCGCGCCACTCCGAGACGCTGGACGCGGCCTGGCCGATGAGTTTGACCAGCAGCACCAGGCCGAACACCAGCGAGGCGGTGGCGATCAGCGCGTAGATCACGGTCATCGCCGACCAGCGCGAGGTCCCGGACGAGGCGGGCCGCGGGGCGCGCGGCACGAACGCCGGGATGTCCTCCGGGTCGCGCGCGGGCATCGGCACCACGACCTCGGGGTCCACCCCGGCGTCGATCAGCGCGAGCTCCTGTGGCGGCACGGTGTGCAGGGTCGGTTCCACGTGCACGGTGATGGCGTCGTGGCCGATCAGCCTGCGCGCGCCGTCCGGCCAGGTCAGCATCACGGAGCACGCCGCGAACAGCACGGTGAGCGGGCCGGAGGGCGTGGTCATCGTGATGCCCTCCGCGGTGACGGCGATGCCGGTGCCGTCCTCGCGCAGGCCGGGGTGCACGGTGCCGCCGACGGCCGTGTCGGACCTGGTCGGGGCGGGGACGAAGCCCGCCCAGTCGGCGGTGTGCCCGGCGGGAACGAGCAGCAGGCCGGTGGACATCGCCTCCACCGCGACGGCGTGCACGTCCTGAGCCGACACGGCACGCAGCTCGGCGCGGAGTTGCTCGGTGCTCTGGCTCGGGTAGCCGGTGAGCAGGTTCACCGCCATGCCGGGCAGGCGCATGGCGTCCACGTCGGGGTCGGTCAGCGCGGTGAGCGCCTTGTCCCGCGCACTGTCCACATCGGACTGTTCGATCCGGCCCACCTTCAGCTTGGCCAGCACGTCCACGAAGCCGCCGAGCACGGCGTCCTGCTTCTCCGGCAAGGAGTCGGCCACCGCCACCAGCGTCGCGAACTGGTCACCGCGCGGGTGGTACGAGGCACCGGCCCGGTAGGAGTTGCCGTCCTCCTGGCGCAGTGCGCGGAACAGTTCGCGCTCCAGCACCGCCCCGTACAGCGAGGCGGCGGTGCTGCGCCGCACCACGGCGTCGAACATGACCTGGCCGTCCTCGCTGGCGAAGTACGCGGGCGTGGCGGGCAGCGCGGAGGTGATCGGCGGCAGCGGCCGCCGCTCCCCCTGTGGCAGCGGCAGGGACAGCCCGGCGGGCACGCCCTCGCCCGCGATCCACAGCACCGCGTTGTCCCTGGTGAACCAGGTGGCGGCCCAGGAGCCCAGGTCCTCGGCGGTGAGCCGGGGCAGGCCCAACTCGGGGTAGCCCGCGATGCCGTGCCCGCGCGAGCCGTAGCGCCACAGGCCCATCGCGTCCACCAGGCGGTCACCGCGACCGGCCCGCTCGGTGCGCAGGATCGACTTCTCGGTCTCCAGCCGGTCCAGCGGCAGGTCGCCGAGGGACTGGCAGACGCTGCGCAGGTAGGTGATCACCTCGGACTCGGCGCCCTGGGTGAAGAACTGCGTGGTGATCAGGCCGGTCGCGGCGTTGGCCTCGTGGTCGGCCAGTCCGTGCCGGAACAGGGCGAGGTGCTCCAGCAGGTGTGTGATGCCCGCGCGGGACAGCGGCTCGTCGGCGACACCGACCCGGAACACCAGCCCGGCTCTCAGCGGCCCGGACATCGGCGCGACCAGGGTGGGCACCCCGTCGACCTCGGTCTGCTTGATCATGACTGCGGTCTCCCCTGCACCGACGCACGCACCTTGCGGTACTTGGCCGCCGCGTCCTCGAAGTAGTGCCACGGGTGCTCGTTCGCGAGGTCGCCGAGCATGTCGAAGCAGCGCGCCGCGGCCTCCTCGCTCCCCGTGATGCCCAGCACCAGCGCGAAGGTGCTGGCGGCGCCGACCCAGCCGTAGCCCCTGCCGAAGTCCGGGTGCAGGACGGATCGCCGGGCCGCGTCCAGCACCTCCGCACGCACCTCGGGCCGCCGCAGGTAGTCGGCGCGCTCCCGGGCCGTGTCGAGGTCGATGTACTGCTCCAGGTGGACCTCGGGGATCAGCGTGGGCGAGGTCGAACCCGCGGGCGCGTTCGCGGCGCACTCCCGCGCGAAGCCGAAGGCCTTGTCCCAGGTGCCGCCCCACTTCGGGCAGAACTGCTGCAACAGCCTGGACTGTGCCTGGAAGTGGTGCGGCGCGTGCCTGGCGAGCCGGTCGTAGCGGCGCTTCGCCTCGTGCTGTCCCAGTTGCAGGCCGAGGGCGGTGGTCAGCCGCACGCTCCACGCGGGCGCGTTGTCCGGCTCGCGGGCGGTCAGGTCGATCAGGATCGGCTCGGCCCTGCGCAGCCAGTCGTGCATGCCACGGAACTGGTCCTCGCTGACGTACTCGGCCCGCGCACCGGAACGCACCTCCCAGGCCAGGGCGACGTAGCGGGCCGCGCGCAGCAGGCTGCTCAACGAGGAGTCCGGGGCGCGGTCGTAGAACTGTTCGGAGCCGGGCAGGTCGCTGGCGTAGCCCACCACGTAGCCGACCGCGGCGGCGTCGGGCAGCCCGGCGAAGAACAGTTCGACGGAGGTCCAGTCCCGCGCGGACACGGCGTCCCTGAGCGCTGCCAGTTCCGGGAACGCGGCCAAGCGGTCGAAATTGGGCGGCCCCGGGGCCGGTCTGCTGCTCACCGCCCGAATGCTAGGTCAAGCACCGCCACATGCGAGGCGTTTTCACATCAGAGCGGGTGGCGCACCGGCCGGTTGCTCAGGTCGGCCTGCGCGGGCAGCACCGTGGAGTGCGCGTGCAGTGCGGCGCCCACCGCGCGCAGCACCGGCACGAGCACGCGCAGTCGCTCGGGGTTGTCGGTGGCGCACTCGGTGATGCCCGCCCCGACGATCGGGCGCAGCGCGGCCACCGCGCGGATCGCGGCCACCAGTTCCGCGATGGTCAACCCGCCCGGCTCGGGGCAGGTCACCTCGCCGAACTCGCTGGGATCCAGCACGTCCAGGTCGATGTGCAGGTAGAACTGCGGCGAGCGGGAGGCGACCACGGCGTCGGTGACCCAGGAGGTCTGCCAGCCCTGTTCCACGGGCACGTGCCGGACCAGCCCGCGGTCGATCAGCGCCTGCTCGCCGGGGTCCAGGTTGCGCGCGCCCACCAGCACGACTCGTCGCGCGGAGACCGGCACCTCGGCCACGAAGTCGCGGTCGCCCTCGCCGAAGGCGTGCCGCAGCGCCATGCCGTGGTAGGCCCCGGACGGGGAGGTCGCCGGGGTGTTCAGGTCGCCGTGCGCGTCGAACCACAGCGCGCCGAGCCCGGGGCCGAACCGCTTGCGTGCCAAGGCGAGCGGCACGGTTTCCACCCCGCAGTCCCCGCCGATGGTGAGCACGGGACCCCGCGCCTGCGCCAGCGCGGCGGTCTGCGACTTCCGGTTCGCGACCAGCACCTCGCGGTTGGCGATGCCGCTCACCGCGGGCGAGATCCCCGCCCGCACAGGCACTCTGCGCACGTCGAGGCCGAGCACCACGCCAGCCAGGTCGGCAAGGGCATGACAGGCGGTGGGCAGCCACGGGGACTTCCCGACCACGGCGCCCTGACGCTGGGCGACAGCCTGCAACTCCAGCACTACACAACCCTGTCAGCGACGGGACACCCGCCGCCAGACGGCAACACGGGGAACATGACATCACCCTACCGAGTGATGCATGTCCCCCGTGTGAACAGGATCTGCCCCGAGTGGGCGGGACTCGCGTGCCGGAGGGCGGGACTCGCGGGCGATTGCGTCGCGAGTCCGCCCCGTTGGCTACGCCAGCACGACGAGCAGGTCGCCGCCCTCCACCTGCTGCTGCGAGCCGATGGCCAGCCGCTGCACCGTGCCCGCCTTCGGCGCGGTGATGCCCGCTTCCATCTTCATCGCCTCGATGGTCGCCACGGTCTGCCCGGCCTCCACGGTGTCGCCCTCGGCCACCGCCATGGTCACGACGCCCGCGAACGGGGCCGCCACGTGGTTGCTGTTCCCGCGGTCGGCCTTCTCGGCCACCGGCACGTCGGCCGCCACCGAGCGGTCGCGCACCTGGATCGGCCGCAGCTGCCCGTTCAGCACCGCCATGACGGTGCGCATGCCGCGCTCGTCGGCCTCGCCGATGGCCTCCAGCGTGATCAGCAGCCGCACGCCGCGCTCCAGGTCGACCTGGTACTCCTCGCCGGGCCGCAGCCCGTAGAAGAAGTCCTTGCTACGCAGCACGCTGGTGTCCCCGTAGGCGTCCCGGTGGGTGCGGAACTCCTTGGTGGGCGCCGGGAACATCAGCCGGTTCAGCGTGCCGCGCCGGTCGGTCTCCAGCCCGCGGTTGTCCTCCTCGGACAGCTCGGTGACCTTCTTCGGCGCGGACCGCCCGCGCAGCGCCTTGCTGCGGAAGGGCTCGGGCCAGCCACCGGGCGGGTCGCCCAGCTCGCCGTGCAGGAAGCCGACCACCGAGTCCGGGATGTCGAACCGGCCCGGGTCGGCCTCGAAGTCGGCGGGCGCCACCCCGGCGCCGACCAGGTGCAGGGCCAGGTCGCCGACGACCTTGGAGGAGGGCGTGACCTTGACCAGGCGGCCCAGCATGCGGTCCGCGGCGGCGTACATCGCCTCGATGGCCTCGAACCGGTCGCCAAGGCCCAGTGCGATGGCCTGCTGGCGCAGGTTGGACAGCTGCCCGCCGGGGATCTCGTGGTGGTACACGCGGCCGGTCGGCGCGGGCAGCCCCGACTCGAAGGGGGCGTACACCTTGCGCACGGCCTCCCAGTACGGCTCCAGGTCGCACACCGCCTGCAGGTCCAGCCCGGTGGTGCGGGCGGAGTGGTCGGTGGCGGCCACGATCGCCGACAGCGAGGGCTGCGAGGTGGTGCCCGCGATCGAGGCGGTGGCCCCGTCGATGGCGTCCACGCCCGCCTGGATGGCGGCCAGGTAGGTGGCCAACTGCCCGCCCGCGGTGTCGTGGGTGTGCAGGTGCACCGGCAGGTCGAACTCCTTGCGCAGCGCGGTGACCAGCCTGCTGGCGGCGGGCGGGCGCAGCAGCCCGGCCATGTCCTTGATGGCCAGCACGTGGGCGCCCGCGCCGACGATCTGCTCGGCCAGCTTGAGGTAGTAGTCCAGGGTGTAGAGCTGCTCGGCCGGGTCGGACAGGTCGGCGGTGTAGCAGAGCGACACCTCGGCCACGGCCTTGCCGGTCTCCCGCACGGCCTCGATCGCCGGGCGCATCTGCTCGATGTCGTTGAGGGCGTCGAAGATGCGGAAGATGTCGATGCCGGTCTCCGTGGCCTCCTCAACGAAGGCCCTGGTCACCGACTCCGGGTACGGGGTGTAGCCCACGGTGTTGCGCCCGCGCAGCAGCATCTGCAGGCACAGGTTGGGCGCCGCCTCGCGCAGCGCCGCGAGCCGCTCCCACGGGTCCTCGGCCAGGAAGCGCAGGGCCACGTCGTAGGTCGCGCCGCCCCAGCACTCCAGGGACAGCAGCTGCGGGGTCAGCCGCGCCACGTGCGGGGCGACCTGCACCAGGTCCTTGGTCCGCACGCGGGTGGCCAGCAGCGACTGGTGCGCGTCGCGGAAGGTCGTGTCGGTGACGAGCACGCCCGCGCTGTCGCGCATCCAGCTCGCGAAGCCCTCCGGGCCCAGCTCGGTCAGCTTCTGCTTGGAGCCAGCGGGGGCCTCGGCGGACAGGTCGACGGCGGGCAGCTTCTCCCTCGGGTCCACCGAGGTCGGGCGCGGGCCGTTGGGCTTGTTCACCGTGACGTCGGCGAGGTAGGTCAGCAGCCTGGTGCCGCGGTCGGCGGACTGCCGCGCGGTCAGCAGGTGCGGGCGCTCCTCGATGAACGCCGTGGTGACCCGGCCGCCGCGGAAGTCCGCGTCGTCCAGCACGGCCTGCAGGAACGGGATGTTCGTGGACACGCCGCGGATGCGGAACTCCGCCACGGCACGGCGGGCCCTGGCCACGGCCGTCTCGAAGTTGCGGCCGCGGCAGGTCAGCTTGACCAGCATCGAGTCGAAGTGGGCGCCCACCGCGCTGCCCGCACCGATCGCGCCGCCGTCCAGGCGGATGCCCGAACCGCCCGGCGAGCGGTACGCGCTGATCACGCCGGTGTCCGGGCGGAAGCCGTTGACCGGGTCCTCGGTGGTGATCCGGCACTGCAACGCCGCACCGCGCAGGTACACCGCGTCCTGGCTCAGCCCCAGGTCGGACAGGGTCTGCCCGCTGGCGATGCGCAGCTGGGACTGCACCAGGTCGACGTCGGTGACCTCCTCGGTGACCGTGTGCTCCACCTGGATGCGCGGGTTCATCTCGATGAACACGTGCCTGCCCTCGCGGTCCACCAGGAACTCCACGGTGCCCGCGTTGCGGTAGCCGATCTGCTTGGCGAAGGCCACCGCGTCGGCGCAGATCTTGTCCCGGACCAGCGGGTCCAGGTTGGGTGCCGGGGCCAGCTCGATGACCTTCTGGTGCCGCCGCTGCACCGAGCAGTCCCGCTCGTACAGGTGGATCACGTTGCCCTCGGCGTCGGCGAGGATCTGCACCTCGATGTGCCTGGGCTGCACCACGGCCTGCTCCAGGAAGACCGTGGCGTCGCCGAAGGCCGACTCGGCCTCGCGCATCGCGGCCTCGATGGACTCGCGCAGCGTGCTCTCGTCCAGCACCCGGCGCATGCCGCGCCCGCCACCACCGGCCACGGCCTTGACGAAGATCGGGAACCCGATCTGCCCCGCGGCGGCGAGCAGCGCGTCCACGTCGGTGGAGGGCTCGCTGGACTGGAGCACGGGCAGCCCGGCCGCCTTGGCCGCGGCGATGGCCCGCGCCTTGTTGCCGGTCAGCTCCAGCACCTCGGCGGGCGGCCCGACGAAGGTGATGCCCGCGCGCTGGCAGGCGCTGGCCAGCTCCGGGTTCTCCGAGAGGAAGCCGTAGCCTGGGTAGATCGCGTCGGCGCCCGCCTTGCGCGCCGCCTCGACGATCTCCTCCACGGACAGGTAGGCCCGCACCGGGTGGCCAGCCTCGCCGATCTCGTACGCCTCGTCGGCTTTGAGCCGGTGCAGCGAGTTCCGGTCCTCGTACGGGAAGACCGCGACTGTTCCGGCGCCCAGTTCGTAGGCAGCGCGGAAAGCGCGGATGGCGATCTCGCCCCGGTTGGCGACGAGGACCTTTCGGAACATCCGATTCCTCCCGTTTGCAGCAGAGCGGGTCGTGCCCGCACGGTACCGGGGTTGTCCAAGCTGGCGGGAGAACCATCCCGGGTGATGGACATCATGCTGATCGATCAATGTGACGCATTTGACCTGGTGAGACCCGTTCGGACGCAAGGTACCGATCAGTAACAAGTTCACATCACGTTTGGCGGCCCGGGACTCACGGTCCCCTGGCCGGGACTCGCGGTCCTGAGAACGGGACTCGCGGTGGAAGCGGCGAGTCCCGCTCTGGGGTGGGCGAGTCCCGGCCTCAGTCGGACAGGCGCTCGATGAGCCGGATCTTGTTCATGGCGTCCAGGGCGGCCACCTTGTAGGACTCGGCCAGGGTCGGGTAGTTGAACACGGCGTCCACCAGGTAGTCCACGGTGCCGCCGCAGCCCATGACGGCCTGCCCGATGTGCACCAGCTCGGTCGCACCGGTGCCGAACACGTGCACCCCCAGCAGCGAGTGGTCCTCCGGCGAGACGAGCAGCTTCAGCACCCCGTAGGAGTCGCCGATGATCTGGCCGCGGGCCAGCTCCCGGTAGCGCGAGACGCCGACCTCGAACGGGATGCGCTGCTCGGTGAGCTCGTCCTCGGTGCGGCCGATGAAGCTGATCTCCGGGATGGTGTAGATCCCGATCGGCTGCTGGCTGGACAGGGCCTGCACGGGCTCCCCGCAGGCGTGGTAGGCGGCCAGCCTGCCCTGTTCCATGGAGGTCGCGGCCAGCGCGGGGAAGCCGATCACGTCGCCCACGGCGTAGATGTGCGGTACCTCGGTGCGGAAGTACTCGTCCACGGCGATGCGCCCACGCCTGTCGGCGGACAGCCCCGCGCGCTCCAGCCCGAGCCCGTCGGTCATGCCCTGGCGGCCCGCCGAGTACATGACCACCTCGGCCGGGATCTTCTTGCCGCTCTCCAGCACCGCGATGGCCCCGCGCGGGTGCGCCACCACCGAGGACACGGTCTCCCGGAACCGGAAGGTCACCGCGAGGTCGCGCAAGTGGTACTTGAGCGCCTCCACGACCTCGGCGTCGCAGAACTCCAGCATGCGCTCCCGCGACTCCACCACGGTGACCTTGGTGCCCAGCGCGGCGAACATGGAGGCGTACTCGATGCCGATCACCCCGGCACCGACCACGATCATCGACTGCGGCACGCGCTCCAACTGGAGGATGCCGTCCGAGTCGATGATCGTCCTGCCGTCGAACTCCACGGTGGACGGTCGCGCGGGCACGGTGCCGGTGGCGATCACGATCCGGTCCGCGCTGACGGTGGTCTCCCTGCCGGTGCCGTCGAACACCTCGATGGTGTGCTCGTCCACGAACCGGCCCAGGCCCGGCAGCACCGTGACGTGGTTGCGGGCCAGCTGGCTGCGGATCACCTCGACCTCGCGGCCGATGACGTGCTGGGTGCGGGTGAGCAGGTCGGCGACGGTGATGTCCTCCTTGACCTGGTAGCTCGCGCCGTACATCTCCCGCTGGTTGAGGCCGGTCAGGTAGAGCACCGCCTCGCGCAGGGTCTTGGACGGGATCGTGCCCGTGTTGATGCAGACCCCGCCGATCATGTCCCGCCGCTCCACGACCGCGGCCCGCTTACCCAGTTTGGCCGTGGCTATCGCGGCCTTCTGCCCACCGGGGCCGGACCCCAGCACCAGCACGTCGAAGTCGTACACGCGGGCCAGTCTGCCGGACCTGGCATGGTCGGGCCATGGCGTTCAACCACAATGACCACTACCACCGCACCGTGCTGCGGCGGCTTCCTGCCCGAAGCGGCACGGCACTGGACGTGGGCTGTGGCACCGGCCGGTTCGCGCGCAGGCTGGCCGCCCACGGCTACATCGTGGAGGCCGTGGACCCCGCGTTCGAGTCCATCCCGGACACACCGGGCGTGCGGTTCCGGCAGGGCGACATCACCAGGATGGACCTGCCGCGGGCGCACTACGACGCGATCACCTGCCTGGCGAGCCTGCACCACGTGCCGTTCGACACCGTGACGAGGCTGCGTGACGCCCTGGCCCCTGGCGGGGTGCTGGCGGTCCTCGGCTGCTACCGGCCGGGCAGCCCGCGGGACTGGGCGATCAGCCACGCCGCCGTGCCGGTCAACGCGGTGGTGCGGCTCGCCCTGTCCTGGCGGCCCGAGCGCGGCGAGCGGGCCCCGGTGCGCCAGCCGGAGATGACCTACGACGAGGTCCGCGCGCGGTCCGCCGAGCTGCTGCCCGGCAGCACCCTGCGCCACCTGCTGTTCTGGCGCTACCTGTTGGTGTGGCGAGCCAGGTCGTGACGCAGGTAGCCGAGGAAGTGCTGGTTGTTCAGCGCGTGCCTGGACCGGCCGAGGCGGACCAGGTCGATCGCCTCGTCGACGCCGTGGCCGAGCAGCACCAGGGCCTGTGCCGCCACGAGACCGGAGCGGTTGTAGCCGAAGTGGCAGCGCACGAAGGTGCGCCGCCCCGCGCGCAGCGCCTCGGCGGTGGCCGCTGACAGCTCGCCGACCCGCGTGACCTCCTCGGCGGTCAGCTCACCGTCCGGGATGCGCAACACCCAGTGCTCCACCCCGGGCGCAGGGCCGAAGCCCTCGCCCGCCCACAGGCTGACCACCAGGTCGAACTCGCGCTCGACGCGGACCGGCACCAGCTCACCGGACTCGTCGTAGCGCTCGTGCCCGCCCATCCACAGGTCGGTCCGGATCAGGCTGAACGGCTTCTCGGGTCCGGGCTCCGGCATCCTCAGCTCTTCTCCAGGTACTCCGCCTTGCCCCGGTCGATCACAGCGGCGGCCATGCTGGCCAGGCCGTGGTGCCCGGTCAGCTCGGGGTCCGTACCGACCACCTGCTGCGCCTCCTCCCGGGCCTCGGCGATCAGGTCCACGTCGCGCAGCAGCGAGAGCATCCTCAGCCCCGACCTGCTGCCGGACTGGGCCGCTCCGAGGATATCGCCCTCCCTGCGCAGTTCCAGGTCCATCTGGGCGAGCTCGAAACCGTCCACAGTGGACGCGACGGCCTCCAGCCTGGCGCGGGTCGCGGTGCCCGCTGGCACCTCGGACACCAGCAGGCACAGCCCCGGCGCGCTGCCCCGGCCGACCCGTCCGCGCAGCTGGTGCAGCTGGCTGACCCCGAACCGGTCCGCGTCCATGATCACCATGACGGTGGCGTTGGGCACGTTCACACCCACCTCGACCACGGTGGTGGCCACCAGCACGTCCAGCTGGCCCGCGGCGAAGGCCCGCATCACGGCGTCCTTCTCCTCGGCGGCCAGCTTGCCGTGCAGTGCGGCGATGCGCAGCCCCTGCAACGGGCCCGCCTGCAACTGGGGCAGCACCTCGGCCACGGCCAGCGGGGGCCGCTGCCCCGACTCGCCCTTGCCGTCCTCCTCCGGGGGCTCCCCGTCCTCCTTCTCCTCCTCGCCGATGCGCGGGCACACCACGTACGCCTGGTGCCCGGCGGCCACCTCCTCGCGGATGCGCTGCCAGGCCCGGTCCAGCCACGCGGGCTTCTCGGCCACCGGCACCACGGAGCTCTTGATCGGGGACCGGCCCTGCGGCAGCTCGCGCAGCGCGGAGACCTCCAGGTCCCCGTAGACGGTCATGGCCACCGTGCGCGGGATCGGGGTCGCGGTCATCACCAGCACGTGCGGGCTGGTGCCCTCACTCGCGCGGCCGCGCAGGGCGTCGCGCTGCTCCACGCCGAACCGGTGCTGCTCGTCCACGACGACGAAGCCCAGCTCGGCGAAGCTCACCGAGTCCTGGATGATCGCGTGCGTGCCGACCACGATGCCCGCCTCGCCCGAGACCACGTCCAGCAGCGCCTGACGCCGCTGTGCGGTGGACATGGAGCCGGTCAGCAGCACCACGCGGGTGGCCTGCTCGGCGGCGCCCAGCTCACCGGCGGTGCCCAGCTCGCCGAGCATCTCGCGCAGGGAGCGGGCGTGCTGGGCGGCCAGCACCTCGGTGGGCGCCAGCAGGGCGGCCTGCTTGCCCGCGTCCACGGCCTGGAGCATGCCGCGCAGGGCCACGATGGTCTTGCCGGAGCCGACCTCGCCCTGCAGCAGGCGGTTCATCGGCCGGGTGCCCGCCAACTCCTCGGCAACGACCTCGCCGACCTCGCGCTGACCGGCCGTGAGCTGGAAGGGCAGCCGCTGGTCGAAGGCGTCCAGGATGCCGCCCTCGCGGCGCGGGCAGGCCGGGGCGGGCCGGGCGGCCGCGGACTGGCGGCGCTGGGCGAGCACCAGCTGCACCGACAGGGCCTCGTCCCATTTCAGCCTGCGCTGCGCCTCCTCCACGGCGGCCTGGTTGGTGGGCTGGTGCACCAGGGTCAGCGCGGAGCGCAGGTCGGCCAGCTGGTAGCGGTCCACCAGGCCCTGGGGCAGCGGGTCATCGACCTCGTCCAGCATCGTCAGCACCTGCTCGACGCAGCGCGCGATGGACCAGGTGGGCAGGCCGCTGGCGGCCGGGTAGACCGGGATCAGCGCCCTGGCGAAGCTGGCGGTCAGCTCCGCCTCGTTCTCCTCGTCGATCAGGATGAACTCGGGGTGGGCCAGCTGGAGGGTCTTGTTGAACCGGCCGACCTTGCCCGCGAACAGCCCGCGCTTGCCAACCACCAGCTTGTTCAGGTCGCGGACCACCGTGAAGAACACCAGGCTCAGCGGGCGCGAGCCGTCGGTCACCACGATCTCGGTCATCTTGCGACCGGGCCGGTTGCGCATGCCCCGCTGGCTGACCTTCTGGATCTCGGCGAGCACCGTGGCGTGCTCGTCCAGTTCCAGGCTGGCGATGTTGGTCAGCTCACCGCGCTGGGCGTACCGGCGCGGGTAGTGGCGCAGCAGGTCCCCGGCCGTGCGCAGGCCGAAGGCGGACTCCAGCGCGCTCGCGCTCTTGCGGCCCAGCAGCGGTTCGAGCGCCGTCTCCAGTGTCGTCGTGGTCATCGCGTCCTATTCAACCGCGCGCCACCGACAAGTGGCGGATCAGGCCGCCCGCACCGTCACGTCCCCGGAGCCGGTGGACACGTGCAGCTCGTGCTGGGCGGCCGGGTCCTCGCGGACCGTCACCTCCCGCCGCTTGGCCATGCGGCCCAGGTCGAGCCGGTAGCCGGTGCTGCCGGGCACGATCAGCTCCACGTCCCCGCTGCCGGTGTCGGCCCGCACGTCCTGGGCGGTGCTGGTGGTCAACCGCACCTCGCCGGAACCGGTCTTGGCGGCGGTGGACTCCCCGGCCAGCTTGTCGCCGATGATGCGGCCGCTGCCCGACTCGGCCACCACCGAGCCGTGCACCTCGGACAGCTCCACCGCGCCGGAACCGGTCTTGACGCGCACGTCCCCGGCGATCGAGCTGAGCCGGACGCTGCCCGAACCGCTCTGGAAGTCCACCGCGCCCATGTGGTCGAACACGGCCTTGCCGGAGCCGGAGCGCCCGCTGACCTTGGCCGGGGTGGGCAGCACCACCGTGTAGTTGACCGAGCAGGGGTCGTCGACCGGCCGCTGGCCACAGCCGCGCAGGCTCAGCGTGCCGTTGTCGGAGCTGAAGGTGGCGGCCTCCGGCTTCTGCGTGCCGTAGTGGACCTCGCGGTGCACGGTGGCCGAACTGACCTGGCCGACGCGGATGTCCACGTCCCCGGCGTCCTCGTCGACGAGCACGGTGGTGATCGAGTCCTTCACCGTGCCGTCGTCCGCCGAGGTCTGCGTCTTGAGCATGTTCCCGCACCCGGCGAGCGCCAGCCCGGCCAGCGCCACCGTCGTCACGAGCACCACTCGGCGATCAGCCATGACCGTCGTTCCTCCCCCTTGGTTGACCGGGTCAACGCTAGAGGGTGGCGTGGCCTGGCACATCCGGGTGATCCCCCAGGGGCGGCACCCATCCCGGTCAGGGTGGGTGCCGCCCCGTCTCAGGTGGTCAGAACTGGTAGACGGTCCAGCCGAAGGTGGCGCTGCCCGTGCCGCCGCCGGAGTCGGTCGCGGTGACCGTCACCGAGTAGGTGCCGCCCTCGGTCGGCGTGCCCGAGATGAGCCCGGCCGCGCTGATCGACAGCCCGGTCGGCAGGCCGGTGGCGGTGAAGGTCAGCGGCAGGCCCTTGCTGTCGGTGGCCCGCACCTGCACCGGGTAGATCGACCAGCCGGTGAAGCTGAACTGGTCCTGCGGCCTGGTGACCGTCACCGTGCCGCCGCCACCGCCGTCGGTCACGGTCCAGGTGAACCTGGCCGTGCCGGACTTGCCGTCCGGGTTGGTCGCCGTGACGGTGACGTTGTAGCTGCCCGCGGCGCTGGCGGTGCCCGAGATCAGCCCGGTGCCGGAGCCGATGGACAGACCGGTGGGCAGGCCGGAAGCGCTGTAGGTCAGCGCCTTGCCGCCCGGGTCGGTGGCCTTGACCTGGAGCGAGACCGACTGGTTGAGCGCGGTGGACTGGTTGCCCGGGTTGGTCACGCTCGGGTTACCCGGCTGGGGGTTGTCGCCCACGGCCAGCCGCCACACGGCGTAGGCGATGGCGTCGGCGTTGCGGTCCAGCACCGTGTCGTTGATGTTGCTGGGGAACTTGTCGCAGGCCGAGTGGTAGCAGGAGTCGTAGGCCTGGTTGGCCGTGCCGCCCCACTTCTGCGCCTGCGCCGAGGTCTTCCTGGCGCTGGCGCCCGCCGCCGTGCCGCTGGTGGCGATGCCCGCGTTCTTGAAGGAGTAGTCGTCGGAGCGGCCCGCGCCCTCGGTGTTCTCCTCGGGCGCCAGGTTCAGCGAGCCGAAGAACTCCTTGAGCGGCTTGGCGATCTCGGTGGTGATGTTGTTGACGAAGTAGCCCGCGTTGGTGGAGGCCACCATGTCGAAGTTCAGGTAGCCCTTGATCTTCGACTTCTCCGTGCTGGACAGGGAGTTGACGTAGAACTTGGAGCCGTTGAGGCCCTGCTCCTCGTCGGTCCACCAGCCGAAGCGCACGTGCTTGGCCAGCTGCGGCTTGGACTTGGCCAGTTGCAGGGCGACCTCCAGGATCGCCGCGGAACCCGAGCCGTTGTCGTTGATGCCCGGACCGGCGCTGACGCTGTCCAGGTGTGCCCCCAGCATGATCACCTGGTTCTCGTCCCCACCGGGGTAGTCGGCGATCAGGTTGTCCGAGGTGTAGGCGCAGCCGGAGGTGCAGCGCTGGTGCGCCACGGTGTAGCCGGCGTCCTTGAGCTGCTGCTCGATGTAGGACACGGAGGCGGTGTGCCCGGCCGAACCGGCCCGCCGGTTGCCGCCGTTGTTCGTGGCGGCGGTCTGCAACTGGCTCAGGTGTGCCTTGACGTTGTTGACGTCGATGTCCGGCACGCCGGGGTTCGGCGGGGTGGAACCGTTGACGGTCAGCACGTACTGCGCGGTGTGGTCGGCGTCCGCCCCGTCGCCGGTGATCGTGATGGTGGACTTGCCCGCGGCGGCGCTGGACGAGGCGGAGACGGTGGCCGTGGCCGTGCCGTCGGAGGAGATCGAGGCCGGGTCGAAGCTCACCGTGACGCCGGTGGGCTGGCCCGAGGCGGACAGCTGCACGGTCTGCGCGCTGCCCGCGGTGGTCTTCGCGCTGACCTTCACCGCGACCGACTTACCGGGGTCGACGCTGCCCGAGGAGGGGTCCAGCGCCAGCGAGAAGTCGTTGGTGGTGTTGGTGGTGCAGGTCGGCTCGCCGGACTGCGCGGGCACGCTGATCGCGTCCCATGCGGACTTGACGGCGTTGAACTCGGTGCAGGAGTTGGGGAACGCGTCCTTGGCCGACTGCAGGGTGGCCACCCGGGCGGCCTTGTGGTTCCAGGAGGAGGTCTTGCGGGCCAGGCCGCCCATGAAGACCTTGCCCGCCTTCTCGATGCCGATGCCGGTGACCGTGGAGTTGTTGCAGGTCGGGCTCTTGGGCTGGCCGCTGGTCGGGTTCGAGCCCTCGGCGAGCAGGTAGAACCAGTGGTTCTGCGGCCCCGCGGCGGCGTGCTCCTCGCTGGGCAGGCTGCTGGAGTAGCAGTTCGGGTTGCCGCTGATCTTCGAGGGCTCGTACATGTAGCGGATCGGCCCCTTGCCCACGAGGTCGACCAGCTCGCCGACCTCGTAGTCCGGGGTGTCGTAGGGCGCGGACTCCGCAGCGTAGAACTCGGTCAGCGCGCCGAAGATGTCCCCGGTTGACTCGTTCATGCCGTTGGCCTCGGAGCTGCCGGGGTTGCCCGAGCCGGTGTACTGGAAGATCGCGTGGCCCATCTCGTGGCCGACCACGTCGATGTTCACCAGGTTGCGGTTGCCCGCCTGGTTGTGCCCGAACTCGCCGAAGCTGCCGTTCCAGTAGGCGTTGACGTCGTTGAGGCCCACGGCCACCGGGAAGGCCTTGCCGTTGCCGTCGATCCCGTTGCGGCCGAGCCAGTTCTTCAGCATGTCCCACTCCTTCTCCACCGCGAAGTACGCCTCGGCGCAGTTCGTGGTGGTGTCGGTGTAGGAGCCGTTGCCCCAGGTGGTGCTGGGGTTTGTCAGCGCGGCGGGCGCCTGGTTGTCGCTGATGTACTTGCCGCAGCGCAGGCCGGGGCGGTTCGGGTCGGTCAGCGAACGGGAGCTGCCCGAGGCGCTGGTGTCGATGGTCTGGTCGCCGTTGAAGGCGCCCTTGACGGTGTCGGCCTTGACCGCCTGCGCGGTGTCGGCCACGGCACCGGTCAGCGCGTCCACCCACACCGTGAGCACGCTGGGCACCTTGCCCTCGTGCCCGGTGACGGTGGTCTCCCAGGCCAGCCTGGAGGCGTTGTCCCGCACCAGCACGACCAGTCGCGGCTCGGTCGCACCGTCCACACTGGACACCTTGGCCCGCGCCGTGCGCAGCGCGTCGGCGGCGGGCACCCTGGCCTGGGTGGGCGCCTCGATCGCGGCGGTGGTGGCCGAACTGGTGTCGCGCACCCGGCCGGTGCCGTCGGTGACGACCACGGCGTCCCCGCCCACCACGGGGATTCCCTTGTAGGTGCGCTGGTAGCTGGTGTAGTACACGCCGTTGCCGCCGGGCACGCTGGCCTGCACGGCGTAGCTGTCGTCTGGCCCCTTGCGGAGGTTGTCCGCGCCGGCGGCCACGGCCTTGTTGGCGGCGGCCAGCGCGGTGGCGGCCGGGTCCTGCTGCTGGGGGGCTGCGGACGAACTCGTCTCGGCCACCGCCCACGGCGTGGCCACGGCCACCGCCGCCGCGAGGGCCAGCACGAGGCCGGTCCGCACAGTTCTGCGTCTCACGGGGATTGCTCCTTCCGAAGGGCGCGCGCCAGTACCGCGCGTGCCACAGCACAGGGGTGAAGGATTTGGTGGTACTTAACACTTAACGAAGGTCTTTACCCAGGTAGCGCTAGTTAAAGCCTTGGATACCAAAGAGTCAAGACATGCGCACTCGTTAATTCTTGCGGCCTTATTCAACACCGATCAACAACGCGGAATCGGGCTGGCCGCCCCCGTAAACAGTTATCTCCACCTCGGGGTGGCTGTGCCGCAGGTGGGCGGCGAGCCCCTCGCCCAGCTCCGCGCCCGCCCCGTGGCCCAGCAGGACCGTCACCAGCTCGCCGCCGACCCCGACCATGCGGTCCACCAGCTGGCAGGCCGCCGCGAGCAGCCCGGGCCCCTCGGCCGGCCCCGGCTCGATGAGCACCACCTCGCCGTCCACCAGCCCGAGCACGTCCCCCGGCTGGCAGCGCCCCACCCAGGTCATCGCCTCGCGCTGGGCCACCAGCACCTCACCGCGCCGGGTGGCCGCCGCCGCCTCGGCCATCGCCACCACGTCGTCCCCCGGCCTGCGGGACGGGTCGTGCACGGCCAGCGCCGCCAGCCCCTGCACCGGCGAGGCCGTCGGCACCACGACCACGTCCTGCCCCGAGCGCTCCGCCTGCTCGGCCGCCCGCGCGGCCACCTGGGCCAGCTCCGCACTGTTGGGCAGCACCGCCACCTGGGCCGCCCCGGTGCGCTCCAGCACCGCGAGCAGCTCGGCCGCGGTGGGCTCGCCCGCGAGCACCACGGCGCCCTCCGCGCGGAACAGCTCGGCGGCCTGCTCCCCGCCACGACGGCCACCACGGCCCGCCCCGAGCGCGCCGCCCGCTGGTCGGCGAACCGGGTCACCCTGATCCGGTGCGGACGGCCCCGCTCGACGCCCAGCTCGATCGCCGCACCCACGTCGTTGCAGTGCACGTGCACGCTGAACAGGCCCGCGCCGTCCCCGGCCACCACCACGCTGTCGCCCAGCCCGGTCAGCCGCGCGCGCAGCTCGTCCTCGTCCGCCAGCCCGTCGAGCAGGTACATGACCTCGTACTCGTACTGGTCCGAGCCGGTCTCCCTGACCGCGGGCACAGCCGCCGCGCGCTCCGGCACCACGTGATCCGCGACACGGCCCGTGACCACGCCGACCAGCTCGTCCAGCAACACCACGAGCCCGCGCCCACCCGCGTCCACCACCCCGCGCTCGGCCAGCACCGCGAGCTGGCGCGGGGTGTCCGCAAGCGCTTGCGCAGCCGCCCGCACCGCGGCCCCGGCCACCTCGTCCAGCGCATCGGACCCGCAGTCCTGGGCCGCCAGCGCGGCGGCGTGCAGCACCGACAGCACGGTGCCCGCCACCGGCTCGGACACGGCGGCGGTGGCCAGCTCGTCGGCTCTGCGCAGCGCCGCCCGCAGCGCGGAGCCGCTCACCGCCAGCGCCCCGTCCCAGGTCTCGGCGAGCCCGCGCAGCACCTGGGACAGGATCACCCCGGAGTTGCCGCGCGCCCCGGCCAGCGCCCCCCTGGCCAGCGCCGAGGCCGCGGGGCCAGCGCCCTGCTCCGCCTCGGCCGCCAGCAGGGCCTGCTCGGCGCTGCGCATCGTGACCAGCAGGTTCGTGCCGGTGTCCCCGTCGGCGACCGGGTAGACGTTGATCGAGTCGATCGCCTCGCGGTTGGCGTCCAGGGCGCGCACCCCCGCGGTGGCCCAGCGGCGCAGGGCGGCGGCGTCCAGGACCTGCAACACGGCGATGGCCTCCTCGGCGGTCGGGGCGGTGTCCGCGCGAGGGTAGCGGGGCCGGTTTGGATGCCCGGCAGATCACCGGTTACCCTGTGGAGGTTGCTCTGGTCCGTGGCTTGTTCGTGCCTGGATGGAGCGGAACGAGTCTCGACCAATCATCGAAGGAGTGTGCGACGTGGCTGCCGTTTGCGACGTCTGCGACAAGGGGCCGGGCTTCGGCATGGCAGTGTCCCACTCCCACCGGCGCACCAAGCGCAGGTGGAACCCGAACATCCAGTCCGTTCGCGCCAAGGTCGCCCCGGGTCAGCGTGCACGCATCAACGTGTGCACCTCCTGCCTGAAGGCCGGCAAGGTCGTGCGCGGCTGAGCTTCGGCGCAGCAGACTTACCGGAAGGGCCGGAGGCATCGCCTCCGGCCCTTCCTCTGTGCGGGGGCGTGTCCCTAGGCGGTGACCAGTTCGGCCCTGCGGGCGTAGCGCTGAGCCAGCCAGGCGCAGACCATCAACTGCACCTGGTGGAACAGCATCAGCGGCAGCACGACCAGGCCCACACCCTGCCCGGCGAACAGCACGCTGGCCATGGGCAGGCCGCTGGCCAGGCTCTTCTTCGAGCCGCAGAACATGATCGTGATCCGGTCCGCCCCGTCGAAGCCGAGCAGGCGCGGCAGCAGGCCCGTCACGGCCAGCACCAGAGCGAGCAGCACCAGGTCGACCAGGACCAGGGCCACCAGGTAGCCCACCGAGAGCTGACCCCAGATGCCCGCGACCACACCCTGGCTGAACGCGGTGTAGACCACCAGCAGCACCGAACCGCGGTCGACCAGCCCCAGCACGGGGCGGTGCCGGTCCAGCCAGCCCGCGATCCACCGCCGCGCGACCTGCCCGAGCAGGAACGGCAGCAGCAGTTGCAGCACGATGTCCAGGAAGGACTGCGCGGAGAAGCCGCCGCCCCTGGTCGTGATCAGCAGGCCGACCAGCAGCGGGGTGAGCACGATGCCCGCCAGGTTGGAGAACGAGGCCGCGCAGATCGCCGCGGGCACGTTGCCGCGGGCGATCGAGGTGAAGGCGATCGAGGACTGCACCGTGGACGGCAGGCAGCACAGGAACAGCACGCCGAGGTAGAGCTGCGGGCTGAGCACCGTGGGCACCAGCAGCCGGGCGGCCAGCCCCAGCAGCGGGAACAGCACGAAGGTGCTCGCGAACACCAGCCCGTGCAGGCGCCAGTGCCTGAGGCCGTCCAGCGCCTCGCGGGCGGACAGCCGCGCGCCGTAGAGGAAGAACAGCAGGGCGATGACGATCGTGGTGAGGTGCTCGAAGGCGGTGGCCCAGCCGCCGCGGGCGGGCAGCAGGGACGCGATGCCGACCGTGCACAGGATCGCCATGATGTACGGGTCGAGTCGGCGCAAGGCGGTCATGTCCCCATGCTCGGACAAGCCGGTCAATTCCGAAACACGCTCACCAGAATGACTGCCATCACGGAATGCGATAGCCTGGCCGGATGTTCGACCCCGCTCACCTGAGGTCCTTCGTGGCCGTGGCGCAGACCCTGAGCTTCACTCAGGCCGCCGACCGGCTCGGCCTGCGCCAGTCCACGGTGAGCCAGCACATCAGGAAACTGGAGGCCGTCACCGAACGGCAGCTGTTCCTGCGCGACACGCACACCGTCACGCTCACCGCCGACGGTGAGGCGATGCTGGAGTTCGCCAGGGGAATTCTGGCCACCAATGAGCGGGCCATGCGCTATTTCGCCGGGTCCCAGGTGCGCGGACGGCTCAGGTTCGGCGCCTCCGAGGACCTCGTGCTGACCCAGTTGCCGCGTATTCTGCGGGAATTCCGGCGCAGCCACCCACTGGTGGACCTGGAGCTGACCGTGGGCCTGAGCGGGGTACTGCACGAGGCGCTGCACGCGGGCGAACTCGACCTGGTCTTCGGCAAGCGGCGCACCGGTGAGGCGCACGGAACCCTGGTGTGGCGCGACAAACTCGTGTGGATCAGCGGGGATTCGCTGGTGGTCGACCCCGCGCAACCGGTGCCGCTGATCGTCTACCCCGCGCCCAGCATCACCAGGGCGCAGGCGATCGAGACCCTGGAGCGCACGAACCGGTCCTGGCGGGTCACCTGCACCAGCGGCAGCCTCAACGGGTTGCGGGCCGCCGCGCTGGCCGGTCTCGGCGTGGTCGCCCACGCGCAGAGCCTGATCCCCGGCGGCCTGGTCCAGGTGCCCGAACGCCACCGGCTGCCCGACCTCGGCCACGTGGAGTTCGTGCTCTCCAGTGGACGCCGCGCCCTGCGGGGTCCCGCCGCCGAGCTCGCCAGCACGATCCTCGCCGCGGGCGACCGCTTCCAAGCCGTACCCGCGGTGTCATGAAAGTGCCGTTCGAGACATGGGGCCTGCCCGCAGCCAGCCCATCGCCTCCGCGCACGCGTACAGCACGGAGATGTGCCCGTCCTCGGGCCGGGACCAGAGTTCCGCCCGCGGCAGCAGACCGCGCAGCCAGTCCGCATGCGAGGGCGGCGCCACCCGGTCCTGCCCGCCCTGCACCAACAGCACCGGTGCCGTGACCTCGGCGAGGTCGAACCCCCACGGCCTGACGAAGGCGAGGTCGTCGTCGACCAGTCCTTCGCCCCCGGCCTGCTCGGCCCGCTGGGCGTCCGCCCCCAGACTCGTCCACTGCCCGGACAGCGCCGCCCAGTCGGCCGGGGTGAAACTGCTCGGGTCGAACTCCTCGGTGAACCGCTCCCTGGCCGCGAGCCCCTGCTCCGCCGCCCGCAACCCACCCGGCGCCGCCATGCCCGCGTACCAGTCGAACTCCTCGGTGAACGGCGCCATCCCGGCCAGGCACACCACCCCGCTGACCCGCTCGGGCAGCACCGCGGCGCAGGCGAGCGCATGCGGCCCACCCCCGGACGCCCCCATCACCGCGAACCGGCCTACCCCGAACGCGTCGGCGACCTGCTCGACATCCCGTGCTGCCGAGACGACGTCCCGCCCGACCAACCGACTGGAACCCCCGTACCCGGGGCGCCCGTAGGACAGCAGCCGAATCCCCCGCTCCGCCGCCGCGAGCAGTAACGGCTCCAGCAGCGCACCGGTCTGCGGCGAGCCGTGGTGCCACACCACGACCGCCTCGGGTCGATCGAGCCCGCTGTCGTGGGCCCGAACCACTCGACCGTCACCCAACCGCACATCCCGCGACACGATCACGCGGCCACGCTACCGCCGGGGTCTGACAAGTGCTGACGACGTCATGAAGGTGCCGTTCAGGACGTTGAACGTCCTGAACGGCACCTTCATGACGTTCGGGCTACGGCAGCTTCCAGTTGATCGGCTCGGAGCCCTGGCGGCGGAGCAGGTCGTTGGCGCGGCTGAACGGCTTGGAGCCGAAGAAGCCCCGGTCGGCCGACATGGGGCTGGGGTGCGCGGACTCGATGCAGGGCACGCCGCTGAGCAGCGGGGCAAGGCTGCGGGCGTTGCTGCCCCACAGGATCGCGACCAGCGGGGTGCGCCGCGCGGCCAGCGCCTTGATGGCCTGCTCGGTGACCTGCTCCCAGCCCTTGCCCTTGTGCGAGTTGGGTCGTCCGGGCTGCACGGTCAGCGACCTGTTGAGCAGCAGCACACCCTGCTCGGCCCAGGGCGAGAGGTCCCCGTTGGACGGACGCGGCAGGCCGAGGTCGGACTCCAGTTCGGTGTAGATGTTGGCCAGGCTGCGCGGGATCGGCCGCACCTCGGGTGCCACGGAGAAGCTCAGCCCGACGGCGTGCCCCGGCGTGGGGTACGGGTCCTGACCGACGATGAGCACGCGCACGTCCGCGAAGGGCTGTTTGAACGCACGCAACACGTTGTCGCCCGCGGGCAGGTAGGTGCGTTTGGCGGCGACCTCGGCGCGCAGGAACTCCCCCATGGCCGCGATCCGGTCGGCTACCGGCTCCAGCGCCTCGGCCCAGCCGGACTCGACGATTTCCTTCAGCGGACGAGAAACCATGCGGCAAACCCTAGCTGGTGGCGTGGCGGCGCCTGCGGCCAACGGCGCCGCCACGCCACCGGTCAGGACACGAGTTCAGCCTCGGGCTGGACCTGCTTGGCGGCGTAACGCCGGGCGAGCCAGGCGCACACCATGAGCTGGATCTGGTGGAACAGCATCAGTGGCAGCACGGCGATGCCCACGGTGGCCGCCGGGAACAGCACGGTCGCCATGGGAACCCCACTGGCCAGTGACTTCTTGGAGCCGCAGAACACGATGGCGATCTCGTCCTCGCGGGAGAACGGCAACCTGCGGGCGGCCACCGTCGTGACCGTCATGACGATCGCCAGCAGGACCATGTTGACGACCAGCAGCAGCACCAGCGAGAGCGGGGTGAGCCGTCCCCAGATGCCGGCCACCACGCCTTCGCTGAACGCCACGTACACCACGAGCAGGATGGAGCCGCGGTCCACGTATCCGAGGACCTTCTTGTGCTTGGTGATGAACCCGCCCACCCAGCGCCGCAGCAGCTGGCCCGCGACGAAGGGCGCCAGCAGCTGGAGCATGATGTCGCGCACCGATTCCAGCGACACACCACCGCCGCCGTTGCCGGTGATGACGAACAGGGCCACCAGCAGCGGGGTGAGCACGATGCCGATGAGGTTGGAGAACGAGGCGCTGCAGATGGCCGCGGCCACGTTGCCGCGGGCGATCGAGGTGAACGCGATCGAGGACTGCACCGTGGAAGGCAGGCAGCACAGGAACATCAGCCCGGCCCACAGCTCCGGGGTGAGCACACCGGGCACGAGCAGCTTGGCCGCCAGGCCCAGCACCGGGAACAGCACGAAGGTGCTGGCGAACACCACCCCGTGCAGCCGCCAGTGCTTGAGTCCGTCGATGGCCTCCCTGGTGGACAACCTCGCCCCGTACAGGAAGAACAGCAGGCCGATCGCGAACGTGGTCGCGTAGTCGAAGCCGGTGGCGACCACACCCCGCGCGGGCAGCAGCGAGGCGATGCCGACCGTGGCCAGCAGCGCGAGGATGTACGGATCGATCCGCAGCTTGGACAACAGCGGAACGCGGGACATCAGACCCCTTCTCTCACAGCGGGCACGGTCGGGGGCCCGTCGGGCCCCCGACCGGTATCAGATCAGACCCGCACCGCGTCCAGGCTCTTGTTCTTGTGGTGGCGGCTGATGTTGCGCTCCATCAGCGCGATCGAGGCCGCCACGCCCACGTCGCCCTCCTTGACCTCGGGCAGCCTGCCGTCGTTGGCGCGCAGCTCCAGCAGCGCGTTGTCGATGGCGGTCTGCGCCGCGAACAGGCAGGGGGTGCTGTAGATCGCCACGTTGACGCCGAGGTCCTCCAGCTCGGTCAGCGACAGGCGGGGCGACTTGCCGCCCGCGATCTGGTTGAACAGCAGGGGCTTGTCCCCGATCACCCCGCGCACCTTGCGGATCCAGTCCACGCTGCGCACGCCGTCGACCAGCAGCACGTCGGCGTCGGTGGCGGCCAGCGCCTCGGCGCGGCGCAGGATCTCCGACTCCTCCGTGGCGTCGGTGCGGGCCACGACCAGCAGGTCCTTGCGGGTCTCCAGCACCAGGTTCAGCTTCTCCAGGTACTCCTCGAGCGGCAGGATCTGCTTGCCGTCCACGTGCCCGCAGCGGCGCGGCCGCTTCTGGTCCTCCAGGATCACGCCGGAGGCGCCGATCCGCTCCAGGTGCTCCACCACGTGGCAGGCCACCTCGGGGTCCACGTAGCCGTCGTCGATGTCCACGAGCAGGTGCTGCTCGGGGAAGGCCAGCCGCAGGCGCTGCACGAAGTTGACCATGTCCGGCCAGGCGATGAACCCGATGTCGGGCAGGCCGTAGTAGGAGGCCGCGAAGCCGAACCCGGAGATGAACATCCCGCCGTAGTGCTGGGCGGCCAGCGAGGCCGAGAACATGTCGAACACACCGATCAGCGGCGTGATGGACTCGCTCCGGATGTCGTTGCGGAGAGCGCTGCCGTACTGCATGAGTAAACCCCTTTGAATGAGCGAAAACGACCCATTGCCCCACAGTGAATTGCGCACAACTCAGACGCGCGCACCTCGGTACGCGCTTTCACACACTCGACCACCCCAGAAGGTCAAGGAAATTTTGCCAACGCTTTCACGGTACATGGTATGAGCGGATGACCAGGATAACCAGCATCCAATCGGGCAAATCGACCATGCCTCACAACTACCGTGAGTAGTCACGACCGCCAAGTATGGCTACTGACGAGTAGCCAGAAATCGGCATGTAAAATAGAGGTAAAATGAATTGGCATCGCGCGCCCTGGAACTGTCATCCTGGACCGACAGGGCAGCTGCGGCCGGGCACCTCGCGACAGACTGGCGTTGCCGAAGTCTTTGCGAAGTCTTTCCCCGAACAAACGTAGGACTACTGGCCGAGTCGCGGCCAGAGTCCGATCGGGTGAGTCAGTGGATCACTCAGCGTAGGTGTCCGTCGAGCGTGGTGACCAGCACCACCGGCCAGTCCGCGCCGTAGATCAACACCTCGACCTGGGTCGGCCCCTCGGGGTCCACCTGCCACTGCGGACGCACCGCGAGCAGGCCCGCCAGCGGCCGGGTCACCAGCCTGCGGCCCTGCCAGGGCAGGCTCACGTGGGCCAGCAGCGCCCCGTTCTCGTCGGCGACCACCGCCCTGGTCCACCGCCCGCGCACCGGCAGCAGCCGCACGTCAGTCCACTCAGGACCGTCCGCCAGCCAGGCGGCGGCCTTGGCCGTGCGGCGGCGGTTGAGCAGCGTCGCCAGCACGCGGGTGTTCGCCCCCGGCGCGCCGTGCACGTGCCCGAACTGCCTGGGGCGCAGGTACTTGCGGCCCTTCGGTTGGTACGGCAGGGACAGCGGCACGACCTGGTCGCTGTCCGCGAGCACCAGCACCGCGGCCTCGCCGTCGCCGAGCAGGGTGGCCCGCGCGGGCTCGCCGTCCACCCGGAGACCGCCCAGCGGCACGCCCTCGGGCACGCCGAACAACTGCTCCACCTCGCCGCCCCGCTCGGTGGCCACGGAGATCTCCGGCAGCGCCGGGCCGCCGGGGCTGTACCAGCGCAGCTGGGCGTACACCGGGCGGCTGGGCTCGCGGGTGGCCACCAGCCGGACCAGCTCGGCCCGGCGCGGGGGCTGGGCGCTGTCCTCGCGCAGCAGCGCGAAGCCGACCACGGCGATGGCCACCGCGGACAGGATCAGCACCAGCCACAGCGGCAGCCAGGCGGACACCAGGACCAGCGCGACCGCGCCCACGATCTGTGCCCACCGGGGCAGCCGGGAGTGTGTGATCGGTGGGGGCGCGTCGAACCGATCGGGCAGTACCAACGCATCTGGTAACGCGTTGTCGTCCGCGGCAGCCACAAAACCCCCTTCGGTGTCAACCGAAAGGGTACTCAGTCCAGACGACGCAACTGCTGGCGGTACACCTTGGCGTTCTCCACGTACAGCCGCACGATGCCGGACACCATGTCCTCGGGCACCTCGTGGCCCTCGCGGACCCTGGCGGGCACCCCCAGCGCCATGCGCCGCGCGGGCACGTGCCCGTTGAAGGACACCACCGCCCCCGCACCGACCACCGCACCCGACTCGATCACCGCCCCGTTGAGCACCACCGAGCCGGAGGCGATCAGGCAGCGGTCCCCCACCGTCGCGCCCTCCACGTGCGTGTTGTGCCCGAGCACGCAGTCCGAGCCGATCACGGTCGGGTGGAACTGGGTGCAGTGCAGCACCGTGCCGTCCTGCACGCTGGTGCGCTCCCCCACGGTGATCGACCCGTAGTCCCCGCGCAGCACCGCCCGCGGCCACACGGAGGTGTGCGCCCCGATCGTGACCGCACCGATCAGGGTCGCGTCCGGGTGCACGTACGCGTCCGGGTGAATGGTCGGCTCGCGGTCGCCGAGTGCGTAGATCGGCACGTCTTGCCTCCTACAGGGTTTTGCCGAAGTACCGGCTCTCCGGGTAGTCCTTGTACACGCCGAAACCGGGCACGGCGGTGTAGCCGGAGGAGGTGTAGAGCCCGATCGCCTCGGGCTGGGCGATGCCGGTCTCCAGCACCAGCCTGCGCCTGCCCGCGGCGCGCGCGGTGCGCTCCAACTCGGCGAGCAGCGCCCTGGCCAGGCCGCGTCCGCGCGCCGATGGCGCCACGTACATCCGCTTCACCTCGGCCTCGTGCTCGCCGTGCACCCGCCAGCCGCCGCAGACCACCGGCAGCAGGTCCAGGTAGCCGACGAGGAAGACCCCGTGCGGCGCGCGGAACTGAGCCGCGTCCATCGGGGTGCTGTCGGCCGAGCCGTACCGGCGCACGTACTCCTGCTGCACCTGTTCGGTCAGCACCACGGCGTCCGGGTGGTCGATGCCCACCTCGGTGAAGGTCATCTCCAGTGCTCCCAGCCGCCGTCCGCCTCGTAAGGCCGACCGTCCACGGTGACCCCGCTGCCCCGCCGCACGGTACCGATCGTCACCCAGTTCTCGGGCACGTCGGCCGGTTCCGGGAAGGTGGCCGCCAACGCGTGGTCCTCGCCGCCGGTCAGCACCCAGTGCCTCGGGTTGGCGCCCAGCGCGGAGCCCACGTCGATCAGCCGCTGGTGCACCGGCAGCAGGTCGGTGCGCACGTCGATGGCCACGCCCGAGGCCTCCGCGATGTGGCCCACGTCGGCCAGCAACCCGTCGGAGACGTCCAGCATCGCCGAGGCACCGGCCTCCGCGGCCTGCGGGCCCGCCGCGTACGGGGGCTCCGGGGCCTGCTGCGCGCCGACGATGGCCACCGGCGAGCGGAAGCCCCTGCCGAGCACGGCCAGGCCCGCCGCGGCCCAGCCCAGCCGCCCGCAGACCGCGAGCACGTCACCGGGCGCCGCGCCGGAACGGGTCACCGGGGCCAGTCCGCGCAGGTCGCCAAGGGCTGTCACGGAGATCACCAGTGTCGGGCAGCTCACCATGTCCCCGCCGACCACGCCCGCGCCCGCCCTGGACGCCTCCTTCCACAGCCCGCCGCTGAGCCCGTCCACCAGTTCGGTGGGGGTGTCCCTGGGCAGGGCGAAGCCGACCAGCAGGGCCGTGGGCACCGCGCCCATGGCGGCCACGTCGGCCAGGTTGGCCGCGGCGGCCTTGCGCCCGACCTGCTCGGGAGTGGACCAGTCCAACCGGAAGTGCACGCCCTCCACCAGCACGTCGGTGCTGGCGACCACACGCCCGTCGGGGGCGGCGACCAGCGCCGCGTCGTCCCCGGGGCCGAGCAGGGTGGTCGCGGGCTGCGGGCGTCCGCTGGTGACGCGCCTGATGAGACCGAACTCACCCACTTCGGCGACCGTGTCCGCGTCTCGCGGCGGCTCCGGGCGCAAGGTTGCCTCCGATCATGAGCATTCGGAACCCCAACCGGGGTAGGTTGCTGGCCACGTTCCTACCCCGTGCGGGCAGATCGAGACGAAGGGGCACGCCGTGGTCCACGCTTACATACTCATCCAAACCGAGGTCGGAAAGGCGGCTGCGGTCGCAGCTGAGATCTCCGGCATACCCGGCGTGTCCACCGCCGAGGACGTCACCGGCCCCTACGACGTGATCGTGCGCGCCGACGCGGACACCGTGGACCAGCTCGGCCAGCTGGTGGTCGCCAAGATCCAGAACGTGGAGGGCATCACCAGGACGCTGACCTGTCCGGTCGTGCACCTGTGATGAACTGAGCCCGTGCCAACCACCCTGTCCAAACCCGCGCTGGCCGCCGTGATCGGGCTGCCCGCGCTGCTGGCCGTGGGCGTGGCCGTGCTCGGCCTGGTCCAGGGAGCCCCGCCCCCTCCCCAGACCGCGACCCCCACCGCGGCAGCGGACCGTACCGGTCCGCTGCCGCTGGTGCCCGTCGACGCACCCGAGTCCGGCTCGGCCGACTGTGCCACCCTGGTCAAGGCCCTGCCCCAGCAGGTGCTCAACGGCGGGGCGACCGTGCCGCGCCGCGCGCTGAAAGACCCCGCCCCGCCCGCCACGGTGGCTTGGGGCGACGCCCAGCACGAACCGGTGGTGCTGCGCTGTGGGCTGGGCAAGCCACCAGAACTCGTGCAGACCTCGCAACTCGTGCAGACCTCCGGCGTGCGCTGGCTCCAGGTGACCGGGGACAGCGGGTCGGTCACCTGGTACGCGGTGGACCGGCCGGTGTACGTGGCGCTGACCACCCCGGAGGGCACCGGGAGCGGACCGTTGCAGGCCGTCTCCGACGCACTGCGCGGCGCGCTGCCGGAACGCCCCGTCTCGCCGAACCCGGGCTGAGGCCGACCCGAACGGGCTCAGCGCAGGCCGGTGCCGCGCGCGATGGCCGTGTCGATCAGCGTGCTGATCAGGCTCGGGTAGTCGATGCCGGTGACGCCCCACATCTTCGGGTACATCGACACGTGCGTGAAGCCCGGCATGGTGTTGAGCTCGTTGATGATCAGCTCGTTCTGCTCGGTGACGAAGAAGTCCACCCGGGCCAGGCCCTGGCAGTCCAGGGCGGTGAAGGCCCGCACCGCCATCTCGCGCAGCCGCTCGGTGACCTCGTCGTCCAGCTTGGCCGGGATGTCGAACTCGCAGGCCTCGTCGGTGTCCAGGTACTTCGAGTCGAAGTCGTACCAGTCCACGGTCTTGCTCACCATGCGGATCTCGGCGGGCAGCGAGGCCTCGACCCGGCCGTCGGGGAACTCCAGCACCCCGCACTCGACCTCGCGGCCCACGATCGCGGCCTCCACGAGCACCTTCGGGTCGATCTCGCGAGCGAAGGCGATGGCCGCGTCCAGGTCGGCCCAGTCACTGACCTTGCTGATCCCAGTGGAGGACCCGGCGCGTGCGGGCTTGACGAACACCGGCAGCCCGAGGCGGTCCTTCTCCTGCTGCGAGAGCGTGGCCCGGTCCCTGCGCAGCACCGCGTAGTCGCCGACCGGCAGGCCCTCGGCCGCCAGCAGCTTCTTGGTGTACTCCTTGTCCATGGCCACCGCGCTGGCCAGCACCCCGGGCCCCGCGTAGGGCACGTCGGCCAGTTCCAGCAGGCCCTGGATGGTGCCGTCCTCGCCGTACGCCCCGTGCAGCACCGGGAACACCACGTCGACCTTGCCGATCAGCTCGCCCTGGGCCGCGCGGTCCAGCGGCACCAGCCCGCTGCCGACCAGGGTCAGCTCGGCCCCGCCGGTGACCTCCGGCATGGCGCGCCCGGTCACCGCCAACTGCTCGGCCGTGCCGCTGCCCAGCACCCACGTGCCCTCGCGGGTGATGCCCACCGGGACGGCCTCGAACCGCTCCGGGTCCAGGTGGGCGAGCACACTGCCCGCTGAGACGCACGACACGCCGTGCTCGCTGCTGCGGCCCCCGAACACGACGGCGACGCGGATCCTGCGCTCTGTCATGGGACCCGACCCTACCCGTCCGGCGGTACCGCCCGGGTGACACAGTGCTCCCACCTAGGGGCCATCACCGATGTGCCGGGCGGAGTTCTGGGCGATTCTCGTTGCCATGTCGGGAAAACGATGGCGCCAGCTGACGCTGTGGCTGCACGTGGTCTGTTCGGTTGGCTGGCTGTCCCAGGCGCTGGCGCTGCTCGTCCTGACCAGCCTCGCCCTGGGCACGGCCGATGCCGCGGTGCGCGGCAGCGCGCTGACCATGGCCAAGCACCTGGACATGGCGCTGCTGGCCGAACTGGCCAACGTCTCGGCCTTCACCGGGTTCGTGCTGGCCGCCGCCACCGCATGGGGCTTCTTCCGGCACTGGTGGGTGCTGGTCAAGTTCGTGATCACCGTGGTGCAGCTCTACCTTGGCATCTTCGTGCTGGCAGGCGCCCTGCGGGAGGCCGCGCGCACCGGTGCGCCCTCGGTGTGGCTGGCGGTGGGCGCTGGGCTGATGGCCGCCGCGATCGCGTTCCAGGCCTGGGTCTCGGTGGCCAAACCCTGGGCGAAGACCCCGTGGGCGGGCGCGGGCAAGCTGCCGACCGCCCCGCGCTGGGTGTTCGTGCTCGCGGTGGCGGCCCCGGTGCTGGACCTGACCGCGGGCACCGCGCTGGGCTACCCGCTGCCCGCAGCCGAGGTGCTCGTGCTGGCCACGGTCCTGGTGCACCGCTCGCTGGCGAAGGACTCACCACGCAAGGTGCCCGCGGCCCTGCGAGCGTGAGCCGTGCTCGCCCACGCGGAGTAGCCGCCTCAGCTCACCAGCAGGTCCACCAGCACGGGCAGCACCCCGGTGAGCTGGTCGCGGGAACAGGCCGTGTAGCCGATCGCCACGCCGTACCAGCGGGAGTGCCCGGCGTGGTGGCGGCTGAGCGAGTCCAGCCGGAAACCGTGCCGCTCGGCCGCGTCCAGCACCTCGCGCTCGCGCTGCGCGGAGGGCAGCAGCACCACCACGTGCGCGCCAGCGTCATCGCCGAGCACCGGGATTCCCGCCGCCCGCAAGGCATCCACCACGAGCACCCGCCGCTCGGACAGCTCGCGGCGCAGTCGGCGCAGGTGCCGCCCCAGGTCCCCGTTGCGGGCCAGTTCCACCACCACGCGCTGCCCCGCCGCCGCGGGCTTCGTGCCGGTGCGCTCCCGGTAGGCGGTGATGGCGCTGGCCACCGGCGGGGGCGCCACCATCCAGCCCGCGCCCAGGGTCGGCGTGAGGATCTTGCTCGTCGTGCCCAGGTGCACCACCACGTCCGGGGCCAGCGCCGCCAGCAACGGCAGCGGGGCCACGTCGTAGCGCAGCTCCCCGTCGTAGTCGTCCTCGATGACCCACCAGCCCTCGGCGCGGGCCCGCTGCACCAGTGCGACCCGGCGCGCGGCGGGCAGGCGGCTGCCCAGCGGGTACTGGTGCGCGGGCGAGCAGTAGACCGCGCGCACCCCCGTTGGCACCTCGTCCACGAGCAGGCCGTGCCGGTCCAGAGGCGCTGGCAGCACACGGATCCCGGCCGCCTCGAAGGCGCCGACCGCCCGCTGGTAGCCCGGTTCCTCCACGGCCACGGCGTCACCGGGGCGCAGCACGGCGGCGGCCAGCTCCGCCACGGCCGCGCTGGTGCCCGCCGTGGCCAGCACCGCCTCGGTGGCCAGCCCGCCGCGGATGGTCAGACCCCGGTGGCGCAACAGGTGTTCCGCCACCACCTCGCGGTACTCGGGCAGTCCCGCGAGGTGGTGGCGGATCAGCGGGTCCGAGTCGGCGGCGCAGCGCCAGGCCCGGCGCCACGCGGCACGGTCCAGGCCGCCGACCCACGGGATGCCCAGTTGCAGATCGATCACCTCGCGCTCGGGCGGCGCGGGCCTTGGCCGGGCGGTGTCCACCGGCATGGCCCCCGGCGGGGTGGTCGTCACGTACGTGCCCGAGCCGTGCCTACCGACGATCCAGCCCTCGGCGTGCAACTGGTCGTAGGCCGCCGCCGTGACCGTGCGGCTGACCCGCAGGTGGGTCGCCAGGGTCCGGGTGGAGGGCAGCCGGTCCCCGCTGCGCAGCTGGCCCGCCGAGGCCGCGGCCCGCAGCGCGTCGGCCAGCTGCACCGCCAGCGGGGTGGCCGCGGTGCGGTCCAGCGTGATCAGCAAGGCGTCCGAGCTGTCGTCCGGCACTGAATTGGCCTTCCGAATTCGTTGAAAAGTGGCTCTTTTATGATGCCACTTGCCGCGCCAGGCTGGACTGGTGACTCGCCCACCACTCTCCCCGACCCCGCGCAGCACCCTCAACCGCGAGAAGCAGCGGGCCGTCTACGACCGGTCCGAGCTGGACGCGGTGCTGGACGGCGGACTGATCTGCCACCTCGGCGTGGTGCTGGACGGCGCGCCCGTGGTGCTGCCCACAGGGTACGGCCGCGACGGGGACACGCTCTACCTGCACGGTTCCAGCGGCGCGCGCAGCCTGCGTGGCGCCGACCAGGTCTGCGTCACGGTGACCCTGGTCGACGGCGTGGTCTACGCCCGGTCGGTGTTCAACCACTCGATGAACTACCGCAGCGCCGTGGTGCACGGTCAGGTCCGCAGGGTCGAGGAGCCCGCGGAGAAGCTGCACGGCCTGCGCGTGCTGACCGAGCACCTGTCGCCGGGGTCCTGGGACCACGCCCGCCAGCCCAGCAAGCGCGAACTCGCCGCCACCGCCGTGCTCGCACTGGACCTGACCGAGTCCTCGGTGAAGATGCGCTCCGGCGCCCCCGGCGACGACGAGGAGGACGTGACCGCCAACCTCGCCTGGGCCGGGGTCCTGCCCATCGTCACGACCTGGGGCGCCCCGGTCCCCGCCAGCGACCTGCCCATCCCAGCCCACGTCACGAACCGCTAGGCCCAAGCCCCAGCGCGTGTCGGACGTTCCGGTGCCGCGTGTCGGCGCTACCGGTACGGAGTGTTGGACGTTCCGGTGCGCGGTCCCGCGCGCTGGGAACATGCACGCCAAGTGCAGACACACCGAACGCCGAGCGCCGACACACCGCACGCGAAGCGCCGACACGCGCCGATTCGCCGGCCCCGTGTGCCGGGACTCGCGCTCCTGTGGCCGGGACTCGCGTGCTCCAGAGCGGGACTCGCGGTCAGGACTGGACTGGGCCGTCCACGGGGTCGAGGCGGTACGGGACCATCGGGGCGCGGGTGGGGCCGAACACGTGGATGCTCACCGCCGGATCGGTGCCCTCGTTGGCGACCTGGTGCACGTAGTCGGGGCCGAACACCCGCGACTGGCCGGTCCGCACCACGTGCAGCACCTCACCGGGCTGCCCTCGGCGGGCGACCCGCTCGCTGAGCGCGCCGGACACCACGGTGAACGCCCCCTCGGCGCCGCCGTGGTCGTGCAGGTCGGTGTGCTGCCCCGGCAGCCAGCCCATCAGCCACACCTCGTAGGTGGCGGTCCGCTCCACCAGCGCGGCCCAGCGCTCCACCGGGTCGTAGCGCAGCAGGTGCGCCCAGCGGGAGCGGTCCGCCGCGACCTCGCGGACGATCTTGGTTGGCTGCTGCGGGGCGGTGCGCACAGCGGAGATGACGGTGTTCTCGGGAACGGCGAACATGTGTGTCCTCAGTGGATTTTCGAGCGCGAACAAATCGCCGCCGCGACGGGCGGTCGGAGAGGATCAGCTCAAAGGACACAGCGCGCTGGCGACCCGGCGGAGGTCGATGTGACCCCGCCTACCGGTCATGGCGCGCAACAACACGTCACCAATTGAAGCGGCCCCGGCTCAACCGGTCAAGGTGGCCAGAGCGGAGAGCACGTCGGTGACCAGATCGTGGGAATCCTCGCAGCCCGCGGAGAACCGGACCAGCCCCTCCGGTACCGGGTCGCCGAACTGCGCGCGCCGGTCCAGGGTGCTGTGCAGGCCGCCGAAGCTGGTCGCCGGCAGCACCAGCCCGCTCGCCGCGAGGAAGCGTTCCACCGCGGCCACCGAGGGCAGTTCGAAGCTCAGCACCCCGCCGAACCGGCGCATCTGCCTGGCCGCCACCTCGTGCGCGGGGTCCTCCGGCGACCCGGGCCAGCGCAGGTTGGTCACCGCGGGGTGACCGCGCAGCGCGGACACCAGCGCCGCCGCGTTCTCCGCCTGGCGAGCAAGCCTCAGGTCCAGCGTGCCCAGACCACGGTGCACCATCCACGTCTCGAACGGACCCGGGATGGCCCCGCTGAGCGTGCGCTCCTCGCGCAGCCGCCGCGCCAGGTCCTCGTCCGCCGTGGACACGTGCCCGTACACGACATCGCTGTGCCCGGCCAGTGCCTTGGTGTCGCTGGCCACCGAGATGTCGGCGCCCAGCTCCAACGGCCGCTGCCCCAGCGGGGTGGCCGTCGTGTTGTCCACGGCCACCAGCGCGCCCGCCGCGTGCGCCAACTCCGCCACCGCGGGCAGGTCGCACACGTCCAGCCCGGGGTTGGACGGGGTCTCCAGCAGCACCAGCCTGGCCCCGCGCACGACCTCCGCCGTCCACGGACCAGTCGTGGGCACCTCGCGGACCTCAAGGCCCAGCGGGGCAAGCTGCTCGCGCACGAACCTGCGCGCGAGGAAGTAACCGTCCGAGGGCAGCACGAGCACGTCCCCGGCACCGAGCAGCACCCGGCACAGGGCGCCGATCGCCGCCATGCCGGAGGGGAACACCGTGCAGTGGCCCCGGTCCAGCGCGCCGATGGCCTGCTCCAGCGCGCGCCAGGTCGGGTTGCCCTGCCTGCCGTAGAAGTCCTCCGCGCCAAGGTGGTACGGCGCGGCGAACACGGGACCGGCCAGGAAGGGCTGTCCGGCAACGGGTCGCGCGGACCCCGCGTGCACGCAGGCAGTGCCGTCCCCCCAGTAACCGTCCGCCCTCTTCACGAGCGCTCCGCCTTCTGCGCCCTGCCCAACAGTTCGGCCGCCATCTTGCGCGGGTCGAGCCCGTCGTGGCAGACCCGGTGCACGCCATCGGTGATCGGCATGTCCACCCCGTAGCGCTGCGCCAGCTCACGGATCGAGGAGCAGGACTTCACGCCCTCGGCCACCTGGCCGTGCGTGGCCTCCTGTGCCTGCGCCAGCGTCTCGCCGCGGCCCAGCCGCTCGCCGAAGGACCGGTTGCGGGACAACGGGGACGCACAGGTGGCCACCAGGTCGCCCAGCCCGGCCAGCCCGGCGAAGGTCAGCGGGTCGGCCCCCAGCGCGGCGCCCAGCCGGGCCGTCTCGGCCAGGCCGCGGGTGATCAGGCTCGCCATGGTGTTGTCGCCGAAACCCAGCCCCGCGGCCATGCCACAGGCGAGCGCGACCACGTTCTTACAGGCGCCGCCGAGCTCGCAGCCCACCACGTCGGTGTTGGTGTACGGCCGGAAGTACTCGTTGGCGCTGGCCGTCTGGAGGGCCACCGCCCGCTCGTGGTCGGTGCAGGCGATCACCGTCGCGGTGGGCTGGCGGGCCGCGATCTCCTTGGCCAGGTTCGGCCCGGACACCACGGCGACCTGGTCCGCGGGCACCTGCGCCACCTCGGCGACGACCTCGCTCATCCGCTTGAGCGTGCCCAGTTCCACGCCCTTGGCCAGGCTCACCAGCGTGACGCCCTCGGGCAGCACCCCGCGCCACACGGCCAGGTTCGCGCGCAGGGTCTGGCTGGGCACCGCGAGCACCACGGCCTGCGCCCCGTCCAGGGCCAGTTCGGCGTCGGCGGTGGCGCGCAGCCCCTCCGGCAACCGGATCCCCGGCAGGTAGTCCGGGTTGAGCCGCTGCTCGGTGATCGTCTCGGCGATCTCCGGCCGTCTGGCCCACACCACCACGTCCCGGCCCGCGTCGACCAGGACCTTGGCGTAGGCCGTGCCCCAGGAGCCCGCGCCCAGCACCGCGATCCGCTGCACCACCACGCCTCAGTCCTCGCCCTGCTGGCTCGCCCTGGCCGGGGAGTAGAAGCCCGTCGGCCCCTGCTCCCCTCGGGCCTGCTCCAACAGTTCCTTGACCCGGTTCATCAGCAGGTCGGTGACCTCGCGCAGCACCTGGTTGGTCAGCGGCTGCTCCCGGTAGGCCGACAGGTCGACCGGTTCGCCGAACACCGTGGTGACGGTCTTGCGCGGGAAGGGCCGGAACTTCTTGTTGTAGCCGTCGTAGATCGCGCGCGTGCCCCAGCGCGCGGCCGGGATCACCGGCACGTCGTTGGCCAGCGCCAGCCGGGCCACGCCGGTGCGGGAGTTCATCGGCCAGCCGTCCGGGTCCTTGGTGATCGTGCCCTCGGGGTAGATCAGCAGCAGCTTGCCCTGGGCCAGCCCCTCGTTGGCCGCGCGCAGGCTCTCCTTGGCGTCGGCCGTGCCCCGGTACACCGGCACCTGGCCCGCACCGACCAGCACCTTGCCCACCACCGGGATCTTCCACAGGCTGGCCTTGGCCAGGAAGCGGGGCACCCGGTAGTTGCGGTGCACCATCACCGCGTCGAAGATCGGGTCCAGGTGCGAGACGTGGTTCATCACCAGCAGCACACCGCCCTCACCGGGCAGTCGGGGGCCGCTGGTCGGCCTGCGCGCCAGCAGTCCGGTCAGTGGGTAGAACACCACCGCGCACAACCCGATCCAGAACCCGCCACGTTCCCTGGCCATCCGTGCTCCTCGCGCTGCCCGTCCACAACGGCCCCGAGTCTGCATGGCGGGCTGTGCCGGGTCCAGCGCGGGTGGGTCGTGCAGGATGTACGACGTGCGTAGAACTGTGGACCTCGTCATCCCGGTGAAGACCCTGGACCGGGCCAAGTCGCGCCTGGTCGGGGCCGCTGACCGCGGGGTCGGCGACCCGGCGGCACACGCCGCGCTGGTGCTGGCCGTGGCCCTGGACACGGTGACGGCCGCCGCCTCGGCGCAGGGCGTGGGCAGGGTGCTGGTCGTCACCTCCGACCCGGAGCTGACCTCCGCACTGCACCGGATCGGCGTCGAGGTGCTGGCCGACGGGCCCGAGCCGGGGCTCAACTCCGCGCTGCGCCACGGCGCCGCCGCACTGGGCCCCTCGGTGGGCGCGCTACAGGCCGATCTGCCCGCGCTGCGCCCTGCCGAGTTGTCCGCCGCGCTGGCCGAGGCCGGGGACAGGCGGGCGTTCTGCGCCGACCGCCAGGGCACCGGCACCACCCTGTTGCTGGCCGCCCCCGGCGAGCCGCTGGACCCGCGCTTCGGTGTCGGCTCGGCCACCGCGCACACCGAGTCCGGCGCGGTGCCACTGACCGGTGACTGGCCCTCGCTGCGCTGTGACGTGGACACCGCCGAGGACTTGGCGGTCGCGGCGCGAATCGGTTTCGGTCCGCGCACCGCGGCGCAATTCGTGCTTTCGGCGTAATGGCTTATGGTCACCGTGTGGAACAGGCCACGGTGCACACCGCGCACCCCGACGGTTCGCTGACGCTGCTGCGTGACGACGGGGTGCTCCTCGACGCGTCGGCCGAGGCAGTGCGGGCCGGGGGCTGGCGGGCACCCCGTGCGGGACAACGGGTCGCCCTGCACCGTGCCGCAGGTCTCGTAACGCGGGTTGATCTCCCCGCATAAACCGCACGTTCACCGTGTCGTACGTCCTGGGCAGCGCGTTTTCGGCGAGTCTGAGCAACAATGGCCGCGTGCGTACGGACAACGACGACGAGCAGGCAAAGCCCTCGACAGAGCCGACCAAGCCCGCGCCCGCCAAGAGCAGGCAGCCTCGGGCGACCACCCGGCGAGCCGCCGCCACGCCTCGTACGACCACCGCGCGCAAGGCCAAGGCCGAACCGGCGCCGAAGGCTGCCGAACCGAAGGCGGCCCCCGCCAGGACGACCCGGGCCAAGAGCACCCAACCCAAGGCGGCCCAACCTCAGGCAGCACAGCCCAAGGCAGCGGCGGCCAAACCCGCGGCCACCCGGACGCCCCGGCGCAGCACCGGGTTGACGAAGGCGGAACCGGTAGCGGCCGCGGGCAGAGCGGCCGAGCCCGAGCAGCACCGATCCCCCTCGGCACCGCCCGCGGTGACGGCACCGATCGCCGAGACCGATCTGCCCGACGACCGCTACTTCAACCGGGAACTGTCCTGGCTGGACTTCAACGCCCGGGTGCTGGCGCTGGCCGAGGACTCCTCCCAGCCGCTGCTGGAGCGGGCCAAGTTCCTGGCGATCTTCGCGTCCAACCTGGACGAGTTCTACATGGTGCGCGTCGCGGGCCTCAAGCGCCGCGAGGAGACCGGCCTGTCCGTGCGCAGCGCCGACGGGCTGACCCCGACCGAGCAGCTGAGCCGGCTGGCCGCGCGCAGCCAGGAACTGGTCGGCCAGCACGCCAAGGCGTTCCTCAACGAGATCAGGCCCGGCCTGGAGCAGCACGGCATCCGCATCGTGTCCTGGCAGGACCTGGGCAGCCACGACCAGTTGCGGTTGTCCAACTACTTCAGCGAGCAGGTCTTCCCGGTGCTGACCCCGCTCGCGGTGGACCCGGCGCACCCGTTCCCGTACATCTCCGGGCTTTCGCTCAACCTCGCGGTGACGGTGCGCGACCCGGAGACCGGGCGCGAGCAGTTCGCGAGGGTCAAGGTGCCCGACAACGTGCCGCGCCTGGTGCGGGTCGAGGCCGACCGGCGCAGCGGCACCGCGACCTTCCTGCCGCTGGAGGAACTGATCGCCGCGCACCTGGGCGAGCTGTTCGCGGGCATGGACGTCAGCGAGTGCCACGTCTTCCGCATCACCCGCAACGCCGACCTGGAGGTCGAGGAGGACCAGGACGAGGACCTGCTCAAGGCCCTGGAGCGGGAACTGGCGCGTAGGCGCTTCGGCCCGCCGGTGCGCCTGGAGGTCGGCGACGACATGAGCGAGCACGTGCTCGAACTGCTGCTGCGCGAGATGGACGTGGAGCCCGACGAGGTCGTCGAGGTGCCCGGTTTACTGGACCTGTCCTGCCTGTGGCAGGTCTACGGCGTGGACCGCAAGGAGCTCAAGGACCCGCCGTTCGTGCCGGCCACGCACCCTGCCTTCGCCGACCGCGAGACGCCCAAGAGCGTGTTCGCCACCCTGCGCGAGGGCGACGTCCTGGTGCACCACCCGTACGACTCCTTCTCCACCAGCGTGCAGCGCTTCATCGAGCAGGCCGCCGCGGACGAGAACGTGCTGGCCATCAAGCAGACCCTGTACCGGACCTCCGGTGACTCGCCGATCGTGGACGCGCTGATGGACGCGGCCGAGGCGGGCAAGCAGGTCGTGGCGCTGGTGGAGCTCAAGGCGCGCTTCGACGAGGAGGCCAACATCAAGTGGGCCCGCGCGCTGGAGCGGGCGGGCGTGCACGTGGTGTACGGGCTGGTGGGCCTCAAGACACACTGCAAGACCTCGCTGGTGATCCGCCAGGAGGGCTCCACCATCCGGCGCTACTGCCACATCGGCACCGGCAACTACAACCCGAAGACGGCTCGGCTGTACGAGGACGTGGGCATCCTCACCGCGGAGCCGACCATCGGCGCCGACCTGACCGACCTGTTCAACGTGCTGACCGGCTACGCGCGCCAGGACACCTACCGCAGCCTGCTGGTCGCGCCCTACGGGGTGCGGCGCGGCATCGTGCAGCGCATCGAGCGGGAGATCGAGCACGCCCGCGCGGGACGTGCGTCCGGGGTGCGGCTGAAGATGAACTCCTTGGTGGACGAGCAGGTCATCGACGCGCTGTACCGGGCTTCCCAGGCGGGCGTGCGGGTCCAGGTCGTGGTGCGCGGCATCTGCGCGCTCAAGCCCGGCGTGCCCGGTCTGAGCGAGAACATCCAGGTGCGCTCGATCCTGGGCCGCTTCCTGGAGCACTCCAGGATCGCGCAGTTCCACGGCAGCCAGGAGCTGTGGATCGGCAGCGCGGACATGATGCACCGCAACCTGGACCGCCGCGTCGAGGTGATGCTGCGGGTGACCGATCCCAAGCTGATCGCGCAGCTGTCCTCGGTGCTGGACTCCGCGCTGGACCCGGCGACCCGCTGCTGGGTGCTGGGCACCAGCGGCACCTGGGACCCCTCGCCCTCGGACGGTTCGCAGGTGCGCGACCACCAGGCCGAGCTGATGCGCCAGCACAGTGCGAAGGAACAGGTGTGACGATCCACGCTGCCGGTGTCGCCCTGTGGCGCCGGACCCCGGCCGGTGAGCTCGAGGTGGCCGTGGTGCACCGGCCGCGCTACGACGACTGGTCGCTGCCCAAGGGCAAGTCGGACAACGGGGAGACGGTCCCGGAGACGGCGTACCGGGAAACGGTCGAGGAGACCGGTTACCGGCCCGTGCTGGGTCGCAGGCTGCCCTCGGCGCACTACAGCGTCGAGGGCAGGGCCAAGGTGGTGGACTACTTCTCCGCGCGGGTGGCCGGGGGCTCCTTCCTTGCCAACGAGGAAGTGGACCGGCTGCGCTGGCTCAGCCCTGCCAAGGCGGCCAAGGCGGTCACCCACCGGCACGACCGCGCGGTGCTGGCCGAGCTGACCGCGGTGCCCGTGGACCTGACCACCGTGCTGCTCGTGCGGCACGCCAAGGCGGGCAAGCGGGACGAGTGGCCCGGGGAGGACGACCTGCGCCCGTTGAGCCCGGCAGGACTGCGCCAGGCGGCGGGACTACGCCGCCTGCTGCCGTTGTTCGGCGCCGACCGGGTGCATTCCGCCCCGCTGGTGCGCTGTGCGGACACGGTGCGCGGGGTGGCCGAGGACCTGGACACTCAGCCGATTGCGGAACCGCTGCTGTCCGAGCGGCACTACTGGGACAGCCCTTCCGCGGGGGTGGCCCGTCTGTTGGAGATCGCCGCTGCCGGTGGCACCCCGGTCGTTTCCAGCCAGGGCGGGGTCATTCCCGACCTGGTGACCCGGTTGGCCGATCTGGGCGGGGTGGAATTGCCTGCCGTGCAGGCCAAGAAAGGCAGCCTCTGGGTGCTGTCGCTGACCCCCGCGGACAACGGCCGATCCGGTGCGGCACCGCGACTGGTCGCCGCGGACTACTACCCCAGTCCGCTGCCCGCCCCACGCCCCAGCGGGAAATACTGACAGTTCGTCGCGAATTGCCGTTGCCGGGCAACGAGAGCGCGAATAGGGCGAGGGACCTGCCGATTGGCGTATCGGCAGGTCCCTCGCCCTGGTACTCGCCCGGCACGCGCGGGTCGTGTGTCGGGACGTAGCGCGACCGGCTCAGTGGGTGGCTGCTCCGGTCACGGCATTCACTTCTTGGCGGCAGCGGCCTTCTTCGGCGCGGCCTTCTTCGCGGTGGCGGTCGCCTTCTTCGGCGCGGCCTTCGCGGTGGTGGTCGCCTTGGCGGCGGCGGCCGGCTTCGCGGCAGCGGCGCGCTTCGGGGCGGCCTTGGTGGCGGTCGCCTTGGCGGCGGCCGGCTTCGCGGCGGGCTTGGCGGCAGCCGTGGTCCGACGCGTGGTGGCCGGCTTGGCAGCGGTGGCGGCGGCGGCCCTGGTGCGGGTCGCGGCCGGCTTCGCGGCAGCGGCGGGCTTGGCGGCAGCGGTCGTGGTGCGCGCGGCCGGCTTGGCGGCGGACACCTTCGGCAGCTTCTTGGCACCGCTGATGACGTCCTTGAACGTCGTACCAGCGCGGAAGGCGGGAACGTTGGTCTTCTTCACCTTCACGGTCTCGCCAGTGCGCGGGTTGCGCGCGGTGCGGGCGGCACGCGCCCGCTTCTCGAAGACGCCGAAGCCCGTGACGTTGACCTTCTCGCCCTTGTGGACGGTGCGGACGACGATGTCGACCAGACCGTCGACCGCGGTGCTGGCGGCCTTCTTGTCGCCGAGACGCTCCGCAAGAGCCTCAATCAGTTGGGCCTTGTTCACCTTCAGTCCCTCCCAGGACACTTTCGGCCCTGATGTTGGGCCACTTCTGGCACACGGTAAGCCCTAACGCCAAGAATTTCCACGCGCCACGCCCATTTTTCTCTTGGCGATGCGCCGGATCCGCTCCTCTGGGGGACACAAACCCCGATTCGGCAGCGGCGAGGGAGAGTCTGAGAGGCCGCCGGAATGCCTGCCGCAGCAGGAATCCGGCGGCCCTCGATCAGCCGGTCACGACGGGGTTCGTTGTCGGCAGCCAACTTGGCCGTGCGGCTTCGAAACCGTCGATCTCGGCGACGTTTCGCAAGGTCAGGCCGATGTCGTCCAGTCCTTCCAGCAGCCGCCAACGGGTGTAGTCGTCGATGAAGAAGGGCGCGGAGAAGTCCTTGGCGCGGACCACCTTCGCCGCCAGATCGACCGTGACCTCGGTGCCCGGCTCGTTCTCCAGCAGCTTCCACAACAACTCGATGTCGGCCTGCTCACACTGAGCGGCCACCAGGCCCTGCTTGCCCGCGTTACCCCGGAAGATGTCGGCGAACCGGGCGGAGATGACCACCCGGAAGCCGTAGTCCATCAGCGCCCACACGGCGTGCTCCCGCGAGGAGCCGGTGCCGAAGTCCGGGCCCGCGACCAGAACGCTGCCCGCGCGGTAGGGCTCGGCGTTGAGCACGAAGTGCTCGTCGGCGCGCCAGGCGGCGAACAGCCCGTCCTCGAACCCGGTGCGGGTGACCCGCTTGAGGTAGACGGCCGGGATGATCTGGTCGGTGTCCACGTTGGACCGGCGCAGCGGCACGCCGACCCCGGTGTGGCTGGTGAAGGGTTCCATGTCTGCTCAGGCGCCTTTCAGTCCAGGTCCTCGGGCGAGGACAGGGTTCCGCGCACGGCAGTCGCCGCGGCCACCAGCGGGGAGACCAGATGGGTCCGCCCGCCTTTGCCCTGCCTGCCCTCGAAGTTGCGGTTGGAGGTCGACGCGCTGCGCTCACCGGGCGCGAGCTGGTCGGGGTTCATACCCAGGCACATCGAGCAGCCCGCCGACCGCCACTCGGCCCCGGCCTGCGTGAACACCTCGTGCAGCCCTTCGGCTTCGGCCTGTGCGCGCACGCGCATCGAGCCCGGCACGACGAGCATGCGCACCTGCTGGGCCACCTGCCTGCCGCGCAACACCTCCGCGGCGGCCCGCAGGTCCTCGATGCGCCCGTTGGTGCAGGAGCCCAGGAAGACCGTGTCCACGTGGATCTCGCGCAGCGGGGTACCCGGGGTCAGGCCCATGTAGGCCAGGGCCTTCTCCGCGGCCACCTTCGCGTTGTCGTCACCGAACTGCTCCGGGTCGGGCACCCGCTCGCCCAGCGGCAGGCCCTGCCCCGGGTTGGTGCCCCAGGTGACGAACGGGGTGAGGCTGTCCGCGTCGATGTGCACCTCGGTGTCGAACTCCGCGTCGGCATCGGTGCCCAGCGAGCGCCAGTACTCCACCGCGGTGTCCCAGTCCGCGCCACGCGGGGCGTGCGGGCGGCCCTTGAGGTACTCGAAGGTCGTCTCGTCCGGCGCGATCATGCCGGCCCGTGCGCCCGCCTCGATCGACATGTTGCACACGGTCATCCGGGCCTCCATGGACAGCGCGCGGATCGCGCTGCCCCGGTACTCCAGGATGTAGCCCTGGCCGCCGCCGGTGCCGATCTTCGCGATCACCGCGAGGATCACGTCCTTGGCGGTGACCCCGGGCCGCAGCTCCCCCTCGACGTTGATCGCCATCGTCTTGAAGGGGCGCAGCGGCAGGGTCTGCGTGGCCAGCACGTGCTCCACCTCGGAGGTGCCGATGCCGAAGGCGATCGAGCCGAACGCGCCGTGCGTGGAGGTGTGGCTGTCCCCGCACACCACCGTCATGCCGGGCTGGGTCAGGCCCAGCTGCGGACCGACCACGTGCACGATGCCCTGCTCCACATCGCCCATCGGGTGCAGCCGCACGCCGAACTCCGCGCAGTTGCGGCGAAGCGTCTCCACCTGGGTGCGCGACACCGGGTCGGCGATCGGCAGGTCGATGCCGACCGTGGGCACGTTGTGGTCCTCGGTGGCGATGGTCAGGTCCGGCCTGCGCACCGGCCGCCCCGCGAGCCGGAGCCCGTCGAACGCCTGTGGGCTGGTGACCTCGTGCACCAGGTGCAGGTCGATGTAGATGAGATCGGGCTCTGCTCCGTCGCCCTTGCGCACCAGGTGCGCGTCCCACACTTTCTCCGCCAGCGTGCGGCCCATTGCTCCTCCGAGTGCTGCCCAGGATTTCGCGGATCTGGACTTCCCACATGTCGGGAAGCTAGTATCGCGACGTGGGACAGCATAGCGGGATCGGAGTTCTGGACAAGGCCGTGGCCGTGCTCAGCGCGGTGGCGAAGGATCCGTGCGGGCTCGCCGAGCTCTGCACGCGAACCGGTCTGCCGCGCGCCACCGCGCACCGGCTCGCCGTCGGCCTTGAGGTGCACCGCTTGCTGCGCCGCGGATCCGACGGCCGGTGGCGTCCCGGCGCGGCGCTGGCCGAACTCGCCGGTGGCGCCACCGATCCGTTGCTCGACGCGGCCTCCGCCGTGCTGCCGAGGCTGCGCGACATCACCGGGGAGAGCGTGCAGCTCTACCGGCGCGACGGGATGCAGCGGATCTGCGTGGCCGCGGCGGAACCGCCGAGCGGCCTGCGGGACACCGTGCCGGTCGGCGCGCGGTTGCCGATGACCGCCGGGTCCGGGGCCAAGGTGCTCGCCGCGTGGGCGGACCCCGCGACCCAGCGCTCACTGCTGACCGAGGCGCTGTTCGGCGAGCGCACCCTGTTGGAGGTGCGCCGGCGCGGCTGGGCGCAGAGCGTCGGCGAGCGCGAGCCCGGTGTCGCCAGCGTGTCCGCACCCGTGCGCGACTCCAGCGGTGTGGTCATCGCCGCCGTCTCCGTTTCCGGCCCCGTGGACCGCATGGGCCGCCGACCCGGTGGCCGCTGGGCCGCCGACCTGCTCGCCGCCGCCGAGGCCCTCCAGAACCGCCTCTGACCCCACCGCCAAACCCCGGGCTGGGGCCGCACTCGCCCCAGCCCGGCGACGACGAGCCCCGGCCTGAGGCGGGCGAGTCCCGGCCTGAGGCACACGAGTCCCGCCCAGCCGCACGCGAGTCCCGCTCTGGGGACGACGAGTCCCGGCTTGAGGCGGGCGAGTCCCGGCTAGTAGCGCGCAAGTCCCGCTTCAGGGACGGCGAGTCCCGGCCCAGTGACGGCGAACCCCGCCCTACCACGCGCGAGTCCCGGCCAGTAGCTCGGCGCGGAACCTTGACCGTGTCTCGCCGACGACCACCCAGCCACGCTCGCCGACGCGGGCCATGTCCTGAAAGTGCCGTTCAGGACACTGGATGCCCTGAACGGCACTTTCAAGACACCGCAGCCTCGGCTCGGACCGGATACCAGGTCAACGATGCGCGACGCGCCAGTAGTGGCGCGCAAGCCCGGCTCCGGGGACAACGAACCCCACCCTGGCGCGGGCAAGTAACAGCGATCAGGGGAGCACCAGTCCCGCTCTGCCGTCGACCACGGTCATGAAAGTGCCGTTCATGACACTGACCGTCCCAAAGGGCACCTTCATGACCCCACGCCCCGGACAAGGGCCTGACAGACCCAAAAAGCGAAAGAGCTCTGGGTAGCAATGCCACCCAGAGCTCTCACACTCTGTAGCCCCGACGGGATTCGAACCCGCGCTACCGCCTTGAGAGGGCGGCGTCCTAGGCCGCTAGACGACGGGGCCAGGACTTTCTCTTACTGGACTTACCTTAGCAGATCCTCGGGAGGACCTTGCACCGGGGGTTGTCCAGTGCTGGGGTACCAGGACTCGAACCTAGACTAACTGAACCAGAATCAGTCGTGCTGCCAATTACACCATACCCCAATGGCATTCTGATCAGCTTTGGGCTGTCCAGCTCTCTTGCCCGTGGCCTCTCCGTGCTGCCGGAATGAATACTAGACCATGAGTGGCCAGAACACGAAATCGACCCCCCACGTGGGCCGACTGCGCTGGTCAGAGGCTCAGCAGACGCCGCCGGACAGCTCGCACACGATCAGCTCGGGCAGCTCCGCCAGACTGCTGATGGTCGATACGCCCGAAGGCGCAGGACCCGACTCGCCCGTCCGGTTCAGCCACACCCCGTGCATTCCCGCGTCGCGGGCGCCGATGGCATCCAGATCGAGCCGGTCACCCACGTGCACGGTCTCGGCCAGGTCCACGCCCAGGTCGAGACAGGCGGTGCGGAAGATGGCGGGATCGGGTTTGGCAACCCCGAGCTCACCTGCGATGACGACCTCGTCGAAGAACTCGGAAAGCCCCACCGCGGCGATCTTCGCGCGCTGATGGGGCCCCGAGGCGTTGGTCACGGCGGCCACCTTGATGCCGGTGGCGCGCAGCCAGTCCAGGCAGGGGAGTGTGTCCTCGAACACCCGCCAGGACTGCTCCATCGCGTCCAGCCGGTACTGCTCCCTGCGGTCGACCTCCGCGTCGTCCAGGCACTCCCCGAGGTCGGCGAAGAAGGCCCTGGTGCGCTCGCGGCGCATGGTGTCGTAGTCGCACTCGCCCGAGATGACCCGCGCCACGTGCTCGTCGGTCGTGCGCTGCCAGGCCAGCCAAGCGTCATCGCGGCCGATCATCGCGCTCAACACCGATCTCACCGAACCGCCGTAGTCAATCAGCGTGTCGTCGATGTCCAGGCAAACTGCTCGGATTTCGGCGGTCTTCTGTGCGGGAACAGCGGGGAGAACGGATGTCACCAGGTGAGGCTAGGTGTGCGAAGCAGGTCGGCGATTCGGCTAACAAGGTGATCCTGCGGCCGAGTTGCGGTCACTCTCCGCCGATGTTCGATTCCAGTACGCGGTTGGGCCGGTCCAGCGAACGTTCGCGCCCCAGCAGGACCATCGACTCGTAGAGCAGCGGTGACACAGTGCGACCGGCCACAGCCACCCTGACCGGGGCGAATGCCTTGCACCGCTTGAGCCCCACGCCGTCGACGAGGACCCCCTCGACACCCGCGGCGGTCCCCTCCGGCAGGGCCGTCAGCGCCTGGATGGAGGCCGCCAGCACCGCCCGGGCGTCGGCACCAAGCGCCTTCGCAGCCGAACCCACCTTCGGGGTGAATTCCTCCTCACGGGTGACAGAAAAGCAATGATCGACCGCGCCGCGGAGAGCACCGTGCGCAGCGGGATCTGCCGAGCGTGACGGAGAGCAGGTCCGCTCCGCGGGCGGCGTCGGCGCCCTCGACGCGGACCGGGTGAACCGGCTTGACCTCGACCTGTCTCAGGAGCATCCTGAGCTTATTCAACGAGTGTTGAAAAGAGGGGTCGAGATGGACAGGACGACGTGTTGTGTGGTGGGTGGCGGCCCTGCGGGCATGGTGCTGGGGCTGCTGCTGGCGCGGGCGGGCGTTGACGTGACGGTGCTGGAGAAGCACGGCGACTTCCTGCGCGACTTCCGCGGCGACACGGTGCACGCCTCGACGCTGAACCTGCTGGACGAACTGGGGCTGGGTGAGGCGTTCGCGAAGGTGCCGCACCAGAAGGTGACGGAACTGGGACTGCCGGTGGGCACCGACACGACCCTGCCGGTGGACCTGACGAGGTTGCCAGGCAAGCACAAGCACATCGCGATGGTGCCGCAGTGGGACTTCCTGGACATGCTCGCCGAGGCGGCCAACGCCGAGCCGGGCTTCCACCTGCGGATGAACACCGAGGCCACCGGCCTGATCACCGACGGGGGCCGGGTCACCGGGGTCGCCTACCGCACCAGGGACGGCCAGACCGGCGAGATCGCCGCCGACCTCACGGTGGCCTGCGACGGGCGCGGCTCGCTGCTGCGCGCGGCCAAGGGCCTGGGCATCCACTCGTGGCAGGTGCCGATGGACTGCTGGTGGTTCCGGCTGCCACGCACCGAGGCCGACCGGCGGGGCCTCGGCGGGGTCATCGGCGCCAACCGGATGCTGATCTACATCGACCGCGGCGACTACTTCCAGATCGCGTTCCTGATCGAGAAGGGCAGCGACGCGCGCTGGCGCGAGGAGGGCGTGCGGTCGCTGCGGGACAGCATCGCGGGAATCGCGCCGTGGCTGGCCGACCGGCTGGACGCCGTCGAGTCGCTGGACGAGGTCAAGCTGCTGGACGTCAAGCTGGACCGGCTGGACAAGTGGTTCGACGAGGGCCTGCTGTGCATCGGCGACGCGGCGCACGCCATGTCACCGGTCGGCGGGGTCGGCATCAACCTGGCGGTGCAGGACGCCGTTGCCACGGCACGACTGCTGGCCGGACCGCTGCGCCGGGGCACGGTGACGACCGCCGACCTGGCCAAGGTGCAGCGCCGTCGCAAGCCGGCCACCGTGATCACCCAGGGCATGCAGCGCCTGCTGCACGACAAGGCCATCAGGCCCGCCTTGCAGGGGCGGATGGACATCGCTGGTGGCCAGCGGGCGCCGTTGCCGCTGCGGGTGCTGGCGAAGTTCCCGGCGCTGGGCATCCTGCCCGCCTACCTGATGGCGATCGGCGTCCGCCCCGAGCACGCCCCCGGGTTCGCCCGCCGCTGAGGACTCACCGGGTGCGGCCCCAGCGCGTGTCGGCGCTTCCGGTACCGCGTGTCGGACGTTCCGGGACGGCGTGTTGCGCCGACACACCGCACGGGAAACGCCGACACGCGGTGCCCTGCGCGGGACTCGCCCGCGGCAGAACGGGACTCGCGCGCCGGTGGACGGGACTCGCGGGCCCCAGAGCGGGAGTCAGTGCGGGACGCGGCCGCTGAGGACCATGGCGACGACCTGGGCCCGGTCCCGTGCGCCGAGTTTGCGCAGGATCGCCTTCACGTGGGTCTTCACGGTGTCGGTGCTGATGAACAGGTGGCGGCCGATGCTGGTGTTGTCCAGCCCCTTGAGCATCTCGGCCAGCACGTCGAACTCACGGGCGGACAGCTGGGGAAGCCCCGTGTGCGGCGGCAGCTCCGCTGGCGGGCTCACCAACCCGCCCAGCCTCGGGTCGGGCAGGGTGTCGGTGCCGGTGAGCACCTCGGCGAACGCGGGCAGCAGCTCGCGCAGCGGGGTGGTCTTGAGCAGGTAAGCGGAGGCCCCCTCCTCCAGTGCCGCCTTGGCCCATTCGGGGCTGTCCATCTCGCTGACCACCGCCGTGCGCGCCGTGGGCCGGTGTTCGCGCACGTCGCGCACGGTGCGCAGCGGCCCGCCTCCCGGCACGCACAGGTCGGTGATCACGAGGTCGACGAGCAGCCCGCGCAGGCAGCGCAGCGCCTCGGCGGAGGTGTGCGCCACACCGACCACCCGGAAGCGCCGCGTGCGCTGCAAGCTGATCCGCAGTCCCTCGGTGATCAGCTGCGACGCGTCGACCAGAAGGACCCTTGCCGGATCGCCGATCTCCATCGATCACCTCCGCGGCGGCGTTGACGCAGATTGCTGACCTGGACGGTTTCGCAATCCGCGTCAACGCGGGATAGCACGCCGCGGTTCACCTCCGGAAGCCGCCGGAGGGCCGGTACCCGCGAAGTTGGGCCGACCGGCCGACGGTGGCACCCGCCGGGCCGCCCAGTCCGGTTAGGCCAGCGCGACCTTGTTGGTCAGGGTGCCGATGCCCTCCACGCTGACCGAGACGGACTGGCCCTCGGCCAGCGGACCGACCCCGGCGGGCGTGCCGGTGAGGATGACGTCCCCGGGCAGCAGGGTCATCGAGCGGGTGATCCACTCGATCAGCTCGCCCACCCCGTGCAGCAGCTCGGAGGTCCGCGAGTCCTGCTTGAGCTCACCGTCCAGCTCGGTGCGGATCTCCAGGTCGGAGGGGTCGAGGCTGGTCTCGATCCACGGGCCGAGCGGGCAGAACGTGTCGTGCCCCTTGGCCCTGGTCCACTGCCCGTCCTGCTTCTGCTGGTCGCGGGCGGTGACGTCGTTGGCGATGGTGTAGCCCAGGATCACCGAGGCGGCGTCCTCCGCCTTGACGTCCTTGCAGGGCAGCCCACCGATGACCACGGCCAGCTCGCCCTCGAAGTCCACCCGCGAGGACTCGCGGGGCAGCACGATGGTGGCGTCCGGGCCGATCACCGAGGTGGACGGTTTCATGAAGATGACCGGGTCGGCGGGCGCCTCACCGCCCATCTCCCTGGCGTGGTCGGCGTAGTTCTTGCCAACGCACACCACCTTGGACGGGCGGATCGGGGCCAGCAGCTGGACGGAGGCCAGCGGCCAGGTGCGGCCGGTGAACTTGGGGTCCTCGAACACCGAGGTGGCGAGTTCGGCAGCGATCAGGCTGTCCGGCTCGCCACCGATGGCGACGAAGGACGCCCCTTCCGAGTGAGAGATACGAGCGAAGCGCACCTGACCAACTTAGCCGCCCGCGGCCACCTGGCGGACCCGCAGCGCCTTGTGCGCGAGAGCGTCACACAGCGCGAGCCAGCTGGCCTCGACGATGTTGCCGTGCACACCCACGGTGACCCACTCGCGTTCCCCGTCGGTGGACTCGACCAGGACCCTGGTCACCGCGTCGGTCCCGGCGTGGTCTGTCAGTATGCGCACCTTGTAATCGGCCAGCTCCACGGTGTCCATCCAGGACAGGTGCGGCAGCAGTGCCTTGCGCAGCGCGGCGTCCAGGGCGTGCACCGGGCCGTTGCCCTCGGCGGTGGCGATCACCCGCTCCCCACCGACGTGCACCTTGACCGTGGCCTCGGACACGACCTCCCCGTCCGGGCGGTGGTCCAGCAGCACCCGGTAGGACTCCAGGGTGAACGGCGGTTCGTCCACTTCGGACAGCTCGGCGCGCAGCAGCAGCTCCAGCGAGGCGTCGGCCGCCTCGAAGGACCAGCCCTTGGCCTCCAGCTCCTTGACCCTGCGCACGGCGGAGCCGACCGCCGCCTCCTGACCGGTCAGGTCGAGCCCGAGCTCACGTCCCTTGAGCTCCAGGCTCGCCCGACCGGCCATCTCGGTGACCAGGACCCGCATGCCGTTGCCGACGGTGACCGGATCGATGTGGTTGTACAGCTCCGGATCCACCTTGATCGCGCTCGCGTGCAGCCCCGCCTTGTGGGCGAAGGCCGAGGCCCCGACGTAGGCCTGGTGGGTGTCGGGGGCGAGGTTCGCGATCTCCGCGAGGGCATGGGAGACGCGGGTCAGCTCGGCGGTGGAGTCGGTGGGTAGCACCGGCATGCCGAGCTTGGTCACGAGGTTCCCGATGACGGCGAACAGGTCGGCGTTGCCCGCCCGTTCCCCGTACCCGTTCGCGGTGCACTGGACGTGGCTGGCGCCCGCCTGCACCGCGGCGATCGTGTTGGCCACCGCGCAGGAAGTGTCGTCCTGACAGTGGATGCCGACGCGGAAGCCGGTACGCGCCATGACCTCCGTGACGGTTTCCGCCAGTTTCAACGGCAGCTGCCCGCCATTGGTGTCGCAGAGCACGACCACGTCCGCGCCGCCGTCCACAGCGGACTCCAGCACGCGCAGCGCGCAGTCCGGGTCGTGGGCGTAGCCGTCGAAGAAGTGCTCGGCGTCGAGGAAGACCCGGCGGCCCTCGGACACCAGGTACCGCACGGTGTCGCGGACCATCGCGCAGTTCTCGGCGAGGTCGGTGCGCAGCGCGCGCTCGATGTGCCTGCGGTCGGACTTGGCCACCAGCGTGACCACCGGGGCCTGGGAGTCCAGCAGTGCGCGCACCTGCTGGTCCTCCTGCACGGCCACGCCCGCCTTGCGGGTCGCGCCGAAGGCCACCAGCACGGCGTGCCGCAGCTCCAGCTCCCCCGCCGCGGCCCTGGCGAAGAACTCGGTGTCCTTGGGCAGCGCGCCCGGCCAGCCGCCCTCGATGAAGCCCACCCCGAGGCCGTCGAGCAGTCTGGCCACGGCCAGCTTGTCGGTGGCCGAGTAGGTGATGCCCTCGCGCTGTGCCCCGTCGCGCAGCGTCGTGTCGTAGACGTGGAAGCCGTCGCCGAGCGGCGTTGCGGCGGGACTGGTGCGGGTCACTTGTCGCGCTCCTCGCGGTGGTGGGGTCGGGCCCTGAAAAGCAAAAAGACCCCCTGCGAAGGCAAGAGGTCTGCGCACCGGGTGCTGGACTACAGCACTACCCGGTGCGCGGGGGAATAATGATCATGCCGTGGAGGGCCACGTTTTCATGCTCGCACACACACGCCGCCCGTACCAAGCCTCGGGCCAAAACTCCCACCCGTTGGGATGACTGCGCCGTTCGGCGCCCATCTGGTCCACCTCGGCGGAATTGGTCTGGTCCTCTGACCGCACTCGGAGAACGCTTACGAGGGCTGCCTGCGAACGGGAGGAGAACGACTCGTGACCACGGTGGTGCTGCTGGGCACTCTGGACACCAAGGGACCGGAGTACGCCTGGCTGGTCGACCGCGTGCGGGTGGCGGGCTGCGAGACGGTGCTGGTGGACACCGGGGTGCTCGGCGAACCGGGGGCGCTGGCCGACGTGCCGCGCGAACGGGTGAGCGAGCAGCTGGGCCGTCTGCGCATCGACAAGGACCGCGGGGCGGCGATCGCCGCGATGGCCGAGGGCGCCGCGGAGCTGGTGGTCGACCTGCACCGGCAGGGGCAGTTGCACGGGGTGCTCGCGGTGGGCGGGTCCAGCGGGTCGGCGCTGGCCGCGCACGCGATGCGGGCGCTGCCGGTCGGCGTGCCCAAGCTGCTGGTGTCCACGATGGCCGCGGGCGACTGCTCACCGTACGTGGGCGGCAGCGACATCACGATGATGTACTCGGTGGTGGACATCGCGGGCATCAACCAGGTGTCCGAACGGGTGCTGGGCAACGCCGCCGCCGCGATAGCGGGCATGGCGCTGGCCTACCACGAGTCCGAGCGCTACCCGAGCAGGCACGACCGGCCGCTGGTCGCGGCGAGCATGTTCGGCGTGACCACCCCGGCGGTGGACGCGGCGCGTGGGCGGCTGGAGGAGCTGGGCTACGAGGTGCTGGTGTTCCACGCCACCGGCGCGGGCGGGCGCTCGCTGGAGTCGCTGGCCGACGGCGGCTTCCTGGCCGGGGTCCTGGACCTGACCACCACCGAGCTGGCCGACGACCTGGTGGGCGGGGTGCTCACCGCGGGGCCGCGGCGGCTCACCGCGGCCGCCCGCAACGGGGTGCCGCAGGTGGTCAGCGCGGGCGCGCTGGACATGGTCAACTTCGGGCCGCTGGACAGCGTGCCCGCGCGCTTCACCGGCCGCACCACGCACGTGCACAACCCGAGCGTGACACTGGTCCGCACCACCGGGCCGGAGCTGGCCGAGCTGGGCAGGCGGATCGCCGCGAAGCTCTCGGCGAGCACCGGGCCCACCGCGTTCTTCCTGCCGAAGCGGGGGTTCTCCGCGCTCGACGCGCCGGGCGGGCCCTTCCACGACCCGGCGGCCAACGCCGAGTTCGCCGAGCAGTTGCGGTCCGGGCTGGCCACCAGCACGGTGGAGCTGCACGAACTGGACCAGCACGTCAACGACGCCGAGTTCGCCGTGGCCGCGGCCGAGCGGCTGCACGAGTTGATCAGGGAGTCGCCGTGAACCGCAGCACCGCACTCGCCCGACTTGTCTCCACTGTGGACGGAGGGGGCTCCGTGATCGGCGCGGGTGCGGGCACCGGCCTGTCCGCGAAGTGCGCGGAGCTGGGCGGGGTGGATCTGATCATCGTCTACAACTCGGGCAGGTTCCGGATGGCCGGGCGCGGGTCGCTGGCCGGGCTGATGCCCTACGGGGACGCCAACGGAATCGTGGTGGAGATGGCGGCCGAGGTGCTGCCGGTGGTGCGGGACACGCCCGTGCTGGCCGGGGTGTGCGGCACCGACCCGTTCCGGCTGATGCCGGTGTTCCTGGACCAGTTGGCAGCCATGGGCTACTGCGGGGTGCAGAACTTCCCCACGGTGGGCCTGATCGACGGCACGTTCCGGGCCAACCTGGAGGAGACCGGGATGGGCTACGCGCTGGAGGTGGAGCTGATCCGCCTCGCCAGGGAACGGGACCTGCTCACCGCCCCGTACGTGTTCGACCCGGAGCAGGCGGCGCGCATGGCCGAGGCGGGCGCGGACGTGCTGGTTCCGCACATGGGCCTGACCACCAGCGGCACGATCGGCGCGCGCACCGCGCTGGGCCTGGACGAGGCGGTGGACCGGGTGCAGGCGATGCGCGACGCCGCCGTACGGGTGAACCCGGACGTGCTCGTGCTCTGCCACGGCGGCCCGATCGCCGAGCCGGAGCACGCGGAGTACGTGCTGTCGCGGACCACCGGGGTGGTCGGCTTCTTCGGTGCGTCCTCTGTGGAGCGACTGCCCACGGAGGTGGCGCTGACCGAGCGCGTGCGGCAGTTCAAGCGACTGGAACCAGGCCGTCGAACAGGCGGTACAGCGCCCGACGGAACCGGTCTTCCGCGTCCTCAGTGAGGTCCATTGAGGACAGTGAACGGGTGAACAGCGGGTAGTCCCCGCTGCCCATGGCCTCCTTGATCGCGGTGAGCGCGCGCTCCTCGGGCTGCGTCCACGCGGGGTTGAGCTCGCCCCGCACGTGCATGACGATCACCCGGCCGAACAGCACCATGGCCTCGAACTGGGTGTGCGCGGGCAACCCCGCCGGTTGCAGGAGGCGCAGCACGTGTTCGGCGTGCCGCAGCACGGTGGGCGTGATGAACACCCGCCCGACGGCAAGGTCCGCCCACCACGGGTGCCGGAAGAGCCACTCGCGCATGACCTTCGCCAGTTCGTAGAGGTCCTGGCGCCAGTCCCCGCCCGGCTCGCGCTGGTAGTCCGCGGCGCCCATCACCGCGTCGATCATCAACTCGTGCAGGTCCTCCTTGCACCGCACGTAGTTGTACAGCGACATCGGGGCCAGCCCCACCTCCGCGGCCACCCGGCGGATGCTCACCGCCGCCAGGCCCTCCGCGTCGGCCAGGGCCACGGCCGCGGCGGCGATGCTCGACGCGCTGGACTGGGCGGACGCGCACGTCCTGGGCATCTCGAAGGGCGGGGTGGTGGCGCAGTTCCTCGCGGTGCGACACCCCGCTCGGGTCCGCACCCCGACCTCGGTGATGAGCTTCTCCTCGCTGGAAATCGGCAACCGGTCCTGGCCCGAGGGGATCATGGTGCCGGACCTGGCGGCGTCCATGCGCGCGGCCGTGGCGGCGATGCGCTCGCCCGGGTTCCCCGCGGACGAGGAGTTCCTGGAGAACACGCTCCGGATCAAGCGGGAGCGGGGTTGGGACCTGCCGCGCGCACTGTGGCCCGCGATCGTCGCGGAGGTCCGGGCACTGGCCGACCGGGCCCGCTGAGGGTCGTCATGAAAGTGCCGTTCGAGACACTAGATGTCTCGAACGGCACTTTCATGGCATTGACGAGCTCAGGCGCCCGCGCGGGCGTTGGAGGACACCAGTGCGGCCAGCCGGTCGCCCACCGCGTAGGTGGCGCCGGGCGAGGCGTGGTCGCGGGTGGCCAGGTCGAAGGCCACCGAGGCCTCGATGCGCCGGGCCGCCTCGGACTCACCGAGGTGGTCGAGCATCAGGGCCACCGAGAGCACGGCGGCGGTCGGGTCGGCGATGCCCTGCCCGGCGATGTCCGGGGCGCTGCCGTGCACCGGCTCGAACATGCTCGGGTTGCGCCGGGTCACGTCGAGGTTGCCGCTGGCGGCCAGCCCGATGCCGCCGGTCACCGCGGCGGCCAGGTCGGTGAGGATGTCGCCGAACAGGTTGTCGGTGACGATCACGTCGAACCGCCCGGGGTCGGTCACCATGTGGATGGTGGCCGAGTCCACGTGCTGGTAGGAGACCGTCACGTCCGGGTACTGCAGCGACACCTCCTCCACGACCCGGGACCACAGCGAACCGGCGTGGGTCAGCACGTTGGTCTTGTGCACCAGGGTCAGGTGCTGGCGGGGCCGCTTGGCCGCCCTGGCGAACGCGTCGCGCACCACCCGGTCCACGCCGAACGAGGTGTTGATGCTGACCTCGGTGGCGATCTCGTTGGGGGTGTCCTTGCGCAGCAGGCCACCGTTGCCCGCGTACAGGCCCTCGGTGCCCTCGCGCACGACGACCATGTCGATGTCCGGCGGGTCCGCGATGGGGCTGCGGACGCCGGGGTAGAGGCGAGCAGGCCTCAGGTTCACGTGGTGGTCGAGTTCGAAGCGCAGGCGCAGCAGCAGCCCGCGCTCCAGGATGCCGCTGGGCACCGAGGGATCGCCGACCGCGCCGAGCAGGATCGCGTCGTGCTGGCGCAGTTCACCGAGCACCGACTCCGGCAGCAGCTCGCCGGTGGCGTGCCACCGCGCCGCCCCGAGGTCGTACCGGGTGATCTCCGCAGTGGGAACCACCTCGCCGAGCACCTTGAGTGCCTCGGCGACCACCTCGGGCCCGATCCCGTCACCCGGGATCACCGCGAGCCGCATTCACACACCTCCCAGGCTGAGGTCCCACGCCGGGACCTTGTCCATCATTCGCGAAGGCTACCCGTACTTCGCCCACTGATCGGAGTTCGGACACGCTTCTGGGGTGATCTCTCCCGAAGTGCGGGACACCCGGTTGGCGTAAGACCCACTCGATCAGGTGAGTGCGGGGCCGTGACCGGCCGGAACACGGCCCCGCAGGCCAGGATCAGCCGAACGTGACCGCGCGCACGGTGTGCGCGCCCACGGCGGCACCGATCGGGCCGACCACGCCCGCGTCCACCGGACGGTCCACCCGCAGCAGCATGACGGCGTCGGCCCCGTCCTTGGTCTGGCTGATCTGCGCGGCCTCCACGTTCACGCCCGCCTCGCCGAGCAGGGTGCCCACGGTGCCCATCACGCCGGGGCGGTCCGGGTACTCCAGCAGCAGCACGTTGCCCTCGGCGCGCAGGTCGAAGTGCCTGCCGTTGACCTCGACCAGCTTCTCGACGGCCTGCAACCCGCTGATCGTGCCGGAGACGCTGAGCGAGGTGCCGTCGGCCATGCCCGCCCGCACCGTGACCAGGCTGCGGTGGTTGGCGCTCTCCGGCTCCTTGACCAGGTCCACGGCCACGCCGAGGGTCGCCGCCAGCGCGGGGGCGTTCACGAAGGTGACCTGCTCCTCGACGATGCCCGAGAAGACACCGCGCAGTGCCGCCAGGGGCAGCACCGTGACGTCCTCGTTGGACAGTTCGCCGCGCACCAGCACGGTCACCGAGGAGGGCGCCTTGCCCGCCAGCGCCGAGAGCAGCACGCCCAGCTTCTGGGTCAGCCCGAGGTAGGGCCGCACCTCCTCGCCGACCACGCCGCCGCTCTGCACGTTCACCGCGTCGGGCACGAAGTCCCCGCGCAGGGCCAGCCGCACCGAACGGGCCACGTCGGTGCCCGCCCGGTCCTGGGCCTCGGCGGTGGAGGCGCCCAGGTGCGGGGTGACGACCACGTTGGGCAGCTCGAACAGCGGGCTGGCGGTGGTCGGCTCGGTCTCGAACACGTCCACACCGGCACCGCCGACGTGACCGTCCCGAATGGACTCCGCGAGCGCGGCCTCGTCGATCAGGCCACCGCGCGCGGCGTTGACGATGATGACGCCCTTCTTGGTGCGGGCCAGCTGCTCCTTGCCGATGAGCCCCTTGGTCTCCGGGGTCTTGGGCAGGTGGATGGAGATCGCGTCCGCGCGCTCCAGCAGCTCGTCCAGGGTGACCAGCTCGATGCCCAGCTGGGCGGCGCGGGCCGGTGCCACGTAGGGGTCGTAGGCGATCAGGTTGGTGCCGAAGGCGGCGAGCCGGGCCGCGAACAGCTGGCCGATCTTGCCGAGGCCCACCACGCCGACGGTCTTGCCGTTGAGCTCCACGCCCGAGTAGGCGCTGCGCTTCCACTCGCCCGCGCGCAGGCTGGCGCTGGCCTCGGGGATGCGCCGGGCCACCGCGAGCAGCAGGCCAACGGCGTGCTCGGCGGCCGAGGTGATGTTGGAGGTGGGCGCGTTCACGACCATGACCCCGCGCTGGGTGGCCGCGGGCACCTCCACGTTGTCCAGGCCAACACCGGCCCTGGCGACGACCTTGAGCCGGTTGCTCGCGCCGAGCACCTCGGCGTCGACCTTGGTCGCCGAGCGCACCAGCAGCGCGTCGGCCTCGGCCACGGCGGAGAGCAGGGCCGGGCGGTCTGTCCCGTCCACGTGGCGGATCTCGACCTCGTCACCGAACACCTCGATGACCGAGGGGGCGAGCTTCTCGGCGATCAGGACGACTGGACGACTGGCATTGGTCACGGCACAGCTCCAAGGTGGTTGGCATCGCCCGACAAGGCAGCGCTGTAGCAGCAGGCTGGGGCCCATCCGCACGGCGCTGTGCTGGGACCACGACGCATTTTACGAGGTCCACGGCCATCGCGGGGCACCGGTGTTAACTCGGTCGCAAAGCGGACGTAACTCACCGTCCCCACTCGAACTCACCGAGTCGGGCACCCCCGATGAAGGCGGTCCACTCCCCCGGGGTGAACACCAGCACCGGCCCGTCCGGGTGCGCGGCGTTGCGCATCACGGTGTAGGTCACGCCGTCGGTGTGCTCGATCTCGGCGATCTCCACGTTGGCGTCCTCCGGCACCGCGAACCGGCTGACCCGCCACTGCGCACCTGTCAGGTCCAGTGCACCCCTGACCTGCGACTTGTCGTCGTAGATCGGCGCCGTTTCCTCCGTCATGAACCCCGACAGTAGATGACTACGGGCGGCGAACACCCTCGGGTGCTCGCCGCCCGCAACGGCCTAATCCCGTCACTCAGGCGGTTTCGGTGATGGGCCGATCCACCCAGGACATCAGGCCGCGCAGCTTCTTGCCGACCTCCTCGATCGGGTGCTGGGCGCCCTCGTTCTGCAACTTGGTGAAGGTGGTGCGACCGGCCTGGTCCTCACCGACCCACTCGCGGGCGAAGGTGCCGTCCTGGATCTCGCCCAGGATCTTGCGCATCTCCTCCTTGACCGAGGCGGTGATGACGCGCGGGCCGCGGGTGAGGTCCCCGTACTCGGCGGTGTCGGAGATGGAGTAGCGCATCTTGGCGATGCCGCCCTCGTACATCAGGTCCACGATCAGCTTGAGCTCGTGCAGCACCTCGAAGTAGGCGATCTCCGGGGCGTAGCCCGCCTCGGTGAGCACCTCGAAACCGGTCTGCACCAGCGCGCTGGCGCCACCGCAGAGCACCGCCTGCTCACCGAACAGGTCGGTCTCGGTCTCCTCCTTGAAGGTGGTCTTGATGACCCCGGCGCGGCTGCCGCCGATGCCCTTGGCGTAGGCGAGGGCCAGCGCCTGGGCCCCGCCGGTGGCGTCCTGGTGCACCGCGATCAGGCAGGGCACGCCCTTGCCGTCCACGAACTGGCGGCGCACCAGGTGGCCCGGCCCCTTCGGCGCGACCATCGCGACGTCCACAGTGGACGGCGGGGTGATCAGGTCGTAGCGGATGTTGAAGCCGTGCCCGAAGAAGATCGCGTCCCCGTCGTTGAGGTTCGGGGCGATGTCCTCGGCGTAGATCTTGGCCTGCTTGGTGTCCGGAGCCAGGATCATGATCAGGTCGGCCTCGGCGGCGGCCTGCGCCGGGGTGAGCACGCGCAGGCCCTCCTCCTCGGCCTTGGGGCGCGACTTGGAGCCCTCGGGCAGGCCGATACGCACGTCGACGCCGGAGTCGCGCAGGCTCAGCGCGTGCGCGTGGCCCTGGCTGCCGTAGCCGATGACGGCCACCTTGCGGCCCTGGATGATGCTGAGGTCCGCGTCGTCGTCGTAGAAGGTCTCGACACTCATGTCTTTCCTGTTCTTCCTTCCTGAGGGGGAACTAGCGGGCCGCGGTGGCGGTGATGGACCGGGCGCCACGTCCGATGGCGACCATGCCGGACTGCACCATCTCACGCAGGCCGTAGGGCTCCAGCATCCGCAGCAGCGCGTCGAGCTTGTCGGCGGTGCCGGTCGCCTCGATGGTCAGCGCCTCCGGGGAGACGTCGACCACCTTCGCCCGGAACAGCTGCACCGTCTCGAGCACCTGGCTGCGCACCGTGGCGTCCGCACGGACCTTGACCAGGAGCAGCTCGCGCTGCACGGCCACGGTCGGCTCCAGCTCAACGATCTTGATGACGTTGATCAGTTTGTTGAGCTGCTTGGTGACCTGCTCCAGCGGCAGCTCGTCCACGCTGACCACGATCGTCATGCGGGAGATGTCCGGGTGCTCGGTCGGGCCGACGGCGAGGGACTCGATGTTGAAGCCGCGCCGGGAGAACAGGCCGGCGACCCTGGCCAGGACACCGGGCTTGTTCTCCACCAAAACGCTCAGCGTGTGCTTGCTCATGGGTTTACGCGTCCTCGTCGAACAGCGGGCGGATGCCACGCGCGGCCATGATCTGGTCGTTGCCGGTGCCCGCCGCGACCATCGGCCACACCTGGGCGTCCTTGCCGACCACGAAGTCCACCACGACCGGCCGGTCGTTGATCTCCATGGCCCTGGCGATGGTGGCGTCGACCTCCTCGCGGGTCTCGCAGCGCAGCCCCACGCAGCCCAGCGCCTCGGCCAGCAGCTTGAAGTCCGGGATGCGGTGCTTGTGCGTGCCGAGGTCGGTCTGCGAGTAGCGCTCGCTGTAGAACAGGTTCTGCCACTGGCGGACCATGCCCAGGTTGCCGTTGTTGATCACGGCGACCTTGATCGGCGCACCCTCGATCGCGCAGGTGGCCAGCTCCTGGTTGGTCATCTGGAAGCAGCCGTCCCCGTCGATGGCCCAGACCACCTTGTCCGGCTGGCCGAACTTGGCGCCCATCGCGGCGGGCACCGCGAAGCCCATCGTGCCAAGGCCGCCGGAGTTGATCCAGGTGCCGGGCCGTTCGTACTTGACGAACTGGGCCGCCCACATCTGGTGCTGGCCGACCCCCGCGGTGTAGATCGCCTCGGGGCCCGCGATGGAGCCGATCCGCTCGATGACGTACTGCGGGGACAGCGCCCCGTCGGCGGGCCAGTCGTAGCCCAGCGGGAAACTCTCCCGCCAGCCGGAGGTCTGCGCGGTCCAGGGGGCCAGGTCGGCGGTGCCGCCGTGCTCCCGCTCGGCCCGCACCGCGGCGATCAGCTCGACCAGGATCTCCTTGCAGTCACCCACGATCGGCACGTCGGCGCGGCGGTTCTTGGAGATCTCGGCCGGGTCGATGTCGGCGTGCACGACCTGGGCCTCGGGCGCGAAGGAGGACAGCTGGCCGGTGACCCGGTCGTCGAACCGGGTGCCCAGCGCGATCAGCAGGTCCGACTTCTGCATGGCGGCGACCGCGGACACCGTGCCGTGCATGCCGGGCATGCCCAGGTGCTGCGGGTGCGAGTCGGGGAACGCGCCGCGGGCCATCAGCGTGGTGACCACCGGGATGCCGGTCAGCTCGGCCAGCTCGCGCAGCTGCTCGGTGGCGCCCGCCTTGAGCACGCCGCCGCCCACGTACAGCACGGGCCGGTGCGCGCTGGTGATCAGCTTGGCCGCCTCGCGCACCTGCTTGCCGTGCGGGCGGGTGGTCGGCCGGTAGCCGGGCAGCCGCAGCTCGGGCGGCCAGGAGAAGGAGGTGGTCTCCTGGAGCACGTCCTTGGGGATGTCCACCAGCACGGGGCCGGGTCGGCCGGTGCTCGCGATGTGGAACGCCTCGGCGATCGCGCGCGGGATCTCCGCGGGATCGGTGACGAGCACGTTGTGCTTGGTGATCGGCATGGTGATGCCGCAGATGTCGGCTTCCTGGAACGCGTCGGTGCCGATCAGCGCCCTGGTCTGCTGGCCGGTGATGGCCACCACGGGAACCGAGTCCATGTACGCGTCGGCCAGCGGGGTGACCAGGTTGGTGGCGCCGGGGCCCGAGGTGGCCATGCACACGCCGACCCGGCCGGTGGCCTGCGCGTAGCCGGTGGCCGCGTGACCGGCCCCCTGCTCGTGGCGGACCAGCACGTGGCGCAGCTTGGTGGAGTCCAGCAGCGAGTCGTAGGCGGGCATGATCGTGCCGCCGGGAATGCCGAACACGACCTCGCAGCCGACCGCCTCGAGGGAGCGGACGAGGGAGGCGGCGCCGGAGACGCGCACGGGCGTGCCACTGGGCGGCGCGGGTTTCGGGGGTGGGCCAGGGCGCGGGGTGTGTGCTCCTGGGACCGGGGCCTGTCGCGAGGTTGCGCTGGTCATCGGGGCTGCCTCGGGGGGTCGGTTTTGTGGAGTCAAGACATGAAAAAACCCCCGCCAACCACGAGCTGTGGTCGTACGAGGGTCGCGCACCGACGCGGACTCGGATCAGTCCTAGGCGTCGGTGCGCCTCGGAAGTACGAGGCCGGTGTTGCGCAGCATGGAGTGGACGGTACTGCGGCGATCCGAACGGCGTCAACTCTGCGGGAAAGTTGTCCCGAATGGTGGACGCGAAAAGTGCAGTGCGACCATCAAGGCGTGAGCGAACCCGCAGCCCCTTCAATCCAACGAGTGATCTTCCGGGTGCCCACGAGCGGCCTGATCGCGGTGGGTTTCCTGGCGCTGTGCGCCACGCCACTGGCGACCACCGTGCCCGGCCTGGCCGTGCTGTACGTGATCCCGGTCGCGCTGGCCGCCTGGGTGATCCGCTCGCGCACCGTGGTGGACGCCAACCGGCTGGTGCCGCGCCGGCTCTTCGGGGCCACCACCCTGGCCTGGACCGAGATCGCCTCGCTGAAGCTGCCCAAGCGAGGCTGGGTCACGGCCGTGCGCGCCGACGGCGGCGAGGTGCCGCTGCCCGGGGTGCGGCTGCGCCACCTGCCGATGCTGGCCGCCCTCAGCGGGGGCCGCCTGGACGACCCGACCGCCGAACGGCCCGCGGCGGAGTAACCTGGTGGGCACCGCCGAGTTCGACCACGGGCGCGCCCACCGTCGCGTCCTGCCAGTTTCGCGTTCCTGAAGGACTTTGGAGGGGCAGTGCCTCAGCTGCGCTCCCGCACCACGACCCACGGCCGCAACGCAGCGGGTGCCCGCGCGCTGTGGCGGGCGACCGGCATGACCGACAGCGACTTCGGCAAGCCGATCGTGGCCATCGCCAACTCCTACACCCAGTTCGTGCCCGGTCACGTGCACCTGCGCGACCTCGGCGACATCGTGGCCGGGGCGATCCGCGCCGCGGGCGGGGTGCCCAGGGAGTTCCACACCATCGCGGTGGACGACGGCATCGCCATGGGCCACAGCGGAATGCTCTACTCGCTGCCCTCCCGCGAGATCATCGCCGACTCGGTGGAGTACATGGTCAACGCGCACCAGGCCGACGCGCTGGTGTGCATCTCCAACTGCGACAAGATCACGCCCGGCATGCTCAACGCCGCGATGCGGATCAACATCCCGGTGGTGTTCGTCTCCGGCGGGCCCATGGAGGCGGGCAAGGCGGTGGTGGTGGACGGGGTCGCGCACGCGCCCACCGACCTGATCACCGCGATCTCCGCGTCGGCCAACGCCGCCGTGGACGAGGACGGCCTGTCGATCGTGGAGCGCTCGGCCTGCCCGACCTGCGGCTCCTGCTCGGGCATGTTCACCGCCAACTCGATGAACTGCCTCACCGAGGCCCTCGGCCTGGCCCTGCCCGGCAACGGGTCCACGCTGGCCACGCACTCGGCGCGGCGCGAACTGTTCGAGCGCGCGGGCACGACCGTGGTGGAGCTGTGCCGCCGCTGGTACGGCGAGGACGACGAGTCGGCCCTGCCGCGCTCGATCGCCAACCGCGAGGCCTTCGAGAACGCCATGGCGCTGGACATGGCCATGGGCGGGTCCACCAACACCGTGCTGCACATCCTGGCCGCCGCCCAGGAGGGTGAGGTGGACTTCACCCTCGCCGACATCGAGGCGATCAGCCGCCGGGTGCCCTGCCTGTCCAAGGTGGCGCCGAACTCCGACTACCACATGGAGGACGTGCACCGGGCCGGCGGCATCCCCGCCATCCTGGGCGAGCTGTGGCGCGGCGGGCTGCTCAACACCGGCGTGGCCACCGTGCACAGCCCCAGCATGGAGCAGTGGCTGTCCACCTGGGACATCCGCGCCGAGAACCCCTCGGCGCAGGCCGTGGAGCTGTTCCACGCCGCGCCGGGCGGGGTGCGCACCACGGAGGCGTTCTCCACCAGCAACCGGTGGTCCAGTGTGGACACCGACGCCGCCGGGGGGTGTGTGCGCGACGTGGCGCACGCCTACACCAAGGACGGCGGCCTGGCCGTGCTGCGCGGCAACCTGTCCGAGGCCGGTGCCGTGATCAAGACCGCGGGCATCGAGGAGTCGCTGTGGCGCTTCCAGGGCCCGGCGCGCGTGGTGGAGAGCCAGGAGGAGGCCGTCTCGGCCATCCTGAACAAGCAGATCCAGCCCGGGGAGGTGCTCGTGGTGCGCTACGAGGGCCCGGCGGGTGGCCCCGGCATGCAGGAGATGCTGCACCCCACGGCGTTCCTCAAGGGCGCGGGCCTTGGCAAGAAGTGCGCACTGATCACCGACGGACGCTTCTCCGGCGGCTCCTCGGGCATCTCGGTGGGCCACATCTCCCCCGAGGCGGCGCACGGCGGGGCGATCGGCCTGGTCGAGGACGGGGACCAGGTGCTGATCGACGTGCACGAGCGCAAGCTGGAACTGCTGGTGGAGCCCGAGGTGCTGGCCGAGCGCCGGGCCAAGATGGACTCCAGAGAACGGCCCTGGCAGCCCCGTGACCGCCAGCGCAAGGTGAGCCTGGCCCTGCGGGCCTACGCCAAGCTGACGACCTCGGCCGCCACGGGTGCCGTCCGCGACCCAGGCCTGTAGCCGGGGACTCACCCCCCCCCCGAGGCGCCGACACGCCAGCCAGCCAGCCGCGCGTGTCGGCGCTTCGAGCACCGCGTGTCGGCGCCTCACGTACGGTGCGTCGGCGCTTCGAGCACGTGCTCCCAGCGCTTGGGATTTCGTACCGGAACTGTCAACACGCCGTACCGGAACCGCCGACACGCGGTACCGCAAGCGCCGACACGCGCCGCCCCACCCCGCGAGTCCCGCTCTGGTGCACGCGAGTCCCGCCCGGCCGCTCGCGAATCCCGGTCACCAGCGGGCGAGTCCCGCCCGGCCACGCGCGAGTCCCGCCCGGCCGCACGCGAGTCCCGCCCAGCCGCCCGCGAATCCCGGTCAGGCCGCCGACAGCCAGGGGCGCCGGTCCCCGCTGACCAGGGTCCACAACTCCCCGTCCTGGCGCTCCTCGTTGATCGGGTACTCCTTGCGCAGCACGCCCTCCAGGGTCATGCCCAGCCGCTTGGCCACGGCTGCGCTCGCGTCGTTGCCCACCGCGGTGCGCCACTCCACCCGCGCCATGCCCCGCACGTCGAAGGCCCAGTCGATCATGTGCTGGGCGGCCAGCGTGACCAGGCCGCGGCCCTGCGCGGAAGGCGCCAGCCACACACCCAGTTCGCAGTTGCCCGAGCGCACGTCGAACACCCGGAACACCGCCCCGCCCACCAGTTGCCCGTCCTGCCGGATGCCGTAGATCCGCGCCCCGTCGACGGCCTGCGAGTCGGCGTAGCGCTGGAGGTACTCGCGGGCGCTGTCCACGTCGATGACGACCCAGGCCAGCCCGACCCACGGCGCGAGGTGCTCGCGGATGCCCTCGATGTGGTCGGCGAACTCCTCGGCCTGCCACGGCTCCAACGGCACCAGTTCGGCACCGTCACGCAGAAAACGGCTCAACACCGGGCGACCTCCTCGGTAGGGTCCGATCATGCCCATCCACGACCGGTTCACCTCGGTACCGAACGTAGCTCCTGGTAACGGCTACGCACACGCGATTACCGCCTCCGGCCGACTTGCCTTCGTGTCCGGGCAGATCGCCGTGGACGCCGACGGGGCGCTGGTCGGCGCGGGCGACCTCGGGGCGCAGACCAGGCAGGCACTGACCAACCTGCACAACGTGCTGCGTGAACTGGGCGCCGACTGGCCCGAGGTCGTCAAGCTCACCTGGTTCGTGACCGATGTCAGCGACCTGCCAGCACTGCGCGCGGTGCGCGACGAACTGATCAGGCCCTCGCTGGGCGAGCTGCCCAACCCGGCCAGTTCCCTGGTGCAGGTCGCTTCCCTGTTCCGGCCCGAGTTCCTGGTGGAGGTCGAGGCCGTGGTGGCGCTCAGCGAATGACGCCCCGGCGGCGGCCCTCCGCGGTCGCCGCCGTGCGGTTGTCCACGCCGAGCTTGCCGAACACCTGCACCAGGTGGGACTTCACGGTCGCCTCGGTGATGAACAACTGCCGTGCGATGGCGCGGTTGCTCGCGCCCTCGGCGGCCAGTTGCAGGATCTCGGTCTCACGGGCGGTCAAAGCCGTGCCGGGCATGCGTTTGCGGGCGCCCAACCGGGAGGCCACCAGCGGCGCCAGCACGGTCTGCCCGCTCGCCGCGCCGCGAATCGCACGCAGCAGCTCGGCGGGCTGGGTGTCCTTGAGCAGGTACCCTGTCGCACCGGCCTCGATCGCGCGCAGGATGTCGGCGTCGCTGTCGTACGTGGTCAGCACGAGCACCCGCGCCCCGCTGTCGCCAGCGCAGATCCGCCGCGTCGCCTCCGCCCCGTCGATGCCCTGCCCCAGTTGCAGGTCCATCAGCACGACATCGGCCTGGGCCGCCAACTCCACGGCGCGCTGCCCGTCGCCCGCCTCACCGACCAGCTCGACGTCGGGCGCCTCGGCGAGCAGCGCGCGCAGCCCCGCCCGCACCACGGGGTGGTCGTCCACCAGCAGCACCCTGATCACGTCGGGATCCTCGCGCCGAGGGCCGTGCCGCCACCCGGCGCCGACTCCACCACCAGCTGCCCACCGACCTCCGCGAGCCGGGCACGCATCGCCGACAGGCCCACGCCGGTGCCGGAGGTCGGGGCGCTGCCCGGTGGCCGGGCCGGGTCGAAGCCCCGTCCGTCGTCGACCACGTCCAGGCTCACCGCCCCGGGCTGGTACGTCAGCGTGACCCGCACCCGGTCGGCGGCGGCGTGTGCCCGCACGTTGGCCAGCCCGCCCTGGGCCACCCGCAACAGGGTCACCTCCACCTGGGTCGCCAGCGGCACGGGATCCCCGTCCACGAGGAACTCCGCCCGCTGCGCGGTGGCGAGCCTGCGCAGCGCGTCGGCCAGCGGGCGACCGTCCAGTTCGGCCGGAGTCATGGCCCGCACGACCCGGCGTGCCTGCTCCAGGCTGTCCCGCGCCGTGCCCAGCGCGGTGTCGAGGTGCTCGCCCGCGTTGGCCGACTGCAGGAGCAGCACGATGCTGGACAGCCCCTGCGCCACCGTGTCGTGGATCTCGCGCGCCATGCGCTCGCGCTCGGCGGCCACGGCGAGTTCGGCGGTGAGCGCGGCGTTGGCCTCGCTCTCGTCGCGCAGTCCCTTGTAGACGATCGTCATCACGGTGGCGATGCCCGCGCCGATCACCGGTCCGAGCACGCCCGCGAACCCCCGCTGACCGCCCACGAACGCGGCAACGGCCGTCAGCCCGACCATCGCCGTGACGGCCAGTCGCATCGGCAGCATTTGCAGGTGCAGCAGCATCAATGCGAAGGCCACCCACACGAAGTCGGCCGACAGCAGCACAAGCCCGACCCAGCCCGCGGTGAGCACGAGCAGCCACCACACGGCCACGGCCCGCTGCCGCGTCCGCCGCGCCAGCAACACCCCGACCAGGTACCAGGCCAGCAACACGGCGGCGCAGACCGCGGTCGGCACCGAGCGCACACCGACCGCGAGCAGCACGAAGAACAGCACGTGCAGCGACCTGCGCAGCAGGACGAGGGCGAAGGAACTGGTTCTCATGGCACCGCAACGCTAACCCGCTTCGCGCGGGCGCGCCTCCAACCTTCGATTGATGTGCCGCGGGCCGTGCCGCAGCAGGCTGGTGGCATGTTCCTCGCACTGCGCGAGCTGCGGTTCGCCCGCGGCCGCTTCAGCCTGTTCTGCGGTGTCATCGCCCTGATGACACTGATGGTCGTGCTGCTGACCGGGCTCACCGCCGGTCTCGGCGCGGCCAGTGTGTCCGCTGTGGACGCACTGCCCGGCACGGCGCTGGCCTTCTCCGCCGAGCCCAAGGTCTCTTTCGCGACCAGCTCGGTCAGCGAGCAGGACCAGCGCGCGCTCGCCGCCAAGGCGGGCGTCCACTCCGCCACGCCCATCGGCGTCTCTACCGCCAAGTTGACGGGGGCCGTCGCCGTACTCGGCGGAGTCCCCGGCAGCTCCCCCACCGCCGGTGGCGTGCTCGTGCCACCCTCGCTCGGGCTGGCCACCGGCAGCCATGTGCGGGTCAACGACCAGGACCTGGTCGTCACCGGCAGCACCTCGGAGCACTCGTTGAACCACCTGCCCGCGGTGTACGTCTCACTGGACACGTGGCGCCGCGTCGCGCACACCTCCGGCGCCACGGCGATCCTCGTGGACGCCGAGCCCGGCGCCGACCTGTCCTCGGCAGGTCTGACCACGTTGAGCAGGACCGAGGCGTACTCGGCCGTCGGCAGCTACTCCTCGGAACAGGGCTCGCTGAACCTGATGACCGGGCTGCTGCTGGGCATCTCGGCGCTGGTGGTCGGCGCGTTCTTCACCGTGTGGACCATGCAGCGCGGCCACGACCTCGCCGTGGTGCGGGCGATCGGCGCCAGCCGTTCCTACCTGCTGCGCGACGCACTGGGGCAAGCCGCCCTGGTGCTGGTGATCGGCGCGGGCCTGGGCACCGCGCTGGCCACCGGCCTGGGACTGGCCGCCAGCACCGCCGTGCCGTTCGTGCTCGCACCGTCCACTGTGCTCGTTCCGATGGCGTTGATGGTCCTGGTCGGGCTCGTCGGCGCCACCTTCGCGGTACGCCGCGTGACCACCGTCGACCCGTTGACCGCACTGGGAGCCGCACGATGAGTGAGCTTGCGAACGAATCATCAAGCACAGGGCCGGCGATGAGCCTGCACCTGGACGAAGTCCTGCTGACCTACCCCGACGGCGACCGCCGGGTGACCGCACTGGACCGGGTGAGCCTGCACGTGGCCCCGGGCGAGTTCGTCGCCGTCACCGGGCCGTCCGGCTCGGGCAAGTCGAGCCTGCTCGCCGTGGCGGGCAAGCTGATCGCCCCGGAAGCCGGTTCGGTGCGGGTCACCGGCACCGTGGGATTCGTCTTCCAGCAGGCGAACCTGCTGCCCGCGTTGACCGCGCTGGACCAACTGCTGCTGGTCGGCCACATCGGAGGCCGCCAGGACCGCGCGCGGGCACAGCGCCTGCTCGCCGAGGTCGGCCTCACCGAGCAGGTGAACCGCCGACCGCACCAGCTCTCCGGCGGTCAGCGGCAACGGGTTGGCGTGGCGCGGGCGCTCATGGGCGAGCCCTCGGTACTGCTCGTGGACGAGCCGACCTCGGCCCTGGACCACGAACGCGGCCGGGCCGTGGTGGAACTGCTGCGCCGCGTCACCGACACGCACCAGGTCGCGACCCTCGTGGTCACCCACGACCTGGCTCACCTGGACCTGGTGGACCGCACCGTGACGATGCTGGACGGCAGGCTCAGCGCAGCAGGAAGTGCAGCGCTGCCACGGCACTGACGGCCAGCAGGAGGAAGACCGTGCCGAAACCGAGGGGTCGGCGGAACCAGGGCAACGGCCGGTCCAGCGCCATGCGGCCCGGTCCGGCGAACAGCAGGGCGAAGGCGCTGGCGCCCAGCATGGCGGCCAACTCGTAGGCGGACAGGCCGCCGTTCCAGTCCAGCACGACGGTGTTGCCGACCACCGCGAGCACGGCGGCCGCCGCGAGCGGGGTGAGCAGGCCCAGCACCAGCAGCGCGGCGCCGCCGAGTTCGGTGCCCGCCAGGGCGTACGCCAGGGTGCCGGACTGCTTGAACCCGGCCGTCTGCAAGGACTTCGCGAAGTCCTCGATGCCCTTGCCGCCGAGCACGCCGAACAGGCGCTGCGCCCCGTGCACGCCGACGATGCCCGCGAGCATCAGGCGCAGCGCGAGCAGGCCGAGGTCGGCCCCGGCGTGCCAGCGCAGCGGCTCCTTGGCAGGTGGCCCCGGCTCGCCGTACTCCTCGTCCTCCTCGAAGTGGTGCGTGCCCCCTGCGGTGAACTCAGTGGCGTCGAAGGTGCTCACCGGGCGCAAACTAGGGCAAGGCGGGCCCGTACGGGACCGCCGAACAGAGCACCGCTAGTACTCGCCTCGGACCAGGTTGCGCGGTTCCAGGCCCTGGACGAAGCGCGCCACCTCGGCCGCGGCGATCCGGTAGGCGCGCTTCTCCCGGCCTGTCGTGCTGCCAGCCACGTGCGGGGTGATCAGCACGTTGTCCATCTCCCACAAGGGATGTCCCTCCGGTAGCGGCTCCGGGTCGGTCACGTCCAGCGCCGCGCGCAGCCGCCCGGTGCGCAGCTCCGCCAGCAGCGCCTCGGTGTCCACGACCGGGCCCCGCGCGGCGTTGACCAGGATCGCCCCGTCGTCCATGGCCGCGAGGAACTTGCTGTCGACCATGCCAAGAGTGTCGGTGGTCTGCGGTACAACGATGACAACCGCGTCCTGGGCGGCCAGCAGTCCGGGCAGTTCGTGCTCGCCGTGCACCCCGTCGCGCGCGGTCCTGCCCACCAGGGTGACCGTCACGTCGAACGGGTCCAGACGGCGCTTGAGCTCGCGCCCGAGGTCACCGGCCCCGACGACGAGCACCCGCTTGTCCTGCAAGGTGTCGGTGACCTGGAAGTCCCAGCGGCCCGCCCGCTGGGCCCGATCGAACGAGGGGAGGTGGCGGTAGAAGGACAACAGAGCGGCGAGCACCCACTCCGCGGTGCTGCCACCGTGCGCGCCACGGCAGGTCGACAGGGCCACACCCTCGGGCAACTGGCCGAGCCACACCTCGGCACCGGCGCTGAGCAGCTGCACCAGCCGCAGCTTGGGCAGCCGCGCCACCAGGGGCACGGCCTTGCGTCCGGCCAGGAACGGCGGGATCAGCACCTCGGCCTCGGCGGCGTCGGCGGGCAGGTCCTGCCCCACCTCGTAGCGCAGCGGGCGCACCCCGGGCACTGCGGCGAGGGCGGACAGGGCGTGGTCGTCCGGTACCAGCACGGTGATAGGGGTTGCCTCGGGCACAGTGGCACACTACTGCCGATGCGGGAAGACGAAGTCCTGTCGACCGACGGCACCAGGATCCGGACCTGGTCCACCGAGTCGGCCGGTCCCCCGGTGCTGCTGTGCCCCGGCCTGGGCACGGTCCCGGAGAGCTGGCCCGGTCTGCTGCTGCCGGACTGCGGTGTGCGCGTGCACAGCTGGTACCACCGCGGCACCATGGGCTCCGCGCGGCCCGCCGATCCCGCCCGCGTCACCCTGGACGACCACGTGGCCGACGCCCTGGCCGTGCTGGACGCCACCGGGGTGGAGCGCTGCGTGGTGCTGGGCTGGTCGGTGGGCGTGATGGTCGGCGCCGAACTGGCGCTGCGCCACCCGGACCGGGTCACCGGCCTGATGCTGGCCGCGGGCACCCCCGGCGACTTCTACGCAGGGGTCGGCGGCCCGTTCGGCCTGCCCACCGGGCTGCGCCGCGAACTGGCCCGGGGCGGCACCCAGGCCCTGCGGCTGGCCGGGCCGCTGCTGGACCTGGTCACGCACCGGTTCCCGGTCAACGGGCTGACCATGACCCTGCTCCGGCACAGCGGGTTCATGCTGCCGGGCAGCACCTCGGGGGCGGTCGTCGCGATGATGCGCCGGTTCCGCGCGCACGACTGGCGCTGGTACTTCACGCTGGCCGCCGCCCTGGCCGCCGAGCCCGCGCAGGACCTGTCCGGCCTGCGCTGCCCGGTCACGCTGCTGTCCGGCCGCTACGACGTGCTCGCCGACGCGGCCACCTCGGCCAGTGCGCTGGCCGCGCTGCCGCAGGCCCGGATGCGTGTGCTGCCCACCACGCACTTCCTGCCGCTGGAGGCCCCCGAGGTGGTGCGGGAGGAGCTGAGCCTGCTGCTGGACCGGGTCGCCACCGTGCGCCGTTGGCACCCGCTCACCCCGGATTCACGGCAGCGCACCTAGGCTGGGTCATCATGCGACGTGCGAGCCGAGTGGTCCTGCCCTCGGTGGCGCTCGGCCTGGTGCTGACCGCCTGCGCGAGTTTCCCCGAGCAGTCCGGGCCCGCGCCCACCTGGCAACCGCAGTCCAGGCTCACCGAGCAGGCAGGCCCCCAGCCCAACCTGCCCGGCGGCACCGACGCGGGCGGCAGTGGCGGCGGCCCCAACGGCCGCTCCGGCCCGCCCACCTCCATTCCGCCGCCCCAGGGCTGCAAGGACTTCGACACCGCCGTGATCGGCACCTGCCTGTCCCCGGTCTCCGCCGTGGCCGCGCTGCCCGGCGGCGCGACCGGGCTGGGCGCCGAGCGCAGCACGGGCCGGGTGCTGACCCTCCAGCGCGACGTGGATCCCAAGCAGATCGCCAAGCTGGACGTGGACGCCAGCGGGGACGGCGGGCTGACCGGCCTGGTGCTGTCCCCGACCTACCGCGAGGACCAGCTCGTCTACGCGTACATCACCACCGCCAGCGACAACCGCGTGGTGCGGTTCGCGCCCGGCGACAGCCCCAAGCCCGTGCTCACCGGCATCCCCAAGGGCGCCCGCGACAACCGCGGCTCGCTGGCCGTGGACCACAAGGGGGCGCTGCTCGTGGCCACCGGGGACGCCGGTGACCCGGGTGCCGCCGCCGACCCGAACTCGCTCGCGGGCAAGCTGCTGCGCATCGACGGTGCGGGCAAGCCCGCCGCGGGCAACCCGAACCCGGACTCGGCGGTGATCGCCTCCGGGCTGAGCGCGCCCGGCGGGGTGTGCACCACCCTGGACGGCGGCACCACCTGGGTCACTGACCAGACCGGCACCGGCGACCAGCTGTACAAGGTCAGTCCCGGCAAGCCGGTGGGCGCGCCCGCGTGGACCTGGCCGGACAAGCCCGGTGTGGCGGGCTGCGCCGCGTTCAGCTCCATGATCATGGTGGCCACCACGCACCGCCCCGGGGTGCAGAACCTCGCGCTGAACAAGAACGGCTCGTTCAGCGGCAAGCCCGTGCAGGCCCTGGACGACAGCCACGGCTACGGGCAGATCGCCGCGGTGGACATCGTGGACGAGCAGCACGCGCTGATCGGCACCGTGAACAAGGACGGCGGCAAGCCCGTCTCCAGCGACGACCGGGTCGTGCTGATCATCCGTCCCCAGGGCAGCCCCACCGACTGACCGCCCCCGGCGAGTCCCGCTCTCCCGCACGCGAGTCCCGCTCTCCAACGCACGAGTCCCGCCCTGCGGACCACCGCTGGGCGGGACTCGGTTGCTGCTGAGCGGGACTCGTCGTCCCCAGAGCGGGACTCGCGGTCGGTTGGTGGCGCGCGGTCAGCTCTCGCAGCGGGAGATGATCAGCTCGCGGACGCGCTTGGCGTCGGCCTGGCCCTTGGTGGCCTTCATGACCGCACCCACGATCGCGCCCGCCGCCGCCACCTTGCCGCCGCGGATCTTCTCCGCCACGTCCGGCTGCGCGGCCAGCGCCTCGTCGATCGCCGCCAGCAGGGCCGAGTCGTCCGAGACGACCTTGAGCCCGCGCTGCTCCACGACCTGCTCGGGCTCGCCCTCACCGGCCAGCACGCCGTCCACGACCTCGCGGGCCAGCTTGTTGGTCAGGCTGCCCTCGGCCACCAGCGCGATCACCTTGGCCACCTGGGCCGGGGTGATCGGCAACGCGGTGAGCTCGGTGCCCGTGGCGTTGGCCTTCTGCGACAGGTACGACACCCACCAGGACCGCGCCTCGGCGGGCGGTGCGCCCGCGTCGACCGTGGCCGCGACGATGTCCAGCGCGTCGGCGTTGACCAGGTCCCGCAGCTCCAGGTCGGTGAGGTTCCACTCGGCCTGGATGCGCTGGCGACGCTGCCAGGGCAGCTCCGGCAGGGTGGCCGCCAACTGCTCGACCCACTCGCGCGCGGGCGCGATCGGCACCAGGTCGGGCTCCGGGAAGTACCGGTAGTCCTCGGCGGTCTCCTTGGCGCGCCCCGAGGAGGTGCTGCCGGTGGACTCGTCGAAGTGCCGGGTCTCCTGGCGGATGGTGCCGCCGCCCGCGAGCACCGCGGCGTGCCGGGTCATCTCGTAGCGCACGGCGCGCTCGACGCTGCGCAGGGAGTTGACGTTCTTGGTCTCCGTGCGGGTACCGAACACCTCGGTGCCCTTGGGCATCAGCGAGACGTTGGCGTCGCAGCGCAGCGAGCCCTGGTCCATGCGCACGTCGGACACGCCCAGTGCGCGCAGCAGGTCGCGCAGCGCGGAGACGTACGCCCTGGCCACCTCCGGTGCCCGCGCCCCGGTGCCGACCAGCGGCTTGGTCACGATCTCGATCAGCGGCACGCCAGCGCGGTTGTAGTCCAGCAGCGAGTGCTCGGCACCGTGGATGCGGCCGGTGGCGCCGCCCACGTGCAGCGACTTGCCGGTGTCCTCCTCCATGTGCGCGCGCTCGATGTCGACCCGGAAGACCTCGCCGTCGTCCAGCAGCACGTCGAGGTGGCCGTTGAAGGCGATCGGCTCGTCGTACTGGGAGGTCTGGAAGTTCTTGGGCATGTCCGGGTAGAAGTAGTTCTTCCGCGCGAACCGGCACCACTGCGCGATCTCGCAGTTCAGCGCCAGCCCGATGCGGATCGCCGACTCGACCGCGGTGCCGTTGACCACCGGCAGCGCGCCGGGCATGCCCAGGCAAGTCGGGCAGACGTTGGTGTTCGGCTCGCCGCCGAAGACGTTCGCGCAGCCGCAGAACATCTTCGTGTTGGTGTTCAGCTCGACGTGCACCTCGAGCCCGAGCACCGGGTCGAACCGCTCCAGGACCTCGTCGTAGTCCATCAGCTCGGCCACTGCGGTCACTGCTCCTCGTCCTTCCGCGCGCCACGGATGGCGAGCGCGCCGCCGGTCAGCGCCACCAGCACGCTGGCCGCCGCGTTCACCAGGGACAGCTTGTCCTTCTTCTCCAACGCCTTGCGCGCCTGCGCACCGGCCGCGATCACCCCGATCAGCGAGCCGATCAGCGTGATGGCGGTGCGGATGTTCTTCGCGGAGTTGTTCATCGGGCGCTGGCCTCCAGTTCGGGCACGCGGTGGATCAGTGCGCCACCGGCGGCCGCGTCGCGGGCCACCTCGTAGGCCGCGGCGACCCGGTACATCCGGTCGTCGGCCAGTGCCGGGGCCATGATCTGGAAGCCGACCGGAAGACCGTCCTCCTCGGACAGTCCACAGGGGACGCTCATGGCCGCGTTGCCCGCCAGGTTCGACGGAATGGTGCACAGGTCGGCCAGGTACATCTGCATCGGGTCGCCGACCCGCTCGCCGATGGGGAAGGCCGTGGTCGGGGTCGTCGGCGCGACCAGCACGTCCACCTGCTCGTAGGCGGCGGCGAAGTCGCGGGAGATCAGCGTGCGCACCTTCTGCGCCGAGCCGTAGTAGGCGTCGTAGTAGCCCGCCGACAGGGCGTAGGTGCCGAGGATGACGCGCCGCTTGACCTCGGGGCCGAAGCCCGCCTCGCGGGTCAGCGACATGACCTGCTCCGCCGACAGCGCGGCATCGCCCTCGCCGACCCGCAGGCCGTAGCGCATGGCGTCGAACCGGGCCAGGTTCGAGGAGCACTCGCTCGGCGCGATCAGGTAGTACGCGGGCAGCGCCAGGGTGAAGCTGGGGCAGGACACCTCGACGACCTCGGCGCCCAGCTTGCGCAGCTGGTCCACCGCGGTGTCGAAGGCGGCGACCACGCCCGGCTGGTAGCCCTCGCCGCGGAACTCGCGCACCACGCCGACCTTCACACCGCTGAGGTCACCGGCGGCACCGGCGCGCGCGGCGGCGACCACGGCGGGCACCGGCTGGTCGATGGAGGTGGAGTCCAGGGGGTCGTGCCCGGCGATCACCTCGTGCAGCAGGGCCGCGTCCAGCACCGTGCGGGCGCAGGGACCGGCCTGGTCCAGCGAGGAGGAGAACGCCACCAGGCCGTACCGGGAGACACCGCCGTAGGTGGGCTTGACGCCCACCGTGCCGGTGACCGCGCCGGGCTGGCGGATCGAGCCGCCGGTGTCGGTGCCGATGGCCAGCGGGGCCTCGAAGGCGGCCAGTGCCGCGGAGGAGCCGCCGCCGGAACCACCCGGGATCCGGTTGAGGTCCCACGGGTTGCGGGTGGGGCCGTAGGCGGAGTTCTCGGTGGAGGAGCCCATCGCGAACTCGTCCATGTTGGTCTTGCCCAGGATGATCACGCCCGCCTCGCGCAGCCGCCGGGTGACGGTCGCGTCGTAGGGCGGCACCCAGCCCTCGAGCATCTTCGAGCCGCAGGTGGTGGGCATGTCCTGCGTGGTGAGCACATCCTTGAGCGCCAGCGGCACCCCGGCGAGCGGGGAGGCCACGTGGCCCTGCGCGATGTCCTCGTCCACCTTGCGGGCGGCGGCCAGCGCGCCCTCGGCGTCCACGTGCAGGAAGGCGTGCACGGCCGGGTCCACCGCGGTGATGCGGTCCAGGTGCGCCTGGGTCACCTCGACCGAGGACACCTCCCGCGCGGCGATCTTCGCGGCCAGCTCGGCGGCCGTCTGCCTGATCAGGTCACTCACTGTTCCTCCCCCAGGATGCGCGGCACGCGGAAGCGCCCGTCCTCGGCGGCCGGGGCGCCGGACAGCGCCTGCTGCTGGGTCAGTCCGGGGCGGACCACGTCTTCGCGGAACACGTTGGTCAACGGCACGGCGTGCGAGGTCGGCGGCACGTCCTGCGAGGCGACCTCACCGACGCGGGCCACCGACTGCAGGATCACGTCGAGCTGGCCGGCGAACAGGTCCAGTTCATCCTCGGTCACGGCCAACCTGGCCAGCCGGGCGAGGTGCGCGACCTCGTCTCGGGAGATGCTGGGCATCGGCGAGGGTCTCTCCATGCATGGGATGGGATGTGCGGGGACCGACCGAGTCTAGGACCCGCGTACGCCGAGGTCCGAACGGGTATCGGCGGGGCCGTGCGCGCGGGGCCGTGATTTTACCGTCCCGCAACGCGGACGGAGGATCGGAATGGTCACCCGGGTCTGCGAGAATCGGCGCCCGGCACGACCGCGCGGGCGGCGAGGTTCCGCGCACGAAGCAGGAGGCGCGCACCTTGTCCTTCCTGATCCGGGTCCAGCTCCCGGACCGTCCCGGCACCCTGGGCGCAGTGGCAACGGCGCTCGGCGAGATCGGGGCCGACATCCTCAGCGTGGACGTGGTGGAGCGGTCCCCGGGGGTCGCCATCGACGACCTCGTCGTGGAACTGCCCTCCGGCCGCCTGCCCGACGTGCTCATCACCGCCGCCGAGTCCATCGACGGGGTCGAGGTGGACGCCGTGCGCCCCTATGCCGGGGTGCTCAACACGCACCGCGAGCTGGAGCTGGTCGAGGAGGTCGCCGCCCAGCCACGTGCCGGGTTGCAGATCTTCACCGAGGGCGTGCCGCGCATCGTCCGCGCCGGCTGGGCCCTCGTGGTGACCCAGGACGCCAACGGGGTGCACCGGCTGGCCGCCTCCACCGCCGCGCCGGAGACCCGCTTGGACAGCCCGCCGTGGCTGCCGCTGCAGCGCGCGACGATCCTCGACGGCGAGGAGGGCTGGGTACCCGAGACCTGGCGCGAGCTGGGCACCGAACTGGCCGCGACCCCTCTGGGCAAGCCCGAGCGGGTGCTGCTGGTCGGCAGACCGGGCGGCCCGATGTTCCGCGCCGCCGAACTGGCCCGGCTCGCCCACCTGGCGGGAATCGTGGCCGTGGTGCTGCCCGACTGAGCCCGGGGCGCTCGCCCCTACCCATGAACATCCCCCGCCACTCCCAGGGGGGCGACCCCGGTACCAGTCTACCGCCCCACCCCGACAGTTGATCTTGCTGAAGATCGGGATGTGGACAACTCGGCGGGTGTGGACAGACGGGTGACGTGTCACGAAGGTGCCGTTCAGGGCGTTCAACGTCGCGAACGGCACCTTCATGACGACCCCACCGAGACGCGCTGCGAAAGGACCATTCGCTGCGCTCAGCGCAGTGAAAGCCACCTTCGCGGCGGCCGTGGCACGCTCACCGCGCCGTGAACGGCACCTTCAGGACATGCGCTGGGCGGTGGCGACGAGCGTGGCGTTGCCGGGGGCGGGGCGGCCGTCGGGCAGCAGCAGCGTGTCCTCGAGGCCGATCCGCGTGGCGAGGCCGAGCCGACGGGCGGCGGCGAGCACGGGCCACGCGGTGGCATCCTCACCGTGCAGCAGTACGGGCAAGTCGACCCAGTCGAGGGCCTGGAGCAGTGCGTGGGCCTCGTCGAGTGCCGCGGCGTCGGGCTGGACCTCGGCGAGGACACGCACGGCGGCTGGCGGCAGTCCACGCTGGCGGAGTTCCTGTGCCGCGGCGCAATGGAACACACCGAGTTCGACGGCGATCCCGGCGGTGTGCAGGGACTCGCACACCTCGTACCAGCCCGCCTCGTGCACGTTGACGGAGGCGATGTCGGGCCGCCCGGCGGCGAGGCAGCTCCAGCCCGCGACGAGTTCGGCGCGGCGCATGGGGTCGGGCGCGATCCACGCCGCGGTGGTCACGCCGATCTCGGCACCGGGCACGGCGGCGCGCACGACGGACACGGCGGTGGCCACCTCGGGGCCGGCGAGCACCTGGAGCCCGGCGGCGTCGCGCGGGTGGATGTGCAGCGCGAGCACGCCGAGTTCGGCCACGGCGGCGGCGTCGGCGGCGAGTTGCTGCGGGGTGATCGGCAGCGCGGGATGTGATCCGGCGGCACGGGCGCCGTTCAGACAAGCCTGCAGCATCGTGGGCCTCCAACCCTCATCACTGAACGTGCCCGATCACTGGGGGTCGAGCAACACGGCCACGCGGCGCAACACGATTGCTCAGTCGTGTAACAACGATTCATTCGATCGAGTTAAACGCCCTGTGATCTGCGACGGAACGGTTCGCAGAGCTTGGCCACCGCCCGGAACGTCCAGTACGTTCCGTAGTCAGCTGGGGACGCCCGGCGGTGACCACGAGGAGACCCGGATGCGCTGCCACCGCAAGTCGGTGCACCCCGAGGCCGCGTTGGCCGTCTCGGCGGGCATCACCGGAATCACCTTCGCCGCGGTGGTCGCGGTGATGGCCGTGCAGCACGCCTCAGACCAGGCGACCCAGGTCCGCAACGCGGGCCCGCTCCCGGCACCGCCCAAGCCGTCGACGACGACCACGGCCCCGCCGACCACCACCGTGCCTCCGCAGGCCGCGACCCCGCCGGTCGTGGTGATCACCAAGGAGGTCACGGTCACCCAGCAGGTCACCCCGCCGCCGAGCACCTCCGCGCGCTCCGTCCAGCCCAGGGAACTGCCCCCGCAGAACACCGGCACCAAGTCACCGCTGGCCCGGCAGATGCAGCAGATGTCGGAGTTCGTGCAGCAGTGGCCCAGCTTCGCCGGTGACGTGTTCGACACCTACACCGGTCGCTGAGAGCCCACTGCGGCGACGGCACGGCAGAGCACCGCGTAGGGCACCACACACACGGTCCACAACAGGGCGCTGCCCTGCTAGGCCCAGTGACTGCACGGCGGACACACCGAGGGGCATGACCCAGTCCGAGGTCTGCGGCAGGCGCGCTGCGCGGGCGATCAGCGGGCAGGCGGCCGTGGTGCCGCACACGGAGCACTCCCCGTTGACGGGCAACAGGAAACACGGGCAGCACCAGCACGAGCCACAGCCAGCGCGGCAAGCCGTCCGGCAGGCAGACGAGCAGGCGCCCGACCAGGGCCGAGGCGAGCAGGGCCGCGGTGACCGCCAACAGCGTGGCGCACCAGATCCACGGCGTTGGCGGACCGCGCCAGGCGCGCACCCGTGTGGTTAGCAGCTGCACCGCGCCCACGGCCTGCCAGGCGGCCAGGGCGAGCACCCGCGCAGCGGGTGATCACCCAGCCGCCAGCACAGCCAGAAAGCTGGGCACAGCCGCGGCGAGCGCGCTGGTGAACACCTGCACCGGCGCCAACCCGACCGCACAGCAGGCCGAGACCAGCAGGAGGAGGGCACCGGCCAGGGCGGATGGAACCGCTACGCGTCAGCGGCGGCCTCCTCCCCCACGGTGGCGACCTCAGCCGCGGCCTCCGGTCCCTGTTCGAGCAGCACACGGAAGCCGTCCTCGTCGAGCACGGGCACCTTGAGCTGCACGGCCTTGTCGTACTTGGACCCCGGCGCATCACCGACCACCACGAACGAGGTCTTCTTGGACACCGAGCCGACCGCCTTGCCGCCGCGGACCATGATCGCTTCCTTGGCCTCGTCCCGGGACAGGCTGGGCAGGGTGCCGGTCACCACGATGGACAGGCCCTCCAGGGTGCGCGGGGTGGAATCGTCGCGCTCCTCCGCCATCCGCACCCCGGCGGCCCGCCACTTCTCCACGATCTCGCGGCGCCACTCCCACTCGAACCACTCGCGCACGGCCGCCGCGATGGTGGGGCCGACCCCCTCGGCCGCGGCGAGTTCCTCCTCGCTGGCCTCGAAGACCCGGTCCAAGGACTCGAACTCGCGGGCCAGGGCCTGGGCCGCGGTCGGCCCGACGTGCCGGATGGACAGGGCCACGATCACGCGCCACAGCGGGCGCTGCTTGGCGGTGTCCAGGTTCGCCAGCAGCTTGGCCCCGTTGGCCGAGAGCTTGTAGCCCCGCTCGGACTTCTTGTCCTGGGCGCGGAACAGCTCGGTACCCAGCAGCTTGTCCTCGTCCAGGTCGAACACGTCGCCCTCGTCCACCAGGGCGTGCGACTCCAGCAGGGCGGTGGCCGCCTCGTAACCGAGCACCTCGATGTCCAGCCCGTTGCGGCTGGCCAGGTGGAACAGCCGCTCCCGCAGCTGCGCGGGACAGCTCTGCGTGTTCGGGCAGCGGATGTCGGCGTCGCCCTCCTTCTCGTAGCGCAGCTCGGTGCCGCACTCGGGGCAGTCCACCGGCATGACGAACTCGCGCTCCTGCCCGGTGCGCGCCTCCACCACCGGACCGAGCACCTCGGGGATGACGTCACCGGCCTTGCGCAGCACGATGCGGTCCCCGATCAGCACGCCCTTGCGCTTGACCTCGAAGGCGTTGTGCAGGGTGGCCCTGGCCACGGTGGACCCGGCCACCTTGACCGGCTCCGTCACCGCGAAGGGGGTCACCCGACCGGTGCGGCCGACACCCACCTGGATGTCCAGCAAGGTGGTCGTGGCCTCTTCGGGCGGGTACTTGTACGCGATGGCCCAGCGCGGGGCCCGCGAGGTGGACCCGAGGCGGCGCTGCAACGGCACCTCGTCCACCTTGACCACGATGCCGTCGATCTCGTGCTCGGCGTCGTGCCGGTGCTCGCCCCAGTACTCGATGTGCGCGAGCACCTCATCCACAGTGGACAACAGCTTGGTGTGCGCGGACACCGGCAGCCCCCACGCGGCCAGCGCCCGGTACGCCTCGGACTGCCGCTGCGGCTCGAAGCCCTCCCGCTTGCCCAGGCCGTGGCTGATGAACCGCAGCGGGCGGCTCGCCGTCACCTTGGGGTCCTTCTGCCGCAGCGAGCCCGCGGCCGAGTTGCGCGGGTTGGCGAAGGGCGGCTTGCCCGCCTCGACCAGCCCGGCGTTGAGCTCGGCGAAGTCCTCCACCCGGAAGAACACCTCGCCGCGCACCTCGACCAGCGCGGGCACCGGGAACTCCTCGGTGCCCGTCAGCCGCTCCGGGATGTCCCGCAGGGTGCGCACGTTCAGTGTGACGTCCTCACCGGTGCGGCCGTCGCCCCTGGTCAGCGCCCTGGTGAGCTTGCCGTCGGTGTAGAGCAGGTTCAGCGCGAGGCCGTCGATCTTCAGCTCGCACAGGAAGTGGCCCTGGTCGCCGATCTCCTTGTCCACCCGCTCCGCCCACGCGCGGAACTCGTCCGGGTCGAAGGCGTTGTCCAGGCTGAGCAGGCGCTCCAGGTGGTCGTGCGCGGTGAACTCGGTGGAGAAGGTGCCGCCAACCTGCTGCGTGGGCGACTCGGGCGTGACCAGTTCGGGGTAGCGCTCCTCCATCTCCTGCAACTCGCGCAGCAGCACGTCGAACTCGCCGTCGGTGATGGTCGGCGAGTCCAGCACGTAGTAGCGGAACTGGTGGCCCCTGATCTCCTCCGCGAGCGTCCCATGGCGCTCCCGGACCTCGTTGGGCACGTCTTCGTTGCTGGTCACGGGGGCAGATTAACGCCCACCACCGACAAGTCAGGCCGAGTCGGTGTGCTCGATTGGGTTGCCGTCGGCGTCCTGCCCCGCCAGGCCGCGGACCAGGGTGCGCAACTCCAGCAAGGTGATGGCTGCGTCCGGCGCGCTGACGGCGGTCTCCACCCGGCGCAGCCGTTCGGCCGCGAGCCGTTCGCCGAGGGTGGCGTCCAGGGGGAGGAAGGTCATCGCGGTACGGGCCTCGTCGGTGAGCTGGGACAGGCCGGGGTGGTGCACGGCCACGTCCACCACGCCCGCGTCGGCGTCGACCTGGGCGACCACGCGCACGTCGGCCAGGCGCAGGCGGTGCTCCCCGATGTTGACGGTGACCTCGGTCGGGTCCGGCACGGGCGGTACCGAGTCGTGGTACTCCCAGATCAGGTCCTCGGGCGGGGCGGCGGCCCGCCAGGCGTCGGTGTAGGGCCGCAGGTCCGAGCGCTCCTGCCCGGTGACCACCAGCGCGTACACGGCGCGCTGCCCGCGTTCCACGGAGAAGTGCAGCTCCGGGTGGATCGCGGCGACCTCCTCGCAGAGCAGGTGCTCGATGCGTTTGGGCTCGCTGTCGCCCAGGGCCGAGTTGATCTGCGGCAGCTGGTCCTGCCAGCGCTGCCAGAACCGTTCCACGAGCGCGACGGGGTCCGCCGATGCCGGTTCGAGCCACTCCGCGACCTGCTCGGAATCCGGCTCGACGGCCTCAGCCCTGTCGTGCTCGACGCGGCGACGTCGCCACGGGAACCACTTCATCCCTCCATTGTCCGCCACTGCGCGGGATTGGCGAGGGGGTGGGTGCGTTCGGGGCAGTTAATACCGCCGTTTGCCGCTTGTCCACGACTATCGGCGCGGTCTGGTAGCCACCGCGAGCAGCTCGGCGGCCGGTCCGACCAGCCGCCGACCGCCGGGCCAGGCCGCACGAAGGCGCCTGCGCAGGTCGATGCCGGGTACCTCGACCGGCACCAGGCGGCCCTCGGCGAGGTCGGTGGCCACGGCCAGTTCGCTGAGCACGGCCGGTCCGGCCCCGGCGATCACCGCACCGCGCACGGCGGTGGTGGAGCCCAGTTCCAGCAACGGTTCGGCGCGCGCGGTGACCCTGCGCAGCGCGCGATCCAGGGTCTCGCGGGTGCCCGAGCCGGGTTCGCGCACCACCAGCGGGGTGGCGGCCAGTTCCCCGGCGTCCACCGGGCGTCGGCGCCGTGCCCACGGGTGCTCGGGCAGCACCACGACCACCAGCCGGTCCACCGCCACCACCCGGCTGGCCAGCTCGCGCGGCACGGTCGGCGACTCCACGAAGCCCAGGTCCACCTCCCCGCGGCGCAGCAGGTCGAGCACCGCGTCCGAGTTGGCCACCCGCAGCCCCACGTGCAGCTCCGGCCGCGACCGGCGCAACTCCCCCAGCCAGCCCGGCGCCAGGTGCTCGGCCACGGTGAGGCTGGCCGCCACCCGCAACTGTGCGTCCTGGCGCTCGCGCAGGGCCTGTGCCCCGGTGAGCAGGCCGTCCACCTCGTGCAGCACCCGGCGGGCCCAGTCGGTGACGACCTGCCCCGGCTCGGTGAGGGTGGACCCGCGCCGGGTGCGGTCCACCAGCGCCAGGCCGAGCCTGCGCTCCAGGGTCGCCAGCCGCTTGCTCGCCGAGGGCTGCGCGATGCCCAGTTCCTCCGCGGCCCGGCCCAGGCTGCCCAGTTCGGCCACGAGCACGAGCAGCCGCAACGAGTCCAGGTCGGGAGTCATAGCCCCAGGGTATGACCCGGTGCCCGGTTGACCGCTACCGCCACGCGGGCCGCGGGCGCAGGCTCTCGGCGTGGGAATCCTGATGGTGGCGGTGCTCGTGGGCGTGGTGGTCGGCAACCTGCCGGTCCTGCCCTCCTCGGTACGGCCTGTGCTGTCGTTGTGGACCAAGCGCCTGCTGCGGGCCGGGGTGGTGCTCGTCGGCCTGCAACTGGCCGTGCCACAGGTGCTCGCGCTGGGGGCGGGCACCGTGCTGGCGGTCGTCGTCACGGTCGCGGTGACCTTCTTCGGCACGCTCGCACTGGGCCGCCTGTTCGGTGTGTCGCGCGGGCTGTCCATGCTGGTCGCCACCGGGTTCTCGATCTGCGGCGCGTCCGCGATCGCCGCCGCCGAGGGCGTGGTCGAGTCCGAGGAGGACGAGGTCGCCACGGCGGTCGCGCTGGTCACGGTGTTCGGCAGCCTCACGATGCTGACCCTGCCGCTGCTCGCCGACGGGCTGGCGCTGGGCCGGTGGTCGGGGCTGACCGTGCAGGAGGTCGCACAGGTCGTGGTCGCCGCCTCACCGGCAGGGGCCGCCGCCGTGGGCACGGCCGTGGCGATCAAGCTCAGCCGGGTCGTGCTCCTGGCTCCGGTCGTCGCGGGCATGGGCGTCTGGCGGCGGGCCGCCAACTCCACCGGTGAGCGGCCGCCGCTCGTGCCGGTGTTCGTCCTCGGGTTCCTGGCCATGGTGGTGCTGCGCAGCCTGGACGTGCTGCCCGCGTGGGCGCTGGACCTGGCCAAGGACGGCAGCACCTGGCTGCTGGCGGGCGCGTTGTTCGGGCTCGGTTGCGCGGTCCGCCTGCGGGCGATGGCCAAGACCGGGCTGCGGGCGCTGCTGCTCGGCGCGGCGTCCACGGTGCTGGTGGTCGGCACGGGGTGGGTGAGCCTGGCGGTGCTGGGCTGAGCGCAGCGTGCGGCGTGGGGTGCAGGCGGCGCGTGTCGGCGCTTCGCGGGCGGCGTGTCGGCGCTTCCTGCACGGTGTGTTCGCGCTTCGCGGGCGGTGTGTCGGCGCTCCGCGGGCGGTTTCCCAGTTCGTGGGAGGCCGCACGGCGGGCGCGAACACGGCGTACCGCTGGCGCCGACACGCGGTACCGGACGCGCCGACACGCGGGGTTCAGGCGTCACCACGCGGGACTCGCGCGCCGGTGAGCGGGACTCGCCGTCGGCGTCACAGGAAGGGCTTGACGGCGGCTTTGGCGGCGGCGGAGACCTGGGCTATGCCCGTGTCCTCGTCGGGTTGCGAGCCGGACAGCACGGCGATCAGGAACGTGTGCCCCCCGCTGACGACCTGGCCGATGCTGTTCACGGCCCACAGGTCGTTGTCGGCGTCCACGGGCAGCCAGCCGTTCTTCAGCACCGGCGTCGTCCCGCGGTCAGCCGCCGCGGACACGCCCCACACCTGGTCCGGCTCGATGTTGCTCATCAGGCCGATCGCGTAGGAACGGGCCGCCTGCGACAACGGTGAGCGGCTGGTCGTCAGCGCGGTCAGCAACTGCAACTGGTCGCCGACCGTGGTGGTGGTCAGCCCCCAGTAGTCGTCGGCGCCGGGATCGGTGGCGGTGAGCCCGAACCTGGTGTTGGCGGCCCGCATGCCCGCCTCGCTGCCCGCCTCGTCCCACAGCGCGGTGGCCGAGTCGTTGTCGCTGTTCTCGATCATCTGCTGGGCGGCCTGCTGCTGGCCCGAGGTCAGCGAGATGCCCTGCTGCTGGGTCTGCAACAGCAGCACCGCGAGGATGTCGGCCTTGACGATGCTGGCCGTGGTGAAGCTCTGCTTGCCGTTGTAGCTGGCGGAGGTGCCGGTGCTCACGTCCAGTACGCCCACCGAGAGCTGGCCGGTGAGGTTGGCCAGCACGGGGGCCAGCGCCTCGGCGAGCGCGTCGTCCGGGGACTTGGCCGGGCCGCCGCTGGACGTGGCGGGCGGTGGCGTGGCGGTGGTGGTCGTGGTGCGGGTGGCCCGGCTGACCGCGCTGGGCGTGGCGGACACGGCGACCGGTTGGCCGTGCACCTGCGCGGTGTAGCCGGCGCCGATGGTGAGCCCTGCCACCACGGCGCCGACCGACATCGCGCACAGCACACCGACAACGCGCGACCGAGTCCAGGTTCCGCCAGCTCTCAAGGCCATGACGACCAGGTTCGGTCACGCACCTGCGGGGAAGCTGAAGGTCGAGGTGCGAGATTCCTAAGTTTTCCCTGTACGGATTGCCAGGTTGGCGGTGATCAGGCCTTTCCCGCGGTCAGGCTCATCGCCAGCGCGGCCGTGGAGGTGAAGTCCAGCGCGGGCTCCGAACTCTGCCAGGTGCGGACGTCGTCCATGTACCGCGAGCTGCTGGAGTCGTACTGCTTGAACGAGGACACCCCGCAGGACTTGCCGCCCTCGGGCAGGTCGTCGATCTTCTTGAACGAACCGGCTCCGTTGGGGCCGTTGACCACGGCGCCGACGACCACCTTGCCGCCGCCGTCCAGGCTGCCCGCCAGGTTGGCGACCTGGTGCTGCATGCAGTGCGGGAAGGTGCTGCCCACGCCGACGACCAGCGAGGTGCCCCAGGCGTTGGAGCCCAGGGTGAAGTCGCGCTGCTGGGTGGCGAAGGCGTCGTAGTCGTGCGAACCGGTCAGCGAACGGTAGAGCAGGGCCGTTGCCACGTAACCGAAGCTGTGGCTGGCGACGTCGAAGTCGGTGACCGAGGCCCCGGTGCGGAACGGGCTGCGCGCGGACTCGGCGACCCCGTCCTGGAGCTGGCGCTTGAGGTCGGCGAGCAGCTGCGCCTCGGTGACGTCGATCTTCACCTGAGCGGAACCGCGGATGAGCCTGACCAGGTCCGCGTGGGCCAGCGCGCTGGTGTCGTACACGTTGAGCGTGCCCTTGTCGCCGCCGCCGAGGTAGGACTTGGCCCACTTGCCCGCGTCCTGGGTCCACCCGGCGGCCCGGCTGTCACCGAGCGCGCGACCGGCCAGCGCCAACTCCGCGGCGCCCAGCTCCAGGTCGTCCAGGTGGGAGGACTCGGGGTAGTAGCTGTGCGGGTACGCGGAGACGAGCGAGCCGCCCGAGGTGTTGGCCTTGCCGTACACCGCGGCGGCCGTGGCCAGGTACCTCGTGGCGGTGGCACGGTCGCTGGCGGCCAGGTTCTGCGCCGCGACGGCGAAGGCCGCGGCCACCCGGCCCGCCAGGTTGGGGCTGATCGACTGGCCGGGGTTGTTGGCGCGGAACACCGGGCGGTACTTCACGTAGTACTGGCTGTCCCCCGGCTTGACGTTGAGCGCGTCGTCGGCCTCGGGCAGCCGCCACACGTCGTGGTCCCCGACGAAATCGCCCTTGCTGCCGCCGTTGCCGACGCCGACCTGGGCGTAGAGCACGCCCTTGTCCCCGTCCCACATCTTCTCGAGCCAGTCCAGGCCGTAGCGGGACTCGGCGGCCAGCGCGGCGCTGGGGTTGCTGCGCTGGGACAGCAGCAGGTTGGTCACCGCGTAGGAGGTGGTCTCGGTGAACTTGAGGTAGTCGCCAGCGTCGAACCAGCCGCCGGAGACGTCGACCGGGCCGCCGGACTTCTTGAGCTTGCTGGTGATCGCGTCGTCGGAGTTGAAGGTCGGCGTGTCGTAGACGTCGGCCTTCTTGTCGGCGAGGTGGCTGGGCTTGCGGCCGAGCGCGCCGGGGATCACCTCCGATCCGTCGCGCTGCGCCTGGAAGAACCGCACCACGGCGTCGGCGACCGGCCCGAACAGGGCGGTGGCGCTGTCCACGCGGAACGCGGGCGAACTCGTGCCGCCGACCTTGACCTGGTACGTGCCCGCGGTGCGCAGCGCGCTGAGGTCGATCGGGTAGACGGCCGAGTAGGCGGTGCTCCACTTGCCGGTGCTGGCGCCGAGCTTGCCGGTCAGCGCCGTCTTCCCGGACTGGTCGACCACGGTGAACGCGGCACCGGCCGAGGAGCTGGTGCCCATCAGGTAAGCGGTCTTGGCTTCGTCGGTGGCGTACCCGACCTGGTCCACGCGGATCTGCGTGGCCGTGGCGGCCGTGGCGGGCACGCCGATCGCCGTCGTCGCCAGCACGGCGACGAGCACGGGTGTGAGGCGCATGGGTTCCTCCGGTGCAGGGGCCGGCGGCGGTTGGAGCCCAATTAGTTAAGTTTGTTTCCTTAACCTAGCAGCCTGTGACTCGGCTCACCAGCCCTCCGGCGGCTCCACGAACGCCTTGCCCAGGTCGCGCACCAGGGCCAGGGACCGGCGCACCCACGCGTGGCTCGCCCCGGCCAGCCCGCAGGACGGGGTGGGCACGGCGCGCGCGGCCAGCAGGGCGCGATCGAACCCGAGCCGGTCCACCAGGTCCAGCGCGGGCTGGGCCGCGGCCCGCAGCTCCAGCGGGGTCTCCGGGGCGATACCGGGGACCAGGCCCAGCAGCAGGGTGGCGCCGGAGTCCCAGGTCTCGCCGATCTCGTCCCACACCGAGGTGGGCGCCCCGTGCAGCGCGGTCAGGTCGAAGGCGATGCCCTCCGCACCGGCCCCGCGGATCAGCGAGAACGGCGGGCGGTTCGCGCAGCAGTGCACCAGCACCGGCTGGCCGGTGGCGGTCCGCGCGGCCTCGATCACCGAGCCGAGCAGGTCGCGGGCCTCCGGCTCGGGCACGGCGGGCACCATGCCCAGCTTGGACGGGGTGGGCAGCAACCCGCTGAGCACCGCGGGCAGCGCGGGCTCGTCCAGTTGCACGACCACGCGGGCGCCGGTGCGCTTGGCGACCTCGGCGGCGTGCCCGGCCAGGCCCTCGGACAGCGAGGCCGCGAACTCGCGCAGGGCTCCACGGTCGGTCAGCACGCGGTGGCCCCTGGCGAGCTCGACCTGGGAGGCCAGGGTCCACGGCCCCGCGGCCTGCACCTTGACCACCTCGGGCCGCACCCCGGCGCGCTCCACGGCCTCCTCGAAGGCGTCCAGGTCGAACCTGAGCAGGTCCACCGCCCGCCGGTGGTCGCGGCCGGGCCGCGCGCTCACCCGGTAGCCCGAGGGCACCACCTCCACGGCCAGTTCCACCAGCAGGCCCGCGGTGCGCCCGATCAGGTCGGCGCCGACCCCGCGCGCGGGCAGTTCGGGCAGGTGCGGCAACTCGGGGAGCTCGCCGACGACCACGCGGGCCGCCTCGCCGGGGTCGGTGCCGGGCAGCGAGCCGATGCCGGTCGCGGCGGTGGCCGTCCAGGGTGTGTTCTGCACGTCGGACAGTGTGTCCTGCCGGTGTGCACAGCACCCAAAAAGGTCTAGACCCATTGACTGTGTGGTCTAGGCCACTTACCGTTTGGGGGCACGCGTGAACCCAACGGGAACTTCCCCGCGTAGAGCGGAGCGTCGCTCGATGCGGGCGGCAGCGTGGTGTGGGGGCGTGACGCGCCCTCGCCCCCACACCACAGACTGCCCCGCAACTCTGTGCCCCCTGCCGCAGAGAGGTCGACCCCATGCGTTCTGCACCCGTGCTGCTCGCCTGTGCACTGGCCGTCACCGGACTGACCGTGACCGCCCAGCCCGCGCACGCGGCCACCTTCCCCGCCTGCCAGCACTTCTACCCCGGCCCCATCCCGGACAGGCCGGTCACCGGGGGCACGGCACCGGGCAGCCTCACGCCCCCGGTCTCGGTCGACACCCGGCTGCCCGCGCCCGGCGGGGTGTCCGGCGGGGTCAGCGGCTCCTCGGTGGTGTTCACCTTCAACCGGGTGCCCGGGGCGGTGGCCTACCGGGCCTTCCGCAACGGGCAGGCCCTGCAGTGGATCAGCGACTGGGGCCAGCCCACGCTGACCGTCACCGACGCCAATCCCTGTGCGGACGCCAACTACCAGCTGTACGCGATGAGCGAGGCCAGCGGCTCGGAGCCCTCGATCGGCCAGGTCTCCACCGCGTACCGGGTGGGCGGTTCCGGGCAACTCGCGCCGTACGCGCTGGCCAAGGGCAGCACCCTGACCTACCGGGTCACCTCGTACAACGACAGCGGCCAGACCGCGCTGGGCTACCACGCCGGTCCGGGCTTCTGTGCGGTGGACGTGCGCAACATCCCCTGGGGCACCAGGTTCTTCGTGCCCGGCTACGGAAACTGCTACGCAGCCGACATCGGCAGCTGGATCAAGGACGACATCGTCGACGTGTGGCTGCCCGGCACGCAGGCCGACAGCTGGGGCATCCAGCGTCAGACACTCGTGGTCGAGTAAAGGAGCTTCACCATGTCCGCCAAGCGTTTGCTGGTGGCCGGTCTCGCCGCAGTTCCGGTGGCCGCGCTGTTCACCCTGTCCGGGATGGCCGGTGCGGACACCTCGCCGACGGCCGCCTTCAGCACCGACTCCACCTGGGGCAGCGGCTACCAGGCCAGGTACACCGTCAGCGCGGGCTCCTCGGCGCTGAGCAGCTGGAAGGTGGAGTTCGACCTGCCCAGCGGCACCAGCCTGGGGTCCTACTGGGACGCGCAGGACTCCCCCAGCGGCAACCACCACGTGTTCACCAACCGCGAGTACAACGGCGGGGTCGCGGCCGGGGCGAGCGCCTCGTTCGGCTTCCTGGTCAACGGTTCCGGCCAGCCCGCCAACTGCAAGCTCAACGGCCAGCCCTGCGGCGGCGGCGCCCCGCCGACCAGCACCACGACGACCCCGCCCAGCACGACCACGACAACGACAACAACGTCCCCGCCGACCGGGACGGGCGCGCGGTTCTCCCCGTACATCGACATCACCTACGCGAGCCCAACCCTGGCCGAGGTGGCCAGGGCCACCGGCCAGAAGAACTTCAACCTGGCCTTCGCGCTGGGCGACAGCACCGGCTGCAACCCGTCCTGGGGCGGCACGATCCCGCTCACCGACAGCCGGGTCCTCGGCGAGGTCAACGACCTGCGCGCGCTGGGCGGCAGCGTCACGGTGTCCACCGGCGGGGCGGCCGGGCCGTACCTGGAGAACGTGTGCGGCTCGGTGGACGCGCTCACCAACGCGTACCTGAAGTCCCTGGACGCCGTGGGCAGCAACAGCCTGGACGTGGACATCGAGGCCTCCATCCCGACGGCCACGGTCAACCAGGCGCTGCTCAACGTGCAGAAGGCCCGCGGCACCACGATCAGCTACACGCTGCGGGTGCAGGGCCAGGACTACGGGGTCGACCCGTTCTCCGTGTCGGTGTTGCAGGACGCGGCATCGCGCGGGCTGAACGTGCTGGTCAACCCGATGGTGATGGACTTCGGCTACACCGGGGGCTGGGGCGACGCGATCATCAGCGCCGCCAACGCCACCCTGGGCCAGCTGAAGACGATCTGGCCCGGCAAGTCCGATGCCGATCTGAAGTCCATGCTGGGGCTCACCCCGATGATCGGCGTGAACGACAGCGGCATGGTCACCACGCAGGCCGTGGCCCAGCAGGTGCTCAGCTACGCGCAGAGCAACCACATCGGACGGCTCGCGTTCTGGTCGGTTGGCCGGGACAACGGCGGGTGCAGCGGTGGCGTCTCACCGACCTGCTCGGGCATCCAGCAGGGCCTGTACGAGTTCACCAACCTGTTCAAGTCCTTCACTGGTTGAGCAGGCGGCCGAGCGCGGCGCTGGCAGCGGCGTCGCGCTCGGCGAGCCCGGTCAACTCGGCCGCGAGCAGCTCCAGCCACTGCTCCACGGTCACGGCCCTGCGGCTGATCACCACCCCGCGGACCACCTGGTGCGCCTCGGCCTCCACCCCGCCGCGCTTGCCCGCGCGCAGCTCCAGCAGCCGGTCCTGGCCGTGCACGCGCACCGCCACCGGCTCACCGCCCCGGCCGAACAGGCCGCGCCTGCGTTCCACCTCGACCATTCCCGGCGGCAGGGCGTCACCGAGCACGTGGGAGAGCACCCGCGCGTAGGACTCGACATCGGCCCGGTCGGCCCGCAGCGCGGCCACCACCAGGTGGGTGTCCCACATGTGCGTCCCCCTCAGTCCGTCAGCGGCAGCACGAGCTGCGGCTTGGCGATGGTGTGGTCCTCGCGCAGCGGCCGGATCGCCGTGCCGATCGCGAAGAACTCCGTGGTGTGCCCGCCCCAGTTGTGCGGCAGGGACAGCAGTTGCACGCCCACGATGCCCTCGGCGGCCAGCTGCTCGGCCTCGGCCTGCATGCGGCTCATGGCCAGCTCCCGCGCGTCGTAGAGGGCCTCGGTGAACTGCGGGATCTCCACGTTCTGCCCGATGTTGCCGATCGCCTGCCAGAACCGCTGGTGCGCCACGTGGTACACGCAGGTGCCCATCACCATGCCCAGCGGGGCGTAACCGGACTGGATCAGCGTCCAGAAGTCCTGCCCGCTCAGGTCCGAGGTGAACGGTTTGCCCGTGTTGTTGCGCCACTGGCCGGGTTCGTCCGCCTTGACCGCCGTGCCCACCGCGATGAACTCGGCCAGGTCGTTGCCGAACTGCTTGAAGTCGATCTCCAGGCGGACGCCCACGATGCCGTCGGCGCCGAGCACCTCGGCCTCGGCCTCCATGCGGGTCATGGCCAGCTCCCTGGCGTGGTACATCGCCTGGGAGAGCACCTCCAGCTCCTGGTTGCGGTTCCACCGGCCCAGTTGGAAGCCCACGTGGTAGATGCTCGACCCGAGCACCAGGCCCAGCGGCCGGAACCCCGCCTCGCGCACGAGCAGGAACTCGTTGACGCTCAGGTCCGAGGTGAACAGGCTGCCCTGCTGGCCGGGGCGCATGTGCGACAACCGGTTCAGCGCGTCCTGCGGGATGCCTTGTGGGGTGCTCATCGGCGGTTCCTGTTCTCTGTCAGCGGCATGACGGTCAGCGCACCGGTCGGTGCCCTGCGCGCCCCCGGGTCGTGGACGATGGTGGTGCCGAACGCGGTGGCCATCGCGAAGACCACCGCCTCCTGGTAGGCCCAGCTGTCCACGCTGAGGGCGCCGACGATCGCGCCCTCGGCGTGTCCGCTGTGGACGGCGGCGTCCAGTTCGGCCCGCGCCCTGGACCGCACGCGGGTGATCAGCCTGGTGAACACGGGGATCTCGTTGTTGCCCGCGAACGGGGTCATCCGCGAGCGGGTCGTGTAGTCCACCTGCACGGCGTCCACCGCCACGGCGACCGCCACGTCCACCGGGCGCCAGCCGCCGTGCAGCAGCTTGGCCACGTCGGTACCGGACAACTCGGTCGTGAACAGGTGCCCGGTCGGCGGCCACGGGGCGTGCACCGCCGTGCCCAGCACCACGAACTCGGTCGCGAACCCGCCCACCGGCTTGGTCTGGATCCGCACGCCGACCACCCCGTGCGCCCCGATGCCGCGCGCCTCCACCCGCATCCGGTCCAGGGCCACCCGGTAGCCGCGGCGGATGCCGCGCTCGTAGCCAGCGGCGTCGTAGTAGCGCACCTGCTGGCCCTGCACCACGCAGCCCATCACCTCGCCGACCGGCGTGAGGTCCACTCCGCGCAGGCCCGCGGCCGCCGGGGTGGACAGCAGCGAGGTGCGCAGCCCCGAGGCGGCCGCCCTGCGGATGCGCTCGGCGGCGACCGGTGGCAGGCCCTGCCCGTCCCATTCGGCCACGGCGCCTCCTCTCCCCCGTCCATCGTGGCACTGCTCGCCGTGACAGCAACGTGATGCGCGGCGCGGGGTGTCGAGGCAATCGGGCAGACAGGACGACCCCGGCGATCACCCGGTACGCCCCAGGTCCTGCTGGGACGGTCGCGGCGGTGCAGACTGCGCGGAGCAGTTCGCCACGAGGAGGAACCTCATGCACGTCGTCGCCCAGGTGCTGGTCGGGCTGGTCGCCCTGATCCACGTCTACATCCTCGTGCTGGAGATGTTCCTGTGGACGACACCGCGCGGGCGGGCCGCGTTCGGCCTGGAGCCGGAGTTCGCCGAGCAGACCAAGGCGCTGGCCGCCAACCAGGGCCTCTACAACGGCTTCCTGGCCGCCGGGCTGATCTGGGGCCTGATCGGTAGCTGGCCCGCCCAGGTGTTCTTCCTGGTCTGCGTGGTCGTCGCGGGAGTGTACGGCGCGGCCACCGCGAGCAGGCGCATCCTGTACGTGCAGGCGCTGCCGGCCGTGCTGGCGCTGATCGCCGTTCTGGTCTCCGGCTGAGCGCGTCCCGGCTACCATCGGCGCCGGACCGACCCCAGCGAGTGAACTTCCGACGAACTCCCGCCGACGCCTAGCTCTTTCGGGGCTAGTCCTCGGTTCCCGACTCGGCTGATACTGCGTCCACGCGGCCGGGTGGAGGGAGGGTCATGAACCGACCGTTCCCGCTCCGCCCTGCCACGTGGGCGCTGCGCCACGCACCACGAAGCGTGCTCGTGTTCTACCTCAGCGTGGAAGCGCTTGCCTTGGTGCTGGTGTTCGCCCTGCCCAGTCCGGCGCCCACGGGGCTGGACTGGCTGCACTTCGCGGTGCTGCTCGGGCTCGGCGTGGCCCAGGCCGAGCTGTCCCGGCGCACCGAACGGCTGCGCCGCTACCTGGTCGGCACGGTCAACGCCGACATGGCCTCGGTGTGGACCTTCGCGGGCGCGCTGGTGCTGCCCTCGCTGCTGGCCGCCCTGTTGACCGTGGGCGTCTACCTGCACCTGATCGGCCGGGTCTGGCGCGCGCCGTCCAGCCGTCCGACCAACCGGATCGTGTTCAGCGCCAGCACGGTGGTGCTCGCCTGCCTGGCCGTCGGCCCGGTCCTGCGCGCCGTCGCGGGCGGCACCGAACTGGACATGGGCCCGCGCGGGCTGGTGGCCGTGGCGCTCGCGATGCTCGCCTACACGCTGATCAACAGCGTGCTGGTGTTCGTCGGCCTGCGGCTGCGGCACCCGGACAGCCCGCTGAGCACGCTCACCGGCGGCTGGGACAACAACGTGCTCGAACTGGCCACGCTGTGCCTTGGCGCGATGACCGCCGCGGTGCTGGCCTCCCGGCCGTACCTGGTGCCGCTGATCCTGCTGCCGATCGTGATGCTGCACCGCAGCATGCTGATGCGCCAGTTCCAGGAGATGGCCACCCGCGACCAGAAGACCGGGGTACTCAACGCCGTGGCCTGGCACGACGTGGCCACCAGGGAGCTGGACCGCGCCACCAGGCAGCTCGGCGGCTTCGGCGTGCTGATGATCGACATCGACCACTTCAAGCGGGTCAACGACACGCACGGCCACCTGGTCGGCGACACGGTGCTCAAGCACGTGGCGGTGGCGCTGGAGCAGCACGTCCGCGACTACGACTCGGTGGGCCGCTTCGGCGGTGAGGAGTTCGTGGTGCTACTGCCCGAGACGCCGCACGCCGACGTGATCAGCGTGGCCGAGCGCCTGCGCAACGCCATCGGCGACCTGGTGATCCGCGACCAGGCAGCGACCGTGACCGACCTGTCGGCCTCCATCGGCGTGGCGGTCTACCCGCACGACGGGCTGGTGATCGACCGCCTGCTGATGGCCGCCGACAACGCCCTGTACGTGGCCAAGCGCACCGGCCGCAACCGGGTCGTCAGCCTGGCCGACCGCGGCGAATCCGCCTGACCCTCGGCGAGCGGCCCACCCCGCAGCGACCCAGCAGCGCGTGTCGGACGTTCCGGTACCGCGTGTCGGCGCTTGCGGTACGCGGTCTCACGGGCTGGGAAACCGCCCGCTGAGTGCGAACACACCGTCCGCGAAGCGCCGACACGCGGGGCCCACCCGGTGAGTCCGCGCTTTCGGTACGGCGAGTCCCGCCCTGGGGCACGCGAGTCCCGGCCTCAGGCACGCGAGTCCCGCGCAGCCGCAGCCGAATCCCGCCTTGGGGCACGCGAGTCCCGCTCTGGGGAGCGCGAGTCCCGGCCTCAGGCAGGCGAATCCCGGGCAGCCGCGGGCGAGTCCCGCGCAGGTGAGGGCTCCAGCACCTCGCCGAGCAGCGCCACGAGTTCGGCGACGAGTGCGGGCGGGCGCTTGCGGTGCACGACGTAGATCTCGCGGGCCGGGCGGATCCCACGCAGCTCGCGGACCGCCAGCCTGCTGGTGTCGATCTGGCTGAGCACGGTGATCGGCACCAACGAGATGCCCAGCCCGGCGGCGATGAGCGCGAGCGTCACCTCGTAGTCACGGGTCTCGTAGGCGACGTGCGGGCGCACTCCCGCGGCGCCGGCCAGGTGGTCCAGGCAGATCCGGTTGGGGATGCCCAGACCGCCGGAGATCCAGTCCTGGTCGGCCAGGTCGGCGAGTCCGATGTGGCCGGTGGCCCTGGGGTGGCCCGCGGGCAGCACGAGCCGCAGCGGGTCGGTGAGCAAACGCTTGCGGTGCAGGCCTGTGGCGCTGGGCAGGGTGCCGCCCGGGTAGCGGTGGGTGATGAGCAGGTCCAGGTCGCGCGAGGTGACCAGCCCGTAGCCCTCGGGCGGCTCGACGTCCACGAGGGACAGTTGCGCCGTGGGGTGCCTGCGGCGCAGGGCGGACAGCGCTTCCGGCACGAGCACCTTGCCCGCGGAGGAGAACGTGCCGATGGCCACGCGCTGCGGTTCGGCGCCGCGCACGGCCAGTTCGGCCTCACGCAGGTCGCCGAGCACGCGTTCGCCGTAACCGAGCAGGACCCGGCCGTTGGCCGTGAGGCGGACCCCGGTCGGGCCGCGCTCGACGAGTCGGCAGCCGACCTCGCGTTCGAGCTTGGCCAACTGCTGGGACAGCGCGGAGGGCGTGAACGACATGCGCTGTGCCGCCGCGGCGATGGAACCGGCATGCGCGACTTCGACCAGCACGCGCAGCCTGGCCAGGTCGAGCATTAAGTGCTCCTAAGGTCGGGCCATTAGACTTCACTGGCGATTATGGCTGCTCCGGCTCACAGTGGTGCCATGAACAAGCCGACCGCAGCCGATGTCGCCGAGGCGACCGACCGGATCCGCCCCTACACCAGGCGCACGCCGTTGCTGCGCACCGAAGTGGACGGCAGGCCGCTGGTGCTGAAGCTGGAGCACCTGCAACTGAGCGGGTCCTTCAAGCTGCGCGGCGCGGTCAACGCCCTGCGCCACGGGGAGCGGCCGGACCAGGTGGTGACGGCCTCCGGTGGCAACCACGGGCTGGCGGTGGCCACGGCGGCCGGGCTGCTCGGCGTGCAGGCCACGGTCTACGTGCCGGAGGGCACCCCGGCGGGCAAGGCGCGGCGGATCGAGGCCGCGGGCGCCAAGCTGGTGCGACACGGTCGGCACTACGCGGAGGCCGCGGCCGCTGCCGTGGACGAGGCGGCGGCGAGCGGCGCCAGGTACCTGCCCGCCTACGACGACCCCGCGGTGGTGGCGGGCCAGGGCACGATGGGTGCCGAGATCGTCGCCGACGCACCCGAGGTGGACGCCGTACTGGTCGCGGTCGGCGGCGGCGGGCTGGCCGCGGGCACCGCGCTGGCGATCGGTCCCCGGCAGACGGTCGCCGTGGAGCCGGAGGGGTGCAGCGCGCTGCACCAGGCGCTGGCGGCCGGTGAGCCGGTGGACGTGGCGGTGGAGTCGGTGGCCTCCTCGGCGCTGGGCGCGACGCGGGTGGGCGCCGTGCCGTTCGCGGTGCTCAACGCGCCGGGGACCAGGTCTGTGCTGGTCAGCGACGCGGAACTGCTCGCGGCCCGGGACCGGTTGTGGGAGGAGTTCCGGCTCGCCGTCGAGCCTGCGGCAGCCGTGCCGTTCGCGGCCTGGCTGGCGGGCCGGGTGTCGGCCGAACTGCCGTGTGTCGTGCTGTGCGGGGCGAACACGGACTGGACGCCTGCCTGAGCGGGCCGGGTGGCGTGAAGGTGGCTTTCACTGCGCTGGACGCAGTGAAAGCCACCTTCACGCCACTCCGGGTCTGCCTCCCGCCCTGCGGCACCGCCCATGCCGCTGACGGGACTCACGCCCGGGTAAGCGGGATTCACGCGCGCCGGAACGGGACTCGTCCACACCAGAGCGGGACTCGCCGCCGCCAAAGCGGGACTCACGCCCGAGTGAACGGGACTCACGCGCACCAAAGCGGGACTCGCCGACCGGGTGTGAGCCGCTTTCAGGCCGTTACGGGCAGGCTCACCAGTCCGCGCATCACGCGGCAGGGGTGCCAGCGCAGGGCGTCCTCGGGCACGGCAAGGCGCGGGTCGCCGAGCCGGTCGAGCAGCAGCCGGAACGCGATGCCGCCTTCGAGCCGAGCCAGGGCGGCGCCGACGCAGAAGTGCGGTCCGCGGCCGAAGGCGAGGTGCTCGTTGGGGTCGCGGGCCAGGTCGAGCACGTCAGGCTCGGGGAACCTGGCCTCGTCGCGGTTGGCGGAGCCGATCAGCAGGCTCACGATGTCGCCGGACTGGATCGTGTTGCCGTGCAAGGAGATCGGCTCGGCGGCCACGCGGAACGTGGCGTTGCGGACCGGCGAGTCGTAGCGCAGCAGTTCCTCGACCCCGGTGCGCATCAGCTCGGGCTCCTCGCGCAGCCGCCGCAGCTGCTCGGGGTTGCGCAGCAGCGCGAGCATGCCGTTGCCGATCAGGTTGACGGTCGTGTCGTGCCCGACGAGCAGCAGCAGGTAGGCGGTGCTGACCAGTTCCTCCTCGGTGAGCCGGTCACCGCGGGCGTGCGCCAGCGCACCGAGCAGGTCCAGCTCCGTGGCAGCGCCCAACCGCTTGCACGCCACCAACTGCCGAAGGAAGACCTGCAACTGCTCACGCGTGTCGCTGGCGTGGCTGGGCACCATGGTGTCGGCGAGCAGTTGGCGGGTGGCCGGGGTGATCAGCTGCTCGGGCACGCCGAGGATCGTGCAGATCAGCGTGAACGTCAGCGGCAGGGCGAAGTCCTCGATCAGGTCCATGCCCTGAGCCGGGTCGGCGCGATCGAGCAGTTGCCGCGCGGTACCGGCGATGAGCGGCTCCAGCGCGGCGATGCGCCGGGGCAGGAAGGCCGCGCCCACCAGCTTGCGCAGCCTGGCGTGCTCCGGCGGGTCGGCGTGCACGAGGTGCCGGTTCGCGCCGAGCGGGCCCGACACGTAGCCGGGGACCAGGTCGGGGTTCTTGCTCAGCCGCTGGTCGGCGAGCAGGGACAGCACGTCCTCGTAGCGCGAGACGTACCAGACCGTGTAACCGCCCGCGCGCAACTCGGGCAGGGCGGGCGCGTTCGCGCGCAGCCAGCCGAAGTACGGGTAGGGGTCCCGCCCGCGCTGGGCGGACAACTGCCTTGGCACCACGGGCACCGCCAGCACACGTGCGTCGACCATGGTTGCCTTCCACGAGGATTTTTCGATCTACCACGGAATATACGGTCGACCGGCCGTCGATCTCGCGCTCCGCCACTCGACCGTGTGAGGGGTGAACGCGGTGCCGTTCGGCGACTTGACACCGGTTCCCGGTGGAGCCGACTACCAGGCCCGCGCCGACCAGCACTACACCACCACGTGCAGCGGCCAGCACCGCAACCAGTGGTTGGCGGTGCTGGCCGCGTCCCTGCTGACTCAGCGCACCTTCGTGCCCCCGACCGGGCTCAGGTAGCTCAGCGGAACCAGCGGGTGTCGATCGCCTGCGCCATCGCGCGATAGCCCGCGTCGTTGGGGTGCAGGTGGTCTCCGCTGTCGAAGGCCGGGTTGATCCGGCTCGGCTGGGCGGCGTCGCGGGTGGCCGCGTCGAAGTCCACCACCCCGTCGAAACCGTCACGGTGCCCAGCGGTGGACCGCAGCCAGGCGTTGACCTGCTGCCGCTTGGCCTCGTTGGCGGGCTTGTCGTAGCCCGAGCCCGCGATCGCCGTCAGCGTGGCCCCGTAGACACGCAGCCCGTGTTCGTGGCCCCGCGCGACCAACTGCTGGTAGCCCTGCACCAACTGGTCGACGGTGATCCCCTCCTGCGGGCGGTCCGCCGTGCCGGGCAGCCCGATGTCGTTGATGCCGATCAGGACCACCGCGTACCGCGCGCCCGGCTTGGTCAGCACGTCCCGGTCGAACCGGGCCAGGCCGTTGGGCCCGACGATGTCGTGCAGCAGCCGGTTGCCCGCGATGCCCTCGTCGAGCACCGACAGGCCCCTGCCCGCCAGCCGGTCGGCCAGGTAGTTCGGCCAGCGGCGGTTGGCGTCCACAGTGGACCCGGTGCCGTCGGTGATCGAGTCGCCGAAGGCCACCACCGCCTCGGTGGGCCGCTGGGTGCTCACCTCCACGTCGCTGAGGAAGAACCAGCTGGTGGTGGTGCTCGCGGCGGTCAGGTTCGCCGCCCCGACCTGGTTGCCGGCGGCCACGTACGAGGTCTGGCGCGCGTCGAAGTGCTGGGTGGGCACGCCGGTGTCCTGCGGCAGGTACAGGTCGACGGCCAGGTCGGCGCCGGCGCTCACGCGCAGGTCGACCGGGTCGGAGAGCACCTCGGCGCCGACCGGCACCGTGATGGTCTGCCGCCCGCCGAAGGTCAGCGCCCGCGCCGAGCCGGTGTCCACGGCCGAGCCGCTGGTGCGCTTGGCCAGGCGGGCCGCGCCGATCACCAGCGGGTGCTCGCCGAAGGTGTTGGCCAGCCGCACGCGGGCACGGGTGCCGTCGGTCCCCGGGTGCACGACCTCACGCAGGGTCTGGTCCGCGAACGGCTTGGCGTCCGGGATGAACGGGATCCCGCCGTGCCCGGACTGCGGTGCGGCGGCCCAGGTGTCCACCCAGTGCTCGCGCTGCGGTGCGGCGGTGGCGGGCACGGCGGCCAGCGCGGCGACCGCGGCCAGCACGGCGGCGCCGAGACGTGTACTGATCACGACAACTCCCCCTCTTCGGTGTTGACCTCCGGTGGAACCTCGCGACCCCTCGCGATCCTTCCCGGTCGTGACCCAGGCCACACTTCGATCAGATTGAAATTTCAACGAAAAACTGCGAACCGGACCGCAATTGTCAGAAATGAGCACTGAATACCACGCGCATCCCAACCGGTTACTCCGTTCAGCCGGACGCGAGAGAGAGGGCGGTCACACCGCCGTTAAATCCTCTTGCTGAGCCTTCTGGTCATTCCTAACGTTTTTCCCGGTTCACAAAACCGCCGCTTCGACCGAAAGAGGAAATTGTGCACAAGTGGTTTCTGCGCGCGGCTGTGGTGGCCGCGGTCGGGTTCGGGCTTCCGACCCTCATCGCCACGACCGCTCAAGCCGCCGCCGTTGCCGCCCCCACGCCCCGGGCTCCGCTGGCCCCGCCGCTGGCAGAGGACAGGTCCTACCGGACCTGGCGGGTCGAGGACTACGTGGAAGCGTGGGAGAGGTACCACGGACGCGAGATGACCGAGGACGAGCGGGAGAACCTGGCGCGCGGCTGCATCGGGGTGACCGTGGTCAACCTCAACCGCGAGGACCTGAGCAACCCGCCGCTGAACCTGTCCTTCGGCAGCCTGCGGACCGCAGAGGCGGTGCAGGCCGCGCTGAACAAGATCGTCGACACCCACCCGAGCCCGGCCCAGTACGAGGCGGCCGTGGCCAAGGACCCGATCCTCAAGCGGCTGAAGAACGTCGTCAAGGCCCTGCCGAGCTGGATCGACTCGGCCAAGCTCAAGGCCTCGATCTTCTCCAAGCGCTTCTACTCCTGGCAGAACCCCGACTGGTCCGAGGAGCGGGCCCACACCACCTACCGGCCGGACCGCGAGACCGACCAGGTAGACATGAGCACCTACCGGTACCGCGCGCGCCCGGGATATGTGAACTTCGACTACGGTTGGTTCGATCAGGACACCAACACCTGGTGGCACGCCAATCACGAGGAGCCGCGCATGGTGGTCTACCAGAGCACGCTGAGGCACTACTCGCGCCCTTTGCAGGATTTCGACGAGCAGGTCTTCACGGTGGCATTCGCGAAGAAGGACTGATGAGCGAGCCCGCGAGCGAATCGATGAGCACGGAACGAGTGGTGAGCCTGCGCGGAACTGCCCGCAACGCACACGCGGGCGCCGTCCTGGTGCGCGGTGAGCAGGAGCCCCCGGTCTACATCGCCGGGCTGGCCGAGTGGGGCGAGCTGGCGGACCGGGAGGTGGAGGTGGTCGGCGTGCTCAGCGAGGACCGGATCACCCCCGAACCGTCCACCGGGCCCCTACCCAGCCACGGCGTCCCCGGCACGATCCACCTGCTGCTGGACGCCTCCTGGCGCACGCTCTGACGCCGTGAAGGTGGCTTTCACTGCGCTGGGCGCAGTGAAAGCCACCTTCACGCCACTACTTGAGCGTGCCCGCGGTCAGTCCCGCCTGGACCTGGCGCTGGAAGAGCACGTAGACGGCCAGCATCGGCAGCATGGCGATGGTCATGCCGGCGAACAGCCCCGACCAGTCCGACTTGTAGCCCTGGCTGACGGCCAGGTTGAGCAGGCCCTGCGCCAGCACGGAGTGGTCGGTGTCGGTGCCGGACTGGCGCTGCATGAGCACCAGCGGCAGCAGGTACTGGTTCCACTGGCCGATGACGTTGAAGATGCCGATGCTCAGCAGCCCCGGCTTGGCCATCGGCAGCATCACCCGCAGGAACAGCCCCGAGTGCGAGGCCCCGTCGAGCAGACCCGCCTCGGCAACCTCGGTGGGCAGGGTGCGGAAGAAGGAGTGCAGGAAGAACACGGTGAACGGCAGCGAGTACGCCACGTACACCAGGATCAGTCCGAGGTAGGAGTTCAGCCCCAGGTACGGCCCGACAACCGGGACGTTGCCCAGGTTGCCGACGATCCGGTACAGCGGCACCAGGGCCAGGAAGATCGGCAGGGTGAGCCCGGCGACGAAGGCGTAGTAGACGACCCTGTTGCCGGGGAAGGGGTAGCGGGCCAGCACGTAGGCGGCCATCGCACCGAGCAGCATGGTCAGGCTGACCCCGCCGATCAGCACGATGATCGTGTTGACGAAGAACTCGCCGATGTGGCCGCCGGTCCAGGCCCGGCCGAAGTTCTCCCAGTGCAGCTCGGTGGGCAGCGCCCAGGGGCTGGACAGGATCTCCGCGTCGCTCTTGAGCGAGGAGACCAGGGCCCACAGCAAGGGCAGCACCACCATCGCCGCCCACAGCAGCAGGAAGCCCTGCGAGAACAGGTTGACAACGCCGAAGGAGCCCCGTGCGGGCCGGGCGGTCTCGGTCATGGCAGCTCCCCTCAGTACTCGATGCGCTCGCGCCGGGTGACCCGCAGCTGCACGACCGCCAGCAGCAGGGAGAACACCGCGAGCGCGACGCCCATGGCGCAGGCGTAGCCGAACTTGCCCTGGCTGAACGCGGTCCGGTACAGCACGTTGGAGATCAGCTCGCTGGCGTGGTTCGGACCACCGCCGCCGGACTCCGGGGTGAGGCCGGTGACCAGCGCGAAACCGTCCAGCGCGATGAAGCCCAGGTACACCCAGGCCACCGACACGGTGTCGCGCAGCAGCGGCAGGGTGATCCGGAAGAAGGTCGGCGCGCGACCGGCCCCGTCCAGCAGCGCGGCCTCGTAGATCTCCCGCGGGATCGAGCGCATGGCCGCCGAGAACAGCACCATGTAGAAGCCGACCCCGCTCCACACCATGACGAACAGCAGGCACCACAGGACCAGGTCCGGGTTGCTGAACCACTGCACGGGGCGCGCCGCGTCAACCAGCCCGAGCTTGATCAGCGTGGCGTTGAGCAGGCCGAGCCCGTCTGTGCGGAACACCGACTGGAACAGCACCACGACGATCGCCACGGACAGCACCTGCGGGAAGAACAGCACCACTTTGTACGTGCCCGAACCGCGCACCCCGCGCACGCCCGCGCTGTCCGAGCGCCCGCCAACGTTGAGCAGGAACGCCAGGAACAGCGCGATCAGGATCGTGGTCAACGGCATCAGCACGAGCAGGAAGGCGTTGTGCAGCACGGCCTTCTGGAACACCTCGTCACCGAGCAGCGCGGCGTAGTTGCCCAGCCCGAGGAAGTTCTGCTCGCTGGAGAAGCCGCCCCAGTCGGTGAACGAGTAGAACACCGTCTGCACGAACGGGGACACCACGTACATGGCGTAGAGCACGATCGGGACCAGCAGGAAGCCGGCCACGAACGGCAGTCGGCGGTGGTTCATGCGCCTGCCTACTTGTCGCGGTGGTACTTGGCGACCGACTTGTCGGCCGCGATCTTGTCCGAGGCGGCCTGCACCTTGTCGATCCACTGCTTCGCGGTGAAGCGACCGGCCATCAGCTCGCCGTTGGCCGCCTCCCACTCGCTGCGCAGCGGCTTGTACCAGTCGATGAACGAGCGGAAGTGGATGATGTTGTCCCCGGCCGCGGTGGCGATCTTGTTGGCCGAGGTGAGCGCGGTGGAGGTGGTCACGCTGTCCGCCGAGCCCTTGACGATGGACAGCGAGCTGGTCAGCTCGGCGTACTTCTTCGCGGCGTCCTTGCTCAGCATGATGCGCAGGAACTCCAGGCCCCCGTTGACGTTGTGCGCCTTCGATGGCACGACGAAGGGCTCGCTGGCCTCGGCGCGCACGGCACCGTAGGGCAGCGCGTCGTGGTCGGTCAGCGAGGGCATCGGGATGACGGTCAGCTCGGTGCCCGGCGGGATGGTCTTGCGCATCTCGTTCTCGAACCAGCTGCCCACCGGGATGAAGGCTGCCTTGCCGTCCAGGAACGCCTGCTGGGACTCGGTGTGCGACATGCCCTCGGACCCGGCCAGCACCCAGCCGTTGTGCACCAGCTCCAGGGTGGCCTCCAGGGCGGCGGTCACCGCGTCGTTGCGCCAGGCGCCGGGCACCAGGTTGTCGATGTCCACCGACAGCTTCTGCCCGCCGAGCTTGGCCACCCAGTCGGTGATCGGCACCCCGATGTAGTACGGGTACTTGCCCGCGTGCACGAACGGGGCGATGCCCGCCGCCTTGATCTTCGGCGCGAGCTCCTTGAACTCGGCCCAGGTCTTGGGCGGCTGCCAGCCCTTGTCCCGGAACAGCTTCGCGTTGTACCAGAGCCCGTACACGGTGTAGTTGTAGTTGAGGATGAACACCTTGCCGTTGTAGGTGCCGATGTCCAGCGAGCCGGGCAGCAGGGTGTCGCGCACCTTGGTGTTCGGGTCGTCGATGCTCGGGGCGTCCAGCAGCGGGGCCAGGTCGGTCAGCGCGTTGTTGTTGACCAGCGTGCCGGGGCTGATCTGGCCGTCGCCGGAGTCGTTGACCATGTCCGGCGGGTTGCCGTTGGCGAACCGGGGCTGCAACAGGTCGGAGATCTTCTGCGTGGCCGTGTGGCTGACCTTGGCGTTGGGAAAGGCCTTGCTGTAGAGCGACTCGTCGTACTTGGCGTAGTCCTCGCCGAGGCCGCCGTTGAAGATCACCACGTCCAGCGGGGCGTCGGCGGCCACCCCCAGCGGGTTGGTGGCGCTCTTGGCCCCGGTGACCGGGCCGGTGGCCGGGCCGCCACCGCCGCCCGCGCAGGCGCTGAGCAGGCCCGCGGCCGGTCCGGCCAGCACCGCGAGGGCCGCCGCCCTGGACAGCAGGTGTCGACGTGAGATTTCCGAGGACATCGTTGTTCCCCCGCATTCGGCTGGCAAGTGGCTCAGGTCACAGAACCGGCCCCTCCCGGTCCAGACCAGGGACCGTAGTCGGCCGCACCGGGTTTGTGGAGCACCCGGCGGAAAAAGTCCTACACATCGTGACGGTCGCAGGGCTGCGAGTACTCCTCTCGCGCGTGCGCACGCGCCCGGGTGGGTCCACTCGGTTGAGTTTTCCGGCAAAACGGGCATTACGCCAGCGGGCCCCGGGCACGGCGTGTTGGATGTGCCCATGGAGTCCGACGAGGAGTGGATCGCCCGGCTGAGGCGCACCGCACTGGAGGACGCCGAGGACATCACACCCCGCCCCGCCTTCCCGGTGTACGGCCTGGACGCCCCCGACCTGGGGCTGGGTGTGCTCAGCTCGCTCGGCCACAGTGAGGACACCTCGGATGAGGTGACGCTGGCCTACGGCGACCCGCTGGCCCAGGACGGCCCGCACGTGTCGATCAACACCGCGCTGCCCACCGGCGGCCAGGGCGACGCCAGCGGCCCGCTGCGCAGGATGCTGGACGAGGAGCACAACCGGATCGTGGACCACGCCGGGGTCGAGGACCCCGACGCGGGCGAGCCCGCCGTGCTCTCGTGCACCAACACCGCGGTGGACGGCGAGGTGCTCTCCGGCCCGATCTACCGCGAGGGTCCGGTGTGGACGGCCCGGTTCGCGGTGGCCGGGGTGGTGGTCACGGTGATCGCCCGCGGGGTGGAGCCCGGCGAACTGCGGCTGACAGCCGTACAGGACCTGCGGCCGTACCTGGACCGCCGTGCCGAGTGGATCGCCCGGCTGGTGGAGGCGCACAGCAGGCGGCCGGTGCCGGAACTGCCGCCCGCACAGGGCGTCGAGGTGTACCGGATCCTGGTCACCGAGCTGATCGACTTCCAGGCGCGCACCCAGCAGGCGGTGCTGGCCGGGCGGCTGCCGAGGCGGCGGGTCGGCGACGGGCGGCTGTACGGCCCGATGTGGCAGCGGGCGGTGCGGGCGCTGGAGCGCGGCACGGGGGTCACCAAGGAGGCGGCCAACCGCACGGTGACCTCCATGGTCAACCAGCTGACCAAGCTCGCCGAGCGGGCCGAGTGGTTCGGCCAGGACGAGGCGCTGCGGCAGGCCGCCGTGGACGAGACGATCCGGTACGCCACCGAGGGCGGGCAGGTGCCCAGCCAGGCGGCGCAGCTGGCCTGGGAGCTGACCTGGCCGCAGGGTGCGGTCGAGCAGACCCAGCGCTGGCTGGACGAGTGGCAGAAGTGGGCGGCCAACCGCTGAGTCACGCTCAGCGCTGTATCTCGAGGGCGGCGGCACGTCCTTGTGATCGTGTCCGACAGAGCTGAGGGCGGCGCGAGCACACGTTTGGTGGTACTGCTCGCCCTCCTGCTGGCGGTGCTGTCGGCGGCGGGCGTGTGGGTGCGGGCCACCGGCCCCTCGGACGGCACGGTGATCAACAACGCGGACGTGCTGCTGTCCAACGGCGCACTGGTGGTCCGCGAGGACCTGCCCGGCCGGGAGCTGCTCGCCGGGGACGTGCTGGTCTCGGTGGACGGTCACGAGCTGGCCCAGTGGCTGGCGCACGGCATCGGTGGCGAACCGGTCGCGATGGGCCAGCGGGTGGACTACGAGGTGCTGCGCGGCGGGCACACCGTGCACACCAGCGTGCTGCTGCACCCGTTCGACCTGGGCGGGGCGCTGCTCAAGCACTGGAGCCTGGTGCTGCTGATGGCCATGCTGGTCGGCACCTCGGTGTTCGTCTACCGCCAGCGCCCGGGCAACCCCGCGGCCGTGGCCGCACTGATCACCAGCATGTTCGCCGCGGCCAGTGGGATCACCAACGGGGTGGTCGACCTACAGGCGATCGACCTGGTCGGCGGGGACCAGTTCTGGCGCTGGTGGCTGGCGGAGCTTGCCGCCGGTCCGATCCTCGGCGGCATGCTGCACCTGACGCTGGTGTTCCCCGAGCCGAACACGATCCGGCGGCTGCGGCGCTGGACCGCGCTGGTCTACGCCGGGCCCACCCTGCTGTACCTGGTGTCGGTCGGCACCCGGCTGCCGCTGGCCAGGACCCCGCTGGAGCGGCTGGAGGTGCTCGGCCAGCCGCTGTGGCTGGTGCAGTACGTCTACACCCCGCTGATCCTGATCATGCTCGTGCGCACCTACCGCGTCGCCCCCGACCAGCTGACCCGCCACCGGCTGCGCTGGCTGGCGCTGCCCCTGGGCGGCGGGCAGGGCCTGTACCTGCTGCTGTGGATCCTGCCGCACCAGCTGACCGGCAGCACCCCGCTGGGCTGGCCGCTGGTGCACCTGGTGTTCATCCCCATCCCGATCGCGCTGGCCGCGGCGATCCTGCGCTACAACGCGCTGGACATCGACATCGTGCTGGGCCGCTCACTGCTCTACACCGCGCTGAGCGTGGGCGTGATCGGCATCTACCTGGGCGTGGTGGGCCTGCTCAACGCCTTCGCCCAGCCGCTGGACGAGCCGTGGCGGCAGATCGCCGCCGCCACGGTGGTCGTCGTGCTCGGCAACCCGCTGCGCACCCGCCTGCAGAGCGCGATCAACCAGTGGCTGTTCGGGGACCGCGACGACCCGTACCGCGTGGTGTCCACGCTCGCCGCCACGCTGGAGTCCAGCCACCTGCCCGCCTCCCTGCTCGGCGCCGTCGTGGAGACCGTGGGCACCGCGCTGCGCCTGCCCTACGTGGCCATCGAGCACAGCGGGGAGCACGAGCCCGCCGCCGGCTACGGCACGCCCGCCGGGGAGCTGGCCCGGTTCCCGCTGGTGTACCAGGGCTCACTGGTCGGCACCCTGGTCGCCGCCAGCCGCACACCCCGCGAGCCGCTGCGGCGCAGGGACCGCAGGGCGCTCACCGAGATCGCCCGGCACGCCGGCGCCGCCGTGTACTCGGCGCGGGTCACCGAGGACCTCCAGCGCAGCCGGGACCGGCTCGTCCGCGCGCGTGAGGAGGAACGCCGCAGGCTGCTGCACGACCTGCACGACGGGGTGGGCCCCACGCTCGCCGCGGTCGCGCTCGGCCTGTCGCTGGCGGAGAGCGCCGTGGACTCCGACGCCGACTCGGCCAAGGCGCTGATGGGCACGCTGGCCGCCGAGTTGCAGGGCGCCATCGGGGAGATCCGCCGCGTGGCCGCCGACCTGCGGCCCACCGCGCTGGAACGGCTCGGGCTGGTCAGCGCCCTGCACGAGCACGTCGGCACACTGGTGGAACGGCTCACCGTGGCGATCGAGATCGACACCCCCGAGCGGTTGCCGCCCCTGCCCGCCGCGGTGGAGGTCGCCGCCTACCGGATCGCCTGCGAGGCGCTGACCAACGTCACCCGGCACGCCCACGCGGACCGCTGCCTGCTGCGGCTCTGGGTGGACCGGGACCTGCACCTGGAGGTCACCGACAACGGCACCGGCCTGGTGGGCGGGCCGCGCACCGGCGTGGGCCTGAGCTCGATGGGCGAGCGCGCGGCCGAACTCGGCGGCCAGTTCCACGTGGCCCCACTCACCCCGCACGGCACCCGCGTACTGGCCCGCCTCCCCCTCACGACTTGACCCGCGGGGGTTCGGCGCGTGTCGGCGCTTCCCGTGGTGCGTGTCGGCGCTCCCGGGACGGTGTGTTGGCACTTCCAGTAGGACTTCTCACAACCTGGGATTCCGCACCGGAACGTCGAACACACCGCACAGGAACGTACGACGCGCGGCACCGGAAGCGCCGACACGCGCCGGTTGCCCCGTGAGGACTCAGCGGGTGGTGGCGATCGTGGCGCTGCCGAGGACCAGGTCACCGGCCTGGTCGGGGCGGTACAGGACCACGGCCTGGCCGGGGGCCACGCCGCGCAGGGGTTCGCGCAGGCTCACCAGCACCTCGTCACCGATCAACTCGGCCACCGCGGGCGCCGTGCCCCCGTGCGCCCGGACCTGGGCCACGCACTCGACCGGACCGTGCCACATGACCGGTACCACGGGGTGCGTCGCGGTGATGCCGGTGACCGCCAGCTTCTCCGCCGCGCCGACCCGCACGGTGCCGGACACCGGCTCCAGCGCGAGCACGTAGCGGGGACGGCCGTCCCCGGCGGGCGCGTCGATGCCCAGCCCCTTGCGCTGGCCCACGGTGAACCCGTGCACCCCGGTGTGCCGCCCCAGCACCGCGCCGGTCTCGTCGTCCACGAGCAGGCCGTCGCGCTCGCCGAGCCGGTCGCTGAGGAAACCTCGCGTGTCCCCGTCGGGGATGAAGCAGATGTCGTGGCTGTCGGGCTTGTCGGCCACGGACAGGCCGCGCTGCTCGGCCTCGGCCCGCACCTGCTCCTTGACGGTGTCGCCGAGCGGGAACATGGCGTGCCGCAACTGGTCGGAGGTGAGCGAGGCCAGCACGTAGGACTGGTCCTTGCCCTCGTCCACCGACCGTCGCAGCTCGGGTCGACCGTCCACAACGGACAGTTGCGCGTAGTGGCCGGTGCAGACCGCGTCGAAGCCCAGCGCCACCGCCTTGTCCAGCAGGGCCTCGAACTTGATCTTCTCGTTGCAGCGCAGGCAGGGGTTGGGCGTGCGCCCCGCCGCGTACTCGGCGACGAAGTCCTCGATCACCTCTTCGGTGAACCGCTCGGCGAAGTCCCATACGTAGAAGGGAATTCCGAGCACGTCGGCGGCACGGCGGGCGTCGTGCGCGTCCTCGACGGTGCAGCAGCCGCGGGCCCCCGTGCGCAGGGTGCCCGGTTTGGCCGACAGGGCCAGGTGCACACCGACCACCTCGTGCCCTGCCGCCACGGCCCGTGCCGCGGCAACGGCGGAGTCGACACCGCCGCTCATCGCCGCCAGTACCCGCATCTCACACCCTCACTGAACTGCTCGTGCGCCTGCGCATCCCCGCCAGTCCGGCGTTGCGCGCGCGTTCCACGGCGGGACCGATGGCCGCCGCCAGCTCCGCCACGTCCTGGGCCGTGGAGTTGTGCCCCAGCGAGAACCGCAGCGAGCCGCGTGCGGTCGCCGCGTCCACGCCCATCGCCAGCAGCACGTGGCTGGGCTGCGCGACCCCGGCGGTGCACGCCGAGCCGGTGGAGCACTCGATCCCCTTGGCGTCCAACAACATCAGCAGGCTGTCGCCCTCGCAGCCGGGGAAGGTGAAGTGCGCGTTGCCGGGCAGGCGGTGCACCGGGTCCCCGTTGTAGACCGCGTCGGGCACGGCGTGCCGCACCGCCGCGACCAGGTCCTCGCGCAGCGCGGCGATGTGCGCCTTGTCCTCGCTCACGCTGGCCCGCACCGCGGCGGCCATGCCGATCACCGCGGGCACGTTGAGCGTGCCGGAGCGGACGTCGCGCTCCTGGCCGCCGCCGTGCAGCAGCGGGGTGCACTTGACGTCACGGCGCAGCAGCAGCGCGCCGACCCCGTACGGGCCACCGAGCTTGTGCGCGCTGAGCGTGAGCGCGGCGGCCCCGGACTCGGCGAAGCTGACCGGCACGGAGCCGACGGCCTGCACGGCGTCGGTGTGCAGCGGCACGCCGTGCGCGGCGGCTACCTCGGCCAGCTCGCGCACCTCGTTGACCGTGCCGACCTCGTTGTTGGCCCACATGACCGTGGCCAGCGCCACCTCCTCGGGCGCGGACCCGATCGCCTCGGCAAGGCGCTGCGGGGTGATCCGCCCGGACTCGTCGGCATCCAGCCAGCCGACCTGCGCCCCAGTGCCGCCCAGCCACTCCACGGCGTCCAGCACGGCGTGGTGCTCCACGGTGCTGGACAGCACGCGGGGCCGCTCACGCGCCCAGTAGATGCCCTTGACCGCGAGGTTGTCGCTCTCCGTACCGCCCGCGGTGAAGATCACCTCGGAGGGCCGGGCGCCCAGCGCGTCGGCCAGGTCCTCGCGGGCCTCCTCCACCGCACGCCGGGCCCGGCGGCCCGAGGTGTGCAGGGACGAGGCGTTGCCCAGGGTGGACAAAGCCTCGGTCATCGCGGCGACCGCTACAGGGAGCATGGGGGTGGTCGCCGCGTGGTCGAGATATGCCATCGCCCGTCAAGGGTAGCCCGTACCGGGAGCAGTTCACGAATTGCGCGCTGACCTGCGCACCAGCAGGGCCCCGAGCAGGGCGAGCGCGGCCATGCCCAGGTCCAGCGGGATCACCGCGGCGGTCGGGCTGGTGGCCGAGCCCAGCGCGGCGACCAGCACTCCGCCCAGGCCGATGAACACCGACTGGCCGATCATGTCCGACAGCTGGAGCGCGGCGGAGTTGAAGCCCCGGTCACCGGGTTCGGACAGCTCCAGCACGAGCACCGCCACGCTGGAGATGCCCAGGCCCATGCCGATGCCCGCGAACACCCAGGCGGGCAGCGCCAGCCAGGGCGAACCCCAGCTCGGTGCGACCAGGGTCACCAGGGCCAGGCCCGCGGCGAGCAGCACGAAGCCGTGACGCACCAACGTGGTCCGGGACAACTCGCGGTGCCGGCCCTGCCACATGGCGGCCCCGGACCAGCCCAACGAGCCGATCGTCAGCGGCAGACCGGCCAGCGCGGGGTCGAGGCCGTGCACCTGCGACAGGGTCAGCGGCAGATACGCCTGGACGCCGAAGAACGTGCCGGCGAGCAGGCTGCGGGACAGGATCACGGTGGGCAGGCCGGGGCGGGCCAGCAGGGTGCCCTTCGGCAGGAGCAGGCGCAGCGACGGGGCCAGGACCAGCAACCCGAGCACGCCCAGGCCCAGCGCGAGGCCCGAGGGGTGCTCCCCCGCCCAGGTCAACGCCGCCAGGCCCACGGCGGCGGCCAGCGCGGCCAGCGGCAGCCCGCGCCGCACGGCCGCCTGCGCCGACTCGTGCGCGGACTTCGTGAGCGAGCCTGCGAGCGAACCATCAGGCACAGGCGCAGCGCGCGGCGCCGCACCGAGCGCCAGCGAGGTGCTGTGCTGCGCGGGCAGCCTGCGCAGCACCGGGAACAGCAGCAGCCAGCCGAGCAGCACCAGCGGCGCGAGCCCGAGGAAGACCCAGCGCCAGCTGAGGTACTGGGTGAGCAGACCGGCGATGGTGGGGCCGATCAGCGAGGGCACGACCCAGGCCGCGGACAGCGCGGCGAAGGCCACCGGGCGGTCGGACTCGGGGAACACCAGGGCGATCAGCACGTACAGGGCGACGACCTGCACCCCGCCGCCGAGGCCCTGCAACACCCGGCCCGCCAGCAGCAGGCCCATGTCGTGCGCCGAACCGGCGACGAGCAGCCCGACCAGGAACAGCAGCGGGCCGACCAGCAGGGCGGACTTGGGGCCGCGCAGGTCGCAGGCGCGACCGCCGATCACCGTGCCGACCACCTGCGCCGCCAGGAAGGCCGTGAACGGCCACGAGTAGAGCTCGTGGCCGTTCAGGTCGGCGACCAGCGTGGGCAGTGCCGTGCTGACGCCCATGTTCTCGAACGCGGCCAAGGTCACCAGCAGCAGCAGGCCGGTGGTGGCCGCTCTGCGGTCAGGCGCCCACAGGGTGCTGGACTTCGTCGTCTGCCCGGTCAGTGTCACCGGCCCAGCCTGCTACCTCTAGTGCACTAGATGTCCAGTCAGTTCCCGCTGGATGGGCACTTCCAGCGCGGCGGCCACCGCGGACTCGGCCAGCGCGGCCAGCGCCCGCCGGTCCTCGGCGCGGCCCGGGGCGATCTCGGGCAGCACGTGTACCTCCACCACCAGGTGCCGGATCCGCAGCACGCGGCGGATCGAGGTGACCAGGTCCTCGTCACCGACGAAGGCCGCGGCCGGGGTGTGCGAGCCGTCGGCCAGCCGGTAGCGCAGGGCCACCGGGCGGACCGGCACACCGGCGTCCAGCGCCGCCTGGAACAGCGCGGGCTTGAAGTGTCCGGAGGCCATGCCGCACCAGGTGGTGCCCTCCGGGTTGGCGCCGATGGCCACCCCGTCGCGCAGGGCCGTGGTCAGCGCGGCGATCGTCTCCGGCAAGCGGGTCAGCCGCTCGCGGTCGAGGAACACCGAGCCCGCCGCCGAGACCAGCGGGCCAAGCACCGGCCAGTCGGCGATGTCCCGCTTGGCCACCATGGGCATCGGCTGCACCGCGTCGACCACCAGCGCGTCCAGCCAGGACACGTGGTTGGTCACCACCAGCACCCCGCGGCCCTCGGTGGACTGGATCCGCCGGTCCCCGTGCACCCGCACGCGCAGGCCGATCGCCCGCAGGAAGGTGGCGAACCAGAACCGGATGGCACCGCGCAGCCGCCCGCGCAGCACCGGGGCCAGCAGCACCAACGAGATCCCGCACAGCAGCACGGTCAGCGCGGTGCACGCCCGCCACGCGCCGCGCAGCCAGGACACGCGCGGCACGGGACCGCTCACGCAGCTGGGCCCACAGGGCGACTTGGGCATCCACGCATGGGTACTACCGCTCACGCCGTCTCCCCGAGGAAGAACTTGAGGTATCGCTGGTCGACCCGGTCGAGCGAGAGCAGCACGAACAGGTCCGCGACGCCGAAGTCTGGATCATGGGCCGGACGGCCGCACACCCAAGCACCCAATCGGAGGTATCCGCGCAGCAGCGGGGGGATCACCGCGCGCTGCGGGGCCACCGAGTCCACGTCCCAGGGGTTGAGCGGGCTGACCCGGTACTCCGGCGGGGCCATGTGCTTGGCGCTGACCAGGCTCCACACCCCGGCGGCGTACTGCCCGCCGTCGGCCAGCGGCACCGAGGCGCAGCCCGCGAGCCACTTGTGCCCGGACAGCAGCATGTAGCGCGCGATGCCCGCCCACACCAGGGAGACCACGCCGCCGGAGCGGTGGTCGGGGTGCACGCAGGAGCGGCCGGTCTCCACCAGCGAACCGCGCAGCGGCTCCAGCGCGCTCAGGTCGAACTCGGTCTGCGAGTACAGGCCGCGCGAGGCGTTCTCCGGGGGCAGCATGCGGTAGGTGCCCACGATCTGCCCGGAGTTGTCCTCGCGGACCACCAGGTGGTCGCACAGCTCGTCGAACTCGTCCACGTCCAGGCCGGGCACCGGGGAGTGCAGGGTGGCCCCCATCTCCTCGGCGAAGACCTGGTAGCGCAGTTGTTGGGCCGCCCGAACCTCGGCGTTGTCCCTGGCGACCAGCAGCGAGTAGCGCGGGGCCCCGGCGTTCGTCTCCGGGGTGCTGACCAGCAGTTGCGACCTCGTCATGAAGATGGTGTACCGCCGGTCGGACGACCAGTGCAGTGCATTGTCGATTACACGTTCTTGACGCCCAGGTGAATCATCGCCGGAAATGAATCCGACGTGTCCTGACAATGAATCAGGGGCGGGTGGCGCGGAAATTGGATCTCCGCGGCACCCGCCCCTGATCAGCCGATCGTGTGGTCAGCCCTTGCGCTTGGCGACCTCGTCGGTGAGCTGCGGGGCCACCTTGAACAGGTCGCCCACGACGCCGAAGTCGGCGATCTCGAAGATCGGCGCCTCGGTGTCCTTGTTCACCGCGATGATCGTCTTCGAGGTCTGCATACCGGCCCGGTGCTGGATCGCCCCGGAGATGCCCAGCGCGATGTACAGCTGCGGGGACACCGTCTTGCCGGTCTGGCCGACCTGGAACTGGTGCGGGTAGTAGCCGGAGTCCACGGCGGCGCGGGAGGCACCCACGGCGGCACCCAGGGTGTCCGCGAGCTTCTCCACCACCTCGAAGCTCTCCGCGCTGCCCACGCCGCGGCCACCGGAGACCACGATGCTGGCCTCGGTCAGTTCGGGGCGGTCCCCGCCCTTGAGTGGCTCACGGCTGGTGATCGTGACGACCTTGGCCGCGTCCGTGGCGGGCACCTCGAGGGCCTGCTCGGTCGCCGCGCCCTCGGCCGCCACGGCCTCCACGCCGCCGGGGCGCACGCTGATCACCGGTACGCCGGTGCCCGCCTTGGCCTTGACGGTGAAGGCGCCACCGAAGATGGACTGGGTGACCGAGGCGTCGGCCGCCACGTCCACCGCGTCCACCAGCAGGCCGGAGCCGGTGCGGATGGCCAGCCGACCGGCCACCTCCTTGCCCTTGGGGGTCGCGGCGACCAGCACGGCCGCCGGGGACGCCTGGCCCACCAGCGCGGCGAGCACGTCCACCTCGGGGGTGACCAGCTGGTTGGCCGCGTTCTCGGACTCGGCCACGTAGACCTTGGCCGCGCCGTACCCGGCCAGCGCCTGGTTGACCTTGGCCGCGGTGCCGGGGGCGCCGACCACGACGGCCGAGGGCTCACCGATGGCGCGCGCGGCGGTCAGCAGCTCGTAGGTGACCTTCTTGACCTCGCCGTCGACGTGATCGACGAGGACCAGGACCTCTGCCATGACTTGTGTCTCCTCCTCGAAGAATCCGTCAGATCAGCTTCTGGCCGACCAGGTACTCGGCGACCTTCACGCCGCCGTCGCCCTCGTCCTCGACGCGCTGGCCCGCCGCGCGCGGGGGCTTCGGCGCCGCCTCGGTGACCTGGGTCCAGGACCCGCCGAGGCCGACCTCACCGGCGTCCACGCCGAGGTCGCCGATGGCCAGGGTGCTGACCGGCTTCTTCTTGGCCGCCATGATGCCCTTGAAGGACGGGTAGCGCGGCTCGTTGATCTTCTCGTTCACGCTGATCACGGCGGGCAGGCTCGCCTCGAGGAAGAACACGCCCTCGTCGGTCTCCCGCTCCACCTTGACCGTGCTGCCGTCGACCTCCACCTTGCGCGCGTGGGTCAGCGCGGGCAGGCCCAGCAGCTCGGCGACCATGGCGGGCAGGGCGCCGACGCGGCCGTCGGTCGCCTCGTTGCCCGCGAGCACCAGGTCCACGCCCTCGACGGTGCCCACGGCCTTGGCCAGCACCTTGGCGGTGGCGATCGCGTCGGAACCGTGCAGTGCGGCGTCGCTGACGTGCACCGCCTTGTCGGCGCCCATGGACAGCGCCTTGCGGATGGCGTCGGTGGCCCGGTCGGGGCCCACGCACACGACGGTGACCTCACCGCCGTGGGTCGCCTGCAACTGCAGCGCCTCCTCGACGGCGCGCTCGTTGATCTCGTCGAGCACGGCGTCGGCCGAGTCGCGGTCCAGGGTGTGGTCGGCATCGGCGAGCTTGCGCTCGGAGTAGGTGTCGGGCACCTGCTTGACCAGGACGACGATGTTCATCGGTCTTCTTCGACCTCCTGAGAAGTGGCGCCGACTGGTGGTGCAATCGGCTGAGTGCGGCTCGCTGGCCTGTCGGCCACCCGAATGTTACCGGCGAGTAGCACTGACGCAAACGCGCGTGTGCCGCCAGGTGGCGTGACAGTCCTCACGGCATCTTCGCACTGATGCGGGCGCACGACAGCACCGGCAAGGTGTCCGCAAGAACACGTTGCCGTGCGTGTGGGTGTGACAAACCGTTAACCTGGGCTGCCATGAGCAGGCGTGTAGCCGTCGTGACCGACTCCACTGCCTGCCTGCCGCCGCAACTGGCCACTACATCGTCAGTGGCCGTCGTCCAGTTACAGCTGCAGGTGGGAGACCAGCTCGACGAGGAAGCCCGGGTGTCCACCGAGCACATCGTCGACGCCATGCGCAGCGGTCGGTCGGTGACCACCGCGCCACCCGATCCGGGTGCCTTCTTCTGGACCTACCAGGACGCCGCCGCCCGCGGGGTGGACGCCGTGGTGTCCCTGCACATCTCCGCCCGCCAGTCGCAGACCTGCGAGATCGCCAGACAGGCCGCCGCGCAGGTGCGGGTCCCCGTGCACGTGGTGGACACCGCCACCACCGGCATGAGCCTGGGCTACGCGGTGCTGGCCGCCGCCGAGGCCGCCGACCGGGGCGCCGACGCGGGCCGGGTGATCGCCGCCGCCGAGCACCGGTTCGCCAGCTCCACCGAGCTGATCTACGTCGACACCCTGGAGTACCTGCGGCGGGGCGGGCGGATCGGCGCCGCCGCGGCGCTGGTCGGCACCGCCCTGTCGCTCAAGCCGCTGCTGACCATGGACCAGGGCCAGGTCTCCCCGCTGGACAAGGCCTTCGGCACCGACCGGGCCCTGCGCAAGATGGTGGACACCGCGGTGCGCCGCGCGGGCAGCGGCCCCGTGGACCTGGCCGTGGAGCACTTCGGCGCCCCCGAGCGGGCCACCGACCTCGTGCAGCGGCTGCGCTCCCGCGTCCCGCAGGCGCGCGAGCTGGTCCTCACCGAGGTCAGCGCGATAATAGGAGCGCACGTGGGCCCGGGCGCGCTGGGCGTCACGATCTCCCCGTACTGAGTGGTGCGGTGGACCGGGCCGCAGGCCGCCCGGTCCACCGCGCCGGCACTGGTCAGCGCACGGCCAGCGATTCGGCCTCCTCGGCCTCCTCGACCACCAGGAAGCCCTGGCCCGGTTCCGGGCGCATGGTCAGTTCACCGCGGTAGAAGCGCTCCAGGAACCACACCCGCTGGTGGTAGACGAACGCGGAGCTGGGCCGGTCCACGATCAGCGTGGTGCCCGCGAACAGCGGCAACTCGGCGAGGAAGTACCGGACCGCGCACAACAGCTGATCGGGAGTCGGCCTTGCCCCGTCGGGCAGCTTGCGGTCGAGCACCCAGTTCGTGGCCTCCAGGCAGGCCGCGCGGAACTGGTCGTCATCGTGGAACAGGAACTCGGCGGTGCCGTGCAGGGACTGGTAAGCCTCGTTGCCGCGCAGCGCCTCGGAATCCAGCACGCGGGAGAGCGGATCGTCCACGCCCGCGTCGGACAATGCGCGGCAGATCTTGTTGCGCATGTAGTTGGCCTGGCGCCGGGCCTTGTGGCGGGCGCGTTCGATCGGGTAGCCCAACGCTTCCAGGGTGTGCGCGGCGGGCTCGTCGGGCAGGAACACGTGGAACTCGCGGAAACATCGGTTCGCCCAGGTGACGAGCTCGAGCAGTCGTTCCGCGGTGAAGTAGCTGTTGAAGGGACTGACGCCGAGGCACACGTGGTCTACGGCTGTCGGCAGGGGGCAACTGGGTACCAATGGGCTCGTGGTCAACACGCCCCACGGAACCAAGAACGGCCTTTGGCTCGGGACGGTCGTGGGTACTATTGGTTTTCAGTGGGTAGCTCACTTGAAAACTGTTGATACCTAAGGGTGGGGTCCGCGCGGCGACCCGCACCTACCGTCTGCGCAATGGCTGAGCTCGACGACTACGCTTTGACGCCGGTACCCACGTCCGCGCGAAGAACCTGGTTCTCCGTTGCCCTGCAACGCTTCGGTCAGGTCTCCTCCTTCCACCAGTTCCTGCTGGGCTCCGCGCTCGGCTTCTCGATGACCTTCACCGACGCGCTGATCGCCATCACGATCGGCTCGGTGATCCTGGAGGTCGTCACCATCCTGCTCGGCGTGATCGGGGTGCGCGAGGGCCTGTCGGTGTCCAGGGTGGCCGCCCGCTGCGGGTTCGGCAGACGCGGCTCGGCACTGGTCGGCCTGCTGATCACGATCAGCCTGGTCGGCTGGTTCGGGGTGCAGAACGGCGCCTTCGCCGAGGGCCTGCACAACCTGCTCGGCGGGCCGCCGCTGTGGGTGTGGTCCCTGGTCGGCGGCGCGGTCGTCACCGCCGTGGTGGTCTACGGGTTCCGCGCCATGGCGTGGATCGCCTACGTGATGGTGCCCGCCTTCATGGTGCTGGCCGCGATCAGCATCGCCGGCGGGCTGTCCACGCACAGCTGGTCGGAACTGCTGTTCGCGCAGCCAGCCGGACCGCACATGTCCCTGGTGGAGGGCACGACCCTGGTCGCGGGCGCGTTCTTCGTCGGTGCGGTGATGACCCCCGACATGACCCGGTTCAACCGCTCGCCCGCCGACGTGGTGAAGCAGACCGTGCTCGCGGTGACGCTCGGCGAGTACGGCATCGGGCTGGTCGGCGTGCTCATGGCGCACGCGGCGGGGACCGCCGACGTGGTCAGCATGATCAGCTCCTCCAGCGGGTTCCTGGGCACGCTGGTGCTGGTCAGCGCGATCGTCAAGATCAACGACTGGAACCTGTACTCCTCCTCGCTCGGCCTGGTGAACACCATCGACGTGCTGTTCTCGCGGCGGGTCAGCCGGGCGTGGATCACCGTTCCGCTGGGCGTGCTCGGTTCGGTGCTGTCCGCGGTGGGCATCCTGGACAAGTTCACCTCCTTCCTCACCGCGATGGCGGTACTCACCCCGCCGGTGGCCGGGATCATGATCGCCGAGTACTTCCTGGTGCGCCCCAGGCGTTCCGCCGAGCAGTCCGAACCCGAGTGGGTGCCCGCCGCGCTGGTCTGCTGGGCGCTGGGCTCGGCGGCCGGGTGGCTGCTGCCCTTCGGCATCCCGCCGCTGAACTCCCTGCTCGTGTCCTTCCTCGGCTACCTGGCACTGACCGCAGTCCGCACGCAGAAACTGGAGGAACCCCGTGTTGCCACTGATCTCCCGGAGTGAGTTGGAGGCCGGTGTCGCCGACGGCTCGCTGACCGTCGTGGACACCATGCCCGTGTCCTACTACGAGAAGGAGCACCTGCCCGGCGCGCTGAACATCCCCGGCTTCCCGTACGAGCAGGCCGCCGAGTTCACCGACGAGCACGCGCCGACCGTGGTGCCCGACAAGTCCGCCGCGATCGTCGTGTACTGCACCAACGTGCCGTGCCGCAACAGCGAGTTCGTCGGCAACCGGCTGATCGAGCTCGGCTACACCAACGTGCGCAAGTACCGCGAGGGCCTCGAGGACTGGGTCGCCGCGGGCCTGCCCACCGACCGCGCCTGACCCCGCACAGCGTGAAGGTGGCTTTCACCGCGTCCAGCGCGGTGAAAGCCACCTTCACGGCGTTCTAGCCCACGTACAACAGCTTGTTCGGGCTGTCGGTGCCGGGGTCGCCGACCAGGTCGGGGGTTGCCGCGTCGGACAACGCCTTCTCCACGTCGAAGGCCGTGGCCTGCGGGTGGGCCGACAGGTACAGGGCGGCGGCGCCAGCGGCCTCGGCGGCGGCGATGGAGGTGCCGCTGACCGTGGTCCTGCCGTAGTCGCACCCGGCGGAGGCGGTGACGATGTCCTTGCCGGGCGCGAACAGGTGCACGCAGCTGCCCACGTTGGACGAGGCGAGGCGCTTGTCCGCCTTGTCGGTGGCGCCCACGGTGACGGCGTGGGTCTGCCTACCGGGGCTGACATCGCAGGCGTCCTGGGCGGCACCGGTGTCGTCGCCGTTGCCCGCGGCGGCGCTGTAGCCGATGCCCATCTCGTTCAGGTTGTACAGCTGCAGGTCCATGATGGACTGCGAGGCGCCGGAGAAGCTGAGGTTGGCGAAGGCGGGCTTCTTGGCGTTGCGCGCCAACCAGTCCACGGCGGTCATGACGTTCTCGGCGCTGCCGGTGCCGTCGCAGCCGAGCACGCGCACGGACTCCAGCTGCACGCCCTTGGCCACGCCGACCCCGCTGCCGCCGATGGCCCCGGCGACCTCGGTGCCGTGCCCGTTGCAGTCGGTGCCGCTGTGGTCGGTCGCGTCCACGGCGTCGAACGCGGCGTGCGCCCGGCCACCGAACTCGCTGTGCGAGGTGCGGATGCCGGTGTCGAACACGTACACGTGCACGTTCTCGGCCTTGTTCGGGTACGTGTAGCTGTGGTCCAGCGGCTGCGCGTGCTGGTCGATGCGGTCCAGGCCCCACGAGGGTGGGTTGCGCTGCGTGCCGGCGGCCTTGAACGTCCGGTTGAGCGCTATCGAGGAGATGCCCGGGTCACGCAGCACGGCGGACTTCTGCGCGGGGGTGAGCGAGACGGAGAAGCCCTGGATCGCCGAGTAGTACAGCTTGCGCAGGGTGCCGCCGTACTTGTCGACCAGCGCCTTCGCGGCCGTGCTGACGGCCTGCTCGGTGGCGGTGTGGTCCCTGAGCCGGACCAGGTACACGTCGGTGTCCTCGGCGGTGGTGGCCTGCGCCGAGGGCGCCAGCAGGGCCACCGCGAGCGCGCCGCACACCGCGGCGAGGAGTTTTCTGCTTGTCATGGTGGGAACGACTTTCTGGGCGGAGGGGCGGGGTGCGGTCCCACGCGGGACCGCACCCCGGTTCGACGTGTGGACTACAGGCCGTTGAGCCAGTCGCGGAGGTTGTCCGCCTGGTCCTTGTCGAAGCCCTGGAACCGGCTGCCGACCTCCTGGCCGCCCTTGAGCTCGATCAGGTCCGGGATGCCGTCCACGTTGTACTTGTTGGACAGCTCCTTGTTCTGGTCCACATCGACCTTGGCCCAGACCCACTTGCCCTTGTCGGCGTCGTGGAACTTCTGCAGGTAGGGCTTCTCCACCTGGCACCAGTGGCACCAGGAGGCGGTGAAGTCCAGCACCACCGGCTTGGACTTGGACAGCTCGACGATCTGCTGGTAGTTCGCGCTGGTGACGTCCACGATGGTGTCGTCGGCAGGCGCCGCGGCAGCGGTGCCCACCGAGCCACCGAGCAGGGCTGCGGCAGCGGCGCCGGTGACAACCAGTGCGGCGAACTTGCGTCGACCGAACATGAGGTCTCCTCTCGCAGGGAACGTGCAAAGGAGTCCACAGGTTTTCAACACTGTTTTCCAGGCACGATCGCTGGAAAAACGACCGGAAGTGAACTTAACTCTGAAAAAGACCCCTACTATCGTCGCTTGACGTATCAGCAATTAGACAGGAACGGGGACTTCACTAAACAATAGCCCCTGTGGGACGAGTCGGGAACAGCGACGATCAGGACTTCGGGTCGGTGCTGGCGCGGTTGCGCGCGGCAGCCGGGCTGACCCAGGAGGAACTCGCCGAGCGCAGCGGCCTGAGTGCGCGGGGCATCGGCAACCTAGAACGGGGCACCGGTCGCCCGAGAATGCTCACCATGGAGCGGCTCGCCGCCGGGCTGGTGCTCAACGCCGCCGGTTACGAGGAGCTGTCGGCGGCGGCGCGGCGGTCCTGCCGCACCGGCCCCGGTGAGGGCCCGACCACCGCCGTGGCCCGCCGCGACCTGCTCGTCGGCCGCGAGGAGGAAGTGGCCCTGCTGCGCAGGCACGTGCTCGGCGCGGAGTCAGCGGGGCTGGCACTGGTCGGCGAGGTGGGGCTGGGCAAGTCCCGGCTGCTGGCCGAGGCTGCGGCGATCGCCGCCGAGGAGGAGGTCGTGGTGCTCGCGGGCGGCTGCCAGAAGTTCGGCGGCGACCCGTACGCGCCACTGGTCGGCGCGCTGGCCGACTACGTCCGGCGCACGCCGGCCCAGGTGCTGCGGGGCCAGCTCAACGGCTGCGAGCGGCTGGACCAACTGCTGCCGGAGATCGTCGGGCTGGCGCCCGCGGGCTGGGGCGAGGTGGGTGAGCAGCGCAGGCGGCTGATGTTCGCCGCGACCCGCCGGTTCCTGCTCAACATCTCCGGGCCGCGCGGGGTGGTGCTGCTGCTGGACGACCTCCAGTGGGCCGGGGCCGACGGGGTGGTGCTGATCGACTCCGTGCTGCGCGACCTGGCGCCGGGGCACGTGCGCGTGGTGCTGGCCTACCGGGACACCGAGGCGCCCGACGGCGCTGCGCTGGCGGCGACCGTGGCCGAGCTGCACCGGGCGGGGCTGCTCGCGCGCAGGCAGCTCCGGCCGCTCGCCGAGCACGAGGCCGAGCAGTTGCTGGAGCAGTGCCAGCCGTTCGCGCGCGAGCGGGCGCTGGCCATGGCCGGTGGTGTGCCGCTGCACCTGGTGCAGCTCGGCGCCGCGGGCGGTGAGCTGCCGTGGGGCCTGAGCGCGGTCGTGCGCCAGCAGTTGGCCGAGCTGCCCAAGCGGACGATCAGCCTGCTGGAGCTGCTGGCGCTGGCCGACCGGCCGATGGCCCTGGAGCCGCTCAGCGCGGTCAGCGGGCTGCGGGACGAGACGGTCGTGCGACTGCTGACCCCCGCGCTGGCCGCCCGGGTCGCGCGCGAGACGGCGGCCGGGGTGGAGCTGGCCACCGGGCTGCTGCGCGAGGTGCTGGTGCAGGGGCTGAGCGGGGCGCAGCGCGAGGTGCTGGGCCGCCGGGTGTTCGAGCAGCTGACCGCCACCTGGTGAGCGGCTCAGCCCACCTCCCAGCGGATGCCGTAGCCGCCGGGGGCCAGGTCGAAGTCGATGAAGTGGGCGATGCCCGAGGCCCGGTCCACCGGCAGGTCGGTGACGTCCACCGGGGAGCCGCCGGGGGCGGACAGCCAGGTCCTGCGCACCACCGCGGGCGGGGTCTCACCGGTGAACCGCACGGACAGGCAGTACTCGCGGCAGTGCGCCCGCAGCGAGATGCCCCAGCTCGGCTCGGTCGGACCGGTGCTGTCGAAGCCGACCTCGTAGTCGACCATGCAGGTCTGGCCCCGGCTCAGCGGCCGGTCCAGCAGCAGTTCCACGGCCAGCGCACCGGTCGCGTCGTCGCGCAGCACCCGGCCGATCCGCTGGGTCGGGCTCGACCAGCGCACCGCGCGCAGCCCGTCGCCCCGCGCCAGCACCACGGCCGTGCGGTCCACCCCGGCCTGCTGTGCCTGGCACACCGTGGTCGAGGTCACCGAGCGCACCACACCCGAGGCGTCCACAGTGCACCGCTGGCGCACGCTGATCGGCTGCAACTGGCCCTCCAGCGGGCCGATCAGCCGCCGTGCGGCGCGGTCACCGGCCCCGGCCAGCGCGCTCACCTGCTGTGCGGGCGCCGCACCGCTGCGCAGCAGCCCGATCAGCGCGTTCGGCTCCAGGTCGAGCACCCGTTCCAGGGCCTGCACGGCCCGCATGGACACCCAGCGCTGCGGCCTGCTCAGCCCGCGCCGCCAGTAGCTCAGCGTGGCGATGCTGACCGCGACGCCCTGGTCGGAGAGCTTGGCGTGCAGCCGCTCCAGGGTCAGTCCGGAGGCGCGCACGGACAGGTCCAGTGCGCGGTGGAACGGCCCGTAGGCCAGTGCGACCGCGAGCTCCTCCCGCTCGGCGAGCCGCTGGTCCAGGAAGACCCTGTCGCGGTCGCTGACCGGTAGCGACAGCACAAAGGCGGAGCTCATCGCGCCCCCATTCGGCGATGGTGCGACCCTCGGCGGAGGTTCGCTGTGGGCGACTCTGCGGTGACCGGGAGTACTAAACAATCCGGGTATCACTAGGTAGTGCCCCGCAATTCCTACCCCGTAGCGTGATGAAGCTGTCACACTGGGTTTATGAGCCGCAGCCGATTCATCGCCGCAGCCCTGGTCATCGCACTTCCGCTGGCCCTGGGGGCGGCCTGCAAGCCACTGGACACGCAGCAGCCCGGGGGGCAGCCCGGAGGCACATCGGCACAACCGGCCGCGAAGGTCGCGGTGCCGGACGTCAAGGGCAAGAACGCCGACATCGCCCAGACCACCCTGCGCAACCTCGGGCTGAAGAACGTCAAGCTGGAGTCGGTGGACCCCAACGCCAAGGTCGTGATCGCCCCGGTCAACTGGACCGTGGCCGGGGTGGAGCCCGCGGTGGGCAGCTCCATCTCGACGGAGGACGCCGTGGTGCTGAAGGTGACCAAGAGCGGGGCCGTGACCACCCCCGGGCAGGCACCGGCCAAGGTGACGCTGCCGGATGTGAACCGGCAGAACGCCGAGGTCAGCATGGACAAGCTGCACAAGCTCGGGCTGAAGAACGTGAGCTTCGGGTCGGTGGACCCCAGCGCCAAGGTGGTGCTGGCCCCGGCGAACTGGACCGTGGTGGGCATGGAACCGGCCGCGGGCAGCTCGGTCGCGGTGAACGACGCGGTGGTGCTGAAGGTCACCAAGCACCCGTGACGCGGAGCAGCGCGGCGGCGCCGTTCGGGCGATAATCCCGGCTGATGACAGCCCAGGACGCCGACTTCGCCGCCGCGCTGCACGCGGCGATCCTCGCCAGGGGACTCACCCTGGACCGCCTCGCGCACCGGCTGGGCGAGCGCGGGTTCACGCTGAGCACGGCCACGCTGAGCTACTGGTCGCGCGGCCGCAGCAGGCCCGAGCGGCCCGAGTCGCTCGCCGCGCTCACGGCGCTGGAGCAGATCCTGGAGGTGCCGCCGGACTCGCTGCGCGCCCAGCTGGTGGAGCGGGTGCGCAAGGGCCGGGGCAAGCCGGAGCGGGACGTGCCGTTCAACGCGCTGTGGGGCGATGTCGGCGAGGACGTGGACCACGTGATCGCGCAGGTCGGGCAGCCCTCGACCCGGCGAAGGACGCTCGCCTTCCACGAGCGGTTCCGGCTGGACGCCACCGGTGCCGAGCAGCACTGCCGGGTGATCACCGCGGTGGAGGCGATCACCGACAACGTGGAGCGCACGCTGCTGGTCTACCGGGACGACAGCGGCACCGCGGCGCTGCCCGAGCTGATCCCGGTGAGCGGGGCGCGGCTGGGCCGGGTGCGCCAGGACGAGGCGACCCGCGTGATGGTCGTCGAGCTGTGGCTGGACAGCGTGCTGGACAAGGGCGAGCGCACGATCTTCGAGTACGAGCTGCACTACCAGCCCGGTGGCGCCCCCGCCCGGATGGTCGAGCGGCGCTTCCCCTCGCTGCTGCGCAGCTACCTGGTGGAGGTCGAGTTCCACCCGGAGGCGCTGCCCGCGCGCTGCGCGGCCGTGTCGGAGACGATCGAGGGCGTGCGGCTGAGCTCGCGGCCGGTGGCGATCAGCCCGGACGGGGTGGCCCGCGCCGTGCTCACCGACGTGCCCGCCGGGGTCTTCCGCATCCACTGGGAATGGGAATAGCGCCCTTAAGTGTTATGAGGTCCCGTTCAGCCTTAAGTTCCGACTGTTCTTCCCGACTTCCCGTGTTGTTATCGTCACAACACCAGGATTCCCCGGACCGAGGAGAACAGCGATGAACCGCTTCGTGTCGAGGATGGGCGGGTACCAGCTGGTAGCGGCGGCCACGAAATTGGCGTGACCGTGGACGAGAGCATCGACCTGCTGCGCTCGGCCATACCGCGCGGAATCACCCGGAATCGCGGCGGCGAGAACTCCGTGGTGCTGGAGGGCGCCCGGGAGGGTATCCGCGAACTGCGGGCGCAGTTCGGCGCGGACCTGCCCGCCGACGTGGCCGACTTCTTCGCCGCCGTGCACGAGGTGGTGCTGACCGACCTGTGGAACGGCTACTTCCTCGGGCCGGCCAGCTGGATCGCCGACGTGCACCGGGTCGGCGACCCGCGCTACGTGCGCTCGCGCGGGGAGACCTTCGAGGTGATGGCCGTGGCGTGCAACGGGGGTGGCGTGCTCTACGTGGTGCCGCTGCCCAGCGGGGCGCCGGTCCTGGTGCTGCCCTCGGCGCGGATCGACAACGGCGTCTACCTCGCCGACACGGCACCGGCTCGGGGATTCCGCGCCGTGGCCGACGATCTCGCCGGCTTCGTCGAAGGACTGGTCGACGCCGCGATCTCCGGCGAATCCGATCCGTACGACCCGTACCGGCCCCGGTGAGGCCGTGCCCGGGGTGCCATGAAGGTGCCTTTCACTGCACCCAACGCAGCGAATGGTCCTTTCGCAGCGGGTCTCGGCAGTGCCCCGAAGGTGCCTTCTAGGACGTTCACCGTCGTGAAGGGCACCTTTGGGGCGTGCTGAGGTGGGGTGGCGGCTCAGCACCAGGTGCCATGAAGGTGCCGTTCGCTGCGTTGAACGCCCCCAAGGCCACCTTCACGGCGGACGAGCACCCGCCGACGCCCCACCCCAGCCATGTCATGAAGGTGCCGTTGAGGACGTTCAACGTCCCAAAGGGCACCTTCGTGGCGTTGCCAGCGAGGTCCACGGCGCCACCCTGCCTCGCCTCGATGCCCTGAAGGTGCCCTTCGCGACACCCAACGCCGCGAAAGGCACCTTCGCGGCGGGCGAGCACCCACCGACGCCCCACCCCACCCCGGCCATGCCCCGAAAGTGCCCTTCGCGACACCCAATGCCGCGAAGGGCACCTTCATGACGGGTGGCAACCGCGCGGGGACGCTGGGCTGGGGACTCCCACCCCCTTCCGATACCGTTTCGACTCGTAATACGCACCGGTAGCGTGGCGGGCGTCGTGGTGTCGGCAGCAGCAGGGAGTGGACCATCTTGCAGGTTGACGCAGGTCAGACGGCAGGGCTGCCGCTCACCGGGGAGCGCACGGTGCCCGGTATCGAGGTCGAGAACTACTGGTTCAGGCGACACGAGGCGGCATATCTAGCGCTGGCCGAGCACTGCGCGGGCGCGGTGGTGCTGGAGGCGGGCTGTGGCGAGGGGTACGGCGCGGACCTGCTGGCGGGGGTGGCGGCGCGGGTCATCGCGCTGGACTACGACGAGCTGACGGCGGCGCACGTGGGCCGCGCCTACCCGCGGCTGGACGTGCTGCGCGGCAACCTGGCGTGCCTGCCGCTGGCCGACTCCTCGGTGGACGTGGTGGCCAACCTCCAGGTGATCGAGCACCTATGGGACCAGGAGGGCTTCCTGCTGGAGTGCCTGCGCGTGCTGCGCCCCGGCGGCAGGCTGATCGTGACCACGCCGAACCGGATCACCTTCTCTCCCGGCCGGGACACCCCGCTGAACCCGTTCCACACCAGGGAGTTGTCCGGGTCCGAATTGGACGGTCTGCTGCGGGACGCGGGATTCACCGTGCAGCTGCTCGCCGGACTCGGACACGGCCCGGCGCTGCGCGAACTGGATGCGCGGCTGGGCGGTTCGATCATCGACGCCCAGGTGGAGGTGGCGGTGTCCGGCGCGCCGTGGAGCGCCGAACTGCTGGCGGCGGTGAGCTCGGTGACCAGCGAGGACTTCGAGATCAGCGAGCAGGACGTGGACGCGAGCCTGGACCTGGTGGCCGTGGCGGTGAAGCCGTGACCCGGGAGGGCACGTTCTGCCTGGTGGTGCACAGCCACCTGCCCTGGCTGGCGCACCACGGTTCCTGGCCGGTCGGCGAGGAATGGCTGTACCAGGCGTGGGCGCACTCCTACCTGCCGGTGGTCGACCTGCTGCGCCGCTACGCCGAACAGGGTCGTGAGGACGTGCTGACCCTGGGCGTCACCCCGGTGCTCGCGGCGCAACTGGACGACCCGTACTGCCTGCGCGGGGTGCACGACTGGATCGGCAACTGGCAGCTGCGCGCCCACTACGCGGCAACCCGTTGGCAGCGCTCGGATCCACGGCTGCGCGAGTTGGCCGCCGCCGAGCACCGCCAGTCGGCGTGGGCACTGCACGAGTTCGAAACCCGTTGGCGGCACGGCTTCTCCCCGGTACTGCGCCCGCTGGTGGACTCGGGCGTGATCGAACTGCTCGGCGGCCCGGCGACGCACCCGTTCCAGCCGCTGCTGGACCAGCGGGTCCGCGCCTTCGCCCTGGACACCGGCCTGGCGGACACGGCCTCGCGGATCGGTCGGCGGCCCGCGGGCATCTGGGCCCCGGAGTGCGGCTATTCCCCTGGCATGGAACGGGATTACGCGGCCGCGGGCGTGCAGCGCTTCCTCGTGGACGGTCCCGCGCTGCACGGGGACACGGCGGCGGCCCGCCCGGTCGGCGACAGCGAGGTGCTGTGCTTCGGCCGCGATCTCGAAGTGACGTACCGGGTCTGGTCGCCGAAGGCCGGGTACCCCGGTGACGCCGTGTACCGCGACTTCCACACGTTCGACCACCCGTCCGGGCTCAAGCCCTCCGCGGTGACCGGACGCAGCGTGCCGCCGGAGCAGAAACGGCCGTACGAACCGGAGTTGGCTGCCGAGGCGGTGCGACGCCACGCCGCCGACTTCGTGGACACGGTGGTGCGGAGGCTGAGGTCGCTGCGCGAGCGGGACGGCAAGCCGGGTCTGGTCGTCGCGGCCTACGACACCGAGTTGTTCGGGCACTGGTGGCACGAGGGCCCCGCGTGGCTGGACGCCGTGCTGACCGCCTTGCCCGAGGCCGGGGTGCGGGTCACCACGCTGCGTGGCGCGCTGGAGGCCGGTCACGTGGGCGAGCCGGTCGACCTGCCCGCCTCCTCCTGGGGTTCCGGCAAGGACTGGCGGGTCTGGGACGGGGAGCAGGTCGCCGACCTGGTGCGGTCCAACACCGAGTTGCAGCGCACCCTGCTGGCCACGCTGCGGCCCAGCGAGGTGCGCGACCCGGTGGCCGACCAGTTGGTGCGCGAGGCGCTGCTGGCACTGTCCAGCGACTGGGCGTTCATGGTCACCAAGGACTCGGCCGCCGACTACGCCAGGCACCGGGCGTCGACGCACACCGCGCGCTTCTCCCACCTGGTCGACCTGATCAATTCGGGTGATCGGGCCAAGGCCGCCGACATCGCCCGCGACCTGCGGTCGGAGGACGGCCCGTTCGGAGCTCTGGACGCTCGACGGGTGCCGCTGACCGGGTGAGCTGGCCGCTCGCGTCCTCGCCGCGGACGATCCGGCACGACCTGGGCCACCGGCGTGGGCGCTCCCCTGCACTGGTCCGGCCGCCCGGCCGAGGAGGCTACCGGTGAGTAGGCGCGCGGCCGGGCGTGCGAGGATCGTCCGGTCATGCGCATCCTGATGCTCTCGTGGGAGTACCCACCGGTCGTGGTCGGCGGGCTTGGCCGACACGTGCACGCGCTCGCCCGCAAGCTCGCGGAGCAGGGCCACGAGGTCGCCGTGCTGTGCCGCCAGCCCACCGGCAGCGACGCGAGTACGCACCCCACCACCGACGTGCTGTCGGAGGGGGTGCGGGTGATCCGCGTCGCCGAGGACCCGCCGCACCTGGTGTTCGAGCGCGACCTGGTGGCCTGGACCCTGGCCATGGGGCACGCCATGATCCGCGCCGGGCGCGAACTGGTGGCGGACTGGCGGCCCGAGGTCGTGCACGCCCACGACTGGCTGGTCACCCATCCAGCCGTGGCGCTGGCCGAGGCGGCGGGCGTGCCGCTGGTGGCCACCGTGCACGCCACCGAGGCGGGCAGGCACAGCGGCTGGCTGTCCCAGCCGCTCAACCAGCAGGTGCACTCGGTGGAGTGGTGGCTGGCCAACCGCGCCGACCACCTGATCACCTGCTCCGCGGCGATGCGCGCCGAGGTGGCCCACCTGTTCGACGTGGACCCGGACACCGTCACCGTGCTGCACAACGGGATCGAGCCGCGGCGCTGGCGGGTGCGCCCCGCCGAGGTCGCGCAGGCCCGTGAGCGGCACGGCAGCCCCGACGCGCCGCTGCTGCTGTTCTTCGGGCGCCTGGAGTGGGAGAAGGGCGTCCAGGACCTGATCGGCGCACTGCCCAGGATCCGGCGCAGCCACCCCGGCGCGCGGCTGGTCGTGGCCGGTACCGGCAGTCACGCCGAGTGGCTGGCCGACCAGGCCCGCAAGCATCGCGTGCTGCGCGCCGTGGAGTTCGCGGGTCACCTGTCCGACCGCGAGCTGGCCGCCACGCTGGCCGCCGCCGACGCCGTGGTGCTGCCCAGCAGGTACGAGCCGTTCGGCATCGTCGCGCTGGAGGCCGCCGCCGCGGGCACCCCACTGGTGGCCTCCACTGCGGGCGGTCTGGGCGAGGTCGTCGTGGACGGCAGGACGGGGTCCTCGTTCGCGCCCGGGGACGTGGACGGGCTGACCGCCGCCGTGCGCGGGGTGCTGGCGGACCCGGCCGCCGCGCAGCGCCGGGCCCGCGCCGCGAAGGCCAGGCTGGGCACCGACTTCGACTGGGGCCGCATCGCCGAGGGCACCGCGGCCGTCTACGCCGCCGCCGAGGTGCGCGAGCACGCTCCGCTGGGCCGCCCCAAGATCGCCACCGGCAACGCCTTCCAGTAGCGGCGACACGCCGCTGCCGCAACCGAATTACGCCGTACCGCTGGCGCCGACACGCGCTACCGGAAGCGCCGACACGCGCAGGAACCCCGCGTGTCGGCGCTTCGTGAGCGGTGTGTCGGCGCTTCCCGTACGGCGTATTTCCGCTCCGGGTGCGCCGTAGCGCCGTTCAGCCCTCGGTCAGGGACTGCTTCAGCGCCTCCTCGGCCTTGCGGGCCATGTCGGCGACCGCGGCGCGGCGCTCGGCGTCGGCCTCGTAGTCGGCGCGGCGGTCGCGCACGACGCGGGCCGGGGTGCCGACCGCGATCGAGTAGTCCGGGATCTCGCCGCGGGCCACCGCGTGCGCACCGAGCACGCAGCCGCGGCCCATGCGCGTACCGCGCAGCACCGTGGTCTTGGCGCCCAGCCAACAGTCCGGCCCGATGCGGACCGGGGACTTGACGATGCCCTGGTCCTTGATCGGCAGGGTGATGTCGGACACCACGTGGTCGAAGTCGCAGATGTAGACCCAGTCGGCGACCAGCGTGGCCGCGCCCAGCTCGATGTCCAGGTAGCAGTTGACGGTGTTGTCCTTGCCGAACACCGCCTTGTCGCCGATGCGCAGCGAGCCCTCGTGGCAGCGGATGGAGTTGCCGTCCCCGATGTGCACCCAGCGGCCGACCTCCAGCCGCCCGTAGCCGGGACGGCAGTGCAGTTCCACGTTGCGCCCCAGGAAGACCATGCCGCGCAGCACCACGTGCGGGTTGGCCAGCCGGAAGCGCAGCAGCCGCCAGTACCGGACCAGGTACCAGGGCGTGTAGGCGCGGTGCCGGAGCACCCAGCGCAGCGAGGCCAGTGTCAGGAACCTGACCTGTTGCGGGTCCCGGCGCCGCGCCCTCCGACGGGAAGCCAGCGAAGCGCCCCACATGCTCGTCATAGGGTCACCGTATGGCCCCTCTGATCATCGACACCGATCCGGGTATCGACGACGCCTTCGCGATCGCCCTCGCCGCGGCCAGCCCCGAGGTCGACCTGCTCGCGGTGACCACGGTGTTCGGCAACGTCCCGCTGGCCCACACCACCGCCAACGCGCTGCGCCTGCTGGAGTTGTGCGGGCGCGGCGAGGTGCCGGTGGCCGCGGGCGCCGACCGGCCGCTGGTGCACCCCCAGCCGTACAGCGCGTTCCGGGTGCACGGCGAGGACGGCCTGTCCGGGCTGGCGCACACCCTGCCCGAACCCAGCCGCGACGTGCACGAACTCGGCGCCGTCGAGCTGATGGCCGACCTGCTGCGGGCAGCCGCCGAGCCGGTGGTCATCGCCCCGATCGGCCCGCTGACCAACATCGCCCTGCTGCTGGCCACCCACCCCGAGCTCAAGCCCCGCATCGCCCGGCTGGTGATCATGGGCGGCGGGCTGGACGGGGGCAACACCACCTCGGCCGCCGAGTTCAACATCTGGAGCGACCCCGAGGCCGCCCGCCGCGTGCTCGTCGAGGAGGACGTGCCCGCCACGCTCGTGCCGGTGGACCTGACCCGGCGCTGCGCCGTGGACGCGGCCTGGCTGGACCGGCTCGACACCGGCGGGGCCGTCGCCCGCGCGCTGAACGTGCTGACCCCCAGCTATCGCGCGTCCTACCAGCGTTCGCTCGGCTGGGACGGGCTCGTGCTGCACGACGCCGTGGCCCTGGCCGAGGCCATCCGGCCCGGCATCCTGCACACCCAGGGCTACCCGCTGGACGTGGAGTGCTCGCTCGGCCCCTCGCGCGGCGCCACCGTGGTCGACCGGCGCCTCTCCCGCGATCCCGAGGCGCCCACCGTGGACGTGGCCGTGGACACCGAGCTCGACGCCCTGCGCACCTTCATCCTGGAGCGGTTGCTGGCCTTCTGACCCCAGTCAGCCCCCCACCCTCTCCGGGGGGCGTCCCCAACTCAAGTCTACCGCCTCCCGCCCCGCGAACTGCCCGGAACGGCACACCTGTGGACAACTGGGGTGCCTGTGGACAACTCGTCGGGGCGGGAGGCGTTTGCGCAGGTCAAGACCTGTCAAGGGCAGATTTCAGGGCAGGTAGTACATGGGGTTGGGCAGCTTGACCGGGCGCTCGGCGTGGCCGCCGTCAAGATCGCTGAACTGGTCTCCGAGGTTGAGCACCACGGTGTCGCCGAGCGACTCGATGTGCTGCCGGGTCAGCGACTTGTACTGCGTGGTGGTGCAGGTCGGCGCGCAGGTCAGGTACCCGGGCACGGCCCCACCGGCCTCGGGCTTGAGGAAGGCACCGGCAGGGGCGGGGTAGCCCTCGTTGGCGAGGTCCTTCAGCGTGGCGGCGCGCTGGTGCTCCGGGCGGCCGGTGAGGAAGTAGACCTTCACCCCGTGCTGGGCGGCCCAGTTGGCCAGCTTCAGGGTGGGCTGGATCGCGGGGAACTCGCCGTTGTCGATGGCCTGCTCGGCGGCAGCGGCGTTGTAGCCGAAGTCGTGGTCGGCCTCCCACCCGTAGGTCAGCTCGGAGGTGTCGTCCACGTCGAGCACGATGGCGGGGTTGTGCACCCGCTGGGACAGCCGCCTGGCCAGGTAGGACTGCCCCTCGGCGACGGCGCGGGCGGCCTGCCGGGCCCACTCGCTGGAGTCGGCGGCGTGGTGGTGGCCGGAGGCGTCCACGCTGTCCCCGTAGTAGGCCTTGACGTCGTTCTTGACCTGACCGAGGTTCGCGGGCTGGCGCCCGAAGCCCGGGGTGTCAGGGGTCTGCTGGGACCCGACCGCCACGGCCCCGCCGGCGAGCAGGCCGGCGAGGACGGCGATGGCGGTGATCTTCACGGATCTGGCGCGTGTGGTCATCGCCAGACCCTAGACGACTACTGGCCCACTGCCTTGATGGTCAACGGGGTCTGGTTCGGGACCGTCTTGGAACAGGCCTGGCCGTCCAGCGGGACAAAAACGGCAGCGGTGTTGTCCGGCGGGTAGACGCGCAACCCGCGCACCTCGGTCGGAGCGCACTGCGCGGGGTCGTACAGGCCCACGTTGGTGCGGCTCAGGTCGGCGGAGGTCTGCTTGCCGGGGGCCAGGGTCACGGTGGCGCCACCGGACTGCACGCGGGTGGCCGGGTCGCCGACCTGCGAGCCGTTGTCACCGGTCACGAAGGACACGCCGGGATATCCCGTGATGGTGCAGTCCTTGCCGCTGGTGTTGGTGAACACGATCGGGGTGAAGGCGTGCCCGGCCCCGGCATCGCCCTGCCCGAGCGTGACCTTCAGGTCGGCGGTCGTGCACTTGGCTGGACCACTGGACTTGGTGTCACCGCCACCGGAGGCGCTGCTCGCGGGCGAACTCCCACTGGTGGTCGGCGAACTCGTGGAACCGCTGGTGGCGGCGGAATCCGCGCTGGTGTTCGTCGTGCGCGCACCGCACGCCGTGGTCAGCACACCCACCGCCAGCACACCCACCGCCAGCGAAGCACCGATCGACCTGGTCATTGGTCATCGCCTCCAGACGTACTCTGCCTCAGGAGTACCCGTTCTCAGGACGTTCCACACCCGTCCTGGTTGCGTGGCACAGGATCGCGGTCGGCGTGCGGCCGATCCTGGTCAGCACCACGGTGGCCTCGGTGGGACCGGACAGTTTCAGCCTGGGCCGCAGCGTGTTCGGGTCCACGTCCAGCCCGCGCACCAGGATCTCCAGCCTCCCGACCTCGTGCCTGCGCAGCACCGCCCGCAGCGCCTTCTCCGTGTAGTGCCCGTGCTCCACGACCCGGAATGCCCTGATGCCCGGCGGCGGCCGGTCGCCGGTGAGGTAGGCGATGTGCGGGTCCAGCTGCCCCAGGCCGTGCCTGGCCGCGTAGTGCCGCACCAGACCGGCCCGCACGACGGCACCGTCCGGGTCCACCACCCACTCACCGACCGTCCGAACCGGACAGTCGTCGGGTTCCTCCTCGGTAATCGTCCACTGTGGAGATCCGGTCCGCAACACGGTGGCCCGCCTGCGGGTGGTGGCCAGCGAGCCGGTCCACAGACAGGCTTCCCGCACCTGGCCGTCCAGTGAGACCAGCTCGATCTCCCGCGCCCAGTCCACGGCCTCGAAGTCCAGTCCTGGCGCGCACTTCACCGCCAGCTCGCGACCGCGGTGCGCCGCGACCAGCTCGTCCAGCGAGGGCACCAGGTCGGCGGCCCGCCACTTGCGCCTGCCCGAGGCGTCCCGGCGGGCCGGGTCGGCGACCACGACCCCGGCCGTGGACACGGGGCGCAGCGCGTCGGCGCGGACCAGCAGCGGGTCGACCCCGGCGCGGGCGCAGTTGTGCCGCGCCATGGCCAACCGGATCGGGTCCAGGTCCGAGCCGATGCAGCGGCGGGCCACCCGGCCGAGCACGGTCAGGTCCGCACCGATGGAACAGGTCACGTCGTGCACGTCGCGGTCACGCAGCCGCTCGGCCCGATGCAGCGCCACGGGCGTGGGCGTAGCCTGTTGCAAAGCGGCGTCGGTGAACAGCCAATCGTCCGCAGTGGACAGTTTGGCGAGCGACTTCCGGCGCAGCACAGCGGTTTCCAGCACAGCCGAGGCATACTCGGGAACCAGCTTGCGCGCGGCGGCGACATCGGCCAGCCGCGAGGCCGGGCTCAGCTCGAACCCGGCCGCGACGGCCAGCGCCTCGCGCCCCGCCGCCGAGGTCAGGAACGCGACGTCGGCGGCGGAGAACTCGTAGCCCACTACTTGGTGCCGGTCACCAGCACGTTGTAGAACAGCTCACGCGGGATGACCCCGGTCAGCAGCTTCTCGTCCACCCAGGACAGCCGCTGCCATGTCTTGTACGCGAACATGGCCCAGCCGAACCCGAGCTTCTCCCTCGGCACGGCGGCCTCGAAGGTGCGCACCGGCCAGCCGAACAGGGCCGCCGACAGCTCCTCGGTCACCGCCCGCACCTGCTGCGCCCCTGCGGCACGGGCCGTGGCCTCCAGCGCCGCGGGGTCGAAGGTGTGCAGGTCCACCACGGCCTCCAGGGCCGCGGCACGCGAGGACTCGTCCAGCTCCTCCTGCGGGCGCCGCCAGGAGTTCAGCAGCGGCACCTTGGTCAGGTTGGTGGTCAGCCACCACGTGACCTGCCCGAGCTTGCGCGCGTAGAAGTCGCCGACCTTGGTGGGCTCACCGGCGAACACGAAACGCCCGCCGGGCTTGAGCACCCGCAGCACCTCGCGCATGGCCGCCTCCACGTCGGGGATGTGGTGCAGCACCGCGTGCCCGACGACCAGGTCGAAGGTGTTGTCCTCGTACGGGATGCGCTCGGCGTCGGCGACCCGGCCGTCCACGTCCAGGCCGAGGTTCTCGGCGTTGCGCAGGGCCACCTGCACCATGCCGGGCGACAGGTCGGTGACCGAGCCCTTCTTGATCACGCCGCCCTGCATCAGGTTCAGCAGGAAGAAGCCCGTGCCGCTGCCCAGCTCCAGCGCGTGCTCGTAGGGCCAGTCCCGGTCACCGGCCACCAGCCGGAACCGGTCGGTGGCGTAGTCGATGCAGCGCTGGTCGTAGGAGATCGACCACTTCTCGTCGTAGGTGCCCGCCTCCCAGTCGTGGTAGAGCACGTTGGCCAGCTTGGGGTCGTCCCAGGCGGCCTGCACCTGCTCGGCGGTGGCGTGCGGGTTGGGCGCCGGGTCCTGGGTGTCACCTGCCACTGAAGTTCGCCTTTCCCGGTCCGTTCTCGATGAACGACCGCATGCCGGTCTTCTGGTCCTCGGTGGCGAACAGCGCGGAGAACAGGTGGCTCTCCAGCTTGAGGCCGCTGGCCAGGTCCCCGTCCAGCCCGCCGTCGATGGCGGCCTTGGCCGCGGCCAGCGCCCGGCCCGCCGCGCCGACGAACTGCTCGGCCCAGCGCCGCGCCGCCGCGTACACCTCGTCGGGGGCGACCACCTCGTCGACCATGCCGATGCGCAGCGCCTCCTCGGCGCCCACGAACCGGCCGGTGTAGATCAGGTCCTTGGCCCGGCTCGGGCCGACCAGCCGGGCCAGCCGCTGGGTGCCGCCCATGCCGGGGATGATGCCGAGCAGGATCTCCGGCTGCCCCACCTTGGCGTTGTCCCCGGCGATCCGCCGGTCGCAGCACAGGGCGAGCTCGAAACCGCCACCCAGCGCGTAGCCGGTGATCGCGGCCACGGTGGGCTTGGGGATCTCGGCCACGGCGCCCACCGCGCTGGACAGCTGCTGGGCCCGCGCCGAGATCTCGGTGTAGGACAGCTCGGCCATCTCCTTGATGTCCGCGCCTGCCGCGAACACCTTCTGGCCGCCGTAGACGATCACCGCCCGCACGTCCTCCCGGCTGGACGCCTCCGCCGACGCGGCCCGGATCTCCTCCTGGAGCTGCATGTTCAGCGCGTTCATCGGCGGGCGCTCCAAGCGGATGGTGCCCACTCCGCCCTCAACTTCGAGCCGGACGAACTCTCCCAAGGCCCTGTCCCTTCACTGGTCGGGAGGACGAACGTTACCCCTCAGTAGCAACCGCGCCAGTGCGGCGCCTGGCGAAGAACCGGTCACCGAACCGGTCCAGCTCCAGGTCCTGGCCGAAGGTGGCGGACAGGTTCTCCGCCGTGATCACGTCGCTGATCAGGCCCTGGGCCACGACCCCGCCCTCGCGCAGCAGCAGGGCGTGGGTGAAGCCCGGCGGGATCTCCTCCACGTGGTGGGTGACAAGCACCATCGCCGGGGCGTCCGGGTCCAGCGCGAACTCCGAGAGCCGGGCCACCAGGTCCTCGCGTCCGCCCAGGTCCAGCCCGGCCGCGGGCTCGTCCAGCAGCAGCATCTCGGGATCGGTCATCAGCGCCCTGGCGATCAGCGTTCGCTTGCGCTCGCCCTCACTGAGCGTGCCGAACAGCCGGTCGGCCAGGTGCTTGATGCCCAGCGCGGCGAGCAGCTCCTCGGCCCGGCCGATGTCCATCGAGTCGTACTGCTCGCGCCAGCGGCCGATCACCCCGTAGCCCGCGCTGACCACGACGTCGCTGACCTTCTCCTCCGGCGGCACGCGGGCGGCCAGCGCCGCGGAGCACAGGCCGATCCTGGGCCTGAGCTCGAACACGTCGGTGCGCCCCAGCTTCTCCCCCAGCACGTGCACCGTGCCGGTGGTGGGGTGCAGCTCGGCCCCGGCCAGCCGCAGCAGGGTGGTCTTGCCGGCGCCGTTGGGACCGAGCACCACCCAACGTTCGTCCAGCTCCACGCTCCAGTCGATGCCCCGCACCAGCGAGGTGCGCCCACGACGGACGGTGACACCAGCCATCCGCACGACAAGATCGCTGTCTTCACTGATCTGCTCGGTCACGCGCCCCATTGTTCACAACACGCCTGGGTGAGCCTGGCACCGGGGCCACGGCTCCTGGAAGATCACGGGGGTGTCCACGAACCCCGTCCCCGATCCCATGGTCCTAGCAGGCAGGCCGTTCCCGCTGGGAGCGCACCCGGAGGCAGGAGGTGTGCGGTTCGCGGTGGCCTCCTCCGGCGCGGAGGCGGTGCAGGTCTGCCTGATCGGGCAGGAGGGCGACGAGCGGCGCGTGGAGCTGACAGAGCGCACGTTCGGCGTGTGGCACGGGGTGGTGCACGGCGTGCTGCCCGGCCAGCGCTACGGCTACCGGGTGCACGGCCCGTACGACCCGGGGCGTGGCCTTCGCCACAACCCGGCGAAGCTGCTGGTGGACCCGTACGCGACCCGCATCACGGGCGGGCTGACCGACCTGGACGCGGCGCTGGGCTACCAGGGCGACCCGATGACCGGCCCGCCCTCGGTCACCGACTCGCTGGGCAGCGTGCCGCTGTCGGTGGTCACCTCACCGGGCGGTCCCGACACCGGGGTGCGGCCCGAGGTGCCGTTCGAGGAGTCGGTGATCTACGAGCTGCACGTGCGGGGCTTCACCCGCAACCACCCCGACGTGCCCGAACGGCAGCGCGGCACGTACCTGGGGCTGGCCCACCCCGCCGTGCTGGAGCACCTGGCGCGGCTGGGCGTGACCGCCGTGGAGCTGATCCCCGTGCACACCTTCGTGGACGAGCCCTCGCTGGTCCGCGCGGGCAGGCACAACTACTGGGGCTACTCCCCGCTGGGCTACTTCGCCCCGCACGCGGCCTACGCCAGCGAACCGGGCCGCGAGGTGGAGGAGTTCCGGACCATGGTGTCCTCGCTGCACGCGGTGGGCATCGAGGTGATCGTGGACGTGGTGTTCAACCACACCTGCGAGGCCGGGATCGAGGGGCCCACGCTGAGCTTCCGCGGGCTGGACGCGCCCGCCTACTACGCGCAGGACGGGGACGGGCACGGCCTGGACATCACCGGCTGCGGCAACACCCTGGACGCGGGCTCGCCCACGGTGGTGCGGATGGTCACCGACTCGCTGCGGTACTGGTCGCAGGAGCTGGGCGTGGACGGCTTCCGCTTCGACCTGGCCAGCGTGCTGGGCAGGCCGGGCGCGGGCCCGTTCGACCCGAACGCCGCCCTGCTGACGGCCATCGCCTGCGACCCGGTGCTGTCGCGGGCCAAGCTGATCGCCGAGCCCTGGGACGCCACCGGGGAGGGCTACCGGGTCGGCGCGTTCGGCGTGCAGTGGGCGGAGTGGAACGGCCGGTACCGGGACACCGTCCGGGACTTCTGGCGCGGGGCGGTGGGCGTGCGCGACCTGGCGTACCGGCTGTCGGGCTCCTCCGACCTGTACTCCGACGACGGCAGGCGGCCCTGGGCCTCGATCAACTTCGTCACCGCGCACGACGGGTTCACCCTGCGCGACCTGGTGTCGTACAACGACAAGCACAACGAGGACAACGGCGAGGACAACCGGGACGGCACCAACGACAACCGGTCCTGGAACTGCGGGGCCGAGGGCGAGACCCAGGACGCGGGCGTGCTGGCCTTACGCGCGCGGCAGGCCCGCAACCTGCTGGCGACCCTGCTGCTGTCCACCGGTACGCCCATGCTGACCGCCGGGGACGAGTCCTGGCGCACCCAGGGCGGCAACAACAACGCCTACTGCCAGGACAACGCCGTGTCCTGGGTCGACTGGACGCTGACCGAGGCGGCCAGGGACCTGCGGGCGTTCACCCAGCGGGTCGTGGGCATCCGCGCCGCCTCGCCCGCGCTGCGCCAGCCGCAGTTCTTCGACGGCCGGATCACCCAGAGCGGGGACCCGGACCTGGTGTGGCTGCGGCCGGACGGCACGGAACTGGCCGAGACCGACTGGTTCGACGACGCGCGGCGCACCCTGGGCGTGTGGATCGACGGCTCGAACTGCCTGTCCCGCACCAAGGCCGGTGAGCTGGTCTCCGACCACTCCTGGCTGCTGGTGCTGCACGCGGGCGCCGACCCGGTGGGCTTCACCCTGCCCTCGGCCGAGTACGGGCCGGTGTTCGAGCCGGTGCTGGACACCGGGACCCCGGATGGCGCGCCCGGCGACACATCCCCGTTGCCGTCCGGCGCGCACATCCAGGTCCCCGGCAGGACGACGCTACTGCTCCGGGTCCCCCGCCACGGTTAGCCGGGCACCTGCCCAGGTGGCACGGCGTGCCCCGCTCCGCGCACGGCTGGGCGGGACTCGCGCGCGGCTGGACGGGACACGCCGGTTCGCCGAACGGGACACGCCGGGTCGTCGGTGTGTCCCGCTCTCCGGAGCGCGAGTCCCGCCCACAGGTGCGCGAGTCCCGCGCTGCCGAACGCGAGTCCCGCGCTGGCCTCAGAACTGGCCGAGGTAGAACGGGGTGCCCTGGTCGTCGGCGCACAGCGCGCTGAGCCCGTACGGCTGCCGGGACACCTCGCCCGCGGTCCCGCCCGCCCGGTCCACCGCCGCGACGGCCTCGGCGATGTCGGCCACGTGGTACATCGGCACCACGCGGGGCTGGTCGTGGCCGCCGTGCATGCCGGTCATCGGCCGCACCTGGTCCACGCCCCAGCCGTCCTCGTGCCGCCCCGGGCTGAACGTCCAGCCGAACACCGCCGAGTAGAAGGCCCGCGCTCGCGCCGAGTCGACCACCTCGTAGGTCAGGTACGCGATCTCCCCCGGCTGGGAGTCGGCGGCTGGCCTGGGGCCGATCTCGTGCAGCGCGAAGGGCAGGCCCTCGCTGTCGGCGCACAGCGCGCTGAGCCCGTACGACTGGCGGGTGGGCTCCTCGGCGGTGCCGCCAGCCTCACGGATCCGGCGCACGGTGTCGGCGAGATCGGTGACGCCGTGGCTCAGGAACGTGCCGTGGTAGCTCTGGCCGTCGGCGAGGCCGAGGTGCTGGCGCAGGCCGAGCACCTGGTGGTGTCCGGACTGCACGCGCCAGCCGAGCACGGCGCCGTAGAACGCCTCGGCGCGTTCGACCTCGGGGGTCCAGACCGAGGCGTAACCGACCTCGCCCTGCACGGAATCGGTCGTTGTGGACATGGCTCCTCCTAGTAGGGCCTGTTCGAGCAGGGCACGCAGGCGCGCGGCGAAGCGCGGGTCCGGGTCGACCGGCACGAGCGGTTCGCGCAGCGCGTCGAGCGGATCGGTCATCGGGTGCCCTCCTCTCGGCTCTGGTACGCGGCGCGGAAAGCCGTCCGCGCGCGGACGAGCAGGGCCTCGGTGGCGTGCACGGTGCGGCCGAGGTTGTGGGCGACCTCGGGCACGGGCAAGCCGTCGAGGTAGCGCAGGGTCAGTGCGGCGCGGTGGTGCGCCCCGAGCTCGTCGAGCACCTCGCGGGCCAGCATCGCGTCCAGCCGCCGGTCCCACGGGTCCTCCGGCTCGGCGGGCTCCGCGCTGATCACCCGCAGCCCGCGCGCCTCCCGCTCCAGCCGCCGCCAGTGGTCCACCAGCTTGTTGCGGGCCACCGTCACCAGCCAGCCGGTGGTCAGCTCCGGTGGCCGCTCGCGGCGGCACGCGTCCACCGCCGCGAGGAAGACCTCAGCGGTCAGGTCCTCGGCCAGCGCCTGCTCCCGGCAGCGGGCGAGCAGGTAGCCGTAGACCTGGGGCAGCGCCTGCTCGTACAGATCGAGCAGCGCGAAACCCGGGTCCGGGCGCACCCTCGGCCGTTGCTCCATGTCCCTTCATCGTCCCGGGGGCCGGTACTCCGACGCCTGACAACCCCACAACCTTCACGCGATGGGGGAATTCCGCGAAGAAGGCTGAGATGCTACAGCGAGCGACCAGGCGAGCACGCGCGGCGAACTTTGTCGGAGGTCTGTGACACCCTGACGCCATGCAGCAGCAGCTGGGTCCGGACGACGAGCGGTCCTACCTCGACCTGCGCGACCAGCTCGTCGAACGGTTCACCGCGTGGGCCGCCGAGCAGGGCCTGCCGGTGAAGCACGCCGGTGACGCCGTCGAGCTGCTGGAGTGGAAGCGGCGCAGGGACACCAACCTGTTCCTGTGGACGGTCGAGGACCTGGACGAGTACCTGCGCGTCCGGCTGCCGGTGGCGCTGTCCCTGCCGCTGCTGCTGTGCAGCGACGCCATCGCGGTGGCCGGGGCGATGATGGCCTTCCTCGGGGCGCACCGGCTGCTGGCCGAGGACAGCGCCACGGTCACCGAGCTGACCGACCGGGTGAGCGTGATCGCCGAGGAGGCCCTGGCCACCTCCCGTGACGACCCGAGGGTGCGTGCCCTGCTGGCACACGTGCGTGGCCCCGGCTCGACCGCGGGCCCCGACGAGCTGCTGGACCGCGTGCGGCTGCTGCCGATCGAGGTGGTGCGGCGCATCGTGGCCGAGGCCACCGCGCGCACGATCGGGCCGATCCGGATGCCCGGGGAGCGGGCCCAGCACGAGTCGGCGGGCCGCTCGCTCGCCCTGCGGCGGTTCACCGCGCTGCGCGAGTTCTGCGGGGCTGGGGGCCGGGAGCTGACCACGCGGGGCTGGCTGCCCGCCGGGGACGCCGAGCCGCTGGGCACCGACCCGGAGGGGCTGCGCTGGCTGGTGGAGTGGGCGCTGGCCGCGGGGGCCGTGCGCCGGTTCAAGGGCAGGCTGGTGCCGGTGGCGGCGTGGACCAGGACCACGCGCGACCCCGTGGTGGCCGTGGGCAGGGCGCTGGACGCCTACGTGGGGCTGACCGGGCCGGCCGCCGCCGGGCTGGGCGAGCTGCTGATCACGCTGGTCACCGCGTACCTGCACGGCCAGCAGGTGGACCTGGACCTGTTCCCGGACGGCGGCGGGGCGCACGCCGAGCTGGCGGGTGGGCTGGCCGACTGCGGGCTGGTGGTGGCCAACGGCTCGCTGCTGCGGCTGAGCGACTGCGGGGTGCCGATCGCGGTGCAGCTGGCCGAGGCCACCGGCGTGTTCGTGGTGCGGCTGCCCGCCCCGGAGCAGGCCACCGCCGACGAGTTGATCGACGGCCTGGTGTCGGCCACGCCCGAGGAGTGGGGCGAGGACGTGCGCCGCTGGGCCGCCGACCGCGAGCCGCGGCTGGTGGCCAGGGAGCTGGTCGGCAGGCTGGGCCAGCCCGCCCGGCCCTCCGGCATGGTGATCGTGGGCCTGGACGTGGCCGGTGGCGTGCTGGGCGCGCCCGCGGTGGTCGCGCCGGTACGGCTGCTGCTGGGTGGGCCGCACGACGGGCCAGCGGTGCTGTGGCTGATCAAGCACAACGCGCTGGACACCTCCGACGTGCCCAGGGACCGGTTGGCCCGCGCGTACGTGGACGTGCTGGCGGCCCTGCTGGACTCGGTGGGCCCGGCCGGGGTGCTGTCCAGCGTCACCCAGAAGCGGTCGCGGGCCGAGCAGCTGTCCTTCCTGGAGAGCCTGTGGCGCAGCGACCACCCGAGGACCGGGGAGGTGTTGGAGGCGGTCAGCTCACACCACCGGGACCGGGTGGTGGCCAAGGCGGCGCGCGAGCTCGGGGCGCGGCACCGCAGCTGGCAGGCGAGGGGCTGAGCCGCGAAAACCTCGGTCACCGAGGCGAACTCACCCTGTGAGAGGCCCCGAGCGGATCCTGCTGCGCGGGCCCGCGCTGTGGCACGATCAAGATGTGCTCCGACCGCTGCTCACCTGGCGGGACCGGGTGATCGACCTGGCCCTGGTGTCCTCGTGCGCCTGTACCCGGTCGCGACGCGGCGGCTGAGCACCCCCGGCACCACTGGTGGCCGGTCCCTGGCCCTGTGTCGCGCCCGAAACGGCTGACTTCCGGCACAGGACACCAGGAGGCGATACCTTGACCACGGCCATCCAACTCGACGTCCACCCCGAACTCGACCAGCCCCTGCTGCGCGACCTGATCTTCCCCGAACGTCCACTGTGGACTCCACGACAGCTGCGTGACCTCACCAGGACCGTGGCCAGTGAGCTGACCACCTCCCTGCTGGGCGTGCTCGACTACACCGAGCCCCAACGCTGGTGGGCGCGGCTCGCGCTGACCGGCGGGGTGGAGCTGTGGCTGCTGTCCTGGCTGCCCGGCCAGGGCACGCCGCCGCACGACCACGGCGGGGCCGCGGGCTCGTTCACCGTGCTGCGCGGGATTGTCAGCGAGGACTACCGCTACCCCGGCGGCCCGATCCGCTCCAACCGCCTGCCGGTGGGTCACAGCGTGGCCTTCGGTGGCGGGCGGGCGCACCAGGTGCGCAACCTGGACCAGGCACCTGCGGCCACCGTGCACGCCTACTCGCCGCCGCTGCTGCCCACCCGCGAGTACCGCGGCCTGGAGGACGTGCGATGAGCGAGCTTGCGAGCGAATCATCGAGCACGGCGTGCGCGCGAAGGCGTGCACCGAGCGCCAGCGAGGTGCGGGCATGAGCGGAGTCGAGGAATTTCTCGCCGAGGCAAGGACTTCACTGAACCGCGTCACTCCGCACGAGGCCGACGAACTGCGCCGCTCCGGTGGACTCGTGATCGACATCAGGCCGCACGCCAACCGCGCCGCCGAGGGCGAGATCCCCGGCTCCGTGCCCGTGGAGCGGATCCACCTGGAGTGGCGGCTGGATCCGAACGGCGAGCACCGGCTGCCCGGGTTCACCGCGCGGAGCCGGGTCGTGGTGGTCTGCAACGAGGGCTACGCCTCCAGCCTCGCCGCGCGCGACCTCCAGCGCGTGGGCCTGCCGCTGGCCACCGACCTGATCGGCGGCTTCCGCGCCTGGGCCGCCGCCGGCCTACCCGTCCACCCCGGCGGCCGCCCCGCAGTGCCGTAACGGCGCGTCCGGAGCGCCGCTCCATCGCGTCATTGCGAGCCCGCCCCGACCGCCGCGAAGGTGGCTTTCACTGCGCTCAACGCAGCGAACGGCACTTTCGCAGCACGGCCCGGCAGCGTCATGAAGGTGCCCTTCGCGACGCCCAACGCCCGGAACGGCACCTTCATGACACGACGCGGCGGGCGAGGTCGAGTTCCGGGCGACCGGAACTCGCAGACCGGTGGCCGGGACTAGGGCCGTTCGAGACCGGGACTCACGCGCCAGTCACCGGGGCTCACACGCCGGTGACCGGGACTCACCCACCCCAGAACGGGACTCGCCAACCTGTCGCCGGGACTCGCCCGCCGCAGGCCGGGACTCACGCGCCTGTCGCCGGGACCTGCAAGCCGCAGACCGGGACTCGCGCGCCCCAGAACGGGACTCGCCGGGGGTGGGCGGCGCAATGTGGGCACTCGCCCGGTTGGAACCGGGGCGGCGCCGCTAGCGTCTGCAGATCGTGCGTCCCTCCGTGCTGCTGCCCCTTGCCGTGCTGCTCGCCGTGGTGCTGGTCGAGCGCGATCCGGTCGGCGCGCTGGTCGGGGCCGGTGGGGCCGTGGCGGGCGCGTTGATCGGCTTCGCGGTGCTGCAACTGGGTGTGCTGGCGGGCGGCCTGGCCCTGGGCGCGCGGGTGTCGCGCGTGGTGGTCGGGGTCGGCGGCCGGGTCCGCGACTGGAAGCTGGGCGCGCGCACGGTCACGCTGCGCCGCCTGCCGGTGATGCTGTCGGTGACGGTCGGCCCGGGCCGCGCCCCGGTGCGACCCCGGCTGTGGGCGACCTCGCTGGTGTCGGCACTGTGTGGGCTGGCCGCCTGCGTGCTGCTGGCGGTGCTGGGCGACGGCCCGTTCTGGCACGGCGCGGCGCTCGGCGCCACGGCGGCGGTGGGCATGTCCCTGTGGCCCAGGCGGACCGTGTCGATGACCTCGACGGGCTGGATCCTGGCCAACTACCTCCGGCTGGCGGGCAGGGAGGCGGCGGAGCTGGACGCGGCCCCGCTGGTGTCCGAGGCCAGCGCGGCGGTGCGGGCCGGTGACATGGCGGCGGCCGAACAGGTCGCGCGGGAGTTGGGCGAGCGGTACCCGGCTCTGCAGTCGGCGGTCTTCGCCCGGGTGATCATCATGGAGGCGCGCGGGGAGTACGGCCCGGCCATGCAACTGGTGCTGGGCATGATGCGCGCGGAAGGCGTGGAGCAGCGCGACTTCACGTTGATGATGGCGGGGCTGGCGGGGCTGGCGGCGGCAGCGGTGGAGGCCGGGCAGCTGGACCGCGAACTGGGCCTGCACACCACGCGGCAGTCGATGGCCGACGCGGAACAGCTGGGGTACCCGGCCCACAAGTTGAACGGCACCAAGGCCTTGCTCGCGTTGCTGGAGCAGGACACCGAGTCGGCGATCACCCTGGCCACGAAGGCGGCCTACCTGGGCGAGGACGTGGTGGGCCGGGCCGATGACCTGGCCACGCTGGCGCGGGCGCACATGGTGGCCGGGGACAACGCCAAGGCGCGCAGCGTGCTCGCGGAGGCGGAGCGGTTGGCGCCGTGGTGGCCGAGGGTCGTGGGCACCCGGGAGCGCCTGGACGTGTGCTGACTTGAGGCGGGACAGCAAGGCTGCTGGACACGCACCGGCGGGCAGCCAGGCACCGGCGAACACGGACACGCGCAGACCCGAGACGAGACAGCGAAACGCCCGGACACACACCGGCAGCCAACCAAGCACCAGCAAACACGAACGCGCGCTAACCCGAGACGAGCCAACAAAGCGCCCCGACACGCCCCAACAAACCCCGAACACACGCTGACGCCGCGCGGTCTGTGGCCGCGCGGCGTCAGCGAGTCGAGTGGGCGGGATCAGGTGCCGGGGATCGGCGGCAGGCCGCCGGGCGGGGCCGGGATCGGCGGGGTGCCGCCACCGGGGACCGGCAGGTCGAACGGCAGGCACTTGGCGGTGTTGATCGCGGTGATGGCCTTGCCCAGCGCGGCCATGGCGGTGGTGATGGCGGCCGGGTCCGGCGGGGTCTTGATCGCGGCGGCCAGCACGCCGAACAGGCTGGACATGGCGTTCACCACGGCGTTGAGGCAGGCGCTCGGGTCGGCCTTGACCGCCGTGCCGGGCAACGGGGGCAGGCAGCCCGCCTTCTGCAGGGCCATGACCTTCATGATGACGTCACCCGTCGCGTCGCGGACCTTGTCCGCGTTCGGTTCGGGCAGCAGCGCGGCCTTGAGCCCGTCCAAAGAGGTGAGCAGGGCCTTGACCTCGGGCGTGTCCTTGGTGCAGTCCGCCTTGGCGGTCGCTGCGACAGCTGCGGGCGCGGGGGTCGCCGAGGCCGAGGCGGACAGCCCGGTCGCCGCGAGCACCGCGACTATCGGCACGCAGACCAGCAGTTTCTTGAGCATGAATCGTGTCCTCTCGTCAGTGCTACAACCAGGACACTCGTGAGGAGAAGTGAGAAGCCGGGTTGTACGAGAACGCTTCTGTGCTGGGCCCGGACGGATGGTAAGCACGTACGGAACGGCACCGCGCGACGAGATCTACGATTCACCTGTTAGAACGCGAGGAGCCCTCGTGAACGAGGGCCCCTCGCGCCTGGTCATCCGGCCAGGATCACGCGACCGAGCTCGGCGGGGGTGGCCAGGAGCTCGTGCTTGGGCAGCACGCGAACCGTGTAGCCGACCGAGCCGACGTGCGGCAGCGGCATTTCCGCCACATACGAACCGTCACCGTCCACCCGCATGGATTCGGTGACCACCTCGGACAGTTCACCGGAATCAGCGACACGACCGATCACTGCCTGCACATCGACATCGGCCGGGGTCAACCCGTTCAGGTCCACCCGCGCCCGCACGGTCACCGGGTGGCCGACCACCGGGGCCTGTGCCCCGTTGACCGACATGTCGGTGTCCACCACGTGCACCCGGTTCCAGGCGGCGCGGATCCGCGCGCGGTACACCGCCAGCTCCTTGGCGCCCTGGAAGGAGTTCTCCCGCACCGAACCGGCCGAGCGGCCCGCGGGCGCGTAGTAGTTCTCCACGTACTCGCGGACCATGCGGGATGCCTGGAGGTTCGGGCCCATCGAGGCCAGGGTGTGCCGCACCATGGCCATCCAGCGGGTCGGCACCCCGTCCGCGCCCCGGTCGTAGAACAGCGGGGCCACCTGCTGGTTGAGCAGCTCGTACAGGGCGGCGGCCTCCAGGTCGTCCCGGCGGTTGGGGTCGGCGACCCCGTCCGCGGTCGGGATGGCCCAGCCGTTGCTGCCGTCGTAGAACTCGTCCCACCAACCGTCCCGGATGGACAGGTTCAGGCCGCCGTTGAGCGCGGCCTTCATGCCCGAGGTGCCGCAGGCCTCCAGCGGGCGCATCGGGTTGTTCAGCCACACGTCGCAGCCCCAGTACAGGTACCGGGCCATGGACATGTCGTAGTCCGGCAGGAACACGATGCGGTGGCGCACGCCCGCGTCGTCGGCGAAGCGCACGATCTGCTGGATCAGCGCCTTGCCGCCGTCGTCGGCCGGGTGCGACTTGCCCGCGACCACCAGCTGCACCGGGCGCTCCGGGTGCAGCAGCAGCGCGCGCAGCCGCTCCGGGTCGCGCAGCATCAGCGTGAGCCGCTTGTAGGTGGGCACCCGGCGGGCGAAGCCCACGGTGAGCACGTCCGGGTCGAACACCGAGTCGGTCCAGCCCAGCTCCAGCGCCGAGGCACCGCGCTGCAACCAGGCCACCCGCACGCGGCGGCGCACCTCGTCCACCAGCTTGCCGCGCAGCCCGCAGCGCAGCTCCCACAGCAGGGAGTCGGTCACCGGCTCGAAGGTCAGCGGCCCGGTGCCCGTGTCGGCCTCGCTGCCGCCGAGCAGCTTGCTCATCTCGCCAGCGGCCCAGGTCGGGCCGTGCACCCCGTTGGTGACCGAGCCGATCGGCACCTCGCGTGCGTCGAAGCCCTGCCACAGCCCGCCGAACATGCCGCGGCTGACCTCGCCGTGCAGCCGGGACACCCCGTTGGCGCGCTGGGCGAGGCGCAATCCCATGTGCGCCATGTTGAACAGGCCCGGGTTCTCCTCGGCCCCCAGGGCCAGCACGCGCTGGATCGGCACGCCGGGCAGCAGCTGCTCCCCGCCGAAGTAGTGCTGCACCAGGTCCACCGGGAACCGGTCGATACCGGCGGGCACGGGGGTGTGCGTGGTGAACACGGTGCCCGCGCGGACCGCCGCCAGCGCCTCGTCGAAGTCCAGGCCGTCGCCGGTGATCAGCTCGCGGATCCGCTCCAGGCCGAGGAAACCCGCGTGGCCCTCGTTGGTGTGGAACACCCCGGGCTGGGCGGTGCCGGTCAGCTCGCAGTACACCCGAACCGCGCGCACCCCGCCGATCCCGGCCAGGATCTCCTGCTGGATTCGGTGGTCCTGGTCCCCGCCGTAGAGCCGGTCGGTGACCCCGCGCAGGTCCGGGTCGTTGTCCTCCACGTTGGAGTCCAGCAGCAGCAGGGGCACCCGGCCGACCTGCGCCTTCCAGATCCGCGCGCGCAGCACCCGCCCGCCGGGCAGCGCCACGTGCACCAGGATCGGCGCACCACTGGGCTCGGTCAGCAGCTCCAGCGGCAGCCCACGCGGGTCCAGCACCGGGTAGTGCTCCACCTGCCAGCCGTCCAGGGACAGCGACTGGCGGAAGTAGCCGGAGCGGTAGAGCAGGCCGACACCGATCAGCGGCACGCCCAGGTCGGAGGCGGCCTTGAGGTGGTCACCGGCCAGCACGCCCAGGCCGCCGGAGTAGTTCGGCAGGGCCTCGGTGACGCCGAACTCCATGGAGAAGTAGCCGATGGAGGCGGGCAGTCTGGTCTGGTCGGCGTCCTGCTGGCGGCGCTGGTACCAGCGCGGCTCGGTCAGGTAGCGGTTCAGGTCCTCGGCGACGGCTCTGGTCCTGGTGAGGAAGGACTCGTCGGCGGCGAGGCGCTCCAGGTGGGCGGCGGGCACGTCGCGCAGCAGGCGCAGCGGGTCGTTGCCGGCCTGCTCCCACGCCTGGGCGTCGACCGCCGCGAACAGCTCCTGCGTGGGTGGGTGCCAGGTCCAACGCAGGTTCGTGGCGAGCTGGCCGAGGGCGGACAGCGGCTCGGGCAGGCTGGCTCGGACGGTGAAGCGGCGTAGAGCTCTCACGGCCGGTGACACTAGCCGCCGCCCCCGCACCCCCTGCAATGTTGTCAGGGAATTCCGCAAAAGTTTGCAAGGTCACGGTAGTCAACGGAGAGTCACGAAACAACCGCAACCCGGTGGTTTAGAGCTGGATCGAGCAAGGCACACTATTGAGCGGGTGGCGGCGACCTAGGGGCGTGGGGCGGCATGAGTGGACGGTTGGGCATCGACGATGTAACGCCTACTGTGAGTTGCGGGCGTTACCCGAGCAAAGCAGTCGTCGGTGAACACGTCCCGGTGCACGCGACCGTGTGGCGCGAGGGCCACGACGCCGTCGCCGCGACCGTGTCCTGGAAGGGCCCGTACGACCGGACCGCGCGGCAGACCCGCATGGTGCCGCAGGACGGCGGCCTGGACGGGTTCGCGGCCACCCTGGTGCCCGACGCCGAGGGCATGTGGACCTTCCGGGTGGACGCCTGGAGCGACCCGTGGGCCACCTGGCTGCACGCGGTCGAGGCCAAGCTGGGCGCCGGTCAGGGCGCCGCGGAGCTGGCCAACGACCTGGAGCTGGGCGCGCGCCTGGTGGAGCGGGTCGGCAAGCGGCCGGACCGGCGCTCCGCGCGCGGGCAGCTGGTGGAGGCCGCGGCGGCGCTGCGCGACACCGGGCGGCCCCTGCCGGAGCGGGTGGCCGCCGCGCTGAGCGAGGACGTGCGGCGGATCATGCACGAGTTCCCGGTGCGGGAGCTGGTGACCAAGGGCAAGGCGCACAAGGTGTGGGTGGACCGCCCGCGCGCGGCCTACGGTTCCTGGTACGAGTTCTTCCCGCGGTCCACCGGTGGCTGGGACGAGTCGGGCAAGGCGGTGCACGGCACCTTCGTGACGGCCGCGCGCGAGCTGGACCGGGTCGCGGCGATGGGCTTCGACGTGGCCTACCTGCCGCCGATCCACCCCATTGGGCGGGTGAACCGCAAGGGCCCCAACAACACCCTGGTCGCCGGGCCGGAGGACACCGGGTCCCCGTGGGCGATCGGCGCCGCCGAGGGCGGGCACGACGCGATCGCCCCGGAGCTGGGGTCCATGGAGGACTTCAAGGCCTTCGTGGACCGGGCGCAGCAGCTCAACATCGAGATCGCGTTGGACCTGGCACTGCAGTGCGCGCCGGACCACCCGTGGGTGGCCGAGCACCCGGAGTGGTTCACCACCCTGCCCGACGGCACGATCGCGTACGCGGAGAACCCGCCCAAGAAGTACCAGGACATCTACCCGCTGAACTTCGACAACGCCCCGCAGTCGCTGTACGCGGAGGTGCTGCGGGTGGTGCTGTTCTGGGTGGAGCGCGGGGTGCGGATCTTCCGGGTGGACAACCCGCACACCAAGCCGCCGGACTTCTGGCACTGGCTGATCTGGGAGGTCAAGCGGACCCACCCGGACGTGCTGTTCCTTGCCGAGGCCTTCACCCGGCCCGCGCGCATGTACGGCCTGGCCAAGCTGGGCTTCACCCAGTCCTACACCTACTTCACCTGGCGCACCGGCAAGCAGGAACTGATCGACTTCATGGTCGACCACCTGGCGCACGTGGACGAGGCGCGGCCGAACCTGTTCGTGAACACCCCGGACATCCTGCACGAATCCCTGCAACACGGCGGGCCCGCGATGTTCTCGGTGCGCGCGGCCCTGGCCGCGACCCTGGCGCCGACCTGGGGCGTGTACTCGGGTTTCGAGCTGTTCGAGCACGAGGCCGTGCGCGAGGGCAGCGAGGAGTACCTGGACTCGGAGAAGTACCAGCTGCGTCCCCGCGACTGGTCCACCGCGATGGCGGACGGCCGTTCGCTGGAACCGTGGCTGCGCAAGCTGAACCACGTGCGTCGCGCGCACCCTGCGCTGCAACAGCTGCGGACGCTGTACTTCCACCACGTGGACAACGACGCGTTGATCGCGTACTCCAAGACCGACCCCGCCTCCGGCGACACCGTGGTATGCGTGGTCAACCTCGATCCGCACAACGCCCAACAGGGCACGCTGTGGTTGAAGATGCCCGAGTTGGGCATGGACTGGCACGAGCGCTGCGTGGCGCACGACGAGGTCACCGGCGACACCTGGGACTGGGGCCAGGCCAACTTCGTGCGCCTGGAACCGTGGCGTGCCGTCGCGCACGTCATCAGCATCCTTCGCAAGTAAGCAGCAATCCGGATAACCAACGGCAGCCCTGGGTACCCAGGGCCTACTTGCCGACCGATCACGAAGGGTGGTGGCGTGGATGCCGGACGACCCGCAAGGCGGCGAAGGCTTCACCGAGGACGGCCACCTCGTCGAACCCCAGGCCGACGAGTTCGCCCACGCGGTGCTGGCACCGCGGGAGCCCGAGTGGTACAAGAGTGCCGTCTTCTACGAGGTGTTGGTGCGGGCCTTCGCCGACTCCAACGGGGACGGCACCGGTGATCTGCGCGGGCTGGCGTCCAAACTGGACTACCTGGAGTGGCTCGGGGTGGACTGCCTCTGGCTGCCCCCGTTCTACGCCTCGCCGCTGCGCGACGGCGGCTACGACATCAGCGACTTCCGCAACGTGCTGCCCGAGTTCGGCACCGTGGACGACTTCGTGTACCTGCTCGACCAGGCGCACCGCAGGGGCATCCGGGTGATCACCGACCTGGTGCTCAACCACACCTCGGACGCGCACTCCTGGTTCCAGCAGTCGCGCAGCGATCCCACCGGCCCCTACGGGGACTACTACGTGTGGAGCGACAGCGACGCGGGCTACCCGGACGCGCGCATCATCTTCGTGGACACCGAGAGTTCGAACTGGACCTACGACCCGGTGCGCGGGCAGTTCTACTGGCACCGGTTCTTCTCCCACCAGCCCGACCTGAACTACGAGAACCCCGAAGTCCAGGAAGCCATGGTCGACGTGCTGCGGTTCTGGCTGGACCTGGGCATCGACGGGTTCCGGCTGGACGCGGTGCCCTACCTGTTCGAGGAGGAGGGCACCAACTGCGAGAACCTGCCGCGCACGCACGAGTTCCTCAAGCGCTGCCGCAAGGTCGTGGACGTGGAGTACCCGGGCCGGGTGCTGCTGGCCGAGGCCAACCAGTGGCCCGCCGACGTGGTGGAGTACTTCGGGGACGCCGGTGTTGGTGGGGACGAGTGCCACATGGCCTTCCACTTCCCGTTGATGCCACGCATCTTCATGGCGGTGCGGCGGGAGTCGCGGTTCCCGATCTCGGAGATCCTGGCGCAGACCCCGAAGATCCCCGAGGGCTGCCAGTGGGGGATCTTCCTGCGCAACCACGACGAGCTCACGTTGGAGATGGTCACCGACGAGGAGCGGGACTACATGTACGCGGAGTACGCCAAGGACCCGCGCATGAAGGCCAACATCGGCATCAGGCGACGACTGGCCCCGCTGCTGGACAACGACCGCAACCAGCAGGAGCTGTTCACCGCCATGCTGTTGAGCCTGCCGGGCTCGCCGGTGCTGTACTACGGCGACGAGATCGGCATGGGCGACAACATCTGGCTCGGTGACCGGGACGCGGTCCGCACCCCGATGCAGTGGACCCCCGACCGCAACGCGGGCTTCTCGCGCTGCGACCCGAACCGGATCTACCTGCCGGTGATCGCCGACGCCACCTACGGCTACCAGGGCGTCAACGTGGAGGCGCAGATCAACAACTCCTCCTCGCTGCTGAACTGGACGCGCCGCATGCTGGAGGTCCGCACCGAGCACAGGGCGTTCGGCTTCGGCGACTTCACCGAACTGGGCTCGTCCAACCCGAGCGTGCTGGCCTTCCAGCGGCGCTGGCAGGACGACGTGCTGCTCTGCGTGAACAACCTGTCCCGGTTCCCGCAGCCGGTGGAGCTGGACCTGTCGGAGTTCCACGGGTACACCCCGGTGGAGCTGACCGGCGGGGTGCACTTCCCGCCCATCGGTGAGCTGTCCTACCTGCTCACCCTGCCGGGGCACGGGTTCTACTGGTTCCAGTTGCTGGCGACGACGGAAGGCGGCGAGGCACCGTGACCGACCTGAGCCAGTTGCACGAGCGGCTGCGCGAGTGGCTGCCCGGCCAGCGCTGGTTCGGCGCCAAGAACCGGGCCGTCGGCGCGGTCACCACCAAGCAGGTGGTGACGCTGGTCGAGGGCGAGCCTGGATTAGTGCACGTCGTGGTGTCCGTGGCCGACGGCGAGGACTACCAGCTGCTGATCGGCCTGCGCACCGAACTGCCCGAGCACCTGGAGCACGCACGGATCGGCGTGCTGAACGGGCAGGTCTGCTACGAGGCGGCCTTCGACTCCGAGCTGACCTCCCACCTGCTGGGGCTGATCGCCGAGGACAGCTGGGTGGGCGGCATCCACTTCGCGCCGGAGGGCGACGCGGGGCTCGACCCCGAACTGCGCGGGCGGCCGGTGGGCGTGGAGCAGTCCAACACCTCGCTGGTGTTCGGCAACCGGTACATCCTCAAGCTGTTCCGCAGGGTGGTCGCCGGGCCCAACCCCGACCTGCAACTGCACCGGGCCCTGTACTCGGTGGGCTCCAAGCACATCGCGCGCCCGCTGGGCGTGGTCACCGACGGCTTCGTGGTGCTGGGCATCATGCAGGAGTTCCTGCCCGCGGCGGCCGAGGGCTGGGCCATGGCCACCGCGAGCGTGCGGGACCTGATGGCCGAGGGCGACCTGCACGCCGAGGAGGTCGGCGGGGACTTCGCCGGCGAGGCGTACCGGCTCGGGCAGGCGGTCGGCGAGGTGCACGCGGACCTGCGGCGTGCACTGGGCGAGGACCGCGAGGACGAGCGGCGGCTGCACGAGGCGGTGGACGCCATGCACCGCAGGCTGGACGGGGTGCTGGCCGAGGTGCCCGAACTGGACAAGCACGAGCAGGCCCTGCGCGCGGCCTTCGAGCAGGCCCGCGCCGAGGGCACCCGCGTGCAGGTGCAGTACATCCACGGGGACCTGCACCTGGGCCAGGTGCTGCGCTCGCCAACCGGCTGGGTGCTGATCGACTTCGAGGGCGAGCCCGCGGCCCCGCTGGCCGAGCGCAACGCCCTGCGCTCGCCGCTGCGCGACGTGGCGGGCATGCTGCGCTCGTTCGACTACGCTGCGCACCAGATGCTGGTCGGTCAGGAGGACGACCACCAGCTCACGGTGCGCGCGCTGGAGTGGAGCGACCGCAACCGGGAGGCGTTCTGCGACGGGTACGCGGGCGTGGCGCCCGATCCCCGCGAACAGGCTCCCCTGTTGCGGGCGCTGGAGTTGGACAAGGCCGTGTACGAGGTGGCGTACGAGCACGGGAACCGACCCGAGTGGCTGGCCGTGCCGCTCGCGTCCATCGCCAGGATGACCGGAGGAGAGGACCAGCCGTGACGAACTGGGCACCCGCGGAGGCCGAAGTCGCGCGGCTGCTGTCGGGCTCGCACCACGACCCGCACTCCGTGCTGGGCGCGCACCCGCACCCGGAGGGCACGGTGGTGCGCGTGCTGCGGCCGGGTGCGCAGGGCGTGTCGGTGCTGATGGGTGACCAGCGCTACGAGCTCAAGGCCGTGATCGGCGGGCTGTTCGCGGGGCTGGTGCCCGAGCAGCCGGGTGACTACCGGGTCGAGGTGGACTACGGCGAGGGCAACGTGGTGCTCGCCGACGACCCGTACCGCTGGTTGCCCACGGTCGGCGAACTGGACCTGCACCTGATCGGCGAGGGGCGGCACGAGCGGCTGTGGGAGGTACTCGGCGCGCACGTTCGCAGCTACGACACCCCCGGCGGGCCGGTGGCGGGCACCTCGTTCGCGGTGTGGGCGCCGACCGCGCGCGGGGTACGCGTCTGCGGTGACTTCGACGGCTGGGACGGCCGCGCGAACCCGATGCGCTCACTGGGTTCCTCGGGGGTGTGGGAGCTGTTCCTGCCCCAGGTGCCCGCGGGCAGCAAGTACAAGTTCCGGCTGCTGGGCCAGGACGGGCGGTGGCACGAGAAGGCCGACCCGATGGCCTTCGCCGCGGAGGTCCCGCCCGCCACCGCCTCGGTGGTGCACACCCCCGACTACACCTGGTCGGACGAGGAGTGGATGTCCACTCGGGACGCCGTGGACTGGTCGCGGCGACCGGTCAGTGCCTACGAGGTGCACATCGGTTCCTGGCGGCAGGGCCTTGGCTACCGCGAACTGGCCGAGCAGCTCGGCGACTACGTGGAGCGGACCGGGTTCACCCACGTGGAACTGCTCCCGGTTGCCGGGCACCCGTTCGCCGGTTCCTGGGGCTACCAGGTCACCTCCTACTACGCGCCGACCCCGCGCTTCGGCTCCCCCGACGAGTTCCGCTACTTCGTCGACCACCTGCACCAGCGCGGTATCGGCGTGATCGTGGACTGGGTGCCCGCGCACTTCCCGCGCGACGAGTGGGCGCTGGCCCGGTTCGACGGCAGCCCGCTCTACGAGCACGCCGACCCGCGCCGCGGCGAACAGCCCGACTGGGGCACCTACGTGTTCGACTTCGGCCGCAACGAGGTCCGCAACTTCCTGGTCGCCAACGCCCTGTACTGGATCGAGGAGTTCCATGTCGACGGCCTGCGCGTGGACGCGGTGGCCTCGATGCTGTACCTGGACTACTCCCGCAAGGACGGCGAGTGGCTGCCCAACGTGCACGGCGGCCGGGAGAACCTGGACGCGGTGCAGTTCCTCCAGGAGCTCAACGCCACCGTGTACCGGCGGCACCCCGGCATCATGATGATCGCCGAGGAGTCCACCGCCTGGCCCGGTGTGACCCGGCCCACCCACCTGGGCGGGCTGGGCTTCGGTTTCAAGTGGAACATGGGCTGGATGCACGACACCCTGCGCTACCTCGGGCACGACCCGGTGCACAGGTCGTACCACCACAACGAGATGACCTTCTCGCTGATGTACGCCTGGACCGAGAACTTCGTGCTGCCGCTGTCGCACGACGAGGTGGTGCACGGCAAGGGCTCGCTGTGGACCAGGATGCCCGGGGACGACTGGAACAAGGCCGCCGGGCTGCGCTCCCTGCTGGCGTTCATGTGGGCCCACCCCGGCAAGCAGCTGCTGTTCATGGGCGGGGAGTTCGGCCAGGTCGCCGAGTGGTCCGAGGCCCGGTCCCTGGACTGGCACCTGCTGGACGACCCCCTGCACTCCGGGGTGCAGACACTGGTCGGCGACCTCAACCGGATCTACCGGGACTGCCCCGCCCTGTTCAGCCAGGACACCTCCCCGGACGGCTTCTCCTGGATCGACGCCAACGACTCCGCGGGCAACGTGCTGTCCTTCCTGCGGCACGGCCAGGACGGCTCCGTGCTGGCCTGCGTGGCCAACTTCGCCGGTACGCCGCACCAGGACTACCGGATCGGCCTGCCCAGCGCGGGCCGCTGGCGGGAGGTCCTCAGCACCGACGCCGAGGGCTACGGCGGCTCCGGCTGGGCCAACCGCGGCGAGATCGTGGCCATCGAGCAGCCCTGGCACGGCCGCCCCGCCTCGGCGGTGGTGCAACTGCCGCCGGCGGGCGTGATCTGGCTGGTGCCCGAGGGGTGACCAGCGGCTAGGTCGAGCGGGCGCGCCGTGGGAGAATGGCAGCGGTCGCTCGACCAGTCTGCCGGGGAAATTCGCCTCGTTGCCGAAGTGTGACGCAACGACGTGCGTGGGAAGGACGTCTGAACAGTCATGCGGAGGGTGCGAATCGTCGGTCTGGCTGCCATGGCCCTGTGCCTGGTGGCGTGCAGCGGGGGTGGCAACACGGTTGCCGGTGTCGGCAGTGCCAGCCCGACAACGGTGCCTGCCGCCAAGGTCAGCATCACCGCCGCGGGCGGGGACCAGGTCAACCCGAAGACCCCGATCGTCATCAAGGCCACCGACGGCACGCTCAGCGCGGTCACGGTGACCAACCCGCAGTCGGGCAACAAGGTGGTCGGCGACTTCTCCGCCGACAAGACCACCTGGACCAGCAACGACACGCTGCGCTTCAGCGCTGTCTACCAGGTCGTGGCCACCGCGGTGAACAAGGAGGGCAAGTCGGTCGAGCAGAAGGGTGAGGTGCACACCCTCACCGCGACCGCCGTGGCCGCCCCCAGCCTGTTTCAGGCCCCGGACGTGGCCAACGACTTCGGGGTCGGGCTGATCATCGGCGTGAAGTTCGACCACGACGTGAACGACAAGGCCGCCGCCGAGAAGGCGCTCAAGGTGACCTCCACCCCGGCGCAGGGCGGCAGCTGGTACTGGGTGAGCAAGCGCGAGGCGCACTTCCGGCCCAAGCAGTACTGGCAGGCGGGCAGCACCGTGAAGCTGGAGACCGGGGTCTACGGGCAGGCCCTCGGTGACGGCACGTACGGCGGCCCGGACGTCTCGGCCACCTACAAGATCCACGACGCCTGGGTGGGCAAGGCCGACGGCAACACCCACCAGTTGCAGGCCTTCCACAACGGCGAGCTGGTGCGCACCGCGCCGACCAGCATGGGCAAGACGGCGAACACCCCGCCGCGCGGCCCGACCCCCACCTTCAACGGCACGCACGTGGTGCTGGGCAAGACCGCGCACATCATCATGGACTCCTGCACCTACGGCATCTGCGAGGGCCAGCCGGGCTACTACAAGGCCCCGGAGAACTGGGACGTGCAGATCTCCGGTGACGGCGAGTTCCTGCACGAGAACCTGGCCACCGTGAGCGTGCAGGGCAGCCAGAACGTGTCCAACGGCTGCCTGAACCTCAACACGGACAACGCCAAGTGGTTCTTCGACAACTTCAACATCGGCGACCCGATCGAGGTCACCAACTCCGGCGGCCCGCAGCTGGCCATCAACAACGGCCACGGGGACTGGGCCATCGACTGGGCCACCTGGCAGTCCGGCAGCGCCCTGCACGGTTGATCCCGCGCACGTCATGAAAGTGCCGTATGAGACATCTGATGTCTCATACGGCACTTTCATGACATGGGGCCGGGTCAGCCGACCTTTTCGATCACGGCGCGGCGGATCAGGAACTTGCCCTGCTCGCGGACCTGTTCGAAGGCCGCGGTGTTCAACAGCACGCAACTGCCGGACACCGAGGTGACGGTGACGGTCGTGGACTTGTTGTTGTCCAGGTTGGTGACCTTCAGCTTGGTGCCCTGCGGGAACTGGTTGCTGGCGGCGGCCGGTGCGCCGCCCTCACCGGACAGGGTCACCGTGGATCCCTTGCACACCACGCCGTTGCCCGCGGGCGCGTTCGTCGCGGGCGGCGCGGCGGTGGGCTTCGCGGGCGGGTCGGCCGGAGCCGGTGCGCCACCGCCGTCACCCGCCGGGTCCTCGCTCAACCCGCAGCCCGCCGCGTCCAGCCGCTGCTGGATCAGCGACACCACCTGACGCCGGTTGGCGATACGGGCCGCCGACTGCGAATCGGGGTGGGCCAGTTGGTCGGCGATGAACTTCTCGTTGTTGTCCAGCGCGGTCCGCAGGCCCTGGCAGTTCTCGGTCGCCTGACCGGTCTCCGAGTTCGGCCCCGCCGTCACGTCCCTGGTACAGCCCGCGGCCTTGCGCCGCTGGTCGATCTGGTCGATCACGGCCTGCCGGTTGGCGATGCGGGCCTTGGACTGGGCGTCGGGGTGCGCCTGCTGGTCGGCGATGAAGTTGAGGTTGTTCTGCAGGGCCGTGTCCAGGCCCTGGCAGTTCTCGGTCGCGGCCTGGCTGGTGCCGGACACCACGGCGAACCCGCCGCCGACCACCGCGGCCACCCCGAGCACGGCGGCGCTGCCGAGCACCGCGGCGCGCTTGCGGCTGGCGCTCACTCTGGTCAACAAGGACATGCACCGCTCCTCAGCACTGAAGGGTCGTGTTCGTCCGCTACCTACCGCTGCCGAGCTGGATTGGTTCAACCAAAGTTGGACCGGTTCGGGGGTTAACCGGGTGGGCGGGCCGCCCGGCACCTCCGTAAGGTGCGAAAACGTGGGCGACGGGTGGTTCAACCGAGTGGTGCTCCGCCCGTTGGTCGCGGCGAGCACCTGGCGAGCGATGCTGCACCTGCTGGGTGCCTCGCTGTGGTCCACCGCGACAGTCGCGGTCCTGCTGACCGGCCTGCTGCTCTCAGTCGCCTCCGTGCCGCTGCTGTTCTACTTCATCTACGCGATCTTCTCGGTGTCCACCGTGTACAGCGGTATCGCCACGGCGCTGCTCGCGGCGTTGGTGCTGCTGATCGTGCCCGCGTTCGTGGCCACCGGCTACGTGGTGGACGGCTGCACCCGGTTGGAGTCCACCTGGTACCGCAACGTGCTGGGGGTGGACCTGCCGGTGGCGCTGCGGCTGCCCACCGAGGACATGGGCCTGTGGCGCCGGTTCCGGACGATGATCACCGATGCCCTGCTGTGGCGGCTCGTGCTGTACACGGTCATCCGCTGGCCGCTGGCCCTGCTGACCGCCACCGCCGCGCTGGCCGCGTGGGTGGTGCCGCTGAGCATGGTGATCGCGGGGGTCGGCTACTTCATCGCCTACTCGGTGAACACCCAGCGCGCCCCTGCCGAAGGCCTGCTGTCCTGGGTGCTGATGATCGTGGTTGTGCCGCTGGCCCCGTACGCCACGCGCCTGCTGACCCGGGTGCACGTCTGGCTGGCCAGGCGCTTCGTGAGCCGGATGTCGGCGGGCCAGCTGGAGGCGCGGGTCGGTGAGGTCGAGCAGCGCAGGCTGGACGCCATGGACGCGGCCGAGGCCGAGCGCCGCCGCATCGAGCGCAACCTGCACGACGGGGCGCAGCAGCAGCTGGTCGCGCTGGCGATGATGCTGGGCAGGGCGCGGCGCAAGTTCGACACCGACCCCGAGGGCACCAGGGCGCTGCTGGACGAGGCGCACCGCAACGCCAAGGAGGCCATCGTCGAACTGCGCGAACTGACCCGTGGCCTGGTGCCCCCGGTGCTGACCGACCGCGGGCTGGACGCCGCGCTGTCCGCGCTGGCCGCCCGCTCGCAGATCCCGGTCGCCGTGGAGTACGACGTGCCCGCGCGGGCGGGCCGCACCGTGGAGTCCATCGCCTACTTCATGATCTCCGAGTCGCTGGCCAACACCGCCAAGCACGCGCACGCCAGCCGGGCCTGCGTACTGGTCCGGCGCACCGGCGGGGTGCTGCGCGTGGAGGTCCGCGACGACGGGGTCGGCGGCGCCACCGCCACCCCGGGGTCCGGGTTGGCCGGGCTGGCCGACCGGGCCGCCGGGGTGGACGGCACGCTGGCCGTCTACAGCCCCGAGGGCGGGCCGACCACCATCATCATGGAGCTGCCGTGCGAATCGTGATCGCCGAGGACGCCGTGCTGCTGCGGCACGGGCTGAGCCTGCTGCTGACCGAGAACGACCACGAGGTGGTCGAGGCCGTGGACGACGCCGAGAAGCTGCTGCGCGCGGTCGGCGAGCACGCGCCCGACGTGGCCGTGGTCGACGTGCGCATGCCGCCCACGCACAGTGACGAGGGCCTGCGCGCCGCGCTGGTGATCCGCCAGCGGTGGCCGAGGACCGCCGTGCTCGTGCTGTCCCAGTACGTGGAGGAGCGCTACGCCTCCGACCTGATCACCGGCGAGCTGAACGGGATCGGCTACCTGCTCAAGGACCGGGTCGCCGACATCGACGAGTTCCTGTCCGCCCTGGAGCGGGTCGGCACGGGCGGCACCGTGTTCGACCCCGAGGTCGTCGCCCAGATCCTCGCCCGCAGCCGCAAACAGGACCCGCTCAGCTCGCTCACCCCGCGCGAGCGCCAGGCCCTGGAGCTGATGGCGCAGGGCAGGTCCAACGCCGGTATCGCCGAGGGCCTGGTCATCACCGAGGGCGCCGTGGAGAAGTACGTGGCCAACATCTTCACCAAGCTCGGACTGCCCAAGGCGGGCACCGAACACCGCCGGGTGCTCGCCGTGCTGCGCTACCTGGAGAGCTGACGAGATTCGCGTGAAGGTGGCTGTGCGAGGCTTGCGGGGTGGCGAGCGTGCAACGGCCGGACCTGGACCTGGAGCTGCTGACCGAGGCGGGCGGCGAGCTGAGCGGCGAGCTGGACCTGGACGAGCAGCGGGTGGTCGGCGGCGGCCAGCGGGGTGGGCACGGGCGGGGCAGGATCGTGTCCTCGCTGGTGGCGCGCACGGATCTGAGCGGGGCGCGGTTCGGCCCGCTGGAGCTGGTCGACTCGGTGCTGGAGGACGTGGACCTGTCGAACGCGGTGCTACAGGGCGTGCAGGTGCGCACGGTGGAGCTGCGCAACTGCCGGGCCATCGGCCTGACCCTGTCGGCGGACCGCAGCTCGGCGCTGTCGGTGCGGGACTGCCAGCTGGATTTCGCCTCGGTCCACCTGGAGCAGTCACGGGGCGGCGCGGCCTTCGTGGGCTGCTCGCTGCGGGAGGCGAGGCTGAGCGGGGACCTGGCCAAGGCGGTGTTCGAGGACTGCGACCTGACCGGCGCGGAGTTCCGGGCGACCGGCGCGAAGGGCTGTGACCTGCGCGGGTCCACGCTGACCGGGGCACAGGGGCTGGGCGCGATGCGGGGCGCGGTGATCTCGCTGGAGCAGGCGGTGTCGATCGCGGCGGAGCTGGCGGCGGAGCTGGGCCTGGCGGTGCGCTGATCGGGGCGGGAGCCGGACCACGAACCGGCACCACACCACCGCCCACCACCGCGCCGATCGGCGGCTGAGCCCGTTGCGCCGATCGTGACAGCGCCGTTCAGCCCGGGCCTCACCGCCGGCGGATCAGGCACACTGTGGGGCATGCGATCGTGGGGCCGTCTCAGCGCGGTGCTGGCCGGGCTGCTGCTGGTGACGGCCTGCGCCACGGCGATCCCGGGTGAGCCGATGAGCGCCTCGGGAGCGCTGGTGGGCTCGGTGGACCCGATCTTCGTGCAGGGCACGGACGGCAAGGACACCGACCAGTTGGCGGCCACGGCAGTGACCGACGTGCAGGAGTTCTGGCGGCAGACCTTCCCCGCGGTGTTCGGCAAGCCCTGGAAGGACCTGTCGGGCGGCGTGTTCTCGGTGGACACCAGCGACCAGAAGGCCAAGGCCCCGCCCTGCACCCAGCAGGCGGCGGACGTGGAGGGCAACGCGTTCTACTGCCCGCAGAGCGACTCGGTGGCCTGGGACAGGGCGGCGCTGCTGCCGGTGCTGAGGGACCGGTTCGGGGACGCCTCGGTGGTGCTGGTGCTGGCGCACGAGCTGGGCCACGCGGTGCAGAGCCGCTCGGGGCTGACCCCGCAGGCGGAGCGGGCCGATCCGGAGCGGTACCCGACGATCCTGATCGAGACGATGGCCGACTGCTACGCGGGGGCGTTCGTGCGCTCGGTGGCCGAGGGCAAGGCCCAGCACCTGAGGATCAACCCGAGACAACTGGACCTGGCGCTGGGCGCGCTGGTGAGTTTCCGCGACCCGGTGGGCACGACCCAGTCGGCGGCGGGCGCGCACGGGGACGCGTTCGACCGGGTGTCGGCCTTCCAGGACGGCTACGGGCAGGGCGCGAAGCTGTGCGCGGGCATGACCGTGCAGAACCGGACCTTCACCCAGCGCGGGTTCACCAGCCAGCAGGACCTGGCCACCGGCGGCAACCTCAAGCTGGTGCAACTGGTCAGCCTGCTCACCCCGGACCTGAACAACTTCTTCGGCCAACTGGTGGGCACGGCCTGGCAGGCGCCCGCGCTCAAGTCGACCGACGTGGACCCGAGCTGTTCCGGCGGGACGCAGGGGCCGGTGGCCTACTGCGTGGACCAGAAGGCCGTGGCGCTCAACGCGAACGGCACGATCCCCAAGCTGGTGGCCGACATCGGCGACTTCGCCGCGGGCACGCTGATCGCCAGCAGGTACGGGCTGGCGGCGGTGGCGGCGCTGGGCAAGCCGGTGGACGGGCCGGACGCGGGCAAGCAGGCGGTGTGCCTGGCCGGGGCGTACACCGGCTCGGTGCTGGCCAGGCAGGGCACGGCCGACGTGGCGCTGTCCCCCGGCGACCTGGACAAGTCGGTGCAGGTGCTGCTCGGTTACGACTACGCGGCGCGCAACAGCGCGGGCAGGGCCGTGCCGACCGGGTTCGAGCGGGTCGCCGCGTTCCGGGACGGCTTCTCCCGCGGGGCCAAGGTCTGCGTCTGAGTGGCCGGCACAACCTCGGAGCTGCCGGAACGTCTCCCTGGTATGCGACAGGTTCTCGGAAGTTCGCGTCGGGGCGGAATCCGTTCGCTCGCCGTGGTGGCGCTCGCCGCCGCGACGGCACTGGTACTGGCACCGGCCGCCCAGGCAGGCACCCCCGCCGTGGACACCGTGGTCACCGACTACTCCACGGCCGAGCGTGCGGCGGCACTGGAGTACTGGACCCCAGAGCGGATGCGCCAGGTCGGGGTGGAGTCCTCGGAGCGGGCGGAGGTGATCGCCCAGCCGTGGCGCGGCACGCCCCCACAGGGCACGGGCCGGTTGTTCTTCGTGGAGAACCCGGGCCAGGACGCCTGGTGCACCGCAACGGCCGTGCACAGCGGCAACAAGGACGTGGTCGTCACCGCCGGGCACTGCGTGTGGCCGGGGTTCACCCGCGAGGGCGTGCAGATCAAGTCGGAGAAAATGGTCTTCGTCCCCGGCTACGACAACGGCGCGCGGCCCGAGGGTGTGTTCGCCGCCAGGGCCACCCTGGTCGCCAAGTCCTACACCGAGAAGAGCTCGCCGGATGTGGCGATGGTGGTGTTCGACCAGTCGGGGGGCAAGCACCTCGCCGACGCGGCCGGGGCCCAGGACATCGCCTTCGACCGGACCACCGCGGGCCGCAGCGCCCTGTTCGGCTACCCCGGCTCCAAGGGGGCGCACGGGGAGTCCCTGCGCTGGTGCGACATCGAGGTCACCCAGGACAGCATCCCGGACCGCTGGCACACCCCCTGCGACATGGCGGGCGGCTCCAGCGGCGGCCCCTGGCTCGCCGACTTCGACCAGGCCACCGGCCACGGCACGATCTACTCGGTCACCAGCAAGGGTGCCCTGGACTTGGACCCCACCACCAACGAGGTGGTGACCACCGAACTGGTCGGCCCCAAGCTGGACGGGGTGGCCCGCTCCCTCTACGAGCAGGCCGGGCAGCGCTGAGCCACGTCTGATTCCTCCAAGACCCCACGCCAGGCACTGCCTACGGTGGTGGCCATGACAGCACCGCGTTTCTCGGCGATCGGACTGGTCGTCGCCGACATGGCCAAGTCCCTGGCCTTCTACCGCGCGCTCGGCCTGGACATCCCGGCCGGGGCGGACAGCGAACCGCACGTGGAGGTGACGCTGCCCGGCGGCCTGCGGCTGATGTGGGACTCCGTGCAGACGGTGCACAGCTTCAACCCGTCCTGGCAGGCGCCGGTGGGCTCCTCACGTGCGGCGCTGGCCTTCGACTGCGGCAGCCCGCAGGGCGTGGACGAGGCCTTCGCCAACCTGGTCGGCGCGGGGTACGAGGGCGGCAAGCAGCCGTGGGACGCGTTCTGGGGTCAGCGCTACGCGACCCTGCACGACCCGGACGGTAACGAGGTCGACCTGTTCGCGGCCGCCTAGGGCAGCAGCGCGGCGACCTCGGCTCGTGCGGCGGCCAGTGAGTTCGCCGCCCGCGGGCGGAGGTCGGCCAGGTGCGGGAGCAGTTCGGCAATGGTGAGTTCGGCGCCGAGCAGGAACAGGTCCTGCTCGGCCACGCCCTGTTTGCCGAAGTAGGCCCGCAGGTAGGGCGTGTGGAAGTCGGGGCTGCCCGTGCCGCCGCGTGCGGTGACCACCACCACCCGCGTGCCGCGGAACAGGCTGTCCGCCAAGGGAAAGGTCACGCGGTCGAGCCAGGCCTTCAGCGTGGCGGGCACCGAGAGGTTGTACATCGGGGCGCCGATCAGCAGGGTGTCGGCGGCCAGCAGTTCCGCGACGAGCGGACGGGTCAGCGCCCACTCCCGGTCCTCCTCAGGGGTTTCGACCAGCGTGGCCACCTGGTCCGCGGGCACGAGGCCGTGCCGCTCCAGCCGGCGGCCGAGCACGCAGTAGGCGGTGCCCAGCGGCGGCACCGGGTCGGCGGCCAGGTCCCGGTAGCGGTACCCGGCCGAGCCGTGCCGGGCGCGCCAGGTGTCGGCGAACAGCGCGGTCAGCTGCCTGCTGACCGACTCGCCGGAACGGTTGGCGCTGGAATCGAGGTGCAGCAAGGAGGGCACGGGTGCTCCTGTCACTTCGGCTAGGTTGCGTTCGTCATGGGAGGTGACGGACCGCGGCGTGGAGAGGTGACCGGTGGACGGCCTGGCGGAGGGTTTCGAGGCGCAGCGCGATCACCTGCGGGCGGTCGCGCACCGGATACTCGGCTCGCCGAGTGAGGCCGAGGACGCCGTGCAGGAGGCGTGGCTGCGCCTGAGCCGGGTCGACGCCACCGAGGTGGACAACCTGGCGGGCTGGCTGCGCACGGTGGTGACCCGGATCTGCCTGGACGTGCTGCGGGCTCGCCGGGCGCGGCGGGAGGACCTGACCGAGCAGGAGGTGTTCGCGCAGGTCTCGGACCCGGCTCGGTGGAGCGCCCCCGAGGACGAGGCGGTGCTGGCCGACTCGGTGAGCCGCGCGCTGCTGGTGGTGCTGGACACGCTGACCCCGGCCGAACGGGTCGCCTTCGTGCTGCACGACGTGTTCGCGGTGCCGTTCGACCAGATCGCGCCCATCGTGGAGCGCACGCCCGTCACCACGAAGAAGCTGGCGAGCCGCGCGCGGCAGAAGGTCCGGGGCACACCTGCGGTCCCGGCTGCCGAGCTCGCTCGCAACCGGCGGGTCGTCACGGCGTTCCTGGCCGCGGCCCGGTCCGGTGACCTCGACGCGGTGTTGGCGGTGCTGGCCCCCGACGTGGTGCGCCGCGCCGATCTCGCCGCGGTGCCGCCCGGTGGCGTGGCCGAGGTCCGCGGGGCACGGGCCGTGGCGGAGGGCACGGTGTTGCTGGCGCGCCGGTCCCGGTTCGCCGAGGTGGCGCTGATCAACGGCGCGGTGGGAGTGGTCGTGGCCCCGCGTGGCCGGTTGGTGTTCGCGCTCACCTTCACCGTCGAGCGGGACAGGATCGCCGCCTACGAGGTGATCGCCGACCCGGCACGCCTGCGGCAGCTCGACCTCGCCGTGCTCGACTGACGGTCACCGGCCGCGGGCCAGGAACTCGTGGTCTGCCAACGGGTAGCCGTGCGGTTCGCCCGCGCCCAGGGCGGCACGCAGCTCGGCACTCTGTCCAAACGGGACGATGTGGTCCAGATTGCCGAGCTGGAACAGGAAAGGTGGCGACGCGTCCGGGATCCAGGGCGTCATGCCCGCGTGGTGCACACCTGGCCGGTGTGCACACAACGGGTGCTACCCCAGCAGGATGGTCAGCGGCACGCCCGCCAGCGCCTTCACGTCCCGGGCCAGGTGCGCCTGATCCGCGTAGCCGGTGCTGGCCGCGACCTCCGCGTACGGCAGGCCCGCCGTGGCCAGCGCCAGCGCCCGCTCCAGGCGCAGCACCCTGGCCAGGGTCTTCGGGCCGTAACCGAACCCGGCCAGGCTGCGCCGGTGCAGCTGCCGCTCGCTCAGGCCCACGGCCCCGGCGACCTCGGCCACCGGCCGTCCCGCGCGCAGCCCGGCGACCACCCCGGCCAGCACGCGGTCCGGCGGCGCGAGCCGGTCGGCCACGGCCTGTTCGAGCGCCGCCCCGCGATCGGCCGAGTCGCCGACCCGCTCCGCGAGGCGCCGTGCGGCCCGGTCCGGCCACAGCTCGGACAGGTCCAGCCGCTGGTCGGTCAGCTCGTTGGCGGGTACGCCGAGCACCCCCGGGCCGGTGCCGGGGGCGAACCGGATGCCGACGTAGCTCGTGCCCGGCGCGCTGCTCACCTCGTGCGCCGCGGTGTCCGGCCCGGCGACGAGGACCCGGCCGTCGACCCAGATCAGGTCCAGGCAGCCGTCGGGCAGGATCCGGTGCCGCAGGGCCTCGCCCGCACGCACCTCGCGGGTCCACAGCACGGACCCGGCCCGCCCGGCTCGCTCCCGGTACATGCCGGTCACGCTACGCGTCGACCACCTCCAGGCAAGCGGAGGCGAACTCGGTCAGCGCCCGGTCGGTGCTGCCCCGCCGCCAGGCCACGACGAGCTCGCTCGGGCTGGCGTCGGTGACCAACCGGTAGGCGATCCCGGGCCGCCGGTGCACGCGCGTGGTCGTCTCGGCGAGCATGGCTATGCCGTGACCTGCGGCGATGGCCTCGAAGTAGTCCTCGGCGTTGGCCACCTCGATGCCGATGCGCGGGGCGCGCGGCACCTGGTCCAGCGCCAGCCAGAAGTCGCGGAACGGCCCGGAGGACGCGGGCAGCGCCACGAAGGTCTCCCCGGCGAGATCACTGAGCCGCACCGACTCGCGCGCGACCAGCCGGTGGTCGGCGGCCAGCGCGACCCAGCGCGGGTCCCAGCGCAGGGTCCGGGTCTCCAGCTCGTCCTGTCCGGGCAAAGGAAGTCGCAGCAGTGCGATGTCGCAGCGGGCGTCGAGCACCGCGCCCGCCGGATCCGTCCAGTCGCACAGCCGCAGTTCCACCCGCCAGCCGGGGCAGCGCCGGGTGAACCCGTCGATGATCGGTTTGAGCAGCGGGGACCCGATGCTGGAGTGGTAGCCCACCCGCAGCCCCCGGGAACCGGCGCGCTGCGCGGCCCGCGCCGCACGCACCCCCTCGGCGAGTTCGGCCAGCGCGGCGCGGGCCGCGGGCACCATGGCCTGGCCCGCCACGGTCAGCGCCACGCCCTGCCGGTTGCGGATGAACAGCGGGAAGCCCAGTTCCCGCTCCAGTCTGCGGATCGCCTTGGACAGCGCGGGCTGCGCGATGAACAGCCGTTCGGCCGCGTGCGTGAAGTGCAGTTCCTCGGCCACCGCGAGGAAGTAGCGCAGCAATCGCGAGGAGATGTCCAGCACGCCGACCACGGTAGCCCTGTCATGCCTGTCAGGCATGGACTTTGGTCTTGGTGGCCGGGCCCGTGACGCGATCATGCTCGGGGCATGACTCCCGCGATGACCACCGCCCGCACCCCGACCACCAGCCCGTGGCCCGGCATGGGCGCCGTGGTGGCCACGTTCATCGCCGCGATGACCCCCGCGTTCGCGATCTCCGCGCTGGCCACGCCGATCGAGCGGGCCCTACACCTGAGCGGAACCGGGTTCGGCCTCGCACTGAGCGGGTTCTTCGCCATGACCGCGCTCGGCTCGCCGGTGGCCCGCAGGGTGGCCGTCCGCCTGCCCGTGCCGGTGCTGCTCGCCCTGGTGTGCGGCACCGCCGCGCTCTGCCTGCCACTGGCCACGACCGGCACCGCGGGACTGGCCCTCGCGCTGCTGCTGGCCGGTGCGGGCAACGCGCTCACCCAGCCCGCCGCCGCCCGCTACATCGCGGGACGTGTTCCCGCACAACGGCTCTCGCTGGCCACCGGGCTCACCGGCGCGGCGCTGGGCGCGGCCCCGATGCTGCCGGGACTGCTCGCCGGGCAGGTGGCCGAGCCGTTGGGCTGGCGCCTCACCCTGCTGCTCGCCGCCGGATTCCCCTTGCTGGCACTGGCTTTCACACCGCTGGCCCGCACACAGGGGCACCCGGTGGCCGCCAGCGGCGAAGCCGCACCCCTGAGCCGCACGCTGGTCCTGTGGACGGTCGGCGCCGCACTGGCCACGATCGGTTCCAACGCCACGGCCTCGTTCTTCGTGCAGCTGGGCACCGGTTCCGGCTTGTCCACGACGGTCGCGGGCACGATGTTGTCCCTGGCCAGCCTGCTCGCCGTGGCGGTGCGCCTGGTCGCCGGGGTGCGCGCGGACCGTGCGCCGCAACACAATCCGCTCGTCGTGGCCGCGATGATGCTCAGCGGGGCCCTCGGCCTGGTGCTGATCGCGCTCGGTACGCCGGTGACGTTCGTGCTGGGCGCGGTGCTCGTCGTGGCGGGCGGCTGGGGCTGGACCGGTCTGCTGCTGTCCGCGGTGCTGCGGCTGCTGCCTGGCCAGGCCGCCCGCGCGGGCGCCACCGTGCAGATCGGACTGTTCGGCGGCGCCGCCCTGGCCCCGTTCGCGTTCGGCGCCCTGTCCAGCTCGGTCGGCACCTCGACCGCCGTGCTGCTGGCCGCGGGCTGCGCGCTGGCCGGTGCGCTCGCGGTGCGGGTGGGCGCCGCCCTGACCCGCGTGGAATGACGCCATGAAAGTGCCGTTCACTGCGTTGAGCGCAGTGAACGGCACTTTCATGGCGCTTCCGGGCCCGGTCAGCTGGCGACGATCCTGGCCCCGGGGATGCGCAGCACGCCGCCGCGCAGGTCGGTGTTGGTCACCGTGACCTCGGTGAAGGTCACCAGCGGGATGGTCAACGGGGGCGGGCTGGCCGCCGAGTAGTCCACCGGGATCTTGATGCCCAGCAGGTTCAGGTTTCCCTTGAGCCGCTGGGTGAGCAGGGTGACTCGGCTGCCGGGACTGACCGTGGAGGTGCTGCCCGGGGCCGCCGAGGTGACGATCTTGTGCCCGTTGCCGAAATCCGCGGTCTGCACCAGGTTGGTGATCTCCAGGTCGCTGGCGGTGAACTGGAGCACCTTGACCACCTGGCCGCTGAGCACCGCGTCCACCACTCCCCCGAAGTTCAGCCCGCTCATCCTCAACCGGCTCGCGTTCAGCGTCCACGCCCTGCTGCCCGCGGGCGGTGCGGGCGGCGGCGCAACCGTGGTCGTGGTCGTCGGCTTCGCGGAAGTCGTTGTGCTGGCGGGAGTTGTGCTGGAAGGGGTTGTACTGACGGCTGTCGTGCTGGTCGTGGTCGAACTGACCGGTGCCGCCGCGCTGGCGGTCACCGGCGAGGGGCCGCCGTTGCCCAGCAACAGCCCGGCGAGCAGCGCGCCCGCGAGCACCACGGCGGCCGGGGGCAGCGCCTGCGCGGTGCGAGGGCGCCTGCGGGGCCTGGTGGTCCAGGACATGGCCAGCGCGGAGCCGACCACACCGAGCAGGGTGCCCAGCAGGAAGCCGCCCAGGTTCGAGGTCACCAGCGCGATCAGCGACAGGATCATCGCGGTGATCGCCGCCGCGGCGCGGAACTGGGGCCGCAGCAGCAGACTGAGCGCGCACACCTCCAGCAGCACCCCGATCAGCAGCCCGGACACCCCGCCCAGGGTGCTGATCGAGATGGCCAGGTCGCCCAGCTTCAGCGAGGCGAACGGCGGGAAGACGATCACCAACCCGCCCAGGGCCAGGAAGATCCCCGCCCAGAACGGGCGACCGCGCCGCCAGCCGCCGAACCGCTGCCACACACCCGCCACGAGCACCGCCTCCTTCTCGCCCCGAACAGGACGCGGGCCCCGCCACCGCCGCCACGGGGTCGGCGGGGCCCGCGAGCTCTCACCTCAGCCGCCGCACTCCTGCTGGCCGGACACGATGCGCAGGCTCATGCCCTTGAAGGCGATGGTCTGCGCGCTGGTGCCCCAGGCGGTCTGGCGCACCTTGTCGATGCTGACCTTGTCGGCCTGCATGCCGAAGTCACCCGGCCTGCCGACCACCCCGGCCGGGCCGCCGCTGACCTGGCTGGCGTCCACGCCGATCTGCGGGTTGGTCAGCGTGAAGTCGCCGTCCACCTGGGCCACGTCCACGACCAGGTCGCTGGCCTGCATGCCGCCCGGTCCGGCGGCGGTGATGCGCATCGTGAGGTCACCGACGATGGGCAGCTTGGGCAGGAACACCGACTGGCAGAAGTTGTCCAGGGTGGCCCTGCGGAAACCGTTGCGCGCCACCGGGTGTGGCGCGTCCGTGCTCGCCGCCAGCGAGCCGAACTGCACGAAGCCGTCGCCCTGGAGGTGATCGGCGGAGACCTTGAAGCTGCTGCCCGACACCGTGAACGAGGCGGCCAGCGCGCCCTGGGACAGGCCGACCAGCAGCACGCCCGCGCCCACCCCGCCCACGGCGAGCGTGGCCGCGAACCGCGTCCACCTGGTCCTGCCACGCTCCTGCTCGGGCTCCTCGCCTTCGGTCATGCGCGACTCCCTTCCCGCTAAGTAACCCACCGGTAACTTCACGGCGAGACTCACCCGCTTGGCACCGCGAGCACAAGAAACGGCACCGACCAGGACCGGAAATCACTCCCGAGAGTGAAATATTTTCACGTTCCGATCACGGCGTGCCCCGTCAGCGCGTTCCCACCACAGCGGCCGTACTGGGCCAGTAGGGTGCACCCGGCGTCGCAGACGGCGGCCTGGTCTGATGGGGCGGGAGCGGATGAACACGGGAAGTCGTCGCCGGGTGGCGATGCTGGTTGCCATGGCGGCGTCGGTCGGACTGGTCACGGGCTGTTCCACCAAGGTGGCCGGGGCGGCCTCCCCGCTCGGCCAGCTCGACGCGGGCTCGGTGGCCGGGCTGCCGGTCACCAACGGGGCCAGCGGACCGCGCTCGGGCATCGCCGACGCGACCCTGCCGGTCACCGGCTCGGACGGCGGGGAGATGGACAAGCTCGCGCTGAACACCCTCGCCGACGTCAACGACTACTGGACCCAGCAGCTGCCCGCGGTCTTCAACAAGCAGTTCCGCCCGGTGAGCAAGCTGACCTCCTACGACTCCGACGGCCCCAACCAGAGGGTCTGCGCGGGCAAGGTCGACACCAAGGGCGTGGCCAACGCCTTCTACTGCAACCTGGACAACAGCGTGTCCTGGGACCGCGGCCAGCTGCTGCCCCTGCTCACCCAGAAGTTCGGGCCGCTGGCCGTGACCATGGTGCTGGCACACGAGATGGGCCACGCCATCCAGTACCAGCTGGGGCCGCTCAGCGGGGTCAACCAGGGCACGCCCAGCATCGTGCTGGAGCAGCAGGCCGACTGCTACGCGGGCGGTTTCATGCGGTTCGTGGCCGAGGGCAAGGCCAAGCACTTCGAGATGTCCACCGGGGACGGGCTGAACAAGGTGCTGGCCACGACCTTCTTCGTGCGCGACACCCCGGGCGGCTCGTTCACCGACGAGTCCGCGCACGGCAGCGCCTTCGACCGGGTCTTCGCCTTCCAGGCCGGTTTCGCCGACGGCCCCAAGCGCTGCTCGCAGATCAGCCCCAGCGAGATCAAGAGCCGGGTCACCGAGACCGGGTTCGTCGACGCCAAGGACTCCGCCAAGGGCGGCAACGCCACCATCGACGACAAGAGCCTCGGACACGTACAGGACGCGCTCAAGCAGGTGTTCAGCAAGCAGGCGCCGAACGCGCCGAGCTTCAGCTCCAGCGGGGCCACCTGCTCGGACGCCAAGCCCACCTCGCCGGTGGCCTACTGCCCGTCCAGCAACGTGATCTCACTGGACCTGGCCAAGCTCAAGGAGATCGGCACCCCCGCCAAGAAGGGGCAGGGCAAGGGCATCGGGGACTTCGCCGCCTTCGGCGAGGTCGCCTCCCGCTACGCCCTGGCCGTGCAGAAGGCCAACAACCTGCCGCTGGAGGGCACCGAGGCCGCGCTGCGCACCTCCTGCCTGGTCGGCTACTGGGGCGCCGCGATGAAGACCCCGACCGCCGGGGTCCGGCTCACCGCCGGTGACCTGGACAAGGCCATCGCCGAGCTGCTCACCGCCACCAGCCTCATCGCCGCCGACGTCAACGGCACCCCCGCCGCCGCCGGCTTCACCCGCGTCGAGGCCTTCCGCATCGGCTTCCTCCAGGGCGCCAACACCTGCACCCAGCAGTTCTCCTGACCGCTGGCGCGGGCCCGCCGCCGACCAACAAACGCCATGAAGGTGCCCTTTGAGACGCTGAATGTCCCAAACGGCACCTTCATGGCACGGCGGCGCAGCCCCACGAACGGCCCCACAACGCCACAAAGGTGCCGTTCAAGACACTGAACGTCCCAAACGGCACCTTCACGACACGGCCGAGCCGCCACCCCACCCCAACACGCCATGAAGGTGCCGTTCAAGACGCTGAACGTCCCAAACGGCACCTTCACGACACCTGGTACCGAGCCGCCACCCCACCCCAACACGCCATGAAGGTGCCGTTCAAGACGCTGAACGTCCCAAACGGCACCTTCATGGCACGGCCAAGACACGCTACGAAAGGACCATTCGCTGCGTCCAGCGCAGCGAAAGCCACCTTCACGGCGGCCGGGGCGGGCGCACAACCTCGCCAACGACACCAAACCGCGTGGGTCAGAACAGGGCGCTGGCCAGGTTGCGGCGGGCGGCGGCCACGCGCTGGTCGTCCACGGGGAACAGCTCGAACAGGCCCACCAGGTGCTCGCGGGCCTTGTTGCGGTCCTCGCCGGCGCTGCGGCGCACGGTCTCGACCAGCCGGTGGAACGCCTCGGTCACCAACTGCTGGGCGATCTCGGCGTCCGCGGCGGTCAGCTGGGCGGCGACGTCGTCCGGGTTGGCGTCGGCCGCGGCGATGGCGGAGGGGTCGGCGGCCTCGGCGCGGGCGGTGAAGCGGACCTGGGCCAGCGCGGCCTTGGCCTCCTCGTTGCCCGGCTCGGCGTCGAGGATCTGCTGGTAGGCGGCCTCGGCGGCGGGGAAGTCCCCGCGCTCGAACGCCTCCTCGGCGGCGACGAAGCGCGGGTCCTCGGGCTCCTCGGCGGGCAGCTCACCGCTGTCCACGGCGGCGCGCTCGGCGGCGGCGATGCCGGGCAGCTTGTCGCGCAGGGCGTCGATGAGCGAGTCGATCCACTTGCGGATCTCCGGCTCGGGCAGCGCACCGGCGAAGGCGTCCACCGGCTGACCGCCCGCGATGGCCACGACCGTGGGCACCGACTGCACGCCGAACACCTGCGCGATGCGCGGGTTGGCGTCCACGTCCACCTTGGCCAGGATCCAGGTGCCGCCACCGGCCTCGGCCAGCCGCTCCAGCACCGGGGACAGCTGCTTGCACGGGCCGCACCAGGTGGCCCACAGGTCGACGATCACCGGCACCTGTAGGGACCGCTCGACGACCTCGGTCTGGAAGGTGGCCTCGGTGACCTCGATGATCCACGGGCCGCCCGCGGCCTGCTGCTCGGCGGGCTGCCCCTGCTGACCTGCTGCGGGACGGGCTGCTGGTTGGCGGGCCGCCGCGTCGGCCTTGGCCTTGAGGGCCGACAGGTCGACGGCACCGGCCAGCGCCGCGGACAGTGCTGCGCTCTGGCGGGGGTTGGGCCTTGTCACGCCTCCATCCTGACACGCCGCTCGAAGGCGCGGCCGGGGAGTCCACCAGGTGGGTCAGCGGGGCTCATGGCCGCTCGGCGAGCAGGCCGCCGACGGTGCGGCCCGCAGCGATCCACGGGCCGGTTGTGCACCGGCTGGTGGCGGGCGCCACCAGTTCCTCGTTCGTCGCGATCGAGCGGTGCGCGGGGTCAGTCCAGGTAGCGCTCCACCCGCTCCACCTTGGCGTGCAGCTGATCGGTGTGCCCCGGACGGATGTCGGCCTTCAGCACCAGTGACACCCTCGGCGCGTGTGCCTGCACGGCCTGCACCGCGCGCTTGACCACGTCCATCACCTCGTCCCAGTCCTCGCCCTCGACGGTGGTGAACATGCTCGTGGTCTCGTTGGGCAGCCCCGATTCGCGGACCACGCGCACCGCGTCGGCCACCGCCTCGGCCACACTGTCGGACTCCCCGCCGAGCGGGGACACGCTGAATGCGACGAGCACCACGCCTCCCGATGGTTTCCGGCCTCGTTCGACCAGCCTAGGTGGTGGAACTGCTAGCGTCGCCGGTCATGGGCACCCAACCGCTGCCGTTCGACCCCATTGCCCGCGCGGCGGCGCTGTGGGAGGAACGCGTCGGCCCTTCCGGGGCGATGGCCGCGGTGACCAGCGTGATGCGGGTGCAGCAGATCCTGCAGTCCACCGTGGACGGTGCACTGCGCCCGCACGGGTTGACCTTCGCCCGCTACGAGGCGCTGGTGCTGCTGACCTTCTCCCGGCGGGGCAGCCTGCCGATGCGCGTCATGGGCGAACGGCTGCAACTGCACCCCACCAGCGTCACCAACATCGTGGACCGACTGGAGGCCGACGGTCTGGTCAAGCGCGTCCCGCACCCCTCGGACCGGCGCACCACGCTGGTGGAGATCACCGAGGCGGGCAGGCAGCGCCGCGAGGAGGCGACCGCCTCGATCACCGCGGTGAACCTGGGCCTGCGCGGGCTCACCGAGCGGCAGACCGAGCAGCTGACCGACCTGTTGTCCAAGGTGCGCAAGGCAGCGGGCGACTTCGGCGACTAATTCGCTTGGCCCGCACTGACACGCTGGCGGGGTGAGCAGAACCGTCAGCGTGCCGGGGCACGAACCGTTCGCCGTGGACAGCCCGTGGTGGGCGCACGTGGAGCCGGTGGCCCAGCGGCTGGGCCCGGACCGGCCCGTGCTGCGACTGGTCTCGGTCAGCGGCGGGGAGGGCGGCCGGGACGGGCTGGTGCGCTACCAGGTGGAGCCGGGCGAGCCGGTCGCCGACCACCCGCTGCGGGCGCCGTGGGCGCGGCCGGGCGGGCCGGGGGCCCTGCTGGCCTGGGCGGGCCGCGAGCTGGACGGCCTGCTGCGCGGTGACCCGGTGCAGGTGAAGACCTGGAACCTGTCCTGCGTGTACCGGCTGGACACGGTTCGGGGCACGGCCTGGCTGAAGGCGAGCCCGGCCTGGGCCGCCGACGAGGCCGCGGCGATCTGCCTGGTGCGGCGGCACGCGCCGGAACTGGTGCCCGAGCCGCTGGCGACGGCCCCGTACCGCACGGTGACGCTGGGTGCGAACGGCGTGTCGTGGCGGGAACTCGGCGCACGGGGCGCCAGCGCGGTCGTGCGGGACTGGGTGGCCGTGCAGGCGGCGCTGGCGGGATCGGTGCCCGGTGCGCCGCTGGACGTGCGCCGGGAGTTCCGCCGGTTCGACGGGTTCGCGGTGGAGGGCCTGCCGGAGCTGGCGGCCCGGCTGCCGGAGCTGCTGGCGGAACTGGCCGGGGCGGGCCTGCCGGACACGCTGGTGCACGGGGACCTGCACCCGGGCAACTGGGTCTCCGACGGCACCCGGCACACGGTGATCGACTGGTCGGACCACTACCAGGGCAACCCGGCCGCCGACATCACCCGGCTGACCGGCTGGCTGCCGGAGGACCAGGTGGAGGAGGTCGCCGACACCTGGGTGCGGGCCTGGCGCGAGCGCTGGCCGGGCAGCAGGCCGGAGCGGGCGCTGGCGCCGATGCGCGTGCTGGGGCCGGTCCTGGACGCCATCACCTACCAGCGGTTCCTGGACAACATCGAACCCTCCGAGCGGGTGTACCACGAGAACGACCCGGTGGACGAGCTCACCCGCGCGGTGGCCGAACTGGTGTAGCCGTCACATCCGCGGGCCGCGATCCGTCAGTGAGGATGTGACGGTGGAGCAGAACGAGGTTCTGGCCCGGCAGTTCCAGGAGCACGGCGCGCACCTGCGGGCGGTGGCGTACCGGATGCTCGGCTCGCTGAGCGAGGCCGAGGACGCGGTGCAGGAGGCGTGGCTGCGGCTGAACCGCTCGGACACCAGCGAGGTGGCCAACCTGGCCGGGTGGCTGACCACGGTGGTGGGGCGGGTCTGCCTGGACATGCTGCGCACGCGCAGGTCCCGGCGCGAGGAGCCGATCGAGCACGCCCCGGGCGCGGCGGACCCGGTCGACCCCGAGCAGGAGGCTGTGCTGGCCGACTCGGTCGGGCTCGCCCTGCTGGTGGTGCTGGACACGCTGGACCCGGCGGAACGGCTCGCCTTCGTGCTGCACGACCTGTTCGCCATGCCCTTCACGGAGATCGCGGAGGTGGTGGGCCGCTCCCCCGCGGCGACCCGGCAGTTGGCCAGCCGCGCGCGACGCCGGGTGCGGGGCACCGACACGGTGCCCGAGGCCGACCTGTCCCGGCAGCGCGAGGTGGTGGAGGCGTTCCTGGCGGCGGCCCGGGGTGGGGACCTGGAAGCGCTGCTCGTGGTGCTGGACCCGGATGTGGTGGTCCGCGGTGGCGCCGGTGGCCAGACGCGCGGTGCCGAGGCCGTGGCCCGCGGCGCGAGCGCCTTCGCGGAGCGGGCGCGCAACTCCCGGCTCGCGCTGGTGAACGGTTCCGTTGGCCTGGTCGTGGCGCCCCGGGGACGGCTCGCGCTCGCGCTGGTGTTCAGCATCACCGGGAACCGGATCGCCGAGGTCGAGGTGATCTCCGACCGGGAACGGCTGGACGGCCTGCGGCTCGCGGTGCTGGCGGGCTGAGCGCGCAACGGGACGCAGATCACGGTCCCACCAGTCGGACGACCCTGGTGGGACGGTTCGGTCGGCTGGCAGGTTGCAGCCATGTCCTCCCCGAAGCTGACCCGGCGTGGCGCGGGCGCACTGCTGGGCGCCGCCGTGGCCGGTACCGCACTCGCCGGACGAACCGAGGCTTCCCCTTCCGGTGAAAGGGAATTCGCCGCCCAACCGGAGGCGGGCCGGGTCCGGCGCCCGAACCTGCTGGTGATCCTCGGCGACGACCTGGGCTGGGGCGACCTCGGCTGCTACGGCGCACCGGAGATCCGCACGCCCAACCTGGATGCCCTGGCACGACAGGGAGTTCGTTTCACCGACGGCTACTCGGCCGCCTCGGTCTGTTCACCGACCCGGTTCGGGCTCTACACCGGGCGCTACCCGGGTCGGTTGCGAGGTGGGCTCGAGGAACCCATCGACCTGCCCGACGAGCAGTACGGCATCCCGCCGGGGCACCCGACCCTGGCCTCGCTGCTGGGCGCCTCGGGCTACACCACGGCCCTGTACGGCAAGTGGCACTGCGGCTACCTGCCCTGGTTCAGCCCGATCAAGTCCGGCTGGCAGGAGTTCTTCGGCAACTTCTCCGGCGGCATGGACTACTACTCCAAGCTGAGCTACTTCGGCGTGCACGACCTGTACGAGGACGAGGTCCCCGTGGAGTCGCTGGAGTACTACACCGACACGCTGGCCGACCGGGCCCGGCACTTCCTGCGGCGGCCGCACACCCAGCCCTGGCTGCTCAACCTGAACTTCACCACCCCGCACTGGCCCTGGGAGGCACCGGGCGACACCGCGACCAGCCGCGAGCTGACCGCGCGGCTGCGCGCGGGCGAGAAGCAGGTGCTGCAACACCACGACGGCGGTTCGCTCGCGACGTACCGGAAGATGGTGGAGAGCCTGGACGGGGCGATCGGCAGCGTGCTGCGGGCCCTGCGCGAGACCGGGCAGGAGCGCGACACGCTGGTGCTGTTCGCCAGCGACAACGGCGGGGAGCGGTTCTCCTACACCTGGCCGTTCAGCGGGGGCAAGGGCGACCTGTACGAGGGCGGCATCCGCGTGCCCACGGTGCTGCGCTGGCCCGCGCGGATCGGCGGCGGCCAGGTCAGCTCGGTGCCGGTGGTGACCCAGGACTGGACGGCCACCCTGCTGGAACTGGCTGGGGCGCAACCGGATCCGGCTCACCCGCTGGACGGGCGCAGCCTCGCGGGCTACCTGCTGCGCGGCGAGCGCCTCGGCGAGGCGGACCTGTTCTGGCGCACCAGGCAGTACCGGGCGCTGCGCCGCGGCACGTGGAAGTACCTGCGCAAGCCCGGTCCGGTGGACGCCCTGTTCGACCTCACCGCGGACCCGCACGAGCAGGCCAACCTGGCGAGCAGGCGGCCCGAGGTGCTGACCGACCTGCGCGCCCGGTGGGAGCGGATCAACTCGACCCTGCTGGCCTACCCGGCATGAGTGCCATGAAAGTGCCGTTCCTGGCGTTGAACGCCAGGAACGGCACTTTCATGGCGACCGTGCTCAGGTGATCGCGACGGCGCGCTGCTCCAGGCGGCCCGTGCGGGTGGCCCAGCGCTCGAACACGACGGAGCCGAACGGCGGGATGCTGGCCACCAGCGCCCAGGTGGTGGTGGCCCCGCTCCAGCCCAGCGGCTTGCGCGCCAGCAGGGCGAGCACCACGTAGGCGACGAACACCACGCCGTGGATCGGGCCGAACAGGTGCACCCCCGCCTCGCTGCCCACCACGACGTACTTGAAGAACATGCCGATGAGCAGTCCAGCCCAGGAGATCGCCTCGACGATCGCGATGGCGCGGAACCGGCCTGCTGGTGTCTCGAACATGGCACCAGTGTGGGCCGTGAGCCCAGTCACCCCGCAGCCACCCCGCGCACGAGCAGGTCCGCGAGCTGATCCAGGTAGTCCGGGGTGACGAGGCCACCCTGCGTGGTCAGCCGCCAGAAGACCGGTGCGGCGAGCAGGTCGAGCAGCACCTCGCGATCGGCCCGCGCGGGCAGTTCCCCGCGCAGCACGGCCCGCTCCAGCGCGGGCACCGCCCACTGCCGCCGGGGCTTGCCGATGTGCTCGTCCGAGGCGGCGGCCAGCTCCGGGTTGCGCGCGGACTCGGCCACCAGGTCGGGCAGGATGCGCCGGAGCCTGGGCTCGGTCATCCACTCCACCACGGCGTCGAGCATCGCCCGCAGGTCCCCGCGCAGCGAGCCGGTGTCCGGCGGCACGCCCACCGGCACGCTCAGCCGGGACAGCACGTCCACGACCATCGCCGACTTGGCGGGCCAGCGCCGGTAGAGCGCGCTCTTGCCGACCCCGGCGCGGCGGGCCACCCGCTCCATGGACAACCGCCCGAAGCCCTGCTCGCACAGCTCGTCCAGCACCGCCTCGGCGATCGCCTCGGTGACCTCGGGCCGCAGCACCGCGGCACCGCTGGGAGTCCGGCTCATGACCGGCAACGGTACCGCCCTGGTGGGCGCTCAGCGCGGCTCGCGCCACATCCTCGGCACGGCCAGGTCCTCGCCGAGCCGCACGTGCCCGATCGTCACGAAGCCGAACCGCTCGTAGTAGCCGGTGTTGGCCGGGTCGCTGCTCTCCAGGTAGGCCGGGGTGCCGGTGGCGTCGCAGCGCGCCAGCCCCTTGCGCAGCAAGGCGCTGCCCGCTCCCCTGCCCTGCGCACCGGGCACCGTGCCCAGGTAGGTCAGGTACCAGTGCGGCTCGCTCGGGTGCTCGGCGCCGAGCAGCTCACCGAGGTCGGCGACCCGCTTGAACCTCGTGCCGATCGCCAGCAGGAGGCCGGGCACCAGGCGCAACGTGGCGAACTGGCCCTTGCCGGACCAGCCGGGCGGGTCCCACACCGCCGCGGCGGACGGCCGCCCGTCCAGGTGCGCCAGGTCGGTGCCGCCCGGCACGGGGTGCAGGTTCCGCAGCATGGTCGCGAACATCGGGGTGAGGCCCCTGCGCCGCCGCTCGGGCTCGGGCAGCAGCCAGCGGTGCACCGGGTCCTCCTGGAAGGCGGCCCCGAGCACGGCGGCCACCTGCCCGATGTCGGCGCTGCCCGCCGCGCGGGTGGTCACCGCCATCAGCTGTCCTCCCAGCTGAACACCCGCGAGGCGGCGAAGCCGACCACGAGCGTGAAGCCGATCAGCACCGCCGAGGGCAGCGCGAGCGCCTCGATTCCCTTGCCGCGCACCAGGACGTCCACCATGCCGTCGTTGAGGTGCCGCAGCGGCAGCGCCTGGGAGACCGCCTGCAACCAGCCCGGCGCGTTCTGCAGCGGGAAGAAGGTGCCGGACAGGAAGGCCATCGGCAGCACGATCACGTTGGTGATGCCGGTGGCCGCCTCCTCGGTCTTGGCGAAGGAGCCGACCAGCACGCCGATGGAGAAGAAGGACAGCGAGCCGAGGACCAGCAGCGGCAGGGCGAGCCACCACTGCCCGGCCAGCTTCAGCCCGAACACCGGGGTCATCGCCACCGCCACGAACAGCACCGCCTGCAACACCGACACCCCGACCGTGACCAGCAACCGCGAACTGATCACCGTGCCGGTCCCCACCGGGGCCAGCCGGATCCGGCGCAGCACCTGCTTCTTGCGCCAGTTCACCAGGGTCAGCGCAGCACCGAAGATCGCCGAGGTGGCCAGGCCCCAGGACAGGATGCCGGGCGTGAGGTACTGGATCGCCGACAGCGAGGAGTCCTCGACCTGCCCGCTGTCCAGCCTGATCAGCGGCGGGCGGCCGGTCGCGGCCAGGTTGGCCTTGTCCACCACGGCGCCGACCACGCCCTGCACGGTGCCCGCCGCGACCGTGTCGCTGGCCGCGTAGCGCAGCTCGATCTCGTTGCCCCGCACGGCGAGCGCGGCGGGCAGGTCCCCGCCCCGGACCTTCTGCAACGCGGCGTCGAAGGAGTCGTAGCGCTGCACGTCGAGCGCGCCGGACTGGCTGAGCGCGGTCACGACCGGGCCGTCCCCGACCACGCCGATCTTGGTCTTGTTGCCGGAGCTGTTGCCGAAGATCAGCCCGAAGATGACCAGGAACATCAGCGGCATCAGGAAGGCGAAGAACAGGGCCGTGCGCTCCCGGAAGAAGCCCTTGAACATGGCCGTGGACAGGCTGCGGAACGCGGTCATGCCCGGTACTCCCTTCCGGTCAGCTCCAGGAAGACGTCCTCCAGGGTCGCCCCGCGCACCTGCAAGCCGTCCAACGCGCCCCGTTCGGCCAAAGTGGACAGTACGACCGCGGGCCTGCGCGTGGACAGGGTCAGCGAGACCCCGTCGTCCCGGGCCTCGTCCACCCCGGGCAGCTCGGTGGCCTGCGCGACCGTGAGCAGGCCCCGCTCCACCATGACGTGCGTCGGCGCGTCCAGCCCGCGCACCAGGGTCGCGGGCGGGTCCATCGCGAGGATCCTGCCCCGGTCCATGATCGCCACCCGGTCGCAGAGGACCTCCGCCTCGTCCAGGTGGTGTGTCGTGTAGACGATCGTCTTGCCGCGCTCGCGGATCGCGCGCAGCACGTCCCACAGGTTGCGGCGGGCCTGCGGGTCCAGCGCCGCGGTCGGCTCGTCCAGGAACACGATGTCCGGGTCGTGGATCAGCGCGCACGCGATGGACAGCCGCTGCCGCTGGCCGCCGGAGAGCTTGTTCTCGCGGGTGTTCGCCTTGTCCGCGAGCCCGACCAGCTCCAGCATGTCGGCCGCGGTGCCCCGGCTCACCCCGTACAGGGAGGCGAAGGTCTCCAGCTGTTCGCGCGCGGTGAGCCGCTCGAAGAAGGAGGACGCCTGCAACTGCACGCCGATGCGGGGCAGCAGCTTCGGGTTGCGCGGCCACGGGCTCTCGCCCAGCAGCAGCACGGTTCCCTCGTCCGGCCTGCGCAGGCCCTCGACGATCTCCAGCGTGGTGGTCTTGCCCGCGCCGTTGGGCCCGAGTATGCCGAAGAACTCGCCCTCGCCGACGGTGAAGGACACCCCGTCGACCGCCCACAGGTCGCCGTACCGCTTGCGCAGTCCGTCGGCGACGATCGTGCTCCCGCTCATGGCCGGGAACGCTAGGCCAGTCGCCCACGGAAATCCCGCGACCACGCGCAAACCAGGAGAGAAGTCAGGCCGACCACTAGCCCGTTCGGCCCACCCCGCGTGTCGGCGCTTCACGCACCGCGTGTCGGCGCTTCCGGTGCGTCGTGTCCGTCCAACACACCGCACGGGGACGTCCGACACGCGGTACCGGAAGCGCCGACACGCGCGGGAACAGCACAACGGGCGACGAGGGGGAAGGGGTCCCTCGCCGCCCGCTGCTGGCTCACCGGGCCGCCGCCACGGTGTCCGGTGAGCGGTCTGTCAGGCCGCAGCGATGGCGAACACGTGGAACGTGCCGCCCTTGACCTCGCTGGGCACCGTAATGGACTTGATCTTCTTGTTCGGGTCCAGCGCGACGGGCGCCGTGGCGAACAGGTACACCGTGAGCTGCTGCGAGGTGCCGCCGCTGGTGTTGCGGTACGGGGTCGAGGCCACGACCCGGTTGCCGTACAAGGGCTGCGTGTTGCCGTTGCCGCCCAGCGCCCAGTCGGAGAAGCCCACCGAGGCGGTGGCCGTGCTGCCGTCGGTGTAGGTGACCGTCAGCGTGCCGGTGGTGTTGCCGTTGCCCGCGCTGCCCAGCAGGGACAGCTTGGTCGCACCGGCCGGGGCGTCCACGTTGATGGTCTGCCCGGCGGAGTTGACGTTGTCGAACTCGCCAACGGGCACGCTGGGCCAGGTGAACTTCAGCCCGTCCGAGCTCGTCACGGTGCCACCGGGGGTGATCCCGGCCGCGGCGAGCGCGGTGGCCGAGTAGCTCCAGCCGCCCCCGTCGAAGTTGCCGACCTGCTGGTTGCCGTCCGGCGAGGTGCCCACGTTGTTCAGCGCGGCGCGCAGGCTGCCCGGCGCGGCGACCAGGATGGACAGCGTGGCGCCCTGCACGGCGGTGCCGTCGGCGGCCGTGTAGTTGACCGGCACCTTGTACGTGCCCTCCGGGGTACCGGCCGCGATCGACACCGTCACCTGGGTGCCCGCCTTGCCCGCGGGCGCCGCCGTGACGTCACCGGAGGCGGGGCTGACCGTGATGCCGCTGGGCGGGGTGGCGGTCCAGTGCACCTTGGTGCCCTTGCCGGACAGGTCCTGCACGCCGAAGGTGGCCGTGGTGGAACCGCCCGCGCCGACCACGAGCCGGTTCGGGTCCACGAAGCTGCGCTGGTTGACCGCGCCCTCGGTGAACGAGGGTGGCGCGTCGGCCGGGGCGGCGCCCCAGCTGGTGTTCGGCGTGTCCTGCACGGAGAAGTCCAGGGTGCCGCCGGTGTTGACGAAGCTCTCCGGCAGCCAGGGCTTGGTCCAGTTCTGGCCGTTGACCTTCAGCGAGCCGATGTAGCTGCCCTTGGTGGACACGCCGGGCGCGTTGATGGTGATCTTCTGACCGCCCGGGCGGGTCACCACGGCGCTGGTGAACTGCGGGGTGTTCAGGGTCATCTCGGCGCGGCCGGGGATCTCCGGGTACATGCCCAGCGAGGCCCACACGTACCAGGAGGACATCTCACCGAGGTCGTCGTTACCGACCAGCCCGTCGGGGCCGGGCTTCCAGATCTCGCGCAGCACCCGGTTGACGATGGACTGTGTCTTGTACGGGGCGCCGGTGTAGTCGTAGATCCACGGGGTCTGCAGGTTCGGCTCGTTGCCCAGGAAGGCGTAGGGCTCCTTGGTGCCCGCGTTGAGCTTGGTGAAGAACGTGTCCAGGCGCTTGTTGGTCGCCTCGTTGCCGCCCAGAGCCGTGATCAGCCCGCTGAAGTTGTACGGCACCATCCACACGTACTGCGCACCGTTGCCCTCGGTGTAGCCCTCCGAGGAGGACGGGTTGAACGGGCTGTTGAACGAGCCGTCTGCGTTGCGCGGCTGGAGGTAGCCCGAGGCCGGGTTGAACAGGTTCTGCCAGTTCTGCGCGCGCTTGATGAACGCGTCGTGGGTGGCCGAGTCCCCCAGCCGCCTGGCCAGCTGCGCCACGGCGAAGTCGGCGCTGGTGTACTCCAGCGTGTCCGAGGCGATGCCGGGCACGTAGCCCAGCTTCAGGTAGCTGTCCAGACCGGGCCGCTCCTCGTAGCCCTTGGTGGGCTGCGTCGCCCCGCGCTCCATCAGCAGCAGGGCCTTGTTCGCGTCGAAGTCCTTGGCACCGAAGGCATACGCGGTGGACACGATGATGTGGTACGGGTCCCCGTTCATGACCCCGGTGTAGTCGCCGGCCACCGTCCAGCGGTCCCAGGACCCGCCCTGCGCGGCGAACTCCACCATCGAGGTGGCGATGTCCGAGGTCTCCTTGGGCGCCAGCAGGGCCAGCAGCTGGGCCTCCGAGCGGTAGATGTCCCAGCCGGAGAAGTTGGTGTAGATCGCGTGGCCCTTGGCGGCGGTGTGCACCTGGCCGTCGAACCCGGTGTAGCGACCGTCCACATCGGAGTAGACGTTGGGCTGTAACAGGGAGTGGTACAGCGCGGTGTAGAAGATCTTCTTCTGGGCGTCCGTGCCGCCGGTGACCTGGATCTGGTTCAGCCGGTCGTTCCACGCCTTGCGCGCTGCGGTGGCCACCTGGTCGAAGCTCTTGGTGCTGTTCTCCGACTTCAGGTTGGCCTTCGCACCGTCCACCGACACGAAGGACACGCCGACCTTCACGTTGACCGTGGCCGACTTGAGCGTGTCGAAGGTGACGTAGGCGCCGCTGCCGGGACCGGACACCGTGGTGTCCTGCGGGGCGACCGAACGCGAGGCGGAGGCCGACTTGGCCTGCTTGGCGGCACTGGGGGTCTTCGCGGGGGCACCGCCGCGCTCGCTGTTCTTGCCCGGGGTCACCGCCCCGTTCTTCCAGGTGCCGGTGCTGGCGAAGTCCTGGTCGAACTGCGCGTAGAAGTAGACCCGGTAGTGGTCGTCGGCCCCGCAGAAGTGGCCGCTGGCGGCGTAGCCGTAGATCGTGTTCTTGCCGATGGACACCTGGGCGTCGTCGGTGCCGGAGATGGAGCCGGAGGTGTTCACCAGCAGGGTCGCCGGGTCACCGGCCGGGTAGGTGAACCGGCCGGACCCGGTGCGCTGCGTGGTGGACAGCTCCACCTTGGCCCCGTTGTCCAGGTTCACGCTGTACGCGCCCGCGGTGACCTTCTCGTTGCTGTGCGAGAAGGTGGAGACGTACTTCTTGGGGTTGGTGGCCGGTGAGTCGGTGATCTCCCCGACCACGGGCATGAACGGGACGTCCTGGTAGGTGTCGCAGCCCGCGCCGGACAGGTGGGTCAGGCTGAAGCCCTTGATCCGGTTGTCCTGGTAGTAGTACCCGCCGTGTTGCAGGGTCACCGTGTCCGGGCTCCACTGCACCATGCCGAAGGGCACGTCGGCGCCGGGGAAGGTGTTGGCCGCACCACCGCCGGTGCCCATGTCGGCGTCGCCGGGCTGGGTGCCGATGTAGGGGTCCACCCACTGCGCCAGGTCCTGCGCCTTGGGTGCGGCTGGTGCCGCGGTCGCCGTGCTCACCACCAGGGGCGAGACCACCAGTGCCACGGCAGTGCCCATCACCGCTACAGCGCGCCAGCGCCGTCTGGGTGGGTTCTTCATCGTCCGGTCGCCTCCCCAGGCTGGTTCGCGTCGGACAGCGGGCGTGACAACCTTGTCCACCGCCCGGGCGGCACTGCCCGACTTGCCCCGCCACGCTGCGGTGCGCGTGAGGTACGCGTCAAGTGCTGACCGCCGACCCTGTCCGGTTCCAGACAACGATCATCGCCCATCCGCACCAAAAGCGGCCTATCCCCAGCGAGATCGGGCACGGGGGGTGCTTCTGCGCCACCTGACCGTGTGACGGGCGCCATCTGTCGCAATTCTGTCCTTGACCGGTTCTGAACCGTTGACAAGCGCGGGGACCGGGGGTGGAATCTGGCAGTCATGACAACGTTGTCCACTGCCGGGCCACAGCCGCTCGGACCGCGAAGGGTTCGCCGCGCCACGATGAGCGACGTCGCGCGCCTGGCCGGGGTGAGCATCAAGACGGTGTCCCGCGTGGTCAACGACGAGCCCGGGGTGCACCCGGCCACCGCCGAGCGCGTGCTGGCCGCGATCGACCAGCTCGGGTTCCGCCGCAACCTGGGCGCGCGCAACCTGCGCCGCGGCTCGTCCACCGGCACGATCGGCATGGTGCTGGAGGACGTGGGCAACCCGTTCTACTCGGGCATCACCCGCGCAGTCGAGGAAGTCTCACGTCAGCACGGCAGACAGGTGCTGACCGGTTCCTCCGACGAGGACCCGAACCGGGAACGCGAGCTGGCGCTGGAGTTCTGCGCCCGCCGGGTGGACGGCATGCTGGTGGTGCCCGCCGGCATGCAGCACGGCTACCTGGTGCCGGAGATGCGCGCGGGCATGCCGGTGGTCTTCCTGGACCGGCCCGCGGGCGACGTCGTGGCCGACACCGTGCTGGTGGACAACATCGGCGGCACCGTGCTCGCGGTGCGCCACCTGGCCTCGCACGGGCACAGCCGGATCGCCTTCCTCGGTGACGCCCCGGACATCTTCACCGCCACCGAGCGGTTGCGCGGGTTCCGCGAGGGCTGCGTGCGCGCGGGCATCCGCTACGACGAGGAACTGGTCTCCATGGGCCCGCACGACGAGCGCAGCGTGGCCGACGCCCTGCGCCGGGTGCTGGGCAACCGCCAACCGGCCACCGCCGTGGTCAGCGGCAACAACCGGATCACCGTGCACCTGCTGCGGGTGCTCGCGGGCAGGACCGACCGGCCCGCGCTGGTCGGCTTCGACGACTTCGAGCTGGCCGACCTGCTCAACCCACCGATCACCGTCATCGCGCACGACGCCAGTGCCATCGGCAAGGCCGCCGCCGAGCTGCTGTTCTCCCGCCTGGACGGGGACGGCTCGCCGCCTCGCCGGGTGGTGCTCCCGGTGCGTTTGGTACCTCGTGGATCAGGAGAAGTGCGACCTTGAGCCAACAGTTGACGCCCGTCCGGCTGCCCGCAAACCAGCCGAGGCAGTTCTACCGTGGTGGCGCGGCCATCGCGGAGCTGCGCGGGCTGCCCGCCACCGCCGAGTTCGGGCCGGAGGACTGGGTCGGTTCGACCACGACCCGGTTCGGCCAGCAGGCGGCGGGCCTGTCCCCGCTGCCCGACGGCGGGCTGCTACGCGACGCCGTGGCCGCCGACCCGGCCGCCTGGCTGGGCGCCGAGCACGTGGCGGAGTTCGGTTCCGACACCGCGCTGCTGGTCAAGCTGCTCGACGCGGGCCAGCGGCTGCCGGTGCACTGCCACCCCTCCGACGCCTTCGCCAGGGACCACCTGGACTGCCGCCATGGCAAGACCGAGGCGTGGATCGTGGTGGGCACCTCGGGTCCGAACCCGACCGTCCACATCGGATTCCGCGAGGACGTGGACCCCTCGGTGCTCGACGCCTGGGTCACCGGCCAGGACCGGGCCGCGATGCTGGACTCGCTCAACGCCATCCCGGTACGCGCGGGCGACACGGTGTTCATCCCCGCCGGGCTGCCGCACGCGATCGGCGCGGGCGTGTTCATCGTGGAGTTGCAGCAGCCCACCGACTTCTCGGTGACCCTGGAGTGGCAGGGCTTCCTGGACGACCCGCAGGCCTGGCATCTCGGCATGGGCCAGGCCACCGCCCTGGGTTGCGTGGACCGCTCGGGCTGGTCGGCGCAGCGGCTGACCTCGCTGGTGCGGCACACCGCCGACCGGCACGACCCGGTGGTGCAACTGCTGGGCGACAACGAGTTCTTCCGCGCGGATCGGCTGCACGCCGACTCGCCGGTGGAGTTGGACCCGTCGTTCTCGGTGCTCGTGGTGCTGGAGGGCACCGGGCGGTTGCGCACCGAGCACGGCGGCGACGCGCCGCTGCGCAGGGGAGACACCTTCGTGCTGCCCCACAGCGCCGGAGCGGCCACAGTGGACGGAGGAGCCGTGGCGGTCAGGTGCCGCCCGCCGGCCCCGGGAGGAAACGGATGAGCAGCCCACTGCTGCAAGCACGGTCACTGGTCAAGCACTACGGCAGCGTGGAGGCGCTGCGCGGAGCGTCGTTCGAGGTCAGCGCGGGCGAGGTCGTCTCGCTGATCGGGGACAACGGCGCGGGCAAGTCCACGTTCATCAAGTGCCTGTCGGGGGCCGAGCAGCCCGACAGCGGCGAGATCCTGCTCGGCGGCGAACAGGTGCGGCTGGACTCGCCGACCACCGCCAGGGCACTGGGCATCGAGACCGTCTACCAGGACCTGGCCGTGGCGCCGGACCTGGACCCCGCGGCGAACCTGTTCCTGGGGCGGGAGCTCAAGCGCAAGGGCCTGCTCGGCGCGCTGGGCATGCTGGACAAGGCGGAGATGCGGCGCAGGGCGCGCGCGGAGTTCAGCCGCCTCGGGGTGAACCTGCAGAGCCTGGACGTGCCGATCGGCGCGCTGTCCGGCGGCCAGCGGCAGAGCGTGGCGGTGGCCAGGTCGGTGGTGTGGGCCAGCAAGGTCGTGTTCATGGACGAGCCGACCGCGGCGCTGGGCGTGGTGCAGCGCGAGCGGGTGCTCGACGTGATCCGCAAGGTGCGCGACCAGGGCATCGCGGTGGTGCTGATCAGCCACAACATGCCCGAGGTGCTGTCGGTCTCCGACCGGGTGGAGGTGCTGCGGCTGGGCAAGCGGGTGGCGCGCTTCAAGGCCGCGGAGACCTCGTTGGAGGAACTGGTCGGCGCGATGACCGGTGCGCTGGTGCAGGAGGACGCGGCATGACCTCGACGGTGGCCGAGAAGCCCACTGAGGACGACACCCCGCGGCGCAGGCCGTTGCGGCTGCGGCTGGCCAGCGCCAACACGCTGTGGATCTCGCTGGTGCTGCTGGCGCTGATCGCCGTGTTCGCCGCGATCAACCCCGGCGCGGTGCTGACCCTGTTCAACCTGCAGACCACGCTGATCGAGACCTCGGTGCTGCTGGTGCTCGCGGTCGGCATGACGTTCGTGATCATCACCTCCGGCATCGACCTGTCGGTGGGCTCGGTACTGGTGTTCTCGGGCATCACCTCGGCACTGGTCATGAACGCCATGAGCCCGGGCGGGGACTCCACCGGGGCGGGCTGGGGCGTGATCACCGTCGGCCTGCTGGTGGCTCTGGTCAGCGGCGCCGCGTGGGGCCTGCTCAACGGGATCCTCGTGGCCAAGGCGAAGATCCCGCCGCTGATCGTCACGCTGGGGTCCTTCGGGGCGGCCCTGGGCGCGGGTGAACTGCTCACCGGCGGCTCGGACGTGCGCACCGTGCCCGACGCGCTGGCCACCACCCTGGGCTCGGGCACCTCCTTCGGCGTGGTGCCCAACCTGGTGATCCTGGCGGCGGTCGTGACCGCGGTCGGTGCGTGGCTGCTGGGCACGACCAGGTTCGGCCGCTACACCTACGCAGTGGGCTCCAACGAGGTGGCCGCTCGGCGCACCGGCATCGCGGTGACCCGGCACCTGGTGCTGGTGTACCTGCTGACCGGGGTGCTCGCGGGGCTGGCCGGGTTCATGTCACTGGCCTACTTCCGCACCACCACTCTGACCAGCCACAGCACGGACAACCTCAACGCGATCGCCGGTGTGGTGCTGGGCGGCACCAGCCTGTTCGGCGGCGTCGGGTCGATCATCGGCACGGTGGTCGGCGTGTTCATCCCCGCGGTCCTGCAGAAGGGCTTCGTGATCATCGGGGTGAACGTGTACTGGCAGCCCATCGCGGTGGCCATCGTGCTCGTCGCCGCCGTCTGGTTCGACCAGGCCCGGCGCAGAGCGCGCAACTCCCGTTAGACGTCGACACAACGCTGTGCGAAAGGTCAACACCATGGCAGTCACCAGGAGAATCGTGGTCGGGGGCGTGCTGGCCGCCGCGTCCCTGCTCGTCACCGCCTGCGGCGGCGGGCAGATCGGGCAGTCCGGCGGCGGGGATGTCAACAAGAAGAGCATGGTGCTCATCCCCGGCGTCGCGGCCGAGCCGTTCTACATCTCCATGCAGTGCGGGGCCGAGGCCGAGGCGAAGGCCAAGGGCTACGAGCTCAAGACCCAGGCCCCGGCCAAGTTCGACGCCAGCCAGCAGACCCCGATCGTCACCGGTGTGCTGGCGAACAAGCCGGGTGCGGTGCTGATCGCGCCCACCGACGACAAGGCCATGGCCGGCCCGATGAAGCAGCTCAAGGACGCGGGCATCAAGGTGGTCGAGGTGGACACCAAGCTCCAGGACACCTCGGTGGCCCTGTCCTCGATCTCCTCCAACAACGAACAGGGCGGGCAGCTGGCCGCCGACACGCTCGCGAAGCTGGTCGGTGCCAAGTCCGGTTCGGTGCTGGTGCTCAACACCAAGGCGGGCACCTCCACCACCGACGCCCGGGAGAAGGGCTTCGCCGAGCAGATCAAGAAGTACCCGAACATCAAGTACATCGGGCAGCAGTACACCGAGGACGACGCCGCCCAGGCCGCGTCCAAGGTGACCGCCACCCTGTCCAGCAACCCGGACCTGATCGGGGTGTTCGCCACCAACCTCAACACCGGTGAGGGCGCCGCGACCGGTCTGCGCACCGCGGGCAAGACCGGGCAGGTCAACCTGGTGGGCTTCGACGCCAGCCCCAAGGAGGTCGACGGCCTCAAGGACGGCAGCTTCCAGGCGCTGATCGTCCAGGACCCGGCCACGATCGGCAAGCTGGGCGTGGACCAGGCCGACGACGCGCTCAACGGCAAGACCCCGACCAGGGAGATCCCGACCAACCTGGTCGCGATCACCAAGGCCGACATGGACAAGAACTCGCAGTACTTCTACAAGAGCAGCTGCTCGGGCTGAGTCGGGAGAAGGCCCCGACCCGACGATCGACCCCTGGCGCGGTCACGCTTCTTGCGCAAAACTGCTCGAAGGAAGGGCTTACCGAGCAGATTCGCCAAGGAGGTCGTGGGTGAACGCCATCAGCCGACGAGGGTTCCTGGGCAGCATCGCCGCGGGCGGAGCCGCCGCGATGCTGCCCAGGACCGTGCTCGCCCAGGCCGGGAGCACCCGTGGGCTCACCGTGCACGGGGACCAGTTCCTGCTGGACGGCAAGCCGTTCCAGATCATCTCCGGCGCGATCCACTACTTCCGGATCCACCCCGACCAGTGGCGTGACCGGCTGTCCCGGCTGCGCGCGCTCGGCCTGAACACCGTCGAGACCTACGTGGCGTGGAACTTCCACGAGGGCCACGAGTTCACCGGTTGGCGCGACCTGCGCCGGTTCATCACCACCGCGGGCGAGCTGGGCCTGAAGGTGGTCGTGCGGCCCGGTCCCTACATCTGCGCGGAGTGGGACTTCGGCGGCTTCCCGGCCCGCCTGCTCGCCGACCGCGACCTGCACCTGCGCTGCTCGGACCCGGCCTACACCAAGGAGGTCGACGCCTGGTTCGGCCGCCTGCTGCCGCAACTGGTGCCGCTACAGGCCACCAGGGGCGGGCCGGTGATCGCCGTGCAGGTGGAGAACGAGTACGGCAGCTTCGGCAACGACCAGGACCACCTGCGCCACCTCGCCGACCTGCTGCGCGGGCACGGCATCGACAGCTTGTTGTTCTGCTCCAACGGAACCGCCGACTACATGCTGCGCGGCGGCACGCTGCCCGGTGTGCTGTCCACGGCGAACTTCGACGGGGACCCGACCGGCCCGCTGGCCGACCTGCGCCGGTTCCAGCCGCAGGGACCGTTGTGGTGCACCGAGTACTGGGACGGCTGGTTCGACCACTGGGGCGAGCACCACCACACCACCGACCCGGCGAACACCACGGCCATGGTGGACAAGATGCTGGCCGCGGGCGCCTCGGTGAACCTCTACATGGCCGCGGGCGGCACGAACTTCGAGTGGTACGCCGGGGCCAACTACGACGAGGGGCACGCCAGCTACCAACCCACGGTCACCAGCTACGACTACGACTCCCCGGTCAGCGAGTCCGGCGAGCTCACCGCCAAGTTCACCGCACTGCGCTCGGTCATCGGCAAGTACGCTCCCCTGCCTACCGGCCCGCTTCCCGTTGCCCCGCAACGACTTTCGCCACAGTCCTTCCACACCAACGGATCCGCTGGCCTGCTCGACTCGCTCGACCGTCTCAGCAGGCCCGCGCGCCGTGCCGCGCCCGTGCCCATGGAGGACCTCGGCCAGTCCTTCGGCCTGGTCCACTACCGCGCGCGGGTGCAGGGCCCGCGCTCCACCGCCACCCTGCGCGTCACCGGGCTCGCCGACCGCGCGCTGGTCTTCCTGGACGGCAAGCCGGTGGGCGTGCTGGACCGCAACACGCCCAAGCAGGGCGTGGCCGTCACGATCGGGGGCAGCTCCGCCGTGCTGGACCTGCTCGTGGACACCGGCGGGCGGGTCAACTTCGGCCAGCAGCTCGCCGACCGCAAGGGCATCAGCGGCCCGGTCATGCTCGGCGGGCAGGCCCTGTACGGCTGGGAGATCCGCCCGCTGCCCCTGGACGACCTGGACCACCTGCGCTTCTCGACCGGCGCCGCACCCACCGGCCCCGCCTTCCACCGCGCCTCGGTCCGCGTCGACTCCCCCGCCGACGGCTTCCTCGCGCTGCCCGGTTGGCAGAAGGGCCTGGTGTGGCTCAACGGGTTCCTGCTCGGCCGGTACTGGGAGGTCGGGCCGCAGCGCACCCTGTACGCGCCAGCACCGTTGTGGCGCAAGGGAACCAACGAGGTCCTCGTGCTCGAACTGCACCGCCCCGGCGACCACCTCGAACTGCGCGACCACCCCGACCTGGGCTAAGGCGTGTCATGAAAGTGCCGTTGCTTGCGTTGAACGCAAGCAACGGCACTTTCATGACACCAGGGCCACCAGCTGGTCGTGGAAGGACGGCGCGAACATGTGGCCCAGCTCGGGCACCTCGACGAGCTTCGCGCCGGGGATGGCCGCCGCCAGCGCGCGGCCGTGCTCCGGGGGCAGCACGACGTCGTGCCCGCCGTGGACGACCAGCGTGGGCACGGTGAGGCTGGCGAGTCGCTCGGTGCGCGGCGGGGCGGCGTCGACGGCCGGGCCCTGATGCACCCCGGGCGCCGGGTTCTCCGGCAGGGCGAGGGTGCGCTGGACCAGCCCGGTCCAGTAGTCCAGGTCGAACGGCACGGCGGGCCCCACGGTGACCCGCCAGGCGTGCAGGTAGGCGGCCACCGGGTCGGCGGGCAGGTTCGGCACCAGCTCGACCCACTCGCGGCCCGGCAGCGGCAGGCCGGTCACCGGCGGCTTGCTGGGGTCGACGTTGTAGTCCGGTGAGGTGGCGATCAGCACCAGGCCGCTGACCAGCTCGGCGTGGTCCAGGGCCAGCAGCTGGGCCACCGCGCCACCGGTGGACACGCCGAGGACCCGGGCCGGGCCCAGCCCCAGCTCGGTGAGCACGTCGGCGGCGTCCTCGGCGAGCTCGTCCAGGCCGTACGCCTGCGCCGGCCAGTCCACCGGCGAGGAGTGGCCCGCGCCCCGGTGGTCGTAGCGCACCACGTGGTTGCCGCGCTGGGCCAGGGCCGTGCACAGCTGCTCGGAGTAGGCGAAGCACGGGGCGTTGCCACCCATGATCATCAGCAGTGCGGGGTCCTCCGGCGAGCCGAAGCTGTCGAAGTGCAACCGGTACCCGGAACGCGCGGTGACAAAGCCAGTCGTGTGAGCGTGCACGGGGCCACGCTACCCAGGGTTCGGGGTGTAGACCTGGGGTATCCACGAATCAGGAGGAGATGCGCATGGGTGTCGGTGAGGTGCTGGCCGATGGCTTCGACCGGATCCGCGAGGTGGTGCACGAGGCGGTGGACGGCCTCACGACCGAGCAGCTGCACTGGCGGGCCGACGCGGAGGCGAACTCCATCGCCTGGCTGGTGTGGCACCTGACCCGCGTGCAGGACGACCACGTCGCGGGCGTGGCGGGCACCGAGCAGGTGTGGACCGAGCAGGGCTGGCACAAGCGCTTCGACCTGCCCTTCGCGGACGGGGAGATCGGCTACGGCCAGTCCAGCGCGGAGGTGGCGCAGGTCCGGGTCGGCGAGGTCCAACTGCTGACCGACTACCACGACGCCGTGCACGAGCGCAGCAGGCAGTACGTGTCCGGGCTGCGCGATGCGGACCTGGACCGCGTGGTGGACGAGAACTGGGACCCGCCGGTGACCCTGGCGGTGCGGCTGGTGAGCGTGCTCTCCGACGACCTGCAACACGCCGGCCAGGCCGCCTACCTGCGCGGGCTCGTGCTGCGCCGGTGACGACGGTGGCGTGAAGGTGGCTTTCACTGCGTTGAGCGCAGTGAAAGCCACCTCGCAACCACCACTTGACTTCTATAGGAGCATCCTTCACGCGACGGTCAGGCCGCTACCCCGGTCGCGGTGGCGGCGAGCACGGCGTGGCCCAGGTCGGTCAGCTCGGCGGCGACCAGCTGCCCGACCGCCCCGGCGAACACCGGGCGGATCAGGCCGCCGACCACGAGTGTTCGGGCGGCGCCGTGGCCGCACCACGCGCCGTCCACGGCCAGGTCGGGCTCGCAGCCGCACAGCAGCTCGGCCCGTCCGTCGGCCACCGCGCGCAGCAGTGCCAGTTCTCGCCGATTCAGTTCCCCGCCGTCGCTCATCGTGGACCCCCAAAGTCCGGTACTACCAAGATGACCGCATGGACCGATTGGGGGTGTCAAGGCAGTTCCAGGTGGTGTGCACGAGTTTCCGCGCAATTCCACTAATCGTTCAGGGGCTTTCGTGCAAACCCGCAACGAGCTGGTCGGCTGCTTGGTAGGGATCCAACTCACCGACGAGCACCCGCTTGGCGAGCGTGTCCAGCGCGGTGCCGCCGCGCAGGTCGCCGATGCGGGCACGGACCTGTTGCAGCGCGATCGCCTCGATCTCGGCGGCGGCCCGCCGGGCGCGGCGCCGCTCCAGCTCGCCGTGCGCGAGCATCCACTGCCGGTGCTCGTCCACGGCGGTGACGATCTCCTCGATGCCCTCACCTCGGGCGGCCACGGCGCGCACGATCGGCGGGCGCCAGCGCGCACCGCGGATCTCCCGGCGACCCAGCGAGATCATGTGCTTGAGGTCGCGAATGGTCTGCTCGGCCCCGTCCCGGTCGGCCTTGTTCACCACGAAGGCGTCGGCGATCTCCAGGATGCCCGCCTTGGCCGCCTGGATGCCGTCCCCCATGCCGGGGGCGAGCAGCACCACGGTGGTGTCGGCCAGGGACACGACCTCCACTTCGGACTGTCCAACCCCGACGGTCTCGATGAGCACGACCTCGCAGCCCGCGGCGTCCAGCACCCGCAGGGCCTGCGGGGTGGACCAGGACAGGCCGCCGAGGTGCCCGCGGGTGGCCATGGAGCGGATGAACACCCCGGGGTCGGTGGCGTGCTCCTGCATGCGCACCCGGTCACCGAGCAGCGCGCCGCCGGAGAACGGCGAGGTCGGGTCCACGGCCAGCACCCCGACCCGCCTGCCCTGCCCGCGCAGGGCCGAGATGAGCGCGGAGGTGGTGGTCGACTTGCCCACCCCCGGCGAGCCAGTGAGGCCGATCACCTGGGCGTTGCCGGTGAAGGGCGCCAGCGCCGCAGCGACTTCACGCAGCTGCGGGCTGGCGTCCTCCACCAGTGAGATCAGTCGGGCGACCGCCCTGGGTTGCCCCGCACGCGCACGGGCGACCAGGTCGGCGACGTCGGCGGAGCGGGCGGGCACTAGCTCTTGGGGACCCGCACGATCAGGGCGTCACCCTGGCCGCCGCCACCGCACAGCGCGGCGGCACCGACGCCACCGCCGCGGCGCTTGAGCTCCAGCGCCAGGTGCAGCGCGATGCGCGCGCCGGACATGCCGATCGGGTGCCCCAGCGCGATGGCCCCGCCGTTGACGTTGACCTTGTCCTCGCTGATGCCCAGCTTGCGCGCGGACACCACGCCCACCGCGGCGAACGCCTCGTTGATCTCGACCAGGTCGAGCTCGGCGGGCTCGATGCCCTCCTTGGCGCAGGCCTTGATGATCGCGTTGGAGGGCTGCTCGTGCAGGCTGGCGTCCGGACCGGCCACCACGCCGTGCGCGCCGATCTCGGCCAGCCAGCTCAGGCCCAGCTCCTCGGCCTTGGCCTTGCTCATCACGACCACCGCGGCGGCGCCGTCGGAGATCTGCGAGGCCGAGCCCGCGGTGATGGTGCCGTCGGCGGAGAAGGCCGGGCGCAGCTTGGCCAGGCTCTCCGCGGTGGTGTCCCCGCGCACGCCCTCGTCGGTGCTGAACAGCACCGGGTCGCCCTTGCGCTGCGGGATGGCCACCGGAACGATCTCGTCCGCGAACAGCCCGGACTCGATGGCCGCGGCGGCGCGCTGGTGCGAGCGCGCGGAGAAGGCGTCCTGCTCCTCGCGGGTCAGGCCGTAGCGGGAGTTGTACTTCTCCGTGGACACGCCCATCGCGACCTGGTCGAAGGCGCAGAACAGGCCGTCGTAGGCCATGTGGTCCTGCAACTGCACGTCGCCGTACTTGAAGCCGGAACGGGACTTGGGCAGCAGGTGCGGGGCCTGGGTCATGGACTCCTGGCCGCCCGCGACCACGATGTCGAACTCACCGGCGCGGATCAGCTGGTCGGCCAGTGCGATCGCGTCGACACCGGAGAGGCAGACCTTGTTGATGGTCAGCGCGGGCACGTCCATCGGGATGCCCGCGGCCGCGGCGGCCTGGCGGGCGGGGATCTGGCCGGCGCCCGCGGTGAGCACCTGACCCATGATCACGTACTGGACCTGCTCCGGGCTCACCCCAGCGCGCTCCAGGGCGCCCTTGATGGCTACCCCGCCGAGCTGGGCCCCGGAGAAGTCCTTGAGCGAGCCGAGCAGTCGTCCCATCGGGGTGCGAGCCCCAGCGACGATCACGGAACCGGACACGACATCCTCCAGCGACGGTGCGGGCAGGTGGCCTTTCGGACCATACCGGCCAGTAGGGGTTGCGTACGGTGTGCCCCTACTCACAGGCTGGTCTGCTAGGCCAAGGCTACCTCCAGCCCCTTACCCTCGGCGTTCATGAACGTGCGTGAGCAGCTCAGGGGCTTCGTCACGGCAATCGACCACGTGGGCCTCGCGGTGCCCGACATGGACGCGGCCATCGAGTTCCACCGCGAGGCGTTCGGCCTGGAGTTGACCCACGAGGAGGTCAACGACGAGCAGGGCGTCCGGGAGGCGATGATGCGCGCGCCCGGGGACATCGGCGGGGCGCAGATCCAGCTGCTGGCGCCCTCGCGACCGGACTCCACGGTGGCCAAGTTCCTGGACCGCAACGGTCCCGGCATGCAGCAGCTCGCCTTCCGGGTGACCGACGTGACGGCGGCGGGCGAGGCACTCAGGGCCCTCGGCCTGCGCGTGCTCTACGAGCAGCCGCGCCGGGGCACCGCGGGCAGCCTGGTCAACTTCGTGCACCCCAAGGACGCCGGTGGCGTGCTGATCGAACTGGTGCAACCGGCACCCGCTCACTGAGCCGCGCCGGTAGCCTCGGCCCGGTGCCACTGTCCTTCGACACCACCGGATTCCGCCAGCACGACCAGACGCACTGGCTGCACCCGGGCACCGGCGACCAGGTCAGCCTGAACTACTTCGACCTCGTGCCGGACCTGCCCAGATCGCTGTCGGACCTGCCGGGGCTGCGCCAGGACCTGACCGGCTTCACCGCCGAGTCCGGCTGCCTGATCGAGGCGCACGTGGTGCAGTTGCAGGGCGTTCCCGCGCTGCTGCAAATCGTCAAGATCCCGCGCCCCGGGCAGCAGCACGGCCAGGTGTTCATCGCCGCGTTCACCGTGCCGAAGGCGACGTGCAGCGCCGTGTTGCGCATCCAGTGCGAGGAGACCGGCACCACCGGGGTGCGCGAGGCCGTGCTGATGGCCGAACTCGGTCCGCAGAACTGGTTCCGCGCCCACCCGTACGCCCCGAACGTGATCAGCAAGCTGCCGTACCACTCGGGCGACGACATGCACTGGGACCCGCGCTTCCCACAGCACCCGCTGAGCCGGGCGCGCGCCTGGGTACACCACGTGGTGCGCACCGCCCAGGTGGACCCGCGCTTCGCCGCCCTGCCGCCATTCCCCGGACCGGGCCCCGTCGGCCCGGCGCCGGGTTCGGTACCGGGTTCGGCGCCGCCACACGCGCCCGCTGGTGGGGCGCAAGCTGCTGTGCCGGTTCCGCAACCCGGTTCGCCCGCTGCCCAGCCGCCCACTGCTGGGCCGCAAGCTGTTGTGCCGCCCGCTGGTGGAGCACATGCTGCCACGCCGGTTCCGCAACCCGGTGCACCCACCGCTGCGGCAGCCCCCGGCGTGCCGCCTGGGCCGCCGCTCGGTGCACCGCCGTTCGGTACGCATCCCGCTGCCGCACAACCCGGCGCGCCCACCGCCCAGCCGCCCGCCGCCGGACCGCTGCCCGGTTCGCCCGCTCCCGCGCCACTCGGCACGCAACCCGCTGCGGCACAAGCGGTCCCGCAGCCCGACCCGGTTCCGCAACCCGACGCGGCACCGCCCGTGCCGCAGCAACCCGTTGCGCCGCAACCAGGTGTGCCGCAGCTGCCCGGCGAGGGCTCACGCATGCACTCGCTGGTGACCGGCCTGCCGATCGGCGGCTACCTGCCGATCTGGCTGAGCAACCAGGACGTGGGCTACCTGCGTCTGGTCGATCCCGAGGCGGCACTGGCCCTGTTCGGCGCGGGCGAGGTGGGCCGCGCCGACCTGAACGGCGGCTGGGTGCGCGAGACGGTCATGTACGAGTGGGGCAGCAACACGGTCTTCCTGCCCGGCCGGTTCCGCGGCGAGAGCGGCGGCATCGAGGCGAAGATGCTCGAAGTCGCACCGGCCAAGCCGGAGGAGGCCAAACAGGCGGCGACGCCCGAGGCGGTGCTGGCGGCGTTCCGCTGGCTGGGCGGCGTGGCGCTGGCGGCCACCCGTCGCGGCGAGTCGGTCGCGCTGGTGCCCGGCGGGGTGCAGATGTGGGGCCGCCCCTCGGTGGTGATCAAGGTCGCGGCGGGCAAGTCGCTGGTCTGCGCCGCGCCGGTCCCGGTCGGCGCCCCGATCTGGAGCGAGCAGATCCCGCCCGGGCCCGAGCCGGAGGAGCTGTGGCTGGACGGGGAGGCCACCGAGGAGATCATCCGGGCGAGTGGTCTGCTGGCGATGTACGCCAGCCAGACCTGGACCGTGCACCCCACCGAGCTGGCACTCTCCTTCAGCACGTCATGAAAGTGCCGTATGCGACATCTGATGTCGCATACGGCACTTTCATGACACCGGGGGGCCAGTGCTGCCGCGTTCCACCAGGCAGGGCGGGCCGAAGGTGCGGTCCTGCGGCCGGTCACCGGCCAGCAGGCAGCGCAGGGTCTCGGCGGCGGCCGCCCCGTAGCTGTGCAGGTCGACCCGTACGGCGGTCAGCGCGGGGTGCGGCAGCAGGCACAGCGGGGAGTCCTCACCGGCGAGCACGGACAGCTCGCCGGGCACGCGGATGCCCAGCTGTGCCGCCACACCGAGCGCGCCCAGCGCCATCACGTCGGTGTCGCACACCAGGGCGGTGGGCCGCGGGCGGGCGGCCAGCAGCCGGCGGACCGCCTCGGCGGCGTCGGGCTCGGCGGTGACGCACACCGCCGACTCCATGGCCATGGCGCGCGCGGCGTCCAGGAAGGCCGCGGTGTGCTCTGCGGTGTGCACCAGTTCGGGTGATCTCCCGATGCGAGCGATCCTGCGGTGCCCCAACCTGGCGAGGTGTCCCACCGCCGTGCGCATGGCCGTCTCGGCGTCCAGGCTGACCGAGGGCAGCGCCGAGCGGCCCAGGGTCACCGCGGGCAGCCCGAGTTCCCCCAGCAGCGCGATTCGTGGGTCACTCACCCGCACATCGACCACGAGCACCCCGTCCACCCGCCGCTGGTGCCACCAGCTGTGGTAGACGGCCAGTTCGGTGCGGGGCGCGAACTGCAGCAGCAGCCCGACCTCGCGCGGCCCGAACACCGACTCGAAGCCCGCGACCAGCCGCATCAGCGCGGGGTCGGCGGTCTCGCAGGCCAGCACCAGCCCGACCGCGCCCGCCTGCGCCGAGGACAGCGAGCGGGCCACGCTACTGGGCCGCCAGCCCAGCTCGTCGGCCACGCCGAGGATGCGCCGCCTGGTCGACTCGGACACGCCCGGCTGGCCGTTGAGCGCGAACGAGACGGTGCTCTTGGCCACCCCGGCGCGGCGCGCGATGTCGTGGATCGTCGGCCGCCTCACCACGGTCCCCCAATTCGCGGGCAACGAACAAAACCGGTTTTGCTCGAATCAGGGTATGCCTCTAGGCAACCGCACCGAGCTGCCTATATCTTGCGCGGGCACCAGATCCCGGAACGGATTGGTACGCGCTGATGAACAAATTGGGAGTGGCCCTGGCCGCCGCGTTGCTGCTGAGCGCGGGATGCACGGGGCAGTCGGGCAACGGCAGCTCACCGACCACGCTGACCTACTGGGCCAGCAATCAGGGTTCCAGCCTGGACAACGACAGGCAGGTGCTGCAACCCGAACTGGACGAGTTCGCCAAGCAGACCGGGATCACCGTGAAGCTGGAGGTCGTGCCCTGGCCCGACCTGCTGAACCGGATCCTGGCCGCGGCCACCTCGGGCCAGGGTCCCGATGTGATCAACATCGGCAACACCTGGGCGGCCTCGTTGCAGGCCACCGGCGCGTTCGCCCCGTTCGACGACTCCGCGCTGAACGGGCTCGGCGGGGCACAGCGATTCCTGGCGGGCAGTCTCGCGGCCACCGGGGCGGCCGGGCAGACCCGCACCTCGGTACCGCTGTACGGCCTGGCGTACGGGCTGTTCTACAACAAGAAACTGTTCCGGGAAGCCGGAATCGGACAGCCACCGACCACCTGGGAGGAGTTCACCGCCGACGCCAAACGCCTGACCCACGGGGACCAGTGGGGCCTGGCGGTGGAGGGCTCGAGCATCACCGAGAACGCCCACCACGCGTTCATCCTCGGCCAGCAGTACGGCTCGGACCTGTTCGACGCCTCGGGCAAGCCGCAGTTCGACACCCCGCAGCAGGTGGCGGCGGTCCGCCAGTACCTGGAGTTCATGGGCACCGACAAGGTGGTCAACCCCAGCAACGCCGAGTACGGCAACGGCACGCAGGCCCTGCACGACCTGGCCACGGGCAAGGCGGGCATGGTGCTGTGGCAGGGCAATGCCGAGACCGTGCTCAAGGCCAACGGCATGCGCCCCGAGGACTACGGGATCGCGCCGATGCCGTTCCCCCAGCCGACCCCGGCGGGCGGCAAGCACATCAACAGCCTGGTCGCGGGCATCAACCTGGCCGTGTTCGCCAACAGCGGCAACAAGGACGGGGCGATGAGGTTCGTCAAGTTCCTCACCTCCGCCGAGGAGCAGCGCAAGCTGAACAAGTCCTTCGGCACGCTGCCCGTGGTGCAGGACGCCTACCAGGACCCGGTCTTCCAGACCCCGGCGATCAAGAGCTTCCAGCAGGTGCTGGCCGGCAGCGCGGCCCCGCTGCCGCAGATCGCGCAGGAGAGCCAGTTCGAGACCACCGTGGGCGGGGCGATCAAGGACCTGTTCGCGCAGATCGCCGGGGGCAAGCCGGTGGGCGACGCGGAGATCAAGGCCGCACTGTCGGCAGCGCAGCAGAAGATGGCAACCGGTGGCTGAACGCGGCAGGGTCAGCGGCAAGGCGCTGCCCTACCTGTTCCTGCTGCCCGCGCTGCTGCTGGAACTGCTCGTGCACGTGCTGCCGATGCTGGTCGGCGTGGGCATGAGCCTGCTCAAGCTGACCCAGTTCTTCCTGCGCAACTGGTCGGCGGCGCCCTTCGCCGGGCTGTCGAACTACACCGTGGCGCTGGACTTCAACGGCGCGGTCGGCGGCGCGCTGCTGCACTCCTTCGCCATCACCCTGGCGTTCACGGTGCTGGTGGTCGCCGGGTCCTGGCTGCTCGGGTTCACCGCCGCCTTCCTGGTCCAGGGCCAGCGCCGTGGCCGCGGCCTGCTGCGCACCCTGTTCCTCGTGCCCTACGCCCTGCCCGCGTACGCCGCCGTGATCACCTGGAGCTTCCTGTTCCAGCGGGACACCGGCCTGGTCAACGGGGTGCTCGCCGACCTGCACCTGGTGGGCGCCGGGGACAAGCCGTTCTGGTTGCTGGGCGGCAACAGCTTCCTCGCGGTGCTGGTCGTCGCGCTGTGGCGCACCTGGCCGTTCGCCTTCCTGGTGCTGACCTCTGGCATGCAGGCAATCCCGCACGACCTGTACGAGGCCGCGGCCCTGGACGGCGCCACGATGCGCCAGCAGGTGCGCCGCGTGATGCTGCCACTGCTGCGCCCGGTCAACCAGGTGCTGCTCGTCGTGCTGTTCCTGTGGACCTTCAACGACTTCAACACCCCGTACGTGCTGTTCGGCGCGGGGGCGCCCGCCGAGGCGGACCTGCTGTCCGTGCACATCTACCAGAACTCGTTCCTCACCTGGAACTTCGGACTGGGCTCGGCGATGTCGGTGCTGCTGCTGGTCTTCCTGTCCCTGGCCACCGGTCTGTACCTGAGGAGCCGCCGTGTTCGGTGAACCGCACTGGTTCCGCTGGGTCCGCCGGGCCGGACTGGCGGTGTTCGCGCTGATCGTGCTGGTGCCCCTGTGGGTCATGATCACCTCGGCCCTCAAGCCGCTGCGGGACGTACAGGCGCAGTTCCGCTGGCTGCCCACCGAGTGGACGCTGAGCCCGTTCGTGGACATCTGGAGCACGATCCCGCTCGGCCGGTACTTCGTGAACAGCCTCGTCGTGGCGCTGGGCGCCACCCTGCTGTCCCTGCTCGTGGCCGTGTCCGCCGCCTACGCCATCAGCCGGTACCGGTTCCGGGGCAGGCGGCTGTTCTCGCTGGCGATCCTGTCCACGCAGATGTTCCCCGGCATCCTGTTCCTGCTGCCGCTGTTCCTGATCTACGTGAACATCGCGCAGACCACCGGCATCGTGCTGGTCGGCACCCTGCCCGGGTTGGTCATCACCTACCTGACGTTCTCGCTGCCGTTCTCGGTGTGGATGCTCGTCGGCTACTTCGAGTCGATCCCCCGCGAACTGGACGAGGCCGCGCTGGTCGACGGCACCGGCCCGCTCGGCGCCCTGCTCCGCGTGGTCGTGCCCGCCGCGCTGCCCGGCATCGTCGCCGTCGCCGTCTACGCGTTCATGACGGCCTGGGGCGAGGTGCTGTTCGCCTCCGTGCTGACCAGCGACTCGACCCGTACCCTCGCGATCGGGCTGCCCGCCTACTCCACCCAGTCCGGGGTCTACTGGAACCAGGTCATGGCGGCCGGGCTCGTCGTGAGCGTGCCCGTGGTCGCGGGCTTCCTGCTGTTGCAGCGCTACCTCGTCCAGGGCCTGACCAGCGGCGCCGTCAAATAGCCCGCGAGTCCCGCCCACCAGCACGCGAGTCCCGCTCAGGTGCGGCCGAGTCCCGCTCAGTCGGCCCCGGCACCCAGCGCCAGGGCGTCCGCGATGAAGGCCAGCTCACGTTCCATGGCGGCACCGGACTGCTCCGACTCGGTGGTGTGCCGCGCCATCGAGTGCTGGTAGCTGACGGCGAGCGCGAGCAGCTCGGCCGCGCTGTCCACGTCGGCACGGCGCGACACCTGGGCGCGAGCCGCCACGATCACCGCCCGGATCAGGTCGACGAGCTGGCGGAACCGCGCCTGCAGCGCGTCGCGCACGGCGTTGTGCGTGTCGGCCTCGCGGTAGAGCAGGCTGCTCAGCAGCAGTGAGGAGTCCTGCCGCCGGTCCAGCTCGGTGAGCAGCTGCCGCAGGCTCTTGGCCACGTCCCCGGCCACGACGACCTCGTTCGGGTCGATGTGCTCGTCGGGCAGCCGGTCAACCAGGGCCACCAGCAGGTCCGGCTTGCGGCGGAAGTAGTAGTGCACCAGCCCCTTCGGCACGCGGGCTCTCTCCGCGATCTTCGAAGTGGGCGTGGCGTCGAACCCGTGTTCGGCGAACAGCTCCTCGGCCGCCGTGAGAATGCGCTCGCGTGCCGAGGCGTCTTCCACCCGTGATCCCTCCAGCTGCGTGGTCGATGGCCCACGGCCGCGGCCGTGGGCCAGAGGACTTCGTCAGTGGGATCCGGCCATGCCCTTGTGCGCCAGGTTCGCCACGGGCAGGGCGATCGCGCCGAGCACGACGGTCAGCACGCCACCTACCCAGGACGTCCACGCGGCGCCGTTCATGGCGGTGTAGCCCATCACCCACGGGGCGATGAACAGCAGCACACCGAGCACCAGCTGGATCCACTCACCGGCCACCATGCCCGGAGCCGCCAGCGACCACAACCCGTCCAGGGCGACCAGCACGCCCAGCACAGCCATCGTCCACGCCGCCGCCGTAGATGTCGACACCACCAGCGTCGACAGCGCGATGACCACACCCAGCACCACTTCAGCCCAGTCCTGCCACCGCGTCCAAGCCTTGGCCATCCTGACCACCTCCCGAACCACACCCTTGTGGGACACCTCCATGGTGCGCCTTGGTTGGCCGCCCGGTCAAACAGCGGAAACCACTAGACATCGGGCCGCAGCTCCCCCGCACCGATAAACTCGGGTGCCCTGGCTCACATCGCTGGACCTGTATCGTTACTCGTCGGTAACCTGCCCCCACCTGCGCATTGACCACAGGGGCATAGGAGGACACACCGTGCAGAAGATCCTCGACGCGATCCTGGCCGGCGAGCGAGAAGCAGTCGGCTCACTGCCCGTCCCGGAGTCCTACCGAGGCGTCACGGTGCACGAGGACGAGGCCGGCCTCTTCGAGGGCGTGGCGACCAGGGACAAGGATCCCCGCAAGTCGCTGCACCTGGACGAGGTGCCCACCCCCGAGCTGGGCCCCGGTGAGGCCCTGGTCGCCGTGATGGCCAGCGCCATCAACTACAACACCGTCTGGACCTCGATCTTCGAGCCGATGTCCACCTTCGGCTTCCTCAAGCGCTACGGGCGCACCTCCCCGCTGGCCTCCCGGCACGACCTGCCCTACCACGTGGTCGGCTCCGACCTCGCGGGCGTCGTGCTGCGCACCGGTCCCGGCGTGCAGGCGTGGAAGCCCGGCGACGAGGTCGTCGCGCACTGCCTGAGCGTGGAGCTGGAGAGCTCCGACGGGCACAACGACACGATGCTCGACCCCGAGCAGCGCATCTGGGGCTTCGAGACGAACTTCGGCGGCCTCGCGGAGGTCGCGCTGGTCAAGTCCAACCAGCTGATGCCCAAGCCCAAGCACCTGAGCTGGGAGGAGGCCGCCTCCCCCGGCCTGGTCAACTCCACCGCGTACCGGCAGCTGGTGTCCACCAACGGCGCCAACATGAAGCAGGGCGACGTGGTGCTGATCTGGGGCGCCTCCGGCGGCCTTGGCTCCTACGCCACGCAGTTCGCGCTCAACGGCGGGGCGATCCCGGTGTGCGTCGTGTCCAGCGACGAGAAGGCGGACATCTGCCGCAAGATGGGCGCCGAGCTGATCATCAACCGGTCCTCCGAGGGCTACAAGTTCTGGAAGGACGACAACGAGCAGGACCCGCGCGAATGGAAGCGGTTCGGCGCGCGCATCCGCGAGCTGACCGGCGGCGAGGACCCGGACATCGTGTTCGAGCACCCCGGCCGGGAGACCTTCGGCGCCAGCGTCTACGTGGCCCGCAAGGGCGGCACCATCGTGACCTGCGCCTCTACCAGCGGCTACATGCACAGCTACGACAACCGCTACCTGTGGATGAACCTCAAGCGCATCATCGGCTCGCACTTCGCGAACTACCGCGAGGCGTGGGAGGCCAACCGCCTGATCGCCAAGGGCAAGATCCACCCCACACTGTCCAAGGTGTACTCCCTGGAGGAGACCGGGCAGGCCGCGCACGACGTGCACCGCAACGCGCACCAGGGAAAGGTCGGCGTGCTGTGCCTGGCGCCCGAGCCCGGTCTCGGCGTCACCGACCCGGAACTGCGCGCCGCGCACCTCACCGCGATCAACCACTTCCGGGGCGTGTGAGCGCGGGCATGAGCAGACGGGTGTCACCCGTACCGGTAGCGTGGTGACATGGCCCTTGGCAGTGACCGCGACCTCGTCCCGTTGGGAACCGGCTTCGACGTCGTCAAGCGCGGCTACGACCGGGCTCAGGTCGAAGACCACCTGGAACGGCTGGACTCCGACCTGAAGCTGCTGGCCGCTGACCGGGACGCGGCGGTGTCCCAGGCCAACGACCTGGCCAGGCAGCTGGAGAAGGCGCGCACCGAGATCGACGACCTGCGCGGGCAGGTCGACCGGCTCTCGCTGCCGCCGACCACGCTGGAGGGCCTGAGCGAGCGGCTGCAGCGCATGCTGCGGCTCGCCCAGGAGGAGGCCAACGAGACGAAGGCGCGCGCCGAGGCCGAGGCCGGGCACATCCGGGCCAAGGCCGAGGAGGAGGGCGCCGCGCTGCGCCAGCGCTACGAGAAGATGCTGCGCGAACTCGACCAGCGCCGTGCCGAGATGGAGGCCGAGCACCGCGGCGTGCTCGACACGGCGCGGGGCGAGGCCACGCGCATCACCACCGAGGCCGACCAGCGCCGTCAGCAGCTGGACAGCGAGGCCGAGCAGGCGCGCACCACCGCCGACGCGGACTCGCTGGCCCGCCGCACCCAGGTGGAGGAGGACTTCGAGATCGCCATGGCCTCGCGGCGCTCGGAGTCCATGCGCAACCTCGCCGAGCAGGAGGCCAGCAGCAAGGCCGAGGCCGAACGACGCGTGCGGGAGGCCACCGAGGAGGCCAACCGGCGCAGGCACGACTCGATCGCGGAAGCCACTGCCCGCCTGCAGGAGGCCACCGACGAGGCGCATCGCCGCGTCACCGAGGCCACCACCGAGTCGGCCCGCCGGGTGGGTGAGGCCACGGCCCGGGTCGAGCAGCTGCGGCTGCTGCGCAACCAGATCGCCGAGCAGCTGCGCAACGCCCGCAGCGCGATCGTCGAGGCCGCGCCGCTGCTCAACCAGCTGCCCGAGGAGCGGCCCGCCGACATCGACGCGCCGACCCTGGAGGTCAAGGTCCCGCAGGCCGCCGCGCCCCAGGCCCCGGCCCAGCCGCAAGCGCAGGCCCAGGGCCAGGCGGCGGCCCAGGCTCCGGCGCAGGCCCAGGGCCAGGCGGCGGCCCAGGCGCAGGCTCAAGCTCCGGCCCAAGGCCAGGCGGCGGCCCCCGCACAGCCGCAGGACCAGGCGCGGGCAGCAGCTCAGGGCCAGGGCCAGCCGCAGGCCAAGCCCGCGCCCAAGCAGCCGGTGCGCCAACCCGCGACCCCCGGCAAGAAGCCCGAGCAGGCCGCCGCCAAGGACCCCGAGGCCACCAAGAAGATCCAGCGGCCCACCCCGCCCGAGAGCAAGCACCCGCTGGCCTCCGCACCGAGCAGGCCCACCAAGCGCTGACCCCACCCGCGAGTCCCGGTCACCGGTCGGCGAGTCCCGCCCACCAGTCGGCGAACCCCGACCGCAAGCACGCGAGTCCCGGCCGCCGACGCACGAGTCCCGCCCACCGGGACACGAGTCCCGTGCACCGGTCGGCGAACCCCGCTCACCGGCAACTGCGTCCCGCCCGCCGACGCGCGACACACGCCCACCTGTGAGCTACCCGCGCACCGGTCAGGCCTCACGCCTGCCTGCGCGCCCCTCGCACGCCGGTCAGGGACTCACCGGCGAGTCCCGTCCGGGCGCAGCGCTAGCCGGGCAGCCAGTCCAGCACGGTCCGGGCGAACGCCGCCGGGTCCTCCAGCGGCGGCAGGTGCCCGCAGCCGGGCAGCACCGCGAACGTGGCTCCGGGCACCAACCCGCCCACAACCTCGGGGCTCATCAGCGCGTCCTCGGCGCCGACCACGGCCAGCACCGGCACGTCCACGGCGGCGAGCAGTTCCGTGGAGTCGGGCCGGGCGGCCATCGCGCGCTGCGCCCAGGCCACTCCGCTCGGCGGTTGCGACTCGATCAACTCGCGCAGCGCCGACACCACCTCCGGGCGCTGCTCGGCCGTGGTGGTACCGACCCCGTTGGGCAGGAACGAGTCCGCCAGCCAGCCCGCCGTGCCCTCCGACTCGGCCCGCTCCGCGACGGCGAGCCGCCCGGCACGCGCCTGCTCGGTGTCCGCCACCGCCTTGGTGTCAGCCAGCACCAGACCTGTCACCCTCTCCGCCGCACGGCGCAGCACGGCCATCGCCACGTAGCCGCCCATCGAACAGCCGCCCAGGACGAACCGTTGCACACCAAGGCGATCCAGGTCGCGCAGCAGGTCCTCGGCCACCACGTCCAGGTCCGGCGGGGCCTGGCCGAGCGGGCTGCGGCCCAGCCCGCGCTGGTCCGGGGTGATCAGCCTGACCCGTTCCGCCAGCGGCCCGCGCACGCCGTCCCACATGCGCGAGTCCACCGGGTACGCGTGCAGCAGCACGAGCGGGGTTCCCGAACCTTGTTCAGTGAGGTGCACGTCCCCCATCCTGCCCCCTCACCCCGACAAGTCACCGCCTTGACCGGCGGCGCAATTGCACGAGACTGTCATCCGTGATCCATCCCAGCGAGGGCGGCACGCCACTCATCGTGCTCACCGGGGCCTCGGCCGCGGGCAAGACGACGGTCGGTCGGCTGCTGGCCGACAGGTTCCCCCGGGGCGCGTTCGTCGAGGGCGACGCGGTGCGCACGATGGTCCGCACCGGACGGGTCGACATGACCCCGCGGGACACGACCCCGGAAGCGGTCCTCCAGCTGCAACTGCGGTACCGGCAGCTCGCGGCGCTGGCCGACTCCTTCCATGAGGCGGGCTTCGCCACCGTCGTGGAGGACGTGATCGTCGGCAGGCACCTCACCGAGTTCGTGCGCTCGCTGCGGGCCAGCCCGCTGCACCTGGTGGTGCTGGTGCCCGACGAGGAGTCGATGGCCAGCCGTGAGTCGGCGCGGGACAAGTGCGCCTACGACGAGGTGTGGAGCATCGCGGCGCTCAACGCGGTGGTGCACAGGGAGACGCCGAGGCTGGGCCTGTGGCTGGACTCCAGCGGCCTGACCGCGGAGCAGACCGTGGACGAGGTGCTGTCGACCCTGCCGCAAAGTCTGTTGCGAGCGGGCGAAACCGGCTCCTAGCGTGCGGGCATGACCGAACTGCGCACCGAACGGCTCCAGCTGCGCCGGATGGTGGCCGAGGACCTGCCCACCCTGCTGGAGATCGAGTGCGAGCCCGCGGGCTACCGCTACGAGCTGACCGGCCCGCCCGGCCACGAGCACGTGCGGTCGCTGCTGGACCGCATGGTCGTGCACTGGGCGGAGCACGGCTTCGGCTACTGCGTGGTCGAGCTCGCCGAGACCGGTGCGGCGATCGGGCTCGGCGGGGTCCGGCTGTTCGAGGTGGACGGCGAGGCCGTGCTCAACCTCGCCTACCGGTTCCTCGAGCGCCACTGGGGCAAGGGCTACGCCAGCGAGATGGCCTCCGCCGTGGTGGACTGGGCCGAGCGCGAGCTGCCGCAGTATCCGGTGGTCGTGTCCATGTCGCCGATCAACACGCCCTCGCGTCGGCTGGCCGAGAAGCTCGGCTTCCGCGAGTACACCACCCAGGACATCGGCTACGGCCCGGAGCCGGTTCTGCGCAGGTCAGAGCCACTTGTCAGGGGTAGGTCCTAGCTTGGGGGCATGACCGAGACACGCACCGAACGGCTCCGGTTGAGCCGACCGGTGCCCGAGGACCTGGCCGCGGTCGCCGAGCTGCACGGCGATCCGGAGACCAACCTGCACAACCCCTCGGGCGCCAGGACCCCGGAGGAGTCCGCCCAGCTGCTGGATTCCTGGCTGGACGACTGGGCAACGCACGGCATCGGCTACTGGACCGCCCGCGAGCTGGTCAGCGGCGAGGTGGTCGGCTTCGGCGGCCTGCGCCCGCACGAGCTGGACGGCGCGCTGGCGCTGAACCTCTACTACCGGTTCCGGCCCGCCGTGTGGGGCCGGGGTTACGCCACCGAGCTGGCCAGGGCCAGCGCGGCCTGGGCCCGCCGGGTGCGGCCCGAGTTACCCGTGGTCATCGTGACCAGGCAGGACAACCACCAGTCGGTACGGGTAGCCGAGAAGATCGGCTTCGTGCTGTCCGGCACCACGCGCGCCTACGGCGGCGAGTCCCTGGTCTACCGGGCCGCGAGCACCACGGTCCCCTCATAGCGGTCCGGCAGCGGGGTTGCCACCTCAGGTGCGACCGCGGCCACGATCGCGTCCAGCACCTGCTCGGTGTAACCGACGAACAGGTGCTTGGCCCCGGGGAAGTCCAGCACGCGCGCCTGCGGCACCGGGGCGAACCGCTCGCGCGCCTGCTCGGGACGCAGGTAGTCGTCCAGTTCGGGCACCAGGCACACCACCGGCTTGCCGGACTCGGCCCAGGCGGCCAGGTGCCGCTCGGTGCTCCAGCGGAGGGGAGGTGAGATCAGCACGGCACCGCGCACCAGCGGGTCGCAGCCGTGCACCAGGGCCACGTCGGTGCCGAAGGACCAGCCGAGCAGCCACACCTCGGGCAGGTCGTGGAACTCGGCGTACTCCAGGGCGGCGGCCAGGTCGAAGCGCTCGCCCCGGCACTGGTCGAAGGTGCCCTCGCTCTGCCCGGCCTCACTCGCGGTGCCACGCGTGTTGAAGCGCAACACGGCGATGTCGGCCAACGCCGGTAGACGCCACGCGGCCTTGCGGTACAGGTGCGACTCCATGGAGCCGCCGTGCGTGGGCAGCGGGTGCAGGCAGATGAGGGTGGCCCTGGGTGGCCGACCCGACTCGGGCAGCGCCAGCTCCCCGACCAGCCGCAGGCCGTCGGCGGTGGTCATGCTGATCGGCTGCCGGTCGGCGGGCAGCACGGTCTTGGCTCGGATCTCGGTGCTCATCGCTGGCGATCCTGCCACCTGGCAAGGGAAATCCGCTTGTCCGCGCGGTAAAGGATGGAGGTGTTCAACGACAACCTGATCGGGCTGATCGAGGGCGAGCCGAGTCACCAGCGGCGCGAGGTGGGTCCGCGACGGCCGCGACTGGACCAGCAGTGGTTGTGCCAGTGCCTGCGGTCCTCGATCCCGCCGAGGTCGTCGGCGGGCCAGGCCACCACGTGTGCCGTGCCGGGGCGGATCTCGTGGTCGCAGCCGGGGCAGCGGTAGGTCTTGGCGTCCTGTGCCCCCGGCACGGCCCGGACGTTCCAGTCCCCGTCCGGCCCCGACTCGACGCGGGCCCAGCCCAGACCGCGGCCGAGGGAGCGCGGCTCCTCACTGCCTGAGGGCAGACCGTGACGTCGGGGTTTGTTGCGGCGTGGCACAGGCGACCACGGTAATGGCGGACCCTACCCGGGGCGTCGCCAAGGGGGTCGTGCATGGCGGACAATGGGGCCATGCCGATCTACGAGTTCCGCTGCCGCGAGTGCGGGGACACCTTCGAGGTGAACCGCCCGATGAGCGGTGCCGGTGACCCCGCGCACTGCCCGGAGGGCCACCAGGACACCGTGAAGCTGCTGACCACGGTCGGCGTGAGCACCGGCGCCGCGGCACCGGCCGGTGGTGGTGGCGGCGGTTGCTGCGGTGGCGGCTGCTGCGGCTAGACCAGTTCGACCTGGCAGGGCAGTCCGGGTGCCCGGCTCAACCGGGCGTCGCCGGTGACCAGCGGGGAGCCGAGTGAGGCCGCGAGTACCACGTAGAGCGCGTCGTAGAACGTGACCGCCCCGCGCAGTCGCCAGGCCGCCTCCGCCAGCGGACCCACCGCCGGGTACCGCTCGGAGATCAGGTGCTTGACCGCGCGCAGCGAGACCAGGGCCACGTTCGCGGTGATCTGCCCGGCCAGTTCCTTGCGCCTGAGTACGTTGCCCACCTCGGCGTCGAACAGGTGCGGGGCGTGACAGGTGGCGGTCCGGATCCGGTCGAGCAACTGCCGAGCACGCGGCTCGGTCGAGGTCGAGGCGTAGATGTACACGGACGCGTCGACGACCAGGTCGTTCACCTGCGGTCAGCCGCCAGGTCGGTGACGATGCTGTCCATGGTGATCGCCGTGCCCTCGTTCAGCAGGGTCATGTCGATCGCCGCCACCACCTCCTCCTTGGTGCGCTGCGAGGCCAGCGCGATGATCTGGTCGCGCATGTACGCCTGGATGGACTGCCCGGCGGCGCGGGCGCGCTTGCGGAGCGTCTCGTACGCGTCTTCCGGGATGTCCCGAACCTGGATGGTCGCCACAGCGCTAGTTTAGCGCACTAGCGCTGTGGCGCCACTTCAGCGCGGATCAACCCGTGTAGTCACGGAAGCCCTTGCCGGTCTTGCGGCCGAGTCGACCGGCGGTGACCAGGTGCTCCAGCAGGGGCGCGGGCGCGAACCCGGCCTCGCGGAACTCCAGGTACAGGGTGCGCTGGATGGCCAGGGACACGTCGAGCCCGACCACGTCGAGCAGCTCGAACGGCCCCATCGGCAGCCCGCAGCCGACCTTCATCGCGGTGTCGATGTCCTCGGCCTCGGCGTAGTGGGCCTCGAGCATCTTGACCGCGTCGTTGAGGTACGGGAACAGCAGCGCGTTGACGATGAACCCGGCGCGGTCCCCGCAGTGCACGGGCTGCTTGCGCAATCGCTTGCACACCGCGTGGGCGGTCGCCACGACCTCGGGCGAGGTGGCGATGGTGTCGACGATCTCGACCAGCTTCATGACCTGGGCCGGGTTGAAGAAGTGCAGGCCGAGCACGTCACCGGGACGGGAGGTGGCGGCGGCGCACTCGATCACCGGCAGCGAGGAGGTGGTGGTGGCCAGCACGGCGCCGGGCTTGCACACCTCGTCCAGCGCGGCGAACACCTCGCGCTTGATCGACAACTCCTCGGCGACGGCCTCGACCACCAGGTCGCAGTCGGCCAGCGCCTCGAACTCGACGGCGGGCTGGATCCTGGCCAGCGCGGCGTCCCGGTCGGCCTCGGCGAGCCTGCCCTTGGCCACGGCCTTGTCCAGCGAGCGGCGCACCTTGCCCAGCGCGGCCTCGGCCTTGTCCAGCGACCGGGCGCGCAGCACCACGTCGTTGCCCGCCTTGGCGAACACCTCCACGATCCCGGTGGCCATGGTGCCGGTGCCGATCACGCCGACCCGGTGCACCTCGCGCGGGGCCACCCCGGCGGCACCTCCCGCGGCGGGCGTGTGCAGGTCGTCCACCACGACCGGGGAGTCTGGGCCGTCGTAGGTGTAGAAGCCGCGACCGCTCTTGCGGCCCAACAGCCCCGCGGTGATCATCTGCTTGAGGATCGGCGCCGGGGCGTGCAACCGGTTGCGGGACTGGTGGTACATCGTGTCGAGGATCTCGTAGGCCGTGTCCAGCCCGATCAGGTCGAGCAGTTGCAGCGGTCCCATCGGGTAGCCGCAGCCGTAGCGCATGGCGGCGTCGAGGTCCTCGCGGCTGGCGTAGCGGCTCTCGTACATGCGGGCCGCGTGGTTGAGGTAGCCGAACAGCAGGGCGTTGGCGATGAAACCGGCCCGGTCGCCGATCACCACCGGGGTCTTGCCCAGCCGGGAGATGAAGCCGACGACGTCCTCGACCACCGGCGGCTCGGTGACCACCGTGCGGACCACCTCGACCAGCTTCTGCACCGGCGCGGGGTTGAAGAAGTGCAGTCCGACGACCTTGCCGGGACGCCCGGTGTGCACCCCGATCTCAGTCACCGACAGTGACGAGGTGTTGGAGGCGAGCACCACCTCGGGACGGCACACCTTGTCCAGTTCGGCGAAGATCTCCGCCTTGAGTTCGAGCTGCTCCGGCACCGCCTCGACGACCAGGTCGCAGTCGGCCAGGTCGGACAGGCTGGTGCCGTAGCTGATCCTGCCGAGCAGCTCGGCGCGGGCGGCGTCGTCGATCTTTCCGCCGCGCAGCGCGCGTTCCGTGGAGTGCTCGATGTGCCCACGGCCCCGGGCGACGCCGTCCTGGTCGACCTCCACGGCCACCACGCGGAGCCCGGTGCGGGCGCACACCTCCGCGATGCCCGCACCCATGGTGCCCAGTCCGACAACTCCGATGGTGTGGAACTCGCGCGTCACGGGAAACCTCCGGCGCTCGTCGACAAGGGCTCACGGGCTCCGACACCACCACGCTACGCGTCGGTAACATCGAGCTTGGCGCAGATACTGCCACGTGGGCACGAATGCGCTGGGTGAGCTTCGCCACCGAATCGTGCAAGTTGGACGGCGCGATCAGGAGGTCAGCACGGCGGAGACGATCACGTTGTCGGCGAACCTGCGGGTCGCCGGGTCGAACCGGCCGCCACAGGTGATCAGCTTGAGCTCGCGCTGGGCGGAGGGCCCGTAGACCTGCTGGGTGGGGAAGCTGGTCTTGGGGATCTGCTGGACCTGCTGCACCGTGAAGCGGAGCACGCTGCCGTCCTGCCGGGTGATGCGCGCGGTGTCCCCAGGCCGCAGCGCGGCGAGCCGGGCGAAGATCCCGGGCTGCCCGTTGCCGTCCACGTGCCCGAGCACCACGGCCCGGCCCAGATCCCCTGGCCGCACACCGAAGCGGTACCAGCCCGCCTGCAACGGCTGCTCGATCGGCGGCACCTGGACCGTGCGATCACCGTTGAGCCCCAACGGGATCAGTGAGGAGTGCGCGTCGACCCCGTCGATGTCCACGCGCACCGGCACAGTCGGGTCGGCGGGCGCGGTGGGCGTGGTCGTGCCGGGCGCGGGCGGCGGCAACTGGAAGGCGATGCCGTTGTCGCTCAGGCCCAGCGCACTGGTCATGCCCACCCCGCCGCTGCGCAGGATGCCGATCACCACACCGGCCAGTGCGAAGGCGGTGATCAGTGCGGCGATGCCCAGGGCGTTGCCCCGCTTGCTCTCGCCAGGGTTCACCGGCCGCCGAGGTCGGCGCAGGTGCGCCACGGGGTGCATCATCGCGCGGCGATCCGTCGCCGGGAGGCCACCGTCACGGCGGCGCCCGCGCCCGCGATCATCACCACCCCGCTCAACTCGGCCAGCCCGAGCAGGTCGGGACCGCTGTCCAGCGGCGGTGGCGCGCCCCCGGTCTCCGGCGCGCCGACGGGGATGATCATCGTGCTGGTCGGTGCCCCGCTCGCGGGTGGCTGCGCCTGGTTGGTCACGGCGATCTGGGTGCTGACCAGTTGCCTGCCGCAGTGGAACGCCGCGTCGAACACGCCCGAGCGCACGTCGGTGCGGACCGTCGCGGCGCTCTCCAGCAGCCCCTCACGCCGGTTGGTGCGCACGAACTGGCGCACCTCGGTCAGCGCGCCGGAGGCAACGAGGTCGACCTGGTCGGAGCCGCAGCGGGCCTCGATGCGCACGGTCTGACCGCCACGCACCGAGGCGGGGTCGATCCGCAGCGCGTTCTGGTCCCCGCGACGGCCCAGGTCGTCCGAGCGGGCGTAGGGGGCCGCGGCGATCAGCACGAAGGCAGCGAGCACCACTCCGGCCAGGAGTATGCGGGTGACCATCATGAGCAAGCCCTTCCAGGTCAGGGGCCGGTCCCTCCGACACGCTCTACGCGTGCCCGGTGGGACCGGTTCACCCCGACCGGCTCACTCCTCGAAGCCGCGCTCCACCAGTGCCTGCACGCGTGCGATCGCCTCACGCGCGTCGGGACCGCTCGCCACGACCTCGATGGTGTCCCCGTCGCGCGCGGCCAGCCCCATCAGCGCCAGCACGCTGCGCGCGTCGGCCTGCTGCTCGCCGTGCCGCACAGCGACCTCGGCCCGCAGTCCGCCCATGGCCCTGGCCAGCAGCGCCGCGGGCCGCGCGTGCAGGCCAACCTCGTTGTGCAGCACCATCTCCGCCCGGTACGCGGTGGGCTTGTCGTCCACGACGAAGTCCACCGGCGCCTCGGCCGCCGAACTCGCGGCCCGGCTCACCCCGTCGATGTCCGCCCCGGACTGGGCCGCCACCGCGGCGGCCACGGCGCCCTCCACCAGCGGGGCCTCCACCACGAACGCCTCGCCCGCCCCGGAGTGCCCCTCCACGGCCAGTTCCGCGATCATCTGGGCACTGCCCAGGTCGTAGAGCAGCACCACCCCGCCGCCCCGGTCCACCCGGTCCAGCGCGGCGCAGACCCGGTCGTAGTCGGTGCCCAGTTCGCCGTCCGCCGTGCCGCCCGCGGGTGCGATCAGCACCTCCGGCGCCATCTGCTGGGCCAGTTCGGCCACGCCCTCGGCCAGCTTCGCGCTGTGCGAGACGATCACCAGTCCGACGGTCACCGCGCACCTGCCGAGTTCGCCAGCGACCGCAGCAGCAGGGCGGTGGACCGCGCGCCGGGGTCCAGGTGGCCCGCGCTGCGCTCGCCGAGGTAGGAGGCCCGCCCCTTGCGCGCCACCAACGGGATCGTGGACTCGGCGCCCTGCTCGGCGGCGCTCGCGGCGGCGGCCAGCACGTCGGCCACCGACTCGCCCGCGGCCTCGGTGGCGGCCTGCACGGCCGGCGCCAGCGCGTCGACCATCGTCTTGTCGCCGACCTCGGCCTTGCCCCTGGCCACGACCCCGTCCAGCGCCGCCTTGAGCGCCGCGGCCACGGCGGCACCGTCCAGTTCGGACTGACCTGCGGTGGCCGTCGCGGCGCGCAGGAATGCCGTGCCGAGCAGCGGTCCGGACGCGCCGCCGACCTTGGAGATCAGCGTGGTGGCAACGAGTTTGAGCATCGCGCTGGGACTGTCCGGAGTGGAGCTGTCCAAAGCGGACAGCACAGCGGTGAAGCCCCGGTTGAGGTTCTCGCCGTGGTCGGCGTCGCCGATGGCGCGGTCGAGGTCGATCAACTCGGTGCGGTGCTCGGCGACGACCCCGGCCAGTCCGCGCACGGCGGCCACGAGGGTCTCGGTGGTGCAGGTCATGCTCAGATCCCCCAACGCAGTGCCGCGGTGTTGACCGGCTCGTCCCACAGCTCGGTCAGTTCCTCGTCCAGTTTGAGCAGGGTCAGGCTCATACCCTGCATCTCCAGGCTTGTCACGTACGAGCCGACGAGTCGGCGCTCCACGACGATCCCCTTGTCCGCCAACAACTTCTCGGCGATGCCGTGCGCGAGGTAGAGCTCCACCAACGGGGTGCCGCCCATACCGTTGGTGAGCAGCAACACCCGGTCGCCCTCGGCGAAGGGCAGGTCCTCCAGCACGGGGCCGAGCAGCCGCGCGACGAGTTGGTCCGCGGGCTCCATGGGCAGTCGCTGGCGGCCCGGCTCGCCGTGGATGCCAACGCCCAGTTCGAACTCGTCCTCGGCAAGGGTGAAGCTCGGTTCACCGGCGTGCGGCACGGTGCAGGCGGTCAGCGCCAGTCCGAGCGAACGGAGGTTGGCCACGACCCGGCGGGCCAACTCCTCGCAGCCGTCCAGGTCCGTGCCGCGCTCAGCCGCCGCGCCGACGATCTTCTCCAGCAGCATCGTGCCCGCGACCCCGCGCCGGCCCGCCGTGTAGAGCGAGTCCTTGACGGCCACGTCGTCGTCGATGACCACGGTGCGCACGTCCACGCCCTCGGCGGCGGCCAGTTCCGCGCCGGTCTCGAAGTTCAGCACGTCGCCGGTGTAGTTCTTGACGATCAGCAGCACCCCGGCGCCACCGTGCACCTGCTCGACGGCGGCGCTGATCTGGTCGGGGGTGGGCGAGGTGAACACCGCGCCGGGGCAGGCCGCGTCGAGCATGCCCCTGCCGACGAAGCCGCCGTGCAGCGGCTCGTGGCCGGAACCGCCGCCGGAGACCAGCGCCACCTTGCCCGCGACCGGGGCGTCGGCGCGGACCACGACGGCCGGGTCGGGCCGCACCCTGATCAGCTCCGGGTGGGCCAGCGCCATGCCGCGCAACGCCTCGGCGACCACTGCGGACGGATCGTTGATGATCTTCTTCACTGGAGACCTCCGCTCACGGCCCCTTCCTACCCCGGTGCCCGGCCCGACGCCAGTGATCAATAAGTAAAGGTAGGCTCACCTAAAAGAGTGAAGGGGTGCCGAGTGAAGAGGATCATCCTCGCCATGACCGCGGCCGCGTTGCTGGTCGGTGCGACCGCGTGCGGCCAGGCGGCGACCGATGCCAAGTCCGAGGTGGCCCAGGGCGGCTCCGCGTTCCAGTCCGCCGGCGAGCGCACCGCGAAGTACGGCACCGACGCGCTGCCCGGCCAGTTCCCGCGCACGATCAAGCACGCGATGGGCGAGACCACGCTCAAGGCCAAGCCGGAGCGGGTGGTCGTGCTGGACGTGGGCGAACTGGACAACGTGGTGGCGCTGGGCGTGCAGCCGGTGGGCGTGGCCTACACCGAGGGCTCGCCGACCATGCCCGGCTACATCGGCGCCAAGGGCGGCACCCCGGCCAGCGTCGGCACGATCAACAGCCTGAACCTGGAGACGATCGCCAAGCTGAAGCCCGACCTGATCCTGGGCTCCAAGCTGCGCGCGGAGAAGTCCTACGAGAAGCTGTCCAAGATCGCGCCGACGGTGTTCTCGGAGCGACCCGGCTACACCTGGAAGGCCAACTTCCTGCTCAACTCCGCCGCGCTGGACCGCACCGACCAGGCCGACAAGCTGCTGGCCGACTACCAGTCGGAGGCCAAGGCGGTGGGCGAGGCGGTGCAGGCCAAGCTGGGCCGCAAGCCGACGATCTCCCCGCTGCGGTTCATGCCGAACATGACCCGGGTCTACGCGCGCAAGTCGTTCATCGGCACGATCCTGGCCGACACCGGGCTGCCCACCAACGCCTCGGGCCAGGTGGACGACCTGGCCGTGCAGGTGGGCGCGGAGCAGATCGACCGGGCCGACGCCGACTGGATCTTCGTCGGCAGCTACGGGGACCCGAGCAAGACCCAGCAGAACTCGTTCCAGACCAACCCGTTGTGGCAGACCCTGGGCGCGGTCAAGGCCGGTCACGCCAAGACCGTGGCCGACGAGACCTGGTACCTGGGCCTGGGTGTGCTGGCCGCCAACCAGGTGCTGACCGAGCTCCGCGCCCAGCTCACCTCCTGAACCGGCGAGTCCCGCTCTCCCGCACGCGAGTCCCGCCCACCAGGCCGTGACTCACGCGCCCCAGAGCGGGACTCGCGGTGGGTCAGCGGCCGTAGCGGGCCTTGACGATGGCCATGAGCCTGCCGACGACCCCGCCGCCCCGCGAGAACGACATCGGGTTGAGCACCGGCTTGAAGCGCTTGCGGGTGACCGACTGCACGCGGGTGAACTCGCGCAGCCCGTCCTCACCGTGGATGCGCCCGAACCCGGAGTCGCCGACCCCGCCGAAGGGCAGCGCGGGCACGGCCGCGAACGCGATCACGGAGTTGACCGCCACCATGCCGGTGCGCAGCCTGCGGGCCACCTGCTCCCCGCGCGACTTGGAGAACACGGTGCCGCCCAGCCCGTACTTGCCCGCGTTGGCCAGCCGCACGGCCTCGTCCACGTCGCGCACCCGGTTCACGGTGACGGTCGGCCCGAAGGTCTCCTCGGTGATCGCCAGCGAGTCCTCGGGCACGTCGACCAGCACGACCGGCTCCACGAAGGGCGGCCGCACCGACTCTGTGCCGCCGACCACCGCGCGCCCGCCCTTGTCCAGCGCGTCCTGCACGTGCGAGCGGATCACCTCAACCTGGGAGGGCATGGTGATCGGCCCGAAGTCCGCGGACGGCTGGCCGCCGGGCCGCAACTTGGCCGCCCGCTTGGTGATCTGCTCCACGAACTCCTCGGCCACGTCCTCGACCACGTAGACCCGCTCCACGCCGATGCAGGTCTGGCCCGCGTTGGACATGGCGCCCCACAGCGCGGCGTCGGCCGCGGCGGCCACGTCGGCGTCGTAGTCCACGATCAGCACGTCCTTGCCGCCGCACTCCAGCAGCACCGGGGTCAGCGACTCGGCGCAGGAGGCCATCACGCGCTTGCCGGTGGCGGTGGAGCCGGTGAACGCGAGCTTGTCCACCCCCGAGCGGCACAGCGCGGCACCGGTCTCGCCGAAGCCGGTGACCACGCTGAGCACCGGGTGCTCGGGTACGACCTCGGCCAGGGTGTCGGCCAGCCACACGCCGACGCCGGGGGTCAGCTCGGAGGGCTTGAAGACCACGGTGTTGCCCGCGGCCAGCGCGTAGGCGATGGAGCCCATCGGGGTGAAGATCGGGTAGTTCCACGGGCCGATCACGCCGACCACGCCCAGCGGGCGGTACTCCACGGTCGCGGCCTGGTTGAGCATGAGCAGCCCGGAGGCCACCCGGCGCCTGCGCAGCACCCGCTCGGCGTTGCGCGCCGCCCAGTGCAGGTGGTCGATGACCAGGGCCAGTTCCAGCTTGGCGTCGGCGTTGGGCTTGCCGGTCTCCGCGCTGACCAGGTTCGCGATCTCGTCCAGGCGTTTCACGATCAGCCTGCGCCAGGCGTCCAGCCGCTGCTTGCGGCCGTCGAAGCCCAGTTCGGCCCACCAGGTCGCGGCCCGGCGCGCGGTGGCCACCGCCTCGGTGACCTCCTGGGCGCTGTGCACCGGGTGGTGGGCGACCACCTCGCCGGTGCGGGGATCCAACGAGGCGAACCGCTTGGGATGCTCGTCCGATCCGGCCGCGCCCACCGCGCTGCTCTCCGGGGCTGTCTGAGTCATCGACCCTCCCAGCTGGTACCGCTCACCTCGTTGTTACTGAAGAGTACGACAGAATTCCGTCGTGTGACGAGGTGATCTGAGCCGACCGCTCAGGACCTGGGAAGTTTGCCCGCGACAACTTTCGCCGCCGCGACGGCCTTCGCGCAGCTGTCGCCCTCGGCGTCGTAGCGGATCACCACCGTCTCGCTGGCGGCGGCGGTGGCGCGCGGCCACCAGGACACCGAGCAACCGGCCAGGGTGGAGATGTTGGGCAGCTGGTAGGCGGTCAGCCCGCCGAGGTCCACCGGGGTGGTCTTGTGTTCCAGCACCGGCATCGACGGGTCACCCGACATCCGGAAGGTCACGTACAGCAGCACGCCGGGCTGCCGCCACAGGCACTCGTGCAGCTGCTGCGGCTGGGCGGTGGCCGAGGTGCCGACCAGGCTGTCGACCGTGGCTTTGTCGACAAGTGCACACGGGTCGACCACCGCGAGCGTGCCCTTGGGGTTGTTCATCGCGGGCGGGGCGGTGCGCAGCCTGCCGAGCACGGCGGTGACCAGCTTGCGGGCCACCTCGCACGGGTCGGTGCCGCCCTTGGCGTCCACCCGCAGCACCAGCCCGAGGCCGGGCGTGTCCTGGGTGATCGCCTTGTCCATGCAGCCGGAACCCTGCCTGGTCTCCAGCACGCGTGTGCCAGCCAGCTCGGTCGTGGCGTCCTTCTTGACCTCGCTGATCGGGCTGCCCAGGTCCAGGCTGAGCTGCATGACCTGACCGGAGCCGTCCTTCATCGAGACCTGGCAGCCGGTGAACGGGTTGCCCGCCGCCTCACCCGGGGTGCCCACCAGGGCCTGGGTCTTCTTGTCCAGCAGCCCGCACGGGTCCACCGCGCGCAGCCTGTCCGCGGCGAAGGCCGGGTCGGTCGGCCCCTTGTTGATCGCCACGCCGGTGGCGGTCGCCTGGACGGCGGTCCTCGGCGAGACCGATCTGGCCTGGTCGGCACCGGGGGTGCAGGCGGTGAGCGCCACGGCGGCCAGGACCGCGCAGCTGACGAGACGGAGCACGGGTGCACGGTAGCGACCAGCGCCGATCCGCGTGCGCCGAACCCGAAACCCGGGCTCACACCGTGATAACACGGAGGGTGACAGGGCTCACGGACAGCTTCGGGAACGATACAGAAGATCGGAACGATGTACTGGGTGCAAGGGTTCGAACGACTGTCAGGAGGACACCCAGTGACGAAGACCCGCACCTCTGCTCTGCGTGCGCAGGCTCGGCGCGGACGGGCCGGACTCGGCCGCGCGGTCCGCTGGATCGACGCGTGGACCGTGGAGGCCTTCAACCCGGTGTACCCGCACCGCAACGGCCGGCGCTGAGGCGCAGTGCCCCGGCAACCGGCCGTCGCGGTAGCGATGAGCTGGTGCTGTCAGCCCTCGCCGGCGCCAGTGGCGTCGCCGGCATCCGGCAGCACGATCGGGCGCAGCCTCGCCCAGGCGGTGAAGGCGATGCCCGCGAGGAGCATCACGATCCCGCCCCACAGGTTGATGTTGACGCCACCGGCCTTCTCCAGGCCCTCCGGCTTGGTGAACCACAGGCCCATCACGGTGAGGACCAGGCCGTACACCCCGAACAGCAACGCCAGGATGTAGCGCAGGTCGAACAGACCCGCACTCTTGTTTCCTTGCTCGGACACGGTTTCCTCCCTCACCAGAAGATGACGTTGAGCACGGCGGCCAGCACGAGCACGCCGACACCCAGCACGACCGGCTTGCGGTACCAGCCCGCGTTCTCACCGGTCTCGGAGTGCTTGAGCGTGTCGCGCGGGGTCAGCGACCAGACCAGGCCGACCAGTTCGGAGTCGGGCTTGGGCTTGGTCACCAGCGTGACCAGCACGCTGACCACGATGTCCATCAGGAACGCGACGCTGGCGGCCACGAAGCTGGCGCCCTGGCCGGACAGGTCCAGCACCCCGTTGCGGCTGAGGATGTCCACGGTGACCGCGGAGCCGGTGCCCACGATCAGGCCGATGCCACCGGCCAGCGGGGACATCCGCTTCCAGAACATGCCCAGGATGAACGTGGCGAACAGCGGGGCGTTGAAGAAGCCGAACAACGTCTGGAGGTAGTCCATGATGTTGTTGAAGGTGCCCGCGATGAACGCCGTGCCGATGGCGATCAGGCAGCCGATCACGGTGATCCAGCGACCGGTGCGCAGGTAGTACTCGTCCGGCTTGTTCTTGACCACGTAGGTCTGCCAGAGGTCGTAGGTGAACACCGTGTTGAACGAGCTGACGCTGGCCGCCATGCCCGCCATGAACGCCGCCACCAGACCGGTGATCGCGATGCCCAGCATGCCGTTGGGCAGCAGGTCGCGGATCAGCACCTCGATCGTGTTGTTGTAGGTGATCTCGGCGCCCTTGGGTGCCCCGGCCGCCTTGTACGCGGCCAGGTCCGGGGACAGCACCGCGGCGAGCATGCCCGGGATGACGATGATCAGCACGATCAGGGTCTTCGGGTACGCGCCGATCAGCGGGGTGCGCCGGGCGGCCGACATGCTCTTGGCCGACAGCGCACGCTGCACCTCGGCGAAGTTGGTCGTCCAGTAGCCGAAGGACAGCACGAAGCCAAGGCCGAACACCAGGCCGATGACCGAGAGCACCGGGTTGGCGATGCCGGTCAGGTTGCTGCCCGGCCAGGAGCTCAGCTGCGCGGAGGCGTCGGCGTTCGCGGCGGTGATCTTCTCGACCAGGCCGTTCCAGCCGCCGACCTTGTACAGGCCGACGATGGTCAGCGGCAGCAGCATCGCCACGATCACGAAGAACTGCATGACCTCGTTGTAGATGGCCGCCGACAGGCCGCCCAGGGTGGTGTAGGCCAGCACGATCGCCGCCGAGATGACGATCGACACCCACAGCGGCCAGCCCAGCAGCAGGTTGATCACGGTGGCCAGCGCGAACAGGTTCACGCCCGCGATCAACACCTGGGCCAGCGCGAAGCTGAGGCTGTTGACCAGGTGGGCGAAGGGCCCGAACCGGCGCAACAGGAACTCAGGCACGCTGCGCACCTTGGAGCCGTAGTAGAACGGCATCATCACCAGGCCGAGGAACACCATGGCCGGGATCGCGCCGATCCAGTAGTAGTGCACCGTCGGGATGCCGTACTGGGCCCCGTTGGCGGTCATGCCGAAGATCTCGACCGCGCCGAGGTTGGCGGAGATGAAGGCCAGGCCGGTCACCCAGGCGGGCAGCGATCGGCCGGACAGGAAGAAGTCGAGGCTGGAGGACACCGAGCGCCGTGCCAGCGCGCCGATGCCCAGTACCAGCAGGAAATAGAACCCGAGCAGGGCGTAGTCCACAGGTCCGGCGTCTAGCCGGAGGCTCCCGTCCGCGATGACGGTCACCAGCCCACCTCCACATCCAACATAACCAAACAGCACCCATCACGATCCGAGGGGCGCGCGAACGGTACCGCACAGGACCCCGGCCGTGAACTGCTTGAAACCGAGCTGTTGCATTTGTTGGGCACGCACACTAATTCACCCGGCCGGGTCAAGCACAGACCGGTCACAGCACGGCGCTGACCAGCCCGGCGACGGCGTCCAGGTCGGACCGGGACGCGCCGCGCTGGCCAGTGTGGAAGCGAAGCGGATCTCCCGCATGTCGAGGGATCACGTGCAGGTGAACGTGAAACACTGTTTGCCCTGCCGCCTCCCCGTCGGCCAGCAGCAGGTTCACCCCGTCGCACGGCAGCCCGCTGCGGCGCAGCGCCGCCGCCATGCGCTGGCCGGTGCCGAACAACCGCTGGCCGGTGGCCTCGGGCAGGTCCGCGAGGCCCACCGAGTGCGCCTTCGGCACGACGAGCAGGTGACCCCGGGTGATCGGGTTCAGGTCGCAGAACACGATCAGGTCCTCCTCGCTGTGGACCACGCTCGCGGGGGCGTTTCCGGACACGATGGCACAGAACACGCAAACGTTTTCGACCACGCTGAACTCCTGGTTCGGCCGGGTGCAGACTGGAGGCGTGCCCGAGCCTCTCACGGTGATCACCGCCCTGGCGGTGTGGACGCCGGACCCCGTGTCACTGGTGCTGATCGCCCTGCTCGGCGGCTGGTACGCCACGGCGGTGCGCCGAGTGCGGCGCGGTGGCGGGCACTGGCCCCGGGCCCGGTCGGTGACCTGGTTCGGCGGCGGGCTGGGCGCCTACGCCCTGGCCACGCTGTCCAGCATCGGCGCCTACTCCGACGTGCTGTTCTCGATGCGTGCCGCGCAGGTGATCCTGCTGCTGATGGTGGCCCCGCTGGGGCTGGCGCTCGGTGCGCCGCTGACCCTGCTGCGCGAGACCGCACCGCCCGGCCTGGTCGCCCGGCTGCGCTCGGCCCTGCACAGCCGGTTCTGCCGGGTGCTGGCCTTCCCCGCCACCGCCTCGGCCCTGCTGATCGCCACGCCCTGGGCCCTGTACTTCACCGACTGGTACCCGGCGGTGCTGCGCTCTCCCGTGCTCGACGAGCTCACCAGGCTGGCCCTGCTACTCATCGGCTTCGCCTACTTCTGGAGCAGGCTGCAACTGGACCCGGTGCCGCGCGGCTACCCGCACCTGGTGTCGGTGTGGATCACCTTCGCCGAGGTGGTCTTCGACGCCGCGCTCGGGCTGACCCTGTGGTTCTCCGGGCACCTCGTCGCCGCGGACTACTACCAGTCCCTGGGCCGGGCCTGGGGTCCGGACCTGCGCCTGGACCAGACCATCGGCGCCGGGGTGCTGTGGATCGTCGGCGACCTGGCCGGGCTGCCCTTCCTCGGCGCCCTGCTCAACCGGATGAGCCGCCAGGACGCCGAGCAGGCCGTGCGCATCGACCGGGAACTGGACGAGCGGGAAGCCGAGCAGTCCTCGGACCGGCCATGGTGGGAGGACGACCCGGTGCTGTCCGAGCGGTTCAGGAGGCGTTGAGCTCCTTGACCGCCTCGCGCGCGGTGTCCATGTTCTCCTTGTAGGCCCCGCTCTCGAAGGTGGACCAAGGCTTCCAGTTCTGCGATTCCATGAAGATCTGGTACGCGACCCGCACATTGGTCGGCGGGTCGAACGCCTGCTTCTCGGTGACCTCGGGGTGCCAGTAGTCGTTGATCTGCCACAGCCCCCGGTCGGTGGTGCAGTTCTCGTTGACCAGCACGGCCTTGGTCCAGCCGCTGCTCTCCGCCAGCGCCACGGCCACCGCGATCACCAGGTCCTCCTCGGTGAATCCGGCCTGCTTGGCCAGTTGCGCCAACTGCTTGGGCTGGTAGTGCTCGCCCTCGTACTTGTTGTACGAGGTGCACTTGCGCTCCACAGCGGCGGGAACCGGGTTGGGCAGCACGGTGCCCGGCACAACTCCGGCCAGCACGGTGGCCGCCGAGACTGCGATCATTCGAGGCATCAGCACGCCTCCATGAATCCGCGAGTGGACAGCGTCCCGCCACCACCTCGGGGGAACCTGTCCCCATCCGGACAGAAAACCCAAAGCAGGCAACCTAAACTGGTGTACCAGCTAGCAGTGGGAGGCGGTTGCCCGTGATCTACTTCGCGATCCGGCTCGCGGTGATCCTCGTGGTCGGCGTGCTGTCCGCGCCCACCGGGAGCCCCGCGCCCACCGGCAATCCCGCCGCCGCGTGGTGTGCCGCCCTCGCCCGCGGCGGAGTCGTGATCGACGTGCTCGGCGACTCCATCATGGAGGCCAAGGACGTGCAACCGCCAGAGCGGCGCTGGCACGCGCTGCTCGAACGGTCGCTGCGCGCCGACGGGGTGCTCGACCGCATCTGGACCACCGGCGCCATCGGCGGCACCACCGCCGCCGACTTCGGCCCCGGCGGCTGGTACGCCGACCGCGTCGAGGCGGTGGGCAACCACCCGGACCTGGTCATCATGGACTGGGGCATCAACGACTGGGTCAAGGGCGTGCCGCCCGCGACTTTCTCGGCCCAGTACCAGAAAGTGCTGGATCGCATCCGCGCCGTCGCACCCGGTGCCTCAGTGCTCCTGGTGCACGCCCCATGGGTCGCCAACGAGACCTTCATCGCCGACCACGGGGACCAAGTCCCCCACCAGCAAGCAATCCGCTCACTTGCCCGTGACAACAACACCCTGTACCTCGGGCTGGACCCGTACTTCGACAAGGCGGACCCGCTCGGCCTCTACGCCGCCGACCGGCTGCACCAGAGCGACCGCGGCCAGGCGGTGATCCACACCGCGTTCCGGGCGTACCTGCTGGGGCTGTGCGGCCGGGGGTGAGCCCGCTGCCACCCGCCATGAAAGTGGCTTTCACTGCGTTGAACGCAGTGAAAGCCACTTTCATGGCACCTCAGAACAACCGGAACTCGTCGGACTCGGTGCCGCGTAGGGCGTCGTAGTCCAGGGTGACGCAGCGGATGCCCCGGTCCTCGGCGAGCACCTTGGCCTGCGGCTTGATCTGCTGGGCGGCGAACACGCCCTTGACCGGGGCCAGCAGCGGATCGCGGTTGAGCAGTTCCAGGTACCGGGTGAGCTGCTCGACCCCGTCGATCTCGCCGCGGCGCTTGATCTCCACGGCCACCGAGACGCCCTCGGAGTCACGGCACATGAGGTCGACCGGCCCAATGGCGGTGGGGAACTCGCGGCGCACCAGCTTCCAGCCCTCGCCGAGCGTGGTGACGTGCTCGGCGAGCAGCTCCTGCAGGTGCGCCTCGACCCCGTCCTTGACCAGCCCGGGGTCCACGCCGAGCTCGTGCTTGAACTCGTGCAGCACCTCGTCCAGGGTGATGATCAGCTTCTCCCCGGCCTTGTTCTGCACCACCCACATGCCCGGCTCCTCGATGAGCCAGCACGGCGGGGACATCCAGTTCAGCGGCTTGTACGAGCCTCCGTCGGAGTGCACGAGGACCGAGCCGTCGGCCTTCACCATCAACAGCCTCTGGGCCATCGGCAGGTGGGCGGTGAGGCGGCCCACATAGTCGACCTGGCACCGAGCGATCACAAGACGCACCGCGTCACGGTACCGTCGCCCGTCATGTCAGTGACGTCTGGACCGAAGTTCGACCCTGCGAGCAGGTCCTCGGCCCTGCTGCGCCGCAAGCCCGTGTCCACCATGGCCGCAGAGGTCGAACACAGCTCGCTCAGACGCAGCATGGGCCTGTTGCCCCTGATCACCTTGTCGGTCGGCGCGACGCTGGGCACCGGGATCTTCGTGGTGCTCGGCGAGGCGGCCCCCAAGGCGGGACCGGCCGTGATCGTGTCCTTCGTGCTGGCGGCGCTGGCAGCCCTGTTCTCCGCCCTGTCCTACGCGGAGCTGGCCGGGGCCGTGCCGGTGTCGGGTTCGGCCTACTCCTACACTTACGCCACGCTGGGCGAACTGGTCGGCTGGGTGTGCGGCTGGTGCCTGCTGCTGGAGTACGGGGTGTCGATCGCGGCGGTGGCGGTCGGCTGGGGCGGCTACCTGAACTCGTTCCTGGAGACGGCGATCGGCGTGCGCATCCCGGAGGCGCTGTCCGCACCGCCCGGTGACGGCGGGGTGGTGAACCTGCCCGCGGCCGTGGTGGTGCTGCTGGCGATGGTGGTGCTGCTCGGTGGCATCCGGGAGAGCGCGGCGATCACCGTGATCACCACGCTGTTCAAGATCGCGGTGCTGGTGTTCTTCGTGGTGGTCGCGGTGTTCGCGTTCAACTCGAAGAACCTGACCCCGTTCGCGCCGATGGGGGTGGCGGGCATCGCCACCGGGGCCTCCTCGGTGTTCTTCTCCTTCGTGGGCTTCGACGCGGCCTCCACGGCGGGCGAGGAGGCGCGCAACCCACAGCGCGACCTGCCCAGGGCGATCATGATCTCGCTCGGCGTGGTGACCCTGGCCTACGTGCTGGTGGCGCTGACGGCGATCGGCGCGGCCGGGGTGGACACGCTCAGCGGCTCGGAGGCCTCCCTGGCCACGGTGCTCAAGCTGGTCACCGGCGCGGGCTGGCCCTCGACGGTGCTGGCGGTCGGCGCCGTGGTCGCGATCGCCTCGGTGGTGCTGACCGTGCTGTACGGGCAGACCCGGATCCTGGTGTCGATGTCCCGGGACGGCCTGGTGCCCGGCGTGTTCTCGCGGGTGACCGCACGGCGCAGGGTGCCCGCGGCAAACACGATCATCATCGGCTGCGTGGTCGCGGTGCTGGCGGCGCTGGTGCCGCTGGGCCAGCTCGCGGAGGCCACCAGCATCGGCACGCTCGTGGCGTTCGGACTGGTCAACGTGGGCGTGCTGGTGCTGCGCCGCACCCAGCCCGAGCTGCCGCGCGGGTTCCGCACCCCGCTGATGCCGGTGACCCCGCTGATCGGGCTCGCGCTGTGCGTGCTGCTGGTGTTCGGGCTCGCCCCGCAGACCTGGCTCGCCTTCGGCGCTTGGACCCTGGTGGGCCTGATCGTCTACTTCGGATACGGCATGCGGCGGTCCCGGCTCAACGGGTGACAGGATCGGCAGCGTGGAATCACTCGACTCGCGTCAGGTGTACGCCAACTCGTGGATGACCGTCCGGGAGGACGACATCCGCCGCAACGACGGCTCGACCGGCATCTACGGGGTGGTGGACAAGCCGCACTACGCGCTGGTCATCCCGCTGGACGGGGAGCGGCTGCACCTGGTGGAGCAGTTCCGCTACCCGCTGGGGCGGCGGCGCTGGGAGTTCCCGCAGGGCACCGCGCCGGAGCGGGCCGAGACCGAGGCCGCCGAACTGGCCGCGCGCGAACTGCGCGAGGAGACCGGGCTGCGCGCGGAGCGCATGGTGTCGCTGGGCGAGCTGGACGTGGCGCCCGGCATGTCCAGCCAGCGCGGCTCGGTCTTCCTGGCGACCGGCCTGACCGAGGGCACGCCCGAGCGCGAGCTTGAGGAGCAGGACATGCGCACGGCCTGGTTCCACCGGGCCGAGTTCGAGGCGATGATCTCGCGCGGGGAGATCACCGACGCGCAGAGCATCGCCGCGTACACGCTGTTGCTGCTGCACGAACTGCGGCAGCCGTAACTAGGCTGGCGCCGTGATCGACGTGCGCAGACTGGTGCTGCTGCGCGACCTCGCCGAGTACCAGACGGTGACGGCCGTGGCCGAGGTGCACCAGGTCACGGCCTCGGCGGTGTCCCAGCAGCTGCGTGCGCTGGAGGCCGAGGTCGGGCGTCCGCTGCTGTTGCGGGAGGGCCGCACGGTGCGGCTGACCTCGGCCGGGCAGACGCTGGCCCGGCGCTGCGAGGAGGTGCTCGCCACGCTGGAGCGGGCCGCCGCCGAGGTGCGCGAGCTGGACGACCGGCTGGCCGGTGAGCTCGCCGTGGGCTGCTTCACCAGCGCGTTCGCCGAGCTGGCGCTGCCCATGGCCTCCTCGCTCACCGGCGCGCACCCGCAGCTGCGCGTGCGGTTCACCGAAGGCGAGCCGGAGCAGACCCTGCCCATGCTCAAGCAGCGCAGGCTGGACCTGGTGATCGCCTACCGGTACGGGCACCTGGGCACCACCCTGCCCACCGGCCTGGTCAGCAGGCGGCTGCGCGAGGACCCGTTCCTGATCGTCGTGCCGGAGCGGCTGCGCGGGTTGGTCGAGCAGGAGGGGCTGTCCGGTCTGCGCGAGCACCCCTGGGTCACCTTCCCCCGTGGCGCCTGCCACGACGCCGTGCTCAACGCCTGCCGCACCGCCGGGTTCACCCCTGAGCTGGCCCACCTCGCCAGCAGCATCTCGGTCACCCTCGACGTGGTGGCCGCCGGACTCGGTGTGTCCATGCTGCCCGCGCTGGCCACGCACGCCGTACCGCCCGGGGTGGCGTTGGTCCCCGCCGAGGGCTTGCAGCGCACCGTGGAACTGGTGGTGCGAGCCGGTACCGAGGAGCAGCCGGTGATCGCCGCCGCCCTGGCGGCCCTGTTGCGCTGACCCACCGCCAGCAATTACCGTATCTGGTACGGAAATTGGGGGGCGTGTGGAGCGCAGTGGCGCGGGTGATCCTGACCGCACGATCGAGCTGCTCTGGCGGGCGAGGTCCCCGGCACGACGTGGGCGTCCGCCGAAGTTGAGCGTGGAGCGCATAGTGCGCGCGGCGATCGGAGTGGCCGACCGCGAGGGCCTTGCCGCGATGTCGATGGCACGTGTGGCCGAGGAGCTGGCGGTCGGCACGATGTCGCTGTACACGCACGTACCGGCCAAGGCGGAGCTGATCGACCTGATGGTGGACGCCGCCCTGGCCGAACGCGGGCTGGAGGCGGACTCCTCGGGTTGGCGCGAACAGGTGCGCCGGTACGCCGAGCGCACGCGGGAGGTGTACCGGCAGCACCCGTGGCTGCGCGAGGTGTCGTTGGCGCGTCCGCCGCTGGGACCCGGCCACCTCGCGGGCCAGGAGTTCCTGTGCGCGGTGTTGGCGGGCATCGGCCTCGCGCCGCACCAGGTGGGCGTCGCACTGGGCTCGATCGCGATCTTCGTGGACGGCGCGGTGCGCGCGGAGGTCGAGGCGCAGGAGCTGGAGCGCACCACGGGCCAGTCGGCGGACAGCTGGTGGGCGCGGCGACAGTCGTTCTGGGACAACCACTTCGACCCGACTCGCTACCCCGCGATCAACCAGCTGTGGCTGGACGGCGGCTTCGCGGCGAGCACGACCGAGCACCGGCTCGCGGTGTTCGAGTTCGGCCTTGACCGGCTTCTGGACGGCATCGAGGAGGGGCTGTGACGACGGTGCTGGTGACCGGCGCGACCGGCAACGTGGGCAGGGTCGTGGTGCGGGAGCTGGTCCGCTCCGGCGCGCGGGTGCGGGCGCTGACCCGCGATCCGTCGGCGGCAGCGCTGCCCGCGGGCGTCGACCTGGTGCGCGGCGACCTGACCGATCCGGAGGGCCTTCCGCTGCGGGGGGTCGATCGGATCTACCTGTTCCCGGTACCGGAGACGGCACGGGAGGTTGTCGCACGGGCGGCGGAGGCAGGTGTCCGGCGCATCGTCACGCTGTCCTCCGGCGCGGTGACGGCGGGTTTGGACAGCGGGTTCCACCTGCCGGTGGAGCAGGCCGTCGAGGACTCGGGTCTGGAGTGGACACACGTGCGCGCGGGCGAGTTCGCGCTGAACAAGCTGTTCATGTGGGGACCGTCCATTCGCGACAGCGATGCGATCTGGGACCCGTTCCCGGACTCGCCGGGCTGCCCGATGCACGAGGCCGACATCGCCGAGGTCGCCGTCAAGGCGTTGCTGGACAACGAACACGTGGGTCGCGCGTACACGTTGACCGGCCCTCGGGTGCTGACCTCCCGCGAGCAGGCGGCACAGATCGCGAGGGCTCGTGGCCGGGACGTCCGCTTCCTGGACGTCACGCGGGAGCAGGCACTGGCCCACTACGAGCGGCAAGGCGGCTGGGCGGCGGCCATGGCGAGGTTCATGCTGGGCTTCGAGTCCTACTCCGGCGGCGAGCCAGAGCCAGTCGAGGTGGAGCTGGCGCCGCTGCCGACCGTCGAGCAGGTGCTCGGCAAGCCCGCGCGGACCTTCGCGCAGTGGGCGCAGGATCACGCGGGCGGGTTCCGCTAGCGAGCGGTCACCAGCAGGCTCTGCGCCCCGCGCCCGATGACGCCCTTCTCGTCGTGCAGGGCGGTGTCGGCCAGCCCGATGCCGCCCGCGTCCACAGTGGTCCTCGCGTCCAGGCACACCCACTCCCCCACCGGGTAGCGGTGCAGGTGCACGGTCAGGTCCGGGTTGATGAACGTGTGCGTGCGCCAGTCGAGCACGGTGCTCACCCCGTTGCCCGAGTCCGCGGCGATCAGCACGCGCACCAGCGGGCTGGGCTGCTCCCCGGCGACCAGCGGCATCCTCATGCGCAGCCAGCAGGTCGCCGGGCCCGGCTCCTGGAAGGCGCCGGAGACGAACCGCCACTCCATCGCGTTGTGGTAGCCCACCTCGTAGGCGACTGGGAAGAACGGCTTGGGTTCTGCCTGGTCCGGGCCGGGCAGCACGGTGGGGTCGGCGATCGCGGGCTGCGGCTGTTCGGCGACCCGGACCAGCAGGGCGCGCGCCCTCAGCAGCGGGTCGCCGCCGGGCTGGGCGAGCTCGGCCTCGACGAGTTCGGCGCTGCGCCCGGACTTGAGCACCCGGGTGCTGACCACCAGCTCGGCGATCGGCACCGGGCGGCTGATCTCGAAGGTCATCCGGGCCAGGCGGAACCCGGGTCGCTCGCCGGGCCGGGATTCCACGGCGCGGCCCAGCAGGGCCGAAGGCGGTCCGCCGTGCTGGGCGTTGGCGTCCCAGGGGCCACGGCTGTGCTCGCTCGCGGCGAACCGGTTGTCGTCCAACTGCTCGTAGAAGGCGTTCACGAGATGTCCCTCAGGTACAGGTGGCGGGCGGTGAGGCTGACCGACACGTCGTCCAGCAGCGGTTGCAGGAACGCCTGGCGGTACAGCGGGTCGGTGGCGGCCGAGGCCGCGAAGTACAGGCCGGAGAACACCGCGAGGAAGACCGACACCTGGATGAGCTCGTTGGACAGCGGCAGGTGCAGCTTGAACAGGGTGCCCGGGGTCGGGTCGTGCGTGGTCCAGGACTTGATCACGTCGTCGTCGATGGCCAGCACGCCGAAGGCGAGGAAGAACAGGAACACCAGGACGCCGAACACGACCACCTGCAACAGCTGCGCGAGCACCAGCACGAACACCAGGTTCAGCTGCTCTCCCCTGCGCAGCGGCGGGTCCTCATCGTGGTCGGGGTGGCGGGCCTGCATCTGGAACGGGGTGGCCAGCAGCCGCTCCGGCGGCACGTTCCGGTCGACCCGCTGCACCAGGTTGCGCAGCTCCTCGACCAGCACCGAGACCAGGAACACGACGCCGACCACGGCGAAGAAGGCGACCACGCCCCACAGCCTCGCGCGGGTGAGGGTGGCGGTGACCTGCCACAGCTCGGTGGTCAGGAACAGGAAGGTGGCGAACAGCAGCAACAGGGGCAGCGCCTTGCTGGTCAGCGTGCCCACCGCCTTGACCTGGCTCAGCGCGGCCCGCAGTGCCCAGCCCAACACCGAGCCCGCGCCGATCTTGACCAGCACGTACAGCGCGATGACCAGCAACAGGTTCTCCACCACGCCCTCGGAGACCGAGTCGGTGACCTTCGCCAGGTGGCCGATCACCGGCAACAGCACGATCTCCACGAGGGAAACGACCAGCACCACCGTGATCGTCAACTGCCTCATGCGCCGCCCTCGGTTCCAGCGCAGCACCAACCAGGCCGCCAGCAGCGGCAGGATCACGGTCAGGGCCGCGACCACGACGTAGGCCAGCGCGAAGTTCGGGTCCTCCAACCTCGCACCCATGGCCGCCTCCGTGTCGGGGGTCATCGCCGCGAACACGGTCACCAGGACCTCCAGCACGGTCAGGAACGCCACCGCGGGCGCCACGCGGACCGTCAGGTCACCCAATCCCGAACTGCCCCGCACCACGCTGGGCAGCCCCCGCTGCCGGAACCACGCCTCGGCCCGTGCCCGCCGTGCCTCGTCCACCGCCACCTCCCGATCAACCCGAGCGAGGCGACTCTATTGGGGGCGGCGGCGTGCATGCCCGACCGGCCGAGCGAACCGTGCCCTGAAGGTGCCCTTCGTGACGTCGTGAGCCCACCCCGACCGCCGCGAAAGTGGCTTTCACTGCACCCAACGCAGCAAACGGCACCTTCACAGCACGCCTCGGCACTGTCATGAAGGTGCCCTTCACGGCATTGAACGTCCCCAACGGCACCTTCAGGGCAGTACGGCGCGGGGGCATGCCTAGACCCGCTCACCCACGCCATGCCCCGAAGGTGCCCCTCACGACACGCAACGTCCCCAACGGCACCTTCACGACAGCGCAGCACGGGCACAGGCCCACACCCGGCCACCCACGCCACGCCCCCAAGGCACCCCTCACGACGTCGCGAGCCCACCCCGACCGCCGCGAAAGTGGCTTTCACTGCACCCAACGCAGCAAACGGCACCTTCACAGCACGCCTCGGCACTGTCATGAAGGTGCCCTTCACGGCATTGAACGTCCCCAACGGCACCTTCAGGGCAGTACGGCGCGGGGGCATGCCTAGACCCGCTCACCCACGCCATGCCCCGAAGGTGCCCCTCACGACACGCAACGTCCCCAACGGCACCTTCATGACGTACCGTCCGAGCGCCCGCCAGCGCGGCTCAGCGGGACTCGCGCGCCCCAGAGCGGGACTCGCGGGGTTGGGGGTCAGTCGGTCCAGAGGGGTGGGCGCTTGGCGAGGAAGGCGGCCATGCCCTCCTTGGCGTCGGGGATCTGCGAGGCGGCGGCCATGACCTCCAGGGCCACGGCGTAGGCGTCGGCCTCGGGGCGGTCCAGCTGGGCGTACAGGGTGCGCTTGCCCAGGGCCTTGCTGGCCCGGCTGCCACGGGTGGCGCGGGTCAGCAGGTGGTCGACGGCCTTGTCCAGCTCCTCATCGGGAACGACCTGGTTGACCAGGCCCCACTGCTCGGCCGTGCGGGCGTCGATCGGGTCACCGGTCAGCGCGAGCTCCATCAGCCGCTTGCGGCCCACGGAGCGGGCCACCGGCACGGCGGGCGTGTGGCAGAACCAGCCGCCCTTGCCACCGGGCAGGGCGAAACCGGCGGACTCGGCGGCCACGGCCAGGTCGCAGGAGGCGACGAGCTGGCACCCGGCGGCGGTGGCCAGGCCGTGCACGCGGGCGATCACCACCTGGGGCGCGAGCTGGATGGCGTGCATCAGCTCGGTGCACAGGGTCAGCAGCTCGCGCACGCCCAGCAGGTCGCGGGCGGAGACGTCGCCGAAGTCGTGCCCGGCGGAGAACACCGGCCCGTTGCCCGCGAGCACGATGCCGGTGGCATGGGTGTCCGAGACCGCGCGCACGGCGTGCAGCAGCTCGGTGAGGTGCTCGGCCGACAGCGAGTTGCGCCGGGCGGGCCGGTTCATGGTGATCCGCGCGGTGTCGCCGTCGGTGTCGACCAGGATGTGCTCGTAGTCAGCCATACCAGCAGGCTGCCACATCTCAGCCCATTTGCAGGTCGGCCAGCTCGGTCCCGGTCCCGGAGACGGACACGCGCAGGAAGTGGGCCCGCTGGCCGCCGAGGTCGACCGTGCCGGAGCCGGGGGCGGGCCGCGCCACGGTGCGCCAGGTGGTGCCGTCCTGGGACACCGAGACGGTCCACGCGCTCGGGCGGTGGGCGCCCCAGGTGGCGGCCAGGAAGCGCAACGCGTGGTCCCCGCGCAGGTCCACGGTGAGCGCCGACTGGGGGCGCGGCGTCCGCCAGCCGGTGCTCGGATCCCCGTCGACGGCGGAGGAGGCGGGCGCGTCGGGGTCGGCGAGATCGGCCACGACCGGGGCGCAGCGGGCGAGGTCCCCGGTCGGCGAGCGGTCCGGCCGACGGGTCGGCACGGTGAGTTCCCCGTACGGGGCAAGGGTTTGCTTGGTGCCGCCCACTTCGATCGGCAGCGGCAGCCCGGACAGCAGGCGGACGGTGGTCTGCTCGGCGCCGATCCGCACGCTGAACGCCCTGCCCTGCCACTCCAACCGGTTCACGGTGATGCCGGTGAACTGCGGCGGCAGCAACGGGTCGAGCACGACCGCGTCCGAACGCAGCCGCAGCCCCGGGTAGCCGTAGACGAACTCCTGCACGAACGCCGCCGACCGCACCAGGCCGTCACCCGGCCGCGGGGCGCTGCGCTGCGTGTAGGTGAAGGCGGCACAACCCGGGTCGCCGAGCTCACCGGCCACGATCGAGCGCACGCCGTCGGCCCACTCCGCGCGGGACTGGTCCTGGTGCAAGTCGTTGCGGGTGACCGAATCGGGCTGGTCGTTGTGCCACGGGAACGCGCGCGGCAGCGAAGGCGACTGCCGAGCAGCCGCCAAGCGGTCCGCGGCGGCCTTCCAGCGCGGATCGGGCTGCGCGCCGACCAGGGTGGCCGCCGCGGCGGCGAAGCGCAGCGAGTCGCGGGCGGGCACGTCGAGCGCCTCGGAGCGGGCGAGCAGGGCGTCGGCCGTCGCGCGCAGCACGGGAAAACCCTTGGCGCGCAACCAGGTCAGGTCCCCGCTGGCCAGCCAGTACTGCCAGGTGGACAGTGCGGCCTCGGGTCCGGGCGCGGGCACCGGGTACTGGAGCATCGAGGTGGCGATGTCGGGGTGCAGCGGCAGCACCGCGGCCTCGGTCCACGGCAGCGCCGCGGGATCACCGGGCCAGGAGGATCCCGCGCGAACCCCTGCCAGCACGGCGAAAACCGCGGCACGGACCTGGCGCTGCACGGCATCGTCCCCGTGCACCTCGATGTCGGCGCGCCACAGTTGGCCCCAGGCCAACTCGTTCTCGCGGGCCACCGACTGCCAGCCGAACTGCGCGGCGGTCGCGACCTGCGCGCGAGCGGTGGCCAGCGGGTCGACGGAGTCGACTGAGCTGGCAACGCCCAGGTACCTCGTCACCGCGACCGGCTCGCCCGCCCGCACGGGGAACCGGCCCGGTGAGTCCACACTGGACGCCAGCGCCACGGTGGTCGCACCGGACCGCACGACAACCGAGTCCCCGCCGGGAGTCCTGCCGTCGAGCAGGTCGCTCACCTGAAGGGTGCCGGTCCAGTTCGGGGTGATCTCCAGCCGGGTGACGGCCACGTGCGGCCGCGCCCGGTCGGCGAGGACCCGGTAGCGGACCTCGGCGCTGTGCCCGCCCGCCGAGGTCCAGCGCCCGGTGGTGAGCACGGTGCCGGTGCGCAGGTCCAGGGACTGGCGGTAGTCGGTGCGCGGCGGGGCGCCCGGCCCGTCGATGAGCTCCACAGTGGACACCGGGAGCGGGATGCCCACCTTCGGCAGGGCCAGCGCGGTCAGGCCGGTGCCGGCGGCGGGCACGCGCGCGGTCAGGTAGCCGTTGCCGATCAGCGGGGGCTCCGCCGAGGGCACCAGCCAGCCCTCGTCGGCGGCGGCGAGCACGGGAGGCAGCGCCGGGATCAGCGCGGTCACCAGCACCGCGGCGCCGAGTACGGCCACACCACGCTTCATCGCAGCCTCACCGAGCTCACCTGGCTTGACGTGAGCACTCAATCACAGTGTGTGGAACCCCGCGCGCCCGGCTCCACACACGGACCGTGACCACCGGACAGCAGATTGTTTTCTTGACCGAATAACCGAAATCGTGACAGGGCGAAACCGAGCATTGACACACAGTTGACAAAGCCGTGCGACGGGATTCAAATAACAGGGACACGCCAGCGACAACTCAGGCAAAACGCCTGATCAGAGCGCAGGTCGTTCACAGATTTCACCGATTTGAGCCCGCCTAGCAGTTGATTTGCACCCGGTCGAGGTAACCGCGCTTAGGGCACCTAGCGTAAGAAGGCGGCCACCGTCCCGGCACGTGAATCACAATCAAGCCACGGACGTGTCCTGAATCTGGCGCCATTCGCGAACAGGGCTCAGAGTCTGCTCACCTCGTGAGGTGCGTCACGCCTGCGAGCAACCTTCAGACACCAGCTGCCCAACCGGGGGTGAGGCGATGACGGCGCCCATGGACGTACCGAGCTCGGCACCCGAGGCACAGCCAGGGGCCGTGCTCACCGGTGCCGGCGGGTCGATCCAGGGCAGGTCCCTGCGGCAGATCGCCTGGCTGCGGCTCAAGCGGGACCGGGTGGCCATGGCAGGCGGGGTCGTGGTGGCCGTGCTGGTGCTGGCCGCGCTGGCCGCGGGCGTGCTGGACAAGCTGTTCGGGCTCATCCCGACCACCGCGTTCAACCAGGACCTGATCGACCCCGACCTACAGATCCCCAAGGGCGCCTTCGGTGGCATCAGCCTGGCGCACCCGCTGGGCATCGAACCCACCAGCGGCCGGGACCTGCTGGCCCGCATCTTCGCCGGGTCCTGGATCTCGCTGCTGATCGCCTTCCTGGCCACCATGCTCTCGGTGGTCATCGGCACGCTGATGGGCGTGGTCGCGGGCTACTTCGGCGGCTGGGTGGACACCCTGATCAGCAGGCTGATGGACGTGTTCCTGGCCTTCCCGCTGCTGGTGTTCGCGCTGGCGCTGGCCGGGGTGGTGCCGGACAACGCCTTCGGCCTGTCCGGGGACGTGCTGCGCATCGCCCTGCTGATCTTCATCATCGGCTTCTTCAACTGGCCCTACATCGGCCGGATCATCCGCGGGCAAACGCTCTCCTTGCGGGAGCGCGAGTTCGTGGACGCGGCCAAGAGCCTGGGCGCCCGCCAGCCCTACATCCTGTTCCGCGAGCTGCTGCCCAACCTGGCCGCGCCGATCCTGGTCTACTCCACCCTGCTGATCCCGACCAACATCCTGTTCGAGGCGGCGCTGTCCTTCCTCGGTGTCGGCGTACGACCGCCGACCCCCACCTGGGGCGGCATGTTGTCCGACGCGGCGCACTACTACCAGATCGACCCCGAGTTCATGCTCGTGCCCGGTCTGGCCATCTTCGTCACCGTGCTGGCGTTCAACCTCTTCGGTGACGGCCTGCGCGACGCGCTGGATCCGCGCGCCCGTTGACGCGCAAGCAAGTTCCCACCTTCCCGACTACGAGGGGTGAACCCGCACATGAGAAGAAAGCCCTTAGTGGCGGCGGTCGCCGTCACCGCCGCACTCACCATGGGCCTGAGCGCCTGTGGTGGTGGCACCGGCGGGTCGAGCAGCACGACGGCAGCAGCGTTCAACGCCGGTGTCGGCAAGGTGTTCAACCCCTCCGATGCCAAGGGCGGCACCATCCGCATCGCCAACTCCGGTGACTGGGACTCCCTGGACCCCGCGGACACCTACTACGCCTACTCCTGGAACTTCGTGCGGCTCTACGGGCGCTCGCTGGTGATGTTCGCCTCCGCGCCGGGGGCCGACGGGGCCAAGCTGGTGCCGGACCTGGCCGAGTCGCTCGGCGTGCCCAGCGACAACGCCAAGACCTGGACCTACAAGCTGCGCAAGGGCGTCAAGTACGAGGACGGCTCGGCCGTGACCGCCAAGGACGTCAAGTACGCGGTGGAGCGCTCGCTGGACAAGGACACCTACCCCAACGGCCCCACCTACTTCAACGACTTCCTGGACCTCCAGGGCTACACCAGCCCCTACAAGGACTCCGATCCGAACAAGCTCGGTCTCAAGGCCATCGACACCCCTGACGACCAGACCATCGTGTTCCACCTGCTCAAGCCCTTCAGCGGTTTCGACTACTTCGCCCAGCTCCCGGCGACGATCCCGGTGCCGCAGGCCAAGGACACCGGCACCAAGTACAAGGAGCACGTGGTCGCCACGGGCCCGTACAAGTTCGAGTCCAACAACCTGGGCAAGAACTTCACCCTGGTGCGCAACGACCAGTGGGACCCCAAGACCGACCCGAACCGCAAGGCGCTGCCGGACAAGTACGAGGTCTCGCTCAACGTCAACGCCGACGACATCGACAACCGGCTGATCTCCGGGGACCTGGACGTGGACATCGCGGGCAGCGGCGTGCAGCCCGCCGCCCAGGGCCGCGTGCTCGGCGACCAGGCGCTCAAGGCCAACGCGGACTCCGCGACGGTGGCCCGCATCTGGTACACCTCGATCAACGGTGACGTGGCCCCGCTGGACAACGTGCACTGCCGCCGCGCGGTGGAGTACGCCACCGACAAGGTGGGCTACCAGAACGCCTACGGCGGGCCGACCGGCGGCGAGATCGCGACCAACCTGCTGCCCCCGGTGATCCCCGGCGCGGAGAAGTTCAACCAGTACCCGGCTGGCCCGGACAACAAGGGGGACGTGGCCAAGGCCAAGGAGGAACTCCAGCAGTGCGGGCAGCCCAACGGCTTCACCACCAACATCGCCTACCGCTCCGAGCGGCCCAAGGAGAAGGCCTCCGCCGAGGCGTTGCAGCAGTCGCTGGCCAAGGCGGGCATCACGCTGAACATCAAGCCCTTCCCGACCGGTGACTACTTCAAGCTGTACGCGGGCAAGCCGGACTACGCCAAGAGCAACGGCCTTGGCCTGATGCTCAACGGCTGGGGTGCGGACTGGCCGGACGGCTTCGGCTTCCTCAGCCAGATCGTGGACAGCCGGGTCATCCGCGCCTCCGGCGGCAACACCAACCTCAGCGTGAAGGACCCCGCGGTCGACGCGCTCGTGGACAAGGCACTGTCCACAACGGACACCGCTGCCCGGGAGAAGACCTGGGTGGACGTGGACAAGAAGGTCATGGACGACGCCTACGTGCTGCCCGGCGTCTGGGCCAAGGGCCTGCTGTACCGGCCGAAGAACCTGACGAACGTGTTCGTCACCGACGGATTCCAGATGTACGACTACCTGGCGCTCGGGACGACTCGGAAGTAGGTGAAGGCACTGGTCACCGGCGGCGCGCTGACCCGCGCCGCCGGTGACCGCAGCCGAACTCGGTGGCCACATACATCGTTCGACGCCTGATCGGCGCGGTGCTGCTGCTGTTCGTGGTCAGCATCGTCACGTTCACGATCTTCTTCCTGGTGCCCCGGCTGGGTGGGGCGACCGCGGACGACCTCGCCTCCCGCTACGTGGGCAAGACCGCGGGGGCCGAGCAGATCCACCAGATGGCGGTGAAGCTGGGCTTCACCGACCCGCTGTGGGTGCAGTACGGGCGGTTCGTCGGGGGCCTGTTCGTCGGTGCCGACTACAGCACCGGCCCGACCACCGTGCACTGCCCGGCGCCCTGCTTCGGCTACTCCTTCATCACGCAGAACCCGGTGCTGCCCGACCTGCTCGACCGGCTGCCGGTGACCCTGTCGCTGGCCGCGGGTGGGGCCGTGATCTGGCTGCTGTTCGGTGTGGCCACCGGCGTGCTCTCCGCGCTGCGCAAGGGAAGCGTTTTCGACCGCGCCGCGATGAGCGTGGCGCTGGCCGGGGTCTCGCTGCCCATCTTCTTCACCGGCCTGCTGTCGCTGTCGATCTTCAGCTACGGGCTGGGCATCACCCCGCCCGGCGGCAGCTACGTGCCGTTCACGGAGAACCCGTTGCAGTGGGCGTACTCGCTGATCCTGCCCTGGATCACGCTGGCCTTCCTGTACGCGGCGGGCTACGCCCGGCTGACCAGGGCGGGCATGTTGGAGACGATGAACGAGGACTACATCCGCACCGCGCGGGCCAAGGGCCTGCCGGAGCGGACCGTGGTGGTCAAGCACGGGCTGCGCGCCGCGCTCACCCCGATCGTCACGATCTTCGGCCTGGACCTGGGTCTGCTGCTCGGCGGGGCGGTGCTCACCGAGAGCACCTTCTCGCTGCCGGGGCTGGGCAAGTACGCGGTGGACGCGATCGTCAACAACGACCTGCCCAAGGTGCTCGGCGTGACGCTGGTCGCCGCGGCCTTCATCGTGTTCGCCAACCTGGTTGTGGACCTGCTCTACGCCGTCATCGACCCGAGGGTGCGTGTGGCATGACCTTCCTGGACGTCCGTGACCTGCGGGTGCACTTCCCCACCGACGACGGGCTGGTCAGGTCCGTGGACGGCCTGTCCTACCGGCTGGAGCGCGGCAAGACGCTCGGCATCGTGGGCGAGTCCGGCTCGGGCAAGTCGGTGTCCAGCCTCGCCGTGCTCGGACTGCACAAGCGGGCGCGGATCAGCGGGGAGATCTGGCTGGACGGCGAGGAACTGGTCGGCGCCGACGAGGAGCACGTGCGCGGGCTGCGCGGCAAGAAGATGGCGATGATCTTCCAGGACCCGCTGTCGGCCATGCACCCGTACTACACCGTGGGCCAGCAGATCGTCGAGGCGTACCGGATCCACCACAGGGTGTCCAAGGCGGTGGCCCGCAAGCACGCCATCGAGATGCTCGACCGGGTCGGCATCCCGCAACCCAACTCGCGGGTGGACGACTACCCGCACCAGTTCTCCGGCGGTATGCGGCAGCGCGCGATGATCGCCATGGCACTGTCCTGCGACCCGGAGCTGCTCATCGCCGACGAGCCGACCACCGCACTGGACGTCACGGTGCAGGCGCAGATCCTGGACCTGATCCGGGACCTGCAACGCGAGTTCGGCTCGGCGGTCGTGATCATCACCCACGACCTGGGCGTGGTCGCCGAGCTGGCCGACGACATCCTGGTGATGTACGGGGGCCGCTGCGTGGAGAACGGGCCGAGCACGGAGATCTTCGACAACCCGCAGCACCCCTACACCTGGGGCCTGCTCGGCTCGATGCCCCGGCTGGACCGGGAACGCTCCGACCGGCTGATGCCGATCAAGGGCACCCCGCCGAGCCTGATCAACGTGCCCAGCGGCTGCGCGTTCCACCCCCGGTGCGCCTACGCCGAGCTGGTCGGTGGCGCGTGCGGCTACGAGGTGCCGCAGCTGCGCGAGGTGGGCGGCGGCCACCAGGTGGCCTGCCACCTCAGCCAGGAGCAGCGCCACCGGGTGTGGCACACCGAGATCGAGCCCAACCTGTGAACGAGCTGGAGTGAGCACTGTGGACGAGCTACTGACGGTTTCGGGGCTGGAGAAGCACTTCCCCGTCCGCCGCGGCCTGCTCCAGCGCAGGACCGGTGCGGTCAAGGCGGTGGACGGCCTGGACTTCACGGTCAACAGCGGGGAAACCCTCGCGCTGGTCGGCGAATCCGGCTGCGGCAAGACCACCACCGGTCGGCTGCTGACCCGGCTGCTGGCGCCCAGCGCGGGGCGCATCGAGTTCGAGGGCCGCGACATCACGCACCTGTCCACGGCCGCGCTGCGCCCGCTGCGCAGGGACATCCAGATGATCTTCCAGGACCCGTACAGCTCGCTGAACCCCCGGCACACCGTGGGCACCATCGTGGGCGCCCCGTACCGGTTGCAGAAGGTGCAGACCCCGCAGGGCACCAAGCGGGCCGTGCAGGACCTGCTGGAACTGGTCGGGCTCAACCCCGAGCACTACAACCGGTACCCGCACGAGTTCTCCGGCGGGCAGCGCCAGCGCATCGGCATCGCGCGCACCCTGGCCCTCAAACCGAAGCTGATCGTGGCCGACGAGCCGGTGTCCGCGCTGGACGTGTCCATCCAGGCCCAGGTCGTCAACCTGTTGGAGGACCTCCAGAACGAGCTGGGCCTGACCTACGTGATGATCGCGCACGACCTGTCCGTGGTGCGGCACATGTCCGACCGGGTCGCCGTGATGTACCTGGGCAAGATCGTGGAACTGGCCGAGCGCACCGCCCTGTACGAGCGGCCCATGCACCCCTACACGGTGGCGCTGCTGTCCGCCGTGCCGATCCCCGACCCGCGGCGCCGGGAGGGCCGCGAGCGCATCCGGCTCACCGGGGACGTGCCCAGCCCGCTCAACCCGCCGCCCGCCTGCCGGTTCCACACCCGGTGCTGGAAGGCCCAGGACAAGTGCCGGACCGTCGAGCCCCCACTCCTCGAACTGGCCCCCGGCCACCAAACCGCCTGCCACTACCCCGAGAACCCGCCCACCTGAGTGCCAGGAAAGTGCCGTTCGCGGCACTGGATGCCGCGAACGGCACTTTCCTGGCACCGGCGGCTACAGCTCGTGGGCCTCGCGCACGACGTTCACGATCTCGTCCATGATCTGGGTCAGCTCGTAGTCCTTGGGCGTGAACACCCTGGCGATGCCGCGCTCGACCAGCACCGCGGCGTCCTCCGGCGGGATGATGCCGCCGACGATCACCGGGATGTCCCCCGCACCGGCCGCGCGCAGGCCCTCGACCACGGCGGGCACGACCTCCAGGTGCGAGCCCGACAGGATGGACAGGCCCACCACGTGCACGTCCTCCTGCACGGCGGCGGCCACGATCTGCGCGGGGGTCAGCCGGATGCCCTGGTAGATCACCTCGAAGCCGACGTCGCGGGCCCGCACGGCCACCTGCTCGGCCCCGTTGGAGTGCCCGTCCAGCCCGGGCTTGCCCACCAGCATGCGCAGCCGCTCACCGAGGTCACGGCCGGTCTGCTGCACGCGTTCGCGCACGGCGGCGATCGCCTCACCGGCCTCGCCCGCGGCCGACGCGGCGGAAACCCCTGTGGGAGCACGGTATTCGCCGAACGCCTCGCGCAGGGCCGCCGACCACTCGCCGGTGGTGACGCCCACCTGGGCGCAGGCGATGCTGGCCTCCATCAGGTTCTCGCCGGACTTGGCGTCGTCGCGCAGCCTGATCAGCGCGGCGTCCACCGCGGCGGAATCCCTGCCGGCACGCCAGTTCTGCACGGCGTCCACGGCCTGCTTCTCCACCGCGGGGTCGATCGTCTCGATCGAGGAGGCACCCTCGGCCTGCAACGGGGATGGCTCGGTGGTGTCGAACTTGTTGACGCCCACGATGACGTCCTCACCGGCCTCCAGCCGACGCCTGCGCTCGGCCAGCGAGCTGACCAGCGCGGACTTCATGTAGCCGCTCTCGACCGCGGCCACCGCCCCGCCCATGCCCTGCACGCGGTCGATCTCCTCGCGCGCACCGGCCAGGATCTCCTCGACCTTGGCCTCGATCACCGTTGAGCCGTCGAAGATGTCCTCGTACTCCAGCAGGTCCGTCTCGTAGGCGAGCACCTGCTGCATGCGCAGCGCCCACTGCTGGTCCCACGGGCGTGGCAGGCCCAGCGCCTCGTTCCACGCGGGCAACTGGATCGCGCGGGCACGGGCGTTGCGCGACAGCGACACCGCGAGCATCTCCAGCACGATGCGCTGCACGTTGTTCTCCGGCTGCGCCTCGGTCAGCCCCAGGGAGTTGACCTGCACCCCGTAGCGGAAACGCCGCTGCTTGGGGTCGGCGACCCCGTAGCGGTCACGGGTGACCTCGTCCCAGAGCTGCGCGAAGGCCCGCATCTTGCACATCTCCTCGACGAAGCGCACGCCCGCGTTCACGAAGAACGAGATGCGCGCGACGACCTCGCCCATGCGCTCCTGCGGCACCTGGCCGGAGTCGCGCACCGAGTCCAGCACCGCGATCGCCGTGCACATGGCGTAGGCGATCTCCTGCACCGGTGAGGCGCCCGCCTCCTGGAGGTGGTACGAGCAGACGTTGATCGGGTTCCACTTGGGCACGTTGGCCACGGTCCAGGCCACCATGTCGGTGATCAGCCGCAGGCTCGGCCCCGGCGGGAACACGTAGGTGCCCCGCGACAGGTACTCCTTGATGATGTCGTTCTGCGTGGTGCCCGCCAGCGTGCCGGGGTCGGCGCCCTGCTCACGGGCCACGCTCACGTAGAGCGACAGCAGCCACATGGCCGTCGCGTTGATGGTCATCGAGGTGTTCGCCGTGGCCAGCGGGATCTGGTCGAACAGCTGGCGCATGTCCCCGATGTGCGCGATCGGCACGCCCACCTTGCCGACCTCACCGCGGGCCAGCTCGTGGTCGGAGTCGTAGCCGGTCTGCGTCGGCAGGTCGAAGGCCACCGACAGGCCGGTCTGCCCCTTGGCGAGGTTGCGGCGGTACAGCGCGTTGGACGCCGCGGCCGAGGAATGACCCGCGTAGGTCCGCATCACCCAGGGACGATCCCGTTCTCGGTCGCTCGGGTAAGGCACGGCCCACCTCCGGTCACTGCGTCGTGTGCCGACAGCGTACTGGGCAGTAACCTGATTCTAGGCCGTGCAATTGCTCACACGCAGTGCGTGACCGATTCATGTCGCGTGCCGCTCGCAGGGCGGCACGCGACATGAATCGGTGCAGGTCAGCGCTCAGGTGGTGCGGCCACGCGCTGCACGTTGGCGCCCAGCCGCTGCATGTTCTCCACGAACTGGGGGTAGCCGCGGTCGATGTGGAACACGTCCCACACCTCGGTGACGCCCTCGGCGCACAGACCGGCCAGCACCAGGCCGACCCCGGCGCGGATGTCGGAGGCCCACACCGGGGCACTGGACAGCTTGGCCACGCCCCGGATGACGGCGTGGTGGCCGTCGGTGCGGGCGTCGGCCCCGAGCCGGACCATCTCCTCCACGAACCGGAACCGGGACTCGAACAGGTTCTCGGTGATCATGGAGGTGCCCTCGGCCACGGTGGCCATCGCGATGGCGAAGGGCTGTAGGTCGGTGGCGAAGCCGGGGTAGGGCAGGGTCACGAAGTCCACCGCGCCGGGACGGCCCGCCATCGCCACGCGGAAGCCGTCCTCCAGCACCGTGACCTCGGCACCGGCCATGCGCAGCTTCTCCAGGACCAGGTCCAGGTGGTGCGGGTCCACCCCGCGCACGGTGATGTCGCCCCCGGTCACGGCGGCGGCGAAGCCCCAGGTCGCGCCCACGATCCGGTCACCGATGACCCGGTGCTCGGTGGGTTGCAGGCTGGGCACCCCGTGCACGGTCAGCGTGGAGGTGCCCGCGCCCTCGATCTTGGCGCCCATCTGCGCCAGCATCCGGCACAGGTCCACGATCTCCGGCTCGCGTGCCGCGTTGTCGATCACCGTCGTGCCGTTGGCCAGCACCGCGGCCATCAGGATGTTCTCGGTGGCGCCCATGCTCGGGAAGTCCAGCCAGATCTGCGCCCCGTGCAGGTCCTCGGCCTCGGCGACCACGCAGCCGTGCTCGATGGAACTGGTCGCGCCCAGCTGGCGCAGCCCGCTCTGGTGCATGTCCAGCGGCCGGGAGCCGATCGCGTCACCGCCGGGCAGCGCGACGACCGCCCGCTTGCAGCGGCCCACCAGCGGCCCCAGCACGCACACCGAGGCGCGCAGCTTGCCCACCGCTGGCGAGACGGCCTCGTGGCTGAGCTCGGCGGGGGTGGTGATGACCACGGTGGTGCCGTCGACGTGTGCCTGGCAGCCCAGACTCCGCAGCACCTCGGCCATCAGCGGCACGTCGAGGATCTCCGGGCAGTTCGTGAGCGTGGTGGTTCCCTCGGCGAGCAGGGCTGCGGCCATCAGCTTCAGCACGCTGTTCTTGGCCCCGGCGACCTCTACCTCACCGGCGAGCCGTGCACCGCCCTCGACCCGGAAGTGCTCGCTCAACAGTTCTTCTCCTCGTGACGCTGTGATGACGGCGGCCCTTCGCATCGTACGGATGCAGGAGTTGACGTCTCGCACTGGAGTTCGGTTGCGCTGCCGCGGCGGGGCCTCGCCACCAGGGGCGCGCCGACGAACCTGAGGACCGCGCGCCCATGTCGATGCGGGGTCGCGCGTGGACCTCGACGAGGGGCCCACTCGCCAGCTCGGGCTGCTGCGCACGCCGGGGTCCCACATCGTCCGGGCGGAGCAACCTGTCCCGGACCTGCCCCCAACCGCGTAGTGTGCCCCCGAAGCCACGATCTCCCTGCTGACCTGGGCAAGCTGACAGCCACACTGGCGGCGGGGACACCATGGGACCAGACTTCGAAAGCCACAACCTGGACGAGATCCAGGAATTCATCGCCGAGACCTACGCGTCGATACGGTTCACGACCCGCTCCCAAGATCAGAACTACTTTCGGACCAAGCGGAATCCGTTGGGGCCGATCAGCCTGGATCGGCTCGACTACAGTTTCGAGGCGGACTACGCCGTCGAACCGCTGGGCCGCATCGCCCTGTTCGGGGTGGAGTCCGGTTCCTTCCCGCACGTGGAGACCGGGGGCGTGCAGGACAGCCACGGCGTGGGCGAGGTGTTCCTGGCCGCTCAGCCCGACCGGCCCTACTCCGGCTGCGAACGCCGTGCCCGGTTCAGCCTCACCCTGCTGGATCCCGCGTTGCTGTCCCAGGTGGCCACGACCGCACCCGGCCGCACGGACACCCCGGTGCGGTTGACCGGCTACCGGCCGGTCTCCCCGGGCGCCGGCCAGCACCTGCTGCGCACCATCACCTTCCTGCGCGACCACGTCATCCCCGCCCCGGCATTCCGGGACGCGCCGTTGATCACCTCCACCGCACCCCAACTGCTGGCGGCCACGGTGCTGGCCACCTTCCCCAACACCGCGCTGCTTGACCCCACCATCGAGGACCGCCACGACGCCCACCCCGCCACTCTGCGGCGCGCCATGGCGTTCATCGACAACCACGCCCACCGCGACATCAGCGTCTCCGACATCGCCGCCGCCGTGCACGTCACCATCCGCACGCTGCAATACGCCTTCCGCCGCCACCGCGGCACCACCCCGATGGGCTACCTCCGCCAGGTCCGCCTGCACCACGCCCACCAAGAACTGCTGGTCACCGACCCCACCACCGGGGCCACGGTCACCGAGATCGCCGCCCGCTGGGGCTTCTTCCACCCCGGCCGCTTCGCCCACTACTACCGCCACACCTACGGCCAGCCACCGACTCGGACCCTGCTCCGCGACTTCCGCTGACCGCTGCCCGACTCAGGCCCCACAAGGGGTGGCACGGCCGTTGGACACGGGCATCAACCAGGTGGTGGATGGAGGTCTACCCGCCTGGTCGAGTTGTGCGGTCGTGGTGGTCTCGCAGACTGGCGACATGTTCACATCACGACAGCCCGCCCCGGACGAGGCGTGGGAAGGCGTAGTCCTCGACAAGTCGCGCGGTATGACCGACGGCTCAAACATGTACCGCTACCTCACGGTGCGGTTGTCCACCAGCGAGACAAAGAAGATCAGGGTCGACCGCGGCCTGTGGGACTCCGTCGCCGAGGGGGACGGGATCGTCAAGCAGGCCGGCTCGAACCCGGTGAAGAAGTGAGGCCACGGTCCTACCGGCCGAGCGGCCCCGCGTGCTCGTCGGCATGGGAACGCCAATGTGAACATGCGTTCGATCACCACGCGAAAGTCGGTACGGGCTAGGGTCGGCAGCATGTCCGTGCATCTGACCCGCATCTACACCCGTGTCGGCGACGACGGCACCACCGCGCTCGGTGACGGCAACCGGGTGCCCAAGACCTCGCCCCGGTTGGCCGCCTACGCCGACGTGGACGAGACCAACGCGAGCATCGGCGTGGCACTGGCACTCGGCGGCCTCACCGAGGAGCTGACCGAGGTGCTGCGGCAGGTGCAGAACGACCTGTTCGACGTGGGCGCGGACCTGTGCGCCCCGGTCGTGCCCGATCCGAAGTACCCGCCGCTGCGGATCACCCAGCCCTACATCGACCGGCTCGAGGGCTGGTGCGACGAGTTCAACGGCCGGCTGGCCAAGCTCAGCTCGTTCATCCTCAACGGCGGCACGCCCGGCGCCGCGCTGCTGCACCAGGCCCGCACCGTGTCCCGGCGCGCCGAGCGCAGCGCGTGGGCGCTGATCGAGGTGGAGGCCGAGCAGACCAACCTGCTGGCCGCGAAGTACCTCAACCGGCTGTCCGACCTGCTGTTCATCCTGGCGCGGGTGGCCAACCCGGACGGCGACGTGCTCTGGCGCCCGGGCGCCAACGGCTGACGGCCAGGGGAACCGCACTCACGGGTGCGGTTCCCCGCGCCGTCACGCCCGCATCACCGTGGCGATCGGGATGCGGGCGGCCCGCAGGGCGGGGATGCTGCCGCCGAGCACACCCGCGACCAGGCCGGCGATGATCCCGGCGACGGCTGCCTGCCAGGGGAAGGACAGGTCGCGCAGGAAGGCCATGCGCCCACTGCCCAGCAGGGGCACGGCGATCTTGAACGCGAGCGCGCCGACCCCGATGGCGGCGCCCGCGGTGAACAGGCCGGTCAGCAGGGTCTCGGCGAGCACGATGCCCGCGAGCAGCAGCCGGGAGGTGCCCACGGCTCTGCGCAGCGCGAACTCCTCGACCCGCTCGCCAACGGTGGCCAGCCCGACGTTGAGGATGGCCGCCACGCCGATGAGCAGCACCAGTGCGGCCATGCCCAGGAAGATCCAGCGCATCAGGTTCAGGGTGCTGGCCGCGCGCGCCCTGGACTGCACGAGCTCGGTGCGCAACTGGCTCGGGTCGACCCCGTTGGCCGCCAGCCTGGACTTGAGCACTCGCTCCACATCGGTACCGGCCCCCGACAGCAACACGCTCGTGCCGCCGCCGAAGCGCGGATCGGGTGCGCCGGCCGTGGCGGTCGTGCTGGGCACCCAGTTGCTCAGCTCGTCCTGGCGCACGTAGGCGGCGGCCCCGTAGCCCCCGTCGTCCACCACCCCGATGATCTGCGGGGTCGGGTCGGCGGTCGCGCCGGCGATCCGCATCTGGGCGGGCACCCGGTAGCGCTGGAAACCGACCGCCGCCTGCTTGTTCAGCACGATGCGGGGCGCCAGCGAGGGCGCCGAGTCGAAGTCCAGCCACCGGCCGGACTCCTGCCGGTACGGCCGGAACTGCCGCACGTCCCCGGTCAACGAGGTCAGCCGCACCTCGATCGCCACGCCCTTGGGCACGGACTGGTCCTCGCCGCTGGTGCAGTTGCCCTGGGAGTCGCAGGTCATCGGATAGCCGTAGCCCCCGGCGCCCGGCCCCTCGAACGGGCTGGCCCCGGGGTTGAGCGCCCGCACCCCCGGTTCACCGATGGTCGCGGAGGTGCTGCGCATGGCCACCGCGTCGGACCGCCCGGTCAGGGTCTCGGCCAGTACCTGAGGAACCTTCGGGTTGCTGGGCACGAAGAGCTGCGCTGTGCCGTCCTTGCCCGAGTTCAGCTCCACGTCGGCGAGCATCGCCCGCTCGGCGACCTGCGACCCGGCCTGCACGACCACGATCGCGAGCACGCCAAGGAACAGGCTCACCATGGACAGGAAGGTGCGCAGCTTGCGGGCGCGGATGCCCTGCACGCCGATGATCAGGGCGGAGCGCAGCTGCCCGGACATGCCGATCACGCGAGCACCCCGTCCCGCAGCCGCAGCACGCGGCCCATCTTGGCGGCGTGGTCCTGGTCGTGGGTGACCAGGATCAGCCCGCACCCCTGGTCGGTGGCCGAGCGCAGCACCTCGACGACCAGGTTGCCGGTCTCCGCGTCCAGTGCGCCGGTGGGTTCGTCGGCGAGCAGGATGCGCGGCTCGCGGACCAGCGCGCGGGCGATGGCCACCCGCTGCTGCTCACCGCCGGACAGCCGCGCGGGCTTGTGCTTGGCCAGGTGCGCGATGCCGACCCGGTCCAGGGCCGCGAGCACGCGGGCCTTGCGCTGCCTGCGCGAGGCCCAGCCCTGCCCGTTGACCAGGGCCATGGCCACGTTCTGCATGGCGGTCAGGTGCTTGAGCAGGAAGAACCGCTGGAACACGAAGCCGAACTCGGCGCTGCGCAGGGCGGCGGCCTTGCGCTCGGGCAGCCGGGTGATGTCCCGGTCGCCGAGCAGGTAGGTGCCCCCGTCCGGGCGGTCGAACAGCCCGATCAGGCTGAGCAGGGTGGACTTGCCCGAGCCGGACCGGCCGAGTATCGCCACACTCTGTCCGCTGTGGACGGTCAGGTCCACGCCCGCGAGGATCGTGCGCGGCTCGTCCTGACCGGTCAGGGTCTTGGTGATGCCGCTGAGCTGGAGCAGCGCGGTCACCGGCCACCCACCGCGGTGGGACCGCCCGGCTGGCCGTTCTGCGGGGCGGCGGGCAGGTTCGGCCCTGGCACGCCCAGGGTCTCCTCCCCGGTCAGCCCCGACTTGACCTCCACCACCTTGCCGTCGGTCAGCCCGAGCACGACCTCGCGGGTCTCCCGGTGGCCGTCGGCGGCGACCACGTCCACCTTGCCCTTGCCCTGCGTGCCCGCGACGGCCTCCACCGGCACCACCAGCGCGTTCTGCGCCCTCTCGGTGACGACCTCCAGGGAGACGGCCGCCCCGTTGATCAGCTTCACGTCCTCGGGGGCCGTGCACACCAGGCGCAGGCCCGTGGGCTCGGACGGCTTGGCCGTGGGCGCCTTGGACCCGGCTGGCGGCGGCAGCGTGATCGGCGCGCGGCCTGGGGTGGTCGGCGGGGCCGGGGCCTGCGGCGGGGCGGGCGGCTCGGGCATCGTGCCGCCGGGCAGGGCGGCGATCGTGCCCAGCGCCGCGCACGGGAACGGCCCGGGGCCGTCCTTGATCTGGGCCTGCACCGAGGCCGTGGCGCTGGAGATCCGGTACGCCTGCGCCCCGTCCAGTTCGGCGACGACCCCGTAGCCGGCCCGCTTGGCGGAGGCGATCGGCATGCCCGCGGTGACGGTGGACCTGTCCTCGACCAACCTGCCCGCGAACGTGGCGCCCGCGGGCACCTCCACCGGGTGCGGCACGCCCGAGGCCCAGATGTTGGCCACCCGCGTGGCCGTGGTCGGCGTGGACTCCGGCTGCTTCACGTCCAGGTAGCGGATCTGCCCGTCCACCGGGGCGACCAGCCCGAAGACCGGGTCGAGCGCGACCTTGCCGGTCAGGCTCACCTTGTTGGCCAGGTCCTGGCGGACGGGCTTGGCGGTGGTGACGGCCTTGCCGCGCTGGGCCAGTTCCGGAACCGACTGGTCTGGTTTGGCCTCACTGCACGCGACGAGCACACCCCCCGCCAGCACGAACACGGCACAGCGGAGCAGGACTCGATTGGGCACCGACAACCCCCACAGTCTCGGCGAAGTGCGCTCATCCGAAGACCTGACGCACAACTGGGGATCATCGTTGCGTATCCGGGACGATCAGTCCCGAAAATGAGCAAACCGCAGAAGGTTCAGGAAGCCCAGGGAATGGAACTGCCCGGAGGGGAGGACTCCAGCCAGGACAGGAAGCCGGTCATGGCGTCCACGCCCATGGCGATCTCCACGATGCCCTCGGGGCCGTGGCAGCTGATGACCATCGAGCCCAGCGGCATGGAGTAGCTCTCCGGGCCGGTGGGCTCGCGGCGCTCGTCGATCTCCAGGCCCTCGCGCCGGATGACCTGGTCGGGGCCGGAGCGCAGGCTCAGCACCCGGTACCAGACGAACTCGTCGCCCCGGTAGCGGCCGACGCCCAGCTGCCAGCCCCGGCCGCTGTCGTCGCGCCGCCCGCGCAGGGCCACGTGCACGCCACCGGCGCGCAGCAGCCTGAGCCTGCGCCAGGCCAGCATCGCTACGACGGCGGCCGTGGCGACCAGGACCACCCCCACGATCCAAGTCACGTCCACGGCCGCGCTGCCCCTCAGCTGAAGATCAGACCGTCTGGCCTGCGGCGCGGAGTCGGGCGGCTGCTCTTGCCCGCTCGTCCTCGTCGCCCTTGTCGAGTTCGGCACGGGCCGCGGCCACGTCGATCTCGTCGGCCAGTTCGGCGGACTCGGCGAGCACGCTCACCCCGTCGCCGGTGACCGAGAGGAAGCCCCCGTGCACCGCGGCGATCACCGTCTCGCCGTCGGTGGTAACGATCTTTACTACGCCGCCTTCGACGAGCTGACCGAGCACAGGCTCGTGACCGGCCATGATGCCGATCTCGCCCTCGGTCGTCTGGGCGACCACCAGCGAGGCGGTGCCGGACCACAGGCGCCGTTCCACGGCGACCAGCTGGACGGACATCTCAGCCACGCGCTTCTCCTTCGTCTGGCGTCGTGAACAGTCTAATGGGTGAGTTGGCGACCTCGGGGGCCAACCCCGGGCGCCACTGACAGCGGAGGCCGGTGCGCCCGTGTGGGCGACACCGGCCTCTGCTCACAGCTCGGGACTCACTTGCCGGTGAGTTCCTTGTACTTCTTCTCCAGGTCCTCCAGGCCACCGCACATGAAGAAGGCCTGCTCGGGCATGTGGTCGAACTCGCCCTTGGCGATGCGGTCGAAGGCCTCGACGGTCTCCTTCAGCGGAACCGTGGAACCCGGCTGGCCGGTGAACTGCTCGGCCGAGTACATGTTCTGCGACAGGAAGCGCTCGATGCGCCGCGCCCGCTGCACCGTGACCTTGTCCTCTTCGGACAGTTCGTCGATACCCAGGATGGCGATGATGTCCTGCAGGTCCTTGTACTTCTGCAGGATGCGCACGACCTCGCGGGCGACGCGGTAGTGCTCGTCGCCGACGATCGCCGGGTTGAGGATCGTCGAGGTGGAGACCAGCGGGTCCACGGCCGGGAAGATGCCCTTGGCGAACACACCGCGGGAGAGCTCCGTGGTGGCGTCCAGGTGGGCGAAGGTCGTGGCCGGCGCCGGGTCGGTGTAGTCGTCGGCGGGCACGTAGATCGCCTGCATCGAGGTGATCGAACGACCACGGGTCGAGGTGATCCGCTCCTGGAGCTCACCCATCTCGTCGGCCAGCGTCGGCTGGTAACCCACGGCCGAGGGCATGCGACCCAGCAGGGTCGACACCTCGGAACCGGCCTGGGTGAACCGGAAGATGTTGTCGATGAACAGCAGCACGTCCTGGTTCTGGACGTCGCGGAAGTACTCGGCCATGGTCAGCGCCGACAGGGCCACCCGCAGACGGGTGCCCGGCGGCTCGTCCATCTGACCGAAGACCAGGGCGGTGTCGTTGATGACCCCGTCCTCGGTCATCTCCAGGATCAGGTCGTTGCCCTCACGGGTGCGCTCACCGACACCGGCGAACACGGAGGTACCACCGAAGTTCCGGGCGACACGGATGATCATCTCCTTGATGAGCACCGTCTTGCCCACACCGGCACCACCGAACAGACCGATCTTGCCACCCTGCACGTACGGGGTGAGCAGGTCGATCACCTTGAGGCCGGTCTCCAGCATCTCGGTGCGGCCCTCGAGCTTGTCGAAGGCGGGCGCCTTGCGGTGGATGCCCCAGTGCTCGGCGTCGGCGGCGTGACCCGGCTCGTCCAGGCAGTCGCCGAGGGCGTTGAACACGTGGCCCTTGACGATGTCGCCGACCGGCACCGAGATCGGCTTGCCGGAGTCGACCACGGCGTGGCCGCGGACCAGGCCGTCGGTGGGCTGCATGGAGATGGTGCGGACCAGGTTGTCACCCAGGTGCTGGGCGACCTCCAGGGTCAGCGTCCGGTCGATGCCCGCCGCGTCGACCTTGACGGTCAGCGCGTTGAACAGCTCGGGAACGGCGTCGCGGGGGAACTCGACGTCGACGACGGCGCCGAGGACGCGAGCGATGCGGCCGGTGCCGCTAGCGGTAGCGGTAGTCATGTCACTCATCACTTCCTGCGGCAGCGAGCGCGTTGGCGCCACCGACGATCTCGCTGATCTCCTGGGTGATCTGGGCCTGGCGGGCCTGGTTGGCCTGAAGGCTGTAGCTGCGGATCAGGTCGTTCGCGTTGTCCGTAGCCGCCTTCATGGCCCGCTGCCGGGAGGCCAGCTCCGAGGCCGCCGACTGCAGCAGCGCCGAGAACAGCCTGGTGTTGACGTACTTCGGCAGCAGCTCGCGGAACAGCGTCTCCGCGTCCGGCTCGAAGGAGTAGGACGGGGTGAGCCTGTCCGGCTCCTCCGTGTACTCCACCTGCATCGGCGCGACCTGGACGGCCACCGGGGCCTGGGTCAGCATCGACTTGTACTCGGTGTAGACGATGTGCAGCTCGTCCACGCCGAGGATGCCGTCGGCCCCCGGGTCGGTGCCCTCGTCGTCCGCGCCCCGCATGAACGCCTCGACCAGGCTCTCGCCGGTGCTCGCCGCGTCGGTGTAGTGCGGGATCTCGGAGAAACCGGTCCAGGAGCCCGCGACCTCACGACGGCGGAAGTTGTAGTAGTTCAGGCCCTTGCGCCCGATCACGTACAACACCGGCGTCTTGCCCTGCTCGCGCAGCAGCGACTGCAGCTCCTCCGCCGCCTTGATGACGTTGGAGTTGTAGCCGCCGCACATGCCCTTGTCGCTGGTGACGACCAGGACACCGGCCCGCTTGGGCTGCTCGCGCGGCACCACCAGCGGGTGGTCCAGTGTGGACGCTCCCGCCAGTGCAGAGAGCACGTTGGTGATCTCGTCGGCGTACGGCTTGGCCGCCGCCATCCGTGCCTGCGCCTTGGGGATGCGCGAGGTGGCGATCAGCTCGTACGCCCTGGTGATCTTCTGCGTCGACTTGACCGTCCTGATCTTCTGACGCAGGACTCGAAGCTCAGCCATGGCTGCTCACGTCACTTCTGGGTGGGAGCGGGCCGGTTGACCTTCACCGACTCGTGCCCGACCTTGTCGGCGTCCATCGCCTCGGCGGCCGGCTCGTTGACCACGGAGCTGCCGTCGGAGGCGGTGAACTGCTGCTTGAAGGCGTTGATGGCGTTGACGAGGCGCTCCTCGTTCTCCGAGCTCAGGTCCTTGGTGTCCCTGATCTCGCTGAGGATGCCCGCCTCGTTGCGGCGCACGTGGTCCAGGAACTCGGACTCGAAGCGGCGCACGTCGGCGACCGGCACGGTGTCCAGGTGGCCACGGGTGCCCACGAAGATCGAGACGACCTGCTCCTCGACCGCGAACGGGCTGTAGGCGGGCTGCTTGAGCAGCTCGACCAGCCGGGCGCCGCGGTCCAGCTGCGACTTGGAGGTCGCGTCCAGGTCGGAGGCGAAGGCGGCGAACGCCTCCAGCTCGCGGTACTGGGACAGGTCCAGTCGCAGCGAACCGGCGACCTTGCGCATGGCCTTGATCTGCGCGGAGCCACCGACTCGGGACACCGACACACCGACGTTCACCGCGGGGCGGACACCCTGGTTGAACAGGTCGGACTCCAGGAAGCACTGGCCGTCGGTGATCGAGATGACGTTGGTGGGGATGTAGGCCGAGATGTCGTTGGCCTTGGTCTCGATGATCGGCAGACCGGTCATCGAACCCGCACCGAGCTCGTCGGACAGCTTCGCGCAGCGCTCCAGCAGACGGGAGTGCAAGTAGAAGACGTCTCCGGGGTAGGCCTCGCGGCCCGGCGGGCGGCGCAGCAGCAGCGAGATCGCGCGGTAGGCCTCGGCCTGCTTGGTGAGGTCGTCGAACACGATCAGGACGTGCTTGCCCTCGTACATCCAGTGCTGGCCGATGGCCGAGCCGGTGTAGGGGGCCAGCCACTTGAAGCCGGCGGGGTCGGAGGCCGGGGCGGCGACGATGGTGGTGTACTCCAGCGCACCGGCGTCCTCCAGCGCCCGCTTGACCGAGGCGATGGTGGAGCCCTTCTGGCCGACCGCGACGTACACGCAGCGCACCTGCTGCTTGGGGTCGCCGGTCTCCCAGGCCTTCTTCTGGTTGATGATCGTGTCGACGCAGACCGTGGTCTTGCCGGTCTTGCGGTCACCGATGATCAGCTGGCGCTGGCCGCGGCCGATCGGGGTCTGCGAGTCGATCGCCTTGATGCCGGTCTGCAGCGGCTCCTTGACCGGCTGCCGCTGCATCACGGTGGCGGCCTGCAGTTCCAGCACGCGGTTGTCGTCGGCGACGATGTCGCCGAGACCGTCGATCGGCTGGCCCAGCGGGTTGACCACGCGGCCGAGGAAGCCGTCGCCGACCGGCACGGAGAGCACCTTGCCGGTCCGCTTGACCTCCTGGCCCTCCTCGATCGACTCGTAGCCGCCGAGGATGACCGCACCGATCTCCCGCACGTCCAGGTTCAGCGCGACGCCCAGGATGCCGCCGGGGAACTCCAGCAGCTCGTTGGTCACCGCCGAGGGCAGGCCCTCGACATTGGCGATGCCGTCACCGGTGGAGGTGACGACGCCGACCTCTTCCCGGTTGACCTCCGGGGAGTAGCTGGTGACGTAGTTCTCGATCGCACTGCGGATCTCGTCCGACGAGATCGTCAGCTCCGCCATGTCGTTCCTGCTCTCACTTCTCTGCTTGGCCAGTGTTGCAAGTCGTGGGGGCCGTTTAGGCGGCCAGTTGGCGGCGAAGCGCTTCCAGGCGCCCTGCCGCGCTGCCGTCGATGACCTCGTCTCCGACCCGGATCACCAGGCCACCGCCGAGATCGGGGTCGATCTCGACGTGGAGCACGATCGGACGCGAGTAGACCCGCGTCAGGGTCGCCGCCAGGCGCTCGTACTGCTGCTCGGTCAGCGGGCTGGCCGTGCGGACGTAGGCGACCGAGCGCTCCCGGCGCTTGGCCGCCGCGGCGGCCAGCTCCTCGAGACCGGCCACCAGGCGACGCCCCCGGGGCAGCACGACGAGCTGCTCCACGAGCTGCTTGGTGACCGGCTCGACCTTGCCCGACACCAGGGTGTCGACCAGGCCGAGCTTGGCCTCGCTGGCACCGTCCCGAGCCGAGAGCAGGCGCTCCAGCTCGGGCTGACCGGCGAGGATCCGGCCGAACCGGAACAGCTCGTCCTCGACCGCGTCCAGCCTGTTCTCCCGCTCCGCCCGCACCAGCAGTGCGGTGCGGGCCAGCGACTCCAGGCCGTCCAGCAGCTCACGGGCGCTGGACCACCGCGCCGTGACCGCGGTGGCGAGCACCTGCAGCGTGGGCTCGCCGACCTTGCCCGCCAGCAGACCGCGGACCAGGGCCTCACGGCCCGCCGGGTCGGAGGAGGCGTCGGCGACGACCCTGCGCAGCCCGTGCTCCCCGGCCAGCAGGCCGACGACCGAGAACAGCTCGTCACCGAGGGCGGTGAGCCCGTCGGGGTCGACACCGTCGACCACGTCGAGCAGCCGCAGCTCGGCTGCGGCCAGGGCGTCCCGGCTCGCGGCGTGCAGTGCGTGCAACGTCATCGTGTCCTCTGCCTACTTGCTCGCGGGCGCCGCGGTGGCGTCCAGCTCGTCGAGGAAGCGGTCCACGGTGCCGCGCCTGCGCGCATCGTCCTCAAGGGACTCGCCGACCACCTTGCCTGCCAGGTCGACAGCGAGGCGGCCGAGCTCGGAGCGCAGCTCGGCGACGATCTGCGCGCGCTGGGCCTGTAGCTGGGCCTGCCCCTGGGCGACGATCCGCGAGGACTCCTCCTGGGCCTGGGCCCGGAGCTCCTCCTTGATCTGCTCGGCCTCGATCCGCGCGTTGTCGCGGATCTTGGCCGCCTCGGCACGTGCGTCGGCCAGCTGCGCCTTGTACTGCGCCAGCGCCTGCTCGGCCTCGGCCTGCGCCTGCTCGGCCTTCTTGATGCCGCCTTCGATCTTGTCCACGCGCTCGGCGTAGAGCTTCTCGAAGCGCGGGACCACCAGCTTGCTCATGAGGAAGAGCAGGATGGCGAAGGCGATCAGACCGATGATGAGCTCGGGAATGCTGGGGATGACCGGGTTCGGCGCTCCCTCAGCAACCAAGAAGTTCGTCACGGCGTCTCCCTACTCGAAGGTCGACCGTCAGGAAGCGAGGAAGAAGAGCACGAAGCCGAGCAGTGCCAGGGCCTCGACCAGAACGAAGGTCTGCCACGCGATACCGATCAGCTTGCCCTGGGCCTCGGGCTGGCGGGCGGTGCCGTTGATGACTGCGGCGAAGATCAGACCAACACCGACGCCGGGGCCGATGGCGGCGAGGCCGTAACCGATGGCGGCGAGGCCCTTGGAAGCGAGTTCGATCTGCACTGGGTTGTTCCCTTTCACACTCGGTCCGCAGACGATGCGGATCGGGGGTCTTTAGTGGCCGTCGGCCAGCGCGCCGCCGATGTAGTTGGCGGTCAGCATGGTGAAGACGTACGCCTGCAGGCACTGGATCAGCAGCTCGAGGAAGCTGAGCCCGATCGCCATCACGTATGCGACAGGCGAGATGAACTTGATGCCGATGACCGACTGTTCGAGGAAGAACGTGCCACCCTCGATGAAGACCAGCAGCATGATGTGACCCGCGAACATGGTCGCGAAGAGCCGGACCGTCAGCGTGATCGGACGGAAGATGAAGGTCGAGACGAACTCGATCGGCGTGTAGAGGATCAGCACGCCCTTGGGCACATCCGGCGGGAACAGCGTCTTGCCGAAGTAGTGGCCGAAGCCGTGCCGCTTGATGCCCACGAAGATGAACAGCACCCAGGCCAGCAGCGCCAGGCCCAGCGGGAACCCGATGTGGGCCATCGTCGGCAGCTGGAAGAACGGGATGAACCCGAACAGGTTGTTCACCAGGATGAAGGTGAACATCGTGAGAAGAAGCGGCAAATACGGGCGCAGGTCCTTGGCCGCGATCTGCTCGCGGCCGATGCCGTTGCGCACGAAGTCGTACAGGTATTCGGAGATGAACTGACCCTTGCCGGGAACCAGCTTCAGGCGCCCCGAGGCGATCACGTAGAACGCGCCGACCAGGATCACCGCCAAGGCGATCTGCAGCACCGGCTTCGTCACCCCGGGCAAGATCTCCGGGTAGAGAAAGCTCTGCGGGCCGGGCGCCACGAACTGCGCGCCACCCTCGGCCACCACAAGCGCGCCCACCTGGGCTCCTTCCGGTTCTCCCACGCTGGCGTGTCACACCACTGGGGGAATCGTCACGATCAGGACTTAACGTACCCGACACACGTCAGGTACAAGGAGGCGGCCCCCCGGCTTCAGGACGTCAGGCACCGTGGGCACTCCACAGGGGTGTCCATGCCTGTCGTCCAGCCCCAGACCGGTCGCGGTAGACCTGGACTGAGGTGGGAGATGACGGTGCAGCCTTCCCGTCCGTCCCCTCGGCCTCCCGGGACGGTCAGGTTCCTGACCCCATCGAGGCGAACTGTAGCAGGCGTCTCAGAACACCCGTACTACGGCTACTGGCCAGTTCGGAAAGTCAGGACTTAGGTCCCGTAGCACCCGTGATCAGGGTCAGGACCTTGGTCTTGCGGAAGCCGATGACCTCGCCCACCGTCCAGACCACCAGGGTCGCCAGCACGGAGTAGGCGAACAGCTTGGAGTCGAACAGGGAGGTGCCCTTGAAGGCCAGCCCGAAGGCCAGCAGGAAGACGAACTTGCCCATGTAGGTGGCCAGGGCGGCGGCCAGCACGACCATGGGCGGCTGGGCCGCGGTCCTGCGCATCACGAACAGGACCAGCATGCCGCCGCCGATGATGACCACCGAGCCGAGCACGGCGGCGATGGCACCGGCCAGCCCGGCGATCACCGAGCAGACGGCGATGGCGAGTACCGCCACGACCGAGGTGGGCAGCAGGGCGTAGCGCCGCATCCCGTGGGCGTAGCGCAGCACAGTTCCCTCGATCGAGTCGAGGGGCGGGAGGGACTTCTCGTCGGTAGTCATCGCACCCGCATGGTACGCAACCGCGGGATGGCCGAAATCAGCAGCGCGAGCAACAGACCTGCCCCGATGCAGATGACAACGATGGCAGTGTTGGGAACCAGCGCGAGCCCGACCGAGCCGAAGGCGAGCAGCCCGGCCCACAGGTAGATCAACAGCACCGCCCGGCGCTGCGAGTGGCCGATCTCCAGGAACCGGTGGTGCAGGTGCATCTTGTCGGCGCTGCCGATGCTCAGGCCCTTCCTGGTGCGGCGGATGATCGCCATGATCAGGTCGAGCAGCGGCACGAACAGCACGGCGGCGACCACCAGCATCGGGGTCAGCAGCGCGATCAGGTCGGTCGGGCCGACCACCGAGTAGTTGAGGTGACCGGAGGCGGAAGTGCTGGCAGCGGCCAGCATGAGGCCGATCAGCATGGAGCCGGAGTCGCCCATGAAGATCTTGGCCGGGTTGAAGTTGTGCGGCAGGAAACCCAGGCAGGCCCCGGCCAGCGCGGCGGAGATCAGGGCGGGCGGGTACAGGTGCACGTCCCCGCCGGACTGGGCGAGCAGGCCCAGGGAGAAGGCGCAGGTGGCGGCGGCGGCGATGAAGCCGATCCCTGCGGCCAGCCCGTCCAGCCCGTCCACGAAGTTCATCGCGTTGATCATCGTGATGGTCAGCAGCAGGGTCAGCACCGCGCCCTGGTTGGGCCCCAGCACGAGCACTGAGCCCAGGCTGCCGTTCTGCGTGTCCCAGGGCACCCAGAAGGCCAGCCACTGCACGCCGAGCAGCACCAGGATGCCCGCCGCGGTCACCTGACCGGCCAGCTTGGTGACCGAGTCCAGTTCGAAGCGGTCGTCCAGGGCACCGACCAGGCTGATCACACCCCCGGCCACCAGCACCGCGAGCGGGTCCCGGGAGAAGGTGAAGGAGTTGCTCAGCACCGGGAGTTGGTGCGCAAGCAGCATCGCGGCCACGACGCCCGCGTACATCGCAACGCCGCCCAGCCGCGGGATCGGCACCACGTGCACGTCGCGGGCGCGCGGCTTGGCCACCGCGCCGATCCTGATGGCCACCAGGCGGACCAGGCTGGTCAGCAGAAAGGTCACCGCGGCCGCGGTGAGCCCGACGAGCAGGTACTCCCGGACGGGGGTCAGACCGGCCGAGGGGAGTACAGGTGAGATACCCACGGGGTGGTCCTGTCGCTCCGAGTCAAGTGCCGCCACCTGTTCGGCGGCTGTGCCCGCAACGCTACCGCTGTCCGCCCACCCGCCCGCCAACGGGCTAGTTGATCATCGCTCGGCCCCGCCAAACCCCGGCGAGTCCCGCTCTGCCGCAGCCGAGTCCCGCTCTCCGGCCGACGGCTCAGGCCAGCTCGACCTGGGTCCCGAGGACTTCGCTCAGCTGTGCCAAGGTCACCGCGCCCTCACGCAGCACGCGCGGCTCGGGACCGGTCAGGTCGACGATCGTGGAGGCCACCCCGTGGTCCACGGTGCCGCCGTCCAGGTACACCGAGACCGAGTCGCCCAGCTGGGACTCGGCGTCGGCCACGGTGGTCGCCGGGGCATAGCCGGAGCGGTTGGCCGAGGACACCGCCATCGGGCCGACCTCGCGCAGCAGCTCGATGGCCACCGGGTGCAGCGGCATGCGCAGGGCCACGGTGCCCCGGGTGTCGCCCAGGTCCCAGTTCAGCGAGGGCGCGTGCTGAAGGATGATCGACAGCGCGCCCGGCCAGAAGGCCTCGATCAGCTGGCGGGCCTGCGTGGGCACGGAGAAGACGAGCCCGTCGATGGTGGTCCAGGAGCCCACCAGCACCGGGATCGGCATGTCCGGGCCACGGCCCTTGGCGGAGAGCAGGGAACGCACCGCCGCCGCGTCGAACGCGTCGCAGCCGATGCCGTACAGGGTGTCCGTGGGCAGCACGACCAGGCGTCCCGAGCGGATGGCCCCCGCCGCGGCGGCCAGTCCGGCTTCGCGGCTGTCCTGTCGACTGCAGTCGTAGATCGTGCTCACGCCAGGGGATGCTATGCCCTGCCCGTGATCGTGCCGAGCGCGACCTGCCAGGCGGGCTGGCGGTACCGGTAGAACAGCCAGAAGACCAGCCCGGTGCCCAGCACCAGCCCGGCCACCAGCAGCGGCACGTTGGCCAGCAGTCCGCCGAGCAGCACCGGCACGACGCCCAGCAGCAGCACGAGTCCCGCGAGCACCAGCGTCGGGCGCTGCTCGCTCCACACCAGCTCGCGGCCCTGCCGGACCTCGGCCTGCAGGGCCTTGGCCGCGGCGATCAGCTGGGCGTCCTCGGTGCCGCTGGCCAGCACCCGCCCGGCGAGCCAGTCGCAGGTGTCCAGCTGGTACTGGGTCGAGATCACCAGCTGACCGCCCCTGCCCTCGGTGCGGACCTCCACGGTGCGCGCGATCAACGCCAGCGCCAGGTAGTAGCCGACCACGGGGTCGCCCGGCCGGGTGCGGGCCAGCACCTCCAGTTCGGCGATGGCGGTGTCGGCGGCCCCGGTGGCCGCCCGCACCATCGCCAGGCCCAGGATCGCCAGCACGGACAGCGGGGCCACCAGCAGCGCCCGCTCGAACTGGTCGGCGGCCCCCGACCAGTCCCGCCGCGCCACGAACACGTCGCCCAGCGCCACGTAGTCGTTGCCGTCCCCGCGCTGGCGGACCGCCTCCCGGAACAGGTCCTCGGCCTGCCCCAGCTCACCGGCCTCCAGCGCCACCCAGCCGCGGGCGAACGGGTCCTCGGGGCGGCTGGAGCGCAGCCCGTCGGGCACCAGTCGCCACTTGGTGGAGATGTCCTTCCACTCACGTGTGGCTCGCCACCCGTTCGGCCCAGCGAGGTTCATCGTGGCGCTCCCCTGGCTACAGTGGTCCCGACAGCCATTCTGCCGCGTCTGCACGAGGTGGACAGTGCCGAACGACCGAGGACCGCTACCGCTGGCGCTGATCATGGCGGGCGGGTACCTCGTGGCGGCCGCGTTGGTCGGCGGCACGCTGCTCCTGGCGCACGGTTCGACCCTGGTCGCGGGCACCGCGGAGCCGGTGGCCACCCCCACCGGTGCTGGTCCGCCCGCGGGCTACCAGCGCGTGGACGGCCCCAGCGGGCTGCACACGGTGATCCCCGAGGGCTGGCGGATCAGCACGATCCGCAACGGGTTCCAGGCCGACGACCCGGCCGGTGGCGGGGCCGGCGGGCGGTTCGTGCGCTACCAGGGCGTTGCCGCCGACGGGGACCTGTACGCCTGGCTCACCGGCTACGAGCAGCAGTCCTGGACCAACCAGCCCGCGTACAAGCGGATCCTGTTGGCACGCCAGGACTTCACGGGCAAGTCAGCGGTGCGCTGGGAGTTCACGTACACATTGGACGGTCAGCCCCGGCACGTGGAGATCCTGTACTGGCAGGGCAGCGGGGTCCAGTACGACGTGTACGCCTCCGCACCGGCCAGCGAGTGGACCAGGACCAAGCCGATCTTCGACGCCATGCTGTCCGGCACCACCTCCTGACCGGGACTCGCACGCCGGTGGCCGGGACTCGCGCACCGGTGGGCGGGACTCGCGTGCAGCAGAGCGGGACTCGCGCCAACCACCGGCGTGTCGCGCGCAAACCACCGGCGAGTCCCGCTCTGGGGGCGGCGAGTCCCGCCCGGACGACGACGAGTCCCGCTCAGCCGAGCACCAACCGGGCGGTGGCGAAGCGCGGGCGGCCTGCCAGGTCCTCGTGGTCGGCGACCTCACCGAGCACTCTGCGGGCGGCCAGCAACTCCGGCACGGCCCGCGCATGGGTGTCGTCGTGCTCGATGGCCACGGCGCCGCCCTGTCGCAGCAGGCGGGCCGCACACGTGACCACGTGCCGGATCACGTCGAGCCCGTCGGCCCCGCCGAACACGGCCTGCGCGGGGTCGTGTTCGGCGACCTCGGGCGGTACCGGCGTTCCCGTTGGCACGTAAGGCGGATTGCACAGCACGAGCTGCACCGAACCGTCCAGTTCGGACAGTAGGCCCGGGTCGGTGACGTCACCGGCGTGCAACCGGATCGGCCGGTCCCCCGCACCGGCACGGGTGTCGGCGTTGCGCCGGGCCCAGGCCAGCGCCTGCGGGTCCTTCTCCACGGCGTGCACCACGGCGTCCGGACGTGCGTTGGCCACGGCGAGGGCCAGCGCCCCCGAGCCGGTGCACAGGTCAACGACCACCGGCCGCTCGACGCCCTGGAGCTGGCGCAAACCCCACTCCAGCAAAAGTTCCGTCTCCGGGCGCGGGATGAACACGCCGGGGCCCACGTGCAGGCTCAGCGCGCCCATCGGGGCCCAGCCGATCAGGTGCTGCAACGGCACCCGCTTGGCCCGCTGGTGCACCAGCTTGCCGATGCCGTCGACCACCTGCGGGTCGACCAGCGGCACCAGCGGGAGCTTCATCCGGTCCACGCCGATCACGTGCGCGGCGATCAGCTCGGCGTCGATGCGGGCGCTGTCGATGCCCGCTCCGGCCAGGATGCGCTCCGCGTCCATGATCGCCAGGCGGAGCGGGCGGCGGTGCCGGACGTCAGCCATTGCCCGCCGCCGCGAGCCGCTCGGCCCGGTCCGCGGTGGCCAGCGCGTCCAGCAGCGCGTCCAGGTCGCCCTGCAACACCTGGTCCAGGTTGTGCGCCTTGTAGTTCACCCGGTGGTCGGAGATCCGGTTCTCCGGGAAGTTGTAGGTGCGGATCCGCTCGGAGCGGTCCACCGTGCGCACCTGGCTGCGCCGCGTTGCCGAGGCCTCGGACTGGGCCTTCTCCTCGGCCAGCGCCTGCAACCGGGACTTGAGCACCTCCATGGCGCGGGCCCGGTTCTGCAACTGCGAGCGCTCGTTCTGGCAGGACACCACGATGCCGGTGGGCAGGTGCGTGATGCGCACCGCGGAGTCGGTGGTGTTGACGCTCTGCCCGCCCTTGCCCGAGGAGCGGAACACGTCCACCCGCAGGTCGTTCTCGTCGATCTCGATCTCGACGTCCTCGACCTCGGGATAGACCAGCACCCCGGCGGCCGAGGTGTGGATGCGGCCCTGGGTCTCGGTCACCGGCACCCGCTGCACACGGTGTACCCCGGCCTCGAACTTCAGCCGGGCCCACACCCCGTCCACCTCGGCCCCGCCCTTGGTCTTGATCGCGATCGTGGCGTCCTTGTAGCCGCCCAGGTCGGAGTCGGTGGCGTCGAGCACCTCCGCCTTCCAGCCGTGCCGTTCCGCGTAGCGCAGGTACATGCGCACCAGGTCGCCCGCGAACAGCGCGGACTCCTCGCCACCCTCCCCCGACTTGACCTCCATCACCACGTCGGAGCCGTCGTTGGGGTCGCGCGGCAGCAACAGCTCGGTGAGCCGCTCCTCCAGCTCGGGCAGCCGGGCCGCCAGGGACTCGGCCTCGGCGGCGAAGGCCGCGTCCTCGGCCGCCAGCTCCTGGGCCGCGGTGATGTCGTTGCGGGTCTGCTCCAGCTCGCGGATGGCCTTGGCGACCGGGGTCAGCTCGGCGTAGCGCCTGCCGAGCTTGCGTGCGGCGGCCTGGTCGGCGTGCACGGCCGGGTCGGCAAGCCGCTGCTCCAGCTCGACGTGTTCGGCGAGCAACGCCTCAAGGGCCTCTGGCACGGGTGTGGTCACCCGAACAGTTTGCCTAATGAGCTCCAACTCGACCCGATCGGGCCAGCGCCACGGCCTCCAGCTGGGACCGGACCTCCAGCTTCGACAGGATCGACCGGATCTGGGCGCGCACCGTGGCCACCGACACCACGAACTCCTGGGCGATGCGCGCGGCACGGTGCCCGGCGACCAACTGGTCCAGCACCTGGCGCTCCCGCCCGCTGAGCCGGCCCAGCAGCTCGGTGACGGCGCTGGCGCCCTGGTGCACCCGCAGCAGCTCCGCCCGTTCGGCCGCGGACAGCACGGTGCGACCCGCCGCGGCGGCCTGCACCGCGTCGACCAGCACCGGGAAGGGCGCCGACTTGCACACCCAGCCCACCGCCCCGTTGACCACGGCGGCGGCGATCGCGGCGCGGTCCTCGGTACCGGTCACGATCAGCACCCGCCAGCCCAGCGTGCGCAGCGGGCCCACCAGCTCGGCCCCGCACAGGCCGTTGCCCAGGTCCAGGTCGACCAGCGCCAGGCCGGTCTGCTCGCGGCGGGCCGAGCTCAGGACCTCCGCCGCCGAGCCCACCGGGCAGCGGATCGCGTCGAAGCCCTGGCTGCGCAGGGCGAGGGCCAGCGAGGTGGCCACCACGGCGTGGTCGTCGACGATCAGGATCGGCCCGGTCACGCGGGCACCTGCACGCTGGCGTGGCAGCCCGCCTCGGTGGGCAGCAGCTCCAGCGAGCCACCGGCGTCGGCGACCAGCTGCGAACTCACGTACAGGCCGAGACCACTGCCGCCGCGCGAGGAGTCGTGCACCCCTCTGGTCAACGCACGTCGCCGCAGTTCGGGCGGCAGGCCGGGGCCGTCGTCCTGCACGTCGATGCGCACCCTGCCGTCGGCGGCACGGGCGTTGACCCGCACGCTGGCGCCCGGCGCGTGCCGCTCGCAGTTGGCCAGCAGGTTGGTCACCACCTGGGCCAGCGCGGAGGCGGGCATGGCGGCACGCAGGTCGGGCTGCACGTCCAGGGACACGTCCAGGCCCGAGGAGCGGCGCATGGCCACCAGCCGGCTCAGCACCGGCTCGACGGCGCAGGAGGGCAGGTCCACCTTGCGGTCCAGCAGGCCGCGCAGCCGGGTGATCTCCTCGCGCAGGGCCTCGGTGAGCAGCTCGCGCTCCTGCTGGCCGGTGTGCGGCAGCACGTGGGTCATGCCGTCCAGACCGGCCAGCACGTTCTGCATCTCGTGGTCGCGTTCCGCGGCGCGCTCGACGGCCGCCTGCATGACCTGGCGCAGCTTCACCGACAGGGCCATGAACATCAGCAGCGAGCCCAGCACCCTGGTGGACCCGGCCAGGACCAGGTCCCCGCCAGAGATCCGGATGACCTGGGAGGCGGCGATCACGGCCACGCCGATACCGATCCGGTACAGCTCCGGCGCGCGCCGGGAGAGGCCGAGCGCGAGGTAGTGCACGGCCAGCAGGAACCAGCCGACCAGCACAACGACGGACGGGACCAGCGAACTGGTCAGCACGTCCAGTGCCGGGATGGAGGTGATCACCGCCGCCAGGCTCAGCGTCACGAGCGAGCCCAGCAGGGCGGCCCGCCAGCCGGCGGTCCAGCGCGGCTGGCCCGGCCCTGCGGCGAAGCCCATCAGCACCAGGAACACCGCGCAGCCGAGCAGTCTGACCAGCTGGGTGAACTGGGCGGCCGGGCCGGTGCCGAAGGCGACCACCGTCGCGGGCATGACCAGCAGGCCGTAGATGCCGATGGCCGCGGCGATCCCGTTGATCGCACGGCTGGCGTCCATCCTGGCGACCAGGTAGGCCAGCAGGACGGCGCCCGCGGTGATCGCGGCGGCGCCCAGCGTGAGCAGCGACTGGACCTGGAAGACGGGCACGATCTGCCGAATCGGGTTCAAGTTCAGTACGACGGTCACCAGCACGGCGACCAACACGATGATCCTGGAACCGGACAGCGCCCGGCTCCGTCGCGCGATCTGCGCGTGCACCTCAGGACATGCCATGGTCAGCCCCCTGCCGAAGCGTCCCGTTGCCAGTCCACGGCGACCGCGGGAGAACGGCTCGCCTGATGGACGATTCAACTATCGGAGGGGTCCGCGCGGGCGTTAGCGCCCGAAGGGCTGGATTCGATTACCCAAAATTGACGATGAGCGACCCCCGGTCGGCCGGGCAGTCTTGGTCCCAGCAAGAACCCCCACGGGGATCGGGAGAGCCCCCGCTGGGTGAACACCGTGTCGGCGCTGATAGCCCCCAGTCGACGTCGGCACGGCTTCTCTCCTCGCTCGCGGCACTCCCCGCGACCGAGGGCCCCGGTCCGCCGCGACCCCCAGGCGCCGGACCGGGGCACACACACGAAGGCTCCCCCACAGCGGCGGCTGTGGGGGAGCCTTCGTGCTTGCTGCGCCCTAGCGGGCCCGGCTCACTTCTGGCGCTTGCCGTAGCGCGCCTCGAAGCGGGCCACGCGGCCGCCGGTGTCCAGGATCTTCTGCTTGCCCGTGTAGAACGGGTGGCAGTTGGAGCAGACCTCGACGTGGATGGCGCCGGAGGTCTTGGTGCTGTGCGTGGTGAAGGTGTTCCCGCAGCCGCAGGTCACCGAGGTCTCCACGTACGTGGGGTGGATACCGCTCTTCAACGTCTTGTCCTCTCAGTGGTGGCCGCCGGGTCCCCGCCGTGCTGTCGTGCGCGGGGTGAACCGGAGCCGGACTCGACCGGTAATTCTGCCAGATCGACTGGCTCTGGCTGCAACGCCCCAGGTCACCCGGTTGTTCCCGGCGACCGCTCGTCGCGCTACCGCCCCCGCCCACCGCAGGTCACTGCCGCCCGCCGACCCCGGCTACCGACCGTGGTGGTGACGCGCGACACTGGTCGGGTGCTGCCTGGAACAGGACTGTGCGAGCCGGGGCGCGCGCTGCCGCTGCCCCTGTGGTTCGCCGTTCCCGTGCTGTTCGTGGCCTCCGTGGCCGGGCTGACCGGCACCGCCTCCCTCGCGCTCGGCATCGCCGGCGGCCAGCTCCCGATGTCCACCGAGGTGTTCGGCGCGGCGGCCGCCGTCACCCTGGTGCTGTCGGGCGGGGTGCGCTCCTGGCGCAAGCCGGTCCGCCGGGTGCTGAGCTGGCTCTACCCCCTCGCGGTGCTGGCCCTGGGCATCGGCCTGTCCTGGCTGGCCGTGCCCACCGGGCTGGCCGTGGCGGTGGGCCTGCCCGCGACCGCCGCCGCCGTGGCGCTGTGCGTCTGGGCCCGGGGCCCACGCCCCGAGGAAAGCCGGGACCGGCTACCAACTTTGGTCTGATCGTGCGGCGTGACTCACACCATCGGCTTCCGATCCAGGAAAGACCCGGTGCGCGGTAGCCGAACGCGCACTTAGCGTGCTCACCGGTTGGTCAGTAATTCACCCATTGAGGAGACCGCCCGTGAACACCTTCCTGACGAGGGCCGCCAAGCTCGCCGCGGTGGCCACCCTGTCCGTCACCGCACTCGCCGTCGTTCCGCTCAGCGCCTCGGCGGCCCCTGCGGCGGAAGCATCCGTCCTGTCCCCCGCCAGCGCCGCTGACGGGACCCCAGCCGGAGCCGTCGCCTGGTACCAGAGCCACCTCGGCAGCACCGGGTGGGAGCACTACTGCGAGAAGGCCGCCGAGAACTCCTACGGCACCACCGGGGTCTGGGCCTCGGCCAACGCGCACTGGAACGGCGCTCCCCAGCACCCGGGCAACTACAGCCCGCCGCTGGGTGCCTTCGTGTACTGGAACATCAGCGCCTACGGCCACGTGGGCATCTCCGACGGGGCGGGCGGCTTCTACGCCACCTCGGTCAACGGGGCCATCGGCCACGTCACCAAGTCGCAGGGCGGCCTGAACTACTTCAGCAACTACCGGGGCTGGACCCCGGCGGCGCGCCCCAGCACCTGATCCGGGGGAGGAAACAGCGGTGCCCCGGCCTGGTGGAGGCCGGGGCACCGCTGTGTGGTCCTGTCATGAAGGTGCCGTTCGAGACATCTGATGTCTCGAACGGCACCTTCATGACACTCGGGCCACTCAGTCCTCGTTGCCGTTGCTGCCCGGCGTGGTCTTCGCCACCTGCATCAGGAACTCGATGTTGGTGCGGGACTTGCGCAGCCGGTCCAGCAGCAGGTCGATCGCCTGCTGGCTGTCCAGGGCGTGCAGCACGCGGCGCAGCTTGTGCATGACCGCAAGCTCGTCCGGCGGCAGCAGCAGCTCTTCCTTGCGGGTACCGGAGGGGTCGACGTCCACGGCGGGGAAGACCCGCTTGTCGGCGATCCTGCGGTCCAGCTTGAGCTCGGCGTTACCGGTGCCCTTGAACTCCTCGAAGATCACGGTGTCCATGGTGGAACCGGTCTCCACCAGCGCGGTCGCGAAGATGGTGAGCGAGCCGCCACCCTCGATGTTGCGCGCGGCGCCGAGGAAGCGCTTGGGCGGGTACAGCGCGGTGGAGTCCACACCACCGGACAGGATGCGGCCCGAGGCCGGGGCGGCCAGGTTGTAGGCGCGGCCCAGTCGGGTGATCGAGTCCAGCAGCACGACCACGTCGTGACCCATCTCGACCAGGCGCTTGGCCCGTTCGATGGACAGCTCGGCCACGGAGGTGTGGTCGCCCGGCGGGCGGTCGAAGGTGGAGGCGATGACCTCGCCGTGCACCGACCGCTGCATGTCGGTGACCTCTTCGGGCCGCTCGTCCACGAGCACGACCATCAGGTGGCACTCGGGGTTGTTGGTGGTGATCGCGTTGGCGATCGCCTGCAACACCGAGGTCTTACCGGCCTTGGGCGGGGACACGATCAGCGCGCGCTGCCCCTTGCCCACCGGCATGACCAGGTCGATCACGCGGGTGGTCAGGATGTGCGACTCGGTCTCCAGGCGCAGCCGCTCGTTCGGGTAGAGCGGGGTGAGCTTGGTGAACTCGGGGCGGCCCTTGACCTTGTCCGGCTCCATGCCGTTGATCGAGTCCACCCGCACCAGGGGGTTGAACTTCTGCCGCTGCTGCTCGCCCTCGCGCGGCTGGCGCACCACACCGGTGATGTTGTCGCCGCGGCGCAGGCCGAACTTGCGCACCAGGGAGAGCGACACGTAGACGTCGTTCGGCCCGGCCAGGTAGCCGGAGGTGCGCACGAAGGCGTAGTTCTCCAGCACGTCCAGGATGCCGGCCACGGGCAGCAGCACGTCGTCCTCGCGGACCTCGGTGTCGCCACCGCCCTGCCCGCGCTCGGGACGCTCGGAGCCCCGGTTGCGGCGGCGGTCGCGGAACCGGCGACCGCGACGGCCGGTGCCGTCCTCGTCCTCGTCGTGCTGGTCGTTCTGGCGGTCGTTGCGGTTGCCGCCCTGCTGGCGGTCGCCGCGGTCGCGCTGGCGGTCACCGCGGTCGCCGCGGTTGCCCCGCTCACCGCGGTCCCCGCGCTCGCCACGCTCCTGGCGGGACTCGCCGCCCTGCTGGCGCTGCTCGCCCTGCTGGCGCTCGTTCTGCCGCGGCTCACCCTGCTGGCGGTCACCCTGCTGGCGCTGCTCGCCCTGCTCAGCGCCCTCCGGGCTGCCCGCGGGACGGCTGGCGGCGCGACGGCGGCGGTTGCCCCGGCGGCCACCCTCCTCCTCGGTGGCCGGGCGCTCGGCGGCGGGCGCGCTGGCCTCGGCGGCGGGCGCGGGCTCGGCGGCCTTCTCCACGACGGGGGCGGGCGCGGCCTCGGCCTGCACGGCGGGCTTGGGGGCGGTCTTCTCGGCGGCGGTGCGGCGCGCGGGCTTGCTCGCGGTCTGCACACCGGCCAGCGGCAACTCGGCGGTCTCCCCGCGGCCGGAGGAGGAGCCCTGACGCTCCTTGATGGCGGCGATCAGGTCTCCCTTGCGCATGCCCGCGGTGCCGCCGATCTTCAGCTCGCCAGCGAGTTCGCGCAGCTCGGCGAGCACCATGCCGGACAGACCGGCACGGCGACGCGGCGCGGTGCCGTTCGACTGGGTGGTCAGCGGGGTCTCCTTGGATTCGGTACGAGGCGCAGGAGCGGAGTCCTGCTGGGAACCCTGCGCGGCGGGCACCGCGTCACTGCCCAAGAGCTCGGTGTTGCTCACACATGTCCTTCCTGACCGGCCCGCGCCTCCTACGCGAACCAGCGGGTGCCGTCCGACGGGACGCGGAACGGCACTGGTCGTCCGGTGAGAGCGGAGGCGCCGAAACACCAGCGGCGAGTCCGCGGACACGGGACTTGTCGGTCACCACAGCGGCCGGGTCCTGCTCGAACTCGACTCCGCACGAACAGTGCGAGGTACGGCTCTCGACAGGAGATGCGACCCGGGACGAGCGCCCGAGCACGACACCGGCGCCCGTGCGCCCGGTGACTGATCTGCCCTGAGGGTAGACGCAGCACGCGTACCTCGCAACAACCTGGACCGGCGTGGCGCACGGGCCGTCCCCGCAGGTGTCCGGCGAGATCAGCCGATCGGCGCAACCCGTACGCCGTCCAGGTCGATTTTGAGGGATTTCACCAGGAAGCCCTCCGCGTCCAGCCCCGTCGGGAGCGGCTGGTCGTCCCGGGTCAGGGCCAGCACGGTCGGTCCCGCGCCGGACACCACGGCGGCGACACCAGCCGAACGGAGCTGCCGGACCACTCGGATGGTGCAGGGCCACGCGGGCTCCCGGTAGTCCTGGTGCAGCCGGTCCTCGGTGGCGGCCAGCAGCAGGTCAGGGCGGGTGGTGAGGGCCTGCACGGCCAGCGCGGTGCGGCCCGCGGCGAAGGCCGCGTCGGCGTGCGGCACCTGCGCGGGCAGCAGCCCCCTGGTGGTCTTGGTGGAGGACTCCTGGCTGGGCACGAACACCGTGGCGTGCAGCCCCGCGTGCGGGTCCAACCGCAGTGCCCGGTACCGGTCGGCCTGCTCACCCTCGCTCCACGCCAGGACCAGCCCGCCGAGGAGGCTGGCCGCCGCGTTGTCAGCGTGTCCCTCGAACTCGGCGGCCAGTTGCAGCGCCTGCTCGTCCAGTTCGCGCCCGGCCAGGGCGTAGCCCGCGGCAACCCCGGCCACCACGGCGGCGGCCGAGGAGCCGAGCCCGCGCGAGTGCGGGATCGCGTTGGTGCAACGCAGGAGCAGACCTGGCACGGTGTGGTCCAGTGCCCGCAGTGCCGCCCGCAGCGCGCGCACCAACAGGTGCTGCTCGTCACAGGGCACCTGCCCGGCGCCCTCACCGCTGACCTCCACGGCCAGCCCGCTCGGGGCGGTGTGCACCTCGACCTCGTCGTACAGGCCCAGTGCCATGCCCAGCGCGTCGAACCCGGAGCCCAGGTTGGCCGTGGAAGCGGGCACCACGACCCGGAAGGCCCTCACCCCAACTCCAGCGCGCTGGCCACCGCGCCCGGGTCCACCGGCAGCACGGACACTTCGGGCAGACCGCGCAGCGCGGTGTCCGGGTCCTTCAGGCCGTGCCCGGTCACCGTGCAGACCACCAGCGAGCCCCTGGACAGCCTGCCGTCGGCCGAGGTCAGCAGCAGGCCCGCGACGCTGGCAGCCGAGGCGGGCTCGACGAACACGCCCTCGCGGGAGGCCAGCAGCTTGTAGGCGGCGAGGATCTGCTCGTCGCTGACGGCCTCGAACAGGCCCTCGGACTGCTCGCGGGCCGCCACCGCCCCACCCCAGGAGGCCGGGCTGCCGATCCGGATGGCGGTGGCGATCGTCTCCGGGGCGGGCACCGGCTCGCCGCGCACCAGCGGGGCGGCGCCCGCCGCCTGGATGCCGAACATCCTGGGCAGCGCGGGGATCACCCCGTCGGCCGCGTACTCCTGGTAGCCCTTCCAGTACGCGGTGATGTTGCCCGCGTTGCCCACCGGCAGCACGTGCACGTCCGGTGCCCTGCCGAGCACGTCGCACACCTCGAAGGCGGCGGTCTTCTGGCCCTCGATGCGGATCGGGTTCACCGAGTTCACCAGCGTGATCGGGTACTCGGCCGAGGTCTTGCGGGCCAGTTCGAGGCAGTCGTCGAAGTTGCCGTCCACCTGGAGGATCCGGCAACCGTGTGCCACCGCCTGGGCCATCTTGCCCAGCGCGATCTTGCCGGTGGGCACCAGCACGGCACAGGTCAGCCCGGCGCGCGCGGCGTAGGCGGCGGCCGAGGCCGAGGTGTTGCCGGTGGAGGCGCAGATCACCGCCCTGGACCCGTTGGCGAGCGCCAGGGTCATCGCGGTGGTCATGCCGCGGTCCTTGAAGGAACCGGTCGGGTTGGCGCCCTCCACCTTGAGCAGCACCCGGCAGCCGGTCAGCTCGGACAGGTGCCGGGCCTCGACCAGCGGGGTGCCGCCCTCGTGCAGGGTGACCACCTCGACGCCCTCGGGCAGCGGGATGCGGTCCCGGTAGGCGTTGATGATCCCGGGCCAGCCGGGCCTCACCGCAGTGATCATGACTCCTCGCCCTCCACACGCATCACGCTGACGACCTCGCGGACCACGGGCAGCCCGGCGATCTTGTCCACAGTGGACCGCAGCGCGGCGTCGGTGGCCGCGTGCGTGATCACGACCAGGCTGGCGTCGGTGGGACGGCCCTCCTGGCGCACCGCGGCGATGCTCACCTCGTGCTCGGCGAACACGGCCGCCACCTGCGAGAGCACCCCGGCGCGGTCGGCCACGTCCAGGCTGATGTGGTACCGGGTGCTGGCCTGCCCCATCGGCCGCACGGGCAGTTCGGCGTAGGCCGACTCGCGCGGTCCACGCCCGCCAGCGACCTTGTTGCGCGCCACCGCCACCAGGTCGCCGAGCACGGCGCTGGCGGTCGGCGCTCCCCCGGCGCCCTGGCCATAGAACATGAGCTGACCGGCCGCGTCGGCCTCCACGAACACCGCGTTGAACGCCCCGCCCACCGAGGCGAGCGGGTGGCCGTCCGGGATCATCGCCGGGTGCACGCGCACGGACACGGCCTCGGCCCCGTCCTGCCCGGTGACCCGCTCGCAGATGGCCAGCAGCTTCACCGTCCGGTTCAGCACGGTGGCCGCGGCGATGTCGGCGGCGGTGACCGAGGCGATGCCCTCGCGGTGCACGTCGGAGGCGGTGACCCGGGTGTGGAAGGCCAGCGAGGCGAGGATCGCCGCCTTGGAGGCCGCGTCGAACCCGTCCACGTCGGCGGTCGGGTCGGCCTCGGCGTACCCGAGGCGGCTGGCCTCCTCCAGGGTCTCCCCGTAGCCGGAGCCGGTGGCCGACATCGCCGACAGGATGTAGTTGGTGGTGCCGTTGACGATGCCCATCACGCGGGTGATCCGGTCACCGGCCAGCGACTCGCGCAGCGGGCGCAGCAGCGGGATCGCCCCGGCCACGGCGGCCTCGAAGTAGATGTCGGCGCCGGAGGCGTCGGCCGCCGCGTACAGCTCGGGGCCGTGCTCGGCCAACAGCGCCTTGTTCGCGGTGACCACGGACTTGCCCGCCCGCAGCGCGGACAGCAGCAGGCCGCGCGCGGGCTCGATGCCGCCGATCACCTCGACCACGACGTCCACATCGGACTCGACCAGGGCCGCGGAGTCGGTGGTCAGCAGCTCCTGCGGGGCGTCGCGGTGCTTGTTGGGCCTGCGCACCGCGATGCCGGTCAGCTCGACCGGGGCGCCGATGCGCGCGGCGAGGTCGTGCCGCTGCTCGCGCAGCAGCCGGGCGACCTCGGTACCGACGGTCCCGCAGCCCAGCATCGCGACCTTGATCGGTTTTCCCGTCGTCACAGTGAAGCCTCCAGCCGGAACAGGTCGTCCTCGGTCTCCCGGCGCAGCATCAGCCGCGCCCGGCCGTCCTTGACCGCGACCACCGCGGGCCGCGGCAGCCGGTTGTAGCCGTTGGCCATGGCGTAGCAGTAGGCCCCGGTCGCGGCCACCGCGAGCAGGTCGCCCGGTGCGAGGTCGGCGGGCAGCCAGCAGTCGCGCACCACGACGTCACCGGACTCGCAGTGCTTGCCGACCACCCGGCTCAGCGCGGCACCGGTCTCCGGCTCCACCGTGCGCGAGACGAGGCGGCAGTCGTAGACCGCGTCGTACAGCGCGGTGCGGATGTTGTCGCTCATGCCGCCGTCCACGCTGACGTAGCGCCGCTGGGCGCCACCGCCGAGCACGACCTCCTTGGTGGTGCCCACCTCGTAGAGCGTGACGGTGCCCGGCCCCGCGATGGCCCGCCCCGGCTCCACCGCGATGCGCGGCACCGGCAGGTTGGCCGCCGCGCACTCCCTGCGCACGATCTCGCGCAGCTGCTCGGCAAGGCGCGCTGGCGGCGGCGGGTCGTCGTCGGGGGTGTAGGCGATGCCAAGTCCGCCACCGAGGTCCACAGTGGACAGATCGGCCAGCGAGTCGGCCCCGTGCTCGGCGTGCAGCTCGGCGAGCAGGCCGACCACGCGGTGCGCGGCGATCTCGAACCCGTCCGCGTCGTAGATCTGCGAGCCGATGTGGCTGTGCAGGCCGACCAGGCGCAGCCCCTCGGACTTGAGCACCCGGCGGGCCGCCTCGGCCGCGTCCCCACCGGCCAGGGAGAAGCCGAACTTCTGGTCCTCGTGCGCCGTGGCGATGAACTCGTGGGTGTGCGCCTCCACGCCCACGGTGACCCGGATCAGCACCGGCTGGCGCACCCCGTGCTCCCGCGCGACCTGGTCCAGCCGGGCGATCTCCAGGTAGGAGTCCACCACGACCGCGCCGACCCGGGCCCGCACGGCCGCGGTCAGCTCGGCCACCGACTTGTTGTTGCCGTGCAAGGCGATCCGCTCCACGGGGAAGCCCGCGCGCAGGGCGATGGCCAGCTCGCCACCGCTGCACACGTCGATGCCCAGCCCCTCCTCGGCCACCCAGCGCGCGACGTCCAGCGACAGGAAGGCCTTGGACGCGTAGTGCACGGCGCCCGCCTCACCGAAGGCGGCGGCGTGCTCGGCGCAGCGGGAGCGGAAGTCGTCCTCGTCCACCACGAACAGCGGGGTGCCGTACTGCTCGGCCAGCTCGCGGACGTCCACCCCGCCCAGTTCCACCACCCCGTCGGCGCGGCGGGCCGCGTTGCGCGGCCACACCCCGGGGTGCAGCTGGGCGAGGTCGTCCGAAGTGGACGGCCGGGCGCCCGCGGTGTTCGCGGGCACCAGCACGTCGGCGTGCCGGGGTCCTGCGGGGTGTGCGCGCATGTGCCTACATCCGTTCCGGGGCGCTCACGCCCAGCAGCTCAAGACCGTTGACCAGGACCTGCCGCACGGCGCGGTAGAGGTGCAGCTGCGGGACGGCCCGCTGCGAGACCTCGGCGTCGCCCTTGGGCAGGACCTTGCCTTCCTTGTCGTCGTAGTACTTGTGGAAGGAGCCCGCCAGCTCCTCCAGGTAGCGCGCGACGCGGTGCGGCTCGCGCAGCTCAGCGGCGGTGGCCAGCACGGCCGGGTAGTCGCCCAGGGTGCGGATCAGCGCGCCCTCGCGCTCGGTGGTCAGCAGCGCGAAGTCGGCGTCGGCCGCCTCGCCCAGCTCGATGCCCAGCGCCTGCGCGTTCTTCAGCACCCCGCTGACGCGGGCGTGCGCGTACTGCACGTAGAAGACCGGGTTCTCGTTGGTGTGCTTGCGAAGCAGGTCCAGGTCGATGTCCACCGAGGAGTCCACCGAGTACCGGATCAGCGAGTAGCGGGCCGCGTCCACGCCCACCGCGTCGACCAGGTCCTCCAGGGTGATCACGGTGCCCGCGCGCTTGCTCATCCGCACCGGCTTGCCGTCGGACACCAGGTTCACCAACTGTCCGATGAGGACTTCCACGCTGTCCGGCTCGTAGCCGAAGGCCGCCGCGGCCGCCTTGAGCCGCGCGATGTAGCCGTGGTGGTCCGCGCCGAGCATGTAGATGCACAGGTCCGCGCCGCGGGCCCGCTTGTCCTGGTAGTAGGCGATGTCCCCAGCGATGTAGGCCGTGCTGCCGTCGCTCTTGATGACCACCCGGTCCTTGTCGTCGCCGAACTCGGTGGACCGCAGCCACCAGGCGCCCTCGGACTCGTAGAGCCGTCCGGTCTCCTTCAGCGTCTCCACGGCCTTGGTCACCGCGCCGGAGCGGTGCAACGAGTCCTCGTGGAAGTAGACGTCGAACTCGGTGCCGAAGTCCTTCAGGCTCTGCTTGATCTCGTCGAACATCAGGTTGACGCCGATCGAGCGGAAGGTCTCGTGCCGCTCCTGCTCGGGCAGGGACAGCGCGCTGGGCTCACGGCGCAGCACCTCGGCGGCGATGTCGGTGATGTAGCCGCCCGCGTAGCCGTCCTCGGGGGCGGGCTCGCCCTTGGCCGCGGCGATCAACGAGCGCACGAACCGGTCGATCTGCGCCCCGGCGTCGTTGAAGTAGTACTCACGAACGACGGTGGCGCCCTGTGCGGCCAGCACCCGGCCCAGCGCGTCGCCCACCGCGGCCCAGCGGGTGCCGCCCAGGTGGATCGGCCCGGTCGGGTTGGCCGAGACGAACTCCAGGTTGATCGTGGTGCCCGCGTACTTGTCGGCGCGGCCGTACTCCCGGCCCGCGGCCAGCACCGTGCCCACGATCGCGCCCTGCGCGTCGGCGGCCAGCCGCAGGTTGAGGAAGCCCGGACCGGCCACGTCCACCCCGGCCACCGAGGGGTCCGCGGCCAGCGCCTCGGCCAGCCACCCGGCCAGTTCGCGTGGGGAGACCGAGAGCCGTTTGCCGATCTGCAGGGCCAGGTTCGTGGCGTAGTCGCCGTGCTCGGGGTTGCGCGGGCGCTCGACTGTCACCGCCGCGGGCAGCACACCGGTGTCCAGCCCTCGGGAGGACAGGACTTCGACGGCGGTGGAACGGACGAGTTCGGCGAGCACAGCGGGAGTCACCCGCAGCATTTTAGGCAAGCGTATCCGCAGCTAGCGAACGGGTAAGGGGTGTACCACAGGGTGGAACGCGGCTGGTCTGAGCCAACTCTGAAACTGGGTGGCTACGCTGGCGGCCGACTGGGGTTCCGGGTGTGTTCCACGACACGAATCAGGGGCGAGATGGCTGGCGGCAGGAAGACGACCAAGGGCGGCAAGTCCGCCAGATCCGCGCAGGCCGCGCTGGTCGCGGGCAAGGGCAAGCCCTGGGGCACGATCATCGCCGTGGTGGTGCTGGTGGTCCTGGCCGCGGGCGTGTTCGGCTACACCTACGTGCAGCTCAACGCCAAGCACGAGCAGGAGGCGGCGTTGGCCCAGTGGACGCCCTCCGACACGAACAAGGACCCGTCCGACAAGATCACCGGTGTGGTGAAGAAGGACTACCCCTCCGGACTGCACGTGCAGCCGACCCAGCGGGTGGCCTACGACCAGGCCCCGCCCTTCGGCGGACCGCACGACGGGTTCTGGGCCGACTGCATGGGCATCGTGTACCCGAAGGCGGTGCGCAGCGAGAACATGGTGCACGCGCTGGAGCACGGCTCGGTGTGGATCGCCTACAACCCCGACGAGGTCAGCGGGTCCCAGCTCGACGTGCTCAAGCAGAAGGTCAACGGCAAGCAGTTCCTGATGCTCTCGCCCTACCCCGGCCTGGACCACCCGGTGTCGGTACAGTCCTGGGGTCACCAGCTCAAGGTCGACGACGTCAACGATCCGCGCATCGACGAGTTCGTGAAGTCCTTGCTGCGCAACCAGTACACCTACCCCGAGGTGGGGGCCAGCTGCGACGCGCTTGGCCCCGGCCAGTTCGACCCGGCCAACCCGCCGGCCTTCGACCCGAGCAAGCCGGGCCCGGACGCGGTGCCCATGTCGGGCCAGGGCGCCACGAACAACGGCGACCAGCGGCAGCCCAGCGGTGCCATGACCACTCCCCCGGTCGTGACCTCGACCACGAAACCGAACGGCTGACAGGTGCAGATCACCGAGGACGAGACCGAGGAACTGGCCCCGCCCGTAGGCCCCGGCACGCGCGTGCTGGTGATGACCGCCGCCGCGGTGGCGATCCTGCTGCTCGGTGCCGCCGTGGGACTGCTGGTCCGGCTGCCGGGCGCGGACACCACCAACAACCCGGGATCCGGTTCGGTGGAGGTCGGCTTCGCCCAGGACATGTCGGTGCACCACCTGCAGGCGGTGACCCTGGCGAACTGGGCCCGCGAGCACACGGCCGATCCGGCGATCCGGCAGCTGGCCTTCGACATCCAGTCCACCCAGCTGGAGCAGGTCGGGCGGATGAAGGGCTGGCTGATGTTGTGGGGCCAGCCCGAGCAGCCGCCCACCGGCAAGTACATGGCGTGGATGGCGGGGCCGGACTCGCACGGCATGGCGGGCATGACGATGGCCTCGGCCATGCCCAGCGGCGGGGTGGACCACATGCCCGGCTACGCCAGCGCCGAGGAGATCAGCAAGCTCCAGTCCCTGTCCGGTGCCGCGCTGGACTCGTACTTCCTGCAACTGATGCTGCGCCACCACGAGGGCGGCGCGCCGATGGCCCAGTTCGCGGCCGACCACTCCGGGGTGCCCGCGGTGCGGGTGCTCGCGCAGAACATCCTCGCCTCGCAGGCGGCCGAGGTGAAGACGCTCAAGGAGCTGATGACCGCTCGCGGCGTCGAGGCCCTGCCCGGCAACTGAGCTGGCTCCGCCCCCCCCTCCGGCGCGAGTCCCGCTCACCTGCACGCGAACCCCGCTCTCCGGCACGCGAACCCCGCTCTCCGGCACGCGAGTCCCGCTCTGGGGCCGACGAGTCCCGCTGTCGCTCACCTGGCACGGCGGGACTCGCCAACGGCTGGGCGGGACTCGGCTGCGGGAGAGCGGGACTCGCGGGTTCTGGGGTGGAACGCACATGTGGGGCAGGCGGTGACGGCGCGGCACCTGCCCCACATGGCGGAGGGAACCAGACCCCCGTCCTGTTCCCTCAACTCCCCTTGCGACCCTTCCTCCGAAGGAGGTGTCGTTACGCTATGCCACCAGACCGGGACTTGCCTTCCGCCAAACGAGTGAACAGTCAGTCGGTTACCAGAAGTTCGCTGCGCTGCGTCACCGCCTGGCCGCCACGCCGGTCGAACACGATCTCCTGAGCAGCCCTCAGCGCCGTGGCGATCGCCCCGGTCAGCACGGCGTCCTCCCCCAGCTCACCAGGCACGATGCGCGGGAACAGCGGCCCGATCCGGCGCAGGGCCTGCTCCATCGGACCGGTCAGCAGCTCGGTGTTCGCGCCGATGCCGCCGCCGAGCACCACCAGCTCGGGATCGATCACCGCGGACACCGAGGCCACCAGGAAGGCCAGCCGCCTCGCCTCCTGCTCCACCACCCCGAGCGCCCCGGCATCACCCGCACGGGCCAGCGCGAACACCTCGCGGGCCGAGCGTGCCCCGGTCAGCCCGCGCTCACGGGCCAGCGCCACCACGGAGTTGGCCGCCGCGGCCTCCTCCAGCAGGCCGGGCGCGGACGGGGTCCAGCCGCCCTCGTCCTCACCGGTCCAGCCGTAGGGCAGGTAGCCGACCTCGCCCGCCGCCCCGTGCGCGCCGCGGAACAGCTTGCCGTCCAGCACGATGCCCATGCCGATACCGGTACCGACGTTGACGCACACGAACACGTCCACCCCGCGTGCCGCGCCCCGGTCCCGCTCGCCCACCGCGCTCAGGTTCGCGTCGTTCTCCACCAACAGGCTCGGCCCCAGCACCTCCTCCAGCTCGTCCAGCAGCCCCCGGCGCCCCCAGCCCGGCAGGTTCGGCGCGTAGTGCAGGATCCGGCTGCTGCGGTCCGGTACACCCGGACTGCCCACGACGGTAGCCACCAGGTCTGACAACCCGAGTCCTGCCTGCTCAGCGGTGCGGCTGGCCAACTCGTGCACGGTGCGCACCAGCGCGCTGGCCGAGCGGCAGCGGTTGGGCTCGTCCACCCTGGCCACCACGGTGCCCGCCAGGTCGGCCACGGCCAGCCGGATGCGCGCGCGACCGATGTCCACGCCCAGCACGTGCCCGGCGGCGGGATCCGCCTCGTAGAGCACCGCGGAGCGGCCGGGGCCCGCCGAGGTGCGCCCGATCGGCCGGACCAGCCCGTCCTGTTCCAGGTCCAGCAGCGCCTGGCCGACGGTGGGCTTGGACAGGCCGGTGTCCTTGGCCAGCCCCGGCCGGGTGGCGGCCCCACCGCTGCGCAACCGGTCCAGCACGATCCGCTGGTTCAGCTCCCGCATGCTCGCGGGCGTGCCAACCTGTGGAGCCTTCAAGCCGCCTGCCTCCGTCACAGTGGGCGCGCAGCCCTTCGAATCCACCATCGTAGGAGGCGGTGCCCCGGAAGGCGGTCAATGCCGGTGATCGGCGAGGCCGCGCCGCAACTGGCCGAAGGAGGCGAACAGCTCGGTGACGGGCAGCGGGAAGCCCTCCGGCCGTCCGGACCAGCTCAGCACCACCAGGCCCCAGCGGACCTGGCGGCCCCGCGCCACGGTGAACACCGCGGTGGTGCAGTCGGGGCAGCGGGCGACCGCGCCCACGCGGTGCCCGTGCAGCGGGTGTCCGGCCGCCAGTTCGGCGGCCAGCTCGGACTCCAGGTCGCCGCGCAGCTCCTCGGGCAACACCAACCACGGTTCCGGCAACAGCCCCCGACCCACCGGCCCAGGATGCCGCAAGATCAGGTCACGAGTTCGCGGGCGTTGCTCCTCGGCGTGTTCCCCTCACGCCGCCTTTATGTTAAGAACCTTTCCTAATTACGGCAGGGAGGGGTTGGCATGGCCGGGAACGCGGCACCACCACAGGTCGCCGGTCTGGAACGCAGCATCGGTCCGTTGCAGGCGACCGCCATCAACATGACCCAGATGTGCGGGGTGGGGCCCTTCCTGACCATCCCGACGATGGTGGCCACGATGGGCGGCCCGCAGGCGGTGTTCGGCTGGATCATCGGCGCGATCATCGTGCTGGCCGACGGCCTGGTCTGGGCCGAACTCGGCGCGGCCATGCCCGGGGCCGGCGGCACCTACGTGTACCTGCGCGAGGCGTTCCAGTACCGCACGGGCAGGCTCATGCCGTTCCTGTTCGTGTGGACGGCCATGCTGTTCATCCCGCTGATCATGTCCACCGGCGTGATCGGCCTGGTGCAGTACCTGGGCTACCTGTGGCCCGCCGTGGTGGACGCCGACGGGCACGCCAACACCCTGGGCCACGTCATCGGCATCGCGGTCACCGGGCTGGTCGTGCTGTTGCTGTACCGCAAGATCAGCGGGGTCACCAAGCTGACCACCACGTTCTTCGTGGTGATGCTGGTCGCCACGCTCGCGGTGATCGCGGCGGCCTACTCGCACTTCCAGCCCTCGCTGGCCTTCGACTACCCGGCGGACAGCTTCGCGCTGGGCGGGCCGTTCTTCACCGGGCTGGGCGCCGGCCTGATCATCGCGGTGTACGACTACCTGGGCTACAGCACCAGCGCCTACCTGGGCGCCGAGGTGCGCGAGCCGGGGCGCACGCTGCCCCGCTCCATCGTGCTGTCGATCATCGGCATCATGGCGCTGTACCTGTTGCTGCAACTGGGCGTGCTGGGCGTGGTGCCGTGGCAGGAGGTGGCCAAGTCGAGTTCGGTCGCGTCACTGGTGGTGGAGAACACCTGGGGCGGTACCGCGGCGACCGTCGTCACCGTGCTGATCATCGTGACGGCCTTCGCCTCGGTGTTCGCCGGGCTGCTGGGCGGTTCGCGCGTGCCCTACGAGGCCGCGCGGGACAAGCTGTTCCTGCCGGTGTTCGGCAGGCTGCACGCGCGGCTGCACTTCCCGCACGTGGCGCTGCTGGCGCTCGGGGTGGTCACCGCGATCGGCTCGCTGTTCGACCTCAGCACGGTGATCAACATGCTCACGGCGGTGATCGTGATCGTGCAGTCGGTGGCGCAGATCGCGGCCCTGGTGGTGCTGCGCAGGCGGCAGCCGGGTCTGACCCGTCCCTACAAGATGTGGCTGTACCCGGTGCCCGCGGTGATCGCCCTGCTCGGCTGGGCCTTCCTGTACTACAGCGCGGGTCAGCTGGCGATCCTGATGTCGCTGGGCTGGCTGGTCGTCGGCATCGCGGCCTTCCTCGGTTGGGCCCGCGCCGAACGGATCTGGCCCTTCGGCCCCAAGGAGATCAGCGAGCGGTTCCTCACGACATCGAGGTCAGCCGGCTGAGCTCGGCGTCGATGTCCACCCACAGGTTCTCGTTGCCCGGCATGACGACCTCGTAGGTCTCGTCCAGGAAGTCCGCCAGCGCCTCGGCGGGGGCCTCGAACAGGGCCTGGCCCGAGGGCGAGCGCAGCTCGATCACGACCATCTCCACGTCGCTGACCGACGGCCTGATCCGGATGTCGCCATCACCGGCGTCGCCGATCAGGCCGTCCGCCAGCAGGTCGCGGGAGAAGGCCCACTCCACGCAGTCGTCGCGGCCCGGCCGGAACGAGGCGACCACGGCGTACGGGTCGGTGGTGTCGTAACTCATCTCGACCTCCAGCGGGACCAGGAAGTCGTGCGCCGCCAGGAAGCCGAACTCGACCTTGGCGGTGATCACCTTGCGCTCGTTGCCCATCCTCATCATCCCCTAGCTCTCTCACGCTTCATCCCGTGACAGAGGTGGGACGCAGCAACCCGTGGATACCCACGCGGTTTTGCCAGAAGACACCCGAACGGGTGTGTTCACCAACTCAGCTCACGGCACCTGGGGGTCGCCCCACCGGGCTCCACCTGCAGTGTTGCATGCTCCAGGTGGTAGGTGTCCGCCAACAATTTCTGCGCCTGGAGCAGCACGTTCCCCGGTTCGGCCCCGTCCTTCACGGCCAGGTGCGCCGAGGCCACTTCCATGCCCGATGTGAGGGTCCACACATGCACGTCGTGGACCTCCGAAACCCCGTCCACCGCGGTCAGGTCCACCCGCAGCTGCTCGACGTCCACCCGCTCCGGTGCGTGCTGGAAGAGGATGCGCAGCGCACGCCTGGCCAGGCCCCAGGTGCGGGGCAGCACGAACAGGCCGATCGCCACCGCGATGATCGGGTCGGCGTAGCGCCAGCCGGTGAGCAGCGTGATCAGACCGCTGAGCAGGACTCCGCAGGAGCCGATCAGGTCGGAGAGCACCTCCAGGTAGGCGCCCCGGATGTTCAGGCTCTCCTTCGCGCCGGTGCGCAGCATCAGGAAGGCCACCGAGTTGGTCACCAGTCCGACCACCGCGGTCAGCACCACCGGCAGGCCGGGCACCTCCGGCGGGTTGGCGAAGCGGGCCACCGCCTCGTAGATCACGTAGGCCGCGACCGCGAACAGCAGCACCGCGTTGGCCAGCGCGGCCAGCACCTCGGCGCGGTACATGCCGAAGGTCTGCGCCTTGTCCCTGGTGGCCCGCCGCGCCAGCAGGACGGCGGCCAGCGCCATGCCCACGCCGAGCACGTCGGTGAACATGTGCGCCGCGTCGGAGATCAGCGCCAGCGAGGCCGTGGTCAGGCCCACCACCAGTTCGACGACCAGGAAGGTCGCGCCCAGTCCCAGCGAGATCCACAGCTTGCCGATGTAGCGCCCCGAGGCACTGGCCGCCTGGTCGGCAGGCAGGCCGTGCCCGTGTCCGTGCCCCATCGTGATGTCCCCTTCACTCGCCGCACCCTCGAGCAACATATAGTGATATGCGCATGAGTACAACCTAGGCAAGGGTCACCTTAGGAGACTGGACCGGTTCCGGGCTAGGCGGCGTGATTCACGCGCTGGGTGAATTCCGTGATCCAGGAGGCCACCAGCTCCGGATGCGTGCGCACCACCCAGTGCCCCACCGGCACCGTCCTGCGCGTCAGCCGCTCGCACCACCGCTCGGCGCTGGCCACCAGCTGCGGCGTCACGTACGGATCCCGCGTCGGCACGATCTGCAACACCGGCACCGCCGTCGGGCGCGCAGGCCAGCGCCGCCCCACGTTCGCCCGGTACAACTCCAGGCCGTTGCGCAGATCCCGCTCACCCGCCCCCAGCCGCCCGCGCAGCCACGCGCTGCGGAACACCAGCTCCGGGACCCTCGGCAACTTGAAGAACCCGATGTACCAGGAGTGCAGCACCTGGTTGACCGCCGCCACGCTCGGCCTGCGCAGCCAGTGCCCCGCATGCCCCAGATCCGGCCCCGAGATCGTCGTGAACGAGGCGATGCGGTCCGCGAAGGCCGGGTCCGTCACCGCGTGCCACGCCTGCGTCGACCCCCAGTCGTGGCCCACCAGGTGCACCGGCGCCGTCGGGCTCGTCGCCTCCAACACCGCCCCGAGATCCGCCACCAACCGGTCCAAGTGATACCCGTCACGCCCGTCCGGTGCCTGCGAGGCCCCCGCCCCGCGCACGTCGTAACGCACCACGTGACCGCTACCCCGCAGCCGCGCCGCCACCCCGTCCCACACCGACATGTCGTCCGGAAACCCGTGCACCAGCAGGAAAGTCGGCCTCGCCGGATCCCCCTCCTCCCGCACCGCCAGCCGCACGCCGCCCGCCCACACCGACCGCTCCCGCACCGCGTCCATGGCGCTTCACGGTAGGCGGTGCGAAGACCCCCGGCGAGTGCGCTAAGCTTCTCCCCGTTGAGCAACGGGCCCCCGTAGCTCAGGGGATAGAGCACCGCCCTCCGGAGGCGGGTGCGCAGGTTCGAATCCTGCCGGGGGCACCACACCGCGAAGGCTCTTGATCTCAATGGTCAAGAGCCTTCGCCGTTCATAGGACAAGTCCTGCCTGCACAGACGCCGGGTGCGTGGACTCGTTGTGACGCCTTACCGAGCAGGACGTTCAAGGGCGCGCTGCTGCATCACTGACCTCAGCGACTTTGCGTTCGGAGGATGCCAGATCGAGCTAGCATCGTTTGGGTCGGTCCGTAACGCTAGACCGACCGTCGGATATACCAAGACCGTAGCGGCGCACGCGATCGACCTTGAGCTCGACCCAGAGCACCGATCGACGCCTCGCAGATTCGGACCTGGAGTGGGGGCCAAGCCGTGCTTGAGTGGAGTCAGGACATTCCAACCGACGGCAGCGTCGAACTGCCGCCTGACCCGCGAGCACTCGAAGCCCTGGGCCGGAACCACTCCTTGGAGACAGCCCTCGCCGATCTCGTCGATAACGCCATCGACGCGACGGCGACTCACGTGTTGATCCGGATCGTCCGGGCAGGTGGCCGTCTGCGCTCGCTGTACGTCGTCGACAACGGCTGGGGCATGTCTCCGAACAAGATCGACGCGGCGATGACGGTCGGGGGTCGCCGCGAGTACCAGACCGGCGACCTCGGCCACTTCGGGCTTGGTTTGAAAGCCGCGTCGTTCAGCCAGGCCCGTAGCCTCACGGTGATGTCTCGAGCCAGCGGCTACGATGTGGTTGGGCGACGGTGGCGCCCTGATCAGGCGACTAAACGCGGGTTCGAATGCGAAAAGGTGGCTTCTGAGTTTGCCGCCGCAGAGTTCGACCGGGATTGGCACATCCCAATGTCCGGCAGCGGCACGGTAATTCGCTGGGACGACGTCGTGGCGTTCCCGGCGTCAGACGACAGGAAGCGGGTGGAGACCTTCGTCGACAAGGCCATCACGACTGCGTGCCAGCACCTCGGCATGGTTTTCCACAGGTTCCTCGAGGACGGGCGACTGACCATTGAAATCGAGGTTCAGGACATCGACGCCTCCTTCATCAGCTCACCCGTTCCGGTGACACCCCTAAACCCGTTCGGATACTCGCGATCGGGCCGAACAGACTTCCCCAAGGAGCTGACGGCGAAGGCCGGCGACTACGAGCTGACGTTCCGCTGCCACATCTGGTCAGGACGGTCGAACACGCCACAGTTCCGACTGTCCGGCACCCCATCCAGCCATCAGGGACTATTCTTCTATCGCCGCGACCGTCTGTTGCAAGCCGGCGGATGGGAAGGTATACACGCTTCCGACAGGCGACTCCAACTCGCGAGGGTCGAAGTCAACATCGATGGTGATGTCACCGGGCTCTTTCAGATGAACCCGGAGAAGTCCCGCGTTCAAGTCGGCCCTGAGTTCGCGAGACTCGCCGCTGCGGCGACTGCGGCTGACGGGACCACTCTCGATAGCTACCTCGACACCGCCGAGCAGGTCTATCGGACATCTCAAGCCCGTACCGCCAAGCGCACACCTATGATCCATCCCGGTACGGGTCTTCCGCCACGTGTCCGCTCCACGATCGAGAAGGAGATCCCTGGGATCCGCGGTGAGAAGCCGATCGAGATCAAGTGGATCGATTTCACCGACGACACGTTCTTCAAGGTGGACCGGGAGTCCAGCACTCTGTGGCTCAACAGGCGGTACCGGCAGATGCTGCTCGGCGGCAAACACGCCGGACTGAACGACGTGCCGCTGATCAAATCGCTCCTCTACCTTCTCGTTGCGAATGTTTTCGAGGGCGAGTACCTCGGGCCTAGGGACAAGGACAACATCGAGCTTTGGCAGAAGATCCTGACGACCGCAGTACAGGCGGAGCGACAGTGACAGCCAGCGCTGCTGTCACGAAGCGCCACGCATCGGTCGAGAGCTTCGACAAGTATCTCGCCACCGGCGGTAACGCCGTCATCCCCATTCAGGGCGCGCCGCGCTCGTTCATCTTCATCCACGCGGCGAAGCCAGAGCTCGGGCTTCGCATCGAGGTCCACGTCAAGACCGAAGCGCCGGAAACGGGGCTGCGCAACATCATTTCCCGGATCGCGACGCGGGACGGCGTCCGGTATCTCGAGGTCGTGGTCACCGTCCCCGCGTTGTTCCGCGACGCGTACCCGGTTCTCTGTTCAATGGCCGACCGCGTTCAGGTAGCCGGCATGTCGCCGGGGGATGCGTTGAGGGCGACATTGGAGAAGATGACGTCCCTGCTGCGCACCCCAGAGACGATGTCCAGGGAGCGCGAAGTCGGCCTGTTCGGCGAGCTGCTGGTGATGGCCACGCTCGTTCGGGTACTAGGAGCCAGAAAAGCGATCCAGGCCTGGCGCGGTGGTCAAGCAGAAGAACACGACTTCGGGCTCGCCGAGCTCGACATCGAGGTCAAGACGACGACCAGTGAGCACCGTACCCACTGGATCGAATCCTTGACTCAGCTCATGCCCACCCAAGATCGGCCTTTGTGGCTGGTGAGTCACCAGATCACCAATGCGGGAAACGCGGGCCGCACACTGCCGGAGGTAGTTGACAGCGTCCGGGCAGCCGTCGGTTCATCCACCGCCGCCGGCAAGTTCGAGGAGGCGCTAGCGGCGTCCGGATGGTCCGACGAGTACCGGGATCGACTGGGCACCCGCTGGACACCGCGTTCGGACAGCGCTGCTTACCTCGTCACGGATCAATTCCCCAAGCTGACTCCAGACTCCCTCCGATCGAACGTGTTCGGGCTCGATCGGATCGTCGACGTCCGATACCGTATCAGCCTGGACGGGCTGAACAGCTCGCCGGACCTGCCCAAGATCATCGCGACCGCCATCGCGCGTGAAGGACCGACATGACCAACCCTATCGTCTTGGCCTACACCAACGCGTTGCGCGCGATGGAGGGTGGCGCACCGAAGAATCTCATCCGGCGCGCTCTCCTGGAAGCCGAGGAGATCGACCCGAATCTCGACGCCTCAGAGGAAAAGCTTCGTGAGCACATCGCTGGAAGCGAAGTCAACGACAGGCTGCACCTTGACCTCCATCTGGCGTTGATCAAATGGGACAACGCCTCGGTGGCGGGAAACGAGTGGACCAACGGTACTCAGCCGAACACGGACGAGCGCCGATCGCTTGTAATCAAGGCACTTGGACTCGACGACTCGACCAAGGACGTCTTTGACAAGCAGTTCCCGCCCTCCGGCGGCGACAACACGACCGTCATCGCCGGCCCGTGGGATCCGTGGTATACGCCGGAAGTCAAGCAGCAGCGGGACTTCTACTGGCGTGACTACCTCGAGTACCTCCGAACGCAACGTGGCTGGGACGCGGAAGCGCTCGACAATTTGGACACAGCGACGACCCATGTCGTCGAGCGGCTGATCAATCCTTCACGAAAGGAAGCCGGACAGACCAAGGGATTGGTGGTCGGCTACGTTCAGAGCGGTAAGACGGCCAACTTCACCGGCGTGATCGCCAAAGCCATCGACGCCGGTTACCGCCTAATCATCGTCATGACCGGCACGACGAACCTCCTGCGGGAACAGACACAGCGGCGTCTGGACATGGAGTTGGTCGGTCGCGAGAACATCCTGCGCGGCGCTAACGAGGACGATCCGAGCGCGATCGACCGCGTCGACTACCTCGATGACGAGGACTGGCTCGGGGGCAGGTTTGTGAGCCACGGTGCAAGGCCCTCCGACATCGGACGCCCGGACATCCACCGCATGACCACCCGCAACTTCGACTACCGAAAGCTGCAGCAAGGGTTGCCGGCGTTGGAGTTTGAACGCGAAGACAAGTCACAGCCCTTGTGGCACAAGAACAACCTCTTCACCAGCAACGCTCGGCTAATCATCGTCAAGAAGAACTCGTCCGTGCTGAAGAACCTGGTCAAGGACCTCAAGCACACTGCGGACAAGTTGGAGGACATCCCGGCCCTCATCATCGACGACGAATCGGACCAAGCCTCGGTCAACACCGTCGACCAGCGGAAGTGGCAAGAGCTGTGGGACGAGAACAAGAAGAAACGGACAGCGATCAACCAGCACATTTCTGACCTGCTCGGCATGCTGCCCCGTGTGCAGTATGTCGGCTACACGGCCACACCCTTCGCGAACGTCTTCGTCGATCCTTATGACGCTGAGGACATCTTTCCGAAGGACTACCTCATCTCCCTGCCGCGGCCAGATGGTTACATGGGAGCAGAGGACTTCCACGACCTGGACCGAACCATCCCAGATGAGGAGAAGACGTACGCCAACTCTGGGGAGAAGGCGCACGTCCGACTCGTCGGCAAGGGCGATGAGGAGAAAGAACTGCAGGCAGCGCTCGACTCCTTCGTGCTCGCGGGAGCGATCAAGCTCTACCGGGAAGCACATGGGTGCAAGGAGTTCAGGCACCACACGATGCTCGTTCACGAGACGATGCGGAAGTCCGGCCATAAGGCCAACGCCCAGGACATCCAGGCGATGTGGCAAAGCGCCGGCTACCTGAGCGGTGGTGCTTACAAGCGGTTTCAGGACCTGTTCGTGAACGACTTCAGCCCGGTTTCCGCAGCGCTCAAGCCCGACGTGCCGACACCCAGCTTGTTCGAGGAAGTGGCGAAGTACATCGGCCAGGCGGCGCGCAAGATCGCCCCCAACGCAAACCCGGTACTGGTCGTCAACAGCGAGACGGACATCGAACAAGAGGATCTCGACTTCGACAAACGGCCCGTTTGGCGAGTCCTCATTGGTGGCAACAAGCTCGCACGAGGATTCACCGTCGAGGGACTTACGGTGACCTACTACTCCCGCGGCGTTGGCCACGCCGAGGCGTTGATGCAGATGGGTCGCTGGTTCGGATTCCGGCCCGGATACCGCGACCTGGTCCGACTCTTCGTCACGAAGAAGGTGCGGGACGCGTTTGAGGCCGCGTGTCGTGATGAAGAACACTTCCGCAAAGAGCTTCGCCAGTACGCCGACATGGCCGATGGGCGGCCGACCATCACCCCAGAGCATGTCCAGCCACTGGTGATGAGGCACGGTCTGCGGCCAACGGCACCAAACAAGATGTACAACGCAGAGCTGGTCCAGAAGCGAACCAAGACGAAGGAGCCCAGCTCCGGCTACCCGAGCCTCGATGATCAGGATGCGCTTGACCAGAACATCGACGCGTGCGTGCCGCTGCTCAAGGCAGCCGCGACATTGACCACACTGCGCGCCGGGACCCGCAGCTTCGACGCGCTGACCGGCACCGTCTCGCACCAGGTGATGGTCAATGTCCTCCGCAGCCTCACATGGGCAACACCTGACACCTTCGCACCGGATCTCGCGTGGATCGCGACCTTGTCCGATGAGGTCATCGACCACTGGGACGTCATGCTGCCGCAGCGAAAGACTCGGAAGCCCATGAACATCAGGGGTGTCGGCATGTTCACCGTCCACGGCCGGAAGGTCGAGCACGACATCAGCATCCGCGGAAACTCCGAGAGCCTTCACCGCCAGGCGATCGACGAGCTCCCCGGAAGGACCGCGAGGTCCGGCTGCGTAATCCTTTATCCGGTCATGAGCAACGACGACTTGAAGAAGAACGACATCGCGGACGACGGCTACCCGAAGCGACTCGTGATGGCGCTCATGCTCCAGCTTCCTGACGCCGCCATCCCCGATGACCACCGACCGCTCGTCTACCGTGTGAAATCGCCGGACAAGCCGCATTACGCGATCGTCGACAGGTGAGTGGGATCCCCCGCGCGGCAAGCAAGACACGAGCCGACAGCCTCCGAAATCCGCCGCATCCGGCACGGTAGGATCCGACCATGCCGGACGAGCGGACGCCGATGCGACGCAAGTCGGTCGAACTGTTCGCTGGTGGCGGTGGCCTGGCCATGGCCGTACACCGCGCGGGCTTCCGACCGCTCTTGCTCAACGAGTACGTCAAGCATGCTTGCGACACCCTCGAGGCGAACGGGGCAGTCCCGCGCGGCGAAGAGGAACGGATCCCGGGGGAAGACGAACCCTGGCCGCTGGTCCAGGGGGACGTGCGGGACCTGAAAATGGGTTACCTACAGGGCGAAGTCGACCTCTTGGCGGGCGGACCACCCTGTCAGCCGTTCAGTCTCGGCGGCGTCGCGAAGGGCGACGAGGACAAGCGCAACATGTTCCCAGAGATGTTCCGAGCCATCCGGGAGATCCAGCCGAAGGCTGTCATCTGCGAGAACGTCCGCGGCTTGCTGCGCCCCTCCTTCAAGCCCTACTTCGACTACATCCTCCGTGAACTGGAGTTCCCGTTCGAGGAGCGAGACCCAGAAGCCAGCTGGCTGCAGCACGACGCGATCCTCAAGGCCAAGCAAGAGCAAACCAAGGCGGCGTCGCACGAGCGGTACCGGGTGTACAAGTTCGAGGTCAACGCCGCCGACTATGGCGTTCCGCAGATCCGGAACCGAGTGATCATCGTCGCCTTCCGGGGGGATCTCGACATCGACGAGACGATCCTGCGGGACGCAGTCAAGGCAACCCATTCCGAACGCGCGTTGCGTCAGTCGCTGATCAGCGGGGAGTACTGGGCTCGTCACCCGAAGGTCGCCAAGCACGTGCGCGATCACGTGATGGCCGGGTTGCAGGACGAGATCCCGCTCGGCGACGAGGAGAGCGAGTTCAAGCCGTGGCGTACTTTGCGCGACGCCATCGCCGGGCTGGACAACGACGAGAAGCCGTTGCCGGCGGTTTCCTGGGATCGACTGGACCGCGTGCAATATGACGACATGCCGATCGATCACGTCGGCTGGCCTGATGGGCGGATCTACCCAGGCCACACACCCAACCTGCTCGACCGTCCCGCGAAGACTGTGAAAGCGGGCGTCCACGGCGTGCCTGGGGGCGAGTCCGTCATGCTGACCGACACCCGCATCACGGGCCCGCGTCCTCCGTCGGGGTTGCGCTACCGACACAGGTACATGACGGTCCGAGAAGCGGCCAGGGTCATGACCTTTCCGGACAGCTGGAAGCTAAGCGGACCACGAGGAGAGAAGATGCGTCAGCTCGGCAACGCGGTGCCGGTGTTGCTCGGCGAGGTCTTCGCCGATGCGGTGGCGAAGGTGTTGGACGACGTCGAGAATCGCGCGTGACTGTTCCTCCCGCACAAGCCTGGAAGCCTCGAGCAGGTAGGTCGAGGGCGGCGGTCAAGTCCGAACAGGACAAGGCAGCCGGCGGTCACCACAGGCGTGCGGTACGGCTTGAGACCGGAGGAACCGCAGTCGGTTCAATCGTGCTGAAACCCTTAACACGTGACAACAAAGTCCACGCGTACCTGAGGTGGACCGTTGGTGGCCAGCCGGTCAGCCGATCGCTGGGGCCGGTCACGAACACCACCAGAGCCGCCAACCTGGCAGGCGGCTGGAATCTTGCTCGGTCCCAGGGGCTTGTTCACGACCAGGCGCTACCGCCCGAGTCTTGGGCATCATCCGCCGAGGTACGGGCGTCGATGCGAGGCAACCGCAGCCGCGACACCACGCCCGAGCGCCAGCTTCGGGCGCTCCTTCACGCTCGTGGTCTGCGCTATCGCGTATCGGTGCGACCTGTGCCGACACTGCGACGTACCGCCGACATCGTTTTCCCGAAGGCTCGGGTCGCGGTCTTCGTCGACGGCTGCTACTGGCACGGGTGTCCAGAGCACTATCGCCCGGCGACGAAGAACTCGGAGTTCTGGCGAACGAAAATCTCGGAGAACCGGCAACGCGACGCCGAGACCAACCAGGCGCTCGCTACCCATGGCTGGACCGTCGTCCGCTGCTGGGAGCACGAGGATCCGGTGTCTGCCGCCGATCGCGTCGCGAGCGTGCTCAGCGAAGCGCTCTGAGATCGCGCAGACCTGGGTAAGGTCAGCTTCATGCCCGAAATACCCGTGCCCCAGGAAATCCGGGAGTCCGTGCTCCGCGAGCTCTACAGGCAGGCGGACTCACTCGATTGGGAAGACGTCCCCGTCCGGCAGAAGACCACGCATTACCGGCACTGGGTGGAGGATCCCTCGATCGGCGGCAAGTTGGCTGACTACTACACCGCTGAGGGAATGCGTGTCTGGCTCAAGGACGGCCCACTCAAGGAGTACGCGCGGGCGCTAGAAAACTTCGGGCCGTACGCCAAGTACGCGAGCAGGCGGCTCGCACCCCCGAGCGAATTCATCACGGAGATTCTCGGCAACTCCTGGACAGTGTTGTCCGAAAGCATAAGAGAGAAGCCGATGCACTGCCTGATCACGGACGGTCGCGAACGCCGATACGTCTGTTGGGGACGACCTCGAACCTTCAGGGACCTGCTGTGGGCGGCGGTGAACAAAGCCGTAGGCTCGACCTCCCGGCCGTTGATCGTAGCCTACCTGACGGATGGGAAAACGGTGAGCGACAGCCAAAAGAGCTTGCATCAGAAGATCGCCGCGCATTGCGAACTTGACCTCGCCTACGTGTATCGGCGCTGGGAGGACACCCCCGCGAGCTGAAGCTCAGTCTTGCCAGCCAGCAAGCGGATCACGACTCCGCGAGCTCATAGCCGACGCCCACGCCAGGAACTCGACTGGGTCCTCTGTGGCGTCGGCAGCTCATGACAAGGCGGATTCCAGCGGTCGTCGTAACGCGGCCTCGTCCATCATGCCAGAGCAGCGTGAAACACCTCCGCCGGCGTCCGCCACCCCAACGTCTTCCGGGCCTGCGGTTGAGCCGGCCCGCGACCGCGCGCAGGTCCGCTTCTGTGTGAACCGACAGGTCGAAGTACTGACGCAGCAAGCCATTCGTGTTCTCATTCGTGCCGCGCTGCCACGGGCTTGCCGGGTGGGCGAAGTACACGCTGTCACGCAGCAGCGGGGCGATCTCGTCGTGGTAGGCCATCTCCGATCCCTGGTCCCAAGTCAGCGTCAACCGTGCGGCCGCCGGCAGGTGCCGCCGGCAGGTCGCCCAGCACTCCGACCAACGCATCGCGGAGGGACTCCGCAGTGCGGTTGATCGGGAGATGAACGAGCATCAGGTAGCGGCTGGCCCGGTCCACGAGGGTGGCGATGGCGGACTGGCTTCCACTGCCGAGGATGAAGTCGCCTTCCCGGTCCCCGATCCGGGAACGGTCCAGGACGACGGCGGGCGGTGGTCGATGAGTTGGGTCGACGCGATGAACCGGCTACGCCGCTGGTCGGGGCGACGGCGCCGTTTGCGTAGGGGACGCCTGGTGCGCAGCCGTCGTGTCAGCTGGCGGCTCAACCCGCCGCGGCCGCCGTGGTAGAGCGCTTAATAGATCGTTTCGTGGCAGAGATGCCAGCTGAGGTGGTCGTGGAACTCGGTGCGCAGCCATGCGGCGATCTGTTCTGGGCTCCACTCCAGCTCCAGCTTGGCCTGCACGAGTTCGCGTAGGTCCGTGTCGGTGATCAGTCGACTGCGGCGTGGCCGGCGCGCGCGTTGCCGTGCTCGCGCGTGGGCCAGGTCGCCGTCGTAGCAGCGGTCGCGGGAGAGCATGTTGCGGTTGAGTTCGCGGCTGACCGTGGATGGCGACCGGCCAAGGAGACGGGCGATCGCCCGAGGGCCCAAGCTGTCGCGTCGTAGGGTGGCGATTCGCTGTCGTTCCAGCAGGGATAGGTACCGGCCGGATCGGGCGTCCTCGGCTACTCGTGCTGGCGGTAACCCGCCGTTCTCCGCTCGCCACTGGTAGCCGGTCTTGCGGCCGATGCCTACGATCTTGCGTGCCTCGACGGTGCCCACGCCGGACATGATCAACTGCCAGTACTCCGACTCGAGCTCCGGCCGTCGCTTTCGACCTCGTCTCGCCATCAACACGCCCTTCATGATCAGGAGTGTTGCGACAAGCACTAGAACCTAAGAGTCCGCCCGGTGTCAAGATCAGCGAACCGTTGACAACTCCGATCAAGTGACCGACGGTGTTCAACTATCAGCCGTCCCCTCACCGAACCGCTGATCGAAGCTGTTCCCATCTGTTGTGTGCCTTGCCGGGGGCACTTCAGCATCTACACAAGCGCCCGTAACCACCTTGGTTACGGGCGCTTGTGTGGTCGGGCCTACATCAACAATCTCGTCGATGCGGCCGGCGGGGAGCTTGATGGTGATGGTCACCAGGTCGCTGTCCGGCCGCATGGGGATGGCGAGTTGGGTGGTCTCGAACAGCTTCCGGAGCAGTTGCCCCGGGGGCCTTGACCCGGTTGAATACCAGCATGGGTAGCGCGTCGAGCAGTGCGATGTCCTGGGCGACAGGTCAGACCGGCTCGGCTTCATCGAACTGGTCGAGTAGTGCGAGAGCAGCATTCTTCTCGGCTTCGAGTTCGTTGAACTTGCGTCGCAGCGTCTTGGTGAATGGGCGTCCGGATCGCCGTCCTGCGCTTGCCGAAGGATCGAGTTCTGCCGCCGGTCAATATCCGCCGGCACCCGTTGCAGCCGTTCTCTCTCGGTCGCCCACCCCATGCTGCCCGGTCGTCCAGTCCGGCGAGATCAGCGGCCAGTAGCTCGCGGCACTGGGGCCTGAACACGCGATCCGCGAAGAACCAGGAGGTTGCATCGAGCAGAGCGTCCTCACGAAGATAGACCGCCTTCGGGTGCCTTTCGAAATGCGTGTTGGTGGGTTGCTGTGATGATGATGGGTCGTGGTGGACAAACTCCCGCAGCGGCTGGTGCCCGACGAGTTGTGGACGCTGGCCCAGCCATGGATCCGCTCATTCACCACCCACCCGCAGGGTGGCGGTACGGCACCGGTGGATGACTGCGTGGTGTTCACCGCGATCGTGTTCGTGCTGACCAGCGGCTGTGCCTGGCGGGATCTGCCGCCCCCGTTCGGGGGCACCGTCCCGACCGCGCACCGCCGGTTCACCGACTGGACCACGGCCAGACTGAGGCGACGCCCGCACCGCGCGAGCCTGACGAACTGGGCAGCCAAGGCCTGGTCGACTGGTCACGGGCAGTGCTGGACGCGGCCTCGGTGCGGGCGAAAAAAGGCGCGATGACCGGGCCCAGCCCGGTCGACCGGGGCACACCGGGCTCGAAGATCCACGCCCTGTCCGACTGCGGTGGCCTGCCGCTGGCCGCGGGGGTCTCCACGGCCAACACCAACGATCATGAAGTCCTCACACCGTTGGTCAAGGCTATCCTCCGATCCGCTCGCGCCGGGGACCGCGCCGCGCTCGGCCTGCCAAGCCGCACGCTGACACGGCATATGACCTCGCCGACCGGCGCGCCTGGCTTCGTGTCCGGCGCATCCTCCCGCGCATCGCCCGCAAGTTCATCGAGTCCAGCGAGAAACTCAACAGCTACCGGTGGGCCATCGAGTGGTCGATCGCCTGGCTGGTCGGCTACCGCCGCCTGACCATCCGCTACGAGCACAAAGCCAACCACTGCTGCGCTTTCCTCACCCTGGCCGTAGCCTTGACCTTCCACAAAATGCTGACCAAGAACACCACATGAGACAGGCTCTTACCTCGACGATTTAGCTTAATTTTTCCATAGGCGCGAATCATCAACTAACTCCAGACGTTCCCCTGCATGAATGTAGCAAGCGTCGCGCCAGGGACGCACATTCCGAGCAAGCCTTTCTTCTGTTTCAGACATGGTTCCACCCATCGGCGATCTCGAGTATCCAGTCAGTCGGAAGCCAGCCCACGGACGGTCTCGAACAGCCACCACAGCAACCTCTCTAGTGCGTCGGTCATATTCAGCGCGAGGAACGCGGTAAAATGCCTGTCGTGCTCGGATGCGCCGGTTCGACTCATCCAATTGTGCAATGCAAGCCGCCGCCGCGATCTTTTCGGTGTACAGTTCGCATTCAACCCCTGTGCTGCCCGCTTGCCAATTGCGATCCACTCCCTGCTGAGGTGGCGTCCGATGGAGTGGGCGATCTGGCGTTGGTGGGGCTATAGGTTCTGTTTCTCCTTCGCCCGTCTGGTGGCCACCAACCATTCCGTATCCGGGATACCGGACACGGTCGCGACGTCACTGTGGATCGCGCTGTCAGCCGATTCGCTGCTTGTGGCCGCGGCGGCTGTGTCAACGCCAGCCTGCTGGGCGGTGCCCAGACAAGACTCTCGATCTTGTTCCAGCACCCGGGTCGCTCGGCCTACCAGCCGACGTTGGCACCTCGTTCAGGACTGATAACCAGTTGACGAACGGGTACACGCAGGTCGCTGTTCGCGCCAGATTCGAGGTCGACAGGCCACCCTCAGCGTGGCGGCACGAGTCGCCACCCGGAGTCGGACAACCCAAGCCGGCCAGGGCAAGGCGCTCAGTCCGAGCTCCTCAGCAGCGACATGACCGGACTACCCGCAGGCTGCCGGAGCGCAGTCACCTCAGGCAGGCGGGACACGACCGTGCGGAACAGCCCCAGCGGGGCCTGGCACTCGGCGGCGAGCGCCCGCTCGTCTACGTCGGCCTGATCGGTGAGCAGCTCGACGGCCTTGGGTAGCAGCGAAGGCTGCTCGAGCAGCGGCCGGGGACCGGGTTCCCGCCTGCGCCAACCACGGCTGGTGACGGTGGTCATGGCGTTGCGGTAGGTGGCGTCACTCATCACCCGCAGTGTTCTGGCCCGGTACAGCAACGCCTGAAGGCTCACGTTCCAGTGCTGCTTGAGCTCGCCGAGCCGACGCCAGTCGGCCCGATTCGGCAACTGGTCAACGATGTCCTCCGTCGGCATGAGAAATTCGGCGGCGAACCGATTGGCATGGTCCTCAACGGTCCGCCCGCCGGGCTCGGCGTCGACGTGCATGACCAGGTGCCCCAGCTCGTGAGCGACGTCGAACCGCTGCCGGTAGTAGTCGTCCTTCATCGGATTGAGCAGCATCACCGGCCGCTGCGGCGTGTCGAACGAGTACGCGTCGACGGTGGCGTTGCCCATCGGGCTGAACACGACGAGGCAGCCACGATTCTCGACCAGTCGGACAAGATGGCCGACAGGCCCCTTCGGCAGGTCCCAGCGCCGGCGGACCAGTGCGGCGGCCTCCTCGGGCAGCCGGCCGACGGCGTCGACCGGAACCGGGCAGCTCGGCAGGTCCCGGACCGGGAACTCGACATGTCGCTCGATTACGGTGGAGATGTCAACGGCAAGCCTGCCGTAGGCAGCCGCCTGGTCGCGGGAGATCTGACTGGTCGAGCGGAGCGAACGGAAGTGCGGGGTGGTGGCCACGACCATCGTGCGCGGCCGTGCCGTGAAGAAAGCCGGCTCGACCTCGAGGGCGAGTGACAGCGCCGCGATCGTCGCGGGGGCGGGCTTCTTCAACCCGCTCTCGTACGCGGCGACTGCGGTCGGTGTTTTGCCGATCAACCCGGCGAGGGCGTTCTTGCGCAACCCGGCGAGCTGACGGGCAAGTGTCAGACGGTCACCGTCGAAGAACACGGCGACATCATCGAGCCGATCACTCATGCCTCACCAATAGCACGAGGTAGATGCCGCTGTGCGCCCGGGACATCCGTGTCGTCCGGGACCGGGTCGACCGGCAGCACGCTGGTTGACGGCGGCGGCACGGACAGGTCGTGCCGCCACACCCACGGGTCGGCCTTGTCGAAGTTCCACCGGCTACGGCCGAGGAACAGTTGCGTCTCGCCGGTCTCCAGATCCATGGCGTGTGCCAGGACGAGTGTGCGGCGCAACAGCCGCTCGGCGTCCTCAAGACTCTCCAACGGTGGCAGGTCCGGCAGGTCCGCGAGGGAGAAGAGGCCGTCGTCGCCACCGGCGGACGGCTGGCGGGCGACCATCCCCTTGGTCTCGCTCCGCTGGGGCCATCGGATGTGATCGATCCGGCCGTACTCAAAGGACGCCATCAGCCAGCGCCAGTCGCCGAGCATCCAGCCCGGCGAGTTGTTCAGGTCGGCGTGCACGACCGTGCTCGGCTCGATCACAGGCATGCTCTGGAAGTCGCTGTCCGCGATTCCGTCGGCGAGCACGTCGCGGCCGACGTGGCTCTCCCCCGGTTGAACCGCGAACCGTTCGGCCTGGAAAACCCTGTCCAGCCGGTCGATCAGCAGCTTGTGCGCGGTGATGCCGACCCAGCCCTGGTCATGGCCACCCTGCGGGTTGAAGTCACGCCAGACCTCGCCGTACGCCGACCTGTATGCCCACCGGATCGCCGCGAGCACGCCGGCACGACCGAGAAGCGACACCACCTGCTCACGCTCATCCATGTCAACAAAGCCTACTCCTTGACAGAATTTTCCGTCCGAAAATGAACCCGATAGCGTGTCTCCGCGTGATCGACCGAACCCAGGCACTAGTCTTGTCGACTACACCGACTTGGGGGATCAAGTGGCTCTCGTTCGTGGCAGCGTGTCGGACCTACTCGCAAGATCCGACGCAGGACAACTCATCGAGCACTTGCGGGAACAGGCCAGGTATGCAGGCACGCGCGCAAGCGCCGCCGAGGTGCGTTCCTGGCAAAACAGCCTGCCCGTCCTGTTCCGGGACCTGGTCGACGCCGGTCTCGGCGACGTGGAAGTGCTGTTGGAGCATCAACTTCCGCACAGCAAGATGCGGATCGACGTCGTCCTCTGCGGAATTCACCCGCGAACCGACGAGACCAGCTATGTGTTCGTGGAGCTGAAACAGTGGTCGCGCGCCGAGGCACTGTTGGAGTCCGTGGTCACCGTGCCGGGCCTCGGCAGGAAGCTGCACCCGGCGGAGCAGGTCCGCTGCTACTGCCAGTACTTCCTCGACCACACGCCCGCGCTGGCGGATCGGCCGCGGACCGTGCACGGCATCGCCTACCTCCACAACGCCCGGCGGGCCGACGTCGCCAGCGACCGCATCGACGACTACGGTCGGCTGTTCACATTGGACGAGCGGGCGAAGCTGGTCGACCACCTGCGCTCCGTCCTCGGCGTCGGTTGCAGGCGAGACGTGAACCGGACCGCAGGCGACGACTTCCTGACGTTCGAGCACCGACCGACGAAGGCCTTCCTGAAGCACGTGGCGGCCGAACTCCAGGACCGCAAGCAGTTCGTGCTGCTGGACGATCAGAAGGTTGCCTACGAGATCGTTCTCGACGCCGTGGTCAGGTCGAAGGCAGCGATGACGCGCACCGCAGTGATCGTGATGGGTGGCCCTGGTTCGGGCAAGAGTGTGATCGCGCTGAGCCTGGTCGCCGAGCTCGCCCGGCGCGGAGTCGAGGTCGCCCATGCGACCGGGTCCAAGGCGTTCACCAAGACGATGCGCAAGTACGGTGGCAAGGGCAGCACGCGTCTGCAGGGAACGTTCAAGTACTTCAACTCCTTCATGACCGCCGACCCGTCCTCCCTTCAGGTCCTGGTCTGCGACGAGGCGCATCGCATCCGGGAGAACAGCGTCAGCCGCTTCACGCCCAAGCAGGCCCGGGACCAGGCACGCCGGCAGATCGACGAACTCCTCGCCGTGGCCGCCGTACCGGTGTTCCTACTCGACGAGAACCAGGTCGTCCGGCCTGGCGAGATGGGAACGGAGGCCGACATCGCTGCCGCCGCGGAGGCGGCGGGATGCAAGGTGGAGGTTGTCCGCCTGCACGACCAGTTGCGGTGCGGCGGCTCCGTCTCGTACGACACCTGGGTCGCCCGGCTGCTCGGCCTGGGCGGGGAGGTGGGCCCGCCGATCCCGTGGAGCAAGATCGCGGGGCCGTTGGACGAGGGCATCACCGTGACCTCGGCGCCGTCGCCGGCCCAGCTGGAGAAGTGGGTGCTGGCGCAGCAGGCCGAGGACGGTACTGGCCGTCTCGCGGCCGGGTACTGCTGGAAGTGGAGCAACCCCGTCCAGCCTGAGGGCGAGGCCCCACGGCTGGTGGAGGACGTGGTCATTGGCGACTGGCGGCGGCCGTGGAACGCGAAGGCCGATGCCAAGCCGAAGGTGCCTGACGTGCCGGAGTCCGACTACTGGGCGACCGACGAGCGCGGTTTCGGCCAGGTCGGCTGCATCTACACCGCGCAGGGCTTCGAGTACGACTGGTCCGGCGTGATCTTCGGTCCGGACCTCGTCCGCCGGGACGGCCGCTGGGTCGCGATCCGGGAGCTGTCGAAGGACCCCGACCTGCGCAGGGCGGGCGACCTGCACTTTGCGGCGCTGGTCAAGAACACCTACAAGGTGCTGCTCACCCGGGGCATGCGCGGCACGGCGGTGTGCTCGACGGATCCCGAAACCCAGGCATTCCTGGAGGAGATGGCGTCCTAAAGGTTGTCCCGTAACGCTGTCTCGGCAAGATCGATGATCGTGATGTGGAGCAGGTGATCAGTGCGGACCGGCCGGAGTGGGTGCCGGTGTTCACGGGCGTGTCGGTGCGGGTGTTTCGCAAGCTCGTGCGGATCGTGGCCCGTCGGGGTGGTGAGCAGACCGGCACCGGCCGGCGGTGGGGCTTGTCGCTGGCGGATCGGGTGTTGCTGGTGGCGGTGTACTACCGGACGAATCTAACGTTTCGGCAGGTCGCGCTGTTGTTCGGGATCTCGAAGTCGGCCGCGAACCGCGTGGTGGATCACCTGGCGCCGCTGCTGGCGCTCGCGCCGGTGACCCGCGAGCACGGCCCGGACACCGTGCTGATCGTGGACGGCACGCTGGTGCCCACCCACGACCGCGGCATGTCCGCCTCGTCGAAGAACTACCGCTATTCGGTGACCATGCAGGTCGTCATCGACGCCAATACCCGCCTGGTGGTCGCGGTCGGCGAACCCACGCCGGGCAACCGCAACGACTGCCGCGCCTACACCGACTCCGGCGTCGATGAGCAGTGCCGGGGCGCGAACGTGCTGGCGGACGGCGGCTACCAGGGCAACCCAGGGGTGATCATGCCCTACCGCAGGCCCCGCAAGGGACAACCACCGCTGCCGCAATGGAAAGAAGACCTCAACACCGTCCACAAGAGCGTCCGCGCACGGGTAGAGCACGCCCTGGCACACATGAAGTCCTGGAACATCCTGCGCAACTGCCGCCGCAAACGCGACGGTGTCTGGCACGCCACCCGAGGCATCGCGCAGATGCGCAATCTGTCCATGACGGCCTGAGCGGCCCCCGACAGCAGACAAGGCCGCTGTCACCCATGCCCGCCAACACTCTTGATCAATACGGGACAACCTTTAGCGTCCTGAGTCAGCAGTTTGACGCCAGACCAGGTTGTAGCGGCACCAAGCCCGAAACCGGTGACAGTAAGCTGCCGAGGACGAACTCGCGGCCGTGCCTGACAGGCGAACACCTGCGAGCCGATGGCTGACCGGCCGACCGACAACACACGGGGGACGTGGAGGTAGTCGGCTCCGCACACAACACAGGCCAGGCCGTCGGCCCGTGATGGCGTCAACCCGATAATGATCTTCTCGGCATTCACCGCGTACCACCGCCCGAGCGACGGTGCCGAACGACGTCAACCGTGGCGGAATCCAGCAGTCCACGGCAGGAATGGCTACGCGTGGATGGAATACGGGTCGCACCGGGGGCACTCGTATGACGGAGGCCCTGCTCGCTGCAGGTGAGCAGGGCCTCCGTCATAGTTCGCAAGGAGCCTCGCATCAGGTCAAGCAGGCTTCACGGCCCCCTGCCAACCAGAGGTTCGATCACGCTTGCGACGGAGCCTCGCGCCAGGTCAAGGGGCAACAAAGTCGGGGGGAGTTCGGCAATTCATTCGCTGAAGGCGGACATCGGCACATTGGGCGGGATTTTCCGCCTGACTGGAAGGCGAGCGCTCCACCTGACAGATTGGCGGGGCACGTATTCCCGCGCGGTCGCCTCGGGCTCGGCGGCCACGTCGAGGTCCACACAGGACTTGTTCGCGGCAGGCTGGACGGGGCATCGAAGTTGTTGCGGCAGAACAACTTTGAGCCTGGAGGACAGCCAAGCGGCCCCAAGGTCGCCGAGCGGTCCCTCCACTTCGGACAGGCGGTCACGGGCAGCGGCAAGCATCTCAACATCAGCGCAAAACACAATGCGTAACAACGCCCCCACTTTCCGTCAGAAGTCTGACCACTTGCTCGTGGCGAAGCGAGGACGGTAGACCGGCAGGGCTAGTCTGTCCCCCGAACAACTGCCATGATCAACTAGTGCGACGAGGGAATTGCCCACCACCCGTTCGAGCGAGGCCGTCACTCGATTGGCTGGAGCCGGTAGTTCCGATTCGACGGGGCTGTTCGGGCGGTTGCGCGAGCTCCGATGTTCCGGGATCCGGATCGGTCGCGCATGATGGGACTGCGAGCCACACGAGGGCAGAACTCGGGAGGCATCCTGGGCCGACGTCAGTACGCCGCAGTGTCACGAGGCAGGCCAGGCCGAGGAGCTGTAGCTGGTGAGCGACGAACACGCTGGACGGGACCGCGACCTTCCTGCGCTTGGCCCAGCCGGAGCCAGGGTCGTCGACTGCTTCGCCGCGGCGGACGCGGAGGCCCTGTCGGTCGAACTGCTGGCAGTGATGGCCGATCTCCCCGTTGCCGACGCGAGGACCGCGATCGACGGTCTGCTCGCGGCTGGTTTGCTCATCAGGACAGAGCACGACTGGGTGCGCCCGGCACCGGAATTGGCATCACAATCCGGTCTTGCCCCCCCAGAACGAGTGGACACCCAGAGTCGTCGTCAGTTGGTCACCCACTTGTCGGCTGGTGTTGAGCACGCGACTGCTCTCCTGCAGGAGCAGGGACAGCGCCGGCCCAGATCGACACAGCGACGGACGGGACATCAGTCAATCGACACCAGGGCGGACGCCATCACGTGGTTAGTGACCCACCGTGCGGTTCTGCTGGCCGCACTGGCGGTCGCCGTCCAAGACGGTGACGGCGAGGACGCCATCCGCCTCGCGTCCTGGCTGTGGTCGCTGGTACCGGTGACCCCCGCTCTGCTGAACGACGCGGAATGGCGCGACAGGCTCGCACGCGCGGGCGAGAACGCCGCGATCCACTCACGCAATCCGCATGCGTTGGGATTACTGCTTGACCTCAGCAGCGCGTGCGCAGCCCAGGCAGGCGACTTCGCACGCGCAGAGGAACAGCGGATCCGTTCCACGGCGATTTGGCGCAGGCTGGGGGAACACGACCGGTTAGTCGCAGCCGTGAACGCGCTTGGCGTGGTGTACCGCGATTGGGGACGCCTGCACCGCGCACTGGACGTCTACTTCGAACTGATCGCCGAGTGCCAGCTGCGCAACGACCTCCGCGGACACGCTCACGCTCTGCACGCCGTTGGCCTGACGATGATCACTGCGGGCAGGTCCGACTCCGCGGTCGAGTACCTGCGGCGGGCCGACAGGGCCTTCCGCGCCATGCCCGAGCCCGCACCCGTGGAACACGCTCACGTGGCGGTGGCGCTCGGCAGGATCTACTGGCGCCAGAACCAGTTCAGCCGGGCCAGGCGATGTTTCAGCACGGCGCTGGCGCTGCTCGTCGACGTGGACGACCAGGCGGCAGACCGGGTCCGCGCACTGCTCAGCACCCAGGACGGCCTGCCGCTGCCGAGCTCCGCGGATGGGACAGCGCAGTAACCGGTGGCGCTACCGCGCACGGAAGTGGTGGGTGACCAGCACCACCAGATTGATCAACACGGCGAGGACCAGCAAATACAACAGCGTGGGACGGGCCGTGCGTGTCAAGCGGTGGCGTCCACGGCGACCGAGGCGGGGCGAGCCGGACAGGCGGAACATGACGGTCATCCTCCGGATAGCGGGCCGAGTGGGCTCTCACCACCGAACTCCGTGAGGTCTTCGAATGCCTCACTGTCCTGTTGCGGTGGTGGCGGGTCGTTCAGGGTGAGCAAGCGCAGGTAGTCGCGCGCCACGTAGACCTTGCCGTAGGTCTTGGCGTCCAGGTTTTCCACGAATCCCTCCTGCAGCAATCGCTTGGTGATCTCCGTGGCCGCCTTGACCGACATGCGGTGGCGCTTGGATATCTGGTTGTTGTTGGTGACCGGATTCGCCAGCAGTCCGGCGAGCACGGCACGGATCGCACCGGTGTTGCGGCTGCTGCCGGGCCGGGCAAGCCTGCGCAACAGGTCGTCCCGGGTGGCTTCCAGCGACCGCACCAGCCGGACCTGGCCAAGGCTCGCCTCGCGCACGCCCTCGGCGAAGAAGACGAGCCAGGGCTCGAAGTCCCCAGTGTCCACCACGCGCCGGATGTGCGTGCGGTACCGGTCCTGGTGCCGGTCCAGCCACACCGAGATGGGCAGGAAGTGACCACGCAGCACACCGGCCCGGCACAGTTCGAGTCCGACGTAGAGCCTGGCGATGTTGCCGTTGCCGAAGCGAAACGGTTGCAGCACCTCCAGTTGGTAGTGCCCGAGCGCAAGCTTGCCGACCAGGGGCAACGTGCACTCACCGACGGCCCAGGTCTCCCACTGCGCTAACGCCGCGGTCATGTCCGGCTGCACGGGACTGGTCAGCAGGACGGCGTCGGCCACCGAGGTGCCCAACCAGCCGGGCTCGTGGCGCATCACGTCATCGACGGCCATGACGGCCTGCTCACCGGCGAACGCTCTGCTGATACCCACGAGCAACTCGATGTCCACCGCGGCACCCGAGCTAACAGCCTCGAAGCCCAACTTGCTGGCTTTCAGGTACGCGTCGAGCACCGGCTCCATGGAGGATTTCGGGTGGACGCCGGGCAGGTCCACGAGCAGCACTTCCAGCAGTCCGGCCTGTTCGGAATCCAGGTGTGCCGAGCTCTGCACCTCACGGATCTGCGTGGCCCGAATCAGAATCCTGGGGTCGGGCAACCGGTGAGCCGCCTCGTCCAGCCTTCCCAGCGCCTGCTCGGCACTGGCCAATTCGCGGTGCGTCCGAGATGCCAGTGCCAGGTCGGAAGGGAGAGGTCGTGGTAGGAACGCGCCTTCAACCAGGCGTTCCTCGGGCATTCGAGGTAGATCGGGCGCCTCGATGGGAAACCACAACCCTGCGGGTGTGGGCGTCCTCTCCTTCATACCGGGAGACTGTACGAACTGACCCAACAGCCGCAAGTATTCAAATGTCGGCCTTCAAGATCAACTCCTCGGCCCAGAGGCGCCAACACCTATCACACAGCGACCAGAGGACTTGGCGGTCCACACCCGCTCACACCCCGAACGACCTGGTCATCCTCGGTTTCAGGACGGCGCCGACCTGGACGGCGAGCACCTCGCTCCCGGCTCACGCGCATTGCGATCAGCAGGGACTTCACCGGCCAAACCCCCAATTGCCCCTGCCCCGCACAACCCCGTCACACGAATGGGCGAGCCCGAATCCGTTGATCGGACAAGCCAGGGGTTGGCAAACTTCGCACAACAACCACACGAGGATTTCACTCGACAGGAACGAACACCTGAAATTCGGGAGATCGGCCCACAACAACCAGGTCAGTGTGCGCCAGCGGACGCGGAGTCGGACCCAGTTGGCTGAACCGGCTCCGCCGCGGTGAGGCTGCCGAGCACGGCGAGCTTCTCGCTCATGACGGATCCGCGTTCGGCGCGGAAGACCTTGAGCAGCAGGTCAGGGGCACCGTTGGGACGCAAGGATTCGTAGTGCAGGTCGAGTTCGCCGACGATCGGGTGCTGCACGCGCAGCAGGCCGGTGGTCTTGTGGCGGACCTCGGCCTTGTCCCAGAGGCGGCGGAACTCCTGGCTGTGCACGGTGAGCTCACCGATGAGCGCCATGAGTTCGGCGTTGTGCGGGTCCTGGCCGGTGAGTGCGCGGAGCCCGGCGACCGAGGAGGCGGCGATCTGCTTCCAGTCGCGGAAGAAGGTGCGTCCGTCAGGGTCGAGGAACAGCAGCCGCATCAGGTTGTCGCTGTGCGGGTGGCCGCCGTACAGGGCTCGGCCGAGTTGGTTGGCGGCGAGCACCTGGTGGCAGTCGTCGAGCAGCACGGCGGGGTGGTTGGTCCACTCCTCGACCAGCTCCAGCAGGTTCGCGCTGATCTGCCGCGGGCTCGTGGCCCCGCGCGGGCCGGGTGTGGCGATGGCGAACAGGTAGCGCTGCGCGTCCTGGCCCAGGCGCAGGATCCGGGCCAGTGCGTTGAGAACGCTGGCGGAGGGGTGCAGCTCGCGACCCTGTTCGAGGCGCGTGTAGTAGTCCACGCTCAACCCGGCGAGGGAGGCGACTTCCTCACGGCGCAGGCCGGGCACGCGTCGGGCGCCGACGCGCGGCAGGCCGAGTTCCTCGGGCTTGACGTGTGCGCGCCTCGCCTTCAGGAAGGCGCCCAGCGCGTTCGGGTCCGGCATGCACCCAATGGTAGGCGCGTTCGCGCTGCTGAGGGTGGCCGTGTCACACCCATGCTGCGCCGTGTGATCAGCACTAGCGTCGGCCGCATGGAGCACATCTCACTCGGTGGCCTGGACGTCTCGCGGATCGGTCTGGGCGCCATGTCGATGTCGGCCTTCTACACGGGCGCGAACAGCGATGACAGCGAGGCGATCCGCACCATCCACACGGCACTGGACCTGGGCGTGACCTTCCTGGACACGGCCGAGATCTACGGGCCGTACCGCAACGAGGAACTGGTCGGCAGGGCGCTGGCCGGTCGCCGGGACGAGGTCGTGCTGGCGACGAAGTTCGGCATGCTCTCGCACCCGGCGGGCGGGCAGTACCGGCTGGACAGCTCGCCGGAGAACATCCGCACGGCGGTGGAGGGCTCGCTGAAACGGCTGGCCACCGACCACATCGACCTGTACTACCAGCACCGCGTGGACCCGAACACGCCGATCGAGGACACGGTTGGCGCGCTGGCGGAACTGGTGCGAGAGGGCAAGATCGGGCACATCGGGCTGTCGGAGGCCGGGGCGGCCACCATTCGCCGGGCGCACGCGGTGCACCCGATCACGGCGGTGCAGACCGAGTACTCGCTGTGGACCCGCGACCCCGAGGCGCAGGTCCTGCCGACGATGCGCGAACTGGGTATCGGCTTCGTGGCGTACTCCCCGCTGGGCCGGGGATTCCTGACCGGCTCGATCCAGTCCAGGGACCAGTTCGCGGACAACGACATCCGGCGCACACACCCGCGGTTCGCGGCGGGCAACTTCGAGCAGAACCTGAACATCGTCGGCGAGGTCGTCGCGGTGGCAGGGGAAGTCGGTGCGAGCCCGGCACAGGTGGCACTGGCCTGGTTGCTGGCGCAGGGCAAGGACATCGCGCCGATCCCCGGTACGAAGCGGGTTTCCCGGGTACAGGAGAACATCGCGGCGGAGTCGGTGCAGCTGACGGAGCAGCAGCTGCACCGGCTCACGGCGCTGGCACCGGCGGTCGGCGACCGGTACGCGGACATGTCGCCGATCGACTGAGTCAGCTCGGGAAGCTCCCGCTGGTGACGTTGACGAAGGTGCCGGTGATCGCGCCCGCGTGGTCGGACGCGAGGAAGGCCGCGGTGGCGGCGACCTGGGCCAGGGTGGGCGAGCGCCGGGTCATGCGCATCTGGTCGAGGTGGCCCAGCAGGCCCTGGAAGGCCGCCTCGTCCATCTGCGGGGCCCCGCTGTGCGCGGCGATCTTCGCCGGGGACAGGGTCTCCGGCAGCCCCGCGGTCCAGATGCCGAGCACCCGCACCCCGGACGGCCCGATCTCGGCAGCGAGGTTGCGCACGAAGGTGTCGGTGGCGGCGTCGGCGGGGCCGGTGCCGCCCATCATCGGGCTGCCGTGCGCGGAGCCGCTGGTGAGCGCCAGGATGACCCCGGAGCCCTGCTTGACCATGTGCCGAGCGGCGGCCCGTGCCGTGATGAAGTTGCTGGTCAGCCGGGTCAGCACGGGTCGGGTGAAGTCGGCGGTGGTCATGTCGGTCAGCGGGATGCCCTGCAGGTCCCCGCCGGAGACCAGGTTGAAGGACACGTCGATGGCACCTGCCGAGTCGGCAACGGACCTGGCGTGCTCGTCCACGGCCTGCTCGTCCAGCGCGTCCAGCACGGCGACCTCGGCGTCGATCTCCTTGGCGACCAGGTCCAGGCCCTCCCGGCTGCGTCCGGCCAGGAACAGCCGCGCGCCCTGGGCGGCGAAGGTCCTCGCCACCGCCGAGCCGATCGAGCCGCCGGCGCCGTAGATGATCACGTTCTTGTCCTGAAGCGACATCTCGTTCTCCTCGGTTCGTGCTGTTGGGGAGAACGCTATGGGCCTCGGCGGCTGACCGAATCAGCATCGGTATCAGTACTCGCCTAGGTATCGTCCCGGCATGTTGCGCGGGCGGCACGAGGAGCAGCGGGCGGTCCGGGCCCTGCTGGACGGGGCGCGGGCGGGGACCAGCGCGGCGCTGGTGCTGCGCGGTGAGCCGGGTATCGGCAAGTCAGCACTGCTGGAGTACGCCGCGGAGCAGGCACGGGACATGCGGGTGCTGCGGGGAACCGGCGTCGAGTCCGAGGCCGAACTGCCCTTCGCGGGACTGCACCTGTTGCTGAGACCGGTGCTGGACCGGGTGGCGGCGCTGCCCGCCCCGCAGCGGCGTGCCCTGTCCGGGGCGTTCGGGCTGGGCACGGGTGGCGGCGACCGGTTCATGATCGGCGCGGGCGTGCTGTCCCTGCTGGCCGAGTTGGCTGTGCGCGAACCGTTGCTGTGCCTGGTGGACGACACGCAGTGGCTGGACCGCGCCTCGGCCGAGGCCCTGTTGTTCGCGGCCCGCAGGCTGGACCGGGAGGGCGTGGCGATCCTGTTCGCGGTCCGCGAGCACGCCGGGGCGCTGGTCAGCGCGGGCATCCCGGAGCTGTGCCTGACCGGGTTGGACGAGCGGAGCGCGGCGGAGTTGCTGGCCGACACCGGGGCGGTGCTGCCGGCGGGCCTGCGCGAGCAGCTCGTGGCCGAGACCGGCGGCAACCCGCTGGCGCTGCGCGAACTGCCCGCGCTGGTGTCCGCGCAGGGCACCCACCTGGGTCCGCTGCCGCTGACCAGCCGGGTGCTCGACGCGTTCCACCACCAGGTCCGCGGCCTGCCCGCGGCGACTCGCACCCTGCTGCTGATCGCCGCCGCCGAGGACACCGGGGACCTGCCCACCCTGTTGCGGGCCGCCGGGGAACTGGGCGTGGGCGCGGCCGACCTGCACCCGGCGGAGGAGCTCGGGCTTATGCGGTTGGAGGGTGGCACGCTGGTGTTCCGCCACCCGCTGATCCGCGCGGCCGTGTACCAGGGCGAGCAGCTGAGCCAGCGCATCGCGGTGCACGGGGCGCTCGCGGCGACGCACCGCGATGTGGACCGCCGGGCCTGGCACCTGGCCGCGGCGGCGACCGGCCCGGACGAGTCGGTGGCGCAAGATCTGGAGGCGGCGGCGAGCCGCGCACTGCTGAGGCAGGGCCACGCGGCGGCGGCAGCGGGCTACGAACGCGCAGCGCAACTGAGCACCGACACGGACAGTGCCATCCGGCGGATCACGCTGGCCTGTGAGGCTGGCGTCCACAGTGGACAGCTGGCTTGGGCGCGGGCGCGAGCGGAGCGGGCCACGCGCGAGGTGACCGCCCCGGGCGTCCGCTCGCGGCTGGCGGAAGTGCGGGCCAGTGCGGACTTCGTGCAGGGCGAGTTGGCGCGGGCGTACGAGCTGTTCGGCGAGAGTGCAGCCACGGCCGAGGACCCGGAGCGGGCGTTCTGGCTGCGGATGCGGGCCCTGCACGCGGTGTGGGCCGGGGGCACCGACCGGCGGCTGATCGCCGAGGCGGTGGACCGGCTCGACGCCCCGGACGGGCCGTTGACCGCGGTGGCCTGGCTGGCCCGCTGGGGCACGGCGGAGGTGCTGGACCGGGACACGAGCGAATTTCCCGCTGTGGAAGGACTTCTGGCGGAGGCGGCAGGTGAGCCGCGCGGCATGGTGGAGGTGGCCAGCCGGGCGTTCACGGCGGCGCGGGACGAGGCGTGCGCGGAGATCGCCGCCGCGCTGGTGGCAGGGGCCCGCACCCGCGGCGAGGTCTTCGCGCTGCCCGCCGGGCTGGGGTTGCTCACCCTGGCCCAGGTGCTGCTCGGTGAGCACCGCGAGGCGCTGGTCAACGGCACCGAGGGCATGCGCATCGCCCGCGACACCGACCAGCCGCTGTGGATCAGCTACTCGGCCGGGGCACTGGCCCTGCTCGCCGCCGTGCAGGGCGACGAGCCGCAGTGCCGCCGCCTTGCCGAGCAGGCCGGGTTGGACGCCTCGGCCACGGCCGGTTCGCGGGCGGGCAGCACCTGGGCGCAGGCCGCGCTCGTGCTGCTGGACCTCGGTCACGGCCGGGTCCAGGACGCCTTCGACCGGGCACTGACCGTCCTCAATGGACCTATTCGGCACCAGGTCGCCGTCGTGCGCTGCGTGCCGGACCTGGTCGAGGCGGCGGTCCGGCTCGGCCGTGCGCAGGACGCCGCCGAACCGCTGGCGCTGTTCGCCAGGTGGGCGAGAACCCTGCGCCAGCCGTGGATCGACGCGCTGCTGGCCCGTTGCCACGCGCTGACCACGTCGGATTCCGAGGCGGAGCAACACTTCCTGCACGCCCTGGAACGGCACGAGCCACGTAGCAGGCCGTTCGAGCGCGCCCGCACCGAGTTGGTCTACGGCGAGTGGCTGCGTCGGTCACGGCGCAAGAACGACGCCCGCGCGCACCTGAACGCGGCATTGCAGGTGTTCGAGGAGCTGGGCTGCACCCCGTGGGCAACCCGAGCCCGCACCGAGTTGGGCGCGTCCGGTGCGACGGTGACGCAGGCAGCCCGCTCGCACGTGTTCGCCGAGCTGACCCCGCAGGAGTTGCAGATCAGCCAGTTGGCCGCACAGGGACTGTCCAATCGGGACATAGCGGCCCAGCTGTTCCTCAGCCCACGCACGGTCGCCTACCACCTCTACAAGGCGTACCCGAAGCTGGGCATCAGCTCCCGTGGCGAGTTGGCCAGCCTGGCACGCTGATCTCCAGCCCGTCCTGCCGCACGGTGACCTGCACCTCGCGGAAGTCCTTGACCCGCACCAGTCCCTCCGCCGCGGCGCCCGCGTTGCCGCCGACCGCCACCACCGAGGCGCCGGCGGCGAGCCCGGCGAGCAGCCCGGCGTCGGCGTCCTCGAACACCAGGGTCTGGCTGGGCGCGACACCCAGCCGCCGCGCGCCGAGCAGGTAGCCCTGCGGATCGGGCTTGCCGAGGCTCACGTCCTCGGCGGTGACTACGGTCGGCGGCAGGTCCAGACCGGCGGCGGCCATCCGGCGCGTGGCCAGTTCGAGGCTCGCCGAGGTCACCAGCGCCCACCGGTCGGCGGGCAGCCGGGCAAGGAGGTCGGCGGCCCCGTGCACCGCGAGGATCCCGTCCAGGTCGGCCAGTTCCTCCTCGTCGATGCGCGCGGTCTCCCCCGCGATGTCGGCCTCATCAGGCAGGTGCTGGCGGATCGTCTCGCTGGAGCGCCTTCCGTGTGCCGAAGCCATGATCTCGGCGAAGTCCAGGTCGTGCCGCCGGGCGAAGCGCCGCCACGCGCGCTCGACCACCGCGGTGGAGTCCACCAGCGTGCCGTCCATGTCGAACAGCAGGGCCTGCACGGAACAGATCACTTGGCGGCTCCCAGCACTCGGATCGGCGCACCAGCGAGGAAGGCTTCGATGTCCTCGACGGCCTCGCGGAAGTACGCGCTGTAGTTGTTCTTCGTCACATAGCCGAGGTGCGGGGTGGCCAGCACAGTGGGCAGGCTGCGCAGCGGGTGGTCCGCGGGCAGCGGCTCGACCTCGAACACGTCCAGCCCGGCCCCGGCGATCCGCCCGGCGCGCAGGGCGTCCACGAGTGCGGCCTGGTCCACGATGGCCGCGCGCGAGGTGTTGACCAGGTACGCGCTCTGTCGCATGTGGACGAACGACTCAGCGTCGACCAGCCCGCGCGTGCGCTCGCCGAGCACGAGGTGGATCGACACGAAGTCGCTGGCGGCGAGCAGTTCCTCCTTGCTGGCGGCCAGCCGGGCGCCCGCGGCGGCGGCCCGGTCCTCGGTGAGGTTCTGGCTCCAGGCCAGCACGTCCATGCCGAAGGCCGCGCCGACCGCGGCCACCCGGGTGCCGATCTTGCCAAGTCCGAGCAGGCCGAGCGTGCTGCCCGCGAGGTCCACGCCCACACTGCTCTGCCACGGGCCGCCCGCACGCAGCGCCGTGCTCTCCGGCACCAGCTTGCGGGCCAGCCCGAGGATCAGCGCCCAGGTCAGCTCCACAGCGGGTTCGGAACGGCTGGCGCTGCCGCACACCACGACGCCCTGCCGCTCGGCGGCGGCGAGGTCGATCGAGGCGTTGCGCATGCCGGAGGTGACGACGAGCCGCAGCCCGGGCAGCCGGGCCAGCAGCGAACCGGTCAGCGGGGTGCGCTCGCGCATGACCACCAGGACCTCGACCCCGCTCAGGGCCTCGACCAGCGCGTCCTCGCTGTCCAGGTGCTCGCGGAGGACCGTCACCTCCACCCGCTCGGCCAGCCTCGACCAGTCGGCCATGGCCAGGGCGACGTCCTGGTAGTCGTCCAGCACGACGCAGCGCAGCATCGGGTCCCCTCTCCCCTGCGATCACCGCGATCCTCGCACATGCTGTGAGCACCGGGGATGCGCGCGTTCGGCGTGCACTGGAATCGGCAGCTGCGGAAGAGGGAAGCAATGATCGACATCCAGCGGGAGCTGGCGGAGGCACACCGCCAGGTGACGGCGGACCCGGGCGGGACGGTCAGCGTGGTGATCACTCGCGAGTACCGGGCCGGGCAGGCCGGGGTCTGGAACGCGCTGACCGACCCCGAGCGGCTGCGGCGCTGGTTCCTGCCGATCAGCGGGGACCTGCGGGTGGGCGGCAGCTTCCAACTGGAGGGCAACGCGGGCGGCGAGATCCGTCGCTGCGAGCGGCCCGAGCTGCTGGAGGTGACCTACGGCGGGCCGACCAGCGTGGTGCGGGTGCGGTTGCGGGCCACCGGCGAGGAGCGGACCGAACTGGTGCTGGAGCACACCGTGCCGGTGGAGCTCGCGGGCAGCCCGGCGGGCTCGCTCTACGTGGGGCCTGGCTGGGACGGCGCGTTCCTCACACTGGGCCAGTACTTCGCGGGCACCCTGCCCGAGGACCCGTTCGCCGCTGCCGCCACGCTGGAGGGCCAGGAGTTCTCCAAGCGGTCGGTGCAGCTGTGGGTGGCGGCGGCCACGGGCACCGCGACGCTGGAGGAGATCGCCGCGGCGGCCGAGGCCGCGCTCGGGCAGTACGCACCCGACCTGAGCTGACAGACACGCCCGCACGGCGCATTGACGTCGAGGTCGATCACCTGCAGTGTCGAGTGGGCGACTGGTCAGGTGGTGCACATGGGCGGTGGTGGCAGCCAGGTCGGATCCTGGCCCGGAGGTAGCTTGCTCGCCCAGCTCTCCCCGGCCGCCAGCACCGAGTTCCTCGCGCTGGGAACCGCACGGGTGGTCACGGCGAACACAGTCCTGCTACACGAGGGCGAGCGGTCCAACCACGTCCTGCTGCTGGTGAACGGGTGTGTGAAGGTGACGGCCGCCGCGCAGGACGGTCGGGTGGCCCTGCTCGCCATCCGGGTCGGTGGTGACCTCGTGGGTGAACTCGGCAGCCTGGACGACCAGCCTCGCTCGGCGACCGTCACCACGGTGGGCAAGGTCTGGCTGCGGGTGATCACGCAGGCCTCCTTCCACGAGTTCCTGGCTCGCCGCTCCGACGCCGCTCTCGCCATCAGCAAAAGCGTGGCCACGAAGCTGCGTTGGGCCACACGGCGCCGGGTGGACTTCAGTGGTTGTGAGGTCAGGGTCCGGTTGGCCCGCGTGCTGGTCGAACTCGCCGAGGGGTACGGGCGCACCACCTCAGACGGTGTGGTGATCGGCGTGTCGCTCACTCAACCCGAACTGGCCGCGCTGGTGGGCGCAGCGGAACCAACCGTGCACAAGGCGCTGGCTGCGCTGCGCCACGACGAGGTGTTGTCCACCGGTTACCGGCGCACGACCATCCGGGACTACCCAGCCCTGCGCGCCATGGCCGGCGTGGACCTCGCGTCCTGATGGCTCACCGGGAAACCAAGAACGCCACGAGCATGACCAGGGAGCTGAAGTACGCGCCCGCGGTCCACAGCAGGCCCCAGCGCACATGACGATTCTTGGCCATCGCCAACCGTGCGAGCACGCGCGCCAAGCGAAGCGCGTCTTCGCGCTGGGCGGCGACCGGTTCCGGCACCCAGCAGGTCGCGCTGGGGTGGACCGCCACGCTGGGGAAGGCGAATCTGTTCGGGTGCTCGGGAATGCCCGTGCGCGGTGTGAGCCCGCGGAACAGGTGCAGTCCGGCCGCGGCGTTGGACAGCACGAACGCGCAAAGCGCCACGATCACCAACGCGTTGTCGGTGACCCCGTAGGCGGGTTTGGCGAACAGGGCGAGCTGCGCGGCGACGAAGGCCGCGAGCGTGCCGAGCAAAGCGGCGATGGTGCGGATCTTGTCGTCAGCGTGTTGCACAGCTCCCTGGAACGAGGCGACGGTGGTCAGCGCCACTCCGAGGCCCTCGTCGGTGCCGTGTTCGGGCTGTGCTGCGGTCATGTCCCTGCTCCTCACTGGCGTCGAGGAACTCAGACTGCGGCGAGCGCCTGCCGCACAACAGGTGGAAATACGGCTTCTGCCACGGCGAATCCCGTCCTAGTACCGGTTCCGCGGCGCCCGCCTGTGCGGAACTCGTAGACGTGGGAGGCACCTCGTACCGGCAGTGGCCGGCAGACAGCCTGCTCGGCCGCACTCACGACCGGATCCGGCAGGCCCTGCTCGGCCTGGGCACCCCGGTCAGGTACCGGTCGAGGCAGACGGTGATCAGGCAGGGTGAGGAAGGACTGTTCACTGTCCTGCTGCTGTCGGGCTGTGTGAAGGTCGTCGTCAACACGGAGTTCGGACAGGACGTGCTGCTCGCGGTGCGGGGTGCGGGCGACCTGTGCGGGGAGATGGCGGTGCTGGAGGCCCGCCGCCGGTCGGCCAACGTGATCGCCTGCGTACCGGTGCACGCCCGACTGATCCACAGCAAGCAGCTCGTGGACTTCCTGGAGCACACCCCGGAGGCGGGTGTGGCACTGGCCAGAGCGGTGAGCGAACGCCTGCGGTGGGCCAACGATCGACGCGCGGAGTTCGTCGCCTGTCCGGCTCCGATCCGCGTGGCGCGAGTAGTGATCGAGATCAACAGAAAGCATGGGCACTCGCCTGTGCCGCTGAGCCAGGCGGAGATCGCCTCGCTGGCCGGCGTCGCTCCGCGCACCGCGGAGAAGGCGCTTCAGACGATGCAACGAGCCGGGCTGGTGCACCGGTCCTATCGACGGACGGTAGTCACCGACATGGAGCGGTTACGCCGATTCGCCGAGATTTCGGCCGAGATCCCGTACTAGTACGGGGTCCGCTTCGGGGAAGTGCCACACAGTGAACGCCATCGAACCGAGGGTGCTCGGTGGCCACTACCAGGAGGGACGCTTTGTCACGCACCAAGGGCTTCAGGTGGAACTTCTTCCTGGCGGTGGACGCGTCGCGCTACAGCCAGGGCGACGACCAGCGGCAACACGCGAATCAGCGAGCTCTGCTGGAGGCGCTCAACGACGCGGCCGAGGACGTCGGGCTGGACCGGAGTTGTTGGGAGAAGCAGCAGGCGGGCGACAGTGAGTTCGCCCTGTTGCCGAACGAGGAACCGGCGCCCCTCGTGGTCGACGAGTTCGTGCGAGCCCTCGACGACTGGCTCGAGCGGTACAACGACGGACGAGTGCCCGACGCGAGGTTGCGGTTGCGAGTCGCCATGCACCACGGAGGTGCCACGCCGGCGGACAACGGGTTCGCCGGACGGGAGGTGGTCACCACGCAGCGGTTGCTCGACAGCTCCGAGGTGCGGACCGCGCTGGACCTTGACGAGGACGCCAACCTCTCGCTGATCATCTCCGCGCGGGTCTTCGAGGCTATCGTGCGGCAGCGGCATACCTCCTTGCGCCCTGAGGACTTCGTTCAGGTGCACGTCCGCGACCAGGCCAAGGGGTTCGAGGGCGCGGCCTGGGTCCGCGTACCCCGTGTGGCGCCGGAGCGTCTCGCCCGAGCGTTTCGCGAGCACTCCGAGGCACCGCGCGGTCTCGTGCTGGCGGCGATCGCCGAGGACGTGGACGCCCTGCACGAGGCGGTCAACCTTTCCTTTGCCTCGGTCCAGGGCCAGGTGGACGAGATCGAGGACAGCATCGTCATCGTGGTACCCAACGAATCGCAGTACACCAAGGCCCTCGGTGTCTGTCTGGAGCAACTCCGTGAGCTCCTGGACCAGCCGGTGTACCTCGGCGTCGCGATGAGGGACACAGCTCAGGCCCTCGAGCTCGCCGACTCCGACCTCACCCATCGCACGCTCGACGCGGCGCACTCGAGCCGGCTGGTGGTCAGCGTGTCCGAGCAGGTGTACCAGCAGGTGGTCAGCAAGGGTGGGCGGAAGGTCTCTCCCAATTCGTACGTGCGTGGCGCGGGCGGCTGGGTGCGGGTGCCCGGCTACTCCATGCCGCCGGTCGCGGCCACCTCACCGCGTCGGCGCCACGTCGACCCGCCGCCGTCCGCGCAGGGTGGGCCGCACGTCTACATGAACCGGGCCAAGGTCGGAACACAGGTGTTCGGCACGATGAACCAGTACGGCACCGGTGAGGCCCGATGAGCGGCGAGGAGAGCGCACCCAGCACGCCCGCGGCCTCCAGCGAGCCCGCGCCCGAGTCAGGGCAGCAGAAGGCCGCGGCCGAGGGCGCTCAGCAGAGCGGCAACGACAACAGGACGGGGGATTGGACGGAGAACCCCCTCGGACAGGACGACTGGGCGTTCAAGGACGCCTACCGTCGCGGACAACGCAACCTGAGCACCGACGGGCCGATGGCCTTCCTGCGCGAGTCGATCATCCACGAGCAGCACATCGGGGACCGCTACGAATTCTCGGTGGGCCAAGGACTGGCACTGAGCTCGGGTTCCGTGCGCGAGGAAGTGCTCGAGTGGGTACGAGCGCGGTACGTTCCCGTGCCCGGCTACGACCTGATGCGCTCAACTCTGTCCGACCGCAGCCTGATCGTCCTGCACGGCTTGCCCGGAACCGGACGCGCCACCACGGCATTGCGGCTGCTGGACGAATCCGCCGACGGCAAGGTGTACCGACTTGATTCGAGACAGAGCATCACAGCGCTCACCGACAAGCACGTCGAACAGGGGCGGGGATACGTCGCAGAACTTCTCGACCGCTCCGCCGCACCGCCGACCGAGGCGCAGTTGGACATGGTACGAGACCTGCTGCAGAAGCACTCGTGCACCTGCGTGCTGATCATCGAGACCGACCGGCTCCGCGGGGACGCACTCGGCGGTTACGCGATCGAGTGTCCGCCGCCCGACGGCGACGCGTTGCTGCGCAGCCACATCGGTGAGGAAGTGCGAGAGGATGACGAAGAGGGCGTGGAGGACCTGCTCACCGCGATGGCGGAAACGCCACGACTGCTGGCGGCGCGCGGTCCGGCTCCACGGCCCAGTGAGACGGTGCAGATGGCCAAGCTGCTCGCCGAGTTCGGGCGCAGGGAAATCGACCTCGCGGGGCTGGAGCGACAGGCAGCGCTCGCAGTGCACGACCAGGTACGCGAGTGGTTCGCAGTGCTGGTCGTTCCTGGACAGGTGGACGACCAGTTAGACGCACTGCGCCTGGCCGCGTTCCGCATCTCGCTCGCCGTGCTCAACGAGACTTCGTACGACATCGTCTCCCACTGGGGTGAAAAGCTCGCAAACCTGTTCATGGAGGTGGTCTCCACTCAGACCGCTCCACAGCGGAGGTCGGCGTTCACCGGGGACCAGGAATACCAACTCGCCGCATCACGCGCAGGCATCGTCGACGGCGAACTCTGCATCGGGCACGTCCGCGTGCCTCAGGACTTGGTCTGCTTCCACGACGACCGCTTCCCCGTAGTGTTGCTCAGCTACGTGTGGCAGAAGCACCACGAGGTGCACAACGCGCTGATCACCTGGCTGCTGGAACTGAGCAAGCACCCGCAATCGATGATCTGGGTGCGCGCTGCGCAGAGCGCCGGATTGTTCTGCGCGCTGGACTTCCACTCCGCATTCGACAAGATGATCCAACGAGGTGCGCGGGCGAAGGGGAAAAGGCAACACCAGCGCAGACTGTTCGCCGCAGTGGCACTGGACCAGGCAGCACGCGACGAACGGGTGACCGAGGCGGTGCGGGATCGCCTGCGCTACTGGCGGCGCTCCGGCAGGGAGGCTGAGAAGTGGACGGCCGCTGCCGCACTGGGCTACGACCTGGGCCGCAGGTTCCTGGACACGACACTGGACGAGTTGCGCGTTCTGGGCACTCCCTCCGAACAGCGATCAGTGCTCGCCGAGACCGACGACCGTTCTCTGGTGTGGATTTCCGCGTTCAGCCTCGCCAACCTGTTCGCGTTCGGCGAGGTGTTGCCGCTGCTCGATCGCTTGGCGGACTGGACGCTCAGCAAACGCCAGAGTCTGCGCGAACTCGCGTGGTGCACCATCCTGCATCTGATCGACATGCACGGCATCGACCTGGACCTCTTGGCGCACTCGGTCGGCAGGGACGAGCGCCTGATGCCGAGGCACAGGGAACGGTGGCCACTGCTGCTCGCGCTCCAGGACGCCGAGCCCAAGCTGGTCCAACCGATCGCCTACCTACTGCGCTGGGCGTTGCGCGGCAGGCGGGCGGACTACGTCGCGAAGAACCTGTTCGGTCCTTGGATCCGCGCGGGTGAACGCGACCCGGAGTGCCTCGACGCGCTGGTGCGGTTCGTCCCGCACCTGGTCGAACGCGACAACGACGCACGGCTGCTCAACCACCTCATCACCAGGCTGCGCCTGGACTGGTCCGATCCGCTCAGGGATGACGCCGCCGAGTTGCTGCAGGCGGCAGTCAGCAGGTCAACCGCACGGGAGAACGCGCGATGAACGGCGAAGCAATACAGGACGAGCCGAAGACCGAGAGCGAAGGCAAGGGGTCGGAGCCCGTTCGCCCTTCGTACTACACCCCGATCCTCAGCGACCGCCCGGTCGGACGGCTCGAACTGCTCGTCGGCATGCCGCCGGTCAGTTCACGGGTGGCCCGGGTCTTCGTGCTGGACTCGGGAGAGCTGGTGGAGCACTCGGTGCGCCACCAGCCCACCACCCGCGAGCTCCTCCGTCACCGGTTTCGCACGCTGTACGAGGTCGATCTCGCCAAGCACGTGACGCAGATCGAAGCGGAACTGCCAAGCAAAGGGGACATGTTCGCGTTCCGCGCCACGATCGACCTGATCTGGTGCGTGCGCGAAGCCTGCAAGGTGGTCCGGGACGGGATCACGGACATCCGGGAGGCGGTCACCCCGCTGTTGCTGGCCCGCCTGCGCGGAGTGACCCGCAACTACGGAATCGGCGAGTCGGAAGCCGCTGAGGCAGCCGCCAACGAGGCGTTGGGCGACCGGACGCTGGGCACGGAGTTCGGACTCGCCGTGCGCGCCTTCGTCAGGTTGACCATGGACGCCCCCAGCCTGGAACAGGCCGAGACGAACCGGCGGGTTGCGCACTTCCACGCCATCATCAATTCGGGCGACTTCAACCAGTTCGCGCTCCAGTTGGCCATCAGGCCCGACGACATCGGTAGCGTGGTGACTTCACTGTTCAACGGCCGCGACAGCCATCGCAAGGCCCTGTTCGACTTCGTCACCCGACTGCTGGAGTCCGGTGCCCTGGACCGCTGGCAGGTCGACGACCACGTGCGCACCTCCTTGCAGTGGCTGCGGACGTCGATCCACAACGTCCTGTCGGGCACCGACGAATCGCGCCCCTCGGTCTTCGGTGAGAACATCAGGGAACCGGTCGGCGCGAGCCGCAACGGTTCGCACCCGACCTGAGCTCCTACAGGGCGCCCGCTTCCCGCGCCGACCACACCGAGGGGTACAGCGGGCGGAAGCCCAGCTCCGCGCGGATCCTCGTGGTGTCGCTGATGCCGTGCCACGGGTCGGCGGGGTCCGGCGAGCCTTCGGGGAACGGCACACCGTTGAGCGCGTGCAACTCCCAGGCGGTGACGGGCGACTCGTCGGCCACGTTGTAGGTGCGCCCGTCGATGCCGGGGGCGTGCAGCGCGCGCAGCACGGCCTGGGCCACGTCGGTATGGTGCACGGTGTGCAACCGCTTGTGGGACGGCCAGTGGCTGGCCCAGGTGAGGGACTCGGCCAGGTGCGGATCCCCTTCGCCGTAGACGAATGCGAGTCGCAGCACGCGAACACCGGGGTGCAGCTCCAGCAGCGCGCGTTCGGCGGCCGCCTTGCTCACGGGGTAGGCGCCCCACTCCGGCTGCGGGTCCGGCGGGGTGTCCTCCGTGGCGGGCCGCCCGAGCCCGCCCGGGTAGACGAGAGTGGTGCTGGCGAAGACGAACCGGCCGATCCCGGCGTCCAGCGCGGCCCTGCCCAGCAGCAGTGTGGCCTCGTGGTTGGCGCGGTGGACCCGCTCGGCCTCGGGCTCGCGCACGACAGCGGCCAGGTGCACGACGGCGTCGCTGCCTTCGAGCGCGGCCCGGTAGCTGTCGGGGTCGAGCAGGTCGCCGACCACCGGGTGGCCGCCCGCGGCACGCACCCCGTCGGCCTGGGCAGGGTCGCGGACCAGGGCGTGCACCTGGTGCCCGTACGCGTTGAGCCGGGGCAGGGTCCGGCTGCCGACCCGTCCGCTGGCTCCAGTCAGGAAGATCCTCATGCACCGAGCCTGGCCGGGGCGGCTGCGGCGGAGAAGGACCGGCTGGTCCAAGGACTGGCACTCCCTGGCTGGCGCGGGCCGGGACTGGTTGGATCGGGGCATGGACCGAGCCGAGCTCAGCGCGTTCCTGCGCACCCGCCGCGAGCGGCTGGGCCCCGGCACGGTGGGGCTGCCCGACTCGGCCCGCCGCCGCACGCCGGGGCTGCGCCGTGAGGAGGTGGCCCTGCTCGCGGGCATGTCGGCGGACTACTACGCCCGCCTGGAGCAGGCTCGCGGCCCCCGGCCGTCCCGGCAGGTGCTGACCTCGCTGGCCAGGGCGCTGCGGCTGACCGAGGACGAGCGGGACCACCTGTTCCGGCTGGCCGGTGAGCCCGCGCCGGAGCGGACCGCGGTGTCCCGGCACGTGCGGCCCGGGGTGCTGTACCTGCTGGACCGGCTCACCGACAGCGCGGCGATGGTGCTCAGCGAACTCGGTGACGTACTGGCCTGGACTCCGTTGTGCCAGGCGCTGTTCGTGGACTTCAGCGCACTGCCCGTGGAGCAGCGCAACCTGTACCGCATGTTCTTCACCGGGCCCGCGCAGGTGCAGCGCATGGCGCCGGAGGACCGCGAGCGGGCCGCACGCGCGCACGCGGCCGATCTGCGCGCCGTGGCCGCGCGACGCTGCCACGACCCCGCCGTGCGCGCACTGGTCGGGGAGTTGCTGGCGGCGAGTCCGCTGTTCGCGCGGCTGTGGGAGGAGCACGACGTGGCCGTACGGCACCAGGACCGCAAACGCCTGGTGCACCCCGTGGTCGGCGAGTTGTGGCTGGACTGCGAGGTGCTGCTCACCCCGGCGCAGGACCAGCGGCTGGTGCTGCACACGGCGCCGCCGGGTAGCGAGTCGGCGGAGAAGCTGGCGCTGCTACGCGTGATCGGGTTGCAGCAACTCACCCCGAACATGCCATGAAAGTGCCGTATGCGGCATCTAGTGCCGCGAACGGCACTTTCATGGCATCCGAACGGGCCGAGTGGGCGCATGTGCACAGTGAGCCGGGGCGGGCGATGAGCCTGCTCACGGCGAGGTTCGTGCGGCACAGCTTCGCCCCGCACGCGCACGAGGAGTACGCGGTCGGCGTGATGTCGGGTGGGTTGGAGGTGATGCGCTACCGGGGCGGCAACTGCTACGCGGGGCCGGGCAGCCTGGTCGTGCTGGAGCCCGAGGAGACGCACACGAGCGGTCCTGCCGTGCCGGAGGGCTTCGCCTACCGCGCGTTCTACCCGGTGCTGCCCGAACGGCCGCACTTCCGCGAACCCGTGCTGCACGACCCGGAACTGGCCGCGGGGCTGCGCCGACTGCACCACGCGCTCAGCGCGGGCAAGGACGACCTGGAGTCGCAGTCACGGCTCGTCTGGCTGTTCGGCGAACTCGCCCGGCGGCACGCGGTGTCCACAAAGGACGAACCGGTGGCCGCGGGTGTAGCGCCGAGGGTCAAGGCCCTGCTCGGTGACCGACTGGTCGACCCGCCGACCCTGCACGAGCTGGCCCAGGGCCTGGGTTTGTCGCGCTACCAGGTGGTTCGGGCCTTCCGCGAGGCCGTGGGTATCCCGCCGTACGCGTGGCTGGCCCAGCACCGGGTCGCCCGCGCGCGTCGGCTGCTGGACGAGGGCCACCGCCCGGCGCAGGTCGCCGCGCTGGTGGGCTTCGCCGACCAGGCCCACCTCACCCGCTGGTTCCGGCGCGTGACCGGGGTCACGCCGGGCCAGTACCGCAACAGCGTTCAAGACTGGGTGATCCGTTCCCGGTGACGCTGGGCGGATGACGCGACGTGGCTGGGTGTTGTTCGGCCTGATGGCCGTGATCTGGGGCCTGCCCTACCTGATGATCAAGGTGGCGGTGGCCGAGGTCCCCGCACCGGTGCTGGTGTTCGCACGCACCGCGATCGGCGCGGCCGTGCTGCTGCCGCTGTGCCTGCGCTCGGCCCCGATCTCCTTGCTGCGCGGGCACTGGCGACCGCTGCTGGCCTTCGCCGCCACCGAGGTGCTCGGGCCCTGGCTGCTGCTGGCCGACGCCGAGAAGCGACTGCCCAGCTCCACCACCGGCCTGCTGATCGCCGCCGTGCCGATCATCGGGGCGCTGCTGGCCCCGCTGACCGGGGACCGCGAGCGCATCGGCCCCAGGCGGTGGACCGGCCTGCTGATCGGCTTCGGCGGAGTGGCGCTACTCGCCGGGCCGCACCTGTCCGGCGGCGACGCGTGGGCCATCGCCGAGGTGCTGCTGTGCGCCCTCGGCTACGCCATCGCGCCGATCATCGTCGCGCGCAGGCTGACCGAGTTCCCCGGCATCCCGTTGACCGCGCTCAGCCTGGCCGTGTCCGCGGTGGTCTACAGCCCCGTGGCGATCCTGACCTGGCCCGCGTCCCCGCCCGGCGGCCAAGCCCTCGCCGCGGTCCTCGGCCTGGCGTTGATCTGTACCGCGACGGCCTTCGTCCTGTTCTTCGCACTCATCCGCGAGGCGGGCCCCTCGCGGGCGATGGTCTTCACCTACTTCAACCCCGTCGTGGCGGTGGCCGCCGGTGCGCTGGTCCTGGCCGAACCAGTCACCGGCAGCACGGCCGCCGCCTTCGCGCTGGTGCTGTGCGGTTCGCTGCTGGCGACGGGGCGAGCCGCCGACCGAGCCGTCACAGCAGAGCCGTCTGCACGCCCGTGAGCCTGCCGGACTCGAACTCCAGCAGTGCGCGCTTGCGCTCCAGCCCGCCGCCGTAGCCGGTGAGGTCACCGGTGGAGCCGATCACCCGGTGGCAGGGCACGATGATGCCGATCGGGTTCTTGCCGTTGGCCAGGCCCACCGCGCGCGAGGCGCCGGGCTTGCCCAGCAGCTGGGCGAGTTCCCCGTAGGTGGCGGTCTCCCCGTAGGGGATCTCGGTGAGCGCGTGCCACACGCTGAGCTGGAACGGGGTGCCGCGCATCGCCAGCGGCAGGTCGAACTCGGTGCGCTGCCCGGCGAAGTACTCGTCCAACTGTTCGACCACGGCGCTGAACGGCCGGGTGTCCACGAGCTCGCCGAACCTGCTCTGGTCGGGGCGGTGCCGTTGGTTCTCCATGTACAGGCAGCTGAGGCCACCGTCCTGGTCGCCGACGAGGGTCAGCGGGCCGTACGGGCTGTCGATCACGGTGTGCTGCACGGTGAGTCCTCTCCTGGCAGGTGGTTGATGGGGTGATCGCCAGTCGCCCACAGGTACTGCACGGCGTAGGCCCGCCACGGGCGCCAGGCCGCGGCGTGCGCGGTGAGGGCGGCCGGGCCGGTCGGCAGCCCGAGTTCGGTTGCCGCGTAACGGATTCCCAGGTCGGTGGGGATGAACGCGTCGGGGTCACCGAGCGCCCGCATGGCGATCGTCTCCACCGTCCACGGGCCGAACCCGGGCAGCTCGGCCAGTTGCGCGCGAGCCCGCTGCCAGTCGCTGCCCGCGCCGAGTTCGATCTCGCCGCTGGCCAGGGCGTGCACCAGCGTGATCAGCGTGCTGCGCCGGGACCGTGGCATGGCAAGGGTTTCCGGGTCGAGCTGGGCCAGCGCGGCCGGGGTGGGGAACAGGTGGGTGAGCCCGCCGCCGTGGTCCTGCACCGGCTCACCGTGTGCCCGCACGAGTCTGGCGGCGTGGGTGCGGGCCGCCTTGGTCGAGACCTGCTGCCCGAGCACGGCGCGCACCGCGAACTCGTCCGGGTCCGTCGTGCGTGGCACACGCCGCCCAGGATCCTTGTCCACCAAGGAGGTCAGCGCCGGGTCGGCACGCAGCAGCTCGTCAACGGCCACCGGGTCGGCGTCCAGGTCGAGCAGCCAGCGGCAGCGGGCGATGGCCGTGGACAGGTCGCGCAGGTCCGTCAGGCTCAGCCTGCACTCCACGTGGTCGGGCATGGGCCGCAGCGAGGCGATGCCGTGGCCGTGCGGCAACCGCAGGGTCCTGCGGTACGCCCCGCCCCGCCACTCCTCGACCCCGGGCACACCGGTGGCCACGAGGTGCCCGAACAGGTTGTCCGGGCACAGCGGAGCGCGGAACGGCAGCCGCAGCGTGAGCGAGCCCTGCGTGTTGGTCGGCTTGCCCCGGGCACGCAGTTCCGTTGGTGTCACGGCAAAGACCTCGCGCACCGTGTCGTTGAAAGCACGCACGCTGGCGAACCCGGAGGCGAAGGCGACCTCGGCCATGGGCAGCATGGTCGTCTCGATCAGCAGGCGAGAGGTCTGCGCGCGCTGCGCCCTGGCCAGTGCCAGCGGTCCGGCCCCGAGCTCGGCGAGCAGCTGGCGCTGCAACTGGCGCACGCTGTAACCGAGCTGGGCGGCCAGCCCCGGCACGCCCTCGCGGTCCACCACCCCGTCGGCGATCAGCCGCATCGCCCTGGCCACCACGTCGGCGCGCTCGTTCCACTGCGGCGAACCAGGACTGGCATCGGGGCGGCAGCGCTTGCAGGCGCGGAACCCGGCCTGCTGCGCGGCGGCGGCGCTCGGGTAGAAGCTCATGTTCTCGGGTTTGGGCGGCACCACGGGACAACTGGGCCGGCAGTAGATGCGGGTGGTCAGCACAGCCGTGTAGAACCACCCGTCGAAGCGGGAGTCCTTGGCCTGCACCGCTCGTACGCAGCGCTCGAAGTCCTCATGCACGCCACCAGCATCGCCCCTGCCAGCGGCGCGTACTGGCGGAAAAACGACATCAGCGTGAGATCGACTCCGGAAAATTGATCGAAACAGAGGGCGAAAACTGTTTACCCGCACCCGGCAAATGCAACGCGGACAGCACAAAGGTCTCTTGACTTTGCCACGTCAGCGGGTCAGGGTTTGACCACGTCACCGCCGGAACGAATTCACCCTGTGCACCGAGTTCATTTCGGCGGACCCCTGCGGACGATCGCGGAGTCAATCATGAACTCACTCAGACGTGTCGGCATCGCCACGCTCGCGGCCACGGCACTGGCCGCCAGCGGCCTCGCACTCGCCGGTGGCGCCGAGGCCGCGCCCACCGCCGGCGAGCACCAGCGGCTGATCGTGGGCTACAAGCAGGCCCCCTCCGACAGCTCCACTGTGGACACGGCCACCCGGCTCGGCGCGAACCTCGGCCTCAAGCCCAGCCTCACGCGCAGGCTGGCCACCGGCGGCGCCCTGCTCGACCTGGGCGCGCGGACCTCGGCGGCCACCACGGCACGCATGATCGCCGAGCTCAAGGCCGATCCGAACGTGGCCTACGTGGACGTGGACCAGCGCATGTACGCCACCTCCGTGGCGGCGGACCCGAACGACCCCGAGTACGCCAAGCAGTGGGACCTGTTCGAGGACAAGGCGGGCATGAACCTGCCGGGGGCCTGGCCGCAGTCCACCGGCTCCGGGGTGACCGTGGCCGTGATCGACACCGGCTACGTCAAGCACTCCGACGTGGACAGCCACATCGTGGCGGGCTACGACTTCATCTCCGACTCGACCAACGCCAACGACGGCAGCGGCCGTGACGCGGACCCCAGCGACCCCGGTGACTACACCACCCGGGACAACGAGTGCGGGCAGAACGAGACCAAGCACAACTCCTCCTGGCACGGCACGCACGTGGCGGGCACCATCGCCGCGTCCACCAACAACGGCAAGGGCGTCGCGGGCATCGCCTACGACGCGAAGATCCAGCCGGTGCGGGTGCTGGGCAAGTGCGGCGGCACGCTGGCCGACATCGCCGACGCGATCGTGTGGGCCTCCGGCGGCTCGGTGTCCGGGGTACCCGCGAACAAGACCCCGGCCAAGGTCATCAACATGAGCCTCGGCGGCTCGGGCTCGTGCAGCAGCACCTACCAGAACGCCATCAACACCGCGGTGCGCAACGGAACCACCGTGGTCGTGGCGGCGGGCAACAACAACGCGGACGCCGCGAACTACCAGCCCTCCAGCTGCGCCAACGTGATCTCGGTGGCGGCCAGCAACCGGGTCGGGGACAAGGCGTTCTACTCCAACTTCGGCAAGGTCGTGGACCTGGCGGCTCCCGGCGGCGAGACGCGCCGCTCCACCGACACGCCCGGCACGGTGACCACCCCGGAGAACGGCATCCTGTCCACGCTCAACGACGGCGCGACCACGCCGGGCTCCGAGACGTACAAGCCCTACATGGGCACCAGCATGGCCGCGCCGCACATCGCCGGGCTCGCCGCGCTGATGCTCGGCAAGAAGAGCGAGCTGACCCCGGCCCAGGTCGAGCAGGTCATGAAGGACAACGTGCGCGCCCTGCCCGGCACCTGCTCGGGCGGCTGCGGCACCGGCCTGGCCGACGCCACCAAGACGCTCAAGGCGCTGGACGGCTCCATCCCCAGCACGGTGACCGTCACCAACCCCGGCGACCAGTGGGGCTTCAAGGGCTGGGCCATCTCCGGCCTACAGATCAGCGCCACCGCCAGTGACGGCGGCGCGCTGACCTTCAGCGCCACCGGCCTGCCCGCCGGGCTGACGATCAGCACCAGCGGGAAGATCACCGGCACACCCACCGCGGGCGGCACCAGCACCGTGACCGTCACGGCCAAGGAGGCCAGCGGCACGTCCGGCAGCACCACTTTCAAGTGGCAGATCTACGGCTTCTGAAGACTCACGGCTGTGTCTTGAAAGTGCCGTTCGCGACACTAGATGTCCCATACGGCACTTTCGTGACACGCCTGATCCGGCCGAACGGCTTGTAGACCGACAACACCGTGAGCACCAGCAGCACCACGCACGGCCCCGAGGCGTCCCGGACGACCTCGGGGCCGCCGCTGTCCAGCGCGGGGGTGAGCACGAACAGGGACAGGCCGGTGCCGATGACCATCAGCACCAGCTTGAGCGTCACCCACCAGTGCCGGAAGAGCCCCCACGGGGTGAGCACCCCCTGGGCCACGCCGGTGATCAGGCTGGTGAAAGCCAGCGGCACCAACAGGTAGTGCCCCAGCAGCGAGCCGCCCGGTGATCCGGCGACACCGAGCGCCAGCACGCACAGGTCGACCCCCAGCAGGCCCAGTGAGCTCACCAGGTGCAGGACCATCAGCGCCTTGCGCCAGGGCGGCGCCAGCTTGCGGCTCATGACCGCACCGGGCTGAACTGCAACCCGGCCAGCACCCAGTTCCCGTTGCGGCGCACGGAGATCTGCGTGGCGCGGAACCGCCCGCCCGCCGGGTTGCCCTGGTGGCTGGCCCGTTGGTCGACCAGGCCGATCGCGACCGCGGTGTCCCCATACTCGCGGACCCGCTCCCCCTGCCAGCTCAGCGACTCGGTCACCAGCGAGCCGGACCCGTACCGGTGCAGCCACTGCTGCCTGTCCAGCACGAAGCCCAGCGGCCCCACCATGGTGAAGTCCTCGGTGGTCAGCGCCTCCAGCGCGGCCACGTCCCCGCGCTGCTCGGCCTCGGTCCAGCGCCGCGACAGCTCGCGGATGTCCTGTTCGACGGTCATGGCGTCCTCCCCTTCGACACCACAAACGTTAGGCATCTAATCGTTAGACGTCAAGTAGTTAGATGGCTGCGCTACCCTCGGCTGGTGCCCCGCCCCAGCGCCACCCCGATCGGCATCGTGCTCACGCGCACCGCGAAGGCCGTCAGCCGCGCCTTCGACGAGCGGCTCGGCCGGGCCGGTGGCTCGGCCGCGCTGTGGCAGGTGCTGCTCGCGCTGAAGACCCGCCAGGTGGGCAACCAGCGCGAACTGGCCGAGGCGGTGGGCATCCAGGGCGCCACGCTGACCCACCACCTCAACGCGATGGAGGCCGACGGGCTGATCACCCGCGAGCGGGACCCGGACAACCGGCGGGTGCACCTGGTCAGGCTCACCGCACGCGGGGACCAGTTGTTCCACCAGCTGCGCGGGGCCGCGCTGGCGCACGACAGGCAGCTGCGCTCCGGGCTGGACGAGCAGGAGGTCGCCACCCTGGCCCGGTTGCTGGACCGCCTGCGGGACAACGTGTCAGACGCCGGTTGACGAACCGGGCCGCACGATCATCAGGACCACCACGACCGCCCACAGCAGGGCGAAGACCCCGGAGCTCATGGCCAGCCGGGAGTAGACCGGCGGCTCACCGCCGAGCACCCTGGCCTGCGCCGGGATCACCACCAGCCCGAGCAGCAGGGCGGCGGCCCCCGTGAGCACGATCGACACGATCACCCACGCGTCGCCGGTCACGTGCATGGCCCCGGCCGTGGCGAAGCCGAAGACCGGCACGGCCACGCCCAGCACCGCGTAGACCCGGCTGATCCTGTGCAGCAGGCGCAGTACCGCCGTGTGGCCGCCGTCGGGTTCGGCGGCGGCGAGCCGGGCGTAGCGCGGGAACAGGCTGGCCGCGACGGTCACCGGTCCGATGAACACGACGGAGGCCAGCACGTGGACGATGAGGAAGAGCTTGGTCACGGTCGCCAGCATGACTGTTCGCACGATCGTGCGGAAAGTGGCAGGAACGACAGTTGTCGCCGAGTTCTCGCCACGCGGGCTACCGTCGGGTCATGCACGTGGTGGCCGTACTGGCGCTGGACGGGGTGGTGGCCTTCGACCTCGCGGTGCCCAACGACGCGTTCGGACGGACCCGGCTGGCCGACGGGCGGCCCGCCTACGAGGTGCGGGTCTGCGCGCCGACCAGGCAGATCCGCGCGGGCGGCTTCTCCGTGCTGGCCGACTGGGGTCTGGCGGGGCTTGTCGGCGCGGACACCGTGGTGCTGCCCGGGGTCGAGGACGTGGCACGGCCCGTGCCCGAGGAGGTCATCGCGGCGATCCGGGCCGCCGCCGACCGGGGCGCGCGCATCGCCTCGATCTGCTCCGGCGCGTTCGTGCTCGCCGCCACCGGCCTGCTCGACGGCCTGCGCGCCACCACGCACTGGCTCGGCGCCGCCGAACTCGCGCGCCGGTACCCGCTGGTCGAGGTGGACCCGAACGTGCTGTTCGTGGACAACGGGCAGATCCTCACCTCGGCCGGTGCCGCCGCGGGCATGGACCTGTGCCTGCACCTGGTGCGCCAGGACCACGGCTCGGCGGTGGCCGCCGACAGCGCCCGGCTGGCCGTCATGCCCCTGGAACGCGACGGCGGTCAGGCGCAGTTCATCGTGCACGAGGAGCCCGCGCCCGACGGTGCGTCCCTGCAACCGCTCCTGGCCTGGTTGCAGGAAAACCTCCAGCAGGAGCTGACCCTGGAGGACATCGCCCGGCACGCCGCGCTGAGCAGCCGCACGCTCAACCGGCGGTTCCGCGAACAGACCGGCACCACCCCGTTGCAGTGGCTGTGCCGCGCGCGGTTGCGTCGCGCGCAGCACTTGCTGGAGACCACGGCGCACTCCGTGGACCTGATCGCGAACCAGGTCGGTTTCGGCTCGGCCACGAACTTCCGCGACCGCTTCCGGCGACTGGTCGGCACCAGCCCGCACGCCTACCGCCGCGCGTTCCGGTCACCAGCGACCTGATCAGATCTCGGTTTCTACCAACAGCTGAGCCAGCGTGTCGATCTCCTCGTCGGACAGCGGTCTGAGGTGGGCCAGCGCGTTGCGTGTGTCACGCAGGTTGAACAGCAGTTTCCGGGCGGCATGGGGGAGTCGAACCCGGTTGGTCGCCACGGCCCAGGCCATGCCTCCCAATTCCAGCACGACCCGGCCCGCACGCGGGTCTTGTCCTCGATCCGGGTTAAGCTCGGCGAGCACCGATTTGCTGGCGCGGGCGAGGAATGCCTTCTCCAATCGACCGCGATGATCGTCCACAAGCGGGGTGAAGGCCCGGTGCTGGCCGCGCCACACCATCTCGTCAAGCACGTTCGGCTGTCGACGCAGCTCAGCGGCCACTGGACTGATCCGAACCCGCCCCTCCCACAGGTCTGCCAGACCTCGGGACCACGGCTCACGCAACTGGCGGGGTGGCCGGTTCCCGCTCTGTCGCAAGCTTCCTGCTGAGGATGGCAAGTAGCAACCGGTGTCACCGACACTGTCCATGACTGCGTCCAGCAGGGTCGCTCGAAGTCCGTTCCATCCGGTGGCGAGTGCCTGGGCGAGAACCAGATCCGGTCCGGCGATCTCGGTGATCACCTCGGTGGCCGCCAACTCGCGCAGTCCAGCACCGTATCCCCGCCTGACCGAGGTCACCACGAAGGCCGTGTCCAGTCTGCGCACCGCACCCCACCACCAGTGAACTTTGGTGGTGAACGAGTCGAGGCCGTCAAACACCGTCTCCGGCAGGTCACCTTCACGTGCGGCTATGAGTACACGGGGCCGATCCGCAGGCGCGATGCCCCGCTCCTTGACCAAGGCCGGCAACCTCGCCAGCAGTGCGCCCACTTCGTGTGGCTGGTTCTCCTCCCACCCCGACACAACGATGACGCGACCGCGCAACTCGGCAGCCTCGGCCAGGTCGACGATAGGATCGCGGTGATCACCACTGCCACAGCTGATCTGCTCGACCAGCCGGTCCGCGACGGAGTCGCCAGCAAGTGCGCCGAGCTGAATGGGCTCCTCCAGATCTGGCTCGCCCCATCCGTCATCTCCCGCCGAAACACGCACAGGCGCCCCTGTACGGGGCAGGGACCTGATGGTGTCCGGCCGCGCGGCGAGCTCGTTGAGCAGCTCATCTGCGACACCTCGCGCCACCATCTCGTCAGGCACCATCCACACGCAGCTCAGGCCACGGTTAAGATCAGAAGTGAGCTCGTCCAAGCGAGATCGTGGACCGGGTAGGACGGACAAACGCCAGGGAAGCACGTTCACCGTCCGCCGCGCACGGTCGCCAGACAGCGGTGCGTTACCTGATCGAGTGCGACGCCCTCGGGTGACTCGTCGAGTACCCCAGTAGCTGCGAGCTCGGCGAGCAGCTCGATGACCTCGGACAGATCCAGTTCGAGCGCCGCCCCTACATCTGCAGGTGAGACGAACTCACCGGGCTCGAAGTAGTCGACGTAGCTGCCGAGCCGGCCCAGCAGTGCAGCATCCAGTCCGGATGCGCGGAGCTGCTCCTCGGCTCTGCTCTGATCGGCCAGCGAACGGTGGATCCACTCAAGCGCGTGTGCCTGCGTGGTGCCACTGTTGACCTTGCCCATCAACCGCTCAACCAGCTCCGGCCACCCACCGGTAGACCTGATGACCTTGTCCCTGGCGACCGGCACGTCAAACGGGCACTCCGGCCAGCTCCTCAGACTGCTGTTGGTCCACCGTGCGGGGCGAACGGGTTCGCACCCCAACTTCTCGGCGACCTCAGAGGCGATGTCAACGTCAACGAGCACCACCGAGGTGCTCTGGGACCTACTCAGCCGGTCAGCCGCCATAGTGACCTCGTGCAGCGACCGGCGGCGCAAGTCGGCGACCAGGACCGTCGTCCTGTTCCGGCGAGCTGCCGCAGTCACCGCCTTCGTCACGCCAGTGGCTGTGTCAACCACTTCTACCTGGCTGCCACGCATCTCGGCATAGTTGCGCAGTGCGTCGGGCACACGGTCGACTCCCAGCGCGGCCGTACCGGTGACCACCGAGGGCGTACCGCTGGCAATGAGCTCAGAAAGCTGTCCATCAGTGAGCGGACTGCGACATTCCCGTCCTTCGAAGACGCCCAGCAGCCTACGGGCATCCCTGGGGTTGTACTCGTATGGCAGGTCGAAGTCGGTCTCGTCCAGCTCGCGCTCGAGGTCTGCCCTGGTGCCCAGCATGTTGACCACATTGGGGCTGCGGACGGCATACCTGCGCCGGCCGGAGAGCCTGATCAGCAAGCCCAAACCGACCATTTCGTCGAGGTATATGCGCACCTGGGACGCTGTCAGATCATCAAAGCCTGCGGGCCAGTGCTCACGAGCCCATGCGAGCAGCTGCTCAGGGGCGTAGTCGGCACCGAAGTCGTCGTTCAGGCTGTGCAGCGCGATCACCAGCGTGAGAACGCGGTACCGGTCTTCCAGGTTGATGGTGATGCGCAGGCGTTCGGCGATACGCTCGCGCACCCGGTCGCTCGCGGCCACGGCGTCCACGTCGCTCTCAGTCACGACCACAGGCAGCGCCCGCGATTTGACCACCCTGCCCTGCAGGGCCTGCACCAGCTGCTCGCAGAAGATCTGGATCAGGCTGGCCTGGTAGTTGGTGGCAGACAACAGGCGCCAGACGAGTTCTGGGCGTTCGAAGCAGTAGCCCAGTGCCGCCATCGGCTCCACCACGAGGTGCCGGGCATCAGGTGGGTCAAGCGGGCCAACCAGGATGTCTGGGCCCCCGTGTGCCAGCGGCACATTGGACAGGTTGCCGAATCGCTGCACCTGGTGCAGGCCAGCGAAGACAACCTTGAACCGCCGCTCGGTGGACTCCATGAGTTCTTTTAGGCGCAGCACGTTACGGAAGTGCGCCACGCCTCCAGGGGTGGGCACCGCACGGGAATCCGCGGTGAGGAACGCGTCAGCCTCGTCAGCGAGCAGCAGCAAACGGCGCGACTGGTCAGCCGCCAACCACGTCTTGACCAGTGACACCACGGTGTCCGCACCGGGATCGGCGCCAACCTTGCGATCGAGCACGCCGTGCGCCTTGAGTTCGACCGCCAACTCCTGCCAGATCCGTTCAGCTGGCTCGGCCTCACCGATCCCGCGCCCCTTGAGATCCAAGTAGATCGCGTGCCTGGACTCGCCGTCGCGGAATATGGCCTCAACCCTACGCAACAACGCTGATTTGCCCAACTGCCGTCCACCGTAGACGAACAGACCGCCAGCGGGATCGCTCACCTCTGACATCTCGTTGTGCCTGCCGACGAAGACCTCCGGAGGCACCAGTCCCGCCACGAACGGCGTATAGGGGTTGAGTGTGGTCCACGGAAGAGTTACACGCTGCGTCGCCTGCCAGGACCCTGGCGCCGTGGCCGCGACCCAACCCATCACCGCACGGTCGATGACCAGTGCCTGCACCCCACTGGTGACCGCCTGCGCAGCCAGTGCGCGCCTGCTCTGGAGGTCGAGCGGGTGCAGGGACAACACCACGTTGGCACGTCCGCTGTCCTGTTGCCTGAGCACCTCGAGAATCTGGCGACCGCGCAGTTCCTCCACCAACACCGTCACCATGAACTCGGACGCTGCCGAGCCTAGTGCTGCCACGTAGGACCCGGTCGATCCACCCTGCACTCGGAACTTGCGGTAGCCGCGACCGTTGTGCTTGTCGATCTCCTTCGGCTGATCGGTGCTGGTGACCCCCAGGGCACGCATGATGTTGCGGACGACGGTGGGCATCTTGTCACCGGTGTGCATCCGGTGGTCACGTAGGACGTCCCACGCCGCGACCCCGTTGCTGCCCAGCTCGCTGAGCTGTGTGCCTCCAGCAGCGAGTTCCGCCCAACCAGCCGCTGTCTCGGGTCCACCGGTGAAGTGCTCCGCCAATAGTTCAGCGAACGCCTTCAGCTCCTCCGCGGTCTTCTCGACATGTGCGGGCAGCGGCTTGCCAGCTCGTACGAAGGCCAAAAACTCCGTGGCCGTCACGGTGTCACCGTCGGCTAGCAGTCCGAGGATCCGCTCACGATCCGTGTCCGCCACCTCGACGGATGTCGTACCCAGCTCGGTATGCAGCTCCTCGATTCGCTGTCGCTGCTTGCCATCCAGCTCTTCGATGAGGGACTCCACCTTTGCTGCGGCGAGATCGAACCCCCAGTCGGTGACCGCTGACAGTGCTTCCAGTCGACCGCCGACCGTTGTCTCCTCGGTCTGGTCGAGCAGGTTCTGCGTACGGATGCGGGCGAACAGATCGCGAGCCTTGGTGTGCGCCATGTGGTGCTGGCGTCGCCATGTCTCGGCAGCGGCACTGATGGCGTCACTCATCGAGGAAACATCACTGGAGGTGGACCACAGGCCTTCCTCAGTCAGCTCCAACACTCTCCGGGCCGCACGCAGATCGCCCCGTAGGCAGTAGGCGTCCACTGCTTCTGACGGGTCAGCTGGTGAAACGAGCCTGGCGAGCACTTCGGGTGTCTTCGTGTCCGACGCGTCAGGCAGCCCGTTCACATCGCGCGGTAGATCGTGCAGGGTAAGCAGGACGTCGATGTTGGGTCCGGAATACCCGTCGGCCGAGCTACTTGTGGTGAGCGAACCGGACGATGTCGCCCTGTCCGGATCGGACAGCCAACGGTGCAACAGCGACAGGGCTGCACCGACCAATCCCGATAGTGGTTGCGCAGACTGCAGTTCTGCGAGCGCGCGGGACAATGCAAGCGCAACGCCGCTGTCGTCTGTCTCCCCCGATGTCAGCCTGCGGGCAACGACATCCGCTTCGTGCACGAGAGCACGGACCTTCTCGATGTCGCGGACCAGTGACCGCAGGGCGGTTGCGTAGATCGCTTCGCGCGCCTGCTTGGGCGTACGCATCGCGGCGTCCGCCTGCTCGATCATCGCGTCAATGGCTCCCGGAGCACTCAGTTCGTGCAGGCACTTCGACACGTTCTCCTGCGGGCCGGTCTTGTTGGCCCACCTACTCACCGCCTGCAATGCCCGGTGCAGCGGCTGCCCCTCCCGCGTCAAGCGCTGCAGCACCCTGGTCGCCCGGTGGTAGGTGTTGGTACGCAGAGGCAACTCGTGAAGCAATGCATCGGCACGCACCCCGAGTTCGGCACGTGCTTGGTCGGCGTCGCTGCTGGGCAGCGGAACGCCGTCCCGATCGACTCGGTATCCCTGGCGCACTGCGTCGATCGAGGCGTCGACCAAGTCAGCCCAGGGGCCAAGCAGCGTCAGTTCAGTTCGAAGCGCGGACAGGAGCTGAGGCCCCCAGCCCGCAATCAGGCCTGCGCGCAGAATGGCGGAGACGGCCAACGCAGCAGCCTCAGGGTCACCTTCAAGGGAGGCACCGGCACGCTCGTAGTCGGCCAGCACGGCGGTAGCGTCATCATTGTTCTGCGTGCTGTAGGCCGCCGTGGCGAACTGCAACACTGTCGCACGGCGGTCGGGCTCACCGGACAGCTTGGTGACCCAGTACGCTTCGGCGATTCGGTCGGCAGCGATCAGCGCCACGACAAGTGGCGGTTCTCCCTCCTCCCAGGGAAATCCCAGTGCTAGGTCCGGGACGAGCGCCGGCTCCGGCTCAGCCACAGGCTCCCGGGCGGCCTCGGACTGCGATGGAGCTGGCTGTTCCGGTTGCAGCTGCTGCTCAGCGGATGCGCCGGGCTCATCCACGTGTTCCCGCGAATCGTCGGGCGCGGACGGATGTTCCGAGTTGGACAGGGACGCGGCAGCTGGTGTCCGAAGCAGGCCGACAACTTCGGTCACCGAGTCCGCAAGATCAGGGCGGTGGTCCATGGGGGCCAGTTCAGCGAGTTCATCCCGAAGCGCCTGCACAGCAGTTTCCAGGGGGGCGCGCCGATCCTCGGCTGTACTGGCGATGAAGCCCTCCATCGAACGAATCTGCTCGCGCAGCTCTTCAGCTCGTCGAGCCCTGGTCTCCTGTTCGTGGAGGCGGCTGGCACGCTCTTCCCTTAGCTGGGCCAGCCTCGCGTCAAACTGCTCGAAGCCGCCGTCATCAACGGCACCTAGGTCGCGCACCACCGCATCACGAGCTTTTGCGTACTCGGCCAACAGTGGCGCGGGGGCCTCAGCAGCGGCACGTCCAGCAAAGACCTGATCGGCAATGCCCCGCAGTTGTCGCGCGAGCAGCCCAGCGAGCTCACGTACCGCACCCACCTGAAGAGCTACAACATCGAGATCGGCGGGTGCCTCCAGCCGTTCAGCAGGCTCAGCATGTGCTCCAGGTTCAGGCAGCTGCCTGTGTTCCGCAGCCGCGACCAGTTCGTCGAGTGCAGCACGGTGTTGCCTAGCCAGGGGACTGGCTGCCTGTTCGTCCAGCAACAAGCCGAAGAGGGCGAGTTGTCCGAGCGGTCGCCCCAGTGCGGTGAGCATACTGCCGAGACCCTCGAGGTCAGGGTTGTTGACAACCTCCTGAGGGAACCCGTAACCATAGGTCAGCAGCTTCGCCGCGAATCCCAGCGAACTGGTTGCGACACCGTTGAGCTGCGGTGTGATGGCCTTGGCCAGCCAAGCACGCGCAGCGATCAACTCGCGCCTCGATGCGGCCTTGTTCCTACCCTCTGCAGGTGGGAGCTGAGCCCCGGAACGGAGCTTGTCGCTCATGGAGAGAACAACACTGAGGTCACGATCTGAAAGGGTGTTCAACCATTTGCGCAGCCGCAAGGACACTTCTGTCACGGAACGGAGTTTTACACCTTCGACACTCCACTCGGTGGAGTAGCGGCGCATCACCCGACAGCGAAGGACATTTCTCACTCGACTGGAGCAACGAGCACCCGCCTCAGTCAAGATTCAACTTGCGAGGACAAGCATTTCACCCAAACATAGACACTATATCGACAAAGTCCACAATGGATAGCATTTGAGCTGCTGTGATGAGCTGCACCTCACTCGAACCCCGCGTCCTCCGGGGCACCGGCGGCCAGCGCGGCGAGCACGTCCATGGCACGGGCCAGCACTTCCTTGCCTGGACCCGAGATCGCCAGCCGCACGGCGTTGGGGGCGTGGCCGGAGCCCACGGTGAAGGCCGCGGCGGGTGTGACGGCGATCCCGCGCCGGGCCGCGGCGGCCACGAAGGTCTCCGCGCGCCACTGATCGGGCAGCTCCCACCAGCAGTGGTAGGCCCGCGGGTCGGCGCGCACGGTGAGCCGCTGCGCGACGATCTCCTGACGTGCCAGGGCATCCAGCCGCTTGGCCCGCGCGATGGTCTCGGCCGTGCCGTCATCGATCCAGCGCGTGACGGCCTCGATCGGGAACCGGGACGCGGCCCACCCGCCCGCGCGCAGGGTCGTGGCCACCGGCTCGGCCAGATCCGGTGGCACCACGCAGAAGCCGAGCGTCAGCCCGGGCCCGATCCGCTTGGACATGCTGTCCAGCAACAGAACCCGGTCCGGCGCGTTGGCGGCCAGCGGCGGCAGGTCGGGGCAGAGGAACGAGTTGATCCCGTCCTCGATCGCGTACAGTCCCAGTTCGCGCAGTACCACCGCCAACTCCGCGCGACGCCACTCGGGCATCGTCACGCCGAGCGGGTTGTGCAGCGCCGGTTGCAGGTAGATCGCCCGCAGCGGCGGCGCGTCGCGGACCGCCTCGGGGACCAGGCCGTGCTCGTCCATCGCCAGCGGCACGAGCCGCACGCCCAGCCGCGCGGCGATCGTCTTGACCAGCGGGTAGGTGTGCGCCTCGACGCCGAGCCGCTCGCCGACCGGCACCAGCGTGGACACGGCCCCGGCGATGGCCTGCCGCCCGTTGCCCGCGAACAGGATCGCCGATCGATCGGGGCTCCACCCGGCGCGGGCCAGCAGCCGGGACGTGGCGGCGCGGGCGGCGGGTGTGCCGGTGACGGGCACTGGGGTCATCGACTCGGCGTAGGACAGCCCTGCGGTGCTCGCGGCGAGCAGGGCGGGTTGCTCGGGCAGCAGCGGGAAGTTCAGCGTCAGGTCGATCAACCCGCTGGCGGGCTCGGCCAGCGCCGTGGGCGGCGGGGGCTCGGCAGCCCGCACGAACGTGCCGCGGCCGACCTCGCCGACGGCCAGCCCGCGCCGGACCAGCTCGCCGTAGACCCGGGCCGCGGTGGACGAGGCGATGCCGTGCACGCGGGCGAACCGGCGCTGCGGCGGCAGCCGCTCACCGGCGACCATCCTGCCCGCGGCGATGTCGGCGGCCACCCGGTCGGCGATCACGCGATAGTCCTGCACGACGCTCTCCCCTGCGAAAAATTGCACCGAGTGCATTCTTTTTATTGCACCGAGATTGTGCGCGGAATACCGTGAGTCCGTCAAGGGAGGAACAATGACGGAATCTCAACCGACCCTGCTGCTGGTGCACGGCCACCCGTTCGACCGGTCGATGTGGCGGCCCCAGGTCGAGCGGTTCGGCGCACAGGGCTGGCGGGTGCTCGCCCCCGACCTGCGTGGCTACGGGGAGAACCCCACCCCAGCAGCGAAGACCCCGCTGGAGGTGTTCGCGGGCGACCTGGTCGACCTGCTGGACCGGCTCGGGGTGAACCGCGTGGTGCTGGCCGGGCTGTCCATGGGCGGGCAGATCGCGCTGGAGTTCCATCGGCTGTTCCGCGAGCGGCTGGCCGGGCTGGTGCTGGCCGACACCTCGGCACCGGCCGAGACGGGGCAGGGCCGGAAAAATCGCACCGATCTGGCGGACAGATTGCTCCGAGAAGGGATGGAGCAGTACGCGCGGGAACTGCTGCCGAAAATGGTCGCGGCCCAGGCACCGCGAGCAGTGCGGGAGCACGTGCTGCACATGATGCGCAACGCCCCGGTGCAGGGTGCCGCCGCGGCCCTGCGGGGTCGCGCGGAGCGGCCCGACTACGTGGACATGCTGGCGGAGATCACCGTGCCGACCCTGGTCGTGGTGGGCAGCGAGGACGAGTTCACCCCGCTGGCCGACGCACAGCTGCTGCACGAGCGCATCCCGGGCTCGCGGCTGGCGGTCATTGATGGAGCGGGCCACCTGCCGAACCTGGAGCGGCCCGCCGAGTTCGACGCGGCGCTGGCGGAGTTGCTGCTCGAGGCACGTCCGGCGGCCTGACGTGGGATCATGGCGGCATGCGGTTCGGGATCCTCGGCCCGGTGCACGCCCGGCTCCAGGACGGGACCCCGATCGACCTCGGCGGCCCCAAGGTGCGCGCGCTGCTGGCCCTGCTGCTGGCCGACGCGGGCCGGGTCGTGCCCGCCGACCGGCTGATCGACGGCCTGTACGCGGACGCCCCGCCCGACGGTGCCGCCAACGCCTTGCAGTCGCAGGTGTCCCGGCTGCGCAAGCACCTCGGCGCGACGGCCGTGGAGTTCTCCCCCGCCGGGTACCGGCTCGCCGTGGCCCCGGAGGACGTGGACGTGCACCGGTTCACCACGCTGGCCGAGGCGGGCGGTCGCGCACTGCGGGCCGGTGATCCGCATGGCGCCCTGCGCGCGCTCACCGAGGCGCTGGCCTTGTGGCGCGGCGAGGCCCTCACCGACGTGCCCGGTGCCGCACCGCTCGCGGCCCGTCTGGCGGAGCTGCGCCTGGTCGCGCTGGAGGACCAGGCGCAGGCCCGGTTGGCCACCGGCGAGCACCGCGACCTGGTGCCCTCGCTGCGCGAGTTGATCGAGGCCAACCCGCTGCGCGAACGCTTGCGCATCTTGCAGGTACGGACGTTGGCGGCCACCGGTCGGCAGGCCGAGGCGTTGGTGGCCTTCGAGGACGCGCGCCGCACGCTGGCCGAGGAACTGGGCGCGGACCCGTCCGAGGAACTGGCCCGCGCGCACCTGGACGTGCTCGGTGGCGAGCCGGTGGACTACGCCCCGCTGCCCGCGCAGCTGACCAGTTTCGTCGGCCGCGAACAGGACCTGGCGCGGGTCGGCGCGCTGCTGGCCGAACACCGGCTGGTGACCTTGACCGGGCCGGGCGGTACCGGCAAGACGCGGTTGGCGGTGGAGGCCGCCTGCGGGCAGGAGCAGGTCTGCTTCGTGGAGCTGGCGGCGCTGTACGAGGGCGCCGACATCCCGCAGGCCCTGCTCACCGCGCTGGGCGTGCGCGAGGACCGCAACCCGGTACGGCGGATGATCGCCGTGCTGGCGCAGAACTCGGTGCTGCTGGTGCTGGACAACTGCGAGCACCTGGTGGCCGCCGTCGCGGCGCTCGCGGCACGGCTGCTGGCGGCCTGTCCCCGACTGCGCGTGCTGGCCACCAGCCGCGAACCGCTGGGCATCACCGGCGAGGCCCTGTACGCGGTGCCCCGGCTCGACGCCCCGGAGCCGGGCACAGACCTGTTGCGGGCCAAGGACTTTCCCGCCGTACGCCTGTTCCTCGACCGGGCGCGGGCCGGTCGGCCGGACTTCGCCCTCGACGAGGAGTCGGTGCAGCAGGTGATCCGGGTGTGCGCCGCACTGGACGGCCTGCCGCTGGCGATCGAGCTGGCCGCGGCGCGGGTCCGCGCGCTGCCGCTGCGGACACTGGCGGAACGACTGGACGACCGATTCTCCTTGCTGTCCAAGGGAAGCCGTACGGCTGCGGCGCGGCACCGCACGCTGCGGGCCGTGGTGGAGTGGAGCTGGGACCTGCTCGACGCCGAGGAGCGCGGGCTCGCCGCGGCGCTGAGCGTGTTCGCCGGGGGCGCCACCCTGGCCGCGGCCGAGCGGGTGTGCGGCGGGGCGGTGCTGGAGCTGATCACCAGCCTGGCGGACAAGTCGCTGGTGGAGGTGTCCGGGGAGCACTACCGGATGCTGGAGACCATCCGCGCGTTCTGCGCCGAGCAACTGGGCGCGGACACCGAGCGGGTGCGGCGGGCGCACGCCGAGTGCTTCCTGGACCTGGCCGAGACGGCCGAGCCGCACCTGCTGCGCGCCGAGCAGGTGCGGTGGCTGGAGCGGCTGGATGCCGACCACGACAACCTGATCTGCGCCCTGCGCTGGGCGATGGACGCCGATCCCGTGCTGGCACTGCGGTTGGCGGGCGCGCTGGCGGCCTACTGGCACCTGCGCGGCCGGCGCGCCGAGGGCGCCCAGCTGGGTCGGGACCTGCTGGCCCGGTTGACCGGCCCACCCGAGGGCATGGTCGAGGAGTACGTGCTGTGCGTGCTCGGCGCGGTCGGCGCCGCCCCGGAGGACCTGGCGCTGCGCGAGCACGTGGACCGGGTCGACGCGCTCACCGCCTCCTGGCACAGCCCGCACCGCAGGCCGATCCTGACCGTGATCTGGGCAATGGTGTCCGGGCCGCCGGACGAGCGGCCCAGCCTGGTCAACGGCCAGGTGGCGGCGGTGATCGGCACCGATCCGTGGAGCCAGGCGGTGCGCGCGATGGGCGAGGGCTTCGGGCAGCTTGCCCACGGCTCGGTGGACGCCGGGACCGCCAGCCTGACCACCTCGCTGGCGAGGTTCCGGGCGATCGGCGAACGCTGGGGCATGACCCAGGCGCTGGCCGAACTGGGCCCGCTGGCCAGTTGGCGCGGGGAGCACGACCGTGCGGTGGAACTGATGGACGAGGCCATCGCGCTGTGCGGGGAACTCGGCGCCGTCGAGGAGACCGCGGAGATGCTGGCCAAGCGGGCGCAGTGCCACCTGCGGGCGGGCCACCTGGACCAGGCCCGCGCCGACTGCGCGCGCTCGGTGGAACTGGCGCACCGCATGGGTTCGCCGGAGATGCTGATCAACGCCTACTCGGGGCTGGCCGAGCTGGCCACCGCCGAGGACGACCCGGCGCAGGCCCGGCGCTGGCTCGGCGTGGCGCTGGAGCACTGCCCGACCGGCGGCTTCGCCTTCGACCTGGCTCGCGCGCACCTGCTGGTGGGCATGACCAAGGTGGCCGAGCCCGAACAGGTGCCGCACTGGCTCCGGCAGGCGCTGGCCGACCAGACCGTGCACCGCGACCAGCGGCTGCTCGCGGGCGTGGCCGAGGCGCTGGCCCGGTTGGCGCTGGCCCGCGGTGACGGGCTGCTCGCCGCGCAACTGCTTGGCGCCGCGACTGGTCTGCGCGGCACCGGAATCGCCGGGGACCCCGTGGCCGACAGGATCGCCGCGCGGGCCGTGGCCCTGCTCGGCGTCGAGGCCTTCACGGCGGCGCGCGCGGAGGGGCTGACCATGTCGCAGGAGCGGGTGCTGGCCTTGTCCGCGCTGGGTGCGTGATCACGTCAGCGCTCGGCGAGTGATCCGTCAGCGGGGGCTGGCACAGTCGGTGGCATGACCTTCGCAGCGGGTTCGCCCGAGGACTTCATGGCCGTGCGGCACGTGGTGCTGCGCGGCAGCCAGTACGAGATCGGCCGTGCCCTGGCCAGGCAGGCGCCCCCGGTGCGTCCGGTGCCGATCGACCCCGCGGTTGGCGCGGCCCGGCGCACCTGGTTCGAGCGGAACTGGCCGCAGCACCTGGCCCGCACCGCCGGCATCGCCGAGCAGGCCGGGTTCGACCCGAGCCGGGACGACCTCGCCCTGGACGGGCTGGGCACGCTGCCCTCGTGGTCGGGCTGCTCGGCGGTGTTCGACGGCAAGAGCACGCTGGGCCGCAACTACGACTTCTTCACCCTGGCCGAGGACCAGATGGAGCAGGTCATCCAGGGCGAGGCGCCGCGGCCGAGCGAGCAGCCGCCGTGGGCCTCGCGCCCGTACGTGATCACGACCGTGCCCGAGGACGGCCTGGCCTCCACCGTGCTCACCATGGCCAACCTGGACGGCGCGACCGAGGGCATCAACGAGAGCGGGCTCGCCGTGGCCCTGCTGATCGGGGACATCGAGAACGCTCGGCCCGCGCCCGGCGGCGGCCCCAAGGCCGGGCTGTCGCTGATCCAGCTGGTGCGGTTCCTGCTCGACACCTGCGAGGACGTGGAGCAGGCCAAGCGCGCGTTGCTGGGCGCCAAGCAGTACGACGACGGTCTGCGCTGCCACTACCTGGTCGCCGACGCGAGCGGTGCCGCCTTCGTCTGGGAGCGCGGGGCGCACGACTCCGAGCACGTGGTGGAGGTCGCCGACGGCCCCCTGTGCGTGACCAACCACCCGCTGCACCAGCACCCCGACGTGTCCGCGCTGCCCGCCGACACACCCGAGTCCTTCCTGACCTACCAACGACTCCGCACGCTCACCGAGCACCTCGGCGACCCGGTGCGCGAGTCGCTGGACCTGGTCGCCGTTCCGTCCACTCCGGACAGTCCGTGGTGCACGCTGTGGCGCACGGTGTTCGACCTGCCCGCGCGCACGATGTCCGTGCGGTTCTGGCTCGGCGCGGACCGGCACAGCGAGGAGATCGTGTTCGGCGCGGGCCGCTGAGCCTGGTACTGCCGGTCCTACGGTACGGGCGGGCCTGGTCCTCCGGTGTGCCACCGAGCAATCTCGGTGGCACACAACCGGATGCGAGGAGCAAGTCATGACCACGTGGTTCATCACCGGCGCGTCCCGCGGCTTCGGGCTGGAGATCGCCAGGCAGGCGCTGGACCGCGGCGACTCGGTGGTGGCGACCGCCCGCGACCCGCGAGCCGTCGAGCAGGCGCTGCCCGGGTACGGCGAGCGCCTGCTCGCGATCGCGCTGGACGTCACCGACCAGGCGCGGGCCCGGCAGGCCACCGAGGAGGCGGTGCGCCGGTTCGGCCGGATCGACGTGCTGGTCAACAACGCCGGTCGCGGACTGGTCGGCGCGGTGGAGGAGGTCAGCGAGGCCGAGGCGCGCGCGGTCTTCGACACCAACGTGTTCGGGCTGATGGCCGTGTCCCGGGCCGTGCTGCCGGTGATGCGCGCGCAGGGCTCGGGGCGGGTGCTCAACCTCAGCTCGATCGGCGGCTTCGTCAGCTGGGCGGGCTGGGGCGTGTACTGCTCGACCAAGTTCGCCGTGGAGGGGCTCAGCGAGGCCATGCGCCTGGAGCTCGCCCCGCTGGGTGTGCACGTCACGCTGGTGGAGCCCGGCCCGTTCCGCACCGACTTCCTCGACGGCAGCTCACTGCACCGCGCCGAGTCGGTGATCGGGGACTACGCCGCCAGCTCCGGCGCGTCCCGTGACTGGGCGGACGACACCAACCACACGCAGGAGGGCGACCCGGTGAAGGCCGCCGCCGCGATCCTGCGCATCGCCGGTGTCGAGCAGCCCCCGGCCCGCCTGCCGCTGGGGACCGTGGCCGTCACCGGCATCGAGGCCAAGCTGGCGGAGGTGGCCGCCGAGGTCGCCCAGTGGCGCGAGCTCGCCCTGTCCACCGAGTTCGCCGGCGCCACACCGACCCTGTGACGGCCCGGCACCACCAGCCCCCGCGTGTCGGCGCTTCGCGCACCGCGTGTCGGCGCTTCCGGTACGGCATGTTTGCGCTTCACGCGTGCGACACACCGTCCCGGAACGTCCGACACACCAGCCCGGAAGCGCCGACACGCGCTGTGCGGTACTAGGTCCGCGCGCGAAGTCTTCGCAGCATGCGGCCGTCCTCGAAGCCCACGGCACGGGCCGCCGACTCCACCGTGGCGCCTTGGCCGATCAGGTGTTCGGCCCGCTCCACCCGCAGCGCCTGCTGGTAGCGCAACGGGGTCATTCCCGTTGCGCGGCCGAACAAACGGGTCACCGTGCGCTCGCTGCACCCGGTGATCCGAGCCAGTTCGGCCAGCGACAGCCGGTCGGTGACCCGCGACTCGATCACGTCCTGGATGTGGTGCACGGTGTCGTTGATGTGAGACCGGTGTCTCAACAACGCGCTGGCCTGGTGCTCGTCCCCGTTGCGCCGGGCGTAGACCACCATGGTGCGGGCGATCTTCGCCGCCACCGCGGGGCCGTGCCAGGTGGCCACCAGGTGCAGCGCCAGGTCGATGCCGCTGGCGATGCCCGCCGAGGTGACCACCCGGCCGTCCACCACGTACAGCACGTCGCGGACCACGGTGGCGGCCGGGTAGCGGCGAGCCAGCTCGTCCTGCAACTCGTGGTGCGTGGTGCACCGCCGACCGTCGAGCAGACCCGCTCGCCCCAAGGCATCCGCGCCCGCGCACACGCTGGCGATCGTGCCCCGGTGCGCGCGCAGCCAGTCCAGTGTCGCCGCGCTGAGCGGGCCGGTGGTGGCCAACCGCGGCGCACGCCAGCCTGGCACCAGCAGCAAGTCCTCAGTGGACAGTTCGGGCAACCTCGTGCCCGCGTGCAGGGCAGGCCCCTGTGCGGAGGGCACGAGGGCCTGCTCGGACACGTAGACCAGCTCGTAGGGCAGCCCGAGGTCGGCAGCGCTGGCGAACACCTGCGCCGGACCCGCGAGGTCGAGCAGGTGCAGCCCGGGCACCAGCAGGAAGACGACTCTGCTCACGATCTGGTCAGCGTACCCCGGTCAGCTCGGCCACCGTGGCGATCGAGGCGAAGCGCCCGGCCAGCGCGTACTCGGTCCTGGCAACGATGTCCTCGGTGCCGAGCACGGCGCCGGTCCGCCAGTGCGCGATCGGCGTGGTCGCGGTGGCGTCGGTGACGAAGGTGACCTCGAACCCGAGGTCGCTGGCCACCCGCGTGGTGGTCTCGCAGCACTGCTCGGTGCGGATCCCGCTGATCCGCAGGTCGCGGATGCCGCGCGCGGTCAGTGTCTGCTGGAGGTTGGTCGTGGTGAAGGCGTTGTGCGAGGTCTTGGTCAGCAGCGGCTCGTCCGCGCGCGGCTGGAGCCCCTCGATCAGCCGGACGTACCCGCTGGCCGGGTCGAACACGTCCTTGGTGCCCGGCTCGCTGTGCAGCACCCACACCACCAGGTCGTCCTCGGCGCGGGCGAGGTCGACCAGCTGGTTGACCTTGCCGACGATGTCGGGGTTGGACACCTCGGCCCAGTTCGGCCGCTGGCGGAAGGACTCCTGCACGTCGATGACGATCAGCGCTCTGTTCACGTGGTGGAGTCTGGTCGACACCCCCGTGCCCGACCAGACACCACCACGCCAGCAACCGGACGGATCCGGTCACCCGGTGACGAGGTGCAGCCTGCGCTCGGCCAGCCCCACGGTCAGCCGCTGCCCCCAGCCGAGCGCGATCGCGTCGGCCTCCACCCCGTCCCCGAAGGCCACCAACTGGTCCGACTCCACCTCCACCACCAGCGGTTCCCCCTCGATCCGCCCCTGGGTGCACCTCACACCCGTGCTCGGCGAGGGCCACGCCTCGCGCACGAACCAGGCCAGCACCGGGTCGAGCGGGGCGGGGAGCTCACCCTGCCCGCCCCGCTCCAGCCAGACCGACCGGCACCAGCCCGTCGCGCCGGTCCCGGTGCCGACGAGGATGCCCGAGGACGCCTGCCGTTCCGGGCTGGCACCGCCCACGCTGAGCCGGTACCTGGCCGTCTGGTGGCTGCGGTGCCCGACGTAGACCTCGTTCAGCGCGACAAGTCGCTGGCCGTCGTCGGACACCGCCTCCACCATGACCCGCTGCGCGATTCCCCTCTGACCGCGCAGCAGGTCGGCGACCGCACCCGGCGGGTGCGGCACCAGGACCCCAGGGTTGTGGTCCGGTTCCGGGTTGACCCCGATCACCGGCTGGCCGTCCAGGTACTTGGCGGTGTTGGCCACCAGGCCGTCCTGCCCCACGACCACCACCAGATCCTCCGGGGCGAACAGGAACCGGGGCAGGTCGGCGCGCTCCACCACCCCGCGCCGCCAGTCCAGCGGGATCGCCGCCGAGACCTCGGTGATCGCGGCCCGTACCGCGGCGTCCCGCTCGGTGATCTCGCCGATGCCGCGGCCCCGGCTGGACAGGAAGAACTCGGTCTGCCCCCGGGTGCCGTGCCTGGCCAGCAGTTCGGTCAGCTCGGTGCGCCGGTGTACCAGCACGACCCTCGGCGTGAGGGTCACTGCCCGATCCCGAGCCGGGCCAGCAGCGGGCTGAGCAGCTCGGGGGTCACCACCAAGCTGTCGATCTTCGGCAGGTTGGCGGCGAGTTCCTTGACCGCCAAGGTGGTCAGCACCTCGGTCGGCAGATCCCGGTACGCGCCAAGGCGTGCCGCCTCGGCCGCGGCCTGCGCCTCACCCATGGCCAGCACGTCCCGCGCCCGCACCTGGTTGAGCCGCTCCTCGCGCTCGGCCCGCGCCTGGGTCTCGATGCGGTTCGCTGCGGCGGCCTCCTCGGCCTCACGGCGCGCGTTGGCCCCGCGCTGCACCACGAGCTGCTCCTCGCGGCGGGCCAGCTCGATCTGGTTCTGCAACTCGTTCTCGCTGATGGCCCGTTCCCGTTCCACCGCAAGGGCTCGCCGCTCGTAGGTGGCCCGATCTGCCTCCTGCTGCACCTTCTCCCGCGCGGTGGCCTGCAACGCCTTCTCGATCTCCGCCTCGGGCCGCAGGGCCACCACGCGGACGTCCACCACGGCGAGCCCGGTCTCGGCAAGCCTGCCGTCCTCGGCAAGTCCCGCACGCACGCGGTCCCGCACCGCGGACACCCCGTCGATCAGCGCCTCGGTCAGCGGCATGCGGGCGATCAGCCCCAGGGCGTGCTGCTGCACCGACTCCGTGAGCAGCCCGCCGACCTGGCTGAGCGGGTCGCCGCGCCACATGCCGCTGTCCGGGTCGAGTGAGAAGTCGACGCGGGTGGCGGCCAGTTCCGGGTCGGTGAACCGGTAGGTGAGCGTGAGCTGCACCGACAGGTCCTGGAAGTCCGCGGTCCTGGCGTGGAACAGCAGCGGCAGCTCGCGGTCGTCCACCGGGATCTCCGAGAGCACGGCGCTCAGCGGCCGGAACCAGAAGGACAGCCCCGTGCCCTGCCGCACCAGCTTGCCCTGCGCCACGTGCCGCACACAGGCCGCCGGGGTACCACGCAGGTGCCGCCAACCGAACCGGGTCTTGATGTCCGCCATGACCCCTCCCTTTATCGTCAGAGTGACGATAGGCAGGCGCGGCAGTTTTCGTCAAGATGACGATTAGCGGCTAGCATGGTGCCGTGCGTCACTACCAGCCGGAGAAGTACCCACCCTTCGCGGTGACCGTGGACCTGGTCGTGCTGACCATCCGGGCCGACCGGCTCTGCGCGCTGGTGGTGCGGCGCGGCGAGCGGCCGTACCTGGGCCGCTGGGCGCTGGCCGGTGGCTTCGTGCGCCCGGACGAGGACCTGGACACCGCGGCACGCCGCGAGCTGGCCGAGGAGACCGGCCTGCCGGTGGGCAGCGTGCACCTGGAACAGCTGGCCAGCTACGGGGATCCCGCGCGCGACCCGCGCATGCGCGTGGTCACGGTCGCCTACCTCGCGCTGGCGCCCGACCTGCCCTCACCGCGTGCGGGCACCGACACCGTGGACGCCAAGTGGGAACCGGTCACCGACCTGCTGGGCAAGCCCGCCACGCTGGCGTTCGACCACCACCGGATCCTCGGTGACGGCGTGGAGCGCGCCCGGTCGAAGCTGGAGTACACCCCGCTGGCGACCGCGTTCTGCCCCACCGAGTTCACCGTGGCCGAGCTGCGCCGCGTGTACGAACTGGTCTGGGACACGCCGATCGACCCGCGCAACTTCCACCGCAAGGTGACGGGTGTGACCGGGCTGCTCGCCTCCACCGGCCACACCACCACGCGCGACGGCGGCCGACCCGCCCAGCTCTACCGCCGCGGCGAGGCCACCCTGCTGCACCCACCCATGCTCCGCTGACCAGCTCGACGTCAACCCCCGCGAGTCACGGTCTGAGGAGCGCGAGTCCCGCTCTGGGCCGCGCCCGGCCCACCCAGCCGCCGCTGTCCGGGCCGGGGTGAACGTCATGAAGGTGCCCTTCACGACGTTCAACGTCTCAAAGGGCACCTTCATGACCAACCTAGTCGGCCAGCGGCTTGGCCTCGTAGGTGATGCGCACGACCCCGTCCGCGTGCCGCTCGACCGAGGCGGCGACGCCGAACACCTCGCGCAGCACCACGGGGGTCAGCGCCGCCAGCACGGGACCGGCGGCGGCGATGGCGCCGGCGTCGAGCACCACGAGCTGGTCACAGCTGCGCACCGCCAAGTCGAGATCGTGCAGCACGGCGAACGTGGTGGTGCCGAGTTCGCCGATCAGGTCGAGCAGCTCGAACCGGGCGCGGACGTCGAGGTGGTTGGTGGGTTCGTCGAGCACGAGCAAACGGGGCTGTTGAGCCAAAGCCCGGGCGAGCAGCACGCGTTGGCGTTCGCCGCCGGACAGGGTTGAGAACGCACGGTCGGCGAACGCGAGAACCCCCGTGCGGTCCATGGACTCGGTGACGACGTCCCCGTCGACGGCGCTCTCGCGGTCGAACAGCCCGAGGTGCGGCGTCCGTCCTAACGCGACAACCTCGGCGACGGTGAGCCCGACCGTGGCCGAGGCGTCCTGGAGCACGGCGGCGGTTCGTTGCGCGGCAACACGTGCGGACATCTGCCACACATCGTCCGGACCGACGCGGACCACGCCCGAACTGGGTTTCAGCGAGCGGTACACGGTGCGCAGCAGGGTCGACTTGCCGCTGCCGTTGGGGCCGACCAGCCCGACGAACGAGCCCTCGGGCACGGACAGCACGACATCGCTGAGGATCGGCCTGCCCTCGATCCGCACGCAGACCCGCTCCAGGTTCAGTTCCACCGCTCACCCCACCGATTTGTTGCGGCGCAACAGCCACAGGAAGAACGGCGCACCGAACGCGGCCGTGAAGATGCCCAGCGGGAGCTCGTTCGGGCTGTCCACGGTGCGCGAGATCAGGTCGACCAGCACCAGGTAGACGGCGCCGAACAGCGCGGCCACCGGCAGTACCCGCCGGTGGTCCGAGCCGACCACGAGTCGCACGAGGTGCGGGATCATCAGGCCCACGAAGCCGATTCCGCCCGACACGGCGATCAACGTGCCGGTCAGCAGCGAGGCGAGCAGCAGCAGGCCGATGCGCAGCTTGCGCACGTCAACACCCAGTGCGGCAGCGGATTCGTCGCCGGTCAGCAGGGCGTTGAGCCGCCGCCCGTACAACACGAGCAGCAACACGCTGGCCACCACGACGACGGCCACAATGGACAGTTGGCTCCACTGCGCGCCCGCGACGCTGCCCAACAGCCAGAACATCAGCAGCCGCAACTCGTTGGGGGCGGCACTGAGCTGCACATAGCTGGTGGCTGCCGAGAACAGGTAGCCCACGGCGACTCCGGCGAGCACCAGCCTGGTCGGCGCGAGCCGCCCACGGCGTTGCCCCAGCGCGAAGACCAGTGCCACGGCGATCATCGCGCCGAGGAACGCCGCCGAGGACACGCCAAGCCCGCCCAGCGCACCAGCGCCGAGCGTGAAGACCAGCGCGGCCCCCAGGGAAGATCCCGAGGAAACGCCGAGCACGTAAGGATCAGCGAGCGGATTGGCCACCAGCGCCTGCAACACCACACCGGCCACGGCCAGTCCGGCGCCGCACAGAGCGGCCAGCAGCACGCGGGGCAACCGGATGCGCCACACGATCTGGTCCGCGACCAGGTCATCGACCTGACCGCTGCCAGTGAGGTGGGCGAGCACGATGTGCCAGGTGTCGGCGAGCGGCACCTGCACCGACCCGATGCCCACGGCCAGCAGCACGACGAGCACGAGCGCCACCGCCAGACCGAGGACCAGCAGTGGCGTCGCGCGGGCGATCCTGCTCATGTCGACTCAGAACGCGTCGGGGTGGATGGTCTTGGCGATCTGCTGCACGGCGGTGGCGTTGTTCGGGCCCAGGTAGATCGAGTCGGAGAGCACGATCGTTCGCTTGTCCTTGGCAGCCTGCCACTGCGGGAACTGGGCGAACAGCTTCTCCGCGTCGCCCTGCGGGTTGGCGTTGTGGTAGTTGACGATGACCACCGCGTCCACCTTGGCCGCGGCGACCTGCTCCTTGCTCAGGTTGGCGAACAGCTGCTTGGTGCTGTCCCCGAAGGCGTTCACGCCACCGGCCTTGGCGATCAGGTCGTTCCAGATCCCGTTGGCGCCGATGGAGCTGAAGTCACCGGAACCCATCGCCATGCCCGGGATGATCAGCATCACCCTCGGCGTGGGCTTGCCCTTGACCTTGGCCGCCACCTCGGCGATCTGCTTCTGCGAGTCGGCGATCAGCTGGTCGGCCTTCGCGCTCACGCCGAAGATCTTGCCGAGGTCGCGCAGCATCGCGTAGCTGTCCTCCACGGTCGGCGTGCCGTCCACCGCACCAGCACCGCCGCAGTTGCGCGCGGGGGCGTAGCTGTTCGCGCCGATCGCCGACAGCTCCTCGCGGCTGGCGAAGCCGCCCGCCGGGTCGAAACCGCCGCCATAGGTGGAGATCACCAGGTCGGGACGCAGACCGAGCATGGACTCGCGCGGGATGTCCTGTAGGTCGTTGAGCTTGATGCCGCCGGTGGGCAGCTTGGCGATCTGCTCGGCCCTGCCCGGTTCGTCGGAGGCACCGTAGGACTGGGCATTGGCGACGATCTTGTCGCCGAGGCCCAGCGCCACCAGCGAGGACACCTCGGCCACCGAGCCGCCGTTCATCACCACCACCCGGCTGGGCGCCTTGCTGTAGGTGTAGTCCTTGCCGCAGTTGGAGATGGTCACCGGGTACTGACCGGCTGCGGCAGCGGCCAGCGCGGGGCCGGTGGTCTGCGCGGGCTGCTGGGCAGGTGTTCCGCAGGACACCGCGGCCAGCGCCGTGGCGGCCACCATGAGGACCGCAATCGCGGACCGCTTCGCGGACATCGAGGCTCCTTCAGTTGGTGTTACTCGTGACTGGTCGCGGGCAACACTGGTTTGGTTCCCGGAGGTGACAGCAGTCCCAGTCGCACGCAGTGGTCCAGGTTCCGGTGCACGATCGTTCGGTCACCTTGCGCGGCTCCGCCACCAGCCGCGGGCAGCTCGGCCCAGGCGCTGAACAGAGCCCGCTCGGTCTCGTCGCCGGTGAACTCCCGCAGCCACTGGTCAAGCGGCACTTCCGTGACGGGGTAGCCGTAGTCCCGGATCCAGCCGGGCAGCGCGGCCAGGTCCACGCGCACGCCGTCCAGGTTGACCACGCCGGTCCGGCCGCTCACGGAAAGGTGCACGATCGTTCGTGCTACCTGTTCCACCGGGATCCACAGCTCGGTCAGCGGCAACCTGGGCAGCCTGCCCAGCTGGATGCCAGCGATCAGCAGCCGCCACAGCGGATCCGCCGTGTTGAGGGTCTCCCCGACGACACGCCCGAGCCGGTACACGGTCACGGGAAAACCCCGTTCGGCGGCCAACTGGGCAAGTCGCTCACTGGCCCACTTGCTCTGTTGGTAGCCGCTGCGCAGCCCGTCGTGGGCCGCCACGAAGGCCTCGGGACAGTCCGGTGGCGTCACGGCAAGCGTTGACACGTAGTGCAGTTCCGCAGCCATACGCAGCAGGCTTCGCGTGGACTCCACGTTGACAGCGCGCAGACTGTCGTAACCGCGCAGGGCATTCACCGCGGCCCCGTTGTGGTAGATCACGCTGCGGCGCCCGGTGAACTCGCGCCAGAGCGAGTCGTTCAGCCCGAGCCTCGGTGCCGCGAGATCCGCCCGCACCGCTCGTACACGATCGTTCGTGCAGATTGTTGCGGGGTCCCGGACCAGACAGATGATCTCCGACTCGGTACGCGCCACGAGGTCCGCCAACAGGTGCCTGCCCACGAACCCGGTCGCCCCGGTGAGCAGCACACGGTCCGCCCGCTCTGTTCCGGGCAGCACATCGGGTTCGAGCGTCACCGAGCTGGGCGCGAACCCTCGGCCCCCGCCAGCCAGGTGTGCTGCCAGCTCGGCGACGGTCGGGTACTGGAACACCAGCCCCACCTCGACTCCGGCGCGGTTGGCCACCTGGATCGTCTGCAGGGACTGGCCGCCCGACTCGAAGAAATCGTCCGTTGTGGACAGATCATCACGACCGAGCACCTCCCGCCACACGGCGAGCAGTTCGCGCTCCCGCTCGGTCAGTGCGCCGTCAACGGCCGTACCGGTCTGCTCCAAGCGCAGGGCGGCGCGGTCGATCTTGCCGGTGCTGGTGGTGGGCAGGCTCGCCGTGAACACCACGATGCCCGGCACGACCGCGGCCGGGAGGTGTGCCGCCAGGTAGGCACGCAGTTCGCCGACGGTCGGCCGCGGGTGGTCGGCGACCACGTGTGCCACCAACCGACGTGCGCCGCAGGGCAGTTCCTGCCCCACGACCGCCGCCTGCCGCACGGCGGGATGCCCGCACAGCGCGCTCTCCACCTCGCCCGGGTCCACCCGGTGCCCGCTGATCTTGAACTGGTCGTCGGCCCGCCCCACGTGGTGCAGTTGGCCGTCGGCGTCGAGCCGCACCAGGTCACCGGTCCGGTAGCCATCGCGGCCGAACCTGGCGGCGGTCAGCTCGGGCCGTCCGAGGTAGCCGCTGGCCACAGTGGGACCGGACAGCACGAGTTCGCCGTTGACCACGCTGGCCCGCACCCCGGCAAGAGGGCGGCCGATGGGTGTCTCCGGCCCGGTGAGGTCGGCCGTGGTCGCCACCACCGTGGCCTCGGTCGGCCCGTAGGTGTTGATCAGCCGCACCGAGGGGCCGACCGCCGCGTGCCAGCGCTCCACCCGTTCCGCGAGCACCGCCTCGCCGCCCAGCACGACCGTTCGTACAGTTTCCGGCAGCTTCACCGTGCCCATCGACAGGGCGTACGCCAGCTCATGCCAGTACGCGGTGGGCAGGTCCAGCACCGTAACCGCGCGCTCGGCGCACAGCCCCAGCAGTTCGGGGATGTCGGTGCCCTCGCGCAGCACGAGCGTGCCGCCTGCGCACAGGGTCAGGAAGATCTCCTCCACGCTGGCGTCGAAGTGCAGCGCCGCGAACTGCACCACCTTGTCGGAACTGGTGATCCCGTACCGCTCGGTCGCCGCGGCGACGAAGCTGTCCAATGCCCGGTGGCTGACCACGACCCCGTTGGGGATCCCCGTTGATCCCGAGGTGTGGATGACGTACGCCGGGTCCTCCGGCTCCGCGCGGACGAACGCCTCCTCCGCGCCCGGAGCCAGCTCGGTGATCACGACAGCGGGCGAGGCGTCAGCCAGGACCAGGGCTGTCCGCTCCTGCGGACCGTGCGGATCGATCGGCAGGTACGCGGCACCGGCCGACAGCAAGCCGAGGATCGCCACGATCGCGTCCACGCCTCGCTCCATGCGCACGCCCACGATCGAGCCCCGACCGACACCGGAGGCGATCAGCCCCGCGGCGACCTGCCCGGCCCGGGACACGAGCTCCGGGTACCCGATGTCACCGGTCGCCGACTCGATCGCGACCCCGTGCCGGTGCGCCGCGATGAGGTCCAGCACCGGAGTGACCTGGGGCAGCGGGTCGCCATCGAGTACCTCGGGAGCGGCCAGCAACGGAGCCTCGGGCCCGTCGAGCGCCCGCGACAACAGGTCCAGCACACCGCTGGCATGCCCGCGCAGCTCCTCCTCGGTGTACCGGCTCGGGTTGGCGTCGAACGCCAGCAGCAGGCCCGAACCGTCCGCACGGTCGTACACATTGATGGACAGGTCCTCCACTGGGCCCGCCGACAGGTTGCGCACGGTGGCCCGCCGACCGTCGAAGCGCAGCCCGTAGTCGAACGGCATCACGTTGACCACCGGCCCGAACAGCCTGCGCCGCCCGCCGAGCAGGCCCACGTCCCTGCGCAGCAGCTCGTACCGGTACCGCAGGTGCGGCCGGACCGCCCGCAGCTCGGCGGCCACCCGCCCGGCGAGCACCGCGAGGCCGTCACCCGGATCGACCCGCACGCGCAGCGGCACCGCGTTGAGCACCGTGCACGGCACCCGCAGCGAGGCGGACCCGATCCGGCCCATCACCGGCATGCCCAGCACGACCTCGCCCGCACCCGTACGCCCAGCCAGGTACGCGGCTACCACGGCGAAGACCAGCTCCGGCCAAGTCACGCCGAGTTCCTTCGCCACCGAGCGGAGCGTGTCCACATCGGACAAATGCGCCCAGTGCCGGTGGAAGTACCGTGCGGGCAGGCCGGTCCCCTCGGACAGGCTCACCGCAGGGGTCGACCGCTCCACCCAGAACGCACGGTCGACAGCCAACTGCTCCGACCGTTCGTACGCGGACTCCTCGTCCAGCACCGCTCGCAGCGTGCCGAACCGCGCCGGGGCAACGTCCTCACCTCGTACGAGCGCGGTGTAGACCTCTGCGACCCGGCGGGCCACCAGCGACACCCCGTAGCCGTCCAGCACCAAGTGGTGCACACGGTGGTACCACAACACCCGGTCGGCGCCGACCCGGAACAGGGCGTGGCCGAAGTCCCTTTCGTGCAGCCGAAGCATGTCGGCGGCCATCCAGGACTCCGCCTCCTGCAACGACATGTCGAAGACCGGCACAGCACCGAGTTCGCCGTGCAGTGCCTCGACCTCACCCACGACGGCGCGCAGCGCCCGGACGAAGACCTCGGTGTCGACCGGCCCAGCGATGTCCGCGTACTCGCCAGTGTTGAACGCCGGGCTTTCGGGGTCGAGCTGCTGGGCCGTCCAAATCCCTTGCTGTGCCGCGGTGAAGGCCCTAGGCATCCGACAGCAGTGCCCACCACTGCCCGAACGTGGGGTGCTCGGCAAGGTCCACGAAGCTGACCTCCACGCCGTGCTCCCGCCACCGCTCCACCAACGTCAACATGCGCACCGAGTCCAGCCCGGCGTCGAACAGATTCAGCCCGTCGTCCAGCTCGCCGGGCTCCAGGTAGAGCAGTTCGGCGACATCGGCGCGCGCGCTCGCTTCGGTCACGGCCATCGCGTGCCTCCTAGTTGACGAGGCGGGATCTGCCCCGCCAGAAGCGGTCGCGCAGCTGCCTGCGCAGGATCTTGCCGCTGGGGTTGCGCGGCAGGTCGTCCACGAACTCGTAGCGCAGCGGGGCCTTGAACGCGGCCAGCGAACCGTTCACGAACTGCGCGAGTTCCCTGGCGGTCACGGCGTGTTCGGGCTTCAGCACTACGAAGGCGTGCACCGCCTCGCCCCAGCGGTCGTCGGGCACGCCGATCACCGCCGCCTCGGCCACCGCGCTGTGTCGGCACACGACGTTCTCCACCTCGGCCGGGTACACGTTCTCCCCGGCAACGATGATCATGTCCTTGATTCGGTCGTGGATGTACAGGTAGCCGTCCCCATCCAGGTATCCGGCATCGCCCGTGCGCACCCAGCCCGCCACAAGCGTGTCCTCAGTGGACTCAGGGTTGTTCCAGTAGCCGAGCATGTTCGCCGGGCTGCACAGGTGCACCTCGCCGACCTCGCCTACCGGCAGGGAGTTGCCCGTCCGGTCGGCCACCCGGACGGACACCCCCGGATACGGCCTGCCCGCCGCCCGCAGCCGAGGCCCGCCGAGCCGGTGGTCCTCCGGCGGCAGGCAGACCGCCGTGTTCCCGGTCTCGGTCAGCCCGTAGATCTGGGCGAACTCGCAGTCGAAGGCCGCCATGCACTGCCCGAGCAGGGTCTCCGAGATCGGCGACCCGCCGTAGACGACCTTCCTCAGCGAGGCGAAGTCCTCAGTGGACGAACCGGGTTCGTTGGCCACCAAGCGGAGCATCGAGGGCACCATGCAGGTCGTGGTGACGCCCAGTTCCCTGATCAGCCCCACGGCCTCGGTGCTGGTGAAGGCAGGCATGATCACGTTGGTGATGCCCGCGGTGAAGCCCTGCACTGCCCACCAGAGGCCGCCGATGTGGAATCCCGGCAGGGCGACCAGGCTGCGGTCCCCCGCACGCCAGTCGATCCAGTCCAACTCCGCCTTGGCCAACAAGTCCCGCACCGCGAAGAAGCTGCGCTGTGCGAGCACAACTCCCTTGGGCAGCCCGGTCGTGCCACTGGTGTACATCTGCACGACAGGGGCATCCGTGCCGACTGCGATCGACACCTCACCCTCGGGAGCCGCCGCGCACCACTGTTCGAGCTCGGCGAGCTTGACGCCGTCGAGATGGTCGGCGAACAGCAGCCTCGCACCGGAGTCGCGCAGGATGTGCTCGACCTCAGCTGCGGCCAGCCGCCAGTTGATCGGGACCAGTACTGCGCCGATCCGCGCCGCGCCGAACAGCAGGGCGTAGAAGTGCTCGGAATCCTTGCCCAGGTGGGCGATCCGCGATCCACGACTGATTCCCCGTGCCAGCAGGGTGTTCGCGACCCGGTTGCTCATCGCACGCAGCTCGGCGTAGCTGATCTGCCTGTCGCGGAAGACAAGCGCGATCGCGTCGGGACGGGTACGGGCGTGCGTGTCCAGCACCTCGGCGAGGGTGTGCACCGGGATCAGCCGCCCTGCGGCGGGTTGAGGATGGCCAGGGTGATCTCCCCGCTGGCCTGGCCCCCGTTGTCGTCCCAGAAGCGGCAGGCCGTCTCGGCGATCAGCAGTGAGCGCTGGGTGATCCGGGTGAACCCGACCTCGCCGGAGAAGGAGCGTGGGTCGATGGGGCGCTTGAACTTGCTGCTCAACGAGGTGATCAGGATGTTGGGCAGCTGGCGGTCCCAGTAGTCCTGCAGGGTCCAGGAGGTGAACGCGGGCATCAGGCGGTCCCGGACCGCGCTGGCCATCACGTAGTAGACCAACTGGTTGTAGCAGATGTTGAACTCCACCGAGTTGAAGTGCCCGGTGTCCTCGATGTAGCAGGACTGCGGGATCTCGAACCGGCCACGCCCGGTGGCGAGTCCACTCTCGACGGTGATCTCCGCCGATCTCAGGTAGGAGCAGTCCTGCTTGTAGGGCAGCAGAACCCGTTCCAGCAGGCCGTTCACGCGTGCAGCCCGAACCTGTCGAGCACGGTCACCCGGTGCGACACGGCCGGTTCCGGGGTGGTGGTGTGCAGCGCGCGGTGGATCAGGCTGCGGTTGTCCCAGATCAGCAGGTCGCCCTGCTCATAGGTTTGCAGGTGGATGTTCTCGTGCTCGAACGTGTCGTCCAACTGCCCCGAGGCGGCCAGCAGCTGCTGGATCAGCTCGGGGTCCAGCGGGCTGCCCTCGCTGTCCTCGATGGCACAGGTGAAGCCCTCACTCACGTAGAGCACGGTCTCGCCGGTGACCGGGTGGGTGAGGGTCGTGGGCCAGGTCACCGGCGGAGTCTCCCGCTCGACGTCCCGCAGGACCTCCCACAGCGGCCGGTACACGTCGGTGGGTCTGATCTTGAAGTAGCGCCTTGCGCTGTGCTGGCAACGCGTGCCCGCGACCGCCGCTCTGAGCTCGGCGCCAATGCGTTGGTACGCCTTGGACATGTCGATGAAGTACGTGCCCCGGTTGTGTTGGGGCAGCACCTGCGGGTGGATCAGCGTGATCGCGAAGGGCTGTGGCATGAACTGGTAGTCGGCGTGCCAGAACTTGCCGGTCTTCGGCACCCCCACCTGCGCGCCGTCACTGGGCACGTTGGAGGACACGAAGACCTCCGGCACCTCGGGGTGGCGGTACATCGGCTGGTAGTAGGTCACCGGCTCGCCGAAACGCTCGCCCAGCGCCAGGAACTGCTTCGGGGTCAGTTCCTGCCCCTTCAGCACGACGATCTTCTCGGCGTAGACGGCCGCCGTGACCGCGGCGATCTCCTCGGCGGTGGCGGTCGCGGCCTCGAAGCCCTCCACCACGACGCCCATGCCGCCCTGCGGCGAAACCCTCATGCGCCACCCCTCTTCGTGACCGTCAGTTGCCAAGGTGGTCGCGAGGTAGCCCGATCCAGTTCCGATCAGGAGGTAACGAAAAGATAACGGACACGGATGGTGATCAAGAGTGCGGTCGGCGAGCGGGACTCACGCTCCCCTGAGCGGGACTCGCGGGGGTCAGGTGTGCGGCAGCACGCGCAGCAGGACCCCGGACAGCAGCACGACGTAGGACAGCAGCGTCACCACCCCGGTGGCCAACAGGGTCGCGCCGACGGGTTGGCGCACCAACTGGTACGCGATCAGGCCCGGCACGATGAACCCGAGCGTGCCGTGCGAGAACAGGAACGGCCAGTCGTGCAACAGCACCAGGAACACCGTCAGCTGGAGGAAGACGCCGAGCAGCAGGACCGCGGCGAACAGGCGCTTGCCGTACAGGATGACGAGCTTCTGCACGAGCTTGGTCCCGACGAAGGTCGCGACGGTGACCAGCACGATCAAGGCCATGCGGCGCGGGTCGGACACCAGCACCAGGCCGAGCCAGCCGGGCGTGATCATGCCACCGGGCGAGAGGTTGGACACCAGGTAGCAGCCGAGCGAGAAGACCAGTCCCAGTGCGATGCCCAGCACCGCGACCTCGGCGGTCACCGCAGTGGTCAGCATGGCTTTCCCCTTCGGCGCAGGTGTTCCAGCAGGACCTCGCCCTGCCCGTGGATGTTGCCGATGGCGATCAGGCAGGCCTCGTCCTCGACCTGGTCCACAATGGACTGCACGATCTCCTCGACGCGGCGGCCGGCTCCGCCGAGGTCGTGCGCCTCGCCTGGCCAGTCGGCTGGCACCTTGGCCAGTGCCGAGCGGGCGGGGTGGCCGATGACGAAGAGCTTGTCGGAGCACAGTTCCGGCACGATCTCGCCCATCTGGCCGTTGCGCTCCACGCGGTCGGGACGACAGTTGATCAGCGCGAAGACCGGCGGGCGGATCTCGCCCCGCGCGAGCAGTTCGCGCACGTTCATCACGGTGGAGCGCGGGTCGTTGGCGGCGAACACGTTGGCGACACGCAGGGTCTTCGTCCCGAACTGGTACGGCTCGACGGTGAGCACACCCGGGTCCGGTGGCGCGGCCCACATGCCCTTGATGGCCAGTTCCCTAGGCACAGCAAGGTGTTCGGCAACGGTCAGCGCGATGGCGACGTTCTCGCGGAAGGTGTGGTGGGTGAAGCCCGCCATGTCCTCGTCAGTGATCGAGTCCGGGTCCGCGGAGAGCAGGACGCACGAGCGGCGGTCCGCCTCCTCCTGGAGCACGGGCAGCAGGTCCTGTTCCGCGGTGACGCAGATGCCGCCGACGGGCATGGAGCGGGACAGGGAGCGCGCGACGTCGGGCAGGGTGGGGCCCATCTCCTGCAGGTGGTCCTCGCGCACGTTGCTGATCACCACGATGCCCGCCTGCACGAGCTTGCTCTGGTTGATCTCCTGCAACGCGGGCATCACCGCCATGCACTCCATGACCAGCACGTCCGGCTCCAGCTTCGCGGCCCGGCGCACGATGCCGATCTGCTCGACCACGTTGGCGATGTCGAACTTGCGGTAGACCGGTTCCTCGTCCGCGTCCGGGTGGATGAAGCGCGCCGCCGTGCCCGTTGTCTTCGCCACGACGCGGAGTTCACCGCCACGCAGTGCCCCGGCGCACAGCCGCGTGATGGAACTCTTGCCACGGATGCCGTTCACTACGACGCGGGTGGGAATCGCGCGCAGGTTGCGCTCGTGCCCGCGCTGCTCGACGATCCCGGCCGCCAGCAACACGACCAGCGTGGCGGTGAACACCTCGTACAGGAACAACATCAGCTGCTCCGGGTGATCAGGACGCGGCGGGCGCGTTCCAGGTCGCGGGCGAGTTCCCCCACATCGTCCTGTCTGCGCACCAGGATCACCTCGCCGGTCTCGCCGCGGGCCAGCCTGCGGGCGCAGCGCACCAGTTCGGACAGCGGGCTCACCACCACCGCGAGCAGCCAGCCGAAGATCACCACGGTCAGCGCGGCGACCAGGGCCGCCAGCAACAGCAACTCGCCACGCTGGGCGTTGCTGGGCAACGCGAGCGAGCTCTCCGCGCGGTCGGTGAGCACGGACAGGCCCAACTCCTTGGCCTGCAGGGGGGCCCAGCTCAGCACATGCCGCTCCGAATCGACCGCTCCCGCCACGGAACCAGCTCCCGCCTGGTGGGCCAGCTTCGCCGCCTGCTCCAGGTCGGCTCGCGGCAGGGCCTCGAACGCCGTGAAACCGCCGGTCGCGCCGATCACCCTGCGCTCGCCGTCGACCAGCCAGGTGTTGCCCGGCCCGGCCGAGCTGAGCGGGCGGATCAGCACCTCCGGTTTCAGCTCGGCGATCAGCCGCCCCTCGGGGCTCGGCAGCACCACGAGCACCTTCGGCCGCACGCCCTGTGCCGGCGCGACCTGCACGGAAGGCTTGTCAGTGACGGGAATCGCCGCGTAGTCGACCTGATCACCAGCCTTGGCGCGAACCTCGCCCAGCGGCGACAGGTAGACCACGCCCGCGTACCGGGGCCGCGTGGTCACGAGCTGCTTGAGCAGCCGCTCGGCCGTTCCGGGATCGTGCAGCGCCTTGATGCCCGAGGACACGGCGCTGAGATCCGACAGACCGCTGTCCAGCGCGCGTTGCACCTGACGGGCCGCGAGCGTCGTCCTGCTCTGCTGCTCGCTGGCCACACTGCCCGGGATCTCCTCCCTGGGCAGTGAAGTCGCGATCACTGCGACCACCGCGGCGTAGGCGAGAAAGGCAGCAACGCCAGTGGTCCACGCGATCCTGTTGTGCGGGAATGGTTTTCCGAAGACCTCAGCGCCGTCACGCACGTGGTTGAGGACCGCGGTCAGGTAGCCGGCCTCACCTCGCGCCCGAGCCCAGTGCAGCCAGGCGAACACGAGCAGGGTCAGCACGCCGAGCACGGCGGCGAGCAGGAGGGCCAGCGAGCGGGGGTCGCCCGGCAGTGCCGGGGTCGCGGTGACGGCCTTGGTGGACACCACTGTCCAATTCAGACTGGAAGCGGGTGCCTTGCCGGGCAGCGAAGCCCAGGAGGCCACCCTTAATCGGCCGCCGATCTCCTGGACCCGGCCGCCCGAGAAGCCGTCGACCAGCTGTGGCGGCGCGCTCCCGGTGTTCGTCGTGGCGATCACCCCGCCCGCGCTGTCGACCAGCCAGGCACCCTCGCCGCTCGCCACGGCCAGCTGCTCGGCGAGCCGGGCGGAATCCAGGTGCCCGACGAGCAGGCGCTCCTTGTCGAGCGGCACGTACTGCAGGATGTCGTGCGTGCTGGCGGACTGCGCGCGGCGGATGCCGGGCTCGGCGGGCATGGGATCCCCCAGCACGGCGGGTTCCGCGGGATCACCGACCTCGGCGAGCACCACGCGAGTGGCCCGCTCCACCACGTACAGCGAACGCCAGGCCCGGTGCTCGAACGCCTTGAGCGAGACCTTTCCCCGCTGCTGCAGGGATTCGCCTGCGATGGTAGCGATCTCCGCCAGGCTCCCGAGCCCGCCGTTGAGCGAACGGGCCACGGCCTGCGCGGCGACCGCGGTGCTCTCCGTACGCGCGTCCAGCACCACGCGGGACACCGGCGAACTGTCTCTGGACTGCCCCATGAGCAGGCCAGTCGCCACGGACAGCAGTCCGAACACCAGCACACCGGCGATCCAGGGTGCGCGCACTCCACTCACCTGCCATTCAGCTCTTGGGCCAATGCGGCCACGACGCGATCCCGGTCCTGCGGTGAATCCCTGTTCTCCCTGGCGACTTCCACGTGCACGAACTCGTCCCCGTGTGCGGCCGACCACTGGGCCTGCGCGTTCGTGGTGGCCTCGAGCCCCGGGCACCGGGCCACCCACGGTCGGCAGATGGCGTAGCCCGCGGTCTCCAGCGCGTTGGCCACGCGGTCGGCCAGCGGACCGTGCAGGGTGGGGCCGGAGGACACCACCATGTCGTTGTCCGGCGCGGAGTCGTTGGCGTAGCCGTGCAGCTGCACGACGGGAACTCCTTGTGCGGCAAGCACTTCGTGGACCGCCTCGAAGACACTGTCGGTGACGTGCGCCATGTCGGCGTGTTTGTTCGGCGCGGCCCTGCGGTGTGCGCCCGCCACCACCAGCACCGAACCGGGCACCTTGCGGAACAGGCCGACACCGAGCAGTTCGCTGTCCAGGTCGGCCTTCGGGTGCGGCACTTCGATGCCGGTGCGTGCGGCCGGGTCCGTGTCGACCAGCACCCGGCCCCACCCGCGCCGACTGCCACTGGTGTCGGACAGTTCGTACAGCGGGCGGCCGGTTCCGGTGTCGACCACCTGCCGCAGTGAGTAGCCCACCGGTGAGAGCAGGTCGGGCGCCTCGGCCGGATGGCCGCCGAGCACGGCACGCACCCCGTCGGCGACCACACCGCGCTCGTGCTGGGTGGGTGCCTGGTAGCCGGAGTCCTGTGGTTGATCCTGCACGAACCGCCCGATCGACTCGGCCAGGTCGATCCGGTCCGAGACCGATGGCCCCTGCTCCTGCCGCGCGGGCGTCGACACGACCAGTACACCCGCCGCGACCAGCGCAAAAGCACCCACTCCGGCTGTCCACAGAATTCCGCGACGTGACGACACGCCGCACACAGTCGGGCACTCAGCGTCGCCGCGCCAGCAAATGTAAGTTTCCTCCCAAATGTGTGAGCATCGCTCGCCAGAACCCGGCAACGGGTCGGCACCCGGATGACAACCATTGCTTAGTTGCCCGGCAACTAGAACCCTGGTGACCATGGACCACCGCAGGAACCGCTCCACGCTCGCGCTCGCCGTACTCAGCCTGCTCGGGGAGGCCGAGAGGTACGGCGAGGGCGCACTGCACCCGTACCGGATGCAGCAGCTGATCAAAGAGCGCGGCAAGGACGAGGTGGTCAACGTCGGACAGCGGGCCAGCCTCTACCGCACGATCGAGCGGCTGGAGAAGGCCGGACTGGTCCACGCGGCGCGAACGGCCCAGGACCCGGGCCGCCCCGAGCGCACGCTCTACGCACTGACCGAGCAAGGGCGCGTGGTGTGGCGGGAGTGGATGTTGGACGTGCTGGCCACACCGGGCAGGGACTTCCCGGAGTTCCCCGCGGCGATCGCGTTCATCCCGCTGCTCACCCCTCAGGACGTGCGCGAGCAGCTGGACAGACGGGCCGCCGCGCTGCGCACAAAGCTGTCCCGAATGGACGAAAAGTCAGAAGAAGTCGCTTGGCTGCCAATGTTTCTTGCACTCGAATCGGAGTACCAACGCGCTGCGCTGGTGTTCGAACTGGACTGGGTCACCGCCGTGCTCGCCGACCTGGCGAGCGGCAGCCTGACCTGGGACGAGCAGTGGCTGCGCGCGCAGGGGGAACCAAGACACCGATCGGCGCGGGCGGCCAGAGCCGATCACCCTGCTCGGTGACGCCGTTCACATCATGACCACCGGGACGCGGTGTGGGCGCAAACACAGCACTGCGGGACGCTCACCTGCCGTGCCACAGACTCGTTCGTGCCCAAACTAGTGGTGAACCACTGGCGACGGCGGTCGGCGGCTACGAGGAGCACGAGTACGCGTTCGAGGTCGCGCAAGTACCTGGACAACCGTGCGACAGCGCACAAACCCGGGGTGCACGGCTGGCTGGCAGGTACGGTGATGCGCACCGGCATGCGCGTGGTGAACCGCCTGCCGCGGGTCGAGCGCCGTATGGCGCGGGCCGAGCAGGAGCTGCGGGGAGTCCGCCGCGAGGACGAGTAGGGGTGGGCATGTCACGGGCGCGCACGGCCAGGTTCGTGCTGATCCTCGGTGCGCTGTCCGGGTTCGGACCGCTGTCGATCGACATGTACCTGCCCGCTTTCCCCGCGATGGCGGGGGAACTGCACGCGGGTCAGTCCCAGGTGCAACTCACGCTCACCGCGTGCACCCTCGGCCTCGCGCTCGGCCAGCTCGTCGCCGGTCCCCTGTCGGACACGCTGGGGCGGCGGCGCCCGCTGCTGACCGGCCTGGCCGTGTTCACCCTGACCTCGCTGCTCTGCGCGGTCGCCCCCTCGGCCGAGGCGCTGTCCGCCCTGCGGCTGGTGCAGGGGCTCGGCGGGGCGGCCGGCATCGTGATCTCCCGCGCCGCCGTCCGTGACCTGTACGAGGGGCCCGAGCTGGCCCGGTTCTTCTCCCTGCTCATGCTGGTCAACGGGGCCGCTCCGGTGCTGGCCCCGGTGATCGGCGGCCAGCTGCTGTCCTGGGTGTCCTGGCGGGGCGTGTTCGTCACGCTGGGCGCGATCGGCCTGGTGCTGCTGGTCGCCAGCGCGCTGGGCCTGCCGGAAACCCTTGCCCCGCAACGCAGGCGCCCCGGCAGCCTGACCGCCACCCTGCGCACGATGTGGGACCTGTTGCGGGACAGGGTCTTCCTCGGTTACGCCCTGTCGCTCGCGCTGGCCTTCGCCGCGTTGTTCGCCTACATCTCGGGTTCCTCGTTCGTGTTGCAGGACGTGTACGGCATGTCCCCGCAGCTGTTCAGCCTGGTGTTCGGCGGCAACGCGGTGGCGATCATCGTCTTCGGCCAGGTCAACGCCTGGCTGGTGCGTTTCCAGTCCGCACGACGGCTGCTCGTCGCTGGGCTGGTGACGGTGTTGCTGGGCGGCCTCGGCGTGCTGGTTGCCGCCGTGACGGGTATCGGGCTGCCGGTCATGCTGCCCGCGCTGGTCGTGGTGTCCGGCGGGATCGGCGTGGTGTTCCCGAACGCCACGGCCCTCGCCCTGGCCGACCACCCCGAGACCGCGGGCAACGCCTCGGCCCTGCTGGGTGTGCTCCAGTTCCTGGCAGGCGGGTTCGCCGCCCCGCTGGTGGGCTCCGGCGGTGCGGCGAGCGCCCTGCCGATGGCGCTGGTGATGGCCTCGCTGGCCACCGCGGCGGTGCTGGTCTTCCTGGTGCTGGCCCGTGGTCGGCGGATCACACCGGGGTCAGCTCGGCGACCAGCCACTGATCGTCAGCCCGCTGCAGGGTGACGCGCACCCGCGCACCGTCCACACGGGACGCCTGCTCGGACTTGCTCTGCGTGACCTGGTCCAGGAACACCAGCAGCACGACGCGGTCCGGCTGAGCACTGATCACCGAACTGTCCGACACGGTGGTCTTCGTGACGATCTGCTGGTCCTTGGCTGCCGGGGCGACGACCTTGCTCGCCAGGGCCGCGAACTCCGCGCTGAAGCTGCCAGTCGTGGCGGCCCGCGCGGTCTCCAGATCGTGGTCGACCGTGTGGTAGTCGTAGGACAGCAGTTGCGGCAGCCGCGTCTTGGCCGCCTCGGCCGCCGAGTCGCGGGCCGTGTCCAGTGCGCTGGCCTGGGCCTGGCGCTGGTAGAGCAGCACGACCACCGCGCACAGCCCAGTCACCAGCAGGGCACTGCCCGCGGCGGCCCACCTCTTCTTGGTCACGGCACGAACTCCAGGTCCGAGACGAGCCAGCGGTCCCCGTCCTTGGTCAGGTGCATGCGCATCCGGTACTGGCGCTGCTCGCCGGTCGGCGCGTCGGTGTTCTTCACGGTGGCCGAGACCGCGGCCAGCACCACCGCCGAGTCGGCGTCCGCACTGCTCACCCCGGCCTCCCGCACGGTGCCCTGCGAGGTGACGTCGGCCTGCTGCAACACCTTGCGGAACACCTCGGCCTGCTCGCCGAACTGGTCGCGGAACGAGCCGGTGGCCGAGTCCATCAGCCGCTGCACGTCCTGCTGGGCGCTGTCCTTGCTGACCGTGGTCAGGTTCACCGCGACCTGGCGCGCCGCCTGCACAGCGGCCAGCCGGGTCTGCTCCGCCGCGTTGGCGTCACCGACCTGGAGCCACAGCACGGTGCCCAGGCTGGTCAGCCCGGCCACCACGAGGCACAGCGCCGCCAAAGCGGCCCGCGCCCGCCAGTTCGGTCGGCCCCGCGGTGCGGGGTCCTGCGGTTCGGGTTCTGGTGTCTCGGGTTCTTGCAGGGCTACTTCACCATCAGGCTCTGCCATCCCAACTCCTCTCCCTGGTGCTCCCCGAACCGGTGCGCTGACCCGTCGGGGGAAAGAAAACGACCGTTCGTGCTGTCATATCCGGCGAGGCAGTCGGCCGGGCTGGCCGCGCGCCGACCGGGCGCGTTGAGGCAGGGCGTGTTGCGCGCGCCGCGCACCACGCGCTGGTCCCCAGGTGCGGCCTTGCAGTACAGGTCGGTGGGTGCGGCCACCCTGCTCGTGTCGGCGGGATCGCGCCGCTGCGGGTTGGGCAGGTATCCAGTGGTGCAGGGCGGCGGGTCGTTGACGTTGAGCCGCAACACGTTGCCGATCGCGCCGATGTCGCGGTGCGGCAGCAGCACGCTCTGCACGGCGGCCGACAGCGCCGGGTACAGCACGAGAACCTGTTCCACACCGGGCAGGTAGGTGCGCACCACCTGGCCGGAGGAGATCAGGTTGGCCAGCAGCACGGGCAGGGTCGGGCCGAGCTGGTCCTCGATCCGGCCGAACTCCGCCGCCAGGGGCGGGCCGCTGTCGATCAGCGTACGCAGGTCGGCGTCGCTGAGCCTGAGCTGGTCGGTGAACGAGGCGAGGTCCCTGGTGAAGGAGCGCAGCCTGCCATCCAGTCCGCGCTGGCTGACCAGGAACGGACCGAGCCCGTTGATCAGCCCGCGCGTGGGTCCGATGTCCGCGGCTGCCTGGTGCAGCAACAGGGTTGAGGAGTCCAGCAGCCTGCCGAGGTCCTCGCCGGAGTCCTGGAACGCGGCGTTGACCTCGGTGAGCACGGTGCGCAGCCGGTCGGCGGGCACCGAGGCGGAGAGCCGGTCCAAACTGGACAGCAGCTCGGCGGAGGAGGCCAGCGCGCTGGTGTTGTCCATCGGGATCCGGCTGCCCTCGACCAGATCCTCCTCCCCAGGACCGTCCGGGCTCAGGTCCAGGTAGTTCTCGCCGACCGCCGACAGACCGCGGATCGCCGCGTGCGCACCACTGGGGATCTTGGCGCCCGCGTCGATCGACAACACCGCGCGCACCCCGTCCTCGCGCAGCTCCAGCGAGCGCACCCGGCCGACCTGCACGCCCAGGTAGGTCACCGGCGCGTCGGCGTGCAGGCCGGTGGCGTCGGCGAAGTCGGCCGTGACGGTGAACTGGTCCTCGCCCCACCGCAGGTAGTCCTGGCCGACCACGACACCGGCAGTGACGGCCAGCACGGAGAACACCGCGAGCTGTGCCTTGACCAAGCGGGTGAACACCTCACCGACCTCCGATCGGTGCCAGCAGCGGGTTGACCGCCTGCAACGCCCCGCCGAGCAGGCTGTGCCCCAGCGTGGGCAGGGACAGGTCCAGGGTCACGAACAGGTTCGCGAAGTCCCCGCGGAACACCTGCTTGTGCTTGTCCAACGGGTAGAGCACGGTGGCGGCCACCTGGAGGGAGCGGGGCAGCGCGTCCCCGGAGTCGGCGAGCTTGGTCAGGATCGGTTGCAGCGCGGTGAGATTGTCGACCAGGTCCTGTTTGGACTCGCCGACGACCCGAGTGGCCACTGTGGACAGATTCGCGAGCGAGTTGAGCGCGTCGGTGAGGTGGTCGCGCTGCTCGGCGAGCACCCGCACGCCGGGCGTGAGGTGGTCCAGGGCCGCGCCGAGCTGCTCGCGCTGCTGGGCCAGCGGCGCGCTCAGGGCGTCCAGGGCCTCGATGGCCTTCACGATCGCCGCCTTCTGCTGGTCCAGGCCATCGGCGAAGCGGCGCACCTGGTCGAGCAGGTCCCTGGCGCTCTTCTCCCGCCCGGACAACGCCTTGTCCACCTCTGCGGTGATCGTCCTGATGTTGCCGAGCCCGCCCCCGTTGAGCCACAGCGAGAGCCCGGCGAGCAGTTCCTCGGTCTCGGGGTAGCGCGTGGTGCGGGCCAGCGGGATCAGGTCCCCGTCGCGCAGGGTGCCGGTCAGCGGCTCGTCCCTGGGCGCGGCCAGTTCCACGTACTCGGCGCCGAGCAGGCTCTTCTGGCCGATCTTCGCGGTGGCGTTGCGCGGCAGACCGGCCACGGTGCTCAGGCCGAGGGTGAGCCTGGCGCGCCAGCCGTCCAGTTCGATGCGCCGCACCGAGCCCACCGTGACGTCGTCCACCTTCACCTCGGAGTTGACCACCAGGTTGGCCACGTCGCCGAACTCCACGAGCACGGTCGTCTCCGGCGGGCCGCCCAGTCCGCAGCCGCCGAGCAGCAGCAGGGCGCACAGCAACGCGGGCCGCCTCACCGCGCACCGCCCAGCAACAGCCCGGTGAGGTCCTGCGCGGGCTTGGCCAGCGGGTTGGCCGCGACCGGGACGGTGGGCGTGTTCAGCAGGCGCAGCAACGGGTCCAGGGCGGAGCGGCACTGCTCGGGCGTGCCGCCGAGGGAGAACACCAGCGTGCAGGTGAACCCCGCCAGGTCCTGGGTCTGGTTGAGCGCCAGCCGGGCGGCGAACGCCTTCAGCTCGGGGTCGTAGGTGTTGTACGTGTCGGCCAGCGCGGTCGGCGCGGAGTGCAGGATCGCCGCCAACTGCTCGCGGTCCTCGGCCAGCACCTGGGTCACCTGGCCCAGTGAACGAACGGTCGTGCTAATTCTGTCGTGGTTGTCGTGCAGGAACTGCGTGATCGCGGCCATCGCGGTGTCCACGGCCTTGATCGCGGCGGCGATCTGCGCCTTGTTCTCGTCCAGCAGCCTGCTGATGGCCGCCACCTGCGTGGCGAAGGACCGCACCTGCTGGTTGCTGGCGTTCAGGGCGCCGACGAAGGAGTTCAGGTTGCGCACGGTGCCGAACAAGTCCTTGCCACCGGCCGACAGGGTGGCCGCCGCGGCGGACAGGTCGGTGATCGTCTTGCGCAGGGTGCCGCCCTGCCCGGACAGGTTCGCCGCTGCCGTGTCCACCGCGTGCGACAGGGCCCCGTCCTGGTTGGCCCCGGTCGGGCCGAGCGCCTGGGCCAGCCCGGTCAGCTCGCGCTCCACCTGGTCCCACTCGATTGGCACGACCGTTCGTGCGGTGGGCACCTCCGCGCCGTCGGCCAGCGCCGGTCCTCCGGTGTAGGCCGGGGCGAACTGCACGAACCGCCCGCTGATCAGGCTCGGCGCCACGATCACCGCCTTGGCCTGCGCGGGGATGCGCTGCCGTGCGTCGTAGCTGACGTCCACCCGCACCTGCCTGCCCTCCGGCCGCACGGAGGTGACCTGGCCGATCCGCACGCCGAGCACGCGTACGTCGTCGCCGGGGTGCAGGTTGACCGCTCGTTCGAAGTGCAGCGCGGCGGTGTTGGCTGGTTGGGGGCGCAGCACCAGGTAGGCGGTGGACGTCAGCAGGGACAGCACGACGCCCAGCACGGTGAACCGGTACAAGGTCATCTGCTCCCCCGGGACAGCAGTTCGGGCAGCAGCGGCACGAGGTTGGTCGGGATGATGTTGTGCACGTAGGTGTCGGTGAACGGGCCGGAGCCCACCGACTCGCCCAACTCGCGGATCACCGGCCCGGCCTGCTTGAGGATCTGGTCGACGTGGTCCCTGTTGTCCTGCAACAACTTGAGCAAGTCGTCCAGCTGGCGCAGCGAGGGCTCTAGTTGTGCCTTGTTGTCCTGCACCAGCCCGACCACCTGGTTCGACACGGCCACCGAGTCGGCCAGCAGGGAGCGGATCGTGGCGGAGCGCCGGTTCAGCTCGGCGAGCAGGGTAGCGCCCTGGCCGAACACCTTGACCAGTTCGCCGTTGCGCTGGGCCAGCACGGAACTGACCCCGTTGGCGTGCGTGAGCAGCTCACGCAGCGAGCCGTCCCGCGAGCTGATCGTGCTGGACAGGCGGCTCAGGCCAGCCATTGCGGCACGCAACGGAGCCGGGGTGTGCTGGAAGGTCGTGGCCAGGGTGTCCAGCGCGGTGGCGAGCTGCCCGGTGTCGATCTTCGACGTGGTGCTGGTGAGATCGGACAAGGCCTCAGTGAGGTCGTACGGCACGATCGTTCGTGCGGTCGGGATCGGCGCCGACAGCTCGCCGGGACCGGACGGGCGCAGCGCCAACTCCTTGCGCCCCAGCGCGGTGACGGCCTTGATCGCGGCGCCGGTCTGCTCGCCGAGCCGGACCCTCGCGTCGGTGACCGAGAACGTGACGTCCACGTGGTCTCCTCGCAGGACCAGCTCGTCCACGCGGCCGACCCTGCTGCCCGAGACCACCACCGGGTCACCGGCCCGCAGGCCGCCGACCTCGCCGAACTGGGCCGTGTACTGCCTGCCGCCGCGCCAGGCGACTCCGCTCAGGGCCAGAGCCAGCACAACAATCAGCACGATCGTGCCGACAACTCCGAGCCGCACCGGATCGCGCTCGCCGAAGGCCTTCACCACCCGCGCCTCACCTCGTCGGCTGGCAGCGGGGCACCCCGCTGCTGATCATCGGCGTGTAGAGCGAGTCGCCCAGCTTGATCCGCAACCCGCACAGGTACACGTTGAAGAAGCTGCCCCAGGCGCCTGTCCTGGCCAGGTCGCGGTAGGCCTCGGGCAGCTGGGCCAGCACCGAGTTGAGCGTGTCCCGGTTGGCGTTGAGCCCGGTGGCCAGCCTGCCCAGCTGGTCGATGTCGGCGCGCAGCGCGGGACGGGTCTGCGCCAGCAGCTCGGCGGTCCGCGCACTGGCCTCGTCCACGTGGGACAGCGCGGCGCCGATCTGGTCCCGCTGGGCGTCCAGGCCGCCGACCAGCCGTTGCAGGTCGACGATCAGCTGGGACAGCTCCCCGTCCCGCTGGTGCACCGTGCCCAGCACCGAGTTCAGGTTGTCGATCACCCGGCCGATCACCTGGTCGCGGTCGGCCAGCGTGGCGGTGACCGAGGCGATCGAGCCCAGCAGGGCCTCTACGGTGCCGCCCTGTCCTTGCAGCACAGCGACCAGTTCCCCGGACACGGCGTTGAGCTGGTCCGGGGACAACGCGGCGAGCAGCGGCTTGAACCCGTCGAACAGTGTGTCCAGGTCCACCGCGGGCGTGGTCTGCGCGAGCGGGATCGTGCCGCCCGCAGGCAGCCGCTCGTCGGGACCGACCCCCTGTGCGAGCTCCAGGTACCTGTCGCCGACCAGGTTCTTGTAGCGGACCGCCGCCCTGGTGCCGACCATCAGCGGGAAGGAACTGAGCGCGGTAAACTCCACCAGCACCGAGTTGTCCGGTCGCGCGGCCAGGTCCTGCACCGAGCCCACGTCGATGCCCGCGACCCGCACCCGGTCGCCCGGCCCGAGGTTGCCCGCGTCGGACAGCACCGCCCGGTAGCCGGTGACCGGCCCGGTGACGGCCGCGCCGGAGAGCAGGGCGCCGACCAGCGCCGTGGCCAGTGCCGTGACGGACAGGAACGCGACCAGCTTCAGGCCCGTGTTCACCTCGGCACCGCCTTGCCGAACAGGATCTCGGCCAGCGGCGGGCGCGGACCGGCGGGGCGCGACATCTCCGGACCGCCAACGGGGTTGTCTGGCAGGCCGTGGCAGTCGGGGCCGGTGCCGCCGCGCACCACGGGCAGGTCGTCGGGGTAGTGGTACGGCTCAGCGCCGAAGCTCGGTGCGAGCACCACGTTGACGCCCCGGTCGTCGACGGCCTTCTCCAGTAGCGCGCGGTTGACGTCCAGTCCCTGGAACAGGCACGAGAACATGGCGGAGTAGCGGGCGAACAGCCGCGTGGTCGGCGACAGCACATCCAACGCACTGACGAACGGACGTTCTACAGAACCAAGGAATTTGGCGGTGTGGTCGCCGAACTCGGTCAGCGACACCAGGAACGCGGCGAACTGGGCCCGCTTGGCCACGAGCGTGTCGCTGGTGGCGCCGAGGTTGCCGCCGATGCGCAGCAGGTCGGGGGTGATGTCGGTGTACGTGCGCAGCACTGGCAACGATTCGTCCAGGTCCTGGTGCAGCTGCGGCAGGCTGGGCGTGAGCCGACCGAGGTAGCCGTCCAGGTCGGTGAGCACCGTACCGAGCTTGGACCCGTTGCCGCGCAAGGCACCCGCGACCGCGGTCAGCGCCGAGTCGAGCTTGGCGGGCTCGACCGCGCGCAGCAGGTCCAGGGTGTGCTCGAAGGTCGTGTTGATCTCCACGGTGACCTCGGCGCCCGCGATCACCGCGTCCGCGCGGATCGGCCCCCGGGCGGGGTGCCGCGGGCGGACCAGCTCCAGGTACTTGGCACCGAACACGGTCGGCGGCACGATCTTCGCGCGGGCATCGCCGGGGATCCGGGCGGCCAGGTCCTCGAACAGTCCTATGTGGATAGTTGCTCCGGCTGGCGTAGCCTGCACCGAGCGGACCGAGCCCACGTCCACGCCGAGTACCTTAACCGGGGCGCCTGCGTCCAGCAGCAGACCGGATCGGTCGGCAAGCACGGTGATCGGCACTACCCTGTCCAGTTCCCGGTTGAACTGCGCCACCACCAAGGTCGCCGTGACGGCCAGTGCCACGACGAAGGCGATCCCGAGCAGGCGGTGGCGCACGCCTCACCCCGAGATGTGCACTGTGGACGGTCCACTGAAGACGCTCAGGTCCACCGCGAGGTCGACCAGCAGCACGGCCACCAGCGAGGTGCGCACCGCGCGGCCGACCGCCAGGCCCACACCGGCGGGCCCGCCCCGGGCGAAGAACCCGTGGTAGCAGTGCACCGACACGACCACGAGCGACATCAGCAGGGCCTTGGCGAAGGCCCAGCCCAGGTCCGCCGGGTGCAGGAACGTGCCGAAGTAGTGCTCGTAGGTGCCGACCGACTGGCCCTGCACGAGCACGATCACCAGCTTGGTGGCGGTGTAGCTCGCGATCAGTGCGACGCAGAACAGCGGCACGACCGCGAGCAGCCCGGCCACGATCCGCGTGGTCACCAGGTACGGCACCGAGGGCACCGCCATGACCTCCAGCGCGTCGACCTCCTCGGCCACGCGCATGGCACCGAGCTGCGCGGTGAAGCCCGCGCCGACGGTGGCGGTCAGCGCGATGCCCGCGATCAGCGGGGCGGCCTCGCGGGTGTTGGCGTAGGAGGACAGGAACCCGGCCAGCGCTTCGGCCCCGATCCGGGACAGCGCGGTGTAGCCCTGCAGGCCGATCTCCACGCCCACCGCCGAGGTCATGAACGCGACGACCACCACGGTGCCGCCGATCGCGGCCAGCCCGCCGCTGCCCAGCCCGACCTCGGCGAGCAGCCGCAGCACCTCGCGCCAGTAGCGGCGGACCGCGCGTGGGGTCCAGCCGAAGGCCCTCGCGTGGAAGGCCAGCTGCCTGCCCAGTTCGGTCAGCACCGAGGGCCCCTCATCCACGCAGCGGCAGGAACGCCGCCGTGATCAGGCTGTTGGCCAGGAACAGCAGCATGAACGCGATCACCACGGTCTGGTTCACGGCCTCGCCGACACCCTTGGGGCCGCCGTGCGCGCGCAGCCCGAGGTGGCAGGCGACCAGCCCGGCCAACAGCCCGAACACCGCGGCCTTGAACTCGCTGACCAGGAAGTCGGGCAGACCGGTGAGCAGGGTCAGGTTGGCGGCGAACAGGCCGGGGCTGGCGTGCTGGGCGAACACCGAGAAGGCGAAGCCCGCGGCCAGCCCGGTCAGGGTCACCAACCCGTTGAGGCACAGGGCGACCGCGGTGGAGGCGGCCACCCGGGGCACCACGAGCCGGTGCACCGGGTCCAGGCCGAGCACGCGCACCGCGTCGATCTCCTCGCGGATCTTGCGGGCGCCCAGGTCGGCGCAGATCGCGGTGGCCCCGGCCCCGGCGACCACCAGGGCGCTGACCAGCGGGCCGATCTCGCGCACCACCCCCAGCCCCGCCCCGGCCCCGGCCAGGTCGGCCCCGCCGAGCTCGATCAGCAACTGGTTGAGCTGGAACACGGTGATCACGCAGAACGGCACGGCCATCAGCAGGGTGGGCAGGATCGAGACGCTGGCCACGAACCAGGCCTGGCGCACGAACTCACGAGCCGGGAAGGGCCCGCGAAAGGCGAGCCGGAACGAGTCCAGTGCGGTGGCGTAGAAGCTTCCGACGGCGGCGGCCGGTCCAGTGAGCACTGTCGCGTAACCCCCTTTCCGGGCTCAGGCTTTTATACCCGAACCCGATTCAGGAGATTTGCTCACCCGCGCGAGGGAATTGCATGACCGACCGTCGCCACAATTGCGGAAATGTCATCCGAAAGCGTGGGTGAGCGTGTCACCCGCAAGGCGAATCGTATCCGTTCCGCTGGCCTGGGGCAGGTTGAACACCAGCCCGTCCAGTCCCGCGTCCAGGTAGGCGGCCACCTGCTCCACGACCTGGTCCGGGTCGCCGACCACGGTGGCCGTGCGCAGTTCCTCCGGGTCCATGCCGTGCCTGGCGGCCAGCTGCACCAGCCTGTGCTCGGCCTCACCGGCGGTGGGCGCGATGATCAGTGTGCCCAGCCTGGTCCTGGTGATCTCGGCCGGGTCCCTGCCCTCGGCCTCGCAGTGCCGGTCCAGCACCGCCAGCTTGTGCCGCACGGTGGGGATGTCGCCGAACAGGTTGCACGCGTCGGCGTACTTCGCGACCAGCCGCAACGTCCTGCGCTCGCCACCGCCGCCGACCAGCACCGGCGGGCCGCCGGGGGTCACCGGGCGCGGCTCGTTGAGCGCACCGCTGATCCGGTAGTGCTCGCCCTGGAAGCTGGGCGCGGGCTCGCGCAGCATCGCGCGGATGATCCGCAGCGCCTCCTCCAGCCGGTCGAACCGCTCGCCGACCGGCGGGAAGTCGAAGCCGTAGCCCTCGTGCTCCTCGCTGTTCCACGCCGCGCCGATGCCCAGCACGGCCCGTCCCGAGGAGATCACGTCCAGGGTGGTCAGCGTTTTCGCCAGCAGCGCGGGATTGCGGTAGGTCACCCCGGTGACCATCGCCCCCAAACGCACCCGGCTGGTGCGCGCGGCCAGCCCGGACAGCAGGGAATACGCCTCCAGCATCGGTTCTTCCCTGCGCCCGCCCGCGGGGACCTGGATCTGGTAGAAGTGGTCCATCACCCAGAGCGAGTCGAATCCGGATTCCTCGGCGGCCACCGCGCTGAGCACGATCCGCTCGAACAACTGCTCGGTCGGCACCTGGTAACTGAAGCTGGGGATCTGCAGGCCGAACCTGGTCACCTTCGTCTGAGTCATGACACCGCAGTGTTGCTCCTGGTGCGCGCTCCAGGTCAAGCCTGGTCCGTGAGATTGGGCGCACCGACGTGGAGTACCGGCTGGTAGCGGGTTACCGTCCCCCGTGCGCACGTTGCTCGTGGACAACTACGACTCGTTCACCCACAACCTCGCCCACTACCTGGCCGAGGTCACCGGGTGCGCCCCCGTGGTGCTGCGCAACGACGACCCGCTGCTCAGTCCCGCGCTGTTGACCGAGTTCGACAACGTGGTCCTGTCCCCCGGCCCCGGCACGCCCGAGCAGGACACCGACCTGGGCCGCTGCCTGGAGCTCCTCGATCGCTGCGAGCTGCCGCTGCTCGGGGTCTGCCTGGGCCACCAGGCCATCGCGCACGCCTTCGGCGCCAAGGTGGCCCGTGCACCGCAGCCACGGCACGGCCGCACCTCCCCCGTGCTGCACGAGGGCGAGGGCCTGTTCGCCGGTCTGCCCTCCCCGTTCGAGGCGGTGCGCTACCACTCGCTGGCCGTCACGGACCTGCCGGAGCAGATCGAGCCCACCGCGTGGACCCCGGACGGAGTGCTGATGGGCCTGCGGCACCGCGACCGTCCACTGTGGGGAGTGCAGTTCCACCCGGAGTCGATCCGCACCGAGCACGGGCACGCACTGCTGCGCAACTTCGCGGAGCTGAGGCCGCACGGGGCGCGGCGCCCGGTGATCAGCACCAGCGGTGCGAATCCCAGTGGTGGCAAGCCCAGTCGTAGTAGGCGCTGCCGGGTGCACGTCCGCGAGCTGGCCACCGACTGGCACGAGGAGGTGGCCTTCGACCGGCTGTTCCGGCCCAGCAGGTACGCCTTCTGGCTGGACAGCGGGGACCGCGACCGGTTCTCGATCATGGGTGACGCCCGGTCGGCGGTGCGCGCGCAGGACGTGCCGGGCGGCTTCTTCGACTGGCTGGACGGCGAACTGCGCCAGGTCGAGGTGGACGTGCCCGAACTGCCCTTCGAGTTCGCGCTGGGCTGGGTCGGCTACCTCGGCTACGAGCTCAAGGCGGAGTGCGGCGGGGAGCGCGCGCACACCTCGCCGTACCCGGACGCGGTGCTGGCCTTCGCTGAGCGCGCACTGGTGTTCGACCACTTGGAGCACAGGACGTACCTGCTCGCGCTGGACCAGACCTGGCTGGACGAGGCCGAGACGGCGTTGATCGGACTGTCCGATGTGGACCCGATCTACCATGGACGCCCGCAGGGACCCAGCCGCGTGCACCTGCGGCACGGCAGGAACCGCTACCTGGAGTCGATCGCGGCCTGCCAGGACGCCATCGCCGCTGGCGAGACCTACGAGGTCAACCTGACCAACGCCCTGCGCGCCCGTGGGGACCTGGACCCCTGGCAGGCGTACCAGTTCCTGCGCCGCAACAACTCCACCCCGTTTGGCGCTCTGCTGCAACTGGACGAGCTGTCCGTGCTGAGCACCTCGCCGGAGCGGTTCCTGCGCGTGGACCGGCACGGCGCCGTGGAGTCCAAGCCCATCAAGGGAACCCGGCCCCGTGGCGACACGCCCGAGCAGGACGAGTTGCTGCGCGAACAGTTGCGCACGAGCGAGAAGGACCGCTCGGAGAGCCTGATGATCGTCGACCTGGTGCGCAACGATCTGGCCCGCTGCGCCGAGATCGGCTCGGTACACGTGCCCGGCCTGTTCCAGGTGGAGAGCTACCCGACCGTGCACCAGCTGGTGGCCACGGTGCGCGCGCAGCTGCGAGCCGACGCCAGCGCGGTGGACTGCGTGCGGGCCGCGTTCCCCGGCGGGTCGATGACCGGGGCGCCGAAGATCCGCACGATGCGGTTGATCGACCAGCTGGAGGGCGCGGCGCGCGGGGTCTACTCCGGGGCGATCGGCTACTTCTCGCTGACCGGGGCCGCCGACCTGAGCATCGTGATCCGCACCGCGGTGATCACCCCCGGTCTGGTCGACTACGGGGTGGGTGGGGCCGTGGTCGCGCTGTCCGACGCCGAGGCGGAGTACGAGGAGACGGCGGTGAAGGCCGCGCCGCTGCTGGACCTGCTCGGCGCGGAGTTCCCCGATCGAGTGATGTGATCTGCGGGAACCGCTGCGCGGGTCAACCATGGACCGGGTCATGTTCCGACCCAACTCCAGAGGTCACCCATGAACAAGACCGCCATCGGGATCATCGCCGCACTCGCCGTCGCCGCCGTGCTCTCCGTCGCCGGGCTGAGCCTGGCCTCGGCACAATCCGAGTACTCCTCGGCTCCCTCGGGTACCGCCCAGGACGTGCGTCAGGCACGGGACGCCCTGGCCACAGCCGTGCAGCTGCACGACCTCGCGGGAGTGCGCAAGGCCGCCGACCAACTGGTGCCCGCGCTGGCCGCCGTGCACACCGAACTGGATCGGGGCGCGCTGCGCCCGGAGACCGCCAACTACCTGAGCACCGCCGAGCGGCAGAACGCCGAACTGCGCGCACAACTGACCGTGCCCGCACCGCGCGGCGGCATCCTGGACTCGGTGACCGGACTGGTGAACTCCTTGCTGGACACCGTCAAAGGGCTGCTCAACGGGTTGCTCGGCGGAGGCGGCAGCTCCAGCACCACCACGACCACCAGCACCTCATCGGCAGGCTGAGCGAGGCCGTGGGCGGTGACCGGACCGATCACCGCCCACGGCCCGCGATCACTGCTCGGCCACCGACATCAGCGAGAACAGCGCGCCCATCGGGTCCTGGATCGTGGCCATCCGGCCGTACGTGGTGTCCTTGGGCGAGTTGACCACCGTGGCCCCGTGCTCGTCGGCCAGATCGGCCACGGCATCGGTGTCGGCCACGGCGAAGTACACCGCCCAGGCCGGGATCGTGTCCGGGAACTGGCCGATGCCGCCCACCGGGCGACCGGCCACCTCGAGCGTGGTGTAGTCCATGCCGCCCATCGGGGCACCGATCTCCAGGCCGAACACCTTGGCGTAGAAGTCGCGCGCGGCCGGACCGTCCCCAGTGGACAGTTCGTTCCAGATGACCGTGCCTGGCTCGTTCACCAGCTGCGAGCCGCGGTGCACCCCGGACTGCCAGGCGCCGAAGACCGCGCCGGTGGGATCGGCCGCGATCCACATCTTGCCCTGGCCCCGCACGTCGATCACCCCGGTGAAGGGCTGACCCCCGTTGTCCACCACCGACTTGAGCGCGGCCTCCGCGTCCTCGGCGGCCAGGTAGGTGGTCCAGGAAGGCGGCATCTCGTCCTGGCCGGGCGGGGGCTGCATCAGCCCGGCCACGGTCTTGCCGCGCAGGAGGGCCTGGGTGTAGCCGTGCGTCTCCGGCGGGCCCACCTCGTACTGCCAGCCGAACAGCGCGGCGTAGAACTCCTTGGACGCCTCGATGTCAGGTGTCGACAGGTCGACCCAGCACGGGGTCCCCTGGGCGTAGTCGCTTGCCTCGGGCATCTTGTCCTCCGCCTGATGTGCGAACGCCCCCATCGTGCCAGCGGCGCCACGGCCCGATGGCAGGAAACCTGACTACATCACCGGATTCAGCCATTCGTTGACGGTGCGCTACCCGCCGGGTACTTCTCCAGTTCGGCGAGCACCCAGCGCGCCCAGTCCCGCTGCAACTCGTACCAACGCAGGCCGAACTCGGCGGCGAAGCGCGCGAACCCAGGCCGCACACCGGGTTCGGCCTGCTGGTCGATGTGCTCGATGGACTCGGTCAGCTCGGCGGCGACCCCGCCGCTGGCCTCCGCCATCCGGCTGACCAGTTCCCGGGTGTCCTCGATGTCCAGGGAGGACAGCATGAACAGCCGCAGCACGAACTCGTTGCGGGCGGGCGTCTCGCCCATCGGGCTGAACATCCACTGGCGCAGTTCGGCGCGCCCCGGCCCGGTGATCCCGTAGGTGCGGCTGCCGCGCGCGCCCTCCTCGACCACCTCCACCAGACCGTCCGCGGTCATCCGCTTGAGCTCCGGGTAGATGTGGCTGTGGCTGGCGTGCCACGCGTGCGCCGAGAGCGACTGCTCGAAACGTTTGGCCAGGTCGTAACCGGTCTGCGGGGTGTCGGCGAGCAGTCCGAGCAGGGCGTGGCGCAGTGACATGGTGACCTCCTGTACCGAGCGTACATGACAAAGCTGACATGTTGCCGTTGACATGTACGCGCCGACATGTCAGCCTCGTCATGTCACCGAGGGAGGGACGACACCATGGACCACCAGTTGCCCGGCCACCTGGCGCCGGTACCGGACGAGATCAGCACGGTCGACCTGGCCGTGACGGGCACGCTGCCCACCGAGCTGACCGGCCGCTACTTCCGCAACGGCCCCAACCCCAAGCCCGGTGAGCCGGTGCGGCACTGGTTCAGCGGCAGCGGCATGCTGCACGGGGTGCGGCTGCGCGAGGGCCGCGCGGAGTGGTACCGCAACCGGTGGGTGCGCACGAACAAGGTGGAGCGCTTCCGCGAGGACGGCTCGATCGACTTCAGCGGGGGCGTGGCCAACACCTCGGTGCGCGAGCACGCGGGGCGGGTGTTCGCACTGGTCGAGAGCAGCTTCCCGGTGGAGATCGACCGCGAGCTGAACACGATCGGCAGCCACGACTTCGACGGGCGGCTGACCACCGCGATGACCGCCCACCCGAAGGAGGACCCCGACACCGGGGAACTGCACTTCTTCGGCTACAGCGCGATCCCGCCGTTCCTGACCTACCACCGGCTCGCCGCGGACGGCACCCTGGTCGCCAGCCACGAGGTTCAGGTGCCCGGGCCGACGATGATGCACGACTTCGCGATCACCGAGCACAACGTGGTCTGGCTGGACCTGCCCGCGGTGTTCGACCGGGAACTGGTCGGCAAGACCCTGCCGTACCGGTGGAGCGAGGGCTACGGCGCCCGCATCGGCGTGATGCCCAAGACGGGCGGGCCGGTGCGGTGGTTCGAGGTCGAGCCCTGCTACGTGTTCCACGTGGGCAACGCGTGCGAGGACGCCCAGGGCCGGGTCGTGGTCGACGCCGTGCGCTACGACCGGGCGGCGTGGATGACGCTGTGGCCCAGCATCGGGGGCAAGGAGGACCCGGCCGAGCACGCCGCGTCCACCGGCACCAGCAAGCTCCACCGGTGGACCCTGGACCCGGCGACCGGGCAGGTGTCCGAGCAGCAGCTCGACGACCGCTCGGTGGAGTTCCCCACCCTCAACGACCTGCGCACCGGCAAGCAGAACCAGTTCCTGTACGCCGTCAGCCACGCGGACCTCGTCAAGTACGACACCGCCAGCGGCGCCACCCAGGCGCACTCACTGGGCGCGGGCTGGCACGCGGGCGAGGCCGTGTTCGTCCCCGCCGAGCAGGCCCGCAACGAGGACGACGGCTGGCTGCTGTCCATCACCACCCACGACGACCCCGAGGTGCCCTCCCGGCTGCTGGTACACGACGCCACCGACCTGGCCGCCGGACCTGTCGCCACGGTGCACCTGCCGCGTAGGGTTCCGGCTGGCTTCCACGGCACGTGGATCGCCGACGAGGGGGAGAACCGATGAACAAGGCACCTGGTCCGCTCGCCATCCTGCTGTCGCTGGTCTGGGACGTCGGCCTCTCGCTGGGCGCCTACTTCGTGGCCCACTGGCTGGGCGCCAGCGACTACCTGGCCCTGCTCGCCGGTTCCGCCGCCGCCCTGCTGCGCCTGCTCTACGTCGCGCTCAAGGCCCGCAAGCTCGACGTGTTCGCCGGGTTCATGCTTGGTGTCTTCCTGTTCGGGTTCGCCATGTCCTTCCTGTCGGGTGACGCCCGGTTCCTGCTGATCAAGGAGTCCTTCGGCACCGGCATCGTGGGCCTGGCCTTCCTCGGCAGCCTGTTCCTCGGGCGCCCGCTGATCTACCACGCGGCGCTGCGCGGCAAGGTCGGCAAGCCCGAGGAGGTCGCCGAGTTCGAGCACAAGTGGGCCACCCTGCCCGGTTTCCGCCGCACGTTCCGGATCATGACCGGCGTCTGGGGCGGTGGCCTGCTCGCCGAGGCGCTGGTCCGCATCCCGCTGGTCTACCTGCTCGACACCTCGGTCGCCGTGACCGTGTCCAGCGTGCTGTTCATCGGCACCATGGTCGCGCTGTCCCTGTGGAGCGGCATGTACGCCAAGCGCGTGCAGGCCCGCGCCGCCGCGGCTGCCGCTGCCGCCGAGACGGACACCGCGAACGCCTGAGCAGCGGCTCATGTCCTGAAGGTGCCCTTCGCGACGCCCAACGCCGCGAAGGGCACCTTCAGGACGCGGAGCGTGCGCGGGCCAGCGTGACGGCGAGCCCGTGCCCCAACGTCGCGAAGGGCACTTTCGCGGCGATCCGTCCGGCTGGTGGAGCCCGCAGCGAAAGGACCCTTCGCTGCGCCCAGCGCAGTGAAAGCCACCTTCGCGGCGTCTTGGGCCTCAGCGGGGCAGGTCGGCGGCGAAGATGGAGCGGGTCCAGACGGCGGTCAGGGTGTCGATCAGCTCGCGGTCGTCGCGGACCAGACTGGGCGAGGTGAAGTGCCGGGCGATGCAGTGCTCGGTCATGCCGATCAGCATGGTGGCCAGCGCCTCGGCCGAGGGCGGGCCGTCGGGGGCCTGGCCCTCCTCGCGCTTGTGCCGGATCACGGCGGCGGAGGCCTCGATCAGCCGCGCGGTGAGCCCCGCCGTGAACTCCCTCGCCTCGGGCGGGGAGTCGGGGTTCTGCGCGGCGAGCAACACGGCCCCGTGCTCGCGCCACATGCGCACGGCGACCTCCACGCTCTGGCAGATCTCGTGCCCGGGCTCGCCGGTGCTGGGCTCCAGCCAGGTGTCGACATCGGCCAGCAGCGCGTCGGCGGCCTTGTCCAGCAGCGCGGACAGCAGCGCCTGCTTGGACTCGAAGTAGAAGTAGAAGCTGGAACGGGAGATGCCCGCGCCCGCGGCCAGCTCACCGATACCGATCTCGGCCAGCGGCTTGACCGCCAGCAGCCGCTCGGCGGTCTCCAGGATCGCCTCCTGCTTGAGGTCCCCCTTGCTCGGGCCCCTGCGGCGCAACGGAGTCGACATCGGCACAGACTACCCCTATCAACATGGTGACGAAAAAAATCGACACGATGTTGACTCCGTGAGGTGGTCCGGGTCACAGTGGAGTCATGACCGCTGTCGAGGACGCCCCGCCGCTGGGGTTCGACCCGTTCCACCCGGCGTTCCAGGCTGATCCCTACGCCCACTACCGCCCGCTGCGCGAGAGCAGCCCGGTCTACCGCAGCCCGTCCGCCGTCTGGGTGCTCAGCAGGCACGCCGACTGCATGGAAGTGCTGCGGGACAACAACTTCGGACACTACGACGACTCCGGCCAGCACGTGGGCATGAACGGCGCGGTCGGCGACCTGTCCTTCCTGACCATGGACCCGCCCGACCACACCCGGCTGCGCGGACTGGTCAGCAAGGCGTTCACGGCCAAGGTGGTGCGCTCCCTGCGGCCACGGGTGCAGGAGCTGGTGGACGAGCTGCTCGCGGGCCTGCGCGGCCGTACCGAGGTCGACCTGATCAGCGAGTTCGCGCACCCGCTGCCGGTCAAGGTGATCAGCGAGATGCTCGGGGTGCCCGCCGCGGACCAGGACCGGTTCACCGACTGGTCCAACGCCCTGGCCCGCGGTCTGGACCCCGAGTTCCTGCTCACCCCGCAGCAGCTGGCCTGGCGCAACGAGGCCAAGGCCGAGTTCGACGACTACTTCCGAGGTCTGATCGAACTGCGCCGGGCCGAGCCCGCCGAGGACCTGCTCAGCGGGCTGGTCGCCGCCGAGCAGGACGGGGTGGTGCTGACCGAGCAGGAGCTGCTGGACACGCTGACCCTGCTGCTGGTGGCCGGGCACGAGACCACGGTCAACCTGATCGCCAACGGCACGCTCGCCCTGCTGCGCAACCCCGACCAGTTCGAGGTGCTGCGGGCCAACCCGGACCGCGCGCCCGAGGCCGTCGAGGAACTGCTGCGCTACGACCCGCCCGTGCAGTTGACCATGCGGGTGGCCAAGTCCGAGGTGCGGCTCGGCTGCCAGCTGATCAAGCGCAACGACCTGGTGATGGCGCTGATCGGCGCGGCCAACCGCGATCCCGAGGTGTTCGAGGATCCGGACCGGCTGGACCTGCTGCGCCCCGCGGGCAGGCAGCTGGCGTTCGGCCAGGGCATCCACTTCTGCCTGGGCGCACCGCTGGCCAGGCTGGAGGGCCAGCTGGCACTGGCCGGTCTGGTGCGGGCCTTCCCGGAGATGCGGCTACTCGACGAGCACCCGACGTACCGGGAGAACCTGGTGCTGCGCGGGCTCGCCGCGCTGCACGTCGGACTCGGCTGAACGCTCAGCGCACCTCGACCGTCACGGTGAACTCCTCCAGCGCGGCACAGCGCATCGGGCCGTTGCTGGAGGAAGGGCACAGCGGGCGAGCCGCACTCAGTTTCACGGTGCCAGCGTGCTTGGCCACGAACGAGGCGTCGGTCTCGCCCTGCGGCACCCGGATCTTCGGGTGCGGGTCGCGGACCAGTGCGTCGTTGTCCACCTCAACGCCGTTCCACATGCTGTCGCCGACCGCCTTGAGCGACACCAGCACCGTGCCACCCGCCGTGACGCACAGGGTGCGGCCGTTGTCGGTGGCCGTGACGGTCGGCGACTGCTGGCAGGTGCCGCTGCTGGTCGGCGTGGCCGAACTGGGCGGACCCGCCGCGGAGTCGATGGTCCCGTGCGCGGCGCAGCCCGCCGCGAGCACCGCCACCGCCACCGCCGTCACCGCTGTACCACCGGCTCGCATGTCGCCTCCCTGGTGTCGTCTCCTGCGGAAGGGACGGTGCCCGCGGGCCGCGGGGTTGCACGTCAGTGCTCCAGGGCTGGTCGCGCGGGGTGGCCGGACTCGCCCACCCGCTTGCGCAGCACCAGGATCAGGCCCGCGGCCAGCAGCCAGCTCACCACGCTGGCCGGGCCCACCAGCAGCGGGTCCACGGCGCGGCCACCGGCGGAGACCGCCTTGATCAGGTCGGGTGCGAGCTGGCTGACCACGGCGTGCGCGAGCACGGTGGGCCACACCGAGCCGGTGACCAGGCGCAGGAACCCGATCAGCACGCCGATCAGCACGGTGGACACCAGCACGCAGACCAGGCCCACCAGCGGCGGGTGGCCGGGGTACTGGGCGCCCAGCACGGTGACCGGGGCGTGCCACAGGCCCCAGACCACCCCGCCCGCCAGCAGCGCGGGCCAGGCGCCCAGCGGTAACAGGCGGGGCAGCAGGAAGCCCTGCCAACCCAACTCCTCCCCCAGGAACAGCGGCAGGCTCACCAGGTAGGACAGCAGGATGCCGCCGACCTGGACGTGGCCGAGGTCCACCGGGAACACCCCAAGCGCCGAGCTGAGGCCCAGGGAGAGCAGGAGGATCGCGGTCGGGACCCCGAACCCGGTCAGGCAGTGCCGCCACTGCCCGCGCGGCCAAACCAGCCCGACCGCCCGGACCGAGCGGGTGACCGCGAGCGCCGCGAGTGCGGGCGTGGCCATCATCGCCGCGATGATCACCTGCACCCACGGACCGTCCACCTGGGTCGTGCTCGTGCGTTGGAATCCGCTCCCCCACAGGGGAATCGTCACCGCCCACGCCCCGGCGAAGGCCAGCAGCAGGAAGGTGGCGACCTGGTTGCGCGCTATCTTTGCGGTGCTCACACACTCAACGTAGGAAGACCCGGGGCGCCGTCCCAGGGTGCGCGCACCCCGAACGGGGTGTAGCCAGCTACACCATCTCGGGGGGCGATGGTGCGGGAATCGCTGCGGGCCACCGGGTACCTGGCCGTCGGCGCGGGAACGGCGTTGCTCGCACTGGTCACCCTGCCGCTGGGGCCATACGGGCGCCGCGTGGCCGCGGTCGAACGCAGCCGGGCGGGCCGGCGGCTGGGCACCACCATCGAAGCCGGGGAATCCCCGCGCGTGCTGCTCTGGCACCTCGGCCACGGCCTGTCCGGGCTCGTGCTGGGCTACCTCGCGCTCGGGCTGTGGCCGGTGCTGCTGCTCGCGCTGGGGCTACCGCTGTGGTGGCGGCTGCTGCCCGGCGGCGTCCTGCTGAGCTTCGGCCCGGTCGCCACCGGCGTGCCCAGCGCGCTGCTGCTCGGGCTCGTCCAAGCGGCGCTGGTCCTCGCACTGCTCGTCGTGGCGCTGCCGAGGCTGGCGACCGGGCAGGCCCGGCTGGCCGAGGTGCTGTTGCGGCCCACGGCGCGGGAGCGCGGCGAGCGGGCGGTGCTGGCGCACGGGGACGAGGTGCACCGGATCGAGCGCGACCTGCACGACGGGACGCAGGCCCAGCTGGTGGCGATCTCGCTGCGGCTGGGACTGGCCGAGCGCGCGTTCAGCGCGAACCCGGCCGGGGCGCTGGACCTGGTGCGCGAGGCGCACGACGGGGTGGAACAGGCGCTGGTCGACCTGCGCCACCTCGTGCACGGCGTGCACCCGCCGGTGCTGACCGAGCGCGGGCTGGTCGGGGCGGTGCGCGGGCTGGCGGCGCGCTGCGGGGTGCCCACCTCGGTGCGGGCCGGCCGGGACCTGGACCGGCTGGCGCCGGCCGTCGAGGCGGCTCTGTACTTCGTGGTGGCCGAGGCGCTGACCAACGTCACCCGGCACGGTGAAGCGTCCGAGGTGTGTGTCCGCATCGGGCGGTCCCGGCGCTCGGTGTGGGTGAGCGTGCGCGACGACGGCCGCGGCGGTGCCGCCGAGCGAGTGGGCGGCGGGCTGGCCGGGATCCGGCGCAGGGTCGCCGCGCTGGCCGGGCGGACCCGGCTGACCAGCCCACCGGGTGGGCCGACCGAACTGAGGGTGGTGCTGCCGTGCGGATCGTGATCGCCGAGGACAACGCGTTGCTGGCCGAGGGCCTGGTGCTGCTGCTGACCAGCGTGGGCCACGAGGTCGCGGCCCTGGTGGGCAGCGGCCCGGAGGTGGTGCCCGCGCTGCTGGAGCACCGGCCGGACGTGGCCGTCGTGGACGTGCGGCTGCCGCCGACCCGCACCGACGAGGGCCTGCGCGCGGTGCTGGCCGTCCGCGAGCGGCTACCCGGGCTGCCCGTGCTCGTGCTGTCCCAGCACGTGGAGCAGGGCTGCGCCGCCGACCTGCTGGCCGGGGGCGCGCAGGGGCTGGGCTACCTGCTCAAGGACCGGGTGGGCCGGGTGCAGGACTTCCTGGACGCCCTGGAGCGGGTGGCCGGCGGCGGCACCGCGCTGGACCCCGAGGTGGTCTCGACGCTGCTGAGCAGGCGAGACGACCCGCTGGAGGGCCTGACACCGCGGGAGCGTGAGGTGCTGTCCCTGATGGCACAGGGGCACGCCAACGGCACGATCGCCGAGCTGCTGGTGATCACCGAGCGGGCGGTCAGCAAGCACATCGCCAACATCTTCGCCAAGCTCGACCTTCCGCCGACCGACGCGGGGCACCGCAGGGTGCTCGCGGTGCTGCGGCACCTGCGGGCCTGAGCCGAGTGGTCCAGACCTTGACACTGCGTGCCGGTCTGTATGCAATGAGCCAAGCCGCCGCGTTCCCGGCATCGTTGCAGGAGGACGACGTGACCGTTCGCCCCTACCCACGAAGGCTGGCCTCCGCGCTGACGGCACTGGCCGTCTGCGGCGGGCTGGCCGTGACCACCGATGCCGCGCAGGCGGCGCCCAGACAGGTCGTGCCCTACAGCCACCTCGTACCCGCCCCGGTGACGGCCAGCCAGTCCGGCGCGACTTTCACGCTCGGCCCGGCGGCCCGGATCTCGGCTGCCGGGGCGGCGGCCGAGGTGGGCCAGTACCTGGCCTCGGTGCTGCGCCCGGCCACCGGCTACCCGCTGCCCGTGGACACCAGGTCCGGCCACGCCGCGGGCATCACGCTGCTGCTGTCCGGGGCCGGTCCGGAGCTCGGCGAGGAGGGCTACCGGCTGGAGGTCACCGGCAACGGGGTCACCCTGCGCGCGAACAAGCCCGCCGGGCTGTTCTCCGGGGTGCAGACCCTGCGCCAGCTGTTTCCCGCGAGCATCGACAGCGGCAAGCGCCAGCGCGGGCCGTGGCAGGTGCAGGGCGGCACGATCTCCGACGCGCCCCGGTTCGCCTACCGCGGTGCGATGCTCGACGTGGCCAGGCACTTCTTCGGGGTGGACGCGGTCAAGCGCTACATCGACCAGCTCGCCAGGTACAAGGTGAACACCCTGCACCTGCACCTGACCGACGACCAGGGCTGGCGCATCGCCATCAACAGCTGGCCCAAGCTGGCCACCTACGGCGGCAGCACCCAGGTCGGCGGCGGCAAGGGCGGCTACTACACCCAGGCCCAGTACCGCGACCTCGTGGCGTACGCGCAGAGCCGGTTCATCACGGTGATCCCCGAGATGGACATGCCCGGGCACACCAACGCCGCGCTGGCCTCCTACGCCGAGCTGAACTGCAACGGGGTCGCCCCGCCGCTCTACACCGGTACCGAGGTGGGCTTCAGCTCCCTGTGCACCGGCAAGGACATCACCTACAAGTTCCTCGACGACGTCATCGGTGAACTGGCCGCGCTGACCCCCGGCCCGTACATCCACATCGGCGGGGACGAGGCGCACTCCACCACTGACGCCGACTACAAGCCGTTCATCGCGCGGGTGCAGCAGATCGTGGCCGCGCACGGCAAGAAGGCGCTGGGCTGGCACGACATCAGCAAGGCCGCGCTGCAGCCCGGCACGGTCGGCCAGTTCTGGGGCACCGGGCCCACCGACGCCAACGTGCAGGCCGCCGCCGCCAAGGGCACGCACTACGTGCTGTCCCCGGCGAACCTGGCTTACCTGGACATGAAGTACGACGCCTCGACCAAGCTGGGCCAGAACTGGGCCGGGTACATCGAGGTCCGCGACTCGTACAACTGGAATCCCGGCGGGTACCTCACCGGGGTGAACGCCAGCCAGGTGGACGGGGTCGAGGCCCCGCTGTGGACCGAGACGATCACCAGCACCGCGGACATCGACTACATGGTGTTCCCGCGCCTGGCGGGCATCGCCGAGCTGGGCTGGTCCCCGGCGAGCACGCACAACTGGGACCAGTTCAAGGTCCGCCTCGGCTCGCAGGCGCCCCGCTGGAAGGCCCAGGGCGTCAACTACTACGCATCGCCCCAGGTCCCCTGGGCCAGCTGATCCCGCCTCCAGAGATGTCATGAAAGTGCCGTTCCTTGCGTTGAACGCAAGGAACGGCACTTTCATGGCACACCCGCCCGCCTCCACGGCGTGAAGCAGCTCACATCCCGGCCGGTATGTAAAACAAGCAGGCCGGATTGATTGTTATTTGCGGCGGCGCTACCTTCGTGGGGAGGCCCACCCAGGAGGCGCACACCCATGAGCAGCGAAGCTTTTGTGTTCGATGCGGTCCGTACCCCGCGAGGGCGGGGCAAGCAGACCGGTTCACTGCACGAGGTCAAGCCCGTCTCGCTGGTCGTCGGACTGATCGACGAGCTGCGGACGCGCTACCCCGACCTCGACCCGGCCCGCATCGACGACATCGTCCTGGGCTGCGTCAGCCCGGTCGGTGACCAGGGCGCGGACATCGCGAAGACGGCGGCGCTGGCCGCCGGGCTGCCGAACACGGTGGCCGGGGTCCAGCTCAACCGCTTCTGCGCCTCCGGCCTGGAGGCGTTCAACACCGCGGCGCAGAAGGTCCGCTCCGGCTGGGAGGACCTGATCCTGGCCGGCGGCGTGGAGTCGATGTCCCGCGTGCCGATGGGCTCCGACGGCGGGGCCTGGGCCATGGACCCGGAGACCAACTACGACACCAGCTTCGTGCCGCAGGGCATCGGCGCGGACCTGATCGCCACGATCGAGGGCTGGTCCCGCGAGGACGTGGACGCCTACGCGGTGGAGTCGCAGGCCCGCGCGGCCAAGGCGTGGAGCAACGGCTACTTCGCCCGCTCGGTCGTGCCGATCAAGGACCGCAACGGGGTCGTGGTGCTCGACCACGACGAGCACGTCCGCGCGGGCACCACGCTGGACGCCCTCGGCGGCCTCAAGCCCTCCTTCGCCGCCATGGGCGAGATGGGCGGCTTCGACGCCGTCGCGTTGCAGAAGTACCACTGGGTGGAGCGCATCGACCACGTGCACACCGCGGGCAACTCCTCGGGCATCGTGGACGGGGCCGCGCTGGTGGCGGTGGGCAGCGAGGCCATCGGCAGGGAGCTCGGGCTCACCCCGCGCGCCCGCGTGGTCGCCACGGCGGTCAGCGGCGCCGACCCCACGATCATGCTCACCGGCCCCGCCCCGGCCTGCCGCAAGGCGCTGGCCAAGGCCGGGCTGACCGTGGACGACCTCGACCTGGTCGAGATGAACGAGGCGTTCGCGGCCGTGGTGCTGCGCTTCATGCGCGACCTGGACCTGCCCTGGGAGAAGGTCAACGTCAACGGCGGCGCGATCGCGCTGGGCCACCCGCTGGGCGCCACCGGCGCGATGCTGGTGGGCACCCTGATCGACGAGCTGGAGCGGCGCGAGGGCCGCTACGGCATGGTCACCCTGTGCATCGGCGGCGGCATGGGCATCGCCACCATCATCGAGCGCGTCTGAGCGGGAGCGGACTTCAGCATGAGCGAGTTCTTCAAGTGGGACAAGGACTCCGACGGCATCGTCACGCTGACGATGGACGCGCCGGGGCAGTCGGCCAACACGATGAACGCCGAGTTCACCTCCGCCGTGGCCGAGGTGGTCGAGCGGCTGCGCCGTGAGCGCGAGGAGATCACCGGCGTGGTGCTCGCCTCGGCGAAGAAGACCTTCTTCGCCGGTGGTGACCTCAACGACCTGCGCCGGATCACCCCGGAGCACGCGGACGAGTTCATGGCCACGCTGGCCAGCACCAAGGGTGCGCTGCGCGGGCTGGAGACCCTGGGGCGCCCCGTGGTGGCCGCGCTCAACGGCTCGGCGCTGGGCGGTGGCCTGGAGATCGCGCTGTCCTGCCACCACCGGATCGCGCTGGACAACCCCAAGGCGCGCTTCGGCTTCCCCGAGGTGACGCTGGGCCTGCTGCCGGGTGCGGGCGGCATCGTGCGCACGGTGCGCATGCTGGGCATCGCCGACGCGTTGCTCAAGCTGCTGTTGCAGGGCCAGCAGCTGCGCCCGGCCGACGCGCAGGCCACCGGCATCGTGGACGAGGTGATCAGCGAGGAGTCCGAGCTGATCCCGCGCGCGAAGCAGTGGATCAAGGACAACCCGGAGGCCGTGCAGCCCTGGGACGTCAAGGGCTACAAGATTCCCGGTGGTACGCCGACGAACCCGAAGTTCGCGGCGAACCTGCCCGCGTTCCCGGCGAACCTGCGCAAGCAGCTCAAGGGCGCCCCCATGCCCGCGCCGAAGGCGATCCTGTCCGCGGCGGTCGAGGGCGCGCAGGTGGACTTCGACTCCGCGCTGCGTATCGAGAGCCGCTACATGTTCAGCCTGGCCAGCGGCCAGACCGCGAAGAACATGATCAAGGCGTTCTTCTTCGACCTGCAGACGATCAACAAGGGCGGCAGCAGGCCCCAGGGCGTGCCCGCCTACACCGCACGCAAGGTGGCCGTACTCGGCGCGGGCATGATGGGCGCGGGCATCGCCTACTCCTGCGCGCGCTCGGGCATGGAGGTCGTGCTCAAGGACGTGTCGGCCGAAGCGGCCGAGCGCGGCAAGAACTACTCGGTGGGCCTGCTGGACAAGCAGGTCAGCCGCGGCAAGCTGACCGCCGAGAAGCGCGCGGAGATCCTCGCCAGGATCACCCCGACCGCCGATGCCGCCGACCTGGCCGGTGCGGACCTGGTGATCGAGGCCGTCTTCGAGAACACCGAGCTCAAGCACAAGGTGTTCGCGGAGATCCAGGACGTGGTCAACCCGGACGCCCTGCTGTGCTCGAACACCTCGACCCTGCCGATCACCGGCCTGGCCGAGGGCGTCAAGCGCCCGGAGGACTTCGTCGGGCTGCACTTCTTCTCCCCGGTGGACAAGATGCCGCTGGTGGAGATCATCCGCGGCGCGAACACCAGCGACGAGGCACTGGCCAAGGCCTTCGACGTGGTGCTGCAACTGAAGAAGACGCCGATCGTGGTCAACGACAGCCGCGGCTTCTTCACCAGCCGCGTGATCGGCACGTTCATCAACGAGGGCGTGGCCATGCTCGGCGAGGGCCTGCCCGCCCCGTCCATCGAGCAGGCCTCCACCCAGGCCGGTTACCCGGCCCCGGTGCTCTCGCTGATGGACGAGCTGACGCTGACCCTGCCGCGCAAGATCCGCGACGAGACGCGCAAGGCGGTGGAGGCCGCGGGCGGGGTGTGGCACGCGCACCCGGCCGAGGCCGTGATCGACCGCATGGTCACCGAGTTCGACCGCGGCGGGCGCTCGGCGGGCAAGGGCTTCTACGACTACGCCGAGGGCAAGCGGGCCGGTCTGTGGCCGGGGCTGCGCGAGCACTTCGGCAAGGGCGATGCGATCATCCGCGACGGGGATGCCATCCCCTTCAAGGACATGCAGGAGCGCATGCTGTTCGCGGAGGCGCTGGAGACCGTCAAGTGCGTCGAGGAGGGCGTGATCACCTCGGTGGCCGACGCCAACATCGGCTCCATCTTCGGCATCGGCTTCCCGCCCTGGACCGGCGGTGTGCTCCAGTACATCAACGGCTACCCGGGCGGTGTCGCCGGGTTCGTGGCCAGGGCCGAGGAGCTCGCCAAGACCTACGGCGACCGGTTCAGCCCGCCGGAACTGCTGCGCACCAAGGCCGCCAACGGGGAGACCTTCGAGTAATCCCCCGTCCCTGCCAGGAAAACCCCGCCCGTGCCGCACGGGCGGGGTTTTTGGCGTTTCCTCCCGTTGTGTTACCGAACGACTTCTGTTAGTAACATAGTTGTATAAAACAACAACTGGGGAGGCGTCATGTGCGGGATCTCCGGATGGGTGGACTTCGAACGTGACCTGAGCACGAAGGGCGCGACCGGTCGCGCCATGGCCGAGACGATGGCCTGCCGAGGCCCGGACGCACACGGGATCTGGCTGAGCAGGCACGCCGTGCTGGCGCACCGCCGACTGTCGATCATCGACATCGAGGGCGGTGTGCAGCCCATGGCGGTGGACGAGTTAGCCGTCATGACCTACAGCGGTGAGGTCTACAACTACCGCGAGCTGCGCGAGGAACTGGAGGGCCACGGCCACTCGTTCCGCACCGAGAGCGACACCGAGGTCGTGCTGCACGCGTACCTCCAGTGGGGCGAGGACTTCGTGCACCGCCTCAACGGCATGTACGCCTTCGCGATCTGGGACCAGCGCACCGAGGAACTGCTGCTGGTGCGCGACCGCATGGGCATCAAGCCCCTGTTCATCCACCCGACCCCGCACGGGGTGCTGTTCGGCAGCGAGCCCAAGGCGATCCTGGCCCACCCGCAGGTCGAGGCGGTGGTGGACATCGACGGGCTGCGCGAGCTGATGGCCTTCGTCAAGACCCCCGAGCACGGCATCTACAAGGGCGTGTACGAAGTGCGGCCGGGACAGCTGGTCCGCGTGCGCCGCAACGGGATCAGCAAGCGCCGGTACTGGAAGCTGGAGCCGGTCGAGCACACCGACTCGCTGGAGACCACGATCGGCACCGTGCGCTCGCTGCTGGACGACATCGTGCAGCGGCAGCTGATCTCCGACGTGCCGCTGTGCACCCTGCTCTCCGGCGGCCTGGACTCCTCGGCGATCACCGCCCTGGCCGCCCGCGCCCTGGACGTGCCGGTGCGCTCCTTCGCCGTGGACTTCACCGGCTACGCCGAGAACTTCAAGCCCGACGTGGTCCGCGAGACCCCGGACACCCCGTACGTGCACGAGCTGGCCGAGTACGTTGCCGCCGACCACAAGGACATCGTTCTGTCCACTGTGGACTTGATGGATCCGGTCAACCGCGCGGCGGTGCTGCGCGCCAACGACGGCCCGAACTCGCTGGGCGACGCGTTCACCTCGCTGTACCTGCTGTTCAAGGCGATCCGCCAGCACTCGACCGTGGCCCTGTCCGGTGAGTCCGCCGACGAGGTGTTCGGCGGCTACCTCCAGTTCCACGACCCGAAGCTGGTCTACGCCGACACCTTCCCGTGGCTGGCCCAGGCCGGCCTGTTCTCCGAGCAGCCCAGCCTGCTCGCCCCGGACCTGCTGCGCGAGCTGGACCTGGCCGCCTACCGCGCCGACTCGTACCGGGACGGCCTGGCCGAGGTGCCCTACCTGGACGGGGTGGACGGCCACGAGAAGCGCATGCGCGAGGTGTGTTACCTGCACCTGACCCGGTTCGTGCAGATCCTGTTGGACCGCAAGGACAGGATGAGCATGGCCAGCGGCCTGGAGGTACGCGTGCCGTTCTGCGACCACCGGCTGGTGCAGTACGTGTTCAACACCCCGTGGGCGATGAAGAACTTCGACGGCCGCGAGAAGAGCCTGCTGCGGGCGGCCACCAGGGACGTGCTGCCGGAGTCGATCGTGCAGCGCAAGAAGAGCCCGTACCCGTCCACCCAGGACCCGACCTACGAGCACGCGCTGCGCGAGGAGCTGGCCAAGCTGGTCATCGACGACACCGCCCCGCTGGGCTCGATGCTCAACGCGGAGCAGGTCCGCCTGGTGCTCAACCGCCCCGTCGCCGAGGATCCGGTCCCGATGGCGACCCGCTTCGACATCGAGCGCGTGCTGGGCATGAACTCCTGGCTGAGCACCTACGCCGTGGACCTGAGGCTGTAGCCGTACCGGAAGCGCGAACACACCGCACCGCAAGCGCCGACACACCGCCCCGGAAGCGCCGACACGCGCGGTCAACCCCGCGTGTCGGCGCTTCGGGCACCGCGTGTCGGCGCTTCGCGTACGGCGTGTCGGACGTTCCCGTACGGTGTGTTCGGCGCTCAGAGCACGTCGAACGTGGTGATCCTGCGGTGACGACCCACCTCGGGCGAGCCGTCGGCGGGCCGCGACACGCCCACCGTGTGCCAGCCCGCCGCCGCGGCGGCGTCCAGCTCCGCTGCCACGTCGGACAGGAACGTGATCGCGGAGGGCTCGGCGCCCAGTGCCTTCGTGATCACCCGGTAGGACTCGGCGGCCTTCTTGGGCCCGGCCGACACCGTGTCGAAGTGGCCCGCGAAGTAGTCGAGCAGATCCCCGTGCTGCGTGTGCCGGAACCACAACCGCTGCGCCAGCTCGGATCCGGAGGAGTAGACGTACACCGGCACGCCCGCCGCACGCCAACGCTCCAGCGCGGGCGGCACATCCTCGTACACGTGGGCGGTCAGCTCACCCGAGTCGTAGCCGTGCTGCCAGATCAGGCCCTGCAAGGACTTCAGCGGCGCGATCTTCACGTCGGCGTCCAGCCAGCCGACCAGCACGGCCGCCACCTCGTCCAGACCGGCATCGGGCCGCCCCACCTCCGCCCGCACCTGCTCGACGATCCCCGCGCACTCGGCGCGGCCGATCCAGTCGGCGACGCGCGCCCGCGAGTACGGGAACAGCACCTCGTGCACGTGCGAGATCGAACTGGTCGTGCCCTCGATGTCGGTGACGATCAAGCCGACACCAGCAGCTCGTCCAGGGTGGGCATGCGGGTGGCGATGCCGTCACCGGTGAAGCCCGCGACCCAGCCGTCCTCCTCCTGGAAGAACCGGATCGCGCAGAACTCGGGCCGCTGCCCCATGTCGAACCAGTGCGTGGTGCCCGCGGGCACCGACATCAGGTCGCCCGCCTCGCACACCACGGCGTACACCTTGTCCCCGAAGTGCAGGTAGAAGCAGCCCCTGCCCTCCACGAAGAAGCGCACCTCGTCCTCGTCGTGGGTGTGCTCGTTGAGGAACTTCTCCCGCGCGCCCTTGGCGATCGCGGGCCACTCGGGATTGCTGTCGTCGGGCACGATGCGCGCCACGTCCACCAGCTTGTACCCGCCTTCGGCGGACACCTTGTCCACATCGGACCGATACGCGGCCAGCACCTCGTCCTGACCGGCGTCGCGGGCCAGCGGCACGGTGTCCCACTGCTCCAGCACGACCCCGTGCGGGGCGAGTTCGGCGGCGATGGTGGCCACGTCCGTGGTGCGCAGCAGCACCTGTTCGCGGTCGCTGTCGGCCATGACTTGCAGCAGTGTCATCGGTTTCTCCTATCGACCGTGGGTGAGCAGGTGCAACCGGCAGAGCATCTCCAGGCTCTCCAACCGGTTCCGGGCCACCTCAAGGGTGGGCCCCCACGCGGTGACGCCGTGGTGGGCGATCAGCAGCACCGGCGGGTCCTGCTCGGTGAGCCGGGCGGCGATGTCCTCGGCGATGCGCGGGACCTCCACCCAGTTGGCGAAGACCGGTACCTCCACCGAACTCGGATCGGGCAGGCCCAGCCCCTTGATGATCTCGAACTCGGTGAACCGCACGCTGCCCGGTCCGGACAGCGCGGCCACCGCCGTGGCGTGCGGCGGGTGTGCGTGCACCACGGCGCCGCAGTCCGGGAACAGCCTGTAGAGCGCCGCGTGGATGCAGGTCTCCGCCGAGGGCTTCGGCCCGGCGACCAGCGCGCCGGTGGTCGCTTCCACGAGCACGACGTCGCGCGCGGTCAGCTCCCCCTTGCTGCGCCCGCTCGCGGTGATCAGCGCGCGATCACCTTGGCGCACCGAGAGGTTGCCCGCCGTGCCGTCCATCCAGCCGCGCCGGTACAGCCCGCGCGCGACCTCGGCCAGCTCCGCGCCCGGCCGCTGCTCGATCACCCGCCGCTCGGTGACGATCGCGGTCACCAGGTCGTTCGGCGTGACGTCGAAGGCGGGGTTGAACACCGGCGTGCCCGGCAGCGCCACCTGGCTGCCGCCGAAGGCGGTGACCTCCTCGGCGGCCCGCTGCTCGATCACGATGCCCGAACCGTCCGGAATGGACTCGTCCACAGTGGACTCGGGCGCCACCACGACGAACGGGATGCCGCTGCGCGCGGCGGCCACCGCCAGCGAGTAGGTGCCGATCTTGTTGGCCACGTCCCCGTTCGCGGTGATCCGGTCGGCGCCGACCATCACCACGTCGACCAGCCCGGTGGCGATGGCGGCCGGTCCCGCCGAGTCCACGCAGAGCCGGTACGGGATGCCGGCCTCGGCCAGTTCCCAAGCGGTCAGCCGCGCCCCCTGCAACAGCGGCCGGGTCTCGTCGGCGATCACCTCGGCCACGTGGCCGGATTCGGCCAGTGCCTTGATACCGCCCAGCGCGGTACCGATCGCCACGGTGGCCAGGCTGCCCGTGTTGCAGTGCGTGAGGATGCGCAGCGGCCTGCGGTCGGTCAGCCGCAGCACCGTCTCGGCCGCCAGCGCCGCCATCGCGCGGTTGGTGCGCACGTCCTCGTCCACCATGAGCAGCGCCTCGTCGAGCAACGCCTTGGTGCCCTCCGGCAACCGCTCCAGCACCCGCCGCACGGCCCAGCTCAGGTTCACCGCCGTGGGCCGCGCGTCGGCGATGCGCCGTGCGTCCGCGCGAACCGCGTCCTCGTCCCCGTCGTTGAGGTGCGCCGACAACGCGACACCCAGCGCCCCGGCCACGCCGATCGCCGGGGCACCCCGGATGGCCAGCCGCTTGATCGCGTCGATCACCTCGTCGGGAGTGGTCAGCCGCAGGGTCACACGGGCGTGCGGCAGCGCGCACTGGTCCACGGCCACCACTGCCGAGCCATCCCAGGCCAGGGTCCTCTCCATGCCTGACAGTCTGCCCGCAACGACCCCCGCGGTGTTAGCTCCCGTCCGTCACGCGGGACCGCTTGACACCGGCTTGGTCGCGGTGACCAGCCGGGTCGGCATCCATGGCCCGCCCCACCACATCCGCCAGCCCAGCCCGCGGTCGCGGACCTCCGCCATGCCCAACTCGGTGAGCCTGCGCCGGTACAGCCCGGTGGCGCTGATGTCGGCGATCACCAGCCTGCCACCCGGCCTGAGCACCCGCACGGCCTCCTCGACCGCCCTCGCCCGGCCCCCGGCGTCCTTGATGTTGTGGATCGCCAGGCTGGACAGCACCAGGTCGAAGCCCGCGTCCTCGAACGGCAGTTCCCGCAGGTCGCCCGTGTGCAGTTCCACCCGGTCCTCGACCCCCTCCAGCACGGCGTTGCGGGCCGTGGTCCGCACCGCGTTGCCGGACTGGTCCACACTGCGCCACAGGTCCACCCCCACCGCCCGCCCCGTGGTCAGCCTGCGGGCCACGTTGAGCAGCACCGCACCCCGCCCGCAGCCCAGGTCCAGCACCCGCTCGGCGCCACCGATCGGCAGCCCGTCCAGCACCTCGTCCCAGACCAGGAACTTGCCGCGGCGGGTCGTGTGCAGGTACAGCACGGCGAACAGCGCCACGAGGGCCGCCACCGCGTACAGCCACACCTGCTGCCCGAACACCGCTCCGCTCAACGCGAACAGCGCACCGACGAGCATGCCGATCGGCGCGTAGGGCGCGTCGACCCCGTACTCCCCCCGTTTCCCGCTCACCCCGCCAGTCTCCACCCGTGGTGGTGCGGCGCCATCAGGGATTTCCCCGATCCCCGCCAGACAGGTGGTGCTGAACCAAGGCGTGGCGGAACTGGTACACGGCACCGGCCTGGCGGAGCACACCCCGGCGGTGGGCATCGCCCAGGAAGCCGACGAGCCGCCACGGCAGGACTCCGGTGAGCGGCAGCCACAAGCGCGCGATCAGCCACGGGCCCCAGACCGTGAACAGCAGGACCCAGCACAGGAAACCGCCGACGGCGCTGATCATCCAGCCGAGCACCAGCACCCGGCCCAGCACGAGGTCGAACGGGAATCCCGTGGCGGGCTCGAAGGCAATCCACAGCCCGGCCCAGAGCACCGTCGAACCACCCACGCCGACCAGCGCCGCCTGGGAGATCGACGAGCGCCGGGCCACGCGCAGCAGGTCCACCGCGCCCACGGTCTCGGTCAACTCGACGGGAACGCTCAGCACCCCCGCGAGGCCCCCGAACAACCAGATCCCGGCTCCGATGACCGCACCCGCGGCGAGGCCGAACGGGATGCTCCGCGTACCGCCGAGAGCGAGGCCGACCGCGAGCCCGGTGCCCAGCCAGGCGAGCATCCACACCACCGCCCTGCGATCGAGGTAGCGGCGAACCAGGTCCACCGACACCTCCCGCCAGCGTCTCCTGAGGCGCAGTCGCATCCGGGCCGGGAAGCGCCACCGGAACAGGCCGAAGGACATCACGAGGCCGCCGACGAGACCGCAGAGCAGGCTGGAGGCCGACCCCGCCGTGAGGAAGCCCTCGCCCAAGGCCCCGGGCCAGGCTCCCAGCTCAGCCACGGCCCAGACGAACAGGCACGAGACCGAGGCCACGCACAGCATCGCGGCCAGCCCCAGCACCGGTCTGGGAACCGCGTGAGCCAGTTCCCACCAGGCCAGGTCCTGGGTGCCCCTGCGGTCCAGGTACCCGGCCAGGAAGCGCAACCAGTCGCGGGCCTGCCCGGGGTCGTGCGGGCTCAAACCGACGCGCGGGCTGCCGGGGGCGGCGGGTTCCTCGCGGTAGGCGGCCGGGACGAAGGCGTCGAGCAGGTGCCGTTCGACCGCGGTGCGGTCCGGGAAGGCTGCGGGGTCGAGCAGTTCGACCGGGTCCGCGGCGGCCGAGCCGTACGCGGTGCGGGCCAGCGCGAGCATCAGCGGGCTGGTGAGCGCCTGGGCCAGCGGCAGGCCGGGTTCCGCGGCGAGCCTGTCCACGACAGGCGGCCAACAGCGCCGCGCGGAGGGGCTCGCCGCGGTCAGGAAGGCAGCGGCGTCGACGAGTTCGACGGGCTCGATCTCCACCACGGCGGCGCGGGACAGCACCGTGCCGCCCTCGGCGACGGCGGCCTCGTACTCCGCGCTGCGGCAGGTCACGACGAGCGGCCGGTTGTCGCTGGAGGCCCGGTCGAGGGCGTTGATCGCCGCCGGGTGCAGCGCGGCGGGCATCTCGTCGAGCCCGTCGAGCACCACCATCACCCGCCCCTGGGCGATCAGCTGGGGGGCGTCGGTCAGTGCCGGGTAGTCCTCGATCAGCCGCCGCGCCAGCCAGGTGTGCAGGTGCTCGGCGCGGGGGTTCCAGGTCGAGGCGTTCAGCAGCACGGGAACCGGGTCCTCGGGTGCCGCCCTGCCGAGCAGGCCGAGGGTGAGCAGCAGCGCCAGCACGGTCTTGCCCGCGCCCGGCTCACCGATGACCACCAGCTGCTGGGCGGGCAGCGCGAGGAAGGCCGCCACCACCTGGTGCACGTCCCCGTGCAGCCGCAGCCGGATCGGCCGCCCGGGCAGTGCTCCCCTACCGATCACCGCCCCTGGTGCCGCCGCCACCGGCCGCCCGGTGCTCGACCACCTGACCCGCAGCGGTTCCGGGCGGCGCAGGGAGCGCAGCCCCGCCTCCTCGGCCCACTGCTGGAACACGACCTGCCGCAACTGCTCCACCGCGTGGTCCACCTCGGCGGGCGAGTCCGCGCGGTTCAGGTGCACGTCGCCGTACACGGCGCCGATCTGGACCACGTCGCGCGCGGTGCCGGTGAGCTCGTTGCGCGCCCCGCCGTTCCCGCTCCGCCGCATTCCTCGCACCCGAAGAAGATAGGAGGTGGCGTGCGTGGGCGGAGGCGCTTTGCCCCACCAGGCGGGACCCGGTCACCCGCCTAGACTCCCCCCGTGTCGGAGTACCGGGTTGACGATCTCGCCCGCGCCGCTGGGACCACGGTCGGCAACGTGCGCGTGTACCAGGACCGGGGCCTGCTTCCCCCGCCGGTCCGCCAGGGGCGGGTGGCGATCTACAGCGAGGCGCACCTGGCCCGGCTGCGGATCATCGTGAACATGCTGGCGCGCGGCTACACCTTCGCGCAGATCAAGGAGATCCTGGCGGCCTGGGAGTCGGGCCGGGACCTGGCCGAGGTGCTTGGCCTGGAGCAGGCGCTGACCGAGCCCTGGTCGGACGAGGTGCCGACCACGGTGTCGGCGGCCGAACTGGTGCGCGAGTTCGGCAAGTACGCGACCCCGGACAACGTGCGCCGGGCGCTGCGACTGGGCGTGCTGCAACGGCGTGGGCTGCACTTCGTGGTGCTCAGCCCACGCCTGTTGCAGGCGGGCCGGGAGCTGATCGCGGCGGGCGTGCCGGTGCCCGCGGTGCTGGACCTCGCGGAGCGGCTGCGGGAGAGCCTGGACGGGGTGGCCGGGCTGTTCCTGGACATGGTGTCGCGCCACGTGCTGGACCCGCACGGGGAGAAGTGGGTGCCGTCCAAGGAGGAGATCCCGGAGTTGACCGCGCTCACCGGGCGGCTGCGGCCACTGGCCCAGTCGGCGGTGTCGGCGACCCTGGCCCTGGCGATGACCGCGGAGCTGGCGAACCTGCTGGACGAGCGGTTCGGCTCCCTGCTGCGCGAGCAACCCTGACATCTTCCATTGTTTGAATGGTCATTGTAACGTTCCTCAGTGCCACAGTGCGGACAGGAGCGTGCAATGAGCCCGTCTACCCCCAACCGCGAGGCCACCGCCCAGCGCCTGCTCACCTCCAGCGCCAAGCTCAGCTACGACCCCGAGATCGACATCGACTGGGACGCGCCGCTGGCCGAGGACAAGTTCTACGTGCCGGAGCACCTGGTGACGCTCTACGGCACGCCGATGTGGGCGGCCATGGACCAGCGGCAGCGCATCGAGCTGTCCAAGCAGGAGCTGGTCAACACCGTCAGCGTGGGCATCTGGTTCGAGACGATCCTGATGCAGCTGCTGCTGCGGCTGACCTACCACCGCGACCCCACCTCGCGGCACGTGCACTACGCCTTCGCCGAGGTGGCCGACGAGTGCCGCCACTCCACGATGTTCGGGCGGCTCATCGAGCGGGTGGACGGCAGGCCGTACCGCCAGCCGTTCGTGTGGCACCGGATCGGCCAGGTCCTGCCGCTGGTGCTGACCGGCCCGTCGATGTGGGTGGCCACGCTGATGGGCGAGGAGGTGTTCGACGTGCTGCAACGCGACACCATGCGCGACGAGCGGCTGCAACCGCTGGTGCAGGCGGTGATGCGCATCCACGTCACGGAGGAGGCCCGGCACGTGCGCTACGCGCGTGCGGACCTGGTCCGCAGGCTGGAGCGCACGAACCGGGCGAGCAAGGAGTTCGCCCGGTTCGTGGGCGCACAGGGCGCGATGCTGCTGGCCACGGCGCTGACGAACCCGAGCCAGTACAAGCGGGCCGGGCTGGACCCGCGCGAGGCCCGCCGCCAGGCCTGGGCCAACCCGCACCACCGCGAGGCCAAGCGGCACGGGGCCGAGCGAGTCGTGCGCTTCCTGTCCGAGCAGGACCTGATCGGCGGCCCCACGGTCAGGCTGTGGCGCCGTTCCGGGCTACTGGACTGAGGTCAACGGCGCCAGCCTGCGCCACTGCTCACGGGGCAGGCTGGCACCGAGGACCTGGAGGCACACGTGGTCGGCGCCCGCGTCGAAGTGCTGGCGCAGCCGGTCGGCCACCACGTTCTCGTCACCCCAGGCGACGGTGCTGTCGACCAGCCGGTCGCTGCCGCCCTCGGCGAAGTCCTCGTCGGTGAAACCCAAGGTGCGCAGGCTGTTCAGGTAGTTGGCCAGCTGGAAGTAGATCGCCAGGTGCTCCCGGGCGGTGGCACGCGCCGTCTCCGGGTCGGTGTCCAGCACGACCTTGAGCTCCGGCGCGAGCACCGCGTCGCCGAGGGTCGCCCGCGCGCGGGCCGTGTGCTCCGGTGTCACCAGGTACGGGTGCGCGCCCGCGGCCCGGTCCCGGGACAGCTCCAGCATCTTCGGACCCAGCGCCGCGAGCACGCGCTCCGCGGCGGGCTGCCCGGCGGCGTCCAGGCCATCCAGGTACTCCCGCATGTACGACAGCGGCTTGCGGTAGTCGTTGACCAGCTTCTTGTGGCTGGCGCCCAGCCCGAGCACGAACCGGCCCGGGTGCTCGGCGGCCAGCGCCGCGGTCTGCGCGGCCACGTCGGCGGGCTCGTGCCACCAGATGTTGAGGATCCCGGTGGCCACGGTGATCTGCCTGGTGTCGGCGAGCACCTTGGCGGCGCGGTCCACGCCGGGGCTGCCGCCGATCCAGATCGTGCCGTAGCCGAGCTCGTCCAACTCCGCGACGGCCTCGCCGAACAGGGCCTGCTCACTAGGGTCGGTGCGGGCCAGTTCGTGGTTCCAGATGCCGACTCGTCCCAGTTGCATGAGATCCCACCTTCGTACGATCAGCGTCGTACAAAGCGTAGCATCGGCCGCAGCGCGTCGCTGATGAGCACGAGCAGCGCCAGCCACACCATGCCGAACCCGACCCAGCTGGCGGTGCTCATCTGCTCGTGCACGACCAGCACGCCGACCAGGAACTGGAACACCGGGGCCAGGTACTGCACCAGGCCGATGGTGGACAGCGGCAGCCGGATCGCGGCGGCGCCGAAGCACAGCAGCGGGATCACCGTGATGACGCCGGTGCCGACCAGCAGCGCGGTGTGCGACCAGCCCTGCCCGAGCGACCCCGCGCCGGAGGCCTGGAGCCAGACCAGGTACCCGGCCGCGGGGATGAACTGCACGACCGTCTCCGCGGCCAGCCCCTCGATCGCGGGCAGGTTGACCCGCTTCTTGAGCAGCCCGTACGTGCCGAAGCTGAAGGCCAGCACCAGCGAGATCCACGGTGGGCGCCCGTAGGCGAAGCTGAGCACCAGCACCGCGGCCAGCCCGATGCCCACGGCCACCCACTGCACGGTGCGCAAACGCTCGCGCAGCAGCACCACGCCGAACGCGATGGTCACCAGCGGGTTGATGAAGTAGCCCAGCGAGGTCTCCACCACGTGGCCGTTGTTGACGCCCCAGATGTAGACGCCCCAGTTCACCGAGATCGCGGCCGAGGCCAGCACCAGCATCACCAGCCGCACGGGCTGGCGCAGCAGCTCGCGCACCCAGCCCCAGCGGTTGCGCACCAGCAGCAGCACCAGGATGACCGCCAGCGACCACACCATGCGGTTGGCCAGGATCTCCACCGCGCCCGCCGGGCTGAGCAGCGGCCAGTACAGCGGGAACAGGCCCCACACCCCGTAGGCGGCCACCGCGAGCCACAGGCCCTGCGAGCCTCGGCGGGACTGCTCGGCACGGACGTCTGGGGCAGACAGGGAGGCGACCACGCTGCTAGTTTGCCTCCGTCAAATAAGAAATTCTATTTAATTCTACTGCATGAATCGTGTAGTTCAGCTACACACATCGCGCAGAGTTACCAACGGGTACACCCCTCCGGGTGAATGACGGCAACGGTCAACGGGCTGGATGCTGAGCGCATGGCCGACACACTTGCGGTACCCGTGGAGCTGTCCGCCCTGCTCGGTGCCGACGAGCGTGTGCACGCCGTCATCGCAGGCGCTGGTCAGCCCGTGCTCCTGGTGACCGACTTCCGCATCCTGTCCAGCGACACGCAGATCCCGCTGTCCGAGGTGGTCTCCGTGGCGACCTCGGGCAACTCCCTGTCCGGCGGCTCGCTGTCGATCCGCTCCGAGGACGGGGAACTGCGCATCACCGGCGTGCCCTTCGACCAGGCCCAGCGCTTCGCCGCGGCGGTGCGCGGCGGCCTGGCCAGGGTGCAGGCCGCCGTGTGGATGCCCACCCAGCGCGGTCCGGTCAGCAACCCGTGACCGCCCTGCGGTAGCCCGAGGGGCTCACGCCGAAGGCGCTGCGGAACACCCGGCTCAGGTGGGTCGGGTCCAGCACGCCCCAGTGCGCGGCCACCGCGGCCACCGTCCGCCCGGCCAGCGACGGGTCGATCAGGTCGCGGCGGATGTGCTCCAGCCTCCTGCCGCGGATCCAGGCGGCCATCGTGGTGTCCGTCTCGGCGAACAGCTTGTGCAGGTACCGCACGGAGATGCCGTGCGCCAGCGCCACCGACTCCACGCACAGGTCCGGGTCGGTCAGGTTGGCCTCGCAGTAGGCCAGCACCCGCTCGCGCATCGTGGTGCGCGGGTCGGCCAGCCGCTCGGCGCTGCCGGTGAACACCTTGCCCAGCAGGCCGACCAGCGAGTCGGCCAGCTGGTTGCCGCCCTGCACGGCACTGCCTTCCAGGTCCTCGACCATGCCGCCGAGGAAGCCCGCGACGACCCGGGCCAGCCCCGCCTCGCAGGACACCGGCAGCGCACAGGCCTCGCGCACCGCCTCGGCGCTGGTGGCCAGGAACTCCTGGGGCACGCCCAGCACCACCGTGCGGTAGTCGCTGCCGTAGACCAGCCCGTAGGGCCGGGTGGTGTCGTAGACCACCAGGTCACCCGGCTTGAGCACGCACTGCCGGTCGTCCTGGTACAGGATGCCGTGCCCGCTCAGGTGCAGGGACACCTTGTACAGCGGGGTGTCGGTGGAGGTGATCAACTTGGGCGTGCGCTGCACCGCGCCCGCCGTGGTGGTGATGTCGGCGACGAGCACACGGCCCGCCTGGGCGTAGTTGATCCGGCCGTCGAACCCGGCCAGGTCCTCGGGTGCCAGCCGGAGCGGGGCGAACGCCTCGGAGGCGGCCTGCTGGAAAACCTCAAGACGCTCCGCGACAGGGGTCTGCGCGTCGAAGGCGAGCTCGGGCATGGATCTCGTTCCCCAGTGACGTTCGGAGTAGCAGCGGGTACTCCAACCGCCCCCTCACGTTCACAGTAGCCAACTGTGCACGAAGCGCCAAGCACCTGTGCACTCGTTGGCGACCGAACTCACGGGTAGGCACCTAACGTTGCCGCCGCAACCTCCATAGCCGTCTCCTTCCTGTGACGCCGCAACACCGAAGGGACCAGGACGTGAGCCTTCCCATCATCTGGTGGCGCAGCGCCTACGACGACCAGGTGCACGCCTTCCCGCTGGGTCAGATCACCGAGGTGGACCGCCGCACACTCAGCGCGCGGTGCACGCACAGCGCCCCCAAGGAGCTGATCGTGGACACAGCCGAGGGCATGAAGTGCATGCGCTGCATCCTGCTCGTCGGTGCCGAACTGCCCGATCCGTACCAGCGCGCCAGCTGAACCCCTCAGTACACAACGATGCCCCCGCCAACGAGGACGGGGGCATCACTGCGTCCGGCAGTTGTCCACAGGGCGCGAGTTGTCCACACGTGGATCTTCAGCAAGATCAACTGTCGGGGTGGGGCGGTAGACTGGTGACGGGGTCGTCCCCCAGGGAGTGGCGGGGGACTGTCACCAGGTGTGTGTGCGGGACGCCGTCGCGGCAGCGCCCCGCACGAGGGCGGCTCAGCCGCGGACGCGACCGCCGAACCGGCTGGCCTGCAGGTCGCTGGTGGACAGCTCCCTGGCACCGGCGGGCACCGGCTGGGCGTGACCGGCACAGGTCACGTCGGCCGAGGGCACCGCACCGGTCAACAGGTAGTTGGTGGCGTAGCCGTCCAGGCAGGTGTTGTGCACCCACGGCTCGTTGTACAGCCCGTGCGAGCCGCCGCCCTGCTCGATGATCATCCGCGAGCTGGGGATCAGGCCGTGCGTGCGCAGCGCGCCCTCGAACGGGGTGGCGGCGTCCATCGTGCCCTGCAACATCATGATCGGCGGCAGGCCCCTGCCGTCGATCTTGATCGGGGTCTGCTGCGGCACCTTCCAGTACGCGCACGGCAGGTTCATCCAGGCGTTGCTCCAGGTCTCGATCGGAGCCTTCACCGCGTACGCCGAGTTGTCCCGGTTCCAGGTGTTCCAGTCACGCGGCCAGCGCGCGTCGTTGCACTCCACGGCGGTGTAGACCGCGTTGGAGTTCTCCGAGTCCGCCGAGGTGGCGTCCCCGCGCTTGGTGTAGTTGATCAGCTTGGTGGCGTCACCCTTGACCACGTAGTCGCTCAGCGCCTGCGCGTTGCTGACCCAGCCGACGTCGTAGTAGCCGGAGTTGACCACCATCGCGTCCAGCTCGTTCGGGCCCACGATGCCCTGCGGCTTGGCCTTGAGCTGGGCGCGGGCCTTGGTGTAGTTCGCCTTCACGGCGTCCCGGGTGGTGCCCAGGTGGAACACCGAGTCGTACTTGCCGATCCACTCGAACCACTGGTCGGCCCGCGCCTCGAAGGCGATGTCCTGGTCCAGGTTGGACTGGTACCAGACGTTGGCCGGGTCGGCGTTGGTGCTGCTGTCGATCAGCATCCGGCGCACGCGGTTCGGGAACAGCTGCCCGTACACCACACCCAGGTAGGTGCCGTAGGACACGCCGTAGTAGTTGATCTTCTTCTCGCCCAGCGCCTCGCGGATCGAGTCCACGTCACGCGCGGTGTTGGGCGTGGTCAGGTACGGCAACTCCGCGCCGTTCTTGGCGGCACAGCCCGCGGCGTAGTCCTTGGCGCGCTGCTTGAACGGCTCCTTGTCGGCCTCGGTGGCCGGGTTCGGGTCCGCCGAGGGCTGCGCGAAGAACTTGGTCGCGTCCACACAGTGGATCGGGCTGCTCTCGCCGACACCGCGCGGGTCGAAACCGATGAAGTCGTAGGCCTGGCGCACGCTGGCGGGCACCGAGGTGGCCCAGTACAGGCCGCTGCCGCCGGGACCGCCCGGGTTGAACAGGATCACACCCTGGCGCTGTTCCGGCGTGCCGGTCGCCTTGGCCCTGGTGACAGCGATCTTCAGCTTCGGGCCCCACGGGCGCGAGTAGTCCATCGGCACGGTCAGTGTGCCGCACTCGTACCCGGGGTGTCCGTCGCACGCGTGCGTGAACAGCTTGTCCGCCGCGACCGGGCGGGGCTCGGCGGTCGGCAGCCCCGCGGGGGACGCGAGCGCGCTCGCCCCGGTGGCGGCCATGGTGCCCGCGGTCAGCGCGGCAACCAGCACCGCCGTGACCGGCAAGGGTGATTTCACAGTGAGTTCCCCTCGAATCCGAACTGTCGAGTTCGTCGAATCTGACCGTGCCCACGCGCGCCTGACACGCACCGACGTGGCAAGGTGATCAAAACGTTATCAAGAGTGACACTCAAGAATCGGGTTGGGCCGGGTCTACCCGCGAACTGTCCACAGTGGCGGCCCGCGCCGCCTCATGCCATGAAAGTGCCGTTGCGGACACTAGATGTCCCATACGGCACTTTCATGACACGCGGGGTGGGTCAGTTGATGCAGGTTATGCCGTCGGCGGTGATGGCGCCGTCGTCCCCGGCCGGAGCGCTGGAGCTGGTCGCGGGCGGGGCGAGCTGGTACTGCTGCGGGCCGGTGAAGCCCTGCGCCCCGGGACCGTCGTAGGCGGTGCTGAGGAAGATCCGGACGTGACCGGAGGCGATGCCGTTGGCGTCGTCCTGCTCCAGGGTGTAGCCGCCGCCGAGCGCCTCGGAGACCCGCTTGGCGTTGTCGGCCCCACCGCTGGGGTAGCGGATGACCGACTTGGCACGCTTGGGCGAGTTGTCAGTGTTGCCCTTGCTGAAACCCTTGGCCGCCAAGGCGTTCAGCACGCGGTCGGCAAGACCGGGCGTGCCGTTGGCGTTGCGCACCTCGACCGTGACGTCCGCGTTGGCGCCACCGGTGGCGGAGGTTCCGGAGGGCTGGCCCGCGCTGGAGGTGGAGCTGGGCGTGTCCCCGGTGAGCTTGCGCACGAACGCCTGCACCTCGGAGGGGATGACCTCCACGGCCTGACCGTCCTCGTTGGTCTCCAGGTCGGGACGTCCGGTGGGAATGGTCTGGAAGTGCAGCCCGCCACCGGTCATGCCCTTGAGCTGCTGGGCGAAGCCGAGCAGGTCCCACTTGGCGTCCAGCAGCACGGCGTTCTTGATCGCGCCGATGAGGTCGCTGAGCTTGCTCGGGTTGGTCAGGGTGCCCGCGGACAGCACGGTCTTGGCCAGACCCGCCATGAACACCTGCTGGCGCTTGATCCGGTCCAGGTCCCCGTTGGGCAGGCCGTGCCGCTGGCGCACGAACTTCAGCGCGTCCACGCCCTGGATGCTCTGCTTGCCCGCGGGGAAGTTGGCCCCGGAGAAGGAGTCCTTGGCCGGGGCCTTGAGGCACACCTCCACGCCGCCCACGGCCTTGGTGATCTCGCTGAAGCCGTACAGGTTGATCTCGGCGTAGTGGTCGATGGTGGCACCGGTCAGCTTGGAGATCGTGTCGATGAGCTCCTTGCGGCCCGCCGACTGCGCCTTCTGCTGCATGGTCTTCTGGTCCATGCCGCCCTGCTTCTGCAGGTTGCCCATCTCGTCGTTCATCGCGCGGGCGTACGCGGAATTGATCTTGTGCTTGCCGTAGCCGCCCGGGATGTCCACATAGGAGTCGCGCGGGATGGACAGCAGCGAGGCGGGCTTGGAGGTGTCGTTGGGCACGTGCACGAGGATCAGCGTGTCCGTGTTCAGCTCGCCGTCGTCCCCGCCCGCGTTGAGCTGGTTGAGCACGTCCCTTGGCAGCGGGTCGCCGTGCGCGTCGGTGCGGCTGTCCAGGCCCACCAACAGGATGTCCACGGCGCCGTCGGCGGGCTTCTCCTCCCCACCGTTCTTGATCACGTCGTCGGTGGCCAGCCCGCTGAGCAGGCTGTCCAGCGTGGCGTAGCCGTAGCCGGTGAGCAGCAGCACCACGGTGGAGGCGAAGGCCAGGGCGACCATGCCCGCCTTGCGGCCCACCGAACCGTTGGCCCCCTTGGCCACGGGGCGCCGCGGCCCCGACTTGGGCTTGGCAGCGGGCTGGTCCGGGGCGGCGGCGCGCGCGGCCTCGGTGGGCTTGGCCACCGGCTTGGGCGGCGGCGGGACCGGCTTGCGCTGCTGACCAGCGCCCGGCTCACCGGGCGGTTGCGACCTGGGCGGCTGCGGGCGGCGCGGCGGCTGCCCAGGCTGCCGACCGGGCACGGCCGGGTTCTGGGCGCCGGGGTTCTGCGGATTGGGGCGCCGGGGAGGCACCGGACGACCCGCACCCCCTGAGGGGGGACCCGGCCGACGCGGCGGGTTCTCCACAGGCTTCCACCTCCCGATGCGAAAAAAGCGGCGGCACGACCGACTGTGGGCGCGCACACCGACAAAAATCCACCATCCAGCCTACTTGAGTTGACGCGGTGGCCTGAAATCGCCCGGCGGCCGGATGGCGGTTGATCACCCACGGTGCTGGCCCTACTATCCTCCGTGATCTGGTCCCCGCCGGGGTTCGCGCACCCAGACCACCCTTGTGGCTAGGAGCGCGCCCATGAGAGCCCTCGCACTGCTAGCAGCGCTGCTGACCAGCGCGTCGCTGGTCGGCCCCCCGGCAGCGGCCGCACCCGACGGCGGCTGGCACCGCGGCACACCACCGCTGAGCACCCCGTGGACCGACCAGGTCGGCCCGGACAACGCGCTGCCGGAGTACCCACGCCCGCATCTGGCCCGTGACGACTGGCGCAACCTCAACGGTGTGTGGCAGTTCGCGGGCGGGGCCGGCGCACCGCCGACCGGACAGCAGCTCCCGGAACGGATCCTGGTGCCCTATCCGGTGGAATCCGCACTCTCCGGCATACAGCGGCACGAATCGGCCATGTGGTACCGCCGCACCTTCACCGTGCCGCGCTCCTGGCGGGTGGGCTCGGAAAGCCGATTGATGATCAACTTCGGCGCGGTGGACTACCAGGCCACCGTGTACGTCAACGGCAAGCAGGTGGCCGCGCACCAGGGCGGCTACGACTCGTTCAGCGCCGACGTCACCGACGCGCTGCGCCCCGGCGGCGAGCAGGAACTGCTGGTCGGCGTGGTGGACCCGACCGAGCAGGGCGGGCAACCCATCGGCAAGCAGCGGGTCAACCCGGTCAACAACATCCTGTACACGCCCTCCTCGGGCATCTGGCAGACGGTGTGGATGGAACCCGTTGCCGCCGCGCACATCACGGCCGTGGACGCGATCCCCGACCTGGCGACCAACTCGCTGCGGCTGACCGTGCACTCCACGGGCGGTCACGGCGCCGAGGTGGTCGCCTCGGTCAAGGACGGTGGCCGACCGGTGGCCACCGCACAGGGCCGCGCGGACCAGGAGTTCCGGATCCCCTTGCGCAACCCCAAGTTGTGGAGCCCGGACAGCCCGTTCCTGTACGACCTGGACCTACGGCTGATCGACCCGGGCCGCTCCCGCGACGTGGTGCACAGCTACTTCGGCATGCGCTCGATCGCGCTGGCCAAGGGCGCCGACGGCAAGCTGCGCACCGTGCTCAACGGCAGGTTCACCTTCAGCCTTGGCACGCTGGACCAGGGCTTCTGGCCGGACGGCATCTACACGGCGCCGACCGACCAGGCGCTGCGCTTCGACCTGGCCCAGCAGAAGTCCCTGGGCTACAACACGGTGCGCAAGCACATCAAGGTGGAGCCGCAGCGCTGGTACTACTGGGCGGACAAGCTGGGGCTCATGGTGTGGCAGGACATGCCCGCGATGAACGTGGACTTCGGCTCGGCCAAGCCCTCCGAGCCGCGGCCGACTCCCCAGGCGCAGCAGCAGTTCCGCACCGAACTGCACGCGATGATCGACCAGCACCTGAGCCACCCGTCGATCGTGCAGTGGGTGCCGTTCAACGAGGGCTGGGGCGAGTTCGACCCGGCGGGGGTGGCCGACCAGGTCAAGGCCTGGGACCCGAGCAGGCTGGTCAACGCCAACAGCGGGGTCAACTGCTGCTACTCCTTCGACGGCGGCAACGGGGATATCTACGACGACCACACCTACGTCGGGCCGGGCAGCCCGACGCCCAGCGACACCAGGGCGGCCGTTGAGGGCGAGTTCGGCGGGCTCGGGCTGCGGGTGACCGGGCACGAGTGGCAGCCGGGCAAGGGCAGCTCCTACGAGATGGAGCCGGACGCGGCCACGCTGACCAGCCGGTACGTGCAGTTGCTCAAGCAGGTCAAGGAGTGCGAGCTCAAGTGCGGCCTGTCCGCCGCGATCTACACCGAGCCCACCGACGTGGAGAACGAGGTCAACGGCCTGTTCACCTACGACCGCAAGGTGCTCAAGCCGGACCGTGCGCAGATCACCGCCGTGAACCGCGAGGTCATCGCCGCCTCGGCGCACGCCACCGATCCAGTGCCGCCGCCCCCGCCCGGTACGCCGGGGCTCACCGGCACCGGGGCCTGGGCGCTGGACGGCAACACGGCGGACAGCTCGGGGCGCGGGCACGACGCCAGCCTGGTCAACGCGCCGACCTGGACCGAGGGGCACACCGCGGGCGCGTTGCAGCTCAACGGCAGCAACCAGTGGGCCGACACCGGTGCGTCCATTCTGGACACTTCGACGGACTTCACCGTTGCGGCGTGGGTAAAACTGGACAGGACGGGCCGGTTCTCCACGGCGGTCAGCCAGGACCGGCCGGACGGCATCAGTGAGTTCTTCCTCCAGTACTCCGCCGCGGACAACAGGTTCGCCTTCAGCACCGCGGGCACCCGCGCGCTGGCGAAGCAACCGCCGCAGACCGGGGTCTGGTACCACCTCGTCGGCCAGTACGACTCACGCGCGGCACAGACCAGGCTGTACGTCAACGGGGTGCTGGAGGGCAGTTCGGGCTACTGCCCCGGGCACGTGGCGCCGGGCCACACGGTCATCGGGCGGGCGCTCTACGGCGGCAACCAGGTGGACTTCTGGCCGGGCGCGCTGGACCAGGTGCACGTCTACGACCGGGCGCTGACCTCGGCGGAGATCGCCCAGCTGTACCGCGCGGGCACCTGATCGGGGTAAGAAGTGCCAAAGGTTGACACGCCGTCCGGATCCTCCGTTAATTTGCTACGACTCGGTCGAGGAGGCGGGAACACGATGAAGTCTTCCCTGAGACTCAGTGCCACGCTGACAACGTTGGCAGCGCTCACGCTGACCGGCTGCGCGAACCCCGAGGGCGGGGGCTCGTCCGGCACGGGGTCGGGCGGCCAGCAGACGGCCTCGGCCGCCAGCGGGCCGACCTGCACGATCGAGCAGTACGGGGCGACCAAGGTCGACTTCAAGAACGCGGTGGTGGGCTTCTCGCAGTCCGAGGCGGAGGCCAACCCGTTCCGCATCACCGAGACCCAGTCGATCACTGACGAGGCGCAGAAACTGGGCGTGAAACTGCTCAAGCGCAACGCCAACTCCAACCTGGGGCAGCAGGTCTCCGACATCCAGGGCCTGCTCGCCCAGGGTGCGAACCTGCTGGTCGTGGCCCCGCTCAACTCCGAGGGCCTGCAACCAGCGCTGGACGCGGCCAGGGCCAAGCACGTGCCGGTGGTGACCATCGACCGCAAGCTCAGCTCGGCCACCCCGTGCAAGGACTACCTGACCTTCATCGGCTCGGACTTCGTGGAGCAGGGCAAGCGGGCGGCGGCGCAGCTGGTGAAGGCCACCGGCGGCACCGGCAAGGTGGCCATCCTGCTCGGCGCCACGGGCAACAACGTGACCACCGACCGCACCAGCGGGTTCAAGGACTACCTGGCGGCCCAGGGCAAGGGCCTGACCGTGGTCGCCGAGCAGACCGGTGAGTTCACCAGGGAGAAGGGGCAGTCGGTCACCGAGCAGCTGCTCCAGGCCCACCCGGAGATCACCGCGGTCTACGCGGAGAACGACGAGATGGCGCTGGGCGCGGTCACCGCGATCAGCGGCTCGGGCCGCAAGCCCGGCAAGGACGTCAAGGTCGTCTCGGTGGACGGCACCCGCAACGCCGTGCAGGGCATCGTGGACGGCACGATCAACGGGGTGGTCGAGTCCAACCCGAGGTTCGGGCCGCTGGCGATGTCCACCCTGCGGGACTTCCTGTCCGGCAAGGGCATCCCCAACACGGTGACGATCAAGGACAAGGAGTACGACCCGGGCAACGCGGCGGCGGAGGTCGCCGGGGCCTACTGAGCCCGCCCGGCCGCCCCCTCCGGCAGTGCGCGCCGAGGGGGCGGGCGGGTGTCCTGTCTCGAGCACACCCAGGAGTCGGCGTGTCGAACATCGTGTTGGAGGCCGTGGGCGTCGACAAGCACTTCGCCGGGGTGCACGCGTTGCGGGGCGTGGACTTCACGCTGCGCGCGGGTCAGGTGCACGCGCTGGTCGGTGAGAACGGGGCGGGCAAGTCCACCCTGATCAAGGTGCTGACCGGGGTGCACCAGCCCGACGGCGGGCAGCTGCGGCTGTTCGGCGATGCCGTGTCCTTCGGTTCGCCCGCGCAGGCCCAGCAGGCGGGCATCAGCACGGTGTACCAGGAGGTCAACCTGGTGCCGCAACTGTCCGTGGCGCAGAACCTGTTCCTGGGCCGCGAGCCGCGCAACCGCTTGCGGCTGCTGGACTTCGCGGCCCTGTACCGGCAGGCCGGGCAACTGCTGGGTGAGCTGGGCATCCCGATCGACCCGAGGCGCCCGCTCACCAGCTACGGGCTCGGCGTGCAGCAGATGGTCGCGGTGGCCCGGTCGGTGGGCGCCGAGGCCAAGGTCGTGATCATGGACGAGCCGAGTTCCTCGCTGGAGCCGCGCGAGGTGGAGACCCTGTTCGAGGTGATCCGCAAGCTGCACGAGCGGGACGTGGCGGTGGTCTACGTCAGCCACCGCATGGAGGAGCTGTACCGGATCTGCGACTCGGTCACCGTGCTGCGCGACGGGCAGGTCGTCCACAGTGGACAGATGGCGGAGATCGGCAGGCTGGAGCTGGTCGCCACCATGCTCGGCCGCGAGTTGACGAACGTTCGTACAGTTTTCTCCGGGGAGCACGACTCGCGCTCCGGCACCGCCCTGCGGGCCGTCGGCCTGCGCAGGCGGACCGTGCTGGACGGGGTGGACCTGGACGTGGCGCCCGGTGAGGTGCTGGGCCTGGCCGGGCTGCTCGGCTCGGGCCGCACCGAGACGCTCAAGGCCCTGGTCGGCCTGCAACCACTGGACTCCGGCGAGATCCAGGTCGACAGCACGACCGTTCGTACCGGTTCGGTCAGCTCGGCGATCAGGGCCGGGCTGGTGCTCGTGCCGGAGGACCGCAAGGCGGAGGGCATCATCCCGCACCTGTCGGTGCGGGAGAACATCGTGCTGGCCGCGCTGCCCCGGCTGTCCGTCGCGGGCATCGTGTCCAAGCGGCGGCAGCGCGAGCTCGTGGACACCTTCATGCGCCGCCTGCGGATCAAGGCCGCCAGCCAGGAGCAGCGGGTCAGCGAGCTGTCCGGCGGCAACCAGCAGAAGGTGATGCTGGCCAGGTGGCTGGCGATGAGCCCCAAGGTGCTGCTGCTGGACGAGCCGACCCGGGGCATCGACGTGGGCGCCAAGGCGGAGGTGCAGGCACTGGTGGACGAACTGGCCGACCAGGGCCTGGGCATCGTGCTGGTGTCCAGCGACCTGGAGGAGGTCGTGGAGGGCGCCGACCGCGTGGTGGTGCTGCGCGAGGGCGCCTCGGTGGCGGAGCTGACCGGCGACCAGGTCAGCGTGGACTCCGTGCTGGCGGTGATCGCCCATGAGGCTTGATCGACTGAACCTGCGCGACCACGGGGTGTACCTCGCACTGGTGCTGCTGGTGCTGGTCAACCTGGTCATCACGCCGAACTTCCTGACCGCGGACAACATTCGTACGCAACTGGTGCAGATGGTGCCGGTGCTGGTGGTGGCGCTGGGCATGGCGCTGGTGATCGGCACCGAGGGCATCGACCTGTCGGTGGGCTCGGTGATGGCCATCGCCGCCGCGCTGCTGCCGCTCTACCTCGGCTACGGTGCGCTGCCCGCGATCGGCATCTGCCTGGTCGCCGGGGCCGCGGCCGGTTTGCTCAGCGGGTCGCTGGTGACCTTCGCCGGGGTGCAGCCGATCGTGGCCACCCTGGCACTGCTGGTCGGCGGGCGCGGCCTCGCGCTGGTGATCGCCGACGGGCAGCTCAAGCAGATCCGCAACCAGCAACTGCTCGACCTGGGCTCGGGCAGCGTGCTCGGCGTGCCGCTGACCGTGTTCGTGGCCGCGGTGCTCGTGGTCCTCGTGGCGCTGCTGGTCGGCAAGACCACCTTCGGCCGCCAACTGGTCGCGGTCGGCGGCAACCGCAAGGCGGCGGAGTTCGCGGGCCTGCCCGTGCGGCGCGTGCTGCTGGTTGTGTACCTGCTGTCCGGGCTGCTCGCCGCGGGTGCGGGCGTGCTGGCCACCGCACGGTTGACCGCCAGCGACCCGTCCAGTGTGGGCCTGCTGGTCGAGCTGTCCGCGATCACCGCGGTGGTCGTCGGTGGCACCCCGTTGACCGGCGGGCGGGTGCGCGTGATCGGCACGGTGGCCGGGGCGCTGCTGATGCAGCTGATCGCCGCCACGCTGATCAAGCACGACGTGCCCGCCTCGGTGACCCAGATGCTGGAGGCCGTCATCATCGCCAGTGCCGTGCTGTTGCAACGCGAGGGCACCGGCTTGCGGCTGCGCCGTCAGGAGGCTCGATGATCGCCGGGATCGTGCGGCGGCACGGCGCGCTGGCCGTGCTCGCGGTGCTGCTCGTGGTGGGCGGGCTGTCCTTCAGCACCTTCCTCACCCCGTACAACCTGAGCAACCTGGCCGTGCAGGCCACCTTCCTCGCGGTGGTCGCGCTCGGCATGACGCTGGTGATCGTCAGCGGCGGCATCGACCTGTCGGTGGGCTCGACCTTCGCGCTGGCCGGGGTGCTCGCCGCGTACGGCTCCCGCTGGGGCCTGCTCGTGGCCCTGCTGCTGCCGCTGGCCGTCAGCGCGCTGATCGGGCTGGTGCAGGGCGCGCTGATCGCCCGCTGGCGGATGGCCCCGTTCATCGTGACCCTGTGCGGGCTGCTGTTCGCGCGCGGGCTGTTGCAGCTGCTCACCAAGGAGGGCAGCACCACCTACCTGGTGCCGCAGGACTCCGCGCTGCGCTGGCTCGGGCAGGGCGCGGTGCTGGTCGTGCTGGCCGTGCTCGGCTACCTGGCCGGTGGGGTCCTGTTGCAGCGCACCGGGTTCGGCATGCGGCTGTTCGCCGTGGGCGGCAACGAGGACGCCGCCTCGCTGATGGGGCTGCCGGTGGCCCGCACCAAGGTGTCCGTCTACGTGCTGTCCGGGCTGCTCGCCGGGCTCGCCGGGGTCATGTCCACCGCGCAGCTCGGTTCCGGCGTGACCGTGGTCGGCGTGGGGCTGGAGCTCAACGCGATCGCCGCCGTGGTCATCGGCGGCACCATGCTCACCGGTGGGGCCGGGGCCGTCAGCGGCACGCTCGCCGGGGTCGCGCTGCTCGCCGTGATCCAGGAGCTGATCAACCAGGTGGGCCGGTTCAACTCCAGCATGCAGGCCGTGGTCAGCGGTGCCGTGCTCATCGTCGTCGTGGTGTTGCAGACCCTGCTGAGCCGCGCTCGGCGCTGAGCTGGAGTACTCGCGCTGCCGCACGCGCCATGAAGGTGCCGTTCAGGACGTTGGGCGTCCGCAAGGGCACCTTCACGGCGTGACCGGATCACGAAGGTGGGATTGACACCGTCCGACCTGGCCCAGGGCCGCTGCGACAAGGGCTGGGGCCCCGACCTGTGCACAGGCGCCGAGTTGTCCACACGTGGATCTTCAGCAAGATCAACGAGGTGGGTCGGGCGGTAGGCTGGAGTCGGGGTCGCCCCCCCCAGGGAGTGGCGGGGGACGTTCATTGGTGGGGCAGGCTCACAACCCCGCCACTCAGCCCTCGTCCTCGGGCAGCATCAGGTCGATGGAGCCGGCGCGGCGCAGGTTGTCGCTGGCGGAGCGGCCCAGTTCGTCGGCGCGCTCGTGCTCACCCCGGCCCGCGGCGCGCAGGGCCTCGGCGGCCAGCGCCATGCCGGAGAGGAAGTCGACGCGGTTGCCCTCGGTGAGCTCGTCGAGCGGGACCAGCGTCTCCAGCATCAGGTCTACTACGTGGTCCACGGCGTCGGCGGCATCGTGGAACGTGACGGACATCGATGAGCTCCCAGTGCGGGGTGGACAGGGCAAAAGGGTGGAGCCCCCGCACGGGGGTGGGCGGGGGCTCCATCGAGACCCGCCGTTCAGGGGGGAGGAACGGCGGGAGTCCACGGTGAGGCCGGATCCTGCGGGAGGCTCGTCGGCGTCACTCGGCACACCATACGTGCCAACACGCCCACCGCAGAGTGATTGAGGGAAAACATGCAGCAGATCACTGTCGGATCACGGTGGTCACACCGCCGAACGGCGTCCCACATTGTTGGATTGCGCCGCGCGGTCCAAGCTGTCGTGATGAGCTGATCGTGATCGAGAGGGGTGGGGGCATGTCCCAAGCCAGGTACCAACCAGCCAGGTACCAGCGCAGGCAGTTCTTCGGGCTCGCGGGCGGGGTCGCGGCGGCGGGCCTGCTGGCGGCCTGCGGCTCGAACAACGGGCGTGGCAACGGGGCCACGATCGAGCAGTGGTACCACGCCTACGGCGAGGCGGGCGTGCAGCAGGCGGTGGAGCGCTACGCCAAGGCCTACGACAAGGCCGCGGTGCACGTGCAGTGGAACCCGGGCGACTACGACTCGAAGCTGGCCAGCGGGCTGGCGGGCAGTTCGGGCCCGGACGTGTTCGAGTCCACCCTGCACGTGGACATGGTGCGGGCCAAGCAGGTGGTCTCCCTGGACGACCTGCTCGGTGACGCCCGCGCCGACTTCACCGAGTCGGTGCTGGCCTCGCACACCGTGGACGGGGCGGTGTACGGCATCCCGCAGGCCGTGGACATGCAGATGCTGTTCTACCGCAAGAGCCTGCTCGACAAGGCGGGCGTCACGCCGCCGACCACGGTGGACGAACTGGTGGACGCGGCGCACCGGCTGACCAGCGACAAGGTGAAGGGCCTGTTCCTGGGCAACGACGGCGGGGTCGGGGTGCTGGCGGGCCCGCTGCTGTGGTCGGCGGGGCTGGACTACCTGACGCCCGACCACAAGGTGGGCTTCGACGACCCGGCGACCGTGACCGCGATCGGCAAGCTGCGCGGCCTGTTCACCAGCGGCTCACTGCTGCTGGGGGCGCCGACCGACTGGGCGGACCCCGCGGCGTTCACCCAGGGCCTGACCGCGATGCAGTGGTCCGGGCTGTGGGCGGTGCCCGCGGTGCAGAAGGCGCTGGGCTCGGACTTCGGCGTGCTGCCCTGGCCCAGGCTGACCGAGAGCGGCAAGCAGTCGGTGCCCTTCGGCGCGTACGGCTCGATGGTCAGCGGCAAGAGCCAGAAGGTCAACGAGGCCAAGGCGTTCGTGAAGTGGCTGTGGCTGGACCGCACCGACTACCAGGCCGACTTCGACCTGAACTACGGGTTCCACATCCCGGCGCGCAAGTCCATCGTGGCCAAGGCGGACAAGCTGCGCACGGGTGTGGCCGCCGACGCGGTGCGCTTCGTGCAGGAACTGGGCCGGTCCTCGAACCCGCCGCAGTGGACCTCGAAGATGCAGAGCGCGTTCAGCGAACTGCTCTCCCGCACGGTCCGCAGCGGGGGCGACGCCTCCGGTGAGCTGCGCACGGCGGTGCAGGCGGTGCAGACCGAGCTCAAGCGCCTGTACGGATGACCGGCGCCAAGCAGCGCACGGCGTTGCCGTTCTGGGTGTTCGTCGGACCGTTCGTGATCGGCCTGGCGATCTTCGCCTACCTGCCGATCGGGTGGAGCGCGGTGCTCAGCCTGTTCGACGCGCACAACACGGTCACGCCAACCGAGTTCGTCGGGCTGGGCAACTACGCCGACATGCTCGCCGACGACCGGTTCCTGCGCAGCCTGCTCACCTTCAGCCTGTTCGCGCTGTTCGTGGTGCCGCTGACCTTCGTGCTGTCACTGGCGCTGGCGGTTGCCGTGAACCAGGTGCGCTTCGCCAGGACCTTCTTCCGCTCGGTGTTCTTCCTGCCCACGGCCTGCTCCTACGTGGTCGCCTCGCTGGTGTGGAAGCTGTCGATCTTCAACGGGGTGCGGTTCGGGCTGGCCAACACCGTGCTGGGCTGGTTCGGCGGGGACACGGTCGCCTGGCTGTCCGACCCGAACCCGCCCTGGTACTGGGTGGTGCTGGTGACCGTGCGGCTGTGGCTTCAGGTCGGCTTCTACATGATCCTGTTCATCGCGGGCCTGCAACGCATCCCGGCCACCCTGTACGAGGCCGCCTACGTGGACGGGGCCAAGCCGGGCTGGCAGGTGTTCCGGTACATCACCCTGCCGCAGTTGCGGCCCACCTCGGTGGCGGTGCTGCTGCTCAGCCTGATCGCGGCCTACCAGGCGTTCGACGAGTTCTACAACCTGCTCGGCACCGCCCAGGGCTACCCCGACTTCGCCCGCCCACCGCTGGTGTACCTGTACTACCTGGCGCTGGGCCAGAACCAGGACTACGGGCACGGCAGCGCGGGCGCGCTGATCCTGGCGCTGCTGATCGCGCTGGTGACCCTGACACAGGGCAAGCTGCTCGGGCTCGGACGGAGGGACTGAACGGTGCCGGTCGGACACTCCCCCAGCAGGCTGGCCAGTGCGCTGCGCTACCTGGCGCTGAGCCTGGCGGCGCTGCTGTTCCTGCTGCCGTTCTACCTGGTCGTGCGCAACGGGCTGGCCACGGAGTCGGACATCACCTCGCCCGAGTGGACCCTGTTCCCGCGGACCGTGCACTGGGACAACCTCGGCGAACTGTTCGGCGACCAGTCCGTGCCGATGGCCAGCAGCCTGCTCAACTCCCTGCTGGTGGCCGTGTTGCAGACCGCGGGCCAGCTCGTGCTCGGCTCGCTGTGCGGTTACGGCCTGGCGCGCATCCCGTACCGGCACGCCAACAAGGTGTTCTACGCCGTGGTGGCCACGCTGATGATCCCCGCGGCGGTGACCTTCGTGCCCAGCTTCGTGCTGGTCTCCTCGCTGGGCTGGGTCAGCGACCTGCGCGGCCTGATCGTGCCGGGGCTGTTCGCGGGCATCACGGCCTTCCTGTTCCGCCAGTACTTCCTGGACTTCCCGCGCGAGCTGGAGGAGGCCGCCCGCATCGACGGGCTCGGTCACTGGGGTGCGTACTGGCGGATCGTGGTGCCCAACTCCAAGGGCTTCTTCGCGGCCGTCGGCGTGATCCAGTTCATCGGCAGCTGGAACGCGTTCCTGTGGCCGCTGGTGATCGGCCAGGACGAGTCGACCTGGACCGTGCAGGTGGCGCTGTCCACCTTCCTGACCGCGCAGAACATCAACCTGCACGAGCTGTTCCTTGCCGCCGCGGTGAGCATCGCCCCGCTCGTCCTGGTGTTCGTGGTGCTGCAACGGCACCTCGTGCGCGGGGTCACCGAGAGCGGCATCAAGGGCTGACCCCAGGCGCCGACATGCGCAGGCCCCGCGCGTGTCGGCGCTTGCGGCACCGCGTGTCGGACGCTCCCGTGCGGTGTGTCGGCGCTTGCGGCACCGCGTGTCGGCGTATCCCGTACGGCGTGTCGGACAGCCGAGCCTGGCGCGCGCGACGCGCCGGGCATTCCCCCGATCCGGGTACGGAGCCCGGTTGACCTGCGCTGACGTGGTTACAGTGGTGCCACGCGCGCGCGAAGGGGGCAGGCCCGGGAATGACGATGGACGTCCAGTCGCCATGCTCGGTGTCCGCGGCCTTCCGCCGGCTCCGCGCGGAACACCCCGACCTGCCGGTGTTCACCTTCCTCGACCACGAGGGCCGCGACCAGTCCACGCTGACCTTCGCCCAGCTCGGGGACGAGGCCGAGCGGGTCGCCGCCGAGCTGCACGCGCGCGGGCTCGGCCCCGGTGACCGCGCGCTGCTGGTCTACCTGGAGACGGCCGACTTCGTGGTCGCGCTGCTGGGCTGCCTCGCGCTGGGGGTCATCCCCGTCCCGGTCTGCCCGCCGAACCCGTTCACCCTGCACCACGACCTGGACGCGTTCACCCTGCTGGCGGAGAGCACCGGGGCGAGGGTCGCGCTGACCAACGCCACCTTCGACCGGGCCCGGGCCTCGATGCAGGACGGACACCCGTGGCCGCTGGTGCACTGGCTGCGCACGGACCGGCCCACCCGGCCGCGCCGCACCACCTGGTACGAGCCCGCCGAGCTGGACGAACCGGCACTGCTGCACTACACCTCGGGCTCCACCGGCTCACCGCGCGGAGTGGTGCTGTCCCACCGCAACCTGCACCACGAGCTCGCGCACAACGCCGTGGACCTGGGGCTGGGGCTGGACACCCGTGCCGTGTCCTGGCTGCCACACTTCCACGACCTCGGGCTGATCTGCTTCCTGCTCAGCGCCATGTCCGGCAACGGGCGGGTGTACCAGCTGTCCCCGCTGACCTTCCTGCACCGGCCCACCACCTGGTTCGACGTGCTGGCGCGGGTACGGGCCACGCACACCGCGGCGCCGAACTTCGCCTACGACCTGGCCGTGCGCAAGACCACCGAGCAGATGCGCGCGAACTGGGACCTCAGCGCGCTGCGGGTGGTGATGACCGCCGCCGAGCAGGTGCGCCCGGCCACGGTCGACGCCTTCCTGGCGGCCTTCGCGGTTTCCGGGCTGGACCGCAACGCGTTCTACCCCGCGTACGGGCTCGCCGAGCACACGGTGAGCGTGACCATGGGCGGGCGCGGGCGGCTGCGGGTGGAGAAGGCCGCGCTGGACGAGGGCAAGGTGGTGCAGCTCGAGGACGACTCGGACGTGCGCGCGGTGACCTACGTGGCCTGCGGGCGGGTCACCAAGCAGGGCGCGGACGTGCGCATCGTGGACCCGAGGACCCGGCAGCCCTGCGGCACCGGGCAGGTGGGCGAGATCTGGGTGGACTCGCCGAGCAAGGCCCTGGGCTACTTCGGGCTGCCCGAGGAGACCGCCGAGTGCTTCGAGGCGGTGGTGGCCGGGGAGTTCGGCGGCCGGCGGTACCTGCGCACCGGGGACCTGGGCTTCCTGCACGAGGAGGAGCTCTACCTCACCGGCCGGTACAAGGACCTGATCATCGTGCACGGCCAGAACCACTACCCGCAGGACATCGAGGACAGCGTGCGCGGCTGCCACGCGGCGGTGCGGGCGGGCGGTGTGGCGGCCTTCGCGGTGACCACCGGGGACAACGAGCCCGCGGCCGAACGGCTGGTGCTGTACGTGGAGCTCAAGGGCCGCCGGCCCGGCGAGGCCCTGGTGGACGAGGTGGTGCGGGCGGTGCGGCACGCGGTGTACACCGACCACCGGCTTGCCAGCCATACGGTTGTAGTCGGGCTCTCGGGCTTGGTCAGCAAGACCACGAGTGGGAAGATCCGCCGACAGGCGTGCAAGGAGGCATTCCTGTCCGGCTCGGTGCACGAGGCGCCGTACACGGTCAGTGTCTCCGCATTGCACTAGAGTCGAGCGTTCGGCCCGAGCTCGGGAGGTGCGCGGTGGACAGACCCTCGTGGGCACCCGGCGAGGTTGACCTGGACAGACCCAGTGCGGCCCGGGTCTACGACTACTACCTCGGCGGTTACCACAACCTGGCGGTGGACCGGGCCTTCGCCGAGCAGGCGATGAAGGCCATGCCGGAGCTGCCGCTGATCATGCGCACGAACCGGGCCTTCCTGCGCCGTTCGGTGCGCCACCTGGTGGGCACGGGCATCAGGCAGTTCCTCGACCTGGGCTCGGGCATCCCGACCGTGGGCAACGTGCACGAGATCGCGCAGGCCGCGGCCCCGGAGTCCACGGTGGTCTACGTGGACAAGGACCCGGTGGCGGTGGCGCACAGCCAGGTCATCCTGGAGGGCAACCCGCGCGCCGGTGTGCTGCAGGCGGACCTGCGCGAGCCGCACGTGGTGCTGGACTCCGCCCCGGTGCGCGAACTGCTGGACCTGGACCAGCCCGTGGCCGTGCTGATGTTCGCGGTGCTGCACTTCGTGCGGGACGACGAGGAGGCCGCCGCCTCGGTGCGCCGCCTGATGGGCGCCCTGCCCACCGGCAGCTACGTGGTGATCTCGCACGGCACGCACGAGCCGGTCGGCGAGCGCGGGCGCGAGGTGGAACGGCTCTACACCAGGACCGACAACCCGTTGGCGCCGCGCAACCAGGCGCAGGTCGCCAAGCTGGTGTCCGGGCTGGAGCCGGTGGAACCGGGCGTGGTGTTCCTGCCGCTGTGGCGCCCGGACGGTCCCGACGAGGTCGACGACCACCCGGAGCGCAGCTGCACCTACGGGGTCGTAGCCCGCAAACCCTGATCCGGCAGCCGCGCGGCCACCCCGTCCAGCAGGCAGTTCAGGCCAAACTCGAACTCCTCGGCCTGCTCGTGGTCCTCGGCGTTGAACACGTACTCGGTGAAGTGCGGGTACTGCCCGGACTCGACCACCGAGCGCACGTACGGACCGATCTGGTCACGCCACTCCAGCTCCGTCATGCCCGCGCGCCGCCAGGTGTCCTGATCACCGAGCTCGTCCTGCAACACACCGAGCAGGTAGCTGCGGATCAGCTTCATCAGGCTGGACGCGGTGGTGATGTCGCAGCCCAGCTCGCGGAACACGCCGACACCGGACTCGAACTGCCGCAGCGCGTTGGGGCCCATCGGCGGCCTGCCCGCCATCAGCTCGGGCAGCCAACGGTGCCGCAGCACCAGGTCCCGGTACGCGTGCGCGAACCCGCACACCTGGGCACGCCAGTCCCCCTCGTGCGCCGTGCGGGCCTGCTCACCGAGCACCCGGTCGACCATCAGCTCCTGGAGCTCGTCCTTGCCGGGCACATGCCGGTACAGCGACATCGTGCCCGCGCCGATCGCGTCGGCCACCCGGCGCATGGACACGGCGGCGATGCCCTCGGCGTCGGCCAGCGCGACCGCGGCGCACACGATCTGGTCACGGCTGAGCCCAGGCCGGGACGGCTGCCCCTCGTACATCCAGACCAGTCCGGGGACGCTCATGGCCACCTCCTTGCGTACACCATACCCGACGCGTACGTTGTACCCAGAACGTACGACGTACGCAGCGAGGGGGAACGATGTTGGAGACCAGGGTTCTTGTCGTCGGCGGCAGCACGGTGGGGCTGGCCACGGCAGCGCTGCTGGCGCACCACGGGCTGCGGCCGCTGGTGATCGAGCGGCGCGCCGGGCTCTCGGCGCACCCCAGGGCGATGGGCACGGCCATGCGCACCATGGAGGTGCTGCGCGAACTGGGCGCCGTCGAGGATCTGGGCAGCAACCCGAGGACCGGCAAGATCACCGTGCACACGCTGGCCGACCCGGAGAGCGCTGCGGCACCGAAGGCCCTGCCCGCCACGACCAGCACCAGCCCGTGGACCGCGCTCACGCCCACCAGGCCCGCGCCGAGCGCCCAGGACCGGATCGACGCCGCGCTGCACAAGGCCGCGACGCGCCTTGGCACGGAGTTCCGGTTCGGCACCGAGCTGAAGTCCTTGGCACAGGACGAATCCGGGGTCACCGTGACGGTGGACGGGCCGGCGGGCGGCTACCAGATCCGTGCCGAGCACGTGGTCGGCGCGGACGGGGTGCGCAGCCAGGTGCGCGAGCAACTGGGCGTGCGGACCACCGGACCCGGCCCGATCGGCACGGAGAACACCAGCGTGCTGTTCCGCGCGGACCTCACCGAACTGAGTCAGGGCAACGACTTCCTGCTCTGCGAGGTGCGCAACCCGGAGGCGCCCGGCATGCTGATCTCGATGGACGCCGTGGACCGCTGGGTGTTCCACACCGGGGTGGCCACCAGCGCGGGGCGCACGCCGGAGGAACTCGTGCGCAGCGCGCTCGGCGCCACGGACCTGCCGATCGAGGTACTGAGCACGATGTCCTGGCAGGTCAACGGCAGGCTCGCGGAGACCTTCCGGGTCGGCAGGGTGTTCCTCGCGGGCGACTCGGCGCACGCCGTGCCCCCGCTGGGCGCCACCGGCATGAACAGTGGGGTGGCCGACGCGTACAACCTGGCGTGGAAGCTCGCGTTCGTCCACAGTGGACGCGCGAGCGAGAAGCTGCTGGACAGCTACGAGCAGGAACGTCTGCCCGCCGCGCGGCTGAACCTGGCGCAGGCCCTGCTGCGCATGGACAACGCGCACCTGCACTGGGACAGCTCGGAGCAGGCGGCCCGCGAGCGCGCGGAGATCGGCCTGCTCGCGCCGTTCGTGATGAGCCTGGCCGACCGGTACAGCTCCTCGGCGGTCATCGACCCGGAGCCGGAACTGCCCTCCACCCAGGACGCCCTCGCGGTGCTGGACGGGGCGCCCGGCTCACGGGTCCCGCACGAGTGGGTCAGCGGTCAGGATCTGTCCACTGTGGACATCGCAGGTACGGACCTGGCCCTGCTGACCGGGGTTGACGGTCAGGCGTGGCAGCGACCCGCGGCGGCGCAGGGCCTCCGGGTGCACGCCCTGCCGAACTCCGTGGACTGGCTGGCCGACCGCGGCGCGGTGCTGATCCGCCCGGACTCGTTCATCGCGTGGCGGGCCGAGGACCTCGGCGCGGACCCCGCGGGCGTGTTGCGCGCGGCGCTCGACCGGGTGCTCACGCCGTCTGGCGCAGGTGTGCCGGGCGGTGCTCGGCCATGAGCCGTTCCAGCTTGTCCAGGGCGCGGCTGGCGGTGGACTTGACCGCGCCCTGCGAGATCTGCGTGGCCGCGGCGATCTCGGCCTCGGTCATGCCCCCGTAGTAGCGCAGCACCAGCACCTCGCGCTGCCGGGGAGCCAGCTGGGCCAGCGCGTCCATGACGGCCTGCTGGTCGGTGGTGAGCATGGCCAGGGACTCCGCCGAGCGCGCGGGCAGCTCGTGCGGGGGCACGTAGTCACGGGCGCGCTTGCGGCGGCGCAGCATGGAACGGCTGCCGTTGACCACGGCGGCACTGAGGTAGGAGGAGGCCGCCGAGGCGTCACGCAGGCCGGACCAGTTGCGGTGCAGTGCCGCGAACGCGTCCTGCACGACGTCCTCGGCGCTGGCGACGTCGTCGACCAGTTTCATGGCCAGGCCGATCAGCCGCCTGCGGTGCACCCGGTAGAGATCCTCGATCGTCAACGGGGCTGCGGGGCGAACGGGCCGGAGCTGGGTTGACTGCATGACCGAAACGATGGCCAATCGGTGTCCTGGTCCTGTGCTGGCCGTGTCACAGCCGTGTCACAGAACGAGACAGAACGGCGTCAGTACCTCGCCGGCAGCGTGCCCGGGGTCGGCCGCATCGGCGGGCGGCGGCCGGTCGCCCGGTAGGACGGGTGGTACTCGAAGTGCCACCACTCGTTGGCATAGGTGCGGTACAGCCCGAACCGGTCACCGTGCCGCTCCAGCCAGCGGGCGCCCTCGGTGGGCCGCACGTCCACGGCGATGCCCTGCACGTGCGCGGACTCCTGCGGGGGCAGCACCCACTCGCGGGCCCTCGGCTCCGAGCCGTAGCTGGTCACGGCCTCCTGGAACAGTTCCTCCTGCTCGGCGAACAGCCGGTGGCCGGAGGTCACGCCGATCAGCTCGGCGTCGTGCCACAGCGCGGCGCAGCGGGCGGCCACGAAGGCAGCCCTGGTCTCCGGGGTGAGCCCGGCCAGCGACTCCGCCGGGTAACGGATGCGGAACGCCCACTCGCAGGCGCGCTCGCGGAACCGCCGACCGCGCGTGACCACCAGCGCGAGGGGCAGCAGCAACGTGGCCACCACCACCGTGGCGTGCCGGTAGGCGTGGTCGCGGCGGCGCACGGGCTCCTGGCCCACCAGCACCTCACCCGACGACCTGCGGAGTCGGAACATCACCTGTCCGTCCGGATCGTGTCATGGTTCTGCTACAGACTGCCCACCAGCGGCGTTCAGCCAGCAGCGCTGGGACCATAACCGAATAATCTGCGGATGTGTCACGGGTTCTGTTGATTGAGGACGACCAGGCAGTGCGGGAGGGGCTTCAGCTCGCCCTGCGCAGGCAGGGCCACACCATCCACACGGCCGCCTCGGGTGAGGAAGGTCTCACCAGGCTGCGCGCCGAACCGCCGGACATCGTGGTGCTGGACCTGATGCTGCCCGGCATCGACGGGTTCGAGGTCTGCCGCAGGATCCGCGCCGGTGGGGACATCCCGATCATCATGCTGACCGCGCGCAGCGACGACTTCGACGTGGTCGGCGGTCTGGAGGCGGGCGCGGACGACTACGTGGTCAAACCCGTGCAGCCCAGGGTGCTCGACGCCAGGATCAGGGCGGTGCTGCGGCGCACCGGTGCGGAGCGTGCCGAATCCGAGCACCACGCGGGTCTGGGCATCGACCGGGCAGCGCTGGTGGTCAGCAAGGACGGCCGTCCCGTCAGCCTGACCCCGACCGAGCTGCGCCTGCTGCTGGAGCTGTCCAACACCCCCGGACGCGTGCTCAGCCGCCAACAACTGCTGGAGGCGGTGTGGGAGCACGATTATCTTGGCGACTCGCGACTGGTGGACGCCTGCGTGCAGCGGCTGCGGGCGAAGATCGAGGACAACCCGGCGGAGCCGGTCTTCGTGCAGACGGTGCGCGGCTTCGGCTACCGGTTCGGTCCCGTGTGAACCGGGTCCGGCAGCTGCTCGGCAAGGCGTGGGGGCTGCGGCCACGCCTGGTGATCACCTGCGTGCTGATCGCGGCGATCAGCGCCACCGCCGCCTCCGGCGCCAGCTACGTGGTGGCCAGGCAGATCATCCTGGACGACGCCACCAGCTCGATCGTGCTGCCGCTGGACAGCAGGGTGCGCAACCAGCTGATGGGCATGCGGCTGCCGCCCAACCAGCAGGCCCTGGACAGCATCGCCAGCTCGCTGGGCGGCAACGTCAAGTTGGTCTACAAGGACATGCAGTCCAAGAACGGGGTCGACCTCACCAAGATCACCCCCGACCTGCGCGCCGCGGTGGCGCACGGCAGCACGGTCGCCTGGCAGCGACTGGACCTGGACGGCCTCCCCGTGATGATCATCGGCATCCCGGTGCTCTCCTGGCACACCGACGGCCAGTGGAGCGGCTCGGGGCTGGAGGTCTACGCCCTGCAGGAGCTGGGCCCGCAGGCCGAGGCGATCCAGAAGCTGGCAGGCGCCTCCTGGGTGCTCGGCGGGCTGGCGGCGGTGCTCGCGGTGGTGATGGCCCTGCTCGCGGCCCGGGGTGTGCTGCGCCCGGTGCGCGAACTGGGCGTGGCCGCGCGGCGGCTGGGCACCGGTGACCTGCGCACCCGGCTGCGCGTGCGCGGCAACGACGAGCTGGCCGAGCTCGCGGGCACGTTCAACGAGACCGCGACCGCGCTGGAGTACCACGTGGGCGAGCTGCGCAGGATGGAGTCCGACGCGCGGCGGTTCGTGGCCGACGTGTCGCACGAACTGCGCACCCCGCTGGCCGCGATGACCGCGGTGACCGACGTGCTCGACGAGGAGGCCCCGCTGCTGGGCGGGGACGCGCAGCTGGCCGCCACCCTGGTCAGCCAGGAGACGCGCAAGCTCACCCGGCTGGTCGAGGACCTGATGGAGGTGTCCCGGTTCGACGCGGGGGCCGCGCGGCTGGCCCTGGACGAGATCGACCTGGCCGAGGCGGTGGCCGCCACCCTGCGGGCCAGGGGCTGGGTGGGCCGGGTGTGGGCCGAGCTGCCCCTCGGGGTCACGGCCAGGGTGGACCCGCGCCGACTCGACGTGATCATGGCGAACCTGGTGGGCAACGCGCTGCGGCACGGCTCGCCCCCGGTCGAGGTCACGCTGTGGGCCGACAGCGACTGGGTGGAACTGCGCGTCACCGACCACGGCCCGGGCCTGGACCCCGAGGTGCTGCCGCACGTGTTCGACCGGTTCTACAAGGCCGACAGCGCGCGGGCCCGCTCCGAGGGCAGCGGCCTTGGCCTGGCGATAGCCTGGGAGAACGCCCGGCTGCACACCGCGGGCCAGGCGGAGGGCAGCCTGTCCGCCGACAACCGTCCGCAGGGCGGGGCGGTGTTCACCCTGCGGCTGCCGCGCAACCTGGAGGAGGACAGCCCGTGAGACCGCGCGTCTGGCTGGTGCTGTTCGCGGCGGCGGTGCTGGCCGCGGGCTGCGGGGTGCGGCCCACCCCCGTGATCACCGGCAAGGACGCGCCACGGGGTGTCATCGCGGGTACGCACCTGTTCTTCGTCAGCGAGGGCAAGCTGCGCGACGTGCAGCGCCCGCTGACCAGCACCTCGTTCGACACGACCAGCACGCTGCGGACGCTGCTGGCCGGTCCCACCGATGCCGAGCGCAAGGACGGCCTGAGCAGCGAGCTGCCCACCGAGGCCAAGCTCACGACCGGCAACCCCGCCCCCGACTACGCCTTCACGGTGCAGGTCTTCAGCGAGGTGCCGCTCAGCGAGCTGGCGCTGGACCAGATCACCTGCACCGCGCTGGTGGCACAGAACGCCTACGGCGGCCAGACTCCGCAGACCTCGGTCCGGATCTACCAGTTCCGCGGCGAGGGCCCCACGACCCGCCGCTGTCCCGTGCCGACCGCCTGAGCCGATTAGACTCGGCCCGTGCCGAAGATCACTGGAGGTTCGCTCGAGGAGCACCGGGAGCGCACCCGAGAGTCGATCTTCGCCGCGCTGTCGGCGCTGATGTACCAGCGCGGGTTCGACGCCATCACCCTGGCCGACATCGCCGCCGCGGCGGGGGTGGGCCGCACCGCGATGTACAACTACTTCGCGGACAAGGAGTCCCTGCTGCTGGCCTACGCCGGGCACGAGACCGAGCGCTACCTCGCCGAGTTGCAGGGCGCGCTGGCCGAGGTGGACAACCCGGTGGACGGGCTCGCGGCGTACGTGCGCGGCCAGCTGCGGCATGTGGCGCGCAACCACCTGCCGCCGGGCACCGCGCTGCGCTCGCTGATGTCCGAGCAGAGCTACCAGCACATGGTCGAGCACGTGGCCGCGCTGGAGGGGATCCTGCGCGAGGTGCTCTCGGCCGGGGTCGCGGCGGGCTACCTGCCCGATTCGGACGTGGCGGCACTGGTCGGGCTGGTCACCGCGTGCATCAGCGGGCGGACCGTGGCCGAGCTGTCCGGGGCGGAGCTGGACCAGGCCATCGAGGCCACCGTGGCCTTCGTGCTGCGCGGGGTCGGCGCCCGACTGGGAGCCGACGGGCGCCCCCTTCCGGTCTCCAACTAGTAAGGCTAGCCTTACCTAAGTCGACGCGTCGGAGCGGTTTTTATGACGACCTGTCGTCACATACTTGACGGCTGGCCGGACCCGGCAGCACACTCGGTGACGGCCACGCCGACTGCGGAGGGGAGTCCGGTCATGGGTGAGCAGTTCTCCACGGTGCTGCGCACGGGCACGGCACAGGAGCACGAGAACGCGGAGAACGCCGGGTTCATCAAGGCGATCTTCGACGGCAGGCTCAGCCTGGACGGCTTCGCGACGCTGGTGGCCCAGCACTACTTCATCTACCAGGTGCTGGAGCAGGCCGCCGAGGCGATGGCCGCCGACCCGGTCGCCGGGGCGTTCGTGCTGCCCGAGCTGACCCGGTTGCCCTCGCTGGAGTCCGACCTGGGGCACCTGTACGGGCCCGGCTGGCGCGACCGCGTCGAACCGACCCCCGCCACGCTGCGCTACCTGGACCGGCTGCGCGAGGTGTGCTTCACCTGGGCCGGCGGCTTCGTCGCGCACCACTACACGCGCTACCTGGGCGACATCTCCGGCGGGCAGGCGGTGCGCGCCGTGGTCGAGCGCCACCACGGGCTGGTCGACCACCGGGGCACGAGCTTCTACGTGTTCGACGGCATCCCGAGCCGCCCGGGCTTCCGCACGCGCTACCGGGAGCTGCTCGACAGCACCGGCTGGGACGCCGCCGAGCAGGCCCGCGTGGTCGAGGAGGCCTGCCTGGCCTTCCGCCTCAACGCCGCGGTCTTCGCCGACCTGGGCGCCCTCGTCCCCTGACCGCGAGTCCCGCCCACACGCACGCGAGTCCCGCTCGCCGGCACGTGAGTCACGTGCCGGCGAGCGGGACTCGCGGGTTTGGCGTCAGGCGGCCTTGGGGTGGGGGCGGTAGCTGTCCACGTACTCCTGGCCGGACAGCTCCAGGATCGCGTACATGATCTCGTCGGTGACCGCGCGGTGGATCATCGTGGACTCGCCCATGCCCTCGTAGCGCGAGAAGTCCAGCGGGGTGCCGAACCGCACCGTGATCGGCCGGATGCGCGGCAGGCCCCGGCCGTTGCGCTGCACCTGGTCGGTGCCGATCAGCGCGACCGGCACCACGGGGGCCCCGGTGGCCAGCGCGATGCGCGCGACCCCGGCGTGACCCCGGTAGAGCCTGCCATCCAGCGAGCGGGTGCCCTCGGGGTAGATCGCGAACGCGCCACCCCCGTTGAGCACCTGCTCAGCGGTGTCCAGCGCGGCGCGGGCGGCCCGGCCCGAGCCCCGCTCCACCGGGATGTGGCCCAGGCCGCCGAAGAAGCCGCGCATGAGCGCGCCCTTGATCCCGCGGCCCTGGAAGTACTCGGCCTTGGCCAGGAAGTTGACGCGTCGGGGCATCACCATCGGGATGACGATGCTGTCCACGAAAGCGAGGTGGTTGCTGGCCAGGATCACCTGCCCGGTGGCAGGGACGTTCTCCAGGCCCTCGACCTTCGGCCGGTACACCGACCTGATGATCGGGGCGAACACCCGTTTCATGAACCAGTACAGCAAAACTGACCTCCGCACCCGCCAAGGTTTCCGCCACGATTTTGTCATGTCACCCCAGCCAGGTGGCAGGACAGGGCCAGTGTGCCCTCTGTCACGGACGATCGGGCCAAACCGCCCGCGCGTCCAACCGGGTGGGCGTACAGTCCCTGCATTCCGCGTCACCGGAGGGTGCTGGGTGATGGTCCGCTACCTGGTGCAGGGATCGTGGGACACCGCGAGTGGCCCCGGCCATCAACGCCTGCTCTACTTCTTCCTCGGACTGGTCGTGACGTTCCTGCTCATCAGGATCAGTGTGCGCCTGGTACGGGCCAAGGTGCGCTGGTGGCCGGGCAACATCACACCCGGCGGCACGCACATCCACCACGTGGTGTTCGGCGTGGTGGCGATGATGCTCGGCGGGGTCGTGCAGCTGGCCGCCCCGGACGAGGCCGACGAGCCCAAGCTGTGGGCGGCGGCGCTGTTCGGCGTGGGCGCCGCGCTGGTGCTCGACGAGTTCGCGCTGATCCTGCACCTGCGCGACGTGTACTGGAGCACGCAGGGGCGGCTGTCGGTGGACGCCGTGTTCCTGGCGGTCGGCCTGGTCGGGCTGCTGTTGCTGGGCGCCCGCCCGCTGAGCTACGGCCTGCTGGGCATGGGCGGCATCGGCGAAGGGCTCGGCACGCTGATCGCGCTGGTCGACCTGGGCTTCGCGGTCATCGCCCTGCTCAAGGGCAAGATCTGGACCGGCCTGCTCGGCCTGCTGCTGCCCCCGCTGGCCGAGGTCGGCGCGCTGCGCCTGGCCAGGCCCAACTCCCCGTGGGCGCGCTGGCGCTACCGCCAGGGCTCGCGCAAGCTGGACCGGGCGCTGCGCCGCGAGGCGCGGTTCCGCCAGCCGCTGATCCTGGCCAAGATCCGGTTCCAGGAGTTCATCTCCGGGCGGCACGACCTGCCCGAGCCCGAGCGGGTGCTGAGCGAGAAGTCCTGAGATAAGCCGGAGCCCCCGCACGGGGGTGAGCGGGGGCTCCGGGGTAACCCGCCAGCGTCGAGGGGGGAGGAACGCGGCGGGAGCTTCGGTGCTCCGCAACTGTATAGCCGCTCCCGCCGCGCTCGAAACCCATCAGGTGTTGCCAAATGTAGTCAACACGTCACAGGCCGAGGTGCCGGGCGATCAACATGCGCTGGACCTCGCTGGTTCCCTCGCCGATCTCCAGGATCTTGGCGTCCCGGTAGAACCTGCCGACCGGGTACTCGTTCATGAACCCGTAGCCGCCGAAGATCTGGGTGGCCTCCCGCGAGTTGTCCATGGCCGCGTTGGAGGAGACCAGCTTGGCGATGGCCGACTCCTTCTTGAACGGCTCGCCGCGCAGCATCAGCGCCGCGGCCTGGTAGTAGGCCAGCCGCGCGGTGTGCACCCGCGCCTCCATGTCGGCGATCTTGAACTGGATGGCCTGGTACGTGCCGATCTTGTGACCGAAGGCCTCGCGCTCCTGCACGTAGCGCAGGCACTCGTCCACGCAGCCCTGGGCCAGGCCCACGCCCAGCGCGGCGATGGCGATGCGCCCCTCGTCCAGGATGCGCAGGAACTGGGCGTAGCCCCTGCCACGCTCACCGAGCAGGTTGGCCGCGGGCACCCGGCAGTCCGAAAAGGACAGTTCGTGCGTGTCCGAGGCGTTCCAGCCGACCTTGGAGTACTTGCGGGACACGGTGAAGCCCGGGGTGCCCGAGGGCACGATGATCGAGGAGATCTCCTTGCGCCCCTCGGGGGTCTGCCCGGTGACCGCGGTCACCGTGACCGCCTGGGTGATGTCGGTGCCGGAGTTGGTGATGAAGCACTTGGAGCCGTTGATCACCCACTCGTCCCCGTCCAGCCGGGCGGTGGTCCTGGTGGCGCCCGCGTCGGAGCCGCCACCCGGCTCGGTCAGGCCGAACCCGGCCAGCGCCGTGCCCGCGCACAGCTGGGGCAGCCAGCGTTCCTGCTGCTCCCGCGTGCCGAACCGGTAGATCGGCATCGAGCCCAGCGAGACCCCGGCCTCCAGCGTGACCGCGACCGAGGAGTCGACCCTGGCCAGTTCCTCCAGGGCCAGGCACAGCGCGAAGTAGTCCCCGCCCATGCCGCCGTGCTCCTCGGGGTAGGGCAGGCCGAACAGGCCCATCTGCCCCATCTTCGCCACGATCTCGTACGGGAACTCCTCGCGCTCGTAGAAGTCGCCGATGACCGGGGCGACCTCCTCGCGGGCGAACTGCTCCACCGTCTTGCGCAGAGCCTCGTGCTCCTCGCTGATGCGGAAGTCAACCATGATCTCTCACTCCTGTTGGGGTGCGACGACTGCCAACTGCTGACCGAGCCGGACCTGTTGGCCCGCGTGCACCGCCAGCTCCGCGACCAGGCCGTCGATCGGTGCGACGACCGTGTGCTCCATCTTCATGGCCTCGACGACGACCAGCGCCTGCCCCGCGCTGACCTGCTCGCCGGGCGAGACCTTCACCAGCAGCACCGTGCCGGGCATCGGGCTGCTCACCGCGCCGCCGACCACACCGGCCGCGTCGTGCCTGGCGGCGGCGAGCCGCTCGGTCTCGGTGAGCGGCCAGGCAGCGCCATCGGCGCCGATCCAGGTCACCGAGCCGTCCCGGGCGCAGCGGTAACTGCGGGTCGAACCTCCTTGGCGCACAACGAGGTTGTCCCCGTCCCAGTGCGCGCTGACGGCCACCGGCTCGGCGTCTGCCAGCGCCACCTCGGCCGCGCGGGCCCTACCGCGCAGGCGGACCTGCACCGGCTCACGGCCGGGCGCCCGCACCTGCCAGGTGGTCCACCCGCGGGCGCCGATCCGCCAACCACCGGGCACGTCCCAGGGGTCGACCACCGCACCGGTCGGCTCCAGCGCGAGCGCGCGCTCGGCCGCGGCGGCGATCAGCACGTGGTCCGGGGTCTGCCCGCCGACCAGCTCGTCCAGCTTGCGCTCCACCAGGCCGGTGTCCAGCCTGCCCGCGACCACGTCCTCGTCGGCGAGCAGCGCGCGCAGGAACGGGATGTTCGTGGTGACGCCGAGAACCACGGCCTCGCCGAGCCCGGCGCGCAGCCTGCGCAGCGCCTCGTCCCGGGTGGCCCCGTGCGCGATGTACTTGGCCAGCATGGGGTCGTAGTCGCTGCTGACCGAAGATCCCTGCGACACACCGGAATCCACCCGCAGGCGGCGCGTCGGCTCGTCCAGCACCAGCAGTTGGCCGCCGGTGGGCAGGAAACCGCTCGCCGGGTCCTCGGCGTAGACGCGGGCCTCCACGGCGTGCCCGGTGAGCACCACGTCCTGCTGGCCGAAGGCGAGCGGCTGCCCGGCGGCGACGAGCAGCTGCTGCTCGACCAGGTCCAGTCCGGTGATCAGCTCGGTCACCGGGTGCTCGACCTGGAGCCGGGTGTTCATCTCCATGAAGAAGAACTCGTCGGGCCGGTCGTAGGAGACGATGAACTCCACCGTGCCCGCGCCGGAGTAGCCGACCGACCGCGCGGCGTCCACAGCGGACAGTCCCATGCGCTGGCGGGTCTCCTCGTCCAGCAGCGGGGACGGGGCCTCTTCGATGATCTTCTGGTGACGGCGTTGCAGGCTGCACTCGCGCTCGCCCAGGTGCACTGCCCCACCGTGGTTGTCGGCCAGCACCTGGATCTCGATGTGCCTCGGCCGCTGCACGAACCGCTCCACCAGCAGCGTGTCGTCACCGAAGGACCCGGCGGCCTCACGCCGTGCCGACTCGATGGCCGGGCGCAGCTGCTCGGGCTCGGTCACCAGGCGCATGCCCTTGCCGCCACCGCCCGCCGAGGGCTTGAGCAGCACCGGGTAGCCGATCTCGCCGACCGCGTCCACGATGTCCACATCGGACATACCCGGCTCGGTCCTGCCTGGCACCACGGGAACGCCCGCGGCCATCACGGTCTGCTTGGCGCGGATCTTGTCGCCCATGGCGTTGATCGCCGAGGGCGGTGGGCCGACGAACACCAGTCCGGCCTCGGCGCAGGCCCGCGCGAAGGCCTCGTTCTCCGCGAGGAAGCCGTAACCGGGGTGGACGGCCTGCGCGCCGGTGGCCAACGCGGCCTCGATGATCCGCTCGAGGGACAGGTAGCTCTCCCGCGCGGCGGCGGGCCCGATGCGCACGGCGGTGTCGGCCGCACGCACGTGCCGGGCGCCCGCGTCGGCGTCGCTGTAGACGGCGACCGAGCGGATTCCCATGCGGCCCAACGTGTTCGCCACTCGGACGGCGATCTCGCCGCGGTTGGCGATCAGTACGGTGTCGAACATGCTCACATCCTGAAGACGCCGTAGCGGACTGGGGGCAGCGGTTCGTTGGCCGCGGCCGAGAGCGCGAGCCCGAGCACCGTCCTGGTGTCCATCGGGTCGATCACCCCGTCGTCCCACAGCCGGGCGGTGGAGTAGTACGGGTTGCCCTGGTCCTCGTACTGCTCGCGGATGGGCTGCTTGAACGCCTCCTCCTCGGCCGCCGACCACTCGGTGCCGCGCGCGGCGAACTGGTCGCGCCGGACCGTGGCCAGCACCGAGGCGGCCTGCTCCCCGCCCATCACCGAGATGCGCGCGTTGGGCCACATCCACAGGAACCGGGGCGAGTACGCGCGGCCGCACATGGAGTAGTTGCCCGCGCCGAAGGAGCCGCCGATGACCACGGTGAACTTCGGCACCCGCGCGCAGGCCACCGCGGTGACCATCTTGGCCCCGTGCTTGGCGATGCCGCCCGCCTCGTACTCGCGGCCGACCATGAACCCGGTGATGTTCTGCAGGAACACCAGCGGCACGCTGCGCTGGTCGCACAGTTCGATGAAGTGCGCGCCCTTGACCGCGGACTCGCCGAACAGGATTCCGTTGTTGGCCACGATGCCCACTGGGTGGCCGTGGATGCGCGCGAACCCGGTGACCAGCGTGGTGCCGTACTCGCGCTTGAACTCGGCGAACCGGCTGCCGTCCACCACGCGGGCGATCACCTCGCGCACGTCGTAGGGCGTGCGGGTGTCCGCGGGCACCACCCCGTAGAGCTGCCCGGGGTCCACGGCGGGTTCCTCGGTGGGCAGCACCTCCCACGGGCGGGGCGCGCGCGGACCCAGGGTGCTCACGATGGTCCGCACGATCTGCAACGCGTGCGCGTCGTCCTCGGCCAGGTGGTCGGTGACGCCCGAGGTGCGCGAGTGCAGTTCGCCGCCGCCCAGGTCCTCGGCGCTGACCTCCTCGCCGGTGGCCGCCTTCACCAGCGGCGGGCCGCCCAGGAAGATCGTGCCCTGCCCGCGCACGATGACGGCCTCGTCACTCATCGCGGGCACGTACGCCCCGCCCGCGGTGCAGGAGCCCAGCACGGCGGCGATCTGCGGGATGCCGCGCGCGGACATGGTGGCCTGGTTGTAGAAGATGCGCCCGAAGTGCTCGCGGTCGGGGAACACCTCGTCCTGGCGGGGCAGGAAGGCGCCGCCGGAGTCGACCAGGTACAGGCACGGCAGGTTGTTCTGCAGGGCCACTTCCTGGGCGCGCAGGTGCTTCTTGACCGTGATCGGGTAGTAGGTGCCGCCCTTGACCGTGGCGTCGTTGGCCACGATCACGCACTCGCGGCCCGACACACGGCCAACGCCGGTGATCACACCGGCCGCGGGGGCCTCGTCGTCGTACATGCCGTTGGCGGCCAGTGGGCTCAGTTCCAGCAGCGGCGAACCCGGGTCCAGCAGGGCGTCGACCCGCTCGCGGGGCAGCAGCTTGCCGCGCTCCACGTGCCGGGTCCTGGCCTTCTCCGGACCGCCCAGCGCGACCACGTCGAGCTTGGTCCGCAGCTGGGCGACGAGTTCGGCGTGCTCCTTGGTGTAGCGCTGGAAGGCCGGATCCGAAGGATCGGCGGCGCTGCCGAGGACCGGCGCGTCCATGGGCTTCCCTCACCGTCGAAGTTAGCGACCGTTAACCTGAGCCTCCAGGTTAACGGTCGCTAACTACTTCGTCCAGTCAGGGTGCGTGCCCGCTCAGCCGGTGGCCGAGCTCAGCGCGGGCAGGTAACCGCTCGCGTAGCCGCTGGCGTTGGGGTGGTAGGAGTTGACCACCGGCCAGCTCACACTGTTGATCCACCAGCTGGACGAGCAGATGCCGTGGCTGGTGAAGTTCGAGCGCACGTCGACGAACCGGAACCCGGCGCGACCGGCCGCCGCCGAGATCACCGAGTCCAGGCTGTCCGCCCCGCCGTTGATCAGGCCGCGGGAGGTGTCGCTCAGGCCCACCGAGCAGGAGCCGCCGAGCTGGTAGAAGCGCGGGTAGCCCAGCACGTACACGGTGGCGTTGGGGGCGTGGCTGCGGATCGCGCGGTAGGTGTTGTCCAGCAGCCCAGGCAGGGAGTTGTTGACGAAGTTGGTGGCGTTGTCGACCGCGGTGCGGCAACCGGAGTCGCCACCGAGGATGCAGCTGCCCATGACGCTGGTGAACCCGGCGTCGTTGCCACCGATGGTGACCGTGACGACCGTGTTCGCCGAGCTGAGCGAGCCGACCTGGTTGTTGATCACATCCGAGGTCTTGGCGCCCGAGCAGGCCACGAAGGTGAAGTTCGAGACCGAGTGCGCCGAGGCCCACAGGGAGGGGTAACTCTTCGCATTGCGGTCGCAGCTGTTGTCGTACGAGCCGGCGGTGCCCACACCGGCCGCATAGGAATCGCCGAGTGCGGCGTAGTTGACGGCCAGCGGCGCGGCACTGGCGAGAGCACCGCCAGTGACCACGGCGACCGCGCTGAGTGCAAGAGCCGAAAGGGTTCTGACCAAACGCATAGCAGGGGGCCTCTCCATCGAGGTGATGCGTATCACGAATATGGTGCCGCGCGGAGGCCGGGACCGGAAGGGCACACGCCAACTGTTGCCCGATCATTGGTGGAATAGGCATCTGACCAGAGTGGTCACTCGCCCGAACGGTGGCTGTTGTTAGCGCTCATTAACCTGGTGGTCTACGATCTGCCGCGTGCCGTTCGCCGAGCCCAACACGACGCGGTCCGCCTCCGGCGGGCAGCCTGGTTCACGGCGGGCGCAGATCCTGGCCGCGGCGGCGGAGCTGTTCGCAAGGCACGGCTTCCACGGGGTCGGCATCAACGACATCGGCGCCGCCGTTGGCATCTCCGGCCCGGCCCTGTACCGGCACTTCCGCAGCAAGGACGCCATGCTCGGCGAGATGCTCACCTCGATCAGCGAGGTGCTGCTCGGCGGGGCGCTGGAGCGGGTGCGGACCGCCGAGGGGCCGCTGGCCGCCCTGCACGCGCTGATCGGCTGGCAGGTGGACTTCGCGCTGGACAACCCGGCCCTGATCACCGTGCAGGAACGTGACCTGGGCAACCTCGCGGACTCCGACCGGCAACAGGTTCGGGCGTTGCAGCGTCAATATGTCGAGGTCTGGGTAAGCGCGATCAGCCAGGTCGTGCCCGCTGCGGGCGAGCCCGCGGCGCGCGCGGCCTCGCACGCGGTGTTCGGGTTGATCAACTCGACCCCGCACTCCGCGCACCTGGACCGCGGACAGATGGCAGAACTGCTGCACAGGATGGCCCTGGCCGCGGTCCGCGCCGCCTGAGCGGGCGGCGCGCTCCGCGCCGTGGCCGACATCAGGGGGAGTACAGGGTGAACACCGAGAGCCCGCGCACCGTCGCGTACATATTCCCGATCTTCAACGAGGCCGGGAACATCGACCTGCTGCACCGCACGGTCAGCGAGGTGGTCGCCGAGCGGTCCGACCGGTACCGGTTCAGCTTCGTCTACGTCAACGACGGCAGCGGCGACGACTCCGGGGACCGGCTGCGCGGGCTGGCCGAGGCCGACGAGCGGGTGACCGTGGTGGAGCTGTCGCGCAACTTCGGCCACCAGATGGCCGTGACCGCGGGGCTGGACCTGGTGGACGCCGACGCGGTGATCATCATGGACAGCGACATGCAGGACCCGCCGAGGGTCAGCCTGGAGCTGCTCGACCAGTGGGCGCAGGGCTGGGACGTGGTCTACGCCCAGCGCCGGTCGCGGCAGGACTCGCTGTTCAAGCGAGGCACCGCACGGGCCTTCTACTGGGTGTTGCGCAAACTGGCCTCGATCGACATCCCGGAGAACACCGGGGATTTCCGGCTCATCGACCGCAAGGTGGTCGACGAACTGCGCAAGTTCCGCGAAAGGGACCGTTTCCTGCGCGGGCTCGTCAGTTATGTCGGATTCCGGCAGACCGCCGTGCTTTTCGACCGGGACAAGCGCAACGCCGGGGTCACCGGTTATCCGCTGCGCAAGATGATGCGATTCGCCGCTGATGGGATACTCGGTTTCTCCGTCACCCCGCTGCGGCTGATCAGCCGCCTGGGCTACTTCATCAGCTTCCTGAGCTTCCTCGGCATCGTCTACGCGGCGACGGTGCGGCTGTTCTTCTCCGAGGCCGCCGTGCCCGGCTGGGCGTTCATCACCATCGGCATGTTCTTCCTCGGCGGCATCCAGATCATCATGCTCGGCGTGCTGGGCAGCTACATCGGCCGCACCTACGCGCAGACCCAGGGCCGCCCGCTCTACACGGTGGCCTCGGTCCGCACCGGGACGCAGGTGCGCAGCGCGGTCTAGCCCAGTTCCTCGCACAGCGCCTTTCCCGTCCAGGTTTGACGTGCCCCACGGCGCCAGGACATACCGCCAGTACTCGACATCCACAGTGGACAGATCGCGGCGGTAGCGGTCGGGCCGCCGGTGTCATGAAGGTGCCCTTTGGGACGTTGAGCGTCCTGAACGGCACCTTCATGGCGTGCGGGTCGCGGGCGGGTCGCGGCGCTACTTCTCGCCGGTCCACCGCTGTTCGATGCGGCCGAACCGCCAGACCGCGAGCGCGACGAGCCAGGTCAGCACGAACAGGCCCACCACGGCGAAGCCCACGTTGTTCATGTCCAGGCCCCCGATCCACGCGAGCGGGCCGTCAGTGATGCCGAGCTTGTCCACCAGCAGGCCGATCAGCTCGATACCCCCGATCACCAGGGCCACCAGCACCGACAGCCCGGTGACGGTCAGGTTGTAGAAGACCTTGCGCACGGGCTTGGCGAAGGCCCAGCCGTAGGCGAAGTTCATGAAGCAGCCGTCGAGCGAGTCGAACAGGCTCATGCCCGCCGCGAACAGCACGGGCAGGGTCAGGATGGCGTACCAGGGCAGGGCGAAGGCGGCGGCGCCACCGGCGAGCACGAGCAGGGACACCTCGGTGGCGGTGTCGAAGCCGAGCCCGAACAGCAGGCCGGTCGGGTACATCTGCCAGGGCCTGGTGATGGTCTTGGTCAGCCCGCGCAGCAGCCGGTTCATGAAGCCGCGCTCGTCGAGGTGCCGCTCCAGCTCGGCCTCGTCCAGCTCGCCGCCGCGCATCCTGCGGAACACCTTGAGGATGTTCACCATCACCACGAGGTTGATCACGCCGAGCAGCAGCAGGAAGAGCCCGGACACGGCGGTGCCGACGACCCCGGTCCAGCTGTGCAGCGGGGAGTCGTCGTTGGCGACCTGGTCGGCCAGCGCGCGCACGCCGAGCGCGAGCAGCACGCACAGGCCGAACACCACGCTGGAGTGCCCGAGGGAAAACCAGAAGCCCACTGAGAGCGGGCGGCGGCCCTCGGACATGAGCTTGCGGGTGGTGTTGTCGATGGCGGCGATGTGGTCGGCGTCGAAGGCGTGCCGCAGGCCGAGGGTGTACGCGGTCACCCCCAGCCCGATGCCGAACACCTGCCCGTCGCCGACCTGGTAGTTCATCGGGGACACCAGGAAGATCAGCGTGCCCCAGCCCACCACATGCAGCAGCAGCACGAACGCGGCCATGCCGCCGATGCTCAGCCACTCGCGCCGGTCCAGGGCGCGTGTGCCTGCCCGTTCGAGGGTGGCGGTCATGGCAGCCTCACCGTTCCTTCCCGCGTTCGACCCGCAACGGGCAGATTCTTGTACTTGCAAGCCTGTGGCGACAGCGGCAGTCGGGTTTCTCTCAGCACCAATTCGGCAAGTGAGCTCAACTACGCCCGATCAGATCAACACAGGTGCACCGCTGCTGGCCGTTGTGCTGCAAGATGGGGCCCGTGGAAGCAGATGATCCTCAACGGCGGCAGCGCATGGTCGAGACGGCAGGTGAGGCGCTCGCCGCCGCGCAGGCCGGGGACGACGGCGCCGCGATCACCCTGCTGACCACCTACGTGGACTCCGCGCCGGACGGGGAGGTGGACGGCAGGGAGCTGGTGCTCATGCTGTTCCGCGAGTGCAGCGAGATGGTCTCCGCGCTCGGCTCCGGCGGGGCCACCCCGGTGAAGATGCAGGTGTACGACGCGTCCGGGGAGGAGGTCTCCATCGACGAGGCCGACCCGCCGGTGCGCACGGCGGTGCGGACCCTGCTCGCGCAGGTGCACGGGGATCAGGACGCGGCGCGCGCGCAGATCGAGATCGCGCTCAGCTCGGCCGAGCCCCCGGAGGTGGCGGCCGTGGTCATGCAGGCCCTGCGCTGGACGATCCGGCTCGCCGACGAGTGCACGAAGCGGGACCTGCCCGTGGCGGAGTGGATCAGCGCCGCCCTCGCCGAGGACTGACCCCCACCCCCGCGAGTCCCGCTCAGCCGCGCGCGAGTCCCGCTCAGCCGTACCCGGACCTCGTCACGCTCCGTATGGCCGCTCACCGCAGGACGGGACTCGGCCGCCGGAGAGCGGGACTCGCCGGGTCAGGGGGTGAGCAGGGGCTGGATGCCGATGGCCTCGTGCAGGACGGTGGCCAGTGCGAGCAGCTCGCGGCGGGTCTCGGCGATCTCGGCGCGCACCTGCTGGGCGTGCTCCCAGGCGCGCTCGTGGGCCACGGCGCTGACGCCCCCGGGTCGGGTCGACTCCCACTCGGCGAGCGCGGGGTGCCACTTGGTCAGCAGCGGGCGCAGGGTGCTGTTGACCATGCCCACGGCCAGCCCGGCGAAGGTCAGCCCACCCGGCCGGTCGCGCGGGGCCAGGCCGGGACCGTACTGGCAGAGGATCTCCCTGGTCCTGCCGAATACCGCGTAAACGCTGTGCAGTTCCTCGCGAATGATTCCCGCGCCGGGTTTCTGCTCCACCGTCGTAATCCTCGTCGCGAGCTCGATGTAGAGCTCCCATGCCGCTTCGCACTCGGTCGGCGTCGGCGACCACACTCCGAAGTCCTCACTTCGCTGACTCACGCCAGATGCTCCTCGACTCATTCGGCACCAGTAGCCGGGTTTTCGATGCGCGAGCGATATCCGACTGATTCCCCGTTCAGGGGTTCCCGGTGGCTCGGAATCGGCGTCGCGACGGTGGGCCCCACCCGTGGTGGCGTGGTCGGACTGGGCAGGTTGTTGATCTCGTCGTTGCGGGCGCGCTCCCTGATCCGCTCGATCTCGGCGAGGTAGCGGCGCCTGCGCTCCCCGTCGGTGGCACCGAGCTGGTCGGGGTCGTCGACCAGCTTGCGCACCAGGCTGTAGACGCTGGACTCGTGCAGCCGGTACTTGCCGTAGTTCTCCTCCGCCTTGAACGTCCTGTGCAGGCCGAACACCACGGCGCCGAACACCGACAGGGACTGCACGAGCAGCCGCGAGCCGTTGCCGTCGGAGACGTAGGGGATCAGGAACGGCAGGGACAGGGAGATCAGCACGGTCCAGCCGACGGCGTAGAAGTGGGCCGAGCCGTACAGCCACGCGCGCCGCTGCCAGACCCGCAGCACCGGCACCGTCCTGCGGTAGTGCGCAGCGGCCCAGGTGCGCAGTTCCTCACCGATCAGGTCGGCGTCCGCGAACGGTCCGTCGGCGTTGCCGCCCGCGGTGGACACGGTGAATGTGGGACGCATGTGATGTACGACGAGTACGGCGCTGGAAAGAGCCAGAACGGCCACTAATCCCAGTCCGATGACCCAGGGGTCGAACACCACGCACCATCCACGGACAGCTGCCGAAAAGCGCAGGGGGCTGAATCTGAAGTCCTGTGTGTCAAGTGCGGCAGCGTAGCCCACTGTTGTGGTGTAAGCCCATGGTCACGGAACGCGTACGGTTTGGAATTCACCGGCGAAATCCACAGACGGTGACCCGGCACCGGCATCCGGAGGAGGTTTGCCGACAGCTGACCGACCACCGGCAGTCACCGCGACCCCGGATCGACTGCACAGAGTCACTGCACCTCACCACTTTTGGCAACCAGGTGGCTTGGAATTCACCCGTCCGTCAGGCTGCATGGTGTCCCCCATCTGTGTAACCAAGGAGCGCGAGTCACATGTGGGACGTCTTCCTGAGCTACAGCAGGTCCGACGCGGTACCCGCCCAGGCGCTGGCCGCGGAGCTGCGCCGGTTCGGCCTGCGCGTGTTCCAGGACGATGCGGACGTGCACCGGTTCGACTCGGTCTCCCGCACGATCATGACCGAGCTGGGGCGGTCCCGCCTGCTGCTGGCCTACTACTCCGCCGCCTACCCCACGCGCCGGGCCTGCCAGCAGGAGCTGACCAGGGCGTTCCTGGCCGGGCAGCACGAGGGCGACCCGCTGCGCCGGGTGCTGGTGGTCAACCCGGCGCAGGGCACCGGGCACATCGAGCCGATCGAGCTGCGCGACGCCCGCTACTGGAGCCCGGCCAGCGCCCTGTGCCACCTGCTGGACGCGCTGACCCGCAAGCTGGCCGAGGTGCCCACCGCGATGGACGAGGTGGCGCTGAGCCCGGCGCCGGTCTGGCTGCCCGCCCCGTCGCGAAGGCCACCGCCACGTTTCCTCGGCCGCACGACCCAGCTGTGGCAACTGCACTCCGCGCTGCACCCGCAGACCGCCGCGCTCACCGAGGGCGGGGGCGAGCCGGTGGCCGTCGTGCACGGCTTCGGCGGGATCGGCACCACGGCGCTGGTCTGCGAGTACGTGCGCCAGTTCGGGGCGACCGTGCCGGGCGGGGTGTTCTGGCTGACCGCGGGCCAGGTGCCCTCCTGGGACGAGCAGTTGCGGGCGATCGCCCGCGCGCTGGGCGGTACCGGCCGAGGTGATCCCGCCGACGAGATCGCCGTGGCGCTGGACCGGCACAGGTCACCGTGCCTGTGGGTGGTCGACGGGGTGCCTGCCGGTCTGCCGCTGGAACAGGTCCGCGGGCTGCTGTCCCCGCACCCCGGCGCGGCCAGCGTGCTGACCACGACCGACGCCGGGCACGCCGCGCTGGGCACCGGCGTGCTGGTGCCGGAACTGCCGGTGCCGCAGGCGGTTCGCCTGGTGCTGGACCGCATCGGCGAGCTGGGGCCCGGGGACCACGAGGCGGTGCGCGCCCTGGTCGAGGAGGTGGGCGGCCACCCCGCGGCGCTGCTCGAACTGGCCGACTCCGCCCGCGTCTGCGGTGTGAACACGGTGGTGCGGCGGCTGCACGACCGGGAGTGGCCCGTGCTGGAGACCGTCGCCAAGCGGCTGCTCGCCGACGCCGACGCGGTGGGCGAGACGGGGCTGGACGTGCTGCGCGCGGTGGCGGCGTACGCCCCCGACCCGATGCCGTTGGGGGTGCTGGGCTCGCTCGGCGACTGGCCTTCGGGCAGGCTGGACGGGGCGCTGCGCCGGCTGACGGGTCAGTCGGCGCTGCGGTTGCGAGGTGGAGCCGCACTGGAGGTACCGGCCGTGGTGGCACATGTGATCCGGCACAACGACCCCGATCCCTCGCGGCACGAGGAGGTCCGGGTCACCGCGTTGCGCGCCAGGCAGGCCCGCGAGGGGGCCTCCGCCGACCCCACCGAGCGCGCCGCCGCGTTCCGCGTGCAGGTGGAACTCGCGCACCGGGTGCCGGTGCGCCCGCTGGGCGGTGGCGGGCTGCGCGAGGCGATCTCCTCGCTGCACAGGGTCTTCTCCTTCACCCGCGAGCAGTTGCGCGAGTGCGGGCCCGACTCGGCGCTGCGCTTCGGCGAGGTCGCCGAGCGGTTGATGGAGGACGTACTGCGGCCGTTCCTGTCCCAGTGGCACCCCGCACTGCGCCGGTTCGAGGACGACGGCTCACCAGTCGGCGGGGACGCCTGGGACCCCACCGCCGAGTTGCGGGCCGCGCTGCTGGCGCTGCGCGAGCCGCTGCTGGAGATCATCGGCGACCTGTCCCGGATCAGCGGCAACCCACACGGAGTCCGCCCGGTGTCATGAAAGTGCCGTTCCTTGCGTTGAACGCAAGGAACGGCACTTTCATGGCACGGCACGGGGCGGTCAGCTGGTCACCCGCAAGGCCACGGCCACGTTGCCGCGCACGGCGCGCGAGTACGGGCAGAGCTGGTGTGCCTGCTGTACGAGCGAGTGCGCCTGCTCCGCGGGCACCCCGGGCAGGTGCACGGACAACTCGGCGCTGAGCAGGTAGCCGTCCGGGTCCTGGCCGAGGCCGATCCGCGCGGTGACGGTGTCGCCGACGAGGGTGGCGCGCTGCTTGCGGGCGGCGATGCGCAGGGCGCTGTGGAAGCAGGCCGCGTACCCGGCGGCGAACAGCTGCTCGGGGTTGGTGGCCCCGCCAGGGCCGCCGATCTCCCGGGGCGCGGCGAGCGCGGTGTCGATCAGCCCGTCGCTGGCGCGGACCCGCCCGGAGCGGCCGTCGCCGGAGGAGGTGACCTCGGCGGTGTAGAGCGCGCTCATGCGGTGAACCAGCGCACGGTCTCGGCAAGGGCCTCGCGGATCGGGGTGGCGTGCTGGCCGAAGGTGCTGGTGTACAAGGAGTCGTCCATCACGAACGGCTCGGTGTGCCAGTAGAACAGCTCGGCGTACTCGGCCATGAACTCCTCGTCGAACGGCCCCCACGGGATCGGCTCGGCCACGACGTGCGCGTGCACCGGGCGCGCGAGGATCTCACCGATCAGCTCGTGCACCTGGCGGGTGGTCAGCGCGGGCGCGACGGGCAGGTGCCACAGCTTGCCCAGCGCCTCCTCGCGCTCGCCGAGTGTTGCCAAACCCCTTGCCAGGTCAGGGATGTACGTGTAGCTGTGCGGCAGGTCGATGTCGCCGAAGGCCACCACGGGCTCCCCGCGCAGCGCGGGCGGGAACACCGTGGCGCCCAGCGAGGCGATCATCGTGCGGGGACCGAAGAAGTCGGCCGCCATACCCAGCGCCACCGGCAGGTCGCTGGCCAGGTAGCGCTCGGCGATCCGCGCGCGGACCCGTCCCTTGCGCGAGGTGGCCGCGAACGCCGTGCGCTCGGTCATCGGCACGCCACCGGTCGGGCCGTACAGGTTGAGGGTCTCGATGGTGACCAGTCGTGCCCCGGTCCGGCCGATCACCTCGATCAGCGCGTCTTGGATGCGCGGCAGGACCTCGGGCTGCTGCGCGTAGGGCACGTGCGTGCAGTTGTAGACCACCTCCGCGCCCTCGACGGCGGCGGCCAGCGCGGTGCGGTCGGTGACATCGGCCCTGACCAGCTCGGCGGCCGCGGGCAGCACGGCCTTGCCGGAGCGGTTCACGACCCGTACCTGGCGGCCGCGGGCGAGCAGTTCGTCCACCAGCGCGAGCCCTGCGGGACCGGTTCCCAGTACGACGTGCATGACGTTACGCCCTTTCACTTGAGTTAAATGCTTTAACGTCAGTTAGGCTGACTCATGTGAGCGGAGAAGTCAAGCGGGCAAGCAGCCCAAGGCAGCGCTACAAGGAGCAGAACCGTGCGGAGATCAAGCGAGTGGCCACGGAGCAGCTCGCCCTCGGCGGAGCGGGCGCCCTGTCCCTGTCGGCGATCGCGGGCCAGCTCGGGTTCACCACGCCCGCGCTGTACCGGTACTTCGCCAATCGGGACGAGCTGCTCACCGAGCTGATCACCGACGGGTACGCGGACCTGGCCGAGGTGGTGGAGCGGGCCGCCGCGCAGGAGGGCACGGCAGTGCAGCGGCTGCACGCGCTGGCCCACGCGTTCCGTAGGTGGGCGCTGGGTCAGCCGCAGGTCTACCTGCTGCTCCAGGGCGCGCCGGTGCCCGGCTACCAGGCGCCCGCGCACACCGTGGACTCGGCACGCCGGGTGCTCGGGCCGTTCGTGGCCGTGTTCGAGCAGCTGCGCGCCGAGTCCGACACCGAACTGGACCGCCAGTTCGGCTCGTGGATCGAGCAGGACGGCGCGGTGCGCACCTGGGTCGCCGAGCACGGTTCGACGAACGGCTGGGCGCTGCGCGCGGCCGTCACGGCCTGGACCCGGATGCACGGGATCCTCAGCCTGGAGTTGCAGGGCAACTTCGGCGGCATGGCCTTCGACCCGGCCCTGCTGTTCGAGATCGAGGTGGACGCGCTCAGCCGCCCAGCAACTCCTTGACCAGCGCGGAGATCTGCTCCACCTCGATCAGGAACGCGTCGTGTCCGTACGGGGAGTCGATCACGTGCAGCTCGCCGGCGCCCGGGATGCCCTCGGCGAGCTCACGCTGCTGCCACAGGGGGTACAGCCGGTCGCTGGACACCCCGGCGACCACGGTCCGCGCGGTCACGCGGCGCAGTGCGGCGGCCACCCCGCCCCGGTCGCGGCCCACGTCGTGCGAGTTCATCGCCTCGGCCAGGGACACGTAGCTGCCCGCGTCGAAGCGGCGCACCAGCTTGCCCGCGTGGTGGTCCAGGTAGGACTCGACGGTGAACCGGCCGTCCCCCTGGGGTTCCCGGCCGAAGCGGCTGCTCAGCTCGGCCTCGCTGCGGTACGTGGCGTGCGCGATGCGCCGGGCGATGCCCAGCCCCCGGTGCGGGCCTTCACCGGGTGCGGCGGCGTGGTAGTCCCCGCCGCGCCAGCCCGGGTCGGCGCGGATGGCGTGCAGCTGCGGGTAGGTCCAGGCGATCTGGTCGGCGGAGGAGGCCGCGGGACAGGCCAGCAACAGCAGCGCGGCCACCCGCTCGGGCTCACCGACCGCCCACTCCACGGCGCGCATGCCGCCCATGGAACCGCCCAGCACGGCCGCCCACCGGTCGACACCCAGCGCGTCGGCCAGCGCGACCTCGGCGCGGACCTGGTCCCGCACGGTGATCACGGGCCAGCGGCTGCCCCAGGGCTGGCCGTCCGGGGCGGGTGCGGCGGGCCCGGTGCTGCCCTGGCAGCCGCCGAGCACGTTGGGCACCACCACGAAGTACCGGTCCGGGTCCAGCGCCCCGGGCTGCACCAGGGAGTTCCACCAGCCCGGCGTGGGATGCCCCGGCTGCGCGGGACCGGCCAGGTGGCTGTCCCCGGTCAGCGCGTGCAACACCAGCACGGCGTTGGAGCGGTCGGCGTTGAGCGTGCCCCAGGTCTCGTAGGCGAGCTGGAACCCGGGCAGCGCCCCGCCGCGCTCCAGCGGCAGCGCCCTGCCGTGCCGCAGCCAGGACCGCCGACCGGGCGGGTCCCCCTCCCGCCACGCGCCGGTGGCCGGAGGGAGACCGTCCACTGTGGACACGAGCTACAGCGCCGACTTCGCGGCGCGGAAGCCCGCATCGAGGTCCGCCTTGAGGTCCTCCAGCCCCTCCAGGCCCACCGAGAGCCGGACCAGCCCCGGGGTGACCCCGGTGACGGCCTGCTCCTGCTCGGTCAGCTGCGAGTGGGTGGTGCTGGCCGGGTGCACGATCAGGCTGCGCACGTCGCCGATGTTGGCCAGCTGGCTGAACAGCTCGGTGCCGTCCACGAAGGCCCGGCCCGCCTCCGAGCCGCCACGCAGCTCGAAGGACACGATCGCGCCCGCACCGCGCGGCAGGTACTTCTGCCCCGCCTCGTACCAGCGGCTGGAGGGCAGCCCGGCGTAGTGCACGCGCTCCACCTCGTCGCGCTGCTCCAGCCACTCGGCGAGGGCCTGCGTGTTGGACACGTGCCGCTCGATGCGCAGCGACAGGGTCTCGATGCCCTGCAACACCAGGAAGCTGTTCAGCGGGGCGATGGCCGCACCGGTGTCGCGCAGCAGTTGCACGCGCAGCTTCGCCGCGTACGAGCCGTGGCCGAGCGCGGGCCAGTACTGCAGGCCGTGGTAGCTCGGGTCGGGCTCGTTGAAGCCGGGGAAGCGACCCGGGTCGGCGCCGAAGTCGAAGGTGCCACCGTCGACCACCACGCCCGCGATGGCCGTGCCGTGGCCGCCGAGGAACTTCGTGGCGGAGTGGATCACGATGTCGGCGCCGTGCTCCACGGGCCGCACCAGGTACGGGGTGGGCACCGTGTTGTCCACCACCAGCGGCACCCCGACCTCGTGTGCCAGCGCGGACACCGCGGCGATGTCCAGGACGTTGCCGCGCGGGTTGCCCAGGGTCTCGGCGAAGAACAGCTTGGTGTTCGGCCGGACCGCGGCCCGCCACTGCTCCAGGTCGTCGGGGTCATCGACGAAGCTGACCTCGATGCCCAGCTTGGGCAGCGTGTAGTGGAACAGGTTGTAGGTGCCGCCGTAGAGCGAGGCGCTGGACACGAAGTGGTCGCCCGCGCTGGCCAGGTTCAGGATCGCGGCGGTCTCGGCGGCCTGGCCGGAGGCGAAGGCCACGGCAGCCACCCCGCCCTCCAGCGCGGCGATCCGCTGCTCCAGCACGTCCTGGGTGGGGTTGTTGATCCGGGTGTAGATGTTGCCGGACTCGGCGAGGCTGAACAGGGCCGCGGCGTGCGCGGTGTCCCGGAACACGTAGGAGGTGGTCTGGTAGATCGGGGTGGCCCTGGCCCCGGTGGCCGGGTCGGGTGCGGCGCCGGAGTGGATCTGCCTGGTCTCGAACGACCAGCCGGAGGCGTCAGCGGACATGCGGGTACTCCTCGTGAGGGGTGAGGTGTGCGTGAAGCGCGCGTGCGGTGGTGCGCGGAGCGGTGACCGGGAACGTCAGCTGGACAGGATCAGCTGGAAACGCGACACGCCATGCTGGTGACACGCACGAAGTCCACGTGCCGTCGGGACACCAGGAGGGCCATGGCTGGGACGGTAGACCAATCGGCGGCATGCCGAGAAGGCCGTTCACCCAGTGAGACGTGGTGCCCCGTGCCAGTCCCGGCCGGATAGCGGTAGCGTGGCGACATGGCGACCGCCGAGAACCGAGACCTCACCCAGGCGATTCCGAACTTCACGGTCGCCATGCGCGGGTACGACCGGATGGAGGTCGACTCGCACGTGCAGCGGTTGGTCTCCGAGGTGCGGCTGTTCGCCGCGGACCGGGACGCCGCGCTGCGACAGGCCGACGAACTGGCCAAGCAGCTGGACATGACGCGCACGCGGGTCGAGGAGCTGAAGGCCCAGCTGGAGCAGGCCCGCACCGCCGCGGCCAACGCCCCGCAGCCCGCTCCCGTCGAGCAGACCCCGGAACAGGCCAAGCGCACCCTGGCGCTGGCCGAGGCGAGCGCGAACGAGACCACCTCGCGGGCCGAGGCCGCCGCCGAGACGGCGTGGTCCCAGGCCGAGGAGGCCGCGAGCCAGCTCCGCCAGCGCTACCAGACCCTGCTCGGGGACCTGGACAAGCAGCAGTCGGAGATCATCGCCGAGCACCAGACGCTGATGGACAGCGCGCGCACCCAGGCCACGCGGTTGACCACCGAGGCCACCGCGCGGCAGAAGGCGCTGGACGCCGAGGCCGAGCAGAAGCGCAGGCAGATCGAGGTCGAGTTCGAGCAGGAGATCGCCGACAAGCGCGCCGCCGCGCTGGCCGCGATCGCCGCCGACGAGGCCGCGCGCAAGGCCGAGGTGGACAAGCGGGTCACCGAGGCCGTGGCCGACGCCGACCAGCGCATCGACCGCAGCAACAAGGAGGCCGCACGGCTGCGCGAGTACCGCGAGCGCATCGCCGAGCAGCTGCGGTCGGCCACCGGTCTGCTCAACGACGCGGGCTCGCTGCTGGAGCCGCTGGCCGAGGAGAAGCGCGGCTGATCACAGCCTGACTGACGAGCGGGCGGCGCCTCCTGGTGCCGCCCGCTTCGTGTGTCACGGGGTCGGCACGAATGAGCGGCGTCCGTCCACCGCTACGCCCTCGGTGTAGAAACCGTTCTCTGGCCGGTTGTCGCCAGTGACCAGGTTCGGATGCCATGAAAGTGCCGTTCCTGGCGTTGAGCGCCAGGAACGGCACTTTCATGGCACGGGTTTCAGCCGCGTTCGAGGCGGAGCGGGGCGGAGCCCTCGTCGAGCACGAGCAGGAAGTCGTCCAGGTCCTCGTGCGCCCCCGTGGGCACGTCGGCCTGGGCGAGTGCGAGCAGTTGGGTGGCCAGGCCGGTCAGCCCTGCGGCGTCGCCGAGGATCCGCACCTGACCGCCCGGGGCCACGGAGACCTTCAGGCTGTAGTCCTCCGGCCAGGCGGAGACCAACCCGATTCCCTGCTCGTACACGGGTACCTCGACCTCCACCTTCGCCACGGCCCTCCCGAGGTCAGCGGACAGTCGCACACCGCGTGCGGACTGTCCAGTCCAGACAGTCGCACTGACCGTCGATCCGTTACCCTTGCCAAGCATTTATCTCTCCATCTAAGATGCTTACAAGGGGAAATTCTGACAGGGAGGAACGATGACCCAGGTACTGGTGGTCGGCACCGGCCTCGCCGGGCTGTCCGCGACGATGTTCCTGGCACAGCGGGGGATCGACGTGCTCGCGGTGGACAAGCACCCGGGGACCTCGGTGCACCCGAGGGCGGCCGGGCAGAACCCGAGGACCATGGAACTGCTGCGCCTGGCGGGCGTGCACGAGCAGGTGCTCGCGGCGGGCGCCTCGGCGGGCCCGTTGCAGATCAAGATCGCGCGGAGCGCGCGCGGCGAGGTCCTGCACACGATCGTCCACGGCGACGAGGCGGAGCTGATGTCCCCGCTCTCGCCCATGCCGATGGCGATGGCCTCGCAGGTCAGCGTGGAACCGATCATGCTGGCCAAGGCGCGGGAGCACGGCGCCGACGTGCGCTACGAGACCGAACTGGTCTCCTTCGAGCAGGACGCCGACGGGGTGAGCGCGCGGCTGCTGCACCGCCCGACCGGCCGGGTCGAGCAGGTGCGCGCGGACTACCTGGTCGCCGCGGACGGCCCGCGCAGCTCGATCCGCGAGGCGCTGGGCATCGCCAGGCACGGCAAGGGATCGCTGTGCCACCACGCGGGGATGATCTTCGACAGCGAGGGGCCCGAACTGGCCGACCTGACCGGGCTGTACTACCTGCAACACCCGGAGTTCACCGGGGCCTTCGGCCGCACCGACCTGCCGAACCGGTTCGTCTTCACCGTGGAGTACGACCCCTCGGCCGGTGAGTCCATCGTGGACTTCACCCCGCGGCGCTGCACCGAGCTGATCAGGGCCGGACTGGACGCGCCGGACCTGGAGCCGGAACTGGTCACCGTACTGTCCTGGGAGATGGCCGCGCTGGTGGCGGAGCGGTTCCGGGACGGCCGGGTGTTCCTGGCCGGGGACGCCGCCAAGGTCACCCCGCCCACCGGGGGCATGGGCGGCAACACCGCGATCGGCGACGGCTACGACCTGGCCTGGAAGCTGGCCGCCGTGCTGCGCGGGGAGGCGGGCCCCGGCCTGCTGGACAGCTACGAGCCCGAACGCAGGCGGGTCGCCGACCTGGTGGTCGCCGAGTCCCTGCACAACTACGTGGCGCGGATGGCCCCGCAACTGCGCGACGAGTCGATCCCGGAGTCGGTGGGCTGGGCCGAGGTGATGTTCGGCGTGCGCCACCGGTCACCGGCCGTGCTGGCCGCCGACGAGGACCCGGCACCGGTGGAGGACCCGCTCAACCCCAGTGGCCGCCCCGGTTTCCGCGCACCGCACGTGCGGCTGCTGCGCAACGGGACCGAACTGTCCACTGTGGACTTGTTCGGGCGCGGCTGGGTGCTGCTCACCGGCGAGGAGGGCGGGGTCTGGCACGAGGCCGCCAAGCACGTGGCCGACCGGCTGGGCATCGCGCTGACCGCGCACGGGCTCGGCCCCGACCTGGTCGATCCGGAGGGCGGGCTGGCCCTGCGCTACGGGATCCGCAACGGCGGGGCCAGCCTGGTCCGCCCGGACGGGGTCGTCGCCTGGCGGGCCGACTACGAGGTCGCCGACGCCACGGGCGCACTGCACCAGGCGCTGTGCTCCCTGCTGGACCGCGCGGCCTAGTCCCGGGCCGGTTCTGGCCGACGGGTCTCCCCGAGTGCGAGCAGGCAGCCGACGCTGACCAGCGCCGCGAGCACGAGGTAGACCGAGATCGGCCAGGACCGGCCGTGGTCCACGGCCAGCAGGGCGGTGGCCACCAGCGGGGACACGCCACCGCCGAACACCGAGCCCAGCTGGTAGCTGATCGCCGCCCCGGTGTAGCGGACCCGGGTGTCGAACAGCTCGGCGAAGTACGCGGCCATCGGGCCGAAGATCGCGCCGGAGCCGAAGTAGCCGATCGCCACGGCCAGGGTGAGCAGGCCAACCGAACCCGTGTCGACCAGCCAGAACAGCGGGAAGCCGAACACCACGAGGAAGATGCCGCCGCCGAGCATCACCGGCAGGCGGCCGAACCGGTCGGCTAGCCGGGAGAACACCAGGATCGACACCACCTGGGCGACCCCGCCGACCAGTCCCGCGTTGAGCACCGCCTGCTGCGGCAGGTGCAGTGCCGCGGTCCCATAGGTCAGCATGAAGTTGACCAGCACGAAGATGAACGTGTTGAAGCCCAGGTTGACCCCGGCACCGAGCAGCACGCGCAGCCAGGAAGAGCGCAGGACCTCGGCGATGGGCAGGCGCTGCGGGCGGCTCTGCTCGCGCAGCCGCTGGAACTCGGGGCTCTCGCTGACGCCCAGCCGCAGGTAGAGCCCGACCCCGATCAGCACGATGCTGAACAGGAACGGGATACGCCAGCCCCAGTCCAGGAACGCGGGTCCGGACACGGCGGTGGACAGCAGCATCAGCGCGTTGCCCAGGAACAGCCCGAGTGGCGAGCCGAGGAAGGTCCAGCTGCCGTACCAGGCGCGGTGCTGCTCGGGCGAGTGCTCGACCACCATCAGCGCGGCCCCGCTCTGCTCGCCGCCGAGGAAGAAGCCCTGCACCAGGCGCAGCAGCACGAGCAGCAGCGGGGCGAGCAGGCCGACCTGCTGGTAGCTGGGCAGCAGCCCGATCGCCGTGGTGCAGACACCGGTCGCGGTCAGTGTGAGCACCAGCATGGGTTTACGGCCCACCCGGTCGCCGAAGTGCCCGATCACCGCGGCGCCCAGCGGTCGCACCAGGAAGCCCACGCCGAAGGTGGCGAAGGCCAGCAGGGTGCCCACCAGCGGGTCACCCGCCGGGAAGAACAGCTTGTTCAGCGCCACGGCGGAGGCCAGGCCGTAGACGAGGAAGTCGTACAACTCGATGGCGGTGCCCGCCGAACTCGCCAGCGCCACCTTGTGCACCGTCGCCTGCTCCGACCGGGTCATCGGCGCCTCTCCCCTCAGTGACAAGGACCCACCGCGAGTACTCATCGCGATCACCAACCTGGTGAACCTCTCTACCCGAATCGGATCACACCTTGACGGTGACCTGGGTCACAAGCAGCATCCGGGCCATGCGACGAACCCTCCCCGTGGTGCTCGCCACGCTCGCCTGCGCCCTGCTGGCGGCACCCGCGGCAGCCGCCGCCGCGCCGACGAAGTACGTGGCACTGGGCGACTCCTACGCGTCCGGACCGCTGATCCCCGCGCCGAAGGGCAGCCCGCTGGGCTGCCTGCGGTCCGACCACAACTACGCCTCGACCCTGGCCCGCTCGCTGGGCGCCGAGCTGACCGACGTCACCTGCGGCGGGGCCACCACCGACTCGATGACCGGCCCGCAGACGGTGTTACTGGGCACCAATCCCCCGCAGTTCGACGCCCTGCGCGCGGACACCGACCTGGTGACGGTGTCGATCAGCGGCAACGACATCGGCTTCGCCGGGATCGTCGGCACCTGCGGGGTGCTCAGCCTGACCAACCCAGGCGGCTCGCCCTGCCAGGCCCGCTACGGCGACCAGCTCGCCGACCGGATCGCGGCCACCGCGCCGAAGGTCGCCGCCGTGCTCCAGGGCATCCACACACGCTCGCCGAAGGCCAGGGTGGTGCTGGTGGGCTACCTGCGCCTGCTGCCACCGACGAGGGGCTGCTGGCCGGTCGTGCCGATCTCCGCCGGTGACGTGCCCTACCTGGACGGGGTGGAGCAGCAGCTCAACGCCATGCTCGCGGCCCAGGCCGCCGCCAACGGGGCCACGTTCGTCGACCCGTACCCGGGCAGCCTCGGGCACGACATGTGCCAGCCGATCGGCACCAAGTGGGTGGAGGGCCTGCTGCCCACCGACCTGGCCGCGCCGGTGCACCCGAACGCGGCGGGCATGCGTTTCGTGGCCGGACTGGTCGGTTCCTCGGTCGGGGGACACGCGATGGAGTGAGGACAGGCGGCGCGACGGGCTCGCTGGGCCACGGTGGAGTACATGGCTCTGACCCGTCTGCTCACCGGCACACTCGTGGCCGGTTGCGCTGTGCTCGGGCTGACCGCCGCTCCGGCGGCGGCCCAGTCCGGCACCCTCGTACTGCCCTCCACCCTCACGCTGACCGCCAGCACCGGCACCGGCGCCAAGGCCGTCGAGCTGACCTGCGACCCCGTCGGCGGCAACCACCCCAACGCGCAGACCGCCTGCATGGAGCTGGCCGAGGCGAGCGGGGACCCGGCCGCCATGCCGGTGCGCGAGACGCACCGGTTCTGCCCGATGATCTACGCCCCGATCGAGGTGAGGGCCGTGGGCCTGTGGCGCGGCAAGCCGGTGCTGTTCCGCGACACCTACGCCAACTCCTGCGTGCGGGACAACAAGTCCGGCTCGCTGTTCAAGTTCTGACCTGGTGTTGGTCGGGGCGCTCGGCATCCCGAGCGCCCCGCGAGGAAGATCACACCACCCGTACCTGAGCTGCGGTTGCGAAAAGGCTTACAGAAAGCTGTGAAAGGCCCTGCCCCCACCCGCCGGTCCGGTGCGGCTCCCGCCTCCCGAGCAGGACCTCACCTGGTCACCGCGCCGGGCGGCACCATAATGTCGATCATGAACCTGCTCGTCAGGGCCGGGCTGGCCGCCGCCACCCTCAGCCTCGCCGCCGCCGCGCCCGCCGCCGCCTCGGACATCAGGCCGGGGGTCAGCAACTCGTTCAACGGCACGAGCGGGCCGTTCGCGGGCAACTACACGATGGTGCCGCTGGACGTACCGGTCCAGTTGCCCGGCAACGGGATCGGCCTCGCCGGTACCGGTTCCGGCGGCGGCGCGGACTGACCGCCGATGTGAAGCGGCCCCCGGCTCGTGACGGGTGCGACACGGGCCGAGGGCCACCAGCAACCGTTGCCACCGCGTGACTGGTAGGCGACCCCGGGCTGACACCAATGTTAGGTGTGAACAGCGGTCTCGTTGAAGGCTCATCACCGTGTTGCAGGCATACCGATTGACATGGCACGGGTGCAATGTCCGCCGTTTCGCCCAGTCCGATCGGCGGTAAGCAGGCGAAGCTGCAACTTGCAGAAAAGCATTATCCGCCAAGGCATTCGCGCGCAAGCTTCCACCGTAGCCAGTAATCCACGGGCACCCGTGGCACCGCCATGAAGGTGCCCCTTGGGACGTTCAACGTCAGGAACGGCACTTTCATGACATGCCGGCGCCGAACGGGCCGCACCGCCCCATCGCCATGAAGGTGCCCTTTGCGGCGCTCAACGTCCCGAACGGCACCTTCATGACATGCCGCGGCACTACCCACTCCACTGTGGACGATCTGATCCGGTTCCCGCACGCCACCACCCCGCCGAGCACCTGGACGTGCCCCAGGAGGTCAGCCGCCTGAGGGGTTGACGGACTTGCCGAAGCGATGTGTACTTTCCGAGTTGGAAAGTACAGGCCTTGGGGGGCTGCCATGCCGAACGACGAGTTGGCCACGATCCGCGACCACCAGGTCCGCGCGCTACGGGGTGCGGCACCGCCCTGGTGGTACTTCACGGGGTTCGGCCTGCTCATCGTCGCCAGCAGCCTGGCGCGCGAGGTGCACACCGCGCCGTGGGGGCTCGTCGGATTCGCCATCATGCCGATCGGGCTGATCACGCTGCTGCTCCTGCTGGACCGGTTCCGGCGGGTGAAGGTGACCCTGCGCGGCGGGCGGCCGTGGATCATGCTGGCGCTGTGGGCGGCGGCCTGCGCGGCACTGGGCGGCGCCGACTACGGGGTCGCGCTGCTCGCCGACCTGCCCTACCCCGAGACCACCGCCACGGCGATCTTCGCGGTGCTGTTCGCGGCCACCGGGCCAGCGGTCAGCAGGCGGATCCACACCTCGGCGGTCGGCCGACCGTGAACCTGGACCCGCTCATCCACGCGCCGACCCGACTGGCGATCGTCTCGCTGCTCGCCGCCGTGGACGAGGCCGAGTTCGCGTTCGTGCGCGACCAGTTGGAGATCAGTGATTCGGTGCTGTCCAAGCACATCGGCACGCTGGAGGCCGCGCACTACGTGGAGGTCCGCAAGGGGCACGTCGGCAAGCGCCCCAGGACCTGGCTCAAACTCACCCAGCACGGACACGTGGCGTTCACCTCCTATGTGGACACCTTGCGGGGCATCCTGAACCGCCCGCTCGGGTGAGCCGGGCCCTCGAACGGTCGACAGGACCTGGCGTGTCGTCGACGTTCCACAGTGGACTGTCCTGCGACGCGGGCGGGATCCGCCGCGCCGCAGGACAGGAGGACCGACCATGGCCATGGCGACCAGGATGGCCGCCCTCATGGGCGCACTGCTGCTCGTGGCGCCCGCGGCACAGGCCAGCACCGCCGACCTCGTCGAGGGGCGCTGCACCGCCGAGGGCACGGCGATCCACGACACCCCGTCGGTCGGCGGGCAGGTCAACGGCACCTGCGGCCGGGGCGAGCAGGTCGTCGTGTACTGCCAGACCACCGCGGGCGGGGTCGTCTACGCCGAGGTCGCCAAGGAGACGCAGGGCGCCGCCAACTCCTACACCGGGGGCTACGTCCGGCGCGAGCAACTGATCCTCGACCCGGGCGTCCGGCTGCCCGAGTGCGAGCTCAGCACTCGATCACGTTGACGGCCAGGCCGCCGCGCGCGGTCTCCTTACTCAGCCGCAGAGCGCGGCGACGACGAGCTTGCCCTCGGCCGCCGCGACCTTCGCCATGCCGGCCTCGTCCTGGTAGTCGAGCGCGCCCTGGGTCGCGGAGATCTCCAGGCGCCGGCTGCCGTCCGGAGTGCTGAGCAGGTAGGTCTTGTAGCCGGGGATCTCGCCGACGTGGCCGATCGCGACGCAGTCCGGCCCGAGCCGGTACCGGGCGAGTCCGAGGCCGTACTGCCGGGTGGGGCTGCCCGCCTCCCGCATCCGGCCCATTTCCGCGTGGAGCTCCGGGGAGAGCAGCTTCCCGCCGGTCAGCGCGGTGATGAAGCGGTCGAGGTCCTTCGTGGTCGAGACGATCTCACCGACGGCCCACGCCCAGGTCGCGCTCTGGCTGGTGACGTCGACGGTCTTCAGCCGGCCGTTGTCCCGGTACGCCTGGTAGGCGTGGGCGTTGTCGTCGGGGATGGTCGTCCGGGTGCCGGGCAGGCTGGTGTCGTGCATCCGGAGCGGCTGGAGGATGCGCCGCTCCACCTGCGTGGCGTAGGAGGTGCCGGTTGCCTGCTCGACGAGGAGCCCGGCCAGCACGTAGTTGGTGTTCGAGTACCGCCACTGGGTAACCGGCTCGAAGCGGGCCGGCTTGGCCAGGGACAGGCGGACCAGTTCGTCCGGCCGGTAGCGGTGGAAGCGGTTCGCCACGCCCTCCTTGCCGACCAGCGGGATGCCGGGCTCGAACGTCGAGCCGTCCGCGCCGGTGTCGCCGATGTAGTCGAACAGGCCGCTGGTGTGCTGGAGCAGCATCCGGGCGGTGATCCGGCGGTCCAGGCCGAACCTCGGCAGGTAGCGGTCGACCGGGGCGTCGAGTTCCAGCTTGCCCTCGCCGACCAGTTGGAGCATGACGGTGGCCACGAAGGTCTTGGTGATGCTGCCCGCGCGGAACTTCCCGTCGGTCGACGGCGCACCGCGTCGGCCCAGTTCCCGTTCGCCGGCGCTGCCGGTCCAGTCGCCCCGGCTGTCGTGCGGGCGCACCTGGACACCGGCCGTGTCGGTCGCCACGAGTCCGGCCATGGCCTGCCGCACGGCGTCGCGCCCGTTGTCCGGTGTCACGGACGCGTTCGCCCGGCCCAGTCCGACCAGTCCGATCAGGACCGCGGTGGACAGCACCGCGGCGCCTGCCCGTCGAATACCCAATCGCACGAAGTGCTCCTCTGTCCCGGGAGACCAATCTCGGTCGCCCTGGGCCCAATGCTCGTTCGGCTGGCCCGTTCGGCACATCGGCGACGGCCCCCGACCAGAGCCCCGCAACTTCCCCTGACAGGGCCGGTCGGCGGTCAGCGCGGCCGGCGACCTCGGTGACCGGAATCCCGGTCAGGACTTCCATGACGGCGTGATACCGCTGCTCGACCACGCTGAGCTCCACCAGCATCAGACCCAGGTCCTCCGCGACGGGCGCTGAACCCACGAGCTACGCGGCAGCACCTGACCGCGACGGTCCACGTAGTGGTCCAGCCCGGTCTCGTTCTTCGCGAGCTGGAACGTTTCCTCGACACCCCGAGTTGGCAGTTCTCGATCCGGCCGGCGGTGCCCGAGTACTGCCGGTGGACGCCGGCGGACTTGTTGCCCTTCTTCAGGATCCGGTCTCGTCGGCGACCACGCCCCCACTGGGGTCGGCGGGCACGGCACCGGTCTGCTGGTGCCCGAGTCCCTGACCGTCGCCTCGGCCAATGCCGTCGCGGGGCAACTGGGCTGGATCCACTCCGTCACCGGTGCCCGAGGAGAGAAAGGGCAGCAAGTCCCGCCCGAACTACTCCACTTCCTTGTGCCTGATTTGACTGTGCCGCTGCGGCATAGTTTCTACTGGATCTCTTGCGAGGCTGCTCCCGCGGGTGGGTGAACATGAGGTGTCCTCGGCGAGGACGGAACCTGCTGTGCGGGTGCGGCGGGACCGCTGTTCGGACAGCCGGTGTCCACCGTTGGACGGCAGTTCGGACTGATCGGGAACCGGGGACGCGGTTCGGTCGTCCCACCGGTCCGAGCGGGAACACCTCGACCAGGAGGGGAACCAAGTAGATGCGACGCGGGGGTTTCTCGGCGCACGGGCCGTCGATCCACGGCCACGCCGACCGGACCGGCCGGCGGGCGGAGGACGTGTCCCAGGTCAGCAAGGGGCTCGGTGGCTCGCACCTGTCCGGCGGCACACTCGGCCAGGTGGGTTCCTCGGCCGCGGGGGCGCACGGGAACATGGTGAACCGGGTGCAGAACTCGCTGGGCCGGACCGGGGACCGGTTACACGGGCACTCCGACCGGCTGCGGCAGAGCGCGCAGTTGTTCACCGACGCCGACGAGGAGCACGCAGGTCGACTCCGCGGCATCCGCACAACCGGTGCGCCGCCGCCGCTGCACGGTGGCGGGGACCGTATTCGGCGGCCTCCGACGGGCTCGGGCAGCGACATGCCGCCGGACCGCATTCGCCGCCCTCCGACAGGTTCGGGCGGCAACATGCCGCCGGACCGCATTCGCCGCCCTCCGACAGGTTCGGGCGGCAACATGCCGCCGGACCGCATTCGCCGCCCTCCGACAGGTTCGGGCGGCAACATGCCGCCGGACCGCATTCGCCGCCCTCCGACAGGTTCGGGCGGCAACATGCCACCCGACGGCACCCGGCAGCGCGGCTGGCACGAAATCCCGCCTCCGCACAGGACCGACCGCTACGACAACACCAAGCCCCTGCGCGACGAGTACAGGCACGAGACCGATCCGAACCACCCGGACAACCCCTTCGGCAGCAGAGTGCTGCGCCTGTCGCGCGAGGAGCGGGAGCAACGCCGGGTGTTCTTCGACGAGCGAGGGGTCCTGCGCAGGGCCAGCAACGGCGAACGGTACGACACCTCGTCCGGGAGCTCGGCGTGGGGCGCGAACAGCAACAGCAACGACGGGCGCGCGATCTTCACCATGGACCGCCAGGGCAACCTCTACGCCTCGAACTACCACGAGGTGGGTCGCTACCACCACTCGACGCTGGCCGGAGGCCACTCCGTGGCCTCGGCGGGAGAGCTCTCGGTCACCAACGGCCGGGTAAACTACGCTACCGCTGCCAGCGGCCACTACCGACCCGGCCCCGACCAGATGGCCAACCTCGCCGATACGTTCGGCCGCAACGGTGTCCGAGCGCCGATCTACGACTTCAAGGGCCCGGGCAACGGTGCAACTCCGTTGTTCCGGCCCGTATAGCCCATCCGAAGGGGAGCAGGATGACCATCGCCCACCGTGCCGAGCTGAACTCGGTGATCTACGGGCTGTTCCGCGCGCCGAGCCTGGAGCGCGACGTGGCGACGAGCATGGCCGAGGCCATGCTCGCCCGCAAGTACTTCTCGCACGGCCCCCAGGCGTACTCACAGGCCATCGCGCAGGCTCTCGGGCAGTCCGACCCGGTGACCGCGGACATCGAACCGCCGTACGGCGAGAACGAGGTCCGCGCCTTCCTCCAGCTCGTGCACGAAGAACTCGACAAGCAGAAGCCCTGGCCGGCACCGGTCGACCAGTGAGGGTGTTGGTCGCGGCGGCGTTCGCCGCCGCGACCAACGGGTCGGCAGCGTCGCAAGAAGTGAGATGAGCGCGAGGCGTCGGGCACCAGCTCGGTCTGGCGATCGGACGCCGCTTCGCCAGGGAGGATTTCATCCTCGCCCTCATCGCATGCGATCAGGCAACAAGGTTGCCTTCGACGATCCGTGCTTGAAGTAGGCGGTCCAGCCCCGCAGCACCTGGTTGAGTTGGCGCAGCAGGACATCGAGCGCCAGGTTCACGTCCTGCCAGCACAAGCAACAAGCTGACTCTCGCGAGCGAGGAACGATCATGACCACGGCCGGCGGCACCGGGACAGGGCGAGAAAGCACGCCTTGACCCGGCACCACCGTCCGCAGGATCGGCTTCGTGTCGGGATGACGCAGGGGTCTGGACGGACCAAGATCAGGTCATCGCCAGGCCGTCAGACTTCGCGCAGTGGCGAGAAGTGCCGAGTGGCAACGAAAAAGGTCGCCGCAGGTCGGAGGCAGTGATCAGCACTCGATCACGTTGACGGCCAGGCCGCCGCGCGCGGTCTCCTTGTACTTGTCCTTCATGTCCCGGCCGGTCTCGCGCATCGTCTTGATGACCTTGTCCAGGGACACGAAGTGGGCGCCGTCCCCGCGCAGTGCCATGCGTGCGGCGGTGATGGCCTTGATGGAGGCCAGCGCGTTGCGCTCGATGCACGGGATCTGCACCAGGCCGCCGATCGGGTCGCAGGTCAGGCCGAGGTTGTGCTCCATGGCGATCTCGGCGGCGTTCTCCACCTGCTCGGGGGTGCCGCCCAGCACCTCGGCGAGCCCGGCTGCGGCCATGGAACAGGCCGAGCCGACCTCGCCCTGGCAGCCCACCTCGGCACCGGAGATGGAAGCGTTTTCCTTGAACAGCACACCAACGGCGCCCGCCGCGAGCAGGAACCGGACCACTCCGTCCTCGTTGGCGCCGGGCACGAACCGGGCGTAGTAGTGCAGCACGGCGGGCACGATCCCGGCGGCGCCGTTGGTGGGGGCGGTGACGACCCGCCCGCCCGCCGCGTTCTCCTCGTTGACGGCCAGGGCGAACAGGGTCACCCAGTCCATGACGCGCAGCGGGTCGGTGGTGAAGTGCTCGCTGGACAGCCCGCGCCTCAGGTCGGCGGCCCTGCGCCGGACCTTGAGCCCGCCGGGCAGCACGCCCTCCACGGTGCAGCCGCGCTCCACGCAGTCCTGCATGACCTGCCAGATGTGCAGCAGCCCGGACCGGACCTCGGACTCCTCGCGCCAGGCCAACTCGTTGGCCAGCATGATGTCGCTGATGGACAGGCCGGTTTCCCGTGTCCTGGCGAGCAGTTCGTCCCCGGTGGTGAACGGGTGCGCGAGCGGGGTGCTGTCGGGCTTGATCCGGTCGGTGCCGCTGGCGGTCTCGTCCACGATGAAGCCGCCGCCGACGGAGTAGTACACGGCGCTGTCCAGCTCGGTGCCATCGGCGTCCAGCGCGGCGAAGCTCATGCCGTTGGGGTGCAAGGGCAACTGCTTGCGCCGGTGCATGACCAGGTCGGTGTCCTCGACGAACTCGATCGGCCGCTGCCCGCCCAGGGTGAGCCTGCGGTCGCGGCGGATCTCGGCGACCCGGTCGTCGGCGTTGCTGGGGTCGCACAGCTCGGGCTGTTCCCCCTCCAGGCCCAGCATGACGGCCTTGGGGCTGCCGTGCCCGTGCCCGGTGGCGCCCAGCGAGCCGAACAGCTGCGCGTGTACCCGGGTGGTCCGGTCGAACAACCCGGCCTCGCGCAGCCGCCGCACGAACATGCTCGCGGCGCGCATCGGCCCCACGGTGTGCGAGCTGGACGGCCCGATCCCCACGGAGAACAGGTCGAACACGCTGATGGCCATACGGTCACTCCACGGTGCGGTGGTCGGGTCGGGTCCCGAACCAGGTCAGTCGGTTGGCTCCCCCTCTGTCATGGGACCTGAGAGCTTCACCGCCACGACCGCGACAGCTTGCACCGTGGGTGGGCGTGCACGACCGCGCACACTCTTTCCAGAGTCGCCTCGCCCGGCCGGTCTTGTTGCCTGAGAGTGTGCGGGGAGTGCTTGCTCCTTCGGCGCCCCGGCGTGAACCGAGAGCTCTCCCGACCGGGCTGTGCACCACGCGACGAACGCGGGTACTCGGCCTGTTTGGAGTTGTTGACGCCCACTGTAGGTGACCGGAAGTGTTGGCGGCACGAGCGTGAAGGAGAGCTAATGCGGTTCGGCGCCAACTACACCCCGTCCCAGCAGTGGTGGCACGCCTGGCTGGACTTCGACCCGGGATCGATCAGCAAGGACCTGGACGACCTCGCCGGGCTGGGCCTGGACCACGTGCGGGTCTTCCCGATCTGGCCGGTGTTCCAGCCGAACCGGGGCGTGGTGCGGGAGCGGGCGGTCGAGCAACTGCTGGAGCTGGTCCGGCTGGCGGCGGCGGCCGGGCTGGACGTCTCCGTGGACGGCATCCAGGGCCACCTGTCCAGTTTTGACTTCTACCCCTCGTGGACGCAGACCTGGCACCAGCGCAACGTCTTCACCGACCCCGACGTGCTGGCGGGCCAGGCGCTGCTGCTGCGCACCCTGGCCACGGCCCTGCGCGGGGAGCCGAACTACCTGGGCATGACCCTGGGCAACGAGATGAACAACCTCGTGCCGCACAACCCCTGCACCCCCGAGCAGGTGGACGCGTGGATCGACCACCTGCTGGCGGTCTGCGCCCAGGCCGACCCGGACCACCCGCACTGCCATTCCGCCTTCGACGACGCCTGGTACGTGGACGGCCACCCGTTCACCCCGCAGGCCAGCGCGCGCAAGGGCGCCATGACCACCGTGCACCCGTGGGTGTTCAGCCTGGACTGCGCGCGCCGCTACGGCCCGCTGTCCACTGAGGTCACCCACCTCGCCGAGTACGGCACGGAACTGGCCAGGGCCTACGGCGAGGTCGGCCGGGTGATCTGGGTGCAGGAGCTGGGCGCCCCCGACCCGCACATCCCGGTCGCGGACGCCCCGGAATACGCCGCGCAAACGCTTGCCAACGTCACGACCTGCGCCGACGTCTGGGGCGTGACCTGGTGGTGCTCGCACGACGTGGACCGCCGGTTCGTGGACTACCCGGTGCTGGAGTACGGCCTGGGCCTGCTGCGCACCGATGGCAGCCGCAAGCCGCTGGCCGAGACGGTGAGCCGGGCGGTGCGCGAACTGCGGAGCACGCCGCCACAGCCCGCCGTGCGCAAGACGGCACTGGTCTTCGAGGGCGGCGGGCTGGACTCGCGGCGCGAGTCGGGGCCGGGCGGGGCGTTCTTCGAGGCCTGGATGCGGCTGGCCGCGCAGGGCGTGCGAGTGGCCACCGTACTGGCGGACAGGTCGGATGATTCCGCCTACCTGGCAGCCCGGGGCATCACGGAACTGGTCCAGTTGGGCGACGTCACCTGACGGGTTGACAGCGTGAGGTAGGCCACAACAGGATTCAGTCATCCGATGAATCGCCGCGCGCAGGAGGCTCAATGCCGACCTATCCACGCCGGAACGTCCTGGGCATGGCACTGGGAGCGACAGTGCTGGCCACGGTTTCGGGCACGGGCACCGCGTTCGCCAGCGCAGCACCGGCCACCACGGTGCCCGACCCGGTCCCCGTACCGCTCGACGGCTACTTCGACAACGATGGCATCGACTCCATCGCGCTCCACGACGGCAACTTCGACGGCTCGGGCTACACCTACCCGGCCGAGGTGTTCGCGGCCGGGCGGATCGTGGTCGACGGGGTGCCCTACCAGTTCCCCTCCTCTGCGCCCGGGGCGAAGAACAACGTGGTCGCCATGGGCCAGCGGATCACGCTGCCCAAGGGCCGCTACACCTCGGCGATGCTGCTGGTGTCCTGCTCGTACGGGGCGGCGGGCGGGCCGGCCACCGTGCACTACGCGGACGGCACGACCACGCAGGCGAGCCTGTCGGGGTCCGACTGGTACGGGGCGCGCGGCTCGCTGACCGCGCCGTACCGGTACGCCGCGGACGGCAGCAAGGACCTGAACCCGGTGTCGATCGACTCCGCGCAGCTGTGGCTGGACGCGGGGCGCGACGCGGTGGCGATCACGTTGCCCACGACCAATCCCGCGCAGGCCAACAAGTCCAGCCTGCACGTGTTCGCGCTGAGCCTGCAACCGGCCGTCACCGGCAAGGCCGTGGTCGTGCGCACGGCCAGGTCCACGACGGGCCTGCTCGGCGAGGGCGGGGCCCAGTCGGTGGAGGCCACGGTGCTGAACCTGGGCACCGAGTGGATCACCGCGGCCGACGGGCTGGCCGTGCGCGTGGACGTGCGCGGCGCGCGGACCACCGAACCGGCCACCGTGCGCTGGCTCGCGCCCGGGGAGGAGGCCCGGGTACGCATCGGCATCCGGCGTGAACACGGTGTGCGGGAAGGAACCCAGGCCACCGGCACCGTCGTGGCCTACACCAGGAACGGCACGGTGGACCAGCGCTCGACGCCACTGGTGCTCGGCGTGCCGGACTACCAGCCGGTGGACGGCTCGCTGAGCACCCACCAGTCCCCGTACTGGTTCAACGACGCCAAGTTCGGCATCTTCATCCACTGGGGCGTCTACTCCGTGCCCGCCTGGTCCCCGCCCGGCAAGCAGTACGCCGAGTGGTACTGGCAGTGGATGCAGGACCCGAACAACGCGGTTTTCCCGTACCACAAGGAAACCTACGGGGAGAACTTCAACTACGACGACTTCATCCCGCAGTTCACCGCGGAGAAGTTCGACCCTCGCTCGTGGTTGCAGCTGTTCGTGGACGCGGGCGCCAAGTACTACGTGCTGACCTCCAAGCACCACGAGGGTTTCGCGCTGTGGAACTCGAAGGTGTCCGACCGCACGGCCGCCAAGATGGGGCCGAAGCGGGACCTGGTCAAGGAGCTGTTCGAGGCGTCCCGGCGCTACACCCCGCAGCTGCACAACGGTTTGTACTTCTCCATGCCCGAGTGGTTCAACCCCGACCTGCCGTGGATGGGGCACGCCCCGCGCAACCCGTACACCGGGGCCGCGCTGCCCTACACCGGTTACAGGTCGGGGCGTGACTTCGTCAGGGACTACCAGGCCCCGCAGATGCTGGAACTGGTGCACGGCTACGACCCCGACGTGATCTGGTGCGACATCGGCGGGGCCAACGACAGCCGCCGGGTGATGGCCGAGTACTTCAACCACGCCAAGAACCGCCCGCGCGCCAAGGAAGTCACCATCAACGACCGGTCCGGCATCGGGGTGCACGACTTCACCACCCCGGAGTACGCGACGTACCCGAACACGGTGGTGGCCAAGTGGGAGGCCAGCCGGGGCCTGGACCCGCGCTCCTACGGCTACAACAAGGCCACCCCGGACAGCATGTACATGACCGCCGAGGAGGTGGTGCACACGCTGGTGGACATCGTCAGCAAGAACGGCAACTTCCTGCTGGACATCGGTCCGCGCGCGGACGGCACCATCCCGGAGATCATGCAGACCCGGTTGCGGGAGACCGGCGCCTGGCTCAAGGTCAACGGCGAGTCGATCTACGGGACCACCTACTGGGCGCGCATGGCCCAGCTCGGCGACCTGCGGTTCACCGTCAAGCCCAACGAGGCGTTCTACATCAGCTCGCTGGTCAAGCCCGGCAGCCAGCTCGTGGTCGACGCCCCGGTGCCGATCCGACCGAACGACCAGATCACCTTGCTGGGCCACAACGGGCCGCTCACCTGGACCCAGCGAGGCGGCTCGCTGGTGATCGACGTGCCCGCCGCGGCCGCCGACTCCGGCCAGCACGCCTGGGTCTTCAAGGTGACCTGGCGCTGATATGAAAGTGCCGTATGCGACATCTGATGTCGCATACGGCACTTTCAGGACTTCGGTCAGAACACGCCAGCAGTGAGCTTCTTCGTGGAGATGTACTGCTGCACGGCGTCGGTCAGCGAGGTGCTGGGCGCCTCGTTCGCAGCCCTCGGGGCGAGGGCGGTCTTGCCGTCGGCGGGCACGTTCGGGCGCGGGTCGCCCTGGCAGGTGGTGCGGGTGCCGGGCAGCACGCCGTCGACCAGGTAGCGGTCGATGATGTCCGAGGCGCAGGCGTTGCGGCTGTAGAGGCCGTGCGTGCCCTCGTCGGCCACGGACACCAGCTGGTCGCCCAGCTTGGTGGCCATCGCCGGGCCGCCGTCGTACTGGGTCTGCGAGTCACCCTCGGCCTGGATCACCAGCCCGGTCGGGTAGCCGTTGCGCTTGAGGTCGGTGACCTTGTCGGTCAGCGCGAAGTTGCGGAAGGTGCACGGGTTGGCCGCGGCCCGGCCGACCCCGTAGCCGTACGGGTACTTCTCCCGGTACAGCTTCATGTCGCTGTAGTAGATCGACAGGTCCTTGGGCCAGTCGGCCTCGCAGGTGACGGTCTGGAACACACCGCTGGTGGTCTGCGCGATGCCCAGGTCGTTGAGCAGCTTGGCGGCCTTGCCCGCGTCCACGACCGCGGCCGAGTCAGCGGCGGCGGTGCCGTCGGCGGCGGCCTTGAAGGTCTTGACCAGCTTGCCGAGGGTGTCCCACAGCGGGCGGTAGCGCGAGTTCAGGCCGACCAGCGCGTCGTAGACGGTGCGGTCCACCTTGCCGAACTGCGGGTTGGTGATCGGCTTGTCCGCCAGCTTGGCGGCCAGCGCCTCGGTGGTGGCGAACACCTCGGCCTGGGACTTGCCCAGCCCGTAGACGGAGTTGCGCTCACCCAGCCACTTGTAGAAGGCGTCGACGTTGGCGCGCATGGCCACCGCCTGCTCCTTGAACTGCTCGCGCCAGATCCAGTCCGGGCTGACCGAGGAGTCCAGCACGTTGCGGTCCAGGCTGGCCGGGAACAGGCTGCCGAAGACCGCGCCCAGGTAGGTGCCGTAGGAGAAGCCCAGGTAGTTGATCTTCTTCTCGCCGAGCACGCCGCGGATGACGTCCATGTCCCGCGCGGTGTTCGGGGTGTTGACGTACGGCCGCAGCCCGCCCGCGGCCCGCTCGCAGTCGGACTCCTCGGTCTGCGCCTGCGCGGTGAACAGCGCGAACTGCTCGTCGGTCGGCCGCGAGGGCAGGTCACCCAGCGGCGGGGTGTACTCGCACAGCAGCGGGGTCGAGCGGCCGACCCCGCGCGGGTCGAAGCCGATCAGGTCGTAGGTCTGCGCGATGGGCCGGTCGGCGAAGGCCAGCGGCATGCTCAGGCCGGAACCACCGGGACCACCGGGGTTGATCAACAGCACCCCGCGACGCTTGGCGGTGTCCTTGGCGGGCAGCTTGCTGATCGTGACCGAGATGCGCTCGTCACCGGGCTTGCGGTAGTTCATCGGCACCACCAGGGTGGCGCACTGCAACTTCGCGAGCTGGCCGTCCTTGGCGCAGGGCTCCCACTTGGGCTGCTGGCCGTAGAACTCGGCCAGACCCGCGGGCACCTTCGCGGACTCGGCCGCCAGTGCCGTGGGAGCCAGCCCCGCCATCGTGCCCACGGCGGCCATCACGCTCAGGCTTGCGCAGGCCCACCGACTCCATCTGCTTGCTGACATCGACTTCCCCTCAGGTCGTGACCGAAGCCAAGTGCGGCCGACACTAGGAGTAATCAAATGAGCGCACATCAGTCTGTCGGTGGGCGTTCGTCATACCAAAGGATTACCTGCAATTTGCTTTACGTGATACCGACTCCGCCCCGAAACCAGCCCGAAAGTACATGCAGGACTTGCGTTTTCGCAGGAAGAGCGAGGCAGGACCACCTCAGCGTCATCCCCCGAATGCACTACAACCAATGGGGGAACAGCCTCGACCTACGCCGACACCGGTTCCGCAGTGCGCACCCGGCTGGGCAGGTCCGGGAACGCGGACCGGCCGCGGTCGCCGAGCCCCTAGCCGCAGGTGAGGCAGATCAGCACCAGCACCGCGAAGCCGACGTAGCACTCGCCCGAGGCCCCGCCCAGGGCTGTGGGGAGCCCGCACAGGACCACGCCGATGACCGCGAGCCAGCTGGTGAACCCGTCGCGTCCACGTACCCCGGTGACCACGAAGGCGATGACCGCGGGAATGATCCACACCCAGTGGTGCGACCAGGACAGCGGGCACACCAGCAGTCCGGCGAAGGCGTTGACCACCAGCGCGTGGGTGTCCCCGCGCCCGGTGCATGCCCACCACGGCCAGCACCAGGACGATCGCCGCGCAGAACAGCCACACGGCCGTCTGCTGCGAGTCGGACAGGTGGCCGCGGGCGAGCAGCCCGCGGATGGAGGCGTTGCCGAGCGAGTCGAGCTTGCCGCCCCGGTCGGTCTGGAACACCGCGCTGGTCCAGTAACGCACCGAGTCCCCGGGCGCCGCGAGGAAGCCGAGCAGCACGCTGGCCGCGAAGCTCCCCCCTGCCACGAGGGCCGCCCGGCGGCCGCGCTTGACCAGAAAGTACAGCAGGAACACCAGCGGGGTCAGCTTCACCGCGGCCGCGATGCCCACGAGTAGCCCGCACGGCCAGCGTGGGGAACGCACCAGGCAGTCCAGGGCCTCGGTGGTGACGCGCGGGGGCGCGCTACGAGCGGTTGCGCGTGCGCCGAAGTGGCAGCATGGCGTCCATGGTGACGGTGCAGGGCGTTGTGGACCGCGTGGGGCCAACGCTGCTGCGAGCGGTGCTCACCGCGGCCGAGGTGCAGGGCGTGACCGACGTGGTGATCGCCGAGGGCGGGCGGCGCACGCCGACCGCCGCCGGTGACCTGGTGCTGGGCGTGGCCGCGGGCAGTCGGCGCGACGCGGTGGAGCTGGTCCGGCACTCCAGGGCGGCGGCCGGGGTCCTGCTCAAGCCCCCGCTGGCCGCCGACGAGGTGGTGCTGGCGGCGGCGCGCGAGTCCGGGGTGGCCGTGGTCGAGGTGCGCCAGGAGGCGGCCTGGGCGCAGCTGGTGTGGCTGCTGCGGGCGGTGCTGGACGCCGCGGCCGATGACGAGTCGGGCTCCGCCGACGGTGAGCCGGACCAGTTCGGCGACCTGTTCCGGCTGGCCGACGCGATCGCCGCCGTGGTGGACGCGCCGGTCACCATTGAGGACGCCAACTCCCGGGTGCTGGCCTACTCGGCCCGCCAGGACCGCACCGACCCGGCCAGGGTGTCCACCATCATGGGCCGCCGGGTGCCCGACGACGTGCTGGCCCGGTTCCGCTCGCGCGGGGTGTTCCGCCAGCTCAGCAAGGGCCGGTCGGTGATCTTCGTACCGGCGCAGCGGGACGGCACGCTGCCCCGGCTGATCGTGCCGATCCGGATGGGCGGGGAACTGCTGGGCTCCATGTGGGCGGTGGTGGACGGGGCGGTCACCGACGAGCGCTCGGCGGCCTTCGCCGACACCGGGCCGGTGGTGGCGCTGCACCTGCTGCGCAGGCGGGCCCGGGTGGACGCGGAGCGGATGCGCTCGGCGGAACTGGTCCGCGCGGTGCTGGCGGGCAACGCCGGTACCCGCACGGCAGCCGCCGAACTGGGCCTGGAGGACGCCCCGCACCGGGTGATCGCGATCGGCACCTCGGGGGTGGACGAGGCCGACGCGGAGGGCGTGCGGCTGGCCCTGTGGGAGCGGATGACCCGCGGGGTCGGGCGCCGACCCGCCGTGGCCGAGATGCACGGGGTGCTGTACGCGGTGGTGCCCGACAGCGCGGGCCAGGGCGGCTGGACCGCGCTGCGCGAGGTGCTCGCGGCGGGCGAGTCGCTGGTGGCGGCGGGCAGCCCGGTGCCGCTGGCCGAGCTGCCGGTGTCCCGGGCGCAGGCCGAGGAGACCCTGGGACTGCTGCGCACGGGCAGCACGGGCAAGCGGGTCGCCACCTACGAGGAGGTGTGGGCCCCGCTGGCGCTGCACCGGGCCGCGCAGGCCGCGCACGCCTCGGGCATCACCGAGCTCGGACCGGTGCCGGTGCTGCGCGCGCACGACGAGGCGCACGGCAGCGAGTACCTGGCGACCCTGTTCGAGTGGCTGCGCCACCCGGGCGACCCCCGTGCGGCCAGCGCGGCGCTGAGCATCCACCCCAACACCTTCCGGTACCGGATGAAGAAGCTCGGCGAACTCGCCGCGGTGGACATGGACGAACCGGACGTACGTCTTGCACTGCTCTGCCAGCTCGTGACGATCCACTGGGCCTGAGGACTGGTCTAGACCTCCAGGTCGATTGTGCTGCGAGCACAACCAGCCTGCGGAGAACTGAGTCCGCGGGCACGATGACACCCCGGTTGGAGTAGCCGACCGTGGGGACCATCACGCCGTGCCCGGAGAGGAAACAGATAACCGTGCGGATCGCCGTCCCTCGCGAGATCAAGAACCACGAGTACCGCGTCGCGTTGACTCCCGCGGGCGCCCACGAGCTGGTCACCCGTGGCCACGACGTGTTCGTGCAGGCCGGTGCCGGCCTGGGTTCCTCCATCCCGGACGAGGACTACCTCGCCGCGGGCGCCAAGATCCTCGCCACCGCCGACGAGGTGTGGGACGAGGGCCAGCTGGTGCTCAAGGTCAAGGAGCCCATCGCCGAGGAGTACCCGAGGCTGCGCGCGGGCCAGACCCTGTTCACCTACCTGCACCTGGCCGCGGACAAGCCGCTGACCGAGGCCCTGCTGGCCTCGGGCACCACCGCGATCGCCTACGAGACCGTGCAGACCGCGAACGGCGCCCTGCCGCTGCTGGCCCCGATGTCCGAGGTCGCGGGCCGGCTGGCCCCGCAGGTCGGCGCCTACTCCCTGATGCGCCCCTCCGGCGGCCGGGGCGTGCTGCCCGGCGGCGTGCCCGGTGTGCGCCCGGCCCGCGTCGTGGTCATCGGCGGCGGTGTGGCGGGTCTGAACGCGGCGACCATCGCCGTGGGCATGGGCGCCGACGTGGAGATCCTGGACACCAACGTGGACCGGCTGCGGCAGATCGACGCCCAGTTCCACGGCCGCCTGCGCACCATCACCTCCAACCGGTACGCGCTGGAGCAGTCGGTGCTGGAGGCCGACCTGGTGATCGGCGCCGTGCTGGTGGCCGGTGCGAAGGCGCCCAAGCTGGTCAGCAACGAGCTGGTGTCCCGGATGAAGCCCGGCTCGGTGCTGGTGGACATTTCCATCGACCAGGGCGGCTGCTTCGAGGACTCACGCGCCACCACGCACGACGACCCGACCTACACCGTGCACAACTCGGTGTTCTACTGCGTGGCCAACATGCCCGGCGCCGTGCCGAACACCTCCACCTACGCGCTGACCAACGTGACCCTGCCCTACGCGGTCGCGCTGGCCGACAAGGGCTGGGAGTCCGCGCTGAAGGCCGACAAGGCGCTCGCGCTGGGCCTGAACGCGCACGCGGGCAAGCTCACCAACGAGCCGGTCGCCGTGTCCACCGGCCTGGCGCACACCCCGCTCGCGGACGTGCTCGGCTGATTCAGGCTTTTCCCCCACAAGGGACCGGTCGTGCGATTTCCGGCACGGCCGGTCCCTTTTTCTGTGCCGAAGAACGAACGATCGTCGGTTTCGCAGCGTGCACCGACCTCCTACATTGAGTGATGCTTGGTCACATCCCTGCTGTACCAAGAGGAGTCGCTCGATGACGTCTCGATCTCGCGCGCTCGCGCTCGTTTCCTGCCCACTCCCCCTGCTCACCGCCCTCGCGCTGGCCGCACCCGCACAGGCGGAAGCCCTGCACGGCAACCTGTCCCCCGCGCTGTCGCACAGCCAGCGGGCCGGTGACCTGGACTCCAACCAACGGCTCACCGTTTCGGTCGCGTTGAAGCTGCGTAACAACTCCGAGCTGGACAGCCTCATCGCCGAGGTGAGCAACCCGCACTCCGCGCGGTACCACCAGTTCCTGACGCCCGAGCAGTTCGCCCAGCGCTACGCCCCAACCCAGTCCGATGTGGACGGTGTGTCGGCGTACCTGCGCGGCAGCGGCCTGCGTGTGGAGAAGGTCAGCGGCAACCGCCAGCTGATCACCGTCAGCGGCACGACAGCCCAGATCCAGCACGGGTTCGGCACCACGCTCGGCGTCTACCAGGACACCGCCGAGCACCGGGCCTTCTACGCCAACGACTCCGCACCGAAGCTGCCCGCGCAGGTCAGCTCGCTGGTGCAGGGCGTGGTCGGCCTGAGCAACCACAACGCGATGCACAAGCGCTCGGTGGCCCGGCCCGCGATCGCCCCGTCCGGGTTCGGCCCCAGCGAGCTGCGCGGGGCGTACAACACCGGCTCGCTGGGCACCGGCAGCGGCCAGTCGGTGGCCCTGTGGGAGTTCGACGGCTACCAGAAGTCGAACATCTCCGCCTACGACAAGCAGTTCCAGCTGAGCTCGCCCGCCCCGCAGACGGTCTCCGTGGACGGGGCGAACTACGACAGCAAGCCCGGCGGCGGCCAGGGCGAGGTGGAACTGGACATCGAGATCGTGCAGGCCATGGCGCCCGCCGCGGCCACCTACGTCTACGAGGCGCCCAACTCCGACGCCGGTGAGACCGACATGGCCAACCAGATCGCCACCGACAACAAGGTGTCGGTCGTGTCGATCTCCTGGGGCCTGTGCGAGAAGGACCGCGAGGCCAGCACCATCACCGCCACCAGCAACGCGATCAAGCAGGCGGTGGCCCAGGGCATCAGCTTCTTCGCCGCCTCCGGGGACGACGGCTCCGCCGACTGCACGCGCAGCCAGACCGGGCCGGGGGTCGACGCCGTGGACTACCCCGCCTCCGACCCCAACGTCACCGGCGTGGGCGGCACCACGCTGAGCGTCAACGGCACCGAGTACGGCTCCGAGACCGCGTGGAGCGGTTCCGGCGGCGGCACCTCCTCGGTGTTCGACGCGCCCAGCTGGCAGGGCGGCTCCGGCAAGCGGACCGTGCCCGACGTGTCCTCCGACGCCGACCCGCAGACCGGTTACGCGATCTACTCCGCGGGCAGCTGGCAGGTCTACGGCGGAACCAGTTGTGCCGCACCGATGTGGGCCGGTCTGGCCGCGCTGTACGGCAAGCGCCTCGGCGCCGCCAACCAGGCCCTGTACCAGGTGGGCAAAGGCGACCAGTACGCCTCGGCGTTCCAGGACGTGACCTCCGGCAGCAACGGCTCGTTCAGCGCGGGCACCGGCTACGACCAGGTCACCGGCTGGGGCTCGTACAACGGCGCGGGGTTGGTGAAGGCCCTGGGCTGAGCAGTGCCATGAAAGTGCCGTTCCTGGCACTGGACGCCAGGAACGGCACTTTCATGGCGGCTTGACCTGGAGTGGACTCCAGCACCTAGCGTCGTGCCCATGAGCCAATCCCCCCAGATCAGCACCCCGTTCGGCGAGAAGTCCACGGCCGCGGAGGTCGTGCGTGGGGTCGACCTCACCGGCAAGCGGATCGTCGTCACCGGCGGCGCGTCCGGCATCGGCGTGGAGACGGCGCGGGCGCTGGCCCACGCGGGCGCCGAGGTGACCCTGGCCGTGCGCGACACCCAGGCGGGCGCCCGCGTCGCCGAGGAGATCGGCGGCTCCGTGCTCGTCGCACGACTGGACCTGGCCGACCTGGCCTCGGTCGCCGAGTTCACGTCCACTTGGGACGGTCCGCTGCACGTGCTGGTCAACAACGCGGGCGTGATGGCCACGCCCGAGACGCGCACCCCGCAGGGCTGGGAGCTCCAGTTCGCCACGAACCACCTGGGCCACTTCGCGCTGACCACCGGGCTGCACGGCGCGCTGGCCGCGGCCGGTGGCGCGCGGGTCGTGTCGGTCAGCTCGGGGGCGCACCTGCGCTCGCCGGTGGTCTTCGAGGACATCCACTACGAGAACCGCCCATACGACCGGTGGACCGCCTACGGCCAGTCCAAGACGGCCAACGTGCTGTTCGCCGTGGCGGCGGCCAAGCGTTGGGCCGCCGACGGCATCGCCGTGAACGCCCTGATGCCGGGCGGGATCCGCACCCCGTTGCAGCGCCACCTGGACGAGTCGGACCTGGTGGAGATGCAGGCACGGGTGGACGAGGTGGGCGGCATCGGCTGGAAGACCACCGAGCAGGGCGCGGCCACCTCGGTGCTGCTCGCGGCCTCCCCGCTGGTCGAGGGCGTCACGGGCCGGTACTTCGAGGACTGCAACGAGGCGGGCCCGAACCAGCCCGGCAGCCGCAAGGGGGTCGCCGCCTACGCGCTCGACCCGGAGGCCGCCGAGCGGCTCTGGGACGTGACGGTGCGAACCCTGGCGTGACCACGGCCCGTCGCGACGCGAGTCGCGGCGACCCCGGCCGCCGAAATGCCCCGAGGCCACCGGGAGCTGAGCGGGACTCGGGCGCCCCAGGACGGGACTCGGGCGCCCGAGAGCGGGACTCGCCGGGGGTGGTCAGACGGCGACTGGTTCGCGCACACGTTGTGCACGCCAGAGCAGCAGCCCGGCGACCAGGCCACCGGCGAGCACCGCGCCCGCACCCAGCAGTTGGGCCGTGGCCAGTGACTCGGCGAACCCCGAGCGGACCTGGTTGACCAGCTCCGGGTGACCGCCCACCTCGGACAGCGCCGTGGGCAGGGACCGCGCCGCGTCGGGACTCAGCCCGCTGGGCAGCGCGGCGCCGAACCACCCGGCCAGTGCGGCGCCGAGCACGGCCACCCCGAGCCCGTCACCGATCTGCCCGAGCATGCCGCTGACCCCGGACACCGTGCCCGCCCGCTCCACCGGGATCGCGCCCATCAGCGCGTTCACCGCGACCGGGCCCGCGAGCCCGAAGCCCGCGCCCAGCAGCAGGACGCCGACGAACACCGGGGCGTAGCCGCTGCCGGAGGTCAACGCGATCACGGCGATGCCCACGGCGCCCACGGTCATGCCCGCGACCAGTGCCAGCGGGGTGCCGAGCCGGCGCAGCAACGGGGCGTTGAACCAGGTGCTCACCACGACCATGGCCACCGAGGTCGGCGCCACCCGCAGCCCGGCCTCGATCGGCTCGTAGCGCAGCACGAACTGGAGGTACATGGTCAGCAGGAAGATCGAACCGGCAATGCCGAACTGACCGAGCACCATGCCGGACACGGCCCCGGTGAACCGCCGGTTGGTGAACAGGCGCACGTCCAGCATCGGGTTGGGGGCGCGGCGCTCCCACCAGGCGAACACGCCGAGCACGACCAGCCCCAGTGCCGCCGAGCCCAGCACGACCGTCGAGCCCCAGCCGTGCTCGGGGATGGAGATCACCGCGAAGACCAGGGACACCACGGCGACCGTGGAGAGCGCGGCACCGAGCACGTCCACCCTGCCGCCAGCGGGGTCGCGCGATTCGGGCACCAGCAACGCCACCGCCACGAAGGCGAGCACGGCCACCGGCAGGTTGATCAGGAACACCGATCCCCACCAGAAGTGCTGCAACAGCAGGCCGCCCAGCACCGGCCCGGCGGCGATGCCCACCGAGAGCGCGGCCGTCCAGATGCTGATCGCCCTGGGCCGCTCCTCGTCGTCGAAGACCCGCACCACCACGGCCAGCGTGCCGGGCATCAGGAACGCGCCGCCCACGCCCATGAACGCCCGCGCGCCGATCAGCATGCCGGTGGAGACCGAGAAGGCGGCGAACAGCGAGCCGATGCCGAACACGGCCAGCCCGAACAGCACGGAGCGCTTGCGCCCGAACCGGTCGGCCAGGCTGCCCGCGGCCACCAGCAGACCGGCCAGGGTCAGCACGTAGGCGTTGATCATCCACTGGATGTCCGAGGTACCCGCGCCCAGCTTGGCGATCAGCGAGGGCACGGCCACGTTGAGCACGGTGTTGTCGATCACCACCACGAGCAGCGCCAGGCACAGCACGCCCATGATCAGCCATCGGCGCGGATGTCGTTCGGCTTGCACCAGGTTCCCCCCTGTCGACGTACTGTCCACGGTAGGTGCACCGAACCGTGGAATACCACCCGTTTAGCCTCTGGCGGACGTCAGCTCGGCGAGTCCGCGCACGACCTGCGCGGGGCTGGGCATGGCGTGCAGCCGGTCCCGCATCAGCCGCGCCGCGTTGCGCATGTCCACATCGGACAGCAGCCGGTTGAGCAGTTCCGCGGACAGGTCGGCGGGCGCCACCTGGAGCCCGGTCCCCGTCCGCCGCACGACCTCGGCGTTGAGGAACTGGTCGGCACCGTGTGGCAGGACCAGTTGCGGCACACCGGAATCGGCGGTGGTCATGGTCGTGCCCGCGCCGCCGTGGTGGATCGCCGCGTCGCACTGGGCGAGCAGCAGGCCCAGCGGCAGGTAGCCAACCGGGCGCACGTTGGCGGGCAGTTCACCGAGCGTGGCGTAGTCGATGTCGCCCAGTGCCAGCACGAACTCGGCGTCGACCTCCCCCGCTGCGGCCAGGAACGGTTGCAGCGCACCGAGTCCGGCCATCATCGGCAGCACGGTGCCCAGCGTGACGGCCACCCGTCGGCGGCGGGTCGGCGCGAGCAGCCAGTCCGGCACCAGCCCACCGCCGTTGTACGGCACGTACCGCATGGGCCAGGTGTCCTGCCCGGATGGGTGCACCTCCGGCGGGGTGACGCTCAGCGTGAGACTGGTCTCCGGCGGGCTGTACACGCCGTGCTTGTCGTAGTGGACGGCCAGTTCGCGGGACATCACCGGGAACGCCTGCGCGAACCCGTCGTCCAGCTGGGCGAAGCTCAGGTTGTGGCAGACCGCGGGCACGCCGAGCTTCGCCGCGAGCAGCGGGCCCGCGGCCTGGAGCGGGCTGTGCACGACGAGGTCTGGACGCCACTGCTCGCCAACGGCGACCACGGCGTCCAGCACCGGCTCGGAGACCTTGGCGAACAGGCGCAGCACCCCCTCGACGGTGCCGTCCTGGGCCAGCGCGAGGTTCTCGACGAACACCTGCCCGAAGTCGAAGCCGGGCGCGGCGTCGGCCACGTGCAGCCCGGCCCCGACCACGGCCCCGGTGTTGCCGGCCATGGCGTAGAGCACGTCATGGCCGGCCGCCTTCACCGCCTGGGCGAACGAGAGGGTGGGGAACACGTGGCCCGTTCCGGGCGAGGTGGTGACCAGGACTCTCATTCGCCCCATTTAACTCTCTAACTAAGAGTTCTGTCCAACGAGATTTTCCAGCCTGCCCACGACCTCGGCCGGGGTGGGCATCGAGCGGATCTCCGCACGCACCTCGGCGGCGGCCGCCCGCAGTGAGTCCTCGACCAGCACCCGGTTGATCAGCTCGGCGTCCACCTCCTCGTCGGTGGCGGACAGGCCGACCCCGCGCTTGACCACGGCGGCGGCGTTCATCGGGTGGTCGGCGCCCTGCGGCACCACCAGCTGCGGGATGCCCGACTCCAGCGCGGTCATCGCCGTGCCCGCACCACCGTGGTGGATCACCGCGGTGCTGGACTCCAGCAGGGCGTTGAGCGGCACCCAGTCCACCACCCGCACGTTGGACGGCAACTCACCCAGCGCGGACAGGTCGGTACGGCCCACCGCGAGCACGAACTCGGCGTCCACCCGCGGCGCGGCGGCCAGCACGTTGCCCACCGGCCCGAGCCCGGTCAGCTCCGGCACCACGGTGCCCAGGGTGACCGCGATCCTGGGCCGCCCCGCGTCGCGCAGCAGCCAGTCCGGCACCTGACCGCCACCGTTGAACGGCACGTAGCGCATCAGCCAGCCGCCCTCGCGCGCGCCCATGCTCGGCGGCCCCACCTCGATGCCCGCGGCGGGCACCGGTACCTCGTCCAAGCCGTGCCGCTGGAAGCTGGGCAGCTGCGCCCGGTGGAAGTCGCCCACCCGCACGATCTCGTGCACGATGCCGATGCCCAGCGACACGGCGGGCACCCCGGCCCGTGCCGCGGCCACCCCGCCGATGGCCTGCATGCCCTCGTGCACCACCAGGTCGGGGCGCCAGTCCAGCGCGGCGCCAACCAGGCCGTCCACGGTGAGGTCGGCGAGCCTGGCGAACATGCGCGCCACCGGGTGCTCACTGAGGTCGCCCTCGAAGGCGCCGGGCTTGAGCGTGCTGCGGTAGGACTCGCCCGGCTGCGGGTTGGCGGAGAGCACCTCGCGCATGTCCACGCCGGGCGCGGCGTCCACGTGCTGCAACCCGCTGCGCTTGACCGACTCCAGGTCGCCGCCCACCACGTACAGCACCTCGTGCCCGGCCGCGCGCAGCGCCCAGCCGAGGGAGATCATCGGGAACGTGTGGCCGGCACCGCCGACACTCGTGATCAGTACCCGCATGGCTCAGCCCACCAGACCTTCCAGTCGTGCGACCACGTCAGCGGGCGAGGGCATGCCCGCGATCTCCGCCCTCACCTGTGCGACCGCGGAGTGGATCGACTCGTCGGTCAGCACCCGGCGCACGTCCTCGGCGGTCACCGGCGCGATGTCGGTGTCGATCTCCAGCCCCACCCCGCGCTTGGCCACCGCCCGCGAGTTGAAGAACTGGTCCGCGCCCTGCGGCACCAGGATCTGCGGCACGCCGGCGGCCAGCGAGGCCATGGTGCTGCCGCTGCCCCCGTGGTGGATGGCCGCGGCGGAGGTGGCCAGCAGCGCGCTCAGCGGCACCCAGCCGATCGGGCGCACGTTCGCGGGCAGCTCGCCAAGGGCGGCCGGATCGGCCGTGCCGAGTGCGAGCACGAACTCGGCGTCCACCTGCGCGGCCACGTCGGCGACCCACTGCAGCGGTCCGAGGCCGACCCAGGTGGGCAGCACGGTGCCCAGCGTCACGACGATGCGCGGCCGCTCCGGCTTGTGCAGCAACCAGTCCGGCAGCACGGCGCCGCCGTGGAAGGGCACGTGGCGCACCTGCCAGCCCGGGTCGCCGATGCGCATGCTGGGCGGAGCCACGTTGAGCAGCTCGTAGCGCTGCGGGAAGCCCTCGACCCCGTGCCTGCGGTAGGCCGGGGCCAGCGCCTCGGCCAGGGCGAGTGCGCCCGACTTGACGCTGGCCAGCCCGAAGGCGTGCTCCACCGTCGGCACGCCCAGCTTGGCGGCGACCAGTGGGCCCACGCCCTGCAGCGGGCTGTGCACCACCAGGTCCGGCCGCCAGGACAGGGCCAGCTCCACGGTGTTGTCCGCCATGGCGTCGGAGATCGGCCCGAACAGCTGGTTGGCGAAGGTGTCGGTGGGATCGGCGGCCTTGGCCTGCGCCCGGCGCTCGGCCATCATCTGCGCCCGGTCCTTGCCCTGGTACCGCTCGTCCTGTTGCAGGGACTCAAAGGCGGCGCCGATCTGCTCCGGGCTGGCCACCTGCACGACCTGCAACCCCGCCGCCACCAGCGCGGGGACCTCCTCCTCGGTGCGCCCGGCCAGCGCCAGCAGCACCTCGTGCCCGGCCGCGCGCAGCGCCCAGGCCGTGGAGACCAGCGGGAGCATGTGCCCGTAGCCGGGCGACATCGTGAACAGGACTCTCATCAACAGCCCCCCAGGGAAAACGATGGGATTTCCCCACAATTTAGCGAGCAAGCGAAGGGCCGTGCAAGTGAGATGGGGGCCACAGCAGGGCTGAGATGGGGGACACAGAAAGGCGACCCGCTCAACCAGCCTGGGGGTCACTGGGAGCGGGTCGCCACATCCATCTTAGGCATCCAAGTGCCGATCCGTCCCGTGTTCGACGCAGATCACTCGAAAAAATCTTGACGATCGGGCCTCTAACGGGTGAACGAGGGGGCAAAAGAGTGAAAAACGGCCTACTCGACTGTGGCTGCTCGCCCGAACGGCCGATGTGTGATCGGTGTGCGGGGCGGCCTCCCCGTTGGACGGCGCCCGCACGAGTGAGCTCCACCGAGCACAGCCCAGTAAGGCCCGAGGCGTCACCCGACCGGGGACGCTCGCGAAAGCCTGTGGCACGGGAGATGCCGATGACTGAACCCCGTTGGTGGGTGGACTGCCACGACCCGTTCGGACGTGACCGCGCGATGACGGTCCTCGTCGAGCACGGCAGGGTGCTGCTGGTCTCGCCGCCGGGCGAGTCTGCGGTCCTGTCGGTGCAGCAGACACGCCGGCTGCACCTGGCACTGGACCAAGCGGCGAGCAGCGCCGGAGGCCCCACGGGATGACCACGCCCGACGACGTGTTGCGGCACGCGGTGCTGCGCAGGCTGGACCTGCTCGACGAGGTGGCCGCCACCGGGGACACGGGCGCGCTGCTGCCGCTGGCCCGCTCCGAGATGCACCGGCTGGCCGACGGCTGGCGGCTGCTGCTGGAGGTGCACCGGCCCGAGGAGGACGGCCGCTGCAAGGCCTGCCCCGGCGGCAGGCTGCGCAAGCGGCGCTGGCCCTGCCAGGTCTGGCTGATGGCGCACCGGCACCTGATCGGCGGTGGCGAGGAACCGCGCAAGCGGAGCCGGGGCCTGGCCGCGCTGCTGCGATTCGGCCGCGGTCGCGGCGGGCGGCACTCCGAGCAGGCGCAGGCGCAGACCCCGGCGCGGCCCCCCGAGCAGACCCCGGCGGAGACCTCGCTGGGGGGCGTGCGCGCGGTACGCGCCCCACGACTGCCCGCGATCGCGCCGCCGCCCTCGCCCGCCGAGATGACCATGCGGTTGCCCGCGCTGCCCGCGGCCCCGGAACCACCGATGATCAGCACGCAGCGCCGCCCGGAACTGAGCCAGGCCCCGGTGCCGGACGACCCGGCGTGGCCGTCCGGCTCACCGCTGGCCGACCTGCCCCCCGCACCGGCGATGGCCAGCGTGGACCCGCTGACCGGGTTCGGCGGCACGCTGTCGGTGGCCCAGCAGCCGGTCGCGGCCCAGGCAGTGGCGGCACAGCCGGTGGCGGCGCCCGAGCCGGAACCGCAGGGCAGGCACGAGCTGGTCGCCCAGGACGAGGAGTCCCAGGAACTGCGCTCGATGCTGGAGCAGTACTGGAAGGAGTCGCCCGCCGCGCAGTGACCTGGCCGACCCCGGACCGATCCGCCGGGCCACCGCGCTGGCGGTAAGGCAGGATTGGCGGTACCGCACTGCGCTCGCGGGACCGGGGAGGACACGTGCACGACGGCAGCGGCCGGATCGTGGTGCAGGGGCTGACCAAGCAGTTCGGCCCCGTCACCGCGGTGAACAACCTGAGCTTCACCGTCGAACCGGGTTCGGTCACCGGCTTCCTCGGGCCCAACGGGGCGGGCAAGACCACGACCCTGCGCATGCTGCTCGGGCTGGTGACCCCGACCGCGGGCGGCTCCACGATCTGCGGGCTGCCGTTCGCCCAGCTGGGCAACCCGGGCCGGGTGGTCGGCGCCGTGCTGGAGGCGCAGGGCTTCCACCCCGGCCGCAGCGCGCGCAACCACCTGCGGGTCTACGCCGCCGCGATGGGCGTCCCCGACCAGCGGGCCGACGAGGTGCTGCATCTGGTCGGGCTGGGCCAGGCCGCCAACCGCTCGGCTGGCGCGTTCTCGCTGGGCATGAAGCAGCGGCTGGCGCTGGCCACCGCGCTGCTGGGCGACCCCCAGGTGCTCGTGCTGGACGAGCCCGCCAACGGCCTGGACCCCGAGGGAATCGTGTGGCTGCGGGCCTTCCTTCAGTCCTTCGCGCGGAGCGGGCGCACCGTGCTGATCTCCAGCCACCTGCTGGGCGAGGTCGAGCAGATGGTGGACCAGGTCGTGATCATCAGCCGCGGGCAGACCGCGTACTACGGGCCGCTGGAGACCCTGCGCGCCTCCCAGCAGTCGCGGGTGCTGGTGCAGCCCGCCGACCCGCAGGCGCTGGTGGCCAAGCTCCAGGAGTCCGGGATCGGGTCGATCGAGTGGACCCAGGACGGGCGGCTGGCCATCTCCGGGGTGGACCGCAAGGAGGTCGCCGACCTGGCGATGTCCTCCGGCATCGCGCTGTACGACATCCAGCAGGAGGTCATCGACCTCGAACAGCTCTTCTTCCGGCTGACCAGCGGCCAGTACAGCGGGGCGCCGGTACCGTCGCCCACCGGCTACCCGCCGCAGCCACCGGGACCGTCCCCGTGGCAGCCGGGCAACGGCTGGGGAGGGCAGGGCTGATGGGCAGGCTCGTCACCGCGGAGTTCCGCAAGGTGCTCACCACCAACCTCTGGTGGGCGCTGCTGATCCCCACCGCCGTGGTCGCCGTGGTGTGGAGCTGGGTCGGCAGCCTGCTCACCACCACCGTGGTCGACGCCATGTCACAGAGCACCGTGCTGCGCCGCTTCGGCGTGGACCTGGGCGAGCAGTCCTGGTCGGTGCTGTTCTTCGCGCGCACCATCAACATCAGCGCGATCTTCCCGATGATCTTCGGCGCGCTGGCGCTGTCCTCGGAGATCACCCGCCGCACGGTCACCACCAGCTACCTGACCGCCCCCAACCGCGGCAGCCTGCTGGGCGCCAAGCTGATCACCTACGCGGCCTGGGGCGCGGCCTACGGCGTGGTCGTGTCCGGCTTCGCCAGCCTGGGCATCCTGCTCGGCTCGCACCCCCAGCAGCTGCCCGACGCCACCGGCTGGCTGCTCATGGCGCTCGCGGGCGTGCTGTCCTGCCTGCTGTGGACCCTGCTCGGCGTGGGCGTCGGTGCGCTGCTGGGCAACTCCATCGCCGCCCTGCTGTCCCTGCTGATCTACACCCTGCTGGTGGAGAACCTGATCGGCCTGTGGCTGCCCCAGCACTGGCCCGGTGTGCTGATCAACGGCTCGGCCGACGGGCTGCCCGGGGTGCTGGCCAGCCAGCTGCTCAACGACCAGCTCGACACCGTGCAGCAGATCCGCCTGCTGCCCGACAGCAGCCGCCAGGTCATCACCGACGGCATCCAGGGTCTGGCCGGGGCGCGCGGGGCCTTCGACTGGTGGGCCAGCGGCCTGATCTTCGCGGGCTGGGCGGCCGTTTTCGTGGTCGCGGGCTGGCTGGTCAGCAGGACCAGGGACATCACCTGAGCGCGTTGTCAGGGGTGCGAGCTACGTTGCCTCTGTGTCCGAGCGAACTGGGTGGGTCCGAAGACTGAGCGCCGCGTGCTGGCGGCACCCCGTGGTGGTGGTGCTGGCACTGGCCTCAGCGGTGCTGGGCGTTGGCCAGCAGGCCGCCGCCCCGCTGGTGGTGCGGCTGGCCGTGGACGACGCCGTGGCGGGCACGACCTCACGGCTGGGCTGGCTGATCCTCGCGCTGGGCGGCATGGAGCTGCTGACCTTCGGCACCGCCTTCGTCCGGCGCTACCTGGGCGGCCGGCTCGCCCTGGACGTGCAGCACGACCTGCGCCGCTCGGTGTTCGCCGCGGTGCAGCGGCTGGACGGCGGCAAGCAGGACGAGCTGCGCACCGGCCAGGTCGTGTCCCGGTCGATCAGCGACCTCAACCAGGTGCAGGGCCTGCTGTCGATGGTGCCCTACGCCCTGGGCAACGCCGCCTTCGCCGTGGTCGCGATCGGGGCCATGCTCTGGCTCTCCCCGCTGCTGACCGTGGTGGCGCTGGTCGTGGTGCCCTCCGTGGTGTTCATCGCGCTGAGCACCCGCAAGCGGCTGTTCGCCGCCACCTGGGCCGCCCAGCAGCGCGCCGCCGACGTGGCCCAGCACGTGGAGGAGACGGTCACCGGGGTACGCGTGGTCAAGGGCTTCGGCCAGGAGGCCCGCGAGATCGCCGCGCTGGAGAAGCAGGCCCGCAAGCTGTTCGGGGAACGCATGCGGGCGGCCAAGCTCACCTCGCTGCCCTCCGCCACGCTGGGCGCGATGCCCGCGGTCGGGCAGGTCGCCGTGCTGGGCCTTGGCGGCTGGCTGGCGATGAACGGCCAGGTCACCCTCGGCACCTTCCTGGCCTTCGCCAGTTACGTGGCCGGACTGGTCGGCCCGGCGCGGTTCCTGGCCGCACTGATGATCACCGCGCAGACCACCCGCGCCAGCGCGGAGCGGGTGCACGAGCTGATCGACTCCCAGCCCGACGTGCGCGACCGGCCGGCGGCCGTGGACCTGCCCGAGGGCCCGTTGCAGGTGGAGCTGGACGGGGTGAGCTTCGGCTACACGCGCAGTGAGCCGGTGCTGGACGGGGTCAGCCTCACCGTCTCCCCCGGCGAGACCCTGGCCCTGGTGGGCACCGCGGGCTCGGGCAAGTCCACGGTCTCCCTGCTGCTGCCCCGGTTCTACGACGTGCACGAGGGCGCACTGCGGGTCGGCGGCGTGGACGTGCGCGACCTGCGGCTGCGGTCCCTACGGCAGGGCATCGGCGTGGTGTTCGAGGAGGCGTTCCTGTTCTCCGACACCGTGGCCGCCAACATCGCCTACGGGCGGCCCGAGGCCACCGCCGCGGAGATCGAGCAGGCCGCCCGCGCGGCCGAGGCGCACGAGTTCATCAGCGCGCTGCCCCTGGGTTACGGCACCAGGGTCGGCGAGCGCGGGCTGACCCTGTCCGGCGGTCAGCGGCAGCGCATCGCGCTGGCCAGAGCCCTGCTGTCCGCCCCGCGCGTGCTGGTGCTGGACGACGCCACCTCGGCCGTGGACCCGGTCACCGAGTCGGCCATCCACCAGACCCTGCGCTCGGTCACGGCCCAGCGCACCACCCTGCTGATCGCCCACCGCCGCTCCACGCTTGCCCTGGCCGACCGGATCGCCGTACTGGACCGCGGCAAGGTCGTCGACGTGGGCACGGAGTCCGAGCTCACCGAGCGCTGCGCCCTGTTCCGCGACCTGCTGTCCGGCCCCGGCGAGGCGATCGAATCGCCCTGCTGCGCCCCCACCGAGGCCGCGCTCTGGCCCGAGGTCGAGCCGGTCGCCAAGGTCGCCGACCCCGAGATCGCCGCCCGCGTCGCCGAACTGCCGCCCGCCGGGGAGCAGCCGCGGATCGCCGCCGAACCCGCCCGTCCCGGTCGCCGGTTCGGGCTCGCCGAGCTGCTGCGCCCCGTTCGCTGGGCGCTGCTCGGTGTGACCCTGGTGGTCGTCGTGGACGCGCTCAGCTCCATGGCCCTGCCCGCACTCGTGAAGTTCGGCGTGGACCAGGGCGTGACGGCGGGCTCGGTCAGCACGCTGTGGCTCGCCGCCGCGATCGGCGCCGGGGTGGTGCTGATCGGCTGGGCGGACACGGCGCTGGAGACCGTGCTGACCGCCCGCGTCGGCGAGCGGCTGCTGTACGTACTGCGGGTCCGCAGCTACGCGCACCTGCAACGGCTCGGCCTGGACTACTACGAGCGCGAGCTGGCCGGGCGGATCATGACCCGGATGACCACCGACGTGGACGCGCTGTCCACGTTCCTGCAGACCGGGTTGGTCACCGCGGCGGTCAGCGTGCTCACCGTGGCGGGCATCGCCGTGGCGCTGGTGGTCACCGATCCCGGGCTGGCACTGGTGTCCCTGGCGGTGTTGCCGGTGCTGGCCGTGGCCACCGTCGTGTTCCGCCGACTGTCCACTGTGGCCTATGCCGAGGCACGGGAACGGGTCAGCGCGGTCAACGCGGACCTCCAGGAGAACGTGTCCGGTCTGCGCGTGGCGCAGGCGTTCAGCCGTGAGCAGCACTCCGCCGACGTGTTCGCCGAGCGCAGCTTCGCCTACCGCGACTCCCGGCTCCGCGCCCAGCGCTACATCGCCACGTACTTCCCCTTCGTGGCCCTGTTGTCCGGACTCGCCCAGGCCGCCGTGCTCGCCGTCGGCGCCTACCGCGTGGCCGATGGCGCGCTGACCCCCGGCGTGCTGCTGGCCTTCCAGCTCTACCTGGGGCTGTTCTTCGCCCCCGTGCAACAACTCTCCGGCGTGTTCGACGGCTACCAGCAGGCCATGGTCGGACTGCGGCGGATCGGCGAGTTGTTGGACACGCCCAGTTCCGTACTGCCGCCCGAGCAGCCCAGGCCGGTGCCCGAGCGGCTGCGCGGCGAGGTGGAACTGCGCGAGGTGTCGTTCCAGTACGCGGGCGCCGACCAGCCCGCACTGGACCGGGTCAGCCTGCACGTGCTGCCCGGCGAGACCGTCGCACTGGTCGGCAGGACCGGTGCGGGCAAGTCCACACTGGTCAAGCTCATCGCCCGGTTCTACGACGCCACCGGCGGCCAGGTGCTGGTCGACGGGGTGGACGTGCGCGACTACGACCTGGACGGCTACCGCGGGCGGCTCGGCGTGGTCCCGCAGGAGGCCCACCTGTTCACCGGTGACGTCGCGGCCAACGTGGCCTACGGCCGGCCTTCGGCTGGCCCCGAGCAGGTCACCGAGGCGGTGCGGGCCGTCGGGGCGCTGCCCCAGGTCGCTGGCTTACCGGCCGGGTTCCGCCAGCAGGTGGGCGAGCGCGGCCAGGGGCTGTCCGCAGGTCAGCGCCAGCTCATCGCGCTGGCGCGTGCCGAACTGGTCGACCCGAGCCTGCTGCTGCTGGACGAGGCCACCGCGGCGCTCGACCCCGCCACGGAGGGCGCCGTGCTGGCCGCCAGCGACCGGGTGGCGGGCAAGCGCACGACCTTCGTGGTGGCACACCGCCTGGCCACGGCCGCACGAGCCGACCGGATCGTGGTGCTGGACGGCGGCCGTGTCGCCGAACAGGGCTCGCACACCGACCTGCTCGCCGCCAACGGCCTGTACGCCGCCATGTGGCGCTCCGGAACCGCCGACGAAGCCGCCGCCTAACCAACCCGCGAGTCCCGCTCTGGCGCACGCGAGTCCCGCTCTGGGGCGCTCGAATCCCGCCCCGGGAAGCGCCAACACACGAGGTTCCCCCGCGTGTCGGCGCTTCCGGTACCGCGTGTCGGACGTTCCAGGGCGCCGTGTTTGCACTTCCGGTACGCCGTGTTGGACGCTCCGGTACCGCGTGTCGGACGTTCCAGTACCGCGTGTCCGGCGCTCCGGTACGCCGTGTTCGACGCTCCGGTACCGCGTGCCCGACACTCCGGATGCGCCGTGTCAGCGCACCCGGCGAGCGGGACTCGGCATCAACAGAACGAGACTCGGCATCGGGTGAACGGGACTCAGCCACCGGCGAACGGGACTCGCGCTCCGATGGGCGGGGCTCGGTGTCCGATGGGCGGGACTCGCCCCCCCCACGGAGCGGGACTCGGCCATCGGGTACGCGGGACTCGCCTACCGGAGTGCGGGACTTGGCATCGGGTGAACGGGACTCGCCCGCCGCAGAACAGGACTCGCCGACCAGAGAGCGGGACTCGCTCTCGACAGAACGGGACCCGCCCACCGCAGAGCGAGACTCGCCCACCGGATAACGGGACTCGCGCTCCGATGGGCGGGACTCAGCCACCGGCGAACAGCATCCGCCCACCGGGTGAACGCGACCCGCACACCGGAGAGCGGGACTCACCCTCCGGTGGGCGAGACTCGCCCACAACGGAACGCGACTCGCCCACCGGACAACAGGACCCGCCCACCGCAGAACGGGACTCGCCCAACAGAGAGCGGGACTCGCCCACCGGTGGGCGGGACTCAGCCACAGGAGAACGGGACTCACGCTCCGGTGAGCGGGACTCGCGCTTGACAGAACGGGACCCCCGCTCCGATGAGCGGGACTCACGCTTGACAGAACGGGACCCCCGCTCCGATGAGCGGGACTCACGCTCCGGTGAGCGGGACTCGGTGTCCGGTGAGCGGGACTCGCGCTTGACAGAACGGGACCCGCGCTCCAGTGGGCGGGACTCGCGCGGGGTTAGTCGACGATGGCCACGGCGCGGGCCCAGCCCGCACCGGCGGTGGCGATCTTGATCGGGAAGCAGGACAGCGTGAAGCCGTGCGCCCTGGGCAGGGCGTCGAGGTTCGCCAGCCGCTCGATCTGGCAGAACTCGCGCTCCCGCCCGGCGAAGTGCGCGGGCCACAGCACGCCGCGGTCCCCGGTCTTCTTGAACTGGTCGATGATGTACGTGAACGGCGCGTCGAGGCTGAACGCGTCGGTGCCGATGACCCGCACGCCGTAGTCCAGCAGCAGGTCCACCCCGGACCGGTCCAGCCCGGCGAAGTCCGTGAAGTACTTCGGGGTGCCGACCAGGCGGGCGGCTCCCGTGTTGAGCAGCACGATGTCCAGCGGCTGCGGGGTGTAGCCGACCTCGGCGAGCTTGCCGGCCAGCACGTCGGCGCCGACCACGCCGATGCCGACATCGGTGAGGTCGAGCACCACGGCGGGCCGGTGGAACCAGTCCAGCGGCAGCTGGTCGATCGTGCGCGGCTCACCGTAGGTGGCCTTCGAGCCGTAGTGCGCGGGCGCGTCCACGTGGGTGCCGGTGTGCGTGGTCAACGACAGCGTGTCGTTGGTCAGGAACTCGGCGCCGGGCAGCACGTTCGGGTCGAAGTCCATGCCGAAGTGCTCGAGCATCTCCGCGGACAGGTGCTTGGCCCCGTCCGCGGCGGACATGGTGGTGATCGACACCGGCTCTGGCTCCCAGAAGCTGGCGTCCACCGGTGAGGACAGGTCGATCAGGGGCACGGTTCCTCCATAGTCAGGACAGCAGGCCGAGGCCGCCGTCAGCGGTGAGCACCTGGCCGTGGATCCAGCCGGCCTCCTCGGCGCACAGCAGGGCGACCGCGTCGGCCACGTCGGCAGGGGTGGTCAACCGGCCCGCGGGGGTGCGCGCGGCCAGCATCGGGATCAGCTGGGCGTTGGGCGTGCCCGGCCCCTTGTCGACCTTGCCGGTGGACACGGCGTTGACGGCGATGCCCTTGGGCGCCAGCTCGACCGCCGCGTAGCGGACCAGGCTCTCCAGCGCGGCCTTGGCCACGCCCAGCGCCACGTAGGCCGGGATCACGCGACTGGAACCGTTACTGGACAAGGCGACCACGCGTCCGCCCTCGGGCATCACCTCGGGCAGCACGGTGATCGCGTCCAGCAACGGGTTGAGCGCCGCCTCGACATCGGCCCGCAGCCCGGCGGGGTCGACCCGGCCGGTCGGCATCGGGTGCCAGGACGCCGCGTTGTGCACGAACACGTCCAGTCGCCCGACGGAGCGCAGCAGCTCGGCGGTGCCGCCGGGGGCGAACACGTCCCCGCGCAGCAGTTCACCGTCCACTTCGGACGCTGCTTGCGTGGCAGCGGCCTCGTCACCGGCGTAGTTGATCAGCACCCGGCAGCCGCTGGCCGCGAGCTTGCGCGCGACGGCCAGCCCGATGCCCTTGCTGCCGCCGGTGACGAGCGCGACCTTCTTGTCCAGCGCGACAGGCACGGTTCAGGCGCCCGCGATCGGCGAGTACAGGTCGGCCTCCACCTCGACCAGCTCGCGCATGGCCTTGGCGTGCTCCTGGAACTCGGGGTTGCTGACCACGGCGCGGTGCGCGTCGGCGTCGGCCCACTGCCCGATGTTGACGTACACGGTGGGCGTGCGCAGCGAGCGCACCATCTGGAAGCCGACGAAACCCGGCTGGGCCTTCATGAACTCCGAGTGCTCCTTGAACACCCGCTCGAACTCGGCCGGGTCGCCCTTGACCGTGAACTTGGTGATGAACGTGACCACGTCTGCGCTCCTCCACTGCAGCATCCGCGCCCGCAGGTCGCGGCGTTGGATCTTCCCGTTGGCCGAGCGCGGTATGCCCGGCAGGACAACCGCGTGCACCAGCCGCTTGAAGTACGGCACCCGCTCGTTGACGTACTCGACGAACTCCTGCGACTTGCCGGTCCAGCCCGGCTTGGCCACGACAAATGCGGCGGCCACCGCACCGCTGAGCTCGTCGGGCTGGTCCATCACGACGCACTCCGCGACCGCCGGATGACCTTCGAGCACGCGCTCGATCTCGGTCGGCGACACCAGCCAGTTGTCGTGCTTGAACACGTCCTTGATCCGGTCGACCAGGAACAGGTAGCCGTCCTCGTCCACGTAGCCGACGTCCCCTGTGGACAGCCAGCCGTCCTCGGTGACCTCGGACAGGTCGGTGTCCAGGTAGCCCTTCATCAGCTGTGGGCCGCGCAACTGCACCTCGCCCTGCTCCCCGGTGCCGAGCACCTCGCGGGACTCGATGCCGACGATCCGGCACTCGGTGCCCTCGACCACCGGCCCGACCGACCCGATCTTGGGGTGGGACGGCCCGTCGGAGTGGGTCAGCGGGGAGGTCTCGGCCAGGCCGTAGCCCTGGATCACCGGGATGCCGAAGTGCTCGCCCAGGGTGGTGGCGGACCGCGGCGGCAGGGCGGATCCCCCGGAGGCGATCACCCGCACGGTGTCCAGCTTCAGCTCGGACAGCCGCGGATCCGCTGCCAGGCGGCCAAGTTTGACCGGCAGGCTGTAGTAGTGCGTGGCCCGGCGCTCGTTGGCGAGCTCGATCGACGCGGCCAGGTCGGTGTCGGTGCACAGCACCTGCGTCGCACCGGCGTGCACCGCGGAGTTCAGGTGCATCAGGTGGTAGGTCGGCAGGTGGTTGACCGTGACCGAGTCGGGGCCGAGCTCGTGCGCCTGCGCGATCTGCGCCGCGTTGGTGGTCAGGTTCGCGTGGGTGAGCCGAACCCCCTTGGGCAGCGCCGTCGTCCCGCTGGTGAACTGGACGCAGGCCACATCGTCCACACTCGACTCACGCGCGGGCAGCGGCTTGTCCGAGCGGGGCAGCGGCTCGTCGAGCTTGAAGTGCAGCCGGGCCGCGGACGCGGTGAGGATGTGGTTCAGGCCGTCCTCGCGCAGCAGCGGGTTGACCGGCAGCGACACGTTGCCGCTGCGGATCACCCCGTAGTAGGCGACCGCGAACTCCGGCTCCAGCAAGGAGGTCAGCGCCACGATCGAGCCTTCCGACCCGATCTGCTCGACCAGGGCCGAGGCGAAGGCCGTGGCCTCGGCGTCCAGCTCGGCGAAGGTCAGGGTCCGGCTCGACCCGATCACGGCGGGCTGGTCGGGGGCCTTCTCCGCCGCGACCCGGAGCAGGTCATCGACCAGCACGGGCTGCCTCCGCGAACTCCTTGGCGTAGCGCAGGGTCGTGGTGCTGTTCGTGCCGAGCGCCTTGCGCACGAACGCCTTGGCATCGTCCACAGTGGCCTGCTCGCCGAGGATCTTCGTCACGGCGTCGGGCTTGATCACGACCGTGTGCGTGGAGGTGGCGCGGACGCCGGTGCCGGCCTCCTCCAGGGTCCACCGGCCCGTGTGGACGGTCATCAGGGCGGGAACCTTGAGCTGCTTGTAGACGATCACCGACTCCGGCGTGCACACCCGCACGGACTTGGTGGTGTGCATGGAGCCGTCGGCGGTCTTGGTGTCCATCTCCATCAGCTGGATGCCCGGCACGTCCTCGACCAGGTCCAGCCTGGCCACGTGCGGCAGCCGGTCCGGCCAGTCCTGCGAGCGGTACAGGAACCGGTACACGTCGGCGCGGTCGCCCTCGATCTCGACCACGTCGTCGAAGCTGATCAGCAGGTCCTCGGTGGCGGACAGGTTCTCCGCGATCTGCTTGAGGTTGGCCAGTTCGTGCTCGCTGTTGCGGTCCACTGCCTTGCTGACCCAGTCCACGTTCTCGGGCAGGTCGTCCACGGCGGAGAAGTCGTGCTCCAGCACGACGAGCGTGCCACCGTCCTCAGTGGAGCTGAGCACCCAGGCGCCGCCCATGGCGGCCACCGGGGGCTGGGAGACCTCCTGGCGGAAGGTGATGCGGTGCGCCACCGGGTCCAGCTCGCGGCGCGAGGTCCAGGTCTTGACCTCGTCGTTGGCGGTGGCCCAGATGCGGATGCGCTCGGTCGTCTCGGTCCGCTCCACCTGCTCGGTGTGCACGGTGGGTCCGAACAGCTGCGGCCAGCGGATGACGTCGGCGAGCAGTCCGTACACCGCCTCGACGGGAGCCGAGATGGTGATCCGGTGCTCGGTGTTGTGCACGGTGAGCTCGGTCATCGTCGTGGTCTCCTCAGTAGTTGCCCAGGCCACCACAGACGTTGAGCGCCTGTGCGGTGATGGAGGCTGCGGTGTCGGTGAGCAGGTAGCCGACCAGTCCGGCCACCTCCTGTGGGGTGGAGTAGCGGCCCAGCGGGATCTTGGCGTTGAACTTCTCCAGCACCGCGTCCTCGCTGGTCTCCCAGAACTTCGCGTAGCGCTGGCGAACCCCCTGCGCCATCGGGGTTTCCACGTAGCCGGGGCAGACCGCGTTCACGGTGATGCCGGTCTTGGCCAGCTCCAGGCCCAGCGCCTTGGTGAAGCCGACCACCCCGTGCTTGGCCGCCGAGTACGGGGCACCGAGCACGACGCCCTGCTTGCCGCCGGTCGAGGCGATGTTGATGATCCGCCCGCTGGCCTTGTCCTGCATGCCGCCCTCGGCGAGCACCTCGCGGGTCATCAGGAACACGCTGTGCAGGTTGGTGTTGATCACGTCGTACCACAGCTCGTCGGGGATCTTGGCCGTCTCCCCGCCGCCCCCGCGCCCGGCGTTGTTGACCAGGATGTCGATCGGGCCGAAGCGGTTGACCGCCGCGGCCACGAAGGACTTGACCTCCTCCGGGGAGCGCACGTCGCAGGAGGCACCGTCCACGTCCAGCCCGGCCTCGCGCAGCTCCTTCACGGTGGAGGCCACACGCTCGCCGTCGCGGGCGCAGAAGAACACCTGGTTGCCCTGCTCGGCGATGCTGCGGGTGATCGCGAGCCCGATCCCGCTCGTCGCACCGGTCACCACGGCGACCCGCTTCTCGGCCACGGACATCTTGCTGCCCTCCAAGGGTTTTTCGGATTCAGGGATCACGCGACCGGGGCGAACAGGTCGGTGCGGGGGCGGGTCGGCACGGCGCCGTAGGCGATGGTGCGCAGGACCTTGCCGAAGATCGGGGTGTGCGGCAGCACCTTGGCCAGCACCGGCCGCAGCGCGTTGATGACCTTGCCGTCGGAGAGCATCGCCCTGCTCTGCCTGGCCTGCAAGGAGAAGACCGACTCCACGGCTCGCTGCCTGCGCTGCGCGAACTCGGCGAGCGCGCCGGCGCTGCTGGTGTCGGCCCGCAGCGCCTCGACCAGCGCCGGGTGCAGTTCCACGGCGTCGGCGATGGCCAGGTTGACGCCCTGCGCGCCGATCGGGCTGTGCGTGTGCGCGCAGTCGCCGATCAGCACGAGGCCGTCGCGGACCCACTCGCTCGCCCTGCCCGAGAAGACGTCCAGCAGGGTGAGGTCACCGAGCTTGTGCACCTGGTCGGTGATCTCGCCCGCGAACTGCGGAACCGCCTTGCACAGCAAGGACTTCACGTGGTCGATGCCCTGCTGGGACAGCTCACGGTAGCGCCCGTGCGGCACGAGCAGGCCGACCTGCACCTGGTCCGGGTACGAGTCGTGGATCAGCGACACGTGCTCACCGTTGCGGTGGATCTGGACCACCTCGGACCGGAAGCCGGGGACCTTCAGCTTGAGCCAGGCGATGTCGTGCTGGAAGGTGTCGACCCGCCTGTAGTCGATACCCGCCAGCTGGCGGGTCTTGGAGTACCGGCCGTCGGCGGCCACCACCCAGCGCGCACGTACCTCGCGCTCGGACTCACCGGTGCCGCAGCGAATGCCGACCACGCGGCCGTCCTGGCTCAGCACCTGGTTGGCGGAACTGCCGTCCAGCTGGCGGAAACCGGGTGTCGCGGCGCACGCCTCGTGCAGGGACTCCAGGACGTGCCGCTGCGGGACGCTCAACAGGTGGTTGTGCGGGGCGGGCAGCCTGCGGTAGTCGATGTCCAGCAGCACCTTGTCCGGGGTGGCGAGCTGGAAGCTGCGCATCGGGTAGGCGCCACGGGCCAGCACCGCGTCGAGCACGCCGATCTCGGCGAGGGCGAGCTGCGCGCTGGGCTGGAGGATCTCGCCCCGGTACTCGCGGTCGAAGGAGCGCATCCGCTCGGCGAGGACCACGTCCACCCCGGAACGGGCCAGCAGCAGCGCGAGGGTCAGCCCGGCAGGCCCGCCACCGACGACGCACACGTCGGTCTGGATGACCTCCACGACTGCCTCCTGGGTGCTCGGCGCTGACTTGCCGCTCACTGTGCCCAGCGCGCGTGGTGGTCCGCTGAACTCCCGGTGATTGCGCGGGACCGGTTCGCTTCACCGCTCCTTCAGTTGTCCACCAGCCGCAGTGCCCAGCCTGTTGGGCGATCAGAGTGGTGAGGAGATGAGCATCGTGACGTCCACGACAACGAGCACACCGGTCAGCGCGGAGGTCTACGAGCAGGTGCGCTGCTTCTACTCCCGTCAGATGCAGCTCATCGACTCCGGGCGGGTGCAGGACTGGGTCGAGACCTTCGTCGAGGACGCCGTGATCGCCAACAACGCCAACCCGGAACCCGCGCGCGGCCGGGAGATCATCACCAGGGTCGCGCACCGGATCGTCAACGAGGCCAGGGAGAACGGGGTGCTGCACCGGCACTGGCTGGGCATGCTCACCGTGGACCGGCTTGGCCCCGACTCGCTGGCGACCCGCTTCTACGCCTTCGTCGTGGAGACCGCGAAGGGCGGTCAGCCGGAGTTCTACCGCAGCACCATCGGCCGTGACGTGCTCGTACGGCACGGGTCCGGCTGGCAGGTCCGTGAGCGCTACGTCACCCATGACGGCAGCTGAGCCGAGAGGAACACTGATGAGTACCGTCTCCACCGAGCTGTACCAGGAGATCCAGCACTTCTACGCCCGCCAGATGCAGCAGCTGGACGCGGGCGAGGCCGAGGCGTGGGCCGCCACCTTCACCGAGGACGGCGTGTTCGAGGCCAACGCGCACCCGGAGCCCTCCATGGGCCGCGCCGTGATCTCAGCGGCGGTCCGCCAGGCGCACGCCAAGCTGACCGAGGCCCAGGAGGTGCGCAGGCACTGGCTGGGCATGCTCACCATCGACCGCGGTGAGGACGACACCCTGTTCGTGCGCAGCTACGCCCTGATCGTGGCCACCAAGAAGGGCGGCACCCCAAGCATCGCGTTCAGCACCCTGTGCGAGGACACCCTCGTACAGGACGGCGGCTCCTGGCTGGTCAAGTACCGCAAGGTCACCCGCGACGACCTCTGAGTCCTGTCGCGTGCCGCTTGAGACGCTTCGCGTCTCAAGCGGCACGCGACGTTTTGGGGTCAGGCGGCGGCGACGAGCTTGCCGTTGACCAGGTCGAGGAACTCGCGCGGGGTCTTGGCCTCCACCACGACGTCGTCGTCGAGGGTGATGCCGTAGCGGCGCTGGGTCTGGCCCGCGGTCTCCAGCATGGCCAGCGAGTCGTAGCCCAGCTCCTCGAAGCTCACGTCGAGGATGTCGCCGTCCAGGTCGGCGGTGTCGGAGTCGCCTGCGCACTCGCGGATGATGGCCACCAGGTCGGTACAGGTCATCTCGGACATTTTGCGGTACTCCTCAAGGGTCTAGTGCTGATCAGGGCTTGTCGGGCGCGCGCAGCACGACGGCGGAGTTGTAGCCGCCGTAGCCGCGGGCGAGCACCACAGCGGTGCGCAGGTCGGCGCGGCGCGGTTGGCCGGTGACCAGGTCGATGTCGATGCCCGGCGCCAGTTCGGACACGTTGGGCGTGGGCGGGATCAGTCCGTCGCGCAGGGCGAGCAGGGCGGTGGCCAGGTCCAGTGCGGCCCCACCGGAGTAGAGCCGGCCGGTGGCGGTCTTCGGCGCGGTGACCGGGACCCCGTTGGCACCGAACACCGCGCTGATCGCCTCGGCCTCGGCCAGGTCCAGTTCGGGCACACCGGCCCCGTCGGCGAACACGACGTCCACATCGGACGGTTGACAGCCCGCGTCGTCGAGGGCGTTCTCGATGGCACGGCGCAGCGCCGAGGGCCGTCCCGAGTCGGGCGGCGGGTCGAACGTGGCGCTGTAGCCGGCGAAGGTGCCGTAGTCACGGGCAACTCCGCGCGCCGCCGCGGACTCGGGGTCCTCGACGACCAGGATCGCACCGCCCTCACCGGGTACGAACCCGTTGGCGGCGCTGTCGAAGGGCAGGTAGGCCCGCTCGGGGTCGGTGGAGGTGCTCAGCCGCCCGCAGGCGATCTGCGCCACCCAGCCCCACGGGCACAGCGCGCTGTCCACCCCGCCGGTGAGCATCAGGCCCGCGCCGTCGCGTAACCTCCTGCGCGCCATGGCAAAGGCGTCCAGGCCACCCGCCTGCTCGGTGACCACCACGCCGCCCGCGCCGCGCAGGCCGTGCCGGATGGAGATCTGACCGGTGTTGACGGCGTAGAACCAGGCGAAGGACTGGTAGGCGCTGACGTGCTCGCTTCCCTTGCTCCACAGGGCTTCCAGTTCGCGGTGGCCGAACTCGAAGCCACCGGAGGTGCTGGCGGTGACCACGCCGGCGGAGAACTCGGGCAGCTCCTCGGCCTTGGCCCCGGCATCGGCCAGCGCCCAGTCGGCCGCCACGAGCGCGAGCCGGGTCATGTGGTCGGTCTGCGGCAGCAGGCGGCTCGCCAGGTGTTCGCGGGCCTCGAACCCGTCGATCTCCCCCGCCAGCACCACCGGGTACTGCTCGGTCTCGAACCGGCTCACCGGACCGATTCCCTTGGCACCGTTGCGGGTCGCGGCCCAGTACTGCTCGGTGCCCAGCCCGGTCGGGGCCAGCACACCGATGCCGGTCACGATCGGCTTGTTCATGCTGTTCTCCTGTCCAGCACCATGGCGCTCTGGAACCCACCGAAGCCGCTGCCCACGGTGAGCACCACGTCCGCCTTCTTCTCGCGGGCGACCCTGGGGATGTAGTCCAGGTCGCACTCGGGGTCGGGCTCGTGCAGGTTCGCCGTGGGCGGCAACAGGTCCTCCCGCATCGCCAGCAGGCAGGCCGCGATCTCCACCGAGCCGATCGCGCCCAGCGAGTGGCCGATCATCGACTTGATCGAGCTCATCGGGGTGCGGTACGCGTGCTCACCGAGGCTGAGCTTGACCGCGGCCGTCTCGTGCCGGTCGTTCTGCTTGGTGCCCGAGCCGTGCGCGTTGACGTAGTCCACCTCGGTCGGGTTGATCCGCCCCTGGTCCAGCGCGACCCGGATCGCCTCGGCCATCTCCTTGCCGTCCGGACGCAGCCCGGTCATGTGGAAGGCGTTGCAGCGCGTGGCGAAGCCGGAGATCTCCGCGTAGATCCGGGCGCCCCGGCGACGCGCGTGCCCGAGCTCCTCGAGCACGAACACGGCCGAGGCCTCGGCGAGCACAAAACCGTTGCGGCTGCGGTCGAACGGCCGCGAGGCGGTCTCGGCCTCGTCGTTGCGCGGGGTGGTCGCCTTGATCGCGTCGAAGCAGGCCACGGTGATCGGCGAGATGGGTGCGTCCGTGGCGCCCGCGATCACCACGTCGGCCAGCCCGTCGGTGATCACGTCCCGGCCGTGGCCCACCGCGTCCAGCCCAGAGGTGCAGCCGGTGGAGATCAGCGCCACCGGCCCCTCCGCGCCCACGTCCCAGGCCACCTCCGAGGAGATCGAGCTGGGCACGAAGTAGTCGAACAGCTGCGGCACGGCGTAGTCGTTGTCCACCTGCCACTTGCGACCGCTGTCGCTGACCACCGAGTACTCCGCCTCCAGCCCGGTGGTGCAGCCGACGGCGCTGCCGATGGACACACCGGTGCGGCGCGGGTCCAGGTCGGTGGTGGACAGCCCGCTGTCGGTCAGCGCCTCGCGGGCGCAGACCACGGCGAACTGGGCGGCCCGGTCCATCCGCCTTGCCTGGCGCGGGGTCAGGCCCTGGTGCACCGGGTCGAACTCGCACTCGGCGGCCACCTGGGACCGGAACGGGCTCGGGTCGAAGAAGCTGATGCGCCGGGTCGCGGTGCGGCCCGAGGAGATCAGGTCCCAGAAGGCTTCGCGCCCGGTGCCACCCGGCGCCACGACACCGATGCCGGTGACCACCACACGTCTGCCTGTGTCCACAACAGCACCCTCCAGATGCGCCCAGCCTGGGGAAGATCGCTATCCGGTGAGGGAGCGGCCGGCTGGGCCGTGATCGACGACAGCCTCGTCACTGTCGTCGACCAAGCTCGCACGTGCCTGTGAGGACGGGCTGAAACCGCTCTGAAGGACCGGTTCGGACTGGCACCCCCGCGCGGGCCGCAGCACCTCGGCGGCGATCAGCCGCAGCGGCTTGGTGATGCGGTAGCGGGTGGTGCTGCCGTAGACCAGGTCCATGACCTCCTCCAACAGGTAGGAGTCGGCCAACGCCTCCAGCAGTTCTTCAGCGTCCATCGTGTCGGTCGCCAGCAGTTCGGCGAGCACCCGCTCGTCCACGAAGTCCTCGTCCTGCGCGGCGACCGCCAGGAACGCGGCCCGCTGTTGGGCGGTCAGCGTCCAGTAGTTGCCGACCAGGGTGTCGCGCAGGGTCGCCCCGCCGGTCCGGACCCGCAGCAGCACACCGGGATCGGCCGCGAGGCGGTACCGCATGCGGGCCAGGGTCCACCGCCTGCGGTAGGCCAGCCGCCCACCGATGGCGCTGATCACCAGCGGCAGCCGCAGGCACAGCCCGACCAGTTCGGCGGCGTGCTCCCGCTCCTCGCGCACCCGTGCCTCACCGAGGACGGCCTGCAACAGCTGCACGCCCTCGGAGATCGACAGCGGGGCGAGCTCGATGGCCGACACGGCACCGGGGCAGTGCAGCCTGCGGCGGCTGGTCACCAGCATGGCGCTGCCCGGCCCGCTGGGCCGGATCCCGTCGAGCTGGCCGATGGACATCACGTCGTCGGCCACCACCAGCACCCGCCGTTCCGCGCTCCAGCTCCGGAACGAGTAGGCGATCTCGGCTGCGGTCACCTGCCCGGGGCGCAGCGGGACACCGGCCGAGCGCAGGGCGCCGGCGAGCACCTCGTGCAGGGACTCGGCCCCGTCGTTGACCGGCCGCAGGTCCACGAAGACCTGACCGTCCGGAAAGGACCGTCGCACGTGGTGCGCCGCGGTGACCACCAGCGTGGACTTGCCGACCCCGGGCGGGCCGGTGACCTCGGCCATGCGCAGGCCGTGCCGGTCGTCGGTGGCCGCGGCGCCGATCAGCTCGGTGAGCAGTGCCAGCTCGTTGTGCCTGCCGACGAAGTGGAACGTGGCGGGCGGGATCTGCGCGATCGTGCCCTCGGGCGCGGGCAGTGGCAGCCGGGTCACCGGGGCGATGGGGCGCGCCTGCGGGGCCGGTTCGGGTTCGGGCTCGGGCTGCGCGGGCACCGCGGCGATGCGCACCGTCGAGGCGGGCAGCACCAGTGCGGGGTCGTCGGTCAGCACGGACTGGTGCAGTGCGTTGAGGGTGAGCGAGGGCTCCAGCCCCAGCTGTGCGACGAACTCCGAGCGCAGCCGCTGGAAGACCTCCAGCGCCTCGACCCGCCGCCCGCAGCGGTACAGGGCGGTCATCAGCTTGGCGGAGAAGCCCTCGTGCGTGGGCTGCGCCTTGACCACCCCGGCCAGTTCGTCCACCACCCTGCGGTGGCGGCCCAGCGCGAGGTCGGCCTCGAAGCGCAGCTCCAGCGCGCTCTTGCGGCTCTCCTCCAGGTGCGTGGCCCGCGCGGAGAGCACCGGCCCGGTGGTGATGCCACCGAAGGCGGGACCGCGCCACTGCCCCAGCGCGTCGCGCAGCAGCTGCGCGGCCTCCTCGGTGCGACCGCCGTCCAGCGCGCGCCGCCCGCGCTCCAGCAGGGTCTCGAAGGTCTGCACGTCGACCACGGAATCCTTGGACAGCCGGAACTCGTAGCCCTGCGAACGGGTCAGCAGGGTGACTCCGTTCGGCAGCGTGTCCTCGACCGGGCCGTAGGCGCCCGCGAGCAACTTGCGCAGTTGGTAGACGTAGGTCTGCAAGGTGGTCGACGGGCTGCCGGGCGGGTTGTGCTCCCACAGCTCCTCGACGAGTTGGTCCAGGTGGACCACCGAATCGGCGCTGAGCGCCAGCAACGCCAACACCGTGCGCAACTTCGGCGCCGAGGGCGTGACGGGCCTGTCCCCCAGCCGGACCTCGAACGAGCCGAGCAAGCCGACGAACACCGCAGAGCCCCCTTCATCCGCATTTGGACACGCGGGGCGACCGCTCGTGATCACAGAACGATTTCGCGATGCGCCCTGACGTTCCCCCAGGCGCCGACAATAGCAAGCGCTCAGCGTTTTCGTAACGCTCCGAGCGGCGCATTCAACCGGCAACGGTCCGTGATCGAGCACCCGCTTAACCGATACACGACTACCGTCCGACACCTCGGGAACAGGCACAACTACCCACAGTCGCCCAATCTCAAGGGAATGTAAGAAACTCGACTAGTCACGGGGTAATGTCTTGCGAAGTGACGTGAGACGCATAACCGCTATGCGGTTGACGATCGATTGCACGAAAGTGCACAACCAGCATGTACGCCAATCACCGACAACCAAAAACGGACAAAGCGTAACCAATCGGGACCGTTCTCGGATTCAAGTGACACGCGGGCAGGAATGCACCTCAAACGTGCAGGGCGGTCAGCGCCCGCCCGCGACGGTCAGCACCTGTCCGGTGATGTTGCCGTTGGCCGCCGACCCGAGCCACACGATGGCGCCCGCGACCTCCTCCGGGGTGGCCAGCCGGCCGGTCGGCGTGCGCTGCGCCTCCTGCTTCAGCACCGGAGCGGGTACCTGCGCGGCCACCGACTCGGTGGGCACCATGCCCGGACACACCACGTTGACCAGCACACCGTCCCGGCCGACGTCCCAGCTCAGGCTGCTGGCGAAGCCGTGCAGGCCCGCCTTGGCCGCCCCGTAGACCTCCCGGCCCGGCTTGCCGCCGTCGACCACGCGCGAGGACACCAGCACGACGCGCCCCCAGCCGCGCTGGCGCATCCACGGCAGCACGAGCTGGGTGGTGCGCAGGGTGGCGGTCAGGTTGTCCTGCAGGAATGACGCGTATTCCGCGGGTGCGAGTGTTTCAAATGGACTGCCGGGGGCCCGGCGCGCTCCGGGCCGCACCGCACTGGTGACCAGCACGTCCACCCCGCCGCAGCGTTGTGAGACCTGCTCGACCGCGGATTCCGGTTCTTCCAGCAGATAGCGGACGGGGAAGGCGGTGGGGCCCAGCTCCTTCACGAGCAGCTCGGCCCCGGCCAGGTTGTCCCGGTAGGCCACGGCCACGGTCGCGCCCTCGGCCGCGAAAACGCGAGCGGTGCTCCCCCCGATTCCGCCGCTCGCCCCGGTGACCAGAACGACCTTGCCCGCCAGCCCGTAGTCCATCATTTCTCCAGGTAAGGAATTGTGAAGTCGCCGGATCCACTCGCCGATACGTACCCGTCCGGACGGACCAGAATCCACGAATCCGGTTCCGCCGAATGGTCCAGGTGAACGCGGCCGTCCGGATCAGAAAGTGGGTTCACCAGATCGTCGGCGCCATTTCCGCGGTGCACCGAGCGCACGGACAGCCAGGCTGCGTGCTCCTTGTCCAGCAGCCGCGCCCGCTCGGTGGCCGCCTCGCCCGGCGAGAACAGCAACAGGCTCCACCGGGTGTCGCGGACCTCCTCCACCAGGGCCGCCCAGCCCGGGCTGAGCGCACCCGAGGCGTCCACCTTGAGCAGCCGCTCACCGGGACCGGTCCGCGTCAACGGACTGTCCTGATAGGACAGTCCAAGTGCGGACATGCCGCCCATGATCTTGCGCTCGATCTTGTTGCGCAACGGGTTCAGCGTACGCAGCACGGCGAGTCCGATGGGCAGCCCGATCGCCGCGGCCGTGCTCTTCAGCTGTACCAGGCTGGTTGCCTTCTTGGTGGACCCGAGCAGCGCCTTGCCCACTGGCACGCGCTCCGCGGAGTAGCTGTCCAGCAAGGAGTCCGGCGCGTGCCCCCGCACGACGTCGGCCAGCTTCCACGCCAGGTTGTAGCCGTCCTGCACGCCGGTGTTCAGGCCCTGCCCGGAGGCTGGGCTGTGCACGTGCGCGGCGTCCCCGGCCACGAAGCACCGGCCACGGCGCATCCGCGGGATCATGCGCTGCTGGATGGTGAACACCGACACCCAGGTCGGCGGGTGCACCACGAGCTCGCTGGCGGTACCGGCCGCGATCTTGGCCTGGAACCGGGCGGCCACCGCGGTGTCGTCCCCGTCGTAGCTGGCCTCGGCGGTGTCCAGCAGCCGCCACTTTCCCTTGTCCGGGAAGGGAACCAGCATCACCGTGCCGGTGGGCGTGCGCACCCAGTGGATGCTGGTCTGCGGCAGCTCGGTGTCCACCTGCGCGTCGGCGATCAGCCAGGTCTCCGAGGAGTCGCCGATCAGCGGCAGCCCGAGTCCTTTTCGGACGGTGCTGTGCCCGCCGTCGGTGCCGACCAGCCAGGGCACGTCCAGTTCCTCGGTGCTGCCGTCGGCGTGCCGCAGCACGGCGTGCACGTGGTCCCCGCGCTCCTGGAAGGACTCCAGCCGGGTGGACCACTCCACCCGCACGCCGAGCCGGGCCGACGCCGTGCGCAGCACCTCCTCGGTGATCACCTGGTCGATCATCAGCGTGAACGGGAACCGGGTGGGCAGGTGCGAGTAGTCGGCACCCAGCCGGGCCTCGTGCCGCCCGCTGTGCAGGGTGAACCGGGTGACCTGCCGGCCACGCGGCAGCAGGTCCGCCAGCACGCCCATCTGGTCGTAGGTCTCCAGCGAACGCGGGTGCGTGGCCAGCGCACGGCTGGTCACCGCGGGCCCGGCTGCGGCGTCCACCACGCGCACCCGCACGCCTCGGCGGGCCAGCTCGTGCGTGACGACCAGGCCGACCGGCCCCGCGCCGACCAGCAACACCTCGGGTGAGGTCATCGCGTGGCCACCAGCACGGTGTCGTTGCCCTTGGCCAGCTTCTTGGCGTACCGGAAGGTGAACCCGGCCTTCTCCACCCAGGTCCGGCCCTCGGCCACGGTGTACTCCCCGCCGCCCTCCGTGATCAGCGCGACGTTCAGGCTGCCGATCAGGCTGCGCAGGTCGGGCGCGTCCTCGTCGAGCATCTGGTCGTAGACCACCACCGCACCGCCCGGCCGGATCGCCGCGTGCGCGCGCTCCAGCAGTTCCAGGTTGCGCGTGGCGTCCCAGTCGTGCAGCACGTGGCCGAACACCACGACATCGGTCTCCGGCAACGGGGTGGTGAAGAAGTCCCCGCCGTGGAAGGAAACCCGGTCGGTCACGCCGAACTCGGCCATCAGCTCGTCGAAAAACGGCTCGATCGCGGGCAGCTCGAACACGCCGCCGCGCAGGTGCGCGTGCGCCTGCACCAACCGGCCCGCCACGTTGCCGCGCGCGCCGCCCACGTCCACGAAGTCCTGGTAGGACGACCAGTCCACGGCCTCCGCCAGCTGCGGGGCGACCACGGCGTTGTTGGCGTCCATGTGCACGAGGAAGTTCTTGGCGGCCACCGGGTCCTGGTAGAGCCGCTCGAATGCGCCGTGCCCGCCCTGCGCCGCCTTGGGCTCGCCGTCCCGCAGCGCCTCGGCCAGCTTGCCCCACATCTGGTAGTGCCGCTGGCTGGCGGTCTTGATCCGCCCGCCGAGGTAGACCGGCCCACCGGGCACCAGCACCTCCTGTGCCGCGGCGGAGTTGCGGTACTGCTCGCCCTCGCGCTCCAGCAGGTCCAGCGCCACCAGCGCGTTGAGGAAGTCGCGCACCAGGCGCGGGTGCAGCCCCAGCTGCTCGCGGATCTCCCCCGCGCTGGCCGGTCCCTTCGCCAGCAGTTCGAACAGCCCGATCTCCACGGCGCTGTGCAGGATCTTCGACTGCGCGTAGGCCGTGCTCAGGCGCCCGATCGCCGCCGCGTCGGTCGGTTGCCGGCCGGTGTTGCCCATCTGGCGCCCCTCACCTCGTACTGGTCCTTGGCACGACTGTGCTCACCAGTGCTGAAAGGGAACTGATGGAGCGGTGAATCCCGTGGTCGGGGACCAGATTCACCCCCGCGGCACCCCCAGAGCGCCGCGGGGTGGGGCGCCGCGCCGGGGTGAGGGGTGAGGCGCGGCGCCCCGGAGGGGTGGCCAGGTGGTCTCGTGCGGCCCCACGGGGGAGCCCCGCGTGTCGGCGCTCCGTGGGCGGTGTGTCGGCGCTTCCGGCGTGGTGTGTTGGCACTTCGCGGGCGGCTTCCCGGCTCGTGGGAATCCGTACCGGAAGCGGCAACACGCCGTACCGCAAGCGCCGACACGCGTCACCGGAAGCGCCGACACGCGCGGGGGTTCCCGGGGTGGGGCGCCCGCTCGGCGGGATTCGCGCGCCCTTGGCCGGGACTCGCGCTCCGCAGAGCGGGACTCGGGGTCAGAAGAGGGACTTGATGGTGGCGATGGCCTTGTCGTAGGACTCGTCGGCCAGCGGGATGAACTGGGCCAGCTTGGGCATCACCTTGGCCAGGGTCATCTCGCAGTGGATGAACCGGATGTCGTCCAGGCCCACCTGGCCAAGGGCGGCGCGCAGCCACGGCTCCTGGTAGTCGAACCCGGCGCGCGGGGTGCCCGGGGCGTAGGAACCGCCGCGCGAGGTGATGAACGTGACGTCCTTGCCGACCAGCTTGCCCTCACGGCTGTTCGGGTCGAAGGTGCGGCCCGGCAGCACGATGCGGTCCACCCACGCCTTGAGCACGGCGGGCACCATGAAGTTGTACATCGGGGCGCCGATCACGTAGGTGTCGGCGGCCTCCAGCTCGCTGATCAGCTCCTCGGTGACGGCGAAGCTGTCCGCCAGCTCGGGGCTGAGCTGGTCGGCGGGCAGGAAGGCGGTCGCCAGGTCGGGCATGTCCGCGTACGGGATGGGGTTGGCGGCCAGGTCGCGGTAGGTGACCGTGCCGCCGGGGTTGGCGGCCCGCCAGGCGTCGGCGAAGGCGCGGGTCAGCTGGCGGCTGATCGAGCCCTCCTGCCGAGCCGAGGTGTCGATGTGCAGAAGGTGGGCCACGACGGGGACTCCTTTAGGGACGGGTTCTTGCCGGGAGCATCAGTGCGGGTACGAGTGCGAGCAGGCCGATGGCCAGCGCCCACAGGAAGGTCTGGCCGAAGGAGAAGGCCATGTTGTTGCCGGTGGCGTCCAGCCAGCGGTGCAGCACCACGGCGAGCACCGCGGTGGCCAGTGATCCACCGATCCGCTGGCTGATGGCCATCAGGGTGGCCGCGCGCGGCACGGTCTGCTTGGCCACGAACTGGTAGGCGGCGGCCGTGGTCGGCATCAGGCTGGCGCCCAGGCCGAGCCCGCGCAGCACCAGCGCGACCACGAGCTGGACCGAGTCGGGGTGGCTGTCCAGCAGCACGAAGGGCGCCGTGCCGACGACCATGGCCAGCACCCCCAGCGTGACCACGGCGCGCACCCCGAAGCGGTCGGTGAGCCGACCGGTGAACGGGGACACCAGGGCCACGCCAACACCTTGCGGCAGCAGGAAAAGGCCCGCTTCCAGCGCGTTCTTGCCCAGGCCGACCTGGTAGTACAGCGGCAGCACGAACAGGAAGCCGAACAGGCCCGCGCCGAGCAGGAAGGCGCCCAGCCAGGAGACGCTGAACCCCTTGGTGGCGAACAACCTCAGGTCCAGCAGCGGCTTGGCCTCCCGGCCGCGCAGCGCGTGCCAGCAGAACGCGCCGACCAGTGCGAGCCCGGCCACCAGCCACCCGGCGCCGCCCGCGGTGTCGCCGCCCTCACCGATCAGGATCAGGCCGTACACCGAGGCCGCCAGCCCGGGCGAGAGCAGCAGCATGCCCAGCCAGTCCAGCCGCTCGCTGGGCACCGGTTCGCCCGCGGGCAGCTTGAACCAGGCCAGCGCCAGCGCGACCACGCCGATGGGCAGGTTCACGTAGAAGATCCACTGCCAGCCCAGGGTGTCGATCAGGAAACCGGCCAGCACCGGGCCGAACACCGGGGAGAGCATCACCGGCAGGGTCACCAGGCTCATCAGCCGCCCGACCAGCGCCGGTCCGGCCGCACGGGCCAGGATCGTCTGCAACACCGGCATGAGCAGGCCGCCGCCGAGTCCCTGCAACGCGCGGAACGCGATCAGCTCGCCGATGGAGTTCGCCAGCCCGCACAGCGCGGAGCCGATCACGAACACGCTCAGCGACAGCAGCCAGACCTTCTTGGCCCCCAACCGGTCCACGGCCCAGCCGGACAGCGGGATCACCAGCGAGAGCGCGAGCAGGTAGCTGGTGCTCACCCACTGCACCAGCGGCAGCGGGGCGTGCAGGTCGGTGCCCAGCGTGTCCACGCCGACGTTGACCACGGTGGTGTCCAGCGAGGACATCAGCGCGCCCAGCACGACCACGCCCGCGAGCTTGAGCAGGGCGGGATCCAGCTTGCGCGCCGGTGCCGGTGCCGTGGTCATGCCTCCTCCTTTGGACTAGACGGTCTAGTCCAAACGAGAATAGACTAGGTAGTCCAAACTGGGAAGCCCCAGCAGTTGCCCAGCCGCGGAGAGGACACTGATCGCATGTCGGTGCAGACGTTGTCGGCCAAGCGCAGGGCCGTGGTCGAGGCGGCCGCCCAGGTGTTCGTGCGCGAGGGCTACGTCGGGACCAGCGTGGACGTGATCGCGGCCGAGGCGGGCGTCTCCAAGCAGACGATCTACAACTACTACGGGGACAAGGAGAACCTGTTCCTGACCGTCATCGAGACGATGCTCGAACCGGCGGCGGCGCGCTTCCTGGAGATCCTCGACCAGGTGCTTGCCGAGTCCGACGAGCTGGCCGCGGGGCTGACCCGGCTCGGCCGCGAGTGGGTGGAACTGCTCTCGCACCAGGAACTGGCCGCGCTGCGGCGGCTGATCGTCGGCGAGGCGACCCGGTACCCGCAGCTGCTGCGCGCCTGGCAGAACGCGGGGCCCGGGCTGGCCCAGCCCAAGCTCACCGGGCACCTGGCCCGGCTGCACGAGGAGGGCGTCCTGGACGTGCCGGACCCGGCCCGCGCGGCCAGCCAGCTCACCTCGCTGCTCGTCGGCGAGTTGCAGACCCTCTCCCTGTTCGGCGCGGTCCCGCTCACCACGGCGCGGGTCGAGGAGACGGTCTCCGGGGCGGTCGAGGTGTTCCTGCGCGCCTACGCCGTCAAGAACCCTTCATGACCTGCTGAATCCGCAGGTCAGCCACCTTTGACGGGGGCGGCGCCGTGGGCGACGGTGAGTGCATGACAGTCATCGTCGTCGGTGCAGGTCCGGTCGGTCTGATGCTCGCCTGCGAACTCGCCCTCGGCGGGGTGCGCCCCGTGGTGCTGGAACGGCTGGCCAAGCCGACCGGCCAGTCGCGGGCGCTCGGCCTGCACTCGCGCACCGTGGAGGTGCTCGACCAGCGTGGCCTGCTGGACAGGTTCAGCGAGGGCGCCCCGGTCTGGCCGAAGGGCCACTTCGCCGGGATGCGCCTGCTGGAACTGGACCAGCTCGACGGGCGGCACACCTACGCGCTGATGGTGCCGCAGTCGCGCACCGAGGCGGTGCTGGAGGAGCGCGCGGCCGAGCTGGGCGCGGACCTGCGGCGCGGGCACGACCTGACCGGCCTGGTCCAGGACGAGCAGGGCGTGACGGTCACCGTCAGCGGGCCGGACGGGGAGTACGAGCTGCGCGCGGACTACCTGGTCGGCTGCGACGGCGGCAGCAGCAAGGTCCGCAAGCTGGCGGGCATCGGCTTCCCAGGCAACTCCTCCACGCTCAACGCCGTGCTCGGCGACGTGCAGCTGGACCAGACCCCCACCGGCCCGCACCTGAGCCGCTGCGCGGGCGGCGTGTTCGGCACCGTGCCGCTGGGCGGGGACCGGTACCGGATCGTGGCGGCCGAGTTCGTGCCGCCCACCGCGCACCGGGACGACCCGGTGACGCTCAAGGAGCTGCTGGACACCACCAAGCGCGTGACGGGCCTGGACATCGAGGTTGGCGAGACCTACTGGCTGTCCCGGTTCGGCAACGCCACCCGCCAGGCCGACCGGTACCGCGAGGGCCGGGTGTTCCTCGCGGGCGACGCCGCGCACGTGCACTTCCCGGCCGGTGGGCAGGGCCTCAACACGGGCGTGCAGGACGCGGTGAACCTGGGTTGGAAGCTGGCCGCCGCGGTGCGCGGGCAGGCCGGTGACGCCCTGCTGGACACCTACCACTCCGAGCGCTGGCCGGTGGCCAAGCGGGTCTGCCACAACACCCAGGCCCAGCTCGCGCTGATGAACCCGAGCCCGTCGGTGGACCCGCTGCGCGAGCTGTTCGCCGAGATGATGGCCTTCCGCGAGGTCAACAAGTTCCTGTCGGAGATGATCACCGGCCTGGACCTGCGCTACGAGATGCCCGGCGCCCCCGAGCAGCCCGACCCGCTGCTGGGCTCGCGGCTGCCCGACTGGCTGCTGACCGCCGACGGGGAGCGGTTCGGCGCCATGCGGCTGCTGCATCGGGGCACCGGCCTGCTGCTGGACCTGACCGGGGGCGCGCGCCGCGCCGAGTTCGAGTCGGTGCTGGGCGGCCGGGTGGAGGTGTTCAGCGCCGAGGCGGTGGAGCCGGGCCGTCCCGAGGCCGTGCTGGTCCGCCCGGACGGGTACATCGCGTGGGTCGGCGGTGCCCTCGAAGGCCTTGACCTGGCGGCCGGAACGTGGTTCGGAACACAGCGACTCGCCGCGCCGATGAGCTGAACTTGACAGTTCTCGATCGATACAGATCCCTAAATCTAGCTCAATCACCGGTGCATGGCGAGCGTTACACGAGGAAGATCGGTATCGATCCTGTGACGGACCCCTCCTTGTGCGACCTCCTCCGCGTATGAAGCCTCCCGCGCGGAGGACTAGCCTTGCTGCGGAGTGTGTCAATACCAAGAGCGAGATAGATAGAGGCGAGCGCCAGCCGTGTCCAGCAGCAGCCCTGCGTCACAGTTCGGCCCGAACGAGTGGCTGGTCGAGGAGATGTACGACCAGTTCCTCGCGGATCCGTCATCCGTAGACCCGGCGTGGCACGACTTCTTCGCCGATTTCAAGCCGACGCAGCGCACGACCGGCAATGGCAGCGCGAGCACGGCTGGAGCATCGGGCGGGACAGTCACCACGACCGCGCCAGCGCCGGCACCCGCCGCGCCGCCGACCCCGCCGCCGGCAGCCCCGGCGAACGGGACCCCGGCCGCGACGGCGCCGAAGCTGCCCAGCAGCAAGCCGACCCCGGCGGCCGCGGCCACCGCGGCCCCCAAGCCGCCCGCACCGGCCCAGGGCGCGGAGACCAAGCCGCTGCGCGGAGCCGCCGCCGCGATCGCGAAGAACATGGAGCTCTCGCTCACCGTTCCGACCGCGACCAGCGTGCGCGCCGTGCCCGCCAAGCTGCTGGCCGACAACCGCATCGTGATCAACAACCACCTCAAGCGGACCCGTGGCGGCAAGGTCTCCTTCACCCACGTGATCGGCTACGCGGTGGTCCGGGCGCTACAGGCGTACCCGAACATGAACCGCTCCTACTCGCTGGTGGACGGCAAGCCCGTCCTCGTCACCCCGGAGCACGTCAACCTGGGCCTGGCCATCGACCTGCCGGGCAAGGACGGCCAGCGCACGCTGGTGGTTGCCTCCATCAAGGGCTGCGAGACGATGACGTTCTCGCAGTTCTGGGGCGCCTACGAGGACCTGATCCGCAAGGCCCGCGGTGGCGGCCTGACCGCGGACGACTTCGCGGGCAGCACCATCTCGCTGACCAACCCCGGCACCATCGGCACCAACCACTCGGTGCCCCGGCTGACCGCGGGCCAGGGCACGATCGTGGGCGTCGGCGCCATGGAGTACCCGGCGCACTTCCAGGGCACCAGCGAGAAGGCCCTGGTCGAGATGGGCGTCAGCAAGATCATGACGCTGACCTCCACCTACGACCACCGCATCATCCAGGGCGCCGAGTCCGGTGAGTTCCTGCGCAAGGTGCACCAGCTGCTGCTGGGCGAGGACGGGTTCTACGACGACATCTTCACCTCGCTGCGGCTGCCCTACGAGCCCATCCGCTGGGTCGAGGACATCCCCGAGGGCTCGGTCGACAAGACCGCGCGGGTCATCGAGCTGATCGACGCCTTCCGCGCCCGCGGCCACCTGATGGCCGACACCGACCCGCTGAACTACCGCCAGCGCCGCCACGAGGACCTGGACGTGCTCTCGCACGGCCTGACCCTGTGGGACCTGGACCGCGAGTTCCCGGTCGGCGGCTTCGCGGGCCAGGAGAAGATGAAGCTGCGCGACATCCTCGGGGTGCTGCGCAACTCCTACTGCCGCACCGTGGGCGTGGAGTACACGCACATCCTGGAGCCCGCCGAGCGGCGCTGGCTGCAGGAGCGGGTCGAGGTCGTGCACGACAAGCCCGCCGCGACCGTGCAGAAGTACATCCTGTCCAAGCTCAACGCCGCCGAGGCGTTCGAGACCTTCCTGCAGACCAAGTACGTGGGTCAGCGGCGGTTCTCGCTGGAGGGCGGCGAGACGCTGATCCCGCTGCTGGACGCGGTGCTGGACAAGGCCGCCGAGCACGAGCTGGACGAGGTCGTCATCGGCATGCCGCACCGCGGCCGGCTGAACGTGCTGGCCAACATCGTGGGCAAGCCGATCTCGCAGATCTTCCGCGAGTTCGAGGGCAACCTCGACCCCGGCCAGGCGCACGGCTCCGGCGACGTCAAGTACCACCTGGGCGCCGAGGGCAAGTACTTCCGGATGTTCGGCGACGGCGAGACCAAGGTGTCGCTGGCCAGCAACCCGTCCCACCTGGAGGCCGTGGACCCGGTGCTGGAGGGCATCGTCCGGGCCAAGCAGGACCTGCTGGACAAGGGCGGCGAGGGCTTCACCGTGCTGCCCGTGGCCCTGCACGGGGACGCGGCCTTCGCGGGCCAGGGCGTGGTCGCCGAGACGCTGAACCTGGCGCTGCTGCGCGGTTACCGCACCGGCGGCACCGTGCACGTGGTGGTCAACAACCAGGTCGGCTTCACCACCAACCCGGAGCACTCCCGCTCCAGCAAGTACTGCACCGACGTGGCGAAGATGATCGGTGCGCCGGTCTTCCACGTCAACGGGGACGACCCCGAGGCCTGCTACTGGGTGGCCAAGCTGGCCGTGGACTACCGGCAGACGTTCCACAAGGACGTCGTGATCGACATGATCTGCTACCGCCGCCGGGGCCACAACGAGGGCGACGACCCCTCGATGACCCAGCCGGAGATGTACGACATCATCGACGGCAAGCGCAGCGTGCGGAAGACCTACACCGAGTCGCTGATCGGCCGCGGGGACATCTCCGTGGACGAGGCGGAGAAGGCACTGCGCGACTACGCCAGCCAGCTGGAGCACGTGTTCAACGAGGTGCGCGAGCTGGAGAAGCACCCGATCGTGCCCAGCCCCTCGGTGGAGTCCGAGCAGCAGGTCCCGGCCAAGGTGCCCACCGCCATCGCCCGCGAGGTCGTGGAGCGCATCGGTGACGCCCAGGTGCAACTGCCCGAGGGCTTCACCGCCCACCCCAGGGTCAAGCCGGTGCTGGAGCGCCGGGTCACCATGTCCCGCGAGGGCGGCATCGACTGGGGCTTCGGCGAACTGCTGGCCTTCGGCTCGCTGGCGCTGGAGGGCAAGACGATCCGCCTGTCCGGCCAGGACTCGCAGCGCGGCACCTTCGGCCAGCGGCACTCGGTGGTCATCGACCGCAAGACCAGCCAGGAGCACACCCCGCTACAGAACCTGGCGGCGGAGCAGGGCAAGTTCATGGTGTACGACTCGGCGCTGTCCGAGTTCGCCGCCGTGGGCTTCGAGTACGGCTACTCCGTGGCCAACCCGGACGCCCTGGTGCTGTGGGAGGCGCAGTTCGGCGACTTCGTCAACGGCGCCCAGTCGATCATCGACGAGTTCATCTCCTCCGGTGAGGCCAAGTGGGGCCAGCGCGGCAACGTCGTGCTGCTGCTGCCGCACGGCCTGGAGGGCCAGGGCCCCGACCACAGCTCCGGCCGCATCGAGCGGTTCCTCCAGCTGTGCGCCGAGGGCTCGATGACCGTGGCGGTGCCCTCCACCCCGGCCAACTACTTCCACCTGCTGCGCAGGCACGCGCTGGACGGTGTGAAGCGGCCGATGGTGGTGTTCACGCCCAAGTCGATGCTGCGCCTGAAGGCCGCCGCGAGCCCCGTGGAGGACTTCGTCAGCGGCCGGTTCATGTCGGTCATCGACGACCCGACGCAGCCCGCTGCCGAGGGCGTCACCAAGCTGCTGCTGTGCAGCGGCAAGATCTACTACGAACTGGCAGCCGAGAAGGCCAAGCGCGGTGCGGACGACACCGCCATCGTGCGCATCGAGCAGCTCTACCCGCTGCCCGAGAAGAAGCTGGCCGCCGCGCTGGAGCGCTACCCGAACGCCTCCGACATCCGCTGGGTGCAGGAGGAGCCGGCCAACCAGGGTGCGTGGCCGTTCTTCGGGCTGGTCGGGCCGGAGGCCCTGCCGCGCCTGGCGGGCATGCGCCGGGTGTCGCGCCGCCCGATGGCCGCGCCCGCCTCGGGTTCCAGCAAGGTGCACGAGGTCGAGCAGCGCGAGATCATCACCAAGGCGTTCGACTAGGCTGTAGCCGATAGCTGTGTCATGAAGGTGCCCTTCGCGACGGTGAACGTCGCGAAGGGCACCTTCATGACGGGCTCGGGTCACTGACCGCCGGGACCGGGTGCACCGGGGCCCGGCGGTTCGTCTGTCTGCGGAGGAATCACCATGTACTTCACCGACCGGGGCATCGAGGAGCTGGAGGACCGGCGCGGGGACGAGGAGGTCACCCTGGGCTGGCTCGCCGAGAAGCTGCGCGCCTTCGTGGACACCAACCCCGAGTTCGAGACCGCCATCGAGCGCCTCGCCACCTACCTCGCCCGCGACGACTCCTCCGAGGACGACTGAGGCCGACACCCGGCGAGTCCCGGTCTGGGGCACGCGAGTCCCGGCCTCGGGAGCACGAGTCACGGCCAGGGGCCCGCGAGTCCCGCTCAAGGGAGCGCGAGTCCCGGCCTGGAGCACACGAATCCCGCCCAGGAGAGCCCGAGTCCCGCCCTGGAGCACACGAATCCCGCTGAGCCGTGTCCACAGCCAAGGCCCAGAACGGGACTCATGCTCCCCACAGCGGGACTCGCGAGCCGGAGAGCGGGACTCGCGGGGGTGAGGGCCTAGCGGACGCGGAATCCCTTGCGCCACACGGCGTAGGTCAGCGGCACACCGGGGCGGTACGCGAGGTGTGTCACCGAGGGGGCGTCGAGCACGTGGATGTCGGCCCGCGCCCCGGGGCGCAGCACGCCGACATCGGGCCTGCGCAACGCTTGTGCGCCACCGAGTGTGGCGGCGCGGACGGCCTCCTCCACGCTCAGCCGCATCTGGAGCACCGCCGTGGCGACGCAGAACGCCATCGAGGAGGTGTAGGAGCTGCCGGGGTTGCAGTTGGAGGCCAGCGCGATGCTCGCTCCGGCCTCGATCAGCGCGCGGGCGTCCGGGAGCGGTTGCCTTGTCGACAAATCGCACGCGGGCAGCAAGGTGGCCACGGTGTCCGAACCGGCCAGGGCGTCCACATCGGACGGTGTGAGGTAGGTGCAGTGGTCGACGCTGGCCGCACCCATCTCCACCGCGAGCCGCACACCGGGCCCCGCGCCGAGCTGGTTGCCGTGTACGCGCAGGCCCAGCCCGTGTTCCTTGGCGGCCTGCAACACGGCGCGCGACTGGTCCTCGTCGAAGGCACCGGTCTCGCAGAACACGTCGGCCCACTGCACGAACGGGGCCACCGTGTCGATCATCTTGCCGCAGACCAGTTCCACGTACTCGTCGGCGTCCGACCCGGGCGGCACCAGGTGCGCGCCGAGGAAGGTCACCTCGTCGGCGAACTGCCCGGCCAGCACGGCGGAGCGCAGCTCGTCCTCGACGGTCAGGCCGTACCCGGTCTTGGTCTCCAGGTACGTCGTGCCCTGCGACACGGCCTCCACCGTGTGCCGCTGCAGCACGGCGCTGAGCTCCTCGTCGGTGGCGGCCCGGGTCGCGTCCACGGTGACCGCGATGCCGCCCGCGGAGTAGGGCCTGCCCGCCATGCGTGCGCCGAACTCGGCGGTCCGGTCCCCGGCGAACACCAGGTGGGTGTGGCTGTCCACCCAGCCGGGCAGGGCCGCACGCCCCTCGATGTCCACACGGTCGTCGGCAGCGGGCGCCTGAGCGGCCGGGCCCACCCACGCGATCCGGCCCCGGTCGATGACCAGCGCGGCCCCGGAGAGCGTGCCGAGTTCCTCGTCGTTGGTGGTCAGCTCCGCGATTCCCGTGACGACTACTGCCACAGCTCCCCCATCACCTGGTCGTAGAGCGCGCCGATCTCCCCGAGTCTGACATGCCGCCCGCCGGAGGCGACGACCCGACCGCCGATCACGACAGTGTCCACATCGGACGAAGTGGCGGCCAGCACGACCTGTTCCGGCAGGCTGCCCGCGGTGCGCGGGCTGTCCATGCGCACGGCGACCAGGTCGGCGGGTGCGCCGACGGCGATCCGCCCGGCCTCGGGCCAGCCCAGGCAGGCGTGCCCGGCCTCGGTCGAGGCGGTGACCAGTTCGGCGGGGCTGAACCGCCCGCGCTGACCGGTGCGCAGCCGCTCGCCGTGTTCCAGCGCGCGGGCCTCCAGCAGCGGGTCGATCACCACGTGCTGGTCGCTGCCAAGGGACAGCGGGCAGCCCGAGTCGGCGAGCTCCCGCGCCGGGCCGATACCGTCGGCGAGATCCGCTTCGGTCGTGGGGCAGAAACAAGCAGTAGTAACGGTTTCGCCGAGCAGCCGCCGATCGTCCACGGTCAGGTGTGTCGCGTGCACGGCAGTTGTGCGGGCCGACAGCGCACCCGCCTCGTGCAGCAGCTCGGTCGGCGTGCGGCCGTACGCCGACAGGCACGCCTCGTTCTCCGCTGGCTGCTCGGACAGGTGCACGTGCAGTGGACGGTCATCACCCGCTCCCGCAACGACCTCTCCGAGCTGATCACGCGGAACGGCTCGTACCGAGTGGATCGCGGCACCGACGCGCATCACCTCGTCGTCGCGCAGCGCCGAAACCCGGCTGGCCCAGGCATCCGCCGACCCGTCGTTGAACCGGACCTGCGGGCCGGACAGCTCGATGTCGATGCCACCGGCCAGGTAGCAGGTGTCCAGCAGGGTGAGCCGGATCCCCGCGCTGGCAGCGGCTTCCCGCAGCGCGAGCCCCATCTCGTTCGGGTCGGCGTACGGCGTGCCGTCCTGGTTGTGGTGCACGTAGTGGAACTCGCCGACACAGGACACACCGGCCACCGCCATCTCGGCGTAGACGGCGGTGGCCAGTCGCAGGTACAGCTCCGGGGTGAGCCGCTGCGCCAACTGGTACATGGCCTGCCGCCACGTCCAGAACGTGCCGCCACCGGAGTGGGTCCGCCCGCGCAGCGCACGGTGGAACGCGTGCGAGTGCGCGTTGGCGAAGCCCGGGAAGACCATGCCGCGCAACCGCTGCGCACCGAGCGGCGATCTGTCCGAAGTGGACACGCCAGCGATGACCCCGTCAGCCCCGACGCGCACCACCACACCAGCCGCCACACCGGCGGGTAGCCAGGCTCGCTCACACCAGTAGGCCGTGGTCACGACGCCAGGTCCTCCAGCACCGTGGCCAGCGCGGCGACCCCGGCCTCGCAGTCCTCCGGCTCGGCGTGTTCCTCCGGCGCGTGGCTCACACCGGTCGGGTTGCGCACGAACAACATCGCCGTGGGAACGGATCCGGCAAGGATGCCCGCGTCATGCCCCGCCCCGGTCGGCAGTGCGGGCACGCCACCGAGCACAGTGGACAGTCGATCGCGCAGCTCGTGGTCGAACACCACGGTGTCACCGTAGGACTCCTGCGTGACGCTGACCCCGCAGCCCTCCTCAGTGGCGGCCTGCCTGGCCTGGGCCATGATCTCCGCGACGACCGCCTTGGTGCTGGCGTCGTCCTCGGCGCGGGCGTCCAGCCAGACCTCGACCGAGGAGGCGATCACGTTGGTACCGCCCGGAACCGGCACGACCCGTCCGACCGTGGCCCGCGCGCCGTTCACCGCCGCCTTGCGTGCGGCCAGCACCATCCGCGCCGCAGGCAGCATCGGGTCGCGCCGGTCCTCGATCAGCGTCGCACCAGCGTGGTTGCCCTCACCGGTGAAGGTGAACCGCCAGCGGCCGTGGGCCAGGATCGAGGAGGCGAGGCCCACCGGCACGGTCAGCCCGCGCCCCTGCTCCACGTGCAGCTCCACGAAGCAGCCGATGCCCGCCAACGCCTCCGGGTCGGCGCCCAGTCGAGCGGGGTCCACACCCGCGCCACGGGCGGCCTCAGCGAGCGAGACGCCCTCCGGGTCGAGCAGGTTGCGCGCCGCGTCGGCGTCGATCGCGCCGGTCATCAACCGTGAACCGAGGCAGGGCACGCCGAACCGGCCGCCCTCCTCCTCCACGAACACGACGATCGCGAACGGCCGCCGCGGCTTGAACCCGCTGGCCCGCAAGGCATCCACCGCGGCCAGCGCGGAAACCACGCCCAGCGGCCCGTCGAAGGCACCGCCGCCGGGCACGGAGTCCAGGTGGCTACCGGTGATCACGGCGTCCGGGCCGGGGTTTCCCCACCAGGCCCACAGGTTGCCGTTGCGGTCGGCCCGCACGGACAACCCGCGCCGCTCGGCCTCCGCCGTGAACCACTCGCGCAGCTCCAGCTCGACCCGGTCGAAACCGTGCCGCGAGTAGCCGCCTCGTACCTTGTCGGCGCCGAGGTCGGTGATCGCCGCGAGCAGACCCGTCGCGGTCACCTCACTCCGCCTTCATCGGGATGCGCACCCCGCGCTCGGCGGCCACCTTGTCGGCGCGCTCGTACCCGGCGTCCACGTGCCGCAGCACGCCCATACCCGGGTCGTTGGTGAGCACGCGCTCGATCTTCTGCCCGGACAACGCCGTGCCGTCGGCCACGGTGACCTGCCCGGCGTGCATGGACCGGCCGATGCCGACCCCGCCACCGTGGTGCAGGGACACCCAGGTCGCCCCGGAGGCAGTGTTGACCAGCGCGTTGAGCAGCGGCCAGTCGGCGATCGCGTCGGAACCGTCGGCCATCGCCTCGGTCTCCCGGTACGGGGAGGCCACCGAGCCGCAGTCCAAGTGGTCGCGGCCGATCACCACGGGGGCCGACAGCTCCCCGCTGGCCACCATCTCGTTGAAGCGCAGGCCCGCCAGGTGCCGCTCCCCGTAGCCCAGCCAGCAGATGCGGGCCGGAAGCCCTTGGAAGGCAACACGTTCACCGGCCATCCTGATCCACCGCTTGAGCGGCTCGTTGTCCGGGAACAGCTCCAGGATCGCCTTGTCGGTGGCCGCGATGTCGGCCGGGTCCCCGGACAGCGCCGCCCAGCGGAACGGGCCCTTGCCCTCGCAGAACAGCGGCCGGATGTAGGCGGGCACGAAGCCGGGGAAGTCGAAGGCCCGCTCGCAGCCGCCGGCCTTGGCCTCACCGCGCAGCGAGTTGCCGTAGTCGAAGACCTCGGCCCCGCCGTCCAGGAAGCCCAGCATGGCGTTGACGTGCTCGGCCATCGACTCCCGCGAGCGGTCGGTGAACTCGTCGGGCTTCTTGGCCGCGTAGTCGTGCCAGTCGTCCAGGTCCACGCCCAGCGGCAGGTAGGCCAGCGGGTCGTGCGCGGAGGTCTGGTCGGTGACGATGTCCACCTCGACCCCGCGGCGCAGCAGTTCGGGCAGCACCTGCGCGGCGTTGCCGACCACGCCCACCGACAGCGGGCGGCGCTCCTTCTTGGCCGCCTCCACGCGGCGGATCGCCTCGTCCAGGTCGGGCGCGACCTCGTCCAGGTAGCGGTGCTCGACCCGGCGGTGCGCGCGCTGCGGGTCGCACTCGATGACCAGCGCGACCCCGTCGTTCATGGTGACCGCAAGCGGTTGCGCGCCGCCCATGCCGCCGAGCCCGGCCGTGACGGTGAGCGTGCCCGCGAGGGTGCCGCCGAACCGCTTGTCGGCCACGGCGGCGAAGGTCTCGTAGGTGCCCTGGAGGATGCCCTGGGTACCGATGTAGATCCACGAGCCGGCGGTCATCTGGCCGTACATGGTCAGCCCGGCGGCCTCCAGGCGGCGGAACTCGGGCCAGGTGGCCCAGTCCGGGACCAGGTTGGAGTTGGCGATCAGCACGCGGGGCGCCCACTCGTGGGTGCGCAGCACGCCGACGGGGCGGCCGGACTGCACGAGCAGGGTCTCGTCCTCGCCCAGGGTGGTCAGCTCGCGGGTGATCGCGTGGAAGCTGGGCCAGTCCCGGGCGGCCTTGCCGGTGCCCCCGTAGACCACCAGGTCCTCGGGGCGCTCGGCCACCTCGGGGTCGAGGTTGTTGTGCAGCATGCGCAGCGGGGCCTCGGTGGCCCAACTGCGGGCGGTCAGCTGGGTCCCGCGTGCGGCGCGAACCGGCTGGGTCATGAGAGGGCCTCCTCGGCAACCTTGGTCACGAGTCCACTTCGGACGAGTTCGGTGGCGGCGGCGATCTCCGGCGCCAGGTGGCGGTCCGGGCCGGGGCCCGCGACGTGCTCGCGCAGCAGCCGCACGACGGCGGCCGTGGCGGGCGCGGGCCGCAGCGGGGCGCGCAGGTCGAGCGCGCGGGCCGCGGTGAGCAGTTCCACGGCGAGCACGGTGGCCAGGCCGTCCACGGCGCGGCGCAGCTTGCGGGCCGCCGACCAGCCCATGGAGACGTGGTCCTCCTGCATGGCGCTGGTCGGGATGGAGTCCACCGAGGCGGGGGCCGCGAGCCGCTTGAGCTCGGAGACCACCGCGGCCTGGGTGTAGTGCGCGATCATGTGGCCGGAGTCCACTCCGGGATCGTCGGCCAGGAAGGGCGGCAGGCCGTGCGAGCGGGCCACGTCCAGCATGCGGTCGGTGCGCCGCTCGGCCATGCTCGCCACGTCGGCGACCGGGATCGCCAGGAAGTCCAGCACGTAGGCCACCGGGGCGCCGTGGAAGTTGCCGTTGGACTCGACCCGGCCGTCGGCGAGCACCGCCGGGTTGTCGATGGCCGAGGCCAGCTCGCGGTCGGCCACGGTCTCCGCGTAGGCCACGGTGTCCCTGGCGGCGCCGTGCACCTGTGGGGAGCAGCGCAGCGAGTAGGCGTCCTGCACGCGGGTGCAGTCCGGACCGCGGTGGCTGGCCACGATCTCCGACCCGGCGAGCAGCTCTGCCATCCGGGCCGCCGAGCGGGCCTGGCCGGGGTGCGGGCGCAGCGCGTGCAGGTCGGCCGCGAACACGCGGTCGGTGCCCAGCAGGGCCTCCACGCTCATGGCGGCGGTCAGGTCGGCCAGGTCGAGCAGCTGGTTCAGGTCGGTGGTCGCCAGCACCAGCATGCCCAGCATGCCGTCCGTGCCGTTGATCAGCGCGAGCCCCTCCTTCTCCGCCAGCGCCACCGGCTCGATCCCGGCCTCGGCCAGGGCCTCGGCGGCCGGGCGCAGCTCGCCGCTGGCGTCGCGGACCTGGCCCTCGCCGATCAGGGCCAGCGCCACGGAGGACAGCGGGGCGAGGTCGCCGGAACAGCCCAGTGAGCCGTACTCGTGCACGACCGGTGTGATGCCCGCGTTGAGCATCCGCGCCATGGCGTCCACAGTGGAGGGTCGGACCCCGGTGTGCCCGGTGGCCAGGGTGCGCAGCCGCAACAGGGTCAGCGCGCGGATCACCTCGCGCTCCACCTCGGGGCCCGCGCCCGCCGCGTGCGAGCGGATCAGCGAGCGTTGCAGGGCCGCGCGCCGGTCCGGCGGGATGTGGCGCACCGCGAGCGCGCCGAAACCGGTGGACACGCCGTAGGTGGGCTTGGTGGCGTTGGCCAGTTCCTCGATGTGCGCCCGGGCCTTGGTGACGGCCGCGACCGTCTCGTGCCCGAGTTCGACCGCAGCGCCCTCGCGGGCCACCGCGACGACCTGCTCACGCTCCAGCGCCTGCGCGCCGAGCGGGACTGCAACCGGGTTCGCCATGTCCCCCATCACAGCCCCAGCGCGCGGTTTGCACGAGCCCGGACGGCGTGACACCGTCTGGGATACCAGACGAACGGTGGAGTGGTGGGCGCGAGCAGCGACGTACCGGCCCTGCGCAAGGGCCTGGCCGTGCTGCGCCTGCTGTCGACCCGGCCCGGCCCCGTGTCGGCGGCGACCGTGGCCCGCGAGCTGGATCTGCCCAGGTCGACGACCTACCACCTGCTCGCCGAACTGGTCGGGGCCGGGTTCGTGACCCACCTGCCGGAGGAGCGCCGCTACGGGCTGGGCGTGGCCGCGTTCGAGCTGGGCTCGGCTTACCTGCGACACGACCCGTTGGAGCGACTGGCCCGCCCCGTGCTACGCCGACTGGTGGACCGGGTCGACGCCACCGCGCACCTGGGCGTGCTGCACGGGGCCGAGGCGCTCTACCTGCTGCGCGAGCAGCCCCGGCACCCGAACACCCTGGTCACCGACATCGGGGTGCGGCTGCCCGCGCACCTGCCCGCCTCGGGCCGCGCGATGCTGGCGCACCAGCTGTTCGCGCAGGTCCGCGCGCTGTTCCCGGGGGCGGCCAGCTTCGTGGACCGCACCGGGCGGGGGCCGCGCGACCTGCCCGCGCTGCGGCGACTGCTCTCCGCGGAGCGCCAGCGCGGCTGGGCCGTGGAGGACGGCTACGTCACCGCCGACTTCGCCTCGGTGGCCGCCCCGGTCTTCGACCACGGCGGGCGGCCCATCGCCGCGATCAGCGTGACGTTCCGGCACCTGTGCCCCGGCGAGTCGGAGTGCGGTGAGCAGTGGCCGACCCTCGCCGTGGAGGTGCGCCGCGCCGCCGTGGAGCTGACGACCCGGATCGGCGGCACCAGCCCAGTGCCATGAAAGTGCCGTTCCTGGCGTTGAACGCCAGGAACGGCACTTTCATGGCATGTGGTGGGGCGTTACAGGTGTACCTCGGCCAGCCAGTCGGCGGCGACCTTGGACGGGTCGGGGTGCGAGTCCCCGGCGACCTTGGCGTTGAGCTTGGTCAGGGTCTCGGTGTCCAGCTTGGCCGAGACCGCGTTGAGCACCTGCTTGACGGTGTCGCTGGCCTTCTTGGTGTTGATCAGCGGTACCACGTTCTGCGCGGCGAAGTTGTTCTTCGGGTCCGCCAGCACCACCCAGCCGTTGTTGGTGATCGACGGATCGGTGGTGAAGATGTCGGCGGCCTGCACGGTCCCCTGCTTGAGCGCGGTCTGGGTCAGCGTGCTGCCCGCGTCCAGGGACTTGTAGTCCGAGAACGTGCAGTTGTAGCGCTTCTCCAGGCCGGGAACGCCGTCGGGCCGGGTCTTGAACTCCGGCGGGCCGCCGAGCACGAGCTCCTTGCAGTGCGGGGCGAGGTCGGCGATCGACTTGGCGTTGTACTTGTCGGCGGTCTCCTTGGTGACCACCACCGCGTCCTTGTCCTCGGCGGCCGACTTGTCCAAAACGGACAGTCCACTCGGGAGCTTGGACTTCAGCGCCGCGTAGACCTCGTCGGAGCTGGTCGCGGTGGCTTCCTTGTCCTCGTACTGCAACAGGGTGCCGGTGTACTCCGGGATCAGGTCGATGGAGCCGTCCTTGAGCGCGGGCAGGTAGGTCTCCCGGCTGCCGATGTTCAGCTGTTTGCCGACCTTCACGCCCTTGGCCTGCAACGCGGCCGCGTAGATCTCGGCGATCAGCTTGCTCTCCGGGAAGTTCGCCGAGCCGACGGTGATCGTGTCGGAGGGGGACTGCCCACCGGAGGGCCCGCCGAGCGGGTTGCCGCCCGAGCCACCGCAGGCCGACAGGCCCAGGGTCGCCACCAGGAGGCCCACGAGTCCAGCGACGGTCTTGTTCATGCACTTGCCTTTCCACTCTTCGCGGGGGCCAGCCCCGGTGAGACCACCAGTCGTTGCAAGCCGATGAACACCAGGTCCACCACGACCGCCAGCACGGCGACCACCAGCGCCCCGGACGCGACCTGCGCGTAGTCCCGGATCGCCAGGCCGTCGAACACGTAGCGGCCCAGGCCGCCCAGACCCACGTAGGCGGCGACCGTCGCGGTGGCCACCACCTGCAGCGCGGCGCTGCGCACCCCGCCGAAGATCAGCGGCATGGCGTTGGGCACCTCCACGCTCGCCAGGACCTTCCACTCGCGCATGCCCACCCCGCGCGCCGCGTCGACGACGATCGGCTCCACGGCACGGATTCCCGCGTAGGTACCGGCCATCACCGGCGGCACGGCCAGCAGCACCAGCCCCGCGATCGCCGGTACCACGCCGATCCCGGCCAGCAGCACGACGATGGTCAGCACACCGAGGGTCGGCAGCGCGCGCAACCCATTGGCAGCGCCCACGAGCAGCAGGCCGCCGCGCCCGGTGTGCCCGACCAGGGCGCCGAGCGGGAAGCCGATCACGACGGCGATCAGCAGCGAGATCACCGTGTACTCCAGGTGTTCCAGCACGCGCACCGGAACCCCGTCCGAACCGGCCCAGTGCGCGGCGTCGGACAGCCACCCGATCAGCAGCGAGACGAAGTCCACGGCTACCTCCCCGCCCTGGTCCACGGCGTCAGCAGCCGTCCGATGAGCAGCAGCGCGGCGTCGACCACCAGCGCGAGCACGAGGGTGGCCAGCACACCGACCACCACCTCGGTCATGAACCCGATCGGGAAGCCGTCGGTGAACAGCGCCCCGTAGCCGCTGATGCCGATCAGCGCGCCGACGCTGACCAGGCTGATGTTGGACACCGCGGCGACCCGCAGCCCGGCCACGATCACCGGGACCGCCAACGGGAACTCCACACCGAGGAACCGGCGCAGCGGCCGGTAGCCGATGGCCGTCGCGGCGGCGACCACGTTGGCGGGCACCGAGGACAGCGCGTCGGCGATGGAGCGCACCAGCAGGGCCACCGTGTAGATGGTCAGCGGGATGATCACGTTGAGCGGGTCGATGATCCGCGTGCCCAGGATGCCGGGCAGGATCACGATCAGCGCCAGCGAGGGGATCGTGTAGAGCAGGCTGGACACCGACAGCAGCGTGGCGCGCGCGAACCGGGACCGGCTGGCCAGCCAGCCCAGCGGGACCGCCAGCACCAGGCCCAGCACCAGCGGGACCAGTGACAGGTACACGTGCGTGCCGGTCAGTTCCGCCAGCAGCCCCAGGTGGTCGAGGACCCAGGTCACTGCGGCACCTCACCGGCGTCGCGGGCGCTGGCCAGTGCGCGCAGCACCTCGTCGGCGGTCACCGAGCCGACCAGCGCACCCGTGCCGTCCACGGCCACGCCCAGCGCGGAGGGCGAGCTGAGCGCCGAGTCCAGCGCGCTGCGCAGCGAACCGCTGTCCACGTCGTACAGGGATCCACCGGACAGCAACACGTCCTCGGTGACCAAACCGTCCACAGTGGAGAGACGATCGGCGGAGACCCAGCCGACCGGGTGCTTGCGCTCGTCCACGACCACCGCCCAGCCCTGGCGCAATGCGGCGCGGGCCTGGTCCACCGGCGTGCCCAGCACGACCGAGGCGAGCTCGCCCACCGGCAGCCCGTCCGCGGACAGGAAGCCCAGCGCGCGGTAACCGCGGTCCCTGCCGACGAAGGAGGCCACGAAGTCGTCGGCGGGACGCGCGAGCAGCTCCGAGGGCTTGTCGTACTGGGCGAGCTTGCCGCCGGTGCGGAACACCGCGACCTTGTCCCCGAGCTTGATCGCCTCGTCGATGTCGTGCGTGACGAAGACGATCGTCTTGTCCAGTTCGTCCTGCAACCGCAGCAACTCGTCCTGCAGGCCCTCGCGCACCACCGGGTCCACCGCGCTGAACGGCTCGTCCATCAGCAGCACCGGCGGGTCCACGGCAAGCGCCCTGGCCACGCCCACGCGCTGCTGCTGGCCGCCGGAGAGCTGGGCGGGGTACCGCTTGCCCAGTTCCGAGGGCAGGCCGACGATCTCCAGCAGCTCGGCGGCCCTGCTGCGCGCCTTGCGCCGGTCCCAACCGGACAGCAGCGGCACGGTGGCCACGTTGTCCAGCACGGTCCGGTGCGGGAACAGCCCGGCCTGCTGGATCACGTAGCCGATGCCCCTGCGCAGCAGCGGCGGGTCGGACTGCCGGATGTCCTTGCCGTCCACCAGGATCGTGCCCGATGAGGCATCGATCATCCGGTTCACCATGCGCAGCGAGGTGGTCTTGCCGCAGCCGGAGGGCCCGACGAACACGGTGATCCGTCCCGGATCGACGGACAGGTTCAGTTCGTCGACGGCCACGGTGCCGTCATCGAACCGCTTGGTCACGGCCTGGAACTCGATCACACGAGATCCTTCCGGTCGTGACGGCCACTCGCCGGCCGCCGCGGTAGTGGTCGACAGTAGCCGCAACCACTGACAACGGCATGGCATTCCACCATCTGACCAGTGATGAAACCTGTTCAGCGCTGAGTCACCGGGCGGCTGCCCTGCGCTACCGGATCAGCCCGCGCGCGGCACGTGCAGCGGGCCCAACGCCAGCACGGCGCGGAACTCGCGCGGCGGCACCGGCCGGGAGAACAGCCAGCCCTGGTAGGCGTCCACGCCGACACCGTGCAGCACGTGGAACTGCGTTGCGGTCTCCACGCCCTCGGCGACACAGCTGCGGCCCATCGCCCGCGCCATGTCCACCACCGCGCGGGCCACCGCGAAGTCGGACGGGTCGTTGCCCACACCGGACACGAAGCGCCGGTCCACCTTGATGATCTGCGCGGGCAGGTCCTTGAGCCGGGCCAGCGAGGAGTAGCCGGTGCCGAAGTCGTCCACGGCGAACCGCACGCCCCGCTCCACCAGCACGCCCATCGCCTGCCGGGTACGGGAGGGCAGGTCCACCAGGGCCGTCTCGACCAACTCCAGCACCACGCGGTCCCAGTCGATGCCCGACTCGGCCACCGCGTTGGACACGGCGTCCACGAAGTCCGGGTCACCCGGGACCAGTCCGGACAGGTTCACCGCCACCGCGACCGGCTGACCGTTGGGCGCCGGCCAGGTCGAGGCCTCTCGCAGCGCCGTGCGCAGCACCCAGCGGTCCAGTTCGCGCAGCAAGTCACCCTGTTCGGCCACGGGCAGGAACACGTCGGGGGCGAGCAGGCCGCGGTCCGGGTGCGGCCAGCGCACCAGCGCCTCGGCCGTGAGCACCGTGCCGTCCACGCCGACCACCGGCTGGAAGTGCAGGGTCAGCCCGTCCTTGGCCAGTGCCTCACGGAGCTGGCCCTCCAGGTGCACCTGGCGGTCCGCCGAGGCGATCAGCGCGGCACTGGCCAGCGAGACCCGGCCGGCACCGCGCCGCTTCGCCTCGAACATCGCGGCGTCGGCGAAACGCAGCAGGTCGACCCCGGTCGCCCGGGACCCGTTGGGCACGGCGGCGCCGATCGAGGCGGACACCCGGACCAGCTGGCCGTGCACCGGCACGGCGGCGCGCAGCAGGCTGGCCACGCGGGTGGCCAGCGCGTCCACCCCGCCGACGGCCTCGATGTCCTCACAGATGATCACGTACTCGTCGCCGGAGAGCCGGGCCGCCGTGGAGCCCTCGGGCAGGCCGCCCTCCAGCCGCCTCGCCAGCGCCACCAGCAGCTCGTCGCCCGCGTCGTGGCCAAGGGAGTCGTTGACCCGCTTGAAGTTGTCGATGTCGCAGAACAGCACGGCGATGCGCTCGGCGGCCTCGCCCTGCAACAGCTTGGCCAGCATCTCCTTGACCGCGGTGCGGTTGGGCAGGCCGGTCAGCTCGTCGTGGTGCGCCTGGTGCCGCAGCGCCTCGGCGACCCGCCGCCGCTCGGTGATGTCCTGGAACACCACCAGCCAGAAGCGCCTGCCGTCGTCCTGCACGGAGATCGCGATGTGCAGCTCGCAGTAGACCAACTCACCGTCCGGGCGGACCAGCACCCGCTGCGGGATCTTGTAGCTGCGGTCGCGGTCGGCGCTCACCGAGGACACCCGCGCCACCGGGTCGCCGATCAGCTTGCCCGCGGCGGGCAGCCAGCCCGCGGGCTCGTCGGGATGGGTCAGCGCGCCCGCGGTCATGCCGCGCAACTGCTCCAGGTCGATGCCGAGCAGGTCGCACAGCGCGTCGTTGGCGTCCACCAGCCGCTCGGACTCGTCGAACAGCCCGATGCCCACCGGGGTCACCGCCACCAGATCGGTGAACCGCTGGCTGGACAGGCGCATCCGGGTCTCGGCGGCGCGCTGGTCGGTGATGTCCTGCGCGGTGCCGACCAGCCGGGTCGGGCTGTCCTCCGGGCCGGCGATGGTGCCGCCGTGGCAGCGCAGCACGCGGACCGCCCCGTCCGGGCGCACGATCCGGTGCTCGCACTCCACCGGCTCGCGGGTCGTGGCCAGCTGGTGCCACAGCTCGTCCACCCAGCTCCGGTCGTCCGGATGCACCAGGGCCAGGTAGCGCTGGTAGGTCGCCCGCTCCTGGTCGGTCACGCCGAGCAGGCCGCGCATCATGTCCGACCACAGGCACTCGTCGGTGGAGGTGTCCCACTCCCAGGTGCCCAGGTTCGCCACGCGCTGCGCGTCGGACAGCCGGCGGCGCTCCTCGCGCAGGTCACGCTCCAGTGCGCGCTGCCCGGTCACGTCCTGGATGGTGCCCATCAGCCGCACGACCTTGCCCGCGGGCGAGAGCACGGCGCGGACCCGGCAGATGTAGACCCGGTCCTCCCGCTCGCCGCGGACCTCCACCTCGATCGGCTCGTCGCTCTGCGCGTTGAGCAGCTTGTCCCGCAGGTCGGCCAGCAGCTCGCGGTCCTCCGGGTGCACCCCGCAGAGCAGGTCATCGTCCGGCTCGATGCCGACCTCTTCGTACATCTCGCGCAGCACGGCACTGCGGTGCACCGCCTGCGAATCGGCCTCGAAGCTCCAGCTGCCGATGCGCGCGATGCGCTGTGCCTCCAGCAGCCTGGCCTGCTCCAGGGCCAGCTCGCCGCTGGTCCGCAGCCGGTCGGTGACATCGCGGATGTAGCCGGTGACCAGGTGCGGCCTGCCGTCGGCGCGGAACTCCGCCTTGGCCTCGCCGCGGATCCAGCGCTCCTCGCCGTCGGGGCGCACCACCCGGTACTCGATGTCGATCGGCTCGCCGGAGAACTGGTGGTTGGCCCAGTAGTCGCGGACCTTGTCGTGGTCCTCGGGGTGCACCAGGTCCAGCACGGCCTGCGCCCCCGGCACCACCGAGCCCCGGGCCACGCCGAGGATGTCGTAGTGGTTGTCCGACCACACCGTGGTCCCGGTCTCCGGGTCGTACTCCCAGGAGGCGATGCCCGCCACGTCCTGCACCTGGGTCAGCCGACGGCGCTCCTCGCGCAGCTGCTCGGTGGCCGTGGCCAGGTCGGAGACGTCCACCAGCAGCACCGCCTGCAACCCGGTGCCGGGCACGGCCGTGCGCACCACGCGCACCGGCAGCCTGCTGCCGTCGTGCCGGTTCAGGCACAGGTCGTTGCCGACCCCGGTGATCAGCGTGCTCAGCGGTCGGCCGATCAGCTGCTGCGGACTGGGTACCCCGGTCAGCTCCGCGGCCCCGTCGTTGGCCTGCATGACCACGCCCTTGGGGTCGCACAGCAGGGACGGGGCCTCGGCGAGGGCGAGTCCGTCCAGCTCAGCGGGGGTGCGCTTGGTCAGTGGGCGGGCGGCGGCTGCCCTGGGCGCGACAGGTGCACTCCCCGTCTGCCCTGTGCGCTCAGCCACGGCTCCGCCCTTCCGCGTCGGCCACCGGGGCGGCATCGGGTGGCCAAGCCGGCGACTGCATCAGCAGTGCACGCAGGAGTCCGCCGTACCCGACGCACCCCCTGCGGTGCACCTGACTGAGCGACGGTATCGCGTTGACCGTCCAACTCACAGCCGTCCCCGCCCAAAAATCCGCACCGCGTCCCTGCCCCTTACGCGTCGCGTCCGGTCGCGGGGGCCTGCCAGCCCCGTGCGACCGGACGCGTCGGTGTCAGGTGCGCCCTTACAGTGCGGCTCAGACTACTCCGTCTGCCCTAGCCGCCTGCGCGACGGCGGCGGCCACCTCGACGGCCACCCTCGGGTCCAGGGCGCTGGGCACGATCCTGTCGGCGGCCAGCTCGTCGGTGGCCACCCCGAAGATCGCGTCAGCCGCCGCGAGCTTCATGTTCTCGGTGATCCGGCGGGCGCCGACGTCCAGCGCGCCGCGGAACACCCCGGGGAAGGCCAACACGTTGTTGATCTGGTTCGGGTAGTCGCTGCGGCCGGTGGCCACGATCGCGGCGTGCCGGGCAGCGGCCTCCGGGTGGATCTCCGGATCGGGGTTGGACAGGGCGAACACGATGGCGCCGGGCGCCATGGTCGCGATCAGCTCCTCCGGCACCTGGGAGGCGGACAGGCCGAGGAACACGTCGGCCCCGCGCAGCGCCTCGGCGATGCCGCCGCGCAGTCCGCTGGCGTTGGTGCGCCCGGCCAGTTCGACCTTGATCGGGTTCAGCCCGTCCCGGCCGGCGTGGATGATGCCGCGCGAGTCGACCACGGTCACCTCGCCCACCCCGGCGGAGATCAGGATGTTGGCGCAGGCCACACCCGAGGCACCCGCACCGGCGACCACCACGCGCAGGTCGGCCAGGTTCCGGTCGAGCACGGCGGTGGCGCCACGCAGCGCGGCCAGCACCACGATCGCGGTGCCGTGCTGGTCGTCGTGCATGACCGGGCAGTCCAGCGCCTCGATCAGCTTCGCCTCCAGCTCGAAGCAGCGCGGGGCGGAGACGTCCTCCAGGTTCACCGCGCCGAAGGAGGGCCGCAGGTGGACCAGGGTCCGCACGATCTCGTCCACGTCGGTGGTGTTGAGCACCAGCGGGATGGAGTCCAGCCCGGCGAAGTTCTTGAACAGGGCCGACTTGCCCTCCATCACCGGCAGCGAGGCGCTCGCACCGATGTCGCCGAGCCCGAGCACGGCCGTGCCGTCGCTGACCACGGCCACCAGCCGGTGGGTCCACGTGTACTTGGCGGCCAGCGCGGGGTCCTCGGCGATCGCCCTGCTCACCCTGGCCACACCGGGGGTGTACGCGATGGACAGCGCCCTCGGGTCGGCAAGAGAAGCGGTTACACCAATCCCCAACTTGCCGCCCTCGTGGGCGGTGAAGATCTCTTCGTCGGTCAGGTCGATGGCGGATTCGTTCACTGCGGTCACGGCGGCACTCCGAATGGAATGGGAGCAGGCACGGGTCAGGGGGCGGACCGTTCACGCGGCGCTGTCACGCCGCCTCGGTCACGCCTCGGCGATCAGGCCGACGGGGTTCGCGGTGGGTGTCGCTGGCCCGTCGGTGGACCTTGGGGTTCGCACAGTGTGACAGCCGATCATCACCGTGTCTGCGGCGGGGATCACATCCCGGCCTTCTTTTTCCGCAGGTCAGAGGCGGTATAGCAAGACGTCCGTTCGGCTTGTTGCACTGGCCGGTCAGTTTTCGCAGGCTATGGGCGTCACGATCGGTCAAGGAGCTAGCCTCAGCAATCATGCAGGCGCGCGAATTGACCATCTCCGGTACCTGGGAGTTCATCCCCTCGCAGTTCCCCGACAGGCGAGGCACCTTCGTGGCCCCTTTCCAGGAACAGGTCTTCCTGGAAGCGCTCGGCCACCCGCTGCGCGTCGCGCAGACCAACCACAGCGTGTCCCGCAAGGGCACCATCCGCGGGGTCCACTTCGCCGACGTGCCGCCCAGCCAGGCCAAGTACGTCTACTGCCCGCGCGGCGCCCTGCTGGACGTGATCGTGGACATCCGGGTCGGCTCGCCCACCTTCGGCCACTGGGAGGCGGTGCGGCTGGACTCCACCGAGTTCCGCGCGGTGTACATGTCCGAGGGGCTCGGGCATGCCTTCGTCGCGCTGGAGGAGGACACCGCCATGACCTACCTCTGCTCCGAGGGCTACAACCCCGGCGCGGAGCACGGCATCTCCCCGCTGGACGCCGACCTGAACCTGCCCTGGCCCGCCGAGCTGCCGCAGATCGTCTCCGACAAGGACCTCGCCGCACCCACGCTCAAGGAGGCGCTGGCCGAGGGCCTGCTGCCCAACTACGCCGACTGCATGGCGTACCGGGAGAAGCTGCTCAAGCGCTGAGCCGCCCAGGGCGCGGCCACAGCCGCCAGCCGAACACCCCGTGCACCCGCGCCGGACCCAGTTGCCGGGAGTCGGTGGTGGCGAGCGGGTTGTCCCCATGTACCACCCACCCGCCCGGCTCCTCGCGGACCGCGCGCTTGACCGACAGCTGCCCCGGCCTGGACGGCCAGCTGACCAGCACCACCGCCCCCGGCACCGGCTTCGCCCGCAGGCGCACCAGCAGCACGTCCCCGTCCCGCAGGGCAGGCGCCATCGACGGGCCGCGCACCCGCACGCGGCGGTAGGGCCACCAACCTGTTCCCGACCGGGACAACGATCACCTCCGACTGCCGCTCAAGTGTGCCCGGAGTAGGGTCAGTCACGTCGGAGCATCCACTGTCAGGGAGGAACAATGCGTCTGCTGTCGCGCATCCTCGGGCCGCGTCTGGAGGCGAGCGCGCACTGCGATCTGCCTTGCGGCGTCTACGACCCCGCGCAGGCCCGCATCGAGGCGGAGTCGGTCAAGGCGATCCAGGAGAAGTACCAGGCCAATGAGGACCCGGAGTTCCGGGCGCGCGCCATCTCCATCAAGGAGCAGCGCAGCGAGCTGGTCAAGCACCACCTGTGGGTGCTGTGGACCGACTACTTCAAGCCCCCGCACTTCGAGAAGTACCCGCAGCTGCACGAGCTGTTCAACAAGGCCACCAAGGCCGCGGGTGCCGGCGGCACCAAGGCGTCCATGGACCCGGCCAAGGGCCAGGAGCTGCTGGACCTGATCGCCGAGATCGACAAGATCTTCTGGGAGACCAAGGCGGCCTGAGTTCCAGGTCCCAAGAACGGCGCTGACCAGCGGTGACGTATCCCGCTGGGCAGCGCCGTTCTGCGTCACGTCCTCACACTTGACCCATCTGTGGGACAAACCGCCACCCGCGCCCCCGGATACGCCGACCCGCACCAATCGCCTGCCGGTTTCCAGGTAGCGATCATGAAATCGGACATGGCGCACTGATCAAAGTTCCGTTCGCGTTCACGGTAAGCCCGTCGTCGACGAACCGTCGGTCAACTTGTTTTGTTACGCGGAATCGGAACGTTTCACTCGATCGTGTAGCGCTTGACGTTCGCATGCAGTATCGACAGCCGAGAAGTAACGATGACGGTAGTTCGTTCGATGATAGAGGAAACCCGATTGGATGATCAGTTCGCCGGATACCCCGTTTTGCAGACCCCGAGTTCACACGGAGTGACCTCTGAGACGCGATTATCGAGCCGCATTCGACGTCCTCGCGCACGCTTTGGCGCAGTGCCGCGCAGATCGAGTCACCGGAACAGTGCAGATCGTGGGCAATCCGGGCGGACTGTTTCACCTGCGCGACGGTGCGGTGATCGCCGTGGACAGTTCCGGCTCGCCCGGAGCGGAGACTCTGCTGCTGTGCTCGGGCAGGATCAGTGAGGAGGACTGGACCGCGGCCCTGAGCGGGGGCGCCGAGACGCGCTCCCACCAAGCGGCACTCATCGCCCGCGGAACCATCGAGTCCACCGAACTCCAGGTCCTTGCCATGGCGGCCGCGCAGGACGGGGCGTTCGCCACCGCCGCCGGCGACATCGAGCGATACCTCGTCGTCGACGACGACCCCATCGACGTGCTGTTGCCCGTGCCGGACGGCGTCGCCCCGGACCTGCTGCTGCAGGAAACGGCCCGCCGACTGGATGCGCTTGCCTCGCTGCCGTTCCCCTTGTCGCCCTACCAGGAACGCGTGGTGCCCGTGTGCGGGACCGAGTCGCCCGCCCTGACCGCGGGACGGCGGGAGATCATCGCGCACGCCACCGGCAGGCGCAATGCGCGGGATATCGCCTTCGCGGCCGGCCGGAGCGTCTACTCGACCACTGTCGAGATTTCCCAGATGCTCAGCGAGGACCTGCTGGAAATCGCCCCACCTGCAACCTTGATCAGTCCTTCACACTGGGGATCTACCTCATTGCGCCCCCGGGCAGAAGTAGAGCGGGCCGCCGACCCCGGCATCGACCAGGTGACATCGCTGCCCACTCGCCGCCCGGGGCGGGCTATCTCGGACTCCCAGAACAACCTGAGACCGTCTGGGTGGCATGCCCTGTCTGATCTGTTCAGCCTTTCCGAAACAGAAAGCAAACATGCTGGACTATGACGCACTGTCCACCGAATTGCGAAAGCTTCGAGATAATGTCGCCGGAGTAACCGACACGATAATAGCCGCAGTCGACGGAATCCCCATCATCGCCGACTCGGCAGAAACCATCGACCCCGCAAAGATCTCCGCGCTTGCCGCCGCCGACCTCGGGATCGCACGCCAGGCGGCCGAGGTCATCGGTCTGGGCACGCTCAACCAGACCGTGGTGTTCAGCAGCAGAGGCTACATGGCCGTGTACGCCATCGGCCGGATGGCGCTGATGGTCGTACTGGGTGACAAGGGACTGAACGTCGGACGCCTCCTCCACGAGTCCCGGCCCGTGATCGAGCGGATCAGCTCGATCCTGACCTCCTAACACAGGAAGAAGAGGACACAAGGAGTACCGCGCCCCCAAGGCGCTGTACGCACACGAACAGTCGAGACACGAGGTAACCAGTCACGCTGTCTTGATCACCAGTCGATATAGGGAAGTGACGTCTTGATGAACATCGACAAAGCATTGAAGGAAGCCATGTCCATCGCTGGCGCCGTGGGTGTCGCGTTGGTCGACTATGAAAGTGGAATGTCACTCGGCTCCAGCGGTGGAGGCGATTGGCTGAACCTGGAGATCGCGGCGGCCGGAAACACAGAAGTCGTTCGATCGAAGCTTCGAGTGATGTCCTCACTCTCACTCAACGACAATATCGAAGATATTCTGATCACGTTACATCGCCAGTACCACCTGATCCGGTTGATGGACGCCGCGAAGTACCGGAACTCACTGTTCCTGTATCTGGTACTGGAGAGGGACCTGGCGAATCTCGCATTGGCTCGACACCAACTCAAGCGCGTCGAATCCGACCTGCAGATATAGGGAACCACCAAGACACGCGACTTATGTGGCACACCACCACAACCGGGCCCTGTCCAGCGGTTCTCGCGGTGTCGTTTCCGGAGCGGGTGCGGTAGAAAATCTGGCTACTTGCGCGGGTGCCGATCGCCCGCAACCTGCGGCCGCACAGCGTGATCCCGCCTGGCGTGTCATGATCACGAAGGCGATCACCGCGTGATCGACAGTAGGCGATGATCGCGGTCGTGGTCGCATTCGAGATCCACCGTGATCGGCAGACCGGCCGCCGGGCTGACTGATGGCGGTCAAGCCGCTCATGCGGAGACCGCCAAATGCGCAGCCAGCCATCGCGGAGTGGCCATCAGAACCGCCCCAGCCACCTGAACCAGCCCAGGCGCCGACGCCGTCCGCGCGGCGCGCGAGGAAGGACAAGCACCCCCACCATTCGCCGGGCCAGGCACGGCAGAACCGTCGTGCCTGGCCCCTTCTTCCTGCCCGTTTCACAGTGGTCAAGGGAGCCGGATCGAATGTCATGAAGGTGCCGTTCGCGGCGTTGAACGCCGTGAACGGCACCTTCATGACAAGTGGGGTGCTCGGCTCAGGCGATGGCCTGCCAGATGGCGGTCCAGTGGGCGACAACACCGGCCACGTCGGCATCCAGCCGCCTGCGGGTGCGCGTGGTGCGCAGCCTGCGCAGCGAACCGCGGCGCACGTCGAGGATCGCGGGCTCCCAGTCGGGCAGCACGGCCCGCATCATGTGCAGCGGGATGTTGACGGCCTCGGGGCGCAGTTCGGGGTCCTTCATGTGCAGCAGCACGGCGAGCCGTTCACCGCGGGGGCCCAGCAACCCCAGTTGCGGCACCACGTCGAACACCACGCCGGGACCGAACCACTTGGCCCGCTCCACGGGGATCAGCGTGTGCCGGGACTTGGCCAGCCACTTCAGGCAGCCGTCGTGCAGCGCCTCGTAGTGCGCCCTCCTGCTCGGCTCCGCCACGGCCTCCACAGCGGCGCCGAGCACGGCGGCCGGATCGGGATCGGCCACCGCCCTGCGGATCGCCCGCGTCATCGGCCCGTAGTACGACCAGGGCAAACGCCCCTCACCGAGGTACATCCTGCGCTGGTCCTCGACGATCCTGGTCTGCGCGCCTGGCGTGCAGTTGGCGAAGTCGACGAGGACACCGATCTTGGGGGTTCCGGACGGCAAGGCAGCACCTTCCTCTCCGCAGCACAACCCCAGTAGTTTACCACGTGGACATGCAGATATCGCTCTTCTGTTCGATCGCTTCGAACGCCAGTGCGATGGCTCACAGCCTCCGGGCGCTGTCCGCTTCGGGGCTACGATCGTCGTCCATGGCAGACAAGCAGCCGGCCGTGTACGTGATCCGGCACGGCGAGACCGAGTGGTCCCTGTCAGGCAGGCACACGGGCCGCACGGACATCCCGCTCACCGCCCACGGCGAGCAGCAGGCGCGCAAGGCCGGGGCGGTGCTGGCCGAACTGCGCGGCACCACCGTGCCGCCGAGCCTGGTGCTGGCCAGCCCGCGCGAACGTGCCCAGCGCACCGCCGAACTGGCCGGACTGCGCGTGGACGAGATCGCCGAGGACCTCAGTGAGTGGGACTACGGCGACTACGAGGGCCTGACCACCGCCCAGATCCGCGAGGACGTGCCCGACTGGACGGTGTGGACGCACCCCTGCCCCGGCGGGGAGAAGGCCGAGCAGGTCGGTGCGCGGGCCGACGCGGTGCTGGCGCGGGCCAGGCAGGCGCTGCCCAAGGGCGACGTGGTGCTGATCGGGCACGGGCACCTCAGCCGGGTGCTGATCGTGCGCTGGCTGGGCCTCGAGCCGGACAAGGGCGTGCGCATCGGCCTGGACCCCGCGGGCATCTCGGTGCTCGGCGACGAGCGCGGGCAGCCGCAGATCCTGCGCCTGAACGTGCCACCGCTGGGCGAGCTGCTCGGATGATCCGGACCATCCAGGAGTCCGATGTGGACGCGGTGGTGGAGCTCACGCGCGAGCTCGCCGTCTACGAGCGCGCCCCGGACCAGTTCCACCTGACCGCCGAGAAACTGCACGCCGCGCTGTTCGGCCCCTCACGGGCGCTGTACGGGCATGTGGCCGAAGTGGACGGTCAGGTCGTCGGCTGTGCCTTGTGGTTCCTGAACTTCTCCACCTGGCGCGGCGTGCACGGCATCTACCTTGAGGACCTGTACGTGCGGCCCGAGCACCGCGGTTCCGGGCTGGGCAAGGCACTGCTGGTGACGCTGGCCCGCGAGTGCGTCGCGCGCGGACTGGGCCGCCTGGAGTGGTCGGTGCTGAACTGGAACATGCCCGCGATCGACTTCTACAAGTCGCTGGGCGCCGAGCCGATGGACGAGTGGACCGTCTACCGGCTCGCCGACGAGGCCCTGACCGAACTGGGTTCCTAGCCGCGGAGGTGGCGGTCAGCGGCTCGCGACCGCCACCTCACCCAACCCCAGCAAGGTCAGCAGCACGAAGCAGCCGATGATCCCGGCCCGACGGGTGATCACGGCGAGCACCACGCCGCCGAGGGCGAATGCGGCCGAACTCCACGCACAGGTCAGCACCGCACCGCCGTGGAAAGGTGTCAGCACGATACCCAGGAACGCCTTGAAGCCCATGGTGAGCCACCCAAAGCCTGCCAGCGGAGTCAGCAACAGGGCGACCTGGGCCTTCGACAGCGGCTCGCGCACGGAGCCAGCATGGCCGCAGCCCCGAACTCGGCACCAGAGTGGAACTACGCAGCCGGGGGCTCGTCCTCCTGCGGCGGGGCGTACCAGTGCCGCGAGGGCGTTAGGAACAGCAGTACCAGCACGGCCACGCACCACGCGGAGATCAGCAGGTCCAGCGTCACCCATTCGGCGGGGCTGAAGTTGTACCAGACCCCGCCCAGCACCAGCAGCTGCACGAAGACCGCCGCGTTGCGCGCACCGCGCCGCCCGCGCAGCAGCAGCAGGCCGGGTGCTCCGAATGCCACGGCGATGATCAGGAAAGCCACGGCGTCCCCGTAGGCCAGTCCCGCGTACGCCAGCCCGAAAATGCCCCTGACCAGCGCGAACAGTGCGTAGACCAGGGCAGTGAGCCCCTGCAGCGCGACCAGGGCCCCGGCCAGGCGCACCGGACCGGGCGCGGCGGTTTCGGTGGGCACGGCTGTCCCCTTCTCGCTGTTCACCACGGCTGAGAGCGCATGTCACCTTGAGTGCGCACTGGCCGATCGTAGGACACCCGGTCGGCCGGTCCCGTTCGGCCGCGAAACGCGAGAAGATCTACTTGTTGTCGACGAGCAGACGGTCGTCTGGGTGCACTCGTCGCGACGGCACGACCGGCACGACGAGCGGAAGGAGACCTGCCTCACTTTCGGGTAGTCGACTCACCCGTTCGGGAGAAGTCCGTCCGGAACGCGGTCACGGACTGTCCTACTCTGCAGTAGTGCGCGCCCTCCTTGTGGTCAATCCGCAGGCGACAGCCACCACGGCTGCCGGCCGCGATGTGCTCGCGCACGCGCTGGCCAGCTCGGTGAAGTTGGACATCGTCGAGACCGACCACCGAGGGCACGCCAGGAAGGCGGCCTCCGGTGCCGCGGCAGAGGGTGTGGACCTGGTGGTCGCGCACGGTGGGGACGGCACCGTCAACGAGGTGGTCAACGGGCTGCTCGACAGCACCGACGGCGGACCGCCCCCGATGCTGGGCGTGGTGCCCGGCGGGTCGGCGAACGTCTTCGCGCGCGCACTCGGCCTGCCACGCGATCCGGTCGAGGCCACGCACCGACTGCTGATGGCCATCGAGACCGGCAGCAGACGCGAGGTCGGACTCGGCCGTGTGGAGCCGGTCGGCACCCCGGGTCGCTGGTTCACCTTCAACGCGGGCCTGGGCTGGGACGCGGACGTGGTCGCCGAGGTGGAACGCAGGCGCGACAAGCAGGCCAGCCCGCTGCTCTACGCCACCATCGCGCTGACCAGCTACTTCCGGCAGATGCGCGAGGCACCGCAGTTGCGGGTCGAGTTGCCAGGCGGCGAACTGGTGCACGACGTGCGCCTGGCGTTCGTGTCCAACACCGACCCGTGGACCTACCTGGGTGGCAAGCCGATCAGCATCAACCCGGAGACCTCCTTCGACGGCGGCCTGGGTTTGTTCGCGCTCCGTAGTCTTGGCCCCACGACCGTGGCACGCACGCTCTCGCAGATCCTGCTCCCCAAGTTCGAGCCCTCCGGCGGGAATCTTGTCCGCCGCGACGACGTTGACTACCTGCGGGTGAGCTCCTCCCAGCCGGTCCGGCTCCAGGTGGACGGCGATGACCTGGGCGAACACAGCCAGGTCGGGTTCAGCTCGGTGCCAGCGGCGCTGCGCGTGGCGGTCTGACCCCCGAGTTGCGGACTGGCCGCCGTGACCTTAGCGTAATGAGGTCGCGACACAGTAGCGATCTTTGCGACGATGACACATCGTCACGGACCGAAACCGCTGGTCAACAGCGTCGAGCTTTCAGGTGAGTTCCCTCACCGAGTTAGAGCCGACCCCTTGACATCGCGGCAGTTCGTGAAAGCATTCACAAGCACCCCGACGACCGCTGACGACAACGGCGCGCTCGTAGCGCGCCTAGCGAGGAGCTAGGAAAAATGGACTGGCGCCACCGCGCGGCCTGCCGTGACGAGGACCCCGAGCTGTTCTTCCCCGTGGGGAACAGTGGTCCCGCGTTGCTGCAGATCGCCGAGGCGAAAACCGTCTGCCGCCGCTGCCCCGTGGCGTCCGGCTGCCTTTCTTGGGCACTGGAGAGCGGGCAGGACGCCGGCGTGTGGGGCGGGATGAGCGAAGACGAGCGTCGTGCCCTGAAGAGGCGCAACGCCCGCACCCGCGCTCGCAGCAACGCCTGACGAAGCATTTTCCCCGCGGATGTACTGAGGGCCTGGAATCTTCCCCGAGATTCCAGGCCCTCAGTACGTTCCGGATCTTTTCTGATTTCTACCGACTGCGCCGCAGCGGAATGCGCAATACCGCCTCCGTGCCCTTGACCTCCCTGCGCCGCAGCGACAGCGAGCCGCGCAGCTCGGAGTCGACCAGCGTGCGCACGATCTGCAGGCCCAGCCGCTCGGTGCGCTCCAGCGAGAAGCCAGGTGGCAGGCCCTTGCCGTCATCGCAGACCACCACGTCCAGGTACTTGGCGGAACGCTCGGCACGCACCACCACCTCGCCCTGCTGACCGGCCGGGTAGGCGTGCTCCAGCGCGTTCTGCACCAGTTCGGTGAGCACCATGACCAGCGGGGTGGCCAGTTCCGCGGACACCACGCCCAGCTTGCCCTCCCGGCGCACCGAGCCCTGGCCGTCCGCGGTGGCCACGTCGGACAGCATCGGGATCACCTGGTCCACCACCTCGTCCAGGTTGACCCGCTCGTCCACCGACATGGACAGGGTCTCGTGCACCAGCGCGATCGAGGTCACCCGCCGCACCGACTCCTGAAGCACCTCACGTGCCTCGCTGTTGTTGGTGCGCCGGGCCTGTAGGCGCAGCAGCGCGGCCACCGTCTGCAGGTTGTTCTTCACGCGGTGGTGGATCTCGCGGATCGTGGCGTCCTTGGACAACAGCGCCCGGTCGCGGCGCTTGACCTCGGTGACGTCGCGGACCAGCACCAGCGCGCCCGCGGCCTTGCCCTGCGGGCGCAGCGGCAGCGCGCGGAACAGCACGGCGGCGCCGCGCCTGGACTCGGCCTCGATGCGCATGCTGGGCTGGCCGTCCAGTGCGGTCCTGATCCGCTGGGCGACCTCGGTGGCGTCGAACGGGTCGGCGACCAGAGAGCGGGTCAGCGGGGCGAGGTGCACGCCGACCAGGTCGGCGGCGTGGCCCATGCGGTGGTAGGCGGACAGCGCGTTGGGGCTGGCGAACACCACAGCGCCCGAGCTGTCGATGCGGATCAGGCCGTCCCCGACCCGGGGGCTGGTGTGCACGTCGGCGGAGGGCTCGATGGCCGGGAAGGTGCCGTCGGCGATCATCTGGCAGAGGTCGCCGGCGCTGCCCAGGTAGGCGATCTCCAGCGGGCTGGGTACCCGGGGCACGGCCAGGTTGGTGTCCCGGGAGAGCACGGCGAGCACCGAGCGGCCGTGCCGCACCGGGATGGTCTCCCTGCGCACGGGCACGCCCAGGTGCCAGAGCGGGTCCTCCTCGCGGCAGATCCGCCCTTCCGACAGGGCCCTGCGCAACTGCGGGTGGTCCTCGGCGGCCACGGTGCTGCCGACCATGTCGTCGGGGTGCGCGGTCGGCCCGGTGGTCGGCCGGGCCTGCGCCACGCAGAGGAACCGCTGGCCCTGCGGGTCCAGCGGTACCCACAGCACGAAGTCGGCGAAGGCGAGGTCGGACAGCAACTGCCACTCCGCGGCGACCATCTGCAGGTGATCGGCCGCGTCACCGGGCAGGCCGGTGTGCTCCGCGAGCAGGTCGGTGAGGGTTGACACCCCGACGACGGTAGTCGCTCGGACTACTCCACGACGGCGATGAGGTCACCCTCCTGGACGACATCACCCTCGTTGACGACGAGCTTGGTGATCACCCCGCCGTCCTCGCTGACGACCGGGATCTCCATCTTCATCGACTCCAGGATCACGATCTCGGAGCCGTCGGTCACCGAGTCGCCCTCCCTGGCGACGACCTTCCACACGTTGGCGACCATCTCAGCCCGGATTTCCTCGGCCATCGCTGACTCCTCCTGGAAGGTGCGGGATCTGAACCGATCCCCCAGAGCAGCGGCAATCCAACCACGGATCCGCCCTGGCCGTGGGCCCAAGCGCCCACATGCAACAATCTCCTTGGGAAGTGCTCAGCTTCTGCCTGCCCTGGTGGCGGTCGGAGCTGACCAGAACTTGAGCGAGGAGTCAGTCATGTCCAAGCGTGCACGCAAGCGCCGCGACCGCAAGAAGGGCGGCGCGAACCACGGCAAGCGCCCCAACGCCTGAGTCGTCCCGACTCGCGCGAAGGCCCCGGTGAGCTGCTCACCGGGGCCTTCTGTTGTGGTGGGATGGCAGGTCCTCAGGGCTCGGTGATCTCCACCCGGGTGGTGGTGACCTCCACGGAGTTGCCCTCGGCGCGGATCTGGGTCTGCTGCAACACGGTCTGCCTGATGCAGGCGCGGAGGCGGTCACGGAACTCCTGGGTGGCGTGCTCCCCGCCGCACTTGCGGGCCAGCAGCACCTTCAGGTGCTCCTCGATGCCGTACTGCTCCAGGCACGGGCTGCACTCGTCCAGGTGCTGGCGCAGCAGTTCGCGCTTGCCCTTGTCGCACTCGTTGTCCAGGAACGCCCAGACCTCGGCGAGCACCTGGGAGCAGTCCGTCTCGTGCGGTCCACCGCAACTCACGACCCAGCCACCTCTCGTTCGCGGGAACGCAGGAAACCACGCTCCCTTGCGACGTCGGTCAGCAGGTCCTTGAGCTGGCGCCGGCCACGGTGCAGCCGGGACATCACGGTGCCGATCGGAGTGCCCATGATCTCGGCGATCTCCTTGTACGCGAAGCCCTCGACGTCGGCGAGGTAGACCGCGATGCGGAACTCCTCGGGCAGCTGCTGTAGTGCGCTCTTGACGTCGTCGTCGGGCAGCCGGTCCATCGCCTCGACCTCGGCCGAGCGCAGCCCGGAGGAGGTGTGGCTCTCCGCCGCGGCGATCTGCCAGTCGGTGATCTCGTCGGTGGAGGTCTGGATCGGCTGGCGCTGCTTGCGCCGGTAGCCGTTGATGTAGGTGTTGGTCAGGATGCGGTACAGCCAGGCCTTCAGGTTGGTCCCGTTGGCGAAGGACTCGAAGGCCCCGTACGCCTTGAGGTAGGTCTCCTGGACCAGGTCCTCGGCGTCGGCCGGGTTGCGGGTCATCCGCAGTGCGGCCGAGTAGAGCTGGTCCAGCAACGGCATGGCGTCACGCTCGAAGCGTGCGGCACGCTCGTCTGCGGTCTCGACCTGTGGGTCGACCTCCGGCGAACTCCCCGGCACCGCGCTCCCTCCCCGCCGGCCGATCAGCCGCGCGGACGCTGCGGACGTTCCCATGTCCGGGAACGCATCCTTCGCGGTCGAGGATACGCGCCGGCCGCGGGACCGGCTGAGCACAGCACCTGAGGTAGCCACGTCCGGTACAACAGGGTTGCCCACCGGCACATTCCCGGCTGAGGCAGCGGTCACAACCACTAGGGTTGCTGCCCATGGCGGGACAGGGCACGCCGGCGACCGCGCTGCTGGGCAAGCGCAAGGTGCCGCACACGCTGCACAGCTACGATCACGACCCGCGGCACGACTCGTACGGGTTGGAGGCCGCCGAGGCGCTGGGCATCGCGCCGGAACGGGTGTTCAAGACCCTGGTCGCCGAGGTCGACGGCAAGCTGGCGGTGGGCGTGGTCCCGGTCACCGGGCAGCTGGACCTCAAGGCGCTGGCGGCGGCCCTGCACGGCAAGAAGGCGAAGATGGCCGAGGTCGCGGCGGCCGAGCGGGCCACCGGCTACGTGGCGGGCGGCATCTCCCCGCTGGGTCAGAAGAAGCGCCTGCCGCTGGTGATCGACTCCTCGGCGCAGGGCTTCGACACGGTCTTCTGCAGCGCGGGCCGCCGTGGCCTGGAGGTGGAGCTGGCGCCCGGGGACCTCGCCGAGCTGACCGGCGCCGTGCTGGCGCCGATCGCCACAGCCTGAGCGGGACTCGCCGACGTGTGGGCGGGACTCGTCGACCGGTGAGCGGGACTCGCCAACGCGTGGGCGGGACTCGCCGCTGGGTACGCGAGTCCCGGCCACAGGCACGCGAGTCCCGTTCTGGGGAGCGTGAGTCCCGCCCGTAGGAGCACGAGTCCCGGCTTACACGTCCAGTGGGCGCAGGACCCGGCCGAGCCATTCCGTGACGGCACGGCTCAGGCCCTCCACGTCGGCCTTGAGCGAGTGGTCCCCCGGCAGGCGCACGATCTCGCGGTGGTGGCCCGCCTCGGGCTGGCCGAAGGGGTCGCGCTCCCCCTGCACGACCAGGGTCGGCACCTCGACGGCGTCCAGTTCGGGTTGCCGGGTCTTGTCGGGCTTGCCGGGCGGGTGCACCGGGAAGGCCAGGCACAGCACGGCGACGGCCTGTCCGTCGGCGGCGGTGCGGCAGGCGACTCGCGAGCCGGAGGACCGCCCGCCGAACACCAGGGGCAGGCCGTCGAACCAGTGCTCGCCCAGTTGCTCGGCCACGGCCAGCCAGGCGGCGTCCAGCTGCTTGGCGGGTGCGGGCGCACGCCGCCCGGCGACCCGGTAGGGCTGCTCGACCAGGGCCACGTGCACGCCCGCCTCGGTCGCGGCCCGGCAGGCGGCGACCAGGTCGGGCGCGTCGATGCCGCCGCCCGCGCCGTGCCCGAGCAGCAGTGCGGCACGGCCCTCGGCGGCGCAGTGCAGTTCGGCCCTGGCCGGGCCGTGCGGGGTGTCGAACTCGGTGTGCGTCATGGCTGCTCGAACAGGGAGAGCTCGGTCGGTTCGGGTGCCGGCGGCTCGGCGCGGACCAGCAGCTCGGGGCCGTTGTTGCGGATGCTGTTGACGGCGGTGGACACCGGGCGCAGTTCCAGCGCGTCGACCAGTTCCGGCACGGGGGTGAGCAGGTCGGCCACGGCCTTGCTGTCCTGGTCGGGGGCCAGCCACTGCTCGAACGAGGCGCGCGGCAGCAGCAGCGGCATGCGCTCGTGCACCTCGGCAAGGGGCCCGAACGCGTCGACGGTCAGCACCGCGCAGGTGATCAACCAGGGCGAGTCCGGTTCGCCGTTGGGGTCGCGCCACGCCGACCACAGACCGGCCATGGCCAGGCTCTCGCCGTCGGTGCCGGTGACGTAGAACGGCTCCTTGGCCCCGCCCTCGCGCTTCCACTCGAACCAGCCGTCGGCGGGCAGGATGCACCGCCTGCGCGCCATGGAGTCGCGGTACGAGGGCTTGGTGGCGGCCGTCTCCGACCTGGCGTTGATCATCTTGACGCCCACGTTGCGGTCCTTGGACCAGGTGGGCACCAGGCCCCAGCGCATCACGCGCACGCTGCGCACCACGCTGTCCGGGTCGGGCTTGCCATCCTCGTCGCGCGGGTGCCTGGCCACGATGGCCAGCACCGGCTTGGTCGGGGCCACGTTGTAGTCCGCCCCCGGCGCCTCGGAGTCGGTGGCGTCCACGGCGTCGAACTCGACCGCCAGGGTCGCGGGGTCCTTGGTCGAGGCGTACCTACCGCACACCTGCACCCACCTCCAGAACTCATACTCGCATGTCACCGGGAGTCCCGGCAGGGCGGTGGCGCCGGGTAGGGAATCATCACTCCCATGACGCAGCCGTGGCCCACCTCGTCAGTCAGCACGCCGGTGCGCGCAACCGTCCCGGTGCCCGGATCCAAGTCGATCACCAATCGTGCCCTGCTGCTCGCGGCGCTCGCCGACGGGCCCAGCTCGATCGGCCTGCCCCTGCGCAGCCGCGACACCCAGCTGATGGCCGCCGCCCTGCGCTCGCTGGGCGTGCGCATCGCCGACGGCCCGGCCGGGTCCTGGGAGGTCACCCCCGGCCCGATGCACGGCCCCGCCGAGCTGGACTGCGGGCTGGCGGGCACCGTCATGCGCTTCGTGCCGCCGGCCGCGGCCCTGGCCGAGGGCGAGATCCGCTTCGACGGGGACGAGCAGGCCAGGGTCCGCCCGATGGGCACGGTGCTGGACGCGCTGCGCGCGCTGGGCGTCCAGGTGACGGGCGAGGCGCTGCCCTTCGTGCTGCACGGGACCGGTTCGGTACCCGGCGGCGAGGTGACGGTGGACGCCTCGGGCTCCTCCCAGTTCGTCTCCGCGCTGCTGCTGTCCGGGGCGCGCTACGAGCGGGGCGTCACCGTGCGGCACGACGGCAAGCCGGTGCCCTCGCTGCCGCACATCGAGATGACCGTGCAGATGCTGCGCGCGGTGGGCGTGCAGGTGGACGACTCCGAGCCGGACACCTGGCGGGTCGCCCCGGGCCCGGTGCGCGGCAACGACTGGCGGATCGAGCCCGACCTGTCCAACGCCACGCCCTTCCTCGCGGCGGCGGCGGCCACCTCCGGCGAGGTGACGGTGCCCGCGTGGCCGCTGGCCACCACGCAGGCCGGGGACGCGATCCGGGACATCCTGGAGCAGATGGGCTGCGGGGTCTCGCTCAGCGACCACGGGCTGACCGTCAACGGCCCGGTGCGGTTGACCGGGATCGACATCGACCTGCACGAGGTGGGCGAGCTGACCCCGACCGTGGCCGCGCTGGCGGCCCTGGCCACCGGACCGTCCCACCTGCGCGGCATCGCGCACCTGCGCGGGCACGAGACCGACCGGCTCGCCGCGCTGGCCACCGAGCTGAACGGGCTGGGCGGTGACGTCACCGAGACCGAGGACGGGCTGGTCATCCGGCCGGTGCCGCTGCACGGCGGGCTGTGGCACGCCTACGCCGACCACCGGATGGCCACCGCGGGCGCGATCATCGGCCTGCGCGTGCCGGGGGTGTCGGTGGACGACATCGCCACGACCAACAAGACCATCCCGGACTTCCCCGGCATGTGGGACGCGATGTTGCAGCTGGCGGAGCGGGTATGAGTCGTGGCGACTGGCGGCGGCTGGACGAGTCCGATGTCAGGGTCCGCCCCGGCAAGGGTTCCCGGCCGCGCAGCAAGCGCCGACCCGAGCACGCCGACGCCGAGCGGGCCATGGTCGTGGGCGTGGACCGCGGCCGGTGGACCTGCGCGCTGGACGGGGACCCGGACCGGCTGGTGACCGCGATGCGGGCCAGGGAGATGGGCCGCACCTCGGTGGTCATCGGGGACCAGGTCGAGCTGGTCGGTGACACCTCGGGCACCCCGGACACGCTGTCCCGGCTGGTGCGCAGGGCGGACCGGACCAGTGTGCTGCGGCGGACCGCCGACGACACCGACCCGTTCGAGCGCGTGGTGGTGGCCAACGCCGAGCAGCTGGTGATCGTCACGGCACTGGCCGACCCGCCGCCGCGCTCCGGTTTCATCGACCGCTGCCTGGTCGCGGCCTACGCGGGCGGGCTGGCCCCGGTGCTGTGCCTGACCAAGTCGGACCTGGCCGGCCCGGAGGAGCTGATCGCGACCTACGCCGAGCTGGACCTGCCGGTGCTGGTGACCCGCTCCGACGAGGAGCCCACCGAGCTGGCCGAGCGGCTGGACAACCGGGTGTCCGCGCTGGTGGGGCATTCCGGGGTGGGCAAGTCCACGCTGGTGAACAAGCTGGTGCCGGACGCGAACCGGCTCACCGGGGTGGTCAGCGCCGTGGGCAAGGGCAGGCACACCTCCACCTCGGCGGTGGCGCTGCCGCTGCCGGAGGGCGGCTGGGTGGTGGACACGCCGGGCATCCGCTCGTTCGGGCTGGCGCACATCACGCCGAACGACATCGTGGCGGCCTTCCCCGGGCTGGCCGAGACGGCCGAGGAGTGCCCGCCCGGCTGCGGTCACCGCGGTGCGCCGGAGGACCCGGACTGCGTGTTGGAGAACGCCGTGACCGAGGGCCTGGCCACCGAGGGCAGGCTGCTCTCGCTGCGCAGGCTGCTGGCCTCACGGGCCGGGACCGTCGAGGAGTACTGAGTTGGCTGACCAGGACAAGCTGGCCAAGGTGCTGGACGCCGTGCGCGAGAGCAGCCGGTACGCCAGCGTCGCCGAGGAGACCGTGCGGCGGCTGGCCGAATCGGCGCTGACCGCCGCACGCGGGGATGTCGGCGACGCGGTCAAGCGCACCAAGCGCGGGCTGCACGAGATCTTCGGCGCGTACCTGCCCAGCACCCCGCGGTACGAGAAGATGCTCGGGCTGATCCGCGAGGCAGCGGACCAGGAGGCGCTGCGCGACGCGCTGTCGCGCACGATGTCCTCGCACGCCTCCACCAAGGAACGGCTGCCCATCCTCACCGAGTTCTACTCGGCGATCTTCGACCGGCTGGACGAGCCGCCGAAGGTGGTCGCCGACTTCGCCTGCGGCATGAATCCCCTTGCGGCGCACTGGATGCCGCTGGGCGAGGACGTGCTGTACCGGGCCTCGGACATCGACACCCGGCTGATGGCCTTCCTGGACGAGGCGCTGACCGCGCTGGGCGTCGCGCACGAGACGAGCGTGCGGGACCTGTTGCTGGGGCCCGATCCCGCGCCCGCCGACGTGACCTTCCTGCTCAAGACCGTGCCCTGCATCGAGACCCAGCAGCGCGAGCACGGCTGGGACCTGATCGAGGCGATCAACTCGCCGGTGGTCGTGGTCAGCTTCCCGACCAAGTCGCTGGGCCAGCGGTCCAAGGGCATGTACCGCACCTACTCCACGAACTTCGCCGCGCACGCCGCGGACCAGCCCTGGCGCGTGGAAGAGCTGGAGTTCGGCAACGAACTCGTCTACCTGGTGCGGAAGTAGGGCTCGGTGGTGCGCGTGCGAGGAGTCGTGGCCGCGGTTGCCGCCGTGCTGGCGGTGAGCGGGTGCACCGTGGTGCTGCCCGGTCAGGCGGGCACCGACCCGGCCGTGGCGCCGCCCGCGCAGCACGACCTCGCCGGGGTCCTCAGCGCGGTGGGCAAGCTGGGTTCCTCGCACGGCGCCACGTTCAGCTACGAGGGGAGCTATCCCAGCGGTGAGCACCTCACCGCGACCGGTCGGCTGAACCGGGACAACCAGGGCCTGCGGATGGCGTGCACGGTGGAGCAGACCTACCAGGGCGCTTCGCTGCGCACCGAGTTGGTGTTGCAGGACCACGCCGTCTACGTCAAACCGGGCGAGAGCTGGTCGCTGCCGCCGGACCGGCCGTGGGTGCGGGAGTCCTACCAGAGCACCGACAAGCTGATGGGCGAGCTCGGCCCGGTGGTCAACGCCGTGTACTGGGGTGCCAGCGCCGAGTTGGCCCGCGAGTCGGTGTTCACCCAGTGGACCAAGCTCGTCGGCAGCTCGGTGGAACCGGTCGGCACCACCCCGGCCCGCAAGTACCTGCTGGACGTGGACCTGCGCGCGCTCGCGGCCTCACCGGTCCAGGGCAAGGCCGCGTTCACGCGCGACACCCAGCAGATGAGCCGGTTGGTGGAGACCCTGTCGTTCGGCGCGGGGGACGTGCCGGTGCGGATCGGCCTGGACCAGTACTACGACGGGATCCCGCCGATCAAGTCCTCGGTGACCTACCGCGACTGGGGCACGCCCGTGACCGTGACCGTGCCCGCTGACAGCCAACTGTCGCCGCCTCCCGCGTAGCATCGCGGCCGTTGGCCTCGGGAAGGGACAAGGTGCGTCGTACCAGGCTGGTCTGCCTCGCGGTCTGCGCCGCGCTGGTCGTGACGGCGTGCTCCAGCCAGGTGGGCGGGACCGCGGGCGCCGACCCGGCCGTCGCACCGCCGCCCGAGCTGCCCGCGGCCGAGCTGGCCAGGGCGATCGCCACCAGGCTCGCCGGCACCACCTCCGCCAGGTTCCAGGTCGACACGGCCACCTCGCTGCCCGCGCTGTCGGCGAAGTCCTCGCTCAGCGGCCAGTTCCGCCGTGACGCCCAGGGCTACTGGGCCAGCGCCAAGATCAGTGACGCCACCGAACTGGTGTTCACCCCCGGCACCTTGTTCGTGCGGCCGCCCGCCGAGGCCAAGCTGCCCGCGGACAAGCCGTGGGTGCGGGTCGGTGCGACGGACACCAGCGAGTTCGCCAAGCAGTTCCAGCCCGTGTTCGCCGCACTGCAACGGGCCGGTCAGCCACCGGTCGAGCTGGCCGCCACCAAGCTCGTGCGCTCCGAGGTGCAGGCGCTGAACGGGCTCGTGCCCACCCGGCACTACGTGCTGGAGGTCGACTTGGCCGCGGCCGCCAAGGCCGCCACCGATCCCGACACCAGGCAGGGCCTGCTCGCCGAGCTGCAACTCGGTGCGACCGCACTGGCCGAGGAGCTCTGGGTCGCCGCGGGCAACGTGCCGCTGCGGGCCACCTCCACGCTCGCGCTGCCCGACCGGCCGCAAGCCGTGCAGGTGACTACGACCTACACGGACTGGGACAAGCCCGTGCAGATCACTCCGCCCCCGGACAGCCAACTCTCCCCCCAACCAGGCTGAGTGCCGCGCCGTCCCACCCCGGCCCACCGCGTGTCGGCGCTCCCGGTACCGCGTGTCGGCGCTTCCGGTACGAAATCCCGCACGTTGGGAAACTGGTCGCCAAGCGCCGACACACCGTACGCGAAGCGCCGACACGCGCTGTCGTTGGCACGTGGGCCGCCGCTACATCAGCTCCAGCAGGAAGGGCAGTTCCTGGGGCGCGTACCAGGCCAGGTCGTGGTCCTCCGCCCCGCCGAGCGTGAACTCGGCGTCCGGGTCACCCAGGTCGGCGGCGTCCACGACAGCGGAGGCCGCCCGCACCGCGGGCTCGGCGTCGGCGGTGTCCACGTGCACCGACGCGACCAGCTTCATCGGCACCGTGCTGGTCAGCCGCACCACGGAGAAGTCCAGGTCGGGCCGCAGCTTCACCTCGGACACGTCGGCGGCGACCACTACCCTGCGCGGCAGCGACTCGGGGTTCTCCGCCAGCTCCAGCGCCAGCAGCCGCAGCGAGGCGCGCGCCGCGTCGAGCATGGCCGCGTGCTCCAGCTCCTCGGTGTCCCCCGCCGCGTAGGACTCACGCAGCGCCGGGGTCAGCGCGAAAGCCGTGCCGTTGACCGGCTTCAGCTCGTCCTCGGCGAGCAGCTGCCGCAGCATGGCGATGGTCGCGGGCACGTAAACCCTCATTGTGGCGCCACCGTTCCCACCAGTTCCTCCAAGGATTCCTGCACCAGCCCGGCCACGACGTCCACATCGGACATCGCGTCCCTGTCCGCGTTCAGTCCGAAGTAGACACCCCCGTCGTAGGAGGTGACCCCGATCGACAGCGCCTGGTTCTTGGCCAGCGGCACGATCGGGAACATCTCGGTCATCCTGGCACCCACCGCGTAGAGCGGGACCTGCGGCCCCGGCACGTTGGTGACCACCACGTTGAAGATCCGCTGGGAGAAGGAGCTGGCCACCCGGGCGCCCAGCGCGTGCAGGGTCGGCGGGGCGATACCGCCCACCCTGACCAGCGTGTCCGCGGCAACCGACTGGCCGGACTCCTTGTGCCCGCGCATGGTGTGGCTGATCTGGTGCAGCCGCACCACGGGGTTCGGCTCGCCGACCGGCAGGTCGATCAGGTACGCCTGCACCTTGCTGCCGCTGCCGTCCCCGTCGGTGTCGCGCACCGAGAGCGGCACCAGGGCGCGGATCGTGGTCGCGGAGGTCACGGCCTCGCCACGGGACAGCAGCCAGTTGCGCAGTGCCCCGGACACGGTCGCCAGCACCACGTCGTTCACCGTGCCGCCGTGCACCTTGCGCACCGCGCGGTAGTCCTCCAGCCGGGTGCGGGCCACCGAGTACCGGCGCTGGTTGGAGATCCGCACGTTGAGCGGGCTGCCGGGGGCGGGTAAGGCGGCGGCACGGGCGGCCGAGATCAGCCCACCCACGGCGCCGACCACCTTCTGCACGGTGGCCGCCGCGTCGAAGGCCGCCGAGCGTACGTTCTCCACCAGCTCGCCGGGCCGCTGCACCACCTCGGTCACGGCGTCGAGCACCAGCTGCGCCGCGCTCGGCTCGGGCTGGGGCATCCACAGGTTCTCCGGCTGCGGGCGCGGGGTCGCCGACACGTCCAGGATCACCTGGCCCAGTTCCACCGCACCGATGCCGTCCACCATGGCGTGGTGCGTCTTGGTGATCACCGCGATCCGGTTGCGCTCCAACCCCTCGACCAGGTAGGTCTCCCACAGCGGGCGGGTGTGGTCCAGCGGGCGGGACATCAGCCGGGCGGCCAGGTCGTGCAGCTGCTGGTCGGAGCCCGGTTTGGGCAGCGCGGAGCGGCGCACGTGGTAGGTCACGTCGAACTCGGGGTCGTCGGTCCAGACCGGACGGGCCAGCCGGCCCGGCACCGGCACGACCTTCTGCCGGTAGCGCGGCACCAACGCGAGCCGTTGCTCGATCAGCGCCACCAGCCCGTCGTAGTCGAAACCGGCACGGGGTCGCCGGAAGATCGAGATCCCGCCGACATGCATCGGTGTGGTCTGGTCTTCCAGGTAGAGGAACGACGCGTCCAGCGCCGACAGGCGGTCCGGCATGGTGCCGATCCTGGCACATGCGGGCGGCTGTGCCATCCTGCTGCACGTGCGTGAGGTCGAAGTCTCCCCGAAGGACCGGTTCGTGACCGTCTACGGCCGCAAGCCGGTGCTCGAAGCGCTGTGCGACCTGCGGCTGGAGGTGGACAAGGTCGTGCTGGCCGACTCCGCCCGCGGCCCGGCCGCCAGGGAGATCATCGACGCGGCCCGTGACCGCGGGGTGCAGGTGCAGCGCGCGACCGCACAGCGGGTCAAGGTGCTGGCGGGCAACGGCAAGCAGGACCAGGGCGTGCTGGCCGACGTGGTCGCGCCGCGGATGCGCCCGCTGGCCGCGGCCCTGTCCGGCCCGAAGCCGCCGCGCAGCGTGCTGCTGCTGGACGGCATCACGACCCCGGCCAACGTGGGCATGATCCTGCGCACGGCCACGGCCGCCGGGGTGGCGGGCATCGTCGTGCCGCGCAAGGGCGTGGCGGGCATCGACCCGCTGGTGGTCAAGGCCTCGGCGGGCATCGCGTTCCACGCCCCGGTGCTGCGCTGCTACACCGCCGAGGAGGCGGCCGGTCTGCTGCGCGAGGCCGGGTACCCGCTGGTCGCGATGGACGCGGGCGCCCGCGACACCCTGTTCGACGCGGACCTGCCCGAGCGCGCGGCCTTCGTGCTCGGCAGCGAGTCCACCGGGGTCACCGACGGGGTGCGCGGCAAGGTCAGCCGCTGGGTGTCCATCCCGATGGCGGGCGGGGTCGAGTCGCTCAACGTGGCCAGCGCCGCCGCCGTGCTGTGCTTCGAGCTGGTCAGACGATCTCGACGTAGTAGTCGCTGAGCAGGGACGCGTGGCAGACCGCCTCGGACGGGCCGCGCCCCGGGCCGGTCACGGTGCCCCGGACCCAGTAGTCGGACAGCAGCGAGGTGCAGTGCGCCACCACGCGGTAGTTGCCCTCGCAGTAGGCCCGCACACCCTCGCCGTCGGGCACGCCGAACCGCTCCTCCCTGGCGCAGCCCGGTGGTAGCGCCGCGGCCCTGGTCGGCACCTGCACGGTGTAGTCGACGACCTTGCCCCTGCCGCAGCTCGCGGTGGACCGCCTGCCGCTGGTGGCACGGGTGCCCAACGCCGACCACTGGCCCTGATCGTTGACGCAGGCCGCGACCACCTGGTAGCTCGGCAGATCGCAGACCGCGCTGACCCCGTGTGCCGGGAACGTGAACGAACAGGCCGGTCTAGCCGAGGCCGTGGCCGTGCCCGGCGCGCAGAGCGCCAGCGCGACGAGAACGGCGAACCACTTGCCCATGACCTCGAACCTAGGCCGCGCGCGGGCCCCTGATCAGGCGAAATCCTCGCCACCGAGGGTGACCAGGCCGAGCAGTACCCGCAGTTCCGCCAGGGTCGTGGCCACCGCGGTGTGGTGCACGCCGACCAGCCCCGCGGCGACCGCGCCCCGCACGTTGCCCAGCAGGTCGTCCACGAACACGCACTGCTCCGGCGGCAACCCGAGCCGTCGCACGGTGAGCTGGTAGACCGCCACGTCCGGCTTGGCGATGCCGACCTCGCCGGAGAACACGACCACGTCGAACAGCTCGTCCAGCCAGGGCACCGGCGCACCGGGACCGTCCGCGTTGGACAACAACGCCGTGCGGATCCCCGCGGCGCGGGCCGCGAGCACCGCGTCGACCAGCGGCGGGCGGCCCGAGCTCGCACCGCCCCGGTCGGTCAGCACACCGCCGAAGTCGACCACCAGACCCTTGAGGACCACTGCCACCTGTTCAGGCTACGGCTGTCCCCTGACAGGCGTGGCCCGCATCTGTCTTCGCACCAGGGGGAGGACAGGGGAACACCATGGGGTTGCCCGCGCGGGTGGTACCCGCCGAACAACCGCTGACACTGCGACCGCTGCCCGGGTACGAGCCCGGTGACGGGGTGCCCGCCGCGGTGCCGCCGAGGGATCGGCCAGCGCTGCGCGTGGTCACCGACCTGCTGCCCGACACGCACGGGGAGAGTGTGTCGAACGCGGTGCGGGGCGTGATCCGCCGACTGCTCGCGGCGGTGGTCGAGGTGCTGGACGGCAGGCGGCCGGTGGATCAGCTGCGCACACAGCTGACCCCGATGGCCCACGCCGCACTGCGCACGCGGGTGGTCAGATCCAGCAGAACACCCGGCAAGCTGCGGTCACTGCACCTGTGCGCGCCAGGTCCGCGCGTGGTCGAGGCGTGCGCCACCATCGAGGTCGGCGGCCGGGTCCGCGCCATGGCCGCCCGGTTCGAACTGGCCGGTGACGCCGTGCGCTGCACCGTGCTACGCCTGCTGTGACACCCGGTGGGACCGCGGTCCCGGTGGGGTGTGTCGGCGGTTCTGGTGCCGCGTGTCGGCGGTTCCAGTGCGGTGTGTCGGCGGTCCCGGGGCGGTGTGTCGGCGCTTCCGGGGCCGCGTGTCGCCGGTTCCAGTGCGGTGTGTCGGAGCTTCCGGGGCCGCGTGTTGCCGGTTCCGGTGCGGCATGTTGCCAGTTCCAGTGCCGCGTGTCGGCGGTCCCGGTGGGGTGTGTTGCCGGTCCCGGGGCCGCGTGTCGGCGGTCCCAGTGCGGTGTGTCGGCGCTTCCGGGGCCGCGTGTTGCCAGTTTGAGTGCCGCGCGTCGCCAGTGTTGCCGGATCCGGTCCAGTGTGTCGCCGCCCCGGGACCGCGCGTCAGCGGTCCCGGGGCGGCAGGCTGCCGGTCCCGGGGCGGCGTGCCGCCGGATCCGGTACGGCGTGTCGGCAGTCCCGGGACCGCGTGTCGCCGGTTCCAGTGCGGTGTGTCGCCGGTCCCGATACGGGCGTGTTGCCGGTTCCGGTGCAGGGCAGCACCCGGCCTGTGGGGAGGCGTGATCCGCCAGCGGGGAGCGCCAGCAGGTCGGTCGGCGGGACGCCCAAGCCGGCGGGCGGGACTCGTCAGCCGCAGAGCGGGACTCGCGCGCAGGTCAGCGGTGCTTGCCGCCCGGTCAGCCGGACACGCCGTCGGCTGACCGGGACTCGCCGTCAGTAAGCGGGCACGCCGGCCACGGAGCAGGGTTCGCCGCCCGGTGGGCGGGACTCGCGCGCAGGTCAGTCGGGTTCGCCACCCCGCGAGCGGAACACGCGCGCAGGTCAGCCGGGTTCGCCACCCCGCGAGCGGAACACGCCGCTCCGCAAGGCGGACCACCGCAGGCTCTGCGCGGGACACGCGCCCAGGTCGGCCGGGTTCGCCGCCCGGTCAGCCGCACACGCCGTCGGCTGACCGGGACTCGCCAGCCGCAGGGCGGGGTTCGCCACCCAGGTCAGCGGGACACGCCGCTGGGAGAGCGGACACGCCGTCGGTAAGCGGGACACGCGCCGACCGGCAACGCGCGCCGCTGTGCCCCTCTGCGCGGGACTCGCCGACCGGCGGAGCGGGACTCGCGCGCCGGTCAGCGGGTTCGCCGCCGGGGAGCGGGACTCGTCAGCCGCAGGGCGGGACTCGCGTGCGGGTGGGCGGGACTCGCGGTCGTATGAGCGGGACTCGCGCCCAGGTCAGCAGGGTTCGCCGCCCCGTCGGCGGGACTCGCCAGCAGCAGAGCGGGACTCGCCAACCTCAAAGCGGGACTCGCCACCCGATCAGCGGGACTCGCGGTCGGCTGCGCGGGACTCGCGCACGGGTGGACGGGACTCGCGCGCCCCAGAGCGGGACTCGCGGTCGGCTGCGCGGGACTCGCGTGCGGGTGGGCGGGACTCGCGCGCCCCAGGGCGGGACTCGCCGACCGGTGAGCGGGGCGGGACGTGGTTGGCCCCCGCTCCGGGTGGGGCGGGGGGCCAGGGGGGTCAGGCGTCAGCGGCGTGGGCGCTTCTTGTCGGCCTTGGACTGCGCGCGGGCGGCGGCACGGCGCTCGCGGCGGGTACCGCTGTCGCCGTCATCGTTGCTGTCCTGGCGGGAGTCGACCCCACCGTCCTCGGCGGGCCCGCTGTAGGACAGCTGCTGGCCCCCCTGTGCCTCCAGGCCCTTGCCACGCAGCGCGGGCGGCACCTGGGTGCCGGGCGCGGGCTGCGGCGGGGCGGGCGGTGCGGCCACCGCGCCCTGGGCGTTGCCCGCGATGGACACCGGCAGGTCGGAGGCGGGCGCGGGCGCCTGCTCGGCGGGCTCGGCAGCCTCGACCTGCAGGTTGAACAGGAAGCCGACGGACTCCTCCTTGAGGCCGTCGAGCATGCCGTTGAACAGGTCGAAGCCCTCGCGCTGGTACTCCACCAGCGGGTCGCGCTGGGCCATCGCGCGCAGGCCGATGCCCTCCTTGAGGTAGTCCATCTCGTAGAGGTGCTCGCGCCACTTGCGGTCCAGCACCGACAGCACGACCCGGCGCTCCAGCTCACGCATGGCGCCCTCGCCGACCTTGCCGTCGATCTCCCGCTCGCGGGTGGCGTACGCCTCGGCCGCGTCCTTCTGCACGGCCTCCAGCAGCACCTCTGCGCTGAGGTCCTCGTAGTCCTCGACCAGCGCGTCCCAGTCCAGGGAGATCGGGTAGAGGGTCTTCAGCGCGGTCCACAGCTGCTCGTGGTCCCAGTCCTCGGCGTAGCCACCCGCGGTGGCGCCGGTGACGTAGGCCTTCACCGTGTCGCTGATCATGTCCTGAACCTGCTCGCCGAGGTCCTCGCCCTCCAGCACCCTGCGGCGCTCGGCGTAGATGACCTTGCGCTGCTGGTTCATCACCTCGTCGTACTTGAGCACGTTCTTGCGGATCTCGAAGTTCTGCTGCTCGACCTGGGTCTGCGCGCTGCGGATCGCCCTGGTGACCATCTTGTGCTCGATCGGCACGTCGTCCGGCACGCGCAGCCGGGTCATCACGACCTCGACCATGCTGGCGTTGAAGCGCCGCATCAGCTCATCGCCCAGCGACAGGTAGAACCGCGACTCGCCGGGGTCACCCTGACGGCCGGAACGACCACGCAGCTGGTTGTCGATACGCCGCGACTCGTGCCGCTCGGTGCCCAGCACGTACAGGCCACCGGCCTCGCGGACCTCGTCGGCCTCGGCCTTCACCGCGGCCTTGGCCTCCTCCAGCGCGGCCGGGTAGGCGGCCTGCCACTGCTCGGGGGTCTCGTCCGGGTCCAGGCCGCGGCCCCGCAGCTCCTGGTCGGCCAGGGACTCCGGGTTGCCGCCGAGCATGATGTCGGTACCGCGACCGGCCATGTTGGTGGCCACGGTGACCGCGCCCTTGTGACCGGCCTCGGCCACGGTCAGCGCCTCGCGGTCGTGGTGCTTGGCGTTCAGCACGTTGTGCGGGATACCCCGCTTGACCAGCAGCTTCGACAGGTACTCGGAGCGCTCGACGCTGGTCGTGCCGATCAGGACCGGCTGGCCCTTCTCGTGCCGCTCGGCGATGTCGTCGGCGACCGCCTCGAACTTCGCCTCCTCGGTCTTGTAGACCAGGTCGGGGTTGTCCTTGCGCTGCATCGGGCGGTTGGTCGGGATCGGCACCACACCCAGCTTGTAGGTCTGGTGGAACTCGGCCGCCTCGGTCTCGGCGGTACCGGTCATGCCGCTGAGCTTGTCGTAGAGGCGGAAGTAGTTCTGCAGCGTGATCGTGGCCAGCGTCTGGTTCTCGGCCTTGATCTCGACGCCTTCCTTGGCCTCGATCGCCTGGTGCATGCCCTCGTTGTAGCGGCGACCGGCCAGCACACGGCCGGTGAACTCGTCCACGATGAGCACCTCACCGTTGCGGACGATGTAGTCCTTGTCGCGCTTGAACAGCTCCTTGGCCTTCAGCGCGTTGTTCAGGTAGCCCACCAGCGGGGTGTTGGCCGCCTCGTAGAGGTTGTCGATGCCCAGCTGGTCCTCGACCAGCGCGACCCCGGCCTCGCTGACGCCGACGGTCCGCTTGCGCTCGTCCACCTCGTAGTGCGTGTCGACCCGCATCAGGGGGGCCAGCCTGGCGAACTCCTGGTACCAGCGCGAGGACTGGTCGGCGGGGCCGGAGATGATCAGCGGCGTGCGGGCCTCGTCGATCAGGATCGAGTCCACCTCGTCCACGATCGCGAAGTTGTGCCCGCGCTGCACGCACTCGTCCAGGCTCCACGCCATGTTGTCGCGCAGGTAGTCGAAGCCGAACTCGTTGTTCGTGCCGTGCGTGATGTCGCAGTTGTAGGCCGCCCTGCGCTGCTCGGGGGTCATGTCCGAGAGGATCACGCCCACGGTCATGCCCAGGAAGCGGTGCACCCGCCCCATCCACTCGCCGTCGCGGCGGGCCAGGTAGTCGTTGACGGTGATGACGTGCACGCCCTCGCCGGAGATGGCGTTGAGGTACGCGGGCAGCACGCCGGTCAGGGTCTTGCCCTCACCGGTGCGCATCTCGGCGATCTGCCCCAGGTGCAGTGCCGCGCCACCCATCAGCTGCACGTCGTAGTGCCGCTGGCCGAGGACCCGCTTGGCGGCCTCCCTGGCCACGGCGAACGCCTCCGGCAGCAGCTCGTCCAGGGACTCGCCGTCCTGGTAGCGCTTACGGAACTCGTCGGTCTTGCCCCGGAGCTCGCCGTCGGACAACTCGGCGATGTCGTCCTCAAGGCTGTTGATGTGCACCGCGATGTTGCGCAGGCGCTTGAGCATCTTGCCCTCGCCTGCGCGGAGCAGTCGGGTCAGGACCATCCCGGGGACCTCGCTACGTAGTGATCGTCACGCGCCCTGGGTGCGGACGCTCTCTGTCGGCCATCGTAGGCGGAACGACCGACAGCGGGTAACGGGCCGGTCGCCACGTCGTAGCTACAACGTGAGGACCGGCCCGTTGGGTTCCCGGTGGCGATCAGCCGAGTCGGATCACGCCGTAGTCGAATCCCTTCCTGCGGTACACCACGCTCGCGCACTCCTTGTCCGCGTCGTGGAAGAGGTAGAAGTCGTGGCCGACCAGCTCCATCTCGTAGAGGGCCTGGTCGACGGTCATGGGCTTGGCCTCGTGCTCCTTCTCGCGCACGACCTGCCCGGGCAGTTGCTCGTCAACGGTGTCCTCGTCCCAGCGCTGGGACGGGACCTGGGGAACGGGGATGTAGGACGGCGCCGCCTCGAGCACCGCGGTGCGGGCGCGCTGGGTTCCGTCGACCTCGACACCGGAGGCGACGGGAGGCACGGCGAGACCGCCAGTTGCCTCGGCGACCGAAGCGGGAGCGCGACGGCCGTAGTGCACGCGGCGGCGATCATGCATCTTGCGCAGCCGGGTTTCCAGCTTGCTCACCGCGCAGTCGAGCGCTCCGTAGAAGTCACCCGCACACGCCTCGGCACGCACCACGGGGCCACGGCCCTTCGCGGTGATCTCGACGCGTTGGCAGTTCTTGGCCTGCCTGCGGTTGGGTTCGTGGAACAGCTCCACGTCGAAGCGGATGACCTTCTTGTCGTAACGCTCAAGCCGGGCCAGCTTGTCGGCCACGTGCACCCGGTAGTGATCGGGCACCTCGACGTTGCGGCCCTTCACGACGATGTCCATACACGACCTCCCTCGCTGCTGCGAGAACTCGAGTGGGATCGGTTCGGCGCCGGTGCTGACCTCCTGGTCAGTGCTCACTCGCCGGCGCCAGGGTCATGGGCTCTTCGCCTCCTCCCCGCGAGCCGGGATCGCTTGATAGCGGAGCACGTTAGCCCTGGATTCGCCCTCGCGACAGCCCCCGTTCCAGGGGACGACGCACAACCACCGGCCGTGACTGTGCGCAGTCGCTCCGTGGGCCGTGAACGGGTCCACGTGGGCTCGCCAGCCGAACGGGTGGGCTCCCGTTCACCCTGTCGGCAGAGGACGTCGGCAGCATTCGACCTCACCGGCACTGCGGCGAACGGGCTGAGCAACGGCCTCATGCCCGGCCAACGAGGCAGTGCCGCCCCGGGTTCCCCGTCACGGGAGAGGTTTCTCGACACCACTTCGTGGGGACCCCAATGGGTTGGTGAGGAGCGGGAACAGGCGGCGGAACTGATCTCCGCCGCTGGTGGGCGGCCTGCGGGTGGTGATCGACAGCGATTCGCGAAGTTCACCCGTGTGGGTGGTGTCAAACGACCCTGGGCACGCTCGGGTTGTCAGTGCATGGGTGCACTGTGGGACCCATGACGAGCAAACTGCTGGACCTGCTGCTGCCAACCCGCTGCGTCGGCTGCGGGGTGCCGTGGGACCCCTGGTGCCCGGCCTGCGCCACCGAGCTGGGCGGCCCACTGCCGGTGCGCCGACCAGCCCTGGCCACCGGGCCACCGGCCTACGCGCTGGGCGGCTACCGGGGTGCGGCACGGGCCGCGGTGCTGGCGTACAAGGAGCGCCAGCGGCGTGAGCTGGCCGTCCCGCTGGGGTCCGCGCTGGCCGCGGCCCTGCCCTGGGTGCCCGAGGCCAGACCGGCCGCCGACGGCACCTGGTGGCTGGTGCCCGTGCCCTCCCGGCGGGCCGCGGCCCGCAAGCGCGGCAGCCAGCACGTGCTGGTCCTCGCGAGGAGTTGCGCCGCCGAGCTGGCCAGGCGGGGCAGTCCGGCGGCGGTGGCCCCCGCGCTGGCCCTGCGCCGCGGGGCCGTGGACTCGGTGGGCCTGGACGCGGTGGCCCGCGCCGCCAACCTGCACGGCCGGGTCCGCCCGCGCAGTTCGGGGAGCCCACCCGCGGGCACCCCCGTCGTGCTGGTCGACGACGTGATCACCACCGGGGCCACCGCCGCAGCCTGCGCCGGTGCCCTGACCGCGGCCGGGTTGGAGGTGACAGCGGTGCTGGCGCTGACCAGCACCACCTGACCGGCCTCAGCCCGGGTAGAACGGCACGGCGGTCGAGTTGTGGCCGACGTTGACGGTGTGCGGGCGCCACACGGAGCCCACGTCGGAGGAGGCCCACATGCCGCCGCTGTCCACGGTGATCACCGGCCTGCTCGGGGCCGCGGTGAGCGCGGTCATCGGCGCGGTGAGGTTCGCCGGGTTGTAGCGGTTGTAGCCCACCGGGCCGCCGTCCACCTCCAGCTGCACGACCGGGCTGGACTGGGTCGAGGTGGCCACGGCGAGCTGCTCGGCGCTGAGCCAGTCCACGCCGACCACGTCGGATAGGCCGTTGGGCTGCAGCAGGCGCGGGGCGCGGATGGCCACGGCGTCGGAGTTGGCGCTGCGCACCACCGAGCCGACCACGAGCTTGCCGTCGGCGACCATCGCGACCCGCACCCCGTCGCGGGACAGCCGCAGCGCGGTGATCTGCCCGAACTGGCTCAGGTCGGCGGAGTTGACGGTGCGCGCGCCCCAGCTGCCGTTGGCGGAGCGGACCACCCGCACCACCCGGTTGCCGTCGGCCACCGTCCAGACCTCGTTGCTGGTGTCGTTGGCGCTGTTGGTGCTCAGCCAGGTCGGTCTGGTCAGCGAGCCCGCGGTCAGGTCGGCAACCAGGCTCTGCTGGTTCAGGTCGCCGACCCGCAGCTGGGCGCTGTCCGCGCTGGGCTTGGTGACCAGCGCGAGCCCGCCGCCGTCGATGGACTGCCCCGCGCTGACCACGCCGTAGTCGCCGCTGCCCGCGAGACCGGCGATCGGCTTGCCGTCGAGCAGCCGGACCCGGCCGTCCAGCACCACCATGCCGGGCAGGTCGGGGCCGGGGCTGGTGCCGGAGTCGTAGGCGGGCAGGTCGCTGAGCCGCCAGTCCGGGTGGTCCGGGGTGAGCGAGGTGCCGTCCACCTGGATCCGGATCCTGGAGTTGGTCGAGTTCTGCAGGGACTGCACGATCTGGGCCACGATCAGCTTGGCGTTGCCCTGCGAGGTGTCCCCCGGCTTGGTCAGGTTCACCAGCAGCGCGCCGTCGGTGGTCTCCACGGCGCTGGTCCGCAGCGCGGCGCTGCTGGCCAGCGCGCTGGTCACCGCTTCCTGGAGCCCGTCCGACGGGCCACCGAGCAGCAGGTCGATGATCCGGCCGGGCACCCCGTTGGCGGGCTGGGAGGCCACGTAGCGCAGGTCGGGCACCAGCACGCGCTTCTGCGGGTCGAGGAAGTACAGCCGGACCTGGCGGTAGATCTCGGTGAACTTGGACAGGGTGATGATCACCCCGGCGGGCGGCGAACTGATCCGCCACTGACCGTCGGCCTGCTTCTCCAGCGGGATCGAGATGTCGTTGGCCCCGGACTCGGGCACGAAGGACTTGTCCCCACCGAGCCTGCCGATGCGCTGCGCCGAGACCACCACCGAGGTGTGGTTGTTCTTGGTCGGGTCGTTGGTGACCTCGGAGTCGTACCGGGTGCTGAAGGTGTCCTGGATGATCGTCACGGTGGTGGAGGGCTGCCACTTGGCCTGCGCGGCCTTGGTCAGGTAGGGCTTGCCCGCCGCGTAGTCGTTCTCCGGGTTGCCGCTGTACTGGATGAAGTCGCGGACCAGGTCGTACGGGGGCAGGTTCGGCTCGGGCTCGGCGACCGGCGCGGTGTGCGGGGCACCGCCCTCGGACTGCCCGACGCTCTTGGCGGGCAGCTCGTCCGGGATCGCGGCACAGCCAGCCAGCGCCACCAGCGCGCACAGCAGCAGGGGCGCCAGTCGCCTCACCGGGCCTCCTCGTGCTGGTCGACGGGGGTGTCCTCGCCGATCAACGAGGTGGTGCCGAGCGAGTCGGCGGGCTGCCAGCTGATCTCCGCCACGGTGGGTTCGTCCTCCTCGACGGGGTCCTGCTCGGCGGGCGCCTCGGCCTGGGCCTCGGCACGGACCGGCGGTTCGTCCTCGGGTGGCAGCGGCAGCGGGCTGGAGGTCAGCTCCACGCCCTGCACGCGCGGCAGGGTCAGCCGGAAGCAGGCGCCCGAGCCCTGCTCGCCCCAGGCCTCCAGCCAGCCGCCGTGCAGCCGCGCGTCCTCCACGCTGATGGCCAGCCCCAGGCCGGTGCCGCCGGTGCGCCGGTTGCGCGAAGGGTCGGCGCGCCAGAACCGGTTGAACACCAGCTCGGCCTCGCCCTCGCGCAGGCCGACACCGAAGTCCCGGACGGTGATCGCCACGGCCTCGGCCGAGGTGGCCACGCGGACCCGCACCGGCAGGCCCTCCCCGTGGTCGACGGCATTGGCCAGCAGGTTGCGCAGCACGCGCTCGACGCGGCGGGCGTCCACCTCGGCGGGCACCTCGTCCTCGGGCGCGTAGATCTCGACCTCGCTGCCCGCGGTGCCCGCGATGGCGCTGACCGAGGCCACCGCGCGCTCCACGATGCCGCGCACGTCGACCAGGTCGGCGGTCAGGTCCTCCACGCCAGCGTCCAGCCTGCTGATCTCCAGCAGGTCGCCGAGCAGCGCCTCGAACCGGTCCAGCTCGTCGACCAGCAGCTCGGTGGAGCGGGACAGCCCAGCGGGGAACTGCTCACGGGAGGCGTGCAGCACGTCGGCGGCCATGCGCACCGTGGTCAGCGGGGTGCGCAGCTCGTGCGAGACGTCGGAGGTGAACCGGCGCTGCAACTGGCCGAACTCCTCCAGCTTGTGGATCTGCGCCTGGATGCTCTCGGCCATCTCGTTGTACGACTCGGCCAGCCGGGCCACGTCGTCCTCGCCGATGACCTGCATGCGGTCGTCCAGGTTGCCCTCGGCGAACCGCTCGGCCACCTCGGCGGCCTGCCGGACCGGCCGGACCACCTGCTTGGTGACCAGGTTGGTGATGCCCGCCAGCAACAGCAGCAGCACGATGCCGCCGACGACCAGGGTGGACTGCACAACCCCGGTGGTGCGCTGCTCGGCGGTCAGCGGGAACAGCAGGTAGAGCTGCACGGGGTGGGTGGCGCTGAGCACCGGGGCGCCGACCACGAGCATGGTGGTCAGCCCGCCGTCGCGGGGCACGGTGTGGATGGCGGTGGCGATCTGCCCGCCCTGCACGAACTTCTTGAGGTCCTCGGGCACGTCGCCGAAGTGCCCGGTGGCGGTGACCGCGCCGGTGGAGTCGGTGGAGCGGTAGTCGGCGAGCACCGGCTCGAAGGCACCGGCGGACGCGCCCGCGGAGCTGCCGTCACTGGTGCTGGTCAGCTGGTTGAGCGCGGTCGTGAAGCGGGCCAGCAGGCTGTCCGAGCCGGGGCTGACCCCGACCAGCTGGTGCTGCACCGCGCCGACGTTGGCCTTGATCTGGGCGACCGCGGCGTCGATCTTGGTGGTCAGCAGCTGGTTGGTGATCTGCGTCTGCAGCACGATGCCCAGCACGAACACCACCGCCGAGGACAGGGCGAGCGTGCTGACCACCACGCGCAGCTGCAGCGAGCGGCGCCACAGCTCGCTGGCGCGCTGCCAGCGCTCGCGCACCACCACGGGCGCGTCGTGCAGCCAGCGCGCCACCGAGCGCGTGTCGAACCACCTCATCGGCGGCGCGGCCCGATCACGGAGGGCCGGCCTTGTACCCCACGCCGCGCACGGTCAGCACGACCTCGGGGTGCTCCGGGTCCTTCTCGACCTTGGACCGCAGCCGCTGCACGTGCACGTTGACCAGCCGGGTGTCGGCCGCGTGCCGGTAGCCCCAGACCTGCTCGAGCAGCACCTCGCGGGTGAACACCTGCCGCGGCTTGCGGGCCAGCGCGACCAGCAGGTCGAACTCCAGCGGGGTGAGCTGGATGGCCTGCCCCTCCCTGGTCACCTCGTGCCCGGGCACGTCGATGCTCAGGTCACCGATGGCCAGCACCTCGGCGGGCTCGGACTCGGTGCGCCGCAGTCGGGTGCGGATGCGGGCGACCAACTCCTTCGGCTTGAACGGCTTGACCACGTAGTCATCGGCGCCGGACTCAAGTCCGAGCACGATGTCCACGGTGTCGCTCTTGGCGGTGAGCATCACGATGGGGACCCCGGACTCGGCGCGGATCGCCTTGCACACGTCGATGCCGTTCATGCCTGGCAGCATGAGGTCGAGCAGCACGAGGTCGGGCTTGAGCTCCCGCAACGCGGGCAGCGCGCGGGCACCGTCGGCCACAACCGCGGTGTCGAAGCCCTCGCCCCGCAGGACGATCGTGAGCATCTCGGCCAGGGCGGGGTCGTCGTCGACAACCAGCACACGTGCCTTCATGCCCATCATCGTCGCACTGCTGGCCGGGGCGCCGCGCGCGCCCCAACGATCACCACCGGCCGCGACCACCCCGACGCGCTCCGCACTCGCCTGCCACTGACTGTTCACCAGGCCCACCTCACCCTCCGCCGCACTGGCTCACGGGCTACAGCGTGTAACGCTCACGTTTTGTTACCGACTGTATGGTTGAAAATTGAACAAGTTCTCCGGGAGGCAGGCCATGGCGATCCGCAGGCTCAACCACGCAGTGCTCTACGTGCGCGACACCGAGCGCAGCGTCGCCTTCTACACCGAGGTGCTGGGCTTCCGCGTGGTGCAACAGGGGCCGGGCGCGGCGTTCCTGCGGGCACCGGAGTCGGACAACGACCACGACCTGGGCCTGTTCCAGGTCGGCGAGCAGGCCGGGCCGTCCGGGGCGGGCAACACCACGGTGGGCCTGTACCACCTCGCCTGGTCCGTGCGCACCCTCACCGACCTGGCCGAACACGCCGTGAAGCTGCGCGAGGCCGGGGCACTGGTCGGCGCCTCCGACCACGTCACCACCAAGGCGCTGTACGCCAAGGACCCCGACGGGATCGAGTTCGAGGTGTCCTGGCTGGTGCCGCTGGACCGGGTGACCGAGCAGATGCGCGCCGCGGCGGGCACGCACCCGCTGGACATCGAGGCCGAGATCCGGCACTGGGGCCCGGAGCTGGTGGGCGCCCTGTAGGTGTCCACAGGCGGCGAGTTGTCCACATGTGGATCTTGAGCAAGATCAGGTGTCGGGGGTGGGCGGTAGACTGGTGTCGGGGTCGCCCCCCAGGGAGTGGCGGGGGATGTTCATGGGTGGGTCAGGCCAGCAGTGAGGTCGCCAGGGTGCTGAAATCGCTGGTGGCGACCCCGTCGACCACGTGCCAGGGGGCCAGCCAGCCGTCGGCGGCGAGCTGGTCGTAGACCTGGGCGCAGCGGGCCTGCAGGCCGTCGTCGGACTCGTAGCTGTCCCTGGCCCGCGTCGCGTCGGCGTCCTCGCGGCGGGCGGCCCGCTGGGCGGCGACCTCGACCGGCACGCGGAGCAGCAGCTGGGCGTCGGGAACCGGCAGCCCGAACCGGCCGACCTCCAGCTCGTGCACCCAGCTCACGAACTCACCGCGGCCGTCCTCGTGCAGCCGCGCGGCGCCGTAGGCCGCGTTCGAGGCGATGTACCGGTCCAGCAGCACCACGTCGTACTCGGCGAGGCCCTGCTCGATCTGCTCGATCGCGGCCCTGCGGTCCAGGGCGAACAGCACGGCCATGCCGTGCACGGACTTCACCAGGTCGCCGAGCCGGAGGTACATCGCGTCACGGACCAGGTCGGCGTGCACGTCCTGGCCGTACCTCGGGAAGGCGATCCTGGTGCTGGACGCCCCCGATTTGTCGAATTCGACGGTCAACGCATCGGCCAGCGTCCGCTTGCCCGCACCGTCCAGTCCCTCGATCACGACCAGTTTCGCCACGCGGACCAGCCTATGACCAGCTCACCCGCGTCCACGGCGCGGGTGCTTGAGGTCTGGTGCTTTCCCCGGCAGGGTCCCCGGGGGACTTAACCGATTGGGTGAGGAAACGCCCCCGCGTGTACGCGACTGGACGCTGTCAGGCACTTATCGTGTTCATACCCGCGCCGGAGGTAGCCGCAGATGGGACGAACTGTGGCCGGAGTCGACTACTACGAACTGCTGGAAGTGAAGCCTGGCGCGTCCCAGGCGGAGATCAAGTCTGCGCACCGCAGCCTGGTGAAGGTCCTGCACCCGGACGCCGGGGGCAGCCAGATCATGTTCCGGCTGGTCCAGGAGGCCTACGAGACGCTGTCCGACCCGGAGCGCCGCGCCGCCTACGACCTGCGGCGGGGCATGGCCGGATCGCGCGGCGCCCCCCGCACCAGGCCGCCGACCCGACCGGCCCCCGAGTGGGAGGGCTGGGAGGAGTACGAGGAGGAGCTGCACGAGCCGGAACCCGAGCCGGAACCGGAACCGCAGCAGCCGGTGGGCTTCCCGTCCGGCCTGCGGGCGATCCCCACCGAGTCCATTCCCTGGTGGCAGTCGGTGGACCCGGAGTCCAAGGTGTCCTGGCGGCCCGGGTTCGGCTGGGCGCAGCGCTGCTTCTTCATCGGCGCCGCGCTGTGGACGGCCCTGCTCGCGGCCACGGCGGTCCCGCTGTTCGCCAAGGGCCTGACCACGGTGGCGCTGGTGGTGATCGTGCCGCTGGTCTACGTGGCGGTGACCATCGCGGGCAAGGCCACACCGAAGTTCATCACCTGGCTCACCTACTTCTGGGCCGCGGGCATGACCGGGCTCGGCGTCTGGTCCCTGGCCCAGGGCGAGCTGTACGGGGTGGCGGTGCTGCTGCTGGCGGGCGGCGTGTTCGCCCTGCCGCCGCTGTGCCGCTGGTACCTGGCCTCACGGGCGACGGAACGGATCTTCACCTACGAGTTCCGGTCCTTCAACCTGTTCGGCGCACCCGGTACGCGGCTGCTCGCCGCCGAGGACGAGCCGGTCAAGGAGTGCGACGACGGCGAGTGGATGACCCTGGACCTGCTCTCGGGCTACCTCGGGCAGATCCCGGCAGTGCGGATCTTCCACGGGCTGGCCTGGCCGGGCTCCTCCAAGGCCGAGGTGGACCACGCCGTGCTGTGCGGGCACAAGCTGCTGCTGATCGAGTCGCGCAGCTGGCTGCCGGGCCACTACACCTGTGACGCCAAGGGTGCGCTGCAACGCGACGGGGCCGCCTTCGAGGGCTCGGACCTGCGGCTGGCCAAGACCGTCGCGGCCTACCAGATGCTGCTGCCCAAGATGGACGTGCAGGGCTTCGTGCTGGTGCACCCGCGCGAACCGGGTGAGATCACCTCCGCGATGCCCGCGACCGTGCCCATCGACGTGATCGGCCCGGAGGACTTCGTACGCGGGGTCGGCGGCTGGCTGGCCGGTGAGCCCGCGCTGATCGACCGGGACGTGTTCCTGACCCTGCTGGACCAGGTCAAGGCCTGACGCAGGGGCGCGGGGCGAGCACGTCGGCGCCCTGCACGAGTCGAAGCTCTGCGCGCACCCCGCCTGCCGTCACGGCGTAGTGGCCGGGCGAGGCGGACTCACCCTCGTGGCTGAACGGCACCTGGGTGTTCCACGGTGCGTCACCGACCGGGCCGATGATCGGCAGGATCGGCACGTCGCCGAACTGGCGGCAGCCCACCGAGGCGAGGGTGAGGCTGAACCCCTTGATCATGGTGTCGGCGTGCGAGTAGCCCGCGTAGTGGTCGGCGGTGTCCGGGTTCCACTGGAGCATGCCGAAGGGGCTGCTCGGGCCGGGGAAGTTGTTGATCTCGCCGACGGTCGGGCCCCGGAGCCGGTGCCGGTCCTCGGATCGGTCAGCGCCACCGGGTCCACCGGCGGCGCTCCGCCGGACAGGGTGAACCCCGACACCCAGAACGCCGGAACGATCACCAAGGCCAGTGCGCGCAGGGGCTCCCCAGCAAGTTCGCTCGTACGGCGGTTGTCATGTGCCCGACAACCGATCGTCAAAAACTGGCACCCACGCACGGATGAGCCACGCCGAAAAACTCACCCGTAGGGGTCACTATCAATCACCAAAACGAGTGACTACTGTGACGATCACTTCGGACACGGCAGGCCGGGAGATGGGTGGTGCCGCGTTGGCCGGCGAGAGCCAGCTCTCCTCACCAGAGGAGATACCTCCGAGCGGGGGAAGCCACACCGCACTGTCGGATGCGCTCCGTGACGGCCCGTTCCACCAGGCACTGCACCAGGCGATCCTGGCCAAGGGCCTGTCACTGGCCCGGCTGCGCGCGCAACTGGACACGGCGGGCGCCCACATCGGGCAGTCCACCCTGAGCTACTGGCAGCGCGGACTGCGCAGACCCGAGATGCCCAGGGCCACCGAGGCGGTGCTCGCCCTGGAACAGGTGCTGGACCTACCGGTGCAGTCCCTGCTCAGCCTGCTCGAACCGATCAGCGACGGCTCGGCACGGCAGAACGGCGCCGTGGAGGAGATCGAGCAGGACCTGCGCAACAGCGGGCTGCGGCTGCGCGCGCTGCACGAGGTGGTGACGGTCAACGCCGCCCGGTCCCGGCGCTCGGTGCTCAACCGGATCGTGGTGGAGGCCCTGGAGCACGGCGCGGACCGGTACCTGGCGCTGCACCAGGCCGACGAGCGCGGACGGGTCGAGCACTCCGCGGTGCACACCGCCGAGGGGTGCCGCGCGGGCCGGGTCCGCAAGCGCGCGCCCGACGGATCGGTGGCCTTCGAGCTGCTGTTCGACCGCAAGCTCGCCGTGGGCGACACGCACGTGTTCAGCTACTCCGTGGTGGACACCGCCAGCGGGCAGACCGGGGGCCACGTGCGCCGGTTCGCCGCGCCGGTCGGCAACTACCTGCTCCAGCTGCGGTTCCACCGGGGCGTGCTGCCCGCCCGGTGCTTCCGCGAGGTGCACGGGCCGGACGTCGAGGTCAGCGAGCTGCACTACGGCCTGGACGGCGTGGTCAGCGCCTACTTCGAGCCGGTCGAGGCCGAACGGGCCGGGATCACCGTGCTCTGGGGCCAGGCCTCCGGCGGCTGCTGAGCGGGACTCATGCGCCTGTGGGCGGGACTCGCGGGCTGTTACCCCGCGAGTCCCGCCCACAGGACGGCGAATCCCGCTCACGGGCGGCCGAGTCCCGGCCGCCCGCACAACTCAGTAGCGGTACTGGGCGGGCTTGAAGGGGCCCTCCACGTCCACGCCGATGTACTCGGCCTGCTCCTTGGTGAGCTTGGTCAGCTCGCCGCCGAGGGCCTCGACGTGGATCTTCGCCACCTTCTCGTCCAGGTGCTTGGGCAGCGTGAAGACCTCCTTGTCGTACTCCTTGTACTTGGTGAACAGCTCGATCTGCGCGATCACCTGGTTGGAGAAGGAGTTCGACATCACGAAGGAGGGGTGCCCGGTGGCGTTGCCCAGGTTCAGCAGGCGGCCCTCGGACAGCACGATGATCGAGTGCCCGTCGGCGAACACCCACTCGTCGACCTGGGGCTTGATGTTGACCCGCTTGACGCCGGGGTAGCGGGCCAGGCCCGCCATGTCCAGCTCGTTGTCGAAGTGGCCGATGTTGCCCAGGATCGCCTGGTGCTTCATCTGGGCCATGTGCTCGGCCATCACGACGTCCTTGTTGCCGGTCGTGGTGATGACGATGTCGGCGATCGGCAGCACGGTCTCCAGGCGGGCGACCTGGTAGCCGTCCATGGCGGCCTGCAACGCGCAGATCGGGTCGATCTCGGTGACGATGACGCGGGCGCCCTGCCCGGCCAGCGACTCCGCGGCGCCCTTGCCCACGTCGCCGTAGCCGCAGACGACCGCAACCTTGCCGCCGATGAGCACGTCGGTGCCGCGGTTGATGCCGTCGACCAGCGAGTGCCGGATGCCGTACTTGTTGTCGAACTTCGACTTCGTCACCGAGTCGTTGACGTTGATCGCCGGGAAGAGCAGCTCACCGGCGGCGGCCATCTGGGTCAGCCGCAGCACACCGGTGGTGGTCTCCTCGGTGACGCCGCGCACGCCCGCACCGATCTTGGTCCACTTGCCCTTGTCGGACTCCAGCGAGGAGCGCAGCAGGTCGAGGATGACCGTCCACTCCTCGGAGTCGTCCTCCTCGGCGGCGGGCACCACGCCCGCGGCCTCGTACTGGGTGCCCTTGTGGATCAGCAGCGTGGCGTCGCCACCGTCGTCCAGCAGCATGTTCGGCCCGTCACCAGCGGGCCAGGTCAGCATCTGGTCGGTGCACCACCAGTACTCCGGCAGGGTCTCGCCCTTCCAGGCGAACACCGGAACGCCCTTGGGCTCCTCGACGGTGCCGTACGGCCCGACGACGACCGCGGCGGCGGCGTGGTCCTGGGTGGAGAAGATGTTGCAGGAGGCCCAGCGCACCTCGGCGCCCAGCGAGACCAGGGTCTCGATCAGCACGGCGGTCTGCACGGTCATGTGCAGGGAGCCGGAGATGCGGGCACCGCGCAGCGGGTAGACCTCCGAGTACTCCCGACGCAGGGCCATCAGGCCCGGCATCTCGTGTTCGGCCAGCCGGATCTCCTTGCGCCCGAACTCGGCCAACGACAGGTCCGCGACGGCGAAGTCGACGCCGTTGCGGGTCTGCAGCCTCTGCACACCGATGCTCGACCCTGCAAGCAGGTCTTCGGTAGTCATCGCGCGGTCCTTCCACAAACCTGGTCAGGTATCGACATCGCACACTATCTGGTTCCGCCACGCCGGTCGGTCGATGACCGGACAAGACGAGGGCAATGCCTGAGGATGTCCCCTTGGCCTGGTGTCCAGGTGAGGAACTGGCCCGGTCCCGGACGAGCAGGCAGACAGGAGTACCCGTGCTGATCCCCGGACCCGACACGAGAGTGGTCGAGTTGCGGGTCCACGGTGTGATGGGAACCACGCCGGAGGCCCTGGTCGACGCGGTGGTGGCCGTGGACGTCGCCGGAGACGGGGTCGGACGCGTCGTGCGCCCGGCCGACCGGCTGCGCAGACCAGCACCGGGCCCGGTGTTGCAGGCCGGGGGCCGTCCCGTGCCGCGCACCGTGGAGGGCTACGTGTGGAGCGGCATGACCTCCGGCGGCCTGGCGAAGGCGGCGTGGGCGCTGCTGCTGCCCTTCGCCCTGGCCAACGTGGCGCACTGGATGCTGCCGCCGGTGTCGGGCGGCCGACCGGGCGCCGCGCTGAACTGGCTGCTGCGGGCCATGATCCGCATCGTCGGGCTGGCACTCACCATGCTGTTGATCTCCCAGGTGGCCGTGGTGAGCCTGGACCTGCTCGCCGCGCAGTGGCTGGACCAGTTCGAACCGCTGCGCCCATGGCGCGGGCCGCTGGGCGTGCTGCCCGTGGTGGTCGTGATCGGTGTGCTGCACCAGTTGTCCTCGGTCGACTGGCGGGTCGCCGTGCACGCCGCCGCCCCGCACGGCCACCTGCTGCCCGGTTCCCGCGTCATCGCGGACCCGGACGCCCCCGGCCTGCACGCGCTGCACGCCACCGCCGGGCTCGCGATCGTCGCGCTGATGGCCGTCGGCGGACCGCTGCACCCGGCGGCGCCCGGTGTGGCCAGCGGCGTGTGGCTGGCCGCGCTGGCGATCATCGGCCTCAGTGTGGTTATCACCGTGCTGCTGAACGGTCCCGGGGACGGCCGCTGGTTCGGCAAGCTGCCGCGACGCGCGCTGACCGTGCTGTCTGGGCTCGTCGCGCTCACCTCGGCCGCGGTCGCACCGATGCCGGACGGGCCGCACCACCTGCCGGGCACCGACCCCACCATCGAGGTGGTGGCCGCCGTGCTCGCGCTGACCTGCATCGCCTTCGCGGTGCTGCTGATCCCCTCGGCGCTGCTCGCGAGGAGCCGGTGGGCAGCGCTCGCCCCGAAGCTGCGCCCCTGGGCCGGTGGCTGGATGGCGGCCCCCGTACTGGTCATCGCCTGCCTGCTCGGCGGCGGGTTCGGCGCGGGCATCGGCATCACCGTGCAGCAGTCGCTGCGGACCATGCCGCTGCAACTGCCCGACGGCTACCGGTACGTGACGATGCTGTGGGGCGCGGGCGCCGTGCTCGCCGCGCTGGTGGGCCTGGTCGCCGCGCTGGTCGTGCTGGTGCCGCGCCAGCGGCCCCCGGTGGAGCTCGGCCTGCTGCACGAGGACTGCCCGCAGGACGCCAAGCGGGCCACGAAGGCGTGGCGCCGCGCCAGGTTGCAGCGCAACCACCTGCACCGGATGATCATGGGCGCCGCCGCCGTGCTGTCGATCGGCGCCGTGCTGTCGTTCACGATGCAGGTGCGCCGCGTGCCGCTGCAGGACTGGGCGCAGCCGCTGCCGGTGATCGGCGTGACCGGTCTCGGCGCCCTCGCGATCGCCCTGCTGCGCGTGGTGTACCTGGCCACCCAGCGCCCCGACACCGCCCGCCACCTGGGCGTGCTCGCCGACCTGGCCTGCTTCTGGCCGCGCGAGGCGCACCCCGTGGTGCCGCCCTGCTATGCGCTCAAGGTGGTGCCCGAGGTCGTCGCCAGGGTCATCGAGCACCTGGCCCAGCCCGGCACGCGGGTCGTGCTCACCGGGCACAGCCAGGGCAGCCTGCTCGCCGCCGTGGCCGCCGCCCGGCTCGTCGAGTCCCTGCCCAAGGCCGACCGCGAGCGCATCGGGCTGGTCACCGCCGGGTCACCGCTGCAGTGGGCCTACCCGAGGGCGTTCCCCGCGATCGTGCCGCACTCCTCGCTGGTCGAACTGTCCAGCAAGCTCGACGGCCGGTGGCGTGCGCTGTGCCGGGGCACCGACCCGCTCGGCGGGGCCGTCACCACCTGGAACCGCCAGGTGTTCCACGGGCAGCTGCTCGGTGTCGGCTTCGACGGGCCGCTGCCCGCCGCCGAACGCAGCGGCACCGGGGCCCTCGTGCTCGGCGGCGACCACTGGCTGCCCGACCCCCAGCACGGCCCGATCTCCGGCCGCCGCTGGCACCCCGGCGTGCTGCAACACCGCGACTACCTGTCCGACCCGGAGTGGGACCGCGCCGTGGCGCTGGCCGCCGGCCTGGACCTGACCGAGGGCCCACGATTCGGGGAGTTCATGCGGTAACGAGAACTACATCCCCCGCCACTCCCAGGGGGCGACCCCGATACCAGCCTACCGCCCGCACCCCCTACCCGATCTTGCTGAAGATCCACATGTGGACAACTCGCCGCCTGTGCACAACTCAGCCCGTGAAGTGCGCGCCGAGCAGCGAGTCGGCCGCGGCCTCATGCCCCGCACCAGCGAGAAGACCGGCCGGGGCGAGCACATAGCGGTTGTCAATGACGATTTCGGCGTTGCGCAGCACTGGCCGCAGCACCGGGTCGGCACGCAACCTCTGCTCGATCCGCGCCAGGCGCTCGGCCCCGGCGTGCCGAAAGACGCCACCGGACAGCACAAGCAGACCGGCACCCTTCGGACCGAGTTGGCCGTCGACCATGCGCAGGTGCCTTCGCACGGCGAGCACAGCGGCCAACCCGGCGAGCACGGCGTCCACCTCCGCACCGTCCACATCGGACGGAACCCAGTCCACGCTGCCCGCGCGGAACTCGGCCTGGGTCGCGAGCGGGGCCAACTCCTCCAGCGGCGCAAGGCGTTCCACCCCGGCCTCGCTCACCACAGTCGGCGCCGACCAGCGCATGCCGAGGTCGCCCTCCACGGTGCGTCGGTCGGCGGGCAACGCCACAGTGCGCGCCAGCGCCTCATCGTCCACAGTGGACACCGCCGAGTAGACGTCCGTCGTGGCACCGCCGACGTCCACGACCAGAACCGCACCGGCGCCGTCCTCGCGGGCGGCCAGCACGGCCGCGAGCCGGGACACCCCGCACAGCACGGTATCGGGCGTCACGGCGCGCACCAGCTGACGGAACCGCGGGCCCCGGGACAGGCCCTTGCCGCCGATCACGTGGCGCAGGAACACCTCGCGGATCGCCGTCCTGGCCGGACCTGGTGCCAATTCACCAACATCGGGCAGCACGTTGTCGGTCGGCACCACGGTGCGCCCGGTACCGGCGAGGATGCCGGTCGCCTCCTCGCGCGCGTGTGCGTTGCCAGCCAGCACGATCGGGCACTTCACCCGATTGGCCGCAAGCCGACGGGCGTTGTGCAGCAACACCTTCGTGTCCCCACCGTCGGTACCGCCCGCGAGCAGCACCAGGTCGGGCCGGGTCGCGCGCAGCCCCCGGATGCCCGCGCCGTCCAGTTCACCCGCGCTGACGTGCACAACCTTCGCCCCGGCCGACAGCGCGACCCGGTACCCGGCCTCCGCGCTGACCAGCCGCTCCTGCCCGACGACGGCGAGCCGGAGCCCGCCCCCCGCCGAGGAACAAGCCAGTACCTGAGCGTCACCAGCGTCCAACTCCTCAGTGACAGCGGCGATCCCGGTCAGCACCTCGGGTGGAGTAGTCGGATGCTGAGCGGTACCGAGCAAGGCGCCGTCGGCACCGACCAGGGCTGCTTTTGTCCAGGTCGACCCCACGTCCAGGCATAGCAAGGTCATAACGGACACGCTACGTTGTCGCGCCATGCTGGCGTGAAGCCGGTACGCGGCGCATGCTGGATGTGGAAGATCACCTTCTGTGTGAGGGAGGTCAGGGCCATGCTCGCCGACCGCCAACCCAGTTGGACACTCCAGATCGGTGTCCGCTCCGATGTCCGAACCGCCCTCTTCCTGCGGGACGTGCTCGCGCTGAGCGTGCCCGACGACCCGTTTCCGCCGACCGACCCGTGGGTGCCGGTGCTGCCCGCGGGCGAGGTGGACCGCCAGGCCGTGGCCGCCGAGTGGCTCGGCTGGTTCAACGGGATCCTCGACGGTGCCCCACTGGACTCCGACGACGGCCGCGACCCGGACTCGGCGTGGATCGCGCACTGGCCGAACGTGCGGCACGCGCTGCGCACGTTCATCGAACCGATCAAGCAGTGGGACGGCCAACTGCTGCGGCACGACCAGCGGCGCGGCAGGCACCGCGACGGCGCACAGCTGTGGGTCGTGGACCTGGTCAACGACATCGGCACCGAACTGGACCGCGCGGTGCGGCCGTTCCACCTGGTGATCACGGAGTTGCCGGTGCGCGGCCAGTTCTGGATGCGCCGCGGCTACAACCAGGTGCTGGCCTCGCCCGAGCTGATCGACAACATCGCGGCGTTCGGCTGGGCGCTGCGCCCGGTGCTGCGCGAACTGGCCTGACACCACGGCGAGTCCCGCTCAACCGAGGCTGAATCCCGTTCTGGAGAACGGGATTCGAGCACCGGAGAGCGGGACTCGCGGGTTTGTGGGCGGGACTCGCGGGTTAGGCCGGGGTCTCCTCGTTGCCGTTGGTGTAGCCCGAATCCACGCGCACGCCCGCACCGGCGGGCTCCACCCACTCGGTGATCGCACCGGGTCCGGGCAGGAACCGCCTGGGGTCCTCGGCCACCACACCGTCCACATCGGACACCGCGTCGGCGGAACCCGGTGCGACCGGGACACCGGCCGCGGCCAGCACCCCGCGGGCCTCGACCTTGTCGCCCATGGCCGGGATCGCGGCGGGCGGCGGGCCGACCCAGACCAGCCCGGCGTCCAGCACTGCCTGGGCGAACTCGGCGTTCTCCGAGAGGAACCCGTAACCGGGGTGCACGGCCCGCACCCCGGTCTTCCTGGCCGCGTCGAGCACGCGCTCCGCGTCGCGGTAGGACTCCGCGGGCGCCGCGCCGCCGAGCAGCACTGCCTCGTAGGCCTCCAGCACGAACGGCAGTTCGGCGTCCACATCGGAGTGCACGGCGACGGTGCGCAACCCGGATTCGCGAGCGGTGCGCAGGACCCTGCGCGCGATCTCACCCCGGTTGGCGGCCAGGACGGATTCCAGCACTCCTCCGCTCAGCCCTTGGTTTCCACGCTGTCGGCTTGCGGCGTGTTGCGGAGCGTGGACTTGCGCGCCCCGTAAAGGAAGTACACGACCACGCCGATGACCATCCACACCGCGAACCGGACCCAGGTCAGGGCGGTGAGGTTCAGCATCAGCCACACGCAGGCGAGGATGGCGAGGATCGGCACCAGCGGCACCAGCGGGGTGCGGAACCCGCGGGGCAGGTCCGGGCGCGTCTTGCGCAGCACCACCACGCCCGCCGAGACGAGCACGAAGGCGAACAGGGTGCCGACGTTGACCATCTCCTCCAGCTTGCCGGAGGGGAAGATGCCGCCCGCGATGGCCACCACGACGATGACCACCCAGGTGGCGCGGACCGGGGTGCCGTGCTTGCCGGTCTTGGCCAGTGCCTTGGGCATCAGGCCGTCACGGGACATGGCGAACAGCACGCGGGTCTGGCCCAGCAGCAGCACCATGACCACGGTGGTCAGACCGGCCAGCGCGCCGATCGCGATGATCGTGGCCGCCCAGTCCACGCCCACGTCGGCGAAGGCCGTGGCGAGGGTCTTCTTGGTGCCGTCCGCGCCGGTGGCCAGCTTGGTGTAGGGCTCCATGCCGGTCACCACCAGGGAGACGGCGATGTAGAGCACGGTGACGATGGCCAGCGAGCCGAGGATGCCGCGCGGCACGTTGCGCTGCGGGTTGCGGGTCTCCTCGGCGGTGGTGGCCACGATGTCGAAGCCGATGAAGGCGAAGAACAGGATGGAGGCGGCGGCCAGCAGGCCGAAGATGCCGAAGTTGCTGGACTGCCCGCCCGCGATCAGCGAGAACAGGGACTGGTCCAGGCTGCTGGCGCTGCTGGCGTTGGGCACGCTCGGCGGAATGAACGGGGTGTAGTTCGCCGAGTTGATGTAGCCGATGCCGACGACGATCACCAACAGCACCACGGCCACCTTGATGGCGGTGATCACCTGGCTGAACCGCGAGGACAGCTTGGTGCCCAGTGCCAGCAGGGTGCCCAGCACCAGCACGATCAGCACCGTGCCCCAGTCGAACTCCACGGAGCCGATCTGCACCACGGTCGGCACGTTCATGCCGAACAGGCTGAAGACCTGGGACAGGTAGGCGGACCAGCCCTTGGCCACCACGGCGGCGGCCAGCGCGAACTCCAGGATCAGGTCCCAGCCGATGATCCAGGCGACGAACTCGCCGAAGGTGGCGTAGGAGAAGGTGTACGCGCTACCGGCCACCGGCACCGTCGAGGCGAACTCGGCGTAACACAGGGCGGCCAGCCCGCAGGCGATGGCCGAGATGACGAACGCGAGCACCACGGCGGGGCCCGCGATATTGCCAGCGGTGCTGGCGGTAACGGTGAAAATCCCGGCGCCGATGACAACGGCAACGCCGAAGACCGTGAGGTCCCACGCCGTCAAGTCCTTGCGGAGCTTGGTGTCCGGCTCATCGGTGTCCGCGATCGACTGCTCCACCGATTTGGTGCGCCACAGTCCACTGCCAGGCATGACTGTTCTCCTCCTGGTCGACGGCGTTGTCGTGATCGGCCAACCCTATCTGTGGGCGGCCGGTGGATCACCTGGTTCGGTCGAGATCGGGTTCCAGGTAGATCAACCTTGCCGAAGGAACCTTCGCACGGACCCTCAGCTCGGCGTCGTCGATGGCCTGGGCCACCTCCGCGATGGTCGGCGCACCCACCAGCGCGACCTTCGCGGCGACCAGCAGCTCGTCCGGTCCGAGGTACTGGGTGCGGATGTGGATCACGCGGTCCACCTTGCCCGCCTCCAGTTCGGCGACGATCGTGTCCAGCTCCTGCGGGGTGGCCCCCTCACCGATCAGCAGGCTCTTCATCTCGATGATGAGCACGATCGCGATGACGCCCAGCAGCACGCCGATGGCGATGGTGGCGACCCCGTCCCACACCGGGTTGCCGGTCACCAGGGAGAGGCCAACCCCCGCCAGTGCCAACAGGAGGCCGACCAGCGCACCGGTGTCCTCCAGCAGGACCACCGGCAGTTCCGGCACGCGGGCCTGGCGGATGAACTGCCACCAGGTGGCCTCCCCCTTGAGCTCGCGCGACTCCGCGATCGCCGTGCGGAAGCTGTAGCCCTCCAGGGCCACCGCCACCACCAGGATGATCACCGCGACCAGCGGGGCGTGCAGCGGCTCCGGGGCCTCCACCTTGTGGATGCCCTCGTACAGCGCGAACAGCGCGCCGAGGGTGAACAGCAGCAGGGCCACCACGAAGGAGTAGAAGTAGCGGTCCCGGCCGTAGCCGAAGGGGTGCTCGCGGTCCGCCGCGCGCTGCGAGGTCTTGCGCCCCAGCAGCAGCAGACCCTGGTTGGCCGTGTCGGCCACCGAGTGCACCGCCTCCGCGAGCATGGAGGAGGCCCCGGTGACCGCGAAGCCCACGAACTTGGCGAGCGCGATGCCCGCGTTGGCGCCCAGCGCCGCCACAATGGCCTTGGTACCGCCACCTGCTGACATGGCGCAAACCCTAGATCGCCGACATTTCGCCCGCGCAGCCCCCACCACTCCTCGGGGGGCGACCCCGGTTCCAGTCTACCGCCCCACCCCGACAGTTGATCTTGCTCAAGATCCACATGTGGACAGGTCGGCCGCTGTGCACAACTCAGGCCGCGGGCGTGCAGGCGCCCGCTGTCGCGCGGAACACCAGGGTGCCGCCCGGGGTGGCGGGCCGCACGTCAACGGGCGTTTCCGTGGCAGCCAGCCAGGCGGAATCGCCCTTGGCAAGGGCCAGTTCGGAACCGTCCTCGGCGCGCAGCAGCACGGAGCCCTCCACGCAGATGAGGATCTGCGGGCCGACGTGGTCCAGGCTGACCGGGGAGCCGCCGCCCTCGGGCCACTGGAGCCGGGACAGCTCGAACTCCGGGGCCGGGGTCCGGTAGACGAACAGGTTGTCCGCGACCGGCTCGCCGGTCTGTACGGGCATCCGGCCGTAGGAGAAGTCGAGCACCCGCAGCAGCTCGGGCACGTCCACATGCTTGGGGGTCAGCCCGCAGCGCAGCACGTTGTCGGAGTTGGCGAGGATCTCCACCCCGGTGCCGTGCAGGTAGGCGTGCGGGTTGCCGGCGGGCAGGAAGATCGCCTCGCCGGGACGCAGCACGATCCGGTTCAGCAGCAGGGCGGCCAGCACCCCGGCGTCCCCGGGATAGGCCTCACCCAGCTCCAGCACCGTGCGGCACTCGATGTCGTACTCGCCGCGGTCCTTGACCTGGCGCACGCAGGCGTCCAGCACGTGCGGCAGCAGCTGGTCCAGTGCGGCCTGCGGCAGGGTGATCCACGTGGTGAACAGCGCGCGCAGGCCGTCGGAGTCGGGCTGACCGGCAAGCAGCTCGGTGTGCGCGCGCAGCTGCTCCACGTCCAGTGCGCGCAGCAGGCCCACCGTGCGCTGCGGGTCGGCGAACCCGGCCAGCGCGTGGAACTCGGTCAGCGCGCAGATCAGCTCCGGCTTGGCGGTGGGGTCGGGATAGTTCCGGTTCTTGGCGTCACGCGGGATGCCCGCGGCCTCCTCGCGGGCATAGCCCTCGGCGGCCTGCTCCGCAGAAGGGTGCGCCTGCAGGCTCAGCGGCTCCTCGGCGGCCAGCACCTTGAGCAGGAACGGCAGCCGCTCACCCCAGCGCTGGGTGCAGTCCGCGCCGAGCTGGCCCAGCGGGTCGGCGCCGAGCACCTCCAGCAGCGACCGGTGCACGCCCTCCTCGTCGACCAGCCGTGAGGGCGCTCCGGGGTGGGCGCCCAGCCACAGCTCGGCCTCGGGGTGCGGCGCGGGCACCGGCCTGCCGAGCAGTTCGGCGATCGCGGTGCGCGAGCCCCACGCGTAGGGGCGCACCGAGTTGTGCAGTCGCTCCAAAACCGTCACTCCCTCACACGGCGGCCGGAGCGTAGTAGCCCGGGCCGCCGATGGTGCCGGCCGCGAGCCCCAGGTACAGGGCGGCCAGCTCGAATCGCAGGGCGATCACCGCGGCGCACACGGCCTCGCCCCCGGAGATCTCCTCCGTGGGCACGAGCACGTCGGCACCCGGCAGGGTGTCCTCGGCGGCCCGCCGCGCGGCCTCCGCGGCCGGACCCGTGGCCACCGCGAGCAGCATGACACGCGCCTGCGCGGCCTGGTCCTCGTCCGGGTCGGCGAACAGGTCCCCGCCCGAGCAGGACCGCACGGCCGCGCGGTGCAGGGCGGGGCGGCTCAGCGCCAGCGGGTAGCCCGCCACGTCGCACACCTGGCCCGCGTGGCTGGCCAGCGCGAACGCCGCGTGCCGCGCCACGGCGGTGGAGGTGTCGTCCAGCCCCCACAGCAGCGGCTGGCGGTCGGCCAGGCGCAGCGCCAACGACTTCGCCGGATTCATGAAGGACTCGTGCACCAGGTGGTCACGCTCGGCCTCACGGTCCAGCTCGTCGGCCAGCAGCGGCAGGTCGATGCGCAGCAGCCCGAGCGAGCGCACGACCACCAGCCCGGCGGCAAGCGCCCGCGCGTAGCCGAACCCGGTCGGTACCGGGACCCTGGGCGGCAGCAGCAGCGAGTGGCCCGCGGCGGCAGCGGCGACCGGTCCCTCCGCGGGAGCGGTCACGATCACCCGGGCGCCCCGGCGCGAGGCCCGGTCCACCGACTCGGCGAGCAGGCCGTCCCCGTGGTCCTCGGTGTGCGCGATCACCACGTCCAGCGCGCCCACCCAGCTCGGCACCAGGTCGGTCAGCACGACCGGCACGGGGCAGGTGGAGGTCAGCAGGGCCATCAGCAGCTGGGCGGCGGCCAGCCCGGCACCGGGTCGGGCCACCAGCACCAGCGCGCGGGGGCGGTCGGCGGCGAACTGGGCGATGCCCGCCTCCTCCGCGGCCTCCACCACCGAGCGCACCTGGGCACCCGCCGCGGCGCTGGCGCGCAGCAGACCGGGCCCGTCGGCCTCACTCAGCCGCGCCGGGTCGTCCAGCAGCGTGTCATCCAGCACAGCCGATCACTGCTCCGCGGGGTCCCCGCCGTCGGCGGGCACCGCCTCGTCCAGCAACAGCACCGGGATGCCGTCCCGGACGGGGTAGCCGCGACCGCACTCGGCGCAGGTCAGCACCTCGGCCTCCGGGTCACCGGGCGTGCCCGGGGACAGGGTCCCCCGGTCGGGTGCGGGGCAGCGCAGGATCTCCAGCAGCTGCGGGTCGAGCTGGACGGCCATGTTCGCTCCTCGTGGGCGGGTCGGGGGGCTCAGCCGCGGACGATGGCCAGCACCTCGTCGCGCAGGGCGGCGACCGCCTGCTCGTCGGGTGCCTCGACGTTGAGCCGCAGCAGCGGTTCGGTGTTGGACGCGCGCAGGTTGAACCAGCGGCCGTCGCCCAGGTCCACGGTCAGGCCGTCCAGCTCGTCGAAGGTCACGCCCTCGCGCGCGCCGAACTCGGCCCGCACCGCCTCGGTGCTCGCGGCCTGGTCGGCCACCGTCGAGTTGATCTCACCGGAGGCGGCGTACCTGCTGAACACGCTGGTCAGCTCGGCGAGCGGGCGGTCCTGCTCGCCCAGTGCGGCCAGCACGTGCAGCGCGGCCAGCATGCCGGTGTCGGCCCGCCAGAAGTCGCGGAAGTAGTAGTGGGCGGAGTGCTCCCCGCCGAAGATGGCCCCGGTCTCGGCCATCTGCTCCTTGATGAACGAGTGGCCCACCCTGGTGCGCACCGGCTTGCCGCCGTGCTCCTCCACGATCTCGGGCACCGCCCGCGAGGTGATCAGGTTGTGGATGATCGTCGCGCCCGGCTCCTTGGCCAGCTCGCGGGTGGCCACCAGCGCGGTCACCGCGCTGGGCGAGACCGGCTCCCCGTCGGCGTCGACCACGAAGCAGCGGTCGGCGTCCCCGTCGAAGGCCAGGCCGGCGTCCGCGCCCACCTCGCGCACCTTGGCCTGCAGGTCCACCAGGTTGGCGGGGTCCAGCGGGTTGGCCTCGTGGTTGGGGAACGTGCCGTCCAGCTCGAAGTACATCGGGACCAGCTCGATCGGCAGCCCGGCGAACACGCTGGGCACGGTGTGACCGCCCATGCCGTTGCCCGCGTCCACGACCACCTTCAGCGGGCGGATCCCGCTCAGGTCCACCAGTTCACGCAGGTAGGCGGCGTACTCGGCGAGCATGTCCCGCTCGGAGACGATGCCGGTGCGGCCCTCGTGCGCGGGCACGCCCTGCTCGGCCCAGCCGCGGATCTCGGCCAGCCCGGAGTCCTGGCCGACCGGGGCGGCCCCGGCGCGGCACAGCTTGATGCCGTTGTACTTGGCCGGGTTGTGGCTGGCGGTGAACATGGCGCCGGGCAGCTGGAGCCTGCCCGAGGCGAAGTAGAGCATGTCGGTGCTGGCCAGGCCGATGCTCACCACGTCGACGCCCTGGCCGGTCACGCCCTCGGCGAAGGCGGCGGACAGCTCGGGCGAGGAGTCGCGCATGTCGTGGCCGATGACCACCGAGGGCCCGCCAACGAGCCTGGCGAAGGCGGCACCGAGCGCGCGCACGACATCAGCGTCGAGCTGCTCGCCCACCACCCCGCGGATGTCATAGGCCTTGACGACGGCGGACAGGTCGGGCACGCCTTCTCCCCGGTTGGTCGGATGCTGTGCTGCACGGGATCGACACGGAGGTCACGCCCTCCGCACCCGAAGCCTACCGGCGACCCGGATCCGGTCAGTCCTCCACCGGGTCTGGCAACACCCTCAGGTGACCTCGCCGCACCGCACCGGGACCTGTGTCCGCCCGCTCCACCGGCCGATCGGCCCGGCCAGCCTCACGCACCGCCTCCGCAAGGGCCGTCAGGTCGTCGACCGACGGCTCGGGAGCGGCGAACTCACCCTCATGCCTGACGACCTCCCACCCGCGCGGGACGGTCAGCCGCATGGCGTGCTCCTCGCACAGGTCGTAGCTGTGCGGTTCGGAGTAGGTGGCCAGGGGGCCGACGACCGCGGTGGAGTCCGCGTAGGCGTAGGTGAGCGTGGCGACTGCCGGGTTGATGCACCCGGTTCGCGAGCACCGCCTCACGCTCCGCACGATCGCCGACGATAGCGCTTCCTGCCCTTGCCCGTGTGCAGGCACGCGGGTGACACGCCTCCGCGTAGGCTGACTGGCTGTGGTGATGGCTCGTGGATCCTGGCTCGGCGGTCGACGTGGCGGACGTCGCAGTCGCGACCGTCACGGTCGTGGCCTGCGCGGACCGCTCTACCCGGCGACGCTGCCCGCGGCGCGCAGCCGGGCTGAGCGCTTCGACTCCCTGGTGATCGAGGCCCTGGAGCCGATCGAGGCCCGCTGGCGCACCGAGCTGACCCAGCTGGACGTGGCGGTGGACGACGTGCCCGAGGTGCACGTGGCCGCCGACCAGACACTGAGCTGGGAGGACGGGGTCGTCGAGGACGGCAACGTGCCGCTGGCCAGGCTGGTGCCCGCCGGGGTGGACCGGCGCGGGGTGCCGACCAGGGCGCGGATCGTGCTGTACCGGCGCCCGCTGGAGGCCCGCGCCAAGGACGGGGCCGACCTGGCCGACCTGGTGCACGACGTGCTGGTGGAGCAGATCGCCAGCTACCTGGGCCTGGACCCCGACGTCATCGACGGGGACTGACCGCGCTTTCGGCGCTCTCTCCGTTCGCGCGGCGGGTTCGCTGAGGTCCGGTCCCTTCCCTTGTCTCAGGTGACCGCTGGAAAGACGCGCTCACCTGAGCCCGCGGTCCAGGCACCGGCGCGAACCCGCGCGGCGAGCGGCAGGTCAGCGCGGTTCGCGCGCGGCTCAGCGGGACTCGGCCTCCTGTGGGCGGGACTCGGCTGCGGCTGGGCGGGACTCGCGCGCGGGTGGGCGGGACACGCCGGAGGGGAGCGCGAGCAGGACCGTGAACAGCAGAAACGCGGCCTGCACCAGCAGTAGCAGGCCGCGCAGTGAGCTGGGCAGGTCGATGCGCACGTCGGCGGCCTTGCTCGGCACCGGGACGGCGACCAGGTGGCCCCAGGCCCGCGTGGTGGGCGCCGACACCCCGTTCACGCTCGCCTGCCAGCCCGGCTCGTCCTCGGCGGCGAGCACCAGCAGGCGGCCGTCCGGTCCGTCGGAGACCCGCACCGCCACGTCGGGCGGCCCGGCCTCGACTGGGGCGAGCCCGGGCGCGCCGAGTTCGGTGGGCGGTGTGCCGCCGGTCACAGCGCGCTGGGCCTGCGCGGGCGACAGCAGGGTCGCCAGCCCGGTGGCCAGCTGGACCCGCACGACGGGGCGCCCGTCGGACATCGGCGGTGCGGCCGACACCAGGTCGCCCACGGCCGCGCGGAGCCGTCCCGCGGTCGCCGCGTCCGGCAGCACGAGGTAGCTGACCCCGCTGGCCGCGGCCTGGGCCACCGCGGCCTTGGCGGCGTCGGGCACCCACCCGGCGAGGTCGAGGGCCATGCGGTCCAGCCGGGCCGCGGCCGTGGGCACCGGCACGAGGTCGTCGTCCCCGAAGTGCGCCAGGCCGCCGCCGATCTGCCGGGTGGGCTGCCCGCCACTGGCCAGCACCAGCACGGGACGGCCCGTGCTGGCCAGCTCGTTGGCGATCGCGGGCACGAAGGTCACGTCCCCGCCACTGCGCAGCGGTCCGTCCCTGCCGGTGACCAGCACGCTGATCGCCAGCACGCCGAGCACGACAACCCCGGTCACGGTGGCGATCACGCGCAGGTTCGGCACCTGGAGCCGGACCCGGGTGGGCAGGCAGGCCCCCAGCACGGTCAGCAGCAGGCCCGCCGACAGCACGAGCATCGGCGCCCCGGTCCACGCCTGCTGGCTCCACAGCACGCCCACGCCCACGGCACCGGCCAGGGCCACGCCGAGCCCGGGCAGCACCGCGCGGCCGGCCCGCAGCACGGCGGCACCCAGTGCGGCGACCACGAGGAGCACGCCGACCAGCGGCAGCACGCCGGGGCCGCCGGGGTCGAGCGCGACGAGCCTGGTCAGCGGTACGGACTGGTCGGGGACGAGGGCGCCGACCCCGCGCAGCAGCACCTCGGGGTGTTGCAGCACCACGGCGGGCCAGGGCAGCAACAGGGCCAGCGGCAGCAGCACGATGGCGAACAGGGCGGTGATCCGCCGGTGACCGGGCACCAGCACGAAGGCGATCAACGTGCCGAGCAGCACCATCAGGTGGGTCAGCGGGGAGAAGGCGCCGAGCGAGGCCAGGCCGAGCGAGGTGGCCGCGGCGGTGGCGACCCAGTTGGCGCGCTGGCCGCCACGCAGCACGGCCGCGGCCCCGGCCAGCACCGGCGGCAGCAGCAGGTGCACCAGGACCACGTCCAGGCGGCCCTGGGACACGGCCGTGCTCGCGGCGGGCAGCAGGGCGTAACCGGCCGCGACCAGCGCCCGGATCGGCCTGCTCACGCGCAGTGAGCGGGTGGCGAAGTAGGCGCTGATCCCGGCCAGCGGCAGATCGCCGAACAGCAGCAGGGCCACGGCCGCGGGCGGGCCGCCGAGGACCGCGCCGAGCAGGCCCAGCACCGCCAGTGCGGCCGGGGCCGGGGCGGCGGTGCCCCCGGCGACCTGGTGCCAGGAGGCGAGGTAGGTCGACCAGGTGGTGGCCAGGTCCTGCACCGGCAGCAGCCGACCGCCGATCAGGTCGGTGCCCAGCCGCCCGGAGTTGACCACCAGGCCCAGCACCGCGAGCACGGCAACGGTCAGCACGGCTGGGGAGAACAGCAACTGGCGGACCACCTTGGCCCGGTCCACCTGGATCAGCATCAGGTCCGCGAACGGGTTGGGCGGTGCCTCCCCGCGCGGTACCGGGGACGGGCGCGGTCGAGGACTGGGCCGCTGCCCGTCCGGCGCCTGGACGGGCAGCTGCACGACCACCGCGCCGGGTTGGCGCAGTCCCGCGGTACGCCGCACCGCGCCCCGCCTGCGGCCCATGGCGCCCGCGGGCAGCGCCGTGGGACCAACTGGCAGTCGAGGACCCTCCGCCTCCGGCGCGAGCCAGGAGTTGTGCCCGGTGTCGGTCTCCGGCAGGCGGCCCAGGGCGGCGTCGGCCTGCACGCGACGGCGCACCAGGTACAGCAGGACCCCGCGCACGGCGTTGCGGATCCTGGTGAGCCTGCTGGTGAACAGGCCGCGCACACTGCGCTGACCTGGGACTGTGGTGGCTCGCCGCGCGGTGCGGGCCGCGAGCAGCCCGGCCCGGCCGCCGCACAGGTAGCGCAGTGCGCCGAGCTCGGCGCGGGCGTCGGAAAACCGGCGCAGCACCAGGAAACCCAGTGCCCTGGCGAGGCACAGCACGGCCAGCCGGGGCAGTCCGAGCAGGAAGGAAATCAACGAGCAGTTGACCAGGAAGGTGCGCAGCCCGTGCGCGCGGTCCACCCCGCGCAGGAACGGGCCCGGTGGCGCGGCGAGCGCGTCCAGGCGGCGCTGCCCCGTGCTGGCCGCCCTGGCGTGCCGCAGCCGCGCGGTCGGCACGCAGAGCACGAGCCGACCCGATTTGTTTGCGCGCCAACCAAAATCCAGGTCGTCGCGGAGCATCGGCAGGTGCTGGTCGTAGCCGCCGAGTTCGTCCCACAGTTCGCGGCGCACCAGGGCGCCGGCCGAACCCACGGCAAGCGCTTCCGTGCTCTGCTCGAAAACCTCGGCTTGCGAGGATTCCAAGCCCGATATGCCGGTCTGCCGATGACCGGAGGCGTCTGTGGACAGTCCCGCCTCGACGACCATGCGCGGATCCGACCAGTCCAGGCACAGCGGCCCCAGCACGCCGACCGCCGGGGACACCTCGGCCGCGGCCAGCAGTGCGGCCAGGCAGTCCGGTTCGGGCGCGCTGTCGTCGTGCAGCAGCCACACCCAGCCGCCGGGATCGCCCCAGCGCCGCACCGCGTTGTCGACCGCAGTGGCGACTGCCGCGCCGAAGCCGGTGCCCCGGGACAGCGTGATCACACCGTCGAGGACGGCGTTCTCACCCGAAGCGGCCTCGGCGAGCAGTTTGGCCGTGCGGTCCAGCGAACCGGTGTCCACCGCGATCACGTGACGCGGTCGCGGGGAACTCCGGCGCAGCGCCGACAGCGCCAGTCTCAGCCACTGCTCACCGTCGTGGCAGACCAGCACCGCCAGCACTGGGACCGTGCGCAGTGCGGGAGGGACCTTGCCGAGCAACGCGCGTCTCCGATCGAGAAGATCACGGGACTGTTGCTCGGCACCCTCTCACACCGCGCGCTTCTTGAGCTTCCTGCGCTCCCGTTCGGACAGCCCGCCCCAGATGCCGAAGCGTTCGTCGTGGGCCAGTGCGTACTCCAGGCACTCGGAGCGCACCTCGCAGCCCTGACAGATCCGCTTGGCCTCCCGCGTGGAGCCGCCCTTCTCCGGGAAGAACGCCTCCGGGTCGGTCTGCGCGCACAGCGCGCGCTCCTGCCACTCCTGCTCGTCGTCTCCGTCGAACATCCCGTCCAGCACGGTGAAGTCCCGCACCGTCAGGTCCAGTTCGGGGTTGTCTGCCGATTCCACGACTCGGCACCCTTCGATTTCCATGTCAGTCCGCCTCCTCGCCTTCCGCACTCCCCGGTTGGCGGACACCACCCGCCGCCCCCTCGACGACGAATGACACCGATGTGATTACACCCGTGTCGTTGCAGGGGGTCAAGCGAAGTACTTACGTCGGGGGACACCGGTCACAGCGTGCTCACAGGGTTTGTCACCTGGGCATACTCTGGGTAGAGCGCTTCACGCGAACCGCTGACGGGCCCGCTACCCCACCAGGCACACTAGTAAGCGTGAACCGATCACCGGTGCGACCGAGCCCGCTGTTCCTGGCCCTCGTGGCCGTCACCATCGCTGGCGCGGTGCTGACCGCCGTGAGCGCGCCCACCCTGAGTAGCCTGCTCTCCCCCAGCATCCCGTACACCCTCGGCCTGGTGCTGCTCGTGGCGGGCGGCTGGGTGGTTTCCCTGTGCCTGCACGAGTTCGGCCACGCGTTCGTCGCCTTCCGGGGCGGCGATCACGAGACGCACCTGCGGGGTTACCTGACCCTGGACCCCCGACGCTACACCGATCCCGTGCTCAGCATCGTGCTCCCGCTGCTGTTCCTGGCACTGGGCGGCATTCCGCTGCCCGGTGGCGCGGTACTGATCAACCACCACGCCTTGCGCTCACGTGGCATCCAGTCACTGGTCTCGCTCGCCGGGCCCGCGTTCAACCTGCTGATCGGACTGCTGCTCACCCTCGCCGTCGCGGTGGTCCCGATGCCCGCGGGTCTGCTGGTCGCCTTGACGTACCTGGCTTTCCTCCAGGTGTTCACCTTCGTGCTGAACATCCTGCCGGTACCCGGGTTCGACGGCTACGGGGTGATCGCCCCGCACCTGTCCCCCCAGGCCCGTGCGATGGGCGACAAGGCCCGCATGTGGGCCCCGCTGGTGCTGTTCGCCGCCCTGTTCGCGATTCCGGGCGTGAGCACCGCGCTGTTCCGCATCGGCAGCGGCCTGTTCGGGCTCATCGGCGGCAACACCGATGTGGCTCTGTACGGCTCGATCCTCTTCCGGTTCTGGCTCAAGTGAGCGAGTGCCGCCGTCACCCGCGCGCGTGAAAGGATTGCGCCCCGTGAAGGTCGTTGTGGTGGTCGGAGGCGTCGGTGGCGCCCGTTTCCTGCTCGGTGTGAAGGCGGCGTTGGGTCTGCCGCCGGTCGGTCCCCCGCAGGAGGGCTCGGCCGGGCACGAGGTCGTGGCACTGGTGAACACCGGGGACGACGTGTGGATGCACGGCATGCGCGTCTGCCCGGACCTGGACACCTGCATGTACACGCTGGGCGGCGGCATCGACACCGAGCGCGGCTGGGGCCGGGCCGGTGAGAGCTGGGTGGTCAAGGAGGAACTGGCCGCCTACGGGGCCGAGCCGACCTGGTTCGGGCTCGGGGACAAGGACATCGCCACGCACCTGGTGCGCTCCCGCATGCTGCGCGCGGGCTACCCGCTGTCCGCGGTGACCGAGGCCCTGTGCGCGCGATGGCAGCCCGGGGTGACCCTGCTGCCGATGACCGACGACCGGGTGGAGACCCACGTCGTGGTGGACGGCGAGGACGGCGAGCGCAAGGCGGTGCACTTCCAGGAATGGTGGGTGCGCCACCGCGCGCAACTGCCCGCGCACTCGATCCTGCCCGTGGGTGCCGAGGAGGCCAAGCCCGCGCCCGGCGTGCTGGAGGCGATCGGGTCCGCCGACGCCGTGCTGCTGGCCCCGTCCAACCCGGTGGTCAGCGTGGGCACGGTGCTCGCGGTGCCCGGGGTGCGCGAGGCGCTGCGCAAGGCCTCTGGCGGGGTGGTCGGGGTCTCACCGATCATCGGGGACAAGCCGGTGCGCGGCATGGCCGACGCCTGCCTGACCGCGATCGGGGTGGAGACCAGCGCGCAGGCCGTCGGCGTGCACTACGGCTCACGGTCCACTTCGGACGATGGCGTGCTGGACGGCTGGCTGGTGGCCGAGGGCGAGTCCGTCGAGGTGCCCGGCGTGACCGTACGCGCGGTCCCGCTGCTGATGTCCGATGTGGACGCTACCGCCGAGATGGCCCGCGTCGCACTGGAACTGGCCGGGGTGCGCCTTGACTGACCACGCCGCGGCCTCGATCGAGCTGATGCCGGTCGCGGACCTGCCCGAGTTCCGGCCCGGTGACGACCTCGCCGGGGCCATCGCGCAGGCCGCACCCTGGCTGCGGGACTCCGACGTGCTGGTGGTCACCAGCAAGGTCGTGTCCAAAGTGGAGGGACGACTGGTCCCGGCGCCCGTGGACGAGGAGCAGCGCACCGAGCTGCGCCGCAGGCTGGTGCGCGAGGAGTCGGTGCGCGTGCTCGCCCAGGTGAAGAACACGCTGATCACCCAGAGCAGGCTCGGCATCGTGCAGGCCGCGGCCGGGGTGGACGCCTCCAACGTGGCCCGCGACGAGATCGCCCTGCTGCCCGAGGACCCGGACGCCTCGGCCGCCGCACTGCGGGCGGCGCTGCGCGAGCGGCTCGGCGTCGAGCTGGCCGTGGTGATCACCGACACGATGGGCCGTGCGTGGCGGGTGGGCCAGACGGACGCCGCGATCGGCGCCAGCGGGCTGACCGTGGTGCACGGCTACGCGGGCCAGGTGGACCGGCAGGGCAACGAGCTGGTGGTGACCGAGATCGCGGTGGCCGACGAGATCGCCGCCGCGGCCGACCTGGTCAAGGGCAAGCTGGGCGCGCTGCCCGTCGCCGTCCTGCGTGGACTGTCCGTTGTGGACGACGGCTCCACCGCCCGCGACCTGGTTCGCCCGATCGAGCAGGACCTGTTCCGGCTGGGCACCGACCTGGCCATCGCGCAGGGCCGCCGCGAGGCCGTGCTGGTGCGGCGTTCCGTGCGGTACTACTCGGACGAGCCGGTCGACCCCGAGGTGCTGCGGCGGGCGGTCGGTGCCGCACTGACCGCGCCCGCGCCGCACCACACGCACCCGGTGCGGTTCGTGTGGCTGCGCGACCGGCCGCTGCGCACCAAGCTGCTGGACGCCATGCGCGAGCAGTGGCGCAACGACCTGCGCGGGGACGGCTTCACCGAGGAGCAGATCGAGCGCCGGCTGCGCCGCGGCGACCTGTTGCGCGAGGCGCCCGAGGTCGTGCTGCCCTTCCTCGTGGCCGAGGGCGCGCACAGCTACCCGGACCAGCGGCGGGCCGCCTCCGAGCACACCATGTTCACGGTGGCCGCCGGTGCCGCCGTGCAGGGTCTGCTGGTGGCGCTGGCCGCCGAGGAGCTCGGGTCCTGCTGGGTGGGTTCGACGATCTTCTGCGCTGACGTGGTGCGCTCGGTGCTGGACCTGCCGCCCGACTGGGAGCCGCTGGGCGCGGTCGCCGTCGGGCACCCCGCCGACGGACCGGCCGGACCGCGCCCGCCCGCCTCGATCGAACAAGGACTGGTGGAGCGATGAGCTTGCACGCCGACGCGGTGTCGACCCTGGAGGGGTGGAGACCCGGCTCCTCGGGGCAGGACGCGTTGCGCAACGCGTTCCTGGGCTTCCTCGCCGCGCGCGAGGACGGCTGCCAGCGCTCCTGTGAGCCCGGGCACGTGACCGCTTCCGCGCTGGTGCTCGACGCCACGCGCGAGCAGGTGCTGCTGACCCTGCACCCCAGGGTCGGCCGCTGGCTGCAACTGGGCGGGCACTGCGAGCCCGAGGACAGCACGCTGGTCGAGGCCGCACTGCGCGAGGCCACCGAGGAGTCCGGCATCCGCGGGCTGCGCATCGAGCCGACCCCGCTGCACGTGGACGTGCACCCGATCACCTGCTCGCTGGGCAAGCCGACCCGGCACTTCGACGTGCGCTTCCTGGTCCGCGCCCCGGTCGGCGCCAAGCCGGTGCGCAGCGCCGAGTCCGTGGACCTCCAGTGGTGGCCGGTGGACGCACTACCGTCCAATGTGGACACCGTGCCGGAGCTGGTCGAGCTGGCGCTGGGCCGCTTGGGCTGAGTGGCGTGAAGGTGGCTTTCCCTGCGCCCAGCGCAGGGAAAGCCACCTTCACGGCGCCTCACATGGCGCGGTAGTCGCGGGCGCTGTAGCGCGGGGCGAATCGCGGGCGCCGGAAGCCAGACGCCTCGATGTAGCGGACCGCCCGCTGGCGCTGCGGGGCGTACGGGGCGAGCACCTCCAGCATGCCCTCGTCGTCCAGCGGGCGACCCAGCAGCGCCCAGCCCACGACGCTGGGGATGTGGAAATCGCCCACACTGACGGCGTCCGGGTCGCCCCAGGCCCGCTGCGCCACCTCGGCCGCGGTCCACACCCCGATGCCCGGGATCAGCCGCAACCTGGCGGTGCTGGTCAGCGCGTGCGCCGAGGCCGCCGCGTTGAGCAGGGTGCGGCGGCGCGCGCCGTCCACCCCAGCGCGGTGCCACTGCCAGTCGGTGATCGCCAGCAGGGCGCGCGGGGTCGGCGGCACGCGCATGCCCGCCGGTGCCGGACCCGGCGCGGGCAGGCCGTAACCGCGGCACAGGTCCCGCCAGGACCTGCGCGCCTCGTGGCCGGTGACCTTCTGCTCCAGGATCGCGGGCAGCAGCACGTCCCAGACCCGGCCCGTCGCCCCCAGGCGCAGCCCCGGCATGCGCCGCCGGGTCTGCGCGATCAGCTCGTGGTGCGATTCGAAACCGGAGTCGTCATCCCCGGCGCCAAGCAGCTCCGGGACCCCAGCCAACAGCTCGTCGGCACCCTCGCCCCAAGCCGTGGCGAGTACTTCGTCGTCCCGGCTCAGCCGCAGCGTGGCAGGGCCGGTCGTCGTGTTCGCCGTCAACCACAGCGCCCCGTCCGGCCCCACCTGGTACGCCGGGTCGGCCGCGCCACGGCGCAACGGCCCCAGCACGGCGGCCACGTCCAGGGTGAACGCGGGCCGCCAGCGCCGGGTCAGGCCGTCCACGGCGGCGATGCCATGAAAGTGCCGTTCCTGGCGTTGAACGCCAGGAACGGCACTTTCATGGCGTGGGTTGGTGGGCACGCTACGCGTCGGTGGAGAACCGCACGCCGCACTCGGGCAGCGTGATGCCGGGCCAGACGCGAGCCCCGCTCAACAGCTCGCAGCGGGCGCCCACGGTGGCCTCGTCGCCGACGACCACGTCGCGCAGCACGGCCTGGGCGCCGACGGTGGACCGGGCGCCGAGCAGGCTGCGCTCGACCACGGCACCGGCGGCCACGGTGGCACCGTCGAACAGCACGGAGCCGTCCACGCGGGCACCGGCCTCGACCACGCAGCCCGCGCCGATGGTGGACCCGCCGGTGACGACGGCCTCGGGGTGCACCTGGGCGCCGTCGAGCACGATGGCCTCGCCCGCGGGGCCGGGCAGGGCGGCGGAGGGTGCTATGCCCCGGACCAGGTCGGCCGAGCCCTGCACGAACGCGCCGGGGGTGCCCAGGTCGAGCCAGTACGAGGTGTCCACGTGGCCCTGCAACCGCTTGCCCTCGGCGAGCAGCCCGGGGAAGGTCTCGCGCTCCACGGAGACGCGGCGCCCGGTGGGGATGCTCAGCAGCGCCTCCCGCCGGAACACGTAGCAGCCCGCGTTGATCTGGTCGGTGGGCGGGTTCTCGGTCTTCTCCAGGAACGCCTCGACCCGGCCCTCGGCGTCGGTGGGCACGCAGCCGAACGCACGCGGGTCGGCCACCTTGACCAGGTGCAGGGTGACGTCGGCGGCGTTGTCGCGGTGCGTGCCGACCACCCCGGCCAGGTCCACTCCGGACAGGATGTCCCCGTTGAACACCATGACGTCGTCCTCGCGCAGCCGGTCGGCCACGTTGCGGATGCCGCCACCGGTGTCCAGCGGCTCCTCCTCGACCACGTACTCCAGTTCGAGGCCGAGGCTGGAGCCGTCACCGAAGTGCTCGGAGAACACCTCCGCCTTGTACGAGGTGCCGAGCACCACGTGGGTGATGCCCACGGCGCGGATGCGGGAGAACAGGTGGGTGAGGAAGGGCACCCCGGCGGTGGGCAGCATCGGCTTGGGCGCCGACAGCGTCAGGGGGCGCAGTCTGGTGCCCTTCCCGCCCACCAGCACCACAGCGTCCACCCCGCTCACCTGCGGCGTTGCGTTCCCGGACAGGGGTCCTGCGTTGGGCGACATGCCGATTTCTCTCCTCCACTGACGCGAGCGGCATTCGAGGGAATACTCTTGCACGTGAGAAGAACGTCCGAGCACCGCACTCGGACGCTACGTGAGGAGAGGCCGGGAGATGGATCCCCGCGACCGGGCCGACGCAGCACTCGCCCGCGCCAGCGCCCGTGACCGCTGGGTGGTGACCCCCCTCAACGCGACCTCCCCGATGGACGCCAAGCCGACGGTGCAGATCCCGCGCGCCGTGGTGGACGCGGCCGATCCGCGCCTGAAGGACGACCCGGACATCACCCAGGTCATCCCGGCCGCCGCCCAGCAGCAGCACCAGGTGCCCGTGCCGCACCAGCAGCAGGAGCAGCACCGGACGCCCCAGCAACAACCGCAGCAGCAGCAACCGCAGCCGCCCGCGGAGCCGGAGGGCAGGCAGCTGCCCGGCATCATCCCCACCACGCAGCAGGTCACGGGGCGCCGGCTGTCGCTGTCCGAACGGCTCAGTGGTGCGTTGCAGGAGCCGCCCGCCCAGTCCTGAGCTCCAGCTTGAGCCGCAGCGCGAGCCCGGCCCGGATCGCCAGCCGCAGCGGGGCCCACCACGGGCCGAAGTGCCGGTCGGCCAGGTACTTGTAGGCGCTGTCGTGGTGCGCCTTGAGCATCCGGTCCGAGGCACGGGCTGTGGCGTGCCCGCCCAGGTGCACGACCTCGGCCGAGGGCACGTACACGTTGAGCCAGCCCGCGCGGCCCATCCGGTCGCCCAGGTCCACGTCCTCGAAGTACATGAAGTACGTGGAGTCGAAGCCGTCCACGGAGTCGAAGGCCTCGCGGCGGATCACCAGGCAGGACCCGGACAGCCAGCCCGCGGCCCGCTCGGTGACCGCGTTGGTCTCCTGCCGGTACTGCCTGGTCCACGGGTTGCCCGGCCACACCTTGCCCAGCGCGGCGTGCCCGAAGCCCTTGCCCAGCGAGGGCAGCAGCCGGGCCGAGGGGTAGACCTCGCCGGTGGTCTCCCTGATCAGCGGGCCGAACACGCCGCCCCTCGGCCAGCGCGAGGCGGCCTCCACCAGGGTGTCCAGCGAGCCAGCGCCCCACTCGATGTCGGGGTTGACCACGACGACCCAGCCCACCTCGTCCGGCAGCTCGGCGACACCGCGGTTGGCCGCGCCGCCGTAGCCGAGGTTCCCGCCGGTGGGCACGAAGCGCACCTCGGACCGCTCGGCGGCGGCCTTCTCCGGCGCGCCGTCGGTCGAGCCGTTGTCGGCCAGGATCACGTGCACCGGCCGGGTCGTTGCCTTGGCCAGCGTGTCCAGGAAGCGGTCGAGCACCTCACCCGGCGAGTAGGTGACGGTCACGACGCCCAGCTCGTCGCCATAGGTCTTCACGGCGGTGAGACTAGTGGCGTCCCCTGCGGTGCAGCACGGCTGCCCGGTCGTAGGCCTCCCGGTGCCGGGATGCGCTCACCGCCCAGGAGAACTCCTTGGCACGCAGCTGGGCGGATGCCGCCAGCGCCGAACGCCGGGCCGGGTCGTCGAGCAGTTCGGTGAGCGCGGCGGCCACGTCGCCCGCGCCGACCCCGCAGTACGCCACCGAGTCCCCGCCCACCTCGGGCAGGCTCAGCCGCCGCGTGGTCAGCACGCAGGCCCCGCAGGCCATGGCCTCCAGCACCGGCAGGCCGAAACCCTCACCCAGGCTCGGGTAGGCCACCAGCAGGGAGCCGCCGAGGAAGCCCGCCAGCTGGTCCAGCGGCAGGTAGCCGGCGCGGATCACCCGGATCCGGTGCGGCACCGCGTCCAGCGCGTGCTCCACCTGCGTGTCCCAGCCCGGCTGACCGGCCAGCACCAGGGTCGGCGGCTGGGCGCGGCCCTGGCAGGCCCTGGCGAAGCCGCGCAGCAGCGCGGGCACGTTCTTGCGCGGCTCCAGCGCGCCGAGGAAGGCCACGTACGGCTGGTCGCCCAGGTCCAGGCTCGCCCGCACCTGGGTGATCTCCTCCGGGGAGGGCACGTGGAACCGGTCGGTGTCCACGCCGTGCTGTGCGATCTGCAACACCCGCCGGTCCGCGCCCGCGACGCGGTTCAGCTCGGTGGCGGTGGCCCGGCTGGGCACCACGCACAGGGTGGCCCTGCTCAGCGAGGCCCTGGTCCAGAACCGGAAGAACCGCGCCTTGACCGAGGAGTGCAGCACCGGGTCGGTGAAGAAGGTGGCGTCGTGCAGCGTGACCACGGAGGCGGCCCGGTTGGCCAGCGGCAGCGTGTAGTGCGGGGAGTGCAGCACGTCGGCGCCCAGTCCCCGCACGAGCCCGGGTAGCGTGGTCTGCTCCCAGGCGAGCCGGCCGGTGCGGGTGGCCACCGACTCCCGCGCGGGCACGATGCGCGAGTTCGGGGCGAGCTCGGAGTACAGCTCCAGGTCCCGGGTCTGGCACACCACGCTCAGCCGTGCCCCGTCGGCGTCGAGGGCGGCCACAAGCGAGTCCACGTACCTGCCCACGCCGCCGCGGTCGGCGGGCACGGCGGTGGCGTCGATCAGCACGTGGGGGTCCTCGCGATGCACCGGTGCAGGGTACGGCGCCGGGGATGATCAATACCCGGGAATCCCAAGATCACCGGGGCCGATCAGGGCAATCGCCCATGGGCCGCGCGGTGCAACTCCAGGTGCACCTGCCACACGGCCTGCGCGGCGGCGCGCCAGGTGAATCCCGCGGCCCGCTCCCGCGCCGCCGCGATCGTGCGCCCGGGATCGTCCAGCACGGTGCGCAGCGCGCTGACCAGCGCCACCGGGTCGCCACGCCGGGCGATCACCCCCGTACCCCCGGCCACCTCGACCAGCGCGGGCGCGTCCGAGTGCACCACGGGCACGCCCGCCGCCATGGCCTCCAGCAGCGGCAGGCCGAAACCCTCCGCCAGGCTCGGCGCGGCGAGCACGGTGGCCCTGCGCAGCACCACGGCGAGCTCGGCGTCGGTGAGCAGCCCCAGTGATCTCACCCGTTCAGGGGAGAGCGACCGGGCGGCGGCGAGCCGGTGCACGTCCACCTCGCCCCAGCCGGGCGGTCCGGCGAGCAGCAACGGCAGGTCAGGCGCCCCGGGCAGGGACATGGCCTCGATCAACACGTCGATGCCCTTGCGGGGTTCCAGGGTGCCCACGGCCAGCACGTAGCGCGGGGGCAGGTCCAGGCGGCGGGCGATCTGCCCGGCCTGCGCGGGCTCCTCGAGCACCGCCGCCGACACACCGTGGCCCACCACGTGCACGCCCGCCGAACCCGGCGAGTGCTCGGCGAGTTCGGCGGCCACCGCCTCGGTCGGCACGACGATCGCCCCGGCCCGCCGGGTGAGCCGTGAGATCACGTCCCGGTGCCAGCGGGCCCCGTGCGGGGTCAGCGTCTCGGGATGCGTCCACGGCACGGCGTCGTGCACCGTGACGACGAGCCCGCGCCCGCGCTTGACCGTGGTGGGCGACAGCGGGGTCGGCGCGTGCACCGAGTCGCCGCCGGGCCACAGCGGGACCCCGCGCTGCCACGCCAGCGCCAATGCCCTGCGCGGCAAGGCAAGCACGCGCGGGCCCGCCACGCCGGGGATCACCGCCGCGCTCGGGTCGGCGCAGCGTGCGACCGCCCCGGTGACGATCCACCCCGGCGGCGCGGTCCGGGCCAGGGCAGCCGCCAGCTCACGTGTGTAGCGGCCGGTGCCGCCGGGGACCGGGGCGAGCAACTGTTCGGTGAGCACGACTAGCTCGGGCACCCCACCAGGGTGACACGTGGGCCGGTACCGTCACGCATCGTGGCTCAGGCGCGGACGACGGTCGTGGTGGTGACCTGGCGCGGACGTGCTCACATCGCCGACTGCCTGGCCGCGCTGGACGCCCAGCACCGCGCGCACCGGGTGCTGGTCGTCGACAACGCCTCGACCGACGGCACCGCCGAACTGCTGGGCGGGCGCGAGGTGCTGCGGCTCAACCGCAACGCCGGGTACGCGGGCGGTGTCGCCTCGGCGCTGCCCGGCATCGACACCGAGTTCGTGGCCTGGCTCAACGACGACACCGCGCCCTCGCCCGGCTGGCTCGCCGAGTTGGAGGACGCGCTGGACGCCGATCCCGGTGCCGCCGCGGCCACTTCGGCGCTGACCCTGCCGGACGGTTCCGTGCAGTCCACCGGGGTGCGGCTGACCGCCGACGGGCACGGGGCCGACACCGCACTGGCCGGGCGGGACGTGTTCGGGTTCTGCGGCGGGGCGGCCCTGGTGCGCACGGACCGGTTGCGCGCCGCGGGTGGCGTGCCCGCCGGGTTCTTCTGCTACTACGAGGACACCGACACCTCGTGGCGTCTTCGCCTGCACGGCTGGCGTGTGATCTCCGTCGGTCCCGCCCGGGTCGTGCACCGGCACGGCGCCAGCAGCGGGCTCGGTTCCTCGCTGTTCCACCGCTGGAACGAGCGCAACCGCCTGCTGATGCTGATCCGCTGCGCCCCGCTCGCCGTCGCCGCCGGCCAACTGGCCCGGTTCGCCGCGATCACCGCCCTGCTCCCGCTGCGCCGGAACGTGCCCCGGGCCGCCAACTTCCAACTCGGCCTCCGCCTGCGCGTGCTCGGCGAGGTGCTCCTGCGCCTGCCCGCCGCCCTCGCCGCCCGCACCCGGATCGGCCTGCGCGCCACGCTGCCCCGCCGCACCGTGTGGCAGCAATGGGCGGGCCGCTGACGTGGGCTGCTCCGCGCTCTACCCCGTGACAATCCCCCGCCACTCCCAGGGGGGCGTCCCCGTCACCAGTCTACCGCCCACCCCCGACATCTGATCTTGCTCAAGATCCACATGTGGATAACTCCCCGCCCGTGGACAACTGTCCCGTACGCCGCGAAAGTGCCCTTCACCGCGTTGAGCGCAGCGAAAGCCACCTTCGCGGCGGTCCCCCGGCCCCCGGTCCGCCCGCGAAACCCACGCCCCCCAGCCTTCACCGCCCCTGGTCGAGCAGCGCGGCGATCTCGGCCGCCTTGTTCATCGGGGCGAAGTGGCTGCCGACCACGTCGTGCACCTCGAACCGGCCGGGGTTGAGCCGGTCGGCGTCGGCGATGAGCCGGTTCTGCAGGGCCAGCGGCATGCTGCGGTCCTGGGTGAGCCGCACGTAGCCGCGGGGCAGCCGCCCGCCGGTGGCGGGGTCGAGCGGGGCTTCGCGCAGGCTGACGTCGAGCTGCTCGTCGGGTTGCAGCCCAGCGAGCACTGCGCGCAGTTGGTCGGGGGTGCCGTCGGCGTAGTAGGCGGCCCGCAATTTGGCCAGCACCTCGGGATCGCCGGTGCGCCAGTTGAACCGGTGGGCGCCGACCTTGGCGAAATCGGCGGCGGGCGTCAGGGTCCGCAGCAGGCTGTCGGCCGCCTCCGGGGCGGTCACGCAGGCCAGCACGTTCTTCAGCTCGGAGCAGCAGAACGCGGAGATGTAGACCAGCCGGTGCACCAGTTCGGGGTGCGCGTTGGCCACAGCGGTGACGGTGACCCCGCCGAGGCTGTGCCCGACGAGCACGGCGGGCCCGATCCGGCGCAACAGCCCCACCACGCGATTCACGTTGTCCTGCAAGGTGTACTTCGTGATCGTGGACGGCGTGGTGGCCATCGCGGTCAGGTCCTGCGGGGTCTGGAACCAGACGGGGTAGTCGGCGTCCGGGCCGTGACCGGGCAGGTCCACGGCGACGGCCGTGCGCCCGCGTGCGACCAGTTCGGTGATCAGCGGGGACATGATGCCCGCCCCGCCGTGTGAGCCGGGCACCACCACGATCGGCCTGCGCCGCACGGGGTCGGCCTGGGCGATCCCGGCGCCGGCGAGCAGCGCGGCGGAGGCCACCGCGCCGCCGAGGAAGCCGCGACGACTCGTGCCGGTCATGCGGCCACCGCCTTGCGGGCGAACTGCGAGCGGAAGGCGGGGCGGGTGGCCGCGAAGAGCAGGCCCAGCAGCACGAGGACCTGCACGCCGAGACCGATGTTCAGCCACAGCGGGAACTGCCCGGAGACGATCGAGTAGCCGATGCCGAGCGAGCCGATCACGGCGATGACCAGCACGCGGATGTAGGTGCTGCGGCGGCCGGAGCGCAGCAGGGTGGCGATCCGCACGTACAGCAGGGAGACGGCCAGCACGACCACCGGCCGGATCCAGGTGGTGTTCGCGAACACCGACCGGGTGTCGGCGACCTCCTGCACACCGGCGGACTGCCCGGCGAGCACGTGGGCGGTCTGGAAGTCCACCAGCTGGTTGTAGAAGGCGAGGGTCAGCGCGGCCAGCACCAGGCTGATCGCGAGGTTGGCGTACAGGAGGGTCAGCACCCTGTTCATCGATGGCTCCTTGCTCGTTTGAGCTGCTTCTTGCTTGGCTGAGCAAAACATAGCGTCGCTGAGCACCCCGGCGCATCGGGGAAATTCCCTGAGACCGCCGTCACAACCCGCGCGACCTGCGAGTTCGACGCCCGGCGGTGGAGCACGCTGGGCCGTAGTGCAGGCTTAGGCCCTGCGGCGTTGGAGGGAGAGCAACGTGCCAGAAGGGGTATCCCTGCCCACCGTGTCGGTGGTGGTTGTCAACTACCGGGGCACCGAGGACACCCTGACCTGCCTGCGCGCGCTGCGCACCGAACTGGACTACCCCGCGGACCGGTTGCAGGTCATCTGCGTGGACAACGCCTCCGGGGACGAGGCGGCGGCACAGCGGCTGGCCGCCGAGCCGGGCGTGCTGTTCGTCCAGGCCGAGCGCAACCTGGGCTTCGCGGGCGGCTGCAACCTGGGCGTGGCGCAGGCCACCGGCGAGGTGCTGGCCTTCCTGAACAACGACGCCCGCCCGCACCGGGACTGGCTGAGCGCGGCCGTGCGCGTGCTGCGCGAGCAGCCCACGGTGGGCGCCGTGGCCAGCAAGGTGCTGGACTGGGACGGCAAGCTGATCGACTTCGTGGACGCCGGGCTGACCTGGTTCGGCATGGGCTACAAGCGGCACGCGGGGCAGCCCGACGACGGCAGCCACGAGATCGCCCGCGACGTGCTGTTCGGCACCGGCTCGGCCCTGCTCGTGCGCGCCGGGCTGTACCGGGAACTGGGCGGGTTCGACGAGCGCTACTTCATGTTCTACGAGGACGTGGACCTGGGCTGGCGGCTGAACCTGCGCGGCTGGCGGGTGCGCTACGAGCCGAGCTCGATCACCTACCACCGGCACCACGCCTCGATGTCCACTGTGGACTCGTCCCGGGAGTACTACCTGCTGGAGCGCAACGCGCTCGCCTCGATGTACAAGAACCTCTCGGACCGGACCCTGGCCAGGGCCATGCCCGCAGCGCTGGCGCTGGCCGTGCGCAGGGCCACCGCCCGCGCCGGGCTGGACCCCACCCAGCTGGAGATCACCAACCGGCCCGCCGACCCGGCCGAGGACGCCGAGCCCGTGGCGGTGCCGCGCTCGGCGCTGTCCGGGATGCTGGCCATCGACCAGTTCGTGGACATGCTGCCCGCGCTGGCGGCCGCCCGCGAGATCGAGCAGAGCAAGCGGGTGCGCTCGGACGCGGACCTGATCCCGTTGATGCGCAAGGCGATGGAGCCCGCCTACCCGCTGCCCCGCTACCTGGCGGCGCACGAGATCCTGGTCGAGGCGTTCGGGCTGGACGAGGTGTACGGCAAGTCCCGGCGGGTGCTGGTGCTCACCGGGGACTCGATCACCGACCGGATGGCCGGGCCCGCGATCCGCGCCTGGAACATGGCCGAGGTGCTGTCCGGGGAGCACCAGGTGCGGCTGGTCACCACCAACCCGAGCTGCACCCCGCCGGAGGCCACCTTCGAGGTGCACCACGCACCGCGCCGGAACCTGCCCGAGCACGTGGACTGGGCCGATGTCGTTGTGCTGCAAGGACATGCGCTGGAGTTCCTGCCCGGACTGAAACAGCGCGGCTCCACCAAGATCGTGGTCTGCGACCTCTACGACCCGATGCACCTGGAACTGCTGGAGCAGGGCAAGGACGGCACCGACGAGCAGCGCGGCAAGGACCTGCTCGGGGTGACCCGGGTGATCAACACGCAGCTGCGCCGCGGCGACTTCTTCCTGTGCGCCTCACAGCGCCAGCGGCACCTGTGGCTGGGCCACCTCGCCGCGCTGGGCCGGATCACCCCCGAGCTGTACGACTCCGACCCGACCACCCGCTCGCTGCTGGCCGAGGTGCCCTTCGGGCTGCCCGCCAAGCCGCCGCAGCGCACCGCGCCCGCCGCCAAGGGCGTGCTGCCCGGCATATCCGCCACGGACAAGCTCGTGATCTGGGCGGGCGGGGTCTACAACTGGTTCGACCCGCTCACCCTGGTGCACGCCGTGGACCGGCTGCGCACGCGCCGCCCCGAGGTGCGCATGCTGTTCCTTGGCATGAAGCACCCCAACCCCGACGTGCCCGAGATGGGCGTGTCCGGTCGGCTGCGCGAGCTGGCGCAGCGGCTGGACCTGGTGGGTCGGCACGTGTTCTTCAACGAGACCTGGGTCCCCTACGAACAGCGGCAGAACTGGCTGCTGGACGCCGACTGCGGGGTCAGCACCCACTTCGAGCACGTGGAGACGATGTTCGCGTTCCGCACGCGCATCCTGGACTACCTGTGGGCCGGGCTGCCGATCGTCACCAGCGACGGGGACTCCTTCGCCGACCTGGTGCGCGGCGAGCAGCTCGGCGTGGTCGTGCCCGCCGAGGACCCCGGCGCGCTGGCCGATGCCCTGGAACGCGTGCTGTACGACGAGGAGTTCGCCGAATCCTGTCGGCAGCGGATAGCCGCCGTGCGGGAGCGCTTCACCTGGGAGGTCGTGCTGGCGCCACTGGTGGAGTTCTGCCGTTCGCCGCGACCGGCCGCCGACCGGCTGCCCGGTGCGAGCCCGTTGGTGCGCAACGCCCCGCTCGGGACGGGCGGCGTGCTGCGCAGGGACCTGGCCCTGGTCAAGGAGTACCTGGACAACGGTGGCCCCGCCGAGCTCGCGCGCCGCGCGGGCGGGCGGCTGATCCGGTTGGCGCGCAACGCGGGCAAGCGCCATGGCTGAGCGGCTCAAGGTGCTGCTGGACGGCACACCCCTGCTCGGCCACCGCACCGGTATCGGCCGCTACACCTCCGCACTGGCCGAGGAACTGGCCTCGATGTCCGATGTGGACGTTCGCGCGGTGGCCTATACCCTGCGCGGCTGGCGCAACCTGCGCACGGTGCTGCCGCACGGAGTCGCGGCGCGCGGCCTGCCGGTGCCCGCACGGCTGCTGCGCAAGTCCTGGCTGAAGTCCTCGTTCCCGCCCGCCGAGCTCTACGCGGGGTTGGCCGATGTCGTGCACGGCACCAACTTCGTGCTGCCACCGGCACTGCGGGCCGGTGGCGTGATGACCGTGCACGACCTGTACTTCCTGGACGCCGTGGACGAACTGCCGCCCAGCGACCGGGATCTGCCCGAACTGGTGCGCAAGTGCGCGCGGCGTGCGGACGTCGTGTGCACCCCGACCAGGGCCGTGGCCGAGGTGGTGCGGGAACGCCTCGGTGTGCCCGAGGACCGGATCGCGGTGACCCCGCTGGGCGTGGACCCGGCCTGGTTCGCGGCCAGGGCACCCGGGGACTCGCTGCGGCGACGACTGCAACTGCCCGATTCCTACCTGCTGTTCGTCGGCGCCGAGGGCCCGCGCAAGGGCCTGCCAACCCTGCTCAAGGCACACGCGGCGACCTCGTCCCTGCCGCCGCTGGTGATGGTCGGCCCCGGCCACTACGGGGCCGACGAGCGTGTGCGGCGCACCGGCTATCTGTCCGATGTGGACCTGCGCAGCGTGGTCGCGGGCGCCTCGGCCCTGGTGTTGCCGTCCAGGGAAGAGGGTTTCGGCCTTCCCGTGCTGGAGGCGCTGGCCTGCAACGTGCCCGTGGTCTGCTCGGACGTGCCCGCGCTGCGCGAGGTGGCCGGTGGACAGGCGCACCTGGTACCGGTCGGGGACATCGACGCGCTGGCCGCCGCCATGACCGCCGCACTGGAGGACCCGCCGTCCTCCGACGTGCTGGCCGCACGACGCGCACACGCCTCGGGCTTCACCTGGCGTCGCTGCGCGGAGTCCACTGTGGACGCGTATCGGCGTGCCACTCGCTAGGGGGGAACAAGAAAGTGGTCGTGCTGTTCATCGTCCTGATCGTGCTGGTGATCGGCGGGGTCACCGCCCTGTTCACCGGTCTGCCCCGGCTGTTCCTCAAGCAGCGGCAGAACACCAAGAACGCCGAGCGCCAGGCGTTCGCGGCGAGCCAGGGCTGGTACTTCTCACCGAACGCGCCCGAGCTGCTCACCCGCTGGGGCACCCGCCCGTTCACCGAGCGCGGTGACCGCCGGGTCGCCTTCGGGGTGATCAGCGGAGCCTACAACGGGGTGCAGTTCACGGCCTTCGACTTCCAGCTGCGCACCCACGTACGGGTCACCAACGGGGCGCGCAGCGAGGACAACTCCGTCTACACGGTGTGGGTGATCCACCTGCCCACCACGCTGCCCGACCTGACCGTGGCGCGGCGCGGCTTCTTCGGCCGCCAGGACGCCAACGAAGTGCAGGGGCTGCACCCCGAGTTCAGCAAGCAGTACGCCGTGTACTGCGCGCAGAACCCGAGGCTGGCTGCCGAACTGCTCACCCCGGCCGCCATGCAGCTGATCAGCCAGCACGCCCAGGACGGCTTCGCCGTGCAGGGCTCGGACCTGGTCTACACCAAGAAGAACACCTTCACCCGGCACACTCCCGCGGAGCTGGTGCAGACCGTGGACATGCTGCGGGCGCTGGTGTCCAGCTTCCCGCAGCACCTCTGGCAGCAACGCCAGCACTGACACGTCGCGTGCCGTTCGAGACACCAGCTGTCTCGAACGGCACGCGACATCAGGGCCGGTAGGCCGCCCCGTCCACCTCGAACGCCTTGGCCAGCGCCTCGCGCCAGGGCCGCAGCGGGGTCAGGCCCGCCGCCCGCCAGGCGCTGTCGGACAACACCGAGTAGGCCGGGCGCGGCGCGGGCCGCGGGAACTCCTCGGTGGTACACGGCTTGACCCGCTCGGGGTCGGCGCCGAGCTCCTCGAAGATCGCCCGCGCGAAGCCGCACCAGGTCGTCTCCCCACCGCCGGTGCAGTGCAGCACCCGCTGCTCCCGCGCGCCGCCCGCGACCACCGTGCGGGCCAGCTCCAGCAGGCCGGCGGCCAGATCCGCCGACCAGGTGGGCGATCCGCGCTGGTCGTCCACAACGGACAGTTGCTCGCGCTGGCCCTCGGCCTTGCTGATCGCCTTGACGAAGTTGCCGCCACCGGCCCCGTACACCCACGCGGTGCGCACGACCCAGGTCAGGTCACCGGCCGCGAGCACGGCCTGTTCCCCGGCGAGCTTGCTCTTGCCGTACACCGACTTCGGCCCGGTCGGGTCGGTCGGCTCGTACGGGCGCGTGCCGTCACCGGGGAACACGTAGTCGGTGGACACGTGCAGCAGCGGCACCCCGCGGCTCGCGGCGGCCGCGGCCAGCCGCCCCACGGCGAGCTCGTTGATGGCGAACGCGCGTTCGGGCTCGGTCTCGGCGAGGTCCACCGCGGTGTGCGCCGCCGCGTTGATCACGACCGGGCGCAGCCCGGCATCGGTTGCGGTGACGGCGAAGGAGCTCACCGCGTCGCTGACGGCCTCGGCGTCGGTGATGTCCAGTTCGGCCGAGCCCGGCGCGTGCAGCAGGCCGACCTGACCCGCCAGCGCGGCGAGGTCACGGCCCAGCTGCCCGCGTCCACCGGGCACCAGCACTGCCAGCTGTGCCACGGCGATCAGCTCCCGGCCAGCGCGGCGCGCTGCTTGAGCGGTTCCCACCAGGCCCGGTTGTCCCGGTACCACTGGACCACCTCGGCCAGCCCCTGCTCGAAGGGCACCTGCGGGGTGTAGCCCAGCTCGGTGGAGATCTTGGTGATGTCCACCGAGTAGCGCCGGTCGTGGCCCTTGCGGTCCTCGACGGGGCGCACCGAGGACCAGTCCCGGCCGGTGGCGGCCAGCAGCTTCTCGGTCAGCTCGCGGTTGGTCAGCTCGGTGCCGCCGCCGATGTTGTAGATCTCGCCCGCCCGGCCGCTCTCGGCCACCAGCGCGATCCCACGGCAGTGGTCGTCGACGTGCAGCCAGTCGCGCACGTTCAGGCCGTCCCCGTAGAGCGGGACCTGCTTGCCGTCCAACAGGTTCGTCACGAACAGCGGGATGACCTTCTCCGGGAAGTGGTACGGCCCGTAGTTGTTGGAGCAGCGCGTGACGCACACCGGCAGCCCGTGCGTGCGGTGGTAGGAGCGCGCGATCAGGTCCGAACCGGCCTTGGCCGCCGAGTAGGGGGAGTTCGGCTCCAGGATGTGGTCCTCGGTCCAGGACCCGCTCTCGATCGTGCCGTACACCTCGTCGGTGGACACGTGCACGAACTTGCCGACCCCGGCGTCCAGCGCGCCCTGCAACAGGGTCTGCGTGCCGAGCACGTTGGTCAGCACGAAGTCCGCCGAGCCCAGGATGGACCGGTCCACGTGCGACTCGGCGGCGAAGTGCACCACCACGTCGGTGCCCGTCATCAGCTTGCCGACCAGCTCGGCGTCGCAGATGTCCCCGCGCACGAAGCTCAGCCTCGGGTCACCGGCCACCGGTGCGAGGTTCTCCTCGTTGCCCGCGTAGGTCAGCTTGTCCAGCACCACGACCTCGGCCTCGGCGTAGGCCGGGTAGGCGCCGCCGATCAGCTTCCGCACGTAGTTCGAGCCGATGAACCCGGCTCCGCCGGTCACCAGGATCCGCATCCGGTACGCCCCTCGTCCACAGTCGTAGGTGTGTCCCACGGTACCGCCCGGTGGTTGGGCACGGGCGAGTTAGCTCAATCACCGAGATGCTTTTACGGTGAGCCGACGCCCCAACCAGTAGTGTGGATCTTCAGCTTCGGGGAGGTGCGCGGGTGGCCGAGCAGGAACCCACGGAGGGCGAGCCGCCCGCGAGATCCTCCGCGCGGGGTGGGCAGGCGGCCAGACTGGGCCTTGGCGCGGGACGGACCCTGGTCGCGCTGGCCTCGGTCGCGGTGCTGGCGATGAGCACCTACGGCTGGGCCGAGTTGCAGAAGGTGCGCTCCGGCACGACCACCACCGACGTGATCGAGTCCAAACCGGCGCCGACCAGCGCCCAGCCGCACAGCACCGGGCTGGACGGCCCGGTGGACATCCTGATCGTCGGCCTGGACAGCCGTACCGACGCGCAGGGCAACCCGCTGCCGCAGGAGGTCCTCGACCAGCTGCACGCCGGGTCCAACGACGGCGAGCTGAACACCGACACCATGATCGTGCTGCACATCCCCGCCGACGGGCGCAGCGCGGTGGCCTTCTCCTTCCCGCGCGACTCCTACGTGGAGATCGCAGGCGATTACGGCAAGCACAAGCTGAACTCGGCCTACGCCTACGCGCGCAACGACACCAGGCAGACCCTCGCGGCCAAGGGCGTGACCGGCGCGGACCTGGACGAGCAGGCGGCCGTGGCCGGTCGCAAGAACCTGATCAGGACGATCGAGCGGCTCACCGGTGGGGCGGTGTCGATCAACCGGTACGCCGAGGTGAACCTGGCCAGCTTCTACCAGATCAGCCAGGCCGTCGGCGGGGTGCCGATCTGCCTGAACACCGCCGTGCGCGAGGAGAAGTCCGGCATCAACCTGCCCGCGGGGCAGCAGACCGTCAGCGGCGCGCAGGCGCTGTCCTTCGTGCGGCAGCGCTACGACCTGCCGCGCGGGGACCTGGACCGGATCGTGCGCCAGCAGGCGTTCCTGGCCGGGCTGGTGCAGAAGGTGCTCTCCGCCGACACGCTGACCAGCCCGAGCAAGCTCAACGCGCTGATCGAGGCGGTGAACCACTCGGTGGTGCTCAGCCAGGGCTGGGACATGCTCAACTTCGTGCAGCAGTTGCAGGGCATCGCGGGCGGCAGCGTGCGCTTCCAGACGATCCCCACCGGCCAGAACGTGATGATCGGCGGCCAGTCGGTGACCCTGGTCGACCCCGAGTCGGTGCACCAGTTCGTGTCCGGGCTGACCGGGGAGGGCGCCCGCCCCACCACCACCGGCAGCGCCGACCCGGCGAACGGGCGGATCACCGTGGACGTGCGGGACGGCTCCGGGGCGCCCAACCTGGCCCAGTCGGTCTTCGACGAGCTGACCTCGGCCGGGTTCACCCGCGGCGAGGCCATCCCGGTGGCGGCGATGGCGCGCTCGGTCCTGCGCTACCCGGCGGGCGGCCGGGCCGAGGCGGAGAAGGTACTGGCCCCGCTGGGCGGCAAGGTCGCGCTGGAGCAGGACACCAGCGTTCCAGCCGGTCACGTGCGGTTCTACCTGGGCACCGACTACTCGGGGCCGGGGTCGCAGGGCTTCGGCGCGGGCGGGCTGAAGTACGTGTTGCAGCCGCCGAGCCCGACCACCGCCACGACCACGCCGACCGGTGAGCCGACCATCACCGCGGGCGGGGTGCCCTGCGTCAACTGAGCCGCGTCATCCTTTCGTTGGGAGACCTCCGCATGGGCCTGATCCGCGGTTGCGCCCCGACTAGGCTTGTGCCATGGGCAGTCGGGGGCGCAAGGTCGCCCTGGTGTGCGGTCGGGTCGCGCTGGCCGCGCTGTCGGCGGGGGTGCTCGCGGTCACCGGGATCGCCAGGGCCGCGCACGACCAGGTGCAGAGCGGGCTGAACACCACCACGGTGCTCACCCAGCTCGCGGCCGAGCCGGACGCGCCGCCAGCCGACGACGGGGCCACCGACATCCTGCTGGTCGGCGACGACCGCCGCACGGACGCCAACGGGGTGCCGCTGTCCGCGAGCGTGCTGCGCCAGCTGCGCACCGAGGCCAGCGACGGGGTCAGCACCGACACGCTGATCCTGTTGCGCATCCCCAGGGACGGCAGCCGGGGCTACGCCGTGTCCATCCCGCGCGACACCTCGGTGCCGATCCCCGGCTGGCGCGAGGACAAGATCAATTCCGCTTACGGCGCGGTCAAGTACCTGACGGCACAACGCCTGCGGGCCGCGGGCGAGCGGGACGAGGACAAGGTCGAACGGGAGTCCGAGGCCGCGGGCCGCAAGGCGCTGGTGGAGAGCGTGCAGGACCTCACCGGGCTGCGCGTGGACCACTACGCCGAGGTCGGCCTGTACGGGTTCTACCTACTGAGCAAGGCGATCGGCGGGGTGGACGTGTGCCTGCTCGCCCCCACCAGCGACCCGGACTCCGGCGCGAACTTCCGCTCGGGGCACCAGCTCGTCTCCGGCGGGGACGCCCTGTCCTTCGTGCGGCAGCGCAAGAACCTGCCCAACGGGGACCTGGACCGCATCGTGCGCCAGCAGACCTTCCTGGCCTCGGCGGCGAAGAAGGTGCTCTCCGCGGGCACCCTGCTCGACCCCGGCAAGCTGTCCGCGCTGATGGGTGCGGTGCAGAAGTCCGTGGTGCTGGACGCGGGCTGGGACGTGCTGGCCTTCGTGCAGCAGGCGCAGAGCCTGGCCGGGGGCAACGTGGACTTCGTGACGATCCCGGTGGTGAACTCCAACGGCACCAACGAACGCGGTCAGAGCGTCGTGGTGGTGGACCCGAACGCGGTGAAGCAGTTCGCGGCGGGACTCGCGCACGGCACGCCCGTCGGGTTGACGGCTGGCCCCGCGCTGCGCCTCAACGCGGCGCCCGCACGCCAGGAGCCGATCAGCATCAACGGCACCCGCTGCGTCAACTGACCACCCCCACCCCGCGAGTCCCGCCCACCCGCACGCGAGTCCCGCTCTCAGGAGCGCGAGTCCCGCCCAGCCGTCAGCGAGTCCCGCCCAGCCGCTACCGACTAGTGTTGCCCCATGAGCGTCACCGCCCGGCTGTTCACCCCGCTGCTCACCTCGGCCGCCCGGCCGCTGATCACGCACTACGACGACGCCGTGGGCAGCCGGGTGGAACTGTCCCGTGCCACCACGGCCAACTGGGCGGCCAAAACCGCCAACTGGCTGCGTGACGAGCTGGACGTGGAGACCGGCAGCCCAGTGTCCGTCGAACTGCCCGCGCACTGGCAGACCCTCGGCGTGCTGCTCGGCGCCTGGTGGTGCGGGGCGCAGGTCCGCACCCGGGCCGAGGGCGCGCTGGTGGCCTTCGTGGGCCCGGAGGGCGAGGCGGCGGGCGCCGACACCGTGGCCGTGGTGGGACTGGACCCGATGGGCCGCGGACTGAGCACCCCGCCCGCGGGCGGCGGCCTGGACTACCTCACCGAGTCGCGCATCTTCGGTGACGACTTCGTCGCCTACGAGCAGGTGCCCGGCGACTCCCCGGCGTTCAACGAATCCACTGTGGACGATCTCGTCCAGTTGGCCTCGAAGCGCGCCGGGGAACTGGGCATCGGAGCAGACGACCGGGTTCTGTCCACTCTGGACTGGTCCACACAGGACGGTCTGGTGGACGGTCTGCTCGCGGTGCTCGCGGCGGGCGCCGCACTGGTGCAGTGCAGCAACCTCGACCCCGAGCTGCTGGACAAGCGCCGCGCCACCGAGCGCACGACCGTGGAGCTGGGCGTCAGGCCGTGACGAGTTCCCGGTAACGCCCCTTCGCGACCAGCGAGTCCAGGCTGTAGCGGCCACCCGCGAAGCCCAGGTACAGCGCGGCCAGCCCCAGGGCGATGACCAGCTCGCTGCCGCCCTCGCTGATCAGACCGGCGCTGGCGTGCACGAACAGGAACGCGCCCGCCATGTCGATCGCGATCAGCACACCGACGACCGGCAGCCCGATGCCCACGATCAGCGCCGCACCGCCGAGGAGTTCCACGGTGGCCGCGAACCAGGCGGAGACACCGGGCATCGGGATGCCCATCTTGGTGAACGAGGCGGTCACCCCGCTGATGCCGTACTCGTTGAACTTCTGCCAGCCGTGGGCGATGAAGATGACGCCGATGCCCACGCGGGCGACGAGGGCGATCAGGTTCCGGATGCGATCCACTGCGAGCTCCTCAGCTACGGGTTTCGGCTCCCCCAGCGGGGCCGCAACCCATGCCACCAGCGGTTACCGGGTGCTCGCAACGCGTGTGCGGTGACTCTGCTGAACCTACGATGAAGCGCCGAGTGAGCTCCAAACGAGCTCTGAGAATTCTCCGAGCAAGTGGGCGATCGCGGGCAGTTCCTCCTCCAGCGCGAAGTGCCCGGTGTCGAACAGGTGCAGCCTCGCGTCCGGCAGGTCCCTCAGGTACGCCCTGGCGCCGGGCTCGGTGAAGAACGGGTCGTTGCGGCCCCAGGTGATCAGCGTCGGCGGCCGGTGCTCGCGCAGCCAGGCCTGCCACCGGGGGTAGCTCTCGACGTTGGTGTGGTAGTCGAACATCAGGTCGAGCTGGACCTCGGCGCGGCCGGGCAGTTCCAGGAAGTACTGGTCCAGGCTCCAGCCGTCCGGCGAGATCAGCTCCGGGTCGGCCACCCCGGTCAGGTACTGCGCCCGAATGCTGTCCAGGCTGAGCATCGCGCGCGCCCTGTCCGCGTCGCCGGGAACCTCGCGCCGCAGCCGGATGAACGCCAGCGCCTGCTCGGAAAGTCCTTCCTCGTAAGCATTTCCGTTCTGCACCACCAGCCCGGCGATGCGCTCCGAGTGCCGCTGCGCGAGCCGGAAGCCGACCGGCGCGCCGTAGTCGAAGACGTACAGCAGGAACCTGTCCAGCCCGATCCGCTCCACGAAGCCGCCGACCACCTCGGCGAGCCGATCGAAGGTGGTCGTGCCGGGCAACGGCTCGGTGTGGCCGAAGCCGGGCAGGTCCGGGGCGATCAGCCGCAGGCGGGTGCCCAGCGCGGTCATCAGCTCGCGGTACTGGTGCGAGCTGGTCGGGAACCCGTGCAGCAGCAGCACGGTCGGCGCGTCCGCGGGCCCCACCTCCCGGTAGAACACCCGCACCCCGTCCACGTCCACGTACCGGTGTCGCATCACATGCCCCCAAGGCTCGAAGATGCATTAGTTCTAGCCCGTGCACTTCTAACGCGTCAACCCCGAGATGTATCATTAGGTCGTGACGTTCCCGCTGATCGGCGAGCCGCTTGCCCTGGACCTGGTCAACACCCGGCCGCACACCGCCGACGGCCCGGTGGACCTGCTCGCGACCGCCAGCGGGCTGCACGCCTGGCTCGCCGCCCAGTCCGAACGGATCGACGAGCCCGAACTGACCGTCACCAAGGCCGTGCTCGAGGCCGTGCACCACGTGCGCCAGCACACCGTCGAGGCCGTGCGGGCCGCCCGGCTCGGCCAGTGCCCGCCCACCGGCGCGCTGCACGCCCTCACCGCCGCTCAACTCGCCGCTCCCGCGTACGAGGAGCTCCGGTGGGACGGCTCCGTGACCACTGTGCGCAAGCGCACCGGGTCGCCCGCCGAGCGGCTCGCCGCCGGTCTGGCCTGTGCCGCCACCGAACTGCTCGTGTCGCCCGCGATCACCTCGGTGCGCGAGTGCGAGGCCGCCGACTGCGTGCTGCTGTTCCTGCCCGCCCACCCGCGCCGCCGCTGGTGCTCCGCCGCCCGCTGCGGCAACCGCGCCCGCGTCGCCCGCTACTACCAACGCCACAAGCCGTGACCTCGGCCAGCGGCGGGCAGCGCCGTCAGCGGCTAGTGTCGGAGTCGTGGTCGACCTGAACATGCCTGAGGGCCTGCTGGGCGAGGAGCGCATCCGCTGGCTCAGCGAGACCGCCGCCAAGCTGCGCGAGGAGTTGGCTCAGGCCGAACTGGACTCGTGGGAGCCCGCCGACCAGGCGGGCTAGAACGACGTGAAGGTGGCTTTCACTGCGCTCAACGCAGTGAAAGCCACCTTCACGGCACGTCGTGACGGCGGTGGAACTCAGCCCCGCAGCAGCGCCCGGGACATGACCACACGCTGGATCTGGTTGGTGCCCTCGTAGATCTGGGTGATCTTGGCGTCGCGCATCATGCGCTCGACCGGGAAGTCACGGGTGTAGCCCGCGCCGCCGAACAGCTGCACGGCGTCGGTGGTGACCTGCATGGCCACGTCGGAGGCGTAGCACTTGGCGGCGGCGGTGATGAAGCCGATGTTGGGCTCGCCGCGCTCGGCCTTGGCGGCGGCCACGTAGACCATCTGCCGCGCGGCCTCGATCTTCATGGCCATGTCGGCGAGCATGAACTGCACGCCCTGGAACTCGGCGATGGCCTTGCCGAACTGTTTGCGGTCCTTGACGTAGGCGATGGCCGCCTCGAGCGCTCCCTGCGCGATGCCGACGGCCTGGGCGCCGATGGTGGGCCGGGTGTGGTCCAGGGTCTTCAGCGCGGTCTTCAGGCCGGTGCCGGGCTCGCCGATGATCCGGTCCTCGGGAATGGTGCAGTCCTCGAAGTAGATCTCGCGGGTGGGCGAGCCCTTGATGCCGAGCTTGCGCTCCTTGGGGCCGACCGAGAAGCCGGGGTCGTCCTTGTGCACCACGAAGGCGGAGATCCCGTTGGACGGCTTGGCCGCGTTGGGGTCGGTCACCGCCATGACGGTGTACCAGGCGGACTCACCGGCGTTGGTGATCCAGCACTTGGTGCCGTTGAGCACCCAGTTGCCGCCGTCCAGCCGCGCGCGGGTGCGCATGGACGCCGTGTCGCTGCCCGCCTCGCGCTCGCTCAGGGCGTAGGAGGCCATGGCCTCGCCGCTGGCGATGCTGGGCAGCACGAGCCGCTTGAGCTCCTCGGAGCCGGACAGGATGATCGGCATGGTGCCGAGCTTGTTCACCGCGGGGATCAGCGAGGAGGAGGCGCAGACCCGCGCGACCTCCTCGATGACGATGCACGCGGCGATCGAGTCGGCGCCCTGTCCCTCGTAGGCCTCGGGCACGTGCACGGCCGCGAAGCCCGACTTGACCAGCGCGTCGCGCGCCTCGGTCGGGAACCGCTCCTGGTCGTCGACCTCGGCGGCGTGCGGGGCGATCTCCTTGTCCGCCAGCGCACGAATCGCCTGCCGAAGCTCCTCGTGCTCCTCGGCCAGCTGGTATGTGCCGAAGTCCGGGTTCACCGCACGCCTCCTGTTACCGACGGGTAGCCACGTTGCTGAGGAGCATGTTAGCGGTCGTTCACCTGCTCAGCCCGCAGACGTGGGCAGCGCCTCCTCGCCGAGCCCTCAGGGCAGCAGGCGGTCGGCGTTGGCACCGACCGCGGTGCCAACGCCCTCAGCGGCGCCGAACCACGCCGGTGGCCACGAGCGACCACTGACCGGCCGGAGGTGGCGACGCACCACGGCGAGCAGGTGAGACACCTGGTCCTCGGGAACTTCGTGGACCAGACGCTCGAGCTCATCCCGGTCGGCGCCGCGCCGTGCTGGCCTGATCAGCCCAGCGACTTGCGCAGCGCCTCGTCCTTGGCGAGCACGAGTTGCTCCAGCTCGGTCTGGAACCGGGCCATGCGCTCGCGCAGGGCGGGGTCGGCGGCGGCGAGCACGCGCACCGCGAGCAGACCGGCGTTGCGCGCGCCGCCAACGGACACGGTGGCCACGGGCACACCCGCGGGCATCTGCACGATGGACAGCAGCGAGTCCATGCCGTCCAGGTACTTCAGCGGCACCGGCACACCGATCACCGGCAGCACGGTGGCCGAGGCGACCATGCCGGGCAGGTGGGCGGCGCCACCCGCCCCGGCGATGATCACGCGAATGCCGCGGTCGGCGGCGTCACGGGCGTAGTCGAGCATGCGCTGCGGGGTGCGGTGCGCGGAGACCACGCTGACCTCGAAGGGCACCTCGAACTCGGTGAGCGCCTCGGTGGCGGCCTTCATGACCGGCCAGTCCGAGTCGCTTCCCATGATCACGCCGACCAGCGCCACAACTACTTCCCTCCGTGGATGTCGTACCCGTCGAGCCACTCGCCGTGCGAGAGCCAGTGCGCGGCGAGCCGGGCGCGACCGCGCACCCGCTCCATCTCCTCGCCCAGCACGGTGACGTGCCCGACCTTGCGGCCCGGCCGCTCGGCCTTGCCGTACAGGTGCACGTGCGCGTCGCGGAACCGGGCGAACAGGTGGTGCACCCGCTCGTCCACGCCCATCGCGGGCGGGACCTCGGCGCCGAGCACGTTGGCCATGACCACGGCGGGCGCGAGCGGGTCGGTGTCGCCGAGCGGGTAGTCCAGCACCGCGCGCAGGTGCTGCTCGAACTGGGAGGTGCGGGCGCCCTCGATGGTCCAGTGCCCGGAGTTGTGCGGGCGCATCGCCAGCTCGTTGACGAGCACGCCATCCCCGGTGTCGAACAGCTCCACCGCGAGCACGCCGACCACACCCAGCTCACCGGCGATCTTCAGCGCCAGCTCCTGGGCGGCCTCGGCCCTGTCCGGGTCCACGTCGGGGGCGGGCGCCAGGACCTCCACGCAGATGCCGTCGGACTGCACGGTCTGCACCAGCGGCCAGGCGGCGCCCTGCCCGAACGGGGAGCGGGCCACCAGCGCGGCGAACTCGCGCCGCATCGGCACACACTGCTCGACCAGCAGTGGGGTACCCGCGTCCAGCAGTTCCGGCACGACGCGCTGGGCGCTCTGCGGGGTGTTCAACATCCACACGCCACGCCCGTCGTACCCACCGCGAGCGGCCTTGAGCACGCAGGGCCAGCCGTGCTCACCGCCGAAGGCCAGCACGTCACCGACCTTGGTGACCTCGGCGAACGGCGGGATCGGCAGCCCGAGCTCGCCGAGCCGCCTGCGCATCACCAGCTTGTCCTGCGCGTGCACGAGGGCGTCCGGGCCGGGATGCACCTTCACGCCCTCGGCGACCAGCGCGCGCAGGTGCTCGGTGGGCACGTGCTCGTGGTCGAAGGTCAGCACGTCGCACCCGGCCGCGAAGGAGCGCAGCGCGTCCAGGTCGGTGTGGTGCCCGAGTTGCACCTCGGGTGTGACCAGCGGGGCTGGCTCGTCAGCCGTGACGGAGAGCACACGCAGCGCTTGGCCGAGCGGGATCGCGGCTTGGTGCGTCATCCGGGCGAGTTGCCCGCCGCCCACCATGCCGACGACGGGGAGACCGGTTCGAGAGTCCACGGTTTGGTCAGCCTACCTGCACCGACCTCCGCACCAGGTACCAGGCCAGCGCGAACAGCCCCGCGGCCAGCACCAGCAGCACGCCCGCCCCCACCAGTTCGACCAGCAGGACCCGGTCCGGCGGCTGGTAGTCCACATAGGAGTGGGGGATCCCGTGCTGTGGCAGGCAGTCCTCGGGAGCCGCGGAGTAGAAGCACACCTCGGTCAGCCGCTTGGGTGTCCCGGCGGCGTCGAGGTAGCCCGTCTCGACGACCTCGCTGCCTCGGGGCAGCACAGCGAGGTCAGGGGCGGCCGTCGCGGGCGAGAACAGGTGCCGTTCGGGCGGCAGCCAGGACAGCCGCAGCCGCATCGTCGCGGCGTAGGCCCCCAGGAAGCCGACCGCGGTGATCGCCATCGCGGGCAACGTGCGCCGCACCAGCGCGCCCGCTGCCACGCCCAGCGCGAACCCGAACACGGCGAGGGCGACCAGCATCGGCGCCCAGGCCGTGGGCGCCGGGTGCAGGCCGCTACCGCCCGCGTCCACCTGGTCGAGGCGGTGCAGCAGCGGCTGGGCGGCCAGCCCCGTCAGCCCGGTCAGCAGCACGGCCGCACCGCCCAGCCACGCGGTCTTGGCGCCCAGCCACCTGGTGGCGGGGCGGTCCTGGGTCCAGGCGAACTGGTGCGTGCGCTGCTCGAACTCGCGGGCCACCAGCGGCGCGCCCCAGAACACGCCGATCAGCGCGGCGAGCCCGGGGGCGATCACCCACAGCACCGAGCGCAGTGCGGCCAGCAGCTCGGTGAGGGCGAAGCCGGGACCTGCCTGGCAGTCGTGCTGGGCGCAGGAGTCGACCACCTCACCGACCTGGCCGGAGCAGTTGAGCAGGTAGATCGACAACGCCAGGAAGCCGAGCGCGGTGCCGATGACCGCGACGCGGTGCTGGCGCCAGGTCAGCCAGAGCATTCAGCGCACCTCCCTGCGCCGCACCAGCCACCAGGCAAGCACGAGCAGTCCGGCGGCCAGGGTCAGGAACAGGCCGGTCTCGATCCACTGGAAGCTGGGCACCCGGTCGTTGGGCTGGTAGTCCACCCCGGCGATGCCGTGCGGCCCGGCCCCGAACTGGACGCCGACCGCGGTGGAGTCACGCGGCATGACCTCCAGGTTCGCCGCGTGCAGCGGCGGCAGGTAGAAGCGCCGACACACGGCCGCCACGAAGGCGCGGACCACCAGGAAGCCGACCAGGGTCAGGCCCATCGCGAGCAGGGTGCGCCTGGTCAGCGCGCCGAGCGCGAGCCCGAGCGCGAAGGCGAACGCCACGTAGGCCACCTGCACCGGCGCGAACCCCTCGAACATGGGCATGCTGAACGGGCGGGAAACCGGGCTGGCACGCAGGTCGCGCAGCACGCTGATCAGTACGCTCATCAGCAGGACGGCGCTGAGCAGGTAGCCGACCTTGAGCCGCAGCCACCGCGAGGCGGTCACGTCCTGGCCCCAGGCGAACACGTACGTGCCCTGCTCGTACTCGCGGGGCAGCAGTGGTGCGGCCAGGAACAGCCCCACCAACAGGGTCAGCACGGTCGGGCCACCGATCGTCACGGTCTCCACCGGACCCGCGAGCGAGGAGGTGTCGCTGATCGCCAGCAGGCAGCCCGAGACCAGCAGGGTCCAGGCCAGGCCGGTGATCAGCACGGCGCGGTGCTGGCGCCAGGTGAGTTGAGCCAGTGCCAGGTTCATGCCGCCACCGCCCGCGAGCTCTCCAGGTGGGCCACGACCAGGTCCTCCAGAGTGGCCGGGCGCACTGTCCACGGCTCCTCGACCACGGGCGGATGTTCGGGGTCCGCTCGAACCAGGTATGTGGAGGTGCTGCCGACGTGCTTGGCCTGCACCACCTCACCGAACAACAGCGGCGCCTGGGCGCGCGGCCCCGAGTAGTGGCGGTGCGCGGCGAGCAGTTCGTCCACGTCGCCGTCCAGCAGCAGGCGGCCCCGGGCCAGCAGCAGCAGGTAGTCGGCGACACCGACCAGTTCGGCGATCACGTGCGTGGACATCAGCACCGTCATGTCCCCGTCGACCACCTCGGCGAGCAGCTCCCTGGTGACCTCCCGCCGCGCCAGCGGGTCGAGGTTGGCCAGCGGCTCGTCCAGCAGCAGCAGGGAGGGCCGCGCGCCCAGCGCCACCGCGAAGCTGACCTGCGCCTGCTGCCCGCCGGACAGCTTGCCGCAGGGCCGGTCCAGCGGGATGTCGAACCGGCGCAGCCAGCGCACGGCCCGTTCCTGGTCCCAGACCTCGTTGAGCTGGCGCCCCGCCATGAGCATCTCGGCCGGGGTGAAGGACCGGTACAGCGGGCGGTCCTGCGCCACCAGCGAGACCCGTTCACCGCCCTCGCGCAGCCGCACCTCGCCGGAGGTGGGCCGCAGCAGCCCGGCCATGATGCTGAGCAGCGTGGTCTTGCCCGCACCGTTCATGCCGACCAGCGCGGCGACCCGGCCGCTCGGCACGGACAGGGTGCAGTCGTCCAGCGCCCAGACCCCGCCCCGGTACCGCTTGGCCAGCCGTTCCACCGTGACGGCAGTACTGGTGCTCGACCCTGCGAGCAGGTCTTCGGCCTGGTCACCCATTGTTGTTCTCCCCAGTGAGCACCACGCCGACCAGGGCGTGGATGTCCTCGTCCTCCAGCCCGGCGGTGCGCGCTGTGCGCACCCAGTCCCCGAGCTGTTCCCGCAGTTCGGCCATCACCTCGGGCTCGACGGAGCCCAGTGCGGCCTTGACGAACGTGCCCGCGCCCTGCCTGGCCTCGACCAGCCCGGCGAACTCCAGCTCGCGGTAGGCCTTGAGCACGGTGTTCGGGTTGACCCCGCTGGTCGCGACGACCTCGCGCACCGTGGGCAGCTTGTCCCCCGGTCTGAGCCAGCCCAGTCTCAGCGCCTCCCGGGCCTGCTGCACGAGCTGCAGGTACGCGGGGAGGCCGCCGCCGCGGTCCACCCGGAACTCGACCATGCACACCTCCAAATTGTTCTAGTCAACTAAGACACTAGCAGACCAGCACACGTGCGCACAGCAACGTGCGGTCGGGCACGACAGGGAGGTGTGCCCGACCGCACGAAGTCTTCGGGGGTGCTCAGCCCGCGAGGTGTGCGAGCAGCTCGCAGGCTCGGGAGTGGTTGTCCGGCAAGGCTTCCGGCCAGACCTCGGCCGTGCCGACCCCGTGCAGCTCCCGGTCGACCGACAACCGCTGGGCCAACTGCCAGCGCACCCTGGCCATGCGGGTGATCAGCAGTTCGTCGCGGGCCAGCAACACCGCGGCCGTGGACGGGCCGATCAGCGAGACGGTCTCCCCGCCGGGGAACACCTCGCGCAGCACGTCGCCCATCAGCACCATCGCCACCGGGCGGGTCCAGCCCTCGGCCTGCGACAGGTCCAGCGCGGCCACCAGCAGCACGTGCCGTGCGGCGGCCTCGGCCCGGTACACCTCGGTCAGCCGGGTACGCAGGTAGGCGGCGGTGGTCATGCCGGTCATCGCGTCCAGCACCTCGCTGGCGCCGACCAGGTCCGAGGCCACGTCGGCCCAGCCGATCGCGGTCGCCCTGATCAGCCGGGACGGGGTGGCGTCCGGGTCGGCGGAGAACAGCCCGTCGTGCGGGGCGGGTGAGGTGAGCACGGCGTGCAGCGCGGCCAGGTCGAGCAGGGTCTCGTCCAGACCGGCCCCGGCGCGGGCCCGCGCCCTGCCCAGCCCGGCGACGACCCCGGCCAGGTCCTCGCCGGAGACAGCCGCCACGCAGACCGCGTCCACCTCGTCCAGCGCCCAGTCGCTGGGGAACGGCCAGCCCGAGGCCAGGCTCGCCGAGCGCCAGCGGGACCGCAGCAGGTGCACACCCTCCGCACACAGCTGTCGGCCGATCAGCGGTGGCCCCGCGCTCACGTTAGACCCACCCATCAGGTCTTCGGCCTTGCGAACGCCCACGTGCGGCGCTCCTCTCTGGTCCGGTCGGGTACTCGTGCCGCCCCGAACAAGTGACGCGCGGCGAGTCGGGTCGTGACGGCATTCGGCTCACCCAATGTGGTAGCTGGCGTGACTGCACCCACCCCTTCCGCCACACTGTGCGAGCTAGGCGGGTGCGCGAGAGGAGTGACCAGTGGCAACGGCCCCCCTGGACGTCCCTGGTCCCAGTGACGCCGAGCTGATCGACTCCGTCCGTTCCGGGGACACCCAGGCGTACGGATCGCTCTACGAACGGCACGTCTCGGCCGCCTACAACCTGGCCCGCCAGCTCACCCGGTCCACCGCCGAGGCCGACGACCTGGTCGCCGAGGCGTTCGCCAAGGTGCTGGACACGCTGCGCGCCGGGCGCGGACCGGACACCGCCTTCCGCGCCTACCTGCTGACCGCACTGCGGCACACCGCGTACGACAAGACCCGCCGGGACCGCAAGCTGGAACTGGCCGAGGACGTCAGCACGGTGGCCAGCCCGGAGTCGGTGAGCGTGCCGTTCAGCGACACCGCCGTGTCCGGGCTGGAGCGCTCGCTGGCCGCGAAGGCCTTCGCCCGGCTGCCCGAGCGCTGGCAGGCGGTGCTGTGGCACACCGAGATCGAGGGCCAGTCCCCCGCCGAGGTCGCCCCGCTGCTGGGGCTGACCGCCAACGGCGTGTCCGCGCTGGCCTACCGGGCCCGCGAGGGCCTGCGCCAGGCATACCTTCAGGTGCACCTGGCGGAGAGCTCCGCCGACCGCTGCCGGGCCACCGTGGACCGGCTCGGCGCCTGGACCCGCGGCGGGCTGTCCAAGCGGGAGACCGCGCAGGTCGAGGCGCACCTGGACGAGTGCGAGCAGTGCCGCGCGCTGGCCGCCGAACTGGCCGACGTCAACGGCGCCCTGCGCGCCCTGGTCGCCCCGCTGGTGCTGGGCGTCGGCGCGGCGGGCTACCTCGCCGCGATCGGTGCGGGCACCGCGAAGGCCGCCACCGTGGTCGCCGCGGGCTCGGCGGCGGGTGCGGGCGGCGCGGCGGGTGCCGCCAGCGGGCTGCCCCGCCAGCTGATGGGTGTCGCCGCCTCCTCGGCGGCCCTGGCCGCGGCCATCGCCGTGGCCCTGACCTCGGGGCAGGCCTCCCCGCCCCCGGCAGCGGCCCAGCCCGCACCGCCCCCCGTGGTGAGCACGGCGCCCGCGCCGACGCAGCCGCCGCCCACGCAGAGCGTGCCCCCGGTGCCGCCCACGACCCCACCGACCACCCCGCCCACCACGACCACGACCGCCCCACCGGCACCGCCGACCAGCACCCCGCCACCGGCACCGCCACCGGCCAAGGCGGCGCTGGTGCCCAGCGTGCCGACCACCCCGATCAACCTGGTGCCCGGTGGGCCCGCCGTGGAGCTGCCGGTGACCGTGCGCAACTCCGGGGACGGCCCGTCCGACCCGGTGACCGCGGCGCTGAACCTGCCCGAGGGCGTCACGGCCCAGCTGACGAAGACCTCCCGCGCCCAAAGCATGGCCCCGCCGCGCATGCTCAGCCTGGAACCCGTGGCGGCCCAGGAGGTGCGGTGCACCGGCGGCACCGGCACGATCAGCTGCACCACGACCACCGGGCTGGCCCCCGGCCAGTCGGTGACCTTCTCCTTCCAGCTCAAGGCGAGCCCGGACGCCAAGGGCGGGCAGATCACCGGCACCATCAGTGCGGGCAGTGCGGTGTCGATCAGTCTGGGCACCGTGCAGGTCCAGGTCAGCCAGGTCGACGAGCTCGACCTGAGCGCGAGCGTGTGGCGGCACGACTTCTGGCTGCCGAGGCTGGACGTGCTGGTGACCAACCGCAGTTCGCACGCGGGCACGGTCACCCTCACCCTGGACGCCCCGCGCGAGGGCTGGCTGTTCACCTTCGCCCCGTGCCACCAGACCGGGCTGGAGATCGTCTGCGAGTTCGAGTTGGCGCAGGGCGAGTCGAAGCGGCTCAGCGCCTGGGTGTTCCGCTGGTGGGGCCGCGAGGACGTGGTGCAGGTCTCGGCCTCGCTGGGCACCGCGCACAAGGTGCTCGACGTGCCGGTGGACTGCGACCCCGGCGGGATCACCCCGCCCTCGCCCCCGGCCCCGCCGGTGCCGCCCACGCCCACGCACGGCCCCACTGTGACCCCCGGCCCCACGAGCCCGCCCGGCCCGACGCACACCCCCGGGCCGACCACCACCGCCGTGCCGCCGACCCCGTCCTCGCCCCTGGCCCCGCCGGTGCCGCCCACCTCGACGCCGCCCCGCACGACCGCGCCCAGCACGCACACCACCACGCCCACACCCACACCCACGCCGACGACGACGCCCACGCCGTCACCCTCGAGGACGCCGACCCCGCGTGAGCGCGACCCGTGGTGCGTGCCGCTGCTGAACCCGTTCTGGCCGTTCTGCTGAGCGCTTTTCCCTGAAACAGGCCCAATCGGACACTCGCGGTGACCGGTTGAACCACCTCCGCAGCCGCTCCGTAGACTGCCTGAGTGTCAGTCGTGCATACCGTGCTCGCCCGTGTTCCGGCGCCACTGCGCTCCCTGATCATCAAGCACCGCGAGCTCGTGCGCTTCGCCGTCGTGGGCGGCACCTGCTTCGCCATCACGAACCTGGTGTGGTTCGGCCTGCAACTGACCGTGCTCGACACCAAGCCCATCACCGCACAGGCGATCGGCATCATCGTCGCCACGATCGTGTCCTACGTGCTGTCCCGCGAGTGGTCCTTCCAGACCCGCGGCGGCCGGGAGGGTCACCACGAGGCGGCCCTGTTCTTCCTGGTCAGCGCGATCGGGGTGGGGCTCAACCTGGTCCCCACGATGATCTCCCGCTACCTGTTCGGCCTGCAGACCCCGGCGATCAGCCTGATGGCCGAGAAGGTCTCCGACTTCGTCTTCGGCTCGATCATCGGCACCGCCGTGGCGATGATCTTCCGCTGGTGGGCGTTCAAGAAGTTCGTCTTCCCCGCCGCCGACGTGCGCCCCGAGCGCTCGGGCAGCGTCGCCCACCTGCCCTCGGCCCAGCCCGGTAGTGACGATGGTCACTCCGAGCAGGTTGCCTGACCCGCTTCCGCGAGGTCAGCAGAGGCAACATCCCGCCGCGCGGCTCACCCGCTCGGCGTGATACTGAGCCAAACAGGGGATCCGGTCCCTACACTCGCCAGGGTGTCCGTAGGAGAAACCGTACTCAAACGCGTGCCGGAGCCCTTCCGGTCCTTCGCGTACAAACACCGCGAGCTGGTGAAGTTCGCGGTGGTCGGTGGCACCTGCTTCGTCATCGACACGGCACTCTTCCTCGGCCTGAAGTCGACGATCCTGACGACGCACCCCGTCACCGCGAAGATCATCGCGACGTTGATCGCGACGATCGTGTCGTACATCCTCAACCGCGAGTGGTCCTTCCGCACCAGGGGCGGCCGGGAACGCCCGCACGAGGCGGCGCTGTTCTTCCTGGTCAGCGGCATCGGCGTGGGCCTGAACTCGGTACCGCTGTGGATCTCCCGCTACGGGTTGCAGCTGGACTACAACCACCTCAGCCCGTTCGGGGTGCAGGTCGCCGACTTCGTCAGCGCCCAGATCATCGGCACCCTGCTGGCTATGGGCTTCCGCTGGTGGGCGTTCAAGAAGTTCGTCTTCCCCGACGCCAACGCCCGCCCCCGCCTCGTCACCACCGAGGACGAGGACTAACCCACCCCACCTCGTGTCGGCGCCCCAGCACCGCGTGTCGGCGCCCCCGGTACGGCGTGTCGGCGCCCCCGGTACGGCGAGTCCCGCTCTGGCGCGCGCGAGTCCCGCTCTGTGGCACGCGAGTCCCGGCCAGGTGCACGCCAGTCCCGCTCTCCAGCAGCCGAGTCCCGCCCAGGAGCACACGAGTCCCGCTGATCAGGCATGCGTGCCCCGTTTCACCGGCGTCCTCGCTCGCCTGCTGAACGGGACTCGTCGTCCAGTGAGCGGGACTCGCGCCCCTGTGGGCGGGACTCGCGTGCGGGTGAGCGGGACACGCCGGTGGCTGGACGGGGTATGCCGGTGGTCAGCGCGGGCCGCCGTCGGTGCGCCAGCCGACACCGGTCAGCGCGTCGTCGGTCCTGGACACGGGCAGGAACAGCGCGAAGGTCGCGGGCTTGGCCGTCGCCAGTTCCATGCGACCGCCGTCGGCGTCGACCAGCGCCCTGGCCAGGGCCAGGCCCACACCGGTCGAGCCGTGACCGGACACGCCGCGTTCGAAGATGTGCCCGGTCAGCTCGTCCGGCACACCGGGTCCGCTGTCACTGACCTCGATCACCGCAGTGCCGCCCTCGCTCGCGCGGGCGGCCAGCAACACGGCGCCGCCGCCGTGTTGTAGGGCGTTGTCCAGCAGCACACCGATCGCCTCACGCAGGCGTGCGGGCGTGGCTCGCACCACCAGGCCGTCCGGCACCTTGACGCGCAGCGCCCTGCCCTCGGCTCGCAGCAGGGTCCGCCACTCCTCGGCCATCGTCGGCAGCTGCTCGGCCAGGTCGATCGGCTCGGCGCCCGAGGCACGGGCGGCACGGGCCGCGGCCAGCAGCTCCTCCAGCGTGTGGGCGAGCCGGTCGCACTGTTCCAGCGCCTCGCCCGCCTCGGCCGAGGTCTCGGGGTCGGGGTGCGTGGCCAGAGACTCGAGTCTCAGTTGCAGGGCCGTGAGCCTGCTGCGCAGTTGGTGTGACACGTCGCCGACCAGCTCGCGCTCACGAGTCACCAGCTGGGCCAGCGCCGAGGCGGAGGTGTCCAGCACCTCGGCGAGCTTGTCCAGCTCGGAGACCCCGTGCCTGCGCGGGTCAGGGCGGAAGTCGCCCGCACCGAGCCGTCCCGCCCGCTCGGCCACGTCCTGCAACGGCTCGGCGAGCCGCCGTGCGGTGACCGTGGCGACGACCATGCCGATGCTCACCGAGAGCACCATCAGCAGCAGCACGAACCCGGCCACGCCGAACTGCTTGGTACGGGTCGGCCCGGAGGGGATCGACAGCTCCACCGACCCGGCGGGCAGCAGGATGGCATCCGTGCGCAGCGGGTCGGGGCCGGGGTCGGTGCCGATGGTCTGGTCGGCCTTGCCGGGCAGGCTGACCCGCAGCAGGCCGTCCGAGGGCACGGCGACCCGGACCGAGTCCAGGTCGATCGACCCGCGCTGGGCCTGCTGCTCGACCAGCCGCGTGGCGATGTTCTCGGCGAGCTGTTGGAGGGTGGTGGTGCTGTAGGTCTGGACCAGCAGCACGGTGGTGACGCCGAGTGGCACACCGAGCGCGAACCCGGTCACCGCCACGGCGAGCAGGATGGCCTGCAGGATCCGCTTGCGCACCCGGGCTACTCGGAGTTGAAGCGGAAGCCGACCCCGCGCACGGTGGCGATGCGCCGTTCCACCGAGCGCATGGTGCCGTCACCGAGCTTGCGGCGCAGCCAGGACATGTGCATGTCCAGGGTCTTGCTGCTCTTGAGCTCGGGCCCGCTCCAGACCTCGGACAGGATGTCCTCCCTGGTCACGACCTGGCCCGCGTGCTGCATGAGCACCCGCAGCAGCTCGAACTCCTTGTTGGCCAGTTGCAGCTCGCGCCCGTCCACGGTGACCCTGCGGGCCGCCAGGTCCATGCGCACCCCGTTGGACTCCACCGTGCCCGGCGCCCTGCGGCGCAGCAGCGCCCGGATCCTGGCCAGCAACTCGGCCAGCCGGAACGGCTTGGCCACGTAGTCGTCGGCGCCCGCGTCCAGGCCCACCACGAAGTCGACCTCGTCGGCCCGGGCGGTCAGCATCAGCACGGGCACGCCCCGGCCGCCCGCCCGCAGCCTGCGGCACACCTCCAAGCCGTCCATGCCGGGCAGTCCCAGGTCGAGCACCAGCAGGTCGACGCCTCCCGCCGAAGCCGCCTCCAGTGCCGCCGGTCCGTCACCGACCACGTGCACCGAGTACCCCTCGCGGACGAGGGCACGCGACAGCGGATCGGCGATAGCCGGGTCGTCTTCGGCCAGCAGTACCACGCTCACGAGGCACAGCGTAGGCGTGACAACATCGAACCCGTGTCAACCAATGGTGCCGACTTGGATCTCGCGTTGCGGCTGGCTGACGCCGCTGACGCCATAACGCTGTCACGATTCCGGGCCCGCGACCTCGTCGTGGAGCGCAAGCCGGACCGCACACCGGTCACCGACGCCGACGTGGCGGTCGAGGACGCGGTGCGCGCGCTGCTGGCGCGGGAACGCCCGCAGGACGCCGTGCTCGGCGAGGAGCGCGGCGGGCAGGCCGGTGCCGGGCGTGCCTGGGTGCTCGACCCGATCGACGGCACGAAGAACTTCCTGCGCGGGGTGCCCGCGTGGGCCACGCTCATCGCCCTGGTCGTGGACGGCAAGCCGACCACTGGCGTGATCAGCGCGCCCGCCATGGGCCGCCGCTGGTGGGCCGCCGCCGGTACCGGTGCGTGGACCACCGACCTGAACGGGCAGTCACGGGCGATCTCCGTCTCGGGCGTGTCGGACCTGTCCGACGCCTACCTGTCCACGACGCACCTCGGCTCGTGGGTGGAGCACCACTCGCGCGAGGCCTACCTGCGGCTGGTCGACGCCTGCTGGGAGAACCGCGCGTTCGGCGACTTCTGGCAGCACTGCCTGGTGGCCGAGGGCGCCATCGACCTGGCCGCCGAGGCGATCGTGAACCCGTGGGACGTGGCCTCGGTGCAGATCCTGGTCGAGGAGGCCGGTGGCCGGTTCACCGACCTGACCGGCAAGCCCACCTACGAGGGCGGCTCCGTGCTGACCTCCAACGGCGTGCTGCACGAGCCCGCACTGTCCCTGCTCACGAGGTAGAACGCGCTTCATCTACCCATGAGCATCCCCCGCCACTCCCAGGGGGGCGACCCCGACACCAGTCTACCGCCCACCCCCGACACCTGATCTTGCTCAAGATCCACATGTGCACAACTCGGCGCCTGTGCACAACTCAGTCGCCGGTCGGCAGTACCCCCACGGCACCGCGCGCGACCTGGGCCCAGGTCAGCCGCCCGAACAGGTAGTGGCAGGCCACCTGCTCGTTGCTGAACCTGGCCCAGTCGTAGCGGTTGCCCTGCTCGCGCCAGAACACCTCCCAGCTGGCCCCGTCCTCCTCGGGGAGCAGGCACCACGCGTTGTCCGCCTCGGCACCCACCGACACCAGTTCGGTGGGCACGCCGACGGTCTCCAGCCAGGTCGCGACCGACTCGGCGTTCATGACACTGCCTCCAGGTATCCCATGGCGATCAGGTCGGCGGCCGGGTAGACCGCGCGGTAGCGCCGGCCGCCCCCGGGCTGGCCGAACCACGGTGCGCTCAGCGTGCGCCACACCGGCAGCCGGCCGGTGACCCGGTAGCGCTGGTAGCCCGCGTCCAGGTGCCCCGGCGGCAGCGAGCGCTGGGCGAAGGGCGTGCCCTCCGGCGCGAAGACCCGGCCCTCGGCGTCACCGAAGCGGTCGATCACGGTGCCGGGTTCCAGGATGACGGCCTCGCCCGCGTCGCAGCCGCCCTCGGGAAACAGCTCCCCCGGCGGCCACGAGTACTCGGTGTCCTGGCTCTCGCCACCCTCACGGACCAGGAACCGGCGCTCCCAGTCACGTTCGTGCTCACCGCCGAGCGGGTCGTGGTCCACGGCAAGGGCCTGCACCTCGGCGTCCTGCGCGGACTTGGGCTCGGGCAGCACCACGGGGCCCTGCGCGCGCTCGTCGGTGATCAACCCCGAGTCGGGGTGGTCGTGCGGCGGGAAACGCAGGCCGGGGGCGAAGTCCACGTGCTGTTCCGGCAGCGGCAGCTGGCGGGCGGGCCGCGAACTGGGCACCGGCATGTGCCCGATCGGGAACAGGTAGGCGAGGAACAGCGCGGGCGAGTCCTCCGGGCGCAGCACCGGCTTGACGGGCCGGGGAGCGGGGACCGGCTTGGCCACCTGGTCGGGGGCAACCCCGGTGAGCGCCCCGTCGGCGAGCGGTCCGCGCCGGGCCTCGGCGCTCGGTGCGACGGCACCGGCTTGCACGCCGGGGGCACTACCCACACCAGCGACGACTCCGGCGACGCCGGGCTGCACGCGTGGCGCGGCACCGCCAAGGGCTGCACCACCGCCAGGAGCAGCACCACCAGGCGCGGCACCACCGCCGGAGGCAGCACCACCGCCAGGAGCAGCACCGCCAAGCACCCCGGAACCGGCAGCGGCACCAGGCGCGGCACCGCCAGGTGCGGCACCACCAGGCACCGAGCCGCCGGACACGGCGCCACCGGGTGGGACCGCGCCAGGAGCAGCGCCGCCAAGGGCGCCGGGGCCGTAACCGCCGGGCGCCGAGGTGTGGTCGGCCGACCAGTAGGTGGGCGCAACGGGCTGGGCGGGCGGCGGTTGGTAGCCGCCGACCGCGGGCGCGCTGGCGACTGGGGGCGGCAGCACCGGGGCCGCGGCGGCCTGCACGCTGGTGCCCTGCACGGGCAGGTGGATCGGACCGGTCGGCGGGTTCGGGTCCCCGTAGTCCGGCTTGGCGTAGCCGCCGCCGTGCTGCACGGGGATCGGTCCGGTCGGCGGGTCGACGTGGCTGGGTGCACCGCCCGAGGCAGCGTTCACGACGTGGCGGGGCACCGGGCCGGTGACCTCGGCCGAGTTGTCCACAGCGGGGTGCACGACCGCGGCGGGATCGGGCAGGCCGACGGTCTTCGTCACCTCGGGCACGACGCCGCCAGGCACCGCCCCCGACAGACCGGGCACTGGCGAGGCCCCGGCCGGGTCCGTGCCCGGTGGTGCCGTGGTGGGGCTCAGCGGCTGCTTGGTCACCGGGTCCACGTACTGCTTGAGCTCCGGGTCCCACACCGGGTCGGTGGCCTTGTGCTCGCCGTCCTGCGGGGTGAGCAGGTCGTCCACCCCGGGCAGCCCGGCGGCGAGGCCGAGCAGGCCGCCCTTCGGGCCGTGCACGTCGAGCGGGCCGTCGGTGGTGGCGGGGTGCGCGGGGTCGACCTGCACGGACTGGCCCTTGAGGTTCACCGACTCGGTGAGGTCGCCGAGGATGCCGTTGATGTCCAGCGCGGCCCCGGAGAGCAGGTGGTCGTCCGAGGCCTTGGCCGTGCCACCGAGCACCCCGGACAGGTCGGTGGACCTCGCCAGCGAGCTCAGCTTCGCGGTGATCCGCACCTTGGCCGAGGCGATCTTGTCGGCGGCCTGCTCCAACCGGTCGGCGGCCTCCAGGCAACCCTTGACGGCCGCGGTGAAGTGGCCGTTCTCGGCGTGCACGAACCTGCCCCAGTACGTCTTGGCGGCGTCGGCGGCCTGACCGGTCATCGCGTCCAGTGCCTGGCCCGCGGTGGTGTCCGCGTCACGGGCCAGCGTGCTGATCTTGGCGGCGGCCTCGCGCCAGGCCTGCGCGGCGGTGTGCATGGCGGTCTCGTCGGCCTGCGGCCACTGGACGCCCACCTTGGCCGCGACACCGGCCAACTCGGTTGGCAGGGCGATACCCATCCGTGTGTTCCCCCTAGGTCCTCGGCAGACCGGTGGCGATCTCCTGGTCGACGCCGCCGTGGATGTGCGCGGTGCGGGTCAGCTTCGCGCCCACTTCGGCGAGCTGCCCCGGCAGCGCCCTGACGATCGCCAGCGTGTCCTCGGCGGCCTTGACGTGCCCCGCCGCGAAGCTGGTGCCCACCTCGTCGGTGCCCCAGCAGCGCTCGGTCGCCCGCAACGCGCTGGTCAGTTCCTGGGCGATCGTGCCCGCGGTGCCGGCCAGCCCGTCGAGCTGGCCGGCCCGGTCCAGCACGCGCTCGACGTCGCTGCTGAAGCCGCCGGTTCCGGTCATGTCGGCCTCCCGTCGCTGACCCAGTTCAGGTGCTCGAAGCTGTCGTCCTCGCGGCCGGGCGGCGGGGCCACCGGCGACGGGTCGATCTCGGTGTCGGTCAGATCGGCGCGTCCCTTGAGGACTGCGTCCGGATCGGCGTCGGCGGGTAACACCGCGGCCAGTTCCCGGTGCGTGCACCGCGCGGCCCTGGCCACCGCGACCTGGGTGGTGCGCACGATCAGCTCGGCCAGCTCGACGGGCCGGTACCTGCGGTACGCCCCGTCCGCGATCTCCAACCCGGTGATCGTGCCGGAGGCCCCGACGGTGACCGTGACCAGCTCGTCCTCGCTGCTCGCGGACTCGGTGACGGCCGCGAGCGCGCGCTGCACGGCGACCAGCTGCTCTCTGCTGCGCCGGTACTCGGCGACGAGCTGGTCCACCTCGGCCTGGTGGTCGTGGGCCACCGCCACCTCCGCTGTTCGGATGAGAGCTGGGACGCACGGCACAGCGTGCCGGTTCCCCGGTGATCGGAGAATATGGAGCGTGATCTCCTACGAGGACCTCCCCGCCGGGCGCGTGATCGACCTGGGCAGCACGACCGTGGACCGCGACGAGATGCTGGCCTTCGCGCAGCGCTTCGACCCGCAGCCCTTCCACCTGGACGAGGAGGCGGGCAAGCGGTCCGTGCTCGGCGGCCTGTGCGCCTCCGGCTGGTTCACCATGGGCCTGTGGATGCGCGCCTACGTGGACCACGTGCTCGCCGACTCGACCTCCCAGGGCTCGCCGGGCGGGCGCGAGATGTCCTGGCCCGCCCCGGTGTTCCCCGGAGACACCCTCAGCTTCGCGTTGGAAGTGGAGAAGGCCCGGCTCTCCCGAACCAGGCCGGGCCTTGGCCTGGTGGACATCAGGGGCACCGCGCACCGGCACGACGGCCAGCTGGTGCTGCGCTGCACCTTCACCGGCATGTTCAGCAGCCGGGACGCCGTGTCATGAAAGTGCCGTATGCGACATCTGATGTCGCATACGGCACTTTCATGACATGTGGGCGGGCCGTCCACTGTGGATTAGCGGCCGGTGAAGCGGGCGCCGGGCACGAGCAGTCCGGCGGCCACCGCCCGGTGCACGGCCCTGGCCAGTGCCGACCCGACACGTGAGCGCGGCCCGCCGTACTGCTCGGCGGGCCCGCTGGTCGGGCAGAGCAACACCACGGCGTCCGTGCAGGTCCCCGTGCCCGGCACACCGGCCTCGACCAGTGCCTGGGTCTTGGCCTCGGTGACCGTGGCCACGGCGTTGACCAGCGCCCCCTCGGACAGTCGCACCGGGCACCAGCACACGGTGTTGATCGTGCCCGCGGGCACCCGGTCCGGCGCCGCCTCGGGGGTGGAGGCCCAGGTCGGGTGCGCGCCGACCCCGGTGGTCACGGCGGCGTGCACCCCGCTGTCGGACACGGCGACCACGTGCCGCACGTCCACCGCGGTGAGCAGGCCGGTCCCCGTACCGGTGAGCCCGACCGCCGCGGCGAGCTCGGCCACGTGCCGGTCCGGGTCGTCCCGGTCGTAGCCGGTGCACACGGTGGCGTTGAGCACCCAGTCCCGTTCGCCGATGCCGCCGCCGTGCGCCGCCGAGGAGATCGCCAGCCACGGGCGGTCGGCCTGCCAGGCGAGCACCGGGTAGCCCTCAACCCAGTGCGTCTCGAACCGTTTCACCGCAACGCCTTGCGCACCAGCGCGCGCCGGATCCCCCGCCTGCCAACGAGTTCGAAGCCCGCGTCGAGGAACATCGTCAGCGTGCCGTGGTAGAGCGTGCCGGAGTCCTTGCGCTCACCCTCGGTGTCGGTGGGGTAGCCCTCCACGCAGAGCGCACCGCTGCGAGCCGCGTAGTCCACCGCGGCGGACAGCAGCGTCCTGGTCACCCCGCTGCCCCTTGCCTTGCGGTGCACGAAAAAGCACGTCACCGACCACACCTGGGACAGGTCCTCGCGCGGGTCGGGCGGTGCGGCCACGGCCGAGCGGTCCAGCCGCACGTGGTCGAGTCGGGGCGCCACCGCGACCCAGCCCACGGCGGTCCCGTCCTCGTCCAGCGCGAGCAGGCCGACCGGTTGCCCCGAGGTGACCAGCTCGCCCAGCGCGGCCCGGTTGGGTTCGCCCTTGTGCCTGCGGAACTCCTTGGCACTGCGGCGGAACCACATGCACCAGCAGCCCTCGGCCGCGCCGTTGGGACCGAACAGCTCGGCCAGCCGCGGCCAGGTCTGCTCGGTCAGCTCGACGACCGTGGTGGTGCCCGCCTCGTTCATCCAGTCAGGGCCCGGACCACCCGCGAGGGGCTGGGCCTGCCCAGTTGCCCGGCCATCCAGGCGCTGGTCGCGGCCAGCGCGGCCAGGTCGACCCCGTGCTGGACGCCCAGCCCGTCCAGCATCCACACCAGGTCCTCGGTGGCCAGGTTGCCGGTGGCCGACTCCGCGTACGGGCAGCCACCGAGGCCACCCGCCGAGGAGTCCACGGTGCTCACCCCGCAGCGCAGCGAGGCCAGCGTGTTGGACAGGGCCTGGCCGTAGGTGTCGTGGAAGTGCACGGCGATCCGGCCGAGGTCCACGCCCGCCTCGGTGAAGCCCGCGAGCAGCACCTCGACCTGCCCGGGGGTGGCCACGCCGATCGTGTCGCCCAGGGACAGCTGCGAGCAGCCCAGGTCCAGCAGCCGCTTGCCGACCGACACGACCTGTGCCGGGTCGACCGAGCCCTCCCAGGGGTCGCCGAAGCACATGGACACGTAGCCGCGCACGTCCAGGCCCTCGGCGCGGGCCCGCCCGGCCACCGGCTCGAACATGGCGAACTGCTCGTCCAGGGTGCGGTTGAGGTTGCGCTTGGCGAAGGTCTCCGTGGCACTGCCGAAGATCGCGATGTGCTCGACCCCAGCGGCCAGCGCGCGGTCCAGGCCGCGCTCGTTGGGCACCAGCACCGGGTAGCTGACCCCGTCGCGGCGGCGCAGACCGGCGAGCAGCTGCTCGGCGTCGGCCAGCTGCGGCACCCACTTGGGGTGCACGAAACTCGTGGCCTCCAGCACGCCAAGGCCCGCGTCGGCCAGCCGGTCCAGGAACTCCAGCTTCACGCCGACGTCCACGACCCCGGACTCGTTCTGCAGCCCGTCGCGCGCGCCGACCTCCCAGATGGTCACCCGCTCCGGCAGCCCGGGTGCGGGCACCCGGCTGGGCAGCCCGACCGAGCGGGCACTCACCGGTGGCTCCGGCTGTGGCCGGGGTGGAAGTCGTCGTTCGGGTCGTCGTTGATCTCCCGGTAGAGCAGCGAGTGCACCCGCTCCACGTTGGGGATGTCGTCGAACTCCAGCGGCTCGTCGGAGGCCGACTCCACGATCAGCGTGCCCGCGCCCACGATGCGGTCGATCAGGCCGTGCCGGAACTGCACGCTGTTGATCCGCGACAGCGGGATGTCGATCCCGGTCCTGGTCAGCACACCCTCACGGACCATCACCCGCTGAGTGGTGATCACGAAGTGGGTGCTGCGCCAGCGGACGAGCGGGCTGAGCACCACCCAGATGATGATGATCGCGGCGACGACCCCGATCGCGATCCACGCGAACAGGTGCCAGGACTGGCTGCTGACCAGCGAGGCGAGGTAGGCCCCCGCCCCCGCGGTGATCAACAGCACGAGCACCGGGATGATCAGCATCTTCCAGTGCGGGTGCTTGTGGATCACGACGCGCTCGTCCTCGCCGAGCAGGTCGTCTGGGTAGGCCACGGCTATTCCTCCCGATGATCACACCGCAGGTGACGCCGATACGGTACCGGTGCTCAGCCCGTCACCGAGCGCAGGTGCACCACGTCACCGGCGTGCACCGCGCGCTGACCACCGCCGTCCGAGCGGATCACCAGCTGCCCCTCCCGGTCCACGTCCACCGCCGTGCCCAGCAGCTCGCTGTTGCCCGGCAGCTCCACCCGCACCCGCAGGCCCAGCGTGGCGCAGTGCTCCCGGTAGGCGTCGAGCAGCCCGCAGGCCACCGGGTCCCCGTAGGCCAGCCGCCAGCGCGCGTCCAGCTGGGCCAGCGCGAGCAGCAGCTCCACGACCAGCCGGGTGCGGTCGGTGTGGCTCGCGCCCTGCTGCTCCAGCGAGGTCGGCGGCAGCCCCCCGGCGCCCGCGGGCACGCCCTCGGGCAACGCCGCCACGTTCAGGCCGATGCCCAGCACCACGGCCCCGCCGCCGATGGACTCCGCCAGGATGCCCGCGCACTTGGCCCGCTCCGGACCCGCCAGCAGGTCGTTCGGCCACTTCAGCACCGCGTCCACCCCGGTGCTCGCCCGCACCGTGCTGACCAGCGCCACCCCCGCCAGCAGGGTGATCCCGGGCAACCGGTTCGGCGGCACCTCGTGCGGGCGCAGCAGCACGCTCAGGTAGATCCCCGACCCGGCGGGCGACACCCAGGTGCGCGCCCGGCGGCCCTGCCCGGCCGTCTGCTGCTCGGCGATCAGCACCGTGCGGTCCTCCGCACCCGCGTTCGCCGCCTCGCGCAGGTCGGCGTTGGTCGAACCGGTACTCGGCACCACGTCCAGCGCCGCGTAGGGGCCGCCCGGCGCCACCAGGGCCGCCCGCAGCGCTTCGAGGTCCAGCGGTTGCGTCATGGCTGCTCAGGCTAGTCGCGGTAGGATTGGGACGGCCACACGAGGAGGGCGCCGTGAGCGAGCTTGCGAGCGAATCAATAGGCACAGTGCCCGCGCGAAGCGCTGCGCCGAGCGCCAGCGAGGTGCGGCGATGAGCATCGCCGACGTGACCGTGGTGGACGCGCCACACCGCCGGGTGACGCTGGAGGAGGTCCGCGCCCACCGCGAGGAGATCCTGCGGATCGCGGAGCGGAACAAGGTGAGCAACGTCCGGGTCTTCGGCTCCGTCGCACGCGGTGAGGCCGACGAGGACAGCGACCTGGACCTGCTGGTCGATCCAGGACCGCACTGCAGCCTGTTCGACCTGACCGGCTTCGCGCTGGACGTGGAGGGCCTGCTGAACGTGTTCACGCAGGTGGCGACCCCGAACGGGCTCAAGGCTCGAATCCGCGACCGGGTTCTCAGCCAGGCCATCGCACTATGAAACGCAGCACCTTCGACCGGCTGAACGACATTCTCGACGCTGCGGAGCGAGCACGACGCATCTGCCCACCCGACCCGGCTGGCATGGCAGAGGACACGATCCAACTGTCGCTCACCAAGCTTGTAGAGATCATCGGCGAGGCCGCGAACCACGTCGACGCCGAGGTCCGCGCCGCGCATCCAGGCATCCCGTGGCGCAAGATCGTCGGGATGCGCAACCACACTGTGCACAACTACGTCGAGGTAGACCTCTACACGGTGTGGGCGGTCGTCGCTGAGGAACTGCCCAGGCTGGTGCCGCAGATCAAGGCGATCCTGGAGACGCTGCCCGACCAGGACTGACGCCCCAGGTCCGGGCGATACTGGGGACATTGCCCGAACAACCGTGAAGTTGGCGACGTCACGGTCCGCTGAGGCCGGGTGCTGACTAGGCTGCGGCCCCATGAGCAGCGCGACCGAGCCCGTTGGCGAGGTGCCGACCGAGGCCCCCGACATCCACACGACGGCGGGCAAGCTCGCCGACCTGTACCGGCGCAACGACGAGGCGGTGCACGCCGGGTCGGCCCGCGCCGTGGAGAAGCAGCACGCGAAGGGCAAGAAGACCGCCCGCGAGCGGATCGACATGCTGCTGGACCCGGGCTCGTTCGTGGAGCTGGACGAGCACGCGAGGCACCGCTCGACCAACTTCGGCCAGGAGCGCAACCGCCCGTACGGCGACGGCGTGGTGGTCGGCTACGGCACGGTGGACGGCCGCAGGGTCTGCGTGTTCAGCCAGGACGTGACGATCTTCGGCGGCTCGCTGGGCGAGGTCTACGGCGAGAAGATCGTCAAGATCATGGACCTGGCGATGAAGACCGGCAGCCCGGTGGTCGGCATCAACGAGGGCGGCGGGGCGCGCATCCAGGAGGGCGTGGTCTCGCTCGGCCTGTACGGGGAGATCTTCCGGCGCAACACGCACGCCTCCGGGGTCATCCCGCAGATCTCGCTGATCATGGGCGCGGCGGCGGGCGGTCACGTGTACTCCCCCGCGCTGACCGACTTCACGGTCATGGTCGACAAGACCTCGCACATGTTCATCACCGGCCCCGACGTGATCAAGACCGTCACCGGTGAGGACGTGGGCTTCGAGGACCTGGGCGGCGGGCGCACGCACAACACGAAGTCGGGCAACGCGCACTACCTTGGCGAGAACGAGGACGACGCGATCGCCTACGTCAAGGAACTGCTGTCCTACCTGCCCTCGAACAACCTCTCCGAGCCGCCGGTGTTCCCGGGGCTGGAGGAGGCCGGTTCGGTGGCCGAGGGCATCACCGAGTCCGACCGCGAGCTGGACACCCTGATCCCGGACTCGGCCAACCAGCCCTACGACATGCACGAGGTGCTCAACCGCGTGCTGGACGACGGGGAGTTCCTGGAGGTCCACCAGCTGTTCGCGCCGAACATCATCGTCGGCTACGGCCGGGTGGAGGGGCGCAGCGTCGGCGTGGTCGCCAACCAGCCCACCCAGTTCGCGGGCTGCCTGGACATCGACGCCAGCGAGAAGGCCGCGCGCTTCGTGCGGACCTGCGACGCCTTCAACATCCCGGTGCTGACCTTCGTGGACGTGCCCGGCTTCCTGCCCGGCACCGACCAGGAGTGGAACGGCATCATCCGGCGCGGGGCGAAGCTGATCTACGCCTACGCCGAGGCCACCGTGCCGCTGGTGACCGTGATCACCCGCAAGGCCTACGGCGGCGCGTACGACGTGATGGGTTCCAAGCACCTGGGCGCCGACCTGAACCTGGCCTGGCCCACGGCGCAGATCGCGGTGATGGGCGCGCAGGGCGCGGCCAACATCGTGCACCGCAAGACCCTGGCCGAGGCCAAGGAGCGCGGCGAGGACGTGGAGGCGTTGCGCGCCAAGCTGATCCAGGAGTACGAGGACACCCTGTGCAACCCGTACGTGGCGGCCGAGCGCGGCTACGTGGACTCGGTGATCCCGCCCTCGTTCACCCGCGGTTACGTGGCCCGCGCGCTGCGCACGCTGCGCGAGAAGCGGGAGACCCTGCCCGCCAAGAAGCACGGGAACATCCCGCTGTGAGCGCGCCGGAGGACAAGGAGCAGCCCCAGCGCCCGCTGCTGCGCGTCGTGCGCGGCACCCCGGACGACGTGGAACTGGCGGCGCTGACCGCGGTGGTGGCCGGGCTGGCCGCCGCCCCGGGTGCGCCGCGGGACGAGCGGGCGCCCTCCGCGTGGGCCGATCGGGCCTCGCTGCTGCGCCAGCCGCTGCGACCCGGTTTGGGCGCTTGGCGCGCTTCGGGTTTCGCGCGCTGAACCCGTTCCCGACGAACGGCTCTACTGGACCTTCACGGCCCGAACCTAACTTCGGGTCGTGAAGGTCTCTCATCTCACGCGACCCCTGATCGCGCTGCTCGTGGTGGCGTTCACCGGGTTGGGCACAGCGGGCGCGGCCCTGGCCGCGCAGTCGCCGCACGACGGCGGCAGCCAGCCGGTCTACTCCTACGCCAACGCCGTCCGCGAGACGGCTTGGGTGGACACCGGCCTGAAGGACCCACAGGGCAGGGCGGTGCGGGTGGCCGCCGACATCATCCGGCCCGCCGAGCCCGCCTCCCAGGGCAGGACGGTGCCCACGATCATGGACGCCAGCCCGTACTACTCCTGCTGCGGGCGCGGCAACGAGAGCCAGCTCAAGACCTACGACTCCGCGGGCAAACCCGTCCAGTTCCCGCTCTACTACGACAACTACTTCGTGCCGCGCGGCTACGCCGTGGTGCTGGTGGACCTCGCGGGCACCAACCGGTCCAACGGCTGCGTGGACGTGGGCGGCCCGTCCGACATCACCTCGGCGAAGGCCGTGGTGGACTGGCTCAACGGACGGGCCACCGGCTACACCAGTGCCACCGGCTCGACCCGGGCCACGGCGAGCTGGTCCAACGGCTCGGTCGGCATGATCGGCAAGTCCTGGGACGGCACGATCGCCAACGGGGTGGCCGCGACCGGAGTCGCCGGGCTGAAGACCATCGTGCCGATCTCGGCGATCAGCTCCTGGTACGACTACTACCGCGCGAACGGCGCCTCGCTCACCGCGGGCACGCCCGCGGGCCTGGCCACCTACGTGTGGAACAGCGGGGCCCAGTCGGGCTGCTCCAGCGTGCAGTCGGCGACCAGCGCGGGCTCGCCCAGCAACGGCAACTACACCTCGTGGTGGGCGCAGCGGAACTACTACGCCAACGCGGCCAACGTGAAGGCCAGCGTGTTCGTGGCGCACGGCGTGAACGACCTGAACGTCAAGACGATCAACTTCGGGCAGTGGTGGGATGCCCTGGGCGCCAACGGGGTGCAGCGCAAGATCTGGCTGTCCCAGACCGGGCACGTGGACCCGTTCGACTACCGGCGCACGGACTGGGTGGACACCCTGCACCGCTGGTTCGACCACTACCTGATGGGCATCGACAACGGCGTGGACCGCGAGCCGGTGGCCAGCGTGGAACGGACTCCCGACCACTGGGTGGACGACCCGAGCTGGCCCGCCGCGCCCAGCGCCACCACGCTGAAGCTGGCCGCCACCGGCACGAACGGCCTGGGCAGGCTGGGCTCCACCGCGCCCGCGCCGGGTGCCACCGAGTCGTTCACGGACAACCCCGGCCAGGGGGAGCGAGACTGGACCGCCAACCCGGACTCGGTGCTGGGCTCACGGGTGCTGTTCAGCAGCGGCACGCTCACCTCGGACCTGCGTGTGTCCGGCACCGGCTCGATCACCGTGACGGCCTCGTCCTCGCTGAACAACGCGCGGCTGTCCGCGGTGCTGGTGGACCTCGGGCCGGAGACGATCCGCAACTTCGAGGGCAGCGGCGAGGGCATCACCACGCTGGACACCAAGTCCTGCTGGGGCGACAGCGCCGCCGGTGACAGCGCCTGCTTCAAGGACGCCGCCGCCGACACCGTGGACGTGGACTCGTACGTGATCAGCCGGGGCTGGGCCGACCTGGGCCACTACGCCTCGCTGAACAGCCAGCAGCAGCTCACGCCCGGCAAGGCGTACACGATGACCTTCAAGCTGGCCACCACCGATCACGTGGTGTCCGCGGGCCACCGGCTCGCGCTGGTCATCGGCGGCACCGACAACGGGCAGATCACCGGTAACAGCAGGCCGAGGGTGACCGTGGACCTGACCCGCACCACCGTGCAGGTGCCGCTGGTCGGCACGCTGCCCAAGTAGTTCCACCGATGTGCTCCGGGGCATGGCGGTCGCAGACTGACCGCCATGCGTCGGAGACCTCCGCTGGAGATCATCGCGATGGTGCTGGTCGGCATCGGCACGCTGTTCGCGCTGGCCGTGGCGCTCGGCCCGTACCTGGTGCTGTACCTGATGACGCACCCTGACCTGCCCACGCCGGGCGGCCACTAGGTAGGGTCGCGCCCCGTGCGACTCGTGCTCGGTTCCGCCTCACCCGCCCGCCTGTCCGTGCTGCGTTCCGCCGGGGTCGAGCCCCTGGTCCGCGTCTCCGGTGTGGACGAGGACGCCGTGGCGGCCACCCTCACCGACCCGACCCCCGCCGAACTGGTGAGCGCGCTGGCCGCGGCCAAGGCGCAGGCCGTGGTGACGGCCCTGGCCGGTGACCTGGCCGAGGCCGTGGTGATCGGCTGCGACTCGATGCTGGCCATGGCCGACGGCGAGGTCGTCGGCAAGCCCAAGGACTCCGAGCAGGCCCGCGCGCGGTGGGCGCGTATGGCGGGCACCACCGGCGAGCTGCTCACCGGGCACGCCGTGCGGCGCATCGCGGGCGGCGAGGTCGTTGCCTCGGCCGACGGGGCGCAGACCACCCGCGTGCGGTTCGGCCACCCGACCGAGCAGGACCTGGACGCCTACCTGGCCAGCGAGGAGCCGCTCGCCGTGGCGGGCGCGTTCACCCTGGACGGGCTCGGCGGCTGGTTCGTGGAGGGCATCGACGGGGACCCGTCCAGCGTGATCGGCATCAGCCTGCCGCTGACCAGGCGGCTGCTCGCCGAGGTCGGGGTCAGCGTCGCCGAGCTGTGGAAGGCCAGTCCAGCACCCGTTCGTTGACCGGAAGTGGGCCCCAACACTGGTGAATCCCCCCGTATTCGCCCTGCGTCCCGCTCCGTTCCCGGAACTGTCGGACCTCCGGCGTAACGTTGAACCAGGGGACCTCAGTCCTCCCCCTGGGGGATCTCGGGCCCCCGAATCCGACGTTAGTGCGGGGGTCTGACAGTGCGGGCCGACACGGGTGGTGGGGCGTCAGCTCGGGCAGGTGCCGAGCTGGGCCCTGCTGGGCGCCACGGTGGGCCAGCCGGGCAGTTGGGTGTTGGCCGGGTAGACCCTGGTGCAGCCGATCTCGTCCCCGCTGAGGGTGAACACCTGGGCGAAGGCCTTGGTGCAACTGGGAGCGGGATTGTCCCCGCAGGACAGTTGCACGGCCACCACCTCGGGCGTGCCGTCCCCGGTGATGTCGCGCAGCGCGAGGTAGTCGTCGGTGGAGGCGTAGGTGCTCTCCCCCCGGCTCCACACCCCGCTCCTGCCGACGAACACCTCGCCGAGGCTCTCCCCGTTCTGACTGATCCGCACCAGGCACGCGGGGCTGGCCCCGGGCACGCACTCCAGCGAGCGCGAGGTGAGCGCGGATTTGTTGTCCTGGATGCCCGTGGTCTCGAACACACTGCTGCCCGCGGCGCTCTCGATGCGCACCCGACCAGCGCGTCCCTGGGCGTCGGCGAGCAGTTCCACGGTCTCGGTGCCGAGCTTGGCCACGGCCAGTTGCGTGCACTCCTGAGCACCGCACCGCAGCGGCTGTGCCTTGGGGGCCTGGGGTTCCTGCGTGCTCGTGACGGGCGCCGCGGCAGTGCCGCGGAACCGTACGAACAGGACGGCCACCGCCGCCATGGCCACCACCACGACAGTGGCCGCCACCAACGTGACGAGCACGGCTCGGGGGGCACGGGCAGGCACAAGAACTCCTGTCGGACGCGGACCTGGCACTGCGATTCTGCACATCCAGGACAGCATCCGCCCGCTGGGAGTCACCGCGTGAGCTTGCTCTCGCCCACGTCCGAGCCGGGGGTCCGTAGACTCCTGCGAAGCTCGCGCATTCCAGACAGTCCTGGGCACGGTGTGCGCGCCCGGTCGTACGAGGAGGTAAGGCGTGCCACAGCCGGCCGCTGACCTGGGTCCCGTCGTGTTGCGCAAGGTCCTGGTCGCCAACCGCGGTGAGATCGCCGTGCGGGTCATCCGCGCCTGCAAGGACGCTGGACTGACCAGCGTCGCCGTGTACGCCGACCCGGACCGCGACGCCCCGTTCGTCGGCCTGGCCGACGAGGCGTTCGCGCTCGGCGGCTCCACCCCCGCGGACAGCTACCTGTCGGTGGACAAGCTCCTGGACGTCGCCGCCCGCGCGGGCGCCGACTCGGTGCACCCCGGCTACGGCTTCCTCTCCGAGAACGCCGAGTTCGCCCAGGCCGTGATCGACGCGGGGCTGATCTGGATCGGGCCAAGCCCGCAGGCCATCCGCGACCTCGGCGACAAGGTGACTGCCCGGCACATCGCCATGCGCGCGGGCGCCCCGCTGGTGCCCGGCACGAAGGACCCGGTCGCGGGCCCGGACGAGGTCGTCGCCTTCGCGCAGGAACACGGCCTGCCGGTGGCCATCAAGGCTGCTTTCGGCGGCGGCGGTCGCGGCCTGAAGGTGGCCCGCACCATCGAGGAGATCCCGGAACTGTTCGACAGCGCGGTGCGCGAGGCGGTCACCGCCTTCGGCCGCGGCGAGTGCTTCGTGGAGCGCTACCTGGACAAGCCGCGCCACGTCGAGGCCCAGGTGCTCGCCGACCAGCACGGCAACGTGATCGTGGTCGGCACCCGGGACTGCTCGTTGCAGCGCCGCCACCAGAAGCTGGTGGAGGAGGCGCCCGCCCCGTTCCTCACCGAGGAGCAGCGCAAGACCATCCACACCTCGGCGCGCGCCATCTGCGCCGAGGCCGGTTACTACGGCGCGGGCACCGTGGAGTACCTGGTCGGCAACGACGGGGCGATCTCCTTCCTGGAGGTCAACACCCGGCTTCAGGTGGAGCACCCGGTCAGCGAGGAGACCTCGGGCATCGACCTGGTGCTGGAGCAGTTCCGCATCGCCGCGGGTGAGCCGCTGCGCTTCGACCACGACCCCGAGCCGCGCGGCCACTCGATCGAGTTCCGCATCAACGGCGAGGACGCGGGCCGCAACTTCCTGCCCGCCCCCGGCACGGTCACCCGTTTCGTGGAGCCCTCCGGCCCCGGTGTCCGGGTGGACGCGGGCGTGCGCTCCGGGGACGTCATCGGCGGGCAGTTCGACTCGCTGCTGGCCAAGCTGATCGTCACCGGCGAGGACCGCCAGCAGGCGCTGGCCAGGGCCCGCCGCGCCCTGGACGAGATGGTCGCCGAGGGCATGGCCACCGTGCTGCCCTTCCACCGCGCGATCGTGCGGGACCCGGCCTTCACCGGCAAGGACGGGTTCACCGTGCACACCCGGTGGATCGAGACCGAGTTCGACAACCAGATCCCGCCGTTCAACGACCCGGCCGAGGCCGCCGAGGACGAGGCCGAGCGGCAGACCGTCGTGGTCGAGGTCGGCGGCCGTCGGCTGGAGGTGTCGCTGCCCGCGAACCTCGCGGTGGGCGGCGGCGGTGCCGCGGCACCGGCCAAGGCCAAGCCGCGCAAGCGGGCGGGCAAGTCCTCGGCCGCGGTGTCCGGGGACGCGGTGGCGGCGCCCATGCAGGGCACCATCGTGAAGGTCGCGGTCACCGAGGGCCAGCAGGTCGAGGCGGGCGAGCTGATCGTCGTGCTGGAGGCCATGAAGATGGAGAACCCGGTCACCGCGCACAAGTCGGGCACGGTCACCGGCCTGGCCGCCGCCGCGGGTGAGACCGTGACCCAGGGCACCGTCATCTGCGAGCTCAAGGACTGAGGTACGTGACGAAGTCGTGATCCCGGCAACAGCCGGGATCACGACAGATGTCATGACGCGAAGCCATGGGTGCACCGTACGATTGGTGGCGTGAGCGAATCCGAGTCGCTGGAACTGCGCATCGGTGACGCCGAGCGCGAGGACGCCCTCAAAGCGCTCGGCGAGCACATGAGTGCCGGGCGCCTGGACATCGACGAGTACGGGGACCGCTCCGCGCGGGTGGCCACCGCACGCACCCAGAACGAACTGCTCGCCCTGTTCACCGACCTGCCCGCACCCAAGCCCTCCTTCAGTGCCGCCAGTGCCGCCCCGGCGGCACCCGCGCCCGCGCCGGTGCAGGCACCGCAACCGACCTCGGGGGACGAGCGCAAGGCGATCCAACGCGTCGCCGCCGCCCTGCTCCCGCTGGCGTGGATCGGCTTCGGCCTGCTGTCCTGGCACCTGGGCATCTGGTTGTTGATGCTGATCCCGCTGGCACTGTCCAGCGTGGCGGGCGCGTTGTGGGGCAAGCACTGGGAACACGACCAGCGCCACCAGACGCACCGCATGCCGCACTCGGAGCAGCGCGCCATGCACCGTGAGTTCCACCAGGAGCGGCGCGAGCAACACCGGGAAATGCGCGAGCAACACCGGGAGTTGCGCGACCGTCTGCGGGACCGCCGCAGGGAACTTCGCCGCGGCGACCGCTGAGCCGTAGAGTCCTTGTCGTGGACGACCTCCGCGTCGGTGACGCCGAGCGCCAGCAGGCCCTGGCAGACCTCGGCGTGCACATGCGGGACGGTCGGCTGGGCATCGACGAGTACGGGGACCGCGCGGCCAGGCTGGCCACCGCCCGCACCCGCGGCGAGGTGATCGCGCTGTTCACCGACCTGCCCGATCCCCGACCCGAGTTCATGCCCGTGGACCTCGTGCGCAGGCGGGGCTTCACGATGTCCCGCCGGGCGCTCGTGCCGGTGATCGGGCTGGTGTGGGTCGCCGCGATCCTGGGTGGGCTGGAACTGCGGCTGTTGTGGCTGATCCCGCTGGCGATCGCCGTCACCCTGGTGCTCAACGCGATGGCGCGGGGCAACCGGTGACCCGACCCTCACTGCTGCTGCTCGACCTGGACGGGGCGGACGGGGAAGCACTGGACCTGGTGCGCGCGGCCCGTCGGCGGTGCCGGGTGGTCCGGTTCGCGAACAGCCCGGAACGTGCCAGGCTCGACCCCGAGGTGGACGCGGTCGTGTCCAGCGCACGAATCGGTGTGGCCAAACCAGATCCGGAGGCGTTCCGCCGCGCGCTGAGGGTGTTGCAGCACTCCGTGTCGGCCACCCTGCTCTGCGACGAGGACCCCGAGAACGTCGCAGCGGCAAGGGGTCTGGGCATCGACGCGGCCCACGTGCCGACCGCGAGGGCCCTGCGGGAAGCGCTCTCCGCGCGCGGCCTGCTCGACGAACAGTCCACTGTGGATCACGATCAGTCCGAACAGGACGGTGCGCTGATCGTGTTGTCCGACAAGGAGGACGCCCACCGGCTGGCGGCCGAGCTGGAACAGTCGGGCTGGGCGCCCTGCGCGGTGCACCGGGACATGCTGGCCGGCGAGGACGACGCCGAGGACGCGGACTGGGTGGTCGAGCTGCGCACCGCCCCGGACGGAACCCCGGCGGGCGCGCACCTCGCGGAGCTGACCGAGCTGGCCGACCGCGAAGAGGGCTTCGTGACCGGCATGAATTAGCGTGTGCGCGTGGAACCGGTCGAGATCAACGCGGGCAGCTACTACCTGCGGCACCTGCGCGCCGACGACCGGGTGGACGACCGCCCGGCGATCCTCGCGGCGTTCTCCGACCCGGTCAGCCTGCGCTGGCTCAGCCACCGGGTGGACACCCTGCGGGACGCGGGCGACTACGTGGCCCTGCGGGCCCGGGAGTGGGCCGAGGACCGGCGCTGCTCCTGGGCGGTGGCCAACCAGAACACCGGGGAGCTGCTCGGCGAGGTGGGCCTGAAGGACCTGGACCTGGCAGTGGGCACGGCCGAGGCGGCGTGCTGGACGGTGCCGGAGCACCGGGGCCGGGGCGTGGTCAGCGAGGGACTGGCCGCGGCGCTGCGCTTCGGCGGCGGCGCGCTGGGGCTGCGCAGGGTCGAGTACCACTTCGAGGACGGCAACACGGCCTCGCGCCGGGTCGCCGAGAAGTGCGGGTTCGGCTTCGACCGGACGATCGATCGCAAGAGCGGCCGCGTGCACGTCTGGACCTTGCGGCTACCGTAGGCGCCCATGCGACGAGGGCTGTTCGTGCTGTGCGCCGCGCTGGCCGTGGGCGGCTGCTCCGCGACGGGTCCCGACCCGGCCAACCAGGCGCTCACCGCGGGCCCGACCACGAGTCCGCCGACGACCACCTCGGTGCCGCTGACCATGCCGCCGCGCCCGAGGGACATCCCGCTGGACAAGGTGGCGCCCTGCGAGATCCTGAGCAAGGACCAGCGCAAGCGGCTGAGCCTGGACACCACGCCCACCCCGTACACCGACAGCGACCTCAAGGCCAGGGCCTGCACGATCCGCGGCACCTACAGCGGGGCGGTCGCACGCCTGGCGCTGGTCACCACCGAGGGCGTGCAGCTGTGGATCTCCGACGAGGCCCAGGTGGAGGCCAAATCCGCCACGATCGTGGGATTTCCGGGACTGATCGTGCGCACTCCGGGCCTGACCACGCTCTGCAACGTGGAGGTGGACCTGGCCGAGGGCCAGTTCCTGGACGTGCTCTTCCGCGATGGCGGTGGGGCGCAACCGATCCCACAAGATGATCTTTGCCTTGGCGCGCAACGGGTCGCGGAGGCCGCCGTGACCAGTCTGTCCACTTCGAGATAAGGGCCACCCCGCCGGCCGATTGACAAACCCACCAGTAGGGATGTCACGCTGACCACAGCTCGCCGCTACGCAGGGTCGCTACAGTGTGTGGCCCCACACCCCGCACGGGAGGTCGCAAGTGCCGCAACGGACGTCCCCGGCACCGGATCCGGCCGCGGTGCTGGCCGGCAGTTTCCGGGTCGATCCCGCCGCGATCCCGAACCTGCGCAAGGTGTTCACCACCGCGCTGGTGAAGCTGGACAGGCAGATCGAGATGGCCGTGTCCGACGTGCGGATCCGGCCGTGGGCCGGTGACCCGGTCAGCGAGCAGGCGGCCGCCGACTTCAACGAGCACGCCTACGGCGGGGGTGGCTCCGCGCTGGACTCCCTGCAGGCCTACCAGCGCCAGCTCAAGGGCGCGCTGGACGCGTTGACGCAGGTGGAGCAGCAGTACCACCAGGTGGAGCACGACAACACAAAGCTGATCAACGGCCAGGGCGGGTGCTGATGTCCGGTGACTTCCGCTGGCAGGGGTACACCCACCAGGAGCTGTACGACGCGCTGAACTCCGGCCCGGGACCGGCCGCCGCGGCCACCCCGGCCAGCCGCTGGGCCGAACTGTCCGGCACCCTCGCGGAGATCAACAACGACCTGTTGCGCGGGGTGTCCGACTCCACGACGGGCTGGACCGGGTCCGCGGCCGAGCGGGCACGGGAGGGCATCGGCCCGCTGGCCAGCTGGGCGGCGCAGGCCCACGCGGGTGCCGAGGCGATGCGCAGCAGCACCGAGTTGCAGGCCGAGCACCTGAGCGCGGCCCGCGCCGACATGCCGGTGCCGGTCCCGGCCACCCCGGAGCAGCCCACCGACCTGCTCGGCGGGCTGCGGCAGCTGTTCGCGGGGCAGATCGACGCCGAGATCGCCGAGGCGGCCCACCAGGCGGCCACCACCAGGGCGTACGAGGTGATGAACACCTACCAGACCAGCACCGCGAGCAACACCGGCACGCTGACCCCCTTCGCACCGCCGCCGCAGGTCGTGGCGGGTGCCGCCGCGCTCGAGCGGTCCACCGGTGATCCGTTCGCGGTACCGAGCCCGCTGGGCACCAGGCCGGTGGGCGCCAGTGCCCCGGCGCAGCGACGGGCGCCCTCGGCCACGCGTTCCGCGCCGGTGGTGCCGGGGCAGCGTCCTGGCGGCCAGTCGTCCAGCCCGGCCGAGCCCGAGCGCGGCAACTACCTGTTCGCCGCGGACGGCCTGTTCGGGGACAGCCACGCCGTGGTGCCGCCGGTGCTTGGCGAGCACTGAGCATGTCGCTGACCATCTCGGCGCTGGAGTTCGACGTGCTCTGGGAGCACCTCAGGTTCGACCAGCCGCCGCTGGCACTGCACGTGCCCTCACCGGGCAAGACCTACACCGAGCGGGCCGAGCTCGCCGACGCCGTGTGGGACTCGCTGGCCGAACGCGGACTCGTCGGCGGCAGCTCCGGCATCGACCCCGCGCTGGTCGACCTGCTGTGCCTGCTCGACCGCCCGCAGTACGAGATCGACGCCCGGCTGTGGATCGGGCAGGGCGTGCGGGCCGTGGCCGCCGCGAAGGGCCAGGACGGGGTGCTGGCCGTACTCACCGAGGACACGCTCACCCTGCGGTCGATCATCGCCGAGGGCATGCCGCACGCCGTGCTGTCCCTGCTGCCCGACCTTCCCGCGGGCCCCGGCTACTCGGTGAGCGTGCCCAGCGCCGAACTGGACGCCGCCGTGGAGCAGACCAGCACCCCGGACGACCTGGGCTGGGTGCTGCGCGACCACGGGGTGAGCCCGGCGGACGCCGACGAACTCGGCGCGATGGTCACCGGGGTGCGGGCGCGCGGCCAGTTCGGCGCGGCGGCCCGCGACCGCTGGGGCAGGCGGCACCGGCCCGACCGCGTGGTCGGCTACTTCGACACGGTGCGGGGGCGCTACGTGCAGTTGCGGCGTGCCGAGCCGGGTGGACAGGCGTGGAGCACCGTGGCGCCCGCCGACCAGCGCCGCCTGGGCCAGCACGTGGTCGACCTGGTCAACGAGGCCGCCGCCCTGGCCCACTGACCCCAAGGCTCACGACGAGTCCCGCCCACCGGCACGCGAGTCCCGCCCAGCCGCAGCCGAGTCCCGCCCACCGGCCCGCGAATCCCGCCCAGGGGCACGCGAACCCCGCCCTCCGGCCCGCGAATCCCGCTTTGAGAGCCCTCTCCTGCCCTCCACCCGACCCGCCCACCCCGTGCCCGCGTCTTCGCGCCGGTCTCTGGACCGCAGGCCGAAGATGATCACATCTGTCCAGTGATCATCTTCGGACAAGGGAAGAGACCGGACCAGAGCGAAGACGCCGCGATCCGGAGGATCGCCAAGAGCGAAGCGGGCACAGCCGTCCCCAGCGAACGCCCAAGCCCGCTCGGGAGAGCCCGCATCAGTCCAGCGGGCGACCCGAGCAACCCCGCGAGCGGGACTCGCGTGCCTGTGGGCGGGATTCGCCGTCCTGTGGGCGGGACTCACACCCCCGAGAGCGGGACTCGCGCACCAGCGCCCGCCTCACTCCAGCGCGCGACCCGAGCACCCCCTCAGCTCACCGAGTCGAGCAGGTCCGGCCGGGCTTCCGGGGCCGCCGACCTGGCCTCGTCGGCCGCCTCGTCATCGGGCACGGTCTGCGAGGCGCGCTCGGCCTCGACCCGCGCGGTGTAGACCTCGACCTCGCGGGCGACCCGCTTGTCGTCCCAGCCGAGCACGCCCGCCATCAGCTTGGCGACCTGCTCCGCGCAGTCCACCCCGCGGTGCGGGTACTCGATCGAGATGCGGGTCCGCCGGGTGAGCGTGTCCTCCAGGTGCAGCGCCCCCTCGTGGCTGGCCGCGTACACGATCTCGACCTGGAGGTAGTCCGGGGCGGCGGGCAGCGGGCGCAGCAGTTCGGCGTCCTCGTCGGCCACGGCGAGCACCTCGTGCACCAGCGAGCCGTACCGGTCGAGCAGGTGCCGCACGCGGTACGGGTGCAGGCCGTAGCGGGCCGCCAGCTGATCTGCCTGGTTGACCAGCGCGTGGTACCCGTCCGCACCCAGCAGCGGCACCTTGTCGGTGATCGAGGGCTGCAACCGCCCGGGCAGGTCGGCGGACGCGGCGTCCACGGCGTCGGCGGCCATCACCCGGTACGTCGTGTACTTGCCGCCCGCGATCGCGACCAGTCCCGGCGCGACCCGTGCCACGGCGTGCTCGCGCGAGAGCTTGGAGGTCTCCTCGCTCTCACCGGCCAGCAGGGGCCGCAGCCCGGCGTAGACGCCCTCGATGTCCTCGTGGGTCAGCGGCGTGGCCAGCACGGTGTTGACGTGTTCGAGGATGTAGTCGATGTCCCGCTTGGTGGCGGCGGGGTGGGCCAGGTCGAGGTTCCAGTCGGTGTCGGTGGTGCCGACGATCCAGTGGTTGCGCCACGGGATGACGAACAGCACCGACTTCTCGGTGCGCAGGATCAGTCCGGACTCGGCGACGATCCGGTCGCGCGGCACCACGATGTGCACGCCCTTGGAGGCGCGCACCCGGAACCGGCCGCGGCTGCCGGACAGCTTCTGGAGGTCGTCGGTCCACACCCCGGTGCAGTTGATCACCGCGTTGGCCTTGACCTCGGTCTCCCGGCCGTCCTCCACGTCCCGCACGCGCACGCCGGACACCCGGTCCGCCTCACGCAGGAAGCCGACCACCTGCGTGGACGTGCGCACCACGGCCCCGTAGTGCGCCGCGGTGCGGCCGACCATCATCGTGTGCCGGGCGTCGTCGGCCTGGGCGTCGTAGTACCGGATGCCGCCGATCAGCGCGTTGCGCTTGAGTGCGGGCACCATGCGCAGGGCGCCCGCCCTGGTCAGGTGCTTCTGACCGGGCACCGAGCGCGCGCCGCCCATGGTGTCGTACAGCAGCAGCCCGGCTGCGGTGTAGGGGCGTTCCCAGATGCGGTGGCTGAGCGGGTACAGGAAGCTGACCGGCTTCACCAGGTGCGGCGCGAGCCTGGTCAGCATCAGCTCGCGCTCGCGCAGGGCCTCCCTGACCAGCCCGAACTCCAACTGCTCCAGGTAGCGCAGACCGCCGTGGAACAGCTTGCTGGACCGGCTGGAGGTGCCCGAGGCGAGGTCGCGCGCCTCGATCAGGGCGACCCGCAGGCCGCGGGTGGCCGCGTCCAGCGCGGTGCCCACCCCGACCACGCCCCCGCCGATGACGACGAGGTCGAAGGTCTCGTTCTCCAGCCGCTGCCAGTCCCGCTCCCGTTCGTCCGTGCCGAGCCGTCCGGTCTGGGCGGCGTTGGAGCGCTCCACTGAACCACGTGGTTTCCGGCTGGCCACGGCCACTCGCCTCCCTGACAACGACGCTGGTCCGACGGATCATCACGCTACCGGCATCGGCGCCCGCGCGCGGCTCCGAGCGAGTCGTTGTGCACTGCTCCGGCTGGCGCAGTGGGCGTGACCACCGTAGACAGTCCCTGTACCGCTAAGTAACGTCCGGGCTCCCGTTGCCACCGAGGCCAGCGGGGGTGGGGAGCAGGCATGACCTACGGGGCAATCTTCGTGTGGGAGACGATCGGCACAGCGGTGCTGATCCTGCTGGGCACTGGCGTGGTGGCCAACGCTGTGCTGAAGAACACCAACGGCAACAACGGCGGCACATTGTTCATCAATGTGGGCTGGGGTTTCGCGGTGTTCACCGGTGCCAGCTTGGCCAGCCCGAGCGGAGCCCATCTCAACCCGGCGCTGACACTGGCGCTGGCCGTGGCGGACAAGGTCGGCTGGGACAAGGTGCCGTTCTACCTCGCGGGCCAGTTCCTCGGCGCGATCATCGGCGCCATGCTCTGCTGGGCCACCTACAAGCTCCAGTTCGACCGGCACGACGAGCCGCGCAACACGCTGGGCATCTTCTCCACCGCCCCGACCATCCGCGGCACGACCTGGAACCTGGTCACCGAGGTGATCGGCACGTTCGTGCTGGTCATCTGGGTGCTGCTCAGCCCGGCGGCCAAGACGGCAGGCACCGACGGCGTGCCGCAGTTCGGCAACTCGGCGCTGGGCTACGCCGGTGTCGCGTTCGTCGTGCTGGTCATCGGCACCTCGCTCGGCGGCCCCACCGGGTACGCCATCAACCCCGCGCGCGACCTCGGACCGCGCATCGCCTACGCCTTCCTGATGCCCATCCGCGGCAAGGGTCGTGGCGACTGGGGCTACTCCTGGGTGCCGGTGCTCGGCCCCGTCGTCGGCGGCGTGCTCGCCGCCCTGCTCTACCTCGTGCTGCCCACGTCCTGAAGGGGAACAACCCGATGCCTTACGTAGCCGCGATCGACCAGGGCACCACGTCGACCCGCTGCATGATCTTCGACCACTCCGGCCGGGTCGTGTCGGTGGACCAGAAGGAGCACGAGCAGATCTTCCCGAAGGCGGGCTGGGTCGAGCACGACCCGAAGGAGGTCTGGTCCAACACCCGCGAGGTGGCCGCTGGCGCGCTGGCCAAGGCCGACCTGCACGCCAGCGACATCGTCGCGGTGGGCATCACCAACCAGCGCGAGACCGCCGTGGTGTGGGACCGCACCACCGGTGAGCCGGTCTACAACGCGATCGTCTGGCAGGACACGCGCACCGACAGGATCTGTGCCGAACTCGAGGCGCTGGGCGGCGGGCAGGAGCGCTACCGGGCCAAGACCGGCCTGCCGCTGGCCACGTACTTCTCCGGGCCGAAGGTCCGCTGGATCCTGGACAACGTCGAGGGCGCCCGCGAGAAGGCCGAGGCCGGTGACCTGGTCTTCGGCAACATGGACACCTGGGTGCTGTGGAACATGACCGGCGGGGTGGACGGCGGAGTGCACGCCACCGACCCCACCAACGCCTCGCGCACCCTGCTGATGGACCTGGACACACTCAGCTGGGACGCCGAGATCGCCAAGGACATGGGCATCCCGCTGTCCATGCTGCCGGAGATCCGCTCCTCCTCCGAGGAGTACGGCAAGGTGCGTGAGCGCGGGGCGCTGGCCGGGGTGCCGATCGCGGGCATCCTCGGCGACCAGCAGGCCGCCACCTTCGGCCAGGCCTGCCTGTCGCCCGGCGAGGCGAAGAACACCTACGGCACCGGCAACTTCGTGCTGCTCAACACCGGCACGGAGAAGGTGCTCAGCGAGAACGGCCTGCTCACCACGGTCTGCTACAAGATCGGCGAGAGGGACACCGTGTACGCCCTGGAGGGCTCCATCGCGGTCACCGGCTCGCTGGTGCAGTGGCTCAGGGACAACCTGGGCATGATCGGTTCGGCGGCGGAGATCGAGGAGCACGCGCGCTCGGTCGAGGACAACGGCGGCTGCTACTTCGTGCCCGCCTTCTCCGGCCTGTTCGCGCCCTACTGGCGCTCCGACGCGCGCGGGGCGATCGTCGGCCTGACCCGGTTCGTGAACAAGGGCCACCTGGCCCGCGCGGTGCTGGAGGCCACGGCCTTCCAGTCCCGCGAGGTGATCGAGGCGATGAACGCCGACTCGGGCGTGCCGCTGAAGTCGCTCAAGGTGGACGGCGGCATGGTGGTCAACGAGCTGCTCATGCAGTTCCAGGCCGACATCCTGGGCGTTCCGGTGATCCGCCCGGTGGTGGCCGAGACCACCGCGCTCGGCGCCGCCTACGCGGCCGGGCTGGCGGTCGGCTTCTGGGCGGGCGAGGAGGACATCCGGCAGAACTGGGCCCAGGACAAGCAGTGGGACCCGGCGATGGCGGAGTCCACCCGCACCGAGCAGTACCAGAACTGGAAGCGCGCGGTCACCAAGACCTTCGACTGGGTGCAGGGCTGACACCACACTGGGGTCGTGCCGCCGGGGTTTTCAAGCACCCCTGCTTGCGGAAATCCCCGGCGGCACGGCCTCATTCGAGGGTGGGCTGTGCCCCACCCCCGGTCTGTGCCGACCGCACCGTGAACCAGGTGCTCGGCGTCTGGTCACCGCAGGCCACCGACACCTCGTAACGGCCGGGGTGGGCGTCCGCGTTGACCTCACCTGCGCCGGTGAGCAGCCACGGCTGGTGGCCGTCCGGATCGCGGGACAGCGCTTGCACGGTGAGCACCGCGGAGGAGACCACCCCGAGCCGGGTGTCCTCGCAGGCCACCTGCACCGTCACCGCGTCACCCGGGCGTCCCTCAGCGGGACTCACCGAGATCGACACCGGTATCGGGTCCGCGGCGGCGAGAGCCGGGCTGGCCCCTGCTACCAACCCGGCGGCCAGCGTCACCGCGAAGGTGGTCCCGAATCGCATGGCCGCCATCTCCCTCGCCTCGCCGCGGTGTCCGACACTGTGCAGACGGCGCGGGGTGGCGAGGGGGTTGCACGGCTAGTCGAGATCGTCGTGACGCATCAGCTGACGGCCCGCGTCGGTGATCGAACCCGACAGCGAGGGGTAGACCGCGAAGGTGTGCGCGAGGTTCTCCACGCTGAGCTGGTTCTGCACGGCCAGCGCGATCGGCAGGATCAGCTCGCTGGCCGTCGGGGCCACCACGACCCCGCCGATGACCACGCCGGTGGCCGGTCGGCAGAACAGCTTCACGAAGCCCCTGCGCAGGCCCTCCATCTTGGCGCGCGGGTTGGTGGCCAGCGGCAGCATGATCGTGCGCGCGGGCACCTCACCGGAGTCGATGGCCTGCTGGCTGATGCCGACCGTGGCGATCTCCGGGTTGGTGAACACGTTCGCGGCCACCGTCTTGAGCCGGATCGGCTGCACGGCCTCGCCCAGGGCGTGCCACATGGCGATGCGGCCCTGCATGGCGGCCACCGAGGCGAGCATCAGCACGCCCGTGCAGTCCCCGGCCGCGTAGACCCCGCTGACCGTGGTGCGCGACACGCGGTCCACCGGGATGAACCCGCCCCGGCCCAGCTCGATGCCGATCCGGTCCAGGCCGATGTCGGCGGTGTTGGGCACCGAGCCGACCGTCATCAGCGCGTGGCTTCCCTCGACGGTGCGACCGTCCTCCAGGTAGACCTTCACGCCCTTCTCGGTGCGCTCGACCCGGTCGGCGCGGGCGTGCTTGGCCATGTCGCTGCCCCGCTCCAGGAACACGTCCTCCAGCACGGCGGCGGCGTCGGCGTCCTCGTGCGGCAGCACCCGGTCCCGGCTGGACACCAGGGTGACCTTGACCCCGATCTCGGTGTAGGCGGAGGCGAACTCCGCACCGGTCACGCCGGAGCCCACCACGATCAGGTGTTCCGGCAGCTCGGCCAGGTCGTAGATCTGCCGCCAGTCCAGGATGCGCTCGCCGTCGGGCACGGCCCCGGGCAACACGCGCGGGGTCGCGCCAGTGGCGATCAACACGATGTCGGCGGGCAGCACCTCCTCGCCCTCACTGGTGGTGACCACCACGCGGTGCTGGGCCAGGCCCGGCGCGTCGTCGCAGAGCCGGGCGGTACCGGTGATCAGGCGCACGCCCTCGCGCTGCAACTTGGCCCGGACGTCGGCGGACTGCGCCAGCGCGAGCCCCTTCACCCGTCCGTGGACCACGGGCACCTCGACGCCCGCCTCCGAGCTGTTCGTGCGAATGCCCAGCTCACCGGCATTGCGGAAGGCCGATCGGGCCCCCGCCGAGGCGATGTAGGTCTTCGAGGGCACGCAGTCGTAGAGCACGCAGGCCCCGCCGAGGCCGTCCCGCTCCACCACGGTGACCTCGGCACCGTGCGGTGCCGCGACCAGGGCTGCCTCGTAGCCGGCAGGGCCACCGCCCATGATCACGATCCGGGTCACCGGGTCCTCCTCTTACCGGTCGTCACAAGCCGGTGCAACCGTACGCGGTCGGCTGACCGGGCGCGCGACCCGCTCGGCATCCCGGCCGCTGATCGCCGAGGTCGCTACTCTGTCGTCGTGCCGCTCTACGCCGCTTACGGGTCCAACATGGACCCGAACCAGATGATGGAGCGAGCTCCGCACTCGCCGATGGCGGGAACCGGATGGCTCGCCGGATGGCGTCTGACCTTCGGCGGCGAGGACCTCGGCTGGGAGGGCTCCCTCGCCACGATCGTCGAGGACCCCGACTCGCAGGTCTTCGTCGTGCTCTACGACGTCAGCCCCAGGGACGAGTCGACCCTGGACCGCTGGGAGGGCGCGCTCGGCCTGTACAAGAAGATCCGGTTGCGGGCGCAGACCCTGGAGGGCACCGCCGTGTCCTGGCTCTACGTGCTCGACGCCTACGAGGGCGGCCTGCCCTCGGCCCGGTACCTGGGCGTGGTCGCCGACGCCGCGGAGGCCGCGGGCGCCCCGGACGACTACGTCGCCGACCTGCGCACCCGCCCCTGCCGAGGCCTGAACGGCTAACGCGAGTCCCGGCGTGTCGGACGTTCCGGCACCGCGTGTCGGCGCTTCCCGTACCGCGTGTCGGACGTTCCGGCGCGGTGTGTCGGCGCCTTCGGTACCGCGTGTTCGACATTCCGGAACCGCGTGTCGGCGCTTCCGGTGCGGTGCGTTCGACGGTCCGGCTCACCGCCGCCGTCCGAGGGCCGCGCGCAACCTGGCGATGAGCGCCGCAGGCTCCCGCAGGTCCTCAGCAGTGGCGCGCAGGACGAGCCAGCCCCGTCGATGGAGGTCCTCGTCCCGGGCGCGATCCTGCTCGTCCCGCCCCTCATGTGCCGCGTAACCGTCGTACTCCAGCGCGACCATCGCATCCGGCCAGGCGAAGTCGAGCCTGTAGAGCAAGGTGCCGTCGAGCTTGCAGACCTCGTGCTGGCACGTCGGCGCAGCGAGGCCAGCGTCTACGACGGTGAGCAGGAGCTTGCTTTCCGACGGCGACTCGGGCAAACCGCTGGCCAGCTCGAACAACAACTCCGCCCGACGGGTCCCGCGGCGGTCCCGGCGTTCACGCACCCTGTGGGCGACATCGGCCTTGAACGCCGCACGACGGACCGGGGAGAGCCTGGAGAGCAGTTCGTCGAAACAGGCCAAGGCCCGCCAGCGAGTCTCGTCACAGATCAACCCGGCGATCACCCGCTCGGGGACGAACACCGGCAGGCCGTCGACGTCCACCACGTCCTGGTCCTCGTAGTCGCCCTGGTGGACGCGCAGCCCGGCCCTGGACCTGATCTGGCGGTCGTAGCGGACATGTAGGTGGACCGGCACGTGCAAGGCGGCAGCGCAGCCATGCAGGGCAGCGGCGGTGAAACTGGTGAGCGTCACAGGCGGCGTGGCCGCGAGCACAGAGGCGGCGCATCTCGTGTGCAAGGAGAGTGCGCGTCGCGCATCGACCAGGACGTCGCGCGTGAAGTGCAGCGCACGGTGATCGCGGAGCGCGATTCGCGCTCCGCGATCACCCAGCGCGAGCCGAAGTTGGTCACGGGTGAAGGCGCCGTACAGGCCTGTGGGCAAACTGGTCATACATCTGACGATGTGGGCGCCAGATCACCCTGTCACCAGGCATTTCTCGACTTGTGGACAACTACCCTGCCTGTGGACAACTCACCGCACGGGAACGTCCGACACGCCGTACCGGAAGCGCCGACACGCGGTGTGGAACAGCTCAGGCCAGGGCGGTCAGGGCGGTGTGGACCATCAGCCGGATGCCCACGGGGATCGCCCGCTCGTCGAGCACGAAGGTCGGCTGGTGCAGGTCGTACTGCCGCCCCTCGCCGCTCCACACGCCCAGGCGCGCGAACGAGCCGGCCACGTGTTCCAGGTACCAGGCGAAGTCCTCGCCGCCGGAGGACTGCTCGGTCCCGGCCAGCGCGTCCTCGCCCAGTGCCGCCTCCACGCCCGCGCGCAGCAGCGCGGTGCTCTCCGCCTCGTTGACCACGGGCGGCACCCCGCGGGTGTGCACCAGTTCGAAGCCCACCCCGGTCGGCCACAGCAGCGACTGCACCAGGTCCTTGACCAGCGGTTCCAGGTCCTCCCACACGTGGTGGTCCCCGGTGCGCAGGGTGCCGCGCAGCACTCCGCTCTGCGGCACGGCGTTGGCGGCCTCACCCGCGTGCACCGCACCCCAGGTCAGCACCGTGCCCGAGCGCGGGTCGACCCGGCGGTTGAGCAGCGCGGGCAGGCCGGTGATCACCGTGCCGAGCGCGTGCACCAGGTCGGCGGTCAGGTGCGGGCGCGAGGTGTGCCCACCGGGTGAGGTCAGCCGCAGCTCCAGCATGTCGGCGGCGGAGGTGATCGGCCCGACACGGGTGCCGACCCTGCCGACCTGCAACCTCGGGTCACAGTGCAGGCCGAAGATCCGCTCCACGCCCTCGAGACCGCCCGCCTCGATGACGCGCAGCGCTCCGCCGGGCATGGCCTCCTCGGCGGGCTGGAACACCAGCCGCACGCGGCCGGGCAGCTCGGGGGCGGAGGCCAGGGCCAGGGCCGCGCCGAGCAGCACCGCGGTGTGCGCGTCGTGACCGCACGCGTGGCACGCACCGTCCACTGTGGATGAGAATGGCAGGCCGGTGGCCTCGGTCAGCGGCAGCGCGTCGATGTCGGCCCGCAGCGCCACGCAGCGCTCGCCGGTGCCGATGTCGCAGAGCAGACCGGTCCCGCCGGGCAGCACCTTCGGGTGCAGGCCCGCCGAGCGCAGTTGGCTGACGAGTAGGTCTGTGGTCTGGTGCTCCTGGTAGGACAGCTCGGGGTGCGCGTGCACGTGCCGCCGCCAGGCGACGACGTCGGCGAGCCCTCTGCCCAGCCACTCGTCGAGCCAGGACGGGCCACGTCCGGCACCGAGGTCCTGCACGTCTGACATGCTGACCCCGGAGTCGGTGATCAGCATCTCGGAACCTGCTTCGCGCCGGTCGCCCTCGCCCTCCAGGGGCAGCTCGGGCCGCGAGTCCAGCACGGTCACGCCACACCTCCAGCGGATCCGCTTCGGTGCCGCACCCCGTCGAGCAGTCTTGCCCGCTGGTCGGAGTCGGTCGCCGCGGCCACCGCGGTCCACGCCATCGACAGGGCGCCGTCGAGCACGGCCCTGTCCGCTGATGGCGAGGCGCAGGCCGCGGCGAACTCCGGCTGGTGGTTCACCGCGTCTCCGCAATCGATTGCAATGGTTGGGTGGATCCCGGGCAACGCCCTCGTGACGTTGCCCATGTCGGTGCTGCCCGCTGTCCGCAGCAGTTCCTCCTGCGGGCTCAGCAGGCAGCGGCCGAGTTCGGTGGCGGCGGCGCGGTACGCCTGCGCCAGCCACTCATCCGGCGCCAGTTCGGTGTACACCGGGGAGACCTGCTCGACCTCCAGGGCGCACCCGGTGCCCACGGCACCGGCCTCGAAGCAACCCCGGATGCGGTTGTCCAGGCGCTGCAACGATTCGAGGTCCGCCGCACGCAGGTAGAACAGCGCAGACGTCCTCGCGGGAACGATATTGGGCGCGGCACCGCCGTTGGTGACGATGCCGTGAACCATCTGTTTCGGCTCGAGGTGCTGGCGGGCCAGCCCGATTGCCACTTGGGCAAGGGTAACCGCGTCAGCGGCGTTCACGCCCAGGTGTGGCGCCGCGGCGGCGTGCGACTCCTTGCCTCGGTAGGTGACCTCCAGGTCCACGATGGCCAGGGAGGGCGAGGCGCAGGTCTCGTCCGGCGAGGGGTGCACCATCATCGCCATCGCGGCGTCGTCGAAGACACCGCGCTCCAGCATCAGGACCTTGCCGCCACCGGCCTCCTCGGCAGGCGTGCCGATCAGCTTCACGGTGATGCCCAGCTGGTCGGCGACCTCGCGCAGGGCCAGCGCGGTGCCGGTGGAGGAGGCGGCAATGACGTTGTGCCCGCAGGCGTGCCCGACCTCGGGCAGCGCGTCGTACTCGGCGCACAGGGCCACGACCAGCTCACCGGTGCCGTAGGTGGCGGTGAAGGCGGTGTCCAGTCCGGCGACCCCGCGCTCCACCTGGAAGCCCTCGCGCTCGGCCAGGTCGGCGATCTTCGCGGCGCTGCGGTGCTCGCGGAACGCCAGCTCCGGTTCCGCATGGATGCTGCGGGAGAGTCCGACGAGTGCGTCCTCGTACCGCTGCAGCACTGCGCGGCAGGTCGCCTTGGGGTCGGTACTCACTTGCGCCATCCTGCCCCACCGGTCCTTCCTGTCCGGTGGAGTTTTGCGCGTTGGGGGCTGGCCGGTGCCCAGAATGCGCCGAGCGGCGGGCCGATCGCGGGAAAGTTATGCCTGGCTGTACCCGCCGTTCAGTTAATGATCATGAAATCGTCGGCGGGCGGCGAAGTCTGTCCCACGATGTGGGAGGGTCGGCTCAGCCCGCGCTCTGGTTCCTCTTGCGCACCCTGCGCCCGTACCAGACGATCGCCAGCAGCGCGGCCACCACGACCACGATGATCAGCTTCTGCTTGGCGTCCTCACCGAGCCCCTGGTTCTGCGGTGGGTTGAGCGAGGGGCCGGGCTGCGGGGTCGGGTCGTCCGCCCACGCGGTCGGCGCGGTCAGCACGGCCCACAGGAACACGGTGCCGAGCGCGAGCACACGGGACATCGACTGCCTCCTCGCCGGGGCGGGTGTTGATCTACTGAGCCTAATGATGCCCCAGCCCGGCGCACATCCACCGGCTGAGCGGTGTTGGTGGACAATGGGCGCCATGTCCGCGCAGGAGCCCTCCACGCCAGCCGCAGAACGGGTCATCGCGGGCCGCTACCGGCTCCAGCACGTGCTCGGCAACGGGTCGATGGGCACGGTGTGGGCGGCCTACGACGAGTTCCTGCACCGCAAGGTGGCGGTCAAGGAGATGCTGCTGCCGCCGGGCATCCCCGCGGGCGAGGCCGACGCGCTGCGCGAGCGCACGCTGCGCGAGGCCCGGGCCATCGCCGTGCTGTCCCACCCGAACGTGGTCACCCTGCACGACATCGCCAGGCAGGACGGGGAGCCGTTCGTGGTGATGGAACTGGTGCCCTCGCGCAGCCTGGCCGAGGTGGTCCGCCAGCAGGGGCCGCTGGAACTGGACCAGGCGATCACCGTGGCCGACGCGGTGGCCGCCGCGCTGGAGGCCGCGCACCGGGCGGGCATCACCCACCGCGACGTCAAGCCGGGCAACGTGCTGGTCGGCGACAGCGGGCAGATCAAGCTGACCGACTTCGGCATCGCCCGCAACGTGGCCGAGACGACGATGACCAGCACCGGCATCATGCTGGGCTCACCGGCCTTCATCTCACCGGAGGTGGCCTCCGGTCAGCAGGTAACCCCGGCCGCCGACCTGTGGAGCCTGGGCGCCACCCTGTTCTCGGTGCTGGAGGGCCGCCCGCCCTACGACGCCGACGACGACCCCCTCGCGACGGTGACCGAGGTGGTGCACGGCGAGGTGCCCAGGCCCAGCGCCGCCGGGGTGCTGGAGCCGGTCATCGCCGGGCTGATGGTCAAGGACCCGGCGGCCCGGATGCCGCTGACCGAGGTGCGCAGGCGGCTGCGCCCGCTGGTCGCCGACCTGGACGCGGTGACCTTCCCGCACCTGGAGGTGCCGCGACCGGCCCCGATGCGGCCCACCATGCCCAAGCCGAAGCGGGTGGACCCGCCCGCGGACACCCCGCTGGCCGCCGACCCCGGCCCGCTGCCGTTCATGACCGGCCCCACCGAGCGGCCCGCGCCGCCCCGGGAGCACGTGCCCGGGCCGCGCGGCGGGCTGGCCATCGCGGTGGTGGGCCTGGTGGCGTTCCTGCTGTTCGCCCTGTCCACGGTGGGCGGGTTCGCGCTGACCAGGGTGGCCGGTGGGCAGCCGCTGGTACCCGCGCCGGTGCAGGTGGACGGGCCCAGCCCGACCACCACCGCCTCGCTGCCGCCGATGAGCGAGGTCACCGACAACGCGGAGATCGCCGCGGGCGGTACCGGCGGGGCCTTCGCGATCACCATCCCGCAGGACTGGCAGCACTTCGTGGAGCAGCGCCTGGCGGTCATGACGCTGCCCGCGAGCGTGGTGCACCACTGGGTCAGCCGCGACGGCAGCCAGGAGCTGAGCGTGCAGCGCTACCCGCGGTACTCCTCGGGCAGCGACATCAAGCCGTACCTGGACATGCTGGAGAAGACCCAGCCCGGTTACCGCAAGCCCGGACTGACCACCTCGCTCAACGGGGTCACCGGCTTCACCAACCCCCAGCAGTTCGTCTACCGGACCGACGACAACGGCGGGCCGCAGGTGCGCAGCAACGACCGCCAGCAGCGCAGCTACCTGGTGGCCACGCTGCCCAAGGACCGGGACCTGTGGGTGGTCACGCTGGCGACCGCGACCCAGGAGGAGGGCGGCTCCCTCCCGAACAAGCTGTTCACCACGGTCACCGCGAGTTTCCGGGTCACGGCGTGAAGGTTTTAGGCTCGACCACGTGACCGGTATCAGCGAGAACATCAGCGTGACCCCCGAGGAGCTGGCCGCGCGGGCCGCGACGGCACTGGCCGAGCGGACCGGGGTCGAGCGGCACGACGTGGCCGTGGTGCTCGGCTCGGGTTGGCGGCCCGCCGCGGACGTGATCGGCCAGGCCGAGGTCGAGGTGCCGGTCGCCGAGCTGCCGGGCTTCCTGGCGCCGACGGTGGCCGGGCACGGCGGCACGATCCGGTCCGTGCGCGCCGGGGACAACCGGGTGCTGGTGCTGCTGGGCCGCACCCACCTGTACGAGGGCAAGGGCATCGAGACGGTCGTGCACGGGGTGCGGACCGCGGCCGCCGCTGGCTGCCGCACGGTGGTGCTCACCAACGCCGCGGGCGGCCTGCGCCACGGCATGCGGGTGGGCCAGCCGGTGCTGATCAGCGACCACCTGAACCTCACCGCGCGCTCCCCGCTGGTCGGCGCGAACTTCGTGGACATGACCGACCTGTACTCGCCGAGGCTGCGCGAGCTGGCCAGGCAGATCGACCCCGCGCTGGAGGAGGGCGTGTACGCGGCGCTGCCCGGCCCGCACTTCGAGACGCCCGCCGAGATCAGGATGCTGCGCACGCTGGGCGCCGACCTGGTGGGCATGTCCACGGTGCTGGAGGCGATCGCGGCGCGGGCCGCCGGGGTGGCCGAGGTGTTCGGCCTGTCCCTGGTGACCAACCTGGCCGCGGGCATGACCGGTGAGCCGCTCAACCACCAGGAGGTCCTGGAGGCGGGCAAGGCCGCGGCCACCGGCATGGGCTCGCTGCTGCGCGAGCTGGTGAGCCGGGCATGACGGTGCGGCCCGCGCTGCGCGACGCCGCGTTCCGCTGGATCGCCGACGACCCGGACCCGGCGGCGCGCGCCGAGTTGCAGGCCGTGCTGGCCAAGGCCATCGCCGGGGACCCGGCCGCGGCTGAGGAACTGGCCGACCGGATGGCCGGGCCGCTCACCTTCGGCACGGCGGGGCTGCGCGGGCCGGTCCGCGCCGGGCCCAACGGCATGAACGAGGCCGTGGTCGTGCGCACCACGGCCGGGCTGGCGGACTGGTTGCGGCGCAACGGCCACGCCGGTGGCCTGGTGGTGGTCGGCCGGGACGCGCGGCACGGCTCCAAGCAGTTCCACCAGGCGGCGGCCGGGGTGCTGGCGGCGGCCGGGTTCGACGTGCGCGTGCTGGGCGGTCCGCTGCCCACGCCCGTCACGGCCTTCCTGGTGCGGCGGCTGGGCGCGGTCGCCGGGGTGCAGATCACCGCCTCGCACAACCCACCCGCGGACAACGGCTACAAGCTGTACGTGCAGCAGGGCGCGCAGATCGTGCCGCCGACCGACCGCGAGATCGAGGCGGCGATCGAGGCGGTGGCCGCGGCCGTCTCGGTGCCGCGTTCCACCAACTGGTCCACGGTGCCCGCCGCCGAGGTCGCCGAGTACGTGGCGCGGGCCGCCGGTCTGCCGCGCGGTACGGCCCGCGAGCTGCGCGTGGCCGCGACCCCGATGCACGGGGTCGGCGCCGACACGCTGGCCTCGGTGCTGGGCGCGGCCGGGTTCACCGACGTGCACTTCGTGGCCGAGCAGCGTGAGCCGGACCCGGACTTCCCCACCGTGTCCTTCCCGAACCCGGAGGAGCCCGGCGCCACGGACCTGCTGCTGGAGTTGGCGTCCACTGTGGACGCCGATCTGGCGGTGGCCCTGGACCCGGACGCCGACCGCTGCGCGCTGGGCGTGCGCGAGCGGGACGGTTCGTGGCGGATGCTGCGCGGGGACGAGACCGGTGTGCTGCTCGGCGAGCACGTTCTGTCCACTGTGGACGGTGCGGGTGCACTGGTGGCGACCACGATCGTGTCCTCCTCGCTGCTGTCCTCGGTGGCCGCCGCGCACGGCGCGAGCTACGACGAGACGCTGACCGGGTTCAAGTGGCTGGTCCGGGCCGGGGACGGGCTGGGCACCGGGCTGGTCTACGCGTACGAGGAGGCGCTCGGGCACTGCGTGGACCCGGACTTCGTGCGGGACAAGGACGGGATCTCGGCCGCCGTGCTGGCCTGCGACCTCGCCGCCACGCTCAAGGCCGAGGGCAGGACGCTGCTCGACGTGCTGGACGAGTTGTCGGTGGCGCACGGCGTGCACCTGACCGACCAGGTGTCGCTGCGGGTGGACGACCTCAGCCGGATCGGCTCACTGATGTCCGAGCTGCGCGCCGACCCGCCCGCACAACTGGGTTCGGTCACGGTCACCGCCGAGGACCTGCGCCCCCGCGCCGACGTGCTCGCACTGCGCGGTGCGGGCGTGCGGGTGCTGATCCGCCCGTCCGGCACCGAGCCGAAGGTCAAGGCGTACCTGGAGGTCGTGCAGCCGGTGAGCGGCGATCTCGGCGCCGCCCGCGAGCAGGCTCGCGCCCGGTTGGCCCAGCTGCACGGGGAGATCAGCGCGCTGCTGGTCTAGGCGGCGGCCACGATCAGCGCGATCACGGCCACCAGCAGGAACACCCCGGCCAGCAGGTACGGCACGTTCGACGGTCCCGACACGGGTCGGGGCCGTCGTTCGGTCATGCCCGCGATCGAGGCGCGGCCGAACGCGTAGCTGACCGAGGTCAGGCTCAGCCCGAACGCCATCAGCACGATGTTGGCCGAGTACGGCGTGTGGTCGATGCCCGGCCACAGCGCCACGACCACCAGCGGCAGGCCGATCAGGCCGATGCCGACGGCGAGCCAGCCGAAGTAGAAGATCCGCTTGCGGCGGCTGCCCGATACCAGAGAAGAAGTCACGTCCACAGTTCGTCCAGGTATATCAGCGTTTCCTGTACGTAGGACGTGTGGGGTGCGGGCCGGGTTGCGTGTCCGGCGCGGGCCCGGCACGCTCGCTTTCCGTGTCCAGACTGCTGATCGTGCACCACACACCGTCACCCGCCACGCAGGCCATGCTGGAGGCGGTGGTGTCCGGTGCGTCCGATCCGGAGATCACCGGCGTGCAGGTCGTGCGCCGCCCCGCCCTGGCCGCCAACGCCGTTGACGTGCTCGAATCCGATGCCGTGCTGCTCGGCACCCCGGCCAACATCGGGTACATGTCCGGTGTCAACGTGTAGAAGCAGTGTTTGCCTTTGACCTGGGCAAACGCCGGTTGCGGAGCGTCACGTTGCGCCCCGACTGCCACCTGAGCATCGTTGGGCATGTGCCCCGACTGCTGATCGTTCACCACACCCCGTCCCCCAACCTGCAAGCCATGTTCGAGGCTGTTGTGAGAGGTGCCACAACGCCGGAGGTCGAAGGCGTGGAGGTCGTCCGCAAGGCCGCGCTCGCCACGACCGCCATAGATGCGCTTGAGGCAGACGGCTTCTTGTTGGGCACTCCGGCCGCGTTGGGGTACATGTCGGGCGCGTTGAAGACCTTTTTTGATCTTGTTTACTACCCGTGCCTCGACAGCACCAAAGGTCGCACGTACGGGCTGTACGTACACGGCAACAACGACATGACCGGCGCAGTCAGAAGCGTGGAAAGCATCACCAAAGGCATGGGTTGGACCAAGGCGACCAATCACGTTCTCGTCGCCGGTGAGCCCACCAAACAAGATCTACAAGAATGCTGGGAACTTGGAGCGACCACGGCCGCCGGGCTGATGCCATAGTTCGGACGTCATGAAGGTGCCCCTCAGGACGTTCGGCGTCCTCAACGGCACCTTCATGACATCGGGCCGCGCTCCCGGGGCATCAGCATTCCTGACTGGATCGCGTAGTTAGTCGGCAGATACGTGCCGTCGTCGTATGCGATCAGCAGGCTGTCACGGACGAGCTGGTCGATGCACCCTTCCAGGGAGATCCCCAGGAACCAGGCCATCTCAGCTATCGAGCACACTTCGTCATCGCTGACGTCGGGGGCGTGGTACCACAGTGTCTCGGCTTGGTGAAACATCATGTTCACGTCATCGTCGACCTGCCGATGCACCAACCGGGCCTCGATCTTCGTCAGGACATCACGAACCGGCGCATACAACGCATGGTCTTCTCGAACCAAGACTGATCGGTAAACATATACCTTGCCGTCGACCCGCCTGGCCCACAACATCGCCGGGACGTCGGCGATGACCTCGGTCGCCATGTCGCCTCCCTCTTGGCACTTCACCACCTGCCGAATCGGTCGGTTCGACGCTGGAGATACTCATGCGGTTAGCCCAGCATCGCCCGCAGATGATGGCACACCGCATCACATACCGTCGTAGGATTTTGACTCAAAAGCTGGACACTGGATCAGGCGCTCTCAAGCACTTCTTCGACACCGTGTACTACCCGTGCCTGGACGCCACGCGCGGCAAGCCGTACGGGCTCTACGTGCACGGGGACAACGACACCTCGGGCGCGGTCAAGTCAGTTGAGATGATCACCACTGGGCTCGGTTGGACGCGGGCCGCCAGCCCCGTGTCGGTCCTCGGGGCGCTGGACAAGGCGGCCCGGGAGGCGTGCTGGGAACTCGGCGCGACGCTGGCGGCCGGGTTGATGGCGTGAAGGTGGCTTTCCCTGCGCTGGGCGCAGGGAAAGCCACCTTCACGCGACCTGTCAGCGGCCCACGAGCTCCATGCCAGCCTCGGGGTAGCGGCTGCCCGCGACGGCGTTGAGCGGCACCACGTACTCGATGGCGGAGAGGTCCTCGGCCGACAGCTCCAACTGGGCCGCGGCCGCGTTCTCCTCCAGGTACTTGCGGCGCTTGGTGCCCGGGATCGGCACCACGTCCGAGCCGCGGTGCTGCACCCAGGCCAGCGCGAGCTGACCCGCGGTGACGCCCCGGTCGGCGGCCAGCGACTTGAGCGCCTCGACGATCGCGAGGTTCTTGGCCAGGTTCTCCTCGGCGAAGCGCGGCTGCCCGACCTGCCGGAAGTCGCCCTCGGTGAAGTCCTGCGCGGAGGTGTAGCGCCCGGTCAGGAAGCCACGCCCCAGCGGGGAGTAGGCCACGACACCGACGCCCAGCTCACGGCAGGCCGGGACGATCTCCTGCTCCAGGTCGCGCGACCAGAGCGACCACTCGGTCTGTAGCGCGGTGATCGGGTGCACCGCGTGCGCCCGCCGGATCGTCTCCGCCCCAGCCTCGGACAGCCCCAGGTGACGGACCTTGCCCGCCTCCACCAGCGCCGCCATCGCCCCGACCGTCTCCTCGATCGGAATATTCGGGTCAACTCGGTGCTGGTAGTACAAATCGATGTGGTCAACGCCCAACCTGCGCAGCGAGGCGTCACACGCCTGACGCACGTACTCCGCGTCACCGCGGACGCCGCGCACCGTCGGGTCGTCGGTGCGGACGATGCCGAACTTGGTGGCCAGTACGACCTGATCGCGGCGGTCCGCGATCGCCCGGCCAACCAGCTCCTCGTTGAGGCCCTTGCCGTACATGTCGGCGGTGTCGAGCAGGGTCACACCCAGTTCGAGGGCGCGGTGGATGACGGCGATCGACTCGGTGTCGTCACCGGCACCGTAGAACTCGCTCATCCCCATGCAGCCCAGACCCTGCGCGGAGACCTCCAACTGGCCGAGCCTGCGCGTGGGCAGTGTTGCTCCCATGATGGTGAAACCCCTCAGTTCGTCGCGTGTGCGGTTCAGCGGCCCGAGAGGGCCTGCATCGCCGCGGTGTAGCGGTCGCCCGCGATCTGCTCCGCCGGTGCGGCGGCCTCGATCGCTGCGAGCTCCTCGGCCGACAGCTCCAACTGGGCCGCCGCCGCGTTCTCCTCCAGGTACTTGCGGCGCTTGGTGCCCGGGATCGGCACCACGTCGGCGCCCTGGTGCTGCACCCAGGCCAGCGCCAACTGCCCCGCCGTGACCCCGCGCTGCTCGCCCAGCGCCCTGAGCGCCGCGACGATCGCCAGGTTGCGCTCCAGGTTGCCGTCGGTGAACCGGGGCAGGCCGCGGCGCATGTCGTCGGCGGCCAGGTTGTCCACGGAGGTGACCTGGCCGGTCAGGAAGCCACGCCCCAGCGGGGAGAACGGCACCAGGCCGATGCCCAGCTCACGGCAGGTGCCGAGGATCTCGCCCTCGATGTCCCTGGTCCACAGCGACCACTCGCTCTGCAATGCGGTGATCGGGTGCACCGCGTGCGCCCGCCGGATCGTCTCCGCCCCAGCCTCGGACAGCCCCAGGTAACGGACCTTGCCCGCCTCCACCAGCTCCGCCATCGCCCCGACCGTCTCCTCGATCGGAACATTCGGGTCAACCCGGTGCTGGTAGTACAAATCGATGTGGTCAACGCCCAACCTGCGCAGCGAGGCGTCACACGCCTGACGCACGTACTCGGCATCGCCCCGGAGGCCCGCGATGGAGCCGTCCTCGTTCTTGACGAAGGCGAACTTCGTGGCCAGCACGACCTGGTCGCGGCGGTCCGCGATCGCCCGGCCGACCAGTTCCTCGTTGGCCCCGTTGCCGTACTGGTCGGCGGTGTCGAGCAGGGTCACACCCAGTTCGAGGGCGCGGTGCACGGTCGCGATCGACTCGGCCTCGTCCCCCACGCCGTACGCCTGGCTCATGCCCATGCAGCCCAGGCCCTGTGCACCGACTTCGAGCTGACCGAGACGCCTGGTGGACAGTGTCATGCCGATGCCTCCTGGATGAGCTGCTGACCGGCCATCTTGGCCTCGATCTCCGCGTAGTTCGTGATCTTGCAGTCGAGCACCTCGAGGCAGGCGTGCAGCTCGGCGATGCGCTGGCGCACGTCGGCGCGGTGCTCGAAGAGGATCTGCTTGCGCCGGCCCGCCGTGGCCGACCCCTTGTGGCGCAGTTGCGCGTACTCCCGCATCAGCCTGATCGGCATGCCGGTGGTCCGCAGCTTGGTGAGGAAGCCCAACCACGCGAGGTCGTTGTCCGAGTACAGACGACGCCCCCCTGAGTCGCGGGCTGGCGGGTCGACCAGCCCGATTCGTTCGTAATAGCGGAGCGTGTCGATGGACAGGCCGCTGCGCTCCGCTGCTTGGGCGATCGAGTAAGTCACACCACGACGGTAGGAGCTGGAGTGCACTCCAGGTCAAGCGCTTCACCCGGCCACGCGGTTGCGGGCAGTGGGCAGGCAGCCGGCAAGTAGCGGCGCAAACGTTTGTCCACAGGCGGCGAGTTGTCCACATGTGGATCTTGAGCAAGATCAGGTGTCGGGGGTGGGCGGTAGACTGGTGACGGGGACGCCCCCCAGGGAGTGGCGGGGACGCACATGGGTAGGTGGGGCCCGCCCCGCCCCTACTCCGGCCAGGCGCCGTCCTTGGGGCTGGCCCAGGTGTCGAAGCGGGCGGCCAGGTCGGGCACCTCGATGCGGCCGTGCGCGACGCCGCGGACCACGGCCAGCGCCTCGTCCTCGTCGGCGTCGATCCACCAGCCGTTGATGTCGCACAGCGCGACCGCGGCGACCCAGCCGAGCCGCCAGTTGCCCTGGGCGAGCGGGCGGGTGCGCACGACGGAGTGCAGCAGCGCGGCGGCCTTGAGCCACAGCGAGGAGTAGGCCTCCACGCCGAGCACGGTGGCGCGGGGCCGGTGCGCGGCGGAGTCGAGCAGGCCGAGGTCGCGCACCACGAGGTCACCGCCGGTCACGGCCGTGGCCAGCACGAGCAGGTCACCGGCGTCGAGGTACTCCACCAACTCAGGCCGGACCCAGCCTGTCCAGCAGCCCCTGGTAGCGCGGCAGCACCCGGCCGAGCACCTCGCCGAGCTGCTCCTCCTTGCGCAGCCGCGCCCAGCGCTCGGCCAGCGCCAAGCGCACGACCTCCTGCTTGGAGCGGCCCTCGGCGGCGGCCAGCTCGTCGAGCTGCCGGTTCTCCTCGTCGCTCAAGCGCAGGGTCATCGCCACCAGCGGATGGTACCGAGGTGGTATCACGCCGGTCCAGGTCGTCGAGGTGAGCCCTCGGTCACCGTAGGGTTGCCCGGTGGCACGACCCAAGACCCACGACGAGGCCCTGCGCCAGCGACTGCTCGCCAGAGCGGGAGAGCTCATCTCCAGCTCGGGCGTGGACGCGCTGAGCCTGCGCAGGCTGGCCGCCGACGTGGACACCTCGACCACTGCCGTCTACTCGCTGTTCGGCGGCAAGCCGGGGCTGGTCAGAACGGTCTACCTGGAGGCGTACCGGCGGTTCGGCGCGCGGCTGCGCGCGGTGGGCGGCACCGGGGACGCGGCCGAGGACGTGGTGCGGCTCGGACTGGCCTACCGGGAGAACGCGCTGGCCGAACCGCACCTGTACGACATGTTGTTCACCGGGGACATCGAGCAGGACGAACAGGTGCAGGAGGTGGCGCTGGCCGCCTTCCAGGTGCTGGTCGACGCCGTGGACGCGGCGGTCGTGGCCGGGGTGTTCCGCCCGGTCGAGCCGCGCGCGGTGGCCATCGCGGCCTGGGGACTGGTGCACGGGCTGGTGTCCCTGGAACTGCGGGGCAAGATGCCGCCGGGCGCCGAGGTCGCCCCGGTCTACGAGCTGGCCCTGCGCGCCGCGGTGGACGGCTGGCGCAGGCGGTGAAAGAGCCCGGGGAGGTGGCCGCCACGTGACCTCCCCGAGCCCCACCGAAAGAATGTGGTCCAGACCACCTTTCGTCAAGGTCTAGACCACTTTTCACACTCAACAGCCGAGGTGAAGCGGTCCAGCTACACCGCGCCGTACTGGCGGTCCCCGGCGTCGCCCAGCCCGGGCACGATGAACCCGGACTCGTTGAGCCGCTCGTCCACGCTCGCGGTGACCACGCGCACCGGCAGCCCGGACTCCTCCAACCGGCGCACGCCCTCCGGCGCGGCCAGGGTGCAGACCGCGGTCACGTCGGTGGCGCCGCGCTCCGCCAGCAACTGGATGGTGTGCACCATGGAGCCGCCGGTGGCCAGCATCGGGTCGAGCACCAGCACCGGGCGGTCGGCCAGGCTGTCGGGCAGCGACTCCATGTACGGGGTGGGTTGCAGGGTCTTCTCGTCGCGGGCCAGGCCGACGAAGCCCATCTGCGCGTCCGGGATCAGCTTGTGCGCCTGGTCGGCCATGCCCAGCCCGGCGCGCAGCACCGGCACCAGCAGCGGCGGGTTGGCCAGCCGGTAGCCGTCGGTGCGGGCCACCGGGGTGTGGATGCGCTCCACCCGCACGGGGGCCTCCCGCATCGCCTCGTAGATCAGCATCACGGTCAGCTCGTGCAGTGCGGCACGGAACGCGGCGCTGTCCGTGCGGGCATCGCGCATGGTGGTCAGCCGCGCCCTGGCCAGGGGGTGGTTGACGACGAGAACGTCCATGACGGGTCACCGTAGCCGGTTTTCCCTGACCTGTTCGTTCTGCGACGGGTGGACACCGGAGCGTGATTGTGCGCGGGCGATTCGCACCATTTCTCAATTGGGCACGTGACCTGCGCTATCCCCGGTCCCTCGTGTGGTTGACAGTGTCCGCGCACCCAATTTAGATAGCCTGGCCTTAACTACAGGTAAGGCACACCTGATCTCACGGGAAGGGCGGCGATCGATGCTCCCCACCTTCGTCATCGGACTGCGCGAGGGTCTCGAGGCGGCGTTGATCGTGGGCATCATCGCGGCCTTCCTCAGCCAACAGGGCAGGCGCGACGCACTGCGCCAGGTGTGGCTGGGCGTGGGCATCGCCGTGCTGCTGTGCATCGGCATCGGCATCACCCTCCAGGTGATCTCGCAGCGGCTGCCGCAGCGCGGGCAGGAGGGCCTGGAGACGGTCATCGGCGCGCTCGCCGTGGTGATGGTGACCTACATGGTGCTGTGGATGGCCAAGCACTCGCGCGGGCTCAAGCGCGAACTGGAGGGCGCCGCGGCCAGCGCACTGGCCCAGGGCTCGACCTTCGCGCTGGTCGCGATGGCGTTCCTCGCCGTGCTGCGCGAGGGCTTCGAGACGGCCGTCTTCCTGTTGGCACTGCTCAACTCCAGCGGCAACGCGGCACTGGCCACGCTCGGCGCAGCGCTCGGCGTGCTGGTGGCCGCCGCCATCGGTTACGGCATCTACCGCGGTGGCGTGCGGCTCAACCTGTCCCGGTTCTTCCGGATCACCGGTGTGGTGCTGGTGATCGTGGCCGCCGGACTGGTGATGTCCTCCCTGCACACGGCGTACGAGGCGGACTGGATCACCATCGGCCAGCAGCCCGCACTGGACCTGTCCTGGTTGGTGGTGCAGGGAACCCCGCTGTACTCGCTGTTCAGCGGGGTGCTCGGGGTGCAGCCCAAGCCCTCGGTCATCGAGCTCACCGGCTGGCTGGTCTACGCCGTGCCGATGCTGGCGTACGTGTTGTGGCCCAGGACGGCCAAATCCAATCAGGACAGCAAGATGGGAGCGACCAGCTCGTGAGAACAGCGCACGGCCTCATCGCGATCACCGCGGTGGTCGGCTTGGCCGTCACCGGGTGCGGCGGCGGCCCGACCACCCAGGCCAGCCAGCCCTCGGGCGAGGGCGGGGACGTCACGGTCCAGATCACCGCCGACGGCTGCCAGCCGCAGCCCGGGACGGTCAACGGTGGCGTGGTCAACTTCAAGGTGTCCAACAAGGACGCCGCAGCGGTGAGCGAGGCCGAACTGCTCTCCGGCGGGCGCATCCTGGGCGAGCAGGAGAACCTGACCCCAGGCCTGGACGGCAGCTTCACCCTCCAACTGTCCCAGGGCGACTACCAGGTCTACTGCCCCGGCGCCAAGCAGGACCACTGGGACTTCAAGGTCACCGGTGACGCCAAGAACAACTGGAAGAACAACCCCGACCTGGTCAGGGCGACCACCGACTACGGCACCTGGGTCAACGAGCAGGTCGGCCAGTTGGTGAGCGGTACCAAGGACTTCACCGACGCCGTGAAGGCGGGCGATGCCGACCGGGCGAAGGTGCTCTACGGCAAGGCCCGCGTGTTCTACGAGCGCGTCGAGCCGGTGGCCGAGATCTGGGGCGACCTGGACAAGAACATCGACGGCCGGGCCGACGACTTCCCCGATGCCAAGGACTTCAAGGGCTTCCACAAGCTGGAGCAGGCGCTGTTCGAGGCCAGGTCCCTGGACGGCACGGTCCCGGTCGCCGACGAGCTTTACACCAACGTGGGCAAGCTGAGGGACCTGGTCGCCAAGGCCACCTTCCAGCCCGCGGAGCTCGCCAACGGGGCCACCGAGCTGATCGACGAGATCCAGAAGACCAAGGTCACCGGCGAGGAGGAGCGCTACTCGCACATCGACCTGGTGGACTTCAAGGCCAACCTGGAGGGTTCGGTCAAGGCGTTCAGCCTGTTGCAGCCCGCGCTGAGCAAGATCGACGCCGACCTGGCCAAGACCGTGCAGGACCGTGCCGCCGAGGTGGACAAGGCCCTGCGGCCCTACGTGCAGAGCCCCGGCTACCTGGAGACCGGCTACGTGGACTACTCCACGGTGGGCAAGGACCAGCAGAAGGCGCTGTCCCAGTCGGTCAACGCCCTGGGCGAGGCCATGTCCAAGGTCGCCGCCAAGGTCGCCTGATCTTGTTGTCGCGGAAGGGGAATCCGATGTCCTCGGTGTCACGGCGGTCCTTGCTGACCGGGATCGGGGCGCTGGGTGTCGGCGCGGTCGGGGTCGGCGGCCTGGTCGCCGCCGACGCCGCGGGCAGCGCCGCGCCGACGGCGCCCGCACCGCAGATCGTCCCCTTCCGCGGCCAGCGGCAGGCGGGCATCGTCACCCAGCAGCAGGACCGGCTCACCTTCGCCGCCTTCGACGTGGTGACCAGGAACCGGTCCGAGCTGGTGGAGCTGCTGCGCACCTGGACGGCGGCGGCCGAGTCGATGACCAGGGGCCAGCAGGTTCCCGGTGGCGCCTCGCAGTTGCAGGCCCCGCCCGCCGACACCGGTGAGGCGGCCGGGCTCAAACCCGGCAACCTGACCGTGACGATCGGCTTCGGCCCCTCCCTGTTCGACGACCGGTTCGGCCTTGCCGCCAAGCGGCCCGCGCTGTTGCGGCCGCTGCCGAAGCTGCCGCCGGAGGACCTGGACCCGCACTACACCGGCGGGGACCTGTGCGTGCAGGCCTGCGCCGACGACCCGCAGGTGACCTTCCACGTGATCCGCAACCTGGCCCGGCTGGGCGCGGGCACCGTGGTGCTGCGCTGGATGCAGCTGGGCTTCGGGCGCACGGCGTCCACCAGCAGCGCGCAGGCCACCCAGCGCAACCTGATGGGCTTCAAGGACGGCACCCGCAACCTGCGCGCCGAACAGGCCGAGCTGATCGACCAGCACGTGTGGGTGGGCGCGGAGACCGACCAGCCCTGGCTGCGCGGTGGCAGCTACCTGGTGGCCCGCCGGATCAGGATGTTCATCGAGACCTGGGACCGGGACTACCTGGGCGACCAGCAGAACGTGTTCGGCAGGTACAAGGGCAGCGGCGCCCCGCTGACCGGGGTGAGCGAGTTCGACACCCCGGACTTCGCGGCCAGGGACGCCGAGGGCGGGCTGGTCATCCCCGAGGACGCGCACGTGCGGCTGGCCGCGCCGGAGCACAACAACGGCACCCGGCTGCTGCGCAGGGGCTACTCGTTCACCGACGGCATCGACCCGACCGGCAACCTGCTCGGCGGCCTGTTCTTCATCGCCTTCATGCGCAGCCCGGAGCAGTTCATCTCGGTGCAGCGCAAGCTCGGCGAGAGCGACGCGCTCAACGAGTACATCCAGCACATCGGCGGCGGGCTGTTCGCCTGCCCACCCGGGGTGGGCGCCGGCCAGCACTGGGGCCAATCCCTGTTCGCCTGAGGCCCGCGCGCTCTAGGCTTGCGCCGTGACCGAACAGCCCGATCCCCGCGAACTGCGCGCCTCCGACGCCGACCGGGAGAAGGTCGCCAAGGTGCTGCACGAGGCCATGTCCGAGGGTCGGTTGACCGTCGGCGAGCTGGACGAACGGCTGAGCGGCCTGTACCAGGCGCGGACCTTCGGTGAGCTGGAGGTCTTCACCAGGGACCTGCCCACCCAGGGCACTCCCGCGCCGGTGCCCGTCCCGAGTGGACGGTCGCCGCTGATCGGCGGCCAGCCCGACTCCGCCAACGCCGTGGCGATCATGAGCGGGGTGCGCCGCAGGGGCAACTGGGTGGTGCCCGCGCACCTGACGGTCTTCGCCTTCTGGGGCGGGGTCGACCTGGACCTGCGTGCGGCCACGTTCCAGCAGCGCGAGTGCACGATCACCGCCACGGCGATCATGGGCGGGGTGACCATCATCGTGCCGCCCGAGCTGACCGTGCAGGTCCAGGGCATCGGCGTGATGGGCGGTTTCGACCGGGACGCGGCCGGGGTCGGCGACCCGAACGGGCCGGTGCTGCGCGTCAACGGGCTGGCGTTCTGGGGCGGGGTGCAGATCAAGCGCAAGCCGCGCAAGTCCGACCGCCGCAAGCTCACCCGCTGAACCGGCGAGTCCCGCTCACCCACGCGCGAGTCCCGCCCACAGGCACGCGAGTCCCGCTCGAACGGCCCAAGCTCACCCGCTGGCGTCAGCGTGTCGCCGCACGACATTCACCCTCACGGAGTCCACTGGCACACCTAGACTGAACCCGCGGCGAACGACGGGGGTCGTTATGGTGAACGTGGTCGCGCTGACCCTGGATGGCGGTCAGCACGTGCTGGTGGAGGTCGACGACGACGCCAGCGGCGGGGTGAGTCGCTCCGAACAGCTGGTCAGCCAGGCGGGCGGGGCGCTGCGGGAGGCGTTCGAGCGCGTGCAGCCGACCCTGCTGGCGGCGCTGGCCAGCATCCAGCAGGGCTCGGAGGCGCCGACCGAGGTCAGCCTCCAGTTCGGCATCAAGTTCAGTGCGACGGCCGCCTCGGAGGCCACCTGCACGATCACCGCCGACTGGCGGCGGGACTAGCTGCCAACTGCGCCTCGACCAAGTCCAGGAAGGCGTCCACCTCGTCCTGGTCGTAGCCGCGACCGCGCTGCTCAGGCTCGCCGAAGGTGATCTCGCGGACGTGCCGCGCGGTGAGCCCGCCCGTGCCGCGCAGGGTCGCCGCGACCGCGTCGAGGAAGGCGTCCACCTCGTCCTCCTGGTAGCCGAACTCGTCCAGCTTCGCCGCGTGGAAGCCAACCCGCTCCACGTCCCCGGCCGTGAGCAGGTGCGGCGGGTCCAGCCTGCGGTCGGCCAGCTTCTCCAGTGCCATCGCCACCACGAGCAGGAACGAGTCCACACCCTCCTCCTCGTAGCCGTCGCTGCCGACCGCGGCGGTGGCGAACTTGACCTCGCGCACCTCCTGCACGGTCAGGTCGTCGGCCCCGTGCAGGGCGGCGACCACGCGATCGATGAACGCGTCCACCTCGGCCATGTCGTAGCCGCTGCCCAGCCCGGCCAGGGTCTCCGCGGCCAGGTTCAGGAACACGTCCACCTCGGCGTCGAAGTAGCCGGGCTCGCCGCGCGGCGGCTTGCGGAACCGGATCGAGTGCACGTCCTCGGCGGTCAGGCCGTCCCGCCCGCGCAGGGTCGCCTCGATGCGGTCCACGAACCGGTCCACCTCGTCGGCGTTGTAGCCGCGGCGGCCCGATGGGGGTGCGCTGAACCGGACTTCTCGCACTTCGTCAGGGGTGAGTGTCACGGTGCCTCCTCGCTGTCCTGAGTAGGTACGCACCAAGTGGCCACTTAGACTCGATACTCATGACAGAGCTGTCGGAGGTCACGCGCGACGACGCGTCCCTGCGCCGATTCCTGCACGGGCTTCCCGGTGTGGACCAGGTGGGAGTCGAGCAGCGGGCCGCGGGTCTGGCGACCAGGAGCATCAAGAAGGCCTCCAAGCTGTGGGCCATCGACACAGCCATCTCCATGGTGGATCTCACAACCCTGGAGGGCGCGGACACGCCCGGCAAGGTCCGAACGTTGGCAGCCAAGGCCCGCCGACCGGACGCCGAGTATCCGGAGGTCCCGCACGTCGGCGCGGTCTGCGTGTACCCCGACCTGGTGGAGACGGCCGTGACCGCGCTGGTCGGCAGCGGGGTCGGCGTGGCCAGCGTGGCCACGGCCTTCCCCTCCGGCCGGTCCAACCGTCAGGTCAAGATCGCCGACACCGAGATGGCGGTGGCCGCGGGCGCCAGCGAGATCGACATGGTGATCGACCGCGGCGCCTTCCTGTCCGGCCGCTACGGCCAGGTGTACGAGGAGATCGTGGCGGTGAAGGCGGCCTGTGGGGACGCGCACCTCAAGGTCATCCTGGAGACCGGTGAGCTGTCCACCTACGACAACGTGCGCCGCGCCTCCTGGCTGGCCCTGCTCGCGGGCGGGGACTTCATCAAGACCTCCACCGGCAAGGTCTCCCCCGCCGCCACCCTGCCGGTGACGCACGTGATGTTGCAGGCCGTCCGAGACTGGCGGGACCGCACCGGGCAGCTGCGCGGGGTCAAGCCCGCGGGCGGCATCCGCAACACCAAGGACGCCATCCGCTACCTGGTGGCCGTGCACGAGGTGGCCGGACCGGAGTGGCTCACGCCGAGCCTGTTCCGCTTCGGCGCCTCCAGCCTGCTCAACGACCTGCTGATGCAACGACGCACTCAGCTCGAAGGCCACTACAGCGGCCCGGACTACGTGACGGTGGACTGACACATGACGATGGGCCCAGAAAATTGGCACTACGCGCCCGCACCTGAATCGCGGGACATCGCCAACCTCAAGGCCAACTACCAGATGTTCGTCGACGGCAAGTTCGTCGACGGCGCCGGTGAGCCGCTCAAGACCGTCAACCCGGCCACCGAGGAGGTGCTCGCCGAGGTCAGCACCGCCTCGGCCGCCGACGTGGACAACGCGGTGAAGGTCGCCCGCCGGGCGCACGACAAGGTCTGGGGCCGCATGCCCGGCTCCGAGCGCGCCAAGTACCTGTTCCGCATCGCGCGGCTGGTGCAGGAGCGCTCGCGCGAGCTGGCCGTGCTGGAGAGCCTGGACAACGGCAAGCCGATCAAGGAATCCCGGGACGTGGACGTGCCCACGGCCGCCGCGCACTTCTTCTACCACGCGGGCTGGGCGGACAAGCTGGGCTACGCGGGCTTCGGCCCCTCGCCCAGGTCCCTGGGCGTGGCCGGTCAGGTGATCCCGTGGAACTTCCCGCTGCTGATGGCCGCGTGGAAGATCGCCCCGGCGCTGGCCTGCGGCAACACCGTGGTGCTCAAGCCCGCCGAGACCACCCCGCTGACCGCGCTGGTGCTCGGCGAGATCTGCCAGCAGGCCGAACTGCCGCCCGGGGTGGTCAACATCCTGCCCGGGGCCGGTGACGTGGGCAGCGAGCTGGTCAACCACGCCGGTGTCGACAAGGTGGCCTTCACCGGGTCCACCGAGGTGGGCAAGCTCATCCAGCGCTCGCTGGCGGGCAGCGGCAAGAAGCTGACCCTGGAGCTGGGCGGCAAGGCCGCCAACATCGTGTTCGACGACGCCCCGCTGGACCAGGCCGTCGAGGGCATCGTCAACGGCATCTTCTTCAACCAGGGCCACGTGTGCTGTGCCGGGTCCCGGCTGCTGGTGCAGGAGTCGGTGGCCGAGGAGTTGCTGGAGAAGCTGCGCCAGCGGGTGTCCACGCTGCGGCTGGGCGACCCGCTGGACAAGAACACCGACGTGGGCGCGATCAACTCCAAGGCCCAGCTGGACAGGATCCGCGAGCTGACCGAGTCCGGGGACGCCGAGGGCGCCGACCGCTGGACCAGCCCGTGCCCCGTGCCGGACAAGGGCTTCTTCTTCGCGCCCACCGTGTTCTCCGGGGTGCAGCAGTCCATGCGCATCGCCCGCGAGGAGATCTTCGGGCCGGTGCTGTCGGTGCTGACCTTCCGCACCCCCGAAGAGGCCGTGGCCAAGGCCAACAACACCCCGTACGGGCTGTCCGCCGGGATCTGGACCGAGAAGGGCTCCCGGATCCTGTGGGCCGCGCAGCGCATGCGCGCCGGTGTGGTGTGGTCCAACACGTTCAACCGCTTCGACCCCACCGCCCCGTTCGGCGGCTACCAGGAGTCGGGCTTCGGCCGCGAGGGTGGCCGTGCTGGTCTGGAGGCGTACCTCGATGTCTGATCGCGTGACCGTGGCCAAGACGTACAAGCTCTACATCGGCGGCGCCTTCCCGCGTTCGGAGTCCGGGCGGGTCTACCCGGTCGCCGACTCGCGCGGCGGCTTCCTGGCCAACGCGGCCCAGGCCAGCCGCAAGGACGCGCGCGAGGCGGTCGCCGCCGCGCGCAAGGCCTTCCCGGGCTGGTCCGGCGCCACCGCGTACAACCGGGGCCAGGTGCTCTACCGGGTCGCCGAACTGCTGGAGGGCCGTCGCGCGCAGTTCGTGCACGAGGTCACCGCCAGCGAGGGCGTGAAGCGCGCCGAGGCGATCGTGGACGCCGCGATCGACCGCTGGGTCTGGTACGCGGGCTGGACCGACAAGCTGGCCGCCGTGCTCGGGTCCTCGAACCCGGTCGCGGGGCCGTACTTCTCGTTCAGCACCCCCGAGCCCACCGGGGTCGTCGCCGTGCTCGCCCCGCAGCACTCCAGCCTGCTCGGGCTGGTCAGCGTGCTCGCACCGGTGATCGCCGCGGGCAACACCTGCGTGGTGGTCAGCAGCCAGGACCGGCCGCTACCCGCGATCACCCTGTCCGAGGTGCTGGCCACCTCCGACGTGCCGGGCGGCGTGGTCAACGTGCTCACCGGCCGCACGGCCGAGCTGGCCCCGTGGCTGGCCGCGCACGCCGACGTGAACGCGCTGGACCTGACCGGGGCACCGGACTCCACGCGCACCGAACTGGAGAAGGCCGCCGCGGGCACCGTGAAACGCGTGCTGCGGGCACCGAGGACCGAGCCGGACTGGACCCGCGAGCCGGACATGGCGCGGATGCGCGCGGTGCTGGAGACCAAGACCGTCTGGCACCCGATGGGCGTCTAGTCCAGCTCCACCAGCGCCCGGTCGAAGATCGCGCGAAGCGTGTCGGTCGAGTCCACCATGCTCGACCGGCACGCTTCGTTGTACTCGGCGGGGTCCATGCCCGCGAAGTCCAGCCGCCAGCCCGCCTGCAACCCGAGCTGGCGGAAGAACGCCCGCTGCGAACGACCATTGCCCTCGCGGAACGGGTGCAGGGCGTTGACCTCGCTGAAGTAGTGCGTGAACCGGTCCAGGAACTCGTCCCGGCCCAGGCCCGTCAGCAGCTGCTCCTCACGCAGCCGCCCGAGCAGCAGCTCCCCGTACGAGCGGATGTGCCGCCAGTGCGCGAAGGCCGCCGACCGCGCGATGTCCACCCGGCGCGGCTCGCCCGCCCAGTCGTAGACGTCCTGGAACAGGTGGCGGTGGAACCGGCACAGGTGTGCCAGGTCGTACCGGCCCGGCAGCGGGTTGAGCGCCAACTGCTGGGCGCGCAAGGTGGTCACGTCGAACTCGACCTGGCGCAGCAGTTCGGCGTCGGCGATCTCGTAGCGGTTGAGCAGCACCCCGTCGGCGCCGCAGTACGGATCCGTCACCGCGACAGCAACGCCCGTACCCGTCGTTCGATCGCGTCCTCAGTGGACAGCCGCCCCTCGGCGACCTCCCGCATCGAGTCCACGCAGCCCGCCGTGACCTCGACCCCCTCCAGCCGCGCGCCTGCCCTGGCCTCCTCGATGGCGGTGTCGTGCTCGCTCACCTGACGGCCGAAGTAGCGCGCCATGACCTCGTGCGACAGCGGCTCCCCAGCACCCGTCGCGCGCCAGGGCTGCTCCTCACGGGCCATCGCGCTCAACTCGGCGGGGCTGAACGAGCCGTAGCGCGCCACCACGCCCCGGACCACCTCCTGCTCCTGCTCGGTCAGCGCCGCCGGATCGCCCTGCCGGTCCCCGGCCTCAGGTACGACCGGGCCTTCCCGCCGGGCCTCGATCGCGGCACCGAACAGTGGGCGGCGATGGGTGGCCAGGTGCCAGGCCTGCGCGTAGTAGAGCAGCGTCCGCAGCTTCGCCAGCGGCTCGGGACCGGTGCGGGCCCGCACCGCGGCCATGACGTCCTCGACTCTCGCCACGCCCCGCCACCTCCCCGCTGACCAGCAGAAACTCCCTGAATTCTACCCCAGGAAAGCACCGTAGCGCCCTCCCGGCAGTACCGGGAGAGCGCCACGGGAGGAGGTGACTCAGGCGCCTTCGGCGGCCAGGTCGATGCCGTCCAGGTCCACGCCCTTGTCCGCCTTGGCGATCGCACCCTTGGGGGCACGGGCCCGCCGCTGCGGCCGGGGCAGCGCGGTGGGCGGCGGCGGGGTCGGGGCACCGCCACCGAGGATGAGCTCGGCGAAGGTGGCCATGGCCTCGTCCAGCTGGGTGGCGTTGCGACGCTCGGACTCCTCGTTGGCGCCCCGCACCAGGGAGACCAGCTTGTCGTTGTCCGGGCGGGCCGAGAGCGTGCCGTGCACGTCCTGCAGACCATCGCGGACGGAGCCGTCCAGGTCGCCGATGCGGGTGTGCACGCTCTGCTCGACCTCGTCCACGCGGCCGCCGACCGCGTCCAGACGGGAGTTGACGTCCTCCAGCCTGCGGGCCAGGGCCTCCAGCCGGTCGGTCGGGTCCACGGCCGGGCGGACCAGCAGGCTGTCCAGCTTGGCGTGCACGGTGTCGCTCGTGGCGTCCAGCTTGTCGTGCACCGTGTTGTTGACCTCGGCCAGCTTGGCGTCCAGGGCCGCACGGGCGTCGGTCAGGGAGTTGCGCACGCCGTCGCCACTGTCGGCCACCGAGCGCTGCAGCGCCTCCTTGGTGCCGTCCAGGTGCTCGTGCACGCCCTCGTCGACCTCGTCGATGCGGCTGCGCAGGGCCACCTCGAGGGCCTCCAGGCGCTCGCGGATCGGACCGTGCAGCGCCGAGGGCAGCAGGTCGGACTTGCCGTCCTGCTTGTCCAGGTGCAGGTCGACGTCGTCGAGCCGCTTGTGGATGTGCGACAGCTTGTCCTCGAGGCCGTCCATCCGGCCCGCCACACCCTCGAACCGGCCACCGACGCCGTCCAGGCGCCCGTCCAGCTGCGCGAAGGGCTTGGCCAGCTTGTCGACCAGGCCCTCAACCGCGCGGCCGAGCTCGGAGATCGCACCGTCCTGGGCCTCGAGCTTGGCCAGGGCCTCGTCGAGGCGCTCGGCCAGCACGCTGACCTCGGTGCGGTCGGGCAGCTCGGACAGCCGCTTGCGAACGGAACCCAGCGACTCGAGCGGGGACATCCGCGCGTGGATCTCGTCCAGCGCGTCGAAGATCTGCTGCTGCTCGCTTTCACGGATCTCGGCGGCGCGCGTCAACATGTTGCGCATCCGATCGAAGGACATCGTGGAGTGGTTGTTCTCGTTCACGGCTGGGACCTTCGTCCATGGGGATGGGGAGACTCAGCGAGCCTAGCCAGCTACGCACGGCAACACGAATCGCCCCCACGGATCTTGACCGAGAGGTGCTCTGGACTGGGCCATTCGGAGCAAGGACGGGCCCGTCCACGACTCAGTTGATCTTCAAGTGGTTGCTGAACGAAACCGACATTCCCCGTTCGAGTGAGGCACATCCCCGTTTTGGTCGCTCACCGCTGATCAATTACCACCCCACCGCACGGCACGCCATACGAGTGAGTGGTCTTCGCCTGAACGGCGAACATGATCATACCGGGCCTGGATCACATGTGCGAGGAACACGCACCGCCAGCGGTACCGTGTCGCAATGGCGACCCCGATGAGCCCCGATGCGATCCGCCGCGCCCCGAAGGTGCTGTTGCACGACCACCTCGACGGTGGGCTGCGTCCGCAGACGGTGATCGAACTGGCCGACACCATCGGCTACCGAGACCTGCCCACCACCGATCCTGCTCAGCTGGGCACCTGGTTCCGCGACGCGGCCGACTCCGGCTCGCTGGAGCGCTACCTGGAGACCTTCGCCCACACCTGCGGGGTCATGCAGTCCGAGCAGGCCCTGGTGCGGGTCGCCGCCGAGGCCGCCGAGGACCTGGCCGCCGACGGTGTGGTCTACGCCGAGGTCCGCTACGCCCCCGAACTGTTCGAGCCCAGCGGCCTGTCGCTGGAGCAGGTCGTACAGGCCGTGCAGGAGGGCTTCCGGCTCGGTGAGCGGCGGGCCGCCGAGGCGGGCAGGACGATCCGGGTCGGCACCCTGCTCTGCGCGATGCGCCAGAACGAGGGCTGGCTGCGCATCGCCGAGCTGGCGGTGCGCTACCGGGACGAGGGCGTCGTCGGCTTCGACATCGCCGGCCCGGAGGCCGGGTTCCCGCCCACCAGGGGCAGGGACACCTTCGAGTACCTGCGCCAGCAGAACGCGCACTTCACCATTCACGCGGGCGAGGCGTTCGGACTGCCCTCGATCTGGGAGGCCGTGCAGCACTGCGGTGCGGCCCGGCTCGGCCACGGCGTGCGCATCGTCGACGACGTCAAGGTGGACCCGGACGGTTCGGTCCACATCGGGCGCCTCGCCGGCTTCGTCCGCGACCGACGCATCCCGCTGGAGATGTGCCCCTCCTCCAACGTGCAGACCGGCGCTGCCAAGTCCATCGCCGAGCACCCGATCGGCCTGCTCACCAAGCTGCGCTTCCGGGTAACCGTCAACACCGACAACCGGTTGATGAGCGGCTGCAGCATGTCCAGCGAGTTCGCCGCACTGGTGGACGCCTTCGGCTACGGCTGGTCGGAACTGCAGTGGTTCACGGTTAACGCGATGAAGTCGGCGTTCATCGGCTTCGACGAGCGGCTGGCTCTGATCAACGACGTGATCAAGCCGGGCTACGCCGCGCTGATGGACTGACCACCACCGTGCGGGCGGGTCCGGGCATCGTGCTGACGGTTCCCGTGACTCGCCCGGCGGCCGGTCACACCGGACTGCGCCGAGCTGTCAGACTGACCACCCCCGTTTCGTAGGCAGCAATGACGAGTTGGGCTCGGTCACGCGCGCCGAGCTTGGCAAGCAAGTGGCTGACGTGGGTCTTCACCGTGCCGGTGCCCACGTACAACTGCTCGGCGATCTCGGCGTTGGACATGCCGCGGGCGATCAGTTCCAACACCTCACGCTCGCGGCCGGTGACGCTGTCGAGTGCCTCGGGTGCCACCGCGGGCCCGGGGCTGCGCGCCAGTTCAGCGATCAACCTGCGCGTGACCGTGGGCGCCAGCAGTGCTTCTCCTTCAGCCACGACCCTGATCCCGGCCAGCAGGTCGACGGGGCGGGTGTCCTTGAGCAGGAAGCCACTGGCCCCTGCCCGCAGCGCCGCGTACACGTAGGCATCCAGGTCGAACATCGTCAGCATCAATACCCGCACCGCTGCGGTACACGGATCACCGCAGATGAGCCGGGTGGCCTCCACCCCGTCCATCTCGGGCATCCGCACGTCCATCAGCACAACGTGGGGATGTTTGCTGCGCGCGAGCTCGACCGCCTCGCTCCCGGTCCTCGCCTCGCCAACAACGACCAGGTCGGGTTCGGCAGCGATCAGGGTGTGAAAACTGTCCCTCAGCAGCCACTGGTCATCGGCGATCAGAACGCGGGTGGCTTCGGTCACCGCGCCACCACACAAGGCAGTCGCGCCGACACAGTGAACCCGCCCTCGGGACGTGGCCCCGCAGCAAAGCTGCCGTCGTACACGGCGACTCGTTCACGCATCCCGATCAACCCGTGCCCCGAGCCCGCATTCCGGGTCGGCCGGGTCGTTCCAGTATCAGTCACCTCGATTTCCACCCCCGAACCGTCTGCTTCGACCACCACCCGGCAATCGGTCGGGGCGGCATGTCGCACCACATTCGTCAGCGCCTCCTGAAGGATTCGGTACACCGCAACATCCACGCCCTCCGGTAATCGGTCTGCTCCGCGCACCGTCGTGTCCACCCGGACACCGGCGGCCTCGGCCTGCCGCACCAGCGCAGGCAGATCAGCCAGTCCTGGTGCGGGCCGCAGTCCGCCCGCGTCCTCCACATCGGAGCGCAGAACGCCGAGCATGTACCGGAGTTCGGTCAGCGCGCTTCGGCTGGCCGTCTCGATTGCGTCCAGCGCTTCACGCGTGACAGCGCAGGAGTCGGGGCGACTCGCCAGCACGTGGTTGGCGACTCCGGACTTGACCGCGATCACGCCCATGCTGTGCGCCACGATGTCGTGCAACTCACGTGCGATGCGCAGGCGCTCGTCGGCCACCGCCTGCTCGGCCAGCCGCTCCGCCGCGCGCGCCGCGTAGACCCGTCGCTGCCGCACGGCCCCGCCCAGTACCCAGGCCGAGACGATGGCGGTCGAGCCGAGCAGCAGCAGACCGGCTGGGCTGATCGACCAGAGCCTGGTCTCCGTGGTCCGGCCTGCCAGCACGGCGGTGGCGCAGAGCAGGCCGAGCGCGAACGCGAGCGGCCACCAGTGCCTCGGCCTACTGACCGACACCGCGTACATCGCCAGCGCGGCGGGCAGGAACGGATCGGGCAACTCACCCGCGAGCATGACCGCCACCGAACCGACCATGACCAGGAGGAACACCGGCACTGGCCAGATCCTGCGCACCGCGATCGGTAGGCCAAGCGCGACCAGGGGCAGCACCGAGTGCCCCGGCTGCTGGAACACGACCGGGTACACCAGCGCCCACACGAGGTCGAGCGCTATCAGCTGCCCTCGGCTGAGCTGCCGGGAGAACAGTGATGGGGCGTCGAGTTGGACCACGGGACGACCGTAGCTCCGGGCACTGACAGTCCGCCTCTGTCTTGCGACAGAGATCCAAGCTCTGTCCCTGGGCAGATGTGCGACGGGGTCCGGTTGGGCCAGCGTGGAGGCATGAACAGGCGAGGAATGCGAGCGTTGCTCGCAGGTATGACAGCGGCAGCACTCCTCCCGCTGACCGCGGTGACGGCAACAGCGGCCACCACCCTGTCCTGGCGCGAGTGCCCAGGCGGTGGCGGGGTGGACGGCATGGAGTGCGCGACGCTGTCCGTCCCCCTGGACTGGGCGAATCCCCAGGGGCGGCAGGTCACTCTCATGCTCGGCAGGCTGCGCGCGGACGGGCCAGCCCCGTCCGTGCTGGTCAACTACGGCGGCCCTGGTGCACCAGGCACCCTGATGTTGCGCGACCGCGTTGCGTCGCCGGGCCAGCAGCCGTTCGACCGGTTACGGCACAGGATGAACGTCGTGACCTGGGACCCCCGCGGCTACGGGACGGGCGGGCTGAGCACGCCCGCACTGGACTGGTCCTGCCTGTCCCAAGGACCGATGCACGGCATCCCGGACCTGCCCGCGGACCAGGCCGCCTTCGACCGGTTGGTGGCTGAGAGCAGAGCAGAGGAGCAGGCGTGCCGCAAGCAGGACCCGGAGTTGTTCGACCACATGGACACCGCGGCCAACGTGCGGGACATGGAGGCAATCCGCCAGGCGTTGGGCGAACCACAACTGAACCTGTACATGGGTTCCTACGGCGGGGTCTACGGCCAGTCCTACGCCACCCGGTTCCCGAGCCGCGTGCGCACCATGGTGCTCGACGGGACCGGTGATCACAGCGGGAACTTTCAGCGATCACAGGAGGAATTGGCACGCGACAACCAGGTCCGCATGCGACGGTTCGCGGACTGGTGCAACCAGAACACCTCGTGTGCGTTGCACGGGAGGGCGACGGCGCAGGTGTGGCAGGAGGTCCTGACACAGGCACCGATCCCCGCCCCTTCTGTGCACGCCACCTTCAACCGCTGGACCCTGCAGCAGTTGCTGGCTGGACGGCTGATCCGCTCCGGCGAACAGGATTGGGGCAGGCTGGCCACCGACATCGCCGCGGCGAGCCGTGGTGACGCGTCTGGGTTCGCCGTGTCCCCGGAACACCCGTACCCGTCGATCGGATACCCGGTGTCGGAGTGCCGGGAGTGGCCACGGTTGCACAGCTACGCCGAGTTGGCCTCCACAGTGGCTCGGCTGGACCGCATCGACCCGGTCAGCGGTGCCGCGGGCACGATGGTCCCGTCCCTGCTGACCTGCGTGGGCTGGACAGGCTCTGTGGACAACCCACCAACGCCACTGCCCACCGGGGTCCCGCCACTGCTCGGTGTGGGGACCTGGGGTGACTTCCCCGCCACGGAGCGGGTGGCACGCCGTGTCCCGGGCAGTTCCACCATCCGTCACGACGGTCCCGGCCACGAGTTGTACGCAACGGGCAACGCGTGTGTGATCGGCGAGGTCGACCGGTACTTCCTGGATCGCGTCTTACCTGTGCCCGGCCACGCCTGCTGACGGTCACTCCCAGTATCCGGAAGTTTGTTGCCCTACCCGAAGTACTGGGACTAGCGTCCATCATGCAGGAGTTGTCGTCCACATCATGGGAGTCGCGATGTCCCGCCGGTGGCTGATCCTCGCACTCGGTCTGCTCGCCCAGGCATCAGCCAGCGCTTTCGTGTACGGCATTGCCTTCCTGGTGCCGGACATTCGCGCCGTCGAGGGTCTCTCACTTGCCGAAACCGGCGTCATCGTCTCCGCGCCGACGGTCGGCCTGCTGCTCACGCTGATCGCCTGGGGAGCAGCGGCTGACCGGTTCGGTGAGCGAGTCGTGATGGCACTGGGCTTGGGCCTCGCGGGGGTACTGCTGCTCGTGGGCACCCTGGGCTTGCACGGGGTCACCCCGTTGGTCGTGGTGCTGGTACTGGCCGGCGCGGGCAGCGCCTCGGTCAACGCCGCCAGCGGGCGGGTGGTGATGGGCTGGTTCGGCCCGGAGGAACGTGGCCTCGCGATGGGCATCAGGCAGACCGCCCAGCCGGTCGGGGTCGGCATCGCGGCGCTCTCCCTGCCGTTGCTGTCCCAGCACTTCGGGTATCGGACCGCACTGGTGTTCCCGGCAGTGCTGTGCGTGGTGGTGGCGGTACTGGTGGCAGTGCTCGTGCAGGACCCGCCGCGACCTGCGGTCAAGCCCGGTGAACGGGCGCGGTCACCGTACCGGCAGCCCGCGCTGTGGCGGGTGCACGGCGCGAGCACCTTGCTGGTGGTGCCGCAGTTCGTCATCTCCGCGTTCAGCCTGGACTACCTGGTGAGCGTGCTGCACTGGACACCGGGTGCCGCGGGCGGCTTCCTCGGCGCAGTGCAGGCCGCGGGCGCGGGCGGACGCATCGTCACCGGCGTGTGGGCGGACCGGGTCGGCAGCAGACTGCGCCCCATGCGGCAGTTGGCGGTGGCCAGCGCACTGGTCATGGGACTGCTGGCGTTGGGTGACCTCGCGGCGCCATGGCTGGTCGTCACGGTGATCGCGGTCGGTGCCGTGATCACCGTGGCGGACAACGGCCTCGGCTTCACGGCGGCGGCCGAGTTGGCGGGCAGTTCCTGGGCGGGGCGGGCACTGGGCGCGCAGAACACCGCCCAGAACATCGCCGCCGCGCTCACCCCGCCGATGCTCGGACTGCTCATCGGCGGGACGAGCTACGCGGTCGGATTCCTCACGGCCGCCGTGTTCCCGCTGCTCGCCGTGCTGGTCACACCGGTCAGCTCGGAGCGGATCAGTGCGTACGAAGACGGTCCTCAAAGTCCTGGACGAGCCCCCGCCACACGCTGACCTCGGCGTCGAACGGAGCGCTGGGCGCCAGCCGGGTCGGGTCGGGCCGCAGCACGAAGGACACCAGCCAGCCCAGCGTCTCCGAGGTGGCCAGCGCGGTGCCGACCGACTCGTCGCCAGCCCAGTCAGCGGCGTCCTCCAGCAGTTCCACAGCAAGTTCCAGCTGCACCGGGTCGACCGACTCGGGGCCCTCGGCGATGTCGTCGGCGATGCCGTTGAGCACGTAGACGTTGTCCTCGTGCACCTCGACCTCGAGCTCGCCGGCGGTGGCCTTGGTGGCGACCTCGTCCCAGGTCGACACCTGGACCAGGTCGTTGCTGGACAGCTCGCCCTTCTCGCTGAGGAAACGGGCCAGCGCCTTGGGCGAGGAGAACACGTCGATCTCGCCCTCGGAACCGAGGAAGACCGGCTTGTCGTCCAGGTAGCAGCGCAGCGAGTAGTACTCGTTGTCACCACTGATGATCTTGATGGGGTCGATGCCGACCTCGCCCCAGAAGCCGACCGGCTCCTCCGGACGGTCCTGCTCCTCGTCGTCCTCGGCAGGCGCGGCCTCGGCGGCCTCCTCGAAGGCGGCCAACTCGGCCTCGGCCCGCGCCTTGGCCTCCGCGTTCACCTCGGGCACCGACACCACGGCGTCAACCGCGTCGAGCACCTCGTCCCAGCGCTCGACGACGACCTTGGCCAGCTCGGTCCAGCGGCGCTCGCCGTCGCGACCGGTGAACGGGAACGTGCCCTGCGGCAGCAGCGCGAAGCCGTCCGCCGCGTCGAGCACCTCGTTGACCTTGTCCAGCTCACACACGTCGGCCAGCGAGCGGAGGATCGCCACCACGTCGGCCAGCTCACCCAGGGTCCAGGTGTCCGGGTCGTTGGAGACCAGCTCCGGCACGCCCACCAGGTCGAACTGGTGGTTGTCGTCCGGGACCAGCTCCACGGCGGACAGGCCGGGCAGGATGTCCCAGGCCGGGTGGTCGGCGAGATCGTGCTCGGTCTCGGTGCGCACGAAGGCGGCGAGCGCGGCGGCGTCCGGGAAGGCGTAGAGGTCCTCCTCGTGCCCGAGGAACGCCTCCCACTCCTCACCGTCCTCGCGCCAGCGCGGCGCCCACAGCGTGATCACGTCGCCCTGCGGCAGCCCGAGCTCGATCGGGACGATGTCCTGAGCCATCTGGAGACCTCCCGGTCACGACCAGCGTCGTCGGCGGAAACGATCGCAGCCTACGTGGTCACCCTCCAGGGCTCGGCACTGACCCGTTGGGCGGTACCGCCTGACGGCGGAATACTCGATCATGGACGGATGGCGGTGGCCGATGCATGGGGTCGGATCGTGCGCTGGCTTTCGTTCTACGCGCCCACCACGGGTTCTCTGTTGCGCAGCATGGCGGACAGGGAAGACGTGGTGATCCTGGAGCAGGAGATCGGGACTGAACTTCCCGACGCCCTGATCGAGTGGTGGTCGGTGTGCGGTGGAACGGAGCAGTCGGCTTTCGCCGAGGTGATCCCACCCTTCTACACACCACACGGCCCACAGGCCGCGCTGGACGCCTGGCGCGTGCAGCGCAAGCTGTGGGCCGACACCTGGGACACCCCCGACTGCGGGGTCGAGGCGGGGTCACCCGGCCGGAGCTTCCACCCCTTGTGGGTGCCCTTCGCCTTCGACGGGCTGGGTGACGCGCTGGTGATCGACCTGCGCCCCGGCGAGCTGCGCGGCTGCGTGCTGGAGTGGGACCACGAGCTCAGCCAGGCCCGCGAGCCGGAGTGGACCAGCATCGGCGAGATGCTCGACCAGGTGGCCACAGCACTGGAGGAGCGCTCCAAGGTGCGGCACAGCTTCCCCGAGACAACCACAGACGGCCGGCTGGACTGGCGCACGAACTGAGTGCGCCAGACCAGCTCAGGACGCGGTGCCCCGCAGGGTGTCGATCAACAGCGGGCCGCGCGCGGTCGAGCTCTCGGCCACCGTCACGCCCCCGGCCAGCGCTTCCACGGCGCTGGGCACGGCCTCGGGCGTGTCGGTGTGCAGCTCCAGCAGCGGCTGGCCCTTGCTGACCCGCTCACCCGGCTTGGCCAGGCAGAGCACGCCAGCGCCGTGCTGCACCGGGTCCTCCTTGCGCGCCCGCCCCGCGCCGAGCCGCCACGCGGCGACGCCCACCGCGTAGGCGTCCAGCTCGACGAGCACTCCGTCCTCCGGCGCCTCGACCACGTGCACGTGACCGGCCGTGGGCAGTGCGGCCTCGGGGTCGCCGCCCTGTGCGCTGATCATGCGGCACCACACCTCGTAGGCCTGCCCCGAGGCGAGCACCTTGGCCGGGTCCACATCGGACAGTCCGGCCAGCGCGAGCATCTCGGTCGCCAGCGCCACGGTCAGGTCGACCACGTCGGCGGGCCCGCCACCCTGCAGCACCGCCACGGACTCGGCCACCTCGACCGCGTTGCCCACGGCGTTGCCCAGCGGCACCGACATGTCCGTGAGCAGCGCGCTGGTGCGCACGCCGTGCTCGTCACCGATCCCGACCAGGGCGTGGGCCAGGGCGGTGGCGTCGGTGAGGTTCTTCATGAACGCGCCGGAGCCGACCTTCACGTCCAGCACGAGCGCGTCGGCGCCCTCGGCGATCTTCTTGCTCATGATCGAGCTGGCGATCAGCGGGATGGCCTCGACGGTGCCGGTCACGTCGCGCAGTGCGTACAGCTTGCGGTCGGCGGGGGCGAGTCCTTCGGTGGCAGCGCAGATCACGGCGCCGACCGAGGACAGCTGGGCGCTGATCTGCTCGGTGCTCAACTGCGCGCGCCAGCCCGGGATGGATTCGAGCTTGTCCAGGGTGCCGCCGGTGTGGCCCAGCCCGCGGCCCGACAGCTGCGGCACGGCGGCGCCACACGCGGCCACCAGCGGGGCCAGCGGCAGCGTGATCTTGTCGCCGACCCCGCCGGTGGAGTGCTTGTCCACGGTGGGCCGGTCCACGGAGAGCGAGAGCCGCTCGCCGGAGTTGATCATGGCCTGGGTCCAGCGCGCGGTCTCCCCCGCGTCCATGCCGTTGAGCAGGATCGCCATGGCCAGCGCGGACATCTGCTCGTCGGCGACCTCACCGCGGGTGTACGCGGCGACGACCCAGTCGATCTGCTCCTCGGTGAGCCGGGCGCGGTCGCGCTTGGCCCGGATGACATCAACGGCGGAAAAACGGCTCACGGCAGGTCCTCTGGTCCAAAGGCGTCGGGCAGCACATCACGCATGGGCAGCACGCCGCGCGGCGTGTCGACCAGGCAGTCGGGGCCACCCAACTCGTACAGCACCTGACGGCAGCGGCCACAGGGCATGAGCAGTTCGCCCTTGCCACTGCGGCAGGCGACCGCGACGAACCGGCCGCCGCCGGTGAGCCGGAGCTGGCCCGCCATGGTGCACTCGGCGCACAGGGCCACCCCGTACGCGGCGTTCTCCACGTTGCAGCCAACGACAACGCGCCCGTCCTCACACAGCGCGGCGGAGCCGACCTGCAACCCGGAGTACGGGCAGTAGGCGCTGGCCGCCGCCTCGACGGCGGCGGCCCTCAGCACATCCCAGTCCACAGTGGACATCTAGCTGCCCTGTCCTCGTCGGTAGATCAGCCCGTCGGCCGCGGGCATTCGCAATCGTTGGGCCGAGGCCGCGAGCACCACGATCGTCACGATGTGCGGCAGGTAGGCGGTCAGCTCGGTGGGCAGGTCGTCAACGGCCAGGTAGATCCCGTAGAGCACCAGCCCACTCACCCCGGCGACACCGGCCATGATCCAGCGCTTGCGGAACAACTGCACCAGCATGATCACCCAGCAGAACAGGGCTACCCCGTAGAACAGGCCGAGCACCGTCTTGCCGTTGGTCAGGGTCTGCAGGCCGTCGGAGTAGCCGAACAGCGCGGCGCCGCCGAGCAGCCCGCCCGGCCGCCAGTTGCCGAAGATCATCGCGGCCAGGCCGATGTAGCCGCGGCCGTTGGTCTGGTTCTCCAGGTACCCGTTCTGGCCGGGGGCCAGCACCATGGCCGCGCCGCCCAGCCCGGCCAGCGCGCCGGAGACGATCACCGCGAGGTACTTCTGCCGGTACACGTTGACGCCCAGCGACTCGGCGGCCACCGGGTTCTCCCCGCAGGACCGCAGCCGCAGGCCGAACCGGGTGTGCCACAGCAGCAGGTAGCTGGCCACCAGCAGCACCACGGTGAGCATGGTCAGCGGCGACACCCCGCTGACCAGCCCGCGCAGCACCCCGGCCACGTCGGAGAGCACGTAGCGCTGCTGCTGTTCCAGGTCGGCGAGCCAGCCCGCGAGCGGCTGCGCCGAGTAGGTGTCGAAGGGCTCGACCCTGGGCGACTGCCTCGGGTTGTGCGACACCGGGAAGAAGATCAGCGTCGACAGGTACTTGGCCACGCCGGCGCCGAGCAGGTTGATGGCCACACCGGAGACGATGTGGTTGACCCCGAAGGACACCGTGGCGACCGCGTGCAGCAGGCCGCCGAGCGCACCAAGCACCGCACCGCCGATCACCGCGGCGACCGGTCCCCAGTGGTAACCGGCCCAGGCGGCTCCCCAGGTGCCGAGGATCATCATGCCCTCGAGACCGATGTTGACCACGCCCGCGCGCTCGGCCCACAGACCGCCCAGCCCGGCGAGCAGGATCGGCACGGCCAGCTGCACACCGGCCTGCACCGTGGAGGAGGCGGTGATCGAGGGCAGCCCGGTCAGGTCCGCGGTGACGGTCAGCATCACCACGGCCAGCGCGGTCCACAGCACGCCGCGGCCCCAGCTGGGCAGGCGACTGCCGCGTGGGGTCGTCGGGACCGTGGTCTCCGGCATCGTGATCATGCGGCACCTCCTGCCGCCGCCGCGAGCTGCCTGCCGACCCTGCGTTGCTCGGCGGCCAGCTCCAGCCTGCGGATGACTTCGTAGGACACGACCACCGACAGCACGATGGCCCCCTGCATGATCGTCACGATCTCCCTCGGCACGCCGACGTTGTCCAGGGACACGGCCGACTGGTCCAGGAACGCCCACAGCAGCGCGCCGAACGCGATGCCGCCGGGGTTGTTCCGACCCAGCAGCGCGACCGCGATGCCGGTGAACCCGTAGCCCTGCGGGGAGATCTGGGTGTAGGTGTGGTCTCGGCCGAGCAGCTCCGGCAGGGCGGTGAGCCCGGCGATCGCGCCCGACAGCAGCATCGCGATGACGATCATGCGCTTGGCGTTGACGCCACCGGCGGTCGCGGCCGTGGGCGATTCGCCGGAGGCGCGCAGCTCGAAACCGAACCGGGTGCGGTTGAGCATCACCCAGTAGCCGACACCGGCCAGGATCGCGATCACGACGAACCCGAAGATCGTGCCGTGCTCACCGAGCGAGATGCCGGGGATCCAGCCGGACTGCGGCACGTTCCTGGTGCCGATGTTGTTGCCGTTGAGCACGCCGAAGGCCCGCTGGCTGATCAGCAGCGCGATGATGCCGATGGACAGCGCGTTGAGCATGATCGTGGTGATGACCTCGCTGACGCCACGGGTCACCTTGAGGATCGCCGGGATCGCCGCGTAGGCGGCACCCGCGACCATCGCCGTCACGATGATCAGCAGCGGCTCCAGCACCGGCGGCAGGTTGGTCGAGCCGCCGACGATCGCGCCCGCGACGGCACCGATCCGGTACTGGCCCTCGACACCGATGTTGAACAGGTTCATCTTGAACCCGATCGCCACGGCGATGCCGATCAGGTAGTAGATGGTGGCGCTGTTGACGATGTCCACGGCGGTGGTGCCCTTGCCCACCTGCGTGACCATCGCGGCCAGCGCGCTGCCCGGGCTGCCGCCGGAGATCAGCAGCGCGATGGTGCACAGCAGCGCCGAGAAGGCGATCGCCAGCACGGGCGGCAGCAACTTGCCCCGCAACGCGGTCATTCTGACTCACCTCCCGCGACGCCGGCACCGGTCATCGCGCTGCCCAGGTCTTCGGGGGTCACGGTGGCCGGGTCGGCGTCGGCGACCAGCCGCCCGCGCAGCATCACCTTGATCGTGTCGGACAGGCCGATCAGCTCGTCCAGGTCGGCGGAGACCAGCAGCACCGCCAGCCCCTCGGCGCGGGCCTGCTTGATCTGCTCCCAGATCAGCGCCTGCGCGCCCACGTCCACGCCGCGGGTCGGGTGCGAGGCGATCAGCAGCACCGGTTCGCCGGACAGCTCCCTGCCCACGATCAGCTTCTGCTGGTTGCCGCCGGACAGCGCCGCCGCGGGCACCTCGATGCCGGGGGTGCGCACGTCGAAGCGCTCCACGATGCGCCGGGTGTCGGCCCTGGCCCCCTCCACGTCCAGCCAGCGGCCGGTCGAGGTGGGCTTGCGGGTCTGGAAGCCCAGGATCCGGTTGAACCACAGGGACTGGGTCAGCAGCAGCCCGTGCCGGTGGCGGTCCTCGGGCACGTAGCCGATGCCTGCCTCGCGGCGCTTGAGCGTGCCCTGCCCGGTCAGGTCGTTGATCTTGCCGTCCCGGTCGACCAGCAGCACCTTGCCGGAGTCGGCGTGCCGCATGCCCATGATCGCCTCGACCAGCTCGGTCTGGCCGTTGCCCTCGACCCCGGCGATGCCCACGACCTCACCGGCGTGCACCGCGAGGTCGATCTCGTCCAGCACCGGTCGGCCCGAGCCGTCCTCGGCGGACAGCCGCAGCCCGGCCACGGTCAGCACGGCCCGGTCGGTGACCGTGGAGTCGCGCGTCTCCGGGCTGGGCAGCTCGCTGCCGACCATCATCTCGGCCAGCTGGCGGGAGGTCACCGACTTGGGGTCGGCGGTGCCCACGGTGGTGCCTCTGCGGATCACGGTCACGCTGTCCGCGATGGCCCGCACCTCGTCCAGCTTGTGCGAGATGAACAGGAACGTGAAGCCCTGCTCGCGCATGCCGCGCAGGGTGTCGAACAGCTCGTCGACCTCCTGCGGCACGAGCACCGCGGTCGGCTCGTCCAGGATGATGATCTTGGCGCCGCGGTAGAGCACCTTGAGGATCTCCACCCGCTGCCGGTCGGCGACGCCCAGCTGCTCGATCAGCACGTCCGGGTCCACCCGCAGTCCGGTGCGCCCGGCCAGCTCGGCGACCCTGGCCCGCGCGCGCCGGCCGATGCCGTGCAGGGACTCGGCGCCGAGCACGACGTTCTCCAGCACGGTCAGGTTGTCGGCCAGCATGAAGTGCTGGTGCACCATGCCGATACCGGCCTTGATGGCCTCGGCGGGCGACTTGAACCGGACCTGCTCGCCGTCCACCTCGATGGTGCCCTCGTCCGGCTGCTGCATGCCGTAGAGGATCTTCATCAGGGTGGACTTGCCCGCACCGTTCTCACCGCACAGGGCGTGCACCTCACCCCGGCGGACGGTCAGTGCGATGTCACTGTTGGCGACGACACCGGGGAACCGCTTGGTGATCCCGGTGAGCACGACGGCCGGGTGCTCGGTCGCACCACCGGCCGTCACGGGAGGGGAACTCAATCTGACTCCTTAGAGCACGACCGCGGGCCCGGGCAGGGTAGCCCGGACCCGCGGTGGTGTCGCTACGCAGGCGGCGTGACCGCGCGTGACCTGTGCTTGCGCTCAGCTACCTGCCGGGACGGTCGGGACCTTGATCGCGCCGGAGACGATCTGCGCCTTGTAGGCGTCGACGACCTTCTTGATGTCGTCCACCTTGCCGCCGGAGGTGGAGTAGTCCACACCGCCCGCGGCCAGGTCGAACACCTTCGGCAGGGCGCTCAGGTCGTTGCCCGCGACCGCCCGCAGGAAGTCGAACACCGCGACGTCGACCCGCTTCATCATCGAGGACAGGATGATGTCCTTGTCGTCGGCGACGCCGGGCTGCTTGTACTGGTCGGAGTCCACGCCGATGGCCCAGGCACCGGACTTGGCCTTGACCGCGTCGAAGATGCCCTTGCCGGAGTTGCCCGCCGCCTGGTAGATCACGTCGGCACCCGCGGCCAGCTCGCCCTCGGCCTTCAGCTTGCCCTTGTCGGGGGCCTGGAACCCGGTGAAGTCACCGGCCGGGGTGATGTACTGCTCCTCGATCTTGATGTCCTTGGCCGCGGTCTTGGCGCCCAGGTCGAAGCCCGCCTGGAACTTCTGGATCAGCGGCACCTTGACGCCGCCGACGAAGCCCACGTGGCAGGACTTGCTCTTGTAGGCGGCGATGACGCCGACCAGGAAGGAGCCCTGCTCCTCGGTGAAGGTCAGCGGGGTCACGTTGGCCGCGCCGTCCACCGCGGAGTCCACGATGGCGAACTTGGTGTTCGGGAACTCCTTGGCGACCTTGCCCAGCGCCGGGGCGTAGGCGAACCCGACGGTGATGATCGGGTTGTAGCCGTCCTGCGCGAGCTGGCGCAGGCGGGCCTCCTTGGCCGAGTCGGCCTCGTTGGGGGCCGCGGTGGTCTCCTTGATCTCCTTGACGCCCAGGTCGGACTTGGCCTTGTCCAGGCCGGCCGCCGCCGCGTCGTTGAAGGAGGCGTCGCCGCGCCCGCCGATGTCGTAGGCCAGGCCGACCTTCAGCGCACTGGCGTCGACCTTCTTGTCCGAGGTCGTCGTGCTGGTCGTGGCCGCCGCGTCGGCGGGCGGCGTGGCCAGGGTGCAGCCACTGCCCTGGGCGGAGTTGGTGCCACCGCCACCGGTCCCCCCGCTGTCCTTGGCACAAGCGGCCAGCGAGACCACGCTGGTCAGCGCGACCGCCATGACCGCCACTCCACGCATACGACGCACGGTTGCCCCTCTCTGTCTGCTCGTCGAGCAGCGATGCACCGACCACTGTCGTCGGCATGCCTAGCTTGGTGAGGGCGAAACCGTACCCCTCGGTAGCCAAGAGCCGACACTGGTCACGGTGCGTGTGACCGAATCGTTGGCGCCACTCGAACCATCCGAACGTGTGGTGTCACGCAGAGTGACGTGGAACCGGTGGGACGGCCTGCGCATCGGAGGTGCGGCAGGATGAGGGGGATGGCGGGGAGGCGCTGGTGAGCAAGATCAATACCAATCCGGAGCACATGAGGCGCTCCGGGAACAAGCTCGTCAGCTTCGGGGAGAAGATCTCCGCGGGCGGCGAGAAGATGGAGTCCGCTGGCCAGCGGCTGCTCTCCCACGCCGGTTCGGACCGCTCCGGGTTCGGCTCGGTCATCACCAAGTGCTTCGGGCGCGGACTGGAGATCGGCGGCAAGGTCTTCAAGGAGGGCGGCCGGGTCACCTCGACCGCGGGCAAGCACCTGGGCACCACCGCCGATCTGCACGAAGAGGCAGACCACCAGGGTGCCCGCGGCCTCAAGGCGCACGAGAAGTCGGCCAAGGACCCGCACGTGAAGGGCTCCGGCGGCGAGACGAAACCCTCCTCGGCTTCCGGCGGCGGAGGTGGCGGCGGCGGCAAGCAGCCGCCCAAGCTGCCCACCGGGGGCGGCGGGGAGGGGCACCACGGCGGGGGTGAAGGCTCAGGCGGTGGCGGTGGCAAGGACCACCAGCCGCAGCGGCTGCGCGGGGACCTCAACGACCCCACGCCCGGCACCCGCAAGCCACCATCGGCCACGGAGCGGTCCGACGACATCAAGCAGTTGCCCCCCGCCAAGGACCCCGGGCACGCACCGCAGACCGGCGAGCACGGCCCCACCAACCCCAGCCGCGGCGCGGTCCTGGAGCGGATCGACCCCAAGAGCCACCGCGTGACGACCGACGAGAACGGGCTGATCCGGACGGTCGACGGCAAGCCGGTGAAGGACTACCTCGACGGGCGGGCCCAGGAGCGGGCGTCGGTGATCGGCGAACACGCGCACAAGAAGGACGGCCCGTGCTCGGCGCTGGCGATGGACCTGAAGACCGGCACGATCACGGAGGGCGTGAACGGCCGGCCCAACCACGTGCTCAAGGAGGAGGACCTGCACCCACTCCTCCAGGACAACTACAAGAACATGGCCGACTGGAAGCACCCCGTTGTCGACAAGGACGGCAGCGTGACGCACACCTTCGACGGCCAGGTCCACCACGACAAGCCGCTGCGGCACGCCGAGGTGAAGGCGACCAACGAGTTGTTGTGGGAGCGGGAGCGCAACCGCGGGCCGAATGACCCGCCCCTGGATCAGAGCACGCTGAAGGAGCTCCGCTTCGACCCGCGGTTCATCCGCAACAGCGGCGAGCACATGCAGGTCGGCGGCTCCGCTGCGGCGTGCGGGAACTGCGACAACATCCTGCACAACGTGCCCAGCTACTCTGGCCGCTTCTCCTACCACCCCCAAGACCATCGGTACAACCGGCATTCGACTGCGGACTGGTGACGGCAATGCGTGTCAATCGAGACGAGACGGAGATGACCCCGGGACTGGTCGTCGTCCACAATGGCCAGCCGTTCACCGGGGAACTCGTGGATGTGGCGGCGGACGGCACGGTCACCGGGCTGACCACCTACCGGGACGGGATCGAGGACGGGCCGCAGTGGGAGCGGTACCCCGACGGCCGTCCGCAGCTGGAGGGCCAGTGCGACTACGGCTCGGCGGTCGGCGAGTGGCGTGAGTGGCACCCCAACGGGCAGTTGTCCGAGCACACGGTCTTCGACAGGTGGGGCGATGTCCGGCGCAGGCAGCGCTGGGACGCGGACGGGACGCTGACCGACGACGAGACCTCGGACGGCGCGCACGGCGGCGAGTGGTAGCGGTGCGGCGCATCGACGTCGAGGGGGACGACGTCGGCTGGGACGACGGGCAACGCCTGCCGCACAACGGAAAGCCGTTCACCGGCGAAGCGGTGGTGCACGGCTGGTCCGGTGCGGTGGTCTCGCTGGTGACCTACCTCGACGGCCTTGAGGACGGCCTCCGACGCGAGTGGTACGAGGAAGGGCAGCTCAAGTCAGAACTGTTGGTGCACAGGGGAATCGTGCAGGGCACCGCCCGCGAGTGGCACGAGAACGGCCAACTGGCAAGGGAACGGCACTTCGACGAACGTGGCAACCTCACGACGGAGTGCCAGTGGGACGAGAACGGCCACCCCGTCCCCAGGAGCTGACCGATGCACGCGAATGACATCGCGGAGCTGGCGCGCCGGGGCCAGGCGCGGGGTTACGAGGCGATCGTCGAGGCAACGGCCCAGGGCGGCCCGACGTGGTGGTACGACTCGCTGACCGATCCGAGCCGCGGGGCGGAGGAGGTCGTCGAGCGGCTCGCGACGGCGCTGGCGGCCGGGGCGGACGCGGCGTACGACAACGGGACGGAGTGGTTGCGGCTCAAGGCGATCGGCGCACTGCGGGGATTCGCGGAGCGCCACTACCTGGCGTGCCGCGTGGACTTCGCCGAGGAGTCGGTGCCGGGGACGGCGGCTCGTCCGGTGACCGACTGGTACCCGGACGGCAGGCCGCGGCGGACCGGGCACCTGCGGGCGGGTGAGCGGGTGGGCCTGTGGCGGGAGTGGTACCCGAGCGGGCGTCCCGCGTGGGAGCGGCGGCCGGACGGTGCGGAAGTCCGGTGGCGGGACGAGGACTTCCTCAGCGTGGACTTCGAGGACACGGTGCTGACCCCGGGCCTGCTGGTGGAGCACGAGGGCACGTGGTTCACCGGTGAGCAGGTCGCCTGGGAGCACGGCCGGGTGGAGGCGATCACCGGGTACAGCGGGGGCATGGAGGACGGGCCGCAGTGGGAGTGGTACCCGGACGGCCGACTGCGGTCGGAGGGTCAGTGCGTACGGGGCGGGGCGGTCGGGCAGTGGCGTGCATGGCACCCCAACGGGCAGTTGGCCGAGCGCACCGTCTTCGACAGGTGGGGCGATGTCCGGCGCAGGCAGTGCTGGGACACCGACGGAACGTTGACCAAGGACGAGACCTCTGATGGCCTGCACGGCGGCGAGTGGTGACCAGGCACCCTACGATCCACCCCGAGCCGGAGCACCGAGGAGTGAGCACGTGCAGGTGAGGGTCCCCCACGAGTGGCCGGACACGCCCGAGGAGGCGGTGGCCATCCAGCTGCGGCTGCGGTCGCTGGTGGAGCAGGCGACCCCGGCCGGGTTCGAGCCGCGCACGGTGGCCGGGCTGGACGTGGCGTACGAGGAGGGCACGAACCGGGTCGCCGCCGCCGTGGTGGTGCTGGACGCCGACTCACTCGAACAGGTGGACAGCGCGGTGGCCGTGGGCCACACGGATTTCCCCTACGTGTCAGGGCTGTTCGCATTCCGTGAACTCCCCTCGCTGCTGGCCGCGCTCGAACGGCTGACGGTCACCCCCGATCTGCTGGTGTGTGATGGACAGGGCGTGGCCCACCCGCGCCGGTTCGGGCTCGCCTGTCACCTGGGCGTGCTCACCGGGCTGCCCAGCATGGGTGTGGCGAAGAACTCGATGGGCGAGTTCGAGCCGCCCGCCGCCGAGCGCGGCGCGTGGACCCCGCTGCTGGACGGCGAGGAGGTGCTGGGCAGGGCGCTGCGCAGCCAGTCCGGGGTCAAGCCGGTGTTCGTCTCGGTCGGCCACCGGATCGATCTGGACCGGGCCTGCGCCGAGGCGCTGCGGCTGTGCCCGCGCTACCGCCTGCCCGAGACGACTCGGCGGGCCGATCGGCTCTGCCGGGACGCCCTGGCTTGACTTGCTCGATTCAGTATTCGCTCGGGCGTGTCTCATCGATCACAGAGCGGCCCTCGCCGTTGGGCCACGCGAACTCGGCGGGGATAGCATCCGGTGGGTCAAGGCCCCGTGATCGCAACCGAGGCCGAGCCCACCACTGACGTTGGAGGCCGTCGCACCATGGCCAGTACCACCGCACCCCCGGACGCGGGCGCGCACCAAGGAACGGGGGGTTCCCGGCGCGGCGGCACGATCTACCGCGGGGACCTCGGCATGTGGTCCTGGGTGGCCCACCGCATCACCGGTGTGCTGACCTTCTTCTTCCTCTTCGCCCACGTGCTGGACACCGCAGTGGTGCGCGTCTCCCCGAACGCGTACGACAAGGTCATCGAGCTCTACAAGAACCCGCTCGTGAACCTGATGGAGCTGGGCCTGGTCGCCGCGGTCCTGTACCACGCGCTCAACGGCATCCGGATCATGCTGGTGGACTTCTGGTCCAAGGGCCCGCGCTTCCAGCGGCCGATGCTCTGGGCGATCATCGGCATCTGGGTCGTCGTGATGGTCCCCGGCGCCTACTTCATGCTCCAGCGTTCCATCCAGACGGTCTTCGGCGGGGGGCACTGACCATGAGCACGCTCGATCTGGCCGCACCCCGCTCCCCGCAGCGCCGCTCGGCCCGCCGCAGCAACTTCGAGCTCTACAGCTGGCTGTTCATGCGGCTGTCCGGCCTGCTGCTGGTGGTCCTGGTGCTGGGCCACCTGTTCATCATGAACATCCTCGACGGCGGCGTGCACAAGATCAACTTCGCCTTCGTGGCGGGCCGCTGGTCCTCCCCGTTCTGGCAGTTCTGGGACCTGTCCATGCTGTGGCTGGCACAGCTGCACGGCGGCAACGGCCTGCGCACGGTCATCAACGACTACGCGCGCAAGGACGCCACCCGCTTCTGGCTGAAGATCCTGCTCTACGTGTCGATGGTGCTGATCGTCTCGCTGGGCACCTTCGTGATCTTCACCTTCAACCCGAACATCAGCGGCTGAGCAGGCCGTCCCACCACAGCCCGTTGGCGGCCCTGTCAGGGAGAAGCCGGATGCAGTTTCACAAGTACGACGTCGTGATCATCGGTGCCGGTGGCGCCGGTATGCGCGCGGCCATCGAGGCCGGGCAGCGCAGCCGCACCGCCGTGCTCACCAAGCTCTACCCCACGCGCTCCCACACCGGCGCGGCCCAGGGCGGCATGTGCGCCGCGCTGGCCAACGTCGAGGAGGACAACTGGGAGTGGCACACCTTCGACACCATCAAGGGCGGTGACTACCTCACCGACCAGGACGCCGCCGAGATCATGTGCAAGGAGGCGATCGACGCCGTCCTGGACCTGGAGAAGATGGGTCTGCCGTTCAACCGGACCCCCGAGGGCCGCATCGACCAGCGGCGCTTCGGCGGGCACACCCGCGACCACGGCAAGGCTGCCGTGCGCAGGGCCTGCTACGCCGCCGACCGCACCGGTCACATGATCCTGCAGACGCTGTACCAGAACTGCGTCAAGCACGGCATCGAGTTCTTCAACGAGTACTACGTGCTCGACATCTGCCTCACCGACACGCCCAAGGGCCAGGTCTGCACCGGCGCGGTCGCGCTGGAGCTGGCCACCGGCGAGATCCACGTGTTCCAGGCCAAGTCCGTGGTCTTCGCCACCGGCGGCTTCGGCAAGGTCTTCAAGACCACCTCCAACGCCCACACCCTCACCGGTGACGGCATGGGCATCGTGTTCCGCAAGGGCCTGCCGCTGGAGGACATGGAGTTCTACCAGTTCCACCCGACGGGCCTGGCGGGCCTGGGCATCCTGCTCACCGAGGGTGCCCGCGGCGAGGGCGCGATCCTGCGCAACGCCGACGGCGAGCGCTTCATGGAGCGCTACGCCCCCACCATCAAGGACCTCGCCCCGCGCGACATCGTCGCCCGGTCGATGGTGCTCGAGGTGCTGGAGGGCCGCGGTGCGGGCCCGCACAAGGACTACGTGCTGCTGGACTGCACGCACCTGGGCGCCGAGGTGCTGGAGACCAAGCTGCCCGACATCACCGAGTTCGCCCGCACCTACCTGGGTGTGGACCCGGTGACCGAGCCGGTGCCGGTCTACCCGACCGCGCACTACGCGATGGGTGGCATCCCCACCAACGTGCACGCCGAGGTGTTGCGCGACAACGACAACGTCGTGCCGGGCCTGTACGCGGCCGGGGAGTGCGCCTGCGTGTCGGTGCACGGCGCGAACCGGCTGGGCACCAACTCGCTGCTGGACATCAACGTGTTCGGCCGCCGCGCGGGCATCGCCGCCGCCGAGTACGCCGCCACCGTGCACGACCACGTGGAGCTGCCGGAGAACCCGGCCGAGCGGGTCGTGGCCATGGTCGAGGGCCTGCGCGAGTCCACCGGCTCGGAGCGGGTGGCCGACCTGCGCATCGCCCTGCAGAACACCATGGACACCAACGCGGCGGTGTACCGCACCGAGGACACCCTCAAGACCGCCCTGCACGACGTGCAGCAGCTCAAGGAGCGCTACGCACAGGTTTCGGTGCAGGACAAGGGCAAGCGCTTCAACACCGACCTGCTGGAGGCCGTGGAGCTCGGCTTCCTGCTGGAGCTGGCGGAGATCCTGGTGCAGGGTGCGCTGGTGCGCAAGGAGTCCCGCGGCGGGCACGCCCGCGAGGACTACCCGAACCGGGACGACACCAACTTCATGCGCCACACCATGGCGTACAAGCAGGGCGAGGGCCTGAGCGCCGACATCCGGCTGGACTACAAGCCGGTGACCTTTACCCGGTACAAGCCGATGGAGCGCAAGTACTGATGACCGCGACCACCGAGAACCCCGAGACCGCGGCCGCAGGTTCGCGCGGCTCCCAGCCGCCCGTGCCGCCGGGAGCGATCACCATCACCCTCCGGATCCGCCGGTTCAACCCGGAGGTCGACGAGGAGCCCACCTGGCAGTCCTTCGAGGTGCCCGCGCTGCCCAGCGACCGGGTGCTCAACCTGCTGCACTACGTGAAGTGGTACCTGGACGGCTCGCTGACCTTCCGCCGGTCCTGCGCGCACGGCATCTGCGGCTCCGACGCGATGCGCATCAACGGCGTGAACCGGTTGGCCTGCAAGGTGTTGGTCAAGGACCTGCTGTCCGGTGGCGGCAAGGCCACGACCATCACCATGGAGCCCATCAAGGGCCTGCCGGTGCACAAGGACCTGCTGGTCGACATGGAGCCCTTCTTCGAGGCGTTCCGCGCGGTCAAGCCGTACCTGATGACCACCGGCCACGAGCCGACCCGCGAGCGCATCCAGTCGGCCGCCGACCGCGCCCGCTTCGACGACACCACCAAGTGCATCCTGTGCGCGTGCTGCACCACCTCGTGCCCGGTGTACTGGACCGAGGGCTCGTACTTCGGCCCTGCGGCGATCGTCAACGCGCACCGGTTCATCTTCGACAGCCGTGACGAGGGTGCCGAGGAGCGGCTGGACATCCTCAACGACGTGGACGGGGTGTGGCGCTGCCGCACCACGTTCAACTGCACGGACGCCTGCCCGCGCGGCATCCAGGTGACCAAGGCGATCCAGGAGGTCAAGCGCGCGCTGCTGTTCAAGCGCGTCTGACCCACGGGTTCGGCAGGGCCCCGCACGCGTCGCGTGCGGGGCCCTGTGTTCTTCCCGCTACCCTGGGTGCCTCTTCAGGTCAATCAGGGGGTGTGTGCGGTGCTCGGTTTCCGCAGGTTTGCGTGGGTGGCACTGGCTGGGGTGCTCGTCGCGGGCTGCTCGACGCCCACGAGCGGCTCGGCACAGAGCGTGGGCAGCACGGTGCCGGTGAGCTTCGAGGCCGACGCGGGCACGGTGCTGGTGGGCAAGCCGGACGCGAAGACCACGATCGAGGTGTACGAGGACTTCCTGTGCCCGTACTGCCAGCGGTTCGAGCAGACCAGCGCGGACCTGGTCAACGGCAAGCTCAACGAGGGCTCGGTGAAGGTCCGGTACCACCTGCTCGGGTTGCTGGACAACAACTCGCGGCCGGCCGGCTACTCCACGCTGGCGGCCAACGCGGCGCTGACCGTGGCGAAGCTGGCGCCCGAGCGCTTCGCGGCCTTCCACGCGCTGCTGTTCGGCAGGCAGCCCGCCGAGGGCGGCCCCGGCTACACCGAGGAGCAGCTGGTGGACTTCGCCAAGCAGGCGGGGGTCAGCGACCCGAAGCTGGCCGAGGCGGTGAAGGCCAGGTCCTACGCGGAGAAGGCGAGGGCGAACGTGGAACTCGCCCAGCAGGACCCGAAGCTCCAGCAGAAGGGCCAGGGCGGCGAGATGATCTTCGGCACGCCGACCATCCTGGTCAACGACAAGATCGCGAACTGGGCGAAGAGCGACTGGCTCACGGCCGGCTGACCCGCGGCGGCAGCAGCGGGCCGCCGTCCCACTGCTGGAAGATCAGCGTGGTGTGCACCAGCGCCACCTCCTGGCGGGCGGTGAACTCGTCGAGCACGAGCCGTTGCAGGTCGGCGGCGCTGGTGGCGGCCACGTGGACCAGGAAGTCGTCCGGACCGGTCAGGTGGAACACCGCGCGGGTCTCCGGCTGGGCCAGCGCGTGCTGGACGAACGGGTCGACCAGCTCGCGCCGGTGCGGCTGCACGCGGACGAACAGCATCGCCTGCAACGGTCGGCCGAGCGCGGCTGGATCGATCTTGGTCGCGCTGCCGGTGATCACCCCGCAGGAGCGCAGCCGGGCCACCCGGTCCAGACAGGTGGACGGGGCGATGCCCGCAGCGGCGGCCAGGTCCCGGTTGGTGATCCGGGCGTCGTTCTGGAGAGCCCGCAGAATTGCGAGATCAACCGAATCGAGCTGCGCTGGAGCGGTCATACGCCGAACTTAGTACGGACATGATCCCAGCTCACCGGTTTTCCTCCAGTCTTCACGGCATGACGAGTCTGTCCACGAAGGCAGTGCACGCCGGCCGCGAAGACCTGGTCGACCTCGGGTTGCACGCGGCACCCATCGACTTGTCCACCACCTACCCGTCCCGGGACTGCCTGACCGAGGCCGCCCGGCTGGACGAGGCCGCCGAGGGCACCGACCTCGGCGAGCAGCCGGTGTACGCCCGGCTGGGCAACCCGACCGTGGGCCGCTTCGAGCGGGCGCTGGCCGAGTTGGAGGGCAGCGACACCTCGGTCGCCTTCGCCAGCGGCATGGCGGCGCTGAGCGCCTGCCTACTCGCCTGCGTCGCGAGCGGCAGGCCGCACGTGGTCGCCGTGCGCCCGCTCTACGGCACCACGGACCACCTCGTGGCCTCGGGGCTGCTCGGCAACCAGGTGAGCTGGTCCACTGTGGACGGCGTGGCGGCGGCGATCCGGCCGGACACCGGCCTGGTGATCGCCGAGTCACCGGCCAACCCGAACCTGTCCGAAGTGGACATCCGGGCGCTGGCGGCCGCCTGCGGGGACGTGCCGCTGTTGGTGGACAACACCTTCGCCACGCCGGTGCTGCAACGCCCGGTGGAGCAGGGCGCGCGGATCGTGGTGCACAGCGCCACGAAGTTCCTCGGCGGGCACGGTGACGTCATGGGCGGTGTGGTCGCCTGCGGGGAGGAGTTCGCCCGCGCCCTGCGCCAGATCCGGTTCGCCACCGGCGGGGTGCTGCACCCGCTGGCCGGATACCTGTTGCTGCGCGGCCTGGCCACGCTGCCGGTGCGGATCAGGGCCGCCTCGCGGACCGCTGAGGAACTGGCCACCCGGCTGGCCGCACACCCGGTGGTGAGCCGGGTGCACCGGCCGGGGATCGGCGGCCCGATGGTGTCGTTCGAGGTGCACGGGGATCCGGCCGCCGTGGTCGGCGCCGTGCGCCTGGTGACGCCCGCGGTGAGCCTGGGCAGTGTCGACACGCTGATCCAGCACCCGGCCTCGATCAGCCACCACATCATGACCGAGCAGGATCGCCACGGGGCGGGCATCAGCGACCAGTTGCTGCGCCTGTCGGTGGGCCTGGAGGACGTGGACGACCTGTGGGCCGACCTGGACCAGGCCCTGCACAACGCCAAGTCCTGACACAGCAGAGCGGGACTCGCCGTCCTGCGGGCGGGACACGCGGCAGTTCACCGCGAGTCCCGCCCACAGGCGCGCGAGTCCCGCTCTGGCTCAGCGCTGGACGGCGGCCAGGGCGTTGACCAGGCCGTGCCCGTAGTAGCTGTTGTTGGCGGCCGGGCCGGTGCAGGTCGCCACGCCGGACGGGCAGGCGACCGGGGTGGCCTGCCGGTGCAGCAGGGACCTCAGCTCGGACGGACCGGCGTACGGGTGGCTGCTGGCCAGCAGGGCGAGCACGCCCACCGCGTGCGGGGAGGCCATCGAGGTGCCGCACATGCTGCCGTACTTGCCGCCGGGCAGCGTGGAGACCGGGCAGGCCGGGCCCTTGCCTGCTGGCGGCACCTGGGCGCCGTCACCACCGGGCGCGGTCACGTCCACGCCGCCCCAGTCGCTGTAGCCGGACTTGGTGCCGTTGTAGCCCACTGCCGAGACCGAGACCACGTCGGACAGCCCGCCGGGCAGGGTCTTGCAGTGCTTGTCCACCGGGTTCTTCGTGCGCACCGGGTCGGTGGTGGGGTTGGTGATGTCCAGCGCCTCGTTGCCCGCGGCGGCCACGTTCAGCACGCCCTCACGGGTGGAGTACGCCACCGCGCGGCGGATGGCCTCGTACGCGGCGGAGTCACCGGGCTTGTTGTCACAGAAGTAGAAGCCCGGGTCCACGTAGTAGCTGTTGTTGGTGACCTGCATGTCGTTCTCGGCCGCCCACATGAAGCCGCAGACCGCCGACTCCGGGAAGATGTAGCCGTCGTCGCTGACCACCTTCACCGAGGCCACGCGCACGCCGGGGGCGATGCCGGAGACCCCGCTGCCGTCGTCCGCGGCGGCGATGGTGCCCGCCACGTGCGTGCCGTGCGCCGAGGTGGTCGGCGCCCAGGCAGCCGGGGTGGTGTCCGGCTTGCCGGTCAGGCAGCCCGCGGACTTGCTCGGGTCGACGGCCTTGGCCAGGTCCGGGTGGGTCGCGTCCACACCGGAGTCCAGCACACCCACGGTGACCCTGCGGCTGCCCGGGTTGAGCTTGTTGGCCTTCTTCGCGCCGATCGCGTCCATGTCCCACTGCTGGCCGCTCAGGTCGGCGGCGGGCGCGGCGTCCACAGTGGAGGTCACGGATTCCACAGAGGACTTGCGCGAGGCCAGTGCCGCGGCCGTGGGCAGGTCCTTGCGCGCGCTGTAGGCGCGGTCGGTGCCCAGCCTGGCGGCGAAGTCGGCGTTGCGGGAGGTCGCCACCGCCACGCCGATCCTCTGGTAGTAGGTGACCAGCTTGCCGCAGTCGAAGCCGACCTCGGTGTTGGCCACGAACCTCGGCGTGCCCTGGGGGTAGAGCACGACGTAGGTGTACTCGGTACTGGTCGTGTCGCAGGCGTGCGCCGGGGCCGCTGGCGCCGCGCCCGCCGTCGGCGCCAGCGCGATCGCGGCGAGGCCGACGGCGGTCAGCACGGTCAGGAGGGATCTCATTGGCCGGAAGGTAGTCCAGAGCACCCGTCCGGAACAGGGCAGAAAGGTGCAATCCGACTATCCGAGGGCCAACTGGACCACCTTCACCACAACGAGTACAACCGCGACCACCAGGTAGACACGCAGGGTCAGCAGTCCGGCCCTGCGCAGCGGGGACATCACCGGCCTGCTCAGGGTCTCCAGCGCGGGCGTGCGCCAGCTCATCCGGTCCTGCTCCGCCAGGGACCTGCGCTCGTCCTGGAGGTCGGCGACCTGGTCGGTGTCCAGGCCACCCAGCTCGCAGGCGGTCCGCGCGGCCGCACGCCGGGCCGCGGTGTTGCGCGAGACGGCGATGAGCAGCCCGCCGAGCACACCGATGACGCCGCCGACCAGGAAGAAGGTCTGCAGGGCCTCGGTGGACAGGTCGGGGAACAACGTGGCCGCGGTCAGCGAGAGCGAGAGCAGCACCAGCGCCCACACGATCGCCCCGGACACGATGTTCTGCCTGGTCGAGTTGACCCACGGCCCGAGCACGGCCTTGTCGTTGCACAGCAGGACGAGGAACACGCTCGCGGCGGGCAGCAGCACCCCGGCCAGCGCCTGCACGCCCTGCGTGATCAGGCCCAGCGGGGCGCCGGGGATGAGCACGACGGCGGCGGCGAAGCCGATCAGCGCCGCGTAGGCCACATAGAACATCGGCGCCTGCGAGGGCTTCCAGTGCAGCGAGTGGCGCTTGCCCAGCACGTCGCCCAGCGTGTACGTGGTGGCCAGGCCCACCGCGTTCGCGCCGATCAGTGAGGCGTCCAGCAGCAGGATCGCGAACAGGCCGCCGACCCCGGGGCCCGCGTGCTCGCGCAGTGCGTCGGCGACCGCCCCCGCGTCGGTGAACTGCCCCGCGGCCTCGGTGCCGCCCAGCCCGAACGCGGTGACCGACATCAGCGCGATGGCGCCCAGCATCACCACGACGATGCCGATCCACAGGTCGGCGCGCTCGTAGCGGATCCAGCGCGGGGTGATCCGCTTGTCGACCACGTTGGACTGCTGGAAGAACAGCTGCCACGGGGCGACGGTGGTGCCGACGATGGCCACGATGAGCAGCAGCAGCGTGGAGTTCAGCCCGCCGGGGAACTGCGGCACCAGCCCGGCCGCGATCACGCCCGGCTTGGGGTGCGCCATCAGCGCCATCGGGAAGATCAGCACGTTCAGCGCGACCAGGCAGAACAGGAACCGCTCCCAGCGCCGGAACGAGCCGCCCGCGACCACCGCGAACAGCAGGACCGCCGCCAGCGGCACGGAGACCCAGGTGGGCAGGCCGAAGTAGGACAGCGCGTAGTCCACGCCGATGAACTCGGTGACGATGGTCAGCGCGTTGACCACGAACAGGTCGCCCACGCTGAAGGCGCCCCAGAACTTGCCGAACCGGTTGAAGATCAGCTTCGCGTGGCCGACCCCGGTGACCGCGCCGAGGCGGACCACCATCTCCTGGTTGACGTAGAGCACCGGCACCAGCAGGGCCAGGGTCCACAGCAGGGCCATGCCGTAGTTCTGACCGGCCTGGGTGTAGGTGGCGACCCCACCGGCGTCGTTGTCGCCGACCATCACGATCAGGCCGGGTCCCATGATCACCAGCAGGGCGCGCAGCCGCTGCCAGACGGACTTGCGCCTGCCGTCCTCGTGCGTGCGAATGGTGCCGAGCGCACCGACGATGTCGCCGGTGTGCGCCGTGTCGAGCGTGGCCGAAGTGCGGTCGGCCGATTCCGGGCGTGCGGACATGATCGTCCCCCTCAGAACGAAGCGGAAGAGAAAAAAGGCGCGCGAATACAGACCGGTCGCGAATACGCGAATTACCGGTCAGTGAAGGTGTGAATACGCGGGAGCGGTGGGGGTCCACCGCGCCGGACTACTGCCGTCGGGACTCATTCCCACCACCTCCCTCACCATGCCTGATCAGCGCGCGCGTGAGGGTGCCGACGCCCGTGGGACGCCGTGCGGTACACCCCTCCTCGTCAGAGCTTTGGCACTGCACGGCTTATCCCTGACGTACGGGAAGCCACTTGGGGTCACCCCTTGTGCCGGGGAGACCTGTCCTGACCTGGAGCGTCTCTCGACGGGTGAGGTCAGTGGCCTGTGTCCGTGCAGACGCCTCACCGAACGAGGTGCCGCAGTGAAAAGTAAACGCCCGGCCGAATCGAATGTCAATCCACCGAGTCGCCGATCACGTTTTTTACTCGGCCTTTTCCCGGCGCAGTGCCGAGAGGCCGCGCAGCCCCAGCACGGCGATCGCGGTGCCGAGCGCCAGCGAGATCACGGCGAGGACCCAGTGCACGATCAGGAAGCCGGTCGGCGAGCCCGCGGCGGAGAAGGCGCGCGGGTCCTTGGCCACGTTCACCATGAGTGTTACCCAGATCACCCACGACCACGCGCCGAAGGCGAGCAGGAACAGCGAGGCGCCACGGGAGAGCTTCACCCGTGCAGTATCCGCCCAGGTAGTCCCGCATCGATCGGCGGGGTGGCGGCCCGATCGAGGTCGTCACGCAGAGTACGGGCACGGGTACCGGCAAGGCCCCGACAGTGGGACCCCGGCGAGCACTGCCCGTGAGGCACTAGCCTGCCAGGGTGCCTCTCCCCGCTCGCCGGCCCCTGGCTGCCGTGGTCCTCGCCATGAGCACACTGGTCCCCGCCGCCGTGCTCGCACCGGTGAACGCCTCGGTCGCGATCGCCGCACCGGCGCCGACCACCACCACGTCCAGCGGGGGCACCGGCTCCAGCCTGTGCCCGAACAAGCAGTCCCCGCCCGCCGCCGAGGACGACTCGGAGAACCCGTCACCGGACAGCGCGCCGCCCACCCCGTTGCCGGTGCCCTCCGACCCGGTCGGCGGCGAGCAGCTCGGCAACTGCGGCTTCGTGCTGCCCGCCGACGCCACCGCCAAGGCCCCGCCCTCGGACGTCAACGCGGCGTCCTGGGTGCTCGCCGACCTGGACACCGGGCAGGTGCTGGCCGCAAAGGGCCCGCACGCGCGGCAGCGCCCGGCGGCACTGGTCAAGGTGCTGCTGGCGATGGTGGTGCTGGGTGAGCTCAAGCCGGACACCCAGGTGCTGGCCACCGCCGAGGACGTGCAGGCCGCCAGGGGCGGCGCCACCGTGGGCATCGTGCCCGGCGCCCGGTACACCGCCGACCAGCTCGTGCGCGCGATGCTGCTCAAGCCGGGGGCCGACGTGCCCAACGCCCTGGCCCGCGCGCTGGGCGGGGTGCCCAAGACGGTGCAGAAGATGGACGCGCTGGCCAAGCAGATGGGCGCGCTGGACACCCGCGTGGCCACGCCCTCGGGCCTGGACGGCCCCGGCATGTCCACCTCCGCCTACGACCTGGCGCTGATCTACCGGCACGCCATGCAGCTGCCCGCGTTCGCCGAGGCGCAGACGGCCAAGACGGTGCTGCTGGGCGGCGTGTCGGTGCGCAACCCCGACCCGCTGCTGACCAGCTACACGGGCGCGACGGCCGCCACCACCAGCAACACCACCAACGCGCACTGGACCAACCTGTCGGCGGCCACCCGCGGCGGCCACCGGCTGGTCAGCGTCATGCTGCGCGCCGAGGTGGACCAGGGCCAGCCCTACCGCCAGGCGGGCAAGCTGCTGGACTACGGCTTCTCGCTCAAGGACGCCAACGTGCACCCGGTCGGCCAGCTGGTGGACCAGGCGCCGCCGCAGCCCCAGCCCTCCGAGTCGGCCACCAAGACCTCCGCGGCCGGTGAGACCGCCAGCCGCGAGGAGGCCGAGGGCAGCGGCCCGATGTACGCGGCGTTCGGCAACGTGGGCATGCCGCTGACCGCCGTGGCGGGCGTGTTCCTGCTCGCGGCGCTGGCCATGTACCTGCGCAAGAAGCGCGCCAAGGCGGCGCGCGCCGCCCGCACCCGGATGAGCTGACCGGGACTCGTACGACCCAGAGCGGGACTCGCCGGTGAGCCGGTGGGTCCCGCTTGGCGGTTCAGGGGCGGCGGAACAGGCGGCTCAGGACCACACCGGCCAGGGCACCGACCCCGAGCAGCCCCGCCGCGGCGGTGACGTCCGGCGAGCCGCCCACGCGCACGGTGGGCCGCAGGAACACCGGCAGCGGCTCGGGCTCCGGCTCGGTGGAGCGGGCCAGGTTCTCGGTGGCGGTGGCCGTCCAGGCGGTGATGAACACCAGGAACCGGGACACCAGGTTGACGAACACGAGCAGACCCAGCACCGACCCGAACACGGTCGAGGTGGGCGATCCCTTGATCAGCCCGATGTAGATGCTGCCGATCTGCTTGAGCAGCTCGAACCCGACCGCACCGGCCACCGCGCCGCGCATCGCGCTGCGCACGCCCACGTGGTACCTGGGCAGGCTGGTGAGCACCCACAGGAACACCAGCCAGTTGGCGAGCAGGCCCAGCAGCACCGAGCCGATCGTCAGCAGGGCGGTGGCCCACCCGGTGTCGGCCAGGCCGACCAGGTCGAGCAGGACCGGCCCGACCACCGAGCCCGCGGCCGTGATGCCGAAGGACACCAGCAGGGCCAGGCCAAGGCAGAGCAGGACCAGCAGGTCCTTGAGGATCGTGGCGAAGAACGGCAGTTCGGGGCGGGAGCGGGTCCACTGGGCGGTCAGCGCGTCGCGCAGGCTGGTCATCCAGCCAAGGCCCGAGTACGCGGCGGCCAGCAGACCGAAGATCCCGACCGAGTTGCGGGCACCGATGAAGCCGGTGATCGCCTTGTTCAGCTCACCGCCGAACTCACCGGGCACGGCGGTGGTGATGCCGTCCTTGATCTTGTCCAGCAGCTCGGTGTTGCCCGCGAGCACGTAGCCCGCGATGGAGAAGCCGAGCATCAGCATGGGGATGAGCGAGAGCACGCTGTAGTACGTGATGGCGGCGGCGTAGTGGTCGCCGTAGCGCTCGACGTACCTGCCGCCCGCCCGCACCAGGTGGTCCAGCCAGCGGTACTTCGCGCGCAGCCGGTCCACGAGGTTCTTCTCGGACTTGACAGGGGCGGTCACGCGAAAACGCTAACCGCGTCAAGATCAGCCCGCAACGCGGGCGGGCGCTCAGACCTGGGTGGGCGCGGGGGTCGGGTCCACAATGGCGGCGGCGGCCTCGGCGGCCTGCTCCCGCGCCTGCTGGACGACCCGCCTGCGGTGCCGCCACAGACCGGCGACCATGCCGCCGACCCCGAGCAGGATGGCCAGTGCGGCCACCGGCCCGTCGATGGCGACCGGGACCTTGCTCTCGATCGTGTCGGCGGCGGCGGTACCGGCACCGGTCAACGCGAGGGCCGACACCAGGCCGGACACGGCCAGGGTGCCTCGAACCAGGCGGCGAACGTTGTTACGCACAGCGACGTCTCCCGAGAGTGGGCTCACCCCGAACGAGTGACGGCGAGAAGAACCGTCGGTCGGAAAGCTACCGAACGTGTCAACCCCACCGATGTGGTGACGCAGGCGTCCTGTCACGAGGAGCGAGAATAACGGCGCCATAAACCTGACCCTCCTGCGGGGTGCGGCAGATCGCCGACGGCCCTGGCGGGTGTCCCGGCCCGACGGCCGGGACACCCGTCCGGACTACTTCTCCAGGATCGGCTTGCGCCTGATCACGAGCATGAGGCCGCCCGACACGATGAGCAGCACGCCGACCGCGATCATCGCGCCGGTGTTGCCGTTCGTGCCGGTGTAGGCCAGCCCGCCGCCGTACGGGGACGTAGTGGTGGTGATCACAGGCGGGGTGGTCGAGGAGCCCGTCGTGGTGGTCGTCACGGGCGTGGTGGTCGTCGTGGTGACCGGCGTCGTCGTGGTCGTCACGGGAGTCGTGGTGGTGGTCACCGGGGTGGTCGTGGTGGTCACGGGCGTGGTCGTGGTGGTGACCGGCGTCGTAGTCGTCGTGACCGGCGTGGTCGTCGTGGTGACCGGGGTCGTCGTGGTAGTCACGGGCGTGGTGGTGGTCGTGACCGGCGTGGTGGTCGTGGTCACCGGGGTGGTCGTCGTGGTGACCGGCGTGGTGGTGGTCGTCACCGGCGTCGTCGTGGTGGTGCACGGAGTGGTCGTCGACGGGGTGGTCGGGGTGGTCGTGCAGTGCGGCAGGCCGCGCTCCACCGCCCCGTCCGGCACACAGGTGGTCTCCGGCGGGTTGCCCCGTTCCTGCACGGTCCGCACCGGGTCTGCCGGGGTTGACGTGGCGGCCAGGGCGACCCCAGCGCCTGTGACGATCATCCCCGACACCACCACGGCGACGGGTAGCGCGACTCTTCTGGTGTAGCGCATGGGGGTAGTCCTTCCGGCGGGGGTTTGCGGGGGCAAACTCGGAAGGTACCCAAACGGCATAACGATGAACCACCAAAACGCTCACTCGAATGGGTCCATTTGGCCCAGTCAACGCACCGCGGGCAGCTCCCCGTAGGTGGTGGAGCGCTGCCGAGCCGGGCGGCCCGCGAGAGCGGCCATCGACTCCAACTGCTCGATGGTGCGCGCCGAGCCGTGCTCGGACCCGGCCATCCGGCTGATCGTCTCCTCCATCAGCGTGCCGCCCAGGTCGTTGGCGCCCCCGCGCAGCACCTCGGCGGTGCCCTCGTCGCCGAGCTTGACCCAGGAGCACTGGATGTTGTGGATCCGGCCGTGCAGCGCCAGCCTGGCCATCGCGTGCACCGCGCGGTTGTCCCGCCGGGACGGGCCCGGGCGGGCCACACCGGCCAGGTAGATCGGGGCGTTGCGGTGCACGAAGGGCAGCCCGACGAACTCGGTGAAACCCCCCGTCTCGTCCTGGAGCCTCGCCAGCGTGCGCAGGTGCCCCAGCCAGTGGCTCGGGTGGTCCACGTGGCCGTACATCATGGTCGAGGAGGAGCGGATGCCCACCTGGTGCGCGGTGCCGACGACCTCCAGCCAGGTGGCGGTGGGCAGCTTGCCCTTGGTGAGCACCCAGCGCACCTCGTCGTCCAGGATCTCCGCCGCGGTGCCCGGGATCGTGTCCAGCCCCGCCTCGCGCAGCTCGGTCAGCCACTCCCGCACGCTCACGCCCGCCTTGGCCGCCGCGCTGACGATCTCCATCGGGCTGAAGGCGTGCACGTGCATGCCCGGCACCTGCGCCTTGATCGCCCGCACCATGTCGGCGTAGAAGGTCACCGGCAGCTTGGGGTCGATGCCGCCCTGGATGCACACCTCGGTGGCGCCGAGGTCCCAGGCCTCCTGCGCGCGCTGGGCCACGTCCTGCACGGTCAGCCGGTACGCGTCGGCATCGCGCTCGCGCTGGGCGAAGGCGCAGAACCGGCAGCCCACGTAGCAGACGTTGGAGAAGTTGATGTTCCGGTTCACCACGTAGGTGACGTCCTCGCCGTTGACCGAGGCACGCACCTCGTCGGCCAGGCGCACCATCGTCTCCAGCGCCTCACCGTCCGCGGTCAGCAGCGCCAGCGCCGCGTCCGCATTGGACTCGTCGAGCAGCGCGGCGGGATCCTCGGCAGCCAGCCGCAAACCCGCCATGACGTCACTGGGCAGACGCGGCACGTCCGAAGTGGACAATTGCTCGCGCAGCGCCTCCCAGTCCCCGTAGACGCTGTCGAAGTCGCCGCGACGATCGCCGGTGCGGCCATCGGTGTCGATCGTGGCGTGCAGGTCGGTGCGGCCCTGCGACTCCAGGGCGTAGTCCGGCTCCTGCCACGTCCGTCCACTCAGGACCGCCGACTCGTCGGCCAGACCCGTTGCGGGGTCGGCAAGAGCGGTGACGTGGCCCAGCACCCGGGTGTCGATCCACGGCTGGCCCTGGCGCACGTAGCGCGGGTAGGCGGTGAGCCGCTCGCGCAGCGCGAACCCGGCACGGCCGGTCAGCTCGGCCAGGTCGTCGATCTGCGGCCACGGCCGCTCCGGGTTGACGTGGTCCGGGGTCACCGGCGAGACCCCGCCCCAGTCGTCGATCCCGGCACGCAGCATCAGCAGTTGCTCGTCCCCGACCAGGTTCGGCGGGGCCTGCACACTCACCCCGGTCGGCACCAGCAGACGGGCCACCGCGATGGTCGCCGCCAGCTCGTGCAGGTCGGCGTCGGGCATACCGCGCATCGCCGTGTCCGGCTTCGCACGGAAGTTCTGGATGATGACTTCCTGGATGTTGCCGTACTGCTTGGCCACGCGGCGGATCCGCATCAGCGAGTCGGCCCGCTCGTCGATGGTCTCGCCGATGCCGATCAGGATGCCGGTGGTGAACGGCACGCCGACCCGGCCCGCGTCGGTGAGCACCCGCAGCCGCACCGCGGGCTCCTTGTCCGGGCTGCCGTAGTGCGGACCGCCCGGCTCGCTCCACAGCCGGGTGGCGGTGGTCTCCAGCATCATGCCCATGCTCGGCGCCACCGGCTTGAGCCGCTGCAACTCCTCCCAGCTGAGCACGCCGGGGTTGAGGTGGGGCAGCAGCCCGGTCTCCTCCAGCACCGCGATCGCGCAGGCTCGCACGTAGTCCAGGGTCGAGGAGTAGCCGCGGGCCTCCAGCCACTCGCGGGCCGCGGGCCAGCGCTCCTCCGGGCGGTCACCCAGGGTGAACAGCGCCTCCTTGCAGCCCGCCGCCGCGCCCTGCCTGGCGATCTCCAGCACCTCGTCGCGCTCCAGGTACGCGGCGGGCAGCCGGTGCGGCACCGTGGCGAAGGTGCAGTAGTGGCACCGGTCCCGGCACAGCCTGGTCAGCGGGATGAACACCTTGCGGCTGTAGGTGACGATCCCCGAGCGTCCCTCGGCTGCCAGGTGGGCGTCGCGCACCTTGCCCGCCGCGAGCAGCAACTCGTCCAGGTGCTCGCCCCGCGCGTGCAGCAGGACCGCCGCCTCCGTCACGTCCAGGGCGGAACCGTCGGCGGCGCGGCGCAGCGCCCTGCGCAGTGCGGACCGGCTCGGCGCGGGCGTCTCGGTGATGTCTTGGGCCACCGAGCGAGCGTAGGACGCAGCGCCGCGAGCGCCCCGTTTCGCGGCGCGGAGACCACTCTCACAGGGAGAGCGGGAATAAACCGCTGGCCTGGGTCGCCGTAGGGCGGCGGCTCGCTCGCCCCGTCGTGCCATGAAGGTGCCGTTCAGGACGTTGGACGTCGCGAACGGCACCTTCGTGACACCGGCGGGCGTCAGACCTCGTAGCTCACTGTCACCGGGGCGTGGTCGGACCAGCGGCCCTCGTAGGTCTCGGCGCGTTCGACCACGGCGGTGCGCGCGCGGGCGGCCAGGCCGGGGGTGGCGACCTGGAGGTCGATGCGCCAGCCGGAGTCGTTGTCGAAGGCCTTGCCCCGGTAGGACCACCAGCTGTACGGGCCGGGGCCCTCGGGGTGCAGCGCGCGGACCACGTCCACGTAGCCGACCTCGGTGTACAGGCGGTCCAGCCAGGCCCGCTCCTCGGGCAGGAACCCGGCGGACTTCTGGTTGGTCTTCCAGTTCTTCAGGTCGACCTCGCGGTGGGCGATGTTCCAGTCCCCGCAGACGAGCACCTCGCGGCCGTCGGCGGCGGCCTTGTCGCGCAGCTCGGCCAGGTGCGTCAGGAACTCGTCCATGAACCGGTACTTCTCGTCCTGCCGAGGGGTCTGCTCCTCACCACTGGGCAGGTACAGGCTGGCCACGACGAGCCCGGGCAGCTCGAACTCCAGGTACCGCCCGCTGCGGTCGAACTCCTCGGAGCCGAAGCCGACGCGCACGGCCTCGGGCGCGGTGCGGGACAGCAGCGCCACGCCCGCGCGCCCCTTGGCCTCGGCCTCGGCGAGCACCGCGTGCCAGCCCTCCGGCTCACGCAGCTCGGCGGCGAGCTGGTCGGGCTCGGCGCGGGTCTCCTGGAGGCAGACCACGTCGGCCTTGGTGGCGGCCAGCCACTCGACGTAGCCCTTCTTGGCGGCGGCGCGCAGGCCGTTGACGTTCACGGTGGACACGGTGAGCACGCCGCGAGCCTAGCGGGCACCACCGACAACCGGCCGCGTCAAGGACGCGTCAACAAGGCGGCGCCGAGCGTCAAGACGGCATCAGGGACGGCCGCACACGTGTGAACGGACCGCACGCTGACGGGCGCTGCGGCCGCGCAGCCTGAACAGGGAGAACGAGCGTGTTCGAGGTCCTCAAGCGGCTGCTGGTCGGCCGCCCGCTGCGCAGCGAGAGACTGGGCGACACCCTGTTGCCCAAGTGGCTCGCGCTGCCGGTGTTCTGCTCGGACCCGATCTCCTCGGTCGCCTACGCCACGGAGCAGATCCTGCTCACCCTGGCGCTGGGCGGCGCGGGTTACCTGAGCCTGTCCACCCCGGTCGCCGCGGGCGTCGCGATCGTGCTGATCGTGGTGGTCGCCTCGTACCGGCAGACCTGCTACGCCTACCCCAGCGGCGGCGGCGCGTTCGTCGTGGCCAAGGAGAACCTGGGCGAGACGGCGGCGCTGACGGCGGCCGCGGCCCTGCTGGTGGACTACGTCATGACGGTGGCGGTGTCGGTGGTCTCCGGGGTCGTGGCGATCATCTCGGCCTTCCCCGTGCTGGCGCCGCACGCCGTGGCCATCTCGGTGGGCTTCGTGGCGGTCATCGCCCTGGCGAACCTGCGCGGTGTCAAGGAGTCCGGCCGGACCTTCGCCATCCCGACCTACGCCTTCATCGCGCTGACCTTCCTGCTGTTCGCGGTCGCCGCCGTGCGCGGGCTCGGCGGCGGGCTGCCGCAGGCGTCGACGGCAGGTCTGCCGGTGCACGCCACCGAGCAGGTCGGCGGCCTGGCCACGGTGTTCCTTGGCCTGCGCGCGTTCGCCTCCGGCTGCACGGCGCTGACGGGTGTGGAGGCGATCAGCAACGGAGTGCCCGCCTTCCGCAAGCCCAAGTCGCACAACGCGGCACTGACCCTGGTCATGATGGGCACGATCGCGGTGGTGATGTTCGGCGGGCTGACCGCACTGGCCGTCTCGCTCAACGCCCGCGCGATGCCCGACGGCAACCCCTCGGTGATCTCCCAGGTCGCGGCCAGCGTGTTCGGCCACGGCTCGGCGCTGTTCCTGCTGTTCCAGGCGGCCACCGCGGGCATCCTGATCCTGGCCGCCAACACGGCGTTCAACGGCTTCCCCGGGCTGGCCTCGATCCTGGCCCGCGAGCGCTACCTGCCACGCCAGCTGCACAACCGGGGCGACCGGCTGGTCTTCAGCAACGGCATCCTGCTGCTGGCCGCGTTCGCGGTGCTGCTCATCATCGGCTTCGACGCCAACATCGACAGCCTGATCCAGCTCTACATCATCGGGGTGTTCACCAGCTTCACGCTCAGCCAGGCGGGCATGGTGGTGCACTGGCGCCGGGTGCTCACGCAGGAGCAGGACCCGGTCCGCCGCAGGAAGGTCCGCGGTTCGCAGGCGATCAACGCGTTCGGCGCGGTGCTGACCGGGGCGGTGCTGGTCGTGGTGTTCGCGACCAAGGTGGTGCACGGCGCGTGGCTGGCCGTGCTGGCGATGGTGGTGCTGTTCCTGGTGATGCGCGCGATCAGCCGCTACTACCGCTGGTTCGAGGCCGAGGTCGCCACGACCCGCGCGGTGCAGACCCTGCCGCCCACGGTGCACGCGCTGGTGCTGGTCTCACGGCTGCACCAGCCGGCGTTGCGCGCGCTCGCGTTCGCCAAGGCCACGCGGCCGGACCGGTTGGAGGCGGTGACGGTCGCCAGCGAGGACGAGGAGACCCGCCAGCTGCAACGCGAGTGGGAGCGGCGGGGTGTGCAGGTGCCGCTGGTGGTGCTGTCCTCGCCGTACCGGGATGTGAGCAAGCCGATCCTGGAGCACGTGGCCAGGGTGCGCGGGCGGGACCCGCGCGGGCTGGTCAGCGTGTTCATCCCGGAGTACGTGGTGTCCCGCTGGTGGCAGCAGTTGCTGCACAACCAGAGCGCGCTGCGACTCAAGGCGCGGCTGCTGTTCACGCGGGGCGTGGTCGTGGTGAACGTGCCGTTCCACCTCGGCGCGGAGGACCAGGGCTGGCTCACCCCGGAGGCTCAGCAGGACTTGCCCGGGGCCGGGGTCAGGTAGTCGTTGGACACCCAGTGCGTGTCGTCGACCCGGCGCCAGCCGTTCTGCGCCAACCGGTCCGCGGTGATCTCGGCACCGTGCCGGTAGCTGTCCACGATCCTGTTGCCGGTGCCCGGACCCGAGCGCACGTTGAGCGCGTCGGCGGTGACCTGGTACTGGCACTGCGGGCCACCGGGCGCGGCACCGGCTCCCTTGTTGCCGGAGATCAGGTAGAGCACGGCGACAGCGCCCACCCCGCCGACCACAACCAGCTTGCCCACGGGGATGCCGAACACCTCAGCCCTCCGATCACCTGCCAGCACATCGGACAAATCCAGCAGTACCGGACGATCGGGCGGGGCAGAACGGGGTGCGCCGGATTCCACTCGACCGGGCGTAGGCCCGGCGCACCCCGATGACGCTAGGTGAGAGCGGGCTGGACCAGGTCGGCCAGCGCGGCGTGCCCGTTGGTGTTGGGGTGGTAGGACTCGCTGATCGGGTTGGACAGACCGTTGATCCACTCAGCCTTGTCGCACACCGCGTGCCCGGTGAACGGCCCTCGGATGTCCACGAAGGTGAAGCCGTACGCGGCGGCCCGGCCCTTGACCACCTCGTCGAGCACGTCGGCGCCCGCGTTGAGCTGACCCTGTTCCTTGGAGCTGATCCTGGCCAGCAGGTTGCACTCCTGGCCGTTGAACAGCCTGGGGTAGCCGACCACCGCCACCTTGGCGTTCGGCGCCCGGTTGTGGATCTGCGTGTAGACCGCGTTGAGGCTGCCCGGCAGGGTGTTGCGGGCGGCGTCCAGCGCCTTGTTGATGTCACCGGTGCAGTCGTAGAACGGCAGCGCGCACTTCTCGATCACGCTGGCGAAGCCGATGTCGTTGCCGCCCACGGCGATCGAGACGTACTTGGTGGTGCTGTTCAGCGCGGCGACCTGGTTGTTGAGCACGTCGGCGGTCTTCGCGCCGCTGCACGCCTGGAAGTTCAGCGTGGCGCCGATCCTCGGCGCGATCAGCGACGGATAGGCCGCGGCCGAGCGCTTGCAGTTGGCGTCGGTGTACTGCCTCGTGCCGACCCCTGAGGCGTAGGAGTCGCCGAGCGCCACGTAGCCGGGCGCCGCCGCCTGGGCCACACCGGCACCGGCCAGTGCGGTCGTGGCGAGCACGAGCAGGGTTGTGAGCAGTTTCCGAGCTTTGGACATGCCTGGTCCTCCCTTGTCCATCTGCCCGGAAGGTAGTGGGCGCGCTCGCCCACTGGTTGATTTCCGCAGGAACAGGAAGCGGCCTGTTGTTGACCGCGTGAAAAAGGGGCCCGGCGAGTGCCGGGCCCCTTTCTCAGAACTGCCTTGTCAGGAGGACGCCATGCGCTTCTGCAGGTTCTCGTCCAGCGTGCCGAGGAAGTCCTCGGTGGTCTGCCACGCCTGGTCCGGGCCCACCAGCAGGGCCAGGTCCTTGGTCATGCTGCCGCTCTCCACGGTGGAGATGACGACCTGCTCCAGGGCCTCGGCGAAGCCGGTGACGGCCGGGGTGCCGTCCAGCTTGCCGCGGTGCTTGAGGCCACCGGTCCACGCGTAGATCGAGGCGATCGGGTTGGTGGAGGTGGGCTTGCCCTGCTGGTGCTGGCGGTAGTGCCGGGTCACCGTGCCGTGCGCGGCCTCGGCCTCGACGGTCTTGCCGTCCGGGGTCATCAGCACGGAGGTCATCAGGCCCAGCGAGCCGAAGCCCTGCGCCACGGTGTCGGACTGCACGTCACCGTCGTAGTTCTTGCAGGCCCAGACGTAGCCGCCCTCCCACTTCATGGCGGCGGCCACCATGTCGTCGATCAGGCGGTGCTCGTAGGTCAGGCCCTTGCTGTCGAACTCGGCCTTGAACTCGGCGTCGAAGATCTCCTGGAACACGTCCTTGAACATGCCGTCGTAGGCCTTGAGGATCGTGTTCTTGGTCGACATGTAGACGGGGTAGTTCCGCTGCAGGCCGTAGGAGAACGAGGCGCGCGCGAAGTCCTCGATGGACTTGCGGAAGTTGAACATGCCCATGGCGACGCCGCCGCCCTCGGGGTAGTTCGCCACCACGTGCTGGATCGGCTCGGAGCCGTCGGCCGGGGTGAAGGTGATGGTCAGCTCACCGGGGCCGGGCACCTTGAAGTTGGTGGCCTTGTACTGGTCGCCGTGCGCGTGGCGGCCGATGATGATCGGCTTGGTCCAGCCGGGCACCAGTCGCGGGATGTTCGAGATGATGATCGGCTCGCGGAACACGACGCCGCCCAGGATGTTGCGGATCGTGCCGTTGGGCGAGACCCACATCTTCTTGAGGCCGAACTCCTCGACGCGGGCCTCGTCCGGGGTGATGGTCGCGCACTTGACGCCCACGCCGTGCCGCTTGATGGCGTTGGCGGAGTCGATGGTGACCTGGTCGTCGGTGGCGTCCCGGTGCTCGATGCCCAGGTCGTAGTAGTCCAGGTTCACGTCGAGGTACGGGTGGATCAGCTTGTCCTTGATGAACTGCCAGATGATGCGGGTCATCTCGTCGCCGTCGAGCTCGACGACGGTCCCCTCGACCTTGATCTTGCCCATGCGCCGGGCTCTCCTCTCAGGACTCTCTCAACCGGTACAAGCGTACTGCTAACAGTCCGTGACTTGCCGGGGGTGGTGGCCAAGGACACCAGTTACTCTGCCTCGCCGGGAATTTGGATCTTGATTTGGGGGGCGCGATGTCGACCGGACCCACGCACGCCATGAGCGGGTTGCTCGCCTGGGGCGGCCTGTCGGTGGCGGCCGTGGCCAACGGGTTCCCGATCACCCCGCAGTCCTGGGTGGTCGGCGCGGCCCTGTGCACCGGCGCCGCCCTGTTACCCGACCTGGACCACCCCGAGGCGACCGTGGCGCGCACCTTCGGGCCGGTGACGCACGCGGCCTCCAAGGGCGTGCACTGGTTCAGCCACGTGGTGTACCGCTCCACCAGGACGAGCAAGGACGCCAACCGCAACGGCGGCCACCGCGGTTTCACCCACACGCTGGTGTTCGCCCTGCTGGCGGGCCTGGGCACGGTCGGCGTGGTGCAGTGGGGGCACAAGCTCGCGCTCATCCCGCTGCTGTTCCTGTTCTGCGCGCTGGCGGTGCGCGGGCTGCTGCACGACTGGACCCCGAAGGGGCACGTGCTGGGCGTGACCGTGCTGTCGGCGGGGCTGACCGTGGCGGTCTGGCACTGGATCGACGTGGGCCCGTCCGAGCAGGCCCTGTGGTGCGGGGTGGCGGTGGCCGCCGGGTGCCTGGCGCACTGCCTGGGCGACGCCATCACCGAGCAGGGCTGCCCGATCTTCTGGCCGCTGCCGGTTGCCTACAAGACCTGGTACCCGGTGGCCCCGCCCAAGGTGTTCCGCATGCGCACCGGGGGCAAGGTGGAGCTGGGCCTGGTGCTGCCCGTGCTCACCGCGCTGGGCGTGTGGCTGTCCGCGGCCTCACTGCAGCGCACCGGCCTTGCTCCGTGGGTGCCCTTCGACCTGCTCACGCTGCACCACCTGCCGCCCGCGCCCCCGGTCGCGGCTGGCAACTAGGTGGATGGCCAGCACGACCGCGGTCAGCACGGCGGCGACCACCGGCAGCGCGGTCAGGCCGGAGGTGTCGATCACGACCGCGCCGACCACCCCGGACAGGCCGACGCCCAGGTAGATCGCGGAGGCGTTCAGCGCGAGCAGCAGGCCGCTGGCCCCCGGTGACAGCTCGATCAGCCGCTGCTGCACCGGCGGGTTGAACGCCCAGGTGGCCAGGCCCCACACGAACAGCAGCACGGCCACCAGCGGCACGTTGCCCGCCACCGGCAGCAGGGCCAGTGCCAGCACGCTGCCGCTGATCGACACGATGAGCGGCAGCCGGAACCCGAACCGGTCCGCCACGACCCCGCCCAGGGCGTTGCCGATCGCGCCGCCGACCCCGTAGCCGCACAGCAGCAGGCTCAACGTGCCGCCGTGCACCCCGGCGGTCAGCGCGAGCAGCGGGCCGACGTAGGTGTAGACCGTGAACACGCCCAGGCAGGCCAGCAGCGTCATGCTCAGCACCGCCAGCACCCTGCGGTCGGCCGCCGCGGCGAACCGCTGGCGCAGCGTGACCTTCGGCGGGGCGGCGACCTTCGGCACCGCCACGAGCACCGCGATGGACGCCAGCAGGCAGAACGCCGCCACCAGCCAGAACACGCCCCGGTACCCGATCGGCCCCGCGAGCAGCGACCCGGCGGGCACGCCGACGATCGTGGCGATGGTCAGGCCGCCGAAGACCAGGGCCACGGCGCGGGCCCGGTGGTGCGGTTCGGACAGGTCGGCGGCGACGGCCGTGGCCGCGGGCGTGAACACGGCCGCGCCCAGTGCCGTGACGATCCTGGCGATCATCAGCAGGGTGAAGTCGGGGGCCACGGCCGCGAAGGCGTTGCCCAGCGCGGCGAGCAGCAGGGCCGCCACGAGCAGTTGACGGCGTTCCCAGCGGCCGGTCAGCGCGGCCAGCAGCGGCGAACCGACCGCGTAGGCCAGTGCGAACGAGGTGGTCAGCAGTCCCGCGGTGGACACCGACACGGACAGCTCGCTGCTCAGCGCGGGCAACACCCCTGCGACGATGTAACCGCTGGTGCCCACCGCGAAGGCCCCCAGGGCGAGCGCGGACGTGCGGACCGACATGAATCCCCCTCGATTCCGACTGGTTCGATAGGGATCGTACTACCAATGTTTTCGAACTAGTAGGATGGTGCTTGTGACGACGGTCGCCAATCCCGACACCGGCAGGGCCTTGGACCACCCGGCGCGCGAGCAGATCCGCGTCGAGGCCGTGCTCCAGGCCCTCGCCGACCCCATCCGGCTGCGGATCGTCCGCGAGATCGCCGACCGGGGCGAACTGCCCTGCGGCGTGCTCGACCTGCCGGTCAGCAAGTCCACCTGCACGCACCACTACCGCGTGCTGCGCGAGTCCGGGGTCATCCACCAGCGCTGCGTGGGCACCTCACGGATGAACACGCTGCGCAAGGAGGACCTGGACGCGCTGTTCCCCGGCCTGATGGACGGTGTGCTCGCCGCCCCGAGGGACTGATTCGTGGGCTTCACCGTGCGTGCCGCCGAGCACACCGGCTTCACCGTGCGCGACCTCGACCAGGCCGTGCGGTTGTTCACCGAGGCGCTGGGCTTTCGCGAGCTGCGCAGGGCGCACATGGCCGGGGAGTTCGCCGCCCAGGTCACCGGTGTGCCCGGCGCCGAGATCGCCATGGCGGTCGTCGAGGCTCCCGGCCACCGCATCGAACTGCTCCAGTACCTCAGCCCCGCCAGGCACGGGCAGGCCCCGCCACGCCCCAACGACCCTGGCGCCGCGCACCTCGCCTTCGAGGTGGACGACCTGGACGCGGTGCTCGCCGCCGTCGAACCCTTCGGCTGGCGCCCGCCCGGCAGCCCGCAGGTGATGGCCACCGGCCCCCGCGCGGGCACCCGGTTCGTCTACGTCCAGGACCAGGACGGCACCACCCTGGAGCTCATCCAGCCCCCAGCCTGACCTCCGCGCGGTCCTGGGATGCGCGCGAGTCCCGGTCGCCGGACCGCGAGTCCCGGTCTGTGGCGGGCGAGTCCCGGTCTGGGGTGCGCGAGCCCCGGCCACCAGCGCACGAATCCCCCCTACCGGCGCGGCCCCTTGATCGTCAGCGGGGCCATGCTCACCTCGCCGCTGATCGTGAAGTGCGGGTTGCCCGCCCTGCCCTGGAAGCCGACCCGGTCGTGCACCGTGGCGCCCCACTTGGTGTCCAGGTCGGCGATCGTCACCGCCGCCGTCTCGGGCAGCCGCAGCAGCACCGGCCCGCCGGTGGCGTACACCCGCAGCGACACCTCGGCGTGCTCGAACTGCGCCGCGCTGAAGTCCAGGTCGGTGGTGCCGAACTTGGCGCGCACGACCACGTTGCGCGGCACCACCCAGCGACCGCTGCGGGTCAGCGGGGACATGCTGCCGCCGACCAGTTCCACGGTGTCCCCCGACACCGAGGCCCCCACCGCCGACGGTCCACTTCGGACCGGGGCGTCCGGGTGCACCATGCCGGGCAGGTCGATCAGCACCGCGTTGAGCTCACCCCGGGTCCGCGCGGCCAGCGCCACGTCGGTGCGCTCGGTGAACTCCTCCAAGGTGAGCAGCCCGCGCCCGATCGCCTTCTGTAGCAGAGCGACCACGTGCTCGCGCTCCGAGTCGGAGACCCGAAGCTCCCGGTTGTCGACCTTCTGGCCGAACGGCTCCCCCGTCGTCATGGCAGCCATCGTATTCAGGGCAACCCCCTCGGGGGATCCGGGAGATCCCCTGATAATCGCTTGCCGCCGCCCCTAACGTGGACAGACGTGTGTGCGCTGATCGGCTGCTACCTCCGCATCGCGCTCGCCGGGTTCCGCAGGTACGCCACCTACCGCCAGGCCGCGCTCGCGGGCACGGCCACCAACGTGGTGTTCGGGCTGATCAAGATCAGCATCCTGTCCGCCGTGTATGCGGCGCAGGGCGGTGGCTCGGTCGGCGGCTACGACCTGACAATGACGATCACCTATGTATGGCTGGGCCAGGGCCTGCTCAGCGTGGTCCAGTTCTGGGGCGACGCGGACCTGGACACCAGGATCCGCACCGGGGACGTGGTGATCGACCTGACCCGGCCCTGGAACCTGGGCATGGCGCTGCTCGCCGAGGACCTGGGCCGTGCCGCCTTCGCCTCGCTCGCGCGCTTCGTGCCCCCGCTGGCGATCGGCGCCCTGCTGTTCCCCTTCCGCTGGCCCACCGACCCCGCGGTCCTGGCCTTCTTCGCGCTCAGCGCGCTGCTCGCCGTGGTGATCAGCCAGGGGATCCGGTTCCTGCTCAGCCTGTCCACGTTCTGGCTGCTCGACCCGCGCGGGGTGTCCGGCCTGTACCGGGTCGGCGGCGCCACGCTCGCCGGACTGGAGATCCCGCTCAACTACTTCCCCTCCTGGGCGCAGACCGCGCTCTGGTTCACCCCGTTCCCCGGCATGATGCAGTCCCCCATCGACGTGTTCGTACAGCACGGATCTGCCGCCGCGTTGCTCGCGCACCAGGCCCTGTGGGCCGTGCTGCTGACCGTCGCGGGCCAGGTCGTGCTGCGCAGGGCCGTGCACAAGGTGGTGGTCCAGGGTGGCTGAGGCCTACAGCAGCCTGATCCGGGCCCAGTTGCGCTCGCAGCTGAGCTACCGGACCTCGTTCCTGCTCAACTGCCTCGCGCAGATGCTCGCGCAGGCCAACGACCTGCTCGTGATCGTCGTGCTGTTCGGCCGGGTCGCCAGCCTCGGCGGTTTCGGTGTGCAGGAGGTGCTGCTGGTCTACGCCCTGTCCGGCATCGCCTTCGGCCTGGCCGACATGGTCGTGGGCAACGTGGAGCAGCTGCCGCAGTACATCCGCACCGGCCGGTTCGACGTGGTCCTGATGCGCCCGATGGGTTCGCTCGCCCAGCTGTGCGCCTCCGACTTCCAGCTGCGCAGGCTCGGTCGCGTCGTCACCGCGCTGGGCGTGCTCGTCTATGTTCTGTCCATTTCGGACATCCACTGGACACCGATCACCTTGCTATTGCTGGTGATCACCCCCGTAGCCGGTGCGGTGATCTTCGGTTCGATCTTCATCGCCTCGAACTCGCTGAGCTTCTGGCTGATCGACGGCCGCGAACTGGCCAACACCGTGACCTACGGCGGCAACTACTTCACCTCCTACCCGGTGACCGTGTTCTCCGGCTGGCTGCGCGTGTTCCTGGCCTACGTCATCGGCGGGGCCTTCGTCTCCTACTACCCCGCGCTGGCCCTGTTGGGCAGGGCCGATCCGCTCGGCGGGCCCGACTGGCTGCGCTTCTCCGCACCGGTCGTCGCCCTGCTGGCCGCACTCGCGGCGGGCACCGTCTGGCGGTTCGCGATCCGGCACTACCGAGGGACGGGATCATGATCGAGGTCGAGGACCTGGGCCGCACCTTCGTGGTGCGCAGGAAAACCGGGCTGCTGCGCCGTTCCCGCGAGGAGGTCGCCGCGGTCACCTCGGTGTCCTTCCGGGTGGACGCGGGCGAGGCCGTCGGCTACATCGGCCCCAACGGGGCGGGCAAGTCCACCACCATCAAGATGCTCACCGGCATCCTCGTGCCGACCTCCGGCCGGGTTCGGGTCTGCGGGCTCGACCCGTCACGGCAGCGAACCGAGTTGGCCAAGCGCATCGGCGTGGTGTTCGGGCAGCGCAGCCAGCTCTGGTGGGACCTGCCGCTGGTCGAGAGCTTCGAGCTGCTGCGGCACATCTACCGGGTCGACCCCGCCGCGCACGCCCGGCGGCTCGCCGAGTGCACGGAACTGCTGGGGCTGCACGAGTTCGCCGCTACCCCCGTGCGCCAGCTCTCCCTGGGGCAGCGCATGCGCGGCGAGGTGACCGCCGCCCTGCTGCACGCGCCGGAACTGCTCGTGCTCGACGAGCCCACCATCGGCCTCGATCTGGAGTCCAAGGAGCGGCTGCGCGAGTTCCTCGCCGAGCTCAACGCCAGCCGGGGCACCACGCTCGTGCTCACCACGCACGACCTCGACGACATCGAACGGCTGTGCCGCCGCATGATGGTCATCGACCACGGGCAGGTGCTCGCCGACGGGCCGCTGGCCGAACTGCGCGAGGAGGTCAGCCCCGAGCGGACCCTCGTCGTGGACCTCGAACGCCCCGCCGCCCCGCTCGACGGCCTGCCCGGGGTCGTGTCCGTTCGCACCGAGGCCGGCGGCCTGCGCCAGCTCCTGTCGTTCCGCCGCGACGCCACCACCGCCGCCCGCCTGATCACGCTGGTCGCCGACCGCGCCCCCGTACACGACGTGTCCGTCATCGAGCCGGACATCGACGAGGTCGTGAAACGCCTGTACCAGCGGCGCTCGCCGGTAGCCTGAACAGATGAGGGTGGGGATCCTTGTCTTCGCAACGGCGCTGCTGCTCGTCGGCTGCTCGAGTTCGGTGCCAACGGCGGTACCCACCGGCAGCAAGTCCGAGGTCTGCGCCCGCGCGCTCGGCAGCGCGCTGCTCACCCAGTTCGGCGAGGACCTCGACCGCAAGGTCCAGCACGCCAAGGACACGGCGGCCCTGTTCCGCCAACTCGCGGGGCAGAGCCAGGACCTCACCCTGGCCAAGGCCCTCGGAGCCGTCGCCGACAAGGCCGCCGAGGTCGCCACGCGCGACCTCACCCAGCAGAACCTCACCCAGTGGGCCAAGGAGCAGGGCGAACGCCTCGACACCCTGCGCAAACTCTGCCTCTGACACCCCCAAACGGTCGACTACCAGCAGTGACCACCTGGGCCTACGCTCGTAACCAGGAGGTGTTGTGATGCGAGCCACAGTGGGCGACTGCCTGCACGTGCACAGCCGGTCGGTGGGGGCCACCCAGCGTCAGGGCGAGATCATCGAGGTGCGCGGCACCAACGGTGAGCCGCCGTACGTCGTCCGGTTCTCCGACGGCCACGAGAGCCTGGTCTTCCCAGGCCCCGACTGCCTCATCGAGCCCCGCACGCCCGAGGACTGATCCTCGTCGGCTCTCCAGCCGCACCCGCTGGAGAGCCGGTGCACCGAGGCCACCGTTCAACCCGGCCAGTTCAGGCCGACCCGGGCGGCGGGTCCCTCGGTGCCGTCGAACGCGACCGGCACGAGGTCGACTGGGGTGGACGGGCCGGTGCGCTGGAGCGATTTCACGTAGTGCACGTCGTTGAGGACACGGCCGAGCCAGCGGCCCTCGGAGCGCAGGTCGTAGTACCAGACCGGCTCGAAGTCCCAGGCGAGCAGCAACTCGGCGGTATCGCCGGAGAAGTACGCCTTGTCGATCCGGAAGTTCTTGGGCTGCAAAGGGTTGGCGGCAACACCGGAGTTCAGTGCGAGCTCACCCACATGCACGATCCCGTTGGCGCGCAAGGAGATGGCGGCGATCGTCCTGCCGGAGCTGGCGGCGAGTGGGAGCACGCTGGTGGCCCAGGCGCTGGGGTGTGCGGGCACGGGGACCCACTCGGTGGCGCCGTCGGCGAAGGTGAGCCCAACGTCCAGCCCAGCGCCGAGTGAGGTGACCGCCAGCCGGGTTCGCCTGTCCAGCAACAGTTTTGTCTTGTAGAGGCGCACTTCGCCGTTGCCGGACAGGCGAAGCGAGGTGCCGCCGTCGTAAGCGAGCGAGTGGTCGTAGTCGGCGGAGGCGGAGCCGGTGGTCCACCACTGCCAGGTGGGCAGGATGTCCTGCGCGCTGGCGCTGGCCCAGGGCGAGGTGCTGCTCTGCTTGCCCGCCAACCAGAAGCCGGTGCCCTTGCCGGTGTTGAACCGCGTGGTGAACGGCAGCGAGCCGATGACGGACTTCTCCACCACGTAGTGGGCGATGCCGTCCCAGGCCTGGAAATCGGTGAAGGCACCGGCTTTCTGCGTGTGCAGGCGTCCGGTGCGGCTCGGGTTCTCGTTCGGCCCGGCCCACAGGTGCCGCTCGGTTCGGAAGTACGGCTGCTGCTGCTCGGGGGTGACGGCATTGCCGTAGTTGCCGTGGTTCCAGAACTGCGAGTGCTGGAACATGCCGTAGCTGGCTGGTGCGGTGCCGCCCTCGGGGAAGACCCAGCGCGGGTCGGTCGGCGGTTGGGGCTGCCCGAAGCCGTAGTCCTCGATATCGGTGGGCAGGAACACCGAGCGGTACGGGTCGAGCCCGATTTTCCTTGCGTAGGCGGCGGAATCGGTGACCCCGCTGCGGCTCCAGGCGTAGTTGACGAAGATGCTGTCGCAGGCCTTGAGCCACGGGGCGTTGGCCGCGTTGAACCGGTTCTGGTAGTCCAGCGTGCCGTCGGGCAGGTCGGCGTCGTACCACTGGAGGTAGATCGTCGGCGCCTTGTGGCGCAGGTAGGTCAGCATGGCCATCAGCGCGGTGGCCTGCGCCGGGCTGATCGAGGCCTCCTGGTTGATGAAGTAGCCGTCGAAGCCGAAGTACCCGGCCATCGCGATCAGCTTGTCGGCCACCGGATAGCTGCCGTCCCCGGCGCGGCGCACCAGGTCGTCGAACTCGTTGTTGTCACGAGGCCAGAACCAGCAGCCGAGGCTGAGCACCCCGTTGCGGTGCGCGCAGTCGGTCCACGCGGGGTTGGGCAGGTTCACCACACCCCAGTCGTGCGAGGGGCCCGCGGTGCGCGCGCCGTGCCAGGAGGAGTAGACGTCCAGGTACTGCCAGAACCGGTCGGTGTTGGCGGAGAACACGTCGTAGTGGCGGCGCGGGAACAGGTCCTCGCCGTAGCCGTAGTCGGAGGAGACCACCGACAGCTTGGGCGCCGCGCTGAGCGCGGGGTTCGCCTGCGTGGCGGCGAAGGCCGGGATCCGGGTGGCCAGCGGCACCCTGGACCGGAAGTGGGCCGCGAACGGGTCGGTCTCGGGCCGCCAGGTGAGCAGGTCGCTCGCGGAGTAGCCGTGCACGAAGGGCTCGTGCGCGCCCGCGGGCGGTTCGGGCACCTTGTCCGCATGGGCCCTCGGTGCCCCGAAGGCAAGCGCGGCACCGGAAACACCCGACAGGACGAGGAATCCTCTTCTGCTGAGCATGCCCATGGTGCACGACCCTAGGACCGCCCGAAAGGGCGGGGAACCCCGCGGAAGGCGGGAACCGGTTCACCGGGTGAGTACGTTGAGCACCTGGAACCGAACGTGGGGAGGTGGCCGGTGCAGGGGCCGCCACTGGTGTACGGCCAGGGCCAGCGACTGCTGGTCGTGGACGACGAGCCGGGCATCACCGAGGTGCTGGAGACCACCCTGGGCCTGGCCGGGTACCAGGTCTGGGTGGCGGCCAACGGTGCGGCGGCGCTGCGGCTGGCGGCGGAGGTCCGCCCCGACCTGGTGGTGCTGGACGTGATGCTGCCCGACATGGACGGTTTCCAGGTCTGCCGCAGGCTGGCCGAGCAGGACGAGGCCCCGCCGGTGCTGTTCCTGACCGCGCGGGACTCGGTGCTGGACAAGGTCACCGGGCTGACCATCGGCGGGGAGGACTACCTGACCAAGCCGTTCAGCATCCCCGAGGTGCTGGCCAGGGTGCACGTGCTGCTGCGCAGGGTGCGGCGCGGGCAGGCGGCCGAGGACCCGGTGCTGTGTTTCGCCGACGTGGTGATGGACGAGGGCACCCGCCGGGTGACCAGGGCGGGGCGCGCGGTGGAACTGTCCCCCACCGAGTACCGGCTGCTGCGCTACCTGCTGGTCAACAGCGGCCGGGTGGTGTCCAAGGCCCAGGTGCTGGACAACGTGTGGCAGCACGAGTTCGGCGACGGGGTGGTGGAGAAGGTCGTCTCCCGGCTGCGGCAGAAGCTGGACGCGGTGGGTGAGCCGCTGATCCACACCGTACGGGGCTTCGGCTACAGCCTGCGGCTGCCGGTGGAGGGCTGAGCCGTGCGTGCGGGCACCTCCCTGCGCGGTCGCCTGGTCTGCGGGGTGATCGTGCTCGCCGCGCTGGGCATGGCGATCGTGGACACAGCCTCGCTGGTGGCCCTGCGGGTGTACTTCCGCTCGCTGGCTGACACCTCGCTCACCGCGGCGCAGGGCCGGATCGCGCACCAGGTCCGGGGCCGGCCGCTGAGCATCAACTCCGGGCAGTTGCAGGACCTGGTGCCGGTCGGCTTCGTGGTGGTCCTGCTGGACGACTCCGGCCGGGCGGTGACCAGGACGCGGTCCGCGGACCCGCCCGAACTGCCCGCGACCGTGGACACCGGGTTCGCCGCCGAGCCGATCACGCTGTCCTCCGCGGGCCCCGAGTACCGCGCGCAGCAGTTCGCGCTGGGCGAGCACATCCAGTTCGTGCCCGACGCCGGACCGCCGGTGCGGGTCAGCGCCGCGATCCTCGCGGAGAGCCTGGGCCCCACCGCGGAGGTGCTCAACCAGCTGCTGCTGTTCGAGCTGGCCGCCACCGGGGTGGCGCTGGTCGGCATCGCCCTGCTCAGCCTGGGCGCGCTCCGGGTGGGCCTGCGCCCGCTGCGCGAGATGGCGGCGACGGCGAGCGGGATCGCCGCGGGCGACCTGAGCCAGCGCATGGAGGTCGCCGACGTGACCACGGAGATCGGTCAGGTGGCGACCGCGCTGAACGAGGCGTTCGACGCACGGAGCCGTTCCGAGGAGCGGCTGCGGCAGTTCGTCGCGGACGCCTCGCACGAGCTGCGCACCCCGTTGACGACCATTCGCGGCTGGGCGGAGCTGCACCAGCACGGGCTGGCCGACGAGCAGCTGACCGCCAGGGCGATGTCCCGCATCCAGCACGAGGCGACCCGGATGCAGGCCACGGTCGGCGAGCTGTTGCTGCTGGCGGAGCTGGACCAGGGCCGCCGGCTGGCCCGCGAACCGGTCGACCTCGGCGCACTGGCCGTGGACGCCGTCGCCGACGCGCGGGCGGTGGACCAGCAGCGCCGGGTCGAGGCGGAGCTGCACGGGGAGATGACCGTGCTCGGCGACGAGAACCGGCTGCGCGAGGTGGTGCAGAACCTGGTCGGCAACGCGCTGAACCACACGCCTTCGGACACCTCCGTCCGGGTGAGCGTGCGCGGGCAGGACGGGGCGGTGGAGCTCGTGGTCGCCGACGAGGGCCCCGGCATGGACCCGGACACGGCGGCGCGGGCGTTCGAGCGCTTCTTCCGGGGCGACCAGTCGCGCAGCCCCGGCACCGCGGGCAGCGGACTCGGGCTGAGCATCGTGGAGTCGATCGTGCGGGCGCACGGGGGCACGGTCGGGCTGTGCACTGGACCAGGTGAGGGAAGCGTCTTCACTGTCAGGTTTTCGTCAGCTCCGTGAGAGTCAGGAGTCAGCCGACCCGAGTTTGCTGGAACTGCCACCGCGAAGGGAAGAGACACGTGACAGAAACACTGCCTGCCGCACCACTGCCCACCGGGCGCTCCTGCCCGTTCGACCCGCCGGAGCAGTACCGCCGCCTGCGTGAGGACCAGCCGGTCAGCAGGCTCGCACTGCCCGACGGCACCGCAGGCTGGCTGGTCACCCGCTACGAGGACGCGCGTGCGGTGATGTCGGACCCCAGGTTCAGCTCGAACCCGGAGAACTTCACCTCGCCGTTCCGCTACATCCCGCCGGAGGAGCGCCAGCAGGTGCCGCCGGGCATGTTCATCTCCATGGACCCGCCGCACCACACCCGCTACCGGCGGCTGCTGACCGGCCAGTTCACCGTGCGGCGGATGCGCGCGCTGGAGCCGAGGATCGAACAGATCGTCACCGAGCACCTGGACGCGATGCAGGCCGCGGGCAGCACCGCCGACCTGGTCGCCGACTTCGCGCTGCCGATCCCCTCGCTGGTGATCTGTGAGTTGCTCGGCGTGCCCTACGCCGACCGGGCCGACTTCCAGCAGTGGTCCAACGTCCTGCTCCAGGTGGACCTGCCGATCGAGCGGACCCGTGAGGCCTCAGAGAGCATCCGCCGCTACATGACGGCACTGGTCCAGGCCAAGCGGGTGGAGCCGGGCGACGACATGCTCAGCGGGCTGATCGCCGCGGACGCCGAGCTGACCGACGACGAGATCGCGGGCATGGGCTTCCTGCTGCTGATCGCGGGCCACGAGACGACCGCGAACATGCTGGGGCTCAGCACGTTCCTGCTGCTGCAACACCCCGAGCAGATCGCGGCGATGCGCGAGGACCCCGCCGTGGTCACCACCGCGGTCGAGGAACTGCTGCGCTACCTGTCGGTGGTGCAGTTCGGCACGATCCGCGGCGCGCTGGAGGACGTGGAGCTGGGCGGGCACGTGATCCGCGCCGGTGAGACGGTGGTGGCCTCGCTGGCCGCCGCGAACCGCGACCCGGAGCGGTTCGCGGAGCCCGACCAGCTCGACGTCGGCCGCAAGCAGTCCACGCACGTGGCCTTCGGGCACGGCGTGCACCAGTGCCTGGGCCAGCAGCTGGCCAGGGTGGAGATGCAGATCGCCTTCCGCGAGCTGTTCAAGCGGCTGCCCGGCCTGCGCCTGAACACCACGCCCGATCAGGTGGAACTGCGGCACAACGCCGTGGTCTACGGGGTGAAGTCGCTGCCCGTCGCCTGGGCCTGACACAACAGTGGGGCCGCACCCGAGGGTGCGGCCCCACTGGGTCCAGCCTCAGATCAGGCCGAGCTCGCGCACCGCGTCGCGCTCCTCGGCAAGCTCGCGGACCGAGGCGTCGATCAGGCCGCGGGAGAACTCGTCGATCTCCAGGCCCTGCACGATCTCGTACTTGCCGTCCTTGCACACCACCGGGAAGGACGAGATCAGGCCCTCGGGCACGCCGTAGGAGCCGTCGGAGGGCACGGCCATGGAGGTCCAGTCACCCTCGGGCGTGCCGTTGACCCAGTCGTAGATGTGGTCGATGGCGGCGTTCGCGGCCGAGGCGGCCGAGGAGGCGCCGCGGGCCTCGATGATCGCCGCACCGCGCTTGGCCACGGTCGGGATGAAGTTCCCGGCCAGCCACTCCTGGTCGTTCACGGCCTCGGCGGCGGTCTTGCCACCGACCTGGGCGTGGAACAGGTCCGGGTACTGGGTGGCCGAGTGGTTGCCCCAGATCGTCATCTTGGTGATCTCGGACACCGACACGCCCAGCTTCGTCGCCAGCTGCGACAGCGCGCGGTTGTGGTCCAGCCGGGTCATCGCGGTGAAGCGCTCCGCGGGCACGTCCGGGGCGTGCGACTGGGCGATCAGCGCGTTGGTGTTGGCCGGGTTGCCGACCACCAGCACGCGCACGTCCTCGGCGGCACCGGCGTTGATGGCCTCGCCCTGGGGCTTGAAGATGCCACCGTTGGCGGCCAGCAGGTCACCGCGCTCCATGCCCTTGGTCCTGGGCCGCGCACCGACCAGCAGCGCCACGTTGACCCCGTCGAAGGCGGTCTTCGCGTCGTCGGTGATGTCGATGCCGTCCAGCAGCGGGAACGCGCAGTCCGCCAGCTCCATGGCGGTGCCCTCGGCGGCCTTGAGCGCCGGGGTGATCTCCAGCAGGCGCAGGCGCACCGGGGTGTCCTTGCCGAGCAGCTGGCCAGAGGCGATCCGGAACAGCAGGGCGTAGCCGATCTGACCGGCCGCACCGGTGACGGTCACGTTGACGGGGCGTGCCAAGGGAAGATCCTCCCGATCCGCAGGCAGACTCGCGCCCTCGGGTGCGACCACCACGGCCAGGTTGGCAGGTGAGCTGGCCTGTCAGCGGCGGCCTCAGCACCGGGACCGCGCACCGGGCGGTTCGCCCGGTGGCCGCAGATTACCAAGCGGAGCGCGACCCGCAGCGGCCACGGTGAGCAGGGTCTCGCCGGGAATCAGCGCTGACCGCCGTTGTCCTGACCTGGTTCGAAGTACCACCGGAAGTGCAGTCCGCGGTCGGCCCACATGGACAACTCCATGAACCGCTCCACGCTCAGCAGGACCGCCTCCGGGTGCCTGCGGGCGCCGATGTGCACCGGCTCCGCCTCCACCCCCTGCTCGCGGCAGGTCCGCAGCAGCTGGCTGAGCCGGACTCGCGCCTCACCGACCGAGAGCGCCGACGGATCCCCCTCGTTGCGCTTCACAACTCCCACGTGTACCGGCTGGGTGCGGTCGCGGGAGCACCCAGCCGGATTCTGCACACGAATTGACTACCGAATCGGCACGGTGAGTGCTCGTCAGTTGTTCGGGTCGAACGGCCCGCCGACGATGGAGAAGGCGACCACCGTCACGGCCAGCCCGAGCAGCCCGTAGATCACGACGTCGGTGCGCTTGCTCCGGATGGCGATCAGCGCGAGCCGGTCCTCGGTCAGCACGGCTCGCAGCACGGCGGCCAGCAGCAGCGCGCCGCCGACCAGTACCGCGCCCTGCCGCCAGTGGTAGGCGAGCATGCGCTGCGCCCCGATCACGACGGTCAGCAGCACCAGGGTGAACGGCACGTAGGCCACGGGCAGTCGACGCCGCTTGCGCCCGGTCACCTCGACCACGCCATTGACCGAGCCCCCGCTCACGACTGCGCGGCCAGTGAGCGCTCGGCCGCCTCGACCACGTTGGCCAGCAGCATCGCCCTGGTCATCGGGCCGACCCCGCCGGGCATCGGCGCCAGGAAGCCCGCGACCTCGCGCACGTCGGGGTGCACGTCCCCGCGCAGGCCCTCCTCGGTGCGGGTGATGCCCACGTCCAGCACGGCGGCACCGGGCCGCACCATGTCCGGGGTGATCAGCGCGGCGACACCGGCCGCGGCGACCACGATGTCGGCCCGGCGCACCTCGGCGGCCAGGTCCTTGGTGCCGGTGTGGCAGAGCGTCACGGTGGCGTTCTCGCTGCGGCGGGTCAGCAGCAGCCCGAGCGGCCTGCCCACGGTGACCCCGCGGCCGATCACGGTGACGTTGGCCCCGGCCAGCGGCACCTCGTAGCGGCGCAGCAGGGCCACGATCCCGCTCGGCGTGCACGGCAGCGGGCCGGGCTCGCCCAGCACCAGCTTGCCCAGGCTGACCGGGTGCAGGCCGTCGGCGTCCTTGGCCGGGTCGATCCGCTCCAGCAGCGCGCCGGTGTCCAGGTGCTTGGGCACGGGCAGCTGCACGATGTAGCCGGTGCAGGCCGGGTCGGCGTTCAGCTCGTCGAGCACGCCCTCCAGCTCGGCCTGGGAGATGTCCTCGGGCAGGTCGCGGCGGATCGAGGTGATGCCGACCTTGGCGCAGTCCGAGTGCTTGCCGCGCACGTAGGCGTGCGAGCCGGGGTCGTCACCGACCAGCACGGTGGCCAGCCCCGGGACCACCCCCCGCTCGGTGAGTGCAGCGACCCTGACCCGCAGGTCCTCGAAGATCGCGTCGCGGGTTGCCTTGCCGTCCAGGATCGTGGCGCTCACAGGCCCATTCTCGCAGAACCGCTCAGCGCCGCCGACGTGCGGGCAGCGCGGCCACGGCCACCGCGACCAGGATCAGCGCCGTGCCCGCGAGCGTGCTGCTCGCGACGTGTCCGGCGCCCGCGGGCAGCAGCAGGTCCAGCAGCAGGGCGCCGACCAGCTGCCCGGCCACCGAGGCCAGGCCGACCAGCAGCACCCCGACCAGGCGCACCGCGACCACGGCGGTGGCCACCACGCCAATGCCCATGATGCCGCCCAGGTACAGCCACCACTGGCCCGGTGGCGGCTCGCCGGGCAGGCCGGTGACCAGCAGTCGGACCGCCGTGACCAGCAGCAGGGCCGCGGCGCCGGTGGCGAAGTTGAGCAGCGTGGCCACGAAGGTGCTGTCCGCGGCGGCCCGCACCCGCCCGTTGACGGCCTGCTGCCAGGCCGTGGCCATGCCGGCCAGCGCGGGCAGCACCGCGAGCCCCAGCGCCGCCGGATCACCCAGCTGGCGGGACACGGCGACGAACACGGCCAGCACCGCCAGTGCGGCGCCCAGCACCCGGAGCCAGGTGAGCGGCTGCACCCCGGCGGGCCCTGCGCCGAGCCGGTCCACGGCCAGGCTGCTGACCGCCTGCCCGGCGACCACGGCCACGGTGAACACCGCGACGCCGAGCGCGGCCACGGTCAGCCCCTGGCAGGTGACCAGGAAGGCCCCACACACCCCGCCCAGGCACTGCCACCACCACAGCCTGCGGCCGTCCCCGGGGTTGGGCAGCCCGCCGCGCACGGTGGCCCACAGGGCCCGCAGCCCCCTGCGCCCGGCCGGGAACACCGGCAGCAGCACGGCCAGCACCAGCAGGCCCGAACCGAAGGACACCAGGGCGGCGGTCGGCCCGTCGTGCAGCCGCTGGCCCAGCCTGCCGTTGAGCTGGCCCTGCACGGCCAGGCCCACGCCACCCGCCCCGGCCAGCAGCACGCCGCCGAGGCGCTGGAGCCGCCCGGTACCCGCGGTGCTCGTCACTGTCACGCGGTCAGCGTGTCATCCGCACCTCCTACCTCTGCCATCGCCAGGTCCTGGTTCGCTGCACGCGGCACGGCCAGCGCCAGCAGGGCCGCCAGCAGGGCGACGCCCGCGGCACAGGCCACCCCGGCGGCAGGCCCGGACCGGTCCAGCAGCCCGCCGGACAGCGGCAGCACCAGCGAGGACCCCGCGGTGATCGCCGTGGACTGCCAGCCGAACGCCTCACCCCGGCGGTCGGCCGGGGACAGCTCGCTCAGCCGCGAGTTGGCCGCGGCGAAGGACGGGGCGATCGCCGTGCCGCCGACCAGCAGGATCGCGCCGATCAGCCAGGGCGAGGACGGGGTCAGCAGCGGGGGCAGTGCGGGCACCAGGGCCAGCACGCCGAGCGCCGCCAGCAGCAGGCGCAGCGCGAGCCTGGGCCGCCCGGCGAAGCCGCCGACGACCAGGCCGCCGATCGTGGAGCCGACCGCCCACACCGCGCCGAGCACGCCCGCCAGCTCCGGCCTGCCCTGGTCGCGGGCCCAGGCGACCATCACCAGATCGGTGGACACCAGCGCACCGACCAGGCACATGGCCAGCAGCACCGAGGGCAGCACACCGGGCACGGTCAGCAGGGACCTGCGCCTGCCCAGGTGCGCCTGTTCGGGTGGTGGCGGCACGTCCAGCCCGACCCGCCGCAGGGCCAGCGCGAAGCCGCAACTGCCCAGCACGGCGTACCCGGCGATGCCCAGCACCGCGGTTCGCGGGCCGAGCACGGCGACCACCGTGGCGGTGAGCACCGGCCCGACCACGAACATCAGCTCCTGCAGGGTGGCCTCCACCGTGTAGAGGGCCTCCCTGGCGGGCCCCTGGGTGATGCGCGGCCACACCGCCCGGCCGATCTGCGTGGCCGGGGGCAGGAACACGCCGGTGACCAGGGCGAGGACCGCCGCGACGGGCCACCCGGACGGGGGAAACGCGCCGGGCAGCAGGGCCAGCCCGAGCAGCCCAGCCCCATAGGCCAGCGAGCTGAACAGGAGTAATCGGGAGGCCGGGCTGCGGTCGGCGGCCCTGCCGCGCAGCGGACCGGCCACGCCCTGGCCGAGGGTCAGCGCCCCGCCGACCACCCCGGCCACCGCGTAGGAGGAGGTCCAGCCCGCGATCAGGAAGGACAGGGCCAGACCGGTGCCGGTGATGTACAGGCGCCCGGCCAGCGACCAGGTGAGCAGCGAGGCCAGCCTGGGCACACCCGCGAGTTGGCGATAAGGGCGGAACATGCGAACACTGTCCCGCGAGGGTCTGACAATTCGGGGGCGCCCAGCTGGCCGGTTGTGGGGCGATCCAGCCCCGCTGGGCGACCCGACCGGCCATCATCGATGCTGGACGGTGACGAAGACGCGGAGGAGTTGGCCGTCATGCTGAGTGAGCGATGGGGCACGCGCTGTCGTGTCTGAGCAGGCCAACGGCCGGACCGAGGAGGTCTGGGCCACACCGCAGGCAAGCCGGGTGCCGGACGGGTTGCGAACGCGAGAGGATGTCCCAGTGTCACAGCCGACCCCGCTGAACCCCGTCGAACAGGACGCACTGGTCAAGCAGATCGGTCTGGCCCTGATGAAGGCCGCTCCGCAGGACTGGGAGCAGGTCAGGGCCGAGTACCGGGCCGCAGGCCGCTACTTCGAGCTCTCGGCCGAGGTGACCGCCCAGGACGGGCAGGTCAGGGCCTGGACCGCGCCGCAGGAGACCGCCACCCTGTTCGCCAGGTTGCGCGCGGGCATGTACCGGGAGGGCAGGGGTACCTGGTTCAACGCCAAGTACCAGCTGGACCGGCCCTCCAGCTACAACCTCGACTTCGACCGCGAGGAACCGCAGTGGCAGAGCCCGCCACCGCCGCCCGCCTACACCGACGAGGTCCGGTTCTTCCCGCGCACCGATGACAACGTGCCCGAGTGGCTGGCGCGCCGGTTGCAGGCCGGTGCCCGGCCCGCGGGACCGCCGCCGGGGGTCGGACAGCGCTTCCGCACCGCGCGCATCTTCGACGGCCCCGGGCCGGACGGCCGTCCCTCGGTGAACCGCCCGCCGCTGGACCCCGGCGAGGTCGACAAGGTGCTGGACTACCTGGAGGCCGCGCCGGTGGCGCTGACCACCCAGGGCATGGACTCCGACCGGCTGGCGCACGAGAACCCGGAGGCGATCCCGATCGCCTTCCACACCGACGGCGCGTGGATCTGGCCGGCCGCGGTGATCTTCTACCTGGCCCGCTACAACGTGCCGCCGGAGCCGGAGCTGGTGCAGCACATCCGGGCCAACAACTTCCAGACGCCGGACGTGGACGAGCCGACCAGGTCGGCGGCGGCGGGCCTGCTGGGCACGATGGTGGCGGGGCGACCCCCGCAGCCGCCCGCCCCACCGCAGGCCCCCGCGACCCAGGTGCTGCCGACCCCGCAGCCGGTGGCCGAGCCCGAGCCGCCCGCGGCGCCCGAACCGCCCGCGCAGGAGCCGGTGGCCGTGCGCCCGCCCGAGCCCGAGGCGGCCGAGCCCGCACCGCAGAGCTCGCCGTCCGCCGGGCACCGCAGCGCCGGGGTGGCCGAGCTGCGTCACCTGCTGGCCGATCTGGACGTGCCGGAGTCGGCCTACCGGATCGGTGAGCCCGAGCCCAACACCTGGTACCTGGAGCGGGTCGAGGACGGCTGGCAGGTCGGCTGGTACGAGCACGGCTACTCCACGCCGATGCTGTTCGACGACGAGAACGACGCCGCCGCCTTCCTGCTCGGCAAGCTGCTGCTGGACCGGAGGGCCGAGGCGCCGTCCGAGCCGGTCGCCGCCGAGCCCGAGCTGCCGAAGGTGGACATCGCCCCGGTCCCGGTGCCGATCCCACCGGTCACGCCCGCGCTGGCCGGCATCCCGGACGCGCTGGCCGCCGACCTGAGCCGGGTCGAGCAGGCCAGGGCCGCCGAGCAGGAGCGCGCGGACCAGCAGGACGGCTTCGAGCAGCCCCGTGGCGGCTTCGAACCGCCACGGCCCGAGCAGGGCGGGTTCCAGCGGCCCGAGCCAGGCGCGTTCGGCGCCGAGCCCGGCGGCTTCGAGCCTCCGCACGGCGAGCCGCAGCGCCCCGAGCACGGCGGGTTCGAGCAGCAACGGCCGGAGCCGGGCGCGTTCGAGGCCCAGCGCAACGACCAGGGCGGCTTCGACCAGCAACGGCCCGAGCACGGCGGCAGTGACCAGCAGCGCGGCGAGCACGGTGGCTTCGAACCGCCCCGGCCCGAGCAGGGCGGGTTCGAGCCGCCACGGCCCGAGCCGGGTGGCTTCGGCCAGCCTCGCAGCGACCAGCAGCAGGCCCTCAACGAGCACGGCGGCTTCGAGCACCAGCGACCGGAGCCGGGCGGATTCGGGCCGCAGCGGAGCGAGCACGGTGGCTTCGACCCGCAACGGCCAGAGCCGGGCGCGTTCGAGCCACAGCACGGGGAACCCGCAAGCTTCGACCAGCAGCGGCCGGAGCCAGGCACCTTCGATGCGCAGCGCGCCGAGCACGGCGGATTCGACCAGCCCCTCGGCGACCAGCAGCGACCCGAACACGGCGGATTCGAGCACCAGCGCGCCGACCAGCCCCGCAGCGAGGCCAACGGGTTCGACCCGCAACGCGCCGAGCAGCAGCGGCCCGAACACGGCGGCGGCTTCGACCAGCAACGCGCCAGCCAGCAACGCGGCGAGCACGGCGGCTTCGACCAGCAGCGGGCTGACCAGCAACGCGGCGAGCACGGCGGCTTCGAGCACCAGCGCGCCGACCAGGGCGGGTTCGACCCGCAGCAGCGGGCTGACCAGCAACGCGGCGAGCACGGCGGCTTCGACCAGCCTCGCGGCGACCAGCAGCGGCCGGAGCCAGGCGGCTTTGACGCGCAGCATGCTGACCAGCAACGCAGCGACCAGCGCGGCGGGTTCGACCCGCAGCGCGGCGACCAGCAACGGCCGGAGCCAGGCGGCTTCGACCAGCAACGGGGCGACCAACGCACCGAACACGGCGGCTTCGAGCACCAGCGCGGCGACCAGCCCCGCAGCGAGGCCAGCGGGTTCGACCCGCAACGCGCCGAGCAGCAGCGGCCCGAGCACGGCGGCGGGTTCGACCCGCAGCGGGCCGAGCAGCAGGGTGGGTTCGAGCCGCCCAGGGGCGAGCAGCAGGCACCGGTGCAGACCCCGCCGAGGCCGCCCGCACCGCAGCAGTCCCTGGCGGCCCAGCAGGCACAACAGCAGCAGCCGAGTCGTCCGGAGGAGTGGGCGATCCAGCCGCTGCGCGGGGAGCCGCCGCTGACCCTGTTCCGGGGCAAGCGGATCATCGAGCTGCCCATCGGGGTGGAGGTGGACCGCTTCGGCCAGCCGGACGGCAACCTCACCTACGCGGGTGGCACGCCGTTCCCGCTGCGGTCGCTGGTGCCCGACTGGGTGAACCGGCCGTACCACGTGTACCGGCTCCAGCAGCCCGTGCAGGCACTGGCCGGGGTGGCCGTGCCCTGGTTCGGGCAGCCCGGCGGCGGCACCGCCTACATGCTGGCCAAGTCCATCGACGAGCTGCTGGCCGAGGGCACGCTGGTCGAGGTGCGGCACGGCACCCCGCCGCCGACCGGCAAGTGAGGTTCTAGCCGACGACCAGGCCGTGCGCCGCCGCGAAGGCCACGGCCTGGTCCAGGTCCACCCGCGCGCCGCGCAACCCGGCCTGCACCAGTGAGTTGGCGTCCAGCCGGGCGCCACGCAGGTCGGCGCCCTCCAGGCGGGCGCCCTGCACCCGCGCCCCGGTCAGGTCGGCGCCGCGCAGGTCCGCCTCGCGCAGGTCGGTCTCGACCAGGTTCGCCTCGCGCAGGCGCAGCTCGGACAGGTTGAGCTTGCGCAGGTCCACCCGGCTCAGCCCGGCCAGGGTCAGGTCGCTGTCCCGGATGGTGCACCCGCGCAGGCGGCAGTCGGTGAACCGCGAGCCGAGCAGGCTGCACCCGTGGAAGGTACTGGCGGCGAAGACCGTCGCGGTGAAGGCGCAGTTGCGGAACGCCGTGCCGCGGTGGGTGCTGTCGCCGAGGTCGGTGCGGGTGAAGTCGCACTCGGTGAAGCTGCACGCCGTGGTGCTCAGCCCACGCAGGTCCGCCTCGGTGAACGAGCAGCCGACGAAGGCCCGCCTGGTCCAGTCCTGACCGGCCAGCACGGCATCGCTGAAGTCCTCGCCGAGGGTCTCGGTGTCGGCCGTCACGGCACGACCACCACCGGCCGCGCGGCCTTGGTCACCAGCGCCTTGGGCACCGAGCCCAGCAGCCCGCCGCCGTGCCGGGAGCGGCCGACCACGATGCAGTCGGCACGTCGCTCGGCGGCGATCTGCTCCAGCGCGATCGCCGGATCGCCCCGATGGTGGACCAGCTCCCACTCGATGCCGTACGGGCTGAGCGAGCGCTCGGCCTCCTGCCGGACCTCGGCCACGTAGTCGTTGGCGGCCTCCGCGGCGTTGATCATGCCGATGGAGGTCCAGTAGGCGGCGCTGGCCAGCGGTTCCACGTAGACCAGCACCAGCTTGGCGCGCTCACGCCGGGCCAGGCCCGCGGCCCAGGCGGCGGCGTGCACGGCGGGCGGCGAGCCGTCCACACCGACCACGATGCTGCCGACCCCGTCCTTGCCGATCTCGAAGCCGGTCCGCGCGGGTTCTTCTGGCACGACGGAATCGTAGCTACCAGGTGATCCGGTCGAACAGCGCCCGCAGCTTGGCGGCGCGCGCCGGGCGGTTCTCGCCTACCCAGCCGATCCGGCCGAGCAGGTGCGCGCGGAAGTCCGCGTGGCCGCCGCGGTTCTGCGTGGACGGTCCGCTGTGCACGCAGTTGTGCAGCACCGCGCGCAGTTCGTCGTATTCGGCGCGGGAGGCGGCGGGTGAGTCGTTGACCACCAGGCCGGTGAGCCGCTGGCGGTGGTGTGCCGGGGTGATGCGGGTCTTGTCCGGCCGCACCTGGAAGCCCTCGTCGGCGGCGATCCGGCGCACGCCGCGCAGCAGGTTGTGCAGCGGCAGACCGGCGTCACCGGAGAACGCCAGGTCGTCGGCGTACCGGGTGTAGGTGGCGCCGAGCACGTCGGCCAGCGCGGTGATCCGGCGGTCCAGCCGGTGCGCGACGGCGTTGGCCAGTGCGGGCGAACTGGGCGCGCCCTGCGGCAGGTGCGGGCGGGCCAGCCGGTCGAGCAGCCGCCGCCGCACCTCCACATCGGGCGCGGGTGGCGCGGCGCGGAGAACGGCGACCGGTGCCGCCGTGGTGACCAGCCCGGCCAGGTCGCCGACCAGTGCGCGGACCCGCGTGGCCGTCACCGAGGCGAAGAAGCCCTCCAAGTCCATGCGCAGCACCAGATCGCGCCCGGCGTGCGGCGCGGCGAAGGTGTGCACCGACCGCCCCCGGCGGAAGCCGTGCGCGGCCTCGTGCACGGGCAGCTCCAGGTGCCGCAACAGGGTTCGCTGCACCTCGGCCAGTCGCGGCTTGGGCGCCTCGATCAGCCGCAGGCCACCGGACCGGGTACGCATCCAGCGATACCTGTAGTGCCGCAACGGCTCTGCCGCTCGACGGTTCCAGCCCCGGTCGTCGGCGAACCAGGCGAACTCCCCGGAATCGATGCGCAGCAAGCGAAGCCAGTCATCCACAGTGGACTCCCGGGTGGTGCGACGGCGTGGCGGCGACCTGTTCTCGCCACGGCCGCGCGCGGTGGTCACGCGGAGCGTGCAGCGGTGGTGTTGCGCGCGGGGCGCCATGCCCCGCTGTGGTGGTGCTCCCCGGGGTTGCCCCGGAGTGACGGTTGCCCGCCTGCTCGCTGCCACGCCGTCGCACCTCGTCCAAGCTACCCGAACCGGCGATGTCGAGCCCCGTGCCACGGCACCGACCTCCGCGGTGACGGCTTCCGCACAGGAGAGGACGGACATGGCAGATCCAGTGGTGCACTTCGAGATCAGCGGCAGCGATCCGGCGAGGTTGCGCGGCTACTACGGCGAGCTGTTCGGGTGGGCGTTCCAACTCGGGGACGCGGCCACCGAGGCGGTCTCCCGGCCTGGCGAGTACGGATCCCTCCGGGCGGGGATCAACGGCGGGGTGTGCGGCGGCCAGGGCTACCCCAGCCGGGTGCTGTTCTACGTGGGCGTTCCCGGCGTGGAGGCCGCGCTCCAGCGGGCCGAGCGGCTCGGCGGGACCCGGCTGATGGGGCCGGAGCCTCGGTTGGGCGGGGACTTCGCGGTCGGGCACTTCACCGACCCCGAGGGCAACCTGGTCGGCGTCGCGGGTCCGGCCGTCGCATGAGCGCGGACAGCGCCGTGACGGGCGCGGGTGTGGAACTGTCACTGCTGGTGGACCTGCCGCCGGAGCGGCTGTGGGAACTGGTCACCGACGTGCCCGGGTACGGGCGGTGGAGCCCGGAGTGCGAGCACACCGCCTGGCTGGGCGGTGCCACGGGCCGGGTCGGGGACCGGTTCGCCGGGCGCAACCGGTTCGGCGGCGGGTTCGTGACCTCGGTGGTCAGCGTGGTCACCGAACTGTCCCGGCCCGAGGTCTTCGCGTGGGTGGTGCTGGACGGCAGCGGGGAGGTGGACCGGCCGGGGTCGGTCTGGCGGTACGAACTCGCACCCGGCGCCGGGGCGGGGCAGACCTCGCTGCGGCACAGTTTCGTGCACGGGCCGGGCGAGACGGGGCTGCGCGTGCTGGCGCGGCAGGACCCGGCCGCGCTGGACCGGCGCTTGGCGGAGTTGCGGCACAACATGGCGGCCTCGCTGGCCGCGATGCTCGACGGCGAACGGTACCGGGAGGTCCCGAGGTGAAGTACCTGCTCCTGATCTACAGCAACCCCGAGAACTGGTCGCATCCGGTGTTCCGGCAGGCGCCGGGGTTCCGCGCGCTGCCCCAGGGCGAGCAGGACACGTTGGCGGCGCAGGCAGGTGACCTGTTCGAGGAGATCACCACCTCCGGTGAGTTCGTGCTCGGCAGCGCGCTCGGCGCCCCGGCCGACACGAGGTCGGTGCGGGTGCGCGAGGGCGTGCCGGTGGCCACGGACGGGCCGTACCTGGAGGCCAAGGAGCACCTGGCCGGGTACTTCGTCCTCGACTGCGCGAGCCCGGAGCGGGCTGCCGAGATCGCGGCCCGGTTCCCCGACGCCCGGTTCGGCGCGGTGGAGGTGCGCCCGATCCTGGACATGACCGAGCGGCAGGCCTGACCGCGGGGACCCGCGGCCCCGTGCCGCGGGTCCCTAATCCGTGATCGTCTGGGCCAGCGCGTCGCTCGCCTTGCGGGCCACGGCGAGGACCACGTCGGGGGCGGTGTCCGCGCCAAGGCTGGCCAGCAGCGCGGCGCTGGCCGTGTCGAAGGCCATGCGCAGCAGGAGCCGGTCCTGCTCACCCGCCCCCTCGCCGAGCAGCAGGTCGACCACGCGCCCGAACTCCGCGCGAACGTCCCGGCCGCTGCTGGCCAGTCGCCGCATCAGCGGCTGGTTGGCGTGCGCGAGGCGCATGGCCTGGAGGTGTTCGGGCGTGACGCGCTCCAGCCAGTGCCGCACCGCGCGCCGGGGCAGGTCGGCGGTCCTCGGCTGCGCGGCGATCCACTCCAGGAACTCGTCGAGGTCGTGGCGGCGGTTGGCCATGAGGCTCGCCACGATCTCCTCCTTGCTCTGGAAGTGGTAGTAGAGCGCCGACTTCGTGATCCCGACCGCGGTGGAGATGTCCCTGGTCGTGGTGGCCTCGTACCCCTTGTCGGTGAACAGCTTCAGCGCGACGCGCAGGATCTCCGCCCGCGTCTGCCCACCGGGGCGCCGGTCGTTGGTGCTGATCGCCCACTCCTCTCGTCAGGCCCCAGGGTACTTGCTGACTGACCGCCCGTTCAGCTACGGTCACTTACCGAGCGCCCGTTCAGTAACACTGAGTGAAGGAGAACTGCCATGACCACCACCCCACGAATCGCGATCATCGGCGCGGGCCCCGCGGGCCTGCTGTGCGCCCGCGTGCTGCAACTGCGCGGGATCGAGGTGACCGTGTACGACGCCGACACCGCCGTGGACTCCCGAGATCCCGGCGGAACCCTGGACCTGCACGCCGACTCCGGTCAGATCGCGCTGGAGGACGCCGGACTGCTGGCGGCCTTCAGCGAGCTGGCCAGGCCGGAGGGCCAGGCCAAGTCCCGGCTCGACCAGCACGGGACCGTGCTCTCCTCCTTCGTGCCCGAGGAGGGCGACCTCGCGGCACCGGAGATCGACCGCGGCCAGCTGCGGATCATGCTCGACCAGCACGTGCGGCCCGCAACCGTGCGGTGGGGCCACAAGCTGCTCTCGGCGACCTCCCTGGGCGGTGGCCAGCACCGCGTCGAGTTCGCCAACGGGCACAGCGCCACCGTGGACCTGCTGATCGGAGCCGACGGTGCCTGGTCACGCGTGCGCCCGCTGCTGAGCGAGGCGGTGCCCCAGTACAGCGGGGTCTCGTTCCTCGACGTGCGCTTCGATGAGGTCGATCGCAGGCACCCCGGCATCGCCGCGCTCGTCGGTGACGGCCACGTGTTCGCCAACGACGGTGACGGCCGGGCCATCATCGCCCAGCGCAACAGCGAGGGCCGCGTCCGCGGTTACCTCGGCCTGCGCACCGAACTGGACTGGGCCGCCTCCGCCGGGGTCGACCTGGCGGACACCGCCTCCGTGCGCCGGTACCTGCTCGCGGAGTACGCGGGGTGGGCCCCGGAACTCCTGCCGCTGATCACCGACAGCGACGGCGAGTACGTCAACCGCCCCATCCACACCCTGCCCGCTCCGCTCACCTGGCGGCACAGGCCCGGGGTCACGCTGATCGGCGACGCGGCCCACCTGATGTCCCCGTTCGGCGGGTTCGGGGCGAACCTCGCCATGCTCGACGGGGCGGAACTCGCCCGCGCCATCGCCGAGGAGCCCAGCACCGACGCGGCCATCACCCGGTACGAGTCGGTGATGCTGCCCCGCTCCGGCGAGCTCGCCGTGCAGGCCAACCAGGCCATCGCACGGTTCTTCGCCCCCGGGCAGGCCCCCGCCCCGGACCACGAGGCCGAGCACCGGCGCTACCAGGAGGGCGCGGCCGCGTACCGCCGCTAGCGGAAATCCCTTGAGGTGGAAGGGACCTTGATGTCGAGCGTGCTGAGCTTGTCCGCCCGCAGGCTCAGCACGCCCTCGGCGTTCTCCAGCGTGCCGCGCACCACGACGGCCTGGCTGGTGCGCGCGATCCGGCGGTACCGCTGCCACAAACCCGGTGTGCACACCACGTTGAGCATGCCGGTCTCGTCCTCCACGTTGAGGAAGGTGACCCCGCCCGCGGTGGCGGGGCGCTGCCGGTGGGTGATCGCGCCGCCGACCAGCACCCTGGTCCCGCTGGGCACCCCGGCCAGCGCGGAGACCGCCAGCGCCCCCATCTCCGCCAGCCTGCCGCGTACGAACTGGATCGGGAAGCTGTCCGGGGACACGCCGGTGGCCCACACGTCGGCCGCGGCCGTCTCGATCTCGTTCATGCCGGGCAGCATCGGCGCGTCCGTGCCGACCACGGTGCCCGGCAGGCGGTCCGCGCGCTCGCGGGCCGCCGCGCCCGCGGCCCACAGCGCCCGCCTGCGGTCCAGCCCGAACGAGCCGAAGGCACCCGCCGTGGCCAGTGCTTCCAGTTGCGGCGCGGTCAACTTCGCGCGCCCGGCCAGGTCGACCATGTCCCGGTACGGCCCGTCCTGCTCGCGCAGCCGCACGATCCGCTCGGCGAGGTCCGCACCGATGGCGCGCACCGAACCGAGCCCGAGCCGGACCGCCAACCCGGGCTGCTCCAGCGTGGCGTGCGCCAGGCTGGCGTTGACGTCCGGTCCGTGCACCACCACCCCGTGCCGTCGCGCGTCGGCCACCAGGGACTGCGGGGAGTAGAAACCCATGGGCTGCGCGCGAAGCAGTGCGGCGCAGAAGGCAGCCGGGTGGTGCAGCTTGAACCAAGCACTGGCGTAGACCAGGAAGGCGAAGCTGAGCGCGTGGCTCTCCGGGAAGCCGAAGTTGGCGAACGCCAGCAACTTCACGTAGATCTTGTCGGCGAGCTCGCCGGTGATCCCGTTCTTGGCGGCACCGGCGTAGAACCTGCCGCGCAGCCGCTCCATGCGCTCGGTGGACCGCTTGGCGCCCATGGCCCTGCGCAGCTCGTCGGCCTCGGCCGGGCTGAAATCCGCCACGTCCACGGCCATCTGCATCAGCTGTTCCTGGAACAGCGGCACACCAAGGGTTCTCTTCAGTGCGTTCGCCAGCTTGGGGTGATCGCAGTCGGGCGGCTCCAGCCCCTTGCGCCGCCGGATGTACGGGTGCACCGAACCGCCCTGGATCGGCCCCGGCCGGATCAGTGCCACCTCCACCACCAGGTCGTAGAACTTCCTGGGCCGCAGCCGCGGCAGGGTGGCCATCTGGGCGCGGGACTCCACCTGGAACACACCGACCGTGTCGGCACGGCACAGCATGTCGTACACGGCGGTCTCGGCCAGGTCCAGTTTGGACATGTCGACCCGCTCGCCCTCGAACTGCTCGACCAGGTCGACCATGTAGTGCAGCGCGGAGAGCATGCCCAGCCCGAGCAGATCGAACTTGACCAGACCCGCGCTCGCGCAGTCGTCCTTGTCCCACTGCACGACCGAGCGGTTCGCCATGCGCGCCCACTCCACCGGCACGACCTCGCCGACCGGGCGGTCGCAGATGACCATGCCGCCGGAGTGGATGCCCAGGTGGCGCGGGAAACCCTCCAGCTCGTCGGCCAGCTCCAGCACCAGGTCGGGGATGTCGTGGTCGTTGTCCCCCATCGTGGACCTGACCGGCCCCCAGCGGTCGATCTGCTTGGACCAGGCGTCCTGCTGGCCCGCGGAGTAGCCCAGCGCCCGCGCCACGTCCCGCACCGCGTACTTGGCCCGGTAGGTGATCACGTTGGCCACCTGGGCCGCGCACTCCCTGCCGTAACGCCGGTAGACGTGCTGGATGGCCTCCTCGCGGCGGTCGGACTCGATGTCCAGGTCGATGTCGGGCGGGCCGTCGCGGGCCGGTGCGAGGAAGCGCTCGAACAGCAGCTCGTACCTGACCGCGTCCACGTTGGTGATGCCCAGCGCGTAGCACACGGCCGAGTTGGCCGCCGATCCCCTGCCCTGGCACAGGATCCCGGCCTTGCGGCAGAACTCCACGATGTCGTGCACGATCAGGAAGTAGCCGGGGTAGCCCAGTTCCCTGATGATCGCGAGCTCGTGCTCGATCTGCTTGTACGGCTTGGGATTGGCGGCCGGTGAACCGTACTTCTCCCGCGCGCCCGCCAGGGTGAGCTGGCGCAGGTGGCTGTCCTCGCTGTGCCCCGGCGGTACCGGGAAGGGCGGCAGCTTGGGCTTGATCAGCTCCAACTCGGTCACGCACTGCTCGCCAAGCAGGGCGGCCTGCAACACCGCACCGGGGTAGTGCGCGAACCGGTCGGCCATCTCTCGGCCGGTGCGCAGGTGCGCGGCGCTCGCCGCGGGCAGCCAGCCGTCCATCTCGTCCAGGCTGCGCCGGGCGCGCACCGCGGCCAGCGTCGAGGCGAGCCGGTGCCGCCGCGGCGCCGCGTAGTGCACCGCGTTGCTGGCCAGCGCCGCCACCCCGCAGCGCCCCGCCAGCTCGTACAGGGCGGTATTGCGCACCGTGTCCTCCGGCAGTCCGTGGTCGGTCAGCTCCACGAACACGTTGTGCCGCCCGAAGGTGTCGATCAGCCTGCGCAGTTCCCGTTCCGCACCGGCCGGTCCCTGCGCCGCCAGCGCGGACCGCACCGCCCCCTTGCGGCACCCGGTGAGCACCGCCCAGTCCCCGCCCGCCTCGTTGCCGAGCCGGTCCCAGTCGTACTCCGGCTTGCCCTTCTGCCCGCCCTTGAGCTGGGCCGCGGTGATCGTCCGGCACAGGCTCGCGTAGCCAGCGGAGTTGCGCGCCAGCACCAACAGGTGTGTGCCCTCCGGGTCGGCGATCCCGTTCTGCGGCGCGGAAAGCCCCAGGCTCAGCTCCGCGCCGAACACCGTGCGCACCCCCGCTTCCCTTGCCGCCTCGGCGAAGCGCACCGCCCCGTACATGCCGTCGTGGTCGGTGATCGCGATGGCGTCCAGCCCCAGCAGGGCCGCCTGCTCGACCAACTCCTCAGGGTGGCTCGCGCCGTCGAGGAAGCTGAAGTTGGAGTGGCAGTGCAGTTCCGCGTAGGGCACCCGCTCCGCACTGCTCGCGTCGTCCCTGGCGGGCCGCTCCCGCACCGACCTCGGCGCCTCGTAGCGCTCCCGGTGGCGGCCGAAGCCCGGTGCGTCCCCGCCGTCCCCGGTGACCGGCTTGCCCTCCAGTGCTCGCCGCAGCTCCTTCCAGCGCACCGGCGGGTTGTTCCAGCCCACAGACCCTCCACAATCGAACTCGTGTTCGAGTGTGCACTATGGACGTTTGAGCCGTCAACAAGTTGCCGCGAGTCGCACCAGACCTGGGCGGCCACGAGTGATCACCGGTCGGCACTGGTGACACTCCCCACCAAGCCAGTACTTGCCCAGAAGGAAAGTGGCGAGGTACTTTCCTCTCGGAAAAGTGATTTCGGCAAGGCAAGGAGACGGTCATGGTCGAGCACCCCTCCGCCGAAGAGGCGGCACGCGCCCTGCGGGACGTCGACCGCCGCAGGGATCAGGCGCTGGGTTCCCTGCACGGGGCGAAGTGGGTGGACCTGACCTTCGCCCTCGTGATCTTCCTGTGCCTGGCCTCGACGGACTTCCTGCCGAGTGCCGCCGGCTGGAGCGGCCTGACGATGGCCGTGCTGGCCCTCGGCTACGGACTGCTGCTGCGCACCCGTCGGGGCGCGGCGTGGCTGGGTCACAGCGCGCGGGTGGACAGGTCGGCGATCCCACCCAGGTTCGTGCTTGGTGTCTGGCTGGTCTTCGTCGCGGTGTGCGCGGCGATGTTCGCGGTGCGGCCGCTGCACGTGCAGATCCCCTACGGGAGCACGATCATGGGCGCGGTGCTGGCGATCGTGCTGGTCGTGTTCGGGCAACACCTGCGGCGAGGCTTGGCCGCACTGGTCCGGCGCAGCCGCTCAGGAGGCGCGGCAGATGGCCACGCCTGACCTGGATCCACTCCTGCTGGACCCCACCCGGCTGTCCATCGTGGCACTGTTGGCCAGCACCGAGTGGGCCGAGTTCAGGTGGGTCCGCGACCTGGTCGGGCTGTCGGACTCCGCGCTGTCAAAGCAGATCACGAACCTGGCCAACCCGGGATACGTGGAAGTCAAGAAGGGGTACGTGGGCAAACGCCCGCGAACTTGGCTCAACCTCAGCGATTCCGGGCACCAGGCGCTGCGCGCCCACGTCGCGGCCCTGAACCAGATCGTGGAGCAGTCACAACGGGCGGGCAGCACGCACCGCGCGGAGGAACCGAGCGCCTAACCGGCCCAGCCACGCCGTCCGCCATCGGCTCAGCCGACAGCGGGGCCGCGGGTGACGGCGAACTCGCGCACGGCGTCGGCGACGGCCGGGGAGTCATTGCGCAGGATCTTGCTGTGGTTGCTCGCGACCTTCGCGCTCACCTTGAGGTTCGGGTTGCTGGCGAGCAGCGGATCGAGCACGGTCCGCCCCTGTTCCATCTCCCCGTCCTTGCTCCCGAGGCTGTCACCCGTGGCCAGCACGAACCGGACCGGGCAGGTCAGGCGGTCGAGGACCGGCACGCTGGCGGCGGCGATCTCGTTGCACTCGATGTTGACCTCGGCGTGCTGGTCGGCGGTCATCCGCGCGGCCAGGCCCAGCCGGCTGGCAATCGGAAACAGCCACCGCATCCGGCGGAACAGCTTCCGGATCCGCTCCCGGCCGGCCTCGCCGGTCAGACCGACCGGAAAGGCGTCCACGGTCACCACCCCCAGGACGCGGTCCGGATTCCGGTCGGCCCAGTGCCACCCCAGTATCCCCCCGTAGGACCAGCCCACCAGCAGCGGCCGGTCCACGCCTCGCGCCGTGAGGACGGCGTCCAGGTCCCGGATACACGCCTCGAACGAATAGTCCGCCGAGCGCTTCGACTTGCCGCGGGCGCGCTGGTCGTAGGTGATGTGCCGGTAACCGCTGCCGAGGTCGGCAAGCACGCGCTTCCAGTGCGACTGGTCGGCATAGGCACCATTGAGGTAGACCACGGGACGGCCGGGGCCGCCGGTGTCGCTCACGTACAGCGCGGTGTCCTCGACCGACAGCATGCCGGTCCAGGCGGATTGTTTGCTGGTCATGGCTTTTCCTTTCTTCATGTCGCCGTACGAGATGTGGACTCGACTCCGGGTCGCCGGTACTCGGTGACGCAGGCGCGTGCGGCGCTCCAGGGCGCCGTTCGATTCCGGTACCGCGGCTGGCAGGTCCGGAGCTTGCGGTCCTGGGTACGGGAGAAAGACGAGCTTGCCGCACTTTCCTGGGCTGGCCAGCCGCCTGTCCGCGGCGGCGCGCCGATGAGCGGCTAGACTTCGGGGTGGCAGTTCAACCGTGCTCTGCTGTAGCGGACGCGGCCTCGGGAGGGTGTTCCAGCACCCTCTCGAGGGTCCGTCCAATGGGACGGCGCCTACTCGCAGAAGACACGCACGGTGCCATCGGCCTGGTCAACCTCCACGGTCAGCTCGTCGAGCTGGTCCACGAACTCCTCGAGCTGTTCGGGCTTGAGCTGGGTCAGGTCGAACGGCAGGCCCGACTCGTTCAGCTCGGCATTGACCTTGTCCAGTGCCCGCGGCGGGATCAGGGCCGCCAGCTTCACGCCGGCCCGCAGCAGTTGCAGCGGTACCCGCACGTTGACCCGCGTCGGCTCGCCGTCCTCCAGGGTGTCCACCACCACCCGCAGGTACTTCGCCCTGCCCTTCGGTCGGGCCTCGAGACTCGACGGCGCCGCTGGCTGGTCCCGTTCGAGCGCGGCGATGAGCCGCTCCGCCTCCGCTGCGGTGATCTTGCCCTCGGCCAGCATGTCGAGGACGTCCTTGCGCTGTTCGTTCATCGGAACCTCTCCTATCGGATAGTGACGAGCACAGCCGCACGACCCTGCTCGATGTCGAACCTGGTGCCGGGCAACGCGGAAATGACGCGCCAACCGGTGCCCAGTGCCCGCACCACGCTGACGCGGTACACGAGGCAGACCACGGCCGCCGCCAGTACGGCCAGGACCACGACCGGTGAGAACACGAGCACTACGGGCAGTACCGGGACCCAGATCCGGATGGGACGGCCGTCCGGGCGCGCGACCCGTACGGTCAACAACTGCGGCATCACGTCCGACCCTCCAGTTCGGACAGTGCCTGCTGTGTGGTGATCTCGCCGCGTCGCAACCGATCGATGACCTCGGCCCGCGAGGGCGCCGGATCGGTCTCGACGAACTCGAGCATCTGCGTGATCCGGTTCAGTCGCGATTTGATCGTCGGGTAGCTCACCCCGAAGATCCGCTCCATCTCCTTGATGGAGCCGTGGCACCGCACGAACGCCGTGACGAAGACCTGGTCCGCGACGGTGAGCTGAGCCAGTTGCGGTAGCTCGAACTCGCCCTCGATCGCGACGCCGTTGCCGGCCAGGCGCACCCGCTCAACGACGAACGGCTGGCCCTGGGTCAGGTTCGTGAGTTCCTGCCAGTCCATCGCCCGCTCTGTCATATCTCAAGTATGACCCTGAGCATCCTCAATTTTCAAGAAGTCGATCTTAACTTTCTTAAGTTCGCACATCGCGCCGCCGGTCACCACCCAGATCGAGCAAAATGTACCTACTAGTATGTACAGATCAGGCCGACCCATCGAGCACACGGAGAACCGCTGACATGCCACTTGTCCGAGTTGACGCGCTGAGGGCCACCGGCGAACGGCTCGACGCGCTGGGCCGCGCCGTGCACGACGCCCTGGTCGAGACGATCGGCATCCCGCCCGACGACCGGTTCCAGATCCTGACCGGTCACGACGGCACCAGCAGCACACTGCGCTTCGACAACTACCTCGGCGTGCACCGCGACGAGGGCATCGTGTACGTCGCGATCACGATGCGCGCCGGCCGCACGACCGCGCAGAAGCAGGCGCTGTACCGGCGGATCGCCGAACTCGCCCAGGAGTACGCGGGGACCGAGCCTCGCAACGTGTTCATCACCCTGACCGAGAACGAGTCGGCCGACTGGTCGCTCGGCAACGGGGTGGCGCAGTACGTCCTGTGAGGTCGGCGATCACGGGCCGGTGCCGACAGCGGTGGACCACTCGACCAGTGGCGGGCGCACCGCGGCGCACAGCGGGTGCCCCTTGGCGTCGGTGAGCCGCAGGCGGGCGACGAGCTGTCCGGACTGCGCGGCGGCACGCACGAGGTCCGGGTCGACTGCGTCGAGCATCAGCTTCGCCCTGCGGAACAGGACGAAGGTGCCAGCCTCGTCCACGGTGCCCCAGGACAGGTAGATGAACCGGCCGCCAGGTCGACCTTGCACGTACGCGCCCGTGATGTCGACGCCTGCCGAGTTGGCGGTCGCGACGCAGTCCACGACCCAGGTGGCCGAGGGCGCGTCGCCGGTGTGGAGTTCGAGCAGTTCCCCCGGCCGGTTCCGCCGCTGGACGCCGACGTGGATGTTGCTGTAGCCGGGAAAGCCGGGGGCGGCGGGGCAGGTGCGCCCCGGCAGGTCGGAGGCTTCGATTCGGATCCGCACACGACCAGGATGGGGCCTGTGCGCGGGCAGTGGGTGACTAGCGGCGCAGGTGGCGGCTGAGGTCCCCGAGCAGGTCGACGCGGGCCTCCCGCTGCACGAAGAACCACTGCCCGTCACGACGACGGAACCGGTCGCGGTAACGGCCACTGGCGATGGTCTGCAGCGGGAAGTCGGGAAGTGCTTGCAGGACGGTGAAGTACGAGCGCGCTGAGGCCGTGCCCGCCTGCTCGTCCACCTCGATGATCAGGTTTGTGGTGACGTGCTTGGTCCGCGGTGTACCGTCCCCGTAGCGGATCACGGTGTCCTCGAACATCTTCCGGATCGCGTCCCGACCGCGCACCGGTTCGCCGCTGCCGGTGAACGTGGCCTCGGCGAGCAACTCGCCAAGACCGGCGAAGTCCCCGTCGTCCACGAGTTCCGCGTAGGTGGCGATCAGGTTTGCGATGGGTGTGGACACACCTCAGTGTGCCACGGATCCCCTAGGGTCACACGGGTGACCGAGCCCGCATTCCTTGACGCCATCAGGAAGTCCTACGACACCGTCGCTGAGGCCTACGTCGAACTCGTCGTACCCCCTGCGGGCATGGACCCGCTGTCCCGCGCGATGCTGGCCGCGTTCGCCGAACTCGTGCGGACCGCCGACCTCGGGCCGGTCGCGGACCTGGGCTGCGGCCCCGGCCGGATCACGGCACACCTGACCGCACTGGGCCTGTCCGCGTTCGGTATCGACCTGTCACCGAAGATGGTCGCACTCGCCCGGCAGGCCCACCCGGACCTGCGGTTCGCCGTGGGCTCGACGACCGCGCTAGACCTCAGCGACGGTGAACTCGGCGGCATCCTGGCCTGGTACTCGACCCACCACACGCCGCCCGAGCACCTGCCGACCGTGTTCGCCGAGTTCCACCGCACGCTCGCACCTGGCGGGCACCTGCTGCTGGGCAGCCATATCGGGAACTACGAGATCCGGCGCCCCACCGAGGGGTACGGCGGTCACCCGGTGTCGTTCGAGTCCCATCTGCTGCCCGCGGACCGCATCGCCGAATTGCTGTCCGCGGCGGGCTTCCACGTGACCGCTCGCCTGGTGCAGGAGAACGAGGACAGGCCGGGGCGCGAGGGAATCGCGGTCGTGGCCCGCAAACCGCGGGATTAGAGTCGCCGGTCATGGAACGGATCGGCCCGCCCCTGACCGCGGGCGAACGCGAGACGCTGCGCGGTTTCCTGGACTACCACCGCGCGACCCTGGCCATGAAGTGCGAGGGCCTGTCCGAGGAGGACCTGCGGCGCCGGGCCTCGCCCCCGTCCACGCTGTCGCTGCTGGGACTGGTGCGGCACATGGCCGAGGTGGAGCGGGCCTGGTTCCGCCGGGTGATCAACGCCGAGGACGTGCCCCTGGTGTGGTCGGACTCCGGCGACTACCAGGTGGCCTACGACGCCAGCGCGGCCACCAGGTCCACGGCCTTCGAGGCCTGGCAGGCGGAGGTCGAGCAGTCACGGCGGATCGAGGCGCGAGCGGAGTCGCTGGACGTGACCGGGGTGAACCGCAAGTCGGGCGAGGAGGTCTCGCTGCGGTTGGTGATGCTGCACATGATGCACGAGTACGCCAGGCACAACGGTCACGCCGACTTCCTGCGCGAGGCGATCGACGGGGTCACCGGGGCCTGAAGAAATTTTTTCGGAGCTGTGTCGATCCGGGCGGCGGCCGTTCGTGTAGGGGGTGAGAATCCGGCACAGCAAGCCCGAGGAGGCACACCGTGCAGCAGTACCTGCTCAGCATCTACCAGCCCGACGGCCCCACCCCGCCGCCCGAGTTCCTGGAGCCGATCATGCGGAACGTGGCGGCGGTGAACGAGGAGATGCAGGCCGCGGGCGCCTGGGTCTTCACCGCGGGCCTGCACGAGCCGAGCACCGCCACCGTGCTGCGGCTCAAGGACGAGGACGTGCTCACCACCGACGGCCCGTACGTGGAGGGCAAGGAGCACATCGGCGGCTTCACCGTCATCCAGGCGCCCGACCTGGACGCCGCGCTGGAGTGGGGCGGCAAGCTCGCCCGCGCCATCACCCTGCCGATCGAGGTCCGGCCGCTGCGGGACGGGACCTGCGGCGGGTGAGCACCGACCCCGCGGCGGTCGAGCGCGTGTTCCGCGAGGAGCACGGCAGAACCGTCGCCGTGCTGGTCCGCGTCCTCGGCGACATCGAGCTCGCCGAGGACGCGGTCCAGGAGGCCTTCGCCGCCGCCCTGCTCAAGTGGCCCGCCGAGGGGCTGCCGCCGAGCCCGGCGGGCTGGCTGATCACCACGGCCCGCAACAAGGCGCTGGACCGGCTGCGCAGGGAGTCCACCCGCGCGGACCGGCACGCCCAGGCCGAACTGCTGTACGCCCGCGAGCAACCGGCCGAGGAGGGACCCGTGCGCGACGACCGGCTGCGGCTGATCTTCACCTGCTGCCACCCCGCGCTGGCGCCCGGCGCCCGGGTCGCGCTGACCCTGCGCCTGCTCGGCGGGCTGAGCACGGCGGAGATCGCGCGGGCGTTCCTGGTACCGGAACCCACGATGGCGCAACGGCTCGTGCGGGCCAAGGGCAAGATCCGCGACGCGCGCATCCCCTACCGGGTGCCCGGCGAGGCCGAGCTGCCCGACCGGCTTCGCGCCGTGCTGGCCGTGGTCTACCTGGTCTTCACCGAGGGGCACACGGCCAGTTCCGGCGCGGAGCCGGTGCGCGAGGAGCTCTGCGCGGAGGCGATCCGGCTCGGCAGGCTGCTCGCCGAGCTGATGCCCGACGAGCCCGAGGTCCTGGGGCTGCTCGCGCTGATGCTGCTCGTCCAGTCGCGGCGGCCCGCACGGGTCACCGCCGACGGGGAGCTGGTGCTGCTGGCCGACCAGGACCGCGGGCGGTGGGACCGCGCGCTGATCGAGGAGGGCCAGCGGTTGGTGCGGCGCTGCCTGCGGCGTGACCGGCCGGGGCCGTACCAGGTCCAGGCCGCGATCAACGCCGTGCACAGCGACGCGCCCACCGCGGCGGCGACCGACTGGGGGCAGATCGTGCAGCTCTACGACCACCTCATGGCGCTGGCGCCGACTCCCGTGGTGGCGCTCAACCGGGCCGTCGCCGTGGCGGAGGTGGACGGCCCGGCCGCCGCGCTGTCCATTGTGTACAGTCTGGAACTGGACCGCTACCACCTGTGGCACGCGGTGCGCGCGGACCTGCTGCGGCGCATGGGTCGTACCGAGGAGGCGATCACCGCGTACGAGGCGGCGGCGTCCCGCACCGAGAACCCGGCAGAGCGGGCGCTACTGGATAACCGAGTGGCGCTGCTGCGCACGGGTGACACGATGGGGGCGTGAGCGAACTCCTCGTCGACACCAACCCCCTGCCCGCGGGAATCAGCGGCAGGCTGCGCGACCAGCTGACCTTCCTGATCGAGGTGGACCGGCTCAAGACGGTGCTGCGGCAGTCCCCGCTGGCCGCCGCACCGCGCCGGGAGAACGACGCCGAGCACTCCTGGCACCTGGCCATGGCCGTCGTGGTGCTCGCCGAGCACGCCGACGAGCCGGTGGACGTCGGGCGCACCGTACAGCTCGTGCTGGTGCACGACCTCGTGGAGATCTACGCGGGCGACACCCCGCTGTACGACCTGGCCGCGCGGGAGAGCCAGCAGGAGCGCGAGGAGGCGGCAGCGGCCCGGCTGTTCGCCCTGCTGCCCGCCGACCAGTCGCAGCGGATGCGCGAGCTGTGGGACGAGTTCGAGGCGCGGCGCACCCCGGAGGCGCGCTTCGCCAAGGCCATGGACCGGCTGCTGCCGGTGCTGCACAACTGGATGGCGCGCGGCGGCACCTGGCTGGCCTTCGACGCCAGCGCGGACCACGTGCGCGAGCACACGTCCTCGATCAACGAGGCCTCGGCCACCCTCGGTACCGCCCGCGACCACGTGATCGCCGAGGCCCAACGCCAGGGCTGGACCGCAGGCTGACCACGAGTCCCGCCCTGAGGCGCGCGAGTTCCGGCCTGAGGTGCGCGAGTCCCGCTCTCCCGCACGCGAGTCCCGCCCTGGGACCCGCGAATCCCGCCCTGGGGCCCGCGAGTCCCGGCCTCCCGGACTAGTCGAGCCACTCCTCGGAGCGCCGGGGCAGCGGGATCAGCGCCTGCTGCCCGAACTCACGCGCCGACCACGGTGGCAGCACGGAGCGGCGGACGGGCCAGCTCGGCTCGCCGAACCAGGACTCGTCGGCCGGTCCGTGGAACTCCCCGGAGGAGTGGTTTTCGTGCATGGTCAGTCGTAGATCCCTTCCACCGTCCACCGCTTGTCCTCGCGGACCAGCAGCAGCGCGGTCTGTTCCGCATCGTCGAGCACCACCTGGAGCCGGGACCTGCGTCGTTCCCGCTCCCACCACCGCTCCTCCGCCGACCAGGGCCCGGCCCAGGCCAGCACCGCCCTCGGCGGTCCACCGCCGAGCACCACCTGTGCGGGCGCCCCGGTCAGCACGTGCCGACCGGTCACGCCGACCGGGGCCGCCGAGTCGTCCAGCACCTCGACGGCCACCGGTTCGGCGGGCACGGTCGCCGGGGACGGGGCGGGCAGCCGGCCCGGCCAGGGCGCGTCCGGGTCGGCCGAGGGCAGCCGCTGCTCGCCCCACGGCACGGCCCGCACCCGGTCCGAGGGGCCGCGTCCGCCACCGAGCACGCCGGTGAACACCCCCTCGGGGCCGAGCAGCCCCTGCACCCTGACCAACGCCCTGCCCGCCCGTTCCGCCCCGGTTCCCGGGTCCTCCGCGCCGCCGTGCCACAGCCCCAGCTGCAACGCGGTGGCGTCCACCACCTCCTCGGGCACCAGCCACAGCCGCACCAGCCCCGCCGTCGGCCGGTCCTCGGCCCGCAGCCACCCGTCGAGCTGCCAGCGCACCCGGTCCGCGATGCCGGTCGGGGTGAGCGGTTCGGCGCACCGCCACACCCGCCCCAACTCCTCACCGTGCTCGGTCCTCGCGTGCACACCCAGCCGGGTGCAGGCCAGCCCCACCGCGGCGAGCTTGTCGTGCAGCGACTCCGCGAGAGCCCGCGCCGCGAAGGCCGCGGCGTCCACGCGGTCTAGCGGTGGATCGGGCGTTTGCGTTACGCCCAGGTCATCCGGCGGCCGCCTCCTGGACGGCGGGCGTTCCTCCGCACCGCGGGCCAGCCGGTGCGCGCACACCCCGTCCGCGCCGAACCGGGAGGCCACGTCGCGCTCGGTCAGCGCCGCGAAGGCGCCCAGTGTGCGCAGGCCCAGCCTGCGCAGCAGGTCTACCAGCGCGGCCCGCTCCGGCCCACGGCGCTCGGCGGGCTGGTCCAGTTCGGCGATGCCCAGCGGGGCCAGGAACTCGGCGCTGCCGCCCGCGGGCACCACCAGACCGGTGCGCGCGGCCAAGGTCGCGGCGTACAGCCCGTCGGCGATGCCCACCTGGCACTCCACACCCTGCTCGCCGGCCACCTGGTCGATCAGTCGCTCGGCCACGGCCTGCTCCGAACCGAAGTAGCCGACCGGCCCGCGCACGGGCAGCGCCACCAGACCGGGCCGCACCACCTCGATGCCGGTGGCGAGCCGTTCCACCGCCGCGGCCACCGGCTCGAACACCCGGGCGTCACGCTCCAGGTCCTCCTCGAACACCACCAGCTCCGGGCAGCGCCCCTGCGCGGTGCGCCGCCGGTCCCCGCGCCGCACGCCCTCGGCCCTGGCCGCCGCGGAACAGGCCACCACCCGGTTCGCCGCGAACACCGCGGCGGGCACCTGCTGGTCCAGTCCCGCCGTGGACAGCGCGGCGGTCACCGGCCAGTCCGGGCACCAGACGACGAGCGTGCGCACGGTCATGGCAGCACCCTGCGCAGCTCGGCCTGGGTGGGCACGGGCAGGGCGATGCCGTCCTGGCCCGGTAGCACGAGCCGCACCTGGTTGCCCCGTGCGGCGGCGCCCCTGCCCCGTGAGCGCACCACGACCTCGCGCTGCCGCAGGTAGCCGTGGCCCTCGCCGAGCCCGGACCAGCGGCCCGTGCAGTCCAGTTCGAGATCGGCCCCCGGCCACTGGCCGAAGGGCACCAGCACGGCTCCCCGGTTGCGGGCCCGCGCGGACAGCCGTCGCGCGTCCGCCTCCCGCAGCTCGCCCGCCTGCCGCACGGCCACCAGGTCGAACCCGTCGAGCAGGGCCCCGGTCACCGCCAGCAGTTGCTCTCCCGGCTGTGGCACCAGCGCCAGCCGGTGCACCACGACCCCCAGTTCGGCGGCGGCCAGCAGGCCCAGGTCGGGCACGCCGACCACGGCGGCCCAGGATCCGTTCACCGTGGCCGCGGCCAGCAGCGCGAGCAGCAAGGTGGTGGACCCGCGCACCACCACCGTGCTGCCCCGCCGCAGGCCGCCCCACGGCAACAGGTCGGCCAGTCCGTCCAGGACCGGCAGCACCCGCCCCACCGTCTGGTCCGCTGGTGTCCTGGTCAGCTCGCTGAGCCTGCTCACCCCGTTGAGCGCGGCCAACGACGCCGTTGCCGACCTGGGCACCAGCCACCTCCTCCCACACTCGTGACCGCGCACGCACCCCTGCGCTGCGGCCCACCGTGGGGAAGACGGCGGTACCTCGAAGTGTCCGACCCCCGAGCCGTCCACTCCGTCTCGTTCGAAACTGTGTTCGAACCGATGGATCAAGTAGACACCATGGCGAACCGTCGCGTCAAGCCACTCGAAGGACTGACAGACACGCCTGTGGAGCGATCATCCAGACAACAAGAAGTGATCTGGCGCACACTGGAGGCAAGCCCGACGAACTGGTGGGAAGTGATCATGATGGAGCCCACGAAGCCGAGAACGGCTGAGGACTGGACCGATTCACTCATCCGGTACCGGCACCTCGCCGCCGAGGTGCTGGCCACGCACCAACGAGCCAATGCCCAGTGCGTCGTGTGCGGCCAGCAGTGGCCCTGCAAGGCCGCCTGCGCCGCCGAGTTCGTGCTGGAGCTGTAGCCCGGTGTCATGAAGGTGCCGTTCGAGACATCTAGTGTCTCGAACGGCACCTTCATGACGTGTGGGCTAGTGGGCGAAGTGGCGGGTGCCCGTCAGGTAGAGGGACACACCGGCGGCCTCGGCGGCGGCGATGACCTCGGCGTCACGGACCGAGCCACCGGGCTGCACCACGGCACGCACCCCGGCGTCCAGCAGCACCTGCAGGCCGTCCGGGAACGGGAAGAACGCGTCGGAGGCGGCCACCGAGCCCTTGGCGCGGTCACCGGCCCTGGCCACGGCGAGCCGGGCCGCGTCGACCCGGTTGACCTGGCCCATGCCCGCGCCCACCGTGGCGCCCTCGTGGGCGAGCAGGATGGCGTTGGACTTCACCGCGCGGCAGGCCCGCCAGGCGAAGCGCAGGTCGGCCAGGGTGGCCTCGTCCACGGCGGAGCCGGTGGCCAGGGTCCACTTGGCCGGGTCGTCGCCCTCGGCCTCGATCGTGTCCACGGTCTGCACCAGCAGCCCACCGGAGACCGCGCGCATCTCGGTGCCGCCCCGCGTGGGCGGCTCCGCCACGAGGATGCGCACGTTCTTCTTGCGGGCCAGCACGTCCACGGCGCCGTCGGCGTAGGAGGGCGCGACGATCACCTCGGTGAAGATCTCCGCGACCTGCTCGGCCATCTGCACGGTGACCTCACGGTTGGCCGCGATCACCCCGCCGAACGCGCTCACCGGGTCGCAGGCGTGCGCGTTGCGGTGCGCCTGCGCGATGTCCCCGGACACGGCGATGCCGCACGGGTTGGCGTGCTTGATGATCGCCACGCAGGGCTGGTCGTGGTCGTGCGCGGCACGCCAGGCGGCGTCGGCGTCCACGTAGTTGTTGTAGGACATCTCCTTGCCGTGCAACTGCTCGGCGGTGGCCAGCCCGGCGGGGCCGTGGCCGGAGACGTACAGGGCGGCGCGCTGGTGCGGGTTCTCGCCGTAGCGCAGCACGTTGGCGCGCTGCCAGGTGGCGCCGACCCAGCCGGGGAAGCCGGTGCCCTGGTCATCGGCGGCCAGCGTGCTGCCGATCCAGGAGGCCACGGCCACGTCGTAGGAGGCGGTGTGCCGGTACGCGGCGGCGGCCAGGCCCTGCCGGTCGGCGAGGGTGAAGCCACCGGCCCGCACCGAGTCCAGCACCCACTCGTACCGGCTCGGGTCGACCACCACGGCCACGCTGGCGTGGTTCTTGGCGGCGGCGCGCACCATGGCGGGGCCGCCGATGTCGATCTGTTCCACGCACTCGTCGGGACCGGCCCCGGAGGCCACGGTCTTGGCGAACGGGTACAGGTTCACCACGAGCAGGTCGAACGGGGCGATGTCGAGCTGGCGCAACTGCTCGACGTGCTCGGGGTTGCGGGTGTCGGCGAGCAGGCCCGCGTGCACCCTCGGGTGCAGGGTCTTGACCCTGCCGTCCAGGGACTCGGGGAACCCGGTGACCTGCTCGACCGGGGTCACCGGGACACCGGCGTCGGCGAGCACCTTCGCGGTGCCCCCGGTGGAGACGATCTCCACGCCTGCCGCGTGCAGGCCGGTGGCCAGCTCCAGCAGCCCCGCCTTGTCCGAAACGCCGATCAGCGCACGGCGCACGGGACGTCGCGTGTCCACTCCTGCCTCGGTCACGGAATGCTCACCTTTCGTCCATCGATGGTGCAGCCCTGTCGGGCCAGTGCGGCGACCACGTCGATCAGCAGTCGCCGCTCCACGGTCTTGATCCGCTCGTGCAGCTGGTCCTCGTGCTCGCCCTCGGCCACGGTCACGGCCTCCTGGGCCAGGATCGGCCCGGTGTCCACCCCGCCGTCCACCAGGTGCACGGTGCAGCCGGTGACCTTGACCCCGTAGGCCAGCGCGTCGCGGACCGCGTGTGCTCCGGGGAAGGCGGGCAGCAGCGCGGGGTGGGTGTTGACCACCTTGTCGAAGCGGTCCAGGAAGGACGGTCCGAGGATCTTCATGAAACCCGCCGAGACGACCAGGTCCGGCTCGTGCGCGGCGACGGCCTCGGCCAGCGCGGCGTCCCAGGCCGGGCGGTCGGCGTGGTCGCGCAGGCGCACGGTGAAGGTGGGCACGCCTGCGCGGTCGGCGCGGGCGAGCCCCTCGATCCCCTCGCGGTCCGCTCCGACGGCGACGACCTCGGCGGGATAGCCGGGGGTCGCGGCGGCGTCCAGCAGGGCCTGCAACAGGGTGCCGGAACCGGAGACGAGAACGACGACACGGGCTGGGTCGGGAGTGCTCAGGGTAATCTCCTGGCGAGCCGGGTCACGGGCGTGACCAGCGTAAGCGGTGCCCAGATGACCTCGCCCGCCAGGTCCCCGGCTACTCCTGGTCGCGGGGCCGCGCCGCGCCGGGCTGCTCGGGCCCGACCGCCGCCTCGGCGTCCTGCTCCGACTCCCGCTCGTAGGCCTCGAGCTCGGCGAGTTCCTCGTCCAACTCGTCCAGTTCCTCGCCGACGGGTTGCCCGTCCTGCTCGGCAACCAGGTCCTCGCCGTCGAGGTCCTCCTCTTCGAAGTCCTCGGAGCCCTCGATGCCTTCGAGGTCCTCGTAGTCCTCGGCCTCGTAGTCCTCTTCGTGGTCCCCGGCGTCCAGGTCCTCGGCGTCCTCCTCGGCGAACTCCCCCTCATCGGAGGGCACGTCCGCCGCGGACTCCTCGTCCTGCGCAACGGCTTCTTCGTCCGTGCCGTCCTCAGCGCCAACCGCGGCCTCAGCCTCGGCCTCGGCTGGCGGCTCGGCGGTGGCCTCCTCGGTGACCGGCTCGGCCTTCGGACCGGCCAGCCAGGCCACGGGCAGCGCGGGCAGCAGCACCCAGCCGAAGGCCACGACACCGATCAGCCCGGCCGGGGCCGTGATCGGGCTGAACACCCCACCGCCCAGGCGGCCACCGGCCAGCGCGGCGAGCACGAAGAACACCCCGCCGACCACGGCGGCGGCGACCAGCACCGCGCGCATCCTGGTCAGCGGCCTGGGAGCGATGCGGCGGCACGCCCAGCCCAGGAACAGGCCGACCGCCAGCGGCACGGCGAGCGTCGCCAGCAGCAGGCGGCCCTGTCCGATCGGCATGGCGGCGAACAGCGGGACCGCGGGCACCTTGTCCAGGGTGAAGTGGAACGGGTTGACCGAGGCGCCGCCCATGGTGAAGCCGGGGCCCATGGCGAAGGCCAGGCTGGCGATGACGGCGTTGGGCAGGTAGCCCACGCACAGCAGCAGGATGCCCACGGCGCTGCCGAAGCTGGCGCCGGTCTTGGCGAAGACCTCGGCCAGCGTGGTCCAGTGCACGACCAGGCCGATGGTGAACAGGAAGGCGCCACCGGCGAACATGGCGAGCACACCCATGGCTCCGGCGCGCAGGCCGCGCACGACCACCGGGTCGACCCGGCTGAGCAGCACCTCGAGCAGGCAGCAGCGACGGGCGAGGCCGATCGTGGCGGCCAGGCCGGAGATCGCGCCGCAGCCGAAGAACGCCACGGCGGGCGCGGCGGTGACGGGGCTGCCGCCCAGCAGCAGGGCGACGGTCACGCCGACCACGGCGTGCGCGCCCGCGACCGGGAACACGATCTGCCTGGCCTGAGCGGGCTCGGACAGCCGCAGGCGCTGCGCGCCGCTGGCGGCGGAGCGGGCGATCAGCAACATGACCAGCGCCGTGGGCAGCAGCGGCAGCACGCCGAGCGAGTGGGTGCCCAGCCCGAGGGGCACGTGGTAGGCGGCGAGCCAGCCGGGTACGGCCATGGCCAGCACGGCTTCGGCGGAGAACTCGGCGTTGGCGGCGATCGCGGTCACCACGGCCAGCAGCGTGGCAACGGACAGGTAGCCGACGGCGATCGGGACCAGCGCGGTGGACACCAGGACGCGGCCCCGGCCGTGCCTCGGCCGCGCGGTCCGCCTGGCTGGCGGGCTCGTGCGCTGTGGTGGGGACTCGAGAACCGGCACGATTCACACCTTCGCATCGCCTTGCGCCGTCCAGGTGAGCGCCACGCCGTAGTCATCCGAACACGACCGGGAGGCGCCGGGGAGTTCCCGGCGCCTCCCGGTCGCAGGTCAGCCCTGCGGCGGGGCGCCGAACCCGCCGGGCGGGGTGCCCGGCTGCTGCTGCCCGTACTGGCCGGGCTGCGGGGCCTGGCCGGGCGGCATGGGCTGGCTGAACTGGCCCGGCTGGGACATGAACTGCGTGGGCTGCGGCTGCGGGGCCTGCTGGGGCTGGCCGTAGGGCTGGCCCTGCGGCTGGACGGGCTGCTGCCCGTACTGGCCCGGCTGCGGCTGGCCCGGCTGCGGCTGGCCCTGCTGGGGCTGCCCGAACTGGGGCTGGCCGAACTGGCCGGGCTGGCCCTGCTGGGGCTGCGGGAAGCCACCGGTCTGCGGGCTCCACGCGCCGGGCTGCGGCTGCGGGCGCGGTGCGGGCGGCTTGAGGATGCCCGCGCCGAACAGGAAGGCCGCGACGGCGGCACCGGCCTGCACGACCCCCAGGATCAGCACGATGATGCCGCCGAAGCCGACCCCGCTCGCGGAGAACACGGTGAACAGGAACGGCAGCACGGTGCCGACCGCGACCAGCCCGGGGAACGGCCCTGGCTTGGGCACGTCCTTGCCCGGCAGCGCGACCAGCGCCGCGAGCAATCCGGCGATCAGGTGGCCCGCCTGGATCCAGCCCGCGCCGGTGAAGAAGGTCGCGGAGGCGGTGATGGCGGCACCGCCGGGCAGCTGGGTGGTCGAGGAGGTCAACGGCAGGAAGCCCAGGAAGAGGATCAGCACTCCCAGCCCGGCCGTGGCCAGGTAGAGGAGTTTGTCCAGCTCTTGGCCGGACTTCGCCGGGGCCGGGGCCGGACCACCGGTGGGGAAGGTCATCGCGTGCTCTCCCTTGGCTAGACGAGCGCAGGTGCGTGTGGAAAAACGCTATCGGATCTGCGAGGAAGGACGCTCGTCGACCGTTGCCGGTTCTGCCGTGCGGCCGGAAAACGGCGACGGGGCGATCTTCGTCACGAAGACCGCCCCGTCGTCACGTCGCAGAACTCAGCCCAGCGAGGTCATGATCTCCCGCATGAGGGCGGCGGTCTCGCTCGGCGTCTTGCCGACCTTGACCCCGGCGGCCTCCAGGGCCTCCTTCTTCGCGGCGGCGGTGCCCGCGGAGCCCGACACGATGGCGCCGGCGTGGCCCATGGTCTTGCCCTCGGGGGCGGTGAAGCCCGCCACGTAGCCGACGACCGGCTTGGTGATGTGCTCGGCGATGTAGGCCGCGGCTCGCTCCTCGGCGTCGCCACCGATCTCACCGATCATCACGATGGCGGCGGTCTCCGGGTCGTCCTGGAAGGCCTGCAGCGCGTCGATGTGCGTGGTGCCGATGATCGGGTCGCCACCGATGCCCACCGCGCTGGAGAAGCCGAACTCCCGCAGCTCGTACATCATCTGGTAGGTCAGCGTGCCCGACTTGGACACCAGGCCGATCCGGCCGGAGCCGGAGATGTCGGCCGGGATGATGCCCGCGTTGGACTTGCCGGGGCTGATCACGCCGGGGCAGTTCGGCCCGATGATCCGGGTCTTGTTGCCGGTGGCCACGGCGTGCGCCCAGAAGGCGGCGGTGTCGTGCACCGGGATGCCCTCGGTGATGACCACGGCCAGGCCGATGCCCGCGTCGATGGCCTCGAACACGGCGGCCTTGGCGAAGGCCGGGGGCACGAACACGACGGTCACGTCGGCGCCGGTGGCCTCCATGGCCTCCGCGACGGTGCCGAAGACCGGCACGACAGTGCCGTCGAAGTCGACCTTCTCACCCGCCTTGCGCGGGTTGACGCCACCGACGATGGTGGTGCCCGAGGCGAGCATGCGCTTGGTGTGCTTCATGCCCTCGGAGCCGGTCATGCCCTGGACGATGACCTTGCTGTTCTCGGTGAGGAAGATCGCCACCGGTCACACCCCCGCGTTCGCGAGCTCGGCGGCCTTGTCGGCCGCGTTGTCCATCGTGTCGACCACGGTCACCAGCGGGTGGTTGGCCTCGGCCAGGATGCGGCGGCCCTCGACGACGTTGTTGCCGTCGAGGCGGACCACCAGCGGCTTGCTGGCCTCGTCGCCCAGGATCTGCAGGGCCTGCACGATGCCGTTGGCCACCGCGTCGCAGGCGGTGATGCCGCCGAAGACGTTGACGAAGACGCTGCGCACGTCCGGGTCGCCCAGGATGATCTCCAGGCCGTTGGCCATCACCTCGGCGGACGCGCCGCCACCGATGTCCAGGAAGTTGGCGGGCTTGACCCCACCGTGCTTCTCACCCGCGTAGGCCACCACGTCCAGGGTCGACATGACCAGGCCGGCGCCGTTGCCGATGATGCCCACCTGGCCGTCGAGCTTGACGTAGTTGAGGTGCTTCTCCTTGGCCTTGGCCTCCAGCGGGTCCTCGGCCTGCTTGTCCACCAGCTCGGCGTGCGCCGGGTGCCGGAAGGAGGCGTTCTCGTCCAGGGTGACCTTGCCGTCCAGGGCGATGACCTTGCCCTGCGGGTCGCGCACCAGCGGGTTCACCTCGACCAGCGTGGCGTCCTCGCCCACGAAGGTCTGCCACAGCTGGACCAGCACCTCGGCCACCTGGTCGGCGACCTCGGCCGGGAACTTGCCAGCGGCCACGATCTCCTTGGCCTTGGCCAGGTCGACCCCGTTGATCGGGTCCACGGCGATCTTGGCCAGCGCCTCGGGGCGCTCCACGGCGAGCTGCTCGATCTCCATGCCGCCCTCGGCCGACGCCATCGCCAGGAAGGTGCGGTTGGCCCGGTCGAGCAGGAAGGAGACGTAGTACTCCTCGGCGATGTCCGAGGCGGGGGTCACCAGCACGCGGCGGGTGATGTGCCCCTTGATGTCCAGACCGAGGATGGCCTCGGCCTTGGCCTTGGTCTCCTCGGGGGTCTCGGCCAGCTTCACGCCGCCGGCCTTGCCCCGGCCGCCGGTCTTGACCTGCGCCTTGACGACGACGGTCTGACCGAGCTGCTCGGCGATCGCGCGAGCCTCGTCGGGGGTCTGGGCCACAGAGCCCGGCAGCACCGGTACTCCATGGGCGGCGAAGAGGTCCTTCGCCTGGTACTCGTACAGGTCCACTCGGGTCTCCTGCGACGTCGGTGTCGGGCGTGGGCCGTGCACACGGTGGCCCATGACGCCTCGGGGATCGCGAACACCCGAAAACCCCACGTGAAAACCACTGGACAACAGCCAGGACAGACCCTATCGGCCGCGAGCCCAACGGGTGTACGTGGGAGCGGTGAGGTCAGTCACCGTGCGCGTGAAGTCCATCACGGTGCTCCGAACGGAGCCCTCCCGAGCGCACCGCGAACACCGCGAGGACCAGCACGAACGCGCAGCCCAGGGCGAGCCAGGTGCCCACCCCGGCACCGGCCCCGGGCACCCCGGAGGCGGTGAACGGGTAGTCCAGCGCGCGCAGCCCGGCCACGCCCGCGGCCCCCAGCAACAGGGCACTCGCGCGGGCGGGCCGCGAACGCAGCGCAAGCACCGCGGCGGCGCAGATGGTCAGCACACCGAGCAGCAGCCCGGAGAACGCGAACAGCCGCACGTTGGTCACCAGGCCGGGGGCCTGGTAGTCGGGCGCGGACACGGTGGGCAGCGCGAAGGCCAGCACCGCGAGCAGACCGGCCAGCGCGACCGCCGCCACCGGCACGGCGCCGGGCGCGGTCTCGACCTGCTCGCCGACCTCGTCGCGCTCCACCGCACCGGCCACGGCGGCCACGACCGCGGCGGCCACCGCCAGGAACGCGGCCAGCCAGATCACCAGCGCGCCCGGCCCGGACTGCGCGCCCGTGCGGTACAGGGAGTTCAGCGCCGTGATCGACTCGGCCGAGGCGTCCAGCACGCCGATGCCCGCCAGGGGCACGAGCAGGCACAGCACGGCGAAGGCGGGGCGGCAGGTGTTGGCCACGGCCCCGGCGAACTGCGTGCAGGCCAGCGCGGCGACCAGCGCCCCGGCCAGTACGAGCGAGCCGGTCGACGGGGTCGCCGCGGAGGCGGACAGGTCCGGCGGCACGGGCGTCGGCGAGGGACCGGTCGCGGGCAGCTCGACCTGGGGAAGCCGGGCGCCGAGCCAGGCCAGCAGCCCGGCGAGCACACCGAGCACCCCGGCTGTCACGTACAGGCCGCGCCCGGCGGGCAACCGGGCCGCGCCCAGCCCGGGGTCCGGCAGGTGGTCGACCGTGGCGCCGAGCGCCAGGAACAGCGCCGCGGCGACCAGCACCACGACCGGACCGGCCGCGGGGTGCAGCCCCGGCACGAGCAAGGCCGAGGCCAGCGCGGGCACGCACAGGGCCAGCAGCACCAGCCCGGCACCGAGCAGGCCGCCCTGGCTGGTCTCGGCGTCGCGGTTGCTCGCGCACACCACGGCGCACACCACGGCGATCACCGTGATGACCAGGCTGCCGACCGAGACCAGCGCGGGCGCCCCCAGCGCGCCGGTGCCGGGCAGGTACGGGTTGTCCGAGGTGTACGGCGCGAACAGCAGGCCCAGTGCGCCGACCGAGGGCAGCAGGGTCAGCAGCACCAGCCCGCGGCGCGGCTCCCGGCTGGTGTCGCGCTCGATGGCCGGGTCCACGGCGAGCACGCCCGCGGCGATCGTCAGCACGTGCCCGGCGAGCAGCAGCCAGGTCCCGGCACCGGCGTGCAGCTGGCTGACGCCGGTGGCGACCAGCAGTTCGGGGCGGCTGAGCAGGTTCGGGTCGACCAGCAGTTGCAGGTCGGCGAGCAGGCGGCCGAGCCCGGCCAGTGCCAGCACCACCAGCAGGGCCGAGGCCGCGGCGGGGCGGTTCGCGCGCACGAGGCCGATGGCGAGCAGCACGGGCAGGAAGGAGAGCAGGGCCAGCAGCGGCCAGGAGGTGAAGCCGGGCGGGGCGGCGGCCCCGGTGACGCCGACCAGAGGTCCGAGCACGAGCAGCACCGCGCCCAGACCTGCCGAACCCGTCGCTAGCCAGATGCGCTGCCCAGTCACCGTGGTCACGCTAGCAACCCGAACGGGCAAGGACGGACAGGAAGATGACCAACCGAATGCGGAGATGTGTCGCGAATGTTGCACGACTCACATACCGTCACCCGTATGGGGAACGGTGTCTCGCGCATCGGTGCCGAGGCGGTCAGGGCGCTCAGTGCCGTGATCAGCCCCGGCGGGCTGCGCGGGGTGGCCGTGGAGACGGCCTGGCTGGCCGCGCACGCCGCACTCTACCCCTGGGGTGCGGTGGCCGAGCGACTCCGTCCGGACGGTGCGTACACCCACTACCGGACCGACGCCCTGCCCCCGCTCCAGCGCGGGCTGGTGGTTTCGGCCATGCAGTCGGCGGGCACCCCGATCCTGCTCGTGCACGGAATAGGTGACAACAGGTCGGTGTTCACCGTGTTGTCAGCCGCGCTGCGCCGACGGGGATTCGGGGTGGTGCACGCGGTGAACTACAGCGTGCTGACCGCCGTCAGCGGGGATGTGCGGCGGGCGGCGGCGCTGTTCGGGGAGCAGGTGGAGCGGGTCTGCGAGCAGACCGGCGCCGACCGGGTGCACGTGGTCGGGCACTCGCTTGGCGGCCTGATCGCGCGGTACTACGTGCAGCGCGCGGGCGGTGACCAGCGAGTGGACACCCTGGTCACGCTGGGCACCCCGCACCGGGGGACCCTGTCCGCCTACGTGCTGCCCACACACCTGGCCCGCCAGTTGCGGCCGGGGTCGCGCCTGATGGGCGAGCTGGAGCAGCCCGCGCCGGGCTGCCGGACCCGGTTCGTCGTGGTGTGGAGCGAGATGGACCAGGTCGTGCTGCCGCAGAGCAACGCCCGCCTGGAGCACCCGGACCTGGATGTCACCGAGCAGCGCCTGCGTGATGTTGGTCACCTCGCACTGCCGGTGGACTCACGCGTGTCCCGCCTGGTGCTCAACTCACTGGTCCGCCTGGATCACCCGGCTACCGGCCAGGTAGAGCCTTTCGGGCGCGAACCACGTGATCATGGGATCACCCACCGTCATAGTGCCTCGCTGGAGCTGCCGAGCTGACCCCCAACGGGGGAGCACCGGGCTCAGGGCTTGCCCCTAGGGGTCGGTCTTCGTTACGTTCCCGCAGTCCGTTGTCACGGTCTGGTCACAGCAGGAACGACGTGGAGTCGGCACCCCGAAACCGACTCCCCGGGTCCCCCGCCCGGTGTCGCTGTGCCCCGGACTCCCCGAGGCGGAAGGTCAGGCTTTGGTTCAGCACCGCTCCCCCGGCGGCCAGAATCGATCCGCAGTGCTCGAGCGCGAGGCTTCCCCCGAGGCCCCCGCACGGGCTCGCGGCGCACACCGGCTCCCGCCGCCGCCCTCCGCCCTGCGCGGCAGGGTCGCGGTCGCGGCCGTGGCGATCGGCGCCTTCGCGGCCGCCGCCGCGGGCAACACGCTGCAGCACGGTCACTCCACCGGTGGCATCACACCGCTGGCCGACACCAGGGACGCCAACGCGGCGTTCGGCGTCGGCAACGGCGGCGGCAGCCCCGAGGTGCTGCCGATCGTGCGCACCACCGACGCGGCTGCCGAGGCGCAGAAGCTCGCGGCCAACGAGAAGATCACCGCCGACCGGCTGGCCGCCCAGGCGGCCCGTGAGGCCGAGGCACGGCGACCGCTGTTCGTCAAGCCCGCACAGGGCACCTTCTCCTCCGGCTTCGGTGGCCGCTGGGGCGTGTTCCACTACGGCATCGACATCGCCAACGCGATGGACACGCCGATCGTGGCCGCCGCCGACGGCGTGGTCATCGACGCGGGCCCCGCCAGCGGCTTCGGCCTGTGGGTGCGTATCCAGCTCGCCGACGGCACGATCAACGTCTACGGGCACATGGACACGTTCTCCGTGCACGTGGGCCAGCACGTCCGCGCGGGCGACCAGATCGCGCGCATGGGCAACCGGGGCGAGTCCACCGGCGTGCACCTGCACTTCGAGGTCTGGGACCCGTCCGGCAAGAAGATCAACCCCGTGCCCTGGCTGAACGCCCGCGGCATCACCGTCTGACGACCCACCCCACACCCACCCGCGAGTCCCGCCCTCCAGCACGTGAGTCCCGCTCCGGAGAACGGGACTCGCGTGCCTGTGGGCGGGACTCGCGGTCAGGTGGTCAGGGACTCGGCGGTGCGCAGGCCGGCAAGGGCCTGGTCCACGGCGTGCCGGTGGTCGATCCGGCGGGCCAGGGTCACGGCGTCCGCGTAGTGCCGGGCCGCCTCGCGGTGCCCGCCCATCGCCAACTGGATCGCACCGAGGTCCTGTAGCACCACGTTCTGCGCGTACAGGTCCCCCAGCTCGCGGAAGATCTCCAGCGAGGGCGTGCAGCAGGCCAGCGCCTCGGCCAGGTCGCCGACGGCCAGCCGGGTCTCGCCGAGCCCGCGCAGCAGGTCCCCCTCGTGCCACGAACTGCCGGTCTGCCTGGCCAGCACCAGCGCGCGCTCGTAGCAGCGGACCGCCGCGTCGTGGCGCTGCGCCCCTCGGTACGCCTCGGCCAGGTTGCTCAGCGTGGACATCTCGCGGTGCGCGTCCTCCGGCCCGTAGCGCACCGCGGGCATACGGCGCACGTGCTCCATCGCCTCCTGTGGGCGGCCCAGGTGCACGTAGGAGGCCCCGATCGAGCTCAGCGACAGCGCCTCGCCCACCGAGTCGCCCATGCGGCGGGCCGCGGCCATGGAGTACTCGGACACCTCGATGATCCGCTCCCAGTCGCGGCGCAGGCGCATGTACTCCCACAGCACCACGCCGAACCGCCACACGGTCAGGTCCCGCCAGGTCTGCGCGGCGAGCCGGTCCAGCGCGAACAGGTTCACCCCGTCCACGTCGAACCACTGCAAGGCCGCCAGGTAGCCGTCGAAGGTCAGCGGACGGCACTCCGGCGGCGGGTTGCCCACCGGCATGTCGCAGTCCTGGCCGCGCAGCGCGTTGTCCGCGTTGTCCGCCGTGTAGAGGTAGAAGTCCATCATCCGGTCCACGGCCGCGTCCCGGTCGCGGGCGTCCTCCCCGTGCAGCACCTCCTCGGCGGCGTAGACCCGCAGCAGGTCGTGCAGCCGGTACCGGTCCCGGTCCACCTCGTCGAGCAGGTGCCGGTCGGTCAGGTCGGTGAGCAGCCGCCGGGTGGTCGGCACCGACAGGCCGGCCAGCGCCGCGGCGGCCGGGGTGCTGATCTCCGGCCCCACGTGCAGCCCCAGCATGCGGAACACGCGTGCCGTCTCGGGTTTGAGCGCGTGGTAGGACCAGGAGAAGACCGCCCGGACCGCGGTGGACTCGTCGTCCTCCGGTGCCAGCACGTCAAGCCGGTCGCGCTCGTCGGACAGCTCGGCGGCCAGGTCGGCCAGCAGCAGGTGCGGGTGGGTCGCCGCCCGGTCGCCCGCGATGCGCAGCGCCAGCGGCAGGTAGCCACACAGCCGCACCAGCTGCTCGGCCGCGTCCGGCTCGGCGTTGACCCGGCCTGGCCCCAGCATGGCGGCCATCAGCCGCAGGGACTCCTCGGTGCTGAGCAGGTCCAGGGTGATCCGCCTGGCCCCGTCGCGGGCCACCAGCCCGCTCAGCCTGTTGCGGCTGGTCACGATCACCGCGCAGGACCCGTCCCCGGGCAGCAACGGGCGCACCTGGTCGGTGGTCGCCGCGTTGTCCAGCACCACGAGGATGCGCCGGCCCGCGACCAGGCTGCGGTACATGCCGACCTGGTCGTCCAGGTCGGCGGGCACCTGCCTGGGCGGCACACCGAGGCCGCGCAGCAGGTAGCCCAGCGCGTCGGTGGGCATCAGCGGGGGCAGCCTCGGGTCGAACCCGCGCAGGTTCACGTAGAGCTGGCCCTCCGGGAAACGCGGGCTCACCCGGTGTGCGAAGTGCACCGCCAGCGCGGTCTTGCCGATACCGCCCGAGCCGTCCACCGCGGTGATCAGCACCCCGCGGCCCGCCTCGTCCAGCAGCTCGGTCAACTGGGTCAGCTCCGCCTCACGCCCGGTGAAGCCCGGCACGTCGTGCGGCAGCTGCGCCGGTACCACCGCGCCCGCAGTCAACTGCCCGCCCACGGCGCGCGGGGCGGCCAGCCCCGGGTCGTTGCGCAGGATCTGGGCGTGCAGCTGGCGCAGTTCGGCGGAGGGCTCCACGCCCAGGTCCTCGGCCAGCACCCGGCGCACGTCCTGGTAGACCTCCAGCGCGTCGGCCTGCCGCCCGCACCGGTACAGGGTGAGCATGAGCAGCCAGCGCAGCCGCTCACCCAGCGGGTGCTCGCGGACCACCCCGGGCAGCTCGGCGGCCAGGTCGTGGTGGCGGCCCAACGCCAGCATCAGCTCCGCGCGCTCGTCCACGACCTGCAACCGCAGCTCGCTGAGCCTGGCCCGCTCGCTGTCCACGTAGGGGCAGGCCAGTCCGTCGAACGGGGTGCCCTGCCACAGGGCCACGGCCCGGTCCAGCTCGGCGACCGCCTCGGTCTGCCTGCCCTCGGCCCGCAGCGACCTCGCCCGCTCGCGGTGCGCCGCGAAGGCCGTGACGTCGAGCAGCTCCTCGTTCATCCGCAGCAGGTAGCCCGCCCCGGTGCTGATCAGCACCGTGGACGGCGCGCGCTGGGTCCGGTTGGGCTCCAGCGTTCTGCGCAGACCAGCCACGTAGGTGTGCACGCTGCCCTCGGCACTGGCCGGAGCCTGCTCACCCCACAGCGAGAAGATCAGCTCCGAGCGCGGCACCATCCGGTTGGCGTTGACCGCCAGCAGACCGAACAGCGCGCGCTGCATCGGTGCGCCCAGCTCCAGCTCGCGCTCCGCGGCCCAGCCACGAACGGGTCCCAGCAGCGCGACCCTGATCCCCACTCCCACACCTGAAACCGTGCCCAGGCCCTCGGCCATCCAGCGTCCTCCCAGCCCGGCGGCCCGCCATACGGGTCACCGGGGACGTACCCCCAGTGAACAGTGTCGCTGGTCACCACGGGATAGCCAAGCGGGGATGACTGGGCAAAAACCTGGCCCAGTTCAGGCAGGGCGCACCCAGAGCAGCTCACCGTTGCGCCGGACGGTGTACTGATAGGCGGGGAGCTGTTCCCCGTAGCAGTAGATCTCCACCTGCGGGTGCGGTTCGCCGGCCGCGCAGATGGCCCGCTGCGCGCGTGCGGTCAGCGCCACCAGGTCGGTCTCCTCGGCGGCCTGCACCAGGTAGACCCGCTTGGGCTCGGGCCACGGGGCGCCGTCGATCGGTGCGCGCCACGCCCGCCACAGGCCCTCCGCGCCGGGCTCGCCGCTCACCGCGGCCACGGCGGCGTCGTCCACCGTGTCCTCGGCGGACCAGCCGCCCAGCCCGAAGGTGTAGGGCAGTGCGGGCGGGTGGTCGGCGGGGGCGAGCCCGCGCAGGGCAACGGGGTCCTCGCCCGCCGACAGCAGGGCGCGGACCAGTGCGTCCTGGTTGGTCTCGGTCAGCGGTACCCGCTGGTGGACGGCGGCGAAGGCCACGGACCTGGCCACCTCGGTGGTGCGGCCCTCGGCGAGCCAGCGGCGTGCGGTGCAGAGCAGGTCGTCGGGCAGTTGCCCGGCGAGTGCGGCCAGCGCGGTGCGCAGCGGCGTGGAATCGACCTGGGGCGGGGCATCGGACACGATCACGGCATCCGCGACGAGCACCTGGCGATCCTCCTCCCCGAGGCAAATGCAATTGTGCAAGGGTACGACAGCCAATTGCTGGTCAACAGGTCTCTGGCTGGCGGGAAGCTGAAGGTTTCGACGGACGGGCAAACTCTGTGCCCGATTACCCCTTGCGCCGGGCCGATGCGGCGCAACGTGGAGCGAACACGCAGGTCAGCGCCGGTCTACATGGCGTGGAGGCGGCGTGAAGATCCTCTGAAGAGAGCGGTTGCACGCTGTGTACCCGGGGGATCACCGTCGAGGAGGAAGCAGATGGACAGAGTGTGGGTGGCCGTGCATGCGGGCGATCCGATCACGCTGGCTGGGGCCATCAGCTACCTGCGTGCCCGTAGCGAGGTGCAGGTCGTCCCGGCGAGCCGGTTGTCCGAGGCACACGTGCTCGTGGTGTGCGTGGACACCGTGAACGCCGATGTGATGAGTCTGCTGCGCAGGACCGCTGACCAGGGTTCAGTCAAGATCGTGCTGGTGACCGACCGCTTCAACGACGCCGACCTGCTCACCGCTGTGGAGTGCGGTGTGGTCGGGGTGCTGCCCAAGGCCGCCGCCAGTGGCGACCGACTGGTGCACGCGGTGCTGGCGGCCAAGCGTGGCATGGGCGACATGCCGCCGACGCTGCTCGGCTCGCTGCTGTCACAGGTGGAGCGGCTGCACAAGGAGGTGCTGCGCCCCAACGGCCTGACCGCCTCGGGGCTGGCACCCAGGGAGATCGACGTGCTGCGGCTGATGGCCGAGGGCTGGGACACCGCCCAGATCGCCACCAAGCTGTCGTACTCGGAACGGACCGTGAAGAACGTGGTGTACGCCGTGATGAGCAGGCTGGGCCTGCGCAACCGGCCGCACGCCGTGGCCTATGCGATGCGCGCGGGTGTGATCTAGAGATCGGTCGAAGCCCCTGGTTCCAGGCGCGGAGGGGCGCCTGGAACCAGGGGCTTCGCCGTGGTTGACGCTGCGGGGCGCGGCCACATACCGTTGCCCCCCGCAAGACCGACAACTTCACGCTCGCGCCGTTGACGCCGTGCGGGAGAGTCCTGCCGAAGCCGGGCAGGCGCCGAAGGAGCAATCCCTCCCCGGAATCTCTCAGGCACCCACACCGCTCGGACCAGGCGACTCTGAAAAGCAGGTGCTCGCACCTCGCCGAAGGTGAAAGCCGCTCGCGCGGCGAAACTCTCAGGCCCATGACAGAGGGGGAGGCTCACTCCGACAGCGAGGGGTCTCCATGAGTTCCGCGGACGCCGTGACCAGGCGCACACCGCTGCACGACGTGCACGAGAAGCTCGGCGCGAAGTTCACCGACTTCGCAGGCTGGCAGATGCCGCTGCGCTACGAGGGCGACCTCGCCGAGCACAACGCGGTCCGCGGCAGCGCGGGTCTGTTCGACCTCACGCACATGGGCGAGATCGTGCTCAGCGGCCCGCAGGCCGGTGCCGCCCTGGACTACGCCCTGGTCGGCCACGCCTCGGCGATCGCCGTGGGCAAGGCCCGCTACACGATGATCTGCGCCGAGAACGGCGGCATCCTGGACGACCTGATCGTCTACCGCACCGGTGAGCACGAGTACCTGGTCGTCGCGAACGCGGGCAACGCCACCGTCGTCGCCGAGGCGCTGATCACCCGCGGTGCCGGGTTCGACACCGAGGTCCGCGACGAGTCCACCGGCTACGCCCTGCTGGCCGTGCAGGGCCCGGACTCCGCCGGGATCCTGGCCGCGCTGACCCCCACCGACCTGTCCACCGTGCGCTACTACGCCTCGTACCCGACCACCGTCGCGGGCGTGGACGTGCTGCTCGCGCGCACCGGCTACACCGGCGAGGACGGCTTCGAACTGTTCGTGGCCCCGGACTCGGCGCAGGCGGTGTGGACGGCGCTGCACGAGACGGGCCGGGTCGTGCCCTGCGGCCTGTCCTGCCGGGACAGCCTGCGGCTGGAGGCGGGCATGCCGCTGTACGGCAACGAGCTGACCGCCGAGCTGACCCCGTACGACGCGGGTCTTGGCCGGGTGGTGAAGCTGGACAAGCCGGGTGACTTCGTGGGCAGGGCCGCGCTGGAGGTGGCCGCCAAGTCCACGCCGAGCCGGAGCCTGGTCGGCCTGGTGGCACCGGGTCGCCGGGCGCCAAGGCACGGCTACCGTGTTGTCGATCCCGAGTCCGGTGCCGAGCTGGGTGTGGTCACCAGTGGCGCCCCGTCGCCGACCCTGGGACACGCCGTGGCCATGGCCTACGTCGACACCGAACGCGCCGAACCGGGATCCGCGCTGGCCGTCGACATCAGGGGCACCATGTCCCCCGTCGAGGTCGTGGCGCTGCCGTTCTACCGCCGATCCGCCTGAAAGGGTGCACAACTGATGACCGCCGTTCCCGAACACCTGGAGTACACCGCCGAGCACGAGTGGGTGTCGGTCACCGACGGGCTCACCAAGGTCGGCATCACCGCGTTCGCCGCCGAGTCGCTCGGCGACATCGTGTACGTGCAGCTGCCCGAGGTCGGCTCCGCCGTCACCGCGGGCGAGCCCTGCGGGGAGCTGGAGTCCACCAAGTCCGTCAGCGACCTGTTCGCCCCGGTCACCGGTGAGGTCGTGGCCGTCAACGACAAGGTCGCCGACGACCCCGCCGTGGTCAACACCGACCCGTTCGGCGACGGCTGGCTGTTCACAGTGCGCGCCGAGGAGAGCCAGGACGGCCTGCTCAGCTCCGACGAGTACGCCGCGCTGATCGAGGAGGCCGCGGAATGACCCCGCCCGAGCTGACCACCCCGCTTGGCGAGCTCGACCCCGAGGTCGCCTCGGCCATCGACGCCGAACTGGGCCGCCAGCGCGGCACCCTGGAGATGATCGCCTCGGAGAACTTCGCCCCGCTGGCGGTGCTCCAGGCGCAGGGCTCGGTGCTGACCAACAAGTACGCCGAGGGCTACCCGGGGCGCCGGTACTACGGCGGCTGCGAGCACGTGGACGTCATCGAGCAGCTGGCGATCGACCGGGTGAAGGCGCTGTTCGGCGCCGAGCACGCCAACGTGCAGCCACACTCCGGGGCGCAGGCCAACGCCGCCGCCATGTTCGCGCTGCTCAACCCCGGGGACACCATCCTGGGCCTGGACCTGGCGCACGGCGGGCACCTGACGCACGGCATGCGGATCAACTTCTCCGGCAAGCTGTACAACGTGGTCGCCTACCACGTGCGGGAGTCCGACTACCAGGTCGACATGGCCGAGGTGGAGCGGCTGGCCCGCGAGCACAAGCCGAAGATGATCGTGGCGGGCTGGTCGGCGTACCCGCGCCAGCTGGACTTCGCGGCGTTCCGGCGCATCGCCGACGAGGTGGGCGCCTACCTGATGGTGGACATGGCCCACTTCGCCGGGCTGGTGGCCGCCGGGCTGCACCCGAACCCGGTGCCGCACGCCGACATCGTCACCACGACCACGCACAAGACCCTGGGCGGTCCGCGCGGCGGTGTCATCCTGTGCCGCCAGGAGCTGGCCAAGAAGATCAACTCGGCGGTGTTCCCCGGCCAGCAGGGCGGCCCGCTGGAGCACGTGATCGCCGCCAAGGCCGTGGCCTTCAAGGTCGCCGCCAGCGAGGCGTTCCGCGAGCGCCAGCTGCGCACCCTGACCGGTGCGCGCATCCTCGCCGAGCGCCTGCTCGGTGACGACGTGGCCGCGGCTGGCGCCACCGTGCTCACCGGCGGCACCCAGGTCCACCTGGTGCTGCTCGACCTGCGCAAGTCCGAGCTGGACGGGCAGCAGGCCGAGGACCGGCTGCACGAGATCGGCATCACCGTGAACCGCAACGCGGTGCCCTTCGACCCGAGGCCGCCGATGGTCACCTCCGGCCTGCGCATCGGCACCCCCGCGCTGGCCGCCCGCGGCTTCGACGACGAGGCGTTCCGCGAGGTCGCCGACATCCTCGCCCGCGCGCTCGCCCCGGAGTTCGGCGAGGAACTGCGCGAGGAACTGCGCGGCCGCGTGACCGTGCTGACCGAGAAGTTCCCGCTCTACCCGACGCTGTAGAGCGCGGTTCCGCCTGGTCATGAAGGTGCCGTTCACTGCGTTGAACGCAGTGAACGGCACCTTCATGACACTGTTGTCATTCATCAGTAAAGACGAATTCGATTCGCTTTACCTGGGTGCCGAACACGAGGAATCGTCATGAAGTAAACGTTTACAGGCCAATGTGATCGACTTCCCAGAAAATTTCTTCGAGCGCAAGGGATCCGTAAGGAGTTCCCAGTAGTCGATCATGAATGTGCGAGCGCTCTCACAGCCCGCGGCACGCGAGACGACCTGGGCCTGCGGTTTCAGCGGGATGACCACCCGTACCAGCGGTGTTCGCGCTCTCACGTTGAACATCCCATGTCTGCTCCGAACAGCCGTCCCGCCCATTCGACACCACTCGGAATGGGCCAGCCGCACAGACAGAAGGGCTCCGAACCAGCCACACTGGTGGTGGGAGAGGAGCCTGGATGCACCCACAGGGAGCCAACGGCCTCATCAGGGTCGAAGTGCTGGGGCCGGTCCGCGCCTGGAACGGCGAGGTGGAACTGGACCTGGGTGCGCCACGCCAGCGGGCGGTCCTGGCGGTGCTGGCCAGCCGGGTGGGCAGGCCGGTGGCCAGGGGCGAACTGATCGACGGGCTGTGGGGCGAGCAGGCGCCGGTCAGCGCAGAGGGCAGTGTGCACACCTACGTGGCGGGCCTGCGGCGGGCGCTGGAGCCGGACCGCACGCACCGGGCACCGGCCAAGGTGCTGGCCAACGCGGGCTCGGGCTACGTGCTGCGGCTGGCCGACGGGCAGCTGGACCTGGTGGCCTTCGAACAGCACCTGCGCCGCACCAGGCTGGCGGCCACCAGTGACGACGTGGACACGGCGCTGCGCAACGTGGAGGCCGCGGTCAACCTGTGGCGGGGCACCCCGCTGTCGGGCATACCCGGACCGTTCTCGGAGTTCGAGCGGACCCGCCTCACCGAGATGTACCTGACGGCGCTGGAGCAGCGCGCCGAGCTGATGCTGCGCACCGGCCGGGACGCGGAGGTCGTCGCCGAGCTGTCCCGGATCGTGCACGAGCACCCGCTGCGCGAGCAGCTGCGCGGCCTGCTGATGACCGCCCTGTACCGCAGCGGGCGGCAGGCCGAGGCGCTGGAGGTCTACGGGGAGACCCGTCGGCACCTGGCCGAGGAGCTGGGCGTCGAGCCCGGTCCCGAGCTGCGCGGGCTGCACGAGCGGATCCTGACCAACGAGGCGGCGCTCAGCGGCACCTCGACGCCCCGTCCCACCGAGCGGGTGACCACGCGCCGTGTGGTGCCCGCCCAGCTGCCGCACGACATGGGCGGCTTCACCGGCCGCGAGGCGGAACTGGTCCAGCTGGAGCAGTTCCTGGCCGGGGACGACAACGTGGTGCGGATCGCGGCCATCGACGGCTCGGGCGGCATCGGCAAGACGGCGCTGGCGGTGCACTTCGCGCACCGGATCGCCGAGCGCTTCCCGGACGGCCAGCTCTACGTGAACCTGCGCGGGTTCGACCCGCAGCAGCCGCCGCTGGTGCCGGGGGACGCGCTGGGGCAGCTGCTGCGCGGGCTGGGGGTGGACGCCCAGCAGGTCTCCACCGACCCGGACGAGCAGGCGGGCATGTTCCGCAGCATGGTGGCGGGCAAGAAGATGCTGGTGCTGCTGGACAACGCGGCCAGCACCGACCAGGTGCGCTCGCTGCTGCCCGGCTCGGCCAGCTGCGTGGTGCTGGTGACCAGCCGCAACCGGCTGGGCGGGCTGGTGGCCCGCGACGGCGCGCACCGGATCACCCTGGGTGTGCTGTCCGAGGCGGAGTCGGTCTCCCTGCTGGAACACAGCATCGGCGCGCAGCGGGTGGCCGCCGAGCCCGCCGCGGTGTCCGCGCTGGTGGCCCGCTGCGGGCACCTGCCGCTGGCGCTGCGCATCGTGGCCTCGAACCTGGCCGACCGCAGGCACCTGACCGTGGACGACCTGGTCGAGTCCCTGTCCATCGAGCAGGACCGGCTGGACGTGCTGTCCGCACCCGACGACGAGTCCACCGCGGTGCGCGGGGTGTTCTCCTGGTCCTATCACGCGTGCAAGCCGGAGGCGACGCGCACGTTCCGGCTGCTCGGCCTGCACCCGGGGCCGGACATCAGCACGGCAGCGGCGGCGGCGCTGACCGGCCGCCCGGTGCCGGTGATCCGCAGGGTGCTCGACGGGCTGGCCGGTGGCCACCTGATCGAGGAGGTCGGCCGGGACCGGTACCGGCTGCACGACCTGGTCCGGGTCTACGCCGCGGAGCGGGCCGAGGACGAGGAGACCGAGGCGGAGCGGCGCGCTGCCGTGTACCGGCTCGTCCAGTGGTACCTGCACACCGCGCACCTGGCGGACCGCCTGCTGATGCCGCAGCGCAGGCCGGTCCCGCTGGAGCAGCCGGTGCAGCACTGCCTGCCGCAGCGGCTGGAGAACTACGAGCAGGCGCTGGCCTGGCTGGTCGCCGAGCGGATGAACCTGGTCGCGATCTGCCTGCACGCGCACGAGAGCGGGGACCACGACACCGCGTGGCGGCTGGCCTCGGTGCTGCACGGCTTCTTCCAGCTCCGCTCGCACTGGGAGGACTGGGCGGTGACCCACCGGGCCGGGCTGGCCTCGGCGCGGGCGGTGAACAAGCCGGGTGCGGTGACGGTGCTGCTGACCAGCCTGGGCGGCGCGTACTGGCACCACTGCCAGTACGACGAGGCCCTGCGGTGCTACGAGGAGGCGCTGCGGCTGTCGCGGGAGATCGGTGACCGGCAGTGCACCGCCACCGCGCTGAACGACCTCGGCGCGGCCTACGCCGACACCGACCGGGCCGAGGAGGCGCTGGAGCACTTCCGGCAGTCGCTGGAGATCTTCGCGGAGCTCGGAGACCGCGGCTGCGAGGGCATGGCGATGTACAACATGGCCAAGACCCACCAGGGGCTCGGGCAGTTCGACACCGCGCTTGGCCACCTGTGCGAGTCACTGGACCTGGTGCGGCAGACCGGGGACCGGCGCTGCGAGGCGGCCGGGCTGACCGAGTTCGCCGCGATCCACCACGTGATCGGGCGGCTGGACGAGGCGCGGGCGCAGGCGGTGCACGCGCTGGAGATCTTCAACGAGCTCGGTGACCGGCACGGGGCCGCCCGGGTGCTGCGCACGCTGGGCGCGGTGCAGCGCGACAGCGGGGAACCGGAGGCCGCACGGCAGTCCTGGACCAGGGCGCTGGAGGTCTTCGACGAGCTGGGCGCGCCGCAGGCCGAGGAGATCAGCGCGCTGCTGGCGGAACTGGGCTGAACCGCCGCGCCGCCGGACGCGTCGTGCTGATGGGTGGTGCCTTCCCACCACCGGTACGCGGGACGGGCGGCTGTCTCCTCCAACGCCCCCCACACGCCGTCCGCCCGCGTACCCCGTTCCCTTGCACCACAGGGAAGTAGGTCGGCCGTGACCGTGTTGGACTGGACCGCCCCGGTGATCACCATCGGTGAGCCGGTCTCCGCGATCGGGATGCGCGCCGGGCTCGGCGCCGAGGTCAACGCGCTGTTGTCGATCGCCATGCTGTCGGGTCCCGTGCTGGCCTACACCGGGTCCCCGGAGCGCTGGGTGTTCCTCACCGGCCCGGCCACCGCGATCTCCCACACCGTGCTCGGCGACCTGGTCCGCATGCGGGTGGTCCTGTTCTCCACCGGCTCGCTGCTCGCGCTGCCCTCGGCACACGACGGCGGCATCGTGCGCTGGGTCAGCGCCCCGCGCGAGGACCGCCCGCTGCCGCCCTGGCAGGCCGTGGTCGCCGCGGCCCGCCGCACCTGCTCGGTCAGCTCAGGCTGGTCCTGATCCCCGCGACGATCAGCTCCAGCCCGGCCTGGAACACCTGGTCCCGCCAGGCCCTGCGCTCGGCGGTCTGCGGGAAGCCGTCCCTGGTCTGCTCCTCGATGGTGAACCCGTTGACGTAGCTGAAGACCGTGTCGGCGGCGAGCAGCGCACCCGGCTCGTCCAGCCCCGCGCCCCGCAGCACGCCGACGAACCGCTCCCACCCGGCCCGCGCCGCCTCGCTCGGTGCGAGGTGGCTCACCAGCAGACGGGCCCCGTCGCGCCGGGTGAGCATGGCGGCCCGCCCGGCACCCGCCACGGCGCGCACCTGCTGGGCCCAGTCCCCCGCCACCTGGGTCTCGGGCGCGCTGGTGAGCAGGTGCTGCACCATCGCTTCGAGCAGCGCGCGCTTGCTGTCGAAGTGCCGGTACAGCGCGCCCGGCCGCACGCCCAGCCGCTCCGCGAGCCTGCGGGTGGTCAGCGCGTCCAGTCCGACCTCGTCCAGCAGGTCCAGTGCGGCCTGGAGCACCTCGTCCCGTCGTGACACGGGCACAAGCTTGCCACCCCGCCTGACCGGACCTACAGTGAACTAAGTTCACGTGAACTTAGTTCACACGACCGAGGGGGCACCGTGAAGGTCATCGTGATCGGGGCGGGACTGGGCGGACTGGGGCTGGCACACCGGCTGATCAGAGCGGGTTTCGAGGTGGAGGTGCACGAGCGGGACTCCGCGGTGGAAGCCCGGTTCCAGGGCTACCGGGTGGGCCTGGGCGGGCACGGGCTGGCGGCGCTGCGCGGCTGCCTGGAGCCACGGCTGCTGCCCCTGCTGGAGGCCGTCAGCGGGGACGTGGCCGGACCCGGCCGCGCGGTGGACGCCCAGCTCAACCTGCTGGCCGAGACCCCGCCGCGTGACGAGGGCAGGCTGTTCGACCGGCACGTGCTGCGCCACCTGCTGCTGGCGGGCCTGTCCGGGCACGTGCGGTTCGACCGCAAGCTGGACCGCTACGAGGAACTGGCCGACGGCCGGGTGCGCGCCTGGTTCGCCGACGGCTCCAGCAGTACCGGGGACGTGGTCGTCGGCGCCGACGGCATGGGATCGACCGTGCGCCGCCAACTCGTGCCCTCCGTCCAGGTCTACGAGCTGGACGTGTGGGGCGCCATCGGCCGCACCCCGCTGACCGAGCGCTTCGCCGGGCTGGTGCCCGGGTGGAGCACGATCGTCAACACCAAGCAGGCACAGCTTTTCCTGGGCAAGATGCCGTTCCGGCGGCCGCCGCACGAGGCCGCCGCCGAGCTGGCCCCGGACGTGCGACTGCCCGCGACCCCGAGCTACCTGCGCTGGGTGATGATGATCCCGCACGACCACCCGGGGGATTTCCGCTCCCTGGAAGGAGATCCCGAGGCGGGGCTGGCCGCCGTGCTGGAGCTCATGGCGGACTGGCACCCCGAGCTGCGCGCGCTGGTCCGTAACGCGGACAAGCACAACAGCGGGATCGGCCCGCTGCGCGGCACCGACCCGGTCCGGCCGTGGCCGACCCGCGCGGTGACCCTGCTCGGCGACGCGGCACACCCGGCGCCACCCGGCGGGCTCGGCGCGAACCTGGCGTTCATCGACGGGGAACTGTTGTGCGCCAAGCTGATCGCCGTGCGCGACGGCGAGGTCGGGCTGATCGCGGCGCTGGCCGACTACGAGCGCGACATGTGCGAGTACGCCACCGAGGCGCTGGCCGAGGCGATGAAGACCCTGGAGTCGTTCAAGCACCTGCGCACTACGGCCTGACCGGCCACCTGGCGAACAGCCGCGCGTCGGGGCGCCGCCGCCGGTCCGCGGGCAACGCGTCCCGGACCGCGGCGGTTCGCACCATTGTGGACAGAACCCCGCCCGGTGCACCGTCCTCCGCCAGCAGCACGCGCCGACCGGACACGGCGAGCACCCGGAACTTGGCCCCCGGCAGGAAGACGACCCGGTCCTGGGTGCGGCCGAGCTCGTCGACCCTGCGCCCGGTCACCGACCAGATCAGGTACTCCACCGGGCCGCCCGACTCACTGTCCACATCGGACACAGTGTTGAGGAAGGCCGGTTCGGTGAGCACCGCGCCGACCTGCGGCAGGTACTCGCCCCAGCAGAGCACGACCCCGCCGTACGGGGCGAGCCTGCGCATCCCGGACACCGCGCAGCTGGCGAAGGGCATCAGCTGGCCCAGGTCACCCGAGCGCAGCGACGCGTCCACCCGCTGCTGCTTGGCGACCAGGTAGACCTGGGCCGACACCAGCTCGGTGACCACGGTCTCCAGGCTGTCGTCCTGCGGGCTGCGCAGCTCGGGGTGTCTGGCGATCATCCGCAGCACGGCGGCGGCGTGGCTGTCGTAGTTGGCGCCCAGGGTGTGCCGCATCCAGTCCCGGTCGGCCTGCGTGCTGCGCGGTTCCACGACCACCTCGGCAGGCGGTTGCTCCGGTTCCTCCGGCAGCTCCACGAGCAGGTCCAGCTCGGGGTCGATCTCCTGGTCCACCGACTGCTCGGTCAGCGCGCGCATCTCGTGCGCCCGCACCACGGCGGTCGGGCCGTCGTCGGAGTGCCGACCGTGCCGCGGCGGCTCGTCCTCGGCGGAGGAGGCGGCGGCAGGGGCGGGCGCGGCGGCCACCGCGACCGGTTCGGGCTCGGGCTCGGATTCGGGTTCGGGCTCCGGTGTGGGCGCGGGCGCCGGGGCGGCGACCTCGGGCGCGGGCGCGCTCACCGCGACCGGCACGGGCTTGTCCTCCTGCAACTGCGCGGCGTCGCTGAACACGAAGCGCACGGCCCGCTGGGTGTCCGGGTCCAGCCGCGAGTACAGGTCGGTGGCCGCCGCGAACAGCTCCGGCGAGGTCGGCTGTCCGGGCACGCCCACGGTGATGCGCGCCCACAACGGGTCCATCGGCAGCGCCCGGACCTGCACGGCGTCGGCGGGCTCGGCGGGCTCGCGCACCCACAGTCCACTGTGCACCAACTCGACCACGGCCGCCTCGGCCAACTGGTAGACACCGGGCCGCAGCGTGGGCATGCCGCTGATCGGCGGCCGGTGGCCGATGATGCTCGGCGCGCTGGCCGAACCGCGATTGCGTGGCCAGTAGCCCAGTTCCGTGGTGAACGGGCGCCAGGACGGCTGGCCCTGCGCGTCGTAGGCGACGATGTCCACCCCGTCCGAGCCCACCACGGGCAGTCCCGAGTAGACGACCACGTGCTCACCGACCAGGTCGGCGACCACCTGACCGAGCGGCTCGCCCAGGTAGGCGTCCCCGAGCGGGCTCACGCCGTAGGGCGCGATGCGGACCCGGGTGCGCGCGGGCACGGGCAGCGCGGTGAGCAGCGCGCGGACCTCGTCCGGCGGCACCGGCCGTTCGTCGGGACCGCCCAGCACCACGGTGAGCACGTCGGGGCGGCACGGCAGCGCGAACACCGGCCGGGCGTGCTCGCGGCTCGGGCCGCTGCGCACCGAGGGCATCGCGTGCATCCACAGCCCCGCCGGGATCGGCTCGGCCACACCTGCCCGGCCCGAGGCCCAGGGCTTGCTCGGGGTCATCGGCTCCCAGTCGGGCGCGGGGAAGCGGCTGCCCAGCGGCTCGGGCGGGTGCGAGGGCCGGAACCGGAACCAGCAGCCAGCCCCGTGCGAGTCGATCACGAACGCGGAGCCGCCCGGCACCGGCAGCAGCACCCCGTCCGGGGCGACGACCTCGACCTTCAGCTGGTCGGCCAGCCACTGTGCCGGTGAGGACAGCTCGCCGCTGCCCGCGCGGGAGACCGCCAGCCGCACCGGCCCGCGCCTGCGCAGCGCGGCGACCAGCGCGGTCCAGACCTCCGGCCCCGAGTCGGGCGGGAAGTCCGCGACCACGACGGTGCGCAGCGGGTCGGCGGGCAGGGCGGCGGCCAGCACCCTGGCCGCCTTGCTCGCGCCAGCCGGTGAGCACACCACCAGTGCCGAGCCGACCTGGCGGCAGTCGAACTCGATGACCTCGTTCCCCTCGCCGGGTTCGTTGCTGATCGGCACACCGTGCACATTGCCGCATCGCACGCGATATGGCACCCCATCCAGGCCGATGGAGTTCAGTACTTGCTCACTTCCGGTCCAGCAAGGCGCTCACCGCGGCTGCCTGGGGTGAGTTCAGGTCGGTGAGCATGGTGCGCGCGCTGCGCAGGTGTTCGTCACCGCGGTCGTGCTTGCCAAGGGCGTGCAGCGCCCGGCCCAGCTCGGCCACGGCCATCGCGTGCATGTGCGCGTCCCCGATGGCCTCGCCCGCCTCCTTGGCACGGGCGGCAGCGGCGGCGGCCTGCTCGGCGCGGCCGTCGGCCAGGTAGCCCCGGGACAGCATCACCAGGTTGTGCCCCTCACCGAAGGTCTGCTCGATGCCCAGGCACACCGCCAGCGACTCCTCCAGCGGGTCGATCGACTCCACCAGGCGGCCCGCCCGCTGGAAGACCGTGCCCACCAGGTAGAGGGTCCGCGCGAGGCCGGTGTCGTTGCCCAACTGCTCGTGCAGCCCGCGGCTGCTCTCGCAGGCCTCCAGCGCCAGGTCGAACTGCCCGCGCTCGGACTGGGTGCGGCCGATCGTGCCCAGCACGTACGCCTCGCGCACCAGGTCGCCCTCGGCGCGGGACAGCGCCAGCGCCTGCTCCAGGTGGGCCAGGGACTGCTCGCCGTTGCCGAGCCGGAACTCCACCGTGCCCAGCAGGTCCAGTGCAGTGGCCAGGGCACTGTTGTCCCCGGCCTCGGTGGCGGCCCGCACGGACTCGGTGAGCTCGTGCTCGGCCTGCGGCAGCTCGAACCGGCGCAGGTGTGCCTCGCCCACCTTGCGCCTGCCCCACGCCTCCACCCGGCGGTCCCCGGTGACCTGCGCGTCGCGCACCGCCAGCGCGCCGATCTGCCCGATCTCACCGAAGTGCGTGCCGTTGGCCAGGTACAGCTCCAGGAAGGAGATCAGGTCCACGACCATGCCCGAGGGCAGGTCGGGGTCGATCAGGAACTGCCGTGCCGTGGCCAGCAGGGTGGCCTGCTGCTCGCCGACCCAGTCGAAGGCGGACCTGAGGTCGGTCAGCGGCACGCCACCCGGGTAGGGCCGGGGACCTGCTTGCGGGGTCGAGTGTTGGTACTGGCGGCGGAAGCGCTCGCGGTCCAGCAGCGGGGCCTGGATGAGCCAGCCCGCCGTGGCAGCCGTGGCCAGGTAGAACTCACCGAGGCGGCTCATCGCGGCGACCCGCTCCGGGTGCGGGTCGGTCTGCACGGCCCGCTGCCTGGCGAACAGCCGCAGCAGGTCGTGGTACGCGTAGTGGTCCGGGGCCGGGCTGGCCAGCATGTTCAGGTCCACCAGCCGCTCGACCAGGGGTTCGGCCAGCGACGGGTCGCTGCCGACCAGCGCGGCGGCGGCGGGCAGCGAGAGCGCGGGTCCCTCGGGCAGGGCTAACAGCCGAAAGGTCCGCGCGCAGTCCGGGTCGAGCTGGCCGTACCCGAGGTGAAAGGTGGCCTCGACCTCCAGGTTGCCGACCCGTAACTCGGAGAGCCTGCCGCGTTCCCGCGCGAGCTTGTCCGCCATGGACTTGACCGTCCACTGTGGGCGGTCCACCAGCTTGGCCGCGGTGATGCGCAGCGCCAGCGGCAACCTGCCGCAGGCGTCGACCACGGCCTCCACGGCATCCGGCTCGGCACCGGCCCGCTCCGCGCCGATCGTGCGGCTGAACAGGGTCAGCGCCTCCTGGCGGGACATGCCCTCCAGTTCGACCTGCTCGTCCCACTGCGCCTCGGGCAGCCGCCGGCGACTGGTCACCAGCACCCCGCAGGAGGCGGCACCCGGTAGCAGCGGGCGGATCTGCGCCACGTCGGCGGCGTCGTCCAGCACCACCAGCACCCGGCGCGCGGCCAGCACCGAGCGGTACATCGCGGCCCGCTCGTCCAGGTCGGCCGGGGTCGCGTTGGGCGAGACGCCGAACGCGCGCAGGAACGCGCTGAGCACGTTGAGCGGGTCCGCCGCGTCCGGGCCCGCACCGCGCAGGTCCACGTAGAGCTGGCCGTCCGGGTAGTGCTGGCGCACCTGGTGCGCGGCGTGCACCGCCAGCGCGGTCTTGCCGACACCGCCGATGCCCGCGACGAGCCCCCTCGGCGGCGCCGTGCGGTGCGTCCTGGGGGTGAGCATCGCGGTGAGCTTCTTGACCAGTGCGGTGCGGCCGGTGAAGTCCGCCAGGTCGGCGGGCAGCTGCGCGGGCGAGATGGCGGCCCGCACCGGTTCGTCCATGAACGGCACGACAGGTCGGCGCACCGGCGCGGGCGGTGCCGCGGGCGGCGCGGCCGTTGCCTGCTGGGCTCGCTCGGGCTCGTCGTGGGCGAGCAGGCGCTGGTGCAGTTCGCGCAGCTCGCTACCGGGCTCGATGCCCAGCTCGTCCACCATGACGCGCCGGGTCTCGGTGTAGACGGCCAGCGCGTCGGCGCGGCGCCCGCAGCGTGAAAGCGCCTTCATGTGCAGTGCGCGCAGGCGTTCCCGCACGGGGTGTGCCGAGGTCAGCGCGGCCAGTTCGGTGACGGCCGCGGTGTGCCTGCCCAGCGCGACGAGCAGCTCCAGCCGCTCCTCCTGCACCCCGAGGCTGATCTCGTTGAGCCGCGCGCGTTCCACCGAGGCCAGCGGGCCGGGCACCGAGGCGAGCGGTTCGCCGTGCCACATGCGCAGCGCGTTGCCGAACCACTCGACCGCCGCGCGGGCGTTGCCCTCGTCGCGGTGCTGGCGGGCCAGTTCCAGAGTGCGTTCGAACTCGCGCCAGTCGTAGCGGGCTCCGCCCAGCGCCAGCGAGTAGCCGTTGCCCACCGAGCGCAGGACCTCGCCCTGACCACGTCGTGGCCGGTTCGGTTCGAGCACGCCGCGCAGCATCGAGATGTGGGTCTGCACCACACCGTGCACGCTGGCCGGCGGGTTCTCCCCCCAGACCGCGTCCACCAGTTCGGAGGTGGTCACGACCTGGTCGGCACGTAACAGGAGGATCGCGAGCACTGCCTTGCGCTGGGGCGGTCCGAGCGCGAGCTCACGATCGCCCCGCCAGACACGCACTGGTCCGAGCAGCGCGAACCGAAGCTGCTCGGGCGCAGTCGTGGAACTCGGCACGCAAGCGATTGTGGACGTCCAACACGCCAACGGCCAAACATCGTGATCGAGTGCCCACTCGTTCGGCCCAGCGGTACGGACCCGTGACTGCGGTGCGTAACCCCCGGGCTACCGCGTGGGACCGGCTCCCACCTCCGGTCCCACACGGCGCTCGGTGGGGTCAGATGACCCCGGCCCGCAGGGCGTAGGCCACGGCGTGCGGCCGATTGCGCAGGCCAAGCCTGCTCATCACGGCGTACACGACGTTCTTCACGGTCCGCTCGGAGTAGGACAGCTTCTCCGCGATCTCGGCCGTGTCCCAGCCCTCAGCCATCAGGCGCAGCACATCCACCTCGCGCGGCGCCAGTCCGGACGTGGTCAGCCCCCTCGGCCCCAGCACGTCCCGCTGCAACTTCTCCACCTGCGACAGCAACTCGCCCAGCAGGTCGGGCGGCAGGTCGCCGCGCCCCCTGGCCGCGGCGACCACGGCACCGGCGAGCCGGTCACCGGTGGCCTCGGCACGTGGCAGCACGCTCACCACGCGGCACTCCACGGCAGCCAGCAGATCGGCCTGCCGCAACTCGTTGGTCACCAGCACGCACCGTGCTGTCGAGTGCTCGGTGAATCTGCGCAAGGCAGACATCACCTCGGACGTCACCGCGTCCGCGCACACCACCAGAACATTGGCCTCTCCGAACTGGCGCTCCCCCACCAGCTGGAATTCCGGACGGGCCCGCAGGTGGCTGCTCAACCCGGCCAAGGTGATCGGATCGCCCGCGTGGACCCCTACACGAACTCGCTCCACCGCTCCTCCTTGGAGATACCCCCGTGTCTCCCCCTGTACCCAGTGTGAACGGCGTCTCTTCTTGAACTCTTCATGGTGACTCCACGGCATCAAGTGGTGCCCGATGCACCCTTGCCAGCACCGGCAACCAGGTGTATCTGCGGAACCCGCCGCGCCTCTCGCGCGTTGGCCGGGACATGGCGGTGCTGTGGGCGATGTCCCTACCTGGCTTGGTCGTACTGCTGATCGTGCTCGCAGCCCTGGAACGCTTCGGCCTGCTGTTCCGCGGGGTGACCTGGCTGCCCTGGCGCCGCAACCGCACCGGCACCCCGATCGGCGGCACCGCCTTCGACGAACTCCACGCCACTCTTTACGCCGGGAAGCGCGCCGAGTTGGCGCAGCGCCACACCCAGTCGCTGCTGCGCGAGGAGGACGAGGCGGGTGCCCCGCCCAGCACCAAGGTGGACCTGGACTCCGGGATGGTCAGCCTGCGGTTGCCGCGCGCCGGAAGCTAGTGCGGTGTTCTAGTGGCGCGTCGCGCATCGTTGACCTGGTATCCGGTCCGGGCCGAGGCTGCGGTGTCATGAAAGTGCCGTTTGGGACATCCAGCGTCCTGAACGGCACCTTCATGACACGGACCGCGTCGGCTGGCGCGGCTGAGTGGTCGCCGGCGAGCCACTCGTCAGGTGTTGCCGTCAAGCACGCGCAGGACCTCCGTGCAGAGGAACAGGCGCGTCCGGCGGCTCGTCTCGATCTCGGTGAGCACGCCCGCCGCGACCAGCTTCTCCACGTTCACGGTGGCGGCGCGGTGCGTGACGCCGAGGATCTCCTTGGCACGGTTGATCGTCATCGCGGGCGTCTCGAACAGCGCGTCCACCAGCAGCGAGACCAGGCTCGAGGAACGCGCGGTCGTTACCCTCGCCCGGAAGTCCTCGCGCAGCGCCTGCAGGAGCTGGGCGCGGCGCAGTGCGTCACCGGCCTGGTGGGTGAAGACGTCCAGGAAGAAGGAGATCCACCCCGCCCAGTCGCCCTGCGTGGTGACCGCCAGCAGGCGTGCGTAGTACTCCTCGCGCCGGGGTTCCAGGTAGGCCGAGAGGTCCAGCAGCGGCGCGGGCAGCAGCCCCCACTCCACGAGCAGCAGCACCACGAGCAGGCGGCCAACCCGGCCGTTGCCATCGATGAACGGGTGAATGGCTTCGAACTGGTAGTGCAGGCAGCTGATGGTCACCAGCGGAGGCAGCACGTGCTCGGCGTGCAGGTGCTTCTCGAACGCGTCGAGGCACTCCCACAACCGGTCCGGGGGTGGCGGTACGTAGGTCGCCGTGTCCAGCACGCAGCCGGGCTCGCCGATCCAGTTCTGGCTCCGGCGGAACTCGCCCGGTGTGGCGTAGCCGCCCCGGACCCCGGTCAGCAGGATCTCGTGCGCCTCCCTCAGCAGCGGCAGGCTCAGCGGAAGACGTCGCCCCGGGTCCAGCACGTGCTCGACGGCGGCGACGTAGTTGAACACCTCCTGCACATCGCCGGGCGAGGGCCGCACCGGACGCTCGACCTCGAACAGCACCAGGTCGGACAGCGTCGCCTGGGTCCCTTCGATCCGGCTGGAGAGCACGGCCTCGCGCCGGATCATCGCGTTGGCGAGCAGGTGTGGGTTCGGCAGGGTGTGCCCAACCCCGGCGAGCTGCCCCAGCGCCCGGTCGGCCGTGGACAGCCTGCCCACCAGGTTCGTGTCGAAGACCAGTTCCGGCGGCAGGGGTGGCGGCACGAAGGCTTGGTAGCCACGCTCACCGCGCACCAGGTGTCCACGCCGGTCAGGGCTGAACTGGGCGGTCCGCACGGTGTTACCTCATTCCCACAATCAGGCCGCTATGCTACCAAAAGCCGTTTTCTGTAGCACAACAAGCCGATCGTGGTACTCAAGTAGCACTGCTACAGCTTCACCAGCGGTACGCCGCCGATCAGCATGAGGCGCACGGTGCCCGAGGAGCCGAAGTCGATGGTGGCGGTGGCGCGCGGACCGGAGCCGTCGGTGGCCACCACGGTGCCCAGCCCGTACTTGTCGTGGTTGACCCGGTCGCCGACCTCCAGCTCCACGGCCGGGGTCTGCTGCCAGCCCCTGGTCGGCGAGTTGCCGCCGCGGCCGAGCGAGTCGGAGCCGAAACCCCCGCGCCGGGCGCCCCAGGTGGTGGTGACGGTGGGCGCCGAGCGCTCGGGGCCGATCCGGCGCCACTCCATCAGGTCGGTCGGGATCTCACCGAGGAACCGGGACTCGGGGTTGGTCATCGGCTGGCCCCACGCGGAGCGCACCAGTGCCCGGGTCAGGTACAGCCGCTGCCGGGCGCGGGTGATGCCCACGTAGGCCAGGCGCCGCTCCTCGGCCAGCTCGGCGGGATCGCCCAGCGCGCGCGAGTGCGGGAACACCCCGTCCTCCCAGCCGGTGCTGAACACCACCGGGAACTCCAGGCCCTTGGCGGTGTGCAGGGTCATCAGCGTGACCACCCCGTCGTCCGAGCCCGGCACGGAGTCCGAGTCGGCAACCAGGGACACCCGCTCCAGGAACGCGTCCAGCGAGCCCTGGGCGATCGGGTCCGGATCGGGGTCCGCGTCCTCGATCGGCACCTCCACCGCGCCGAACTGGGTGAACTCCCGCGCGACGGTCACCAGCTCCGTCAGGTTGTCCAGGCGGGAGGCGTCCTGCGGGTCGTCGCTGGCCTCCAGCTCACCCCGGTAGCCGGTGCGCTCCAGCACCAGCTCCAGGATGTCGGCCACGTCCTCCCCGCGCTCCACGGGCTGGGCGAGCTCGTCGAGCAGCTCCACGAAGCCGGAGATGGCGTTGCGGGAGCGCGGGTTGAGCAGCGCCACCTTGCCCGCGGCCGCCTCGCGCAGCGCGGCGGCGAACCCGATGCGCTGCTGCTCGGCGTGCGCGGACACGCAGGCCTCGGCCCGGTCGCCGATGCCGCGCTTGGGCACGTTCAGGATGCGGCGCAGGCTGACCGCGTCGTCCGGGTTGGCCAGCACGCGCAGGTAGGCCAGGGCGTCGCGCACCTCGCGCCGCTCGTAGAAGCGCACCCCGCCGACGACCCGGTAGGGCAGCCCGAGCCGGATGAAGATCTCCTCGAACACGCGCGACTGGTTGTTGGTGCGGTAGAACACGGCGATGTCGGCGTTGTTGGCGTCCCCGCCGTCCACCAGCCGGTCGATCTCACCGGCCACGAACGCGGCCTCGTCGTGCTCGTTGTCGGCCACGTAGCCGACGATCTTCTCGCCCGCGCCGGAGTCGGTCCACAGCCGCTTGTCCCTGCGGTCGGGGTTGCGCGAGATCACCGAGTTCGCCGCGGTCAGGATGTTCTGCGTGGACCGGTAGTTCTGCTCCAGCAGGATGGTGCGCGCCTGCGGGTAGTCCCGCTCGAACTCCACGATGTTGCGGATCGTGGCGCCGCGGAAGGCGTAGATCGACTGGTCGGCGTCGCCCACCACGCACAGCTCGGCGGGCTCGACCCCGTCGGCCCCGGTGCCCACGAGCTCGCGCACCAGCACGTACTGCGCGTGGTTGGTGTCCTGGTACTCGTCGACCAGCACGTGCCGGAACCGGCGCCGGTAGTGCTCGGCCACGGCCGGGAACACCTGGAGCAGCTCCACCGAGCGCATGATCAGGTCGTCGAAGTCCATGGCGTTGGCCAGGTTCAGCCGCTGCTGGTACGCCTGGTAGACCTCGGCGACCTTGCGCTCCAGGTCGTTGCTCGCGCGGTCCTTGGCGCCCTCGGCGTCGACCAGCTCGTTCTTCAGGTTGGAGATGTGCACGGCCAGGGTGCGCGCCGGGTAGCGCTTGGGGTCCAGGTCCAGGTCCCTGGCCACCAGCGTGACCAGGCGGCGGGAGTCGTCCCCGTCGTAGATCGTGAAGTTGCTGGACATGCCCAGGGTCTTGGCCTCGCGCCGCAGCAGCCGCACGCACATGGAGTGGAAGGTGGACACCCACATGGCGTTGGCCCGCTTGCCGACCAGCCCGGCCACCCGCTCCTTCATCTCGGCGGCGGCCTTGTTGGTGAAGGTGATGGCCATGATCTCGCCGGGGTGCACGCCGCGGGCCGCGAGCAGGTAGGCGATGCGACTGGTGAGCACCCTGGTCTTGCCCGAGCCCGCGCCCGCGACGACCAGCAGCGGCGAGCCGGCGTGCGTCACGGCCTCGCGCTGCTCCGGGTTGAGCCCCTCCAGCAGCGCGTCGGGGCCCGCGGGCCCGCCGTGCTGGGGGCTGGCGGACCGGGGGCTGGCGGGAAGATCAAACAGAGCGCTCATCGCGAACCACGCTACTCGTGCGCACCGACAGGTCGACGCGGGTGGCTCCGCTGTGCGAGACTCCCTGCGTGCGCGCCCACAGCTACCTGTTTTTTTACGGGAACCGGACTCCGGCTCCCGTGGTCGCCTAGCGCGCGAACAGACCACAGCAGAGCCCCGGAGTCCACGGACCCCGGGGCTTTCGCTTGCCGGGGCCGGGGACCCGTCCACCAGGAGGAACCGTGAACACCCAGTCCGCCGAGGGCCCCACCACCGACATCTCCGAGCTGCGCAAGGAGATCGACTGGCTGGACGCCGAGATCCTGCGCCTGGTCAAGCGGCGAGCCGAGGTCTCGCGCACGATCGGCGCGGCGCGCATGGCCGCGGGCGGCACGAAGATCGTGCACAACCGGGAGATCGACGTGATCGCCCGCTACCGCGAGCTGGGCCCGGAGGGCCGGGAGCTGGCCATGGCGCTGCTGCGCATGGGCCGGGGCGCGCTGGGCCGCTGATCGACCGCAGGACGTCCGTGAGGGCAGCGCCCCATGCCGCGAAAGTGCCTTTCGCTGCGTTCAACGCAGTGAAAGCCACAGTGATGATGTGTGTGGATGGCGAGCGTGGGGAGTCTGTCCCGGAAAGCCACTGACGCCGGCCCCCTGCGGGGGTGGGCTGTCTTGTGAGGGATCCGCCGACCCCCGTGCTCGCCCTCCACGCACGTCACCAGACCAGGGGATGTGACCTGATAGGAGCCTGTGCCAGCAGGACACCCATCACTGTGCCGTCCACCCCACCGGCCCGGTGCGTGCCACCCCGAACCCCACACAGGGATGGCAGAGACCAGAATGACCGACCAGCACACCCCCGTCGACACCAGCCACACAGACCTGGTGACCGGCGGAGTCGACACCCACAAAGACACCCACACCGCCGCCGCGCTCAACGCCCTGGGCCAACTCCTGGGCACCCAGACCTTCCCCGCCACCCACACCGGCTACACCGCCCTGACACGCTGGCTGACCGGCTTCGGCACCCTGGAAGCGGTCGGGGTGGAAGGCACCCATTCCTACGGCACCGGGCTCACCAGCCACCTCACCGACCACGGCATCCAGGTGATCGAGGTCAACCAGCCCGACCGGCACACCCGCCGCCGCAAGGGCAAGACCGATACCCAGGACGCGATCAACGCCGCCCACGCGGTCCAGTCCGGCAGGGCCACCACCACCCCCAAAACCAGCACCGGCCCCGCCACCAGCACCGCCGTCCTGCGCACCGTGCTCACCAGCGCGGTCAAAGCCCGCACCGCCGCGCTCAACCAGCTCGACAGCCTGATCGTCACCGCCCCCACCACGCTGCGCGAACACCTGACCGGCCTGCCCCGGCGGGCACTGATCACCACCTGCGCCCGGCTCCGCCCCACCCACGACCTGACCTGCCCCACCGCGGCCACCAAGACCGCGCTGCGCCGCCTGGCTCACCGGATCCACCGGCTGACCACCGAGATCGACCAGGCCAAGGCCGAACTCACCGCCGTGCTCGACCGGGTCCTGCCCCGCACCACCGCCCTGCCCGGAGTCGGCCCCGACACCGCGGCACAACTGCTGATCACCGCCGGGGACAACCCCCACCGCATCACCACCGACGCCGCCTTCGCCCACCTGTGCGGCACCGCCCCCATCCCGGCCAGCAGCGGCCGCCGCGACCGTCACCGCCTCAACCGGGGCGGTGACCGCCAAGCCAACGCCGCGCTCTACCGCGTGGTCATCGTCCGCCTGCGCCACTGCCCCCGCACCCGCGCCTACCTCGCCCGACGCACCGCCGAGGGCCTGCCCAAACGGCACATCATCCGGTGCCTCAAACGCTACGTCACCCGCGAGGTCTTCCACGCCCTGACCACAGACATGACCCACCTCGCAACCACCACTTGACTTCTATAGGAGCATCCTTCACGGCACCGCTGACCCGCCCCTGACGGGGATGTCACCGATGCACACCACCGGGCTGGTGCGCGCACACTGGTCACATGCTGACGTTCATCGCGGTCGTGCTCGCACTGGCCAGCCTGGTGGCTGCCATCGGCTACGACGGGTACCTGTTCATGCTGGGCTCGGCGGCGAGCAGGCGGGCGGGCGGTGAGCCGGTCGCGCAGTACGTGCGCTCGCGCTGGCCGGTCGCCGGGGCGACCACGGTCGGCTCGCTGCTCGCCCTGCTGATGGCCTCCGCCGGGGACTTCCCCGCCGTGCTGGCGATCCTGCTCTCCGTCGGGGCCGGGGCCGCGGCCGCGCGCGGGCTGCAGGCGGCGCAGAGGCAGCTGCGCAGCGGCGGGCAGGGCTGACGCACCGCACCGTCGTTCACTCGACCGGGCGACACTGCGCAGTCACGAGTGGGACCGGGGGCGCAGCACGCCCTGACACGCCCTACCCTGACCCCTTGATGACGGCGGCCACTCCCGGACGCGGCTTGAGCGGTACAGATCCGGCAAACGGGTGTACCCAGCGAGAACCGGCGTCAGGACGGGAGTTGGGGAGGGTCTGAAAGGCATGGACACCGAGGCGGGATCCCAGCAGCGGCAACCACAGCACGGCAGGCACCGCAGGGTGGCCGGCGACACGGTGGCCATGCCGGAACCCGCCTCACCACTGGACCGCCGCCCCGCCCACGCCCGCCCGGTGATCCCGGTCCAGCCGCGCACGGAGGACCCGCTGTCCGCGCGCGGCATCGTCTGGCCCTGCGAGGAGCCGACCGAGCCGCTGCTGCCGGTCGCCGACATCGCCGAGACCGATCCGGTGGGGTTGCGCAAGTTCGACATCGGCAGCGTGCCCGCCTCGGTGACCCCACCGCGTACCTGGCGCAAGGCCGCCTGGTTCTCCGTGTGCTCCTCGGCCGCCGCGCTGATCGGTGTGCTGGTGGTGGCCGCGGCGCTGATCGGGCCGACCAAGCTGCGCACCCAGATCGAGTCCTTCCCCGGCCAGTGGCAGGTGGCGCTGCCCAGCGTGACGCCGAGCGCGACCTCCCGGCACGGCCTGCCCGGCGACCCGGTCTCGGTGGCGCAGACCGGTACCGCCGAGCCCACCGCGACCGGCCGGGTCCCCGGCAGCGCGGTACCCGCACCACCGAGCGCCTCGCACGGCAGCACCGCCGCCCCGAAGCCGACCGGGACCCTGCCGCTGCCGCCGATCACCACGGTGCCGGGCACGCCGGACGTGGACCCGACCAAGATCGTTCAGCAGACCCAGCACTTCTTCGCCGCGATCGACACCAACGTCGGCGAGGCCTACCAGCTGACCACCGGTGCACTGCGGGCGGGCGGGCAGGCGGCGCTGGAGCAGCGCTACGCCGAGGTGAGCGCCGTGCGGTTGCAGGGCATCACCGTGGACCCCGGCAAGTCGCTGACGATCAGCACCGTGCTGCTCACCAAGAAGGACGGCAGCACCGTCACCGAACAGCACGTGCTGCGCTTCTCCACCGACGACCTGCCCTTGATCAGCGACGACAGCAGAAAGAACTGAGAACGCGACAAACGTTCATCCTTTCGAGTGAGTACCTCTAGTCAGCCCTCTCCCGACCCGATGAACTCTGCGTCAGGGGTGGCGTCGGGGCGACCGCTGGCGGTTCGAGTTCTGCCGACCAAGCGGGTTCGCGATCCCCGCTCACGGGTCTTCGGGTACGCACACGAGGAGTTCAGGCGTGGAGCCTCCGTCCAGCGGAAGGCGGCACAACCGCGGTGAGTCCAGCCGCAGTGGCGCGATCAGCGTCGCCGAGCTGATCAGGAAGCAGCCGCCGCCCCGGCGCATCCTTTCGCGCGACGAGGCGGGCACCGACGGACTGGTCACCGACCTGCTCGGCACCGCGCCGCTGGTCGACCAGCCGGAGCCGCGCCGCAGCCCCGCGGTCAAGCTGGCGGCCCTCGTGCTCGGCACCGCCTCGCTGTGCGCCACCGTGGCCGCCGCCTCGATGATCACCGGCAACCGCCAGCCGGCCGCGACGGCCCCCGCGCGGCACAACGCGGTCCCGTCCGTGATCACCGGCGCCGCCGCGCTGCGCCCCGACCTGCTCAGCTCCGAGGTGAACGGGTCCACCCCGGCCACGGGCACGGTGCCCGCCTCGACGAGCACGCAGCCGACGGCCGTGGCCAAAGCGGGGCGTTCGGAGGTCACGGGCAGCCGGCTCACCTCGGCCGCGGTGTCCACGGCGGTGGCGCAGAGCCCGGTCGACGCGGTGCGGCAGTTCTACAACACGGTCCGCACCGATCCGCAGGACGCGTTGAACGACTGGGTGGACAGCACGCTGATGGGCGTGACCCAGAACGACTTCGCGCGGTCCTGGTCAGGAGTGCGCTCGCTGCGCACGGACCGGGTCGAGGCGATCTCCGCCGACTCCGTGCTCGGCGTGATCGCCTTCCAGCAGCTCGACGGCAGCTGGCTGCGTGTGGAGCAGCTGCTGCGGCTGAACGGGCAGAGCCCGCCGAAGATCGTCGGCGCCGAGGTGCTGTCGGCGCAGCGCGGCTGAGTTCCCCGCGTTGCCCGGCGTCCAGTCACGGGTCGGTATCGAAACGGCAACCAAGCCGACCTGTTTAGGCCAAACAGATCAACAGCCTTCGGCAAGTGGAGCAAATACCCGGGGTTCCTACCCCAAACTGGTGACACCTTCCCCCGGAGCCGGTACCCATATCACGGTCAGTGATCCGACGGAGAGGTGACAAGACGGTGTACGAGGACTCGAAACGGGGCAGCCAGTCCGTGGCGACCCGACAGATCCCCGTGTCCGAGCTGCTCGCCAGGCACCGCACCGAGCAGGCGCCGAGCCCGCAGTGGCAGCACCCCTCCATGAACGAGGTCACCACCGAGATCCCGGTCTACCGGGACGAGCAGTACGAGGACGTCGTCTACGGCGGCGGCGACGTGGACGAGTTCGAGGCGGAGTTCGAGACCGAGACCCCGGTCGAGCCCGTCGAGGCGCCCGCGGAGGCGGAGACCGAGCGACTGCGGCTGGCCGCCGACACCCCCAGCGGTGAGCTCTACATCCGCGAGCTGCTGCAGCGCGAGGGCAAGCTGCCCCGCGAGGAGCGCCGCAAGCAGGTCCCGAAGATCGCCGCCGCGGCGGCGGGCGTCGCCGCGCTGTGCGGCGCGGTGACCGCGAGCGTGCTGCACATCCAGGCCGGTGACGACACCAAGAACCTCAGCGCGGGCACGCCCGGCGTGCCGCTGACCGTGGTGGACAACGGTGGCCCGCGCGGGCAGGGGCAGGACGTCCCGATGAGCACCAACCAGAACGGCACCGTGCTCATCCCGCCGACCCAGTCCAGCACGGAACAGCCCACCACGAAGGGCCCGCGGGTCGCGCCGTACGTGAACGCCTCGACCAAGGCCGCCGCGCCGTCGAGCACCGCGCCGAGCAGCCAGGCCCCCGCGCCCAGCAGCAGCGCCCCGGCCCCGACCACCACGCCGAGCAGCTCCACCCCGCCCACCAGCTCGGACAAGACCCCGACCACGAGCACCCCCAGCACGCCCAGCGCCACCCCGCCCTCCTCCTCGAACCCCGCCCCGCCGCCCGCGCACAACAGCGGCGGTGGCCTGCTCGGTACGATCGGTGGCGTGCTCGACCCGATCACCGGGTTGCTCGGCTGAGGCCGATCACACACGCACCACGAGGCGCCAATCCTCCATTCGGGTGACACCCGTCCGAGCGTGGAATACTGGCTGTCAACCACGGCCACCATGGCCGGAGCGGCGTGTCCCAGCGCACTGTTGGGCTGACCGGGGACTGACGGGGTCACCCCCTAACCTGGACGCCGAGTTCGGTGTCGGGGGACCAGACCTCAGGTCCAGCCCCGTCGACCAGTGCAACTGAGGAGAGAGTGCACCTTTGAGTGACGACGGTCGCCTCATAGCCGGTCGGTACCGGTTGACCAGCCGCATCGGCAGCGGCGCGATGGGCGTGGTGTGGACCGCCCGGGACGAGCGCCTGCACCGCGTGGTGGCGGTCAAGCAGTTGCTGCTGTCCAACACGATGAGCGCCGCCGAGTCACACGAGGCCAAGCAGCGCGCCATGCGCGAGGGGCGCATCGCCGCCCGCCTGCAGCACCCGCACGCCATCGCCGTCTACGACGTGGCCGAGGAAGACGGCAACCCGTGGCTGATCATGGAGTACCTGCCGTCCAAGAGCCTGTCCGCCGTGCTGGCCGAGCGCGGCACCCTGCCCCCGCACGAGGCGGCCAGGATCGCCTCGCAGGCGGCCTCCGCGCTGGACGCGGCGCACGCGGCGGGCATCGTCCACCGCGACATCAAGCCGGGCAACATCCTGCTCGGCGACGACGGCGTGGTGAAGATCACCGACTTCGGCATCTCGCGGGCCACCGGTGACGTCACGGTCACCGCGACCGGCATGCTCGCGGGCACGCCCGCCTACCTGGCCCCCGAGGTGGCCAAGGGCTACGACCCCGGACCGCCCTCCGACGTGTTCTCGCTGGGCTCCACCATCTACGCCTCGGTGGAGGGCGAGCCCCCGTTCGGGCTGAACGAGAACACCCTGGCCCTGCTGCACGCCGTGGCCGCGGGCCAGGTGAACCCGCCGAGGCAGGCGGGCCCGCTGCACCCGCTGCTGATGCGCCTGCTGTCCCCGGAACCCACCGAGCGGCCCACGATGGGCCAGGCCCGGGAGGCCCTGGCCGCCGTGGCCGCGGGCAGACCGATCCCACCGGCCCTGCTGGGACCCGCCGCGGCGCCGACCTGGCGGGTCAGCCCGCCCACGGCCGCCACCCGTCCCATCTCACCGCCCACCCCGCCGCGCCCGATGGCCCCGCCGCCGATGGCGCAGGGCCCCGCGCCCACTCGGATGGACGCACGGCCGTTCAGCTCCCCTGGCGGCACCAGGGTCGGCTCGGGTCCGGTCGGCTCCGGCCCGCACACCCGGCCGCCGTCGACCAGGCCCCCGGAGCCGCCGAAACCCAAGTCCCACAAGCCGATGGTGCTGGCGGGGCTGGCCGTGGTCGCCGCGGCCGCCGTGGGCATCCTGTTGGCGAGCATGCTCACCCCCAACGGCTCCAAGGCCAACGGGGAGTCCTCGCCCCCGTCGAGCACCTCCACGTCCCCCTCGGTCGAGCAGACCACCGCGGCGCCGAACAAGCCCCCCAAGACCACCGCGGCGCCGACGACCACCACGACCACCGAGCCGACGACGACCACCGCCGAAGCGCCCTCCAGCGAGGACCTGGAGCAGGCGGTGTCCTCCTACTACGGGCTGCTGCCGCAGGGCACCGACCAGGCGTTCGCGATGCTGACCCCGAAGATGCAGAGCTCCTCGGGCGGGGCGGCCGGCTACAAGGCGTTCTGGTCGAGCGTCACCAGCGTCAAGGCCAGCAAGGTGAAGGCCACCAGCAAGAACAAGGTCACCACCACGGTCACCTACGTCAAGGGCGGCAAGACCAGCGCCGAGCGGGTCACGCTGACCCTGGTGAACAAGGACGGTCAGCTGCTGATCGACAGCAGCACCGCGCAGCAGCTGCCCGGCGGCGGGGACCCCGGGGACAGCTGAGTCAGCCGAGCACGGCGTGCTGGGCGGCGGCCACCCGCAGTCCGTGCAGCAGGCTGGCGGTGGCCGGGTGCTCGGCGGTGTACTCCGGCACGGCGGCGTAGATCTGGCGGACCGGCTCGGGGTGGCGTACCGGCCGGACCACGGCCCCCGGCGCCACGGTGCCCAGGCCCAGCCTCGGGATCAGGCTGTAGCCCAGTCCAGCGGCGACGAAGCCCTGCGCGGTCTGGTAGTCGTCGCACTCCACGGCGGGGTTCGGGCTGAACCCGGCGCTGGCGCAGGCGTCCAGCAGCACCTTGCGGCACGCCCCGTAGGGCAGCAGTTCGGTGTCCACCCAGGGCTCACCGGCCAGGTCCGCCAGGTCGAGCACCCGCTTGCGGGTCAGCCGGTGGCCGCGCGGCAGCACCGCGAGGAACGGGTCGTCGAGCAGGTGCACCAGCTGCACCCCGGGCAGGCCGCGCGGGCTGCCGTCGACCACCACCACGATGGCCACGTCCACCTTGCCCGCCTGCACCTCGGCCATGGGCGGGTGCGGCTCCACCATGGACAGGTCGAGCCGGACGGTCGGGTGCTGGTCGCGGAAGTAGGCCACCGCGGGCGGCACCAGCGCGGCCCCGGCCGTGGCGAAGTAGCGCACCCGCAGCCGCCCGGTGCGGCCGGTGCGCAGGTCGGCCAGTGCCGCCTCGGCCTCGCTGAGCTTCTCCGCGATGTCGGCGGCGTAGTCGGTGACCAGCTTGCCCGCCGCGGTCGGCCGCACCCCGCGGCCCGCCTTCTCCAGCAGGGCCACCCCGGCCTCCCGCTCCAGGGTGGAGATCTGCTGGCTGATCGCCGAGGGGGTGTAGCCCAGGTTGGTCGCGGCCGAGCTGATCGAGCCGCTGGTCACCACGGCCCGCAGCACCTGCATCCTGCGCACGTCGAGCATGCCGTGACTCTACAGCTGAGCTTAAGCGTCGCGAATTTTATTTCACTTGATCTGATTGGTTGTCACGCGCACAGTAACTCTCGTGGGTTCTTCAGGCAGTCTCTTCCGACTTATCGCCCTGGCCCTGATCTGGGGCTCCAGCTTCCTGTGGATCAAGCTCGGCCTGGCCGCGCTCTCCCCCTCCGAGATGGTGCTGGCGCGGGTCGCCCTCGGCGCGCTGGTGCTGGTCACGATCGCCGCGCTGCGCCGTACTCCGCTCCCCAGCAACCGGCGTATCTGGGCGCACCTGCTGCTGTACGTGGTGGTGGCCAACGTGCTGCCGTTCACCCTGTTCGCGATCGGTGAGCAGACCGTGGACTCCGGGCTCACCGGCGTGATCAACTCGACCACCCCGCTGTTCGCGGTGCCCTTCGCCTTCCTGGCCGGTCAGCAGCGCGGCTTCGGCCCGCTCAACCTGGTCGGCCTGCTGCTCGGCTTCGCCGGGGTGCTGGTGATCTTCGCGCCCTGGCAGGTCACCTCGCTGGACCTGGGCGGCGCACTGATCTGCCTGGTCGCCGCCGCCAGCTACGGGGTCGGCATCGTCTACGCGGGCAAGCACCTGTCCAACCGGGGCGTGCCGCCGATCGCGCTGGCCGCCGCGCAGATGCTCACCGCCACCGTGCTCAGCGCCCTGGTGCTGCCCTTCACCGGTGCCCCGCCGATCCGGTTCGAGCTCGCGGGGCTGCTGGCCGTGGTCGTGCTCGGGGTCTTCGGCACGGGCATCGCCTTCCTGTTGCAGCACGCCCAGATCGCCCACGAGGGCCCGACCGCGGCGGCCACCGTGGGCTACCTGCTGCCGGTGGTCTCGGTGCTGCTCGGCGCGGTGTTCCTGCACGAGGCGCTGACCCTGCGAGTGGTGCTCGGCATGGCCGTGGTGCTGGTCGGCGTCGGGCTCACCCGGTACCGCCGCCGGGTCGCCACTGACTCACCCGCTGCCAATACGCCGACCCGGGACTATGCCGTGGCTGACCAATCCACCAGCTGACCGGGACCGAACGCGGACAGGGTGAACCGCGCCGGGTCAGGATCCGTTGCTCATGTAGGCGGCGGCTTTTCCACCTCACCGGGAGTGTCGGATGCTCACCCTGACGATCGTCTCCAGCATCGTGTTCATCGGTGCGCTCGTGTGGCGCCCCCGGCGAGGGGCCCACGCGGGCGGCGGCCCCGAGGGCACGCACACCGTGTCCCACCTGATCGACACCATCGAGCTCGAACTGGAGCCGACCGGCCGTCACACCAAGCGGCGGTCGGTGGCCCAGCGGGAGAGTTCGTACCGGTTCGACAGCTGAGTCTTGCGCAGCACGCTGGACACGTGGGTCTCCACGGTCTTCACCGAGATGAACAGCTCCGAGGCGATCTCCTTGTACGCGTAGCCCCTGGCCAGCAGGCGCAGCACGTCCCGCTCGCGCGGGGTCAGCAGGTCCAGCTCGGGGTCGCTGATCGGGGCGGCACCCGGCCGGTCGGAGAAGGCGTCCAGCACGAACCCGGCCAGCCTCGGGGAGAACACCGCGTCCCCCTCCGACACCCTGCGCACGGCCTTGACCAGCTCCTGGCTGGAGATCGTCTTCGTGACGTAGCCCCGGGCACCGGCCCGGATCACCGCGATCACGTCCTCGGCGGCGTCGGACACCGACAGCGCGAGGAAGACCACCGACGGGTGCGTTGGCCGGACCCTGCGCAGCACCTCGGCGCCGCCCCCGTCGGGCATGTGCACGTCGAGCAGCACCACGTCGGGCTGGTGATGCCCAATGCCCGCCACGGCCTCGCCAACCGAGCCCGCCTCACCCACCACCTGGACCTGGTCCTGCGCAAGGGACTCCAACTCGGCACGCACCCCGGCCCGGAACAGCCCGTGGTCGTCGACCAGGAACACCCGGACCGGACCCGTCGGCGCCTGCGCGGCACCACTGTCGGTCGTCACGTCCTGCTCTCCTTCCTCCGGGGCATCGACAGCTGCACCTCGGCGCCCTCACCGGGCGCGGTGCGCAGCGTCACCCGCCCGCCGTTGCGTTCCATTCTGCCGTGTATCGAGTCGGCCAGCCCATGCCTGTCCGCGGAGACCTGCGCCGGGTCGAAGCCCTTGCCCCGGTCGCGCACGAAAACCGTGACCTCCTCCGGCTCCACCTCCACGTACACGCTGACCTCACCCTCGCCCGAGTGCTTCGCCGAGTTGACGATCGCCTCGCGGGCGGCCTGCACCAGGGCGGTCAGCGGTTCGTCCAGCTGGCAGTCGCCGACCACCACGTGCTGCACGGCCACCGCGAACGTGTCCTCCACCTCGCCGCAGGCCCTGGCCACCGCCGCCGACATCGTGGCGCTGGGCGCCTCACCGTGCGCCGGGTCGCTCGGGTCGGTGACCGGGCGGTCTCCCCCGCCGTACCCGCTGGGCCCGTACAGCCAGCTGCGCAGCTGCCGCTCCTGCCCGCGGGCAAGGCGCACGACCTCACGCGGGTTCTCCGCCTGCTTCTGGATCAGCGCCAGGGTCTGCAGCACCGAGTCGTGCAGGTGGGCCGCGATCTCCTCGCGCTCCCTGGTACGCACGCTGGCCCTGCGCTGCTCGTCCAGCTCGCGGATCAGCCGCAGCCACCACGGGATGGTGATCACCGCGACCCCGATCAGGGTGGCCGCCACCGCGAGCAGCACCCCGGGCAGCTGGTCGAGGGTGACGTTCTGGACCAGGAACAGGGTCATGCCGCCGCAGAGCAGCACCACGCCCGCGACGACCCGGACCACCATCGTCCTGGTGACCCCGCCGACGACCTCGCTCACCCCGGTGCGGGCCCCGTCCCGCCAGCGGCGGCGCTGCACCTCGTCGGCCTCGCGCCACACCAGCGCGGCGCCGCCCAGACCGGTCACCAGCGGCACCACGTACCAGCCACCGGCGAACCCGCTGAGCGCGGTCACGGCGGCGAACAGGCCGATACCGACCGCGGCGAGGCCCAGCGCCTGCTGCCGCTCCCTGGCGGGCAGCGGTGCGGCGTTGGCGTCCTCCGGCTCCTGCCTGGCGAAGACCCACAACAGGCCGTACGCCAGCATGCCCGCACCGCCCAGACCGGCCAGCGCGGCGAAGGCGACGCGCACCCACAGCACCTCGACGCCGAGGTGCTGGGCCACGCCGCTGGCGACACCGGACACCACCCGCCGGGACCTGCTGCGCTGCAAACTCCCCGCGAGCAGGCCGGCGGCCCAGTCCTGATCGGCCGGTGCGGCGGTCTCACCCTCGGCTACCTGCGAACTCACCCCTGAATCGTCACACGTGCGCGGGCGCCGGTCATCAGGGAAGCGCCCCCACCCCGCGCTGGGGTGGCTGGGGGACGGTCTCAGGGGACTCCCGGATGCACCGGGAGGGCCGCGACCAGCATGCTTTGTGCTGTGAACGGGACGAAGGGCCAGGCGATCAACGTCGAGGAACTGCTGAAGGACTTCTGGGCCACCAGGCCGAGGAGGCCCAAGCAGGGCCGGTTGATCGCGGGCGTGGCCACCGGCATCGCGCGGCGCTACGCCGTCGACCCGGTGCTCGTGCGGGTGCTGCTGGTCGTGTCGGCGATCTACGGCGGCGCCGGGGTGCTGCTGTACCTGGCGGGCTGGCTGGTGCTGGCCGAGGAGGACGACGAGGTCTCACCGGCCGAGTCGGTGCTCGGCCGGGGCTCGAGCAGTTCCTCGCGCGGGTTCACCGTGGTGCTGGCCGTGCTCGGCGCCGTGGCGATCTCGTACCTGTTCAACAACCCGTTCGGCGGGTTCAGCGGGTTCTTCGGCCTGCTGGCCCTGCTGGCCGGACTCGTGGTGCTGCACAACGGCAGGGCCCACCTGGGCACGCCGGGCGCACCGACCACGCCCAGGAACTCGACCACCGCTGGAGGAGCGATGACCTCGTCCTCGCAAACGCTCTCGCCGGACTGGGACCCGCTCGGCGCGGCGCCCGGCGGCTGGGACCTGCCCGACCCCTTCGACAGCAAGCCCGCGCCGGCCACCTCGGCCACCGAGCCGCTTGCCCCACCGCCGCCGCCCCCGCCCGCACCGCCGCTGCAACCCACCGGTCCCGGCCACCACTCGCACGTCACCGGCGTGACCTTCGGCCTGGCCCTGGTGACCGGCGCGGTGCTCGCCGCGGTGTCCACCGTGACGCCCTGGCTGACCCCGGGCCACATCGTCGGCATCGTGGCCGGGGTGTTCGGCCTCGGCATGGTCGTCGGCGCGTTCACCAGGGGCGGCCGGGGGCTGATCGCGCCGACCATCGTGTCCGCGCTGGCCGCCTTCGTGCTGACCTCGGCGCCCTCACACGGCGGGGCCGGTGTCGGCTCGATCAACGAGACGCCCACCGGGAACGTGGCCTCGGCCTACACCGTGTCGGTCGGCGACGTGCGGCTGGACCTGACCAAGGTGCCGCTGAGCAAGGACAAGCCGATCACCACCTCGGTGAACGTGGACGTCGGCGACGCGAGGGTCGTCGTGCCGCACGACGCCGACGTGGAACTGACCTGCGGGGTGCGGCTGGGCAGCGCGCGGTGCCTGGACTTCCACAAGAACGGCTCGAACGTCAGCAGGCAGCTGACCAGCAAGGCAGACAGCGGGCAGTCCGCGGGCACCATCCGGCTGACCGTGAACAACGGACTGGGAGATGTGGTGGTCAGCCGTGGCTGAGTACGGCAACCGGGGAGGGCCGAGGGTCTTCACCCTGCTGATCGGGCTGGTGGGTCTGCTCGGCTGCGGCTACGCGCTGACCGACGGGGCCGTGGAGCGCCTGCCCTTCGGGCCGACCGGGCTGCTCGCGGGGGCCGCGCTGCTGGTGGGCGTGCTCATCCTGGCGTGGACGGTGCGACCCGGCAGCCGGGGCCGCTGACCGGTGTCGTGAAAGTGCCGTATGCGACATCTGATGTCGCATACGGCACTTTCATGTCATGACCCGGTGGATCACTCCCACTCGATGGTGCCCGGCGGCTTGCTCGTCACGTCCAGCACCACGCGGTTGACCTCGCTCACCTCGTTGGTGATGCGGGTGGAGATCCGCTCCAGCACGTCGTAGGGCAGCCGGGTCCAGTCGGCGGTCATCGCGTCCTCGCTGGAGACCGGGCGCAGCACCACCGGGTGACCGTAGGTGCGGCCGTCGCCCTGCACACCGACACTGCGCACGTCGGCGAGCAGCACCACGGGGCACTGCCAGATGTCGCGGTCCAGCCCTGCGGAGGTCAGCTCCTCGCGGGCGATCGCGTCGGCCGAGCGCAGGATCTCCAGCCGCTCGGCGGTCACCTCGCCGATGATCCGGATGCCCAGGCCGGGGCCGGGGAAGGGCTGGCGCTGCACGATGGTCTCCGGCAGGCCCAGCTCGGTGCCCACCCGGCGCACCTCGTCCTTGAACAGCGCGCGCAGCGGCTCGACCAGCGCGAACTGCAGGTCCTCCGGCAGGCCGCCCACGTTGTGGTGGCTCTTGATGTTGGCCGCGCCCGTGCCGCCGCCGGACTCCACCACGTCGGGGTACAGCGTGCCCTGCACCAGGAAGTCGTAGCGCTCGCCCTCGGCGCCCGCCTTGTCCTGCAGGTCCTGCGCGGCCTGCTCGAACACCCGGATGAACTCCCGGCCGATGATCTTGCGCTTCTGCTCGGGGTCGGTCACCCCGGCCAGCGCGCCCAGGAAGCGCTCGCGGGCGTCCACCGTCACCAGGTTGACCCCGGTCGCGGCCACGAAGTCCCGCTCCACCTGCGCCCGCTCCCCGGCCCGCAGCAGGCCGTGGTCCACGAACACGCAGGTCAGCCGGTCGCCGATGGCACGCTGCACGAGGGCCGCCGCCACCGCGGAGTCCACGCCGCCGGACAGGCCGCAGATCGCCCGCCCGGTGCCGACCTGCTCGCGGATCCTGGTCACCTGCTCGTCCACGATGGAGGCGGTGGTCCACTGTGGACGGATGCCCGCGATGTCGTGCAGGAAGCGCCGCAGCACCTCCTGGCCGTGCGGGGAGTGGCCCACCTCCGGGTGGTACTGCACCCCGGCGAAGCGGCGCCGCACGTGCTCGAAGGCCGCCACCGGGGCGCCCTCGCTGCTGGCCGTCACCGCGAAGCCCTCCGGCGCCGCCGTGACGCTGTCCCCGTGGCTCATCCACACCGGGTGGTGCCCGGGCAGCTCCTGGTGCAGCACCCCGCCCTCGCTGGACACGCCCAGCTCGGTGCGGCCGTACTCGCGGGCACCGGTGTGCGAGACGGTGCCGCCCAGGGCCTGGGCCATCGCCTGGAAGCCGTAGCAGATGCCGAACACCGGCACGCCCTGCTCGAACAGCGCCGGATCCACCTGCGGGGCGTCCTCGGCGTACACACTGGACGGGCCGCCGGAGAGCACGATCGCGGCCGGGTCGCGGGCGATCAGCTCGGCCACGGTCGCGGTGTGCGGCACCACCTCGGAGTACACCTGGGCCTCACGCACCCGCCGGGCGATCAGCTGGGCGTACTGGGCACCGAAGTCGACGACGAGCACGGGTCGGCTCATGCGGACACCTCGCTGGCGCTCGGCGTCCCCGGGAGCCGGAGCACTGTGTCCATTGATGAGCTCGCGAGCTCGCTCATGCGGTGTTCCTCCTGGACGAACGGGGCTAGGGGCCAATTGTCCCAGGTGACGCCCGTCTCGCCGGGGGCGGGCTGCTCCACCGGGCTCACGTGGCCGCGATCAGCGCCGAACCGACTTGGACACTGTGTCCCTGACGCATGGTCATCTTGTACTGAATGGCATCCAGCGTGACCTGCTGTAGTGGGCCTACGGTGGTACACATGGACGACGCGATCGAGGCCAAGCCCCGCCCCTGCTGGATCGCAGGCACCGCCGAGGAAGGCCCCACCGAGCTGGTGGTCCGCCACCCCTACGACGGCACCGAGGTGGCCACCATCGCCGTGCCCGGCCCCGATCAGGTCGAGCGCGCGGTGGCCGCGGCTGCCGCCGTCGCACCGAGCTTCCGCAGCTCGCCCGCGCACCTGCGGGCCGCCGCGCTGATGCACGTGAGCGAGCAGCTCGCCGCCCGGCACGAGGAGATCTCGGAGACGATCACCGCCGAGAACGGCAAGCCGCTGAAGTGGGCCGAGGGCGAGGTGAACCGCGCGATCTCCACGTTCCGCTTCGCCGCCGAGGAGGCACGGCGGTTCACCGGGGAGATGCAGCGGCTGGACACCGACCCCGCCGCCGAGGGCAGGCTCGCGCTGGTGCGCCGGGTGGCCCGGGGCCCCGTGCTGGGCATCGCCCCGTTCAACTTCCCGCTGAACCTGGTGGCGCACAAGGTGGCGCCCGCGATCGCCGTCGGTGCGCCGATCATCATCAAGCCCGCGCCGCGCACCCCGCTGTCCTCGCTGATCCTCGGTGAGCTGCTCGCCGAGACGGATCTGCCCGAGGGCGCGTTCTCCGTGCTGCCGGTCGGCAACGAGGAGACCGTGGCACTGGTGCGCGACGAGCGGCTGCCGGTGGTGTCCTTCACCGGCTCGGGACCGGTCGGCTGGTCCATCATGGACTCGGTGCCGCGCAAGCACGTCGTGCTGGAGCTGGGCGGCAACGCGGCGGCCGTGGTCGCCGCCGACTGGAACTCGCCGGAGGACCTGGACTTCGCCGCCAAGCGCATCGCGCTGTTCGCCAACTACCAGGCCGGGCAGTCCTGCATCGCCGTGCAGCGGGTGATCGTGGATTCCGCTGTGGCACAGGAGTTCCTGCCGCGACTGACCGAGGCCGTGCGGGCACTGCGCACCGGCGACCCGCACGACCCCGAGGTCGAGGTGGGCCCGGTCGTGGACGAGGCGGCGGCGGAGCGGATCGAGTCCTGGGTGGGCGAGGCCGTGAGCGCGGGCGCCGAGGTCCTCGTCGGCGGCACACGCGAGGGCACCAGCGTCGCGCCCACCGTGCTGACCGGGGTGCCCGCGAACGCCAAGGTCTGGTCGGAGGAGGTGTTCGGCCCGGTACTCGCTGTGTCCATTGTGGACGGCACGGATGCCGCACTGGCCGCCGTGAACGAGTCGGCCTACGGCTTGCAGGCCGGGCTGTTCACGCACGACCTGCAACTGGCCTTCCGCGCCTCGGCGGAGCTGGAGGTCGGCGGCCTGATCATCGGTGACGTGCCCTCCTACCGCGCCGACCAGATGCCCTACGGCGGGGTGAAGGGCTCCGGGGTGGGTCGCGAGGGCCTGCGCTCGGCCATGGCCGACTTCACCGAGGAGCGCGTGCTGGTGCTGACCGGGATCAGGTACTAGACCCGGAACCTGGCCTGGAACACCGCGCCGCCGAGCCCCGACCGGCGTGCGGTCCTGAGGCCTCAGGCCTTGGTCAGGCCCTGGGCGAAGGCGAACATGCCGTCCGGGTCGTACTTGCGGGCGACCTGGCGCAACCGCGCCAGGTTGCCCGCGTAGTAGGCACCGGCCCAGTCCGGCATGTCCGGGTCGATGTAGTTGACGTACCCGTTGGCGCCGAACAGGTCCCCGAGTTGGCCGCGCACCTCGCCGACGGTCTGGCCCGCGCTGCGCGCCGAGGCCGCGGTGGCGCCCTGGTAGACCTGCGCGGTGGCCAGCGCCGACCGGTAGGGGAAGGCCGTGTCCCCCGCGCCGACCCGGTTCACGGCCCCGCCGAGGCTGTCGATCAGCACGTCCATGCCGGTGCGGCCGCGCATCAGTGAGGCGAGCTGCGCCGGGTCGTCCAATGGTTTGGTCAACACCCGTGAGGTGGCCACGAAGGACTCACGGCCGAGCGCACCGGAACCGCTCCAGCTCGGCTTGCACTGGGCCACCGGCTTGCCCGAGCAGCCGCCGAACCAGAGCATCGCCTCCAGGTACGACTTGCCCTGCACGTAGCGCGAGGTCGGCTGGGCGCCGGTCTTGGCGATCAGGCTGTTCAGCAACGGGGCGAGCCCGCTCGCGGAACCCACGTAGCAGCCGGTGACCCTGCTGGTGGGCGGGGTGCCACCGGACACCGCGAGCGTGGACCAGAGCTCGTCGGGGGCGTCCGCGGTGAACGACTGCCAGCCGCCGAGCACCTCGGCCACCGAGCCGCCCGGGAAGTGCAGCTGGAACACGGTGAGCTGCGGGGCCGGTTCGGTGCTGAACGTGAACGAGGTGACGATGCCCAGGTTGCCGCCTCCGCCGCCGCGCAACGCCCAGTACAGGTCCGGCTCGCTGTCGGCGGAGGCCGTGCGCAGGTGGCCGTCCGGGGTCACCACCTGTGCCGACACCAGCCGGTCGCAGGTGAGGCCGAACTTCCTGGTGAGCACGCCGACCCCGCCGCCGAGGGTGAGCCCGGCGATGCCCACGGTCGGGCAGGACCCGCCGGGCAGGCAGCGCCCCTGGTCGGCCAGCGCGGAGTAGACCTCGATCAGGCGTGCGCCCGCACCGATCACCGCCGTGCCGTCCGCGCGGACCTCGACCCCTTTCATACCACCGAGATCGACCACCAGTCCGTGGTCGGGGGTGGAGTACCCGGCGTAGCTGTGCCCCCCGCTGCGGGCGGCGATCGGGATGCGCGAGGACGCGGCCACACCGACGCAGGCCTGCACGTCCTCCGGCCGCGCGCAGCTGGCCACGGCCGCTGGCGTGCGCGAGTCGAACAGCGGGTTGTAGGCCAGCTTCGCCGTGCCGTACCCCTCGTCCTCGGGCAGGAAGAGCTTGCCCGCCAAGGAGGAGCGCAGCTTCGGCCAGTCCGGCGGGACCGCTGCCGACGAGGTGGTCGGCGGCGGGGTGGTGCCGCTCGATGGCGGGGCGCCCGATCCGCTCGGCGTGCAGGCGGACAACGCCGCCGCGGCGGCCCCGAATCCTGCCGCGTGCAGGAACGTCCGTCGAGTCAGACCCACCCGTCCAGCTTCGCAGCCCTGCCCGCCAACCCCACCAGCAGGTGCCATGAAAGTGCCGTTCCTGGCGTTGAATGCCAGGAACGGCACTTTCATGGCACGGCGCGGCTCAGGACACGATCGGGAGGCGGAGTGCGGCGGGGGCGTCGGCGGGCACGACGGGGTTCCTGGGGGCGACGGGGGCCAGGCGCCGGTAGCCGGAGCCCTGGGCGGGGCGCTGGTCCTCCTCGCCCTTGTTGGGCCACAGGGAGAAGGCCCGCTCGGCCTGGGCGGTGATCGTCAGCGAGGGGTTCACGCCGAGGTTGGCGGAGATGGCCGCACCATCCACAATGGACAGTCCTGGATAGTTGTGCACCCGGTGGTACGGGTCGATCACCCCGTGCTGGGCGTCCTCGCCGATGGCGCAGCCGCCGATGAAGTGGGCGGTCAGCGGGATGTTGAACAGCTCGCCCCAGGTGCCGCCCGCGATACCGCCGATGTGCTCGGCGGCGAGCTGGTTGGCCTTGTGCCCGGCGGGGATGAACGCGGGGTTGGGCTCGCCGTGCCCCTGTTTGGACACGAGTTTGCGGCGCAGCAGCCCGCGCTTGGTGTAGGTCGTGATCGAGTTGTCCAGGCTCTGCATCACGAGCAGGATCACGGTGCGCTCGCTCCAGTTGCGCACCGACAGCAGCCGCAGCGTGGTCAGCGGGTGGCGCACGGCCTCACGCAGGAACTGAAGCCAGCGCGGGGTGCTGGCGGCCCCGTCGGTGGCGAGGGTTTGCAGCAGGCCCATGGCGTTGCTGCCCTTGCCGTACCGGACGGGCTCGATGTGCGTGGTCTCGTCGGGGTGGATGGACGAGGTGATCGCCACGCCCCGGGTGAAGTCGCGCTCGGGGTCCACCGACAGCCGTCCGGCGCCGACGATGGCCTCGGAGTTGGTCCGGGTCAGTTCGCCCAGCTTGGCCGACAGCCCGGGCAGCGCGCCGGTGTCCCGCATCTTGTGCAGCAACTGCTGGGTGCCCCAGGTGCCCGCGGCGAGCACGACCTGGCCCGCACTGATCGAGGACCGGCCGCCGACCTTGGCCCCGGTGCGCCGGGTGCTGACCAGCCAGGTGCCGTCCGGGCGCTGGTTCAGCCCGGTCACCGTGGTCAGCGGCAGCACCTGGGCCCCGGCCTGCTCCGCCAGGTACAGGTAGTTCTTGACCAGCGTGTTCTTGGCGCCGACCCGGCAGCCGGACATGCAGGAGCCGCACTCGGTGCAGCCGGTGCGCCGCGGCCCGGCCCCACCGAAGAACGGGTCCTCCGCGGGCTTGCCCGGCTCGCCGAAGAACACGCCGACCGGGGTGGGGCCGTAGCTGTCTGGCACACCCATGTCCCTGGCGACCTGCTGCATCACCACGTCGGACGGGGTGACCGTGGGGTTGGTGACCACGCCGAGCATGCGGCTGGCCTGGTCGTAGAACGGGGAGAGCTCAGCCTCCCAGTCGGTGATGTGCGCCCACTGCCGGTCGGTGAAGAAGGGCTTGAGCGGCCGGTACAGGGTGTTGGCGTAGACCAGCGAGCCGCCGCCGACCCCGGCACCGGCCAGCACCATGACGTTGCGCAGCGTGTGGATGCGCTGGATGCCGTAGCAGCCAAGTGCGGGCGCCCACAGGTAGCGGCGCAGGTTCCACGAGGTCTTGGCGAACTCGTCGTCGGCGAAGCGGCGGCCCGCCTCGAGGACGGCGACCTTGTAGCCCTTCTCCGTCAGCCGCAGCGCCGCGACACTGCCGCCGAAGCCAGAGCCGACCACCACGACGTCGTAGTCGACGACAGGACACCCGGGTGCGGGTGTCCCGCGGTGCACAGTGCTACCCGTCAGTAGGCCCATTCAGCGAGGGTAAGCGGAACTGGTCAGTTCCACCAGGGATGGACCACCTATTGGAAGTCCTCGCGCAAAACCCCGTACTTGACCATGTCCCGGCGCACTCCGCCGCGCAGCTGGGCCCCGCGCAGCACGCCCTCCCTGCGCAGCCCGGCCTTCTCCAGCGCGCGCTGCTCGGCGAGGTTGTCCACGTCGGTGTCCGCCTCGACCCGGTCCAGCTCCGTGGTGGCGAACAGGTGCTCCACCAGCAGCCGCTGGGCCAGCGTGCCCACACCCCGGCCGCGCGCCGCCGCCACCAGCCCGATGCCGATGTTCCAGGCGTGGCAGGACAGGGTGCGGCCATAGGTCACCGGCAGCCAGTTGACCTTGCCGAGCGGCTCGCCGGTCTCCGCGTCCACCACCAGCAGGCGGTGCACCGGCGGCAGGTACAGCCCGGGACGCGGGTCCTCGTCCGGGTCGTAGGGCCCGTCGGACCCGGCGTTGACCAGGTCCAGGTCCGCCTGGGTCGGTTCCGCCAGGGCCACGCCGTCCCGCGCCGCCACCACGGTGCGGCCGGTGCTCACCCGCGCACCGTGAGGCCGACCTTCTGGAACTCCTTCAGGTCGGAGTAGCCGGACTTGGCCATCGCCCTGCGCAGGGCGCCGAACAGGTTGATCGCGCCGTCCGGGTCGGAGGAGGGCCCGAACAGCAGGGTGCGCAGGTCCACCTCGGCGTCGGGCCCCACGGCCACCCGGCTGCGCGGCACCGAGGGGTGCGCCGCCGCGGCGGTCCAGTACAGGCCCTGGCCGGGCGCCTCGGTCGCGGCCGACAGCGGCTCGCCCAGCATGACGGCGTCCGCCCCGCAGGCCACGGCCTTGGCGATGTCCCCGCTGGTGTGCACCCCGCCGTCGGCGATCACGTGCACGTACCGGCCACCGGTCTCGTCCAGGTAGTCCCGCCGCGCCGCCGCAGCGTCGGCGATGGCGGTGGCCATGGGCACGCCGATGCCCAGCACGCTGTCGGTGGTGGTGACCCCGGTGCTGTGCCCGTAGCCGACGATCACCCCGGCCGCGCCGGTGCGCATCAGGTGCATGGCGGTGCGGTAGTCGCCGACCCCGCCCGCGATCACCGGCACGTCCAGGTCGGCGATGAACTGCTTGAGGTTGATCGGCTCACCGTCGCGGGCCACGTGCTCGGCGGAGATGATCGTGCCCTGCACCACCAGGATCTCCACGCCCGCGGCCAGCAGGTCGGGGGTGAGCTCGGCGGCGCGCTGCGGGCTGACCCGCACCGCGACGGTGACCCCGGAGTCGCGCACCTGCTTGATCGCCGCCGCCAGCAGGTCGGCCTGGATCGGCGCGGCGTGCAGCTCCTGCAGCAGCTTGGTCACCGCCAGCGGGTCGTCGTCCTCGGCCGCCGCCGTGGTGAGGCGGAACAGCGCCTCCTCCACGTCGGCGTGCCTGGCCCACAGGCCCTCCGCGTTGAGCACGCCCAGACCGCCCAGCTCGCCGACCGCCACGGCGGTGCCCGGGGACACCACCGCGTCGGACGGGTGGGTGATCAGCGGGATGTCGAACCGGTAGGCGTCGATCTGCCAGGTGGTCGAGACATCCTTGGACGAGCGCGTCCGACGGGACGGGATGATCTCGATGTCATCCAGTTCGTAGGCGCGGCGCGCGGTACGTCCCATCCCGATTTCGACCAGATCCCGCACGTGCCGTCCCTTCCCTGGAGCTGAACAAACCGGACGAGCGTAGCCCGACTAACGGGTGGTGTAGTTCGGTGCCTCGACGGTCATCGCGACGTCGTGCGGGTGGCTCTCCTTGAGCCCGGCCGCGGTGATCCGCACCAGCTGGGCCCGCTGCAGCTCGGCGATGGTGCGCGAGCCGGTGTAGCCCATGGCCATGCGCAGCCCGCCGACCAGCTGGTAGGCCACCTGGGACAGCGGCCCGCGGAAGGGCACCCGGCCCTCGATGCCCTCGGGCACCAGCTTGTCCTCGCTGAGCACGTCGTCCTGGAAGTAGCGGTCCTTGGAGTAGGACTTGCGCTCCCCGCGCCCGGACATCGCGCCCAGCGAGCCCATGCCCCGGTACACCTTGAACTGCTTGCCGTTGACCAGGATCAGGTCGCCGGGGGCCTCGGCGGTGCCGCCGAACAGGCCGCCGAGCATCACCGAGCTGGCACCGGCGGCGATGGCCTTGGCGATGTCCCCGGAGTACTGGATGCCGCCGTCGCCGATCACCGGCACGCCCGCGGGCCGCGCGGCCTGGTCGGCCTCGTAGATCGCGCTGATCTGCGGCACGCCGACCCCGGCGACCACGCGGGTGGTGCAGATCGAGCCCGGCCCGACGCCCACCTTGATGCCGTCGGCACCGGCGTCCACCAGCGCCTGGGCCGCCGCACGGGTGGCAACGTTGCCGCCGACCACGTCCACGCCCTCGCCCAGTTCCTTCTTCAGCCGGGCGACCATCTCCAGCACCCCGCGTGAGTGGCCGTGCGCGGTGTCCACGATCAGCACGTCCACGCCCGCCTCGGACAGGCTCATGGCGCGGGCGTAGGAGTCCTCGCCGACACCGACCGCGGCACCGCAGATCAGGCGGCCGTCCGGGTCCTTGGTGGCGTCCGGGTACTTCTCGGTCTTCACGAAGTCCTTGACCGTGATCAGCCCGCGCAGCTTGCCGTTGCCGTCCACGATCGGCAGCTTCTCGATCTTGTGGCGGCGCAGCAGGCCCAGCGCGGCGTCGGCCGACACGCCCACCTGCGCGGTGACCAGCGGGCCCTTGGTCATGACCTCGCTGACCGGGCGGTTGTGGTCCACCTCGAAGCGCATGTCCCGGTTGGTGATGATGCCGACCAGCAGGCCGTCCGGGTCGGTCACCGGAACACCGGAGATGCGGAACTTGGCGCAGAGCGCGTCCACCTCGGCCAGCGTGGCCTCCGGGGAGCAGGTCACCGGGTCGGTCACCATGCCCGCCTCGGAGCGCTTGACCACCTCGGCCTGCGCGGTCTGCTGCTCGATGGACAGGTTGCGGTGCAGGATGCCGATGCCGCCCTGGCGGGCCATGGCGATGGCCATGCGCGCCTCGGTCACGGTGTCCATGGCGGCGGAGGCGAGCGGCACCCGCAGCCGGACGTTGCGGGAGAACCGGGTCGACGTGTCCACCCCACTGGGGATGACGTCCGACTCAGCGGGCAGCAGCAGCACGTCGTCGAAGGTCAATCCGAGCATGGCGAACTTGGTCGGGACTTCCTGCGCGACGGTCTCGCTGGTCATCTGGGTGCCTCGGGCCTTCCTATGGCGCGACAAAGGGTGGATTTTCGCAGGCGGGACGCCTCGAACCATGGTATCTGGCGCCGTTTGGGCCGCAGCCCGGTACCGTGCGAGGTCGTGCCGCACGATGCGTTGCCCCCAGACCCCTTCGCGGGCGATCCCGACGACCCCGCGCGGGCGCTGGCTGAGCCCGACGAGGACGAACCCGCGCCCATCGGCGAGGAAGAGCGCACTGAGCTCATCAACGACCTCAGCGACCTGGCCGTGTACCAGGCCCTGCTGGAGCCGCGGGGCATCCGCGGCGTGGTCGTGGACTGCGGCGAGTGCGACGAACCTCACTACCACGACTGGGCGCTGTTGCAGTCAAGCCTGGAACAGCTGCTCCACGACGGGCGCATGCGCCCGCACGAACCCGCCTTCGACCCGGATCCGGCCAGCTACGTCAGCTGGGAGTACTGCCGCGGCTACGCGGACGGGGTGCGGGACCGGGAGAGCGCACGCTGAACTCTTGGCGTCCTCGCGCCGGTCACAGACGGTGAAAAGCAGTGGGGGCCGGATCACGTGTGATCCGGCCCCCACTGCGTGGTGCGGCTGACTAGTGGTGGGCGCTCTGCGTGCCCGCCGCCGAGCTGCCGGTGCCCGGGTTGGCGGGCGACGGGTCGGTCGAGGGCGGGTCGCCCTTCGGGCTGCTGTTCTCGCCGCTGGCCGGGGTGCTCGGCGGGGTGGCGGGCGAGGTGGCCCCGTGCGTGGTGCTCGTGGGCGGGGTCGTCGGCACCGTGGTCGTGGTCGTCGGCACGGTGGTCGTGGTGGTCGTCGTGGTCGTGGCCCCGGCGACAGAGGTCTGTGCGGGCGGCTGCACCGGGACGGAGGGGGTGGGCTCCGTCTTGCTGGTGTTCAGCTGCTGGACCAGGTTCGCGTGGTCGCGGGACAGGTCCTGCTTGCCGTCCTCGCTGTTGACCAGCGGCAACGAGTTCTGCGCGTTGGCCAGCGCGGACCGGGCGTCGCCGATGCGGCCCTGGCTCAGCGCCGAGCGCGCGGCGTTCAGGTCGGTCTGCACGGCCACGGCGGCCTCGACCGAGTGGGCGTGGTCGGTGTAGAGCATCTGGGTGATGCCCCAGAGCGCGTCACCGGGCTTGGCGTCACGGGCGGCCATGCCGACACCGGCGAAGGCGATCACCAGCACCGCGGCGGCCGCGGCCAGCGGTCCGATCAGCCGGGGCCTGCGGCGGGCCGCCTGCCTGGCGGCGAGCACCGTGGTCACCGCGGCCTCGGTGGAGACCAGTTCACCGAAGGGCTCGCTGTCGACGTCGCGGCGCCAGGACAGCAGCAGTGAGTCGAGTTCGTGTGCGGACACCGCGGGGTGCCCGTCGGGGTTCGCTCCCCCGAGCGCGTCGAGCAGGGCGTCGTCGGCCCGCAGCGCGGCGAGGTCGACCGGTGCCTCGTGGGCGGGGTCGTCCTCATCAAGGCCGGGCGCGACCACGGTGCCGTACCGGGCTCCGTGCTCCCCCAGCACTGGGTTGTTCTCCTGCGCGGTGTCCCACCTGGCGGTGCTGCCCAGCGGGTCATCACCGATCAGGACGCGTCTACCTCGCCGGTCTCTCCTGGCGGCATCTGCATCGCCGGGCCCGTGCTGCTCGGCCACTCAGACCACCTCCTCCGCTGCCAATGTCTTGCGTAGCCGGGCGAGCGCGCGGTGCTGGGCAACTCGCACCGCCCCCGGCGTTGAACCCACCGCGTCGGCCGTCTCCTCCGCCGACAGTCCCACGACCACCCTCAGCAACAGGATCTCCCGCTGCTTGGCAGGCAGTATGCGCAGAAGCTGAGCCATCCGGTCGGACAGCTCACCGTGCATGGCGCGCTGCTCCGGCCCCGCGTCGGTTTCGGGGGCGTCCGGCACCTCGGGCACCGGCTCCGCCCTGTTGCGGGCCGCGGCCCGGTGCGCGTCGGCGACCTTGTGCGCGGCGATGCCGTACACGAAAGCGAGGAATGGCCGACCTTGGTCGCGGTAGCCGGGCAATGCCGTGAGCACCGCGAGACACACCTCCTGGGCGACGTCGTCCGCGGACGCGAACGACCTCTCCTGCCTACCGACACGAGCGCGGCAGTACCGCACCACGAGAGGACGGATCGACGCCAGCAGACGCTCGACGGCCTGGCGATCGCCGTCAACGGCCGCGCCTACCGTGGCGTCCAGCCCGTCCCCCGTATTGCTCATCGCAGACAACAGCCCTGGTGTTACTTCTGGGCACACCGACTCGGTCGGCGCGCGAGTTTGGGTCGCTCAGGTCACGACTCACCGTACCGGGCGACACTGAAGATGCCGTGTGACGGGACGGCCTGCCTTCGTCACCCAGTGTCGCATCCGCGCACACGGATGAGCCAGCCCGGAGCAGCAGTTAGCTGAGGCGGGCTAAACCGGGCCACCTGCACTGTGACGAAGGGCAGCGAGGCCCCGAAGAGCTCGACCACAGCAGTGACTCCGGACACAACTGAAGGGGACACCCGCCGTACAGCCGGTGCCCCCCGTTGCAGAACCGTCAGGAGACCAACCCGCGGCGGAAGCCGTGCGCGACGGCCTGGGCGCGGTCACGGACGCCGAGCTTGCGGAACAGCCGGCGGGCGTGGGTCTTGACGGTGTCCTCGGACAGGTAGAGCTCGCGCCCGATCTGCCCGTTGCTCTTGCCCTGGCTCATGCCGCGCAGCACCTGCAGCTCCCGCTCGGTGAGCTGAACACCGGGGTCGGAGGGCTGCCGGGGTGCGGGTACCGAGGTGCTGGCCAGGGTGTGTGCCAACGCGGCGACCAGCTCGGGGCGCGAGGCGTCCCAGCGCAGGTAGCCACGGGCACCACCGGCGATGGCGGCGGCGATGCTGCCGGCGTCGTCGGGGCGCCGAACACGATCACGTTCGCCTGGGGGTTCGCGGAGACGAGCCGCCGGGTCGCCTCAACACCGGTCGGCACGGCGCGCTGGGTTCCCACCAGTACGACGTCGACAGGCTGCCGGGAGAATCGCGCCAACAACTCGTCACCGTGTGCCACGCAGTCGATGCGACTAACCCCGGGGACTGCCGACATGACACGGGTCAGCCCCTCCCGCACACTGCGGCGGTCGTCGCAAATCAAGACCGTCGTCACGGGGACTCCTTCCTGCAGCCGAGTGACGTTCCACTTCCCCTATCGGACGCCGCGAGGCGAACCTTGACACGATCCGGTGCTTAATCCGTCAAGTAGTTCGCCCGGATGTCCGCGCGGACGGGTTCCCCGGAACGGAGCAGCGCCGTCACGGAACCCACACAGAGGCCTCCGCCAGCCGTCGCCCGACCGGGTCCGCATGGAGCAACACGCAGCTCAGCACCCCTTTAGCCCGTTCGTGCCACCTCGCCGCACCATCGGGTCGCAGGTGCCCCAGCAGGAGGGCACAGGGCCACACCAGGGGGTGCAGCGACAACCCCTTGTTGTGATGCAAGTCACACTCCAGCAGGGCTTCAGCCCGGCCCTTCTCGGCGGCTCCCGGCAGGTTCGCCAGCCCCGCCGCGAGCACCAGGCGTGACTTCGCTACGTGCCGCAGCGCCCCAGCACCGGTGGCCGCGGCCAGCGCCCGCTCCGCCAGCGGCACGGACTCGGCGTGCCGCCCACGGGCCAGCTCGATCTCGGCGGCGACCCAGTGCAGCCGGGTCAGCGGCCGCCAGCGGCCCGGGGCCCGGACCGGGAGCCCGTCGAACGCCGCGGCGGCCGCCGCGTGCAGCCTGCGGGCCAGCGCGAGCTGTCCCGTGCCGATGGCGTCGGCGGCCAGCCCGACCAGGGCGTCGACCAGGGCGCCGCCCGAGTCCACGGCGTTGGGGTCGGTCAGCTCGGGGCGGAGCCCGGCCAGGCGGGCCAGCGCCTCGCCGTCCAGCAGCCGGGCCGCGGCGTGCCCGCCGAGCTGGCGCCGGTGCGAGGCGAGGGTGCTGGCCGCCAGCGAGGCGAGCACCGGATCGGGCTCGCGCTGCAGCGCACCGAGCAGGGAGGTGGCCGCCGCGTAGTGGCCCTGGCCGCCCAGCACCACGGCCGCCAGCCAGCGTTCGCGCGCGGTACCCGTGGCCGCCGACCACACCTGGGCGCCGGGGTCGGCGCCGAACGCGGCCTCGAGCAGGTTCACGACTCCCGGCCGAGCAGGACGTAGGAGATGCGGTCCACCGCGGCCGAGAGCGAGTCCAGCGGCTCGGCGTGCGCGGGCAGCTTGCCTGGGGACCAGCCGGGGCCGCCGACGAACAACCGGATCCGCTGGCGGGTCCTCGGCAACTGACCGAGCAGCGAGCTGTCGGCGTAGCGGGGCAGCTGCGCCCACAGGAACACCGCCGCGGGCGCGATGCGCCGAACGGCCGCAGACAGCGCCTCGGCGGGCAGGGCCGCGCCCAGCATCAGGGAGCCGACCCCGCGCTGGGCCAGCGCCGTGGTCAGCGCGTGCAGCGGCAGCGTGTGCTGCTCCTCGGGCACGCAGGCCAGCAGCACCGGCCGGGGGTTGACCGGCACCGGGGTGCCCACGGCCGCCGCGCTGAACGCCGCCGTCACGCACTGGCTGAACAGGTGCTCCACCTCGACGCCCTCGCCGGAGTGCCGCCAGCGCTGGGCGATCGCGGTGAGCACCGGGCGGATCATCGTGTTCCACACCGACAGCACGCCGTCCTCGGCGATGGCGTCGGCCAGCAGGCACTGCACGCTCACCGCGTCCATGGCCAGCGCCGCACGCCCCAGCCCGCGGGCCCGTCTACTGGCTCCGGGCAGGCTCAGCACCCGCCCGCCGGTGCCCGAGAGCTCGTCGTGGTCCTCGTCGACGTCACCGCCCGTGATCGCCAGCAGCTCGGGTGACTCGACCGGTGTCACCACGGTGACGCGCTGGTCGGGCAGCGTCGAGGTGAGCGCGTACCGGGCCGCCTCCGAGGGAGAGGCCCCGCGCAGCAGCGCCCGCTGCATCATCTCCAGCCGCGCGATGTCCTGTGCGCCGTAGCGCCGGTGCCGCCCCGTGGTGTGGTCGGTGGGCCCCAATCCGTAGCGGCGGTCCCAGGTTCGCAGCGTGGCGGGGGCGATGCCCAGCCGCCGCGCGACGGCCGCCACGGACAGCATCGGTTCGGCGACGGCAGCACCGTGCTTGTGCTCCGGCTGCGTCGTCACGAGGGACATGTTCCGTTCACCTCATCCATGCGGCAACTCAGATCGCGTGACTGGCTGTGACCCAGGCCACGACAGGTGATCGGGCACCTCACCCATAGGCAGGAATGAACAACTTATGCCCCGAACACTCTTGAACAAGTTTTGACGCGGTTCTACCGTGATCGACGTTAAGCCAGACGGAGCAACCACCTGAGGCACCAACCCGGCGAGGAGGCGGTCTCGATGGCGGATACCAGGAGGCTTCCCGGTCCCAACGCTGACGTGTGGGACTGGCAGCTGCAGGGGAACTGTCGCGGTATGGACAGCGCTTTCTTCTTCCACCCCGACGGGGAACGCGGCCCGGCCCGCTCCCGCCGCGAGGCCAGGGCCAAGGCTGTCTGCCACAGCTGCCCTGTGCTGGACCTGTGCCGCAGGCACGCCCTGGCCGTGCAGGAGCCCTACGGCATCTGGGGCGGCATGTCGGAATCCGAGCGGGACAACATCATCAAGACCCGCCGTCGTCAACTCGCGCTCACGTCCTAGTCCTCAGGTATGACCAGCTGACCATCTTCCCGGCCGACGTCCGATGAGGACCGCGCCACCTACCGTCGATGACGGTTCGGAGTGGGAGGAGAGGGGTCAGCATGCAGCTCGCGGCAGTTCAGTTCAGCCAGGTCCTCCAGGCGCTGGGCGCCATCGGCCTGGGCTGCCTGGCCATCGCCCACGTCCTGATCGCCGTGCTCGCGCTGTCCGGGATCCTCCGGTCGGCGCAGGGCCCCGGTGCCAAGCTCGTCTGGTCCTTGCTTGTCTGCGCCGTGCCGCTGGTGGGCAGCGTGCTCTGGTTCCTGGTCGGGCGCCAGGAGCAGCGCGCCCAGTGGCAGCAGGTCTAGCCGAAACGCGAAGGGGGGCCTCCGGTGGGAGGCCCCCCTTCAGCACGTCCTGGGCGGGACTCGCGCTCCGCTGAGCGGGACTCGCCGGTTCTGCCGTGAGTCCCGCTCAGCGGGTCGGCTCAGTGCCCGTGGCCGTGACCGTGACCGGCGGCGGCCGCCGGCTCCTCTTCCTTCTTCTCCACGACGGCGCTCTCCGTGGTGAGCACCATGCGGGCGATGGAAGCGGCGTTGGCCACCGCGGAGCGGGTCACCTTCACCGGGTCGATGACGCCCTCGCCGACCAGGTCGCCGTAGGTCAGCTTGGCGGCGTTGAAGCCGTGGCCCCACGGCTGCTCGGCGACCTTGGACACCACGACGGCGCCCTCGAGACCGGCGTTGCTGGCGATCCAGAACAGCGGGGCGGACAGCGCGGCGCGCACGATGGCGACACCGGTGGCCTCGTCACCGGTCAGGCCCAGGTTGCCCTCGAGCTCCTTGGCGGCCTGCACCAGCGCGGAACCGCCGCCGGGCACGATGCCCTCCTCGACCGCGGCCTTGGTGGCGGCGACCGCGTCCTCGATGCGGTGCTTGCGCTCCTTGAGCTCGGTCTCGGTGGCGGCACCGACCTTGATCACGGCCACGCCGCCGGACAGCTTGGCCAGCCGCTCCTGCAGCTTCTCGCGGTCCCAGTCGGAGTCGGTCGCCTCGATCTCCTTGCGGAGCTGCTCGACGCGGGCCGCCACCTCCTCGGAACGGCCCTTGCCGTCCACGATGGTGGTGTTGTCCTTGGTGATGGTGATGCGCCGGGCGCTGCCCAGCACCTCAAGGCCCACCTCGGACAGCTTCAGGCCGACCTCGGCGGCCACGACCTGGCCGCCGGTGACGATGGCCAGGTCGTCCAGGAACGCCTTGCGGCGGTCGCCGAAGTACGGGGCCTTCACCGCGACGATCTTGATCGTCTTGCGGATGGAGTTGACCACCAGCGTGGACAGGGCCTCGCCCTCGACGTCCTCGGCCACGATCACCAGCGGCTTGCCCGCCTGGGCGACCTTCTCCAGCACCGGGAGCAGGTCGGCCAGCGCCGAGATCTTCTCGCGGTGCAGCAGGATGAAGGCGTCCTCGTAGACCGCCTCCTGCGCCTCCGGGTCGGTGGCGAAGTACGCGGAGATGTAGCCCTTGTCGAACTGCACGCCCTCGGTGATCTCCAGCTCGGTGGCCAGGGTGCTGGCCTCCTCGATGGTGATCACGCCGTCCTCGCCGACCTTCTCGATGGCCTCGCCGAGCAGCGCGCCGATGGAGGCGTCGCGGGAGCTCACGGTGCCGACCTGGGCCACGTTGTCGCGGCCCTTGATCGGGGTGGCCTTGCCCTTGAGGAACTCCACGACGTGGTCGACACCGGCCTGGATGCCGCGGCCGACCGAGGTCGGGTTGGCACCGGCGGCCACGTTGCGCAGGCCGTGCTTGACCAGCGCCTGGGCCAGCACGGTGGCGGTGGTGGTGCCGTCACCGGCGATGTCGTTGGTCTTGGTGGCGACGTTCTTGGCCAGCTGCGCGCCGAGGTTCTCGAAGGAGTCCTCCAGCTCGACCTCGCGGGCCACGGTGACGCCGTCCAGGGTGACCGTGGGGCCACCGAACTTCTTGTCCAGCACGACGTGCCGGCCGCGCGGGCCGAGGGTCACCTTCACCGCGTCGGCAAGCTTGTTGACGCCGCGCTCCAGTGCCCGACGAGCGTCCTCGTCGAAGCTGATCTGCTTGGGCATTGCGAGCCTTTCTCAGGACTTGTGCATGACAAACGCCCCGGCAGCCCCGGTGTGGGGCCCCCGGGGCGCCTGGTGTCGCGCGGACGCCTAGCGTCAGTTGATGACGGCCAGCACGTCGCGGGCGGAGAGGATGAGGTACTCCTCACCGTTGTGCTTGAGCTCGGTGCCGCCGTACTTGGAGTACACGACGACGTCGCCGACGGCGACGTCCAGCGGGACGCGGTTGCCCTTGTCGTCGATGCGGCCCGGACCAACAGCCAGGACCTTGCCCTCCTGGGGCTTCTCCTTGGCGGTGTCCGGGATGACGAGGCCAGACGCCGTCGTCGTCTCGGCCTCGTTGGCCTGGACGAGGATCTTGTCCTCGAGCGGCTTGATGTTCACGCTCACCGGGGTGACCTCCACGGGTCGTCGAACGCGTTTGGCAGGTACCGACGGCGCCTGCCACCCCGCCGTCGCGGGAGCCGGGGCGGTAGATGGTGCCGTGCGACTAGCACTCTACCCACCTGAGTGCCAACGGTTCAACGGGGTGGGGTCACCGGCACTCGAACGCAGGTCTCAGCGGGGTTCGGCCGCGTCCCGCACACCGAGTTCGTAGATCCGCAGGGTGTTCACGAACATCTGCCGCTGCCCCGGGGTGAGCGGTTCCAGGGCGGCGCGCCAGGCGGTGGCACCGCGGGCGAGCCAGCCCTCGATCACGGGCAGCCTGTCCTCGGCGATGCTGACGATCCTGCGGCGCCGGTCCGCCTCGTCCTCCCGCCGCAGCAGCACGCCCTTGCGACTGAGCTCGGCCACCAGCAGGCTCACCGTGGTCGGCGCGACCTCCAGCCGGGCGGCCAGTTCGTTCACCGTCATCGCCCCGTCGAACAGCAGGTAGGACAGCAGCGACAGGTGCCTGGGCGAGAGCTCCAGGGACTGGATCTCCTCGGGCACCGGGATGCGCTTGGCCCTGGCGACCAGCCTGGGCATCATCAGCAGCAGCGCCCGGATCGCCTCGTCCACCGCCAGTTCCGTTGACATCCACCCCACCCGCGCATACCTTTGCGAACAAATGCTTTTGCTTTCAAAGCAAAGTAGCTTTCTCGTCGATGCTACCCGGAGGGCAGCCGCATGCCGCACTTCACCGCGTACCTGGCCGAGGACGCCCTCGACGACACCGTCGAGCAGCGGCTCACCCGGGAACTGGTCGCGGTCGTCGCAGAGGTCTACGGCGAACTGAGCGCGGTCGCCGCCGTGCGACTGGTCGGCGTGCCACCCCGGCGCTGGGGGCTGGCCGGTGCTCCCGCGCCGGCGGAACTGGTGACGATCAGCCTGGAACTGCGCGAGCCCGCCCTGCGCGTACCCGGTGCGGTGGACCGCCTGATCACCCTGATCACCGACGCGGCAGCGGCGGTGCTCGGCGAACACGTCCGCGAACACGTGCAGGTGCTCGTCCTCGCGGAACCGGCCGCCTAGAACGCGCGGAGCGCCGACACGCACCCCGTGCGGGGACGTGTCGGCGCTCCGGGTCAGCGGACTACCTGTGGTGCTTGGGCAGGGTCAGCTGGGGCTTGCCCGACTTGGCCGTGGGCACGGACAGGCCGCGCTTGGTCGGCTGCAACGGGGTCGCCTGCTCCGGCGTGGTCACCACGGCGGGCGGCACGTACGCCTTGGGTGCGGCCGAGGTGGTGCTGGGCAGCGTGGCGGTCGTGCTGGTGGTGCTCGCGGTGGTGGCGCTCTTGGGCAGGATCAGCGTGACGCTGCCGTTCTGCCACCGCGACTTCTCCGCGGAGTAGGCCGTGCCGTAGGGCTGCGCCAGGATGCCGGTGCACAGCAGGCCACAGTCGGTGGTGCCGTCCGGCACCGTGATCGGGACCTGCAGGCCACTCGGGGCGGAGACGTAGACCCGGCCGTTGAGCGTGTAGGCCGAGGCGGTGCCGCCCAGCAGCGCCTTCTGCCACGCGGCCTGGTTGGCCATCGTCTGGCCCGCGGCGGCCAGGTTCTGCTGCACCACCGGGGTGTTCGCGGCGAACTCGCCGCGGTAGGCGGCCAGCACGCTGCCGACCAGCGAGTACGCCAGCCGGTCACCGGCCAGGTTGGACTGGTGCATGTAGTGCGGGTCCGCGTCGTTGCCGAGCAGGTGGCCGACCACGATCTGCGTGTTCAGCGGCACGATGTAGTCGGTGAACCCGGTCGTGGCGTTGAGCGGGGCGATGCAGGTGGTGGTCGCCGGGTTGTCGGTGCAGATGCCGCTGCCGCCGTCGGCCCGCGAGGTGTAGAGCCAGTTGTACTCGTCGATCTCCTGCGCCGCGGTGGAGACGTTGTAGTACACGTCCACTGGGTGGCGCGGCACGGTCAGCGCGGAGCTGCCGGTGAGCTGGCGCTGCACGGGCTGGCGCGAGGCGTCGGCACCGGCCCACTTGATCCCGTTGGCCTTCAGCGCGGGCGCCAGGTTCGGGTTGTCGTTGGGCTGCTGCGGCAGCACGAACAGGCCGGAGTGCTCACCGGTCACCAGCTCGGAGCGGTCCTGGTAGCCGCTGAAACCGTTCTGCTGCGCCCAGGTGTTGTTCTGGCTGATCTGGCTGGAGATGTCCGCCTGGGACATGTAGACGGTGTTGCCGCTGGCGTCCACAGTGCACTGCCACGGCACGACCGTCACGTTCTGGGTGCAGCCGAGGAACTCGTGGGTGTAGGTGTGGTTCACCCAGTGGAACTGGTTGGCGTACTTCTTGAACTGGGTCAGCGTCGGGTCGGAGCCGCTGTCCGCGATCACGTCCGCGCTGCCGCCGCCGTTGAACAACATCTCGAACTTGAAGTTGTTCTGCTTCTGCCAGTTGGCCAGGTAGTCCACATCGGCCGGGGTCATCCGCACCGGGTTGGCGGCGGGGCCGTTCTGGCCCGGGGTCGGGATCGGGCAGTCCACGTCACCGGGGGTGCACTTGGCCTCGGTGTTCCACTGGTCGTCGGCCAGGAACACGTCGTCGATGTCGACGTTGAAGTAGTTCCGGTTCAGTCCCAGATGGACGCCCTTGGTCATCCACGTCACCATGCCGTGCGCCAGCGCCTGGAACTGGTGCTGGTTGGCGTTGTAGACGAAGGTGTTGACCAGTTCCGAGCGGGTGCCGGAGGTGTAGACCCCGGACAGCACGCCCGCGGTGGAGCTGCCCGCGATCGGCGCGGTCACCAGCGGGGTGAAGCTGGTGCCGGTGGCCGGGGTGGCCGGGGTCGACAGGTAGCCGTAGGACTCGGCGACGGCGGGGCTGCGGTCCTCGAACTTCACCGAGCCGGACAGGTACGGGAAGGCGCCGGTGGCCTTGCCCGCCGCGGTCACCGAGGCGGTGACACCGTCGAGCTGACCGGAGTAGGACGGGGCGTTGAGGCCGACCGCGGCGGTCGGGTACACGTACGCGTCGACCTGGCGGATGCCGTAGCTGGACTCGTAGGTGGTCAGCGCGGTGAGCTCGGCCGCGCTCAGCCCGGCGGGCGCCTGGTTGGGCAGCACCACGGACTGGAACTTGGCCTCGGCGGTCCCGGACAGGAACGCCGCGGTCAGCTGCGGGCGCGAGGCGTTGTTGAGGTCGACGATCGTCTGCGGCACGCCTTCGAGCGACAACTGCTGGCTGATCGCGGAAACGGCAGGCCCACCGTCGGTGACGACCAGGACCTTGAGATCGATCTTCGGGGATGCGGCGGTGGCCGCGAACGCCGCCGGGGCGGAGGCGGCCACCACCGCGGCGGTGGCGGCCGTGACCACCAATACGTTCCTGAGACGTAACAAGGCTTCCTCCGTCTGGTGAACCACGTTCACGACAGGGATCGGGGGGCAAGGGAAGGGCCGCCACCCGGCGGCCGACCATCCCCCACATCGCTCAATCCCGACGGAGCATTACGCGCCACCAGATGTTCACCGATTCGCCGGAATACCCATGGCAGGTTCACAACGAATCCCTGTGAATTCCCGGTGGAATGTTCACACGATCTGCACCGTGCTGACCGGAAGGCCCGGATCGGTGGCCAGTTCCAGCCCCGAGGGCTCGGCACCGGCGGCGACCAGGTGGGCACCCACCGCGGCGATCATCGCCCCGTTGTCGGTGCACAGCCGGGGCCGGGGCACCCGCAGGTGGATGCCCGCCGCCTCGCAGCGCTGCGCCGCCAGCGCGGACAGCCGCGAGTTGGCCGCCACCCCGCCGGAGATCACCAGCGTGTCCACGCCCAGGTCCTTGGCCGCGCGCACCGCCTTGGCGGTCAGCACGTCGGCCACCGCCTCCTGGAAGGACGCGGCCACGTCGGCCACCGGCACCTGCTCGCCGGACCGCTCGCAGCGCTCCACCCAGCGCGCCACCGCGGTCTTCAGCCCGGAGAAGGAGAAGTCGTACTTGGCGTCCCGCGAACCGGTCAGCCCGCGCGGGAAGGCGATGGCACAGCCGTTGCCCTGCTTGGCCAGCTTGTCGATCGGCGGCCCGCCCGGGTAGGGCAGGTCCAGCACCCTGGCGACCTTGTCGTACGCCTCACCCGCGGCGTCGTCCACCGTCGCGCCGATCTCGGTGATCTTGCCAGCCAGGTCCTCGACCAGCAGCAGCGAGGAGTGCCCGCCGGAGACCAGCAGCGCGAGGCAGGGCGAGGGCAGCGGGCCGTGCTCCAGCGTGTCGGCGGCCACGTGGCCCGCCAGGTGGTTCACCCCGTACAGCGGCTTGCCCAGCGCGGCGGCGTAGGCCTTGGCCGCCGACACCCCGACCAGCAGGGCACCGGCGAGCCCCGGCCCGGCCGTCACGGCGATCGAGTGCACGTCCTTCAGCGCGACACCCGCGGCGCCCAGGGCCCGGTGCATCGTCGGCAGCATCGCCTCCAGGTGCGCCCGGCTGGCCACCTCCGGCACCACCCCGCCGAACCTGGCGTGCTCCTCCACGCTGGAGGCCACCTCGTCGGCGAGCAGTTCGAGGGTGCCGTCGTGCCTGATCCGCACGATGCCGACACCGGTCTCGTCACAGGAGCTCTCGATGCCCAGGACGATGCGCTCGCGACTCATAGGGTGCTCTCCTGACGGTCTTGAATCGGGCGGCCCATCGTGTAGGCGTCCGCCCCAGAGGGCTGGTAGTAGCGGCGACGCAGCCCCAACTGCTCGAATCCGTGCGCCCGGTACAGCGCGATCGCCGTGGCGTTGTCCGTGCGGACCTCCAGGAACACCGGTGCCCGGAACTGGTCGGCGCGCTCCAGCAGTGCCCGCAGCAGTGCCTTGCCCACGCCCCTGCCCTGCCAGTGGGCCGATACGGCGATGGTCTGCACGCTGGCCTCGAAGTCCGGGGCACGGCCCGCCACCGCCAGCCCCGCGTAGCCGATCAGCTCGCCCTGCTCGTCGCGGGCGGCCAGGTAGTGGTGGCCCTGGTCCAGTTCGGACAGGAAGGCCCGCTCGCGCCACGGGTCGTCCTCGGGGAACAGCTCGCGCTCCAGTTCCGCGCAGCGTCGGGCGTCGCGGTGGCGCAGCGGCTCCAGGGTGAAGCCCGCCGTCACGGCCGGGTCACCCGCTTGCGGCCCACCGGCTCGATCGCGTCCGGGCGGCGCAGGTAGAGCGGGGTCAGCGGGCCGGGCCGGGCCGAGGCGAGCAGTTCCACGGCCGCCGCGGCGACCAGGCCTGCCGGGCTCGGGTACTTCACCGGCACCAGCGGCAGGCCAAGCACCTCGGCGTACAGCTCGGCGCCCTCACCCGCCGCGGCGGCGACGCCCAGGGTGGGCAGCTTCTCGGCCAGCTCGGCGGGCCGCTCCACGTGCGGGCCGTCGCTGCGCCTGCCCGCCGCGTCGTAGGCCGCCCAGTAGACCTCGCGGCGGCGCGCGTCGGTGGCCACGAGCAGGCCGTGCCCGGTGTTGGCGTCGATGGCCAGCGCGTCCGGGGTCGGCACCGGGTACACCGGGCGGTCCAGGGCCTGCCCCAGCGCGCCCGCCGTGACCATGCCCACACGGAGCCCGGTGAACGGGCCAGGGCCGCTGCCGCACACGATCGCGTCCACTGCGGACAGCTCACGCCCGATCTCGGCCAAGCAGGCCAGCACGTGCGGGATCAGCAGCTCGCCGTGCGCCTTGGCGTCCACGGTGACCCGCTGCGCGAGGGTGACGGGCGCGCTGTCGGGGTCGAGCTGGACCACACCGGCGGTGACGGCGGGGGTGGCGGTGTCGATGGCGAGCACTAGCACGGTGGTCAAGGGTACGGCCATCATCGGCGGGGACGACGACCTGAGGGGTGATCGGATGCTGCTGCCCGCGCTGGCGGACCCGACGGAGGCCGAGGCCATTCGCTTCGGTGATCGAGTTGTGCTGACCTACCGGGACCTGGCAGGTGCCGCCTCCGCACTCGCGGGCCGGCTCGGCACCGGCTCGGTGGCGGTGTGGGCCTCGCCGACCGTGCAGACCTGCGTGGCCGTGGTGGGCGCGCTGGTCGCGGGCGTGCCCGTGGTGCCGATCAACCCGAAGGTCGGCGAGCGCGAGCTGGAGCACATCCTCGCCGACAGCAAGCCCGAGCTGGTGTTGGCCGCGGCCGGGGTCGAGCTGCCCGGCGGCCTCGCCGAGCTGCCGCGCGTCGACGTGGACCCGGACGCGCGCGGCACCGGTGAGCTGCCGCCCGAGGCCGACGGGGAGTCGCCCGCGTTCATCGTCTACACCTCCGGCACCACCGGACCGCCCAAGGGCGTCGTCCTGCCGAGGCGGGCGATCGCCAGCAACCTGGACGCGCTGGCCGCCGCCTGGCAGTGGACCGCCGAGGACGTGGTCGTGCACGGTCTGCCGCTGTTCCACGTGCACGGGCTGATCGTCGGGGTGCTCGGGCCGCTGCGCCGCGGCGGGGCCGTGCACCACCTCGGGCAGTTCCGGCCCGAGGCCGCCGCCGCCGAGCTGGCCGGACCGGCCACGATGATGTTCGGCGTACCCACGATGTACCACCGGCTCGCCGCCGAGGCCGAGGCCAACCCCGAGGTCGCCAAGGGGGTGGCCGCCGCGCGACTGCTGGTCTCCGGCTCCGCCGCACTGCCGGCCACCTGCCACGACCGGATCGCCCGCGCCACCGGCCAGCGCATCGTGGAGCGCTACGGCATGTCCGAGACGCTGATGAACACCAGCGTCCGGTTCGACGGCGAGCGCCGCCCCGGCACCGTGGGGCTGCCCGTGGACGGGGTCGAGGTGCGGCTGGTCGACGAGGCCGGTGCCGTGATCACCGCCAGCGACGACGAGACCATCGGCGAGATCGAGGTGCGCGGTCCGAACCTGTTCCTGGAGTACCTGAACCGGCCCGACGCCACCGCCGAGGCGCTGCACGAGGGCTGGTTCCGCACCGGGGACATGGCCACCCGGGCCGCCGACGGCTACATCCGCATCGTCGGCAGGCGGGCCACCGACATCATCAAGAGCGGCGGGTTCAAGATCGGCGCGGGCGAGATCGAGAACGCGCTGCTGGAACACCCCGGGGTCGCCGAGGTGGCGGTGGCCGGACGCCCCGACGAGGACCTGGGCGAGCGGATCGTGGCCTGGGTCGTGCCCGCCCAGCAGCGCCCCCAGGCCCAGGAGCTGATCGACCACGTGGCCCGGTTGCTCACCCCGCACAAGCGCCCCCGGCTCGTGCACTTCGTGGACTCCCTGCCCCGCAACGAGCTGGGCAAGGTCAAGAAGCGGGATCTGCCACAGTGAGGGGGCCAAGTCGTAACGACTAGTGCATCCCCCGCCACTCCCAGGGGGGCGACCCCGGTACCAGTCTACCGCCCCACCCCGACAGTTGATCTTGCCGAAGATCCAGGTGTGGACAACTGGCCGCCTGTGGACGACCCCTCAGGCGGGCAGCTCCCTGCTGGTCCAGGAGCCGTGCGGCAGCAGGTGGGCGAGCCGGACGTCGTCCTCGCGCCGCTCCAGGCGGATCAGCAGGTGGTCGGTGGACAGGCGCTCGGCGAGGCCCTCGCCCCACTCGACCACGACCACGGCCTCGACCAGTTCGGTGTCCAGGTCGAGGTCGTCCAGCTCGTCCAGGTGGCCGCCCAGCCGGTAGGCGTCCACGTGCACCAGCGGCACACCGCGTCCGTCGGGGGCGGCGCGGTGTTCCCTGGCGATGACGAAGGTCGGCGAGCTGATCCTGCCCACCACGCCGAGCCCGTCGCCGATTCCCCTGGTCAGCGCGGTCTTGCCCGCGCCCAGTGGCCCGGACAGCAGCACCAGGTCGCCCGCGCGCAGCAGGCCGCCCAGCCTCTGTCCGAAGTGGACAGTGTCCTCCACGGTGGGCAGTTCCACCGTCGTCACGCTCGTTTCCACCAACCTCGCCCATCGTTCTTGGAGGTGCAGCCGCGCACCAGTTCCACCAGGTGGCCGGTGACCAGGTCGGCCTGTTCCAGCATGACCATGTGCCCCGCGCCCTCGACGAGCACCAGCTCGGCGTCGGGCAGGTGCGCGGCGATCGCCTCGGCGTGCGAGAACGGGGTCAGCCGGTCGCGGTCCCCGCTGAGCACCAGCACGCGGCAGTGCCGCAGACCGGCCAGCGCCGCGTAGCGCGAGTGCGTGCCCAGGGTCCGCACGAAGTCGGTGATCGCCTTGACCGAGGTGCCGTCGATCATCAGCTCCATCAGGTCCACCAGCGAGGGGCTGACCTTGTTGTCCCCGAAGGCGAGCGCCCTGATCGCGCTCCAGGTGATGTGCCCGCCCGCCCGTCGCGCCCACTCGACCAGACCGGGCTGCCACTCGGCGATCACCCCGAGCCCCCTGGCCGCCGGGTTGTGCCGGGACAGCACGGGCCGGGGCAGACCCGAGCGCCCGATGTCGCCCGCCGAGGTGCCGATCAGCGCGACACCCCGGACCCGCTCCACGAACAGCTCGGGCCGCTGCTCGGCCAAGGCCATGATCGTCATGCCGCCCATGGAGTGCCCGACGAGCACGATCGGCCCGTTCGGCACCAGCGCGCGCACCACGGCGTCCAGGTCGCGGCCCAGCTGCTCGATGGTGCTGGACTCGGAGTTGGCGGCCCCGGAACGGCCGTGGCTGCGCTGGTCGTAGAGCACCAGCCGAACCCGAGGACCTGTCAGCTGGGCCAGGTCGCGGCGCTGGAAGTGCCAGCAGCGGCGGTCCAGGGTGTAGCCGTGCACCAGCACCACGGTCAGTTCGGGCTCGCCGCCCTCGGCCGGGTCGACCTCCTCGCAGGCCAGCGGTAAGCCGTCGTCGGCGGCCACTGTGGACTCGCGGCTGGGCTCCAGTGCGCCGAGCGGTTCGTCGGCGTACTTGTCCTCGGCCTTGCGCCGCTGGGCGGACACCCTTGCCCCGTGGGCGACAGCGCTCACCGCGACGCCCGTGGCCGCCGCGCCGAGAATGCCGCCCGCGACACCCAGCGCGCGCCAGACCGGCTTCACCGCCGGCCGCCGACGTAGCTGCGGCTCACCCTCGGCCGGTACATGCCGGTGACGATCTCGTAGTCGATCGTGCCGATCGTGTCGGCCCACTCGCGGGCCGTGGGCTCGCCTCGGTCACCGGGGCCGAACAGCAGCACCTCGTCCCCGTCGGTGATCGGGTCGTCCCCGCAGTCCACCACGATCTGGTCCATGCAGACCCGGCCGACCACCGGCCTGCGGCGGCCGCCCAGCCAGACCTCCATCCGGCCCGACAGGGTGCGCGGGATGCCGTCGGCGTAACCGACCGGCACCAGCGCGAGCGTGGTCTCCGACTCGGTGGTCCAGGTGTGGCCGTACGAGACGGCCTCGCCCGCGGGCACGCGGCGGGCCAGCGAGACCGTGGAGCGGAAGCTCATGGCGGGGCGCAGTGTGGCCGAGCCGGGTACCGGGTTGAGGCCGTAGACCGCGATGCCCGGGCGGACCAGGTCGAAGTGCAGGTCGGGGCGGGTCAGCGTGGCCGCCGAGTTCGCGATGTGCCGGATCGGGTTCAGACCGGCGTTGGCCGCCACCTTGTACGCATCGTCCAGCCGCGCCGCCTGGCGGTCCACGCTCGGGTGGCCGGGCTCGTCCGCGCAGGCCAGGTGCGACCAGACCCCGGCGACCTCCAGGCTGCCCTCGGCCTGGGCCGTGGCCGCCGCCTCCACCAGCGCGGACCACTCGGCGGGCTGGCAACCGCTGCGGGTCAGCCCCGTGTCGATCTTGAGGTGCACCTTGGCCTCGACGCCCACCGCACGGGCGGCGGAGTTGACCGCCCACAGCTGGCGCAGCGAGGCCACCGACAGGTGGATGCCCGCGGCCACGGCCGGGCCGAAGTTGTCGTCCACCGTGTGCAGCCAGCAGAAGACCCTGGACTGGATGCCCGCCCCGCGCAGGGCCAGCGCCTCGTCCACCGAGGCCACGCCCAGCCAGGACGCGCCCGCGGCCAGTGCGGCGTTGCCCACGGCGAGCGCCCCGTGCCCGTAGGCGTCCGCCTTGATCACGGCCATCGTCTGGGCGCCGGTACGCGCGGCGAGCCGGGTCAACTGGTCGACGTTGTACCGGATGGCGTCCAGGTCCACTTGGACCTGAGCGCGCGGCAACGGATTGTGCTGGTCAGCCATAACACCGTTCATGGTGGCACAGCCGTACCGCGGGCCGCTCGCCGCGGGAGCTGCCGTGAAGGTGGCTTTCACTGCGCTGGGCGCAGTGAAAGCCACCTTCACGCCACCCGGTCAGGCCGGCCAGGACCAGTCGCTGGTGATGTGGGCGTGCCACTGGTCGGGGCGGGTCTTGTCGATAAGGAATGCCATGCCGTGACCCCGGGCGATGTACTGGTCACGCTCCAGCACGAGGCCGAAGGGCTGGTCCTTGTCGTCGAACCACTGCTCGTGCTGGCGGATGCAGGTCTGGCCGGGGTGCCCGGGGGCCTCACAGGGTGCGGGCGGGTACCAGACCTGGTTGTGCTGGAAGTGCACGACGGCGCCGTTGGCGGGCACGGTGATGGTCCCGGTGGCCTGGAGGCAGTACGCGGTGCTGGGGATGGTCCAGCGCACGTAGTGCTGGCGGCCGCCGTTGGACGGGATCGGGCTCAGGTTGGCGCAGTTGGCGTCCCCGACGGACTCGCTGGTGACCCGCTGCGGGTTGAACCCGTTGTCCGGGGCGTCGTAGCCGTCGAGCAGCACCCAGTCGCCGTCGCGCAGGAAGCGCTCGCCGTAGCTGGGCGGCCAGGACTTGGACTCGCCCCAGTAGATCCGCGACTCGGTGGGCGAGGTGGGCTTCCACGCCCACTGGTACAGATTCACCCCGTCGGGGGTGAACTGCCCCGCGTGCTGGCTGAACATCATCGAGTAGGCGCCGTAGTCCTCGGCCGAGGTGACGGCGGAGGCGGGCACGGGGCTCGCGGCGAGCAGCAGCGCGGCGAGCACCGGGACGAGCTTGCGGATCACGAGGCACGCACCGATCGGATGGCAGCGGGAATGGCGTCGACGATGTGCGAGGCGGGCGCGGGAGCCCCGTCGGCGGCGATCTCGGCGGCCAGTTCGTGCACGTGGGCGGCGCAGCCCGCGGCCAGCCACGGGTCCATGCCGCTGGCGAGCAGCGCGCCGATCAGCCCGGACAGCACGTCACCGGAACCGGCCGTCGCGGGCCACGCGGAGCGGGCCTGATTGACCAGCACCCGCCCGTCCGGGGCGGCGACCACGGTGCTGTTGCCCTTGAGCAGGACCACGGCGCCCAGTGTGCGCGCGGCCTGCCTGGTGGCCCCGATCCGGTCGGAACCGACCTCCCCGGCGATCCGGGCGAACTCGCGGTCGTGCGGGGTCAGTACCACCGGCGTGTCCGGGTCGCGGGCGTCCCACAGCGCGGGGTCGGCGGCCAGCAGGGTGATCGCGTCGGCGTCCACGCACACGGGCACGCCCGCGCCGAGCACCTCGGCGACGACCCCGCGCCCTGCCTTGCCGGTGCCCAGTCCCGGCCCGACGACCCAGGACTGCACGCGGCCCGCGTCGGTGACGGAGCCGGTGGCCACCGACTCGGGCCAGCGCGTGCGCACCACCTCGGCAGCGGTGCCCGCGTAGCGGACCAGGCCGCTGGTGGCGAGCACGGCGGCACCGGAAGCGAGCACGGCGGCACCGGGATAGGTTGCCGACCCGGCCGCCACCCCGGTGACGCCCTGGCTGTACTTGTCGTCGGTCGGGCCGGGCACCGGCCACGCCCGCGCGACCTCGGCGCGGTCGAGCAGCACGGCGTCCGGCTCGCCCAGCTCGGCACCGAGCCCGATGTCCACCACGCGCACCCAGCCGCTGGCGATGGCACCGGGCCCCACCACGTGCACCGGCTTGCGCCCGCCGAAGGTCACGGTGACCTCGGCGTGCACGGCGGGGCCCTCGATCGCGCCGGTGTCGGGATCGGCCCCGCTGGGCAGGTCCACGGCCACGATGGGCGCGCTCACCCGCTCGACCAGCGCGGCGGCGTCCGGGCGCAGCGGGCCGCGGGCGGACAGCCCGACGATGCCGTCCACGACCACGTCGGCCTCGACCAGCTCGGTGCCGACCCGGCCGCCCGCCCTGCGCAGCGCGGCGAGGCCCTCGGCGTGCGCCCGCTCGGGTGCGAGCAGCACGGCGGTCACCGCCACCCCGCGCCTGCGCAGGAAGGCACCGGCCCAGAGCGCGTCACCGCCGTTGTTGCCCGCGCCGACCAGCAGGGCCACCCGTCGTCCGGCGACCCCGCCCGTGCGCTCGGCGAGCAGTGCGGCGACCTCACCGGCCACCGCGAAGGCCGCGGCCCGCATGAGCCTGCTCTCCGGCACGCGGGTGAACGCCCGTTGCTCGGCGGCTCGCACCCGGTCGGTCGTCCACACGCCACGCACAGCGCCTGCCTCTACTCGACGGTCACGGACTTCGCGAGGTTACGGGGCTTGTCCACGTCGTAGCCGCGGCTGCGCGCGATCTCCGCGGCCAGCACCTGCAACGGCACGCTGGACACCAGAGGTTGCAGCAGCGTGGGCACGGCGGGCACCTCGATCAGGTGGTCCGCGAAGGGCTTGACCGTGTCGTCGCCCTCCTCGGCGATGACGATCGTGCGCGCGCCGCGGGCCTGGATCTCGTTGATGTTGGACAGCAGCTTGGCGTGCAGCACCGCGCGCCCCTTGGGCGAGGGCATCGCGATGACCACGGGCAGGCCCTGCTCGATCAGGGCGATCGGCCCGTGCTTGAGCTCGCCCGCGGCGAAGCCCTCGGCGTGCATGTAGGCCAGCTCCTTGAGCTTGAGCGCGCCCTCCAGCGCCACCGGGAAGCCCACGTGGCGGCCCAGGAACAGGATCGCCTTGGAGTCGGCCAGCTCGCGCGCCAGCTCGCGGACCTGCGGCACCACCCCGAGCGTGTGCCGCACGGCGTCGGGCATGGCCTCCAGCTCGTGGAACTCCCGCGCCACCTCGTCCGGGTACTTGGTGCCGCGGGCCTGGGCCAGGGCCAGCCCGACCAGGTAGTTGGCGGCGATCTGGGCGAGGAAGGTCTTGGTGGCCGCCACGCCGATCTCCGGCCCGGCGTGGGTGTAGAGCACGGCGTCGGACTCGCGCGGGATCTGCGCCCCGTTGGTGTTGCAGATGGCCAGCACGCGGGCCTTCTGCTCCCGGGCGTGCCGTACGGCCTCCAGCGTGTCGGCGGTCTCCCCGGACTGGGAGATCGCCACGACCAGGGTGTCGCGGTCCAGCACCGGGTCGCGGTAGCGGAACTCGCTGGCCAGCTCGCACTCCACGGGCAGCCGGGTCCAGTGCTCGATGGCGTACTTGGCGACCAGCCCGGAGTGGAACGCGGTGCCGCAGGCCACCACGAAGACCTTGTCCACGTCACGCAGGTCCTGGTCGGCCAGCCGCTGCTCGTCCAGCACGATCCGGCCGTCCACGAAGTGCCCGCGCAGCGTGTTCGCCAGCGCCTCGGGCTGCTCCTCGATCTCCTTGAGCATGAAGTAGTCGTGGCCACCCTTCTCGGCGGCCGACAGGTCCCAGTTGACCTCGAACGCCTTGGTGGCGACCGGCTCGCCGAGGAAGTCGGTGACCTCGTAGCCCTCGCGGGTGATCACCACGCACTGGTCCTGGCCCAGCTCCACGGCGTTGCGGGTGAACTCGATGAACGCGGCCACGTCGGAGGCGAGGAAGGTCTCGCCCTCGCCGACGCCGACCACCAGCGGGGAGGAGCGCCGGGCGGCGACCACCTTGTCGGCCTGGTCGGCGTGGGTCACCACGAGGGTGAAGGCGCCCTCCAGGCGGCGGCACACCAGCCGCACGCTGGCGGGCAGGTCACCGGCGGTGTCCCCGGCGGCGTAGGCGCGGGCGATCAGGTGCGCGGCGGTCTCGCTGTCGGTGTCGCTGGCCAGTTCGACGCCCTCGGCCTCCAGTTCGGCGCGCAGCAGGGCGAAGTTCTCGATGATGCCGTTGTGCACCACGGCCAGGCGGCCGGTGGCGTCGCGGTGCGGGTGCGAGTTGCGGTCGATCGGCGCACCGTGGGTGGCCCACCGGGTGTGCCCCATGCCGGTCGTGCCGGACACGTGGTCGCGGCCGACCTCGTCCAGCCTGGCCTCCAGGTTGGCCAGCCTGCCCGCCTTGCGCTCCACGGCCAGGCCGCCCGCGCCGTCGAGCACGGCGACACCCGCCGAGTCGTAGCCCCGGTACTCCAGTCGGCGCAGTCCTTCCAGGACGACGTCCAGAGCGGGGCGATGTCCCACGTATCCCACGATTCCGCACACGGGAGTACAGACTAGCTAGACCACCGGGAGGTTGCCGACGCCCGCCCGGTCGCACGTCGGCGCAGGTCAGCACCGTGATCGCACCCGCTGTGGTGTAGACCAATTTGTGGGCGGGAGCCAGCGCGGCCCGACCGGCCGCGATCGACTACCGTCCACGGGTATGTCGCGACGCATGGCCCTGACCGCCAAGCAGGCGTTCACCGAGCTCAGCAGGCCGGGGCCGGAGGGCGTGCGCCGCGGCGACCTCGCACTGGTCGGGCTGCCCGGCAGCCTGTACACCCCGCGCGCGGGCCGCGGCAGGCCCGCGCTGGCCTTCGGCCACGGCTGGCTGCAACCGGCCAAGCGCTACACCGGTCTGTACCGCCACCTCGCGTCCTGGGGCTTCGTGGTGGCCGCGCCGACCACACACACCGGCCCGCTGGCCTCACCCCGGCTGTTCGCCGCCGACCTGGGCACCGCGCTGGACGTCTGCGCCGGGGTGCGCCTGGGCGAGGGCGAGGTCACCGTGGACCGCGAACGGCTGGCGCTGGGCGGCCACTCGATCGGTGGCGGCTGCGCGGTGCTGACCGCCTCGCAGGACGAGCGGGTGCGCGCCGTGTTCACCCTGGCGGCTTCGGAGACCAGGCCCTCCGCACTGGATGCCGCGCGCCACTGCGCGATGCCGGGGCTGCACCTGGCCGCCGAGGAGGACCTGATCGCGCCGCCGGTCGGGCACAGCGAGGCCATCGCGCAGAACTGGGCCGGTCCGGTGCAGTACCGCACGGTGTCCGGGGCCAACCACCTCGGCTTCACCGAGGGCAGGCACTGGAGCGAACTGCTGTTGCACGGCAAGGGCGCCGCCAGGACGCACGTGGTGGCCAGGGCGCTGATCACGGCGTTCCTGCTGCGCGTGCTCACCGACGAGCGCCGCTACGACGCGCTGCTGGACAACGACACCAAGCGGGCCGCCATCGAGTACCGCCGCGGCCCGAACCAGGTCCGCAGCCACCTCTGACCAGACGGGCGGGCCGGAACACCGGCCCGCCCTGTGCTCACTGCATCCAGGTCTGGTTCGAGTAGTCCTCGTCCTCGTCCTCGGCGACCGGGCGGGCGTGCCGCCTCGGCGTCGGCTTGGGCGGCGGCGTGAACTCCGGCGCCACCGGGGCTGCGGGCCGCTGCGGGGCCTGGTACTCGTCCTCGGTGTCGAAGAAGGTGAAACCCGCCTCGGGGCGCGGGTCCCGCGCGGGAACGGCGGTGCGCTTGCCCTCCCGCTTGGCCTTCGCCTCGGCGATCGCCTTGTCGACGACCTGCTGGTTCTGCTCCTTCGCCTCGGCGAGCTTGCGATCGCTCTCGGCGCGCTGCTGCTGCACCGTCGAGCGCAGCTTGGCCATCTTCTCGACGGCCTCGTCCGCGGCGGCGGTCGCCTCGTCCACGGTCATCGCTTGTCCTCCCCGAGCACACTGTCCACAGCGGACTGCTTGGCGTCGTCGAACAGCGCGCTCTGCGTGCGCCACGGGTTGCTGGTGCGCTCCTGGTCACCGCCCTGACCGCCACCGCCGCCCTGGCCACCGCCCATCATGCCCATGCCGCCGCCACCCATCATGCCCGCGGGCGCGCCCGCACCGGGTTGCGCGGCGTGCGCGCTGTCGCCGACCGAGGCCAGCCCGGCGTTGCCGGGACCGGTCGGGTGACCGGCGGCGTCCACAGCACCGGCCTGCACCGCACCGCCGTGCGCGGCGCCCCAGGCGCTCGACTGCTGGGCCCCGGCGGGGGCTGCGCTGTGCTGGCCGGTGTCGGGGCCGCCGACCATGCCGTGGTCCCCGGAGCCGCCGCCCCAGGACAACGGGCCTCCCGCGGTGTCACCGGTCGCGGAGCCAACCCCGAACCCGGCCGCCGAGACCGTGGTGCTGGCCGGGGCGTCGAACAGGCTGCCGGAGAACCGGCCCTGGTCGGCGGCCACCGGGGCGCCCGCGTCGAAACCGGCCACCTCGGTGTGCGCCGCGGCGGGCGCGCTCCAGGTGGGCATCTGCTCGGGCTGGGCCTGTGCGGGCGGGGTCCACGCCCCGGCCGCACCTGTGCCCTGACCCGCGCCGACCGGGACATCTCCGACCGGCGACTGCCCGCTGAGCGGGACCTGCTGGGCGGCCCCGTGCTGGCCGGTGGCCTGACCGGGGATGGTCCCGGCACCGGAGGGCTGGGTGCCGCCCGGGTGCGCCGGGTCCACCGGCGAGGCCTTGGGCCCCGAGGTGTCGTTGTAGTCGATCGTGTAGTTGTGCGGCGGCTTGCCCGAGCCGTCGTCGACGCTGATCTTGACCTCGCCGGGCACCCCGCCCTGCTCGGCGGTGATCGTCAGGTCGCCGTCGTGGATCACGGCCTTGCCGTCCGGGCCCGCGTGGGTCGGGATGGAGCCGTCGGGGTTGGCCGTGGGCTGCCCCGGCGCGCCCGGCTGACCGGGCACCCCGGTCGGGTGCTGCCCGGCGACCCCGTGCTGCCCCGGCTGACCGGGCACCTCGGTCGGGTGCTGGCCGGTGACCCCGGTCTGGCCCGGCTGACCGGGCAACCCGGTCTGGCCCGGCAGCGGCTTGCCGTCCGGCCCCAGCTGGGGCGTGCCCCCGTGCTGGCCCGCCAGCCCGGCGACCGCCGGGTCGTTGGCGATCTTGTTGAAGTCCACGTCGTAGGTCTTGGGCGCCTTGCCGGAGCCGTCGTCCACCTTGATCTTGACGTGGCCCTGGCCGTCCGGGCTGTCGACCTCGATGTTGTTCGAGCCGTCGTGGATCTTGACGGTCTCCGCGTGCGCCGCGGCGGTCGAGGCCGGGTCCGGGATCTTGGGCATCTCCGGGGTGGGCGGCTGCGGGGTCTGCGGCATGCCGCCACCACCGCCGCCTCCGCTGGGGCCGCCGCCACCGCCACCGCTGGGGCCGCCACCTCCACCGCCGCCCTGCTGGTGGCCGCCGCCACCGGGCTTGCCCTTGGGCTGGTCCTGCTGCGGGGAGCCCTCCGGCACCGTGGACAGCCCGCTGAACGGGGTCTTGTTGACCGCGTCGCACGCCTGGATCAGCGGCTGGAACGCCTGCTTGATGCCCTGGTCGGCGGTCTGCGCGCCCTGGGTCAGCAGCTGCAGGTTCTGCTCGAACTTGTCCTTGAACGCCGGGTCCAGGTACGCCTTGACGGCGGCGGCCACGGCCTTCAGGAAGATCGTCTCGGTCCAGCCGAGCACGTGCAGCACCGCGTCGACGATGTCACCGAGCAGGTCCATCGCCATCTCGAGCAGGCCGCCGCTGGGCATCCGGAAGCCGATCAGGTCACCCAGGCCGTTGAACAGCTTCTGGATGATGTCGGCCGCGCTGCTGGCGCCCTTGTAGATCCCGATCAGCACGACCAGGTCGCCGTCGGCGATGTCGATGGGCCACTTGATCTGGTCCAGGGTCTGCCCGTAGGCGTCGACGATCTTCTTGGCGGCCTCGGTCGAGGAGCTCAGCGCGGCGCTGACCTTGGCGATGTCCCCGTCGATGGTCTGCGCCTTGGCGCCGAACTGCTGGGCGTAGGTGCCGAAGGCGTTGGCCGCGTCCCCGGTCCACGCGCTGCCGACCACCCCGGCGACCTTGCTGCCCATCTCGTCGCGGGTGTGCTGGAAGTCGGTGCCCACCGAGGTGATGTCGGAGGCCGCCTGGCTCAACTGGCCGTAGTCGATGCCGCGCACGGCGTCGTACTTCGAGCAGATGTCGTTGCGGAAGTCGAGGTTCTTGTCGGTGTAGAGGTTGTACCAACCGAGGTAGTGGTTGAACCCGTCGAGCTTGTCCAGCTTCTGGTCGCAGACGTCGTCGGAACGACCGGAACCGAAGCTCGCGGTCTGCCCGCTGTTGCCCGTGTTCCCGGAATTGCCCGTGTTTCCGGTGTTGCCAGTATTGCCCGTGTTCCCGGTGTTGCCCGTGTTCCCGGAATCACCGGTGTTACCGGAACCGTTCGTGTTGCCGGAATCGCCGGAGTTCGTGGTGTTACCGGAGTTGACGTTGATGTCACCGGTGTTGACACTGACCCCGCCGCTGCCGTCCTTGCCCCCGTTGCCGTGGTGGTCGTCCCCACCACCGGGCGGGTTCGGCGGGTTGTGGCCGCCACCCGGCGGGTTGGGCGGGTTCGGCGGATTGTGCCCACCACCCGGCGGGTTAGGCGGGTTTGGCGGATTGTGCCCACCGCCAGGCGGGTTGGGCGGGTTCGGTGGATTGTGGCCACCACCGGGCGGATTGTTCGGCGGGTTCGGCGGGTTGTGCCCACCGCCAGGCGGGTTGGGCGGCGGGTGGTTCGGCGGGTTGTGGCCGCCGCCGGGCGGGTTGTGCCCACCTGATGGCGAGTGCGGCGGGCCGCCGCGTCCTCCCTTGGCCATCAGAGGTCACCACCCTGGTTGCTGAGGTTGGCGGCGTGCGCCGAGTCGGTGTCGGAGTAGTTCTTCGCCGTGTTGCGCAGCCCCGCGCAGATGTCCTCGGCGTGGCTGCCGAAGTCCTTCACGTTGGCGCTCAACGCCTGCATGGCCTTCTTCACCGCGTCCCCCGCCTGGGGACAGGCCCGGCCGGTGAGGTCTCCGCTGATGTGCACCGAGTCCAGCCGGGTCCGATAACCGTTGGCCGCTGTCTCGTCCAGTTCGCGGAAGTAGTTGCTGAGCGTGGTGAGCGACTGCCCATCGACCTTGACGCTACCGCTCATGATCCCCACCGCCCATGTTCCGTCGTCCTCCCCTTGAGCCCGTGCAGGTGACCACTAGGACTCCGCCGGGGCCCGCCTGGTTCCCCATTCACCGAATAGGGACGATTCGCACCGGGAAACACCATCCCACACCGGCACCGACCAGTGCGGCCGAACGAACCAGGACCACCCCGACGGAGCGGGCGACTAGTGGACCGCGGACACCACACCGGCCAGCCGCTGGGCGGCGGACTCGGCCTCGTCGTGGCTGGGCGCCTCGACCATCACCCGGACCAGCTGCTCGGTGCCGGAGGGTCGCAGCAGCACCCGGCCGGTCTCCCCCAGCTCGGCGCTGACCTCGGCCACGGCCTTGCTGACCGACTCGGCCACCGCGACGGCCGCCTTGTCGGTGACCCTGACGTTGATCAGGACCTGCGGCAGCCGCCGCATCACCCCGGCCAGCTCGGCCAGCGACCGGCCGGTGGCCGCCATCCTGGCCATCAGCCGCATCGCGGTGAGCAGCCCGTCCCCGGTGGTCGCGTGCGAGGGCAGCACCACGTGGCCGGACTGCTCGCCGCCCAGCGCGAAGCCACCGGCCCGCAGTTCCTCCAGCACGTACCGGTCGCCGACCGCGGTGGTGCGCAGGCTCACCCCGTGCTCGCGCATCGCCAGGTGCAGCCCCAGGTTGCTCATCACGGTGGCGACCAGCGTGTCGTCCACCAGCTCGCCCGCGTCCTTCATGGCCAGGGCGAGCACGGCCATGATCTGGTCGCCGTCGATCTGCGCGCCGGAGGCGTCCACGGCCAGGCAGCGGTCGGCGTCACCGTCGTGGGCGATGCCCAGGTCGGCGCCGTGCTCCAGCACCGCGGCCTGCAACACCTCCAGGTGCGTCGAGCCGCAACCGTCGTTGATGTTCAGGCCGTCCGGGTCCGCGTGGATCGCGATCACCTCGGCACCGGCCCTGCGGTACGCCTCGGGCGCCACGGTGGCGGCGGCCCCGTTCGCGCAGTCCACCACGACCTTGAGCCCGTGCAGATCGTGCGGAGTGGACAGCAGCAGGTGGTCGGTGTAGCGCTGGACCGCGTCGGTGACCTCGCGCACCCTGCCGACCCCGGCACCGGTGGGCCGGTCGCCGCCCTGCTCGCCGAGGGTGGCCTCGATCTCGTCCTCCACCGAGTCGGACAGCTTGTGGCCGCCGTCGGCGAAGAACTTGATCCCGTTGTCGGGCATCGGGTTGTGCGAGGCGGAGATCATCACGCCCAGGTCGGCGGACAGCGCGGACACCAGGTACGCCACGGCGGGCGTGGGCAGCACGCCCACCCGCAGCACGTCGGCCCCGGCCGCGGTCAGCCCTGCGGTGACCGCGGCCTCCAGCATCTCGCCGCTGGCACGCGGATCCCGGCCGACCACGGCGACCGGCCGGTGCGAGCGGTCGTGCTCGGCCAGAACCCGGGCGGCTGCGGAAGCCAGCGAGAGAGCGAGTTCCGGGGTCAGGTCCGCGTTGGCGAGACCGCGTACGCCGTCGGTGCCGAACAGGCGAGCCATGGGCGCTGCTACCTCCTGAGTGTGGGGAAGGACTGCGGCAGCCTACGGGGGCCACAAGCACAACGGGCGACGTGGTCTGCTCTCGCAGACACACGCCGCCCGTTGTGGTTCGCGCGTTAGCGCTTGCTGTACTGCGGGCCCTTGCGGGCCTTCTTCAGACCGTACTTCTTGCGCTCCTTGGCCCGCGGGTCACGGGTCAGGAAGCCGGCCTTCTTCAGGGCCGGGCGGTCGTCGATCTCGAACTCGATCAGCGCACGGGCGATCGCCAGGCGAAGCGCACCGGCCTGGCCGGAGGTGCCGCCACCGACCAGGTTGCCGATGATGTCGAAGGACTCGGCCCGCTCCACGGTCACCAGGGGCTCACGGATGAGCTGCTGGTGCACCTTGTTCGGGAAGTACTGCTCCAGGGTCTTGCCGTTCAGCTTGAACTGACCGGAGCCCGGCACGAGGCGCACGCGGACGATGGCCTCCTTGCGGCGGCCGACGGTCTGGATCAGGCGGTTGGGCAGGACGACCGGGGCAGCCTCGACGGCGGCCTCGACCTCAGCGTCAGCGTCGACCGCGGCATCGAACTCGGCGACGGCGTCAGCCTCGGCCGCGACGGCCGACTGGGCGTCTTCGGCGAGCTCGGCCTCGACGGCGGGCTCGATGTCAGGAGTGGTCACTGGTGCTTCCTCGGTCACTGGGCGATCTTCGTGATCTCGAACGGCTGCGGCGCCTGGGCCGCGTGCGGGTGGGCCGGGCCCGCGTACACCTTCAGCTTGGTCGCCATGGCGCGACCGAGCCTGTTGTGCGGCAGCATGCCCTTGATGGCCTTCTCGACCAGGCGCTCGGGGTGCTTGTCCAGCATCTCGCCGAAGGAGCGCTTGCTGAGACCACCCGGGTGACCGCTGTGGCGGTACACGAAGGACTGGTCGCGCTTGCTACCGGTCAGCGCCACCTTGTCCGCGTTCACGACGACGACGAAGTCGCCGGTGTCCACGTGAGGGGCGTAAGTCGGCTTGTGCTTGCCGCGCAGCAGCGTCGCGACCTGCGTGGCGAGCCGGCCGAGCACCACGTCCTGGGCGTCGATGACGTGCCAGGCGCGGTTCACCTCGCCGGCCTTCGGGCTGTACGTGCGCACGGATCTACCTCGTCGTCACTGCAGACATGCTTCGCTCGGGAGCGGACGGGCCGCAGAGCAGTAGTTCAAGCAGGTCTTGGTCGTCATGGGGTGTCGTTGCGGCGTCTGCGCCAGCGTGGTGGAGCATTGCTGGTGCACGCGCGGCAACAACCGTCGCGCCGCATACCGCACAACAACGTAAGAAGATACCGGGTGCCACCCGGCAGGGTCAAAACGGGTGGTCCACCCCGCACACGCGCGTGGACCCCGGCCGGGCCGGGGTCCACGAAGGCGTGCTCGGGTGAACGACCCGTCAGCCCCAGAGCTTCTTGGCCGCGCCCTCGGCGTTCTGGTAGCCCTCGCCGGCCTGCTGCACGGCGGAGCCGATCGCGGCCAGCGTGGCGAACAGGTCCGCGGCGGCCTGGTCCCAGCGGCGCTGCGCCTCCTGGTAGGACTCCGAGGCCTCACCGGTCCACTCGCCGACAACCGGGGCCAGCTTGCTCTTGAGCTGGTCGAGGTGGCTCTCGATCGACTGGTGGATGCTCTTGATGTCAGAAGCCGCCTGCGCGACCTCAGCGAAAGTAACCTGTACGTGCCCGCCCATTGGTATCTCCCCTGTATGAAGTCGAAAAAGGTCGTGTGATCTGCGCGAAGGTGAAACTGAACCGCGAAAGCGATCCCAGAAGAATCAGTTGCCGGCGAGGCGGCTGGCCACGTTGCTCAGGCTGTGGCTCTGCTCCTCTTCCTGCGCGGCGTAACCGGCGGAGTTGGTCTTCATCTGGTTGGCGATGTCCGACAGCGCCTGGTTCAGCTTCTTGGCGTCCGCGTCGAAACGCTCCATGAGGCTGTGGAAAGCCGTGGCGGCCTGGCCCTTCCAGCTGCTCTGCAGGGGGGCGACGTCGGAGGCGAGCTTGCTCACCGAGGCGCTGACTTCCTGCTCCACGTTCTCGATGTCCTTGGCCAGGTTCGCCATGTCCTGGTAGTTGGTCCCGTAGCCGCCGCTCATTGGAAGGCCCCCTTCATACGTGGGTGTCGTGCCTGCTTGGTTCGTACGTTCACTGCGACGTCGACAGTGCCATGTCCGGTTCCGCCTCGTCGCGAGTTCGTGGCAAACAGTTGCTCCAGTAAACGCGGCCGGGTGGAACTAGCCGCGGAACAGGATTTTCTCTTGCGAAAAGTCCTCGTCATCGTCACTCGGACGAGGAGACCGCCTCCCCGGAGCGGGTGGTCGGGTCGCACTGGGAGTAGTCGCCGGGGGCGCTGCCGCGAGCAGGTCCGCCCCCGCGGGCAACCGGTCGACCGGCAGCCCGTTGTCCGTGCGGAACGAGGTGGCCGACCGGCGCAGGTCCTCGGAGGTGAGCTCGCCCGCGACCGGCTTGGCCTGGCCCGATCGCACGGCCTCGGCGAGCTCCCTGGTGCGGCCGGCGAAGGCGGCACTGCGCTCGCGGGCGGCGGCGCTGGCACGGGCACCACGGTCCACCGCCGCGTCCACCTCGGCCCGGAACCGGGACGCGGCGGCCCCGAAGCCCGACCCCGAAGACATCTGTGCTGAAGACATGGTTCCCTCCTGGATCAGGCGTTGACGGTGAGGCCGCTCACGACCTGCTGGCAAGCCGCCTGCACCTTGTCGCGCCCCGCGTCGGTGTACTGGCAGCCGACGCTGACCTGTGCCTTGCCCTTGAGCACCACGTACCAGTCGACCATCGCACCCCCGCGCTGCTGGCGGTAGTACACGGTGTCCCTGCCCGCGAAACTCACCCGATCGGCGAAGCCGGAGAAGGCCGAACCGGCACCCTGCACCGCCTCGCGGATCTCGCGCACCGCGCGGTCCCGCTGGCCGGAGCTGTCGTAGGTCAGCGCGAGCTCCTGCACCGCGATCAGGTCGTCGCCCGAGGGCGCGGCGTCCGGGGTGATCTGCACCTCGCGCTTGGTGGCGTCCCCGCCGACCTGGCTCCAGCCGACCGGGGCGGTGAACTGGTAGTCGTACTGGGCGATCTGCTTGCCGGACGGCCCGCTGCCCAGCACGCGGAACAGCGTGACGGCCACGGCCACCACCAGGACCACGGCGCCGACGACCAGCCAGGGCAGCCGTGACCGCAAGCGATTGCGCACGGGCGGCGCCGCGCTGGCGGCCTGTGGCGGCACCTGCGGGAAGTTCTGCTGCAGCGGGGGCAGACGGGTGGTCGCGCCGGGGGGCGGCGCGGGCAGTCCACCCGGCGGGGTCACCACGGGGCCCGCACCGCCGACGGGCACCGGCTGGTAACCACGCGGCGGGGACTCCAGGGGCTGGTGCATCGGGTGCGGCGGGCGCACGCCGGGCAGCGCACCGGTCCGGTGCGGGTCCATGGTGACCACCCGCAGGGCGCCGCGGGCGACCACCGTCTCCGGCTGGTCCAGGGTGGTCGGCATCACGCCGGTCCGCTCGTGCACCAGGCGGGCGACCAGCGGGATCCGGCTCGACCCGCCGACGAGGAACACGGTGGACAGGTCGCCGGGGGCGAGCCCGGCCGCGCGCACGGTGTCGGCCACCAACTCGGCGGTGCGGCCCAGCTGCGGGCCGATCAGCCGCTCCAGGTCGGTCCTGGTGATGTGGGCGTCGGGGAAGGGCGGTGGCATCGGCACGTCGGTGTAGGCGTGCCGGGACAGGGTCTCCTTGGCCCCGCGCACGTCCTGGCGGAACACCCGCCGCCTGCGCCGGTCGGCCAGCTCGCGGCCCTCCACCAGCGCCTGCCACGCCTCCTGCCCGCCGGTCGACACCAGGCTGCCGACGTGTTCCAGCAGGGCCTGGTCGATGTCGGCGCCGCCGAAACCCGGATCGCCCTTGGTGGCCAGCACCTCGAAGGAGGCACCGCGCCGACGCACCACGCTGGCGTCCACGGTGCCGCCGCCCATGTCCAGCACGGCCAGCGCCGCGCCGTCGGGCATCGCCGTGGAGGCCGAGTGGAACACCGCCGCCGCAACGGGTTCGGGCACCAGTGACACCTCGGTGGCCAGCCCCTGCCCCGCCTGGCGGAGCAGCCGCGTGCGCACCGCGCCCCAGTCGGCGGGGTGGGTCAGCACCAGCAGGTCCACCGCGGCACCGCCGACCAGCCGCCGCGCCTCGCCCACCGCGCGGACGAGCACCGCCCTGATCACGTCCAGCACGTTGAGCACCGTGTCGCCGAGCAGCAGCTGCCCCTCGTCGATGCGCCGCTTGGGGTGCGGCTCGTAGCGCGAGGGGTCCACCGCCGCCTGGCGCTCGGCCTCCTGCCCGACGAACAGGGTGCCGCCGCGGTCGGCGAAGACCGCGGACGGCATCACCGGGGTGCCGCCGTCGAGCACGACCAGCTGCGGCTCCCTGCCGTCCACCGCCACCGCGACGCACGTGCTGGACGTGCCGAAGTCGACCGCTACGTGGATCGTCAAGCTAGTCAGCCTGCAACCAGGCCGTCTGCATGAGCTGCTGGCCGAGCTTGCGCGTGATGATCATGCCTCGGCCCGGGGGCAGCACCTTCGGCTTGTACGTGCCCAGCAGCACACCCTCGTCCTTGTTGCAGCTCATCACCATGCCGGGGGCCGCGATCTCGCGCAGCTTGCCGATGATCGGGTCGAACATCGCGCGGCTGGCGCCACCGGAGCGCCTGGTCAGGATCATGTGCAGACCCACGTCCTTGGCCTGCGGCAGGAACTCCGACAGCGGCTGGAGCGGATTGCCGCTCTGGGTGACCACCAGGTCGTAGTCGTCCACCACGACGAACACCTCGGGGCCCTTCCACCAGGAGCGGGCCCTGAGCTGCTCCTGCGTGACGTCCGGACCGGGCAGGCGCCCGGCCAGCGAGCCGCGGATGTCCTTGATGGTGTCGGTCAGCTGGTTGGCCGAGACCACGTAGCTGAGCAGGTGGTCGGTGTCCACGAAGCCGAGCATCGTGCGCCGGTAGTCCACCAGCAGGATGACCGCCTCGTTGGTGGTGTACCGGGTCATGATGCCGCGCACGATGGTGCGCAACAGGTTCGTCTTGCCCGACTCGCCCTCGGCGAAGGCCATGAAGTGCGAGTCGGCGTCGAAGTCGAGGAACACCGGGGCGAGCCCGTCCTCGTTGACGCCCAGCGGCACCAGCCGGGGGTTGGCCTGCTGCTGCGGCACCGGCAGCTGCTCGTAGGGCAGCAGTTCGGGCAGCAGCCGCACGACCGGGGCGACCGGTCCGCGCCAGGCGGCGTTGATCTTGGCAAGGGCGTCCTGCACACCGGCCGCGACATCGCCCGTGTTGGAGGAGGAGTCGATCCTCGGCAGTGCGGTGAGGAAGTGCAGCTTGTCCGGGGTCAGCCCGCGGCCCGGCCTGCCGACCGGTACGTTCACCGCGACCTTGCGGTCGAACTCCGACTCGCTCGGGTCACCCAGCCGCAGCTCGAACCGGGTGCCGAGCAGGTCCTTGAGCGCGGGCCGGATCTCCGCCCACCGGTTGGCCGAGATCACCACGTGGATGCCGAAGGACAGACCCTGTGCGGCCAGGTTCAGGATCGACTGCTCCAGGACCTCGAACTCCTGGCGGAAGTTCAGCCAGCCGTCCACGATCACGAACACGTCGCCGTACGGGTCGTCCTTGATCTCCCCGCGGCGCTTGCGGTTGCGGAACTCGACCATGCCGTCGATGCCCGCGGCGCGGAAGCGCTGCTCGCGGTCGGAGATCAGCGTGGTCAGCTCGGCCACCATGCGGCGGGCCTTGTCCGGGTCGAGACGACCGGCCACGCCACCCACGTGCGGCAGGTTCTCCAGCGGCGCCATGGTTCCACCACCGAGGTCCAGGCAGTAGAACTGCACTTCCTCGGGGGTGTGCGTGAGCGCCATGGACATGATCAGCGTGCGCAGCAGCATCGACTTGCCCGACTGCGGACCGCCGACGACGGCCCCGTGGCCCGCGGCACCGGAGAAGTCGGTCCAGAAGGGGTCGCGGCGCTGCTCGAAGGGCTTGTCCACCAGGCCGATCGGGACCTGGAGGTAGCCCTGGAAGCCCTGCGGCTGCACACCGCGGTCCGGGGTGGCCACCAGCGGGGGCAGCAGCATGTCCATCGACTGCGGCTCGTTCAGCGGGGGCAGCCACACCTGGTGCGCGGGAGCGCCCTGGCCGTTGAGCCGGCCCACGATGACCTCGAGCACACTGGGCTCGATCTTGTCCTCGTCCTTGGGCTTCTCCGGCACGACCTCCTTCGGCTTCTCCGGCTCCTTCGGGATCTCCACGTAGTCCGGCACGAACAGCTTGGGCCTGCGGTCCCCGCTGATGCCCGAGGGCGTGGCCGGTCCGGCGATCATGCCCGCGGGGCGGTACGGCCCGGAGACGTAGGCCGCCTTGAACCGGGTCATCGGCTCGCCCTGGATGGCCAGGTAGCCGGAACCGGGGATGGGCGGCAGCTCGAAGGCGTCCGGCACACCGAGCACGGCGCGTGACTCCGAGGCGGAGAAGGTCTTCAGACCGATCCGGTAGGACAGGTAGGTGTCCAGGCCGCGGAGCTTGCCCTCCTCCAGGCGCTGCGAGGCGAGCAGCATGTGGATCTGCAGCGAGCGGCCGACCCGGCCGATCTGGAGGAAGATGTCGATGAAGTCCGGCTTGGCCGTCAGCATCTCGGAGAACTCGTCGATGCAGATGAACAGCGCGGGCAGCGGGTCGAGGTCGGCGCCCTTCTCGCGGGCGCTCTCGTAGTCCCAGACGTTCTTGTAGTTGCCCTTGGCCAGGATCTCCTGGCGGCGGGCGACCTCACCGGCGATCGCGTCCTTCATGCGGTCGACCAGGGTCAGGTCCCCGGACAGGTTGGTGATGACCGCGGCCACGTGCGGGGCGTCGTCCAGGCCGAGGAAGGTCGCACCACCCTTGAAGTCCACCAGGATCATGTTCAGTGCGGTGGAGGAGTGCGTGGCCAGCAGGCCGAGCACCAGGGTGCGCAGGAACTCGGACTTACCGGAACCGGTGGCGCCGATGCACAGGCCGTGCGGGCCCATGCCGCCCTCGGCGGCCTCCTTGATGTCCAGGTCCACCGGCTGGCCGAACTCACCGACCCCGAACGGGATCTTGTAGCGGTCCGACTTGGGCCTCGGCCGCCACGCCTGGGCGATCTCGAAGGTCATCGGGTCGCCGGGGATGCCCAGCAGCTCGAGGATCGGCGGGTTGGCGGTCAGCAGCGGCTGGTCGTCGCCACCGGCGTCGGCCTGCTGGCCGCCCATCCGGTACGGGGAGAGCCGGCGCGCCAGCGCCTCGGCCTCCGGCACGGTCAGCGTGTCCGGCTTGCCGAACCACTCCACCCCGCTGGCGCTGCGCGCGCCGAGCCGGTCCGGCTCCACGACCAGGCGCAGGCCGCGGCGCGCGGGCAGGTTGCCCAGCGAGTCGGACAGGTCGAGCAGGGTGACGCCGACCAGGCCCTCGTCGAGGACGATCTGCTCCTCGCGGGTGACCTCACCGTCGTCGATCACCACCACGATGTGCGGCTGGTCGGTCAGCGGCGGCGCGTTGCGCTGGAACCGCTGGCGGTCCTTCATGTACTCGTGCAGCCACTGCTCGACCTGCTCCAGCGAGCCGACCATCATGCGCAGCTGGCCGATGCCGTCCACGGCGGTGGGGTGCTGGGTGTGCGGCAGCCACTTCGCCCACTCCCACTGCTCCTTGGCACGGCCCGTGCTGACCACGGCCACCAGCAGGTCGTCCGGGGAGTGGAAGGTCACCAGCTGGCCGAGCATGGCCCTGGCCAGGCCGCGGGTCAGCTCGCGCTCGCCCTGCAGGGAGATCGCCGCGAACCCGCGCATCGTGATCATGGTGGGCAGGCCGGGCACGATCGAGTGGGCGCGCACGAAGCGGCGCAGCGCCAGCGTGGCGATCGGCTCCAGCTCGTCGACGGGCCCGGTCTGCGGCGGCACCAGGCGGGTGGCCAGCCGCTGCGAGCCGCGCGCGATGCGCACGTGGCCGAAGTCGGGGTCGGCCTGCCTGCGCTCCCACATGCGGCGGCTGGTGGCCAGCGACCACAGCGACTGCGGGTCGGGGTGGTTCCACTCCAGCGAGGCGCGCTGGTCGTCGGCGGCCTCCCTGGCCCGCTCGCGCATCTGCCCGAGGTACCGCAGGTAGTCCTTGCGGTCCTCGTTCATCTCGGCCTTCTTCTGGCCACCGCCCCGGCCACCGCCGCCACCGGCCATCATGCCGACCGTGGACAGCAGGAAGAAGCCGCCCATCATCAGGGTCTGCGGGTTCCGGCCCGAGGCGGGGCCCATGAACATGTAGCCCATCATGCCGACCGAGGCCACGATCATGACCACCGGCAACACCTTCATCACGATGTTGCCGGGGATGACCCTGGGCAGCTCGGGCGGCGGTTCGAGGTGGACCTCGCCACCCGGCGGCCGCGGGGCGGCCAGGCGGGGCGAACGCCTGAACTGCAGCGTGCTCACCGGTCTCACACCTCTATCGGGTCGGGGTAGGTAAACCCATTTGAACGTCTTCACCGGAACCGGCGTTCCCCGGCTGTCCGGTGCGGCCATACTAGGGGCGCTCACCGACAGCGCGGGGGCGGTTCCGGGATACGCGTCCCGATCGGGTGCCCGCGCGGTGGGCTGTCCACAGGAGACGAACAGTGAAGGGGGCGCTCGTGGCGACCGGAACGACGGTGTTCAGCCGGGTGACGGTGGTCGCGCCGCGAACGCGGATCGACGTCGCGTTGCCGTCGGACGTCGCGGTTGCCGACCTGATGCCCATGCTGCTGGAGATGGCCCGTGAGGCCACACCGGACGGTGGCGCGCGGCACGGTGGCTGGTGCCTGGCCAAGCTCGGCGACAGCCCGCTGGATCCCAGCAGGACGCTCGCCTCGCTGGGCGTGGTCGACGGGGACATGCTCCAGCTGCGCAAGCGCTCGGAGAACCCGCCGCCACCGCTGTACGACGACGTGGTGGACGCGATCGCCGAGTCCAATCCGGACAGCTTCCGGCCGTGGACCCCCGAGACGGCACGGCGGATCGGGCACGTGGCCGGTGCGCTGGCGCTGATCGGCTCGGCGGTGGCCGTGCTGCTGGCCGGTCCGCTGCTGGGCGGCAACGGGCTGGCCGCCGCGATCGCCGCCGGCGTGGCGATGATCGCCTTCGTCGCGGTCGGCGCCGTGCTCGCCAGGGTCTACGCCGCCCCGATCACCGGGTTGATCGTGGCCGCGGCGGGCGGTCTGCCGATGGCCTTCGTCTGCGGGCTGTACGTGGTGCCGGGCACCCCGGGCCGGTGGAGCCTGCTGCTGGCCTGCGCGCTGGTGATGGTGGTGTCCTGGGCCTGCATCCTGGTCGTCGGCTCCGGGGTCACCGTGTTCATCGCCGCGGTGACCTTCTCCACGCTGGGCGCGCTGGCCTTCCTGGTCGGCGCGCTGCTGGACACCCAGCCGATCGCGGGCATCGCCGCGGGCGCCGCGGCGGTGGGCCTGGTCGCGCTGTCCTGGTTGCCGCGCATGACGATCCAGCTCGCGAAGCTGCCGCTGCCGACCGTGCCGGGCAACGCCGAGGACCTCAAGGACGACGGCGGTTTCCCCGACTACGCGGTGATCGAGCGGCGCGCGGGCCTGGCCCACGAGTTCATGACCGGCATGATCATCGGCAGTGGCATCACCGCCGCCGTGGCCTCGGTGCTGGCCGCCACCTCGGGCACCATCTGGGGCCCGGTCTTCGCCGTGGTGGTGACCCTGGTGATGCTGCTGCGCTCGCGCACCTACGCCAACGGCAGCCAGGCGGTGGCCCTGCTGACCAGCGGCATAGTCTCCTCCGCCGGTGTGCTCATCGGCTGGCTGGTCAACTCCGACCCGGTCGGCAGGCTGCTGTGGGTGTTCGGCACCCTCGCGCTGCTCGGTGCCGCCGCGCTGGTGCTGGGCGCGGTCTTCCCCAAGCAGAAGTTCTCGCCGGTGCTGCGTCGCTCCGTGGACATCTTCGAGGCGATCTGCATCGCCGCCGTCGTGCCGCTGGCACTGGCCGTGATGGACCTGTACAACACGCTGCGGCACCTGAACTTCTGAGGACCACTCACATGCGCATGGGGAGGACGCGTCGGCTCACGGCCGTGGCCGGGGCCGTGCTGGTGGGCGTGCTGGGTCCCGGCCTGGCACCGGCGGCGGCGCAGCAGGCGCCCGCGGGCGGACTGACCGCCGGGGTGCCGCCGCGCTGGGACGGCGCGCGGATCAACGACAACCCGAACCCCGGCCCGGGCGTGGGCGCCGAGGGCTGGACCCTCAAACCGCCGACCACGCAGTGCGTGACCTCGTTCAAGAAGGCCACGATCTCCGAGTTCCCGCTGGGACAGCCGTGGCTGCGGCTGGACGAGGCGCACCGCTGGGCCACCGGCAAGGGCCAGACCGTCGCGGTGATCGACACCGGGGTGAACGACCACCAGTACATCAAGGTCACCAAGTCCGGGGACTACCTCGGGCAGACCCCGGGACTCGGCCCCGGCAAGCGCGACTGCGACGGCCACGGCACCGAGGTCGCGGGCATCATCGCCGCCCACCCGGACAACACCAAGGTCGGCTTCCAGGGCGTCGCCCCGGACGCGAACATCATGTCGGTGCGCCAGTCCAGCAGCGTCATCAAGCGCAGCAAGGAGAACCAGGAAGCCACCGCGGGCAGCCCGACCACACTGGCCTACGCGATCAAGTGGGCGGTCTCCCAGGGCGCCAGCGTGATCAACATCTCGCTGGCCTCCTGTTTGCAGGTGAGCCCGAACATGAGCTTCACCTCCGACCAGAAGCAGTTGCAGGCCGCCATCCACGAGGCCGTGGAGAACAAGGTCGTCATCGTGGCCGCCGCGGGCAACCTCCAGCAGCAGGGCCAGAACTGCGGCACGCAGAACGACAACCCCGACCCGAACGCGCCCAAGTGGATCGAGTCACCGGCCTGGTTCGCCGAGGACGTGCTCTCGGTGGCCGCCCTCGCCGCCGACAGCAGCAACGGCGAGCAGGTCGGCCAGCCCGCGAGCTTCTCCATGTGGGGACCGTGGGTCGGCGTGGCCGCACCCGGCACGAAGATCATCTCGCTGGACCCGGGCTCCACCGACGGCATGGCCAACCAGACCATCGAGGGCGGTCAGACGCAGAGCATCCAGGGCACCAGCTTCGCCGCGCCCTACGTGGCCGGGTTGGCCGCGCTGGTCAAGGAGAAGTTCCCGAACCTGGACGCGCACCAGGTGATCCGGCGCATCGAGATGACGGCCCAGCACCCGGCCGCACCCGGCGGGCGCAACAACCAGGTCGGCTACGGCATGATCGACCCGGTGGCCGCGCTGACCGCGATCGTGCCCGGTGAGCCGGGCAGCCCGCAGGTGGCCAGCGGCCAGCAGATCGCCTCGGACCTGGGCTCGCCCGGGGACAACGGGCTCCCGCCGATGGTCATCGCGATGCTCGGCACCGCGGCGGGCGTGGCCCTACTGCTGATCACCCTGTTCGTGGTGCACGCGGTGAACACCAGCAAACGGCGCCAGGCGGTGCAGCCCTCGCGGCTGCGCATCTGAGCACAGCACGAAGGCGGCTCACGTGGTGAGCCGCCTTCGGTGTGTTCAGAGCGGGATTCGCTTGCGGGAGAACGGGACTCGCGGGTGGGAGGGGTCAGCGCTCCTCGCCGATGACGGGCGGCGCGGTCTTCTCCGGGGCGCCGAGCAGGTCCCTCAGGTCCCCGCTGAGCCGGATCTTGGCCTTGTGCTCCTGGTCCTCGCCGCCCTTGCCGCCGCCCTGACCACCACCCATCATGCCGCCGCCCATCATGCCGCCCGCGCCCGGCGCACCGGGTTGGCCGGGCGCACCCGCGTGGGCCGCGGCGGCAGCGGGCGGTGCGGTGAACGGCTCCGCGGCGGGCGGGGTCGCACCTGTCATCGAACCGGGACCGGTTGGCGCTGCTGGGGCGGCACCGGCACCGGCCGCCGCGGGCATGGCGAACCCGCCGCCACCGCCACCGGCGTGCGGGGCCGCACCACCACCGCCACCGGCGTGCGCGCCCGCTGCCGTAGCGGCGGCGGCCGCGGTGGGCTGGGCCGCGGCGGGTGGCGGGGGCTTCGGCTTGTCCCCGTAGTCGTAGGACCAGTTCCGCGCGGGCACCTCGTGCTTGACGGTGATCTTCGAGAACGGGTCCTCGCCGTGCACCCCGTCGCACAGCTTGGTGAAGGCCTCCAGCACGTCCCGCACCGCCTCGAACAGCTGGCGGGTCGGCCGGTGCTGGTCGTCCAGGTACTCGGCGGCGCGCTTGTCCCCGTGCACCGGCACGGCCATCGCGCCGGACACCGACTCGGCGCTGTCGGCGAGCACCTCGCCCATCTCCGTCACCAGCTTGTGCACGCCGTCCGCGGTCTGGTCCAGCGCGTCGGCCATGGCGTTCATGGCATCGGACAGGTCGTTGCCGGACAGGCCGAACCCCTGCATGTAGGCGACGAAGGAGTCCGCGTCCTTGCCTTGCCACGCCGCGTCCAGCCCACCAAGCGAGCGCTTGAGCGAGTCGGTGACCTCGGCGGCGACCTTCGCGGCGGCACGCCAGCGCTCCGCCTCCTCGTGCAGCGCGCTGGGTTTGCCGACCACCGGGGCGTAGTACTGCTCCACCGGGTCGGTCACCCCGAGCTGGCGGCTGATCTGGGACAGGTAGTCCAGGTGCCCCTGGCTGACGGCCATCACCGACCACCCGCCCTGCGGATCGAGGCCGCGACGTCCTCGTCGTGCGAGCTGAAGTGCTCCGCGGTCTTGGACAGCGCCGCCGAGGCCGAGTTCAGTGCGTCCACGGCCCGGCTCAGCTGGTCCTGGAGGGTCTTGGCGGCCTGCTGGTACGCCTTGTCGGTCCCGGTGTTGCGGCCCAGTTCGCCGAACGCCTCGGCGGGCAGCTGCCCGGACCGGAGCGTGTCGCGCGCGGTGCCCAGCTCACTGCCCGAGCGGGCCACGGTACTGGCGTAACCCTTGATCCACTCGGGATCGACCTTGATACCGGTCACGCCCGTACCTCCTGCTCGCGAACCTGTTCCCCTCCGACGCCGCGCGGCCCCCGCCCGGTTCCCCTCAGTTGCCGGGTGTGCCTGGGGTACCGGAGGTCTGCGGGGACCCGAACGAGCCGACGTTGGCCGGTGGCGATGCCGAGTCGTAGGTCTTGGTGGCCAGCGCCGGGTCGAGCTGGGTGCCCGAGGGCAGCAACCCGACGATCTGCGCGGGCGCGGGCGGGAAGGTCGCCGGGTCGCCGAGGCCGAGGCCCTGCGCCACCTGCGTGCCCGTCATGCCCTTGGTCGAGGAGGCCACCCCGTACTTCACACCCAGGTCGGAGATCACGTAGATCGGCCCGGAGTAGCCCGCGTTCGTCCCGAAGGCCTTGTCCTGGTCCGAGACGCTGCCCCGCACCACGGCGGCCTGACCGGTGGGCATGTAGAACTGCGTCACCAACTGCCCGTCGGTGCTGGGCGTGCCGATCGGCTGGGCCTTCTTGTCCAGCGGCACCGGGTTGGTGTCCTTGGGCAGCACGGTCACCGTGGAGTGCTGCTCGTTGCCCTGGTAGGTCCAGGTGACGCAGCTGGTCTGGTTCTGGGTCGGGTCGACCGGGTTGGACGCCTGCTGCGGGAAGTTGTCGAACGGCTGCTCGCTGGTGTCCTCGCGGATCTGGCTGATGTCGAAGGGCTGCGCCTGGATCTCGGAGCCCGACACCTGGTTGCTGAACTCCAGCACGTGGGCCGCCGCCGGGGAGATCTTGTGCGTGCCGTCCTTGAGCAGCACGTAGCGCTGGTCCACGTCGCTGCCGTTGGTCACGTGCAGCACCGAGCCGATGACCGCGCCCTTGACGTTGAACTTGGAGGGCTGGTTCACCGAGGGGATTTCCGGGGCCTTGAGGTCGGCCACCTGCGGGATGGCGTTGAGCATCGCCGTGCTCACCGGGGTCGCGTAGGCGGGGTCGAGCCGGTAGGCGGCCTTGATCGCGGGGTCGTCCAGGAAGACCTTGGCCCGCACGGCCCGCGAGTTGGTCTCCACCCGGGACGACTGGGTGGGCGCGTACAGCGGCGCGGGTCGCTTGTAGACCAGGTAGTAGGTCTTGTCCGGGGTGACCATCAGGATGGGTGAGTCACCGAGCTCCGTGCCCAGGTTGGACATGCCCGCCAGCACGGTCACCGTCACCTTGCCGGTCACCGGGGTCGGCGTGTTCGCCAGGTTCACCGTGTCGCACAGCGCCCAGTCATTGCTGACGCGCTGACTCGATCCCGCGCCCGGCAGCAGCTGCGGACCGTCGACCAGGCCCTGCTTCTTGTCCCGGGGCACGTTCTTCAGCGCGTCGTCGTCGACCACCGTGACGGCGGCGACCGGGGGCGCGCTCGCGTTCTGCCCGCCGCCCTGCGCCGCACCGCCGCCCTGCGCGCCGTTCTGCTGCTGGGCGAGCAGCAGCAACCGAGCCGAGGTCACGTTGAAGGTCGGCACGAGCCGCTGGTTGCTCTGCGCGGCCTGGCCCATCAGCGCGTAGACGGCGCCGGACTGCTTGCCGATCACCACCCCCTGCTCACTGGGCAGCGATCCCGCGGGGTTGAGCACCCCGAAGATCACGAAGCCGATGCTGATGACCATGGCCACCAGCACGCCGACGGCCACGGCTCTGATGTGTGAGCTCATCGGGTCGTGCAGCATGACCGCGTCCTTGCGGACGAGAGCCGACTCCATCCTCCGCAGCATGAAGCGGTACGCCTGGACTTGCGACTTGCTGGTGGGTGTTGATGGCATTCTCGGCTCGCAGCTCTCCCGGTCGCGGTACGGTTCCGCAGGATAGCGGGACCGTGATCCGCCCGGGTGCCGTTCCGACGGACCCGATCGGATCACCTGCGCAGCACCGAGAGCAACGCCGAGGGGAAGAGACCGAGCGGATGTCCGTCACCACTCCACATCCGGGACCGCCCAACACGGGCCTGCCCTCGCCCGCTGCGGCGGCAGGCGCCCCGCGCGCCGCGCTGACGGTGCGCCGCCGCAAGGTCGGCGCCAGCCTCGGCGGCCTGCCGGTGGCCAACCTCGTCGTGCTCGAGGTGGGGCTGGGCCTGGGGCTGCTGCTGCTCGCGGTGAACCACTCGCTGCTGCCCGTCGCGGGCGGCATCGCGGTGCTCGCGCTGCTGGTGGCCTTCCTGCGCTGGGGTGGCCGCTGGTTCACCCAATGGGTTGGCCTCACCCTGCGCTACCTGTTCCGCTCGCACGCCCGCGCGGCGACCCCGTCGGCGGTACCCGCCGCGGACCCCGACTGGGTGGACGACGACGAGCGCATCACCGGTCCGGAGGACCCGAGGGTCGACCTGCTCCGGCTGGCCGTGCCGGACCTGGTCATCGCGCACGGCACCGACCACGAGCGACGCCCGCTCGGCCTCGCCTGGCACGAGGGCACCTGGACCGCAGTGCTGCGCGTGGAGCCCGCCCCGCAGCTGGTGACCCCGATCGGCAAGGCGCCCAACCTGCCGCTCGGTGCGCTCGCGCCCTGTCTGGAGGACCGGGGCGTGGTGCTCGACGCCATCCAGGTGCTGTGGCACTGCTACCCGGGCAGCGCCGTGCTGCCGCCCTCCTCGGACGCGCTGTCGGCCTACCTGGAGGTGCTCGGCCCGCTGCCCGCCTCGGCACGGCGGACCACCCTGGTCGCCGTCCGGCTGGACCCGCGCCGCTGCGGGGAGGCCGTGCGCGAGCGGGGCGGCGGCGTGGTCGGCGCGCACCGGGCGCTGATCGGGGCGCTGTCCCGGGTCCGCAGCGCACTGGAGGCCCGCGGGGTGCAGACCAGCCCGCTGGACCCCGACGAACTGATGGCCGCGGGCCTGTCCGCCGCCGAGCTGACCACCGCGCTGGGCGCCGACGGGGAGGTCGGGCTGCGCGAGAAGTGGGCCGGGGTGACGGCCGCGGGCATCGGACACTCCAGCTACGCGATCACCAACTGGCCAGGCAAGGGCATCAGCGGCAGCCTGAACGCCCTCACCAGCATCCGCGCGCTGTCCTCCACGGTGACGATGTCGATCTCGCCGGGCGCCCAGGAGGGCGAGGTGGGTCTGCGCGGGCTCGTGCGGGTCAGCGCCCGCACCCCCAGCGAGCTGTCCAGCGCCGAGAGCCGCCTGGAGAAGCTGGGCGAGCGGATCGGGCTGTCCCTGACCCCGCTGCGGGGCCTACAGGCCGCCGGGCTCGCCGCGACGCTGCCCTACGGAGGCTCAGCATGACCGCAAGTCAGAGCAGGGCCCAGGACACGCTGGGCAAGAACACCGCGCTGGCGCCGGAGTACCTGGTGTCCCCGGCGATGCTCGACGCGGTGAGCCCGTCCGCGGAGAGCGGCGGCGTGCTGCTGGGCTCGGACCCCAAGAACGAGCCCGCCAGCGTCGCCCTGCTGCGCAACCTGCCCACCCGCGTGGTCGCGCTGGGCGGGCTGTACCTGGCCAGGCAGATCGCGCTTCGGGCGATGGCCGCGGGCGCGTGGGTGATCGTCGCGACCGGGCGCCCGCAGGCCTGGCAGGTGCTCAGCCGGGCCGCCGGCACCACCCCGGACGGCCGCCCGCTGCCGCTGGTGCAGCTGCGCAGGCTCTCCCCGATCGAGCTGCCGCAGGGCACCGAGGACAGCCCGCTGCTCGTGGTGCACGACGGCGGCGCGACCCCGGTGGAGCTGTTCCCGCCGCGCTCGCCGTGGCAGACCACCATGTACGTGCTGCCCTACCTGCACCCGCAGGCCAGCACCGTGGCGTTCAACGCGGACCTGGTGCTGATACAGCGCCTGCAGGCCGCGCAGGCGCAGCTGGCGGGCCGGATCTGGCGGCTGCGCCCGCAGATGGTCAACGAGCTGGCCGGGCTCAAGGACGACCAGGTGATCGCGCTGGGCCGGGACCTGTGGCTACCGGTTCGACTGGTCAGCCAGGCGATGGAGCAGCAGATCCTGGGGCCGGTCCGCCGAGGCGACTGAAATCGATTCCGACCCGGAAGTGCCACAAAGGTGCCCCTCGCGACATTGACAGTCGCGAGGGGCACTTGTTGTTTCCGACGACAATCAGCCGACGTGCACGCTCGGGTTCTGCGAGCGCAGCTGCGACGGGTGGGCAGTCGCCGTCTCGTAATAGGTGTAGGTGTCAAAAGCGATCAGCGGATTCGCCGGGGCACCCGCGGCCGTGGTGATGGTGACATTGGCGCTCTTGGTGCCATTCGGCGGGATGACCACGTTGAAGGTCAGGCTCAGGTCGGTGGTCGCGTTCGGTGTGAAGGTGCAGCCGGAGATGTCACCGCTGCACGAGGTCCAGCCCCACGCGGTCGAGCTCGCCCAGTTGCGGTGCAGGCCGAGGTAGCTGAACACGACCTCGGAGCTCTCCGTGTTGGTGAAGGTGAAGGTGAAGGTCACCGCGCCGCCGGGGGCCACAGTGGTCGCGCTCTGGGTGACCGTGATGGGGTCGGCCACGGGCTCGGCGGAGGCGACCTGGGAGGCCGACAGCAGCAGGCCCAGGGTGGCGCACACGGTGGCGAAAACGCGCTTGAAGCTCACGGAGATCCAACTCCTCGCGGGGGTCAGGAGACTGCGGAAAACAAGCAGTTGGGACGCTAGCGCCGCCGCTCATTCCCCACCAAGAACCCGAATGGCCGCAGAATGCGTTCACTGTCAACACATTTCGCGAGGTTACAATTGTGGATGTGATACGCACCACATGCCAATTGCGTGACGAATAGGCTTACCCACAAAGAGTAATCCGTCACCCTTTCAGCAGCAGCGGCACGAGTTCGGTGACCTAACGCCCACCACAGCGCACATTGCGGGTCACCTCGGCGCGGGCGGCCAACTCCCCGTCGGCGGGGTAGTCCACCCGGATCAGGGCCAGTCCGTGCGGCGGGGCCACCGTGACCGAGCTCGTCCGCTCCGTGGCGGTGAGCAGCCCGGCGGGCCAGTCCGCCTGCTTGCGGCCCTCGCCCACGGCCAGCAGCGCGCCGACCAGGCTGCGCACCATGGAGTGGCAGAAGGCGTCGGCGGACACCGAGGCGAGCAGCACGCCCTCGGCGTCCCGCCGCCAGTCCAGGCGCTGAAGCTCGCGGATGGTGGTGGCGCCCTCGCGGCGACGGCAGAAGGCCACGAAGTCGTGCTCGCCGAGCAGCCTGCGGGAGGCCTCGTTGAGCGCGTCCAGGTCCAGCGGGCGGGGCCAGGCCAGGGTGTCCAGCCTGCGCATCGGGTCCGCCCCGTGCGGGGCGTCGGTGACCCGGTACACGTAGTGTCGCCGCAGCGCGGAGAAGCGGGCGTCGAACTCGGCGGGCACCTGACTGGCCCGGAAGACCCGCACATCGGTCGGCAGGAAGCGGGACAGCCGCTTCACCAGGCCGTCGACGTCCACAGTGGACGGGAGGTCGGCGTGCGCCACCTGCCCGGTGGCGTGCACCCCGGCATCGGTGCGCCCTGCCACGGTCAGCCGCACGTCGTGGCGCAGCACCTGGGACATCGAGTCCTCCAGCACCGCGCACACCGTGCGGCGGCCGGGCTGACGCGCCCAGCCGGAGAACTCGGTCCCGTCGTAACCGAGATCGAGCCGAATGCGGACGAGCCCGCCATCCCCGGTGGGGGTGACGGGCTCGTCCGGTGAACGAGAGGTCACTCGGCCTTCTCGGCCTTTGCCTCGTCGGTGGCCTCGACCTCGGCAGCGGCCTGGGTCTCGGCGGTGGCCTCCGCAGCCGGGGCCTCCTCGGTCGCCTCGACGGCGGGGGCCGCGACGGCCGCCTCGTCCTTGGCGAACTTGGTGCCACGGGCCGCCTCGGCCTCGGTGGTGACCAGCTTGTCCGCGACCAGCTCGATCACGGCCATCTGGGCGTTGTCACCCTTGCGCGGCATCGTCTTCACGATGCGGGTGTAGCCACCGTTGCGGTCGGCGAAGAACGGGCCGATCTCCGCGAACAGCTTGTGCAGCACGTCCTTGTCGCGGATGACCTTCAGGACCTCGCGGCGGTTGTGCAGGTCACCGCGCTTGGCCTTGGAGATCAGGCGCTCGGCGAGCGGGCGCAGCTTGCGGGCCTTGGCCTCGGTGGTCTTGATCCGGCCGTGGGTGAACAGAGCCGTGGCCAGGTTGGCCAGCAGCATCCGCTCGTGGGCCGGGGACCCGCCGAGACGGGCGCCCTTGGTAGGGGTGGGCATCTCTCTTGCTCCTCAGCATGGGCTCCGGCCGACAGGGCCGGAAAGGCAGCCTGTTACAGCTGCTCGGTCTCTGCGTAGTCCTGGCCGTCGTCGTGGTGGCCGTCCAGCCCGCCGTCGGACCACCCGGTGTCCGATGCCGGGAAGTCGGCAGCGGCAGCCGAGGGGTCGAACCCGGGAGGGCTGTCCTTGAGCGCGAGACCGAGGCCGACGAGCTTGAGCTTGACCTCGTCGATCGACTTCGCGCCGAAGTTACGGATGTCCAGCAGGTCGGCCTCGCTGCGCGAGACCAGTTCGCCGACGGTGTGGATGCCCTCACGCTTGAGGCAGTTGTACGAGCGCACGGTGAGGTCGAGGTCCTCGATCGGCATCGCGAAGGCCGCGATGGTGTCGGCCTCGGCGGGCGACGGGCCGATCTCGATGCCCTCGGCGTCAACGTTGAGCTCGCGAGCCAGGCCGAACAGCTCGACGAGGGTCTTGCCCGCGGAGGCCACGGCGTCCCTCGGCGTGATGGACGGCTTGCTCTCCACGTCCAGGATGAGCTTGTCGAAGTCGGTCCGCTGCTCAACACGGGTGGCCTCGACCTTGTAGGTCACCTTCAGCACCGGCGAGTAGATCGAGTCGACCGGGATCCGGCCGATCTCGGCGCCGGCCTGCTTGTTCTGCACCGCGGGGACGTAGCCGCGACCGCGCTCGACGACGAGCTCGATCTCCAGCTTGCCCTTGGCGTTCAGAGTGGCGATGTGCAGGTCGGGGTTGTGCACCGTGACACCCGCCGGGGGGACGATGTCACCGGCGGTCACCGCGCCGGGGCCCTGCTTGCGCAGGTACATCGTCACCGGCTCGTCCTCCTCGGAGCTCACGACCAGCTCCTTGAGGTTCAGGATGATGTCGGTGACATCCTCCTTGACCCCGGGAACGGTGGTGAACTCGTGCAGCACGCCGTCGATCCGGATGCTGGTCACCGCGGCGCCCGGGATGGACGACAGCAGCGTGCGGCGGATCGAGTTGCCCAGCGTGTAGCCGAAGCCGGGCTCCAGCGGCTCGATGACGAACCGGGAACGGGTGTCGTTGATGGGCTCCTCGGCCAGCGAGGGGCGCTGTGAAATGAGCACTGCTTACCTTCTTCCTCCACCGACGCCCGCTATTTGACGCCGGGGCGAACGCGGTGCGCACGTCCGGTGTGCGCACCGCCGAGTCCGGGGCGGCCGCCGCGAACGGCGACCGCCCCGGAGCGGATCACTTCGAGTACAGCTCGACGATCAGCTGCTCCGTGACCGGCGTGTCGATCTGGGCCCGCTCGGGGAGCTGGTGCACCAGGACGCGCAGGCTGGACGGAACGAGCTGCAGCCACGCGGGGATCGGACGGTCACCGATCGTCGCCTTGGCCACCTCGAAGGGCAGCGTCGGCAGCGACTTCGGCTTCACGTCGATGATGTCCCACTTGGAGACCCGGTAGCTGGGGATGTTGACCTTGTGGCCGTTCACGATGAAGTGACCGTGGCTGACCAGCTGGCGGGCCTGCCGACGGGTACGGGCCAGGCCAGCGCGGTAGACCACGTTGTCCAGCCGCGACTCGAGGATCTGCAGCAGGTTCTCACCGGTCTTGCCGGGCCTGCGCACAGCCTCCTCGTAGTACTTGCGGAACTGGCGCTCGAGCACGCCGTAGGTGTAGCGAGCCTTCTGCTTCTCCTGCATCTGCAGGAGGTACTCGCTCTCCTTGATGCGCCCGCGGCCGTGCTGGCCGGGCGGGTACGGACGGCGCTCGAAAGCCTGGTCGCCGCCAACGAGGTCGACCTTGAGGCGACGCGAGATGCGCGTCGCGGGGCCGGTGTAACGAGCCATCTGTGCTTACTCCTCCCCGTGCCTCAGACCCGGCGCCGCTTGGGCGGGCGGCAGCCGTTGTGGGGCTGCGGGGTCACGTCCTGGATGGTGCCGACCTCGAGGCCAGCGGCCTGCAGCGAACGGATCGCGGTCTCCCGGCCGGAACCGGGGCCCTTCACGAACACGTCCACCTTGCGCATGCCGTGCTCGGCGGCCTTGCGGGCGGCGTTCTCAGCGGCCATCTGGGCGGCGAACGGCGTGGACTTGCGAGAGCCCTTGAAACCGACGTGGCCGGCGGAGGCCCACGCGATCACAGCGCCGGTCGGGTCCGTGATGGACACGATCGTGTTGTTGAACGTGCTCTTGATGTGGGCGTGCCCGTGAGAGACGTTCTTCTTCTCCTTGCGCCGGACCTTCTTGACCCCGGCGCCGGAGCGGGTCTTGGGTGGCATGTCTTCGGTGATCTCCTAGCTAGCGACGCGGGGTTACTTCTTACCGGCCTTCTTCTTGCCGGCCACCGTCTTCTTCGGACCCTTGCGGGTGCGGGCGTTGGTCTTCGTCCGCTGACCGCGCACGGGAAGCCCACGACGGTGCCGAAGCCCCTCGTAGCAGCCGATCTCCATCTTGCGACGGATGTCGGCCTGGATCTCGCGGCGGAGGTCACCCTCGACCTTGTAGCTGCTCTCGATCTGCTCGCGCAGCTTGGCCAGGTCCTCGTCGGAGAGGTCCTTGGCGCGCAGGTCCGGGCTGACGCCGGTCGCTGCCAGGAGCTCCTTCGAGCGGGTACGGCCAATGCCGAAGATGTAGGTCAGCGCGATCTCCATCCGCTTCTCGCGGGGGAGGTCTACGCCAGCGAGTCGTGCCATGCGGCGTTCTAGCTCCTCACTGTCTTCACTCCAGGTCTGCTCCTCGTCCGTTCTGGGACCGACTCGCTGTGCCGATCACGCTCGCTCTCGCGGGCGCTGTCCCAGCCCCGGCCTGGAGTCCGGGGGTGAGCCGGGCGACGCGCTGGGCGCTGCCCGACAGGGTCGAGGAGGCTCTGTACTCATATGTCGCGTCGTGGAAGACGGCGACTCGTGCGTTCGGGGCCGAGGCCCCGGCGATCAGCCCTGGCGCTGCTTGTGGCGCAGGTTCTCGCAGATCACCATGACCCGGCCGTGACGGCGGATCACCTTGCACTTGTCGCAGATCTTCTTGACGCTCGGCTGGACCTTCACGGTCGTGCACTCCTGCTGTGCTCGTTACGCTCCCCCGCGCGTGTGCGGGAGGGCGATGCCGCGTGCCCGGGTCGTGAAGATCCGGACACCGTGGAGGTCACTTGTAGCGGTAGACGATTCGGCCGCGGGACAGGTCGTAGGGCGACAGCTCCACGACAACGCGGTCCTCCGGCAGGATGCGGATGTAGTGCTGCCGCATCTTGCCGCTGATGTGTGCGAGAACCTTGTGACCGTTCTCCAACTCGACGCGGAACATCGCGTTGGGGAGCGGCTCGACTACGCGGCCCTCGACCTCAATGGCCCCGTCCTTCTTGCCCATGTCCTCCGCGTTTCGTGACGGTGGTATATCTGGCATGACCCCCGGTCGCCGGACTGGGCCGGAAACCGGGCGCGGGCACACACCGCCCCGACTCCGAGGGGCCTCTCGATCTTGGTACGTGGCGAACGGGCAGGCCAGAGGCCATGCTCGCAGCTCCACAGGCACGACGGAACCGGCGCGACGAGTGCGCCGTCAACCCAGTGTACGCAGGTCGGGGGCACAACCCAAATCGGGCGCTGGTCAGTCGCGGTCCGAGCGGCCCCAGCCCAGCAGCCAGCCCATCACGAGCAGCGCACCCCAGGGCCCGGCGACCCAGATCCACCACGGGTACACCCAGTGCGGGGTGGTGAGCTGCACCATGCCCCAGATGACCACGTTCAGCACGCTCACGGTCAGCCACGCGCCGACGGCGGCCCGCACGACGCGACCGCGCCGAGACCTGCGGGCGGGTGGCTGAGCGGGCGGCGGGGTGGGCGCCGGGTGCTGCACCTGGACGACCGGTGGCCGGACCACCGAGACGTCGGGCAGGTCGGCGGTCAGCAGGGCCAGCTCACCGTAGGTGCGCGCGGCCCAGATCTGCGCCGTGCGCTCGTCGAACTCAGCCAGGTTCAGCCGCCCCTCGGCATGCGCGACCTCCACCTGCTTGGCCACCCGCTTGCGGTCGGCGTCCGACACCCGCATGTTCTCCTGCGGCACTGGCTGGTCCACGGCTCCATCCTGGCACGCCGCACCCGGCCGGGGGCGCGTCTCCGCACAAACGCACCAGCGTGATTCCGGTGCTCGGGCAGGGACACCAACGGCTCGGCACCCCCACGCAGGTGGTGGCGGTGCCGAGCCGGGTAGGTGGTGTGACTCAGTCCTCGGGGGCGGTGAGCACCCAGGGGCCCTCGTCGGTGATGGCCACCGAGTGCTCCCAGTGCGCGGCCCGCGTGCCGTCGGCGGTGACCACGGTCCAGCCGTCGGACAGCTCGGTGGTCTGGTCGGTGCCCAGGGTCAGCATCGGCTCGATGGCGATGGCCATGCCCGCGCGCAGCTTGGGCCCCTTGCCGGGCTTGCCGTAGTTGGGCAGGAACGGCTCCATGTGCATCTGGGTGCCGATGCCGTGGCCGCCGTAGTCGGTGACGATGCCGTACTCGACCCCGTCGGCCTCGTCGGAGCGGTGCACCGAGGACTCGATGGCGAAGGAGATGTCGGTCAGCTTGGCCCCGACCACCGCCGCCTCGATACCGGCCAGCATGCAGGCCCTGGTCGCCTCGGACAGCTTGCGGTCGGCCTCGCTCGCGGCACCGATCAGGATGGTGACCGCGGCGTCGCCGTGCCAGCCGTTCAGGATCGCCCCGCAGTCCACCGACACCAGGTCGCCGTCGGCGAGCACCTGCTCGCGCGCCGGGATGCCGTGCACCACCTGCTCGTTGACCGAGGAGCAGATCGAGGCGGGGAAGCCGTGGTAGCCCTTGAAGGAGGGCACGGCCCCGGCGTCCCGGATGGTCTGCTCGGCCAACTCGTCCAGCTCGCCGGTGCTCACCCCGGCGGCGGCGTGCTCGGTCATCAGCCTCAGCGCGCGGGCGACCACGATCCCGGCCGCCCGCATCGCCTCCAGCTCGGACCGAGTCTTGATCTCGATCCCACGGCCCCGCTTCAACACCGGCTCAGGCCTCCGCGCGCAGCGCCTTGAGCGCCCGCTCGGTGATCTCCTCGACGGCGCCCACGGCGTCCACGGTGATCAGGATCTCGGAGTAGTAGTCCAGCAGCGGAGCGGTCTCCGAGCGGTAGACCTCCTGGCGGCGCCGGATGACCCCCTCGTTGTCGTCGGCACGGCCGCGGGAGAGCAGCCGCTGCACGACGATGTCCTCGGGGACGTCGAACTCCAGCACGGCATCCAGCTTCGTGCCCGCCTCGGCGAGGATGCCGGCGAGCACGTCCGCCTGCGCGGTGTTGCGGGGGAAGCCGTCGAGCAGGAAGCCCTCGCGGGCGTCCGGATCGGCCAGCCGGTCCTGCACCATCGCGTTGGTCACCGAGTCGGGAACCAGTTCACCCGCGTCGAGGTACTTCTTCGCCTCGACCCCGAGTGGCGTCTCCTCCCGCACGTTGGCCCGGAACAGGTCACCCGTGGAGATGTGGGGTACCGAGAGCTTCTCGCTCAGCACCGACGCCTGAGTACCCTTGCCCGCACCCGGCGGGCCGACGAGGACGAGTCTCACTACCGCAGGAACCCTTCGTAGTTGCGCTGCATGAGCTGGCTCTCGATCTGCTTGATCGTGTCGAGACCGACGCCAACCATGATCAGCACAGCGGTGCCACCGAACGGGAAGTTGTTGTTCTGTCCTCCCGGACCGGTGATGCTCAGGAAGAAGCTCGGGAGCACGGCGATCAGGCCCAGGTAGAGCGAGCCCGGCAGCGTGATCCTGTTGAGCACGAAGCTGAGGTACTCCGCGGTCGGCCGACCGGGCCGGATACCGGGGATGAAGCCGCCGAACTTCCTCATCTCGTCAGCGCGCTCATCGGGGTTGAACGTGATCGCGACGTAGAAGTAGGTGAAGAAGATGATCAGAGCGAAGTACAGCGCGATGTGGCCGTAGCTGGACGGGTCCACGATGTAGGTCTGCACGAACTGCTGCCAGCTGCCATCCACCGCGGAGCCCTGCGTCAGCGAGATGATCAGCTGCGGCAGGTAGAGCAGCGAGGAGGCGAAGATGACCGGGATGACACCGGCCTGGTTCACCTTCAGCGGCAGGTAGGTGGAGGTGCCGCCGTACATCCTGCGGCCGATCATGCGCTTGGCGTACTGCACCGGGATCCGGCGCTGCGCCTGCTCCAGGAAGATGACGAAGCCGATGATCAGCAGGCCGAGCACGCAGATGACGGCGAAGACCAGGCCGCCGCTGTTGCTCAGGATGTTCTGGCCCTCGGTGGGGATGCGGGCCGCGATGCTGGTGAACATCAGGATGGACATGCCGTTGCCGATGCCGCGCTCGGTGATGAGCTCGCCGAACCACATGATCATCGCGGTGCCCGCGGTCATGGTGATGACGATGACGGCCAGGGTGAACACGTCCTGGTTCGGGATCGGCTGCACGGCGCAGCCCTGGAACAGCTGCCCGCGCACGGCCAGCGCCACGATGCCCGTGGACTGCAGGATGGCCAGCGCGACGGTCAGGTAGCGCGTGTACTGGGTCAGCTTGTTCTGACCGGACTGGCCTTCCTTCTTCAGCTGCTCGAACCGCGGGATGACCACGGTGAGCAGCTGGATGATGATGCTCGCGGTGATGTAGGGCAGGATGCCCAGCGAGAAGACCGACAGCTGTAGCAGCGCACCGCCGCTGAACAGGCTGATCAGGCCGTAGATCCCACCGCTCTGGTCCTGCTGACTGACACACTGCTGGACGTTCGCGAAGTTCACACCCGGGGAAGGCACGTGCGAGCCCAACCGGTACAACGCCATGATCCCGAGCGTGAACAGGATCTTGCGGCGCAGGTCCGGCGTCGCGAGAGCCGAGCGGAAGGCGCCTAGCACGCGTGACCTCCTCGGCGTCACCGGTCTCCAGACCGATGAACGGCTTGTCCGACCACTGGTCGGCTGATGACAACCTGGCGACAAGCCAGGAACGCTTCGCGCCGTCTGGCCCGAAGCGTGCTCACGACTCTAACAGGCCCACCGGGCGCTACGGACCCCGCCAGGTGGATAAACCCCGCAATGGCCGCCCCACCCTTGGCACAACCAGCGGAAATCCGCCTGGCAAGCGTTTGCGTCCTGCGGAAGAGCCGAGAACGGCAACGGCCGGCAGGGCGAGGCCCTGCCGGCCGTTGCACAGCGCTCGGGGGTCACACCGTGGTGGTGGTCCCGCCCGCAGCGGCGATCTTCTCCACCGCGGAACCGGAGAACTTGTTCGCGGTGACGTCCAGCTTCACGCCGTCCAGGTCGCCGTCGCCGAGGACCTTGACGGGCTGGCCCTTGCGGACCAGACCGGCCTCGACCAGCTTGGCCACGTCAACCGAGCCACCCTCCGGGAAGACCCGGGCGATGTCGGAGACGTTGACCACCTGGTACTCGGTGCGGAAGCGGTTGCGGAAGCCCTTCAGCTTCGGCAGCCGCATGTGCAGCGGCATCTGGCCACCCTCGAAGCGCGCGGGGGTGTTCTTGCGTGCCCCGGTGCCCTTCGTACCGCGACCAGCGGTCTTGCCCTTGGAACCCTCACCGCGGCCGACCCGGGTCTTCGCCGTCTTGGCGCCGGGAGCGGGGCGGAGGTGGTGGATCTTGATGGTCATCAGTTGACCTCCTCCACGACCACCAGGTGCCGCACGGTGTGGATCAGACCGCGGGTGACCGCGTCGTCCTCACGCACGACGGACTGGCGGATCTTGCGCAGCCCCAGAGTCCGCAGCGACTCGCGGTGGTTCTGCTTGGTACCGATGGTGCTCTTGACCTGCGTCACCTTGAGCTGTGCCACGGCCGTCACACCCCCTGCCCTGCACGAGCGCGCAGCATGCCGGCCGGAGCGACGTCCTCCAGCGGCAGACCACGACGGGCGGCGACCTCTTCGGGGCGCTGCAGGCCCTTCAGGGCGGCCACGGTGGCGTGCACGATGTTGATGGCGTTGTCGCTGCCCAGCGACTTGCTCAGCACGTCGTGCACACCCGCGCACTCCAGCACGGCGCGGACCGGGCCACCGGCGATGACACCGGTACCGGCGCTGGCCGGGCGCAGCAGCACCACGCCGGCGGCCTTCTCGCCCTGGACCGGGTGCGGGATGGTGCCGCCGATGCGGGGGACGCGGAAGAAGTTCTTCTTCGCCTCCTCCACACCCTTGGCGATGGCGGCCGGAACTTCCTTGGCCTTGCCGTAGCCGACGCCCACCATGCCGTCGCCGTCACCGACGATCACCAGCGCGGTGAAGCTGAAGCGACGACCACCCTTGACGACCTTCGCCACGCGGTTGATGGCGACAACGCGCTCGAGGTGCGGGGTCTTCTCCTGGGCCGCCCCGCCACGGCCACCGTCACGACGGTCGCGGCGCTCTCCGCGCTCGCCACCGCCGCCTTCGCGACGCGTGCGTCCTGGCATCAGGCGTCCCTCTCAATTCCAGTGGTGTACATCTGTCAGAACTCCAGCCCCGCCTCGCGGGCGGCGTCAGCCAGCGCGGCGATCCGGCCGTGGTAGTCGTAACCACCGCGGTCGAACACGACCTTGGCGATGCCCGCCTCCTTGGCCCTGGCGGCGACCAGCTGGCCCACCTTGGTGGCGCGGGCCTTCTTGTCGCCCTCCATCGCCCGGACGTCGGCCTCGAGGCTCGAGGCGGAGGCCAGGGTGTGGCCGGCGAGGTCGTCGATGACCTGCACGACGATGTGCCGCGCGGACCGGTTGACGACCATGCGGGGACGCTCGGGCGTGCCGCTGATCTTCTTGCGGAGACGGAAGTGACGGCGGGCCCTGGCAACGCGACGCGTCGTGGACACGTCCTTGCCAACCGGCTTCCTCTTGGTAGCAGTGGACTCAGCCATGATCACTTACCCGTCTTCCCGACCTTGCGGCGGATCTTCTCGCCCGCGTACCGCACGCCCTTGCCCTTGTACGGGTCGGGCTTGCGCAGCTTGCGGATGTTGGCGGCGACCTCGCCGACCAACTGCTTGTCGATGCCCTGGACGGAGAACTTGGTCGGGGTCTCCACCACGAAGGTGATGCCCGCCGGCGCCTTCACCGGGACCGGGTGGCTGTAGCCCAGCGCGAACTCCAGGTCGGAACCCTTGAGCTGCACGCGGTAACCGACGCCGGTGATCTCCATCTTCTTCTCGTAGCCCTGCGTCACACCGATGATCAGGTTGTTGATCAGCGTGCGGGACAGGCCGTGCAGCGAGCGCGACAGCCGCTCGTCGTTGGGCCGGGTCACCTGCAGGGTGCCGTCCTCGGCACGCTCCACGGCGATCGGCTCGGCCACGGTGTGCGCCAGGGCGCCCTTCGGCCCCTTCACGTTCACCACCTGGCCGTCGATGTTCACATCGACCCCGGCGGGGACGGTGATGGGCAGCTTTCCAATGCGCGACATCGTCAGTCCCCCTTCCTCACCACACGTAGGCGAGGACTTCCCCGCCCACACCCTGCTTGCCGGCCTGCCGGTCGGTCACCAGACCACCGGAGGTCGAGATGATCGCGACACCGAGCCCGCCCAGGACCTTGGGCAGGTTGGTCGACTTCGCGTAGACGCGCAGACCCGGCTTGGACACGCGCCGGACGCCGGCGATGCTGCGCTCCCGGTTCGGCCCGTACTTGAGCTCCACGACCAGGTTCTTGCAGTTCTCGCCCTGCTCGTCGCGGTAGCCGGAGATGTAGCCCTCGCGCTTGAGGATCTCGGCGATGCTCGCCTTGAGCTTGGAGTGCGGCATCACGACCTGGTCGTGGTATGCCGAGTTCGCATTGCGCAGACGGGTCAACATGTCTGCGATCGGGTCGGTCATCGTCATGGTGACCTTGTCAACCTTTCTCGCCGGGGTTCCCTCCGCGAGAGCGGAGGGCCTACGGCGAAATGGGGGGTGGTGCGGGGTCGAACGCCCTGCTGGTGCTTACCAGCTGGACTTGTGCACGCCGGGCAGCTCGCCGCGGTGGGCCATCTGCCGCAGGCAGATACGGCACAGGCCGAACTTGCGGAACACCGAGTGCGGGCGACCGCACTTCTGGCACCGCGTGTAGGCCCGGACCGCGAACTTCGGCTTGCGGGCCGCCTTGTTGATCAGCGCCTTCTTGGCCATCAGTTCTCCTTGAACGGGAAGCCGAGGTGCTTGAGCAGCGCCCGACCCTCGTCGTCGTTGATAGCCGTGGTCACGACGGTGATGTCCATGCCACGGGGACGGTCGATCGAGTCGGGGTCGATCTCGTGGAACATCGACTGCTCGTTCAGGCCGAACGTGTAGTTGCCGTTGCCGTCGAACTGCTTGCCGGACAGGCCGCGGAAGTCGCGGATACGGGGCAGCGCGATGGTCAGCAGGCGGTCGAGGAACTCCCACATGCGGTCGCCGCGCAGGGTCACCCTGGCGCCGATCGGCATGCCCTCGCGCAGCTTGAACTGCGCGATGGACTTGCGGGCCTTGCGGACCTCGGGACGCTGGCCGGTGATCGTGGCGAGGTCGCGGACCGCACCCTCGATCAGCTTGCCGTCGCGGGCGGCGTCACCGACACCCATGTTCACGACGACCTTGACCACGCCGGGGATCTGCATGACGTTGTCGTAGGTGAACTCCTCGCGCAGCGCGGGGATGATCTCCTCGCGGTAGCGGGACTTCAGCCGCGGCAGGACCTTCTCAGTCGTAGTCATGATCAGATGTCCTTACCGTTGCGACGGGAGACCCGAACGCGACGCCCGTCCTCGGTGGTGCGAGAGCCCACCCGGGTCGGCTTGCCGTCGGCGTCCACGACCATCACGTTGCTCACGTGGATCGGCGCTTCCTGGGTGACGATGCCGCCGGACTGGGCACCGCGCTGGGTCTGCGTGACCCGCGTGTGCTTCTTGATCCGGTTGACACCCTCGACCAGCACGCGGTCGTTCTCCGGGTAGGCCTGGATGACCTTGCCCTTGGCGCCCTTGTCCTTGCCGGCGATGACGACGACCGTGTCGCCCTTGCGCACCTTCATCAGAGCACCTCCGGCGCCAGCGAGATGATCTTCATGAAACGCTTGTCGCGCAGCTCGCGGCCGACCGGGCCGAAGATGCGGGTGCCACGCGGCTCGTTGTCAGCCTTGATGAGCACCGCGGCGTTCTCGTCGAACCTGATGTACGAGCCGTCCGGGCGACGACGCTCCTTGACGGTGCGGACGATGACGGCCTTGACGACGTCACCCTTCTTCACACCGGCACCGGGGATCGCGTCCTTGACGGTGGCGACGATGATGTCGCCGATGCCCGCGTAGCGACGCGAGGAACCACCGAGAACACGGATGCAAAGGATCTCCTTCGCACCAGTGTTGTCGGCGACTCGCAGTCGCGACTCCTGCTGGATCACTTACAACTCCTGACCATCGGTGGCCTGCCAGATTTCCGACCTGACAGGCTCGGTCGCTTCGGTGTTACTTGGCCTTCTCGAGGACCTCGACCAGGCGCCAGCGCTTGGTGGCCGACAGCGGTCGGGTCTCCATCAGCAGGACGCGGTCGCCGATGCCCGCGCTGTTCTGCTCGTCGTGCGCCTTCACCTTGGTGGTGGTGCGCAGGACCTTGCCGTACAGCGGGTGCTTCTTGCGGTCCTCGAGAGCGACCACGATCGTCTTGTCCATCTTGTCGGACACGACGTAGCCCTCGCGGACCTTGCGGTCGTTCCTGTCCACAGTCTCAGTCTTCGTCTCGCTCATGCCGCACCCTCACCAGTGGAAACTCCGTCGGGGGACACGGAAAGACCGAGCTCCCGCTCCCGCATCACGGTGTAGACACGGGCGATCTCGTGGCGGACCGTGCGCAGCCGGCGGTTGTTGTCCAGCTGGCCGGTGGCCATCTGGAAGCGGAGGTTGAACAGCTCCTCCTTGGACTCCTTCAGACGCAGCACGAGCTCCTCGTCGGTCAGCTCACGCAGCTCCGCGGCGTTGGTGCCCGACGCCATCAGAAGTCACCACCTTCACGCGTGACGATCCGGCACTTCAGCGGCAGCTTGTGGATGGCGCGACGCAGCGCCTCACGAGCAACCGTCTCGTTCGGATAGGTCATCTCGAACAGCACCCGGCCGGGCTTGACGTTCGCCACCCAGTACTCCGGGGAACCCTTACCGGAACCCATGCGGGTCTCGGCGGGCTTCTTGGTCAGCGGGCGGTCCGGGAAGATGTTGATCCAGACCTTGCCGCCACGGCGGATGTGCCGGTTGATGGCGATACGAGCGGACTCGATCTGCCGGTTGGTCACGTAGGCCGGCTCCAGAGCCTGGATGCCGAACTCGCCGAAGGTGACCTTCGTGCCGCCCTTGGCAGCACCGGACCGCTTGGGGTGGTGCTGCTTGCGGTGCTTGACCCTACGTGGGATGAGCACTACTCAGCCCTCCCCATTGCCAGAAGTGGTTGCCTCCGCCGAGGGGGCGTCGACAGCGGCCTGAGCCTCGGCCGCGGCACGCCCGGCCTCGGTGCTCGTCGCGGTGGTGCCGGTGGCACCGGAGCGGCGGGCCCGGTTGGGACGCTCACGACGCTGCTGCGGACGGCCCTCGCCGGCCGGGACGGCGGTCTCGCGGGCGCGGAAGCCCCCGACGATGTCGCCCTTGTAGATCCAGACCTTCACGCCGATGCGGCCGAAGGTCGTCTTGGCCTCGAAGAAGCCGTAGTCGATGTCCGCGCGCAGCGTGTGCAGCGGGACCCGACCCTCGCGGTAGAACTCCGAGCGGGACATCTCGGCGCCGCCGAGACGGCCACCGCACTGCACCCGGATGCCCTTGACCTGCGGGGAGCGCATGGCCGACTGGATGGCCTTGCGCATCGCGCGGCGGAAGGACACGCGGTTGGACAGCTGCTCGGCGGTGACCTGGGCCACCAGCTGGGCGTCCGACTCGGGGTTCTTGACCTCGAGGATGTTCAGCTGGACCTGCTTGGCGGTCAGCTTCTCCAGCTCGCCGCGGATGCGGTCGGCCTCGGCGCCGCGGCGACCGATGACGATGCCCGGACGAGCGGTGTGGATGTCGACGCGGACCCGGTCACGGGTGCGCTCGATCTCCACCTTCGAGATGCCGGCGCGCTCCATGCCGCGGCCCAGCATCTTGCGGATCTTGACGTCCTCCGCCACGTACTCCGCGTACTGCTTGTCGGCGTACCAGCGCGACTTCCAGTCCGTGGTGATCCCAAGCCGGAAGCCGTGCGGGTTGATCTTCTGACCCACTAGCGGGCACTCCCCTTCGCACTGGTCTTGGTGCGAGACTTGCCGGCCTTCTTCTCAACCTGGCGGGACTCGACCTCGATCGTGATGTGGCTCGTACGCTTGCGGATCCGGTACGCACGACCCTGAGCGCGCGGGCGGAACCTCTTCAGCGTCGGCCCCTCATCCACGTACGCGCTGCTCACCCAGAGGGTGTCAGGGTCGAGGCTGAGGTTGTTCTCGGCGTTGGCCATGGCACTCGCGAGCACCTTTGCCACCGGCTCACTGGCCGCCTGCGGCGCGAACTGGAGCACCGCCAGAGCTTCCTGCGCGTTGCGGCCCCTGATGAGGTCGACCACGCGACGCGCCTTCATGGCGGTCAGGCGGACGTAGCGGGCCCGCGCCACGGCGCGCGGCAGTTCTTCCGCGCCGGTCGCGTTGTTACCCATCGCTTCTTATCCCTTGCTTCCTGGCCCGCTCAGCGGCGGCGCGACTTCCGGTCGTCCTTGATGTGACCCTTGAAGGTCCTCGTCGGGGCGAACTCCCCCAACTTGTGACCCACCATGGCCTCGCTGACGAACACCGGAACGTGCTTGCGGCCGTCGTGCACCGCGATGGTGTGCCCCAGCATGTCGGGGATGATCGTCGACCGGCGGGACCAGGTCTTGATCACGGTCTTCTTGCCCGACTCGTTGAGCGTGTCCACCTTCTTGAGCAGGTGGTGGTCAACGAAGGGGCCCTTCTTCAGGCTGCGTGGCATCCTTCACTCCCTTCCTGCTCAGCGCTTCTTACCGGTGCGACGACGCCGGACGATGAGCTTGTCGCTTGCCTTGCGGCGGCGGGTACGACCTTCGGGCTTACCAGCGGGGTTCACCGGGTGGCGACCACCGGAGGTCTTGCCCTCACCACCACCGTGCGGGTGGTCGACCGGGTTCATGGCGACACCACGCACCGTGGGCTTGCGGCCCTTCCAGCGCATGCGGCCTGCCTTGCCCCAGTTGATGTTGGCGTGCTCGGAGTTGCCGACCTCGCCGACCGTGGCGCGGCAGCGCACGTCCACGTTGCGGATCTCGCCCGAGGGCATCCGCAGCTGGGCGTACGGGCCGTCCTTGGCCACCAGCTGGACCCGGGCGCCGGCGGAGCGGGCGATCTTCGCGCCGCCACCGGGGCGGAGCTCGATCGCGTGCACCACGGTGCCGACCGGGATGTTGCGCAGCGGCAGGTTGTTGCCCGGCTTGATGTCGGCGCGGGGGCCGTTCTCGATGCGGTCGCCCTGGCTGAGCTTGTTCGGGGCGATGATGTAGCGCTTCTCGCCGTCCGCGTAGTGCAGCAGCGCGATGCGGGCGGTCCGGTTCGGGTCGTACTCGATGTGAGCGACCTTGGCGGGCACGCCGTCCTTGTCAGCGCGGCGGAAGTCGATCAGGCGGTAGGCCCGCTTGTGGCCGCCACCCTTGTGCCGCGTGGTGATCTTGCCGTGCGCGTTGCGACCGCCGCGTCCGTGCAGCGGGCGCACGAGCGACTTCTCCGGCGTCGACCGAGTGATCTCGGCGAAGTCGGACACGCTCGCACCACGACGGCCAGGCGTCGTCGGCTTGTACTTGCGAATGCCCATCTCTACGCAGTCCTCGTCGTCATCAGGCGGTCGGGCCGCCGAAGATCTCGATCGCCTTGCTCTCCGGGGAGAGCGTGACGATCGCGCGCTTCGTGTCCTTGCGCTTGCCGAAACCGGACTTGGTCCGCTTCCGCTTGCCCTGGCGGTTGATCGTGTTCACGCTCAGGACCTTGACGCCGAAGACCTTCTCGACCGCGATCTTGATCTCGGTCTTGTTGGCACGCGGGTCCACCAGGAAGGTGTACTTGTTCTCCTCGAGAAGGCTGTAGCTCTTCTCGGAGATCACCGGAGCGCGCAGGATGTCCCGCGGGTCGGGGATCACTTGGCGGTCTCCTCACTGATCTCGGAGGAACGCGCGGAAGCGGTCACCGAGCGGCCCTTGGCGGGGCCGGCGACGAACAGCTCGTACGCGTCCTTGGTGAACACCACGTCGTCGTTGACGAGCACGTCGTAGGTGTTGAGCTGGTCAGGCGCGATCGGGTGCACGTTGCCCAGGTTGCGCACGCTCAGCCAGTCCTGCTCCTGGAAGCGGCCCAGCACCACCAGCGTGCGGCGGGACTCGGTCAGCGCCTCCAGGGCGATGCGCGCGGCCTTGGTGGAGGGCTTGTCGCCCTCGACCAGCGAGGTGACCACGTGCACGCGGCCGGCGCGGGCCCGGTCGGAGAGGGCACCGCGCAGGGCGGCGGCCTTCATCTTCTTGGGGGTCCGCTGGGAGTAGTCGCGCGGCTGCGGGCCGTGCACCACGCCACCACCGGTGAACTGCGGCGCGCGGGTCGAACCCTGGCGGGCCCGGCCGGTGCCCTTCTGCCGGTACGGCTTCTTGCCGCCACCGGAGACCTCACCGCGGGTCTTGGTGCTGTGCGTGCCCTGGCGGGCGGCGGCCAGCTGGGCCACCACGACCTGGTGCATCAGCGGGATGTTGGCCTGAGCGTCGAACAGCTCGGCGGGCAGCTCGACGCTGCCGTCGGTGCTGCCGTTCGGGGTGCGAACGTCCAGGGTGGTCATCAGGCACCGCCCTTCGCGGCCGTCTTGACGAACACCAGGCCGCCCTTGGGGCCGGGGATGGCGCCCTTGATGAGCAGCAGGCCGGACTCGGCCTCCACCCGGTGCACGGTCAGGTTCTGGGTGGTCACGCGGGCCGAGCCCATGCGACCCGCCATGCGCAGGCCCTTGAACACGCGGCCCGGGGTGGCGCAGCCACCGATGGAGCCGGGCGAGCGGTGCTTGCGCTGCGTGCCGTGGCTGGCGCCAAGGCCCTTGAAGCCGTGGCGCTTCATGACACCGGCGTTGCCCTTGCCCTTGCTGGTGCCGACGACGTCGACCACGGTGCCCTCGGGGAACACCTCAGCGGTGATCTCCTGGCCCAGCTCGTAGCTGTCCGCGTCGGTCGTGCGCAGCTCGGCGACGTGCCGCCGCGGCGTGACGCCGGCCTTCGCGAAGTGGCCCGTCTCCGGCTTGTTGACCTTGCGCGGGTCGATGGCGCCGAAGGCCAGCTGAACGGCCGAGTAGCCGTCCTTCTCAGTGGTACGGATCTGGGTGACCACGTTCGGCCCGGCCTTGACGACGGTCACCGGCACGATGCGGTTCTTGTCGTCGAAGACCTGGGTCATACCGAGCTTGGTGCCCAGGATCCCCTTGATCTGCTTGTCAGACATGGGTCTCGTTACTCTCCGCCGCTCGCCGCGCGCTTACTGGATGTTGACGTCGACGCTGGCCGGCAGGTCGATGCGCATGAGCGCGTCCACCGTCTTCGGCGTCGGGTCGAGGATGTCGATCAGGCGCTTGTGCGTGCGCATCTCGAAGTGCTCGCGCGAGTCCTTGTACTTGTGCGGCGAGCGAATGACGCAGTAGACGTTCTTCTCGGTCGGCAGCGGCACCGGCCCGACGACCCGGGCGCCGGTGCGCGTCACGGTCTCGACGATCTTGCGCGCGGACGCGTCGATCGCCTCGTGGTCGTAGGCCTTGAGCCGGATGCGGATCTTCTGTCCCGCCATGATGGCTTGCCGTTCCTCTTCTCGTACCGCTGCGGGCTAACTCGTGATGGCCCGGGGCCCAGCTGGCTGTGCCGCTCCCCTATTCACGAGTCAATGTCTTTCGGGTGCCGGGGTCTCCGGTCCACGCGGTCGGGCGTGTCGCCCTACTGGCACATACCGGTCCCAAGAACGAACTCTCGCACTCGGGAGGGGTCCGGACAGACCCTGTGCACCCTGACTCAGCCTTTGCAGACTGCCCACACTCGATGCAGTGTGTCCCCTTGCGGGCTTCAGGGCGCCGGCTCCTCGTAGCGGGGCGGCTGGGACGCGAGACAATCAGCGACCAGCCGCCCACGCAACGAGCAACCCGTTAAGGATGCCACACCGAGGCGTGGCGGACCAAATCGGGGCCAGCGAAGTGAGGGCCAGGTAACAGGTACCTGGCCCTCGGCTTCAACTAGTTGATGATCTTCTCGACGGTACCGGCACCCACGGTGCGGCCACCCTCGCGGATGGCGAACCGCAGACCCTCGTCCATGGCGATCGGCTGGATCAGCTTCACGGTCATGGAGGTGGTGTCGCCCGGCATGACCATCTCGGTGCCCTCGGGGAGGGTCACGACGCCGGTCACGTCGGTGGTGCGGAAGTAGAACTGCGGGCGGTAGTTGTTGAAGAACGGCGTGTGGCGACCGCCCTCGTCCTTGGCAAGGATGTAGACGTTGCCGGAGAACTCGGTGTGGGTGGTCGTGGTGCCCGGCTTGATGACAACCATGCCGCGCTCGACGTCCTCGCGCTTGACACCGCGCAGCAGCAGGGCGGCGTTGTCGCCGGCCTGGCCCTCGTCGAGGAACTTCTTGAACATCTCGATGCTGGTGCAGGTCGTCTTGATCCCCTTCTCCTTGATCCCGACGACCTCCACCTCCTCGTTCACCTTGATGATGCCGCGCTCGATGCGGCCGGTGACCACGGTGCCGCGGCCGGTGATGGTGAAGACGTCCTCGACGGGCATGAGGAAGGGCTTCTCGACCTCACGCACCGGCTCCGGCACGTTCTCGTCCACCGCGTCCATCAGCTCGAGGACGGACTGGGCCCACTTCTCGTCGCCCTCCAGGGCCTTCAGGCCGGAGACGCGCACGACCGGAGCGTCGTCGCCAGGGAACTCCTGGGCGGACAGCAGCTCGCGGACCTCCATCTCGACGAGCTCGAGGATCTCCTCGTCGTCGACCATGTCGGCCTTGTTCAGGGCCACCACGATGTAGGGCACACCGACCTGGCGGGCCAGCAGCACGTGCTCACGGGTCTGCGGCATCGGGCCGTCGGTCGCGGCGACCACCAGGATCGCGCCGTCCATCTGGGCGGCACCGGTGATCATGTTCTTGATGTAGTCCGCGTGACCGGGGGCGTCGACGTGCGCGTAGTGACGCTTCTCGGTCTGGTACTCGACGTGCGAGATGTTGATCGTGATGCCGCGCTGCTTCTCTTCCGGCGCCTTGTCGATCTGGTCGAACGCGAACGCCGCGTTCAGGTCCGGGTACTTGTCAGCCAGGACCTTGGTGATTGCCGCAGTCAGCGTGGTCTTGCCGTGGTCGACGTGACCGATGGTGCCGATGTTGACGTGCGGCTTGGTCCGCTCGAACTTCGCCTTCGCCACTGGATTGTCCTCCTGGACTTGTGATGCTTCCGCCGCGTGCGTCGTGCTTGTGGGTTCGCCGCAGCGGGTTGGGTCATCAGGGTCGGTTGTGCGGACCCTGGGGGAGAACCCCAGAGAGCCGCTGAATGCGGTGCTCCGGTTGAGGGGGTTACTCCCCCGTCGCCTTCGCGATGATTTCCTTCGCCACGCTGGCCGGAACCTCGGCGTAGGAGTCGAACACCATCGAGTAGTTCGCGCGACCCTGGGTCTTGGACCTCAGGTCGCCGACATACCCAAACATCTCCGACAGCGGGACCAGCGCCTTGACGACGCGGACACCACTGCGCTCACCCATCTCCTGGATCTGGCCACGACGGGAGTTCAGGTCACCGATGACATCGCCCATGTTCGCCTCGGGCGTGGTCACCTCGACCGCCATCAGCGGCTCAAGGATCGTCGGGTCGGCCTTGCGAGCGGCTTCCTTGAGCGCCATGGAACCGGCGATCTTGAACGCCATCTCGGAGGAGTCGACCTCGTGGTAGGCACCGTCCTGCAGCGTCACCTTGATCCCGACCAGCGGGTACCCGGCCAGCACGCCGTACTGCATGGCGTCCTGGGCACCGGCGTCCACCGAGGGGATGTACTCGCGCGGGATGCGGCCACCAGTGACCTTGTTCTCGAACTCGTACAGCGCACCCTCGGTGCTCTGCAGCGGCTCGATGTCGATCAGGATCTTCGCGAACTGGCCGGAGCCACCGGTCTGCTTCTTGTGCGTGTAGGAGTACTTCTCCACCTTGCGGCGGATGGTCTCCCGGTACGCCACCTGCGGCTTGCCGATGTTCGCCTCGACCTTGAACTCGCGGCGCATGCGGTCCACCAGGATGTCCAGGTGGAGCTCGCCCATGCCGGCGATGATCGTCTGGCCGGTCTCCTCGTCCAGGTTGACCCGGAAGGTCGGGTCCTCCTCGGCGAGCTTCTGGATCGCGGTGCCCAGCTTCTCCTGGTCGGCCTTCGTCTTCGGCTCGATCGCCACCTGGATGACCGGCTCGGGGAAGGTCATGGACTCCAGCACGATGGGCGCCTGCGGGTCGCAGAGCGTCTCACCGGTGGTGGTGTCCTTCAGACCGATCACGGCGTAGATGTGACCGGCCATCGCCTCGTCGACCGGGTTCTCCTTGTTGGCGTGCATCTGGAAGATCTTCCCGATGCGCTCCTTGCGGTCCTTCACCGAGTTGATGACCTGGGTGCCGGAGGCGACCCGGCCCGAGTACACCCGGATGTAGGTCAGCTTGCCGAAGAACGGGTGAGCCGCGATCTTGAACGCCAGGGCCGCGAACGGCTCCTCGGTGTTGGGCGCGCGGAAGGCCGGGGTCTCCCCGTCCTGCAGCGTGCCCTCGACCGGGGGCAGGTCGGCGGGCGAGGGCAGGTAGTCGATGACCGCGTCGAGCATGGGCTGCACGCCCTTGTTCTTGAACGCGGAACCACACAGCATCGGGTAGGCCGTGCCCTCGGCAACGATCTTCCGGATGCCCGCCTTGATCTCGGCGACGGTCAGCTCCTCGCCAGCGAGGTAGCGCTCCATCAGCTCGTCGTCGGTCTCGGCGACGGCCTCGATCAGCTGCTCCCGGTACTCGGCAGCGCGGTCAGCGAGGTCGGCCGGGATCTCCTCGACCTTGTAGTCCTCACCCATCTGGACTTCGCCACGCCAGGTGAGAGCACGCATCTCGACGAGGTCGACGACGCCGGTGAACTCGCTCTCCGAACCGATCGGGAGCTGGATCGGCAGGGGCTTCACGCCCAGCCGGTCGGCGATGGTGTCGCGGGTGAAGTAGAAGTCCGCGCCGATCTTGTCCATCTTGTTGACGAAGCAGATCCGCGGGACGTCGTACTTGGACGCCTGCCGCCACACCTGCTCGGACTGGGGCTCGACGCCCTCCTTGCCGTCGAACACCGCGACGGCGCCGTCGAGCACGCGCAGGTTCCGCTCCACCTCGACGGTGAAGTCGACGTGGCCCGGCGTGTCGATGATGTTGATCTGGTGGTCTTTCCAGAAGCACGTGGTGGCTGCGGAGGTGATGGTGATCCCCCGCTCCTGCTCCTGCTCCATCCAGTCCATCGTCGCCGCGCCGTCGTGGACCTCACCGATCTTGTAGTTGATCCCGGTGTAGAACAGGATCCGCTCGGTGGTGGTGGTCTTGCCCGCGTCGATGTGGGCCATGATCCCGATGTTGCGGACCTTGGCCAGGTCAGTCAGCACGTCGCGTGCCACGAGTCTCGTCCTTGCTTTAGTACGGCAAAAGTCACTGTGGGCAGTGGCGCCGATCCAGGGCGGCAGGGGTGCCGCCCCGAATCACCAGCGGTAGTGCGCGAAGGCCTTGTTCGACTCGGCCATCTTGTGGGTGTCCTCGCGGCGCTTGACGCTCGCACCGAGGCCGTTGCTGGCGTCCAGCAACTCGTTCATCAGGCGCTCGATCATCGTCTTCTCGCGGCGCTGCCGGGAGTAGGCGATCAGCCAGCGCATGGCCAGCGTGGTCGAGCGGCCGGGCTTGACCTCGATCGGCACCTGGTAGGTGGCGCCACCGACACGGCGGCTCTTCACCTCGAGGGCCGGCTTCACGTTGTCCAGCGCACGCTTGAGCGTGACCACCGGGTCCGTGCCGGTCTTCTCGCGAGCGCCCTCAAGGGCGTTGTACACGATCTTCTCGGCGACGGAGCGCTTGCCGTCGACCAGCACCTTGTTGATCAGCTGGGTCACCAGCGGGGAGCTGTAGACCGGGTCAGAGATCAGCGGCCGCTTCGGGGCCGGGCCCTTGCGGGGCATCAGCTCTTCTCCTTCTTCGCGCCGTAGCGGCTGCGAGCCTGCTTGCGGTTCTTCACGCCCTGGGTGTCCAGCGAGCCACGGATGATCTTGTAGCGGACACCGGGGAGGTCCTTCACACGGCCACCGCGAACGAGCACCATCGAGTGCTCCTGCAGGTTGTGGCCCTCACCGGGGATGTAGGCCGTGACCTCGATCCCGCTGGTCAGCTTCACACGGGCGACCTTGCGCAGCGCCGAGTTCGGCTTCTTGGGCGTAGTGGTGTAGACGCGGGTGCACACGCCGCGCCGCTGCGGGCTCCCCTTGAGAGCCGCGGTCTTGGTCTTCGCGACCTTGTCCTGGCGGCCCTTGCGGACCAGCTGCTGGATCGTGGGCATAGACCGGCTGCTTCTTCCGTTCGCGTCTTGGTGCCTTTGACCAGCACCGCTGACTCTGTGTACTTGGGACCTCCGCCCCCCGAGGTCGGGCGTGTCGCCCGCTTCTCGGACCCGCGAGAGACCAACTCTACGTCCCAGCGGATTCCGGAGGACTCTCGCCGCGGTCGCGGAGGGGGAGTACGAGACCACCCCTCACAGGCACGCGGAGCGGCCCGACATGGGTCGGGCACGGATAACAAAGATACCCGCCCCGGCGCCCAGGGGTCAAAACGGGGGCCTCGCAGGCGTGCACGGGGCCGTGTTCAGCCTGCCGCAGCGGGCCGCCGACCGCCACGTCGGTCACCTGGTCGAGTGGCGGCTGTCACGCGCGGCCCCCGTCGGCGTTCTGACACTCAGCGGCACCTTGGCCGCGTCAATACCCCAACAAGGTAATTGCCAAGCAGTGCGGTGCGCAAATGCACCGGTTCGCGAGACACGACTCGACCGCATGCGGTATGCCTGGTTTTCCGAGGCAACCTCGCCTGCGGTACGGCATGACGGAGCGACGGGGACATGAACCAGGACACCGGGGCGCGCATTACCGCGTTCCAGGAAAGTGTGAAGCGTGCGGAAAAGGACGTCGAGCGCTACTCGGTGATGCAGGAGGAGATCGTCGCCATCGAGGTGGTGGAGAACTCCCGCGAGGGCGCGGTGACGGTGGTGGCCGGTCCGTCCGGCGCGGTGCGCTCGATCACGATCACACCGGCGGGCATGCGGCTGAGCCCGCAGGCGCTCTCCCAGTCGGTCACCAGGACCGTGCAGCAGGGCATGGCAGCGGCGGCGCGCAAGCAGGCGGAGATCGTTCAGCGGTACGTCGGTGATCGCACCGACATCCTGGACAAGGTCACCAAGTTGCAGGAGGAGCTGGCCAATCCCCCTGCACCGCAAGAGGATTCCTGGACGGCACGTGCCGAGCCCCCGGTGCGGCGGCCGCAGGCACCCGCCCCGCAGGCCCCACAGGCCCGGCGTCCCGCCCCCGCCGAGGAGGAGCCCGCGGGCAGCTTCATGGTCACCGGGAGGCAGCCCGGCCCCGCACAGCCCGCCGCGCCCGCCCGGCGTGAGGACGAGGACGCGGTCTACCGGTTCGGCGCTGAGGAGTACTGATGAGCGGCTCCTTCCAGGTCGACCACGAACAGCTGGCGCAATGCGGCCAGCGCGTCTCGGCGATGTCCTCACAGGCGCAATCACTGCACGGCCGCGCCACCTCGGCAGAGGTCCCTTCACGCTCCTGGGGCCTGCTCGGGGAATTGACAACGCACAGCCGCTACTCGGAAATGCAGAACCAGCTGACCGATCACCTCGGCGCGATGACAACGGGTCTGCACAACGCGGGCAGCAAGATCTCCGGTGCGGCCGAGTTGTACAAATCCACCGATGAGGAGCACAAGAGGGAACTGGACAGGATCGGCGAGAAGGAGAACAGCAAGCCGCCGGAGCACACCGGTGGCGGCCCCACCGAGAGCGGTACCGGCGGGGACACCGGTACGGGTGGGGGTGGCGGCCACCACCCGAGCGGGGGGCACGGTCCGGTGGGCGCGGGCGAGAAGCCGCACCCGCCCGTGAGCAACCCCACGGGCGCACAGACCGCGGCGGCCGACGCGGCCAAGGCGGCAGCGGCCAAGGCTGCGGCCGAGGCGGCAGCCAGGGCCGGGGAGCACGTCGCGGGCGGCACGTCCCCCACGCACGGGAAGATCACCGTCGAGGTGGAGGGCGGCGGCCCGGTCACCGTGGAGGTCACCGGGGAGGCCGCGGAAGAGGTCGAGGTCAAGGGCGACATCCGGCAGGCGGGCGGCGCCACGGAGCACCTCGACGTGCACGCGCGGACCGACGCCTCGGGCCACGCCAAGGTCGCGCTCAAGGGTGACGACCAGTTCCAGCACCTCAGCGGCACGCTCGACGTGCCCGCGGCCGAGCAACGGAAGGGGCAGCGGGCATGACCTCGCTTCCAGTGGGGCAGAGCGACGTCCTGGACGCGGTCTACAGCACCGGCACCGAGGTGCAGGGCGTGGTCGCGGAGATGGACCAGTACTCCCAGGAGGCCGCCGACCCGGGCTGGGACCCGATCAGCACCCTGCTGAACAAGGGCCTCGGGTTCGTCATCGACCACATCGCGCCGGTCAAGGAGGCGCTGGAGCTGGTCACCGGCAGCCCGGACGCGCTCAACGCGGCCGCCGGGACCTACGCGCAGCTGAGCTCCGACATCGACGCGCTGGGCCAGCAGCTGCACGACGAGCTGAAGACCGGGTTCGGCAAGTGGCAGGGCGAGGCCTCCGAGGCCGCGCACCAGGAGATGGCCCACTTCCTGGACGGCATCCACGGCACCGCCACCCTGGCCGGCTACATGGTGCAGGTGCTCAGGGCCAGCGCCTCGATGATGCAGGCGGCCAAGGACATCATCATCGGCATCATCGCCGACTTCGCCGAGCAGATGCTGGTCACCTGGGCGATCGGGGCCGCGGGCACGATCCTCACCTTCGGCCTGTCCGACGCCGCGGCGATGGGCGCCACCGTGGCCGAGGCCGGGGTGGCGGTCGGCAGGGCCGGCTCGGCGGTGAGCAAGGTCGGCAAGATCATCGAGAAGGTCGGCTCGGTCCTCAAGAAGATCGTCGAGCTGATCCGCAAGATCGCCGGGCTGCTGAAGAAGTTCGGCGCGGGCATCCAGAAGGTCGGCGGCAAGCTGGGTGAGACCGCGGCCAAGGTCGTGGACAAGGCTGGGCCGCTGGGCAAGCTCGCGGGCAAGGGCCTGGGCAAGGCCGGCGAGAAGGTCACCGAGATCGGCGGCAACGTCGGCAAGGTGGGATCCCGGATGAACGAGGCGGGCACCACGCTGGGGCGCATGGGTGACGACCTGATCGCCCACGACGGGACGAAGTTCGCCGAGCACGCCAAGGAGTTCGGCGACCAGGCGGGCCGTGTGGTGGACACGGCCAAGAACGTGCACCGGCCGGGGGCCAGGCCCGCCGAGCAGGACGAGGGCTTCGACTGGAAGGGCGAGGTCAAGGACGGGGCCAAGGAGATCTACGACAAGGCCAAGGAGACGGTGGACTCGCTACCGGTTCCGGAGCAGTCCGCCGAGGAGATCAACGAGGAGCTGACCGTCTCGCCGGGCAGCTACGAGCACGGCCGCAACCGGCCCGTGTACTGAGGAACGAGGAAGCCCCCGGCCACCAAGGTGGCCGGGGGCTTCCCGTTGAGCTGACTGACGATCAGCGGTAGTCGCGACCGAAGTCGTAGTCGTCCAGCGGCACCGCCGCACCCGTGCCCGTGCCGAAGACGTCCGGCGTGTAGTAGCCGTCGTCGTAGGACGGGATGGCGTAGGCCGCGGCCCGCGCTTCCTCCGTCGGCTGGACCTGGATGTTGCGGTAGCGGTTGATACCGGTACCGGCCGGGATCAACTTACCGATGATCACGTTCTCCTTCAGGCCGATCAGCTTGTCACTCTTGCCGTTGATCGCGGCATCGGTGAGGACCCTGGTCGTCTCCTGGAAGGAGGCCGCCGACAGCCACGACTCGGTGGCCAGCGAGGCCTTGGTGATACCCATCAGCACCGGACGGCCGGAGGCGGGCTCGTTGCCCTCGGCCACCACGCGCCGGTTGGACTGCTCGAACTCGCTGCGCTCGATGGGCGCACCGGGCAGGAACTCCGTCGCACCGGAGTCGATGATGATCACGCGGCGGAGCATCTGCCGCACGATCACCTCGATGTGCTTGTCGTGGATGGACACACCCTGCGAGCGGTACACCTTCTGCACCTCGTTGACCAGGTGCAGCTGGGCCTCGCGGGGGCCCATCACCCGCAGGACCTCGTGCGGGTCCGGGGTGCCCTCCAGCAGCTGCTGGCCGACGGCCACGTGGTCGCCGTCCTGCAGCGGGCCGTCCGGGGTGATCGCCAGGCGCTGACGCTTGGACAGCTTGTCGAAGATGATCTCCTCGCTGCCGTCGTCCGGCACCAGGGTGATCTTCCAGAACCGGTCGCCGTCCTCGATGCGCACGCGACCGTCCACATCGGCGATCGGCGCCTTGCCCTTGGGCACGCGGGCCTCGAAGAGCTCCTGCACACGGGGCAGACCCTGGGTGATGTCGTCCGCACCGGTCGCACCACCCTGGTGGAAGGTACGCATGGTCAGCTGCGTACCCGGCTCACCGATGGACTGCGCGGCCACGATGCCCACGGCCTCGCCCACGTCCACCAGCTTGCCGGTGGCCATCGAGCGGCCGTAGCAGCTGGCGCACACACCGACCGCGGACTCACAGGTCAGCACGCTGCGCACCTTGACGCGCAGCACGCCGGCCTTCACCAGGGTGTCCAGAGCCGGGTCACCCAGGTCGGCACCCCGGTTGAGCACCAGGTTGCCGTCGGAGTCGGTGATGTCCTCGGCGAGCGCACGGGCGTACACGCTGGTCCGCGCGTACTCGTGCAGCACGACCTTGTCGCCGGCCTTCTCGCCGACGGTCATCGTGACGCCGCGGGTGGTGCCGCAGTCGATCTCGCGGATGATCACGTCCTGCGAGACGTCCACCAGACGACGGGTCAGGTAACCCGAGTCGGCGGTCTTCAGCGCGGTGTCGGCCAGACCCTTGCGGGCACCGTGCGTGGCGATGAAGTACTCCAGAACCGAGAGCCCCTCGCGGAAGGAGTTCTTGATCGGCCGCGGGATGTACTCACCCTTCGGGTTGGTCACCAGACCACGCATACCGGCCAGGGAGCGGACCTGCGTCATGTTTCCGGCGGCACCGGACTTGACGATGACCCGGATGGAGTTGTCCTCGGGGAACGCGGTCTCCATCAGCTTGGCGACCTCGTCGGTCGCCGACTGCCACACCTTGACCAGCTCGTTGTTGCGCTCGGCGTGCGAGAGCTGACCGCGCTGGTAGCGCTTCTCGACGGCCTCGGCCTTGCCCTCGTACTCGTTGAGGATGGCCTTCTTCTCCTCGGGCACGAGCACGTCGGAGATGGCCACGGTGACGCCCGAGCGGGTCGCCCAGTAGAAGCCGGCGTCCTTGAGCTTGTCCAGCGTCCGCGCCACGGTGACCATCGGGTACCGCTCGGCGAGGTCGTTGACGATCTCCGCCTGCCGCTTCTTCGGCATCTCCTCGTTCATGAACGGGTAGTCCGAGGGAAGCAGCTCGTTGAACAGCACCCGGCCCAGGGTGGTCTCGGCCAGCCAAGCCTGGCCGGGCTCCCACTCCTCCGGCTCGGCGCCGGCGGGCGGGACCTGGTCGAGCAGCCGCACCTTGATCGGCGCCTGCAGGCCGATGACCTTGCGGTCGAAGGCCATGATCGCCTCGGCCACCGAGGAGAACGCGCGACCGGCGCCCTCGGCATCCGGCTTGATCCGGGTCAGGTGGTACAGACCGGTGACCATGTCCAGACGCGGCATGGCCAGCGGGCGACCCGAGGCGGGCGACAGGATGTTGTTGCTGGACAGCATGAGGATGCGGGCCTCGGCCTGCGCCTCGGCCGACAGCGGCAGGTGGACCGCCATCTGGTCACCGTCGAAGTCGGCGTTGAAGGCCTCACACACCAGCGGGTGCAGCTGGATCGCCTTGCCCTCGACCAGCTGGGGCTCGAAGGCCTGGATGCCGAGGCGGTGCAGCGTGGGTGCGCGGTTGAGCATCACCGGGTGCTCGGTGATGACCTCTTCCAGCACGTCCCACACGGCGGGCCGGGCACGCTCCACCATGCGCTTGGCGGACTTGATGTTCTGCGCGTGGTTGAGGTCGACCAGCCGCTTCATCACGAACGGCTTGAACAGCTCGAGGGCCATCGCCTTGGGCAGACCGCACTGGTGCAGCTTCAGCTGCGGGCCGACCACGATGACCGAACGGCCGGAGTAGTCGACGCGCTTGCCGAGCAGGTTCTGGCGGAACCGGCCCTGCTTGCCCTTGAGCAGGTCGGACAGCGACTTGAGCGGCCGGTTGCCCGGGCCGGTCACCGGACGCCCGCGGCGGCCGTTGTCGAACAGCGCGTCGACGGCCTCCTGGAGCATCCGCTTCTCGTTGTTGACGATGATCTCGGGCGCACCGAGGTCGATCAGCCGCTTCAACCGGTTGTTGCGGTTGATCACGCGGCGGTACAGGTCGTTCAGGTCGGAGGTGGCGAAGCGGCCACCGTCCAGCTGCACCATCGGACGCAGGTCCGGCGGGATCACCGGGATGCAGTCCAGCACCATGCCCATGGGCGAGTTGCGGGTCTGCTGGAACGCGGCGACGACCTTGAGCCGCTTGAGCGCGCGCAGCTTCTTCTGGCCCTTGCCGCTGCGGATGGTCTCCCGCAGCAGGTCGGCCTCGGCGTCGACGTCGAAGTCCTTGGCCAGCTGCTGGATCGACTCCGCACCCATCGAGCCGGTGAAGTAGTCGCCGTAGCGGTCGATCAGCTCGCGGTAGAGCAGCTCGTCGGCGATCAGCTGCTTGATGTCGAGCTTGGTGAAGGTGCTCCAGATCTCGTCGAGCCGGTCCAGCTCGCGCTGGGCGCGGTCGCGGAGCTGGCGCATCTCCCGCTCGCCGCCCTCCTTGACCTTGCGGCGCACGTCGCTCTTGGCGCCCTCGGCCTCGAGCTCGGCGAGGTCGGCCTCCAGCTTCTGGGCCCTGGCCTCCACGTCGGCGTCGCGGCGGTTCTCCACGCGCCTGCGCTCGACCTGCATCTCGCTCTCCAGCGTGGGCAGGTCGGCGTGACGCTGCTCGGTGTTCACCGAGGTGATCACGTACGCGGCGAAGTAGATGATCTTCTCGAGGTCCTTGGGGGCCAGGTCGAGCAGGTAGCCCAACCGGCTGGGGACGCCCTTGAAGTACCAGATGTGGGTGACCGGAGCGGCCAGTTCGATGTGGCCCATCCGCTCACGGCGCACCTCGGCGCGGGTCACCTCGACGCCGCAGCGCTCACAGATGATGCCCTTGAACCGGACACGCTTGTACTTGCCGCAGTAGCACTCCCAGTCCCTGGTCGGACCGAAGATCTTCTCGCAGAAGAGTCCGTCCTTCTCGGGCTTGAGCGTGCGGTAGTTGATGGTCTCGGGCTTCTTGACCTCGCCGTAGGACCACTGGCGGATGTCATCAGCCGTCGCGAGGCCGATGCGGAGCTCATCGAAGAAGTTGACGTCGAGCACGTCGGTTCTTCTCCCCTTTGGTTGAGTGCTGCCTGGGGGTCGGGGCGCAGTCGGGGGCGTGGATCGGGGCCACGCCCCCGACTGCGGCGAGGTCAGTTCACGACGTCGTCAACAGAGGGCGACTCGTTGCGGGACAGGTTGATGCCGAGGTTGGCGGCGGCCCGCTCCAGGTCCTCGTCGTCGCCGTCGCGCATCTCGATCGCGGCGCCGTCACTGGACAGCACCTCGACGTTGAGGCAGAGCGACTGCAGCTCCTTGAGCAGGACCTTGAACGACTCGGGCACACCGGGCTCCGGCACGTTCTGACCCTTGACGATCGCCTCGTACACCTTGACGCGCCCGAGCTTGTCGTCGGACTTGATCGTCAGCAGTTCCTGCAGGGTGTAGGCAGCGCCGTACGCCTGCATGGCCCAGCACTCCATCTCACCGAAGCGCTGGCCACCGAACTGGGCCTTACCGCCGAGCGGCTGCTGGGTGATCATCGAGTACGGACCGGTCGACCGGGCGTGGATCTTGTCGTCGACCAGGTGCAGCAGCTTCAGGATGTACATGTAGCCGACTGCGACCGGGAACGGGAACGGCTCGCCACTGCGGCCGTCCAGCAGCGTGGCCTTGCCGTTCTGGCCCACCATGCGCTCGCCGTCCCGGTTCGGGGTGGTCGAGCCCAGCAGGCCGATGATCTCGTCCTCGCGGGCACCGTCGAACACCGGCGTCGCGGTGTTCGTGTTCGGCTCCACCTCGTACAGGTCCTCGGGCAGCTTGGCGGCCCAGTCCGGTTCGCCCTCGATGCTCCAGCCCTGCTTGGCGATCCACCCGAGGTGGGTCTCCAGCACCTGGCCGATGTTCATACGACGGGGCACACCGTGGGTGTTCAGCACGATGTCGACCGGGGTGCCGTCCGGCATGAAGGGCATGTCCTCCACCGGCAGGATCTTGCCGATGACGCCCTTGTTGCCGTGGCGGCCCGCGAGCTTGTCGCCGTCCTGGATGCGACGCTTCTGGGCCACGTACACGCGGACCAGCTCGTTCACACCCGGGGGCAGCTCGTCGTCGTCCTCGCGGCTGAACACGCGGATGCCGATGACCTTGCCGGTCTCACCGTGCGGCACCTTCAGTGAGGTGTCGCGCACCTCGCGGGCCTTCTCACCGAAGATCGCGCGCAGCAGGCGCTCCTCGGGGGTCAGCTCGGTCTCGCCCTTGGGCGTGACCTTGCCGACCAGGATGTCGCCGTCGCGGACCTCGGCACCGATCCGGATGATGCCGCGCTCGTCGAGGTCGGCGAGCACCTCCTCGGAGACGTTCGGGATGTCCCTGGTGATCTCCTCGGCACCCAGCTTGGTGTCGCGGGCGTCGATCTCGTGCTCCTCGATGTGGATCGAGGTGAGCACGTCGTCCTGCACCAGGCGCTGGCTCAGGATGATCGCGTCCTCGTAGTTGTGACCCTCCCACGGCATGATCGCGACGAGCAGGTTCTTGCCCAGCGCCATCTCGCCGTTCTGGGTGCACGGACCATCCGCGATGACCTGACCGACCTCGACCCGGTCACCCTCGTTGATGATCGGCTTCTGGTTGATGCAGGTGCCCTGGTTGGAGCGGCGGAACTTGTGCATCGCGTAGGTCTGGCGGCTGCCGTCGTCGGCCATGACCGTGATGAAGTCGGCCGACAGCTCCTCGACCACGCCCGACTTGCGGGCCACGACCACGTCGCCCGCGTCGACCGCGGCGCGCAGTTCCATGCCGGTGCCCACCAGCGGGGACTCGCTGCGCAGCAGCGGCACCGCCTGGCGCTGCATGTTGGCGCCCATCAGCGCGCGGTTGGCGTCGTCGTGCTCCAGGAAGGGCACCATGGCGGTCGCCACGGACACCATCTGGCGCGGCGAGACGTCCATGTAGTCCACGTCGGCGGTGTCGGCGAGGTCGGTCTCGCCGCCCTTACGGCGAACCATGACGCGGTCCTCGAGGAAGTTGCCGTCCTCGTCGATCGGCGTGTTGGCCTGCGCCTTGACGAAGCGGTCCTCCTCGTCCGCGGTCAGGTAGTCGATCTGGTCGGTGACCCGGCCGTCGACGACCTTGCGGTACGGGGACTCGATGAAGCCGAACGGGTTGACCCGCGCGAAGGAGGACAGCGAGCCGATCAGACCGATGTTCGGGCCTTCCGGCGTCTCGATCGGACACATGCGGCCGTAGTGCGAGGGGTGCACGTCGCGGACGTCCATGCTGGCGCGCTCACGGGAGATACCACCCGGGCCCAGCGCGGACAGGCGGCGCTTGTGGGTCAGACCGGCCAGCGGGTTGGTCTGGTCCATGAACTGCGAGAGCTGGGAGGTCCCGAAGAACTCCTTGATCGCAGCGACCACCGGGCGGATGTTGATCAGGGTCTGCGGCGTGATCGCCTCGACGTCCTGGGTGGTCATCCGCTCGCGGACCACGCGCTCCATGCGGGACAGGCCGACCCGGATCTGGTTCTGGATCAGCTCGCCGACCGTGCGCAGGCGCCGGTTGCCGAAGTGGTCGATGTCGTCGACCTCGACCGGGATCTCGTCATCGCCAGCGGGCATCGTGGTCTCGCCGGCGTGCAGGCGAACCAGGTACTCGATGGTGGTGACGATGTCGTCCTCGGTCAGCACACCGGTGGACACCGGGATGTTGCTGCCCAGCTTCTTGTTGACCTTGTAGCGGCCAACCTTGGCCAGGTCGTAGCGCTTCTCCTTGAAGAACAGGTTCTCCAGCAGGGCCTGCGCGCTCTCCTTGGTCGGCGGCTCGCCCGGGCGCAGCTTGCGGTAGATGTCCAGCAGCGCCTCGTCGGTGCCGGCCGTGTGGTCCTTCTCCAGCGTGGCCAGCAGCGTCTCGCTGAAGGAGAACCGCTCCCTGATCTGCTCGGTGCTCCAACCGAGCGCCTTGAGCAGCACGGTGACCGGCTGACGGCGCTTGCGGTCGATGCGCACGCCGACGGTGTCGCGCTTGTCGACGTCGAACTCCAGCCAGGCGCCCCGGCTCGGAATGATCTTGACGTTGAAGACGTCCTTGTCGGTCGTCTTGTCGATCGCGGTGTCGAAGTAGACACCCGGGGACCGCACGAGCTGGGAGACCACGACCCGCTCGGTGCCGTTGATGATGAACGTGCCCTTGTCCGTCATCATCGGGAAGTCACCCATGAACACCGTCTGGCTCTTGATCTCGCCAGTGGTGTGGTTGGTGAATTCCGCGGTGACGAACAGCGGGGCCGCGTACGTCATGTCCTTGTCCTTGCAGTCCTCGACGGAGGCCTTGACCTCGTCGAAGCGCGGGTCGGAGAAGGACAGTGACATCGATCCCGAGAAGTCCTCGATCGGGGAGATCTCGTTGAGGACCTCTTCGAGGCCACCAGTGGGGGCTTCCTCACCAGCGTCGATGCGGCGCTGGAACCACGCCTCGTTGCCGGTGAGCCACTCGAACGAGTGGGTCTGCAGTTCGAGCAGGTTGGGCGCCCCGAGCGGCTCACGGATCTTCGCGAACGAGACCCGCCTGGGCGCTCCGGGGATCCCCGAGGTGGAGTTGGTCGCAGCAGTGGCCTTGGTCGCGCGGGAGACTGCCAAGATGCGTCCTTCCAGGGACTAATGAACTGGCGGCAGCCGAGCTAGCAGGGACTAACACGACTGTCTGGGGTGCGGTGGTGCCCGAAATCCCAGCTCTCGGCGAAGGGCGTGCGGACATAGGGCAGCGCAAAGGGGCAGTCTAGCCACGAAGACGGCGACTGTCGAGGGGCCCCTGGAAGGACCACATCAGTGCTCACCGACAGAGTGACCCTGCGCAAGCCCACAGTCAAGATGCCACGCACCGATCACTCCAGTGGCGGACAGCAGGTCCAGCCGCCCCGACCCCCTTGACCAGTGATTATGGCCAACCGGTCAGACAGCGGGCCGCCGAGGAGGTGGGCACGGCGGGGTGACCAGGTGACGCGAACAGCCCGTCGAGAGTGTGTCCAAGCTCACAGTCAGATGGGCTCGCGAAGATCGCGAAAGTGGGTATGCCCAGTCTCTCGAGCACCGCCAGCAGCGCCTCGTCGACCAGGGTCACCGCCCTGCCCGCCCCGGACGCTGGGCGCACGTGCAGTACCGCACCGTAATGGGCTGCCGCGCCGACCGTCGGCCCCTCCAGCCAGCCCCTGATGCGTGGGTCACAGCGCTCGCCCCGCAGCGACAGCCCCGCCTGGTACCAGGCCAGCGCCCCGATGGGCGAGCCGCCGACCACCAGCACGTCCCCTGCTGCCGCCGTGCGGCGCGCGTCACGCTCCTTCGTGCACGCGTCGAGCACGCTGTCCACCGCCGTCGACCAGTCCGCCCTGCGCAACCGGTCGAGCTCGGGCTCCGCTGGGCCCGCCCTGCCCACTCGCACCGGGTTGCGACCGTGGGCCCGCAGGCGCTGGGTCAGCTCGTGTGTCGTTGTGCTGTGGTCTGCTGGGCTGGCCGCGAGGACCACGACGGTCTTCGTGAGCGAGATGTCGGTCATGGTGTCAGTCTGCGCTGGAATTCGGTGGATCGACCCCGTGCCGAACACCAATCTTTTGCTGGACTGCGAATGTGCCTGCGAGCTGCGGAATCGGAGATCAAATAGCGAAGAAGTTCGGGAATTGGTCTCGGTTCTCCTGGGGGTGGGGCGGAATTGTCGGTGTGCGGGGCTAGCTTCGGGTGGAAAGGAGCTGTGCGGGGGTCGAGGAAACCGGGGGCTGTGATGGCGAGCAAGGCCGAACGTGACGAGGTGCGTGGGTGGATGCTGGAGCTGGGGTGCTCGATCGAGCGGATCGCCGTGGAGATGGCCCAGCGGTTCGGGGCTCGGCCCCGGCTCGCCTGGCGCTATGCGCTGGGCTGGACCCAGGTACAGCTCGCGCACCGGTACAACCGGGCCAATCCCGGTGCTTCGGTCAGCAGTGAACGGGTCTGCGAGTGCGAGAACTGGCCGTCCTCGCGCAGCAGGCCCTCCGCGCAGTACCTGATGGGGCTCGCCCGGGCCTACGGCAACGGGTGCAGCCCCACGAAACTGGCCGATCTCGCCGACCTGCAGCGGATGCCCGAGCAGGACCGGCAGCTGCTGATGACCGGGCCGCTGCCGCCGGGTCCCCGGCGCGACCGGTTCCCGTTCGGTCAGCCCCTCGACGCGCCGAGCCCGGTGAACTCGCCCAGCGTGTCCACCACCGCGCGCAGCCAGCAGGCCCGGTCGTACCGGCGGCGCTGGTCCGCGGGCGCGTCCTCGGGCAGCGGGGCGGACAGCGCCTCGGGCACCCAGGTGGCCAGGTAGGCGATGCGCAGGCTGAGCAGCACCCTGGTCCAGGCCCGGAGGCGGTGCGGGTCGTCCGGCAGCCGGACCACCCCGCCCTCGGTAGGCAGGTTGCGCCAGGCATCGGCCACCGCGGAGCGCAGCCCGCCGATCAGCTCCGGCTCCCACCACAGGCGGACCTCGGTCGGCTCGCTCTCCGCCACGTGCAGCCGCAGCACCGCCTGCAGCGGCGGGTGGTCCGTCGGCTCGGTCGGCAGCGCGATGCCCAGCACCTCGCCCAGCGGGTAGTCGGTCGTGTACTGGCTCAGCCGCCAGTCCAGCAGCGCGTGGAACTCGGCCAACCTGCTGCGCAGCCACGCGACGCGCTCGGGCTCGAGAGTGCCGACCACGACGCCGTCATCCCGATGCCACTTGATCACGGACTCGACCTCCCCTGCCACCCGAACGGTTGATCAATATTTACCAGCTCACGCAGGGTGCGGGTGACCAAGGCGGCACTAGTCGTGACCGCGTCGCGCGTACTGGTGGCATTTGCGAACACCGAGGCGTCACCGGAGCCACACCGTGACGGCCGAATGCAGGAGCCCACCCGTGCGAGCTACCCGGTCCACCGGCCGACACCGGCCAGGATCTCGTCGTGGGCCACGTCCGGCCCGAGCTCCTCCGGGGCCTCCGGCCGCCACAGGGCCGTCGGCACAATGCCCGGCTCGACCAGTTCGAAATCCGCGAACAGTTCCGCGAACTGCGCCCTCGAACGCGGGTGGATGGGATTGGCGCTGTGCCTCATCACCTCGACCATGGACGCCATCTCCGCCGGTTTGCTGTCCGCGGTGAAGTGCGACATCGCCAGGTAGCTGCCCGGCGCGAGCACCTCCCGGTACCGCCGGACGAAACCGGCCGCGTCCGCTTCGAGCGGCACGAAGTGGAACACGCCGACCATCAGCAGCCCGATCGGCCTGCTGAAGTCCAGCAGCTGCCTGGTCGGCTCCGCGTGCAGGATCGACTCCGGCTCGGTGAGGTCCGCCTTGATCACCGTGGCGTTCGGGTTGTCCTCCAGGATCAACTGGCTGTGCGCCACCGCCACCGGCTCGTTGTCCACGTAGACCACCCGCGCCGCCGGATCCACGTGCTGCGCGACCTCGTGCACGTTGCCCGCGGTCGGGATGCCCGAGCCGATGTCCAGGAACTGGCGGACACCCGCCTCCAGCAGGAACAGCACCGCCCTGCGCAGGAACGCCCGGTTCAACCTGGCCACGTCGCGGGAACCGGGCAGGGCCGCCATGAACCTCGCGGCCAGCGCACGATCGGCCTCGAAGTTGTAGCTGCCGTCGAGCAGGTAGTCGTAGAGCCTCGCCGCGCTGGGTGTGTCGACGTCCACGTCCTCGGGCACCCAGTTCAACGGATCGGTCACCGCGCACCTCACTGCGTCTGGAGCAGGACTCCGGCCACGATGATCACGATACTGCGGTCAGCGTGGCGTCAGATCACTGATCTTCCACTTACCGTCGAGGCGCTGGGCGTTCACCGTGTAAACCAACCCGATCGTGGTGGTCTGGTTGTTGTCCGCCCTGGTGGTGGTCTGGTTCAGGAACACGAGCAGGATGGCGTTGTCGCCCGCCAGCATGCGCACCGCGGACTTGGCCACCTGCCCGGTCACCACCGCCTTCTGCGCCGGCGCCTGCGCCTTGACCTGGGTGAACAGCTGGTTGAACTCGCCCTGGAACTTGCCGGTGGTCACCGCCTGACCGGCCTTCTGCGCCGCGTCCAGGTCGGTGTACTTGTACGAGGACACCGTCTCCATGGCCCGGCTGACCTGGGCCGTCACCTCACTGGTCGCCCCCGTGTCCACCAGCGCGTGGTTGGCCCCTGGACCGTCCTCGGTGAGCTGGCGGGTCTGCACCAGGAACCAGGTGCCCACGCCCACCAGCAGCAGGAAGACCACTGCCAGCACCACCGGCAGCACCAGGTTCGGCATGGCCTTCGCGGCGGGCTCGGCGGCCTGCTCCTCCTGCTGCTCGGCCGCTGCCGCCGCGGGCTCGTCCCCCGCCGGCTCGGATTCCGCCTCGCTCACGTCCAGGCTCGACGGCTCGACCAGGAAGTCCGCCGCGGGCGCCTGCTCGGGCTCGGTCGGTGCCTCGTCCTCGGCGACCGGCTCGGGCTCCGGCCGGGTGCTCGCCGGGACCTCGAAGCCCGGGTACCGGACCGTGGACGGCGGGCTGACCTGGGTGTCCTCTGGCGACTCAGCGCGCTGCTCCCCCGGCTCCGGCGCACCGGAGCGGTTGCGGGTACCGGCGACCCTGGGGCGGCGCGTCGCCGGCTGCGCGGGGTGACGGCGGGGAGGTGGCACTGACGGTCCTTCCGTGGCGGGTGGCCTGGGTCGCTACTGGGTGGGGGCGCCCAGCGCGATGCGGGCGGCCTGGCTGAGCTTCCAACCGGAGTCGGTGCGGGTCAGCGCGCTCTGCATGGGCACCCGCGAGCTCACCGGCTGCCCCTGGCTGGGCGTGGTGACGAACTCCAGCATCGCCACCACCGTCGCCTGCCCCGCGCGGTTGTCCAGGTCGCTGACCGCGGCGTCGAGCACCTTCACCGTCAGGCTGGCCTTGCCGTCCTGGATCTGCTTCTTCCAGCTGTCCTTGTTCTGCTTGAGCGTGTCCGCGAGCGCACCGGTCGCCTGGTCCACCATCTGGTTGAAGGACTTCTCCGGGTCCTTGTAGTCCAGCGAGTAGAAGTTGACCATCTCCTGCTGGCCGATGCGCAACACGTCGTCCCGTGCGCTGGCGAAGGTCAGGTTGTCGTCGTTGGTGGCCGAGAACCACTGCCAGCCGGTCACCGCGGCGAACACGAACGCCACCACGACCGCGACGGCCAGGCCCACCACGAGCGGGCTGCGCGATCGCCGCGTCGACTCGGTCTGCTGGTCTTCCATGCCGCTCCAGAATGTCGCAATGGGTTCAGGTGTGCTCAGCCGGGCAGGCCGAGCAGCTGCGGCAGCCCCGCGGGCCCGAGGCCACCACCGGCCAGGCCCGGCACCAGTGCGGCGAGGCCGCCCTGCTGGGAGGACTGCCCGTTCGCCGGGTACTGGCCCGCGCTGACGACCGGGGTCGCAGGCTTGCCACCGTAGGGGGCGTTCTGCGAGCCGCGCACGTTGACCGGGCTGCCGGTCGGCTCCGCGCAGTACGCCGAGGTGTTCAGCGGCTGCGGGCCCGTCGCGTCACCGGGGCGCTTCTGGGTGCCCTCGTAGCCCTTGGTGCACGGCGGCGGGTCGAAGATGTTCAGCGCGAGCCCGAAGTGCGCCACCCCGTCGCCGGGCACCACGGTGAAGCCACCGGAGGCCAGCTCGGGGTAGGTGACCAGCACCTGTTCCAGCCCGTCCTTGCGGGGCAACATGATCATCGACGTGGTGAGCAGGTTCGCCACCACGTTGCCCAGGTTCACCCCGTTGTCCCGCAGCACCCCGTCCACCTGGTTGGCGGCCTGCGGGGCGTTGGCGATCAGCGAGCGGATGTCCCCGTCGGAGGCGCGCAGCTGCCCGGCCAGCTGGCGCAGGCTGCCGCTGAACGAGGTGATCGCGTTCGAGGTGTCGACCTGGCCCTGTAGCACCGTCCTGCCGTCGGCCAGCAGCGTCTTCGTCTGCGGCAGGTACTGCTGCGCCGACTTGGTGAAACTGCTCGTCGTGTCCAGCAGCACCTGGAGGTTCGGGCCCGCGCCCTGGAAAGCCGAGTCCAGCTCGTTCACCACGGTGCGCAGCGAGTCGGTGGGCACCGAGGCGGCCAGCGCGTCCAGGTTGGTGAGCAGGCCCTGCACCGAGGGCGGGGTCTTCGTCCTCGCCTGCGGGATCACCGCGCCCGGCGCCAGGTACGGGCCGCCGTCCTTGCTGGGCCTCAGGTCCACGAACTGCTCACCGACCGCGGACCGGTCCGCGACGACCGCCTCCGCGCTGACCGGGATCTGCGTGTCGTTGGAGTCGATGTCCAGCTCCGCCTTGACCCCGTCCTTGGTCAACGTGAGCGGGCCGACCCGGCCGATCGTCCAGCCCCGGTAGGCCACCTCGGCGCCGGTGAAGATGCCGCCGGAGTCGGCCAGCTGCACGGTCACCGCGTAGCCGCGCGGGCCGAACAGCCGGTCCACCCCGGCGTAGCGGAAGCCCGCGTAGCTGACGCCCACCAGCGCGATGAGCACGAAGCCGACGATCTGCAGCTGCACCCTGCGGGTCAGCATCAGTGCCCACCCCCCAGCAGTCCGCTGAGCAGTCCGCCCAGCCCGTTGGTGTTCGACCCGCCCGACTGCGGGGTCACCGGCAGGTTCGGCAGCGGCAACGGGGTCACCGGCTGCCCGCCGACCGTGCCCCCGGTCAGCCCGGACAGGCCGGGCAGGTTCGGGATGGCGTTCTGCCGGGACCGGCCCAGGTTCTCCAGCACGTCGCCCAGGTTCAGGTCCAGGTTGGCGTACAGGTTGGTGTAGTCGCCCTTCACCCCCGCGACCGCGGCGTCCGGGAACGGGTAGGTCAGCAGGATCTCCAGCGACTTGGGCAGCGCCTGCCCCGCGGCGGCCAGCTTGGTCAGCGTGGGTTGCAGGTCCTTCAGGTCGGCGATCAGGTCGTCCTTGCTCTTGTTGACCGTGTCCACCGCGACCCCGGACAGCGTGCTCAGCGACTGGAGCATCGTCACCAGCTGGTCGCGCTGCTGGGTCAGCACCGCGAGGCCGGGCCCGAGGTTGTCGATAGCGCCCGCGATCTGGTCCCGCTGGCTGTTGAGCGTGCCGGAGAGCCGGTTGAGCCCGTCCAGCGCGCGGGTGATGTCGCCCCGGTGCGCGTCCAGGTTGCTCACCAGCGAGTTGACGTTGGTCAGCAGCGAGCGGATCTGCGGCTCGTTGCCGGACAGCGCGTTGTTCAGCTCCTTGGTGATGTCCTGGATCTGCCCGACGCCCCCGCCGTTGAGCAGCAGGGACAGCGCGCCGAACACCTCCTCCACCTCGGGGTTGCGGTTGGTGCGGTCCAGCGGGATCGTCGCGCCGTTGGCCAGCGCGCCGGTGCCGTTGTTCGGCGCGACCAGCTCCACGTACTTCTCGCCGAGCAGGCTGGACTGGCGCAGCTGGGCGCTCGCGTTCGCGGGCAGCTTCACGTCCCCGTTGACCGCGACGGTCACCTCGGCGGTCCAGCCGTCCTTGGCCAGCCCGATCTCGGTGACCTTGCCGACCGCCACGTCGTTGACCTTCACCCCGGCCTGCGGCACCAGGTCGAGCACGTCCTTGAACTCCACGTGCACCTGGTACGGGTGGCTGCCCAGGTCGGCACCACCGGGCAGCGGCAGGTTGTAGACCCCGCCGAACTCGCCGACCCCGCAGCCGCCCACGGCGGTCAGCGCGAGCACCGAGGCGATGGCGACTCCCACGCGGCGCTTCACTTGGCGCTCCCCAACATCTGGCCGAGCAGCGGCACCGGCAGTGGCGGCACCTTGCCCTGCTGCATGGAGGTGAGGATCTGTTGGAACGAGGGCAGCGGCAGCACGCCGGTGAGCACCGGGGCGAGCTGCCCACAGGCGTCGGAGAGCACCGGCGGCAGGTTCTTCGGCGTCACCTGGCGCACCAGGTTGCAGACCATCACGATCGGCGGCTGGCTCAGCTCGTTCAGGTCGGCCCTGGCGTCCAGCGTGCCCGAGGCCGCGTTGTAGGCGTTGGCCACGTTGCCGATGCCGGTCGGCGCCACGTCCAGGATCTCGGCCAGCGCGGCCCGCTGGTCCACCAGCACCTTGGTGACCCCGGTGAGCTTGTCCACATTGGACTTGAGCACGTCCCGGTTGTCCTTGATGAACGACTGCACCTGGCCCAGTGCACCGGACAGCTCGCGCAGCGCGTCACCGAGGTCGGCGCGCTGCCCGGCCAGGTTGCCCGACACCTGGGCGAGCTGGGTGTTGAAGCTGCGCACCTGCTGGTCGCTGTTGGCCAGGGTGGTCACGAACTTCTGCAGGTTGTCCACGGTGGCGAACAGGTCGTCCTTGGACCCGGACAGGGTCTTCGTGGCCTCACCCAGCTGCTTGATCGTGTCGCCGAGGTTCTGCCCGTTGCCCTTGAGGTTGGCCGCCGCCGTGTTCAGCAGGTCCGACAGCGCGCCGTTCTTGTTCGCGCCGTTGGGGCCCAGCGTGGTGGTGAGCTTGTTCAGGCTGTCGTACAACTGGTCCAGCTCGACGGGCGTGGCGGTGCGTTCACGCGGGATCGTCGCGTTGTCGGCCAGCTTCGGACCGCTGGTGTAGGCCGGGGTCAGCTGCACGTACCGGTCGCTGACCACGCTGGGCGCGACCACCACGGCCTGCGCGTTGGCGGGCACCGAGACCGAGCGGTCCAGGGACAGCTCCACCTTCACGGTGGTGCCCTGCGGGGTCACCGAGTCGATGCTGCCCACCCGCACGCCGAGCACCCGCACGTCCGAGCCGGGGTACACGCCGACCGCAGCGGAGAAGTAGGCGGTGACCTTGGTGCTGGTGGCCGCGGAGAACAGCCACCAGGCGGCGGTGGCCACGACCAGCGCGAGCACGCAGGACAGGGCCACGGCACGCGCGAGGCTGAGTCGCGCTCGGGTTGCTGTCACGGCGAGCACCCCTCGGGGTTGATCGGGCCGACCGAGGGCGGCAGCAGCCCGCAGAGGTACATGTCGAACCACCGGCCGCTGCCCAGCGTGTTGGTGAAGACCCGGTAGAACGGGGCGAGCTTGGCCAGGCCCTGCTCCAGGTTGTCCTGGTTGGCCTGCAACACGGTGCTGACCCGGTCCAGCTGTTGCAGCGCGGGCTTGAGCTGGCTCGCGTTGTCGGCGACCAGGCCCTGCAACTGCTGGGACAGCGCCTTGGTTCCCTTGAGCAGGGCGGTGATCGCGTTCTTCCGGTTGTTGATCTCACCGAGCAGCAGGTTGCCGTCCGAGAGCAGGGTCTGGAACTGCGCGTCCCGGTCGGACAGGGTCTTGGTGATCTGGCTGGTGTTGCCCAGCAGCTTGGCCAGCTGCTGGTCCCTGGTGGAGATCGTCTTGGACAGGGAGGACAGCCCGGTCAGCGCCGACTTCACGTCCTGCGGGGTGTTGCTGAAGGTGTTGGACAGCACGGTGAAGCTCTGCGCGAGCTGGTTGGTGTCCACCTGGCCCACCGTGGTCGCCAGCCCGTTGAACGCCTCGTTGACGTCGTAGGGCGAGAGCGTGCGGTTGCGCGGGATCTCCGTGCCGGGGTTGAGCGCGGTGTTGCCCTGCGGGTCCAGCGCCAGGTACTTCTGCCCGAGCAAGGTCTTGATCTTGATCGCGGCGGTGGTCTGGTCGCCGACCCAGGTGCCGTCCACCCGGAACTCGATCCTCACGTGGTCCCCGTCCAGGGCCACCGTGCGGACCTTGCCCACCTTCACCCCGGCGATGCGCACCTCGTCGCTGGGCTTGAGCCCGGCGGCCTCGGTGAAGTCGGCGGCGTAGGTGGTGCCGCCGCCGACGATCGGCAGGTCGTCGGAGAAGAAGGTGGCCAGCAGGGTCAGCGCGATCACGGTCAGGCCGACGGCCCCGATGGTGATCGGATTGCGTTCGCGGAATGGCTTCATGCCTTGCACCTCTGCTGGGTCACCGGCAGCACGGGCAGGGTCACCGGCGGGATCACCGGGGGCACCGCGATCGTGCCGCTGGCCTTGCACAGGAACACGTTGAAGAACGAGCCGTAGCTGCCGGTGCGGCCGATGGCCTCCACCTTGCCCGGCAGGAACTTCAGGAAGTGGTCGAGCAGTTCGGAGCTGTCGCCCAGGTTCTTGGACAGCGCGCCGAGCCCGGCGATGTCCTCCTTGAGCGGCTGGCGGCCCTGGTCGAGCAGGCCCGCGGTGCTGGTGGCCAGGTCGCCCAGCGCGCTGATCGAGTCACCGATCGGCTTGCGGTCCGCCGCGAAGCCGGAGACCAGCTGCTGCAACTGCACGACCAACGTGGACAGCTGGTCGCCCCGGGAGTTCACGGTGTCCAGCACCGAGTTCAGGTTGTCGATCACCTGGCCGATCACCTGGTCCTTGCCGGCGATCGTGGTGGTCAGCGAGGCGGTGTGCGCGAGCAGGCTGTCGATCGTGCCGCCCTCGCCCTGCAACACCTGGATGATCTCGTACGACAGCTTGTTCACGTCGTCCGGGGACAGCGCCTGGAACAGCGGCTTGAAGCCGTTGAACAGCACCGTCAGGTCCAGCGCGGGCTTGGTGCGGTCCAGCGGGATGGTGCCGCCGACGGGCAGCACCGCGTTGGCGTCCCCACCGGCGGCGCCCTGCTCCAGGGACACGTAGCGCTGGCCGACCAGGTTGCGGTACTTGATCGTGGCGGTCACCGAGGCGGGCAGCTTCTTGCCGCCGTCAACGGAGAAGCTGACCTCGGCCAGCCTGCGGTCCACCACGCTGATCTTGTCCACCTGGCCGACCCGAACACCGGCGATGCGCACGTCGTCACCGGGGTTGAGCGAGGTGACGTCGGTGAAGCGGGCGGTGTAGTCGTTGGCCGAGCGCAGGTCCACGTTGGCGATGGTGAGCGCCAGCAGGCTGGTGGCCAGCACGGTCACCAGCATGAAGGCGAGCAGCTTGGTGAGGGGTCCGACGATCGACCTCACTTGAGCGTCACCTCCGAACCCCGGTACAGCGGGCCGAGCAGCAGGCCGCTGGCCCCGGGCACGTCAGCGGGGGCCACGGCCAGCTGCGGGCCGACGAGTGCGGCGAGCAGGGCCAACTCCGCGGGCGAGTTGGGCATGCCCACCGAGGCGGACTGCGGGCTGGTGGTGATCACGTTCGTGGCCGTCTCCGCGGGGATGATGCCGTCGTTGACGCTGCGCGAGCCGGGCGGCGGCTTGGAGCCGTCCTTGATCGGGCCGTCCGGTGGGTACTGCGGGAACGGCACGGGGCTCGGGTTCAGCTTGTAGCAGCGGGGACCGCGCTTGTCCTCGTAGCGCGGCTCGTCCTGGTTGGGGATGTACTTGCCCCGGTTCGCGGTGATCTCGATGGTCACGTGCAGACCGGGTTCGGTGCTGCCCTGGCCGAAGGCCTGGCTGATGCGCGGCACGAAGTCGGCCAGCTCCTGGAGCAGGCACGGGTACTCCGGCGCGTACTTGGCCAGCACGTCCAGGGTGGGCTTGCTGGTGGACACCAGCTGGATCAGGTTGTTCTTGTTGGCGTTGAGGAAACCCGTCAGGTCCTGGCTGGCCGTGGTCACGCTGGCGTAGAGCGCCTGGAGGTTGTTGCGCTGGTCCACGATCGTCTTGCTGGTGACGGTCAGGTCCGAGAGCGCGTTGATCAGGTCCGGCGCCGCCTTGCTGTAGGTGTCCGAGACCGTGGCCAGCTTCTGCAGGTCGGCGGTCAGGTTCGGCAGCTGCGGGTTGATCTGCCCCAGGTAGGAGTTGAGCTGCACCAGGGTCTGGCCGAGCTGGGTGCCCCGGCCGGACAGGGCCTGGGACATCGCGGTCAGCGTGGTGGACAGCTTCTCCGGCTGCACGGCCTGCAACACCGGCATCAGGTCGGACAGCACCCGCTCCAGCTCCAGAGCCGAGCTGGACCGGTCCTGGCCGATCACGTCCCCGGCCACCAGGTGCTGGTCCCCGGGCTGCTCGGGCAGCACCAGGTTGACGTAACGCTCGCCGAACAGGGTCTTGGGCAGCAGCTGGGCGCTGACGTTGGCCGGGATCATGTCGATCTTGTCCGGCTGCAGGTCCAACTCCAGCTGCGCACCGTCCCCTGTGGACGAGATCTTGCCGACCTCGCCGACGATCAGGCCGCGCACCTTCACATCCGACTGCAACAGCAGCTGGTTGCCGATGTGGTCGGTGCGTAGCAGGACCTTCACGGTCCGGGTGAAGGTGCCCGCGTAGATGGAGATCGTCAGCCAGAACACCAGCGCGATCACCAGCACGAAGGCCACGCCCATCAGGCGCCGACGCACCACCTTGCCCGCGCTCATCCCGCGATCCTGACGGTCGTCGTGGTGCCCCAGATCGCCAGGCTCAGCAACAGGTCCAGCACGGCGGTGGTGACGATGGCGGTACGCACCGCGCGGCCGACGGCCACACCGACACCCGCCGGGCCTCCGCTGGCGCGGTAGCCGTAGTAGCAGTGCACGAGGATGATCACCACGCTGAAGACCAGGACCTTGCCGAAGGACCAGAGCACGTCCACCGGTGGCAGGAACAGGTTGAAGTAGTGGTCGTAGGTGCCCGCGGACTGCCCGTAGAACTGCACCGTGATCGTTCTGGCCGCCACGTACGAGGTGAGCAGGCCGATCACGTACAGCGGGATGACCGCGATGAAGCCCGCGATGATCCTGGTGGTGACCAGGAAGGGCAGGCTGGGCACGCCCATGACCTCGAGGGCGTCGATCTCCTCGGAGATCCGCATGGCGCCCAGCTGCGCGGTGAAACCGGAGCCGACCGTCGCGGACAGCGCCAGCCCGGCCACGAGCGGGGCGATCTCGCGGGTGTTGAAGTAGGCGGAGACGAAGCCCGCGAAGGCCGAGGTGCCGATCTGGTTGAGCGCGGCGAAGCCCTGGAGACCGACCACGGTGCCGGTGAACACCGACAGGCCGACCATCACGCCGATGGTGCCGCCGATCACCGCGAGCGCGCCACTGCCGAAGCTGACCTCGGCGAGCAGGCGCAGCATCTCCCGCACGTACCGGCGCAGTGTCCTCGGGGTCCAGGCCAGCGCCCGCAGGTAGAACGAGAGCTGGTCGCCGAAGCCGTCCAGTGTCTGAAGTGGACGGTCGACCACGCGCTTGAGGGATGCCACCGGACTCACATCCCCTTCGCCGGGACGAGTTGCAGGTACAGCGTCGTGAGCACGAAGTTCACGAAGAACAGCAGCAGGAAGGTGATCACCACGGACTGGTTCACCGCGTCACCGACCCCCTTGGGGCCGCTGCCGGGGTTCAGCCCGCGGTAGGCGGCCACGATGCCAGCCAGGAAGCCGAAGATGACCGCCTTGATCTCGCTGATCCACAGGTCGGGCAGCTGGGCCAGCGCGGAGAAGCTGGCCAGGTAGGCGCCCGGGGTGCCGCCCTGCAGGATGACGTTGAAGAAGTAGCCGCCCAGCACACCGACCACGCTGACCATGCCGTTGAGCAGCAGGCTGATCAACATCGAGGCCAGCACGCGCGGCACCACGAGGCGCTGGATCGGGGAGACGCCCAGCACCTCCATGGCGTCGATCTCGTCGCGGATCTTGCGCGAGCCCAGGTCGGCGCAGATCGCCGAGCCACCGGCCCCCGCGATGAGCAGAGCGGTCACGATCGGGCTGGCCTGCTGGATGATCGCCAGCACACTGGCGGCACCGGTGAAGGACTGCGCGCCGATCTGCCGGGTCAGCGAGCCCAGTTGCAGTGCGATGACCGCGCCGAACGGGATGGACACCAGCGCGGTCGGCAGGATCGTGACGCTGGCGATGAACCAGCACTGCTGGATGAACTCGCGCACCTGGAAGGGCCTGCGGAACACCGCACGGGTGGTGTCCAGACCCAGTGCGAACAGCTTCCCGGTCTCCCGCAGGGCTCCCGCCCCGGGGAAGGTGGCCGGCTTGACGGTCACTGGCTACCTCCGCGGCGCAGCCAGCTCCTGCGGGAGCGCTGCGCGGTGGGCTGCTGCGGCGGCTCGTCCACGATGGAGCCCTGCTTGGGCTGCCACTGGGTCTCCGGCAACTCGGCCGCCCTCGGGTACGGGGTGGGCAGCTGCGCGGTCGAGGTGCTCACGGCGGGCTCGCGCACCGCGTGCGCCCCGGCACCGGCGAACACCCCGTAGTGCACCTGCTCCTCACGGGTCAGGCTGGCGATGATCGCGTCCTGGGCGCTGGACGGCAGGGTGTGCAGGATCTGCATGACCCGGTCCTTGCGCCGCTCGACGGCCTTGCGGATCGGCAGGCCCTCGGTGGGCTCGATCTGCGGCACGATGCCGGTGCCGCCACCGCCCTTGGGGCCGCCCAGGGGGCCGCCGCCACCGTTGGCCTTGAGCGCGGCGAGCTCGGCGGCGGCCTGGCCCGCGTCCTTCTCCTCGCTCATGCCGATCGGCCCTTCGCGCCGTCCCATCAGGAACTGCTCGACGACCGGTTCGGTGGAGGTCAGCAGCACCTCGCGCGGCCCGAACATGACCAGTTCGCGGCGGAACAGCATGCCGATGTTGTCCGGCACGGTGCGCGCGGTGCCGATGTCGTGAGTGACGATCAGGAACGTGGCGTCGATCTGCGCGTTGAGGTCGACGATGAGCTGGTTCAGGTAGGCGACGCGGACCGGGTCCAGGCCGGAGTCCGGCTCGTCGAACAGGATGATCTCCGGGTCCAGCACCAGTGCGCGGGCCAGACCGGCGCGCTTGCGCATACCGCCGGAGATCTCGCCGGGCAGCTTCTTCTCGGCCCCGATGAGGCCGACCATCTCCATCTTCTCCAGCACGATGCGGCGGATCTCCGCCTCGCCCTTGCGGGTGTGCTCGCGCAGCGGGAAGGCGATGTTGTCGAACAGGTTCATCGACCCGAACAGCGCGCCGTCCTGGAACAGCACTCCGAACAGCTTGCGCACGTCGTACAACTTGTGTTCGGAGCACCGGCAGATGTCGGTCCCGCTGATGACGATCTTGCCGTACTCCGGCTTGAGCAGACCGACCAGCGACTTGAGGAACACCGACTTGCCCGTGCCCGAAGGGCCGAGCAGAACGCTGATCTCCCCTGGCGGCAGGGTGAGCGTGACGTCCCGCCAGATGGTCTGCTTGCCGAAGGACTTGCTGAGGCCCTCCACGACCACCTCGACGCCCATCGCACCTCCTCGACGAACCGGAACGGTCTGGGTGCGGATTGTCACACCCGCAGCGCCGCGACGCCGCGCAAGGGCGGCGTCACTGAAGTGCAACGAACACGCCGGGCAGAGGTTACTGGCCAGTTTCGTCCAAACGGGAGGCGTTGCTCAGCTGTTATCCACCTCTCAGCTCAGTCAATCCAGCCAAACGGGACGCGAACCCGACAAATCCGGCCACCCGAACGGGCGAGTGGCCACACAGCAAAAGCCCCCTGCCCGCGCAACGCGGACAGGGGGCTTCGTGGGGCGCTGGGCCCCTGAGATCACTTGAGGGTGATCTTGGCGCCAGCGGCCTCGAGCTTCTCCTTGGCGGCCTCGGCGGCCTCCTTGGCGACCTTCTCCAGGACCGGCTTCGGAGCGGACTCGACCAGCTCCTTGGCCTCCTTCAGGCCCAGGCCGGAGACGACCTCGCGGACGACCTTGATGACCTGGATCTTCTTGTCGCCAGCGGACTCCAGGACGACGTCGAACTCGTCCTGCTCCTCGGCGGCCTCAGCGGCGGCCGGGGCGCCACCGACGGCGGCGACGGCGACGGGAGCAGCGGCGGTGACCTCGAAGGTCTCCTCGAACTGCTTCACGAACGCGGACAGCTCCAGGAGGGTCATCTCCTTGAAAGCGTCGAGCAGCTCTTCGGTGCTGAGCTTAGCCATGATGGCGTTCCTTCCTGTACTTCACAACGGGCCGCCATGCTGGCGGGAATGGCTTGGGGTGGTTCAGCTCTCGGCCGGAGCCTCGGCCGGGGCGTCCGCGGCCTTCTTCTCCTGCAGCGCGGCGGCCAGCCTGGCGACCTGCGAGGCCGGAGCCTGGAACAGGCCGGCAGCCTTGGCCAGGTTGCCCTTCATCGCACCGGCCAGCTTGGCCAGCAGGACCTCGCGCGAGTCGAGGTCGGCGATCTGGGTGACCTCGTCCACGGACAGCGCGCGGCCGTCCATGTAGCCGCCCTTGATGACAAGGGCCTTGTTGTCCTTCGCGAAGTCGCGCAGCGCCTTGGCCGCGTCCACCGGCTCACCCTCGACGAAGGTGATGGCGGTCGGACCGACCAGCAGGCTCTCCAGACCCTGCACACCAGCGTCCTCGGCGGCACGCTTGACCAGGGTGTTCTTCGCAACGGTGTACGTGGCGCCCTTGCCGAGAGCACGCCGCAGCGTGGTGAGCTGCGCCATGGACAGACCGCGGTACTCAGTGACAACCGCAGCCGAGCTGGACTTGAACTTCTCCGAGATCTCAGCAACGGCCGTAACCTTGCCGGGCTTCGCCATGGTCGCCTCCTCTCTGCTTGGTAGCGGGGAGACCGCCAGGAAGCGAAGGAGGGCAACGAAAAACGCCCCGGCGCATTCGGCACGGGGCGTCACAGTCACGATCGCGACCACCAGGGTCACGCGGTACTTGCCTCGTCCTCCTGCGCGGGCCGCCCGCTCGTTGCGGGACCTTCGTCCGGACACCTGCTGGAGGCGACCGGAAACCAGCGGTCTTCGGTAGAACTGGCACGAGTCTAGCAAGCACTGCAGGTCAACACCAAAACGGCGGAGCCGATAGCCTGACGCACGTGGCGAAGCAACGGCGAGCACTGGTGCCGACCGGCATGCTGATCCTGGCCGTGCTCGGCGGGGTCAACTACTTCTTCGCGCCCGCCGACTCGACCGCCGTACCCGGCGGCACCGGCAGCGGCGGCTCGGCGGGCGGTGTCCAGCAGAACCCGATCCGTCCGCGTTCCCCGCAGGAGACGGTGCGCGCGGTCTACCACTACATCGCGGCCCACAACCCGTCGCTGGCCTGCGCGATGTTTCTGCCCGACGGGCAGTTGCCCTTCGCGAGCGATCTGCACGGGGCCAACTGCCAGGACGCCGCGGCCAAGGTCACCAACACCGCTGGCTACGACACCGCGGTCGTGCCCGAGGCCGCGGTCACCACGAGCGGCGCAACCTCCACTGTGGACTCGTGCCAGATGACCATCGCCGGGGGCCAGCGCCTGGGCGTGTTCACGCTGACCAAACAGCCGGACCTGAGCTGGGCCATCACCGGGCACGCGCCGAGCAACCCACCCGACTGCCTGACCGGCTGAGCCCGCACACGGCGAAGGGGCGCATCCCGGGTGGGATGCGCCCCTTCGGCGAGTCGGTTCCGCCTGATCAGGCGTTGGCCTCGTCGCCGAGCAGGTTGCGGGTACGGTTCGGGTCCACCGGGATGCCGGGGCCCATGGTGGTGGAGAAGGTGACCTTCTTCAGGTACCGGCCCTTGGCCGCGGACGGCTTGGCACGCAGGACCTCGTCCAGCGCCGCGGCGTAGTTCTCGACCAGCTTGTTGGTGTCGAAGGAGGCCTTGCCGATCACCAGGTGCAGGTTGGCCTGCTTGTCCACGCGGAAGTTGATCTTACCGCCCTTGATGTCCGAGACGGCCTTGGTGACCGCGGGGGTCACGGTGCCGGTCTTCGGGTTCGGCATCAGGCCACGCGGGCCCAGGATGCGGGCGATGCGACCGACCTTGGCCATCTGGTCGGGGGTGGCGATGGCGGCGTCGAAGTCGAGCCAGCCACCCTGGATGCGCTCGATCAGGTCGTCGCTGCCGACCGCGTCGGCGCCGGCGGCCTCGGCCTCGGCGGCCTTGTCACCGGTGGCGAACACGATCACTCGGGCGGTCTTGCCGGTGCCGTGCGGCAGGTTGACGGTGCCGCGGACCATCTGGTCGGCCTTGCGGGGGTCGACACCAAGACGGATCGCGACCTCGACAGTGGCGTCCAGCTTGACCTTGGAGGTCTCCTTGGCGAGCCCGGCGGCCTCCAGCGGCGTGTACAGCCGCTCGCGGTCCACCAGCTCGGCGGCCTGACGGTAGGCCTTGCTGCGCTTCATGACTATCTGTCCCTAACTTCCTGGATCAGGTGTGGTACCGAGCCAGCGCTGGCTCTCCCACGGAAAAAGAGTTCTGGGTCAGCCTTCGACGGTGATGCCCATGGAGCGGGCGGTACCGGCGATGATCTTGGCGGCCTGGTCGATGTCGTTCGCGTTCAGGTCGACCATCTTGGACTGCGCGATCTCGCGGACCTGGTCCATGGTGACCTTGGCGACCTTGGTCTTGTGCGGCTCGCCGCTGCCCTTCTCCACACCGGCGGCCTTGAGCAGCAGCTTCGCGGCCGGCGGGGTCTTGAGCTTGAAGTCGAACGAGCGGTCTTCGAACACGGAGATCTCGACCGGCACCACGGTGCCACGCTGCGACTCGGTCGCGGCGTTGTAGGCCTTGCAGAACTCCATGATGTTGACGCCGTGCTGGCCCAGTGCCGGGCCGACGGGCGGCGCCGGGTTGGCCATACCGGCCTTGATCTGCAGCTTGATGATCGCTGCGAGCTTCTTCTTCTTGGGTGGCATTTCGCGTGTCCTGTGTTGTGTGTGGTTCCGCGCGGAGGCCCTGCCCGCCGCCCGCGTGGCTGCGCGGCTCCCTTGCGGGAACCGGTCAGATCTTGGAGACCTGGGTGAACGAGAGCTCGACCGGGGTCTCCCGGCCGAAGATCGACACCAGCACCTTCAGCTTCTGGCCGTCCGCGTTGACCTCGCTGATCGTGGCCGGCAGCGTGGCGAACGGACCGTCCATGACGGTGACCGACTCGCCGACCTCGAAGTCGACCTCGACGGTCGGCTTGGCTGCGGCGGTCGCGGTCTTCTTGCCGCCCTCGGCCTGCTTGGACGCGTCCTGCTCGACCTGCGGCAGCAGGAACTTGAGCACCTCGTCCAGGGTCAGCGGGGAGGGCTTGGAGGTGGCGCCGACGAAACCGGTCACGCCGGGGGTATTGCGAACCGCACCCCAGGAGCCGTCGTTGAGCTCCATCCGGACCAGGATGTAGCCCGGCAGCACCTTGCGCTGGACCTGCTTGCGCTGGCCGTTCTTGATCTCGGTGACTTCCTCGGTGGGCACCTCGACCTGGAAGATGAAGTCCTCCATGTCCAGGGTCTGGATGCGCGTCTCGAGGTTGGTCTTGACCTTGTTCTCGTAGCCGGCGTACGAGTGCACGACGTACCAGTCGCCGGGGGCGTTACGCAGAGCGGCGCGCATCTCCTCGGCCGGGTCGAGCTCCACGGCCTCAGCCGGAGCGGCCTGCTCGGCCTGCTCCTCGGCGGCGGGCTCCTCCTCGGCGAGAGCCTCGTCGGCCTCGTCCTCGTCGGTGATCTCCGCCACGGTGTCCTCGGCCGCCTCGTCGACCAGCTCGGCAGATTCGGTCTCCGCGATCTGCTCGTCGGTCGGCGCGGTCAGCTCCTCGGCGGCGACGCCGTTCTCGGAGGTCACAGCTAGGTCTCGCTTCCTCTCGTGCATCACGTGTCCCGGTCGCACGCGCCGGCGACCCGCCCCCTGCCTGCCGGTTACTTCCCGAACAGCCAGGAGATGCCCGCGACGAACAGGAAGTCCAGTCCGTAGACCAGAGCCACCATCACCGCGACGAACACCAGCACGACGATCGTGTAGGTCACCAGCATCTTGCGCGTGGGCCAGATGACCTTGCGCAGCTCGGAGACGACCTCGCGGAGGAAGCGGAGCAGCCGCTTGAACACGTTGGGCCGCTTCTGCTTGCGGTCCCGTGCCGGGGTCGGCCTGCCCTTCTTGCCCTCCGCGACCGCACCCTCGTCCTCGGTGGTGGCGGTCGCCTTCGGCTTCGCAGCCTTCGCGTCGGCGCTGGCCGCACCAGTCTGGCCGCTGCCCGACTTCGGCGCGACCTGACGGGCGGAGGCGCGACGCTCGCGCCGCGCCGCGGCGGTGACCGGACGAGCCGCGCCGTCGCGCTCCTCGGCCTGCTCGCGGTCCTCGCTCACGCCATCCTCCGCTCACCATCACGCACCAAAGCAGGGGCGACAGGACTTGAACCTGCAACCTGCGGTTTTGGAGACCGCTGCTCTGCCAGTTGAGCTACGCCCCTTTGGCTGCTCTCACAGCCGCTCAAGGACAACTTCCACCCTCCCACGTTGTGGCGTGGGATCGGGTGACTAGAGGTCCCAGTTCGGAGAGTCTACGGCACGAACGGGTGTGGACTGCAACCGCACAGGTCAGAGCCGGTTTTTTCGCTGGGGCGGGCGGCGCGGGCGTGCCAGGATGTCGACCATGGCGACAGCTCACGCACCCGCGTCCCGACGTGTCTCGGCCAGGATCGGCGGCATCGCCGAGTCGGCGACCCTGGCGGTGGACGCCAAGGCGAAGGCGCTGCGCGCGGCGGGCCGCCCGGTGATCGGGTTCGGTGCGGGCGAGCCGGACTTCCCCACCCCGGAACCGATCGTCGCGGCGGCGGTGGCGGCGGCCGCCGAGCCCCGCAACCACAGGTACACCCCGGCCGCCGGTCTGCCCGAGCTGCGCGAGGCGATCGCGGCGAAGGCCGCGCGCGACTCCGGCTACCAGGTGCGGCCCGAGCAGGTGCTGGTCACCAACGGTGGCAAGCAGGCGGTCTACCAGGCGTTCGCGACCCTGCTGGACCCGGGCGACGAGGTGCTGCTGCCCGCCCCGTACTGGACCACCTACCCCGAGGCCGTGTCCCTGGCCGGGGGCGTCCCGGTGCGGGTCACCGCCGACGAGTCCACCGGCTACCTGGTGGACGTCGAGCAGCTGGAGGCCGCGCGCACGCCGAGGACCAAGGTGCTGCTGTTCTGCTCGCCGTCCAACCCGACCGGGGCGGTGTACCCGGCCGAGCAGGCGGAGCGGATCGGCCGGTGGGCGCTGGAGCACGGCATCTGGGTGGTCACCGACGAGATCTACGAGCACCTGGTCTACGACGGGGCCCGCGCGGCCTCGCTGCCGGTGCTGGTGCCGGAGCTGGCGGACACCTGCGTGGTGCTCAACGGGGTGGCCAAGACCTACGCCATGACCGGCTGGCGGGTCGGCTGGATGATCTCCCCGCTGGACGTGACCAGGGCGGCGACGAACCTCCAGTCGCACCTGACGTCGAACGTGTGCAACGTGGCGCAGCGGGCGGCCCTGGCGGCGGTCTCCGGCCCGCTGGACGCCGTGCACGACATGCGCGCCGCCTTCGACCGCCGCAGGCGCACGATCGTGGAGCTGCTGGCGAAGATCCCCGGGGTGCACTGCCCGACCCCGCAGGGCGCGTTCTACGCCTACCCCTCGGTGCGCGCCCTGCTGGGCCGGGAGCTGCGCGGGCGGCGGCCCGGTTCCAGCGCCGAGCTGGCCGAGCTGGTGCTGGAGCACGCCGAGGTGGCCGTGGTGCCCGGGGAGGCGTTCGGCACCCCGGGCTACTTCCGGCTGTCCTACGCCCTCGGTGACGCCGACCTGGTCACCGGCGTGACCAGGATGGCCGAGTTGCTGGCGGAGATCAGCCCAGCTTGACCAGGGCGACGGGCCTGCCCAGCACCGACTTGCCCTCGAAGGCCACCGTGACGGTGATCTTCGCGGTGCCGTCCTCGCTGAGGTCGGTGACCTTGCCGCTGATCTCCAGCAACGCGCCCTGCTCGTCGTCGGGCACCGGCACGGGGCGGGTGAACTTGGTGCCGCACTCGACGATCGCGCCGGGGTCGCCCACCCAGTCGGCGACGAACCGGTTGGCCAGGGCCATGGTGAGCATGCCGTGCGCGATCACCCCGGGCAGGCCGACCTGTTCGGCGAAGCGCTGGTTCCAGTGGATCGGGTTGAAGTCCCCGGACGCGCCCGCGTAGCGCACCAGGTCGGCCCTGGTGACGTGCACCTGGGTCGCGGGCAGCTCGTCGCCCTTGGCCACCTGTGCCGCCGTCAGCCTCGTCATCGCCGCACCTCGCCGGCGCTCGATGCGGCGCTTCGCGCGGTCACTGTGCTCACTGGCCCTCGTCCTCTCCCCTGGCGACCAGCAGGCCGATCGCGGTGGTCACGTGCTCGCCGGACTCGGTGCTGATCTCCGCCCGCACGGTGAGGAAGTCGTTGCCCATCCGGGTCTTGATGTCGTCCACGTGCGCGACGGCGCGGAGCCGGTCGCCCGCGGTGATCGGCCGGTGGTGCACGAAGGTCTGTTCCCCGTGCACGACCCGGCTGTAGTCCAGGCCGAGCTCCGGGTCGTCGACGATCACCGAGTTGGCGCTCATCGAGATGATCACCGCGAAGGTGGGCGGGGCGATGACGTCCGGGTACCCGGCGGCGCGGGCGGCTTCGGGGTCGCGGTGCAGCGGGCTGGTGGCCCCGACGGCCTCGGCGAACTCGCGGATCTTCTCCCGGCCCACCTCGTAGGCGGGGGTCGGCGCATAGCTGCGCCCGACGAAGGACTGGTCCAGTGGCACGGGGTGAGGCTACACAAACGAGCAGGCCGCCCCGCTGCTCGCGGGACGGCCTGCTCGGTGGTCTGCGGTAACCCGGGTCAGCGGGTTTCCTTGTGCGCACGGTGCGTGCCGCAGTTCGGGCAGAACTTCTTGATCTCCAGGCGGTCCGGGTCGTTGCGCCGGTTCTTCCTGGTGATGTAGTTGCGGTGCTTGCACTCCTCGCACGCGAGGGTGATCTTCGGCCGAACGTCGGTCGCCGCCACGGGGTCACCTTCCTAACGTCTAGTTCCCCCGTGCTGGGGGTCCAGGGGGCTTGCCCCCTGGCCTGGGGTCTGGGGCGCGAGCCCCAGGATGGGCGGAGCGACCTGGTTCGCGCTCTCCGCGAACACGGGTCCCCCGTCGCGTAGCGATGGCCGGACTTGAACCGGCGACACAGCGATTATGAGTCGCTTGCTCTACCAACTGAGCTACACCGCCATACCAACAACCACTTCCCCACCCCCTGTGATGGGGGTCCAGGGGGCGAAGCCCTCCTGGCTGGGGGTCTGGGGCGCGAGCCCCAGAATACACAGCGAAGCGGCCATGTCCGCGCTCTCCGCGAACATGGCCTCCCCACCGCTGAGCCCCAATACGGAATCGAACCGTAGACCTTCTCCTTACCATGGAGACGCTCTGCCGACTGAGCTATTGGGGCCTTGCTCTTGCGGAGCGATTAGAACTCTACAAGACGACCCCCCGGATCGCGAAATCGGGGGGTCCCTCCCGACCTGGGCTAACTGACGAGGGTGAGCACGGTCTCATCCCGCAGGCCCCGCGCGCGGATCGTGCGGGCCCGCAACCAGGCCTCGAAGCGCTCCTCGGACAGCGGCCGGGAGATCAGGTAGCCCTGGGCCACGTCGCAGCCCATGGCCACCAGCTGCTCGCGGGCGGCGTCCTCCTCCACGCCCTCGGCGACCACGGTCAGCCCGAGGGAGTGGCCGAGTTCGACGATGGAGCGGACCACGGCCATGTCCCCGAGGTCGGTGCCCATGCCGAGCACGAAGGACTTGTCGATCTTGACCTCGTCCACCGGCAGCTGGCGCAGGTAGGCCAGCGAGGAGTAGCCGGTGCCGAAGTCGTCCACGGCGAGCACCACGCCCATCGCGTGCAGCCTGCGCAGCACCGGCAGGGCCCGCTCGGGGTCGGACATGACCCCGGACTCGGTCAGCTCGAAGGTGAGCAGCTGCGGGGGCACGTCGTGGCGGCGCAGCGCCTCGGCGACCAGGTCGGGGAAGTTGGCGTCGGCGAGGTTGCGCACCGACAGGTTGACCGCGGTGGACATGCGCAGCCCACGGTCCAGCCACTGGCGGACCCGGCGCAGGCCCTGCTCCATGACGAAGGAGGTCAGCGCGTCGACCAGGCCGGTGGCCTCCACGGCGGGCACGAACTCGTCCGGGTCCAGCGGGCCGAACTCGGGGTGCCGCCAGCGGACCAGCGCCTCCACGCCGACCACCTGGCGGCTCGGCAGCGCGATCTTGGGCTGGTAGTGCACGGTGACCTGGCCGGTCTCCAGCGCCGAGCGGAACTGGGTCACCAGCTGGAAGCGGCGCAGGAAGATCTGGCCCATGCTGGGCGCGTAGCCGCGGACCGGGTCGCTGCCGCTGCGCGCGGCCTGCACGGCCACGTCGGCGCGCTGCAACATGGTGTCCACGTCCACGCCCTCGTCACTGGCCTCGACGGTGTTGGACACGTAGCCGACCAGCGCGCTGGCCTCCACCGTCAGCTTGTCCACCGGGTAGGGCATGGACAGCCCGGCGCGCAGCTTCTCGCCGACCTCCTGGGCCTGTTCGGGGGTGCGCCCAACGAGCAGCGCCGCGAAGGAGCCGCCCTCCAGCCTGGCCAGCGGCACGTCCGCGCCCAGCGCGTCGCGCAGCCGGCGGCCCGCGGCCAGCACCATGCGGTCGCCCCAGGCGTAGCCGAGCGCGTCGGCGACCCCGGAGAGCACGTCCAGGTCGATGCGCATGACCACGGCGTGCTCGTCCTCGTGCACCGGCCCGGAGGCGACCTCGCGGAACCCGGTGCGGTTGAGCAGCCCGGTCAGCGAGTCGTGGTACGCGTCGTGCCGCAGCCTGCCCAACAGCCTGCGGTTGTCCATGGCGGTGGCCAGGTGGCTGGACAGGGTGCGCAGCAGGCGCACGTCGGCGCTGCCGAACCCGCGCCAGCGGCTGACCCGGTCGTGCACTTCCAGTGCACCGAGCAACTGGTTGGCCCCGCGCAGCGGCACGACCAGCACCTCGTAGACCGCGCGCTTGCGCAGCGCCTCCTGCACGTCCTCGGTGGCGTCGGACAGCTTGAAGTAGCGCACGTGGTTGCCCGCGAGTTGCAGGATCGGGTCGTCGCGCATGTCCGGGGACGGGGTGATGTCAGTCGGCAGCGCGACACCGGCAACCACTGTGCGCACATCGGCGTCCAACTTGAGGTGCAGCACCACACGCTTGGCGTTGAGCTGGTCGCGGATGCGCTCGACGATCAACTGCCAGTCCGCGGGCTCCTCCGTGGGCGCGACCGCGCTGAGCACCGAGGACCGGCTGCCCACGTCCTGACCGGAGCGGGCCACGTTCAGGCTGACGTCGGAGAGGGTCTCCAGGTCGCGCTGCTCGCGCAGCAGGCCGGAGTAGGCGCGGTAGAGGGCGACCATCGCGGCGGACAGCAGCCCGGCCAGACCCCAGCCCCACGGCGCCTCGTCCACCAGCACGTAGGCGACCAGGCCCACGGTGGTGTTCATCAGGCCGACGACCAGGGTGCGCAGGCCGAGCCGGGCGGCGGCGGACAGCCGCAGCTCACCGCCGAGCACGTGCATGGCGGCCAGGCCCAGCCCGGTGCTGACCAGCGGGGAGGTGAGCACGGCAGCCAGCGCGGCGGCCCACAGCGGCAGGCCGCTGAACGTGCTCTGGATCAGGTACAGCGCGCCGTACGGGATCGCGACCTCGAGGCACATGATGCCGACGTGGTAGCTGAGGTGGCGGAACTTGTGCCTGCTGATCTGGATGCCCAGGCCCGCGATCAGGTAGGCCGCGAGCACGACCTCGAAGGGCACGGTGACCAGGCCGAGCACCAGTGGGATCTCGGCGAAGGTGATGGTCCAGCTGACCTGGCGCACGTCGAAGTCGATCGACAGCTGCTCGGACAACAGGAAGCCGACGGCGAGCAGCGCGCCCGCGAACAGCAGGTCCAGTTGGGGCGTGATCGGCTTCGCCGAGACGACGGCCGCGACGGAACTCAACCCGCAGACGAGGACCACGAGTGAGAAGAGCCGGTAGCGCCTAGTACGCTGTGGATCAAGCTGGGCGCGGACGGGCGGACGTGGCGTCTCGGGTTGGACGGCACGGCGGTGGTCGGTCATCCACCCTCCTCGTCGGCCACACAGCTGTGTCTGCCGTTGCTCGTTCGGATCGAGTTCTGACAGGTCCCAGCGTCGTCTCGGGCTGAGGCATCTGGCACGACTGAGGGGTCCCAGGTGCGCCAGGACCCCTCAGAGCGCAGTTTACCCCGGTTGAGCGAGTGTGGCTCGTCCAGTTGACGAAGGCAACACTCGCAGTGAACAACTTGGAGACAGAATCAGCAATTTGCACTCGCTGATGCCCTGTTGAATCGATTAAACGGACAAAACACCCCGAAGAACCTGCACGGCTCGACCACTCAGGCCTACCCGGTCGTCACGCAGCGTCACGCGTACAACACCGCCGCGTACCGATGCCTGCTCGCCGACCAGCGTGCTGCGACCGGTGCGGGCGGCCCACCACGGGGCCAGGGCGCAGTGCGCCGAACCGGTCACCGGGTCCTCCGGGACACCGACCGCCGGGTAGAAGCAGCGGCTGACGAAGTCGATGCCCTCGGCCTCCCCCGGCGCGGTGACGATCAGCCCGCGCGCCGGCAGGGCCGCGACCGCGTCCAGGTCCGGCGCCAGCGCGCGCACCTCGGCCGCCGTACCCACCTCCACCAGGTAGTCCGACACCCCGCGCGCCACCGACACCGGCGCCACCCCGGGCAGCACCTCGGCGGGCAGTTCGGCCGGTAGCGGGTTGTCGGCCGGGAAGTCCATCTCCACCCAGCCGTCCCGGTTCGCGTTGCACACCAGTTCCCCGCTGCGGGTGCTGAACCGCCTGGTGCCGCCCAGCACGTGCGCCGCGGCCAGCGTGGCGTGCCCGCACAGGTCGACCTCCGCCAGCGGGGTGAACCAGCGCAGCGGCAGCACCTCGCCGCCCGTCACGTCCACGAAGGCGGTCTCGGCGTGCTTGAGCTCGGCGGCGACCTGCTGCATCCACTCGTCGGGGCGGGGCTCGGTCATCAGCACCACTCCGGCCGGGTTGCCCCGGAACGGCTGGTCGGTGAAGGCGTCCACAACGAATACGTCCACGGCCCGAATCTAGTGGTGTTGCATGGCGCCCATGGACCTGGCGAAGCACGCCGCCCGCCTGGCGGCCCTCGACCCGCTGCTGCCCGAACCCGCTGACCTGGAGGGTACGGTGCTCGTCACCGACTCCGCGGTGGGCGCCGTCTCACTGGTGAGCGTCGAGCCCGATTCCTTCGACGCGCTGTGGGGCGCGCTGAACCGGCACCGGCTGACCGTGCGGCTGCCCGGCGCCGAACTCGGGCCGCTGCTGGACCGCTGGACCGAGCACCTGCGCGAGACCGTGCCGCCCGGCGACCCGGAGCACGCCGCCATGATCACGTGGCCGAGCCGGGACACCGGGCCCGTGCGCGAACTGGCCCTGCGCGGGTTCGCCCCGCTGCTGGCGCTCGCGGCCCGCAGGCGTGGCGCGGCTGCCGCTCCGCCGCCCGCGAACGATCTGGTCATCCGCGATGTCACCATGGCGGATCTCGGGGCGTGCGGCGCCCTGTGGGCCGCCATCGTGCGCTACGACCACCAGTTCGGTGTGGTCACCGCACGCCCCGGCTTCGAGGAGTCGTGCCGCGCTCACCTCGCGGAGCAGCTCGGGGTCGAGGGACGGCTCGCCTGGCTGGCCGAGCGGGACGGCGAGGTGCTCGGCCTGCTGACCGTCGACCTGCCGCCGCACTCCGACTGGGCCGCCGAGCTGACCTCCGCCTCGCCGGTGGCCTACCTCGGCGCCACGAGCGTGGCCACCGGCTCGCGCGGTCGCGGCATCGGCAGCGCACTGGTCGCCCACGCGCACCGGGTGCTGGACGAGGCGGGCGTCGAGCTGACGATCCTGCACCACGCGGTGCCCAATCCCCGGTCGGCGCCGTTCTGGGCCGCCCAGGGTTATCGTCCACTGTGGACGATCTGGCAGCGGCGCCCCGCACTGCCCGCCTGACCTGAGCTTTCCCCGGATTGTCGGTGGTGGGTTCTAGCGTCGGGTGGTGAGGGAGGTCACCATGAAGACGAGCATTCAGCTCAGGGGTGAGGAACAGGTCGGCGACCGGATCTACGCGGTGGAGGTGCGGGCCGACGCCGAGGAGTCGGTCATCGTCGACATCGCGGGCGAGTTGACCGACGGGACCGTGATCGCCGAGGGCGGGCTCGTGCTGCCCGTCGGCGACCTGATGACCGCGGGGCGGCTGCTGGAGCAGACCCTGCGCGGACTGTCGGTCATGCAGGGCAACGGAAAGGCGCTGGCCAAGTCGCGCAGCGCACCCGCCAACGCCGGGCGGCCGTGGACCGAGGAGCAGGACGCCGAACTCGCCCGGCTGTGGACCGAGGGCGGCGCCGCGATCCCCGAACTGGCCTTGCAGTTCGCCAGGAGCAGGTGGTCCATCCGAGCCAGGCTGATCCACCTCGGCCTGGACCCCGAGCGGGAGTACGCCACCGACACGGAGATCACGAACGAATGACCACACTCGAACCCATGTTCGAAGTCTGCTACGGTGAAACCGTGGCCGACGCCACCGGGTGGGGAAGCCCCAGGCGTTCGGTCCGGGAGGGCCCGTGCTCGCGCAATCCGCCGCGACCCACGGGCCCTCGCGATGTCCGCACATACCCAACGCCGCGCCCCAAAGCCAACTCACCAAACAACCACAGGCAAAACCACCCAGCCCAGATGCGAAGCCCCCTCGGGGCGCAGGGGGGCAACGCCCGGGTGTGTGGCGCCCCACACCGGGAGTCGTGGAGGCAACACCTGGGGGCAAAGGCAGCCCTGCCCTCAGGGACCTGGAGGGCAGCGCCCTCACACCGGAGGCGTGGGGTCCCCACCGAGAGCCTGGGGACAGCGCCCCTGGCCGAGGAGACGAAGACCGCCCACCCTCTCGGGGGCGTTGGGGACAACGCCCGAGGGACATGGGGGTCGCCCCCACACCGGGGGGCTCGGGGGACGAAGGCCACCCCGCCCCTCAGGAACCTGCGTGGGGGCGCCGCCGTTGTCACGTCTCGCGTTAGGCCGCCCACCCCCTCAGGAACCTGGGGGCACCACACCGGCGGCATGGGCCCCACCAGGGGCCTGGAGCCAGCGCCCCCAGTTCGGGGTGGCCGGGGATCGCCCCCGTCCGAGGGTCTGGGGGCAGCGCTCTGGCCGGGGTACGTGGGGTCGCCCCACACCGGGAGCCTGAGGGCAACGCCCGAAGGGACGAAGGCCACCCCACCCCCTCAGAGACCTAGACGAGTAAGTCCTAACTGATCAGTGGTCGTAGGCGATCAGGGATCGGGTGACGGGCTGGCCGGTGGCCCGGTTGTGCCAGATCGCAGCGGTCAGTGCGAGCAGGCGTTGGGCGATGCGCGCGGTCACGCCGTCGATGGTGCGGCCGCCATGCAACTCCAGGTCGAGCTGACCTTTGAGGCTGTCGTTGACCGACTCGATCAACTGCCGGACGGGTTTGAGCAGGTGCTGGGCCGGATGCGGAGTGCGGTTGCGATACGACGGGCGCAACAGCCGCACCCCGCGCTCGGCCAGGTAGGCGTCCAGCTCGCGGGAGACGTAGCCCTTGTCCGCGATGATCAGCAGACCGGGTCGGTCGGCCAGCACGGTGGGGTCGTGGTCCAGGATCGCCATCAGCACCTGGCGTTCGTCGAGCTTCGGATGCGCCAGCGCCCAGGTGATGGGGAGTCCTGCCGGGGTGCAGATCAGGTGTAGGCGCAGTCCCCAGAAGAACCGCGAGTGGCTGGAGCAGTAGCCGTAGCCTGCCCAGCCGGCGAGTTCAGAGCGTTTGGTGGTCTCGCGGGAGCGGCCGCACTCGACCGGGGTGGAGTCGACAATCCAGGTCGCGTCGGTCCACAGGTCGGTGTCCAGGGCCAGCAGCCGGATGATCCGTTTGAGCAGCGGGACGGCGGTGCGCAGCCGCTTGTTGTAGCCGGACTGCTGGGGCAGATACGGGAAAGCGCCGGGCAGGTGGCGGGGCAGGAACCGGAGCCAGCGGGCCTCGGAGCGGATGCCGAGCAGAGCCTGGGCCACGGCCAGAGTGAGTAGTTCGGCGTCAGTCAGCTTGGGCGGGCGTCCGGTCCGGGCGGGCCTGCCGAGGTGGTCATCGATCTTGACGTAGAGTGCGGTCAGAAGGGTGTTCAGGTCGGTCCTCACAAACTGATCTTGAACACCCTTCGTCCGTCTTCAGCCACCGCCCGGACTTAGGACTTACTCGTCTAGGGGCAGCGCCCCAACACCGGAGGCATGGGGCCCACCAAGAGCCTGGGAACAGCGCACCCTGACCGGGGAGCTAGGAGCCGCCCCACCCCTCTAGGCCCGGGGCAGCACCCCTGACCGGGGAGCCTGGAGGCAACGCCCGCGTGACGAAGGCCGCCCACCCCCCTCGGGGGCTTGGGGGCAGCGCCCCCTACCGGGGGTCTGGGGGTCGCCCCCCAGAAACAAAATCAGGCGGCCTACGCCTGCGCTCTCCGCAGGCATAGGCCGCCCAATCCGCCTGTGCCAGGTGAAGGATTCGAACCTCCGTAGGCTGTGCCGGCTGATTTACAGTCAGCTCCCTTTGGCCGCTCGGGCAACCTGGCGGGCTCGCAGACCCTGTCGCTGCCTGCGGGGTGAAGCATACATAACCCCTGGGGCCAGACTCCAACCGGATACCCCCGGAGTAGCATTCGTGGGTCTACCCAACCATTACGCGGAGGTGCAGGGCACGTGGCGGACCCGTCGTTCGACGTGGTGAGCAAGGTCGACAGGCAGGAAGTCGACAACGCGGTGAACCAGGCCGGCAAGGAGCTGTCCACCAGGTTCGACTTCCGCGGTACCGGGGCGCAGGTGAGCTGGTCGGGTGAGGAGGCCATCACCATCCAGGCCGACACCGAGGAGCGCTGCTCGGCTGCGATCGAGGTCTTCAAGGAGAAGCTGATCAAGCGCAGCATCTCGCTGAAGGCGTTCGAGGTCGGTGAGCCCTCGGTGTCCGGGAAGATCTTCAAGGTGACCGGCACCCTGGTGCAGGGCATCGCCTCGGACAAGGCCAAGCAGATCAGCAAGGCGATCCGCGACGAGGGCCCCAAGGGTGTGCAGGCGCAGATCCAGGGCGACCAGCTCCGCGTGTCGGCCAAGAAGAAGGACGACCTGCAGGCGGTGATCTCCCTGCTGAAGGGCAAGGACTTCGAGATCGCCCTGCAGTTCACCAACTACCGCTGATCCCAGGCGGTCGTACGAGGGGGAGCACGTGAAGGGCATCGTCCTGGCCGGTGGCAGTGGCACCCGGCTGCACCCGATCACGCAAGCCGTGTCCAAGCAGCTGTTGCCGGTCTACGACAAGCCGATGATCTACTACCCGCTGTCCGTGCTGATGCTGGCGGGCATCCGGGAGATCCTGATCATCTCCACGCCGACCGACCTGCCCAACTTCCGGCGCCTGCTGGGTGACGGCGGGCAGTTCGGGCTCCAGCTGAGTTACGCCGAGCAGGCGCAGCCCAACGGGCTGGCCGAGGCGTTCGTGATCGGCGAGGAGTTCATCGGCGGGGACAGCGTCGCGCTGGTGCTCGGCGACAACATCTTCTACGGGCAGGGTTTCGCCACCACCCTCCAGCACTACGCGGCGGGCCTGGACGGCTGTGTGCTGTTCGGCTACCCGGTGCGCGACCCGCAGCGCTACGGGGTCGGCGAGGTGGACGGCCAGGGCAGGCTCGTGTCGATCGAGGAGAAGCCGGAGAAGCCGCGCTCGAACAAGGCGATCACCGGTCTCTACTTCTACGACAACGAGGTGGTGGCCATCGCCAAGGCGCTCAAGCCCTCTGCGCGTGGCGAGCTGGAGATCACCGACGTCAACCGGACCTACCTGGAGCGCGGCCGGGCCCGGCTGGTGGACCTGGGCCGGGGCTTCGCCTGGCTGGACACCGGCACGCACGACTCGCTGCTGGAGGCCGGGCAGTTCGTGCAGGTGCTGGAGCACCGGCAGGGCGTGCGCATCGCCTGCCTTGAGGAGATCGCGCTGCGCATGGGCTACATCGACGCGGAGGCGTGCTTCGAGCTGGGCTCGGCGCTGGCCAAGTCCGGCTACGGCCAGTACGTGCAGGAGGTGGCCCGCTCAGCCGGTGCGGCGGGCTAGCTCCTCCAGCCTGCGGATCCGCTCGGCGATGGGCGGGTGCGTGGCGAACAACCTCGCCGCGTGCTCGCCCGCGCGGAACGGGCTGGCGATCATCAGGTGCGACTGGGAGACCACCGCGGGCTCGGGGGCCAGCGGGGCCTGCTGGGTGCCCAGTTCCAGCTTGCGCAGCGCGGAGGCCAGCCCGAGCGGGTCCCCGGTGAGCTGGGCCCCGGACTCGTCGGCCTGGAACTCGCGGGACCGGCTGACCGACATCTGCACGATGCCCGCGGCCAGCGGGGCGACCAGGGCGATCAGCAGCAGCGCGACCGGGTTGGGCCGGTCCTCCTCGTCCCCGCCGAACAGCCCGGCGAACATGGCGAGGTTGGCCAGCAGGCTGACCACACTGGCCAGGGTGCCCGCGACGCAGGAGATCAGGATGTCCCGGTTGTAGACGTGGGACAGCTCATGGCCGAGCACCGCTCGCAACTCGCGCTCGTCGAGCAGTTCGAGGATGCCGGTGGTGCAGCACACAGCGGCGTTGGCCGGGTTGCGGCCGGTGGCGAAGGCGTTGGGCGCCTGGGTGGGGCTGACGTAGAGCCGGGGCATGGGCTGGCGGGCCGAGGTGGCCAGCTCCCGCACGATCCGGTACATCGCGGGCTGCTCCACCTGCGACACGGGCCTGGCGTGCATCGCACGCAGGGCCAACCTGTCGGAGTTGAAGTAGGCGTAGGCGTTCATGCCGATGGCCAGTGCGAAGCCGATCACCAGGCCGGTGCTGCCGAAGAACCCGCCGATCAGGATGATCAGCCCGCTGAGCGCGCCCAGCAGCAGAGCCGTCTTCAACCCGTTGACGTGCTTGTGCACCTGTCTCAGCCTCCGGGTCGTCGCGTCCTACCTGAGAACGCCCCGGGGCGGGCCGCGGTTCCGGAACCGGGGCGTGCCGGACGCCCCGAGGCCTGTTCCGGGGCTGGTTCGGCGGCCGGGTCCAGCGGTGGTGGCGGCGGGACCTCGGCCACCCACTCGCCGAGCCGGTCCCGCTCGTGCACCAGCTCGGCCACGGCGTTCTCGCCGGTGCCGGGGTAGTCGTGCTCGGCGGCCCAGTGCAGGGCGTCGAACGGGCACACCTCGATGCAGATCCCGCAGTACAGGCACTGCCCGTAGTCGATCGCGAACCGGTCCAGCACGTTGACCGCACGGGGCCGGGCCGAGCCCGCCTGCTGCACGGTCTCGGTGTGCGAGGCGATGTGGATGCACCAGTCGGGGCATTCCCGCGCGCACAGCATGCACACCGTGCAGTTGGCCTCCAGCAGTGCGATCACGCCCCTGGACCTCGGGGGCAGCGGCTGATCGGCGGTCATCGCGGATCCTCCTCACGACGTGGCCCCCAGGAGGGGTCGGGCACCCCGGGCGGGGCGAGCCTGCGGCGGCTGGGCGCCGAGCTGGACTCACCCGGTTCCAGACCGCCCGGCCAGGGCCGCACCACGCGGGCGGCCAGCACGAAGTCCTTGCGCAGCGGGTGGCCCACGAAGGAGTCGGGCAGCAGCAGGCGGGCCGGTTCGGGCTGCCCGGCCAGTGCGAGCCCGAACATCTCCGCGGCCTCGCGCTCGTGCCAGGCGGCACCGGCCCAGACCCCGGCGATGCTGGGCAGCTCGTCCTCGGGTCCCAGCTCGGTACGCACCGACAAACCGCGCTGCTGCAACGGGTTCACCACGTGCAGCAGCACCGTGTGCCTGCGGCCGAGGTCGCCGGGACGGCCCGCGTCCTCGGCGCCGAGCCAGTCGAACATCAGGCAGCCCAGCTCGTCGCGGGCCAGCGCGGCGGCGGTGTGCCACTCGGCGGGCTCGACCTGGACCCAGGACTGCCCGAAGGCGGCCTTCGTGACACCTGAGGGCAGCAGCTCCTGCAGTCGGGCCGCCAGTTCGGGTGACGCGGCGGTCACGAGGTCACCATGCGGTGCAAAGCGACCAGCCCACCGAGCAGCGCCTCGGGACGGGGCGGGCAGCCCGGCACGGCCACGTGCACCGGCAGCACCTGGTCGATGCCCTTGGTGACGCTGTAGGAGTCCCAGTACGGGCCGCCGGTGTTGCTGCACGCGCCGACCGACAGCACGTACTTCGGCTCGGGCATCGCCTCGTAGGTGGCGAGCACGGCGGGCAGCATCACGTCGGTGACGGTGCCCGACACCACGAGCACGTGCGCCTGCTCCGGGCCGCCGTGCACCGCGGTCACCCCGAGCTCGGCGAGCGCATCGGCCCCGCCCCGGCCCTCCAGTGCCGCCATCACCTCGACCCCGCAGCAGGCCAGCCCGAGGTCCAGCACGGTCACCTGGTAGCTGGTTCCCCAGTCCAGTCGCAGGGTCGGCGTCACTGTGCTCACAGGGCCGAAGCCTAGCCCGGTGCGCCGAATTGCCCCTTGGATGCCACCCGCCCGCTGGTCACAATGGGCCTCGTGACGAACTGGGACGACCTCACTGCTGAGGAGTACTTCGTCATGCTCAACACGATGGAACAGGCGTACCTGCACGGGGTGATAGCCGACTACCTGGGCCACTCCGAGCGCTGCGGGGCGGTGTGGGTGCCCAGCGGGGACGAGGCCGCGATCGAGGAACTGGTGCCCACCTTCCGCACCGTCGTACACGACCTGATCGAGCGCGACCTGGTGGAGATCCGCGAGCCGGGCACCGCGCTGTGGGACAACGCGCCCGAGCTGGACGACCGGGAGGTCACCGAGGTGCTGGCCGACCCGGCCTCGTGGATCAAGTCCACCGGCAGCGCCAACCGCATGATCATGCTGATGCCCACGCCGAGGGCGGAGCGCCTGCTGGGCTGACCGCGGCCAGGCGACCGGCGGACAGGGTTCGCCACACCGTTGTGGGACCGTGCTTTTGGGCCGGACCGGGGTGGGCTTATGCTTCCCGCATCCGGCGCTCGCCGGCTCCTTTTTCGGCTTCTCATCTAAGTGAGTCCATGGCTATGGATCATGTCTTTGCCGCGCTCTCAGAGCGCCTCCGTGGTCTGTTCGGCGGTCGCAGGATCGTCCTCGCTGGCGGGTCGCGGTTGTCCGCGCGCGTGCAGGAACTCAGTAGTCTGGAAGCCGAACGCACACTGGTGATCAGTACCGACGACCACGCCCCGCTGCACGACCCGGAGGTCGCCCGCTGGGTGACGCTGGGCATCACCGGGCTGGTCGCCTCCGAGCAGAGCAGCCTGGAGAACGCACTGGACTCCGCCGAGGTCAGGGCGGTGCTCGAGGAGTTCGACCCGACCGGCCAGGCGCTGGTGATCGGCTCCAACTACATGGGGCTGCCGGAGGTCGCGGGCCGGCCGGTGCTCAATCACCGCCGTCCCGAGTGGATCGAGCTGGAGAACAAGACCACGATCGACCAGCTGTGGTCGGAGCTGTCGGTGCCGCACGCGCCCGCCCACGTGGTCGACGTGGCCGAGGACGCGCTGTGGCGGCTGTGGCAGGTCAGCGAGCTGATGGACAGCGGCTGGGGCGTGGTCTGGTCCGGGGACGGCCCGGCGATCAACGGCGGCGCGAACTTCGTGCGCCGGGTGCGCACCCACGCCGAGGCGCGGCGGGTCTACCGCTACCTCGCGCCCAAGTGCACCAACATCCGCGTGATGCCGTTCCTGGAAGGGATTCCGGTGTCCGTGCACGGCATCGTGTTCCCCGACGGCACCGCCGTGCTGCGGCCGATCGAGATGGTCGTGCCGCGCCGGACGGAGTCGGCCAAGTTCCTCTACGCGGGCTGCGCCAGCTACTACGACCCGCCCGCCGCGATCCGCGACGAGATGCGCAACCTGGCCCGCCGGGTCGGCGAGCAGCTGCGCGGCACCGTCGGCTACCGCGGAACGTTCACTTTGGACGGTGTGGCCACCGCGGACGGCTTCCGCCCCACCGAGGTCAACACCCGCTACGGCGGGGCCATGACCTGCTTCGAGGACGCGCTGCCGCAGCTGCCGCTGGCGCTGCTCCAGGTGGCCCTGGTCGCCGGGCACGAGGCGGGCATCAGCTCCATCGAGTTCGAGGACCTGCTCGTCAGCGCCGCTGACACCACGCGGATCAGCGCGATCGGCGCCAACGTGAAGGCCGTCCGCCCGGAGTCCGAAGTGGAGCGTCCGGTGGTCTGGACCGAATGGGCGTGCCGCTGGGCGCACGAGGACGAGCCCGCGCACGGCTCGCTGCGACTGCGCCCCGGCCCCGTCGGCGGTCGGCTGGAACTGGAGCTGTACCAGGAGGCCGTGCGCCCCGGTCGGCCCGCGGCCCCGCTCGTGGTCTCCGCCTTCGCGCTGGCGGACCAGGACTGGGGCACCGGGGTCGGCCGGTTGGAGCCCGCCATCGCCATGGCCTGTGAGCGCGAGGTCGAGGCCGAGGTCGCCTTCGAGGCCGTCACCGCCTGAGGTTCGCCCGTCATGAAGGGCACCTTCGAGACGTCCACCGTCCCGAAGGTGCCCTTCATGACGTCATCAGAGTCATACACTCGCATCACGATCAGAACGTTCTGCGAGGCACAGCGCTAACGCCGGAAGCCATTCGCCGAAGTACCGGGCAACTGTCTCAGACTGCTCGGCGAAGGGGCGGCATGAACCGGTCCACTCCAACTGTTGGGTTCCTCGCACTCGCCGTCATGGCCGGGGCATCAGCCTGCGGAAGCACGGAAACCGCAGCACCAATGCCGACGACAACTACGACCACGACCACTGTCGATCAGCCCAAGGCGGAGATCTTCGACGCATCACACTACCTCGGCAATCTCGCGGACGCGGCCGTCCACGACCTGACGGAGAAGGGCTATTCCGCCACGGTAATCAAGGACAGTGACAAACAGGCGATCACCACGGACTTCTCACGATGGCGCGTCGTCTCGATACTCACGTCCCGCTACACTGGAATGGCCTCGGTGTATGTCAAGAATGCCGATCCGACCCCGGCAGAGAAGGTCGACCTGGCGGTAGACCAAGCGGGAATCACACCAACACTGCCAGCGTCTTACGCATCGGCCTCGGCTTTGGTCACCGACGTGTGCCGAAGCGCGGGCCTGGGCGGGAAGACCCTGTCGCCGACCGAGTTCCTCGCGGCGCAGGTCAGCGGGAACAGCCAGGAACTCGAGATCCTCAAGATCGGGATCCCGGCGCTCTGCCCAGACCTCCAGGGAGCGCTCCAGGACGTCATCGACGGCAACATTCCGTTCGGCAACGGCACGTACGAAATCGGAGCTGGCGACAGGAAGATCAAGCCCGGCACCTACCGGACCACCGGCAGCGTCGACAACTGCTACTGGGAACGCACTCGACCGAACGGCGAAATCATCGACAACAACTTCGCGACACACGCGACTTCGATCACCGTGACGATCAGCCCGTCCGACGGGAGCTTCACCAGCGAACGCTGCGGCACCTGGCAACTGGTCAAGTAGCCGCACAACATCAATCGACAACACCGCCCGAACTCGAACCGTTCTCCGAGCACTCGCACGAACAACACGCTGCCCGCACATTCAGGTCGCCGTTGAGCTCGACAACCTGGATGACATTGCCAGCCACTTCCCCGTCGACAGTGTTGCCCACCGCTCCGCTCGACAAGCCTTCGGACTTTTCTGCACCAATTTTGCGTAAAACCAGTCGAGCAAGCCCGCCGCCAACCACGGCAGCGAACGAGATACCGGCGATGACCAGCGCGAAAAGAAATCCATCGAGCAAAAACCGACCTGGATTTTGGGCAGGTTCAGGTAATGAGGTCTGACTTGGAGAGGCTTTCCGCAACGAACATCCAACAGTTCAATGCAGATCGACCTCCCCTCTTGCGCACCAAGTGCCCGACGCACCCGACTGACTGTGCACCAGCATACAGCGAGCACGACTCCGGCCCGGTGCCACGAAGGTGCCCGTCGAGACTTCCGTCGTCTCGACGGGCACCTTCGTTACGTCAGCGGGCGCAGGGGGTCGCGGCCGACGATCGTCACCCATAAAGTGGACAAAAGGCTCATTCCGACCAACACTCTGGGGTGCTGATGCGCAAGCTCGTTCTCGTACTGGTGGCCGGTCTGCTCACGGTGCTGGTGGCACCGCAGGCGATGGCGGCGCCGGGCCAGGTGTCCAGCGTGATCGGCAGGACACCGAAGGACCTGATCGCGATGGGCGACATCAAGATCGACAAGACCGCGCGGACGTTCGCGTTCAAGACGGCGGAGCGGTTCGGGGACCCGCTGGAGAGCGTGGTGGCGAAATGGGCCGCCAGCGAGAGCGAGTTCCAGTCGGCCGCGGCGTACATCACCAGGCACCCGGTGCCGTTCCACGTGTTCCGGCTGCACCGCGACGCGAGCAACCAGGTGCTGGCCACGCACTACTACTACACGGCAGGCTGACCGGCCCATGCCATGAAAGTGCCGTTCCTGGCGTTGAACGCCAGGAACGGCACTTTCATGGCATCAGGGGGTTAGCCGCGCAGTTCCATGGTGCAGCACTTGGGGCCGCCGCCGGACTTGCGCAGTTCGGAGATGTCCACGTAGACGGGCTGGTAGCCGCGCTCGGCGAGGGCGCCGCCCAGCGCGGTGGCCTCCAGCGGCAGCACGACGTTGTGGCCGTCGGACACCCCGTTGAGGCCCAGGCACGCGGCGTCGGCCTCGGTGGCGATCACGGCGTCGGGGAACAGCCTGCGCAACACCTTCTGCGAACCGGCGGAGAACGCGCCGGGGAAGTAGCAGACCTGGGGCCGGTCGGACTGGTCGTCGAGCACGAACAGCGCGGTGTCCAGGTGGTAGTAGCGCGGGTCGACCAGGTTCAGCGAGACCACCGGCACACCGAGCACCTCCTGGGCCTCGGCGTGCGCCCCGGGGTCGGTGCGGAAGCCGGTACCGGCCAGCAGCACGGTGCCGGTCCAGGTGAAGTCGCCCTCGGCCTCGTTGATGCTGGTGGGCATCACCACGTCGCGGTAGCCGTTGCGCAGGAACCAGCGCCGGAAGTGCTCGGCCTCGGCTGCGCGCTGCTCGGCACGGAACCGCGAGCCCAGCACGACCCCGTCGATCACGGTGCCGGAGTTGGCCGCGAACACCATGTCGGGCAGGCCGGGCTCGGGGGTGATCGTCTCGACGGTGTGCCCGAGCTGCTGGTAGACCTCCTTGAGCGCGGTCCACTGCGCCAGGGCCAGCCCGGTGTCCACAGGTTGCTCGGGGTCCATCCACGGGTTGATGGAGTACTCGACGGTGAAGTACTGCGGCGCGCACATCAGGTACCGGCGGCGCGTGGGCACGCGGACCTGGGAGGCCTGCTCCGCGGTGGGGAGCGGCAGCTGCGTGTCGAACGTGGCGGACATGGATCGAAATGTATGTGCCCCCATGACCAGCGAACAACGCCGCTGCGTTGCAGAACTTGGTGCAATATGTTGCGTATGGACGCCATCGATCAGCGAATCATTTCGTGCCTGGTCTCCGACGCCCGGTCGAGCTACGCGGAGATCGGGAAGTCGGTGGGCCTGTCGGCTCCGGCGGTGAAGCGCCGGGTGGACAAACTGCTGGACACGGGGGTGCTGCGCGGGTTCACGGCGGTGGTCGACCCGGAGGCCCTGGGCTGGGGCACCGAGGCGTTCGTGGAGGTGCACTGCCGGGGCAACATCACCCCCGGCGAGATCCGCTCGCGCCTGGACCCGCTGCCCGAGGTGGTGGCGGCCTACACGGTCTCCGGGGCGGCCGACGCCATCGTGCACCTGCGGGCCTCCGACATCCACCACCTGGAGACGGTGCTGGAGCGGCTGCGCGCGGTGGACATCATCGACCGGACGATCTCCACGGTGGTGCTGTCCACCCTGCTGGACCGGCCGCCGGCTCCGGAACACTGAGCGGCATGAGTGGTGAGATCCTCCTCGAACGGCGCGACCGGGTCGCCGTGATCACGGTGCACGACCCGGACCGGCGCAACGCCCTGACCCTGCCGCTTGCCGAGCAGCTGGCGGAGGCCGTGGCGGCCTGCGAGGCCGACGAGCAGGTGGGCGCCCTGGTGGTCACCGGCACCCCGCCGGCGTTCTGCGCGGGCGCGGACCTGAGCCAGCTCGGCGAGGCCAGGGAGCAGGGCCTGCGCCGGATCTACGCGGGCTTCCTGGCGGTGGCGGAGTGCGCGCTGCCCACGGTGGCCGCGGTGAACGGGGCGGCGGTGGGCGCGGGGCTCAACCTCGCGCTGGCCTGCGACGTGCGGCTGGCGGGTGAGCGGGCCCGCTTCGACGCGCGCTTCCTCCAGCTGGGGATTCACCCGGGCGGTGGAATGACCTGGATGTTGCAGCGGCTGGTCGGCCCGCAGACGGCCAAGGCGATGACCCTGTTCAGCGCGGTGCTGGACGCGGCGGAGGCGAAGCGGACCGGCCTGGTGCTGGACGTGACGACGGGTGATGTCGTGGCGGAGGCGGTGCGGCTGGCGGCCGGTGCGGCCTCGGCCCCGCGCGAGCTGGCGGTGCGGACCAAGAGCACGATGCGGGCCACCGCGGCCACCGAGCTGCACCGCGAGGCGGTGGAGCTGGAGCTCGCACCGCAGCTGGAATCGATCGAGTCCCCGGCGTTCGCGCAGCGGCTGGCCGCGCTGAAGAACCGCATCTCCAGCAGGTGATCTACCGGCGGTATGTCGGATCACGACAGATCCCGGTGTGAGGTGTACCGCACTCGGACCGGTTCACCTACTGCCGGTAAGTACCGTTAATGCCAGGTGAAGCGGTTGTGACGGGCACGGGACGGGGCCGAAGTTCCCAAGACTTGGAAGCACCGCCACACCGGGATCTGACCGACGACTACGCTCGGAGGTAGCACTCAACGGTGTCGCTATGCCGGGGGCGCGTCATAGCGCGGCACCGATCCGGACGGTCGAGGCCGCCACGACGGTGGCCACGGCCACCCCATGCGAGAGAGGGATTGCCGCACCCATGAGCATCGACGTGGGTAGGGGGACACGACCGGTCGAGGTCCGCAAGGTGGATCGGGTCGTGATCCGATTTGCCGGGGACTCCGGCGACGGTATGCAGCTGACCGGCGACAGGTTCACCTCCGAGGCCGCGGCCTTCGGCAACGACCTGGCCACGCTGCCCAACTTCCCGGCCGAGATCCGCGCGCCACAGGGCACCCTGCCCGGCGTGTCCAGCTTCCAGCTGCACTTCGCCGACTACGACATCCTGACCCCCGGCGACCGCCCCGACGTGCTCGTCGCGATGAACCCGGCCGCGCTCAAGGCCAACATCGCCGACCTGCCCCCCGGCGGCACCCTGATCGTCAACACCGACGAGTTCACCAAGCGCAACCTCACCAAGGTCGGCTACCAGGCCAACCCGCTGGAGGACGAGTCGCTGTCGGCCTACCACGTGCACCAGGTGGCGATGGCCACGATCACCCGTGCCGCGCTGGAGCCCACCGGGTTGTCGAAGAAGGACGCCGAGCGCGCGAAGAACATGTTCGCGCTGGGCCTGCTGTCCTGGATGTACAACCGGGAGACCGAGGGCACCGAGCGGTTCCTGCGGGAGAAGTTCGCCAAGCTGCCCGAGATCGCCGAGGCCAACATCCTGGCCTTCCGCACCGGCTGGAACTACGGCGAGACCACCGAGTCCTTCGCGGTGACCTACGAGGTGGCGCCCGCCAAGCTGTCCCCGGGCACCTACCGGCAGATCACCGGCAACACCGCGCTGGCCTACGGCGTGGTCGCCGCCGGGCAGTGCGCGAAGCTGCCGGTGTTCCTGGGTACCTACCCGATCACCCCGGCCTCCGACATCCTGCACGAGCTGGCCAAGCACAAGAACTTCGGCGTGACCACCTTCCAGGCCGAGGACGAGATCGCCGGTATCGGCGCCGCGCTGGGGGCCTCCTTCGGGGGCGCGCTGGGCGTGACCTCGACCTCGGGTCCCGGTATCGCGCTGAAGTCGGAGACCATCGGCCTCGCGGTGATGACCGAGATGCCGCTGCTGGTGCTGGACGTGCAGCGCGGCGGCCCCTCGACCGGGCTGCCGACCAAGACCGAGCAGGCCGACCTGTTGCAGGCCATGTTCGGCCGCAACGGCGAGGCCCCGGTGCCGATCGTGGCCCCGCGCTCGCCCGCGGACTGCTTCGACGCCGCGCTGGAGGCCACCCGGATAGCGCTCACCTACCGCACGCCGGTGCTGCTGCTGTCCGACGGCTACATCGCCAACGGCTCCGAGCCCTGGCTGATCCCGGACCTGGACACCCTGCCCGACCTGAGCGTGGAGTTCGCCACCGAGCCCAACGCCACCGACGGGTCCGGGGAGTTCTGGCCCTACCTGCGCGACCCCGAGACCCTGGCCCGGCCCTGGGCGGTGCCGGGCACGCCGGGGCTGGAGCACCGGATCGGCGGCCTGGAGAAGGCCGACCGGACCGGCAACATCTCCTACGACCCCGACAACCACGACCGCATGGTCCGGGTCCGCCAGGCCAAGATCGACGGCATCACCGTGGACGACGTCGAGGTCGACGACCCCTCGGGCCGGGCACGGGTGCTGGTGCTGGGCTGGGGGTCGAGCTTCGGCCCGATCGGCGCGGCCTGCCGCCGGGTCCGGCGGCTGGGCATGGACATCGCCCACGCCCACCTGCGCCACCTCAACCCGTTCCCCAAGAACCTGGGTGAGGTCCTCGCCCGCTACGACCGGGTCGTCGTGCCGGAGATGAACATGGGCCAGCTGGCCATGCTCATCCGCGCGAAGTACCTGGTGGACGCCGTGTCCTACACCAAGGTCGCGGGGCTGCCGTTCAAGGCCGAGGAACTGCAGGACGTGCTGGTTGACTTCGTGAAGGGGCTGGACGCGTGACGACCATCGACCTGGGTCTGCCCGGCCTCGCGGGGGTCCCCACCACGACCGAGGCGCAGAAGGCCAAGGACTTCAAGACCGACCAGGAGGTCCGCTGGTGCCCCGGCTGCGGGGACTACGCCGTGCTGGCCGCGGTCCAGTCCTTCCTGCCCGAGCTGGGGCTCAAGCGCGAGAACATCGTGTTCATCTCCGGTATCGGCTGCTCCTCGCGGTTCCCGTACTACATGAACACCTACGGGATGCACTCCATCCACGGCCGCGCCCCGGCCATCGCCACCGGCCTGGCCACCTCCCGCGAGGACCTGTCGGTGTGGGTGGTCACCGGTGACGGCGACGCGCTGTCCATCGGCGGCAACCACCTGATCCACACCCTGCGCCGCAACGTGAACCTGAAGATCCTGCTGTTCAACAACCGGATCTACGGGTTGACCAAGGGCCAGTACTCGCCCACCTCCGAGGAGGGCAAGGTCACCAAGTCCACCCCGATGGGCTCGCTGGACCACCCGTTCAACCCGGTGTCGCTGGCGCTGGGCGCGGACGCGACCTTCGTGGGCCGGGCGCTGGACTCCGACCGCAAGCAGCTCACCGAGGTGCTGCGGGCCGCCGCCGAGCACCGAGGGTCGGCGCTGGTGGAGATCTACCAGAACTGCCCGATCTTCAACGACGGCGCCTTCGACGTGCTCAAGGACTCCGAGGCCAAGGACGAGCGGATCATCCCGCTGGTGCACGGCCAGCCGATCCGGTTCGGCTCAGAGGGACAGCACGGCGTGGTCCGCGACCCGAAGACCGGGTCCCTGCGGATCGCCGAGGTCGCGGAGGTCGGGCTGGACGCGCTGGTCGTGCACGACGCGACCATCGAGGACCCCTCCTACGCGTTCGCGCTGTCCCGGCTGGGCAGCCACGACCTGGACCACACCCCGGTGGGCGTGTTCCGCTCGGTCCGCCGCGCGACCTACGACGACCTGGCCCGCGCGCAGGTCAACGAGGCCAAGCAGAAGCCCGCCAACCTGGGTTCGCTGCTGCGGGGCAAGGACACCTGGACCGTGCTCGCCGACTGAGCCAGAACGAGCGGAAGGGCGGCTCCCCAGCTGGGGAGCCGCCCTTCCGCGTTGCTCAGGAGCGGCCGTGCGCGGTGAACCCGGCGCGGGTGGCGTCCCCCACGCTGCGGAACCATACCTCGGCACGGGTGGAGCTGTAGCCCTCCGTGTCGGAGGTGTAGAAGCGGCGCGCGGCCACCGAGGCCTTCACCACGTACTCCGGGGACGGGGCCGAGCCGTCCGGCTTGGGCAGCGCGGAGCCCGGGCCGAACGGGGTGCGCGGACCGCCGCCGGAGGGGCGGCGGATCGGCGCCTTGTCCCCGGTGCGCGGCAACGGGCTGAACTGGGCCCTCGGCCGGAACGGTGCGGGCTGCGGGGTGAACGGCTGGGGGGTGAACGGCTGCGGGGCGTCCTGCGGCAGCGGTGAGCGGCTGCCGGTGTCCATACGCGGCCACGCCTCGCTGCCCACGGTCCGCTTCGGCAGCCCGGCGGGGCCGGTGGGCATCGGGGGCTTCGGTGCGGTGCCGTCGAGCAGGCCGGGTGCCAGGGTCGGCACGAACGGCTCGGAGCTGGCCTGCTGGCGGGGCTGGATGGGTTCCTGCAGGGGCGGGAGCCCGTGCGGACCGTCGTCGTAGGAGCCGTCGTAGTCGGGGTCGATCACCGGCTCGAACAGCGAGCGGGGCCGCTCCGCCGCAGCGGCCGCGGGCCGGGTCGGGGGCTGCGGCGGGGCCGCGTCGGCGATGGCCACCGGCTCCGGCTGCGGCTGCACGGCCTCGGCGGCCGGTCCCGGCGGGATCGGGCGGCCGAAGTGCTCGGGCCGCACCGGCACCGGGATCGGGGCGGAGTGCGTCACCGCCTCGGAGCGGTGCTCCGGCTGCTGCGGCTCCGGCTCGACGAACCCGGAGGACTGGGACTCCGGCTCGGCGTGGCGGGCGGCCGGTGCCAGCTCCTCGGCGGCCGACTCGGCGTGGCGGGCGGCGGCTTCCGGCTCGGCGTGGTCCTCGTCGTCCTGGGCCACGGCGTGGCGGTTCGTGGATTCCGGCTCAGGCTCGGCGTGCGCGGACTCGGCGTAGTCGCGGTCAGCGTCCTCGGGCTCGGAAATCCGCTCCATGTAACCGGTGACCGGCTCGGACTCGGCGTAGCCCTCGGCCACCGACTCCCGGTCGGCGCGGTCCTGCTCCTCAGCCGCAGACCGGGCATAGCCGCGGTCAACGCCCTCCGGCTCGGAAATCCGCTCCATATAGCCAGTCGCCGGCTCGGACTCGGCGTAGCCCTCGGTCGCCGACTCCCGGTCGGCGTCGTGGGGCTCCTCGTGGTCCTCCGCCGATTCGCGACCGGCTTGCCGCCGCTCCTCGTCCTGCGCGGACTCGGTGAAGCTGTGCTCCCCGTCGAGCGCGTCATCCGGCTCGACCTCGGCGTGCTCGGGGTCGGCGACCTGCTCCAGGTAGCCCGCCACCGGCTCGGGCTCCTCAGCGGCGCTCGGCTGCCCCTCGGCACCGTCCGAGTCCGGCTCGTCCACGATCACGGGCAGTTCGCCGGTCCAGCTCGGCTCGTCCTCGGCGGCGGCAGCGGCCCGTGCGGCCACCGCCTCCTCGGCCCGGCGCACCAGGTCGGCGGACACCGGGCCGGTCGTCTCGGCGGCGGCGGCCCGGTCCTCCTCGGACAGGTCGTCCACCACGTCGTCGACCAGGTAGCGGTCCTCGTCCCACTCGTCGGAGGGCACGTAGGCCAACTGGCCCTCGTGGTCGGCCAGCTCCGTGTCAGCCGGGTCGATGTCCTCGCGGGCCACCGGGGGCAGGATGCTGGTCGTCTCGGCCGCGGCGGCAACGGGTTCGCCCGCGAGGCGGCTTGCCAGGCCCATCTCGGCCGGGCTCGGGTTGGGGATCCCGGGCGGCTCGGGCTGCTCCTGCTGCTGGGGCAGCAGCCGGGTGACCGGCTCCTCCTGCTCCTCCGGCTCCTCGCGCTCCCACGAGGGCACGGCCGCCACCGGGCGCTGCTCCGGCTCCGGCTCGGTGCGCTCCTGGCGTTCCCAGGAGGGCACCCGCTCCGGCTCCCGCACCGGCTCCTCGACCACGTGGCTGGTGCGCTCAGCAGGGACTTCCGGCGCGGACGCCAGCGCCACGGGCTCGCGCTGGGCCTCGGCGAGCTGCCGCTCCAGCTCGCGCACACGGTTGCGCTGCGGGCGTGTGAACAGCACGGAGTCCAGTACGGCGCCGATCACGAAGGCGAGCAGGCACAACAGCCACACCTGCCCGAACAACCACATCACCGCACTAGCCTCCTGTTGAACTGCTCCGCGGCAGCGTAACCGCCGCGATGCTGCCTGCTCAGGCCAGCTAGACCCTAACGGGTGACACGTTCAGTACGTGCGAGCCACCACGTAGTCGGTGAGGCCTTCCAGCGCCTCACGGGCCGGGCAGGCGGGCAACGCGTCCAGCGCGTCCTTGGCACGGTCGGCGTAGCTGCGCAGGGTGAGCCGGGCCTGCTCCATGCCCGAGGACTCGCGCAGCAGCTTCAGCGCCTCCTCGACCAGGGCGTCCTCGGTGATCGGCCCGGCGAGCAGCTCGCGCAGCCGGTCGCCCTGCGGGTCCTCGTCAGCCAGCGCGTACAGCATCGGCAGGGTGCGCACGCCCTCGCGCAGGTCGGTGCCGGGCGTCTTGCCCGACTCGGCGGCGGGCGAGGCGATGTCGATGATGTCGTCGGAGATCTGGAAGGCGGTGCCGAACGCGTCCCCGTAGGTGGTCAGCGCGTCCACCCCTTCGGGGGTCACCCCGGAGAACATGCCGCCGAAGCGCCCCGCGGTGGCGATCAGCGAACCGGTCTTCTCGTCGATCACCGTCAGGTAGTGCTTGATCGGGTCCTGGCCCTCGGCCGGACCGATCGTCTCGCGCATCTGGCCGGTGACCAGCTGGCTGAACGTGGAGGCCATGATGTGGCCCGCCTCGGTGCCCAGGTCGGCGACCAGCTTGGAGGCGTGCGCGAACAGGTAGTCCCCGGTCAGGATCGCCACCGTGTTGTCCCAGCGGGCGTTCGCGCTGACCGCGCCGCGCCGCATGGTCGCCTCGTCCATCACGTCGTCGTGGTAGAGCGTGGCCAGGTGGATCAGCTCCACCACGGCCGCCGCCTTGATGACGTCCTCGGCGTCCGGGTCGCCGAACTGCGCGGCCAGCAGCGTGAACAGCGGCCGGAAACGCTTGCCCCCGGCCACCACCAGGTGCAGCGAGGTGTCTGTGACGAACTGGAAGTCGCTCTGCACCACCGAGCGCAACAGGTCCTCGACCCTGGTCAGGCCGCCGCGCACCGCGGCAGCGAGCGCGGGATCGGCGAAGTCCAGCCGGACTCCCTGCTCCCCTGCGGGAGGCAAACCCTGGTTCTCCGTCACGGTGGCGTCGTCCCCTACAGCAGTCGGCTGCCGGGCGGCGTTCCCCCAGCAGGACCATCACGTCACCAGCAGCGTAATCGCCGAGCTGTGGATCTCGCCGGGGAGTGGCCAGGAGAACAGCCGGACGACGGATTGATCACCCCCTGAAGTCGTAACGACACGCACCGTCAGATGAGCAGCGCCTCGCGCAGATCCGGTCTGCGCAACAGCTTCAGCGTGCCGGGATCCCGCTCGAAGACGATCTCCGCCCCGGGGCTGGTTGCCTGCCGCAGCATGGACTGGCACACGTCGGCGAAGGGCTGGGTGTGCACGTCCCGCACCACCTCGGCCATCCGCCGGGAGTCCCGCGCCCGCTGGGCCAGGCCCCAGTCCCGCAGCCTGCTGGTGAGCAGGCTCCTGGCCAGCACGCGCCCCCGGTTGAGCACCGGGCGGGACAGCCCGCACACCTCGATGGTGACCCGGCCCTTCTCCGACAGCGGCAGGTACTCGCCGGTGCTCAGCGCGAGCACCATGTGGTCCAGCGGGTCCTCCGCGGACGGGTCGATCAGCAGCGGCTCACCCCGGGCGTCCAGCGGGAACTTGTCGCCCTTGTAGTGGCTGTTGCACAACGAGCAGGTCAGCAGGTGGTTGAGCCAGTCGAAGGTGCGCAGCGGGTTGCGGCTGACCGGCTCGTGGTGGTCCACGCTGGAGCCCTGGTTGTCCCCGCAGTACATGCAGCGCTCCAGGCCGGGCGCCATCCTGGCCAGGGTCTCCCGGATCGGCTTGCGCAGAGCCGATCCGCGCCGCCAGCGCTCGCGCGCGAACCTGACCCGCTCGGCGTGCTCGCGGACGGCACCGATCGCGGCGGTCTGCGCCGCCAGCTGCCCCGTGGCCGCGGTGGGCAGCGGCAGCCTGCGGATCCTGATCACTCGCCGGTGATCCGCTCCAGGACGAGCCGGGCGGTGACCTCGTCCACCCGAGCCGAGGGCGAGCTGGTCAGCAGCCCGGTCAGCTCGCGGTAGCGCCGCACCTGCTCCTCGTCCGCCCTGCCCGAGACCACCTCGATCTCCAGCCTGGTCAACTCCCTGCGCAACAGCTGCGCCCGGTCCGAGTAGCCGCTCCGCAGGCCGAACAGCTCCGACAGCACGGCGTCGTCCGCGCTGCCGTAGACGACCCGGCCGTACAGCTGCTCGTCCGCCACGTGCGGCGGTACGTCCTCGTCTGGCCCAGGCAGCCTGATCAGCCCGCCGGGGTCGGCCGCCTGGCAGACGTAGGGGCTGTGCGTGCTCACGATGAACTGCACGTTCGGGAAGTGCTCGGTGAGCCAGCCGCCGATCCGCTTCTGCCAGGACACGTGCAGGTGCGCGCCGACCTCGTCGATCAGCACCACCCCGGGGGCGGTGATCCGCGCGCCCTCGGTGGGCAGCTCGCCGAACGCCTCGTGCACCTGCCTGATCAGGTCCACCACCAGGGCCGCGACCGTCCGGTAGCCCTCGCTCATCTCGCGCAGCGCGAACCGCTGCCCGCCCCGGGTCACCCACAGGCCCGCCGAGTCGACCCGGTCGACCTCATAGCCATCCGGCAGCAGGCCGTCCCCGAGCACGCGCAGCGCCGTGGCCATCAGCCGCGCCGAACCGCCGTGCGACTCCAGGGACCGCAGGTACTGGAAGACCAGCCACTCCACGCCCTCGACGAGAGTCGCCTCCTCGTCGAACAAGGTGGCCAGCGCACCGATCGTCGCCGGGTGCCGCAGCGGTTTGCCCACCAGCCGCCGGAACGGGCCGTAGCCCGCGCACAGCCAGCCCTGCGGCTCGTCCCGCCACGGCCCCGCGCTCGCCAGCACCGAGGGCTCGCCGGTCGGGCCCATCTCCTCGTCCCAGGACATCCGCGCCCGGACACCCGGCAGGTCCGCGCCCACCTGCTCGCTGAACTGATCGGCCACCGGATCCCGCACCAGGTCGACCGTGCACTCGCCGCGCTCCGCCCCGCGGGTGAGCCAGCCGTCATGCGAGTGCAGTCGCAGCGCGGCACGCTCCCCGCGGACCGCCAGCGCCACCGCCCGCAACAGGGTCGTCTTGCCCGAACCGTTGTCGCCCGCGAGCACCGTCCACCCGGCGTGCGTGCCGTCCGGCCGCGTGAGGGTCAGGTCCACCTCCCGCGCGCCGGTGAATCCCCGGATGTCGCGCACCCGCACCCTGGCGACGTACATGTGTCGACCCTAGTCGCGGACCCGCGGGGTGTCAGTCCGACATGAAGGTGCCCTTCGCGGCGTTGAACGCCGTGAAGGGCACCTTCAGGACATGCGGGGTGGGACCGGAGCTCAGGACAGGAAGCCGCCCGAGCTCGCCCAGTTGAGGACGAAGCCGGGCAGCACGCCCAGCAACAGGGTCACGAAGGTGCCCAGGGTGATGGCCACCGTGGTGAACGCGCCGGGCACGCTGACGGTCGGACCGTCCTCCGCGGGCTCACCGAAGTACATCAGCGCCACCACGCGCAGGTAGAAGAACGCGGCCACGGCGCTGAAGACCAGCGCGATGACCACCAGCGGGGCCATGCCGTCGCGCAGGGCGGCGGAGAACACCACGAGCTTGCCGATGAACCCGCTGGTGAGCGGGATACCGGCGAGCGCGAGCAGCAGGAAGGTGAAGACACCGGCCAGCAGCGGCGAACGCTTGGCCAGACCGGCCCACTGGGACAGGTCGGTGGCCTCGCCGCTGCCGGAACGGACCAGGCTGATCACGCCGAAGGAGGCGATCGTGGTGAAGCCGTAGGCCAGCAGGTAGAACAGCGTGGAGGACAGCCCATCGGTGTTCATCGCGATGGCGCCGACGAGCAGGAACCCGGCGTGCGCCACCGAGGAGTAGGCGATCATGCGCTTCACGTCGGTCTGGGTCAGGCCGAAGATCGCGCCGATGGCCATGGAGGCGATGGCCACGCCCCACAGCACCCCACGCCACTCCCACTGGGTGGACTGGAAGGCCACGGTGAGCACGCGCAGGATGCCGCCGAACGCCGCGACCTTGGTGCAGGCGGCCATGAACGCGGTGACCGAAGTCGGGGCGCCCTGGTACACGTCGGGGGTCCAGGTGTGGAACGGACCGACCGAGCCCTTGAACAGCAGGCCGACCACGAGCAGCCCGAGCCCGCCGAACAGCAGGGTGTCGGAGCGGTCGGTGCCCACGGCGGCGGTGGCGATGTCGGCCAGCTTGACCGAACCGGCGTAGCCGTAGAGCAGCGCGAGGCCGTACAGGAAGAAGGCCGAGGCGAAGGCGCCGAGCAGGAAGTACTTGACCGCGGCTTCCTGGGAGATCAGACGGCGCTTCCGAGCGAGGCCGCACATCAGGTACAGCGGGAGGCTGAGCACCTCCAGCGCGATGAACATGGTGAGCAGGTTGTTCGCCGCGCAGAACACCATCATGCCGCCGAGGGCGAACAGGAACAGCGGGAACACCTCGGTCTGCATGTCACCGCCGACGGTGCGGTCGGCGATCAGCAGCAGCGCGAGCACGCCCAGCGCCAGCAGGGTGCCCCAGAGGAACAGCGCGGGCTTGTCCACGGACACGGCACCGGCCAGGGTGGTCACCCCGGTCTTGCCGGTGGGCCCGCCCGCGGCGTCGTTGGAGCTGATGAAGGCAGCCAGCGAGGCCCCGGCCAGCACGATCGCCGCGGCGGCCACGCCGATCTGCAGGCCCCAGCGGCGTTCCTTGGCCACGAACGCCTCGACCAGCACGCTCAGGCAGGCGAAGCCCAGCACGATGAGCACCGGTGCGATCGCCCCGTAGGCGATGTCCGGGGCGTTGACCTGTTGCTGGGCCTGCGCGAGGAATTGTTCTTGCACGTCACTTGCCTTCCTGCGCGGCGGCCGGAACGGCCGCCCCCACCGAGGTCAGTGTCGCCGTGACCGACGGGTTGACCACGTCGAGCACCGGCTTGGGGTACACGCCCAGCAGCACGATCAACGCCACCAGCGGGGCGAGCACCGCGATCTCCCTGCCGGACAGGTCCAGCACCTTGGCCTTCTCCGGGTCGGTGGCCGAACCGGGGCCACCGGAGATGCCCACGAGCGCGGTGCCGCGCACCGGGCCCTGCATGATCCGCTGGTACAGCCACAGCACGTACAGCGCGGCCAGGATCATGCCGATCGTGGCGAGCACCGCGGCTACCGGCTGGGTCGGGAAGGACCCCAGCAGCACCAGGAACTCGCTGACGAAGGAGTTGGTGCCCGGCAGCGAGAGCGTGGACAGACCGGCGATCAGGAACATGCCGCCCAGCAACGGGGTCAGCTTGGCCATGCCGCCGTAGTCGGCGATCGAGGTGGAGCCGCCGCGCGCGATCACCATGCCGATCACCAGGATCAGCATGCCGGTGGCCAGGCTGTGGTTGACCATGTACGACACCGCGCCGACCTGTGCCTGCGCGGTGAAGGCGAAGATGCCGATCGCGATGAAGCCGAAGTGCGCGATGGACACGTACGCGATGAACCGCTTGAGGTCGCGCTGACCGGTGGCCAGCAGCGAGCCGTACAGCACACCGAGCACGCCCAGCACCATCACCAGCGGGGCCAGTGCCTTGCTGGCGTCGGGGAACATCGGCAGGTTGTAGCGCAGGAACCCGAAGGTGCCCACCTTGTCCAGTACGCCGACCAGGATCACCGCGATGCCCACGGGCGCCTGCTCGGCGGCGTCGGGCAGCCAGGTGTGCAGCGGCACCAGCGGGGCCTTGATCGCGAAGGCGATGAAGAACCCGAAGAACAGCCAGATCTGCGTCTCCAGCGGGGCGTCGTGCACGACCTGGACCAGCGTGGCCCAGTCGAAGGTGCCCTTGCCCAGCTTGTCGGCGGCCAGCGCGTAGCAGCCGATCGCGGAGGCCAGCATGATCAGGCCGCCGAGGAAGGAGTACAGGAAGAACTTCACCGCCGCGTACTGCCTGCGGGCGCCGCCGTAGCCGCCGATGAGGAAGTACATCGGGATCAGCATGATCTCGAACAGCACGTAGAACAGGAACACGTCGGTGGCCGCGAACACGCCGACCATCAGTGCTTCCTGCACCAGCACCAGGGACAGGAAGCCCGCGGCGCTGCGGCCCTGCGGCAGCTTGTCGGCCCAGCCCGCGAGCACCACGATCGGCACCAGCAGGGCGATCACGCCGATCATGACCAGCGCGATGCCGTCCACGCCGAAGGAGATGTGCACGCCCACCTGGGAGATCCAGTCCACCGAGCTGGCGAACTGGATGCGCGCCCCACCAGGGCTGTACGCGGTGAAGGCCAGCACGGCCAGCACCAGCTCCAGCAGGGTGACGCCCAGGGTGACCCGCTTGGCGAGCAGGTCGTCGTGCTTGAGGAACGCCACCCCGAGGCTGCCCAGCAACGGCAGCAGCAGGAGCGCGAGCAGCAAACCCGTTCCCATCAGGAGAACCTCACCATCAGCAGTGCCGCGACCACGAGGACCGAGCCGCCGAGCATGGTCAGCGCGTAGGAGCGCACGAACCCGGTCTGGGTGCGCCGCAACCGCGAGGACAGGAAGGCCAGCGCACCGGCGATCCCGGTCACCGTGCCGTCCACCGCCTTGTCGTCGGCGATGACCAGGCCCTTCGTCAACGCCTCACCGGGCTTGGCGAACAGCGTCTCGTTCAGCTTGTTGCCGTACAGGTCGGCGCGGGCGGCCCGGACGACCCAGGACACCCGCTCGGGCTTGGTCACCGGCACCGGCTTGCGGCCGACGAACAGCCAGGCCAGGCCCACGCCGACCACCATCAGCCCCAGCGACAGCGCGGTCATGGCGGCCGCGGGCAGCGGCGGGTGGCCCGCCTCCTTCAGCTCACCCAGCGAGGGCTCCAGCCAGTTGGCGAGGAAGTTGCCGTTGGTGAGCAGGAAACCGGCGAACACCGAGCCGACCGCCAGGATGATCATCGGAACGGTCATCACCGCGGGGGACTCGTGCGGGTGGTAGTCCCTGCCGTCGCTGGACTTCAGGTTCTTCCAGCGCTGCTCGCCGAAGAAGGTCATCAGCATCAGCCGGGTCATGTAGAACGCGGTCAGCGCCACACCGAGCATCGCGGCCCCGCCGAACACCCAGCCCCGCCAGCCCTCCTGGCCGAACGCGGCCTCGATGATCGCGTCCTTGGAGTAGAAGCCGGACAGGAACGGGAAGCCGATCAGCGCCAGGTAGCCGAGGCCGAAGGTGGCGAAGGTGATCGGCATCTTCTTGGCGAGGCCGCCGTACTGGCGCATGTCCACCTCGTCGTTCATGCCGTGCATGACCGAACCGGCGCCGAGGAACAGGCCCGCCTTGAAGAAGCCGTGGGTGAGCAGGTGCGTGATGCCCAGCGCGTAGCCCACCGGGCCCAGGCCCACACCCAGGATCATGTAGCCGATCTGGCTGACCGTGGAGTAGGCCAGCACCTTCTTGATGTCGTCGTAGGCGCAGCCGATGACGCACCCGATCAGCAGGGTGACCGTACCGATGATCGTCACGACCAGCCTGCCGTCGGCGGTCAGGTCGTAGATCGGGTTGGACCTGGCGATCAGGTACACACCGGCGGTGACCATGGTCGCCGCGTGGATCAGCGCGGAGACCGGGGTCGGACCCTCCATGGCGTCGGGCAACCAGGCCTGCAACGGGAACTGACCGGACTTGCCGCAGGCGCCCAGCAGCAGGAGCAGGCTGATCGCCAGCACCGTGCCGCCGTCCAGGGTGCCGATCTTGGCGAACACCTCGGTGTACTGCGTGGTGCCGAGGTTCGCCCACATCAGGAAGATCGCCACGGCCAGGCCGACGTCACCGACCCGGTTCATCAGGAAGGCCTTCTTCGCGGCGGTGGCCGCGGCCGGCTTGTGCTGCCAGAAGGCGATGAGCAGGTAGGAGGCCAGACCCACGCCCTCCCAGCCGAAGTACAGCGTCACGAACCCGTTGCCCAGCACCAGCAGCAACATGGCCGCCACGAACAGGTTCAGGTACGCGAAGAACTTGCGGCGGTCGGTGTCGTGCGACATGTAGCCGATCGAGTACACGTGGATCAGCGAGCCGACCCCGGTGATCAGCAGCACGAAGGTCAGCGACAGCGGGTCCAGCCGCAGCCCGAAGTCGATGCTGAGCGAGTCCACCGGGATCCAGGAGAACAGGTGCAGTTCCTGGATCCGGTCCGCGGCCTTCAGCGAGGTCGTGGACAGGAACAGCGTCAGGCCGTACACGAAGGCGAGGATCACCGTCGCGCAGCCGAGCAGGTGCCCCCACTTGTTGGTGGCCTTGCCACCGAGCAGCAGCACGGCGGCGCCGAACAGCGGCAGTGCGAGCAGCAGCCAGGCAGACTGTGCTACCCCGGCCGCCGGGAGAGCCCCTTCGGCGGCCAGCAGAGTGTGCGTCATTCCCGGTGCCCCTCTAGTACTTGAGCAGGTTCGAGTCGTCGACCGAGGCCGAGCGCCGCGTCCGGAAGATGGACATGATGATCGCCAGGCCGACCACGACCTCGGCGGCGGCCACGACCATCACGAAGAAGGCCATCACCTGGCCGTCGAGCTGGCCGTTGACCCGGGCGAAGGTGACCAGGGTCAGGTTCACCGCGTTGAGCATCAGCTCGATGCACATGAACACGACGATGGCGTTGCGGCGCACCAGGACACCGATCGTGCCGATGCTGAACAGCAGTGCCGACAGCAGCAGGTAGTAGGTCGGGGTCATCGCGCGGCCTCCTCACCGGTCAGCGCGTGCGCGTCGGCGGCGTGCCCGGTGCCCGCCACCGAGGCGCGCTCCTCGCCGAACAGCTCGGCGGAGGTGCCCTCGATCAGCTCGGACAGGGACTCGGGCGCCACCGAACCGTCGGGCAGCAGCGCCGGGGTGGCCACCGAGTTGGCCGTGGCGAACACACCGGGGCCGGGCAGCGGGGAGGGCCGGTCGCCCTGGAACCGCTCGATGACCAGTTCCCGCTGGGTCTTGCGGGCCTGCCGCTCCTTGCCCGCGAAGGCCAGCACCATCGCGCCGACCGCCGCGGTGATCAGCAGCGCCGAGGTCAGCTCGAAGGGGAACAGGTAGTCGGTGAACAGCGCGCGGCCGATGTTGGCCACGTTGCCGCCGTTCTGCGCGTTGACCGAGGCCAGTCCCGCGGAGGGCACCTGGTTGAGGGCCCGCACCAGCGCGGCCACCGCGATGCCCGCGAAGCCCAGGCCGAACACCGCGGCGGTCAGCCGCTGACCGCGCAGCACCTCGACCACCGAGTCGGAACTGTCCCTGCCCACCAGCATCAGCACGAACAGGAACAGCATCATGATCGCGCCGGTGTAGACGATGATCTGCACGAAACCCAGGAAGGGCGCCTGCTGGATCATGTAGAGGATGCCCAGGCTGAGCATGGACAGCACCAGCCACAGCGCGGAGTGCACGGCGTTGCGGGCGAACAGCATGCCCAGACCGCCGGCCAGGGCCAGCGGCCCGAGGATCCAGAAGGCGACGGCCTCGCCGGTGGTCACCGGGTCGGCGGCGGGTGCGGCCGGGGCCTGTGCAAGCAAACTCATCAGTGCACTCACTGGGCCACCTCCCCCGCCTTGCGGGCCAGCTCGGGCCCGTTGACGTAGTAGTCCTGCTCGTTCTCGCCCAGCCGCATGGCGTGCGGCGGCTGCTCCATGCCGGGCAGCAGCGGGGCCAGCAGGTCCTCCTTGGTGAAGATCAACCTCTGCCGGTCGTCGTCGGCCAGCTCGTAGAAGTTGGTCATCGTCAGCGAGCGGGTCGGGCAGGCCTCGATGCACAGGCCGCAGCCGATGCAGCGCAGGTAGTTGATCTGGTAGTCGGCGCCGTAGCGCTCACCGGGCGAGAAGCGCGCGTCCTCGGTGTTGTCGCCGCCCTCCACGAAGATCGCGTCGGCGGGGCAGGCCCAGGCGCACAGCTCGCAGCCCACGCATTTCTCCAGCCCGTCCGGGTGCCGGTTGAGCTGGTGGCGCCCGTGGTAGCGGGCCGCGGTGGGCCGGTAGTCCTCCGGGTACTGCTCGGTCACGACCTTCTTGAACATCGTCGAGAAGGTCACGCCGAAGCCCTTGAGGGGATCAAACACCCCCATCGCTGGCCTCCTTGCTGGTGGACGCAGCTACCCCGGAAGGGGTGAGTGCTGTCGGTTCGGGCTCTGCCGCCTGCGCGACCGGGGATCGGCGCTGACGCTTGGGTGCCTTGGGGACCTTCAGGTCCAGCGGGGGCAGCGGGTAGCCACTGCCGGTCACCATGACCCGGTTCGGGTCGGAGGCGGGCTTGCGGTCCGGGATGATCATGACCAGCACCAGGATGGCGAGCACAACGATGCCCACGATGATGCTGACGTTGAGCGTGGTCTGACCACCGGCCTGTAGTGCGCGCACGCAGACCACCAGCACGATCCACACCAGGCTGACCGGGACCAGCACCTTCCAGCCCAGCTTCATGAACTGGTCGTAGCGCATGCGGGGCAGCGTGCCGCGCAGCCACACGAACGCGAACAGCAGCACCATCATCTTGGCGATGAACCACAGCGGACCGAACCAGCCGGAGTTGAGCACCCCGCCGCCGACCTCGGAGAGGAAGAACGGGGCGTGCCAGCCGCCGAGGAACAGCGTGGTGGCGAAGGCCGAGACGGTGACCATGTTGATGTACTCGGCGAGGAAGAACAGCGCGAACTTCAGCGAGCTGTACTCGGTGTGGAAGCCACCGACCAGCTCCGACTCGGCCTCGGCCAGGTCGAAGGGCGCGCGGTTGGTCTCACCGACCATCGACACCAGATAGATCAGGAAGCTGGGGATCAGCACGATCCCGTACCAGAAGTCCTGCTGGGCGTTGACGATCTCCGCGGTGGACAGCGAGTGCGCGGACAGGATCACCGCCACGATCGACAGGCCCATCGCGATCTCGTAGGAGATCACCTGCGCGGCCGAGCGCAGCGCGCCCAGCAGCGGGTACGGGGAGCCGGAGGACCAGCCGGAGAGCACGATGCCGTAGACCCCGACCGAGGAGCAGGCCAGCACCACCAGCACGCCGACCGGCAGGTCGGCCAACTGGAGCGCGGTGTGCACCCCGAACAGGTCCACCTCCCCGCCCAGCGGCATGACCGCGAAGGCGAGGAAGGCGGGCACGCAGGAGATCACCGGGGCCAGGAAGAACACCCACTTGTCGGCCAGAACCGGCCGGATGTCCTCCTTGAACGCCAGCTTCAGGCCGTCCGCGAGGGACTGCAACAGACCCGCCGGCCCGACCCGGTTGGGGCCGGGGCGGTGCTGCATGCGGGCCACGACCCGGCGTTCGAACCAGATCATGAACAGGGTCATCACGACCAGGAGCACGAAGATCCCGAGCGTCTTGACCACGATCAGCCAGAACGGGTCACCGGCCAGCAGCTGCGCCGTGTCCGGGCGCGGCGCCGAGGCGTGGGCGATCATGAGTTACCTCCGCGAGCTTGCGGGCGCAGCGAGACCGTGGCGCCGTGGCCCGCACCGAGTTCACGGCGCAGCCGGGACACCCCGGAGTTCAGGGGCAGCCACACCACACCGTCGGGCAGGTCGGCGGGCTCCGCGGTCAGCGTCACCGAACCGCGCTCGGTGGCCACGGTGACCTGCTCGCCCGCGACCACGCCGAACTGCTCCGCGGTGGCGGCGGACAGCCGGGCCACCGGGGTGCGGGCGGTACCGGCCAGGTTCGGCTCCTCGTCCTGCAACGAGCCGTTGTCGATGAGCTGGTGCCAGGTCGCCAGCAGCACCCCGTCCTCGCCCGCGCCCGGTGCGGGCGGTGCGGGCACGGCGGGCGGCTCGGCGCGGCGCGTGGACGCCGTGGCGCCAAGCCGCTCCAGGTTCGCCCTGGCCGCGGCCGGGGTCTGCGTGAACAGGTCGGCGTCCATCTCCACCGCGAGCGTGTCCAGCACCCGGCAGTCCGGCAGGGCGCCGGTGCCGTCCAGCGTGGTGCCGAACTCGCGCCGCCTGCCCTCCCAGTTCAGGTAGCTGCCGGACTTCTCCGTGGACGGCGCGATGGGCAGCACCACGTCGGCCCGCTCGGTGACGGCGCTGGGCCGCAGCTCCAGGCTGACCACGAACCCGGCCCGCTCGATCGCGCGCAGGGCCAGCTCCGGGTCGGCCAGGTCGTACGGGTCCACCCCGCCGACCAGCAGGCCGCCCAGCTCACCGGCCGCCGCGGCGCCGAGGATCGCGTCGGTGTCGCGGCCCGGCTCGGCGGACAGCGCGCCCGCCGCCAGGCCCCAGGCCTGCTCGACCTCGGCCCGCGCCGTGCCGTCGGTGACCTGACGGCCGCCGGGCAGCAGGTTCGGCAGCACACCGGCGTCCAGCGCGCCGCGTTCCCCCGCCCTGCGCGGGATCCAGGCCGCCTTGGCACCGGTGCGCTCGGCCAGCCGCAGCACCGAGGAGAACAGGCCCGGCACCTCGGCGGCGCGCTCGCCGACCAGGATCACCGAGCCGCTGCCGGACAGGGCCTCGAACGCCTCGGCCGTACCGGAGTTGAAGAACAGGCCCTCGATCGCGGCGGGCTCGCCACCGGGCACGCAGGGCAGCAGGGTGCCGAAGGTCTTGTCCACCGCGGGCGAGGTCCACTGCCCGAGGTGGAAGACCTTCGTGCGGCCCTTGCGGGCGGCCTTGCGCAGCCGCAGGAAGACGATCGGCGCCTCCTCCTCCGGCTCGAAGGCCACGCACAGCACCGCGGGCGCGGACTCGAGCTGCCGGAAGGTCACGCCCCCGGACTCCGGCGAGGTGCCGACCACGCTGGCGGCCAGGAACTCCAGCTCCTCAGCGGAGTGCGGCCGGGCGCGGAAGTCCACGTCGTTGGTGCGCAGCGCGACGCGGGCGAACTTGCCGTAGGCGTAGGCGTCCTCGACGGTCAGCCGGCCACCGGCCAGCACGCCGACCCCACCGGCCTCGTCACGGGCCTTGGCCAGCCCCTCGGCGGCCACCCGCAGCGCCTCGGTCCACGAGGACTCGCGGAGCTGCCCGCTGTCCGCGTCGCGGACCATCGGCCGCAGCAGCCGGTCGGCGGCCGTGGCGTAGCGGAAGGCGAAACGGCCCTTGTCGCAGATCCACTCCTCGTTGACCTCGGGGTCCTCGCCCGCGAGCTTGCGCATCACCTTGCCGCGCCGCCAGTCCGTGCGCTCGGCACAGCCGGAGGAGCAGTGCTCGCACACGCTCGGCGTGGACACCAGGTCGAACGGCCGGGAGCGGAACCGGTAGGCCGCGCTGGTGAGCGCGCCGACCGGGCAGATCTGGATCGTGTTGCCGGAGAAGTAGCTCTGGAACGGCTTCTCCTGCGCGATGCCGATCTGCTGCTGCGCACCGCGCTCGAGCAGCTCGATGAACGGGTCACCGGCGATCTGGCTGGAGAACCGGGTGCAGCGCTGGCAGAGCACGCAGCGCTCGCGGTCCAGCAGCACCTGGGTGGAGATTGGGATCGGCTTCGGGAAGGTCCGCTTGGTCTCGTGGAACCGGGAGTCCGCGCGGCCGTGCGCCAGCGCCTGGTTCTGCAACGGGCACTCGCCGCCCTTGTCGCAGATCGGGCAGTCCAGCGGGTGGTTGATCAGCAGCAGCTCCATCACGCCCTGCTGCGCCTTGTCGGCCACCGGCGAGGTGTGCTGGGTCTTGACCACCATGCCCTCGGCGACGGTCATCGTGCAGCTGGCCTGGGGCTTGGGCATCGGGCGCCCGCCCATCTCGACCTCGACCAGGCACTGGCGGCAGGCGCCCGCCGGGTCCAGCAGCGGGTGGTCGCAGAACCGCGGGATGACGATGCCCAGCCGCTCGGCCGTGCGGATCAGCAGTTCTCCCTTGGGAGCGACCACTTCCAGGCCGTCGATGGTGAGCTTCACGTGGCCCTCGGGGACCACCAGCTCGGCAGACTTCTCTGGTGCGACAGTCATCAGTGGGCTCCCGCCAGTGCGTGCTTGCCCGTGCTGACCGCGTTGGTCTCGCACAGTGCCAGGAACTCGTCCTTGAAGTACTTGATGCCACTGGTGATCGGGCTGACCGCGCCGTCACCGAGGGCGCAGAACGAGCGGCCGAGCACGTTGTCGCAGATGTCCAGCAGCGTCTCGATGTCGGCGGGGGTGCCCTCACCGCGCACCATGCGCTGCAGGATCTGGGTCAGCCAGTAGGTGCCCTCCCGGCAGGGGGTGCACTTGCCGCAGGACTCGTGCTTGTAGAACTCGGTCCACTTCATGACAGCCCAGGGCACCGACACCGTCTCGTTGAAGATCTGCAACGCGGTGGTGCCCAGCATGGACCCGGCCTCGGCGGCGCCCTCGAAGTCCAGCGGCACGTCCAGGTGCTCGGCCGTGAACAGCGGGGTGGAGGAGCCGCCCGGGGTCCAGAACTTCAGCGGGATGCCGTCCTTCATGCCACCGGCCAGCTCCAGCAGGTCCCGCAGGGTCGTGCCCATCGGGGCCTCGTACTGGCCGGGGTTGGTGACGTGCCCGGACAGCGAGTAGATCTTCGGCCCGGGTGAGCGGTCACGGCCCATGGTGCGGAACCAGTCCGAGCCGCCGTTGACGATGAACGGCACGCTGGCGATGGTCTCCACGTTGTTCACCACGGTCGGCGACTCGTAGAGCCCCGAGGTGGCGGGGAACGGCGGCTTGAGCCTGGGCTGGCCGCGACGGCCCTCCAGGGAGTCCAGCAGCGCCGTCTCCTCCCCGCAGATGTAGGCGCCCGCACCGGCGTGCACCACCACGTCGAGGTCGAAGCCGGAGCCGAGGATGTCCTTGCCCAGGTACCCGGCGGCGTAGGCCTCCTTGACCGCGGCGTTGAGCCTGCGGATGCAGTGCAGCGCCTCACCGCGCACGTAGATCGCGGCGAAGTTCGCACGGATCGCGTACGAGGTGATGATGATGCCCTCGACCAGCGAGTGCGGGTCGGCCATCATCAGCGGGATGTCCTTGCAGGTACCCGGCTCGCCCTCGTCGGCGTTGATCACCAGGTAGTGCGGCTTGCCGTCGCCCTGCGGGATGAAGCCCCACTTCATGCCGGTCGGGAACCCCGCACCGCCACGGCCGCGCAGCCCGGAGTCCTTGCACAGCTGGATGAGCTGGTCCGGGTGGGCCTTGAGCGCCTTACGCAGCGCGGTGTAGCCCTCCAACTGCTCGTAGGTCCCGATCGTCCAGGACCGCGGCGAGAGCCAGCGCTTGGTCAGCACGGGGGTGAGGGGACTCACTTCGTTGGTCATCGTGCGCCCCTCACTTCTTCTCGGGCAGGGCGGGGAACTCGACCGAGTCGGGCTCGCGCGGAGCGGTCCAGCCCTTCTCGTTGGCGATCTTGGCCCCGCGCACGGTCTCGGCCGCCGCCGAAGGACCGTCCACATCGGACTCGTTGTCCTCGAAGAACCCGGCCAGCTGGAGCTCCACCTTGCGGAAGTCGCTCAGCGGGGCACCTCGGGTCGGGGCGGGCTTCTGACCGCTCTGCAGGGCCTTCACCAGTTCCAGCGCGGAACTCGCGGTCTGGTTGTCGTAGTACTCGTAGTTGACCTGCAACACCGGGCCCAGGTCGCAGGCCGCGAGGCACTCGGCGTGCTCCAGGGTGATCGAGCCCGGCTCACCCGGCGTGCCCGAGGTCTCCTCGTGGCCCAGCGGCTTGCCGTCCGAACCCAGGTGCTCGCGCAGCTTCGCGTAGATGTCGTCACCGCCCAGCGCGGCGCACAGCGTGTTGGTGCACACGCTGACCAGGTGCTCGCCGCAGGGCTTGCGCTTGTACATCGTGTAGAACGTGGCGACCGCGCTGACCTCGGCGTTGGACAGGTCCAACTGCTGGGCGCAGAACGCGATGCCCGCCTGGCTCACGTGCCCCTGCACGGACTGCACCAGGTGCAGCATCGGCAGCAGCGCGGACCGGGACCGGGGGTAGCGGGCGATGATCGCCCGCGCCCTGTCCACGGTGTCCTGGCCGAACACCTCGGTCTCGGCGGCCGTCGCGGGCCGCTCGTCGAAGGTCGTCATCGGTCACACCCACCCATCACCGGGTCGATCGAGGCCACCGCGGCGATCACGTCGGCGACCATGCCGCCCTCGCTCATCGGCGGCATCGACTGCAGGTTCACGAAGCTTGGTTCCCGCACGTGCACCCGCATCGGCCTGGTGCCGCCGTCGGAGACCACGTGGTAACCCAGCTCCCCACGCGGGGACTCCACCGGCACGTAGACCTGCCCGGCGGGCACCGCGAAGCCCTCGGTCACCAGCTTGAAGTGGTGGATCAGCGACTCCATGGACTGGCCCATGATCTTGCGGACGTGCTCCAGGGAGTTGCCCATGCCGTCGGCGCCGATGGTCAGCTGCGCGGGCCAGGCGATCTTGGCGTCCTCCACCATGACCGGACCCGGCTCCAGGCGGTCCACGGCCTGCTCGATGATGCGCAGCGACTGGTGGATCTCCTCCAGCCGCAGCAGGTAGCGCGCGAAGCAGTCCGCGTCGGTGGAGGTGGGCACCTCGAACTCGTAGTTCTCGTAGCCCAGGTACGGCTCGGTCTTGCGCAGGTCCCAGGCCAGGCCCGCGGAGCGCAGGATCGGCCCGGTGATGCCCAGCGCCAGGCAGGCGTCCACCGGCAGCACGCCGACGCCCGCCATGCGGTTGCGCCAGATCGGCTGCCCGGTGAGCAGCTTGTCGTAGTCGGGCAGCCGCTTGTGCATGAGCTTGGTGAACTCTCGGACCTTCTGCACCGTGTCGGCGGGCAGGTCCTGGGCGAGCCCGCCCGGCCGGATGTACGCGTGGTTCATCCGCAGACCGGTCAGGTGCTCCAGCAGGTGCAGCACTTCCTCGCGCTCGCGGAACCCGGCGGTCATGCCGGTCAGCGCGCCGAGCTCCATGCCGCCGGTGGCCAGGGCCACCAGGTGCGAGCCGATACGGTTGATCTCCATCAGCAGCACGCGGGCGGTCTGGGCCCGCTGCGGCACGGTGATGCCGAGCAGCTTCTCCACCGACATGCAGTACGCGGCCTCGTTGAACAGCGGGGCCAGGTAGTCCATGCGGGTCACGAAGGTGACGCCCTGGGTCCAGTTCCGGTACTCGACGTTCTTCTCGATACCGGTGTGCAGGTAGCCGATCACCGTGCGGCCCTGGGTGACGGTCTCACCCTCCAGCTCCAGCACCAGCCGCAGCACGCCGTGCGTGGACGGGTGCTGCGGGCCGAGGTTCATCACGATCCGCTCGTTGCCGGCGGCTTCCTCGATGACCTCGTCCCAGTCCCCGCCGGTGACGGTGAAGACCGGGCCCTCGGTGGTCTCCCGCTCGTGGGCATAGGTCTCGTGTTCGGTGCTCATGAGTAGGACCTCCGCTGGTCGGGCGGCGGGATCTCGGCGCCCTTGTACTCGACCGGGATGCCGCCCAGCGGGTAGTCCTTGCGCTGGGGGTGGCCGTCCCAGTCGTCCGGCATGAGGATGCGGGTCAGCGCCGGGTGTCCGTCGTAGACGATCCCGAACATGTCCCACGCCTCGCGCTCGTGCCAGTCCGCGGTCGGGTAGACCGGGACCACGCTGGGGACGTGCGCGTCGTCCACGTCAACGCAGACCTCCAGGCGGATGCGCCGCCGGTAGGTCATCGAGGTCAGGTGGTAGACCGAGTGCAGCCGCTGCGCCACCTCGGCGCCGTAGTCCACACCGGACACCGAGCTGCACAGCTCGAAGCGCAGCGCTTCGTCGTCGCGCAGGATCCTCGCCACCTCGAGCAGGTTCTCCCTGCGCAGGTAGAAGGTGATCTCGCCGCGGTCCACGGAGATCTGCTGCACGGTGTCGGCGGGCAGACCGGCCTCGGCGATCGCGCCGAGCAGTTCGTCGGCCACCTCGTCGAACCAGCCGCCGAAGGGCCGTTCCGAGGGCGGGGCCACGTGTGCGGGCAGCCGCAGGCCGCCGAAGCCCGAGGTGTCACCGGAGCCGTGGATGCCGAACATGCCCTGGCGGGCGCGGCCGGAGACGACCGGTGCCGCGCCGTTGGCGGCGGGCTCCAGACCGGTCTCGGGGGTGGTGGGATTCTCGTCAGTCACGGGTTCAGCTCACTCCCCGGCTTCGATCTGTTTCGCCTGACGGGCCGCTGCCGGTCCGACCACCAGCGGGCTGGCCGCGGTGCGCGGGTCCCTGGGGCCCTGGAACTTGTCGAGCTTGCCCGCCTTGGCGTAGCGCACGGAGGAGGGCAGCAGCTCGGTGCGGTGGCCGCTCTCCGCGAGCAGCGCGGCGCGCTTGGGGCCGAGCGGCTCGTCCATGATCTTCTGGTGGATCTTGAGGATCGCGTCGATGAGCATCTCGGGGCGCGGCGGGCAGCCGGGCAGGTACATGTCCACCGGCACCACGTGGTCCACGCCCTGCACCACGGCGTAGTTGTTGAACATGCCACCCGAGGAGGCGCACACGCCCATCGCCAGCACCCAGCGCGGCTCCGGCATCTGGTCGTAGATCTGGCGCAGCACCGGGGCCATCTTGTTGGTCACCCGGCCCGCCACGATCATCAGGTCGGCCTGGCGCGGTGAGGCGCGGAAGACCTCCATGCCGAAGCGCGCCAGGTCGTAGCGCGGCGCACCGGTGGTCATCATCTCGATCGCGCAGCAGGCCAGCCCGAAGGTGGCAGGCCACAGCGAGGACTTGCGGGTCCAGTTGACCAGCTTCTCGACGCTGGCCAGCAGGATGCCGTTGGGGAGCTTCTCCTCAAGGCCCATGGCGCTCTCCCCTAGTTCCAGTCCAGGCCGCCGCGACGCCAGACGTAGGCGTAGGCGAACCCGACGGTTGCGATGAACAGGACGATCTCCACCACGCCGAAGAACCCGAGCTGGTCGGAGGTCACGGCGAACGGGTAGAGGAAGACCATCTCGATGTCGAAGAGGATGAACAGCATCGCCGTCAGGTAGTAGGCGACGGGCATCCTGCCGCCACCCACGATCGGCTGGGGCGAGGGCTCGATGCCGCACTCGTAGGCGTCCAGCTTGGCCTTGTTGTAGCGGCGCGGGCCGACCAGCGGTGCGGCCGCCACCGAGAACACCGCGAATGCGGCGGCCAGCACGAACAACGCCACCAGGGGAACGTAGGGATCCAGTCCCGAAGAGGGGGCTGCGGCCTCGAAGGCTTCGAGCATCAGCACCTTGTCCGTGTCCTTTCCTCTTGCCGCCGACGGGCTCACCGTGCCCGCGCAGGACGCGCGCGAGAGCCGTCGTCGCCGGAGACACTAGGGGTGAGCTTCGCCTCGTTCGAGGTAAGGCAGCCCTAACTTTCCCAGCTCCGACCTGCGGGTTCGCCCTGACACCCGCCGACCGTTACCGCCCCCGGCTTGTGAAATTGTTCACAAGCTTGTGAAGTACTTCACAAGCGAGCCCGAGTGTAAGCCCCCTCCCCCGGGCCGCCCAGAGGCCCCCGCGAGAATCCTTCACGAACGCTCCGGCGATTACTCCGAACGGGTGGGTGCGCTTATTTGGTGCAAACTCGTGCAAGCGCTCCCGCAAATACGTAGGACGCTATTTCGAAAAAACAAATGCCCCCTCGACCGAGGGGGCATTTGTCCGAACTTACAGGGCTCTCACCAGCGGGAACGTGACCGGAGCCACACTCCGCAACTCTGCGTGATCACCGCCTGGCGAGCGGTGAGCGCGATGTTACCGGCGCGTAAAATCAATGCTCGGGAACACTTCGGAGTGGCCGGGCTCACAATTCCCGACAACGCCGGTGTGATGATCATCTCAGGCCGTCGGCGCCAGCCTGGTGGCCAGGGTGATCACCCGGTCCATCGCGTCCCCGTCCTTCTCGTCGTACAGCCCGGCCAGCAGCTTGAGCACCAGCTTCATCAGCGTGGTCCTCGGCATGCCGTACTTGGTGGCCGTGCGCATGATCACCGGGTTGCCGATGAGCTTGCTGAAGATGTTGCCCAGCCGGTAGTAGCTGCCCAGCTCCTCGCGCAGCCGGGCGGGGTAGGCGTGCAGCGCGTGCTCGCGGGAGGGCCCGGCCGGGCGGGCCAGGGCCTGCACCACGCACTCGGCGGCCAGCCTGGCGGACTGCATGGCGTAGCCGATGCCCTCGCCGTTGAACGGGTTGACCATGCCGCCGGCGTCCCCGACCAGCACCAGCCCATTGCGGTAGTGCGGCACCCGATTGAAGCCCATCGGCAGCGCGGCGCCGCCGATCTTGCCGGTGGCGTTGTGCTCGCGGAAGCCCCACTCCTCGGGCGTGCCGTCCAACCAGGACCGCATCAGCGCGCGGTAGTCGGTGGTGCCGTAGGCCTTGGAGGTGGACAGGATGCCCAGGCCCACGTTGACCGTGCCGTCACCCATGCCGAAGATCCAGCCGTAACCGGGCAGCAGCACCGGGTTGGCCGGGTCCGTGCGGTCCCACAGCTCCAGGTGCGACTCGAGGTAGTCGTCCTTGGTGCGCGGGCTGGTGTAGTAGCGGCGCACCGCCACCCCCATCGGCCGGTCCTCGCGCTTCTCGATGCCCACCGACAGCGCCAGCCGCGCCGACACCCCGTCGCAGGCCAGCACCAGCGGCGCCCGGTAGCTGACCGGGGTCTTCTCCGGGCCGACCTTGGCCGTCACGCCGACCACCCGGCCGGTGCGCTCGTCGGTGATGCCGCCGGTGACCGCGGTGCCCTCCAGCAGCCGGGCCCCCGCCCGCTGGGCGTTGCGGGCCAGCAGGTCGTCGAAGTCCTGGCGGGGTCGCACCACGCCGTAGGGCGGGAAGCTGGCCAGCTCCGGCCAGTCCAGCTCCAGGGTGATGCCGCCGCCCACCACCCGCAGGCCGCGGTTGTGCAGCCAGCCGGCCTCCTCGCGGGTGTCGATGCCCAGGTCGATCAGCTGCTTGACCCCACGCGGGGTCAGCCCGTCACCACAGACCTTCTCGCGCGGGAAGTTCGACTTCTCCAGCAGCAGCACGTCCAGCCCGGCCCGTGCCAGGTAGGTGGCGGCGGTGGACCCGGCGGGGCCGGCACCGACCACGATCACCTCGGCGTCTTCGCCTGCCCGACGTCGGCTGGGCGTGGTCATGCGCGCTCCCTTGTGAATTCGTTCACTAACCTCGCATCGAGTCTAACGGTGCTCTTCGGGGGCACCGGACGTGTCGCGGCGTGCGGTAGGACTTGCGGCTGCCCGACCCTGGACTGGGCGGCGGGGACTTCACCGACGCCGACCTCGGCGAGGGCAACGTGTCCTTCGCGGGCACCGAGTTCGCCGCCGGCATGGTCACGTTCACCAGGGTCGGGTTCAGCAAGAGCAAGGTGGACTTCAGTGAGGTCAAGTTCAGCGGGGGCGCCGCCGACTTCACCGAGGCGGAGTTAGGCGCGGCCAGGGCCTCGTTCGCCGACAGCACCCTGGACCTGCGCCTGGCCCGGTCCACCGCAGAGGGCGTCGACCTGCGCGATTCCTCGTTCACGCGTGGTCACCTGCTGCTGCCCTGAGCCGGTCGGCCAGTGCCCGCACGTGCTCGCGCAGTTCCTGCGGGTGCTCGATCTCGAACGGCCGGTCCAGCCAGGCGATCGCGGCGGCGACCCAGTCCAGCCGTTCGGCCCACAGCCGGACCCGGACCCAGCCGTCGGGGAGTTCGGCCACGGTGGCGATCCCGGCCGGCAGCCGGAGCCCCACGTGCTCGGCCGTGCACCGCACCCGCACCGACACCTCGTGCGCGTAGCGGGCCTGGGCCAGCCCGGACAGCACCTGGGCGCTGGGGTCGAACCCGGAGGGCACGTCGAACTCCCCCTGCCGCACCGCCGCGGACTCGATCCGGTCCAGCCGGAACGTGCGCACCTCGCCGCTGGCCGAGTCGGCACCGGTCACGTACCAGCGGCCGGAGTGGGCGACGATCCCGTACGGGTGCACGGTGCGCTCGCTGCGGCGCCCACCCCACGCGGTGTACCGCAGGTCGACCGGCTGGCGGTGCCGCGCCGCCTCCGCCAACGTCAGCAGGACCTCGGTCTCCGCGGTGACCACCGGACGGGCCCGCACGGTGAAATCCGCGGTGGCCAGCAGCGCGTCCAGCCTGCGGCCCAGCGCCTTGGGCAGCACCCGCCGCACCTTGCCGGTGGCGCTCTCCACGGCCGCGGCGGAGGTGGTCACCAGCCCGGCCCGCCGCCCAGCGACCAGGCCGAGCAGCACCGCCAGCGCCTCGTCGCCGGTGAGCATCAGCGGGGGCATCCGGAAGCCGGGGGCCAACCGGTAGCCGCCGTACCGGCCGCGCACCGCCCGCACGGGGACGTCCAGGTCGACCAGGTGGTCGAGGTAGCGCCGGACGGTCCGCTCGTTCACGCCGAGCCGGTCGGACAGTTCGGCGAGGGTGCGGGTGCCACCGGACTGGAGGATCTCCAGCAGTGCGAGCACGCGGGCGGTCGGTCGGGACATGTCCGGAATTCCCTCTCCGATACCGGGCGGATTGTGTCCAGTATTGCTCCTAGCGTCCTGCTCGTGCCGGAAAACCGGCCTCCCACGACGAAGGACGACAGATGACGAAGCTCGCAGGCGCCACCGCCCTGGTCACCGGCGCCACCAGCGGTATCGGTCGGGCGGTGGCCACCTCGCTGGCCCAACGCGGCGCCCACGTGCTCGTGCACGGACGAGACCGGGACCGGGGTGACGCGGTCGTGGCCGAGATCCGCTCGACGGGCGGCAAGGCCGACTTCCTCCAGGCCGATCTCGGGGACGCCGGATCGGTGCGGGAACTGGCCCGCCGCGCGGTGGAGCTCGGTGGCGGGCACGTCGATGTCCTGGTCAACAACGCGGGCCTGATGGTCCCCGGCGGCCCCACCGCCCAGACCACCGCCGAGGACATCGATCTGGTGCACGCCGTCAACGTCCGGGCACCGTTCCTGCTGGTCGCCGACCTGGCTCCCGCGATGGCCGAGCGCGGCCACGGGTCGGTCGTCAACGTGCTGACGACCGCTTCCCGGCTCGGGGTAGCCGGGATGGCGCTCTACGGGGCGAGCAAGGCGGCGCTGGGCCTGCTGACCAAGTCCTGGGCGGCCGAGTTCGGGCCCATGGGCGTGCGGGTCAACGCGGTCAGCCCAGGACCCACCCGCACCGAGGGCACGGCGCAGTTCGGCGACGGGCTGGACCAGCTCGCCGCGCTGGCTCCCGCCGGGCGAACGGCCGCGCCCGAGGAGATCGCCGCCGCCATCACCTACCTGGCCAGCGAGGACGCGTCCTTCGTGCAGGGCGCGATCCTCGACGTGGACGGGGGCCGCACCGCCGTGTGAGCGGGACTCGTGCGCCCGAGGGCGGGACTCGCCGGCCTGTGAACGGGACTCGTGCGCCCCAGAACGGGACTCGCCGGCCGGTGGGCGGGACTCGCGGTCAGGGTTTGGTGGCGCGGTGGATCGCGGCCACCCCGCCGGTCAGGTTCATCCAGGCCACGTCGGTCCACCCGGCCTGCTCGATGAGCTCGCCCAGGGTGCGCTGGTCGTGCCAGTCCCGGATCGACTCGGCCAGGTAGGCGTAGGCCTCGGGGTTGGAGGCCACCGGCCGCGCGATCGCGGGCAGGATGCGCAGCGCCACGTTGCGGTACAGCTCACGCAGCGGCTTCCAGCTGGGCTTGGACAGCTCGCAGATGACCAGCCGCCCACCGGGCCGCACGACCCGTGCCATCTCACTCAGGGCGGCCACCGTGCCCTGGAAGTTGCGCAGGCCGAAGGACACCGTGGCGGCGTCGAAGGACTCGTCGGCGAAGGGCAGGTGCAGGGCGTCGGCGGCGACCTTGGGCACCTCGCGGCGCGCACCGCTGCGCAGCATGCCCAGCGAGAAGTCGGCGGCCACGCACCAGGCACCGGAGCTGGCGAACTCCACCGTGGACACCGCGGTGCCCGCGGCCAGGTCGAGGATCCGCTCACCGGGCCGGGTGTCCAGCGCCCGGCGGGTCCACTCGCGCCACCGCCGGTCGAAGCCCAGGGTCATGACCGAGTTCGTGCGGTCGTAGCCCTTGGCCACGCCGTCGAACATCTCGGCGACCTCACGCGGGTTCTTGTCCAAGCCGGCTCGCGACATGGGGGCAGCCTATGCCGCTACACCCGGTCACATGCGCAGGGCGGACATCATCCCGGTCACGGCCGACCCCCAGGGGAACTCCTCGGCCCTGGCCCGCGCGGCCGCCCTGCGCTGGGGTTCCGGGTCGGCCAGCAGCTCGGACACGGCCGTGGCGAAGGCGGGCGCGTGGTCGTCCACGGCGGCGCCGCACCCCGGCGCGACGATCTCCCGCAGCGCCGAGGAGGCCGACACCACCACCGGCGTGCCCGAGGCCAGCGCCTCCAGCGCGGCCAGGCCGAAGGTCTCGTGCGGCCCCGGCGCCAGCGACACGTCCGCGGAGGCCAGCAGGGTCGCCACCTGGGCGCGGGACTGCACGAAGCCCAGGAAGGTCACCGGCAGGCGGCCCGCCCTGCGCTCCAGCGCCTCCCGGCGCGGGCCGTCACCGGCCACGACCAGCCGCACCCGGTGGCCCTCCTCGTGCAGCCGCGCGACCGTGTCCACACTGCGCTCGACGTGCTTCTCCGGGGAGAGCCGCCCGCAGTGCACCACCAGCGTGTGCGCGCCCCGGGCCAGGTCGGCGCGCAGTCCCCGGTCACGGCGTCGCGGGGTGAACTCGCGCAGGTCGACCCCCAGTGGCACGCGGCGCACGTTGGTCGCACCGATCCGGTCGAACTCCTCGCGGGCGAAGCTCGTCGTGCACACCACCGTGTCGTAGCTGGCGGCCATCCTGGCGTTGGCCCAGTCGGCGACCCGCTCCGCGGTGGCCCCCGGCAGCAGGAACTGCCGCAGCAGCCGGTCCAGCCGCTCGTGCGAGATCACCACGCTGGGCACCCCGTGCCGGGACGCCCAGTGACCCATGCCGCGCAGGGTGAGCCGGTCGGAGACCTCCAGCCGGTCCGGGCGCACCTGCTCCAGCAGGGCGCGGACCCGCCACGGGTCCACCGCCCGGTAGCCGCCCGTGCCCGGGATCACCGGCGCGGGCAGCGTGATCCGGCGCACCCCGGTGGGCAGCAGCTCGCTGGCGGCGCGCCTGCCCGGGACGAGCAGCACGACCTCGTGCCCGGCCCGCGCGTAGCCCGCGCCGAGGTGGTGCAGGGCCGTGCGCAGGCCGCCCGACCGGGGGCCGTAGAAGTTCGCCAGCTGGACTACGCGCACCTCAGCTCCGGCTGGTCGAGGACCTCGGCGTAGTGGCCGATCAGCTCCTCGCACACCACCGGCCACGTCCTGGCCAGCACGGATCGGCGGGCAGCCACCCCCATGGCGGCCCGCGTGGTCTTGTCCCGCAGGTCCAGCACGGACTGCCGCAGCGCCTCGGTGAAGCGCTCGGTGGGCCAGGGCGGCAGCAGGAACCCGGTACGCCCGTGGTCGATCAGGTCGGTGGGACCACCGGCCTCGGGCGCCAGCGCGGGCACGCCGGAGGCCAGCGCCTCCTGCACGGTCTGGCAGAACGTCTCGTGCGGGCCGGTGTGCGCGAACACGTCCAGGCTGGCGTAGACCCTGGCCAGTTCCTCACCGGTGCGCATGCCCAGGAACGCCGCGTCCGGCAGCTGCTCACGCAGCGCCTGTTCCTCCGGGCCCGCGCCGACCACGACGACCCGCACCCCGGGCAGGTCGGCCAGCGCGCCGAGCCGGTCCACCCGCTTCTCCGGCGCGAGCCTGCCCACGAAGCCGACCAGCAGCTCCCCGTTGGGGGCCAGCTCGGCCCGCAGCGCCTCGTCCCGCTTGCGCGGGTGGAAGCGCTCGACGTCCACCCCGCGGCCCCAGCGGTGCACGCGGGGCACGCCTCGCTCGATCAGCTCGCGCACCGCCCAGGTGGAGGGCGCCAGCGTGCGGTCGGCCAGGGTGTGCAGGCGGCGCATCCAGCGCCAGGCGGTCCGCGCGCCCAGCCCGAGGCCGTAGGAGCTGGCGAACCCGGCCACGTCGGTCTGGTACACGGCCACGGTCGGCATGCCCAGCTTGCGGGCCGCCGACAGCCCGCGCGCGCCGAGCACGAACGGGGAGGCCAGGTGCACCACGTCGGGGCGGAACTCGGTGAGCGCGGTCAGCACCCGCCGGGTGGGCAGGCCGACCGGCAGCGAGGTGACGAACGGGAAGTCCACCGCGGGCACGCGGACCACCGGGGTGTCCTCGTGCCGGTCGGGGCCGCCCATGCCGGGCGCGACGACCATGGCGGGGAAACCGTGCCGACGCAGGTGCGCCAGCACCTGGATGACCGAGTTGGTCACCCCGTTGACCTGCGGCAGGAAGCTCTCGGTGACGATCGCGACGCGCACCGACCCAGCGTGCGCCGCCCCCACGTCTCGCACGTGACGGATCGGGGAACGGTGACCGAACACCTCCGGTCGGGGATACCGCCGGGGCACGCCCGCCCGCAGACTTGATCTGGTGATCCCCGTGATGTCACCTCTGCGTCGTACGACGGACACCGATCGCGTTCACGCTCGGATGGCGTGACCGTCTTGCCCTCCCGCTCGATCCAGCCGGTGGATCCCGGCCTGCTCTCCAGAGCCCTGGAGGTCGCAGGCAGGCTGGCCAACGACGCCTCTGATGTGATCACGGCGACCGCGGGACGTGGGGTGCGCCCGGAGGTCAAGGACTCGCCCTTCGACTGGGTCACCGACACCGACCGCACGCTGGAGCGGCACACCCGCCGCGTGCTGGCCACGGAGTTCCCCGGCATACCGGTGCTCGGCGACGCCTTCGGCGCCGACGAGGGCGCCGCGCAGGCCCAGTACCGCTGGGTGGTGGACCCGGTGGACGGCACGACCAACTACGTGGCGGGCATCCCCTGGTGCGCGTACAGCCTCGCCCTGCTCGACGAGCACGGGCCCGTGGTGGGCGTGGTCGCCGACCCGTACCGGGCGCAGATCTACGCCGCCGCCAGGGGACGCGGGACCCGGGCGAACGGGACCCCGGTGAAGCTGGTGGACAAGGGCGAGGTCGCGGGCGCCGTGATGTGCACGGAGTGGACCAAGACCGGTCCGTGGCCCGGCATGGACCGGTTCATCGCGCGGGCGGCGCGGGCGCGGACCGGGGTGCGGGTGCTGGGTTCGGCGGCGCTGTCCGTGGCGCAGGTGGCGCTGGGCCACGCCGCCGCGGCCGTGCTGCACAGCTACCACGTGTGGGACGTGGCCGGTGCGGTCGCGCTGGCGGTGGAGTCCGGGGCCGTGGTGCTGGACCGGCGGGGCGAGGGCTCGCCGCTGCCGGTGGACGGCCTGCTGGTCGCCGCACCCAGCGTGGCCGAGGAGGTCCTCACCTGGTGGCAGGAGTCGGCCCAGTAGGTGTCGGCCTGCGCAGCCACCAGATCAGCCCGGCGGCGATCGCCCAGGTGATGGCCAGGATCATGCCGACCGGCAGGAACGTCAGCGTGTAGGTGCGCCCGGCAACGCGAACCAGCGCGTCGGGGTGCAGGGAGTCGTACTCGACCCGGACGAGCTGCCCCGCGGACAGGCCCTGCGGGTAGAGCACCCCGTCGATCGGGATGTGCACGGCCCCGTCTGGAGTGTTGAACCTCACCACGGTCCGGTCGAAGGCGGTGGAGAGCACCTCGGCGGTCTGCACCCCGGGCCTGCTCTCGATCCACTTGTCGTCGCGCCAGGCACCAACCACCAGTAGCAGCCCGATCAGGGTGATCAGCAGGGCGATGACGACCACCGCGATCAGCCAACGTCGGCGGTTCACCGGCAGGGTGTCCAGGCCGAACCGCGCCCAGCGGGTGGGTACGGGCGGCTCGGTCGAGCCGGGCCACTCGACGTGCTCCACCAGTGCTGCGTTCTCCACCACAACGCCCGAGTCTAGGCCCGCGCCAAGCGGCGGGTCTCAGGATCGCCGCTCTACCCTCGAACCGTGACGACGGTCCACACACCCCAGCCCACCACCTTGCGTGCGCACACCAGGGTCGTCGCCTCCGACGACGAACTGCTGCGCCTGCTGCCCGGTTCCGCGGGCGCGCTGGCCTGGGTGATGCGCGGTGAGGGCCTGGTCGGTTGGGGTGAGGCGGCCCGGTTCGAGCCCGCCGGGCCCCGGCGTTTCGAGCTGGCCGACCAGTGGTGGCGGGAGTTCGCCGAGTCCGTGACCTGCACCGACGAGGTGCGGCTGCCCGGCACCGGACCGGTGGCCTTCGTCAGCCTGGCCTTCGCCGACGAGCCGGGTAGTTCGGTGCTCGTGGTGCCCGAGGTGATCGTCGGTCGCCGGGACGGCGTGACCTGGGTCACCGAGATCGGGCAGCCCAGCGGCGGGGCGTTCCAGAGCGTGCAGCCGGTGCGGCGGCCCGAGGTCGTGCGCTACTCCGAGGGCGAACTGGCGGTCACCGGCTACCGGCGGGCCGTGGCCGAGGCCGTGCGCCGGATGCGGTCCGGTGAGCTGGCGAAGGTGGTGCTCGCGCACGACCTGGTCGCCACCACCGACGTCGAGGTCGATGCCCGGTTCCTGTTGCACGGCCTGGCCCAGCGCTACCCGAGCTGCTGGGTGTTCTCAGTGGACGGTCTGGTCGGCGCGACCCCGGAGATGCTGTTGCGCAGACAGGACTCCGCGGTGTTCTCGCGGGTGCTCGCGGGCACCATGTGGCCGCGTCCCGGCGTGACCGCCGAGGAGCTGGCCGCCGAACTGCTCGGCTCGGCGAAGAACCGCGCGGAGCACGAGTTCGCCATCCGCTCGATGGTCGAGTCGCTGGCCCCGCACTGCTGCTCGATGACCGTCTCCCCGCAGCCCTACGTGCTGCGCCTGCCCAACGTGGTGCACCTGGCCAGCGACGTGACCGGTGCCCTCGCCGAGGACGCCTCGCTGCTGAGACTGGCCGCCGCCGTGCACCCCACCGCCGCGGTGGGCGGCACGCCGCGGGCCGCCGCCGTGGCCGCGATCGGCGAGTTGGAGGGCATGGACCGCGGGCGCTACGCGGGACCGGTCGGCTGGGTGGACGCCAACGGGGACGGGGAGGTCGGCATCGCGCTGCGGTGTGCCCAGGTGTCCGGGCGCACGGTGCGCCTGTTCGCCGGGGGCGGCATGGTGCCCGAGTCCGATCCGGACACCGAGGTGGCCGAGGCCGCCGCGAAGATGATCCCGATCCGGGACGCGCTCGAAGGCGTCGACCACTGACCTGACATGTCTCGAAGGTGCCCTTCACGACGTTGGGCGTCGTGAAGGGCACCTTCGGGGCGTCGGTCAGTGCTGTGAGGCGAGGATCTCGTGGGTGCGGTCCAGCACGGCCACCGACTTGGGCACGGTCACGGTGTGCGCGGCGAAGGACCGCGCGGCCGACTTGGTGGCCACAACCGGGCGGCCCTTGGTGAACAGCCACTCGCTGAGCAGGCCGTACACCGGCTTGCCGGAGACCTTCTCGGCCAGCGCGATGAACTGCTCGTTGGTGGCGTTGCCGTAGCGCTGCTGGGCGGTCCAGGTGCGGATGATCTCGAAGAACTTGTCGTCACCGACGGCAAGCCGCAACTGGTGCAGGGCCATGGCCCCACGGTTGTAGACGGCGAAGCTGTTGAACTGGCCGTCCGGGCCGGGGTCGCCGGTGGGGATCTGCCAGGACGGGTCGCTGGCGGGCTTGGAGTTGTAGTAGTAGTCGAACAGCTCCTGGGCGGTGCCCTCGCCCTTGGCCTCCGACCACAGCCACTCGGCGTAGCTGGCGAAGCCCTCGTTCAGCCAGATGTTGCGCCAGTTCGCCACCGACACCGAGTCACCGAACCACTGGTGCGCGTTCTCGTGCACGACCACCGAGGTGTTCGAGCCGCCCGCGAAGAACTTCGGGCTGTAGACCGGACGGGTCTGGTCCTCCAGCGCGAAGCCGATCCCGGTCGCGGGCACCACCCCGCCCTGCGCCTCGAAGGGGTAGGGCCCGAACAGCTTGGACTCCCAGTCCAGGATCTCCGGGGTCCGCTCCAGGCTGGCCGCGGCGGCATCGGTGCTGGCGCCGAGGTCCTTGTGGTACGCGGTGATCACCGGCTGGCCGTTGGGCGCGGTCGAGCTGCGGATGTCGTAGTGACCGATCGTCAGGAAGGTCAGGTACGTGGCCTGCGGCTTGGTGCTGCGCCAGTTCCACCTGGTCCAGCCCGCCTTGCTGGACTTGCTGGCGAGCACCCCGTTGGAGATCGCCTCGGTGCCGTCGGGCACCGCGATCGACACGTCGTAGGTGGCCTTGTCCAGCGGGTGGTCGTTGGCCGGGTACCAGAACGCGGCGATGTGCGGCTCCTGCACCGCCAGCGCGCCGTCCGGGGTCTTCACCCAGTCCTTCTCGCCCTGGATGGTGACCTCCGAGGGCACACCCGAGTACTCCACGACCACGGTGATCGGCGTGGACTTGGCCAGGGTGGCCGCCGGGGTGATCAGCAGCTTGGCGTCCTTGCTGGTGAACTGCGCGGGGCGGTTGTTCACCAGCACCGACTTCGCGGTCAGGCCGAAGTCGAAGGAGAAACTGGACAGGTCCTGCGTGGTGGTGGCCAGGATCGTCGCCGTGCCCGACAACTGGTCGGCGCCGGGCTGGTACTTGAGTCTCAGGTCATAGTGCTTGACGTCATAGCCGGTGTTGCCGTCGGCCGGGTAGTACGGGTCGCCGAGGGACTGCCCTCCGGCGCTGCCGGTACCCGCCCCGGCCGGTGCCGCGAGCAACACCCCAGCGGCCATCGTCGCCACCGCGACGAGCATCTTCGAACGGAGCGCCACGTTCGCTCGAACCTCCCCATTTCAGGCTTCGGAGCCCCGAACCTAGGAGGTCGCGCTGACCAGGCACTACCCAACGTTAGTAGGGTCCTACGCTGCGAGAAGGGGTTGACAGCTCAGAGCGCGGCGGCCACCTCGGCGCGCAGCCGGGCGTGCAGGTCGCGCAGCAGCGCGCGGTCGGTGCGCACCTCCACGACCCGCAGCCCGGGCGCGGGCACGAGCGCCGCTCGGAAACCCGCCAGGTCGGTGACCGCGGTGTGCGGCACGTGGTACCCGGCGCACAGCGCGGCGAGATCGGCTCCGTGCGGCGTGCCGAAGACCCGTTCGAAGGACCCGGCGTGCTCGGTGGATCCCTGCTCCAGCAAGGAGAAGATGCCGCCACCGTCGTCGTTGACCACCACGACGGTCAGGTTCGCGCGCTGCTCGTGCGGGCCGATCAGCAGGCCGTTCACGTCGTGCAGGAAGGTCAGGTCGCCGAGCAGCGCGTAGCCCGCGCCGAACTCCCCGCCCAGCACGGTGCCCAGCGCCGAGGACACGGTGCCGTCGATACCGGCCAGGCCCCGGTTGCCGAACACGCGCACGTCCTCCCGGTGGCCGCCGACCAGGTCCACGTCGCGGACCGGGTTGGAGGAGCCGAGGAACAGCGCGGAGTTGGCGGGCAGCGCCTCGACCAGTTCGCGCGCGACCCGCAGGCCGCTGGGCCAGGGCTGCGCGGACAGCACCCGGTCCACGGCGGCGCGGGCGGCCGAGTCGGCGGCCTGCCACTCGGCGAGCCAGCCGGGATCGGCGTGCGGGGCGGTCACCCCGGCGTGCAGCGGACCGGAGACGTGCGAGGCGAGGTACTGCGGATCAGTCCACTCAGGACCGTCAGCAGCCACGTGCACCACAGGGGTTTCGCGCAGCAGGCGCTGCACGCCCCGGCTCAGCGTCGGCCTGCCGACGACCACGACGGAGTCCGGACGCAGTCGCCGCGGCAGCGAACCCGTTGACAGCACGGCAGATCCGGCGTTGATCACGGTGGCGCCCGCGGCGGTGGCCGGGGCCCCGCCGAGCGGCTCGGCGATCACCGGCCAGCCCGCCTTGGCGGCAAGCTCCGCGGCGGAGTACGCGGGCTGCCACCGGGTCTCGCCGACCACGACCACGGTGCGCGCGGTCAGGTGACCGGCTTCCTCGCCGGTGTCGCGGGCGAGTGCGAGGGGCGTGGCCGAGGTCCACGCTGCGCCGCCGGGCCTGCCCTCCAGCGACTCGGGCCAGTCCAGGTCGGACTCGGGCACCAGCGGTTCGCGGAACGGCAGGTTCAGGTGCACCGGCCGGTCCACCGGCATGGACCGGCACAGCACGCCGCGCCACACGCCGTTCTGCCCGGCGCGCCGCTCGGCGACCGGGAAGTCCACGGTGGTCACCAGGCTGCCGAACACCCCGTGCTGGGTGGTGGTCTGGTTGGCCCCGGAGCCGACCAACTCGGGCGGCCGGTCGGCGGTGAGCACCACCAGCGGCTCGCCCCCGTGCTGGGCCTCCAGCACGGCGGGGTGCAGGTTCGCCACGGCCGTGCCCGAGGTGCACACCACAGCCGCGTAGCCGTGACGTCGCGCACCCGAGCCAAGGCCCTTGGACAGGCCGAGGGCGAAGAAGGCCGCCGAGCGCTCGTCGATGCGCACGTGCAGCTGGAGTCGACCGGCCACGGCAGCGTCGTGCAGCGCGAAGGCCAGCGGCGCGTTGCGTGACCCTGGGCACAGCACGACGTGCCGCACCTGGTTGCGCACCAGCTCGTCGACGACGACACGGGCCTGCGCGGTGGACGGGTTCACGGGCCTATTGTCCCAGGCGTGGCTGATGACACCGTCTCGGAGCTGTTCGACCCCGTTCGCTGGCGTGCCGTGGAGGGCTTCGACTTCACCGACATCACCTATCACCGCGCCGTGGACCAGGGCACCGTCCGCATCGCGTTCCACCGCCCGGAGGTGCGCAACGCCTTCCGGCCGCACACCGTGGACGAGCTCTACCAGGCGCTGGACCACGCCAGGATGAGCCCGGACGTGGGCTGCGTGCTGCTCACCGGCAACGGACCGTCCCCCCGCGACGGCGGCTGGGCCTTCTGCTCCGGCGGGGACCAGCGCATCCGCGGCCGCGACGGCTACCAGTACGCCTCCGGCGAGACCTCGGACACAGTGGACAAGGCCCGCGCGGGACGCCTGCACATCCTGGAGTGCCAGCGGCTCATCCGGTTCATGCCCAAGGTCGTCATCGCGGTGGTCCCCGGCTGGGCCGCGGGCGGCGGGCACTCCCTGCACGTGGTGGCCGACCTCACACTCGCCTCCGCCGAGCACGCCCGCTTCAAGCAGACCGACGCCGACGTGGGCTCCTTCGACGGCGGCTACGGCTCGGCCTACCTTGCCCGCCAGGTCGGCCAGAAGTTCGCCCGCGAGATCTTCTTCCTCGGCCGCCCCTACACCGCCAAGCAGGCCCACCAGATGGGCATGGTCAACGCCGTGGTGCCGCACGCCGAGCTGGAGGACACGGCGTTGCAGTGGGCCAGGGAGATCAACGGCAAGTCCCCCACCGCCCAGCGCATGCTCAAGTACTCGTTCAACCTCATCGACGACGGCCTGGTCGGCCAGCAGCTGTTCGCCGGGGAGACCACCCGCCTCGCCTACATGACCGACGAGGCGGTGGAGGGCAAGAACGCGTTCCTGGAGAAGCGCGAGCCCGACTGGTCGCCCTTCCCCCACTACTTCTGATGGGGCGCCCACTCCAGCCGCTGCTCATCCCAACGGCCCCGGACGAGGTGCTGGCCCTGCTGCCCGCGCTGCGCTCGGCGCTGGCCGACGAGGGCCCGGCGCTGTTGCCGGTCACCCCGGACGAGTGGCGGCCGCTGATCGCGGCGATGGCCGTGCACGAGCCGGTCGAGGACCGCACCGCGCTGGTGATCGGCACCTCCGGGTCCACCGGCGTGCCCAAGGGCGCCCTGCTGTCCTCGGCCGCCGTGCTGGCGTCGGCGAACGCCACGCACGCGCGGCTGGGCGGTCCCGGCACCTGGCTGCTGGCGATGTCACCCCGCTACATCGGCGGGTTGCAGGTGCTGGTCCGCGCGGCGCTGGCGGGCACCGAACCCGGTGTCGCCGACCTCACCGGTGGCTTCCGGCCGGAGGAGTTCGCCAGGGCCGCCAAGCCCGTGCTGGGGGCGTCGGGGCCGCACTACACGGCCCTGGTGCCCACCCAGCTGAGCCGCCTGCTCGACGCGGGTGGTGCGGGCCTGGACGCGCTGCGCGGCTTCGACGCCGTCGTGCTGGGCGGTGCGGCGGCGCCCGCGGCACTGCTCGACCGCGCGCGCGGCGTAGGGGTGCGGCCGGTGCCCTCGTACGGCATGAGCGAGACCGCAAGCGGTTGCGTCTACGCGGGCGTGCCGCTGGACGGCGTGCGGGTGCGGCTCACCGAGGGCCGCATCGACCTGTCCGGGCCGGTGCTGGCGCACGGCTACCGCAGCGGGGAGGACTCGGCCTTCGTGGACGGCTGGTTCCACACCAGCGATCACGGGAGCTGGACCGGGGACGGGCGGCTGGAGGTGCTGGGCCGCCTGGACGACCTGATCAACACCGGCGGGGTGAAGGTGCCCCCGGTGCTGGTCGAGCGGGCGCTGGCGGCGGTACCCGGGGTGGCCCAGGTGTGCGTCGTTGGCGTACCCGATCCCGAGTGGGGGCAGACCGTGGCCGCGGCCGTCGTGGCCGCGGACCCGGCGAACCCGCCTGCCCAGCCCGAGCTGCGCGGCGCCGTACGCGAGTCGGTGGGCAGGGCCGCCGTGCCCAAGGCGTTCCGGTTCGTGACGGCCCTGCCGCTGCTGGGGCCGGGCAAGGTCGACCGGACGAACGTTCGTGCTTTTTTCGACCGATCGGGTGCAGCCGTTCGGCGGCAGAGCGAGTAATTCACGGGCATAGCTGCGCATCTGGTTGCTAGGTCACGAAACGACCGCTGTGCTGTGCCGTACCTGACGGATGTGCGGAAACCCTGCCGCGGACGGGACCCGTCCGCGCCGCACTCCGTGATCGGAGCGCACAACTATGCGAACGTCCGTGCTATTGGTTGCCGCGACCGCGTTGACCCTGGTCAGCGGCTTACCCGCGATCGCGGCCCCGACGAGTCAGACCTGGGCCGCCGACCTGTCCAGCAGCAACCCGGACAGCAACAACGTGCTGCGCGCCGGTGGCGCGGTGCAGGTCGGCGGGGACGAGGCACACGCCTCCACCGACCGGCTCGGCGACCGGATGGGCATCATGATGTTCGAGCCGCACCAGCTGGCCAGCCCGGCCAACACGGTGTCCGCGACGCTGGACGGCACCGTGCCCGCCGATTCGGAACTGGCCGTGGACGTGCGCGGGCAGCGCGCCGACGGGCAGTGGACGGAGTGGGTGGAGTCCAGCTCGGCCGGTCCCGCCGTGCTGCCGGAGGCCACCGCAACCGTGCAGGTGCGAATGATGATGACCGCGCCGAACGGCACCACCGGCCCGCAGGCCAGGGGCCTGTCGCTCACCGCGACCAGCACCCCGGCGGCGCGGGCCCAGTCGGTGGCCAGGCCGCTGGCCGCACGGTCGTACAAGGTCTACGCGACCCGTGAGGGCCTGGTCGGCGGCACCACCGCGAACGGCCACAAGATCAAGTCGCGGGACCACTTCGTGGCGCTGCCCTCGGGGCGGGCGCTCTCGCCCAACGGCAAGACCACCTACTCGGTGAAGGTGTGCGCGGCCAACGGCCGCTGCGAGACCGCCCCGGTGTGGGACGTGGGCCCGTGGAACACCAAGGACGACTACTGGAACCCGAGCTCGACCAGGCAGTCCTGGAAGGACCTCGCCCAGGGCAGGCCTGAGGCGCAGGCGGCCTACCAGAACGGCTACAACGGCGGCAAGGACCAGTTCGGCCGCAAGGTGGCCAACCCGGCGGGCATCGACCTGGCCGACGGCACCTTCTGGGACGGGCTGAAGTTGACCGACAACTCCTGGGTGACCGTCACCTACCTGTGGACCTGATAGCGGGTCGCGATCGGCCGTGACGCAAGATGTCGCCATGGCGACGGTCGCACAGTGGATCGAAGGCGCACGCCCGCGCACCCTGCCCAACGCGATCGCCCCGGTGCTGGTCGGCACCGGGGCGGCCGCCGCACTGGGTGCGTTCGACCCGGTGCGCGCGGCACTGGCCCTGGTCGTGGCGCTGGCGTTGATCGTGGGCGTGAACTTCGCCAACGACTACTCCGACGGGGTGCGCGGCACCGACGACGACCGGGTCGGCCCGCTGCGGCTGGTCGGTTCCGGGGCCGCCGAGCCCAAGCAGGTGCGCACCGCCGCGTTCGCCTGCTTCGGCCTGTCCGCCGTGGCCGGGCTCGCCCTGGTCGCGCTGAGCGGGGTCTGGTGGATGCTCGCCGTGGGCGCCGTGTGCATCGCCGCGGCCTGGTTCTACACCGGCGGCAAGCGCCCGTACGGCTACGCCGGTCTCGGCGAGGTCGCCGTGTTCATCTGCTTCGGGCTCGTGGCCGTGCTCGGCACCCTGTACGTGCAGGCCGGGGAGTTCAGCGGGTACGGCATTGGCTCCGCCGTGGCCGTCGGCTGCTTCTCCGCTGCGGTGCTGGTCGCCAACAACCTGCGGGACATCCCCACCGACCGCGAGTCCGGCAAGCGCACGCTCGCCGTGCTCATCGGTGAGCAGGACACCCGCAACCTCTACCTCGCCCTGATCGTCGTGCCGTTCGTCATCAGCTGCGTCGGCGCCTTCCGCAACGGCCTGCTGCTGCTCGGCCTGCTCGCCCTGCCGCTGCTGATCGTCAGCGCCCGCAAGATGGTCACCGGCGCCAAGGGCAAGGCCCTGATCCCCGTGCTGCGCGACACCGGCCTGGCCATGCTCGCCTGGTCCGTGCTCACCGCCGCCGCACTGGTCCTGGGCGGCACCGGGACCTGATCGGTGCCATGAAAGTGCCGTTGCTGGCGTTGAACGCCAGCAACGGCACTTTCATGGCACCTGGGTCAGGCGTTCCACTCCCCGGTGGCCATGAAGTGGTCCAGGGTCTTGGTGTACGGGCGCAGGTCGAGGCCCTGGGCGGCGACCCAGTCGTCGCTGAAGTAGGTGTGGGCGTAGCGCTCGCCGCCATCGCACAGCAGGGACACGACGCTGCCGCTGCGCCCGGTGGCGCGCAGCTCGGCGATGACCTCGAAGGCGCCCCACAGGTTGGTGCCGGTCGAGCCGCCGACCTTGCGGCCGAGCAGGTCCTCCACGTACCGGATGGTGGCGATGGAGGCGGCGTCGGGGACCTTGATCATGCGGTCGATGACCTCGCCGACGAAGGAGGGCTCCACCCGGGGGCGGCCGATGCCCTCGATGCGCGAGCCCTTCTCACCGGTGAGCGCGGGGGCGGTGTCCCGCCAGGCGTCGAAGAACACGGAGTGCTCGGGGTCGACCACGGCCAGCCGGGTCTCCAGCCTGCGGTACCGCACGTAGCGGCCGATGGTGGCGCTGGTGCCGCCGGTGCCCGCGCCGACCACGATCCAGTCCGGCTCGGGGTGCGCCTCGGCGGCCATCTGCTCGAAGATCGACTCGGCGATGTTGTTGTTGCCGCGCCAGTCGGTGGCCCGCTCGGCGTGCGTGAACTGGTCCATGAAGTGCCCGCCCAGCTCGGCGGCCAGCCTGCGGGACTCGTCGTAGATGGCGCCGGGCTGGTCCACGAAGTGGCACCGGCCGCCCTGGCGCTCGATCAGCGCGATCTTCTCGCGGCTGGTGGAGCGCGGCATCACGGCGATGAACGGCAGGCCCAGCAGGCGCGCGAAGTATGCCTCCGACACGGCGGTGGACCCGGAGGAGGCCTCGATCACCGGGGTGCCAGCGGTGACCCAGCCGTTGCAGATGGCGTAGAGGAACAGCGAGCGGGCCAGCCGGTGCTTGAGCGAGCCCGTGGGGTGGGTGGACTCGTCCTTGAGGTAGAGGTCGATGCCCCACTCGGTGGGCAGCGGGAAGGTCAGCAGGTGGGTGTCGGCGCTGCGGTTGGCATCGGCCTCGATCACTCGCACGGCCTCGCGCACCCAGGTCCTGGTCCGGTCACAACAACGGTCGACGGCGGTCACGCCCCCGAGCTTAGGCGGGGTGCTGACCGCCCTCACCGCGAAGTTCGGCGCGCATCCTGAGGCGCTGCTCACGGCGCACGCGCAGGCCCGCGGACAGGCGGGCGCTCAGGCCGCGGAACAGCACCATGGCCAGCGGCATGGCGAGCACCAGGCCGACGGCCAGTGCGATCAGCAGCGGCACGTGGGCGAGGGCCAGCACAGCGGTGATCACCGCGAGCAGGCCCACCCGCGCGGCCGTGTAGAGCGCGAGGTCCCGGCCGAAGCTGCCGGTGTCCTGCGCTGCCTCGGGTGTGTCGGTCACGGTTGCCCAGGTTACTCGGCGCGCGAGGCCAGCAGCGCCCCGGCGACCTCCTCGGGGCTGTTGGGGCGGCTCTCGAACCGGGTGGAGAGCACCACCGTGGTGTGGGTGCGGGCCACGCCGTCGATGCGGCGCAGCCTGCCCAGGGTGCGCTCCAGGTCGTCCACGGTGGCGACCCGCACCTTGACCACGAACGCCTCGTCACCGGCCACTGCGTAGCAGGACTCCACCTCGGGCAGCCTGGCCAGTGCGGCGGCCACGTCGTCGTCATCCCCGGTGTCGGAGGGGTGGATGCCGACCAGCGCGGTCACCCCGAGGCCGACCAGCCTGGGGTCGACCACGGCGTGGTAGCCGGTGATCACACCGGCTCCCTCCAGCTTGCCCACCCGCTCGTGCACGGCGGAGGCGGACAGGCCCACCTGCCTCCCGAGCTCGGCGTAGGTGGCGCGGCCGTTGGCGCGCAACGCGGCGATGATCTGGCGGTCTAGGGCGTCCACACACCTAGCCTAGGGGCTTGGCGCGCGGTGTCCGAAGCGCGGTTTTCGTCCCTTACTACCTCTTTACCATCAGCCAAGTGTTCGAGTACCCACCGGGTGGGATGACACGATGCGACCGGAACGTCGGAACCAGCCCGTACAGGAGGTCGAGAGTGACAGCGACCGTGCAGCACCCCCGTCAGCACGCCGGCGAGCGTCTGCTCACGCCCGGCGAGGTGGCCACCCTGTTCCGGGTCGACCCGAAGACCGTGACGCGCTGGGCGACCGCGGGCCGGATCGGCTCCATCCGCACGCCCGGCGGCCACCGCCGCTTCCGGGAGTCCGAGGTCAAGACCCTGCTCGCCGAACTGACCACCGAGGCCACCGAGCCGGTACGCAACCCCTGAGCCACCCGGCCCACGGCCGCCCGCAGCCTGCTCCTGGCTCGGGCGGTCTTGTCGTTCGTCCCAGTCGTGACCTTCAGCGGCTACCCTCGTGAAGTGCAACCGGGAGGTGGCGGATGGTCTACCTGCTCGCATTGATCGGTGCGATCACCGTGGGAGTGCTGCTGTGGCGCGCGTTCGGGCCCGACCAGGTGCGGGTGGGCTCGCGAACATCGCGGTCCGTCGCGCCTGACGACGACCCCGACTTCCTGCGCAAACTCGGTGAGCAGACACGCCGCGACAAGGACGGTCCCGACTCCGCACCCTGATCGCGGCGACACGGCGGTGCGCACCGCGCGGGTTCAGCGCGCGCGACCGGCCTCGTTCGGGAAGTCGTCGGCCACGGTGGCGGCCAGCTCGAGCAGCGCGAGGCGGGTGTCCGGGCCGAGCCTGTCCAGCTCGATCTCGGCCCCCTCCTCCAGGTGCGGGTCGAACGGGATGCGCACCACGGCGCGGCAGCGGGTGGAGAAGTGCTGGGACAGCTTGTCCAGGTCCACCTTGCCGGACTTGGGGCGCACCGAGTTGATCACCGCGACGGAGCGCCGGACCAGGTCCCGGTAGCCGTGCGCCTCCAGCCAGTCGATGGTGGCCGACGCGCTGTTCGCGCCGTCCACCGAGCCCGAGGACACGATCACCAGCGAGTCGGCCACGTCCAGCACCCCGGCCATGGCCGAGTGCATCAGGCCGGTGCCGCAGTCGGTGAGCACGATGTTGTAGAAGTGCTCCAGCAGGTCGATCGTGCGCCGGTAGTCGTCCTCGCTGAACGCCTCGGACACGGCCGGGTCCTGCTCGCTGGCCAGCACCTCCAGGCGGCTCGGCCCCTGCGAGGTGTAGGCGCGCACGTCGGAGTACCGGGTGATGCGCTTGGCGTCGCGCAGCAGGTGCCGAACGGTGGCGGTGGTCTCCAGCGGGATCTTCTGGCTCAGCGTGCCGCGGTCGGGGTTCGCGTCCACCGCGATCACCCGGTCCCCGCGCAGCGAGGAGAAGGTGGAGCCGAGCGTGGTGGTGGTCGTGGTCTTGCCCACGCCGCCCTTCAGGCTCAGCATGGCGATCTTGTAGCACCCGCGCAGCGGCTGGTTGATCCGCCCGATCAGCTCACGGCGGCGCAGGTCCGCGGGGCTCTCACCGAGGTTGATCAGGCCGCCGGAGACCGAGTGCAGGGTGCGCCGCCAGCCGGTCTGCGGCGGGCGCTTCTGCTGCTTGATCAGCTCCTGGGCGGACAGCCCGTTGCCCGCGGCGTGCCTGCCCTGCTGGGGCTGCTGCTGGCCCTGGGACGGGTACTGCTGGGGGTAGAGCTGCTGCGGGTACTGCTGCTGGGGCTGCTGTTGCTGGGCGGCCTGGTCCACGTAGTACGAGCCGGAGGACGCGGGGTCCACCGGGTACGGACCGGACTGGCCGCCACCCACCTGGTAGGGCCCCGACTGCCCGCCGCCGACCTGGTAGGGCCCCGACTGGCCACCGCTCACCTGGTACGGACCGGACTGGCCCCCGCCGACCTGGTAGGGGCCGGACTGGCCGCCGCTCACCTGGTACGAGCCGGAGGCTGAGGGATCAGGCGCCTGCTGCCCCTGGTTCTGGACGGCCTGCTCCTGGCCAGGAGCCTTCCACGGCTCCGGGTCGTCATAACGTCCAGTCACCGCTGGGGTCCTCCCTGCGAAGCGGATCGAGACCTCCCCGTCCGGTGACGACGGTAGTGGGCCACACCGGCAGGGTCGACACGGGGTGTCAAGTCGTGATCAGGCTCAGGCGACGCCGGCGTAGGAGTGCAGCCCGGAGGTGACCAGGTTGATGAAGAACAGGTTGAACACCATGGCCACCCAGGCCACGACGTTGATCACGGCGGCGCGGTTGCCGCGCCAGCCCGCGGTGGCCCTGGCGTGCAGGTAGATCGCGTACACCACCCAGGCCACGAAGGCGCAGGTCTCCTTGGGGTCCCAGCCCCAGAACCGGCCCCAGGCGGACTCGGCCCAGATGGCCCCGCAGATCACCCCGAAGGTGAACAGCGGGAAGCCCAGCACGGTGACCCGGTAGGCGAGCCGGTCCAGCACGTCCGCGGCGGGCAGCCTGGCGGCGAGCCTGGCGAAGCGGCCCGGGTTCTGCTCGTGCGCGTTGCGCAGCAGGTACAGCACGCTGGCCACCCCGGCGACCAGCAGCATGCCGCTGGACACGGCGATCACCGAAACGTGGACCACCAGCCAGTAGGACTGTAGCGCGGGCTGCACGGGGGCAGCGGTGCTGTAGAGGGCGGTGCCGCCGAGGAAGAGCAGGATCACGATGGGCAGCAGCACGAACGCGCTGAGCCTGCGCAGGTCGAACTTGCGGGCCAGCACCAGCCAGGTGACCACGGCGACCAGGCAGATCGCCGAGTCGTACTCGTACATGTTGCCCCACGGCACGCGCTCGGTGGCCAGCCCGCGCAGCAGGACGGCGGCACCGTGCAGCAGGACGCCGAGCACGTTCAGCGCCATGCCCATGCGGCCGATGCGCTCGGCGCGGCTGATCCCGCGCTCCGGGGGCAGCGCGCGCGGCCCCTCGGTGACGACCGTCTCGCCGCCCGAGGCCACGGCGATGACCAGTTCCCGCTCGCGCTGCCGCTTCGGCTTGGTCATGCCCTGTTCGACCAGGTAGAAGGCCATGGCCAGCACGTAGATCACGACAGCGGAGGCGTAGGCCCAGTCGCTGTAGCGGGCCAGGGTCTCGTTGACCGGCATCAGGTTTCCTTCCCCGTCAGCAGCTCCGCGGCGAGCCTGGTGAACTCCTCGCCGTAACCAGCCTGATCGGTGCGGGCCAGGCCACCGACCTCGACAACGGTACGTCCGCCCGGCTCGTCCTCACCCGCGGGGGTGACGCGGACCCACACCCTGCGGCGCTTGATCGCCAGCGAACCGGCGAGCCCGACCAGCACCAGTACGGCGAAGACCAGCACCCAGGTCTGGGTCGGGTCGTGCGAGACCTGCAACTGCGTGAACTGCTCGGCCTTGTCGAAGCGGATCTTCGTGCCGTCCTCGAGCTTGACTTCCTCGCCGGGCTTGAGGTTCTTGCGCACCTTCTTGACCAGCCTGCCCTGGTCCACCATGGACTGGTCGATGCTGTTCAGGTTGTGGCTCAGGCCGGAGTTGTTGCCCAGGTCGCCCTGGTAGACGTCCACGGCAACGGCCGGGTCGTTGGGCGCCGGGTACTGCGAGGACAGCACGGTTCCCTGGTACGCGGCGGTGGGCGCGAACAGCCCGGTGATCGCGATCTGGTGCTTGCGCAGCTCGCCCTGGTCGGTGGTGTCCGGCGGGTCGAAGGTGGTGGTGCCCGAGGACAGCAGGGTGGTGCCGTCGGCGGGCGGCCACGGGGTGACCTTGGTGCGCTGCTCGCCGTTGGGGAAGGTCACCGTGAAGACCGGGGCGTAGCCGTGCCCGAGCAGGTACACCCGGTCCCCCGCGGTGCGCAGCGGGGAGTTGACCTGTAGGTCGTAGGGGCGCCAGGTGCCGGTGGCCAGGTCCTCGCCGGACTGGTAGTCCACGTCGGCGTGGAACTTGTCGGCCTGCCCGGTCGGCAGGTAGGTGGCGGCGAAGCTGTTGACCCGCACGCAGAACGGGTCCAGCTGGGTGCCGTCCACCTTCAGGCCGGGGTGGAACTCGTCGTAGGACAGCACCCCGGAGTTGCAGAACTGCGTGCCGTTGGCGACCACGGCCACCTGGCCGTCGTAGCTGAACAGCTTGCCGATGGCGAAGGACACGACCAGGCCCAGCAGGGCGAAGTGGAACACCAGGTTGCCGGTCTCGCGCAGGTAGCCGCGCTCGGCACTGATGCTGCGACCGCCGTCCTCCTCCTCGCGCACCACGGTGCGCCAACCGCGCAAGCGCTTGCGTGAGGCCTCGACCACCTGGTCCACGTCCAGGTCCACCGTGCCGCGGGCGTGGTGCGGCAGCCGGGCCAGGTTGCGCGGGGTGATCACCGGCTTGGCCGTGGACTGCCTCAGGTACTCGAAGGTGCGCGGGGTCAGGCAGCCCACCAGCGAGATGAACAGCAGGAAGTAGATCGCGGAGAACCAGACGCTGGAGTAGACGTCGAAGAACTGCAACCGGTCCAGCAGGCTGCCCCACCAGCCGTGCTCGTTCAGGTACTGGGTCACCTTGAACTGGTTGAGCTGCCGCTGCGGCAGCAGCGCGCCGGGCAGCGCGCCCAATGCCAGCAGGGCCAACAGGATCAGGGCGGTGCGCATGGCCGTGAGACCGCGCCAGGTGTTGCGCAGGAACGCCAGCAAGTCGCGGATCTTGGCCCCCATCTACAGCGGCACCGAGGAGTCGGTGACGAGGTTCTGCTGGATCAGGGCGACCAGCTCGCCCCACAGGCCGGTGACCAGCAGCACGCCCACGGCGATGAGCAGCACCCCACCGGTGAGCTGCACGGCCCGCACGTGCCTGCGCACCCAGCCGGTGACCCGCACGGCCCAGCGCGCGCCCATCGCGATGAGCACGAAGGGCAGGCCGAGTCCCAGGCAGAACACGAGCATCAGCAGCAGCCCGCGCAGCGCGAGCGGGCCGATCGGCGTGCCCGCGGTCAGCGAGAGCACCCCGCCCAGGGTCGGGCCGATGCACGGGGACCAGCCCAGCCCGAACACCGCGCCCAGCAGCGGGGCGCCGAGCAGGCCGAGCCGGGGTGTGCGGTGCGGGCGCAGGTCCTTCTGCAGCGCGGGAACCAGCCCGACGAAGACCAGCCCCATGCCGATCGTCACCACGCCGCCGATGCGCTGCAACAACTCCTGGTTGAGCAGCAGCAGATCGGTCAGCCCGAACAGGGTCACCGTGCCGACCGTGAACACCACGGTGAAACCGAGCACGAAGAGCAGGGCTGCGCCGACGACGCGCCAGCGCCCCGATTTGGGCACCTCGCCCTCGGCGACGGCCGGTGCCTCGGCGCCGACCAGACCGGCCAGGTAGGCCAGGTACCCGGGCACCAGCGGGATGCAGCACGGGGACGCGAAGGAGACCGCACCGGCCAGCAGCGCCACTGCGGCGGCCAGCACCAGCGGCCCCGACGCGGCCAACTGCTCCAGCGAGGTCACTCTGTCGAGGGTAGGTAGTGGTCCAGATCACCGCACGACCGGGTCCGTTCCGCGCATTCACCCACCCGTTCGTGCGTCATTCGTACAGCGCCGTCCCGGTTATTCCGATTGGGCATTCGGTTGTCCACCGGGGAGCGGGTCAGAATGCGAAGAATGCTGGCTTTTTGCGCTGCTTTGACCTTGTGCTGCGCATTGGCGCCGAACGCGCAGGCGGCCACGAGATCGGTCGACGCGCACGTGCCGTCCCAGGCGATGGGCTACGCGGTCCCGGTGCGGCTGCTGCTGCCACCCGACTGGTCGGCGAACTCCGCGCGGACCTGGCCAATGCTGTTCCTGCTGCACGGTTCCGGTGACGACTACCGCGCGTGGACCGAGCACACGGACGTGGCGTCGCTGACCGCCACGACCGAGGCGATCGTGGTGATGCCCGAGGCGGGCAAGTGCGGCAACTACTCGGACTGGTGGAACCAGGGCCGCGGCGGCACACCTGCCTGGGAGACCTTCCACCTCACCGAACTGCCGCACTACCTGCGCGAGCACTACCGCGCGAACGACCAGATCGCCGTGGCCGGGCTGTCCATGGGCGGTTTCGGCGCGATGACCTACGCGGCCCGGCACCCCGACCTGATCCGCGCCGCCGCCAGCTACTCCGGGGCGGTCGACCCGCTGGACTTCCCGGACGCCACCAAGGCGATGGGCCTGCTCTGCCCCGGTTCGATCTGGCAGAACCTGTGGGGAGACCCGGCCGTGCCCGCGCAGCGCGAGCTGTGGCAGCAGCACAGCCCGCCGCTGCTGGCCGGGAACCTGCGCCACACCACGCTGTTCATGTCCTCGGGCAACGGCAAGGCCGGGCCGCTGGACCCGTGCTGCGCACTGCTGGACGACGGCATCGAACAGGTCGTGCACGCCGAGTCCACCGTGCTGCTGAACCGGTTGGACGAGCTGAGGATCCCGGTCACCAAGGACTTCTACGGCCCCGGCCGGCACAACTGGGCCTACTGGCAACGGGAGTTGCACCGCTCGCTGCCGATGCTGCTCCACGCGATCGGGGTGTCCTGAAAGTGCCGTATGAGACATCTGATGTCTCATACGGCACTTTCAGGACATGGGGGCTCAGCCGGTGACGCTGGGCTGGCCATTCTCCACGTGGCCGCTGAACCGGCGCAGGAAGCCCGCGTCGAGGTCGGCGGTGACCGACAGGTCGTACCAGCCGTTGCCGTAGCTGAGCACGTTCCAGTCGTCGCCGGTTGCCTTGCCCGGCTGCACGGTGTAGGTCCACGGCCCGTCACCGCGGTAGTGGTTGGCCTTCACGGTGAACTTCACGGCCTTGCTGCCGCTGTTCTGCAAGGTGAGCCGCAGCTTGTGCTCCGCGGTGTAGGTCGCGGTCACCTCGACGCCGGAGGTCGCGGCGTTGGAGTTGGCCTGGTACTCCCAGCGCCAGCGGTTCGGGCCGTGCACCGCGATGCCGATCTTGGCGCCGTTGAGCTGAGCGTTCCACGTGTCGGTGACCTGCTTGCCCGCGGGCACGTCGTAGAACCAGGGCCCGTCGCCGCGGCCGTCCGCCCGGTAGGCGCACAGCTGCACGTCGGCGCTGCCCTGGTTGGTGAACGTGGTGGTGACGGTCTTCTTGTCCGTGCTCAGGGCGAAGGCCACCAGCGGGGCGTAGGGCAGCGGACGGGCGGGCCGGGTGCCCGCGTCCTGCACCGGCACGACCTGCTTGCCCACTGCGGGCGGCTTCACCGCGGGCAGCTTGGTCTGCGTGTCGTCGGCCTGCTTACGCAGCTTCGCCGTGTCCGGCAGGGTCGGGATCGAGGTGTTGCGCTGCGCGAAGTCGAAGCAGCTGGTGAGGTCCCCGCAGATGGACCGGCGCCACGCGGTGATGTTCGGCTCCTGCACCCCGGTCCACTGCTCCAGGAAGCGGATCACCGAGGTGTGGTCGGCCACCTCGGAGTTGACCCAGCCGCCCCGGCTCCACGGGGAGATCACGGTCATCGGCACGCGGGCGCCGAGCCCGATCGACTTGCCGCTGATGTACTCGCCCGCGGTGCCCGAGGGGGCCATCGGCGGCGGCACGTGGTCGAAGAAGCCGTCGTTCTCGTCATAGTTGATCAAGACGACGGTGGACTCCCACAGCTTCGGGTTGGCCCACAAGGCGTTCAGCACGGTCTGCGTGTAGACGGCCCCGTCCACCGGCCGGGCCTCGGGGTGTTCGCAGTAGCCGTAGGGCGCCACCACCCAGGACACCTTGGGCAGCGACCCGCTCTTGCAGTCGGCCACGAAGTCGGACAGCACGTGGCTGACGTCCTTGCCCTTGCCCGAGTCGGCCTTCCAGTTGTTGGCGCCGAACACCTTGGCGCGCTGGGACAACTCGCTGTTGTAGTCCTTGTGGTAGGCGTCGAACAGCCACAGCGGGTTGTCCCCGTAGTCGCCGACGAACGGGTGCGAACCGTTGTCGCCCACCTCGTCGTTGGCGTAGACCTTCCAGGAGATCCCGTTGGCCTGCAAGCGTTCCGGGTAGGTGGTCCAGCGGAACACCGGCTTGTAGTCGGCCGGGTTGTAGTTGGCCGGGCCGCCCGCCTTGCCGTCGGCGTCGATGGTGCCGGTGAACAGGTAGAGCCGGTTGGGCGTGGTCGGGCCCTGCACCGAGCAGAAGTAGTGGTCGCACAGGGTGAACGCGTTTGCCAGCGCCCGGTGGAACGGGATGTCCGCGTCGGTGAAGTAGCCCATGGTGTTCTCACCCTTGGCGGCGATCCAGGCGTTGTTGGCCCCATCGGCCATCGCCTGGTGCTGGTCGTCCCAGCCGTGCCCGAGGTCGCCCATGTCCTGGCCGTCCACCTTGGCGGTGTCCACGTGGAAGGGCAGCAGGTACTTGCCGTCTGAGCGCCCGCCGTCGTACTGGCGCAGGATGTCCAGCCCGTTGGGCTGCACCACGGCGGACCGGTCCCCGAAGCCCCGGACCCCGCTCATCGTGCCGTAGTAGTGGTCGAAGGACCGGTTCTCCTGCATGAGCACGACCACGTGCTCGACGTCCTCGATCCGGCCGCGCAGGCGAGGCTGGGCCAGCGCCTCGGCCATGCCGGGTGCGAGCGAGCCCAGCGCACCGGCGGTGGCGACGGTTCCGGCTACTCCGCCGATGAACCGGCGACGGGTCACTCCGGGCGGGAGTTCGGGCATGGTGGGGCCTCCATCCGTGGTGGGTGGCACGGGCTGGAGGGGACTATAGGTGAGCGATTGTGCGCGGAAAACCCGTCATAAGAACGGAAACAATCAGCAAACTTCGGCCTACTTCTCGGCGAGCAGCGCCTTGACCTTGGCGTTGAGCTGATCGGGCTTGACGGGCAGAAGGGACACCCAGGCCACCCGGTGCTGGCGGTCGAGCACCAGCGTGGTGGGCGTGGTGGTGCGCGGATAGCCCTGGAGCACCAGCAGGGAGCGGGCGGGCGGGTCGAAGATGGACGGGTAGTCCAGGCTCTGGTTGTGGTAGAAGTCCCGCGCGGCGCCCTTGTCGTCGCGCACGTCCACGCCCATCACCTGCAACCCGGCGGCCTTGTTGTCCGCGTAGAGCTTCTGCAACTCCGGGGCCTCGGTGCGGCAGGGCCCGCACCAGGAGCCCCAGATGTTGACCACGACCACCTTGCCCCGGTAGTCGCTCAGCTTCACCTGCTTGCCGTCCTCCAGCAGGCTGTCCCCGGACAACTCGGTCAGCGCCTGCCGCTGCGTGCCCTCGTAGTCGATCGTGGTCTGCCCGCCGGGCGCCACGAACTGGAAGCCGCCACCGCCGCCGAACTGCGCGGCGTCCTTGCCGGTGGAGCACGCCGTCAGCGCGGCCACGGCGGCCACGGCCAGCACCAGTGCGCGCCTCATGCGCCGGTCACCCGCGCGTTGCTCGTGCCAGCGGGCTCGCTGTAGGAGATGCGCACCAGCTGCTCGTCCTCGAAGGTCAGGCTGGTCAGCGAGGCCAGGGAGCACTGCCGCTTGCGCGGGTCGTGCCACATCCGCTTGCCCTCCAGGAACCGGCGCACGGTCCACACCGGCAGCTGGTGGGACACGCACACGGCCTCGTGCCCGGCGGCGATCGCGCGGGCCCGCTGCACGGCGCCCAGCATGCGGTGCGCGATCTTCAGGTACGGCTCGCCCCAGGACGGGGTGAACGGGTCGCGCAGCTTGGGCCAGTGCTGCGGGGAGCGCAACGCCCCGTCGCCCACGGCCACCTTCAGGCCCTCGAACTGGTTGCCCGCCTCGATCAGCCGGTCGTCGGTGGCCAGCTCCAGACGGTGCGAGTCCGCGATCGGGGTGGCGGTCTGCTGCGCCCGCTCAAGCGGGGAGGCCACGACGTGCACGATGTCCCGGTCCGCCAGGTGCTCGGCCACACGCAGGGCCTGCTTCTCACCGAGCGTGGACAGCCGGAACCCGGGCAGGCGGCCGTAGAGGATCCCGCTGGGGTTGTGCACCTCACCGTGCCGCATGAGGTGGACGACGGTGGTGGTCACTTGGCGGCCTCCGGGGCAGTGGCGGCAGCGGCAGCCGCGGCGGCGTGCGGCAGGGCCTGCTCGATCACCTCGAACGCCTCGTCGTCCATGGCGGCGTTGACGAACCAGGCCTCGAACGCGCTGGGCGGCGGGTACACCCCGCGGGCCAGCAGCGCGTGGAAGAACGGCGGGAAGCGCCAGGTCTGCGCGGCCTGGGCACCCGTGTAGTCGCGGACCGGCTCCTCGGTGAAGAACACGCTGACCAGGTTGCCCGCGTACTGCACGCGGTGCGCGACGCCCTCGGCGGTCAGCGCCTCGGTGAACAGCTGGCCCAGCTTGCGCGCGTTGCGGTCCAGCGCGCGGTACACGTCCTCGTCGGCGGCCTGGAGCGTGGCCAGACCCGCCGCCACGGCAACGGGGTTCCCGGACAGCGTGCCCGCCTGGTAGACGGGGCCCTCGGGCGCGAGCCTGGACATCACCTCGGCCCGTCCGCCGAAGGCCGCGGCGGGCAGCCCGCCCGACATGACCTTGCCGAAGGTGTAGAGGTCGCCCGCGACACCCTCCAGGCCGTACCAACCGGCGGCCGAGACCCGGAAGCCGGTCATCACCTCGTCGATGACGAGCAGCGCGCCCTGCGCGTGGCACAGCTCCAGCAGCGCGGCGTTGAAGCCCGGCTCCGGCGCGACGGCCCCCATGTTGCCCGCGGCGGCCTCGGTGATCACCGCCGCGATCTCGCCCTGGTTGGCCGCGAACGCGGCACGGACCGCCTCGATGTCGTTGTAGGGCAGCACGATCGTGTCGGCGGCCTGCGCCCCGGTGACCCCGGGCGTGGTCGGCAGCCCGAGCGTGGCCACCCCGGAGCCCGCCTGCGCGAGCAGCGCGTCCACGTGCCCGTGGTAGCAGCCCGCGAACTTCACGACCTTGCGGCGCTCGGTGAAGCCGCGCGCCAGGCGGATCGCGCTCATCGTGGCCTCGGTGCCGGAGTTGACCAGCCGCACCCGCTGCACCGGCTCGACCCTGGCGATGATCTCCTCGGCCAGCAGCACCTCGCCCTCGGTGGGCGTGCCGAAGGACAGGCCGTACTGGGCCGCCTTGCGCACCGCGTCCACGACCTGCGGGTGCGCGTGGCCCAGGATCATCGGCCCCCAGGAGCTGACCAGGTCCACGTAGCGGTTGCCGTCGGCGTCCCACAGGTGCGGGCCCTCGCCCCGGACCATGAACCGGGGGGTGCCGCCCACCGAGTGGAAGGCCCGCACCGGGGAGTTGACCCCACCCGGCGTGGCCTGCGCGGCCCGTGCGAACAGTGCTCGCGAGGATTCGACGCTGGTTGCCTGCTCGGTCGTCACACCCCCAGTCTTGCAGCGCCCCGCCCGCCCCCGCCGCCCCGGGGCACCCCGCTGTGGCCCACATCGCGTGTCGGCGCTCGCGGTACCGCGTGTCGGCGCTCGCGGTACGCCGTGTTGCGCCGACACACCGCACGGGAACGTCCGACACGCGGGTCACCAAGCGCCGACACGCGCCGGGCTGGGGTGAGTCCCGCTCTGGGGTGCGCGAGTCCCGCCCTGAGGTCGGCGAGTCCCGGCCAGCGGAGCGTGAGTCCCGGCCTGACTCCCCCACCCCTCGCCCCGCCTCTTCGCGCCGGTCCCGCGTCTTCGCGCCGGTCTCTGGACCGCGGGCCCAAGATGATCACATCTGTTCAGTGATCATCGTGGGACAAGGGAAGAGACCGGGTCAGAGCGAAGACGCCGCGCTCCGGAGGAGCGCCAAGAGCGAAGCGGGCACAGCCGTCCCCGACCGAGTCCACGCCCGCTCGGGAGAGCCCGCGTCTTTCCAGCGGGCGACCCGAGCAGCCCCGCAAGCGCCGACACGCAGTCAGCCCGGAACTCACACCCCTCAGAACGGGACTCACACCCCTGAGCCCGGGACTCGCATGCCTGCGAGCGGGACTCGCGCTCCTGAGCCCGGGACTCGCGTGTCGCTCAGCCGGACTCCGGCAGCAGGACGCGGAAGGTGGCCCCGTTGCCGGGCTCGGTGTCCAGCTCCACCCGGCCGCCGTGCGCGGCCACCAGCGCCGACACGATCGCCAGCCCGAGACCCGTGCCGCCGTTCTGCCTGCTGCGTGCCGCGTCGGCCCGGTAGAACCGCTCGAAGACCCGGTCGGTCTGCTCGGCGGACAGCCCGGGTCCCTGGTCGGCGACCTCCAGCACGGCCAGCCGCTCCCCGTTGACGCCCTGCCTGCGCAGCCGCACGTCCACCGGGGTGCCCGCGGGCGTGTGCGTCAGCGCGTTGCTGACCAGGTTGCCCACGACCTGGCGCAGCCGCGCCTCGTCGCCCAGCACGGCCAGTTCGGCACCGGAGTCCTCGTCCGCACCGGAGGAGGTCTCCAGTTGCAGGCCGATCCGCCGGTCCGGGTCGAGCACCCGCGCGTCGTGCACGGCGTCCACGGCGATCACCGCCAGGTCCACGTGCCGCTGCTCCAGCGGGCGCTGCTGGTCCAGCCTCGCCAGCAGCAACAGGTCCTCGACCAGCAGCCCCATCCGGGCCGCCTGGTCCTCGATGCGGCGCAGCACCTCCGCCACCTCGGTGGGCGAGGTGGCCGCGCCCTGCCGGTACAGCTCGGCGTAGCCGCGGATGGAGGTCAGCGGGGTGCGCAGCTCGTGCGAGGCGTCCGCGACGAACTGGCGCATCTTGCTCTCCGACCGCTTGGCGGCGGCCTCGGAGTTCTTGCGCGCCACGAACGCGTCCTCGATGCGCTCCAGCATCACGTTGAGCGCGTTGGCCAGCCGCCCGACCTCACTGCCCGGCCTGCGCACCGGTACCCGGCGGGACAGCTCACCCGTGGCGATGACCTCCGCCGTGGACTCGACCTCCTCCAGCGGGCGCAGACTGCCCCGGACCAGCGCGTAGCCCAGTCCGGCGACCAGCAGCAGCGCGCCGATGCTGATCAGCAGCGAGTTGATCCGCAGGTCGTTGACGGCCTGGTCCAGGTCGCCCTGGTCGGTGCCGACGATCAGTTCGGTGCTGCCGACCTGGGTGAGCGCGATCCGCCAACGCAGCCCCGAGTCGTCCTGCGAGCCCACGGTCATCGCCTTGCCCGGCTGCATGGCGCCCAGTGGCGGGAACAGCGGGCGGGCCGTGCCCACCTCGCTGGGCGCCAGCAGGTAGCGGCTCTCCGTTGGCGTGCGCATGTAGGCGAGGCTGCCCAGCATGGGTGGGCGAGGGCGTCCCCCTCGGGCGCCGCCCGTCCCGCGCGGGAGCGGCTGCTGGTCGCGCAACTGGCGCTCGTAGAACAGGCTCTGCCCGCGCAGCTTGGTGTCCGTCTGGTCGAGCAGGTAGTTCTCCAGCACCTCGGAGCTGATGATCCACGCGCCGAAGAGCGCGACGGCGACCATCAGCACCAGGCCGGCCACCAGGTGCACCCGCAGCGGCAGCCGGCCGAAGGCGTCCTTGGTCAGCTTGACGGCTCTCACGTGGACTGCCGCAGCACGTACCCGACACCGCGCACGGTGTGGATCAGTCGGGGTTCCACGTCGTCCACCTTGCGGCGCAGGTACGAGATGTAGGACTCGACCACGCCCGCCTCACCGTTGAAGTCGTAGTGCCACACCTGGTCCAGGATCTGCGCCTTGGACAGCACTCGGCCCGCGTTGCGCAGCAGGTAGTGCAGCAGCTTGAACTCCGTGGGCGAGAGCTGCACGAGGCGGCCCGCCCTGCGCACCTCGTGGCTCTCCACCTCCAGTTCCAGGTCCGCGTAGCGCAACCGGTTGTCCGGCGGCTCGGGCTGGGCCTTTGTCCTGCGCAGCACCGCGTTCACCCTGGCGATGACCTCCTCCAGGCTGAACGGCTTGGTGACGTAGTCGTCCCCGCCGATGGTCAGGCCGGTGATCTTGTCCTCGGCGGCGTCGCGCGCGGTCAGGAACAGCACCGGCACGCCCTTGCCGCCCGAGCGCAGCCTGCGCACCACCTCGAAGCCGTCCCGGTCGGGCAGCATCACGTCGAGCAGGATCAGGTCGGGCCGCTGGCGCTCGACAGCCCGCAGCGCGTCGGTGCCGGTGGCCGCGGTGTCCACCTCGAACCCCGCGAAGCGCAGGCTGGCTGCCAGCAGTTCGCGGATGCTCGGTTCGTCCTCGACGACGAGCAGCCTGCTGCGTTTGGTTGGCTCGGCCATGTGCACATCCTCCACGGAGGGGCAAGTGGCCTCGACGGGTGTCACCCGGACGCCGGGCGCTGCGTGATGGTCTGCGCGCTCACCGTCCCGTCCTGACCGGGTTGTCCCTGCACCACGACCTGGCTGCCCTGGGTCAGATCGGACAGCGAGCCGGGCTTGCTGACCTCGACCTTGGTCGACTCCGAAGTGGACACCTTGACCAGGGTTCCGTTGGGCAGCTTGACGTACACGGTGGTGCCGTCCACGTGGTCGACGGTGCCCGCCGTGCCGCGCCCGAACCCGCCGCGGCCGTTCTGACCGCCCTGACCGCCGGGGCCCTGCTGGCCACCCTGGCCGCCGGGACCGCCCGGGAACTGCCTGCCGCCGTACTCGCCGCGCGGGTTGCCCGACGGGGCGGAGGTCGCCTTGCCCAGCCACACGCCACCGCCGAAGGCCGCCAGCACCAGCACGGCGACACCCAACCCGATCGTCAACTTGCTGACGCCCTGCTTCGGCGCTGGCGGCGGCGGGGGGCTCAGCGGCTGCCCTTCGCCGAACGCGAAGGCCGCCGCCGGCGGCTCGGTGGCGGTCGCCCCGGGCTGGGGTTGCACCGCGGGCTGCTCCGGGCTGGGCTTGCCGCCCGCGGGCTGCTGCTCGGACACGTCGTCTCCTGTGCTGTTCTCGTCGAGCGTCACCGGGTCGGCCCGCCCGTGCGACCGCCGCCACCCGTGCCGCCACCGCCGCCGAAGCCGCCGCGGGCGCCGCCGCCGGTCAGCCCCCGGTTGGAGGTGGCGGTCGGCAGTTCCTGGCCCAGGTCGGCGAGCACCACCTGGTCACCGGCCTGGAGTCCCCCGGTGACCTGGGTCAGCGCCGAACCGGTCACGCCCAGTGTGACCCGGACCTGGCCGGTCTGTCCGTCGACCAGCTTGGTGACGAAGCTGAAACCGCCGACCGAGTGCACGGCTGAGGTCGGCACGGCGACAGCGGCCTGCGCCGAGCCGAGCGTGATCGACACGGTGGCGGTGGCCCCGGCGAACAGGGACTGCCCGGTGCCCTCCAGCGAGATGGTCACCGGATAGCTGGGCGCACCGCCCGAGGTGGTGCTGGACAGCGCGCCGACCGAGGTCACCTTGCCCCTGATCGGGCTGCTCGCGCCGTCCGGGGTGATGCTGGCCTGCTGACCGGGCTTGACCTTGCCGACCTGCGTGTCGTTGACGGCCGTGGTGACCTGGGACGCGCCCGCGCCGAGCACCACGACGTGCGCCTGCGCGGAGGACTGCCCGGCGACCAGGCTCACCTGTGCGACCGTGCCGTCGATCGGGCTGACCAGGTCGGCCGCGGCCAGGTTCTGCCGCGCGGCGGCCAACTGCGCGCTGGCCGCGTCCAAGGAGGCCTGGTCGGCGGCGATCTGCTCGGCACTGGCCGGTCCCTGCGACTGGCCACCGGAACGGCCCGCGTTACCGGAACTCGTGCTCGCGGGGGTGTTCACCGCGCTGACGGCCTTGCCAAGGGCCTGGGACAGCTTGGTCTCGGCATCGGCCAGTGCGCGCTCGTCGGTGGCCGTCTTCGTCTGGGCGTCGAGCACCTGCTGCAACAGGGCCGAGCAGTCGTTGACCTGGCTCTGCTCGGGTGGTGCGTGCTGGTCACCCAGCGCGGAGACCACCGTCGGGCAGGAGGCTTTGGACTGCTTCACCGCGGCGCTGACCAGGGTCAGGTCGGCGTCCACCTGCTGCTGGGCCTTGCGCACCGCGTCCTGGCTGTCGCCGAGCCCTTTGACCATTGTGGACAGTGCGCTGCTGGACGAGGACTTCGGCGCGGTGCTGGCAACCGTGGTCTGGCTGTTCTGGTCGGTGGCGAGCTTGGCCTGCGCAGTGGCCACAGTGGACTGTGCCGAGCTGACCTGACCGGCGAGCGTGGTCGTGTTCAGCTGGGCCAGCAACTGCCCGGCCGTCACCTTCTGCCCCACGGCGACGGCCACCGAGGCGACCTGACCGGCGACCGGGAAGCCGACCGTGGCCTGGGAAACCGGCTGGATCGTGCCGGTGGCCTGCAAGGTGTCCGTGACGGTCGCCGGTGCCGCCGCCACGCTCCGGTAGCTCGGCGAGCTGGGCTGCGTCGAGGCCCACGCGACCGCGGCGCCCGCCACGAGCAGCACCGCGACTCCGCCGACGACGAGTTTGGGGCCGCGCAGCCAGCGGCGGTTCTTGCGCTCAGCCACCGTTGCCCCCATTGCCACCGCGGCGCCCGCCCTGACCGAACCCGGTGTTGCACCCGTTCGGCCCCGGCTTGCTGACGGTGATCGACTTCGCGGTGATCGCCCCCGTGTCGTCGGCGGTGCCGAAGGCGGCCACGCAGACCCCGACGACCACGGCGCTGGAGTTGGCGCTGACCGTCTTGGTGAAGGTCGTCGCGGAGTCCACCGTCACCGCGGTGTCCACGGCGGGGCCGCCTGCCGGGCTCGTGCCGTGCGTGGTGAACCCGTTGGCGGACACGGCGCTGACCGTGCCGAACGCGCGGCCTGCCGCCGAGGGCGAGGCGCTGCCGCTGGGCCTGGGCTGGCGGCTCGGGTCGGGGGTCCGGCTCGGGTTCGGCGTGCGGCTCGCACCGCCGTTGCCCGGGACCCGGCAGCCGCTCGTACCAGCCTGGGTGATCGTGACCGACTTGGCCGTCAGCGGCTGGCCCGCGACGGCAGGACCCGTACCGGTGACCTCCACACAGGAACCGGCGGTGACGTCCCGCAACGCGCCGGACACGGTCTCGGTGAACGTGGTGCTGTCGCTGAAGGTCACCGCTACCTGGCCATTCTGCGGGTTCTGCACCTGGGCGGTGGACCCGGTGACGGCGGCGACCGTGCCGAAGGCCCCGGGCCGGGTGCCGCCCTGCCCCGGCCCGCGCGAGGAGCTGGGTGCCTGGGTGCCGCCGGAGGGCGTGGCCGACGAGCCGCCACCGCAGGCGGCGAGGGTGACGGAGAGCGCGCCCGCGACCAGCACCAGGCCGGACCGTCGTGCTGCGGGGTGAAGGGACATCGGTGGGCTCCAGGTCATTCGCTGCGGAGGGCGTCGATGGGCGCCAGCCGGGCCGCCCTGCTGGCCGGGTAGACGCCGAAGGCGAGCCCGATCGCGATCGAGGTGAGGATCGCGGCCGCGGTGGCCGTCGGGGAGATCGTGATGGTGCTGGAGATCAGCTGCGGCAGGGTGAGCGCGCCGATCACGCCCAGCGCCGCGCCGAGCAGTCCACCGGCCAGCCCCAGCACGGAGGCCTCGACCAGGAACTGCCTGCGGATCACCACCGGGCTCGCGCCCAAGGCCTTGCGCAGCCCGATTTCGCGGATCCGCTCGGTGACCGACACCAGCATGATGTTCATGACCCCGATGCCGCCGACCAGCAGCGACAGCGCGGCCACGCCACCGAGCAGGATCGTCAGCGTCTTGCTCACCGAGGTCGCCGTGCTCAGCAGGGACTGCTGGCTGGCGATGGTGAAGTCGGCGGCGGCCGGGTCCGTGACGTGGTGCAGGTTGAGCAGCAGCTGGTTGGCCTCCTGGTACGCCGCGGACAGCGTGTCCGAGGAGGTGGCCTCCAGGTAGATCGACTGCACCGAGGTACGCGTGCTGCCGCCGAAGAGCCGGTCGGCGGCGGTGCTGATCGGCACCACGGCCTGGTCGTCCTCGTTCTGCGCGGCCGAGTTGCCCGCCGAGGCGAGCACGCCGACCACGGTGAACGGGGTGCTGCCGATCGCCACGGTCCTGCCGACCGGATCGGCGCCACCGAACAGCTCCTGCGCGGTGGTAGCGGCGAGCACCGTCACCGCGGCGTCGCTCGTGAGGTCCTGCTCGGTGAGGAACCGGCCCTCCGCCAGGGTTCGCGCGCGCACCGACTGCCAGGCGGGCGTGGTGCCGACCACCGAGGTGGTCCAGTTCGTGGAGCCCGCGGTCAGCGCGGTGGACCGGCTCGTCGTCGGTGCGACGGCGGCGATGTCCGGCGCCGCGACCTTCGAGGACAGCGCGGTCGCGTCGCTCACGGTCAGCGCCGAGGAGGAGCCCTGGCCGCCGCGCACACCACCGGTCGTGGTGCTGCCCGGTGAGACCACGAGCAGGTTGGTGCCCAGGGAGTTGATCGCGCTGGCCACCTGCTGCTGCGCGCCCTCGCCGAGCCCGACCGTGAGGATCACCGCCGCGATGCCGATCAGGATGCCCAGCATGGTCAGACCCGAGCGCAATCGATGCGATCGTATCGCATCGAAGCTGGTGCGCAGGGTTTCCATCCAGCTCATGCGAACACCCCGCCCGTCCGCCTGGCGTCAGAGGAGATCAGGCCGTCGTGCAGCCGCACGGTGCGCTCGGCGTGTTCGGCGACGTCCTCCTCGTGCGTGATCAGCACGATGGTGTGGCCTGCTGCGTGCAGGTCGGCGAAGACGCTGAGCACGTCCGCGGTGGACTTGGAGTCCAGCGCCCCGGTCGGCTCGTCGGCGAGGATCAGCGCGGGCTTGTTCACCAGCGCGCGGGCCAGCGCCACGCGGGACTGCTGCCCGCCGGACAGTTCCGTGGGCTTGTGCTCGACCCGGTCGCCGAGGCCGACCCGCGCCAGCACCTCGATCGCGCGCTGCTTGCGCTCCGCCTTGGCGACACCCGCGTAGCACAGCGGCAGCTCCACGTTGCGCCACGCCGTGAGCGAGGGCAGCAGGTTGAACTGCTGGAACACGAAGCCGATCCGCCTGTTGCGGATGACCGCGAGCTCGGCCTCGGTCAGACCGCTGACGTCCTCCCCCGCCAACAGGTACGTGCCGGTGGTGGCCACGTCCAGGCAGCCCAGGATGTGCATCAGCGTGGACTTGCCGGAGCCGGAGGGCCCCATGATCGCCACGTACTCGCCCTGCTCGATGCGCAACGTGATGCCGCGCAACGCCTCCACCTCCAGCGCACCGGTCTTGTAGACCTTGCGCACCTCGGAGATGTCGATCACCGGTCCGGCCGTGTCACCGGCCGTCGGCAGTGGTGCGGTCATGTCCAGGGTCATGGCTCAGCCGCCCGTCCCGCCGCGGGTGACCCCGCCGCCACCGAAGCCGCCGCCCGTGCCGCCGGTACCGCCCGTGCCGCCGCCGAAGCCGCCGGTCCGCCCGCCCCCGGTACCGGTGCCACCCGTGCCGCCGCCTCGCGTGCCGCCACCGGTACCGGTACCGCCTGTGCCGCCGCGGGTACCGCCCGCCACGCCGGGCTCCACCACCTGGTCGCCCTCGGACAGCCCGCTCAGGATCTGGGTCTGCCCGCCCTGCACCATGCCGGTGGTCACCTCGCGCTCCACCTGCTTGCCGTCCACCTCCTGGTAGACCGCCGACTTGCCGTTGCTGTAGTGGATCGCCGCCGAGGGCACGACCAGTGCGTCGCTGATCTGCTTCACCGTGATCGCCACGGTGGCGCTGGCACCCGGGTGCAGACCGGTCGGGCTGCCGGTCACCGCGATGGTCACCGGGTAGCTGGGCACCGAGGCCGAGCTGCTGGCGAGCAGGGCCACCGAGGTCACCGTGCCGTACACCGGGGTGGTGCTGCTGTTCGGCGTGATCGTGGCCTGCTCGCCGACCTTGAGCAGGCCGACCTGCGTGTCGTCCACGCTGGCGTTGACCACGTAGGAGCCGTTGGAGATCACCACGACCTGCGCGCTGCTGGCGGAACTGGACGAGGTGCTCGACGAACCGCCCGACCCCGCGCCACCCGACCCTGTGCCGCCACCGCCACTACCGGAGCCGCCTGTGCCGCCGCCGGAACCCGAGTTGGCGGAGCCCGAGGAACCGGACACCTGCTGGCCGACGGTGAGGGAGACCGAGGCGACCGTGCCGGTGATGGGTGAGGTCAGCGTGGCCTGGCCGAGCGCGTTCTGCGCGCTGGTGAGCTGGTTCTGCGCCGCCGTGAGCGCCGCCTGATCGGCGTTGACCTGGGCGGCGGAGGCCCCCGAGGACTGGTCGGAGCTCAGCCTCGACTGGTCGGCGGACACGGTGGCCTGTGCCTCGGCGACACTGGCTGCCAGCGCGGCCGAGTTGACCGTGGCCAGCGCCTGGCCCTGGGTCACCTGCTGGCCCGCCGTCACGTTGACGGCCGTGACCTGACCGGACACCCCGAAGTTCAGGTTCTCCAGCTGAGCGGGCTGGATCGTGCCCGAGGAGGACACGGTCTGCTTGAGCGTGGTCGTGGAGGCGGTGGCGAAGCGGGTGGCCGGGGCGGCGGCGGGGCGGGTGACCCCCCAGGCCGTGGCGCCCCCGGCGATGACCACGACGGCCACCGCCAGGATGATCACCCGCCGTCTGGTGAACCGCAGTCGGATTCTCGACAGCACGAAGTCCCTCATTCTTCTCCCACCGTCACCTGACGAGCGCGACGGACCCGGCAGACATCCTCGTCACGCCACGCAGGATTTCCCTGAGAGAACGCTGTCGATCGCCTGTCAACTACGACAGCAATCCTCGCAGGAGGGTGCGCGGTTGATACCCCACGATCTTTCGCGAACAGCCTGTCGCGGCTCTGGCAGAAACCTGTGAGTTCGCTGACTCTCAGCGAGCGGGGTGCCCGAGTTGTGAGGATTCGGCGGGAGAAAGGAGGAACAGTGTCCGACTGAACGGATCAGGCCGGCGGCAACTCCACGGTTCGGACCAATGGCAGTGCCTGCCGGTCCTTGGTGCGCAGCGCGAGCAGGAGCTGGCGGATCGCCCCCAGCAATAGCAGCCCGGCGAGCGTGGCTATCCCAATGGAACCGGCGACCCAACTCCCGATGAACCGGGTGGAAACCAATTCGGGGTGCGAATCGTTCTTGGGAACCACCATGGTGATGACCCCGCGGTTCCAGCACCACACCGCCGCGAACACCAGCAGCACCGCGACCAGCACTTCGACGGCGGCGACCGCGGCACGCCACGGCTGGTTCAACCGGGTTCCTCTGCTCACGCCCGAAAGCGTCTCACGTCCGCGCGCGCCGTGCCCCTCGCACACGCCCCACCTCAGCCGATCACCTGTGACGCGATCGTGCCGCGCAGCTCGTGGGCGGCCGCCGACGGGCTGCGCCACGTGCTCACAGCGCTGCTCAGCTTGCATACGGCCGGCGAGCTGAGTGCGATCGCACGTCGATCCAGGAAGGGTGCCGCCGTCGAGCTAGGCGGCAGCATTGCTCCTGCGCAGCCACCGACGAGCCAGGCCTCAGCATCGCTCCTGCGCCGCAGCCGTCCAGCTAGGCGGCGGCGTTGCTCATGCGCAGCCACTGACGAGCTAGGCGGCAGCGCTGCTCGTGCGCCACAGCAGACGAGCTAGGCCTCGGCGTTACTCATGCGCCGCAGCCGTCCAGCTAGGCGTCAGCATTGCTCATGCGCAGCCACCGACGAGCCAGGCCTCAGCATCGCTCCTGCGCCGCAGCCGACGAGCTAGGCGGCAGCGCTGCTCGTGCGCCACAGCAGACGAGACCGGCTGCGGCCCCCTCGAACCTCGCGGAGCGTGCTGCCAATACCCGCTCGTCGAGCTGTGCGGCCGCATTCCTGCTGGGACGTGCGCGGCGAGCATGCACCCAACTGCTCCGGACGGCCGCATGAAGGAATCGTCGGTTTTCCGGACGTGCGACAGGCGCACAAATGAGCAATACCAATTCTGCTACTGGTCGATCACGCTGCGCTACTGCCAGGCTGCCCGCACAGTTCTCGGTGGGCACCACCGAGCAGATGCGCGAATACTCTGGAAATCGCGACTCGGAGGTCGTGTGCGAGGCGGGGTAGCCCCCGGAAACCAAATGTCCGGCCCGCCCACTCCGCCATGTCAGGCGAGGCAGCCGGGTCATGCTCTGCCCGTGACCGATCCCGGGTCAGCCGATACGGGCCAGTCCCCTGGCGTCCCGGCGCGAATGGCCACGGGAAATCCGCAACGGGTCGAAGTGCTCGTCGCAGGCCACCGCCATGGACAACCGCGAGGAGGGAATCCTCCTGGTGCGCAAAGGTTCCATCGCCTGCGGACCGTGCTCGACCGTGACGGCCGTCAACTGGCCCAGGTCGTGGGACTCACCGTCGGTGGTGCCGACGCAGACCTGGCAGCGGGCGCCGGACAGGTCCTGCTCGGTGAGTCCGGCATCGGCCATGGCCATCCCGGCCCGCAGCTGCGGCGTACTGGCTGGCCCGGCCCCACTGCGGCACCGACAGCCTGCGCAGCCAGCGCTCAGGCTCGAACTCGGGGACCTGGCAGCCGTTGGTGTGGGCGTAGCCGGTGGTGTCGAAGGCAGTGATCGGGCTGACTCCGCTGCGACCGGTACGCAGGCCCTCGGTGAACTCCACAGCCCCGGCGCCGATGCTGGAGACCGCGCCGAGGCCGGTGGCGACAACCCGCTTGCGTAGCAAGGTGTTCATGTGTCCTGTTACCAACCGGCTGTCTTGGCCAGCACTGCACGCACGCTGCGCAGGTCGGCCATTCCATCCACTTCGGACTGATTGATGGAGATGCCGAACTCCTTCTCCAGCGCGGCGAGCACGCCGATCAGCGAGAGCGAGTCGGCTCCGTGGTCCTCCACGAACCGGTCGGGTCTCGCCGAGCTCCTCGAGCTCGATCTCCAGGCGGTCGCAGACGATCTCGAGGATCCTGGCGTCGCGATCTTCGGTGATCTGCACGGGTTTCCCCAGTTCTGTTCAGGCCGCGACCAGGCGGCGGGTGGACTTCCAGGTGCGCAGCCCGGCCTCGTCCCGGACCGCCGCGCAGGTGTCCAGGACGCGTTGCAAGTCGGACTCGGCGAGCTCGGAGTGCACCGAGAGCCGCTGCGCGCAGCGGTTCGCCGGTACCGCCGGCGGCACGAACGGCGCCCCGAAGCCCCCCTGCGCGTCGAGCAGCCGCTGGAGCAGGCACAACGCCTGCTCGCTGCCCGGCTGCAACGGGATGATCTGGCTCCCGCTCGGCGCGATGTTGTAGCCGAGCCCAGTGAGCCCGTCCCGCACCATCAGCGCGTTGCGGGCGCGCCTGCTCCTCCGATCGTCGGCCACCAGGATCAGACCCAGCCCGGCGCCGCTCGGGCCGAGCACACCGAGGGCGTGCGACTCGTCCGCGATGAGCGCGCACCCGGTCCGCTCGGCCAGGTCCACGTACTCGACCAGTGGGCAGAGGTCCCCGGTGACGCCGTAGAGGGTGGCGAACGCGATCAGCCCTGGGCCGTGCTTGCCGATCGTGTGTTCCAGGTGCTCGAAGTCGTTGTGTGCGAACGGCCTTGCCACCGCGTCGGCGGCGAGGACACCGGCCAGCAGCGAGGCGTGCGCGGTGACGTCCACGTAGACGGGCTGCCGGGTGCCGCGACGGCCTGGATGAGCCCGACGTTGGCGGTCCACCCAGACTGGCAGAGCATCGTCGCCGGGGCGTCCAGGAACCGGGCCAGCCGACGTTCCAGTTCGCGGTGCGGGTCGTGCTCACCGGTGAAAACGCCCGACATCATCACACCGTTGCCCTGTCGGCGAAGCACCTCTGCGAACTCGGACAGAGGTTCGACAAGGCCACCTACCAGACACTACTGGCCCAGTTTTCGCAGGTGGAAGCCACTCGAACGACCTTGTGTCACACCGGAAAACCGCTTCGACATTCACTCATACAAGTGAGAAATGAAACGGTTCAGCAAGCCAGCACGCTTCCCATTCCCGCAATGAAAGCGTCACGGAAATGGTTTACCCGAGTGACGGGAAACACTATTGCGAAATCAACCCGGTCAGCGCTTCGCGCAACGCTCCGGCATCCCGTGCCCAGGCGAGCACCACGCTCTCGTCCTCCAGTCGCAGCGGCACGCCCGTGGTCCCCTTCGGCGCCAGCCAGCCCCCGCCGAGCACCCTGGCGCCCAGCGATTCCTCCCCGTCGAGGACCTCGGCGATGCGCGCCACGGGCAGTTCCTCCTTGCCCTGTCGCAGAGACTCAGCGGTCAGCGACACGCTGCACACGCTGCGGCGCGCGCGGACCCACATCGCCGCGGCGGCAGCGAGCCCGAGCCCGGCCAGCGACCAGCCGAGCGGGTGCACCGGCCCGCTCAGCGCCTCCACTGCGAGCCCGAGCAGGGCGAACACCGGGCCCCAGAGCACCGGCCAGTACGAAGAGCCCGGTTCGGCGTACACCTCGGTCATGCCTTCTCCGCGAGCCAGCGCGAGGTGGCGCCGTGCCAGGTCACCACGAGCGCGGCGACCACCAGCACGATCGACACCAGGTTCGCCACGCTGCCCAGACCACTGAGCACGAGCAGCACCAGTTGCAGCGCGGCCACGGCGCTGAGCGCGACCCGCGCCCAGCGCCTGCCCGCGCGCAACGCCAGGGCGAACCCGCTGTAGGCGGCGGCGAACAACAGGGCGACCACGGTGTTGCTCATCAACACGCTGGTGACGGCGTCCTCGACCTGCTCGGGCCGCACCACGTTGCGCGCGATCACAGCGGTGCGCACCTCGGACCGCAGCAGCCACAGGTAGCCGCCACTGAGCAGACCGAGCAGTGCGAGCCCCAGCCACAACCCCACCGCGACGCGCACCATCAGCCCTGCTTCAACTCGGTGAAGTAGGCGCTGCTCTTGGGCAGGAAGAGCATCAGCAGACCGACCAGACCCGCCAGCGTGCCCAACTGGGTCGGCGTGGTCGGCGCCAGCGCGATCGACGCGAGCTGCACCAGAGCGAGCACGACGAACGCGACGCGCGCCCAACGGCGTTGTGCGCGCAGCATGTACGCGAACAGCCCGGCAAGCACCGCGAGCAGGACGAACACCACCTCGTACACGATGAGCTGCGCGTTGAGCGCGTCGAGCACCTGCTCGGGGGTGAGCGTGGTGTTCTTCTGCTGCTTGGCGAACTCCTGCACGACGGTGTTGTGCGAGGCGATCAGGAGCACGGCGGTCGCCAGGTACAGGGCCGCGTCGACCGCCCACAGCACGATGCCGACCTGGACCGCCCTGGGCCGCACGGGGACGGCTGGCTGGTCCGATTCAGGTGTGGTCACGAGCGCACGTTAGCGCGCGTCGGCGGCCCTGGCGAAGTGCGCGGCCGAGCTGCGCACGTGGAACAGCACCAGGACCGCCAGAGCGATCACCGGCTGGACAAGAACAGGACCGGGCGCCAGCGGGCTGGCTTCAGGGACGCAGCCAGCGGGAGGCCTCGACCGCCCAGTAGGTGAGCACCATGTCGGCGCCCGCCCTGCGGATCGAGGTCAGGGTCTCCAGGATCGTGCGCTCGCGGTCCAGCCAGCCGTTGGCGGCCGCGGCCTCGACCATCGCGTACTCACCGGACACCTGGTAGGCGGCCACCGGCACCTCGGAAACCTCGGCCACCGCGCGCACCACGTCCAGGTAGGGCAGCCCGGGCTTGACCATCACCACGTCCGCGCCCTCGGCCAGGTCCAGCGACAGCTCGCGCAGCGCCTCCCGGGCGTTGGCCGGATCCTGTTGGTACGTCTTGCGGTCGCCCTTGAGCTGCGACTCGACCGCCTCGCGGAACGGCCCGTAGAAGGCCGAGGCGTACTTGGCGGTGTAGGCCAGGATCGCGGTGTCCACGAAGCCCGCCTCGTCCAGGGCTTCGCGGATGACGCCGATCTGGCCGTCCATCATGCCGCTGGGGCCGACCATGTGCGCCCCGGCGCGGGCCTGCTCCACGGCCATGTCCGCGTACAACTTGAGGGTGGCGTCGTTGTCCACGCCGCCATGTTCGTCCAGCACCCCGCAGTGCCCGTGGTCGGTGAACTCGTCCAGGCAGCAGTCCGACATGAGCACGGTGTCATCGCCCAGCTCGACGCGCAGGTCGCGCAGCGCCACGTTGAGGATGCCGTCCGGGTCGGTCGCGCCCGAGCCGACCGCGTCCCGGGTCTGCGGCACGCCGTACAGCATCAGCCCGCCGACCCCGGCCTGTACGGCCTCGACGGCGGCCTTGCGCAGGCTTTCCCTGGTGTGCTGGACGACCCCGGGCATGGAGGCGATCGGCACCGGCTCGGCCGCGCCCTCCTTGACGAACATCGGCAGGATCAGCTGCCTCGGCTCGACAGTGGTCTCGCTGACCAGGCGGCGCAGGGCCGGGGTGGTGCGCAGGCGGCGCGGGCGGTGGGTCGGGAACACCGGCTGTACTCCCTCGAATGTGGGCGGTGCCGTGACGGACCAGCCGTCACGGCACCTCGGGTACTACGAGCGGCGCAGGCGCTTTGCCTTGCGCGGCGGGGGAAGCGCGCCCTCGGCCCGCAGCCTGGCCGCGTGCTGGGCCAGTGCGTCGACCAGTGAGGGCACGTTGGCGAACTCGGGCTGCACGTCCACGCGCAGACCGAACTCGCGGGCGGTCTCGGCCGTCTGCGGGCCGATGCAGGCCACCAGGGTCCTGGTGTGCGGCTTACCCGCGATGCCGACGAGGTTGCGCACGGTGGAGGAGGAGGTGAAGCACACCGCGTCGAACCCGCCGGACTTGATCATCTCGCGGGTGTCGGCGGGCGGCGGCGCGGCCCGCACGGTGCGGTACGCCGTCACGTCGTCGATCTCCCAGCCGCGCTCGCGCAGACCGGCCGCCAGGGTCTCGGTGGCGATGTCGGCGCGCGGCAGCAGCACCCGGTCCACCGGGTCCAGGATGTCGTCGTAGGGCGGGAAGTCGGCGAGCAGGCCCTCGCTGGACTGCTCCCCGGAGGGGATCAGCTCGGGGATGATGCCGAAGGAGCGCACCTTGGCCGCCGTGCTCTCGCCGACGCAGGCGATCTTCACGCCGGAGAACGCGCGGGCGTCCAGGCCGAACTCGCGGAACTTCTCCCACACCGCGCGCACGGCGTTGGTGGAGGTGAACACGACCCACTGGTAGCGGCCGTCCACCAGCCCCTTGACCGAGCGCTCCATCTGCGCCGGGCTGCGCGGCGGCTCCACCGAGATGGTGGGCACCTCGACCGGGATCGCACCGTGCTCGCGCAGCCGCTCGCTCATCGCACCGGCCTGCTCCTTGGTGCGGGGCACCAGGACTCGCCAGCCGTACAGGGCCCGCGACTCCCACCAGGACAGCTTGGACCGGTTCGCGGCGGCGCCGCCCACGGTGACCACCAGCTGGCCGAGCAGGTCACCGGCGTCGGCGGCCAGCGAGGCGAGCGAGGTGTCCACGGTGCGCTGCGAGCAGGCGGTGCCGTCCACCGTCACCGCGACCGGGGTCTGCGGGGCGAGGCCGTGCTCCACCAGAGATGAGGCCGCCTCGGCCAGGTGGCTGCCGGTCGCGTGCAGCACCAGCGTGCCGGGCGCGGAGGCCAGCCCCACCCAGTCCACAGTGGACCGAACGTCGGCCTCGGTGTGCACCGCGCCGAGCGCGACGCCCGCGTAGGCGGGAACCGCTGTGCCACCGGGAACTCCCGGCACCACGTCGAAGTCCACAGTGGACTTCGCGACCGACTGAGCCTCCTTGACCACTGAGTCGAGGGTGAGCGGGTCACCGGCGACCAGGCGCACAACGCTGCGCCCGGCCTTGGCCTCGGCCACCAGGTCCCTCGCCACGTCGGCGGACTCACCGACGGCGGGGCGCACCTCGGCGCCGTCCGCGATGGCGAGCACCTCGGCGGGTACGTCGGGGTCGGTCACCACCAGTTCCGCCCTGGCCAGCAACTCGTTGGCCCGGACGGTCAGCAACCCGGCGTCACCGGGGCCTGAGCCCACGAACGCGACGCGTCCGGGAGTCTTTCGTGCGCGGGTCGTCATCTGGGCGTTTCCCATCACTTGCTCCTGGCCATCACTTGCTCCCAGGGCCACTGAGCACCGTGGCGCCGAGATCGAGCAGTTCGGCCGCCAGCGCACGGCCCAACTGCTCAGCTGCGGTCAAGTCACCGGTGGCCGAAGCTCGCAGAAGGTCGTTCTGCGGCGTCGCGGCAACCCCGCGCAGGGACAGTCGGAGGACCGACCTTCCCGCGTCGTCGAGGTCTTCCACCACATCGGCCAGTGCGCCGACGGGCGCGCTGCACCCCGCCTCCAGCGCGGCGAGCATCGCGCGCTCTGCGGTGACAGCGGCCCTACTGGCCTGATCGTCCAAACAAGATCGGAGCAGGTGCTCGGTGTCGACGTCGTCGACCCGGCACTCCACCGCCAGCGCACCCTGTGCGGGCGCGGGCAGCATCTGCAGGGGGTCCAGCACCTCGGTGATCACCTCGAGGCGGCCGATGCGGGCCAGGCCCGCGCGGGCCAGCACCACGGCGTCCAGCTCGCCCTTGGTGACCTTGCCGATGCGGGTGTCCACGTTGCCGCGGATCGGCACCACGTTCAGGCCGAGGCCCAGCGCCGCCAGCTGCGCCGCCCTGCGCGGCGAGCCGGTGCCCACAGTGGACCCGCTGGGCAGCTCGCCCAGGGTCAGCCCGTCCCGGGCGATCAGGGCGTCCCGGGGGTCCTGCCTGGTCGGCACGGCCGCCATGGACAGCCGGGGGTCGGGCGCGGTGGGCAGGTCCTTGTAGGAGTGCACCGCGATGTCCACCTCGCCGGCCGCCAGCGCGTCGCGCAGGGCCGAGGTGAACACGCCGATGCCGATCTCCGCGATGGGCGCCGAGCTGCGGTCACCAGGGGTGGACACGGTCACGATCTCCACGCGTGCACCGGCGCGCTCCAGCTGCTGCGCGACCGTTCCGGTCTGCGCGAGCGCGAGCGCGCTGCCTCGCGTGCCGATCCTCAGGGTCCGGTTCACCGGTCTCCACCGCCGTGCTCTGTCGTGACGTTGCGTGGTGCGCTGACCACTGCGGGTGCCTGCGGGTCGAGCCCGAACAGCTCGCGCAGTGCGTCCGCGTAGCCGGCCCCGCCCGGGGCCGAGGCCAGTTCCTTGACCCGCACGGTCGGGGTGTGCAGCAACTTGTCCACCACCCTGCGGACCGTCCTGGCCAGCTCCGCCCTAGTGGAATCATCCAGGTCCGGGAGCCGTGAGTCCAATCGCAGCAACTCGGCGTCCACGACCTCGGCGGCCCTGCGGCGCAGCGCGGTCACCGTCGGGGTGACCTCCGCCGACCGCTGGCCCGCCAGGTAGTCGCGCACGCCCTCGGCCACGATCTGCTTTGCCCGCGCGGAGTCCAGCGCCACCGGGGCGTCGGCCAGCCGCTGTTGCAGGCTGGTCAGATCCACCAGGGTCACCCCCGGCAGGGACTGCACGATCGGGTCCACATCGCGGGGCAGCCCGAGGTCGCACACCACCAGCGGCCGGTCCGGCCTGCCCGCGAACTGCCCGGGGCCGACCACCACGTCGGTGGCCCCGGTGCAGGCCAGCAGCACGTCCGCGGCGGGCAGCTCGGCCGCCAGCCCGGACAGCGCCACCGCACGGGAGCGCACGCCCTCGGCGCGCAGCGAGGCGGCCAGCCGGTCCCCGTTCACGGCGGTCCGGTTGGCGATGACCACCTCGCCGATGCCCGCGCGGCGCAGGTGCGCGGCGGCCAGCCCGCCCATGGAGCCCGCGCCGACCAGCACCGCGGTGCGCCCGGCCAGGCCGCCGAGCACGCGCTCGGCGTCGGACAGCGCCTCGGACACCACGGAGGCGCCCGCGTGGTCGATGCCGGTCTCGCTGTGCACCCGCTTGCCCACGCGCAGCGCCTGCTGGCTCAGCTCGTGCAGGGTCTTGCCGACGGTGCCCGCCTCGTCGGCCGTGGCGTACGCGGAGCGCAGCTGGCCGAGGATCTGGGCCTCGCCGATGACCATGGAGTCCAGCCCGGCGGCCACCGAGAACAGGTGCTCCACCGCCGCGGCCGCGTAGTGCACGTAGAAGTGGTCGCACAGGCCGTTGACCTCGACCCCGGAGTGCCTGCTCAGCACCGAGGTGACGTCGGCGAGACCGCCGTGGAACGCCTCCACCACCGCGTAGACCTCGATGCGGTTGCACGTGGACAGCAACAGAGCCTCGGACACGTGCTCGCACCGCAGCAACTCGTCGAGCAGCTTGCCGTGGTCGTCACCGGAGACGGCAAGCCGCTCCAGCAGCCCCACCCCGGCCGTTCGGTGCGACACACCGACTGCGAGCAGACTCACCCCGGCACCACCATTCCGCCCTCGTCCGCGTAGGCGGCCTCGTCCGCCCGCCGCGCCACGTGGAACGACAAGATCTGCATCTCCACCGCCAAGTCAACCTTGCGCACCTCGACGTGGTCAGGAACCTGGAGCACGACGGGTGCGAAGTTCAGGATGCATTGCACGCCCGCGGATACCAAACGGTCGCAGACGCCCTGTGCCGCGGGGGGCGGGGTGGCGATGACCCCGATCGAGACCTCCCGCTCCGCGCACACGCGGGGGATGTCCTCGATGTGGTCCACCAGGATGCCGCCCACCGGCACGCCTATCAGGTCCTCGTCCACGTCGAACAGCGCGGAGACCGGGAACCCGCGTCCGGGGAAGCCGCCGTAGTTGGCCAGGGCGTGACCGAGATTACCGATGCCGACCACGCAGACGCTGTGCTTGCGGGTCAGCCCGAGGATGCGCTCGATCTGCCCGACGAGCACCTCGACCTCGTACCCGACCCCGCGCGTGCCGTACGAGCCGATGTAGGACAGGTCCTTGCGCAGCTTCGCCGAGTTGACCCCCGCGGCGGCCGAGAGCTCCTCGCTGGAGACGGTCGTCACGCTCTGCTCGGCCATGCCGGAGAGCACTCGGAGATAGACCGCGAGCCTGGCGACGGCCGCCTCCGGAATGGCCCTGGCCCGCTCGCGGACGGCGGGTTCGTCGACTGCGGACCCGGGGGCGCTCACGACCTCGTCAGCCTCACCCCGTCGTGCACCCACGCTGGTAGCTCCTCAGCTGCTCGTCCAGGCGATCCGCCCCATCGACACCGCAACGGTAGTCGCTTGTGAACGGATGCACAAAGTCGCCGGACGGGGGCGTGGGACGGCACACAGCGAGCTGGGGCACACGGTTCACCGGTTCGGATGACACGGCAGAGCGGGTCAGTGGTCCCCGGCCGGCAATCCGTCGCCACCGGGCCCCAATTCTGCGGCCGACAGTCGACAAGAATGCACGAAAAACGCCGGATCACCATCGTTGACAGCCACTCGCCAGATGTCGAATTCACGTCCTCTCGCCCCGGACCGGGACATGCCGAACCTGTTCCGCCAGGTGCGCACCACCTGCGAGGAGACAGTGAATACGGCAGAGGAGTCGGAAAAAGCACTATGGGAGTGGCCGTGACGGCCACTCCCATCGAGGAGAACAATCAACCAGTTCAGCTGGCCGGAGTCAGCACCTTGCCGATGACGAACACGGTGGCGTTGCCGGTGGGGATGTTTCCGCAGAGCACCGGGGCGTCGTTGACCATCAGGTTCGACTTGTCGCCGGTGATCTTGACGGTGCCGCCCTGCAGGGTGGCTTCCGCGCCGTCCTTGATCAGCTGGTCGCCGTTGAGGCGCTTGGCGACCACGTGGTACTGAAGGATCTTGCCCAGCTTGGCCGGGTCCTTGGCCAGCGCGTTGAAGGCGTCGTCACCGAGCGCGGCGAAGGCCGGGTCGGCCGGGGCGAAGACCGTGATGGCCTTCTGCGAGTTCAACGTGTCGACCAGGCCCGCGGCCTTGACGGCGGCGACGAGCTTGGTCAGCAGCGGGTTGTTGCTGGCGGCGGTGGCCACCGGGTCGTTGGCCATCCCGTTCAGCGAGCCCTTGCCGTCAGCCGGGATGGAGCTGCAGGCCGAACCGAAGGTGTCGGTGACCTTGGTGACGCCGTCGCTCGACATGGCCTCGGACGTGGTGGTCGCCGCGGCGGCGCTGGTGGTCGTCGTGGAGCCCGCGGAGTTGGAGCTACCACCGCTGCAGGCGGCGAGCGAGACGGCGGCGGCGACAGCGATACCGGCGGCTGCCAGTCGGTGGAACTTCCTCACCTGGATCACTCCTCAGTGATTGCGAGAACCCGGATATTTCGGGCTAAGAGAACATCTCGACCTTCACTGAGATGTTCGAAACAACCTCGCGATCGGTTCGATCCCGGTTGGTAACGGTTCGGTCACTGAGCGACGAAAACGATCGTGTGCAGGCCAGTCGCCCCGTTCGGGATGGGGCTGACCCGGTCCGCGGTCTGCGTGTAGCCCGAACTGTCGGTGGCACGGCACAGCACGGTGTGGCTGCCCGACTTGAGGTCGAACTCCTTGCGCCACATGCGCCAGGTCTCCTTGCCGACCTCGGTGGTCAGCTCGGCCTCCTGCCAGGGCCCGCCGTCCATCTGCACCTCGACCTTGGCGATGCCCTTGGTCTGCGCCCAGGCGATGCCCGCGACCACGACCGTGCCCGCGGGCACGGTGGACAGGCCCTGCGGGATGTCGATGCGCGACTCGGTCTTGATCGGCGCCTTGGCCGTGTAACCGCGCGGCACCCAGTAGCTCTGCTTGGCGGCGAAGGTGGTCAGCTCGATGTCGGTGACCCACTTCGTGGCCGACACGTAGCCGTACAGGCCGGGAACCACCAGGCGGGCCGGGAAGCCGTGCTCGGGCGGCAGCGCCTGGCCGTTCATGCCGATGGCCAGCATGGCGTTGCGGCCGGGGTCGATCGTCTCCGACACCGGACTGCCCGCCGTGTACCCGTCCACGCTGGTGGAGAACACCTGGTCCGCGCCAGGCTGGATGCCCGCCTCGGCGAGCAGGTCGCGCAGCAGCACCCCGGTGAAGTTGGCGGTGGAGATGTACGGGCCGCCAACCTCGTTGGAGACGCAGGTCATCGTGATGGTCCTGGTCACCAGCTGGCGCTTGGCGATGTCGTCGAAGCTCAGCCGCAGCTCGCGGTCGACCATGCCGTGGATGCGCAGCGACCAGTCCTCGGCGCGCAGCCTGGGCACCGACAGAGCGGTGTCGATCCGGTAGAACTCCTGGTTGGAGGTCAGGAAGGTGGGCGTGCCCTGGCGCGCGAAGTCAGCGCCGGGGGCGATGTCGGGCTGCGGGTAGTGCGCGATCAGCTTGCTCACCTGTGCGCGCGAGCCCTCCACGTCCACGCTGCCCGCGACGAACTGCCCGCCGAGCCCGGCCAGCCCGGAGCCGACGGCCACCCCGACCGAGCCGAGCAGGAATTTGCGCCGGTCCGGGCCCTCGGCGGCCTGCCCCGGCTCGGTGGCCGCCACGGCCTGCCGCAGGGCGAGGCCGTGTAGCCCGCGGAACACCAGCAGGCCGGCCACCAGGCTGGTGATCGGCGCCAGCACGGCGAGCTGGCCCAGGTCGGGCCGCGCGTAGACCGCCGCCACGGCGACCAGGCCCAGAGCGATGGCGAAGATCGAGCCCGGCAGCGGGCCGCGCCGGGACACCAGCCCGGCGAGCACGGCGGCCACGAGCAGGAACCCCGCCATGCCGCCGAGCAGCACCACCTTGTCGGCGGTGCCGAAGGTCCGGACCGCGAAGTCCTTGAGCGGCAACGGGGTCAGATCGATGAAGGTGTTGCCCACGGCCAGGAACGGCGAGGCGTTCGGGTCGATCAGGCCAGCGACCAGGTGGCCCGAGGCCAGGGCGGCCGCGACGCCCAGCACGCCGACGAGCAGAGCCACCGGCCAGCTCAGCGTGGGGGTCGTTGAGGGACGGCGCTCGACTGTCGGAGCTGATGCGTTCACACCTCAAGTTCGTCCGCGCAGGGGGATCGGTTCAAGCCTGACCGGCTTACGGATGTGTGACGGCCCGTCCACCAGGGCAGAAAAAAGGTCCGAGCGACCCCCAGGACGCCCGGACCCCTTGACGGCTGTACAGCCAACTGGATGATACGTACACTATATTTAACCAAACAAGCCCTTCCAGTGAACTTCCCGGTCGTTTTGTTAACTGGGAAGATCGGGTGCAGAGGCTTCGCGATACGAGGAGGTGTGCCGTGGCCACCCTGGCGGAGCGACTGAACACCCTGTTCGCCACCGTTGTGCAGGTCGACGCGCACGGCAGGCGTCGCGAGTACTCCACCCCGCACGTGGCGCGGACGATCAGCGAGGACCCCGCGCACGACACCACGGTGTCCCGCGTCTACCTGGCAACCTTGCGGTCCGGCGCCAACACCAACCCGACCATCGCCGTGATCCGCGCGCTGGCGAAGTTCTTCGACGAGCACCGCGCACCCGGTACCCCGCACATCACCGCCGCGTACCTGCTCGGCGACGAGCCCGAGGACGCCGAGGAGCGCGAGCTGCGCGCGAAGCTGGCCGACCGGCACGTGCGGATGATCGCCATGCGCGCCGGGGACATGACACCGGCGGTGCGCAAGCAGGTGCTGAAGATGATCGACGTGCTGCTCGCCGAGGACGAGGAACAGCAGCCCTAGCGGCCCAGGTGGCCGCGCAACGCCTCATCGACAGCTGATCTGCGTGTGCCGTGCTGCTGTGCTGACGCACTGCTCATCTGCTGACGCGGTCGAGGAACGCCGCAGCACAGCTCCGCCGCTCGCGCACTGCTCCACCGCCGCAGCACTGCTCATCCGCTGACGCAGTCGAGGAACGCCGCAGCACTGCTCCACCGCTGACGCACTGCTCCACTGCCGCGGCACAGCTCCAGCGCTGACTCACTGCTCCAGCGCTCGCGCATTGCTCCGCTGCTGAGACAGTGCTCCACCGCCGACGCGCACGAGATACGCCGACGCACAGCTCGTCCGCATCACCCCACCACGAGTGCGGCGGCACAGCTCAGGCGAGCAGTGCCGCCCTCAGCCGGCTCTCCTCCACCTTCCAGTACCCGTGCTCCGCCTCGTCCACGAGGATCACCGGCACCCGGTCGCCGTACTCGGCGCGCAGTTCGGGGTCGCTGTCCACGTCCTGGCTCGACCAGGGCACGCCGAGCTCCCCGCAGATCCGGTCGAGGTCGGCGGCGGCCTGCTCGCAGGCGTGGCAGTCCACCCTGGTCATCAGGGTCACGTGGTGCGTCACGGCACCAGCCTAGGCGTCAGTCCTGGGGCAGTCGGAGCCTGCTGCGCACCAGCTTGCCGGTGGGCGAGTGCGGCAGCACATCGGTGAACTCCACGCTGACCGGCACCTTGAACTTGGCCAAGTGCTCGGTGCAGTGCGCGAGCACGTCCTCGGTGCTCAGCCGAGCGTCGGCGCCGAGCACGAGCACGGCCTTGACCGCCTCGCCGGTGCTCTCGTCCGGGATGCCGACCACGGCGGCCTCGGCCACCTGGGGCAGCTCGGCGAGCACCTTCTCCACCTCGTGCGGGTACACGTTGAACCCGTTGACGATGATCAGGTCACCGGCGCGGTCCACCAGGTGCAGGTCGCCGTCGGGGTCGAGGTAGCCCACGTCACCGGTGCGGAACCAGCCCTCCGCGTCGGGGCCGTGCGCCCCGTCCGGCCAGTAGCCGCTGAACAGGTTCGCCCCGCGCACGGACACCAGGCCCGCGTCGTCGTCGGGGAACTCCAGCTCCTCGTCCTCCACGAACGGCTGGCCGTCGTTGTCGACCAGGCGCAGCTCGACACCGGGCAGCGGCTTGCCCACCGAACCGGCCTTGGGCTTGCCGCCGACCAGCGTGGAGGTCAGCACCGGAGCGGTCTCGGTCAGTCCGTAGCCCTCGTACACCGGCAGGGTCGTGGCGTGCTCGACGGCGTCCAGCAGCGCCGGGCCGAGCGGGGCGGCACCCGAGGTGAGCAGGCGCACCGTCATGAACGCCTCGCGCAGTCGCGCGGCGCCGACCTGGAGCATCGCTTGGTACATGGGCGGCACGCCGACCACGGTGGTGACGCGGTGCCGCTCGATGACGTCCACGGCGCGCTCGGCCTCGAACCGCTCCAGCAGCACGGCGGTGGCGCCGGCGGCGGCGACCTGGAACAGACCGGGGCCCAGGCCGTAGGAGTGGAACAGCGGCAGGGCGAGCAGCACGCGGTCGGCGGCGGTGACCGGGGCGGGCCGCAGCGCGGCGCACTGCGAGACGTTGGCCAGCAGCGCGCGGTGCGAGAGCATCGCGCCGCGCGGCACACCGGAGGTGCCCGAGGTGTACGCGAGCACGGCGATGTGTTCACCACCACGAACCGAGCCCAAGGGCTCCTGGCCCTCGACTCCCTCAACCGGGGGAGGCGGCAGCACGGTGGGCACGCCCCCGCCCTCGCCGACGAGGACCCGCGACCCGCTGTCCTCGACGATCCGGGCCAGCTCACGCACGGGCGCGCTGGGGCTGACCGGCACCACCACGGCCCCGGCACGCAGCGCGCCGAACACGGCGACGCAGAACTCCGGCGAGGTGGGCAGCCGCACCGCGACCCGGTCACCGGGTGCGACGCCGACACCGATGAGCCGACGGGCTTCAGCACTGGTCAGGGCGTCGAACTGCCGCCAGTTGAGCGTGGCCCCGGTGCTCGCATCGATGAACGCCGGGTGGTCGGGTCCGCGCTGGGCGGCCACGCTGACCAGATCGGCGACGTTGCCCGCTGGGGTCATGCTCGACCTCCTCATCGAAGCGATCGTCGGATTTTGGCACGCCCCTCGCGCGTCATGCACCGCGGCACCGCCGCGTCTCATATATGACCCAGACATCGCTACCTACTTCCGAGTAACAACCCGTATGCTGCCGATACGCCTCGGGTGCCCCCGCCCATCCGCTGCGTCGACCAAGGGAGGTGCTGCTACCCCTATGAGCAGCCCTGCCCGCTCCGAGCAGACCGACCCCGACCCCGTCATGGACGAACCCGGCGAGGCGTGGGACCTGGTGCACGCCGCCCAGTCAGGCGACACCCAGGCGTTCGGCCTGCTCTACGACCGCTACGTGGACTCGGTCTACCGCTACGTGCTGTTCCGCGTCGGTGACCGGACCCTGGCCGAGGACGTCACCAGCGAGACCTTCCTACGGGCGCTGCGCCGCATCGGCTCGGTCAGCTACCAGGGCCGCGACGTGGGCGCCTGGTTCGTCACGATCGCCCGCAACCTGGTGCTCGACCACGTGAAGTCCAGCCGCTACCGGCTGGAGGTCACCACCGCCGAGCTGGACGACAACCGCGAGGTCACCGCGGGGCCCGAGCAGGCGGTGCTCACCGAGGCCACCACCAGCGAGCTGCTGCGCTGCGTGGGCCAGCTCAACTCCGACCAGCGCGAGTGCATCGTGCTGCGCTTCCTGCAGGGCCTGTCGGTGGCCGAGACGGCCAGCCAGATGGGCCGTAACGAGGGCGCCATCAAAGCGCTCCAGCACAGGGCCGTGCGGCGGCTCGCACAGCTGCTCCCGACGGAGCTGCGGTAACCCGTTCCGGCTAGTGATCACCGTGGTTGTGAACATCACGTGTCGCAGCGCGACGATGCGTAACCGATGCAGCCTGGCAGTCGTTTCTCGAAACAGGAAACGAGCGAGGTGGGCGTGGGCATGCAGGACGAGCGGTTCGCTCGGGCCGTCGAGGAGATCCCCGGCGACGGCCCGGTGCCCGCCGACCCCGGACTCGCCGTGGTGGCGATGCTCAGACAGGCCGCGACCGCGCTCGACCCCACTCCGCAGGCACGCAGCCGGATGCGCGCGAAGCTGCTGGTCGAACTGGGCGTCGAGGACACCGAACCGGACCCGACCCCGGCCGTCACCCCGCTGGCGCCACAGCGGGTCCGGCGGCTGGGCGCCTCGGGGCGGCTGGTGGTCGCACTGGCCGCCGCGCTGTGCCTGGTGCTGTCCCTTGGCGCGATGAGCCTGCTGATGAGCAGGGACGCGCTGCCAGGGGACGCGCTGTACGCCGTCAAGCGGACTGCCGAGTCGGCCTCCTTCGGACTGACCTTCGGCGAGGGCTCGAAGGGCCGCAAGCACCTGGAGTTCGCCTCGGCCCGGCTCGACGAGTTGACCGCGCTGGTCGACAAGTACCCAACTCCGGCGGGGCCGCCCTCGGGACCTGCGCTGACCGCGCTCACCGACCTGGACACCGACGCCGCAGCTGGATCGCGGCTGCTCACCACCGAGGCCACCAACGGGGACGGCAGCACGCTCACCGTGCTGCGCGACTGGGCTCGCACCGAGTCCGCCCGGCTGACCGCCCTGCGGCCCAGGCTGCCCGACCCCGCTGGCCAGCGCGCCGCCAGCAGCACGAGCGTGCTCACCTCCATCGCCGAGCGCTCCGAGGCGCTGAGCGCACGGCTGGGCTGCTACGCCATCACCTCGGGCACCAGCGACGAGATCGGCCCGCTGCCCGCCAGCGGTGCCTGCGCCAAGCCAGGTACGACCGCGCCACCGCCCGTCACGCCGGTACCGGGTTCACCGGCCCCCACGGCCCCGCACGACCCGGTGCGCTCCTCGGCGGCCAAGCCCGTGCCCGGTAGCACCCCGGGAACGGTCCTGCCCTCGCTCGCGCTGCCCACGCCGACCAGCCAGGGCGGGCCGCTGACCCCGCCGTTCCCGCCTGTACCGGGTGGCGGCGACACCCCGTCGGTGCTGACCGTCCCGCTGCCGCTGCCACTGGGCAGCCTGCCGCCCCTGCTGCCCGGTCTGCCGGGTCTGGTGCTCGGCGGCTGACCTGAGTTCATCACCAGAGGTAGATCGCTACCCTTGCACGATGACGGACCGGCGGAACCTGACCGGGAGGCGCTGCGGTGTACCGCAACCGTGACGGAGCGGACGCACAGCCCCGCAAGCGGCTGTTCTCCACGGAGGACGAGGCGCTCGACCGCATGGCAGAGGAGGCGGGCCAGGCGTCCGCCGAGGCCGCGGTCGCCGCGGCAGCCGAGCTGGAGGCGTCCCTCGCCGTACCCCCTGACCTGACCGCGGCCGCCTTCTTCGACGTGGACAACACGATGATGATGGGCGCCTCGATCTTCCACTTCGCCCGCGGCCTCGCCGCGCGCAAGTACTTCACCACCTCCGACCTGGCCGGCTTCGCCTGGAAGCAGATCAAGTTCCGGATCGGTGGCAAGGAGAGCCCGGAGAGCGTGCGGCAGAGCCGCGAGCAGGCGCTGTCCTTCGTCGCGGGCCGCAGCGTGCAGGAGCTGGTCACGCTCAGCGAGGAGATCTACGACGAGCTGATGGCCAACCGGATCTGGTCGGGCACCAGGGCGCTCGCGCAGATGCACCAGGACGCCGGGCAGCGGGTCTGGCTGGTGACCGCGACCCCGGTGGAGCTGGCCTCGATCATCGCGCGGCGGCTGGGCCTGACCGGGGCGCTGGGCACCGTGGCGGAGAGCCGGGACGGGGTCTACACCGGGCGGCTGGTCGGCGACCTGCTGCACGGCAAGGCCAAGGCGCACGCGGTGCGGGCACTGGCCGCGCGCGAGGGCCTGGACCTGCGTCGCTGCACGGCGTACTCGGACTCGATCAACGACGTGCCGATGCTGTCCGCGGCGGGCACCGCGGTGGCGGTGAACCCGGACTCCGCGCTGCGCGAGCTGGCCCGCACACGGGGCTGGGAGATCCGCGACTTCCGCACCGGACGCAAGGCCGCGCGCATCGGCGTGCCCTCGGTACTCGGCGCCGGCGTGCTCGCCGGGGCGGTGGCCGCGGGGCTGGCCTACCGGCGGCGCGAGCGTTCCTGACCGTCCACGCAACCAACACCGACCATGTGCGTCCTGTGCTGTGACAGGACGGACTGCGGCGCTTTGTTGTTGTACCTCAAGGAGTTCCGCGCCGACCTGGCGTCGGTGCGCAACGCTGAGGTCGGTTGACCGGTCCGGACCGCGTTCGGGGGCGGCCCGGACCGGTCGTCGGTCTCAGCGCTGGGGGGCGTAACCGGGCGGCGGCTGCGGGGGCTGCTGTTGCTGCTGCGGCTGGGCCTGCGGGGCGGGCGCCGCGTGCGGCTGTGCCCCGGCCTGACCCACCTGCTGTTGCTGCTGCTCCAGCGGCACGATGAACACAGCGGTGCCATAGGCGGCGATCTCGCTCATCGTCTGCGCGATCTCGTTGCAGTCGAAGCGCATCGCCAGGACCGCGTTGGCCCCGTAGCCCATGGCCATCTGGGCCATGCGGCCGACGGCCTCGTTGCGGGAGTCGGTGAGCATCTGCGTGTACTGCGTGATCTCGCCGCCGCCCAGTGACTTGAGGCCGGCGACGAAGTTCACGCCGATCGCACGACTGCGCACGGTGAGGCCGAAGACCTCACCGAACACGTGCGCGACCCGGCAGCCGGGCACGTCGTTCATCGTGGAGATGAGGATCGGGAACTGAGGCGGAGGAGTGGGCTGACCCATGGCCGCGAATCGTAGCCGCACCATCCTCTGTGGACTCGGCATTCGGGTGGGAATGGCCTACCGTGACCTCCATGCGCGACGACGTGCTCGTGCTCGGCGCGGGTGTGATCGGCCTGACCACCGCCGTGTGCCTGGCCGAGGCGGGGCTGCGGGTCCGCGTGCTGGCCGCCGAGCCGCCCGTCGCGACCACCTCCGTGGCCGCGGGCGCGATGTGGGGCCCCGCCTTCGCCGAACCCGCCGAGCAGGTGCTGAGCTGGAGCCGCACGGGGCTCGCCGAGTTCACCGCGCTGGCCGGGGACGAGACCACCGGGGTCAGCCTGGTCCGCGGCCGGATGGCGGCCCGTTTCCCGCTGCCGCTGGACGGGGAGTTGCCCCCGCAGGTGGCCGTCGTGCCCGAACTGGCCGACTGCCTGCCCGAGGAGTTGCCCGAGGGCTACCTCAGCGGCCAGTGGTGCCGGGTCCCGCTGATCGACATGCCGCGCTACCTGCGCTACCTCACCGGCCGCCTGCGCAGCGCGGGCGGCACGCTGGAGATCAGGTCGGTGGCCCGGCTGCTCGACCTGGTCGACCTCGCACCGGTGCTGGTCAACTGCGCTGGGGCCGGCGCGCGCAGGCTGGTACCGGACCTGGCCCTCCAGGCGGTGCGCGGGCAGTCGGTGGTGGTGACCAACCCGGGCGTGCACGAGTTCTTCGTGGAGGTCAGCAACGAGCAGGAGATGACCTGCTACTTCCCGCACGGCGAGCACGTGGTGCTGGGCGGGGTCAGCCTGGAGGGCGACTGGAGCACCGAGCCCGACCCGGCGGTCGCCGAGCAGATCCTCGCGCGCTGTGCAGCTGTGCAGCCGCTGTTCAGCAACGCCGAGGTGGTCGAGCACCGCGTCGGCACACGACCAACGCGTGCGCCGATCAGGGTGGAGGCGACCGAGCTGGGCGGCGCGCGGCTGGTGCACTGCTACGGCCACGGAGGGCTGGGCGTGACCCTGTCCTGGGGCAGCGCGCGGCAGGCTGCCGCGCTGGCGGCCCCGGACCGGCTCAGTCCGTCCTGACGTTCAGCGTCAGGTTGATCCGGTCCGGGGACGGGTAGCTGATCGTGCCCTCCCCGCGTGCCGTGGCGTACTTGCCGCAGCCGCCCACGATGGCGAGCGGGTTGTCCACCGGCGAGGGCAGCACCAGCGGGTGCTCGGTGCTCAGGTGCAGTTCCCCGTTGAAGCCCAGCTTCAGCACGAGGCTCATCTGCACGATGACCTTGGGCGGGGTGTCCGGGGTGACGTTGACGACGATGCCGTGCGCCGAGCCGTCCCCCGCGGCCGCCGCGTTGGCGTCGAACAGCTCCAGCTGCATCGCGAAGGGCGTGCCGAAGGCGGGGGTCGCGGACAGCGAGTTCTTCGAGCGGGCGGCCACCAGCTTGATCGTCTCGTTGGCGGAGGCCGCGGCGGGCGAGGACCCGGCGAGCACCAGCCCACCGGCGGCCACTGCCGGTGCCGCGAACAGCGCTGCCCTTCTGGACAGCTCAGCGGGGGTAGCCATGAACCGAGCGTAGGCACAGGCAGGCAGCGTTGCCCGCCAGCGCCCGCACTGCCACGCGTTCGAGTGAGCTAGCCGAGGAAGACGTTTCGACGCTGGGTGAGCAGCCGGTACAGGCTCTGCTGGATCGTCTCGCGCACCTGGTCGGTCAGGTTGAACACCAGCATCGGGTCGTCGGCCGCGCTGGGCTCGAACTCGTCGGTGCGGATCGGCTCGCCGAACTCGATGTACCACTTCGAGGGCAGCGGCACCGCGCCCAGCAGCCCCAGGTGCGGGAACAGCGGGGTCACCGGGAAGTACGGCAGCCCGAACAACCGGGCGATCAGCTTGATCTCACCGATCTTGGGGTAGATCTCCTCGGCGCCGACGATGGACACCGGGATGATCGGCGTGCCGGTGCGCAGGGCCGCGGAGACGAAGCCGCCCCGGCCGAAGCGCTGCAACTTGTAGCGGTCCTTGAACGGCTTGCCGATGCCCTTGAAGCCCTCGGGCCACACGCCGACCAGGTCGCCACCGCGCAGCAGTCGCTCGGCGTCCGGGCTGCAGGCCAGGGTCTGCCCGGTCTTGCGCGCCAACGAGCTGATCATGGGTAGGCGGAACACCAGGTCCGCGCCCAGCATGCGCAGGTGCCGGTTCGCCGGGTGGTGCTCGTGCACGGCGTAGGCGGTCATCACCGCGTCCATCGGCAGCGTGCCCGAGTGGTTGGCCACCAGCAGCGCGCCGCTGTCGGACGGCACGTTGTGCAGCCCGATGGTCTCCACCCGGAACCACTTCTCGTAGAGCGGGCGCAGCAGCGGCATCAGCACGTTGTCGGTGAGCTCGCGGTCGAAGCCGAACTCGTCGACCTGGTACTCACCGGAGACCCTGCGGCGCAGGAACGCCAGCAGATCGGCCAGCCTGCGCTCCCAGTCCGGCTGCTGCCCGGTCTCGCGCTCCTCCTGCCCGGCGGGCGGCACCTGCTCGATCCTGGGCCGTGCCGCCGAGTTCGCGGGCACCGGTCGGTCGGTTCCGTGCAGCGGGATCACTCGCGCATCCGGCATCGCGTGCACCTCCTCACCTGATGGGGAGTCTGGCGGCGAGGTCGAGGATCCCCCGCTCGGCGGCCACCAGACTGTCGGGGTCGAACACCGGGCGCAGCGCCCGGCCGCTCACGTAGTCGTCGAACGCCTGCGTGGTGGTCCACCTCGGTGCGAAGCCGAAGTCGCGCTTGAGCCGGGTCGTGTCCACCACCCGGCCGAAGTTGAGGAACCGCATCTGGTCCGGGGAGAAGTCGACCAGCCGGGCACTGCGCACCACGCGGCCCACCACGGGCACCGCCATGCTGGGCACCGGCAGCGCGACCCGGCCCGCCCTGCGGATCGCCTGGGACAGCATCAGCACCCCGTCACCACCGACGTTGTACGTGCCCGCCAGGTCGTGCAGGGTGGCCCGCTCCACCACGGCCAGCGCGTCCTCGGAGTGCAGCAGCTGCATCCTGGCGTCGTAGCCGAGCACCGTCGGCACGACGGGCAGGGCGAAGTACCTGGTCAGCACGGTGTCGATGCGCGGGCCGATGAAGTTGGTGAAGCGCAACGTGGTGACGTCCACATCGGGCCTGCGCCGACCGAAGCCGCGCACGTAGCCCTCCACCTCGACGGCGTCCTTGGCGTACCCGCTGGGGGGCAGGTCCTTGGGCGCCATCTCCTCGGTGAACATCGCGGGGTCGCGGGAGCTGGCCCCGTACACCGCGCTGGTGGACTTGACCACCAGCTTGCGCACCAGCGGCGAGCGCTGGCAGGCGGCCAGCAGCTGCATGGTGCCGATGACGTTCATCTCCTTCATCGCCGTCCGGCCGGTGGGGCCTGCCGGGTTGGCGGTGACGGAGGCGTGCACGACCGTGTCGACCTTGGCGCTGGCGATCACCTTGGTGATCAGCGGGTTGCGGATGTCGGCGCGGACGAACTCGGCTCGGCCCATCCTGCGCAGCAGGTCCCGGGGCGGGGGCACGGTGTCCACGCCGAGCACGCGCTCGATGGCCGGGTTGGCGGCCAGGCGCGCGGCGAGGTGGCCGCCGAGGAAGCGGCTTACTCCGGTGACGAGGACCACAGTGGGCGCCATGGGACTCCCTGGCAGGTGGCGGTGACGCTGGCGATGCTACTCCCGGCCAACGACCGGAACAGGGGCCAAGCACGCCGCATTGACGCAGGTCACGCAGGGTTTACGGGGTTCTCACCCGTTCGGCCGGATTTTGGTACCGGCCAGTAACGCAGAACGGCACCCGTCCGATGAGGACGAGTGCCGCCTGAGCTCGGGTGTCGCGCGTCACTTGCCGCGCTTGCGCCGCTGCACCCTGGTCTTGCGAAGCAGCTTGCGGTGCTTCTTCTTCGACATGCGCTTGCGGCGCTTCTTGATGACCGAGCCCATGCGGCATCCTTAGCTCTAGACGGTGTGGTTCTTGGTGTGCCCGGTGCCTCGCCGCCCTGACGGGGCCGGCTCCAGGCACGAACGGCCTTCCATGTTACCCGCACGCCTGCGCCCGGCTGGCACCAGCACCAGCCGGGCGCTCAGCGGACACTCTCAGCCCGCGTCGTAGTAGGCGTTCTCCAGGTAGGCGTGCACCGCCTTCTCGGGAACCCGGAACGACTTGCCCACCCTGACGGCAGGCATCTCGCCCGAGTGCACCAGGCGGTACACCGTCATCTTGGACACCCTCATGAGGGTGGCCACCTCGGCGACCGTGAGGAACTGCACCTGTGCGAGGCCGGGGTGTTCGGTCTCCTTCTGCTGCGCCGGCATGTATCACCGCGTCCTTAAACACGTGTCGCGCCGTCGGCTTCCCCACCGGCGGTATCGACACGCACGTGCTCACCTGAGCGTAGCGGGACAGGTGGGGCTCCTGCGACGTCCGCGACTGCCCGTGCGCCCAGTGGCCACCGGATACACCCGAAGGCACCACTGATCTGCGCGGTTGAGCCCGTTCGGCTGCCCGGCGGACACCGCCCACAGATCAGGTGAACCCTAGTCGTGGGCGCGGCCCAGCTCCTCAGAGCGGTCCCTGGCGGCCTCGATGGCAGCCAGCAGCGCCGCGCGCACCCCGTGCCTCTCCAGCTCGCGGACGGCCATGATCGTGGTGCCCGCCGGTGAGGTCACGGCCTCGCGCAGGGTCACGGGGTGCTCCCCCGAGTCGGCCAGCATCGTGGCCGCCCCCACCGCGGACTGGATGATCAGTTGGGCCGCGACCGCCCGGGGCAGGCCGAGCAGGATGCCCGCGTCGATCATGGCCTCGACCAGGAAGAAGAAGTAGGCGGGCCCGGAACCGGACAGGGCCGTCACCGCGTCCTGCTGGGACTCGGGCACGCGCAGCACCTTGCCCACGCTGCCCAGCAGGCCCTCCACCAGCTCCAGGTGCTCCGGCCTGGCGTGCGCGCCCGCCGAGATCGCGCTCATCGCCTCGCCGACCAGCATCGGGGTGTTCGGCATGACCCGCACCACCGGCGTGCCCTCGGGCAGCTCGCGCTCGAACAGCTTGGTGGGCAGGCCCGCGCACAGCGACACGACCAGTGCCCCCGGCTTGAGCACCGGGGACAGCTCGCCCAGCAGCGGCTCGATGTCCTGGGGCTTGACCGCCACCACCAGCACGTCCGCCGTGGCGGCCGCGTCCGGCACCGACACCGCGCGCACCCCGTGGCGCGCCGTGAGCTCCTCGCAGCGCTGCGGGTAGCGCTCGGTGAACATCAGGTCCGCCGTCGACCAGCCCCCGTGCAGCAGGCCCGACAGCAGCGCCTCACCGATCTTGCCAGCCCCCAACACCGCGATCGTCGTCATGCCGACAAGCCTGCCAGACAGCCGCCCACCTGCGGATGAGCGGCCCACGACATGGCCACCTCAGGAGCTGTTCGTCTCCTGGGGGCTCAGCGCGAGCTGGCGGGCCTGGCAGACGAGTCGGCCGGTGCTGTCCAGGATGGTGGCGTCCTGGTCGAACCACTGGCCGTAGACGGCTCGGCAGTCGACCTGCACACGCAGCCAGCCCGGCTCGGGGCGCGAGCGGACCAGGCCGGTCAGCTGCACGGTCGGCGACCAGCCCACCCGGCCGAGGTTGAACGTGACCGGCATGGAGATGTCCCCGGCGACCAGCGCGAAGTACGGGTCGGGCTGTTCGCCGTCACGCGGGCGCACCCACAGGCGCAGGCGCAGCGGATCACCGGTGCGCCGCTCCAGGAAGCCCGCGCCGACCGGGTCGACGAGCACCTCGCAGGCGCGGGCGAGCTTGAACACGCCGACCAGGTTGGGCAGCGCGCCGATGTCGATGGCCCCGGGCGGCGGCAGCACGGGCAGATCGGGCAGGTCGCGCCAGGCGGGCCGCTCCTCGGGCAGGCGGCCGACGGTGACCATGCCCTCCACGCAGGTGCTGCCCCGTTGCTCCAGTGCGACGCGCACGACGGTCACGGTCCGCCCGGCCTTGCGGACCTCGGTGCGCAGCATCACCGGGCCCACCGAGGGCGGGCGCAGGAACTGGGCGCTGACCGAGAGCGGCTCCAACTGCCCGGCACCGGAGCCGTCCGCCACGAGCACGGCGGCCTTGGCCAGCAGCGCAAGCAGGAAGCCCCCGTGCGGCTTGGGGCCGACGGTCCAATCGGCGGGCAGGTCGGCGATGGCTGTGCCGTCACCGAGCGGGCGCACCGCCGTGGCCGCGGCGAAGGAACGGAGCACCGGCGTCTGTTCGGGGCTCATGCCCGCACCTCGCTAGCGCTCGGCGAGGACATGAGCCCCGGCACCGCGCTGAATGACTCGCTCGCGAGCTCGCTCATGCCGTACCCACCAGCGAGCGCAGGAAGAAGGCGGTGTTGGCCGGTCGCTCGGCCAGGCGCCGCATGAGGTAGCCGTACCACTGTTCGCCGTAGGGCACGTAGACGCGCACCGCCTCACCTGAGTCCGCGAGCCTTCGCTGCTCGTCGGGTCGGATTCCGTAGAGCATCTGGTACTCGTAGCTGCCCGGCTCGCGGTCGTACCAGAGCGCCCGCTCCGAGATCACCGACACCAGCCGGGGGTCGTGCGTGGCGAACATCGGGTAGCCGTTGCCGGACAGCAGTGCGTTCGCGCAGCGCACGTAGTTCAGGTCCACCTCGTGCCGGTCGGCGTAGGCCACGCCCTCTGGCTCGGCGTAGGCGCCCTTGCACAGCCGCACGCGCGAACCGGCCCCGGACAGCGCGACGCAGTCGTCCAGCGTCCTGCGCAGGTACGCCTGGAGCACGGCGCCCACCCAGGGCCAGCTGCGCCGCACCTCGGCGAGCACGCGCAGGGTGGAGTCGGTGGTGGTGTGGTCCTCCATGTCGAGGGTCACCGTGGTGCCGCACTGCTCGGCGGCGGCGCAGATGCGCGAGGCGTTGTCCAGGGCGAGCCGCTCGTCCAGCGCCTGGCCGACAGCCGAGAGCTTGACGCTCACCTCGGTGTGCCCGGCCAGCCCCTCGGCGTGCAGCCGGTCCAGCAGCAGCAGGTAGGACTGCACGGTCTGCTCGGCCAGCGCGCGGTCGGTGGTGTCCTCGCCCAGGTAGTCCAGCGAGACGGACAGGCCGCCGTCCACCAAGGTCCTCGTCACGGTCACCGCCTGGTCGGCGGTCTCCCCGGCGACGAACCGGGCGACCACGTCACGGGCCACCGGCGCGGTCGCCACCAGGCGGCGGACGGCGTCGTTGGCCCCTGCGGCCAAGATCAACGTTCGCAGCGGGTGCACGGCGTGACTCTACGTCGGCGAGCGCACCGGTGGTGAAAGGTGTTCGCAATCACCAGGCTGTTGTCACAGAGCTCAGTCCTGTCCGAGGTTCAACCGTGCGAACAGCAGTGCCTCGGCCAGTTCGGCGGCACGTGCGGTGGCGCTGCGTGCTTTGCGGGTGTTGACCTCCAGCACGACCTGTCCCTCGAACCCGCTGGTGGCCAGCTTCTCGCACAGCGCGGCACAGGGCTGCACCCCGCGACCGGGCACGAGGTGCTCGTCCCGAGGCGCGCCGCTGCCGTCGGCGAGGTGCACGTGGACCAGGCCGGAGCCCATGCGTTCGGCCATGGCCAGCGGATCGGACTGCGCGGCGGCCGTGTGCGACAGGTCCAGGGTGTAGTGCCGGTGGCCGACCTCGGTCGGGTCCACCGAGGGCCGGAACGCCGAGACCTCGGCACCCAGCGGGCGCACCGGGAACATGTTCTCCACGGCGATGGCCACCGAGGTGGACTCCTCCAGCTCGGCGATCAGGTCGCTGAAGCGCTCGGCGTAGCGGCGCTGCCAGCGGAACGGCGGGTGCACGACCACCGTGGGCGCGTCGAGCACCTGAGCCGCGATGACCGCGCGGCGCAGCCGGACCTCCGGGTCGGGGGACCAGACCCGCTGGCTGATCAGCAGGCACGGGGCGTGCACCGCCAGGACCGGCACCGCGTGCCGGTCGGCCAACTCCAGCAGCGCGTCCATGTCCTGGCTGACCGGGTCGGCCCAGACCATCACCTCGACCCCGTCGTAGCCCAGCTCACCGGCCAGCTCGAAGGCGGCCGCCGCGGGCTGCGGCCAGACCGAGGCGGTCGACAGGCCGACCGGGATCCTGCCCAAGGCGAGCTCTAGTGCCCGACGAGCAGCAGCACGGCGGGTGAGACCGTCACGATCAGCCCGACCAGCACGGCGAGCACCATGGTCTGCAGGTCGTCCGCCTTGCGGATCTTGCGGACCACGATGACCAGCCCGATGATCACCGCGACCGCGGCGGCCAGCGCGGCGGCGGGCAGCGCGTTCCACAGCAGCTGGAAGCCCAGCCACAGCGCGGCGCCGCCGACCAGGCCGACCCCGAGCTGCACGGCCATCATCAGCCACTCGCGGCCGGGCGAGGCAGCGGGGGCCTCCTCCGCGGACTCCTCGTCGGTCTCCAGCGGGGCATCCACCCCGGCCGGAGCCGCGTCGGGCGCCACCGAGTAACCCGCGAAGGCGTCGCCCTCGGCGTACTCGTAGTCCTCTTCGTACTCCTCGTACTCGCCGTCCACGTACGGGCCGGGGTGCGCCTGCGTGCTCTCCTGCGGAGTGACCTCGGCCGAGTCGTACTCGTCCTCGTCGAGCAGCGGACCGGGGTGGGCCTGGGTGTGCTCCCCGGTGTCCACCAGCGGACCCGGGTGCGCCTGCGTGCTCTCCGCGACCGCCTCGGGCCGCCGGGGCTGCGGGCGCCCAGGGGCCTGCGGCGGCTCCTCGGTGATCCGGGGCAGCTGCTCGGTCGCCGACTCGGGCGGGGCACCGGCCAGCCGCGCGGACAGCCCACCGGCCTCCGGCGGCACCGGGCGGTGCTGGGTCGTGTCACCGACGTTGTCCACGCCACCGGGCCCGACCGGCCGGAAGTAGCCGGTGGGCTGGGGTGCGGGCGGCTGGCCCTGCGGGGCGCCCGGCGGCGGTCCCTGCGGGGGTCTCGGTCCCAGGTCCGAACGCGACAGGTTGGTCCGCGAGGACTCGATACGCGGCGGCGGGGTGCGGCCGGGCGCGGGCCTGCCCGGGCGGTTGGGCAGCGGCTGCGCGCCGGAGGGCTGCTGCGCGGGCGCGCCAGGTGGCGGCGCCACCGGCGGCGGGGCCTGCGGCGGCCGGATCGGCTGCTGCACCGCGGCCTGCGGCGGCTGCGGGGTCTGGGGCGGCGCGGGCGCCTGCTGGGGGCGCACCGGCGGACCGCTGACGCTGGTCTCCTCGGCCGGGTCGTCCCTGATCGGCAGCATGCGCCCGCTGTCGGACAGCACCCGGTCGATGATCGTCTGGGGTGCTGTCTCGCTCGGCTCGTCGGCCCTGCGCCTGCGCCTGCGCGCGGGTGCGGCCTCCTCGGCTTTGCCGCCGTACTGCGCGAGCAACTCCGCGACCGTGCGCTGGGTGTGCTCCGAACCGCTTTCTCGACTCATTGATTCCACCGTGCCCCGAACTGGGCCGTCCGTCCAGTGCCACCGGCACCGTCCGAGCCGTCCGAGCGGTCCAACCGTCGAAGGATGACACCTTCGCGCAGTGCCCAGGGGCAGATTTCCAGTTCCGACAGTGACAGCGCTCGCATGGTGGCCTCAGCCACGAGCGCACCGGCGACCAGCTGGTGGGCCCGGCTGGAGCTGACCCCCTCCAACTCGGCGAGGTCGGAGGCCGACATCCGGGAGATGAAGGCGATCAGCTGTCGCAGCCCGGACACGGTCAGCACCCGGCGGGCGCGCGGTCCCTCCGAGGAGGGCGCCGCGCCGGTCAGCCTGGCCAGCGTCCGGAAGGTCTTGGAGGTGGCGACCACCAGGTCCGGGTCGCCGATCCGGCGGACCCGCTTGGCCACCGGGGCGATCTGCTCGTCCAGCCACTCCACCGTGTCCCGCAGCTCGTGCCTGCTCGGCGGGTCGTGCTTGAACCGCGTTCTGGTGACCCGGCCCGCGCCCAGCGGGATGGAGCAGGCCAGGTCGGGGTTCTCGTCCCGGCCCACGGCCAGCTCCAGCGAGCCGCCGCCGATGTCGAGCACCAGCAGCCTGCCCGCCGACCAGCCGTACCACCGGCGGGTGGCGAGGAAGGTGTAGCGGGCCTCGTCCTCGCCGGAGAGCACCTGGAGGTCCACCCCGGTCTCCGCGCGGACCCGGTCCAGCACGGCCGCGCTGTTGCCCGCCTCGCGCACCGCCGAGGTGGCGAAGGCCATCAGGTCCTCGCAGCCGAACTGCAGGGCCGAGGCCTTGCCGTCGGCGACCGCCCTGACCAGCGCGTCCGAGCCCGCCTTGGAGAGCAGGCCGTTGTGCGTGATCTGCTCGGCCAGGCGCAACATCGTCTTCTCGGAGCTCATCGGCGTTGGATGGGCACCACGATGCGCGTCCACGACCAGCAGGTGGACCGTGTTCGAACCGACGTCAAGCACCCCTAGGCGCACGTCGAGCACCGTACCTGGCTGGCGTGACGATCCCGTAATCCCCCATCCGGTGACACGGCACACGGATGGGGGGACCCCACGGTCAGGACTCGAACTTGTAGCCGAGGCCACGCACCGTGACCAGGTGCTGCGGGGCGGACGGGTCCGGCTCGATCTTGGAGCGCAGCCGCTTGACGTGCACGTCCAGCGTCTTGGTGTCGCCCACGTAGTCCGCGCCCCACACCCGGTCGATCAGCTGGCCGCGGGTGAGCACCCGGCCCACGTTGCGCAACAGGTACTCCAGCAGGTCGAACTCCTTGAGCGGCAGCGAGACCTCGCCGCCGTCCACGGTGACCACGTGCCGCTCCACGTCCATCCGCACCGGGCCCGCCTCCAGGACCTGGGGCAGCAGCTCCTCGGACTCGCCGCCGCGCCGCAGCACGGCCCGGATCCGGGCGATCAGCTCGCGGGCCGAGTACGGCTTGGTCACGTAGTCGTCGGCACCCAGCTCCAGGCCGACCACCTTGTCGATCTCGCTGTCCCGCGCCGTCACCATGATCACCGGCACGGCGGAGCGCTGCCGCAGCGCCTTGCACACGTCGGTCCCGCTCATGCCGGGCAGCATCAGGTCGAGCAGCACGATGTCGGCCCCGTTGCGGTCGAACTCCTCCAGCGCCTCCTGGCCGGTGATGGCCACGGCCGCGGTGAAGCCCTCCTTGCGCAGCAGGAACGCGAGCGGGTCGGCGAAGGACTCCTCGTCCTCGACGATGAGCACCCTGGTCACAGACCCTCCTCGCTAACGCTCGTCGAGTCCGCGACCAGCGTCTCTGCGCCCAATGGTGCCCTCGCAAGCTCGGTCACAGCTTTCCTCCATGATCGGGACTACCGACACCGTTGCCGGTGTCCACACCGTCCGCTCCGGTCGGGACGAGTGTGGTGTCTCGGTCAGCCGCGTCCTGTTCGGCGCGTGGCTGCTCCTCGTCACCGGCCGACGACGCCGAGGCGCCGTGTGCCGGGATGCGCAGGGTGAAGGTGGAGCCGGTGCCAGGACGGCTCCACAGGCGGACCTCGCCACCGTGGTTGGCGGCCACGTGCTTGACGATGGCCAGGCCAAGGCCGGTGCCGCCGGTCGCGCGCGAACGCGCCGGATCGGCCCGGTAGAAGCGTTCGAACACGCGGTGCTGCTGGTCCAGCGCGATGCCGATGCCCCGGTCGGTGACCGCGATCTCCACGAAGTCCCCGTCCCTGCGGCGGCTGACCGAGACCGGGCTGTCCGGCGGCGAGTAGGCCAGCGCGTTGTCCAGCAGGTTGCTCAGCGCGGTGACCAGCAGCGTGCGGTCCCCGTCCACGACCAGCTCGCTCGGCCCGTCGGTGTCGATGTCGATGCCCGCGGACTCGGCGGCCAGCCTGCTGCGGCCCAGGGCCTCGCGGACCACCTCGTCCACCGGCACCGGGGTCATCTCCGGCAACTGCTCGGCGCCCTGTAGCCGGGACAGCGCGATCAGCTCGGTCACCAGCCTGCCCAGCCGGGTCGCCTCGTGCAGGATCTTGCTGCTGAACCGGCGTACCTCGACCTGGTCGTCGGCGGCGTCGAGCACCGCCTCGGCAAGCAGCGCCAGCGCACCGACCGGGGTCTTCAGCTCGTGGCTGACGTTGGCGACGAAGTCACGGCGGATGGCCTCCAGCCGCACGGCGTCGGACTCGTCGGAGGCGTCGACCACGGTGAAGCCGTCACCGAGCGGGCGCACCTCGCCGCGCACGGCCTCGGGTTGCCTGCCCACGCGGGACTGCAGCGGGGACAGGTCCACCTCCATCACCTCGCCGGACTGGCTGACCAGCTCCGCGGCCTTGCGCGCGCGGTCGTCGACCTGGCTCCCCTTGACCACGCCCAGCGCCGCGGCCCTGGGGTTGTGCAGGACCACGTCGCCGAAGCTGTTGAGCACCACGACGCCGTTGTGCGAGGAGTGCACGACGCGCTGGACGAGGTCGGAGACGGTCAACACCGCTGGTTTGCCTGCCGTTCTCCGTGCCGCCGATCGGGCGATCAAGGAACCAGCCAAGGCGCCGATCAGCAGCAGGCCGATCGACAGGGCGATGTAGCCCAATGCGGTCACGTTCGCATCGTAAGCAGGTCAGGGGCCTACCGGCCTAGCCCACAGGCGCCAACCGTGACACCGACTACACCTGCGGACGGCATTGTTCTACCTCCGGTCAGCCCGTGTTCACCCACTCGTGTCCTAAGCCGCTCACCCGAGAGCGTCCAGCTCAGCCACGTCCTGTTCGGACAGTCGCAACGAAGCGGCCGCCACGTTGTCCGACAGGTGCGTGAGCGAGGAAGTGCCGGGGATCGCCAGCAGATTGGGTGAACGCTGGAGCAGCCAGGCCAGCGCGATCTGCGGCACCGTGGCGCCGTGCCGCTCGGCGACGGCCCCGATGCGCTCGTCGGTGATCAGCTGGAAGCCGCCGAGCGGGAAGAACGGCACGTAGGCGATGCCCTGCTCAGCGCACTGGCGGACCAGCTGCTCGTCGGAGCGCTGGACGATGTTGTAGTAGTTCTGCACGCACACGACCGGGGCGATGGTCTGCGCCTGCGCGACCTGCGCCGGGGTGACGTTGCTGACGCCCAGGTGCCGGATCAGCCCCTGCTCGCGCAGCTGCGCCAGCACCGTGAACGGCTCCTCCAGCGAGCGCTCCTCCGGACCGTGCACCCCGGGCATACGCAGGTTGACCGCGTCGATCTGGTCCACGCCCAGCCTGCGCAGGTTGTCGTGCACCGCCTCGCGCAGCTCCTCCGTGCCCAGCGCCTCCGGCCAGCCGCCCTCCGGGGTGCGGCGCGCGCCGACCTTGGTGACCAGCACCAGGTCCTCGCCGTAGGGGTGCAGTGCCTCGCGCAGGATCTCGTTGGCCACGTGCGGGCCGTAGAAGTCGCTGGTGTCGATGTGGTTGACACCCAGCTCCACGGCCCTGCGCAGGACCTGGACCGCCTGCTCGCGGTCGGCGGGCGGGCCCATCACGCCGGGACCGGTCAGCTGCATCGTGCCGTAACCGAGGCGGGCGACCGGTCGGTCCCCGCCGAACTCCCAGTGACCCGCCTTGGCCGCGGTGATCTGCATCGTCATGGCCACAGCCTGACGCATGAAGCCCCCGCGAGCAGCACGCTCGCGGGGGCTGTCGCAGAACTGGTCAGCGGCCCTGGCTGGCCACGGCCTTGATCGCGTCGGCAGCCGCGTTCGGGTCCAGGTAGGTGCCGCCGGGATTGGTCGGCCTCAGGTCGGCGTCCAGCTCGTAGCACAGCGGGATGCCGGTCGGGATGTTCAGCCCGGCGATGGCCTCGTCGGAGACCCCGTCCAGGTGCTTGACCAGCGCCCGCAGCGAGTTGCCGTGCGCGGCGACCAGCACGGTCCTGCCCGCGCGCAGGTCCGGCACGATCGCCGACTCCCAGTACGGCAGCAGCCGCTCCACCACGTCCTTGAGGCACTCGGTGCGCGGCAGGGCCGGGCCGAGGTCGGCGTAGCGCGGGTCGGCGTCCTGGCTGAACTCGCCGCCCAGCTCGATCGGCGGCGGCGGGGTGTCGTAGGAGCGGCGCCACAGCATGAACTGCTCCTCGCCGTACTGCTCCAGGGTCTGCTTCTTGTTCTTGCCCTGCAACGCGCCGTAGTGGCGCTCGTTGAGCCGCCAGTCGCGGCGCACCGGGATCCAGTGCCGGTCGGCGCCGTCCAGCGCGATGTTCGCGGTGGAGATCGCCCTGCGCAGCAGCGAGGTGTGCACGACATCGGGCAGCAGACCCGCCTCGCGCAGCAGCTCACCGCCGCGCTTGGCCTCGGTCAGCCCCTTCTCGGACAGCGGCACGTCCACCCAACCGGTGAACAGGTTCTCGGCGTTCCAGACGCTCTCGCCGTGACGCAGCAGGACCAGGCTCATGCCGCCCAGCCTGCCAGGCACCCCCGATTGCACGCTCCCCGGCCCCGACCGGGTACCGATACCTTGTGCGCACGCACCGCCTGAATGGGGGAACCCCGTGGGCCACATGCCGCACCAGGTCGCACCGGCGATCGGGCTGTTACTGGCAGGCAGCACGCTGACCGCACCGGCTCAGTCCGCCGACCACCTGGTCAGCACCGCCGAGTACTACGAGGTCGGCGGCACGGTGCTGACCCAGTACACCGGCGGCTCGGCCGTGTCGGAGAACAACAGGGAGAGCCGCCGACTGCGCTTCGGCGGGGTGGACAGCGCGGCGGCGGTCAGCGGAGCCGCACAGGGCGCGAGCCAGGTGCTCTACGACGCGCTCGACCTGGACCGGGACAACCCCGACGGCAGCAGGACGCTCACCCTGGGCATCGGCCCGCTCGGCGCCACCGAGGTGCCCGCACGCACGCTCGTGGTCGGTGCGGGCGAGGTGCCGATCGACCTGGACCGCTCCGGGGAGCAGGTCCTCACGCTCCAGCAGCGCGGTGACGGTGCTCTTGTGCTGCGGCGCCGCAGCAACGACGCGGCGGTGCTGCTGGGCGTGTACCCAGCTGCTCTGCCCAAGCCGTTCAACCCGACCCCGTGGCAGTACCAGGGCGCCTTCCGCAGTGGTCAGTCCAACGTGGGCCTGCCCTTCGGCTACGGCCGGGGACGCCTGTTCAGCCTCGCCGGGTCCGATGCGGCGGCCCGGGTCGTCTGGGCCGCCGAGGGCCAGGACTTCGCAGTGGTGCACGCCCCGGACGGGGCCGAGGCCACCGGCTTCCTGCTCGCCGCCGACGGGATCGCCCTGGTCCGCACCACCTCGGACAGCTACTGGCGGATCGACGGCGACCAGTTCACCGCCCTGCCCGCCGCCGCCTTCACCGAGGTGGCCGCCGCCTTCCTGCCCCGTGCCGCCGCCGCACTGGCCGCGGGCGGCCGGGCAGTGGCACTCGGCGTGTCCGGTCCGCGTCCCGGGGAGCCCACGAAGCTGCTCGTCGCCGACCTGGGTTCCGGGCAGACCAGCACCTACCCGCTGCTGGACGACTCGGTGCCGCGACTGGAGTCGCTGGCCTGGTCGGTGGCCGACCCGAACCAGGTGTACCTGCTGCGCACGAGCCCGTGGATGAGCCCGCACCAGGCCGACCACTACCTGATCCAGTCGGTGGACGCGCGCAACGGCTCGGCGCGCCAGGTGTTCCCCGCGAGCGGGACCAGCACCGGCTGGCGCCCCCGCCTGTGCCCCGCCGACGTGGGCTGAGGCGCTACACCGGCGGGGTGAGCCCGATCAGCGCCGAGGCGCCCTCGCACAGCGGGCACACCCGTCCGGAGTTGATCGTCCTGGGCACCCCGGCGATCAGGCCGAGCACCGGGTGCGCGATCTCGCCGACCCCGCCGCAGAAGTGGCAGACCGTGCGCGGGTCGCGGTAGGCGGGGACGGCGTCCTCCTCGTCCTCGTCCTCGTCGTACTCCTCGTCGAAGTCCTCGTCGTCCTCGAGGTCGTCGCCGAACTCGTCCTGGAAGCCCTCCGGCTCGTCCTCGTCGCTGTGCACGGTCACCACTCCCGTCCGGCGACGACCGGCCTCGTCTGCCTGCTGGGCACGGTACAACTCGCTGATCAGCTCCGACAGACGGATCTTGGCACCGATCCGGTGAAGCCCGAACGACCAGAGGAGATCATGTGTTCGGATTGACCGCCCTGTTCACGCTGCACGACGAATCAGCCGCCCTCGGCTTCGACGCGCTCACCGCCCGCACGCTGCCGCTGATCAAGTCGGCCGAGCCCGGCACCCTCGTGTACGCCGTGCACGAGGTCGCCGGCGATCCGCTCGCCCGAGTCTTCTACGAGCTGTACTCCGACCGGGCCGCGTTCGAGGCCCACGAGGAGCAGCCGCACGTGCGCCACTTCCTCGCCGAGCGAGAGCAGTACCTCGCGGGCGTGCGCGTGGAGTTCCTGTCCTTTGTGGACGGAAAGGGTACGCCCAGCTCCTGAATCCCGCTCAGCGCAACGCTTTTCGGTGTCAGGGGAACGCCCCGACCACGCAGGGCGTTCCCCGTCGGCTCACTTCGCGGCGGCCTCGCGGCTGCGCAGGTCCTTGCGCAGAATCTTGCCCGCGGCGGACTTCGGGATCGCCTCCAGGAACTCCACCACGCGGACCTTCTTGTGTGGGGCAACGCGTTCCGCGACGAAGCCCATGACCTCGGCCTCGCTCAGCTCGGCATCGGCCTGGCGCACCACGAACGCCTTGGGCACCTCCTCACCCTCGGCGTCGATGACCCCGATGACCGCGGCGTCGGCGATGCTCGGGTGCGTCAGCAGCAGCGCCTCCAACTCGGCGGGCGGCACCTGGTAGCCCTTGTACTTGATCAGTTCCTTGACCCGGTCGACGATCGTGACCACGCCGCGCTCGTCGATGACGGCGACGTCCCCGGTGTGCAGGAAGCCGTCCTCGTCCAGGGTCGCCGCGGTGGCCTCGGCGTTGTTCAGGTAGCCCTTCATCACGTTGGGGCCCTTGCACCACAACTCGCCGCGCTCGCCGGTGCCGACCTCCTCGCCGGTGGCCAGGTCGACGATCTTGTTCTCCATGTTCGGCAGGATCAGTCCCACGCTGCCGATGCGGATGTCCTCGCGGGCATCCGGGATGCTGTGGCTGACCGGGCTCATCTCGGTCATGCCGTAGCCCTGCCGCACCACGCAGCCCAGCCGCTTGTGCACGGCCTCGGCGAGTTCCTCGTCCAGCGGGGCGGCACCGGAGAACAGCACCTTGAGCGCGGACAGGTCGTAGTTGTCGACGATCGGGTGCTTGGCCAGCGCCACCGCGACCGGCGGCGCGATGTAGACCCGGTCGGTGCGGTGCTCGGCGATGATGCGCAGGAACTCGGGCAGGTCGAACTTGGGCATCGTGACCACGGTCGCCCCGATGGACAGCGGGTGGTTCATCGTGACCTGCATGCCGTAGATGTGGAAGAACGGCAGCACGGCCAGCACCCGCGTGTCCGAGCCGACGTGCATCATCGGGCCGGTCTGCACCAGGTTGGACACCAGGTTGCGGTGGGTCAGCATGACGCCCTTGGCCCGCCCGGTGGTGCCCGAGGAGTACGGCAGCACCGCGAGGTCCTCGGCGGGGTCGAACTCCACCTGGGGCGCGGCAGCGGTGCTGGCGAGCAGGTCGCTGAGCCCGGTGTGCCCCTCGGCCCCGTCCAGCACGACGATCTCGGAGATGCCGGCCAGCTCGGCGGCGGGCACCGCGCGGTCCAGGAACGGCGAGATCGTGAACAGCAGCTTGGCCCCGGAGTCGGTGAGCTGGCTGGCGATCTCGTTCGGCGTGTAGAGCGCGTTGATCGTGGTGGCGGTGCCGCCCGCGCGCAGCACACCGTGGAAGGCCACGGCGTAGTAAGGCGTGTTCGGGCTGAAGATGCCCACCACGTCCCCCTTGCGCACGCCCCGTTCGGCCAGCGCGGCGGCGACCCGGTCGACGGCCCCGGCCAGCTCGCCGTAGGTGATGACCCGGCCGGAGGGCCCGTCGATCATCGCGGGCCGGTCGGCACGGGCCGAGACGTCACCGAACAGCAGTTCGTGGACTGGGAGGTCCGGGATGTCGACATCAGGGAAGGGACTGCGGAAGACCATGCCTACCTGCCTCGTTCGCCTCGGCACCTGCAGCGTCATTGGTGGCAGACGCTGCCACAAGCACCCCATCGTGAGCGAGCCCACACGAGGGGGTCAAGAAATGATCTCTCTCACCGAATCGTTACGCCAGCTGAGTCGTTTCACTCGAACAGACCAGCGAATCTACTTGTGGTGTCGTTCCGGGATCTGCCAAGTTGTGGTGGCTGCCCGGATCGGCTCTCACGCACTCCCCGAGCCGGGAAGCAGCACGTGTGGTTCGTCACCCCCGTCGGACCACACGCCCCGTCCGGCCTCCTGAGGCACCCCTCGCCCAGGACTGCCGCAGCGGCGGGAACCTGACGCGGGGCGGCGGGAGCTGCGACTCCCCCTCGAACTCCAGCCGCCCCGCGTGTTCCGCCTCAGTCCTGCTCGGCGACCTCGGGTGCCACCACCCGGCGCCTGCGCAGCAGCCACCACACCGCGGCCCCCGGGATGCCGATCACCACTGCGAAGGGCAGCACGGCGCCCAGCGCGAGGCCGATGCCCTGCAACGTGCCGAGCAGAGCCGTCCACCCGGCGCCGAGCCCGTTGAGGAACCCCGGCTGCTCGGCGGGCGGCGCTGCGCCCTCGGACTTGCTGAGGTCGACCGCGATCGTCGACATGCCGACCTGCCCGGCCAGCGCGTCGTGCCGCTGTTGCAGGGAGGCCAGGTCGGCCTCGCGCTTGGTCAACTCGCTCTCGACCGCCGTGATGTCCGCGATCGAGTTCGCCTTCTCCAACAGCGCGCGCACCCGGTCCACGCTGGTGCGCTGGGCCGCCAGCCTGCTGTCCACGTCCACGACCTGCTCGGTCACGTCCTCGGCGTGCTCGGTGCGACTGGTCGTGTCGCCCAGCGCGGCGAGCCGGTCGAGCACCGCGCCCGTCTTGTCCACCGGCACCTTCAAGGTCAGCGTGGCGTGCCCGCCGCCGCTGTTCTCATCACTGGAGTAGCCGCCCGCGTCAGTGCCGATCTTGCGTGCGCTGTTCACCGCCGAGGGCACGTCCGGGACCTTGACCGCCAGGTTGGCGGTCCGCACGATCTGCCGCCCGGTGCCCGCGGGCGCGAAGGTGCTGGCCACCGGCTGCTTCTGCTGCGGCGAGCCGCCCGAGGCGTCCGCCTTGCCCACCCCCGGCGCCACCGCGACCGACGACTCCGACCGCCCGCCCGCCGTGCACCCGGCCAGCAGTGCGGTCGCTGCCACGGCGAGCACCAGGGTTCTCGGTAACTTCACGACAATCCTCCCCACTCAGGTCTGCACCGGTGACGGTGCCGGCCCGAGCGGGCGTTGCCCGTGGAAAGTCACAATCAGGATTCGTCGGCCACCGAGGGCTCGTCCCGTCCCGCGCCGACCAGGTGCTGGAAGGCGTTGAGGTTGGCCAGCGACTCACCGCGGGAGACCCGCCAGTCCCACTCCCTGCGGATCGCCGAGGCGAAGCCGATCTCCAGCAGGGTGTTGAAGTCCCCGTCCGCGGCCTCCAGCACCTGGCCGAGCACGCGGTCCAGTTCCTCCGGCGTGACCGCGCCCAGGCCGATCCTGCCGACCAGGTAGATGTCGCCCCTGCTGTCCAGCGTGTAGTGCACCCCGTAGAGGCGAGCGTTGCGCCGCAACAGGAATCGGTACAAGTCCTGGTGTGCCTCGTCCGGCTGGCGGCACACGAACGCCTCTACCACGAGCGCGTGTTCGGTCACCAGCAGCCAGCAGTTCGTCTGCTGCTTCTTGGTCCCGGGCAGCGTGACGAAGTAGCGCCCCGGCCCCTTGCGGTCGTGGCTGATCTCGTTCTCGCGCAGCACGTCACCGATGACGCCGTCCAGCTCGTCCAGCGTCGGACTCATCGGCACACCTCGCTGGCGCCCGATGATCCGCTCGCAAGCTCGCTCACACCGCCACCTCCCGTCGATCGAATGCCGACAGGAAATCACGACGTGCCTCGACGTACCCGTCAAGCAGCGCCTCGGTGGTGCGGTCCCAGGAGAACCTGCGCGCGTGGCCCACCGCGTTGCTCGCCAACTCCTCGCGCAGTGCCGGTCGCAGCGCCACCTCGCCCAGCACCCTGGACCAGGTTCCCGCGTCGTGGTCGGGCACCAGCAGGCCCGTCACCTGGTCGACCACCGCGATCGGCAGGCCGCCCACCGCCGCTGCCACCACCGGCGTGCCGCACGCCTGGGCCTCCAGCGCGACGAGGCCGAACGACTCGTTGTGGCTGGGCACCGCGACCACGTCCGCCGCCCGGTACACCTGCGCCAGCGCCGCACCCCGCTGCGGAGGCATGAACCGCACCACGTCGAGCAGCCCCAACTCCCCGGCCAACTCCTGGAGCGCGCGCGGCTGCTCCAGGCCCGAGCCCGAAGGCCCGCCGACCACGAGCACCACAAGGCGCTCGCGCAGACCAGGTGCGTCGGCGACCATCCGCGCCGCCGCGCGCAGCAGCACGTCCGGGGCCTTGAGCGGTTGGATACGGCCCACGAAGGCCAGCACCACCGCGTCCGCGGGCAGACCGAGCCGCTGACGGGCCTCCGCCTGGCTGCCCGGGGTGAACCGCTCCAGGTCGACGCCCGGTGGCACGGCCAGCACCTTGCTGGGATCCGCGTCGTACAGGTCGACCAGTTCGCGCGACTCGACCGCCGTGTTGGCGACCAGCCGATCGGCCTCCGCGACGACCTGCTCCTCGCCGATGACCCGCATCCTCGGCTCCGGGGTGTCGCCTTCGGCCAGCGCCGCGTTCTTGACCTTGGCCAGGGTGTGCGCCGTGTGCACCAGCGGCACGCCCCAGCGCTCCCTGGCCAGCCATCCGACCTGGCCAGACAGCCAGTAGTGGGAGTGCACGACGTCGTAGTGCCCGGGCTCCTGGCGAGCCTCCGCGCGCAGCACGCCCGCGGTGAACGCGCAGAGCTGGCCGGGCAACTCGTCCTTGGCAAGGCCCTCGAAGGGACCCGCGACCACGTGCCGGACGGTGACGCCTGGCGCCAGCTCGGCGACCGGCGGGAGGTCCGAGGACGTGGCCCTGGTGAACACCTCGACCGCCACACCGCGGTTGGCCATCCTGGTGGCGGTCTGCGCGATGTAGACGTTCATGCCGCCCGCGTCGCCGGTGCCCGGCTGCTCCAGCGGCGAGGTGTGCACCGAGAGCACGGCGATCCTGCGCAGCGGTGTCACGACTCGATCCTGCTCGCCGTGGTGGCGCAGCGGTGCACGAACGTGACGAGGTCAGCACGGAATTGGTCCGCGCGCTCCACGAACGGCATGTGCCCGGTGTCGGCGTACCAGCTGACCTCGGCGCCGGGGATGAGCCCGGCGGCGTAGTCCGTGGCCTTGGGGTCGACCACCGCGTCCTTCGTGCCGTGCACCAGCAGTGCGGGTACGTCGACGCGTTCGAGCACGTCCGCGCTGGCGACATCGCGGCGGAACAGGGCAGCACGCACGGACGGGGGCACCCGCAGCGATGTCGCCAGCGCGCGTTGCACGTCAGCGCCGGGCGCGGGGTCGGCCGTCATGCTCACCGTGAGGTCGAGCAGCGCTGGCACCGCTCGGGACGGGTCGTCCGACAGGGCGTCGGGCAGCGCGGCGCGCATGGCGGGGCCGATGTGCCCACCCGATCGGCCGCGGCCTATCTCCGTGATCGCGCCGACCAGCACGACACCCGCGACTCCTCGTGTGCCGTGACGGCGCAGGTAGTCGGTGATGACCAGGCCGCCGTACGACCAGCCCACCAGCACTGCTGGAGCGCCGACGTGGTCGAGCACCGCCGACACGTCGCCCGCCCAGGCGTCCGGGTCGTCGTAGCCGCCGCTGGGCACGTCCGACTCACCGTGGCCACGCAGGTCGACGGCGAGCACTCGCAGCTCGTCGCTGATCTGCTCTGGCCAGGCCGTTGCGGCTGCCGCCCACCCGTGCAGCAGCACCACTGCCGGCGCGCCGTGTGGACCCGTCTCGTGCACGGCGAGTTGTGTTCCGTCTGGCGTGGTCACCCTCACCCTGTGCACAACACCTGCACCATGGCGTGTTCTTCCCATCTGTGTCGCTGCGCTTCAGCTGGGCGGCGGCGATTGAGCTGCGCTGAGGCATTCGAGCTAGGCGGCAGCGGTCGAGCTGCGCTGACGCAGTCGAGCTGTGTCGCCGCGGTCGAGCAGCGCTGACCCACTGCAGCTGTGCCACAGCGATCGAGCAGCGCTGACGCACCGCAGCTGTGCCACAGCGGTTGAGCAGCGCCGACGCACTCCAGCTGTGCCGCCGCAGTCGAGCTGTGCAGCAGCGCTCCAGCAGCGCGCAGGCACTCGAGCAACGACGAATCATTGCTGACACGCCCGTGTCAAACCCTGACAAAAAGTGTCACCGTAGCGCCGAGAGTGCCTGCCACTGGCCCCAGTCCAGTGCCCAGTCGTAGATGTCCCCGTCGGCCGAGGACAGCGCGACCGAGGAGCCGGTGACCTCCACCGGGTCTCCGAAGATCGCGGTGCCGAAGTACTCCTGCGCGTTGGCCGTGGACAGGTTGATGCAACCGTGGGTGACGTTGCTGTTGCCCTGGTTGCCGATGGTGTTCGGGTTGGCGTGGATGAACTCACCGTTGTTCGAGATCCGCACGGCCCAGCGCTCGCGGGCATCGGTGTAGTAGGGCGGGTTGGACATGACCTTGTCCTCCCACTTCTCCGTGACCACGTGGATCCCGGACCTGGTGACGCGGTCCTGACTCGCGCCCGAGCCCATGCTGGCGTCGTAGCTGGCCACCTCGGCGCCGTCGCGGATCACGGTCATCCGGTGCGTGTTCACGTCGGCCTTGACGATCTGCGAGCGGCCGATGGTGAACGTCGAGGTGACGTCGTCCTTGCCGTAGCGGCCTTGGCCGTAGGGCACGCCGTACAGGTTGGCCGTGACGGTCACCTTGGTGTTGGGCGCCCAGTAGTTCTGCGGCCGCCAGTGCACGCGCGAGCCGGTGTCGTTGTCCGGCAGCCAACCCCAGGCCCCCGTCGTGGCGGGTTCGGACTTCACCGACAGGGCCTTCTCCGCCGCGACCCGGTCCTCCACGTGCCCGGCGAACTGGATGATGATCGGCGCGGCGATGCCGACGGTCCCGTTGTCGTCGATGTTGAGCATGCCGCGCACCAGTGTGCCCGGCGCGACAGTGCTGAAACTGCCGCGCAACTCGGTGGCCTTGCCGTCGGCGTTGAGGGCCTTGCCCTCGTAGCTGTAGGTCTCGCCGAACTCCAGCCGACCGGTGCTCGTCCAGGTCTTGCCGTCGTCCGAGGGCCGCCCTTCGACCGGTGTCCCGGACTTGCCCACCAGCTTGACCTCGCCGACCTTGCCGTCGCTCGCGGTCAGCGTGAGCTTGGTGTTGACCGTGATGTCCTTGCTGCCGTCGGCGATGGCCGAGGTGAGCTTGGCGGGCGGGGCCGGTGGTTTGGTTGGCGTCTGCGGCGTACCAGCTCCGCCGGAGCACGCCGTGAGCAGCAACGCAGCGCCTGTCACCAGAGTGGCCGCCAAGCGTGTCCGCGCTCTCACTTACTTACCTCCCCGAAGTTGCTTCCGTTCTGGGGGACGTTCGGCCGGGTGAATCAGTCATCGTTTCCGCCTGTGAGCTTGCTCACCGGAGGTCGCTTCGCAACCCGAGTCGGGAGGAGGCAGGATCGGCGTGTGAGCACCGATCGCCCCACCGCCATCGTCACCGGAGCCAGCTCGGGCATCGGCGAGGCCACCGCCCGCCGACTGTCCGCCGAGGGGTTCCACGTCGTGCTCGGCGCCCGCCGCCTCGACCGGCTGGAGAAGATCGCCGCCGAGATCGACGGCACGCCACTGGAACTGGACGTCACCGACACCGAGTCCGTCGCGGCGTTCTGCGAGCAGGTCCAGGACTGCCGGGTGCTGGTGAACAACGCGGGCGGCGCCGCGGGCCTGGAGACGGTCGCCGCCGCGGACGAGGACCACTGGCGCTGGATGTGGGAGACGAACGTGCTGGGCACGCTCCGCCTCACCAAGGCGCTGCTGCCGAAGCTGGTCGCGTCGGGGGACGGCCACGTGGTGACGGTCACCTCCATCGCGGCGCAGGAGATCTACGACGGCGGCGCCGGCTACACGGCGGCCAAGCACGCCCAGTCGGCGCTGCACCGCACCCTGCGCGGCGAGGAACTGGGCAAGCCGGTGCGCTTCACCGAGGTCCTGCCGGGCATGGTGGAGACCGACTTCTCGCTGGTCCGCTTCGACGGTGACGCCGAGCGCGCGGCCAACGTCTACAAGGGACTGGTCCCGCTGGTCGCCGAGGATGTGGCGGACGTGATCGCGTTCGCGGTCACCAGGCCCGCGCACGTGAACCTGGACCAGATCGTCATGAAGCCGCGCGCCCAGGCGTCGGCGACCAGGGCTCACCGCGAGCCCTAGGTGATCAGCTCTACGTCGAGCTCGTCGAGAACCCGGTCGATCGGGTTGGCGAACGCGGCCGTGCCGGACAGGTTGCCCGCGAAGTAGAGGCCGACGACGCGGTTGTCCACGTCGACCAGGACGGCGCCGGAATCCCCGTAGTCGCCCATGACCCCGCCGCCGACGACCTCGACGCGCAGTTGGTTGCGCAGTACGCGGACGCCGAGCCCGTCCCGGTAGTCGATCTTCAGCGTGGCGTCGGTCGAGGTGATCAGGCCCATCGTCAGCCCTGTCGTACGGCCGCGCTTGCGCACCACGGCGCCACGGGTCGCGACCGCGGTGCCGGTGATCGGGCCGATGTCCACGATGGACGCACGGTGCGGGTGGCTGGTCACCAGCAGCGCGGCGGCCCCGTCCACGGAGCCGGACAGCGCGGCGCGGCAGAGCGTGCCGATCGAGTCGTCCTGGCCACCACCGTCGGCCCGCGAGGGGTGCACCATCGAGTCGCCGACCGACCAGGCGTCGTCCACGCAGGCGGCGTGGAAGGTGGTCAGGCCCATGACCTGGCCATTGCCGGACCGGTCGGTGACCAGCGCGCCGAGCGTGCCCACGATCACGTACTCCCCGGTCCGCGGCGCGTCCGGCGGGCACAACAGGATCGATCGCGCCGGCCCCATGCTGATGCCGCCGAGCACCACCTTGTGCCGCTCCGCGCCCCGGGCGTCCGGGAACTCGGCGTCCTGGGCCAGCAGCGCACGGTGCAGCACGAACTCGTCGGCGACCACGTCCACGGCGACGCCCTCGACCTCGGCGGGGAGCACCTCGCCGGGTGCGATGCGGGCGAGCGGCAGCTTCTCCCTGACGTAGGCGGTGATCCCCAGTTGGCCGGTGCGCTCACCGGCAGTGATCTTCTCGGCGATGTCCACGCCGACAACTCCCCGCAGCGCGAGCAGGTCGTCCTCGACCCGCCGCTTGACCGGTCTGATGCCCGACCGGACCAACTCGTCCGCGCTGGTCATGGCGACCTCCTCGACGCGCGAATCCCCCATCTACCATGTAACACGCGTGGTGAGTAGGACGTCACTCGGCGTCACCCGTTCAGCCGCTGGGCCGAACGGGTCCTCCCGAACCGGTTGCCCGGAACGGAGCAGTGCGCGCTGCTGCGATCAGCTCACAGGGCGCAACCGACCAGCACGGGCTCGGCTGCCAGGCGCACGCCGAAGGCTGCGAACACCCCGTCGCGGACCTGCCCGGCCAGTGCGAGCAGGTCGGCGGTCGACGCCTGGCCGCGGTTGGTCAGCGCCAGGGTGTGCTTGGTGGACAGCGACACCCTGTCACCGGCCGCGCTGAAGCCCTTGCCGAACCCCGCGCGCTCGATCAGCCAGGCCGCCGACAGCTTCGTGCTGCCGGTGTCGGCCGGGTAGCGCGGAACGGCGGTGTCCGCGCCGACGCGCTCGCCGATGCGGCGCAGCACCTCGGGCAGCTCCTCGTCGGCAACGATCGGGTTGGTGAAGAAGGAGCCCGCGCTCCACGTGTCGTTGTCCGCGGGGTCCAGCACCATGCCCTTGCCCCGGCGCAGCTCGAGCACCGCCTCGCGGGCCGCGCCGACCGGGACCCGCTCGCCGATCTGCACGCCCAGCACCCTGGCCAGCTCGGCGTAGCGGATCGGCGCCGACTCACCCCCGTCGCGCAGGGCGAAGCGGGCGCGCAGCACGACCGCGGAGTCGGTGCCCTTGAGCACGCTGTTGCGGTAGGTCAGACCGAGCTGTTCGGCGCGGACCTGGTGCACCCGGCCGCTGCGGCGGTCCAGCAGGTCGACGGAGGTCAGCATGTCGGCGATCTCCACCCCGTACGCGCCGACGTTCTGCACGGGGGTCGCACCGACCAGGCCGGGGATGCCGGACAGGCACTCCAGGCCGCCGAGGCCCTGCTCGACGGCGTTGGCCACGGTGGCGTCCCAGTCCTCACCGGCCTCGACCGTGAGCTGCACGAGACCGTCGCCGACCCGGTCCACCCCGCGCCCGGTGTTGGCGACCTGTACCACCAGCCCGTCGAAGCCCTCGTCACCGATGACCAGGTTCGAGCCGCCGCCCAGCACCAGCAGCGGATCGCCATCGGCGTCGGCGGCACGCACCGCGTCCACCACCTCGGCGGAGCTGGTGGCACGGAGGAAACGGGCGGCAGGGCCGCCCAGACGCAGGGTGGTGTACCCGGACAGCGGTACGGACCTGCGCAGTTCGGCACTGGACAGCGGGGTGGTCACAGACGTCAACGGTAGCCTCCGCGACATGGCACGCCGCATTGAGCACCGGGCGACCACCCGGTGGACCGCCGCCCAGGTGCACGCAGCACTGGTCGATCCGACCTACCTCCAGGACCGGTTGACGGTGCTCGGGGGCAAGGGCGCCACGCTGCTGGAACACAGCTCCGACAACGGGAACTCGCGGTTCCGGCTGCGGCACGGGGTCGCGTCGGCGGACCTGCCGCCCGCGGTGCGCAGCTTCCTCAAGGGCGATCTTGTGATTGAGCGCACGGAGACCTGGCAGCCCGCGACGAACGGCGGTTACCAGGGCACGGTCCAGGCGGGCATCCCCGGTGTGCCTGGTCACATCAAGGGGCAGATGCTGCTGGTGGACGGGGCCGACGGCGGCAGCGTGCTGGGCATGCGCGGCGAGGTCGTGGTGAACATCCCGCTGTTCGGCGGCAAGATCGAGGAGACCATCGCGGCCCAGGTGGTCAAGCTGCTCCAGAAGGAGTCCGAGCACACCGCGGGCTGGCTGGCCGAGCGCAGCTCCTGACCTCGCACGATGGCGACGAAGAAGCCCCGGCTGGCTGCCGGGCGGGCCCGCGCGCTCGGCCTGCCGACCCGGGGCACCACGAATCCCAACCGGCTGCGCAGGGTGGACCGGTGGGTGGTCGGCACCCAGGCCACCGCCGAGGCGTTGCGGTCGGCGGCCGATCCGCTGGTGGTCGACCTCGGCTACGGGGCGACGCCGGTGACCACGGTCGAGATGGCCGGCAGGCTGCGAGCGGTGCGCCCGGACATCCGCACGGTCGGTCTCGAACTGGACGCCGAGCGGGTGGCCGCGGCCGAGCACGCCAACGACCCGCCGCGCCTGCTGTTCCGGCGTGGCGGGTTCGAGCTGGCCGGGCTGCGGCCGACGCTGGTGCGTGCGTTCAACGTGCTCCGGCAGTACACGGAGGAGCAGTCCACCGAGGCGTGGGACAGGCTGCGCGGGCGGTTGGCCCCAGGCGGCCTGCTGGTCGAGGGGACCTGTGACGAGATCGGCCGACGGTGCAGCTGGGTGCTGCTGGACGCCGAGGGCCCGCGCACCTTCACGCTGGCGTGCAAGCCCGCCGACCTGGAGAACCCCACCGACCTCGCGGAACGGCTGCCGAAGGCGCTGATCCACCGCAACGTGCCCGGTGAGCGGGTGCACGGGTTGTTGTCCGAACTGGACGACTGCTGGGCCACCGCGGCGCCGTTCGTGCCGTTCGGGCCGCGGGCGCGCTGGGTCGAATCGGTCCGGCTGCTGGCCGCGCGGGGCTGGCCGGTGCTGGACGACCGGCGCCGGTGGCGGCTGGGCGAACTGACCGTTCCCTGGACGGCTGTCGCACCCGGCCCCATCGACTAGCGTCAGGGCTGTGGATCACTTGCAACTGGTCGCGAAGCTGACCGAGCAGGCGGAAGCGATGCGGGCCGCGGTGCGGCAGACCGGTCCGGACGCGCCGGTGCCGACCTGCCCGGAGTGGACCGTCCGGGACCTCGTCGAGCACACGGCCAAGGTGCACGGCTGGGCGCTGACCGCGGTCACCAGCGGGGACACCTCGCAGCGGCCGCCCTTCCCCGACAGCGTGCCCTCGGACTGGTCCGAGCTGTTGACGCACTGGCAGGGCGTGACCGAGCAGCTCGCCGGGGAGCTGACCAAGGCCGATCCGGACACGCCGACCTGGGCGTTCAACGGGGTCAACGGGAAGGTCGGCTTCTGGTCCCGTCGACAGGCCCACGAGACGGCGATCCACCGCCTGGACGCCGAGGCCGCGCTGGCCCAGGGCACCGCGCTGCCTCCGCTGGTGTTCGACCCGGAGATGGCCGCTGACGGGGTGGACGAGTACCTGTCGGTGCTGGCGCCCATCCTCAGCCAGCGCAAGCCGGGCGGGGTCCAGGTCGACGGGCGCGTGCTCTACCACGCCGCCGACGCGGGCCGGACCTGGCAGGTGACGCTGACCGCGGGCAGCCCGGCCGTTGTCGGGCCGGCCCCGGGTTCGGGCACCGACGTGGACGTGACCGTGGCGGGCACCGCGGACGCGCTGTACCGCGCGGTGTGGGGACGGCCCAGCAACGCGATCATCACCGGCGAGGCAGAACTGCTCAAAGCGCTCGCCCCGTGACCCCCTCCCGTCTGGGAGAATGACCGGCTGTGCCACTGCCTGAACGCCGATACGTGATCACCCTGGGCTGCCCTGACCGGACCGGGATCGTCGCCGGGATATCCGGCTTCCTCGCCGAGGCCGGCGGCTGGATCGTCGGGGCCGCCTACCACACAGATCCGGTCACGAACTGGTTCTTCACCAGGCAGGAGGTGCGGGCCGACTCGCTGCCGTTCGGCCCCGCGGAGCTGCGTGCGCGCTTCACCGACGTGGTCCGCAAGTTCGGTCCCAGGGTGGACTGGCAGATCACCGACACCGCGGAGCGGCGCCGGGTCGTGCTGCTGGTGTCCAAGGAGGGGCACTGCCTGTACGACCTGCTGGGCAGGGTGGCCTCGGGCGAGCTCGACGTCGAGGTCACCAGCGTGATCGGCAACCACAAGGACCTGGCCAAGATCACTGAGGCGCACGGCATCCCGTTCCACCACGTGCCCTTCCCCGCTGGTGACGGCGAGGGCAAGGCGGCGGCCTTCGCCCAGCTGCGGCAGCTCGTCGACGGGCACCACCCGCACGCCATCGTGCTGGCCCGGTTCATGCAGGTGCTGCCGCACGAGCTGTGCGCGGCATGGGCGGGCAAGGCGCTGAACATCCACCACAGCTTCCTGCCCTCGTTCGTCGGCGCCCGGCCGTACCACCAGGCGCACACGCGCGGGGTCAAGCTGATCGGCGCGACCTGCCACTACGTGACCGCCGAGCTGGACGCGGGGCCGATCGTCGAGCAGGACGTGATCCGGGTGGACCACGGGGACTCGGTCGCCGACATGGTCCGCAAGGGCAGGGACATCGAGAAGGTCGTGCTGGCCCGCGGGCTGCGCTGGCACCTGGAGGACCGGGTGCTCGTGCACGGCAACCGCACGGTCGTGTTCTAGCCGCCCAGGCCCTCGATCACCTCGGCACCGGCCAGCTTGGCGAGCAGGTCGCCGGGCACCAGGAGCTTGCCGCCGCGGACACCGCTGCCGATCACCAGCTCGGGCGCCGCCGCGACGCGCGCGTCGAGCAGGAGCGGCCAGTCCGCGGGCAGGCCGATCGGGGTGATGCCGCCGTACTCCATGCCGGTCAGCCCGACCGCGTCCGCCATCGGCGCGAAGGAGGCCTTGCGCACGTCGAGCCTGCGCTTGACCAGGCCGTTCACGTCGGCGCGCGTGGTCGCCAGCACCAGGCACGCGGCGTAGCGCACCTCACCGGCGCGCTTGCCCGCGACCACCACGCAGTTGGCCGAGGCCTCGATCGGTGAGCCGTAGTGCTCGCAGAACGCCGCCGTGTCGGCCAGCTCCGGGTCGATCCGCACCGCACCGATCCGGTCCGCCTCGGCCGGGTCCAGTCGGCGCACGGCCTCGGCGACCGGCGCGGCGAGCAGGTCCATGCGCTCGGTCACCGGCCCGACGTCCAGGCTGCCCGCGATCGTCCACACCGTCGTCATGACCCCACACTAACCAGCCAGGAAGTCCACCAGCAGTGAGCGGATCTCCTTGCGGTGCGTGATCAGCGGCGCGGCGGAGTCGAACAGCTCCAGGTGCGCTGCGGGGAAGGCCCTGGCCACGTCCTTGGCGACCTGCTCGGGGTGCAGCGGATCGCCCACAGCTCCGATGACCAGCACGGGTGCGGCCACGGAGCTGAGCTGCGTCGCATCAGCAACGGGGACTTGTTCGGGGATGGCGCGCAACGCCGAGCTGAGCCGCAGCAGTGCAGCAGTGCGTCGGTCGACGTGATCGCCCACGTCCATGCCCGTAGGGACCTCGGCGGCGACCAGTTCGCGCAGTTCTCGCACGTCACCGGCTTGAGCTGCGTCAGCGAGCCGCTCGTAGGACCACATCGCGGCAGGCGCGCGAGGCCGGTCGAGCGCGGCGGGCAGCAGCAATACGAGTCGATCGAATCGGTGGGGATGCGCGGCGGCGATGGAGGTCAGCGCTCCCGCGCCGAGCGAGGTGCCGATTGCTCTGCTCGCGCCGATCTCGTCGGCGACGCCGAGCAGATCGGCGGCGATCCTGGAGTAGCTCCAGTAGTCATCAGGGGCGTCCGGGGCGTCACCGTGCGAGGGCAGCGTGGCCACGACCCGGGTGCCCGACAGCCCCGAGGCTGGGATGCGGGCCTCGCCCTCGGTGGCGCCCAGTCCCGGTGCGACCAGGGTGACCGGCGAGCCGCGGCCGTGCGACCGCCAGCGGATCACCACTTGTTGCCGCGCTGCACCTCGTTCAGCTTGGGGCGCACGTCCACGATGTAGACCAGGGATGCGACCAGCGCGGCCATCCAGAACACGAAGCCGGCGCCGCCTGGGGTGAACAGCAGCAACCCCGCCATGGCGCCCGCGGTGATCAGCGACCAGGAGACCTTCGTCATGCGGTCGATGGCGGTGAAGGCGTCCGCACGTTGCAGGAGCGCGTGCAGCAGGGCGTAGGCACCAACCGGCATGGCCGCAAACCAGATCGTCTGCAGCACCAGGAAGTCGAGACGGAGGGGCACGGACACCAGCCTACGTCCAGAAGGCACGAGAGCGCACGAAGGCCGCGGCAGTGCTCCTGGGCGGGAGCACTGCCGCGGCGCCGCGTCAGCTCTCGTCGGTGGTCTTCTTCGCGGTGGCAGCCGGGGTCGCGGGCTTGCGCGGGGCGGCGGCCTTGTTCGCGGCCTTGCGGGTCACGCTGCGGGTCTCCGCGGCGACCTCGCCACCGGCCTCGACCACGTCCTCGGCGACCTGCTCGGCCAGGTCCTCTACCTTCTCGGCGGCCTGCTCGCCCACCGAGCGGGTGCGCCGGGCGACCTTGCCCAGCACGTCGTCGGCCAGGCCGCGGGCGTCGGCGGCGAGGTCCTCGGCGCGGTGCTGCGCGGCCTCGACCTGGTCCAGCGCCCGCTTGACCTGCGGCTGCGCGCGCAGCTTGCCCAGGGTCTCCGCGCCGTGCTCGGCGAGGTACTCGTAGAGGTTGGACGCGGCGGTGGTGTAGGTGTCCAGCAGCTTGCGCAGCTCGGCCGGGTCCAGCTTCTCGCGCAGGCCACCCAGGTCGGAGGGCAGCTCGTCCACGGCGGTGCGGGCAGCCTCGGCGCGCTCGTTCACCTGGGTCCTGGCCTTGGCCAGCGCCTCGGTGACGGCCTTGCCCGCCAGGTCGCCGGCGCCCAGGGCGGCCAGCAGCGGGGTGCGGGCCTGCTCCAGCACGGTGCCGACGGCCGCGACGGCCTGCTCGCCGACCTTGCGCACGTCCTCGGTGGTGGGAAGGGTGGGCATACTGATCACTCCTCGGTGTCCTCGGTCTCGGCGGGGTGTTCACCTTGTGCGGAGCGCGTCATTGCGTTCTCCCGCCGGAAGGTCTCGTAAACGTCGAGCAGCACCTGCTTCTGCCGCTCGGTCAGGTCGTGGTCGGCGAGCACCGCGTCCACCACGGCGCCGCCCGCGCGCTCCTGCAGGATCCCGGCCTGCACGTAGAGCGCCTCCGCGGAGATGCGCAGACCCTTGGCGATCTGCTGCAGGATCTCCGCGCTCGGCTTGCGCAGGCCGCGCTCGATCTGGCTGAGGTACGGGTTGGAGACCCCGGCGAGCTTCGCCAGCTGCCGCAACGAGATCTGTGCGGTGTTGCGCTGCTGGCGGATGTACTCACCGATGTCGCGTCCGAGGTCGGCGACCGCTTCGACCGCCTGGTTGACGCCCTTGTCCATCCGTCCACTCCCTGTCGTCATACCCACGGTACGCCGCAGTGCTAGCAGTTGCAAGCGGACTGCTTGCACCATTCGAGCGTGCTTGCGGTCACAGCGACTACGTTGTGCCGCATGGGCGATGACCTCGAACGCGAGGCGGCGGTGCTGCGTCGTCAGCTGGTCGACGCCATGCTCACCGAGGACCTGCTGACCGCCCCACACTGGCGGGCGGCGTTCCAGGAGGTGCCCCGGCACCTCTTCCTACCCTGGTTCTTCAACCGGCTCAGCAGCGGTGACTGGTCACTGGTCACCAGCCTGGACGAGCGGTGGCTCCCCTCGGTGTACCAGGACCGCGTGCTCGTCACCCAACTCGACGGCACCGAGATCGCACGGCAGGCAGCAGCACTCGGCCCGGTCAGCGGCACGCCCACCTGCTCGTCCAGCATGCCCACCATCATGGCGATCATGCTCGAGGCGCTGGACGTCCACAGTGGACACAACGTGTTGGAGATCGGCACCGGGACCGGCTACAACACGGCACTGCTGTGCCACCGGCTCGGCGGGGACCTGGTCAGCACCGTGGACGTGGACCCGGACATCGTTGCCAGAGCAGAGGAAAACCTCAGCCGTGCCGGGTACGCACCGGCGTCGGTCATCGGCGACGGCGCGCTCGGCCATGCCGCCAACTCGCCGTACGACCGCGTGCTCTGCACCTGCTCCGTGTCCCGGATTCCGTTGCCCTGGCTGGAACAGACCGTTCCGGGGGGCCAGGTCGTGACCACCCTCAACCGCCCCATCGGCGCCGGACTGGTACGGCTGACCGCGACCGGCGGACCGCACGCGGAGGGTCGAGTACTGCTCGACGACGGGCGCTTCATGCCGCTGCGCGCACACCGAACCGCCTGGAGTGGCTGGCCACGCGGCCCGCAGACCTCGCGTCGGCAGACCGAGTTGTCCGCGCGGACCTTGCTGCGACCGGGGCTGCGGTTCGAGTTCTACGCGGGGCTGCTGCTACCCGGGGTCATGCCCTGGACCGACGAGCAGGGCGGCACCTGGCTGGCCCACGCCGACGGATCCTGGGCGAACTACGTCGAAGGCGTTGTCGTGCAAGGCGGTCCGCGCAGTCTGTGGGACCTGGCCGAAACGGCGTACGAGCAGTGGGATGCACTGGACCGGCCGTGCAGGGACAGGTTCGGGCTCACCGTGACCCCCGAGGCGCAGTACTTCTGGCTGGACACCCCGGACAGCCCTCACCGGTGGCCGCTGGCCTGAGTACCGTGTGCCACGTGAAGATCTCGGTTTCCGCGGACATGCTCGACGGTATCGGCGCCGACATCGCCGACGAACTGCGGCGGCGCGGCCATGAGGTGCTCGCGCACGGTGCGATCAACCCGGGCGAACCGGACGATTGGGCGCACGCCAGCGAGGCCGCGGCGCGTGACGTGGCCGAGGGCCGCGCCGACCAGGCCGTGGTGTGCTGCTGGACCGGCACGGGCGCCTCGATCGCGGCGAACAAGGTGCCGGGTGTGCGGGCCGCGCTGTGTGGCGACGCCTACACCGCCCAGGGCGCGCGGCGCTGGAACGACGCCAACGTGCTCGCGCTGAGCCTGCGCACGACCTCGCTGCCGGTGCTCGACGAGATCCTGGACTCCTGGTTCGCCGCCGAGGTCACCGATGACGCGAACGACCTGGCCAGCATCAAGCACGTCACGGAGATGGAGCAGCGCTGACCGCCCGCCGCGCGGCTCCCCCGGGGGCCGCGCGGCTAACGATTCGGCGCACCGCGTGACGACGCGCCACCGACCCTGGACGGTCCGTGACGGGGCGTCGGTCATGATTCAGCGGTGTCCATCTCCCGGCAGCGTGCCGTAGTCGTGGCCTGTGTGCTGATCGCCGTGCTGGCGACGATCGGCTTGGTGTGGACCGACAACGGCATCAACCCGACGCTGTGGCTGTCGACCGTGACCGCGCTGTTCATCGTGCTCATCGGCGTGCTCGACCCGTGGATGCGCAACTCGGCCTCCACCGATCCCAGCACCCCGGCGCAGCTGGCCAGCGCATCGACCGGGCTGGCCCAGGCCGTCAGCGCGCAGTTGCGTGCCGAGTCCGAGGTGCGCGAACTCAGTCGGCCCTACCAGCTGCCGCTGACCTGGTCGGCGACTCCGCTGGTACCCGCCGACAACCCCGCTGCCCCGGACCAGTTGTCCGGGTCGGTCGACGCCGTGGTGCCCTGGTTCCGCGCTCTGCCCGGCAGGCGCGTCGTGGTGCTCGGACCTGCGGGTTCGGGCAAGAGCTCGCTGGCGCTGCTGCTCGCGCTGGGCCTGCTGGAGGACTTCGGCCCGCACGACCAGCTACCGGTACTCCTGCCGCTCGGCTCGTGGAACCCCCGGGTGGACCTGCGGACGTGGATCACCCAACGCCTGCGCGAGGACTACCCGGCACTGCGCAACACCGAGTTGTACGGCAGCTATGCCGCGGAACTGCTCGTCGACCAGCGCCGCGTCCTGCCCGTGCTCGACGCGTTCGACGAGATCCCGGCGAACCTGCGGGTCGCGGCGCTGCAGGGGATCAACAAGGCGGTGCCCCCGGCCACGCCCCTCGTGCTGACCTCGCGCCCCACGGCGTACGGCTCCGCGGTGTCCCGGGTCGGGCCGCTGCGCAACGCCTCGGTGATCGAACTGGACCCGGTCGAGCAGGACGCGCTGGCCACCGTGCTGCGTGGCAGTTCGACCCGCGTGGCGGCGTCCCGCTGGGAACCGCTGCTGCTGCACCTGCGGCACGACCCGGACGGCCCGCTGGCGGAGACGCTGAGCAGCCCGCTGATGGTGTGGCTGGCCAGGACCCGCTACGCCGACGTGGCCACGAACCCGACCGAACTGCTCGACCCGGGCCGGTTCCCGAACCGCGCCTCGATCGAGGAGTTCCTGCTGGACGGGCTGGTGACCGCGGTGTTCCCCTCGCTGGCGGACGAGGGCGCGCGCACCGACCACCTGCCCGCCACCTCGGACATGTGGGAACCCGAGCAGGCCAGGCGGTGGCTGGTCTTCCTGGCGACCAGGATGCAGCACCGGGAACTGCCCTGGTGGGAGCTGCGGCGCCTGGTCCACCGGTACTGGCTGACCGTGCTCGGCGCGGTCTCGCTGGGGCTGATGACGGCGCTGAGCGTGGGGCTGATGGTGGCGCTGGTGAACCGGCTGACCGTGCTCAGCACCGCCACCGTGACCGGCTCGATCGCGGGCACGCTGGCCACCGCGGGCACGCTGTTCAGCACGACCTCACGTGGACGTGCCGCCTCGGCATCGGTGCGCTTCGGGGCGGCACGCAGCATGTTGGTGGTCAGCCTGATCAGCGGTACGGCGGTCGGGCTGGTCTTCGGCGCGCTGTTCGGCGCTGATCCCGGGCTGATCTCAGGTCTGAGCGTGGCCATCGCCACCGCCCTGCGCTTCTCACTGGGCAGCCCGGTGGAGCTGAGCAGGCCGCCCAGCGCGGAGGCGACCATGTCCCGTGACCGCGCGCTCGTCGGCCTGGTGGTGCTCGTGTTCGGCATCGGCGTGGGATCGGCCGCGGCGCTGCTGTTCGGCGCGGGCCGTACTGGGATGGTGTGGCTCGGCTTCAGCGCGGGTGCACTGCTCGGGTTCGTGCTGTCGGCGATGTCGCGCAACTGGTGGTGGTTCAGCGTGGCGCGGGCCTGGCTGGCGATGCGCGGGCGGCTGCCGTACCGGCTGCTGGAGTTCCTGGAGGACGCCCACCAGCTGGGCGTGCTGCGCCAGGTGGGAGCGCGCTACCAGTTCCGCCATGCTCGTGTGCAGGAGCACTTGGCTCAGGACTCGGCGGACGAGCACGGCGCAATCAAACCTGACAAGAAACCCTGACAACTCACTCGGCGCGCAGCTCAACCGGCCTGCTCGCCCTGCGCAGCGTCGGCAGTGTTGCTGCGGTGACGCCCAGCACCAACGCCGCGGCGGAGCTCGTGAGCAGCACCACTCCAGCCCAGTTGAAGACCACCGGCCGGGAGATGACACCGAGCAGGAATGCGCCGAGGACGAGCCCGGTGAGCACCGCGACGGCGGTGGCAATGAGCACCGGCACGAGGTTCTGCCAGAGGATCGACCTGGCCAGGGTCCGCACAGGCACACCGCTGGCCGCGAGCACCGCCAACTGCCTACGACGTTCGCGCACCTGTTCGACCGCGAGCACCAGCAGGCTGGCGCCCGCGAGCAGCAGAGTGATGCCGGAACCGAGCAGTACGGCGTTGCGCACCGTGCGGAACTGGCGGACCTGGTCGCTCACAGTGGTCGCGCCGCCGTCGTCGACCTGGGCGCGCCAGCCCAGTGCCGTCACAGCGTTGGCGACCTGGTCGGCGCCGGCCGGGTCGCTGTCGCGCAACTGCACCTGGATCGACATGTCGCCCGGCGGCACCGTCATGCCGCGGAACGCCCCGGGCGTGGCGAGCACACCGAACAGCGGCGTCTGCGGTGCAGCTGTGCCGCTGCCTATCTGCACCGCTGACGCAGTGGAGATAGGCAGCATCCATGGAGCAGTGCTGCGACTCTGGCCGTAGCTGCGCACCACCACCTGCTGCCCCGGCCTGGGTGACCAGCCGCTGCCGACGAGGAACGCGTCACCGTCCGAGCAGTGCCCCAGCGGAAGTCGGGCGAGCAACGACTCGCACGAGGCGATCGTCAGCTGTGTGGACTCACCCGAACCCGGGTCACTCACCTGCAAGGTGGTCTGCGGCAGCACACCGCGAACCGCAGGCAGCCCGCGAAGACGTGATGCCCAAGCTTCCAGGTCCTCTACCGAGACGTCTGCAAGCTGCACGTTTGACCGACCAGTCAGCCCGGCCCGCTCCATGGGTGCGCCAACCGATGCGCCGACTCCGGCGATGACGCTCTGCAACGCGATACCGCCAGCAAGCACCACGGCGATGCCGCCGACAACACGAGCCGGTGTGCCGCTGTCGAGCTGCATGCGCCGGATCGCCAACTGCCAGGAGGGAGCACCACCAACAAGGTGCACGACCGTTCGTTCAAGTAACCAGGGCAGCAGTAGCGGCACGCCGAGCAGGAAGGTGCACACGCCCGCGACGAGCGCATCTGTGCGCATCGCGCCCGACGCACCGCCTTGGCTCAGCAGCAGGGCAAGGCCGATTACCACGGGGACGGGCCGCCACCACAGTCGTCGCCGTGCAGGTCGACCGAGGCGCACGACGCCAAGCGGCTCGACGGTGGTGCGGCGCATGGCGATCAACGAGGAGACGACCGCCAGCGCGGGCACCGCCACCACGATCACACCGACCAACGCGGGCACCGGGAGTACGTCCGCGGCGAAGGCGCTCACGCCGAACAGGTCGATCTGCTCGACGAACCCACAACCGAGCAGGAACAGCACAGCACCGACGAACAGCCCCACCACCGCGCCGAGCAGCGCCTCACCTGCTGCGATGCGGCACACCTGCTGCGCGCTGCCCCCGACGAGGCGCAGCGCCGCAAGACGCCGATCACGGGCGGCCCCGGCAAGCCGGGTGCTGGTCGAGACGAACACGAGCACCGGGAACAACAGGGCGACCAACCCCACGACGGCCAGCAGCCAGACCGCAGGCACCACCTCGTGTACGGCGTCCATGTCGCCGAACGAGTAGACCGGATTCCAACCCTGATCAATCGTGCCGTGATCAGGCGTCCCCACGTAGAACCGGTACTCAGCGGGACCTTTCAGCCCGTTGTCGGCGATCACGCCAATGACGCCGTTGGGGAACCGGGGGCGCAGTGCCGCTCCGGCCTCGGACGCGAGCAGGTCGGCAAGCGCAGGCGACACCACGGCTTCGCCCGCGCCGGGCAGCTTGTCCACACCAGGTGGCTTGGGGGAACTGGGACCGCTGGGCGACACCCAGTAGCCGGTGAGCCGCACACCTCGGTAGTCGTCGAGCGCGCTGTTGCGGAAGTAGAGCGGGTCCACTCCTGGCAGCACGACCGTGCTGGCGCTCTGCGCCATGCCGCGAGCGGACTGCCCGGCCACGATCGTCGGCACGGAAGCGCCGATCAGCAGGACTCCCACCGCGAAGCCGATCCCCAACGCAGTGAGCCCCAAGCGGATCCAGCCCCGCCGACCGCCACCGGCCGCCAGCCGCACACCGAGTGCGAGGTCTCGTTGCCAGGAAAAGAAAGTATGCACTCGTCCGCTCCCCTGACGTCGCGTTCAGCGCTGTGCCTGTGCACCGAACATGCGCCAGCTCCACATCGGCAGCGTTCTGATCAATGAGGCGATGCCGAGCACCGATGCCAGCGCTGCCACGACCTCGAATGGCCATGACGGTGCCGGACTGGTCGGAGCCCCGAACTCGTAGACTGCGTTGTCGCGGCCGACGGTCCTGTCTCCCACGTAGTAGCGGAGTTCACCATCTTCGGCGAGGCCGTCCTCAGCGATCAGTGAGACGACGCCCATCGGGAACAACGGTCGCAGCGCGTCGCCGTCATGGGAGAGCAACAGGGCCTCCAGGCCCGGGGAGACGACCGCCTCCCCGGGCCCCGGCAACCGGCTGACTCCCGGTGGTAACACGGTGTTCGACTCACCGGGTCGTACCGCGTACCCGATCACCGCCTGTCCGTGGTGGTCACCAAACTGTGCGCGCAGGTACAGCGGCTCGACCCCGGCGACCGGGTGCTGAACCGCACTGAAGGTCAAGGCCCCGGTCCGGGCCTCGCGGCTGGCGATCACCTGTGGCACCAGCAGTGCGGCGGCCACCGCGGCAATCGCCGCCGCGAGCAGCACGGACCTGCGCAGCACGGCTCACTCGCCCCGCAATCCCTCGACGCTGGCCGCGCGCCACAGGGAGGGCAGGGTCAACATCGTCACCGCGAGCACGGCGAGCGCCCCGGTGCCGCAGTAGGCCGCGATCATTGGCCAGTCCAGTGCGACTGTCCTGCCGCTGATGCCGAGCAGCAGCACGGCGAGCCCGACACCGGTGGCCAATGCGATCACCACGCCGAGCACGATCGGGATCGTGTTCTGCCACAGCAGGGAGACCGCCAGCACCTTGCGCTGGACACCGTTGGCCATCAACACGGCCAGCGCCCTGCGCCGTTCCCGGATCTGTTCCAGCGCCACCACCATCAGGCTCGCCGCAGCGAGCAGCAGGGTGATGATCGAACCGATGTTGAGCACCCTGCTGATCAACAGGAAGATGTCGTTGCCGTCCTGGTTGTTCGAGTAGACGTTGGCTTTCCAGCCCAGCGGGGCCAGCGCGTTGCGGGCGTACTCGACGAACTGCGGATCAGGCGTCTTCGGTGCGATCGAGGCGTGGGCGTACAGGGCGGGGTTGGTGACCTTCGCGATCGCCCCCTTGGTCACCAACAGGGAGCCGACCGCGGAACCGCTGTCCTTCACGGGATCGACCGAGCGAAGGTTGGCGGGAACCGTCCACTTGGGCAACTTCGCGAGGTCCTGCCCATAGCTACCGGAGAACCAGACCTGTTGCCCGGCAACAGGTACGAACGTGTGCGAGTCCGGGGAAGGCCGCGTCGCCCCAGGCAGGGGGACGTAGAAGGCGTCTCCCTCCGCGCAGCGGTCGAGCTTGACCATTGCACGGAGTTCCTCGCAGCTGCCCAGTTCGAGGTTGACCCGCTGGCCCTTGGCGTCCTGTACTTGTCCGTTCACGGCGAACTTCGCACTGCCCAGGCCGACCAGCCCGCCCAGTGCGCTCCGGAACACGTCGACCTCGGTGAGGCTGGTGGCCGGCATGCCCGCCCAGAGCTCGGTGTTGGCGGAGCTGCGGGGGGTGGCCTCACTGCGCGCCGGGATGAACAGGGTCTGGAGGGCGATCGCCCCGGTCAACACCACCGCGACACCGCCGACGACCCGCGCCGAGGTCCCACTGTCCAGTTGCAGGCGCCGAATGGCCAGTTGCCAGGACGGTGACCCACCGCGCAGCAGCACGACGACTCGCTCCACGACCCACGGAAGGATCACTGGAACCGAGATCAGCAACAGGATGATGCCCGCGACGACCGCTGCCTGGCTCGAGTTGTCCACGGCCCGTTCGAACGACTTGGACTTCCACAACAGCAGGCCAACACCGACCACGACCGGGATCAGCCGCCACCACAGCTTGCGACGCCCCTGCCTGCCCCGGCGCACGACGCCCAACGGCTCGATGATCGTCCTGCGCAGGGAGAGCGTGGCGACACCGACCGAGAGCAGGGGGACCAGCACGAGGATCAGCGCGATGAGTGTCCACTCAGGACGGATGTCCGCAGCGAAGATCCCACCCCGCAACGCGGAGAAGCTGAGTGCGGGCACGACCTGCCTCGCGACGAGGAACATCGCGACACCGACGAACAACCCGGCGATCGCACCGACGAACGCCTCACCGGCAGCGATCCGGCGCACCTGTTTGCCGTCCGCGCCGACCAGGCGCAGCGCGGCGAGCCTGCGGTCCCGGGCGGAGGCGGCGAGCCTGGTGCTGGTCGCGACGAACACGACCACCGGGATCAGGAAGGTGGCCGCGCCGAGCGCGATCAGCAGCCATTCGATGCCACGCAGTTCACGCGGGGCCTCCTGCCAGCCGAAGTTGTGGATGCGGCCGACCTCGGTCTGCCCAGCGAGGCTGGGCAGGCCCACGTAGAAGAACAACTCGTTCGGCCCGGTGAGCCCCTCGTCGGCGATGGTGCCGATGACCCGCTGGGAGAACCGGGGTCGCAGCAGGTCGCCGCCCGGGGAGTTGAGCAGTTCGGCCAGTGCGGGGGACAGCACGACCTCACCGGGGCCAGGCAGCCTGTCCACGCCGGGGGCGTGCGGCGGGTTCGGGCCGTTCAGCTGGACCACGTAGCCCTGCAGGCCACGGCCCTGGTACTCGTCGTTGCGCAGTTCGATGTCGACCGGGTCCACCCCGGCAACCGACTGCTGCTGGGCCTCAACAGAACCGTGCGACGGGATGGCGCGCGCGTTGCCCCGTTCGTTGCGGACCTGGAGCATGTGCGGCAACGAGGTCGCCGCGAGCAGCACGGCGACGCCCAGCCCTACGCCGACCGCGGTCAGCGCGAGCCTCGCCCAGGAGGTCCGGCCGCCCCCGAGTGCGAGCCGGACCCCCAGGGCGAGATCGCCCACCCAGCGGGTGAGCAGGGCGCCCGGCCCCCGAGACCGGGCGCCAACCGTTTCCCGAGAACGGTTGTCGGAGGAGTTCACCGAGCCAGCTCCACTTCGCGGGACTTGCCGTCCCGGACGACGACCTCGCGGTCGGAGTAGGCGGCGACCCTGGGTTCGTGCGTGACCAGCACCACGGCCGCGTTCGTGTCCTTCGCGGCGGCCACCAGCAGCTGCATGACGCGCTCGCCGTTGAGCGAGTCGAGGGCACCGGTGGGCTCGTCGGCGAAGACCACCTTCGGGCCGGTGACCAGTGCGCGTGCCACGGCGACCCGCTGGCCCTGGCCGCCGGAGGTCTCCCCCGGCCGCTTGGCGGCGACGTCGGCGACCTCGAGCCGCTCCAGCCACTCGGTGGCCCTGGACTCGGCCTCCTTGCGGCGCATGCCACCGAGCCGCAGCGGCAGCGCGACGTTCTCCAGGCTGGTCAGCTCGGGCACGAGCTGACCGAACTGGAACACGAAGCCGAACTCGGTGCGTCGCAGTTCGCTGCGCACGCCGTCGGACATGGCGCTGAGCTCGGCACCTCGGTACAGGACCTGGCCGGAGTCGGGTTGCAGGATGCCTGCCAGGCAGTGCAGCAGCGTGGACTTGCCGGAACCCGAAGGCCCCATCACCGCAACCACCTCGCCTGCGTGCATCCGTAGTCCCGCGCCGTCGAGCGCGGGCGTGGGCCCGAAGGACTTGCGCAGGTCGATCGCTTCGAGCAGAGCAACGCTCTCGTCTGTGATCAGTGCTCCGGCGTTCACGACCGAATCTCCTTGGCGAGTTGGTTCAGCCGGGCGGTGGTGAGCTCGAGCCACCGCAGGTCGGCTTCCAGGTGGAACAACGCGTGGTCGCAGATGAGCTGGTCAGCCAGGTCACCGCCGGACTTTCGGCGGGTCAGCTCACGCATCAGTCTCAAGTGCGCCGAGCGCTGCACGTCCAGCACCTCCGCTGCGGCACGACCGGACAGCAGGGCGAGCACGACCTTCGTGTAGAGCGTGTTCTGGAGGTACGGCTCGGGCTTCTCCGGCGTGGCGAGCCACTCGTGCACGTCCGTGACGCCCGCACCGGTGATGGCGTAGCGCTTCCGGTCAGGACCGCCGCCAGCCTCGACACCCTCGACCTCGACGAGGCCGTCACGGAGCAGTCTCGACAGTGTCGAGTAGACCTGGCCGTAGTGCAGCGGCCGATCGTGACCGAAGCGCTCGTCGTAGGCGCGCTTGAGGTCGTAACCGTGCCGAGGGCCGGTCTCCAGCAACCCCAGCAACGTGAGCCCGATTGACATGCGAGCCACTGTACATCGAGTGTATACGCCCGGTCTATACACCCTGTGCATACCACGCAACCTGCGACTTTGCTCGGTCGTCTGCCCTGGCAGCGGGTGACTACTCACCCGGTGAACAGGAGGACGACATGCGATACGGATGGGTTGCCACGGCGCTGGGCACGGCGGTGGCGGCAGGGGTGATCACCGTGTTCGCGGGCCAGGCGGTGACGCGCGTCAGCGGATCAGCACAGCCGGCGCACATCTCGTCGGCGGCCGGGCACCCCGACCGACCGTGTCCGGTGGACGGCACCTACCAGGACAAGGACCCGAGTGGCATGAAGCCCGCGGCGATCACCGCATGGCTGGATGTGACGCGGATCGCGGCAGGCGAGGGAGTGACGCTCTGCCTGCACGACGGCAAGCGCGACGCAGAGCAGCAGCGCGCGGAGTTCGAGGACTACGTGCGGAAGTACGGCGCCGAGGTAGCCGCCACCTACGTGCTACCCCCGGAACGCTCCATGCACGTGCAGGGCACAGCCGCGGACGTGCAGCCCAGGGCGTCAGCGCAGTGGCTGGAGCAGAGCAGGGGCAAGTACGGCTGGTGCCGCCGGTACGACAACGAGTTCTGGCACTTCGAGTACGACCCGTCCTACGCGACCGGCGGCTGCCCAGCCCGACAGCCGCACGCCTGATCAGCAGGCGCAGAGGCAGAACGTGTGACCTTCGGGGTCGGCGTAGACGCGGAAGGTCCGCTGGGTGTCGAGCAGCCGGGCGCCGAGCCCGAGCACCCGCTCCTGCTCGGCGTCGAGGTCGTCCACACCCAGGTCGAGGTGCAGCATCTGCGGCCGGTCCTGCGCGGGCCAGGTGGTCGGCTTGAAGTCGGCGGCGTACTGGAAGGCCAGGTTCACGCCACCGTCCGGGTTGACCAGCACCGCCCACTCGTCGACGTCCTCGTCCTCACGCAGCTTCCAGCCGGTCACCTCGGCGTAGAAGCCGGCGAGCGACCTCGGTCGCAGGCTGTCCAGCACGATCGTCCGCACCGAGACGGTCATCACACACCTCCACAGATCGAAACCAGTGAAACGACTTTGCCGGTTACGGCACGAGACGGCAACCGGTTTGGCGCCTAAAGTGGTGTGGTGACTGGTCTGGCCGCCGGCGCTCGCGCCGTGCAGGAATCCGGCTGGGACGCCGAACGGGACGTGGAGTTGCTACTTGCCTTCCTGAACACCGTGAGCGTCGAAGAAGCCTCCGATGTGCTCGATGACGAGCGCTCCTGGCTGAGATGGGTGACCGAGCGCGGTCTCGGCGCCCCGGGGCTTCCGGACCGGGTGAAGACCGTCCGCGACGCCTTGCGCTGCGTGGTGCTGGCGCACCACAACGAGCAGGGCACGAGCCCCGCGCCCCCGGTGGACGGGGCCGGCGGCACCATCCGGATCGAGCTCAGCGGCGGCGTTCCCGTGCTGACCGCCAGCGACGCGCTGGGCGCCGTGCTGGCCGCTGCCGCCCGCCTGGCAGTGATGGGCTACTGGGACCGGATCAAGATCTGTCCCGCCGACGACTGCGGCTGGGCCTTCTGCGACCGCTCCCGCAACCGCTCGCGGACCTGGTGCTCGATGCGGGTCTGCGGCAACCGCGAGAAGGCCCGCAACTGGCGGGAACGCGCCCGCGGCGCCGCCTCCTGACGCTCGCGATCGCCCGCCTACCTGGTGACAATCCCCCGCCACTCCCAGGGGGGCGACCCCGACACCAGTCTACCGCCCCACCCCGACAGTCGATCTTCGCCAAGATCCACATGTGGACAACTCGCCGCCTGTGCACAACCTCAGAAGAACAGCTGTGACAAGGCGTAGATCACCAGCCCGGCGAGCGCGCCGACCACGGTGCCGTTGATCCGGATGAACTGCAGGTCCCTGCCGACCTGCAACTCGATCTTGCGCGCGGTCTCCTCGGCGTCCCAGCGCTCGATCGTGTCCGTGATCAGCGTGGTGATCTCGCCCCGGTAGTTGCCGACCACGTACGCGGCGGCCCCCTCCAGCCAACCGTCGACCTTCTCGCGCATCGTGTCGTCCTCGACCAACCGGCCGCCGACCGAGACCAGCCCCTCCAGCACGCGCTTGCGCAGCTCGCTGGACGGGTCCTCGGCGGCGTCGAGCAGCATGCGCTTGGCGGTGGCCCACGCGGAGCCGATCAGGTTCTGCACCTCGGGGTGCGCGAGCACCTGGCGCTTGACCTGCTCGGCGCGTTCCATGGTGGCCGGGTCGTGCTGCATGTCATCGGCGAACTCGGCCAGGAACCGGTCGACGGCCAGCCGCATCGGGTGGTTGACGTCGGTCTTCACCGCCCAGGCGAAGCCGAGCACCTCGTTGTAGACCTTGTCGGCGAGCAGGCTGTCGACGAACCGCGGCGACCAGGACGGCGCGCGCTCGGACACCACCCGCTGCACCGTCTCGTGGTTGTCGCGCACCCACTCGTACGCCCGGTCGCACACCAGGTCGACCAGCTTGTGGTGCGCCCCGTCCTCCAGCACCTGCCCCAGCAGCTTGCCCAGCGGCGGCCCCCACGGGAACGCCACCAGCCTGCGCACCACGGCCTGCTCCAGCACCGCCTGCACGTCCTCGTCGCGCAGCACGGCGATGACGCCCTTGGCGACGTTGGCCAGCTCCGAGGTGACCCGCTCGGCGTTGTCGCGCTGGGCGAGCCAGCCGCCAACCCGTCGGGCGATCTGCGCCCGGCGCAGCTTCTCCCGCACGACCACCTCGGACAGGAAGTTCGTGCCGACGAACTCGCCGAGGCTGGCGCCCAGCACGTCCTTGCGGGTCGGGATGATCGCGGTGTGCGGGATCGGCAGGCCCAGCGGCCGCCGGAACAACGCGGTCACCGCGAACCAGTCAGCCAGCGCACCGACCATGCCCGCCTCTGCCGCTGCGCGGACGTAGCCCAGCCAGGCCGGACCGCCCAGCCAGCTGGTCACCGCGTAGATGACCGTCGCGACGGCCAGCAGGCCACCCGCGACCAGCTTCATCCGCCGCAGAGCCCTGCGCTTCACCTGGTCGGCCGCCGTGAGTTGCTCCACTCCCGCCATTGTTCCCCCACAACAGTCCGAGCGGCCCGCCGAGCGGCAACTTCCCGGGCGTACCCGGATGACAGCTCAGGGACGGATCAGCGAGGATCCCGGATGTGCGAACACCAGCGCTCGTGTCAAGGCTGCGCCCCTTCACCTCGACGATCTTCGCGGAGATGACCGCGTTGGCCACCCGGACCGGGGCGGTCAACCTGGGCCAGGGCTTCCCGGACACCGACGGACCCGCGTCCATGCTCGCCGCCGCCCAGCGGGCGATCGCCGAGGGCGTGAACCAGTACCCGCCGGGCCCGGGACGGCCGGAACTGCGCCAGGCCATCGCCGAGCACCGCACCAGGTACGGCACCGAGTACGACCCCGACAGCCAGGTGCTGGTGACAGTCGGCGCCACCGAGGCGATCGCGGCGGCCCTGCTCGCGCTGGTCGAACCGGGCGACGAGGTGCTGCTGGTCGAGCCGTACTACGACTCCTACGCGGCCTCCGTCGCGATGGCCGGAGCGACCAGGAGGGTCGTGTCGCTCGTGGAGGACGGCGACCGGCTGGCGCTGGACGTCGAGGCGCTGCGCGCGGCCGTCACCCCGCGCACGAAGGCCCTGCTGCTCAACTCCCCGCACAACCCGACCGGCACCGTGTTCAACCGCCAGGAGATGGAAGCGGTCGCCAGGCTGTGCCAGGAGCACGACCTGATCGCGATCACCGACGAGGTCTACGAGCACTTGGTCTTCGACGGCAAGGAACACATCTCGCTGGCCTCGCTGCCGGGCATGGCCGAGCGGACGCTGGCGATCTCCAGCTCCGGCAAGACCTTCAACGCCACGGGCTGGAAGGTCGGCTGGGTGTGCGGCCCCGCGGATCTGGTCGCGGCGGTGCGCGCGGCCAAGCAGTTCCTGACCTTCGTCGGCAGCGCCCCGTTCCAGCCCGCCGTGGCGCACGCCCTGCGCACCGAGTTGGCCTGGGTCGACCAGTTGCGTGACGACCTGCAACGCAAGCGGGACCGGCTCGCTGAGGGGCTGTCCGACGCGGGCTTCGGCGTGCGCGCCACCGAGGGCACCTACTTCGTGTGCGCGGACGTGCGGCCGCTGGGCTTCACCGACGGGGCCGAGCTGTGCCGCCAGCTGCCCGAGCGCATCGGCGTGGCGGGTGTGCCGGTGCAGGTGTTCACCGACTCCCCGCAGGAGTGGAGCCATCTCGTCCGGTTTGCGTTCTGCAAGCGCGACGAGGTAATCGACGAGGCGATCGCCCGGCTGCGCAAGCTCGGCTGAACGCAGGCGTGACAAAGGGGTCTCAGGCGCAATCGAGACCCCTTTGTCACCTAATTACGTCAACTCACCAGACGCATTGCGGCCCACGGATCGGCAATACGCTGACCGAGTGATGTGGCCGCGCGGAGCACCTCGACCGGTACCGGATCGATTCGGTCCAGCATCGACCTGAGCAGTCGCAGCAGTTGCCGTTCCTCCTCGCCGAGCAGTTCCCACAGCGGCGTCCCAGTCATGACGCGCACTCCTCGAACAAACCAGCGAGTGCCGCCTTGCGCCGCAGCACCCGGAGGCAGCGGAGCCGGGTCTTGGCGATGCTGCCCGGCGCCAGCCCGACCGCGGTGCCGACCTGTTCGGCGGTCAGCTCCGGGCTGTGCGCGAGCAGTCGCAGCACCTGCTGGCAGCGCTCGGGCAGCTGCCCGAAGGCGTGCCACAGCGTGCGGTCGCGGTCAGCCAGCACCGCACGCGGCTCGGGGCCGTCCCAGTTCGGTTCGGGCTCTCTCAGCTCCTCAACTGGGATTTCCCGGCGGCGACCGGCCAGCAGCCGCAGCGACTCGCGCCGGGCAGTGGTGGCCAGCCACCCCGCTACCGCCTCCCGGTCGCGGATCGTGTGCGCCTTCTCGTGGAAGGCGAGCCAGGTGTTCTGCACGACGTCAGCGGCGTCGGCGGGGCTGAGCCGGTGCGCCCTGGCCACGGCCCACAGCGTGGGCGAGTAGCGGGCCACCAGCTCCCCTGCCGCGCCCCGGTCCCCCTCGATCGCCGCCAGCACGAGCGGGCCGACGCGCCCACCCTCGGACGGTGAGTTCTCGTACATCCGATCCTCCCGGTCGGTGTGTTCGACACGGGTTAGAAGTGGGGCGCCACCGTTCCGATCCGCCAAGTGGCCGAAAACCCTCAAACGAGTGGCCCAGCGAACAAGGCAACACACCGTGGCCGAGTTGTGCAAGACTGATGTCAGACAGTGACGGACTTGGCGCCTATCCGGGTGGTTCCCGGCTAGTACGTGTGCAAATCGACACGCCAGTGCTAAACATGACGCATCGCCGAGTCCGACAACGTCACTTGTTTTTCGGCCGGTAAGGCGGACGGTGGTGGTGGGAGTGGCCAGCACGGGGACGACGCAGCGCGTCGGCGCTGTGTTGTGTGCTGCCGCCCGCCGGGCTGTGATCACCGGCGGACTGGTCCTGTTCGCCTGGTTGCTGGGCAGTGCCGTGGCCAACGCGGCGACCGCACCCGACTCCACCGCGAGCGCGCCGACGGCGGCCAGCGAGCCGACGACCAGTGAGACCGTCCAGCGCGACCCCGGCCTGCTCTCCAGGCTGATCACCACCTTGCTCGGCCCGCAGCGCCAGGACACCGGTGGCGGCTCCACCTCGACCAGCAAGGACCCCGTCATCCCGCCCATCGACGTCACCGGCTCGGGTGGCGGCACCTCCGGCGGCGGGGGCACGGTCATCCTGCCCGCCCCGGTCGAGGGCGGCAGTGGCTCTGGGTCCTCCGGCAGCGGCTCCTCGGGCGGCGGCGTGTGGACCGGGTCCACCTCGGTCAGCGTGCCCGTCGTCAAGCCCGCACCCGAGGAAGCACCGCCGGTTACCCATCAGGCGCCGCCCCCGGCACGCACGAGCCAGTCCACCCCGGACTGGCACGCCGTCACCGAGCAGGTCGCGGCGACCCCGATGACGGTGGTCGCATCCATGAGCGCGCCGGTGACCACCCCCGAGCCCGCGCAACGCCCCAGCGACGTCCCGTTGCAGCCGCAGCCGGCCTCGCAACCGATCTCCAGCCCGTCCACGGGTACCGGCCTGTCCGGTCACGACCTGGGCGGCAACAGCGGCCTGACCGGTGTGGTCCCGCCGCAGACCGGCTTCCAGCCGACCCCGGGGTCCTCCACCGACGAACTGCACGCCAAGCGCGTCAGCGACGGTGTCCCCGGACTCCCCAGCACCTCGCCGGACTGACCGCGCCCACGGCCGTCGGGCACACGTGTGCCCGGACATGGCCGTACCGAGCCGATCCGGGCACGGGGATGCCCCCATGTGGATCCGCGTCAGGCGCACAACGATCGTGTCGAGCACGTCCTCCCGGTCCAGTCGTGCCGCATGACGTGGGTCCTCCCCCGAAGTCCCGGATCGTCCCGACCTGCCGACCGCGCCCGGTCAGGTCGGGGGCTGGCCCCGGCGTCGCGTTGCCCCCGTGACGCCGGGGCTCCACCAACTTGGTCACTCACGACACCCGTCCGGCACTACGAGGGGCAGAGCCGGGTTGGGTGTCGCGAGTGGCCAACCGAGATGCGCTGAGCGGGAACCAGGGTCCACGTGAACCGGTTCCGCTCAGCGCTCTCTTTTGTTTCCAGCCACTTCTAGGCAACCGGCAGTTCATCGTCCACTGTGGACAAGCTGCCCCCGCCGCCCACCGAGGCGGCCAGCCGCCCCAGGTCGCGGGCGACCCCGGCGAGTACCTCGGCGGGCAGCGCGTAGGGCAGGCGGAGCCGGCGCTCCATGCCACCGTGCACCGCGAAGCCGGACGAGAGCGCCAACCGCAGCCCGAATCCCCGTGCCGCGACCGCGAGCCGACTGCTGATCGGCGCGTCGAGGCGGCACCACAGGCTGAGCCCACCATCCGGCACTCGGAAACTCCACTGAGGACAGTGCTGGCGCAGCGCCGAGACGAGCGCGTCCCGCAGCACGGCGATTTCCCCGCGTCGCCTGCGCAGCACCGGTTCGGGATCGCTCAGCAGCTCGGCGAGGATCAGCTGGTCGAACACCGGTGAGCCCAGGTCCACCGCGGAGCGCGCGGCGACCAGCCGGTGCACCAGCTCGACCGGAGCCCGCACCCAGCCCAGCCGCAGCCCACCCCAGTAGGTCTTGCTCGCCGATCCGATCGTGATCACGTGGTCCTCGCCGAAGCAGGCCACCGGCGGCCGTGGGCTCGGGCCGTCGGCACCGAGGTCCAGTTCCACCATCGTCTCGTCGATCACCGCGAAGGTGCGAGTGCGGCGCAGCAGCGCGACCAGCCGCCCGCGGTCCTCTTCGGACATGCGCAGCCCGGTCGGGTTGTGGAAGTCGGTCTGCAGGTAGGCCAGTCGAGGTGCCGACTGGCGGATCGCCGCCTCGATGCCGTCGAGATCCCACCCGTCCTCGGTCAGCGCCACCGGCACCGGCAGTCCGCTCGCCGACCTGATCGCGTGCAGCGCGTTGGGGTACGTCGGCTGCTCCACCAGAACCCGGTCGCCGGGGCCGACGAGCAGTCGCAGGACGAGCACGAACGCGTGGTGTGCGCCGTTGGTGACGACGACCTGGTCGGCGGTGGTCGGCAGACCGCGCTCGGTGTACCGGTCGGCGATGCGTCGGCGCAGCAGGTCCAGCCCGCACTGGTGGTAGCCGGGATCCGACATGTACTCGGGCAGCCGGAGCCGGGCCGCGTCCACCGCGGCCACGAGTTCGTGCGGGGCGGGCAGGGCGGCGTGCGCGAGGTTGAGCAGCCGGGGCTCGACGGGCGGTTCGGCGGCCGGGCTCGCGGCGGTCGCGGGCAGCGTGATCCAGGAGCCCGAACCCTGCCGACTGGCCACGAACCCCTCGGTGCGGAGGTGGTCGAGGGCTGCGGTGATCATGGTCCGGCTGGCGCCGAGCGCCTGGGCCAGCTCACGCTCGGCGGGCAGCCTGGTCCCCGCGGGCAGCCTGCCGTCGAGCACCAGCAGGCGCAGCGCGGCGGACAGGTCGGCCGAGGCGCTGCGTGCACCGCGGATCCGCCACTCGCCCAGCTGGCTGGCCAGCCGGGCACCGCCTATCCGCGCTCCCAGGGGTATCGCCGCATCCATGCGGCCAATTATTGAAGATTGGCCATTGAAGTAAAGGCCAATCCCCCCGGAGGGTGGGCACATGGCGTTACGTCTGGACTCAGTGCCACTCCGGGTGAGACCCGTGCGGCGGCTACCCCAACTGTTCGGTGGGCTCGCGCTCTACGGAGCGAGCATGGGCCTGCTGGTGAGGGCGAACCTCGGCCTGGACCCGTGGGACGTGCTGCACCAGGGCCTGACCGACCGGATCGGCGTGCTCAGCTTCGGCGCGGTGACCCAGCTCGTCGGCCTGGCGGTGCTGCTGTGCTGGATCCCACTGCGGCAGCGCCCCGGTTTCGGCACGGTGTCCAACATCGTGCTGATCGGCTTCGCGGTGGACGCGACCCTGGCGCTGCTGCCCACGCCGGACTCACTGGTGCTGCGTGCGGCCTACCTCGTCGCGGGCATCGTGCTGAACGCGGTCGCCGCCGCGACCTACGTCGGCGCACGGCTAGGGCCGGGTTCCCGCGACGGCCTGATGACCGGTCTGCACATGCGCACCGGCTGGTCGCTGCGGCTGATCCGCACAGCGATAGAGCTCACGGTCCTGGCGGTCGGTTGGCTGCTCGGCGGCACGGTTGGTGTCGGCACGGTGCTCTACGCGGTGACGATCGGCCCGTTGACCCAACTGTTCCTGCGCTGGCTCATCTGGTCCGACTAGGCTCGGCGGGCGTGCCGGAGATCGAGGTTGCCGAGCGCCCCGGCGTCGGCCCAGCAGGAGTGCCGCGGCCGAGCGAGGACCGCGTTGTCGTGCTCTCGAACGCCGTGGTCGTGCTCGACGGCGTCACCTCCCGACGTCCGCCGGACCGCGACGGCGGTTGGTACGCCACGCTGTTGGCCGCCGAGCTGGCGCGACAACTGAGTGAACGACCGTGCGAACAGTTGCGAGCACTGCTCGCGGACAGCATCGGGGCGGTGGCCGCGGCGCACGACCTCGTTCCACACGACTCGCCGTCGAGCACGGTGGCCATGGTGCGCTGGTCGGAGTCCACCGTGGACGCACTGGTGCTGGCTGACAGCCCGGTCGTCGTGTTCGACCCGCACCCGCACGTGTTCGTCGACGAGCAGTTGGCGACACTGCGGGCCTCCGGCCGTGACCTGTCCCAGCTGCGCAACCGCGAGGGCGGCTTCTGGGTCGCGGAGGCAGATCCCTCGGCCGCCGACCACGCGGCAACCGCGAGCTGGCCGACCAGTTCGGTGGACACGGTGCTGGTGATGACCGACGGCGTGTCGTGCGGGGTCGAGGAGTACGGCCTGTTCAGCTGGGAGCAGGCGCTGCGCCTCGCCGACGAGCATGGCGCCGACGCGGTGCTCGACCGGATCCAGGCCGCGGAGCGCGGCGACCCGCAACGGCAGCGCTGGCCGCGGTACAAGGTGCACGACGACCAGGCGCTCGCCGTGATCCGGTTCCGATGAAGGCCGAGCGACTGGTGGCGCTGCTGTTCACCATCCAGCGGCGGCGGCGCTCGACGGCCGCGGAGTTGGCGGCCGAGCTGGAGGTGTCGGAGCGGACCATCTACCGGGACATCGCCGCGTTGCAGGCCGCCGGCGTACCGCTGTGGTCGGAGCCGGGCCGCCACGGCGGGGTCCAGCTCGTCGAGGGCTGGCGCACCCAGTTGGACGGTCTCACCGCCCGCGAGGCCGGGGCGATGTTCGCGGCCGAGGTGCCGCAAGCGCTTGCGGAGCTGGGCCTGGGCACCGCGATGTCGGCGGCCCGCGCGAAGGTCCTGTCGACCATGCCCGCCGAACTGCGCGAGCACGCCCGCCAGATCGCGGAGCGGTTCCACCTCGACGCACCGGGCTGGTTCCACCGCGCCGAGGACGCGACGCACCTGATCGGCGTCGCCCAGGCGGTGTGGGAGCAACGTCGTCTGCGCATGCACTACAGCAAGGACGACGCACTGCTCGAACGCGTCGTCGATCCGCTCGGGCTGGTGATGAAGGCGGCGGTCTGGTACCTCGTCGCCCGCGTGGGGGACGACATCCGCACCTACCGGGTGAGCCGCATCGCCGCGATCCAGGACGACGCGGCCCGCTTCGACCGCCCGGCGGACTTCGACCTGCCGACCTGGTGGGCGAAGTCCTCGGCGCGGTTCGAACGCTCACTCAGCCGGGTCCGGGTTCGGCTGAGGCTGGGCCCGTCCGGGATCAGGCGCCTGCGGTACGTGACCGACGCGCAGGCGGCGGCCGAGGCGGTCCGCAACGCCTCCGAGCCGGACTCCGAGGGGTGGCGCGAGGTCGAATTGGAGGTGGAGAGCGAGCAGGTGGCCGTCAGCGAGTTGGCCGGGCTCGGGCCGGCGGTGGAGGTGCTCGAACCGAGGTCGTTGCGGGCGGCGCTCGCGCAGCACGGCAGGGCGATCGCCGCCCGCAACGCCGTCGACTAGCGGTAGCCCGTGTCACCGGCAGGACGACCGGCGTGTTCGACCTCCGGCAGGTATCGCCACGCGTCGGGCTGGGTGCCGTCGGCGTCGGTGAACCCGTACACCTGGGCGAGCTGGCCACTGGACAGGGTCTGCCCGGACCAGCGGGCGACCCTCGGGTCCTGCGCGAGCGCGGCAGCAGCGCGGCCGACGTAGAGCGGGGACTCGGAGATGCAGAAGTGCGGCTGCCGCTCTGTCGCGTCACGCCAGTTCTGCTCGGTGACGCCGTAGATCTCGAGCATCGCCTCCGAGCGCAGCCAGCCCGGGGTCAGCGCCACCGCGGCTCCACCGAGTGGGCGCAACTCCTCCGCCAACGCCATCGCCATGCGCTGCGCGGCGACTTTCACCAAGTCGTAGAAGAAGCCCTCGCGGCTGCGGTACCTGGAGTTGTACTCGGTGGTGCCGTCGGTCATCTCGATCACCAGCCCGCCCGGCCGCCTGCTCAGCAGCGGCAGCGCGCTGTGGCTGGTGATGGCATGGCTGTCGATGCCCAGGCGCAGCATGCGCAGCCCGTTGTCCAGCGACAGCTCCCACAGGGGTGTCCCCCACTTGAGGTACATGTCACCGCCCCAGATGTCGTTGACCAGGACGTCCAGCCGCCCCTGCTCGGCGTCGACCCGGGCGACGAGCGAGCGCACCTGGTCCGGTTCGAGGTGGTCGACCTGTACCGGGATGCCGGTCCCGCCGGCGGCGGTCACCAGCTCGGCGGTCTCCTCGATGGTCTCGGGCCGGTTCATCTCCGACCGCATCGCTCGTGTGCTGCGGCCGGTGACGTACACCGTCGCACCGGCGCGGCCCAGCTCCACCGCGATCGCCCGACCTGCTGCGCGCGTGCCGCCCGCGACCAGCGCGACCTTGCTCTTCAGCTGCATCATTCCTGACATCGTGGTGTCAAACCCTGACACCAACTGTCAAGGTTTTAGAGCCGACGTGGCGCGGCGAACGGCCGCAGCGCAGGAGCTACGGGGCGGCCGACGAGGAACTGTCCGATGCCGCCCTCGTGCAGCGCGTCGCGGTACACCGCCAGCGCCTCACGCACCGCGCTGACCGTGTGCTCGACGTCGGCAGCGGTGTGCGCCGCCGAGATGACGAACGACTGACCGAGCACGCCTCGGCGCAGCAACTCCTGTAGGAACAGCGTGCGGTACGCCTGCGAGGGCTCACCGTCGCCGTCACGGGTCGTGAAGATCAGACACGACGGCCGGCCGACGGCGGCCACCTGATCGGCCACGCCGAGTTCGGCGGCAGCGGCGTTCACGCCCTCCGCGAGCACCGCACCACGGCGCTCCATGATCCCGATCGGATCGCCCTCGGTGTAGGCCCGCACCACGGCGCGGAAGGCCGCCAGCGACACGGTCTCCGGCCCGTGGGTCGTCGACATCAGGAAGACCCGCCGCGAGTCGGTGCGCAGCCCGCCCAGTTCCATCAGCTCGCGACGGCCCGCCAGCGCGGAGATCGGGAACCCGTTGCCCATGGCCTTGCCCCAGCAGGACAGGTCGGGGCGAACCCCGTACACGGACTGGGCCCCACCGGCGGACCAGCGGAACCCGGTGATCATCTCGTCGAAGACCAGCACGGTGCCGTGCTGGTCGCACAGCGCACGCACGCCCTCGAGGAAGCCCTGCTCCGGCTCGGCGAGCGCGGTGGCGGCCTCCATGACCACGCAGGCGATCCGCCCCTCGTGCTCCTCGAACAGCGCACGCAGCGAGTCCAGGTCGTTGAAGCGGAACCGCACGGTCTGCCGAGCGGTCACCTCGGGGATGCCCGCGTCCATACCCGTGGCCCCGATGAACCAGTCGTCCACCGAGAAGAAGGGCTGGTCGCAGATGGCGACCAGGTCGCGCCCGGTGGCGGCCCGCGCCAGGCGCACCGCTGCGGTGGTCGCGTCCGAGCCGTTCTTGGCGAACTTGACCATGTCGGCACCGGGCACCAGGCCGAGGAAGTCCTCCGCGGCAGCCAGTTCCAGCTCGCTGGGCCTGGTGAAGCTGAGGCCGTCGGCGAGCACGCCGCGGACCGCGTCAAGCACCGGCCGGTAGGCGTGGCCCAGGGTGACCGAGCGCAGTCCCATGCCGTACTCGACGAAGCAGTTGCCGTCGGCGTCCCACACCCGGCTGCCACTGCCGCGGACGAGCACCGGGGCCATGCCCTCGGGGTACTGGTCGGAGCCACGCGCATAGGTGTGCGCCCCGCCCGGGATCAGCTCGTGCAGCCGCTGCTGCAGGCGATCCGACCGAGCGAATCCCTTGCCACCACCAGGAACGTCCACTGTGGACACTATAGGGAGGTCGGAGATGGACTCCTCGGGGCGGTCGGTGTCGAGCAGGGACCACAGCTCGTAGTCCACCGGACCTGTCTTGTTGACGCGGAACGCGCGTAACGAGCCCTCGTGCCGGAACCCGCACCGGGCGAACAGCGCGGCTGCGGTGTGGTCACCGGCAGGGACAGGCGCGGTCAACCGGCGCAGACCCACCTGTGCGAACGCGTGCCGGACGAGAACCCGCAGCGCCGTGGCCGTGACGGCGGTGCCCTCGAACGGGCTGCCGATCCACACGTCGACCTCGGCACTGCCGCGGGCGCGGTCGACACGGTCCAGCACCAGTTCCCCGGCGATCACGTCGTCGACAGTGATCACGAACGGCAGCGCGCCGCCCTCGCGAGCCCGTTGGCGCAGTCCACCGCACCTGTCGCGCCAAGCGCGCTCGCTCGTCCGCGCGTCCCAGGAGCGCTCGCTGACCGTCCACTTGGGTTCGAGACGTTGCTGGTCGGCGCGCACCAACTCCGACCACTGCCTGCCGTCGGCGGCGACCGGAGGCCGCAGCTCAACCATCCGCCCCCTGGTCAGCACCGGTCCGAGCACCACCGGCCAACCGAGTTCCTCCGGTGTTGCCCTGGTACGCAGCGACTGACGGATCAGGCCCGGCACCGCACCTCCTCGCGCCCCGAACGGGCTCACACAGCAGCGCATCCTCTCACTGCGCGTGTCGTCCGACCAGCCCTCGGTATTACAACAATCGGGCTAGATCCCCCTACTGGGCGGTACTTGAGGCACGGAGGGTAGAGCGTCACTGCGCCGAAGCGGGGAAGGCCAGTGCCCGGTTGAGCGTGTCTCCGGAAACTGCCAGGTCCTGCGCCCCCACCCATGCACGCACGTCGGCGCAGTCACGGACCTGGGACCACTTCGCGATGGCCTCGGCGATGCCCAGCGGGTCGTCGGCAGTGATCCACGGGCCCTCTGGGTCCACGGCCTCGGCAAGGGCACGCGACACCACAGCGGGCACACCGTGCTCGGCGGCCTCGATCATCTTGACGCTGATCCCCGTGCTGGCGCCGAACCGCGGCACGACGACCAAGCCCACCCGGGTGTAGAACTCCGCCTCGTCCTGTACCCAGCCGCTGGACACCACGCGCTGGTGGCCGGCGAACTCCTCGGTGCCGCGACCGGCCAGCACGTAGCCGACCGGAACCTCGCGTGCCGACAGCGCCTCGTGGACCGGTCCGAGCAGTGCTTGCAGGGCGCTGGCGTTCGGCGGCCAGGATGCCTTGCCGATGAAGCCCACGGTGTTGGGGCGTTCGGTCGCGTCGACCTGCTTGGGCAGCAGGGGCAACGGCAGCGCCTGCGCGGGAAGGCCCCAGGTTCGCAGTTCGGCGGCGTCCGTCCGGGACAGGGCGAACACGGCACGTGGCACGCCGAGCAGCCGCCGCTCCGCACGCCGGAGCCGGACCCGCTCACCGAGCAGCCGCAGCGGTCCCGGCGAGTGCTCCTCGGCGATCACCGACTCCACGTTGTGCGCGATGTGCGCGGCCACCGGCACGCCCGCCGCGTCGGCGAGCAGCAGCGCGGGCCAGCCGCTGGTCAGCACCGGCTTGCCCACCGCACGGGCCCGCAACAGTTCGACAGCCTGCCGCCAGCCGCCGAACACCGTGAACTTCCTTGCCAGGTAAGGCTCCGCGCTGTACAGCATGCCCGCGGCGACTCGCGCCAGCCCGAGCTTGTCGGCGCGCATCTCCAGCGGTACGGAGCCCGCCGACGAACCCGAGTACCCGTTCTCGGTCCAGCGCCCCTCGGGGCCGGTGACCGTCACCAGGTCCACCGAGGTGCCGCTGGCCTCCAGTGCGGCCAGCAGGCGCCGGTCCACCCAGCCGCCACCGCCCAACTCCTTGCGGCCAGGCGGGTATGCCGTGACGACGCAGACCTCGGCGCTCACCGGGCCCTCCTCAGCACGCGGTCGGCACCGGCCTCGCCAAGGACCCGGATGATCACCGGCATCGTCCTGGCGTACCGGCCGACGAGCCGTCGGGGGTCGCCGAGCATGCGGTACGCCCACTCCATGCCGAGGTCCTGCCAGATCTTCGGGGCACGAACCTGTTCGCCCACAACGAAGTCGATGGCGGCACCGACGCAGATCGACACGCCGGGGCCGCTGGCGCGCAGCCAGCGGTGCGCCAGGTCCTCCTGTTTGGGCGCGCCCAGGCCGAGGAACAGCAGCCGTGCGCCCGAATCCGCGACGACCTCGGCCAGCCTGCGGCACTCCCGCTCGTCGCGCTCGAAGCCGACCGGGGGCGAGTGCACCAACTCGACCTTGAGCCCGGGGTGTTGCTGGGCGAGCCGTTCGGCCGCACGGGCAGCGACACCGGGCATACCGCCGAGGAAGCCGACCGGAACACCACGTTCAGCCGCCTTGGCACACAGCGCGGGAAGCAGATCAGCACCGGTGACGCGGACGCCCGCGGTGGCGCCACGCCACTTCATGGCCAGCACGACCGGCCAACCGTCGGGCAGCACCAGCTCGGCGCTCTCGTACGCCTTGCGCAGGTTCGCACTGGTGCGCAACAGATCGAGGTGTTGGCCGTTGGGGGTCACGACCACTGAGCGCTCGCCCGCCTCGGCCTCGGCCAGCCGCAGGACCTCCTCGGTGGCCGCCCTGAAATCGAGGTCGTGCACCCGGACCGGGCCGACCCGCAGTGCCGGAATCGTCGTCATGCCTTCCCTCACCCAACCTGCGCCGGAGCGTCCAGCGCGGTGTTCAACCTGTCCCGTCCGGCGAACCAGCCCGCGACGATCACCACTGCGGTGACCACACCGCCCGCGAGCAGGTACAGCAGGGAGTCGTGCACCACGAGCCTGATCGCCAGCAACGCGGCGACGGTGACCAGCGTTGCCGCGGCGGGAACGGCGAGCCCGCGCAGCAGTGCGGGCACGTGCACTCCCGCCCTGCGCAAACCCCAGGCGTGCACCGGCAACGCCACCACGCAGGCGACCGCGGCCACGGCCCAGCCCATGCCGACCAGGCCCCAGTGCGCCGTGGCGAAGATCGCCGCGGGGACCAGTGCCACCAACCAGATCACCTGGACCAGCACCGAGGACAGCGCCGAGCCAGCCGTGATCATCAGGTTGAAGACCAGATCCGCCAACACCCGCGCGACAGTCGCCACCGCGAGTCCGGCGAGCACCGGTGCGGCGGGCGCCCACTTCTCCCCGTAGACCAGTTCGACGACCTGCGGCGCCAGCAGGGCCAGCGTGGCGCCGCCGGGCAGTACCGCCACGGCGACCATGCCGATCACCGCGGACGCGGCCCGGTCCAGGTCCACGCCCTCGTCCCGTGCGCGGGAGAACGTGGCCAGCCCAACGCGCTCGATGGTGGTGGTCACCACGGACGCCGGCCAACTGGACACGTTGGAGGCCAAGTAGAAGAAGCCGAGCGAGGTGGCGCCGAGCATCCGCCCGGTGATCGTCTGCGGCGCGTACTGGAGCAGCACCATCAGGATCGAGGCGACCACCACGGCACCGCCGTACTTGGCCACCTCGTGGATGTGCTGCCTGCTCAGCCCGAAGACCGGGCGCTGCCTGGTGACGATCAGCAGCACGAGTGTGACCACACCGGTCCCGGCCACGTGGCCGATCACCAGCGCCCACGCGCCGAGCCCGGCGACCGCCAGCGTCGCGGTCAGCACGAGGTTGGCGACCAGGCCGAGGATGTCGGCGACCAGCCGCCGCGCCTGCCGGAGGTCACGGGTGAGCAGCGCGCCCGGTACGGCGGCGAACCCGTCGAACAGAACGTTCAACGACAGCAACCTGATCAGGTCCGCGGCGGACGGTGATCCGAGCCCGGTGGCCAGCACCGGGGCGGAGAGCACGCAGGCGAGGTACACCACGCAGGCGCCACCGACGGAGATCGTCCACACGGTCGGCAGCATCGGCCGCACATCACCCTTGTGCCGGACCAGGGCGGAGGCGGTGCCGAAGTCGTTGAACGCCAACAACAGGGTCTGCACGACCAGCGCGGTCGTGTAGAGACCGAACTCCTCCGGCACGAGCAGCCGGGCGAGCAGCACACCGACTGCGAACGTGGCCAGCCTGGAGAACACCGTGTTGATCAAGCTGAAGCGCAGGCCCACCTTGAATCGTCCGGACAGTGCCGTGTCCGCGTCCGGCGCGTCGGTGAGCAGCTCGCTCATGTGGCGACCCCGATTGCGTTGCCGTCCCAGTCGGTGAAGTAGCTCCCACTGTGCACGGAATAGTCCACAGTGGGCACTGGCAGGTGTTCCACCCGCAGCTTGGCGGAGATCCGGTGCACGAACTCCCAGTCCTCGCGCGGGTGCACCGAGCGCGGCCGGGCCCACGGGTCGAACCGCAGCCCGGCGAAGCGCCGGACCACCACGGCGTTGATGTCCACCCAGGACTCATCGCGGTGCGCGGCGCGGTTGAACGGCCTGCTGAGCACGTCGAGCTCGGTGCCGTCCTCACGGATGCGGCGCAGCGCGGTGTAGACCAGCCCCGCACCGGAGCGCAGTGCGGTCAACGAGCGCTCGAGGTGGTCCGGGCGCCATGTGTTGTCGTCGTCCAGGAAGGCGACGAACGGCGACCTGCTCAGCCGCAGCGCGACGTTGCGCGCGAGGCCGGGGCTGCCGTGGTTGCGGGAGAGCTGGAGCAGCACCACCCTGGGGTCCTCCGGCAGGCCCGCCACCTGGCCGCCGCCATCGTCCACCACGAGCACGACCAGGTCCCGTTCGGTCTGGCCGAGCGCGCTGTGTACAGCCGCGGCCAACCGCTCCGGACGCCGGAAGGTGGGCATCACGACGCAGACCTGGGCCGAGGGCAGCGGTGTGAGGGTGCGGGCGAGCCGGGACACCTCGGCGTGCTCGTCGCGCTCGGCGGCGAACCGCTCGGCCGCGAACCGCAGGTGCCACCAGTTCTCGCCGACCACGTACCGCCCGACCGACTGCCGCAGCAGGTTCTTCACCGGCCTGGGCAGCAGAGCGTACTCCTTCACACGCGGCCTCCAATCGCACCGGACACCCGGACTCGGGCGCGGAAGTCCTGTGGTGCCGCCGGATTGGTAGGCACCCCCTTGACCAGTGCGGCGCGCCCGCGCCACAGCTCGGTCAGCGCGCGCTGGTGCGTGCCACGCCCCAGCGGCAGCCGGATCAGCTGTGCCAGCAGCAGGACCGCCCACACGAGCACCGCGTCCCGGCTGCTCTCCCAGCGGGCGATGTGCACGACCTTGTTCGTGGTGACCTGCGCCCACAGCGCGGGCGAGGTCGCCGCCTCCCCGCCTCGATGCGTCGCCTTCGCGGCGGGGAACTGCCGCACCTTCCAGCCCGCGTCGATGACGCGGCGGCAGTAGTCGACCTCTTCCGAGTACAGGAAGAGATCCGCCTGCCATGGGCCGATGAGCCGGCGCACCCGCGCGGGCACGAGCAGCACCGCGCCGTTGGCCCAGTCAGCGTCCACGATCCGGTTGCGCTGCTGCGGGGTCAGGTCCAACCGCTCGCCGAACTGCCCGGCACGGGCCCCGAGCAGCGCCTCGGCGATCGCCCGCGAGGCGGTGGGGCGGCGGCGCAGCGTGGGCTCCGCACTGCCGTCCGGACGGCACACCACGGGCACGGCAACCCCGGTCGTGCCGTCCGCGCAACCGTCGAGCAGCGCACGGGCACAACCTCGGTGCAGCCGCACATCGGCGTTGAGCACGAACAGCGCCTCATCCGGCTCGGCGAGCTCGGCGCAGGCGTTGATGGCCGCCGCGTAGCCGAGGTTGGCACCGGTCTCGATCACGGTCGCCGTGGGCGCGAGCTCGCGCACCAGGTCGGCACTGCCGTCGCTGGAGGCGTTGTCGGCGACGACGAGCCGCCATTGGTCCACATCGGACATTCCGTCCGGCAGGCTGTCGATCAACCGGGGCAGCTCGGCCGCGGAGTTGTACGTGACGACGGCGACGAGGACTTTGCTCACGGGGTCACTTCCTGCTGGCGGACCATGGCGTACACGGCACCAGCCATGGCGGTCAACACCACGGACATGCCCGCGAACTGTGGGAAGGCGAGCCCGTCGTAGGTGCCGAAACTGATGGCGCTGACCAGCAGCGCGACGACCAGCGCCCACGCGGCGTCGCGCAGCGGCTCCGGGGTCGTGGACTTCTTGCCCAGCCACACCTTGAACATCCACCGCAGCGGCACGAACAGCAGCCCGAGCAGGGCGATGACCCCGAACGCGCCGGACTCGACGGTGGTGAGCAGGTACTGGTTGTCCAGGAAGGGCTGGACCGGCGTGATGTAGGTGCCGAAGCCCTGCCCGCCCAGTGGTTTGTCCAGGAAGTGCGTCCAGACGTAGTCGTACTTGGTCAGCCGCGACCAGATGCTGCTGTCCTTGCTGGAACCGGCGACCGTGCTGACCAGGACGTCGATCAGCTTCGGCTCGATGGCGCCTGCCAGCAGCACCACCGAGCCGAGCAGGCCGACCGAGAGCAGCCAGCGCACCAAGCCGAAGCGCGGCAACAGGAACAGCGCGACCACGACCAGGCCGAGCAGTCCGGTTCGGGAGATCGACACCAGCGGTCCGCCGACCAGCACGGCGGCGCAGGCCCACCAGAACACCGTGTACTTGGTGTGCCGCGCCAGGTAGATGGCAAGCGGCAGCGCGACCACGGAGGTGGCGGCCAGTTCGATCGGGTGGTTGGCGAAGCCGGAAGCGCGTGCGAGCCCGCCGCGCAACAGGTCCTGGATGTTCACCGTCTGAGCGGTGAGCCCGGGAAAGACCGTGAGGGGCCGCAGGTTCAGGCCGACCACGAACTGCAGCACGGCGGCCAGCGCGGAGGCGGAGAAGCCGATGACCGCGGCACCGAACAGGATGCGCAGTGCACGGGGGTCGCGGATCGTGTCGCAGATGAGCAGCGCGGCGCCGAGGGAGAGCACGAGCAGCATGGCGGCGCGGTCAGCGGCAGCGATGCGGAAGTCGTCGACCCCGCCGAGGAAGGCGAGCGTGTCCGCGGCGGCGAACAGCACGAGCGCGAGCAGCAGCACGCGCCGCATCGGGTTCGGGCTGGTGTCCATGCCCGACCGGCCGAAGAACCTGGCCGCCAGCCACCACACGAGGCAGCCACCGGCGACCAGCCTGGCCGGGGTGATCGCGCCACCACCGCCGGCCAGCACGTTGTTCTGCGGCAGGGCGAGCGCGAGCAGGTAGACCGCGAGCACGGCCTGCGGCGAGAGCCGGAGGACCGAAGCGACCCCGGGCGTCCCGGCAGCGGACCGGTTCGGGGTCGCTGCCGCGGTCATCGGTCTTGTCCTCCGTTGGGCCCGTTGTCCGCCCGGACCGGGGAGAACTTGACCGTCGGCGACTCGTCCCTGATCACCGGCACGTCCACCGGCTTGTCCGGCAGCGGGGGCAGCACGCCCTGCCGGTGCTCCGGCTCGGTCTCGGCCCTGGCCCCGGTGTTGCCGAACAGGCTGGTGGCCTTCTCCGCCACGGCCTTGGCCGCGGCAGCCTTGCGGCGGGCCAGGACGCGGTCGGCCACCACGATGCCCAGCACGCCGAGCACCAGCCCGAGCGCCGCGACCAGGCCGACGGCCCGGTACTGCGAGGCGCGTGTGGTGGTCGCGTCGGCCGCGGGCAGCACCTCGGTCAGCGTCAGCCGCTGGGTCGGGTCCACCTTGGCGGCGTCCTGCCGGTTCTTCAGCTCGGTGACCGCGCGCTGGTGCACGACCTGCGCCGACTTCACCGCGCCGCCCGCGGACCGGTCGGTCACCGTGATCGTGATGAACGGGCTGTCGGTCTGCGAGGTGTCGGTGGCCCCGTTGCCGTTGGTGACCTGGATGGACCCGGTCGCGCCCGCTGCGGTGTACTCGTCAGCGGTCTGCGGGGCGGTCAGCACCGTCACCAGCAGTGCGGCCATCTGCGACTGCGACTTGTCCGCCGAGGTGTACGGGTTCTGCACGTTGGTGTTGCTGGTCGGCGTGACGAGGCTGATCGCGGTGACCTTGAACTGCTGGGGCACCAGGAAGACCACGGCGCCGACGAGCACCACGAGCACTGCCGCCACCGCGGCGGTCAGCTCCCACCGCCGTCGCAGCACTCGCACGATGTCCAAGGCGTCCACGTCCGTCGTCCCTTTCGTTCACCACGTCGCCGTGGCGACCTGTTGTCTGGAGTTCACTTGTGCCCGGCTCGGCCTCGGCCGGCCGCGGCGATCCTCGCACCGTCGATCACGGCGCGGGCCACGTTGCGCGCCATCGGTGCCGCGTTCTCGCGCAGCCACGGGCGCAGTGCCAACAGTGCCAGTACCTGCTCCTGTCTTCGCAGGGGAGCCCCGGTAACGGCGCGCAGGTACCAGCCCGCCTCCTCCACGTTGGGCATGACGATGCTCTTGCGGTCGGTGCGCTGGGTCCGGTACCAGTCGCGGGAGGACACCGACTGGGTCAGCCGCCGGTCGTGCAGCCGGTGCAGCAGGAGTTCCTCACGAACCTCGGTGAAACGCCCGTACAGGGCCAATTCGGCGATGAGGATCCGGTCGTTGTTCTTCACCGGCGGCAACAGGTGGGTGCGCAGCAGCACGTCCCGGTGGTACAGGCCGTAGCAGTGGTAGTTCTCGTGCCGCATGCCGATCAGGTCGCGCAGCCGGACCAGCGGGTCCGGGTGGTCGGTGCGGCACGGGTTGTGCCAGCGGCCGATGGTCTGCCCCTCGGCGTTGATCTGCCTGGCCGAGGTGAACGACAGCACCGCGTCCGGGTTGCCCACCAGCGCCTCGTACATCTTGCGCAGCCGGTCCGGCTCGTAGGCGTCGTCGGAGGCGGCCCAGGTGAAGTACCGCCCGCCCGCCTCGCGCACCAGCAGGTTGTGGTTGCCGGTCGAGCCGAGGTTGCGCTCGCGCCTGCGGTAGTGCACCCGCTTGTCCTTGCGGGCCAGTTCGCGGCAGATCTCCTCGGTGCCGTCGGTCGAGCAGTTGTCCCCGATCCACAGCTCGAAGTCCACGTCGCGCTGCGCCAGCAACGCCTCCAGCGCGGTGCCGAGGTACGGCTCTCCGTTGTAGACGGGCAGGCCGACCGAGACCGGCGCCGGGGTGACCCGGACAAGCGGTGGCGCCTGCTTCGGCGCTGCTTCCCTGTTCACCGGGCCTCCTCGGGTACCGATCGCGGCGGGTACGGGATGGTGGGTACAGGTTCGGCCACCACCCAGCGATCGGCAAGGGTCGGGAACGAGTCCCTGACCTCGTCGATCAGGTCGGGCAGGAAGAGCAGCACGGCGGCCGGGTCGGCCTCGACCAGTTCCGCCGGGCTGATCACCGGGATGGCGGTGCCCGGCATCCGGCGGCCCCACTTGCCCGGTGCGGCATCGGCCACCGCGGGCAGCAGGTCCGCGTCCACACCGGCGCGGCAGAGCAGGGCCACGGCCCGGGACGCCGCCCCATAGCCGACAACCGGCCTGCGATCTGTCGTCTCCAGCCAGCGCCGCAACTCCCCGGCGCTGCGGTGGGCAGTGCGCTGCAACCCGGCCACGACCTCGGCGTCGAGCACTCCCACCTCGATCTCCTCCGCCATCAAGTCGGTGACCGACGTGTCTGGGGTCCCGCCCACACCGGCCGCGAGCAACACCGTGCCGCCGTACAGGTCGAACCGCCACGCCGACCGCGCGACCAGTCCAGCGGAGGTCAGCATCGAGATCAGCGCCGGCGTCGAGTAGTAGGCGAAATGCCCGTGTCGCAGAGCGTTCCACTGTCCACTTCGGATGATCGTAGCGAGTGAGTGGTACTGCACGAGCAGCACTCCACCCGAGGTGAGGCGGGCGGCCCGCTCCGCGATCGCCGCCGCCTGGTCCGCGTGGTGCATCAGACCGAAGCAGTCCAGCACCACGTCCGCGGGCTCACCGTCCGCGACCTCCACGAGTCCGTGCCCGGTCAGCATCGGCAACCACGTCCCGCCGTGCGGGCTGCCGTACTCCGCGACCGTCCTGCCCGCGCCGAGCAGACCCGCCGCGGCCACCCGGCGCACCGCGTCCTCCGCCTGCGCCACCAACGCCGCTGGCTCGACGCCGCGCGGCTCGTCGGGCGTGGTCGGGTCCTCGACCAGTTGCGCCAGCCCGCAGTCCGCGCAGAGCCACATCCTCAGCGGGTGGACCGGATCCGGGCCCTGGTCGACCGCCAACGGGAACGCGTCGCAGGCCGGCTGCCGCCCCAGGTCGAGCACCAGCTCACCGCGTGTGCCGTGACAGGCCCGGCAGCCGTGGCTCAGCACGGTTCGTCCATGATGGACACGTGCAGGTAGAAACCACGTCGCTGGCAGGCGTTCTGCTGTTCGTGCCCACCCCGCACCGCGATGACCGCGGGCTGTTCACCCGCACGTTCGACGCCGAGGTCGCCGCGGAGCACGGCATCGAGGCGAGGGGCTTCCTGCAGGACTCGCAGTCCCGCTCGCGCCTTGGCGTGGTTCGCGGGCTGCACGGCCGCTCCGGGCGTGGTGAGGCCAAGCTCGTGCGCTGTGCCCACGGCGCGGTGTGGGACGTGCTGGTCGATGCCCGCGCCGATTCGCCGACCTTCGGCCGACACGAGGCGTTCCGGCTGGACGACAACGACTTCCACCAGCTCTACGTGCCGCCGGGCATGCTGCACGGCTTTCAGGCGCTGACCGACTTCGCCGACGTGTGCTACCGCATCGATCGGCCGCACGATCCCAGCGAGGACGTCGCCGTCCGGTTCGACGACCCTGAGCTGGGCATCCACTGGCCGCTGCCGGTGTCGGTGATCAGCCACCGCGACTCCGGCGCCGGGGCGTGGGCGGACCTGGTGGGCTGAGGTCACTGGCGCACCGGCCTCAGGTCCGCGGCGATCTGCCCCGCCGCACGGCGGTCGGAGAGCCTGGCCAGCCTGGTGAACCGACGGTCGAAGTCCTCGCGGGTGAGGCCGTGCCTCCTGTAGTGCTCGGAGAGCTCCACCGCACCCGCCTTGACCGTCCAGCGGGTGCGGTGCTCCGGCAGTGCTGACCGGATCCGGGAGAAGTCGACCCGGTAGGACCTCGGGTCGGCGCCCGCCTCGCCGGTGATCACCAGTCGCGAGCCGGGGACCGCCTCGACCACCTCCGCGGCGATCTGCGCCACCGTGAGGTTGTTGTCCTCCGTGCCGACGTTGAAGGCCCGGCAGTGCACTGCCTCGCGTGGTGCCACCAGCGCGGCGGCGAAGGCGTCGGCGATGTCCGCGGCGTGCACCAGGGGACGCCAGGGCGTGCCGTCGGAGAGCACACGCACCTCGCCGGTGAGCACGGCGTGGCCGACCAGGTTGTTCAGCACGATGTCGGCGCGCAGCCTCGGCGAGAACCCGAATGCCGTCGCGTTGCGCAGGAAGACCGGAGTGAAGTCCTCATCGGCCAGGTCGAGCAGGTCGTCTTCGACCCGGACCTTGCTCTCCGCGTACGGGGTGACCGGGTGCAGCGGGGCGTCCTCGTTGACCAGGTCCTCACCTGCCGCGCCGTACACCGAGCAGGTCGAGGCGTACAGGAAGCGCCTGACCCCGCTGTCCTTGGCGAGCCGGGCAAGGCGGACCGAAGCGTGGTGGTTGATGTCGTAGGTCAGCTCCGGCGCCAACGAGCCCAGCGGGTCGTTCGACAGAGCCGCGAGGTGGATCACCGCGTCAACGCCAGCCAGCTGAGCTGCGGTGACGTCACGCAGGTCGACCAGGGGTCCAGCGGGGTCCGCCGGTGCTGGACCCAGCACGCAGTCGGCGAACAGCGCAGAGTCCAGGCCGAGCACCTCGTGGCCAGCGGCGGCCAGCACGGGGGCCATCACGCTCCCGAGGTAGCCCTGGTGACCGGTCAGCAGAACCCGCATCTCACTCCCCACCGAGATCCAGTACGAACTTGTCCACGAAGAACGCTTCGGCATACCTGCTGCGGCACTGCACTCCTCGTAGGCGTGCGAGCCCGAGGAACGCCTCGTCGTCGAACCAGTCGCGAGCCGCCTGAGACGGGTAGTGCTCGTGTAGCAAGGCGACCTTGCGGCGCGCGAGCTCCTCGGTCAGCGGCAAGTAGCAGGTGGGCTGCCCCAGGTCGCCGTCCCACTTGAGGATCTCGTAGCCCAGGACCAGGTGGTCGCGGAACGCGGTCGGAACCAGCTCCGCGAGGACGCGGTGGTCCTGATGCGCGTCGCCAGCGCTCGGCGCGAACACCACATCTGGATCGATTCTGGTGCGTAAATCCTCAACAGCTTGCTTCGCCGCCGCCCAGTTCGCCGGGATCCTGCCATCGGGCAGGTCGAGCACGGTCAGCTCCACCTTCGCCTCCGGGCAGAAGGCCGTCAGAGCTGCCCACTCCTCGGTCGCACGAGCCGTGCCGCCCCCGGTCAGCACCAGTGCGTGCACGGTCAGGCCCGGGTTAGCGGTGGAGATGCGCAGCAGCGTTCCTCCAGCACCGATGGCTATGTCGTCGCAGTGTGCGCCGAGCACAGCCACTGATCGGACCGGACCGGGTCGCAGGTGCTTCATCGCTGCTCCCAGAGCATCCAGGGACGGTCACCCGAACTGTATGCGGCGTCCAGCGCCGCGCGTTCCTTGACCGTGTCGGCGGGCTGCCAGAAGCCGCGGTACGGGTAGGCCATCAGCCGCCCGTCCTTCGCCAACGCTCCGCAGGCGTCCTCCACCAGGTCGCCGTTCTCAGGCAGGTGCTCGAACACGTCCTGTCTGAGCACGAAGTAGCCGCCGTTCTCCCACAGCGGCAGATTGCTCACAGGCGTGATGCCCGTCACTCCGTCGTTGCCGTCGAGCTCCACGCAGTGGAAGGAGGACTGGGGCGGCACCACCATCATCGACGCGCCCGCGTTCGAGGCCTCGAACCTGTCGACCATCTTGTCAAGCGGCGCGTCGGTCAGTACGTCGGCGTAGTTGGCGAGAAAGACCTGCTCGTCCTGAACGAGGTGGCGCACCTTGCGCAACCGCTCTCCGATGGGCGAGTTGATCCCCGTGTGCACGAAGGTGATCGACCAGTCGCTGATGTCCGTGGAGAGCAGCTGCACCTGGCCGTCACGCAGCACGAAGTCGTTGGAGGCGGTCTCCCGGTAGTCCAGGAAGAAGTTCTTGATGTGGTGCCCGCCGTAGCCGAGGCAGAGCACGAAGTCGGTGTGCCCGAAGTGAGCGTAGTAGCGCATGACGTGCCACAGCAGGGGGCGCGGACCGACCAACTGCATCGGCTTGGGGATGTCGTCCGCCGTGCCGTTGCGCATACGCATCCCGTATCCGCCGCAGAACAGCACGACCTTCACGGGGTCACCTCGACGATCTCCAGTTCGGGGATGGGAAAGACCAGCCGCCCACCCCACTGGCCCACGTACTTCAACTGGTCGACCAACTCGTCCCTCAAGTTCCAGGGCAGTACGAGCACGTAGTCCGGCCTGTCCTGCGCAATGCGTTCCGGTGCGTGGATCGGGATCCTGGTGCCCGGTGTGAAGCGACCGTGCTTGTACGGATTCCGGTCAACCGTGTACCTGACCAGGTCCGATCGGATTCCGCAGTGGTTGAGCAAGGTGTTGCCCTTGCCTGGAGCACCGTACCCAATGACCGTTTTGCCCTGATCTGCGGCGGCGATGAGGAACCTCAGCAGGTCACGTCGCACCCCTGCGACCCGCTCACCAAAACCCTGGTGACCGGACAGGTCGTGCAGCCCGGCGGCCTGCTCGTCGGCGAGCACCTCGCGCAACCGCTCGGTCGGCTGTCCAGCCGCAGCGTCGGGCCTGGCCCAGACCCTGATCGACCCGCCGTGCGTGGGTAGGACTTCGACATCAACGACGGTCAGGCCACCGGTCGACAGCGCACGCTGAGCAGATGCGACGGTGTAGTACTGGAAGTGCTCGTGATAGATCGTGTCGTACTGGTTGTCTCGAACCAGGCTCAGCAGGTGCTGCACCTCGATCGACACCCACCCGTCGTCAGCGACCAGTTCCCGCAGCCCCTGCGTGAAACCGATGACGTCCGGGATATGCGCATACACGTTGTTGGCCACGACGAGGTCCGCAGGACCGTGGTCGGCCCGCACCTTCGCGCCGGCCTCAGCGTCCAGGAATGCCGTCAACGTGGGCACACCCCGATCGCGGGCGACGGCGCCAACATTGGCCGCAGGCTCGATGCCCAGGCACCTGATCCCACGAGCAACGACGTGCTGCAGCAGGTAGCCGTCATTGCTCGCGACCTCGGCGACGAATGAATCCGCTCCGAGCCCGAGCCGCCGCACGGACTCGTCGACGAACCGTTCGGCGTGATCCACCCAGCTTGACGAGTACGAGGAGAAGTAGGCGTACTCCGTAAACGTGTCCTCTGGCGTGATCAGCGGCGGCAACTGGGCGAGCATGCACTCACCACAGACGCGCAGGTGGAGTGGATAGTTCGGTTCAACCTCGTCAAGCTGCCCAGCGGTCAGGAACCGCTCGCAGGGCGGCGTCGCCCCGAGATCGACAACACTGTGCAGGTCGGCTGCACCACACAGACGGCACTTCACGCTCAGTACGCTCCCTGGCCGCGGGCGACTGCCCGAACTGTCTTCCACATGATCAACGCGTCCAGAGCGAGTGACCAGTCCTCCACGTAGCGCAGGTCGAGCCTGACGGCTTCCTCCCACGGCAGGTCACTGCGGCCACTGACCTGCCACAGTCCGGTCAAACCCGGCTTGACCAGGAGTCTGCGGCGCACGTCGGGACCGTACTTCTCGACTTCCTCCGGTAGCGGCGGACGAGGCCCGACCAGCGACATCTTCCCGGCCAGCACGTTGATCAGCTGGGGTAGCTCGTCGATGGAGAACCTGCGCAACACTGCCCCCACCGAGGTCACCCTGGGATCGCGTCGCAGCTTGAACAGCGGACCGGCCGCCTCGTTGTCCGCGACCAAGTCCGATCGCCGCCGATCCGCGTCGACCACCATGGTCCTGAACTTGAGGATCGTGAACGGCTTGCCGTCCTTGCCGATCCGGCGCTGCCGATAGAAGGCAGGGCCCCGGTCGCTGATCCACACCGCGAGGGTGACCCCCAGCAGGACCGGGGACAGCAGCGTGAGCAGCGCTATCGCACCGATCCTGTCAACGATCTCCTTGACCACTCGACGCGCCCCGGTGAAGGTGGGCGCCGTGACGCGCAACAGCGGCAGTCCGAGCACGCCGGTCACGTGAACGCGGGGTCCGGCGACCTCCATGAGCACCGGTGCGACGACCATCTCCGTGGACGTCCCTTCGAGTTGCCACGCCAGCCGCTGGAGCCTGCGTGGCGTCCAGTACGGGTCCGGTGTCACGGCGACAACCCGATAGCCGCCGCGCCGAACGTGGTCGGCCAACTCGTCGAGCCGGCCGACCACGGGAACACCCGCAATCTCGCCCCTGCCGAGTTGATCAGTCCTGCCACCCACGCAGACGGCCTCGACCCGCCACCCGTTGTGCGGCTCGCGACGAGTACGAGCGATCAGGTCCGAGACCGTGTCCGCGCTGCCGGCGACCATCACCGGAAGCAGGCAACGTCCCACTCGGCGGCGACGGTGGAGCAACTGTCGAAGTACGTACCGCTGTGGGAAGAGCACCAACGCGATGACTGGCACGACGACGAAGACCCAGGCGCGAGAGCCAGGGATGTCAGCACCAAGGCAACCCATCGCCAGCACGACGGCGGCTGCGCCCAGTGCGCGGCCGAGGCGACGGAACTCCTCAGCGCCCTGGCCGAGCACGACCGGACTCCAGGCGCGGCACACGATCAGGGAGCCGACGACGGAGCCCATCGTCGCGAGAGCGAAGAGGACCGGCGGGTAGCCGTCCTTCCCAGCGGGGTGCCGCACTGTGTAGCCGACCGACAGCACGATCAACAGGGACGAGAGAAGGTCGCCGACTAGGACTGCGGCCCGGTACTTCGTCTCCCACCCAGCGATCGGGGACTTGGTCGGCTGAGGTCCAGTGGCGTGCACAGACGGACGAGTCGGGCCTGCGGGCCGGGGAATCGACACCGATCCCGCGAGTACGCCTCGCCGAAGCTGCCTCACCCGATCCCGCATGCATGTCTCCCAAGATCAGCTGACTCGGCCACAATGAGAACAGAGCCCAACGGGCCGCCTCAGCGGGGGGAGTCGAACCGATGACGTCGGCGCTCTAGCCATGAACCCGGTTGATTCAACAGCAAAGGGTATTGCGCACACCAGGGGCTGTTCTACCAACCCAAGGTGTCCCGCCCCACACGGGTGATCATTACACCTTTCGTGCGAATGATACGCAAAAGTTACCGGAATTTTTGAACCCTACGTAACAATCCAGCGTAAGGAGTCACCCATAGCGGTGACCTGCCGATGATCAAGATCGAGTTGAAATACTCACCGGCATCACAATGCCATACCTCAGAAAAGCAGCGAGGGCCACCAGTCGGTGGCCCTCACTACCTGATTCTACAAAACTTTGAATCCCCAAGGATTCTTGCCACTACGCTCAAGCGCAGCCTTGTGGCCAGGGGCGGGGTCGAACCGCCGACCTACCGCTTTTCAGGCGGTCGCTCGTACCAACTGAGCTACCTGGCCAGGAAACCCTGGTGATACCTGGGAATTTCCTTGCGACCCAGACGGGACTCGAACCCGCGACCTTCGCCGTGACAGGGCGACGCGCTAACCGACTGCGCCACTGGGCCTTGCTGTTTTTCGTGCCCCCAACGGGATTCGAACCCGCGCTACCGCCTTGAAAGGGCGGGGTCCTAGGCCGCTAGACGATGGGGACTCGGTTTCCTCCGAACCTCCGAAGAGGGACCTTGGCTACCGGGCCCTCCAACGGCTGTCCGTTGGAAGCGAGACAAGCATATGACACGACACCCACATCTTCCAAAACGGGGGTCCACCAAGCCCCTCACCAGCAGTTTTGCCGCCAGCCACTCCAGAGTGCGACGCCGACGGGCCTGGTCGAGCCACCTCTGGGGCCGCCACAAGCACCTCACTCGAGCGAGTGGCGTAGGACACACCTTGTCCCGAGGGTGACCGCTGCCCGCTCTGGTTCACAAGCCCCGTTGCGCCAGGAGCGGCGAACAAAAGTCGCCACTACAAATCACCCACGAGGGGGACCGATAGGCCAAATATGGGACAGCGGGGCAAACATCAATCACACACAGTGCTGACCGGCTCCACGCAAGGAGCGGTCCACGCACACAATTTCAGGCATCCGGGCGCTCAAACACGCAGGCGCGGAACATGCTCAAGATCAGCTCGACGGGTACAGGTACGTCCACTCACCCATTCGGTGACGGGCGGCCCCACGCAGGCGCAGAACCAGTGTGAAAGCGAGGACAAGTGAAACCCCTTGATCAATTGACACAGGCCATGGACGCCGTACTCAACCTCAACCCCGAGTCGCTGCCGGACGAGGCCATCGCAAGCACCCTGCAGAGCCTGGTCGCACATGCGAATCGGGCACAGGCGGCGATCGTGATCTTTGCCGCGGCGATGACCGAGCGGAGGGCCCACGAGATCGCGGGACACAGCACCACCGCCGAGTTCCTCACACAGCGTTGCCACTACGCAGGACGCGAGGCAGTAAAGCTAGCCAACTACGCCCAACGACTCGAACACGCCTTGCCGCACACAGCGAGGGCGCTCCGCACAGGGCAGATCAACTGGCATCACGCAGCGACAGTGGTCCGCGCAGAAGAGGACCTCGGCGCGCACCGGGTACGGCGACACGAGCAGGCTTGGATCGCCAACGTGGCGGTCCACAGCGGCCCGGAGCGTTTGCAACGGGTCGTTCGAGCGCACGTTGAGGAGAACGGCTTGACCACCAAGCCGCCAACCACCTCAGAGGTGCAGGACGAGCCGCACGCCGCTCCCCCGCGGCCGACGCCTGACTCGTTCCAACAACTCGGGGTTGACCCCAGTGCCGCGGCAATTGCTCCAGCCCAAGTGCCAACAGCACGGACGGCTCTGTGGAGCGACTCGCCCCCCGAGCAGTGCGGCGAGTTGGAACTGACGACCTCCAGGCGCAGCACAGATCAAGCAACCCTGCCGCGACTCGTCATTGGGCTCGGTCTCACACAGGTGTACTCCCCACAGCCTGGTCAGCCGACTCGACGCTGTGTGCACGACCTCTGCGCGTTGGACGCAGACTGGCGCGAGGTGCACTTCACGTTGCGGTGGCAGGACGATTCCGAGACGGCTTTCGCCTCAGTCCTCCCTCTGTGCGACCACCACTTCGCCGAGCTGCGCGCTCGCCGGCACGTCGCACCCGCAGCAGCGGCCAGTCGTGGCGCACGCGCCAAGCACGCAGCATGAGACGCATACGCGGTGAGCGAGGAAGCCTTCAGGCTCATCAAGCCCAAAGGCCACCCGCCCCAGCCAACGCCTGCTTTCAGCGACGTACCGGCGGAACTCCGTCCTCACCAGGTACCAAGCCGAGCATCTCGAGAAGCTGACGGCAGTCCTCGACGTCGAGCGCACCACGAGCAACGGCCAGCCGCGCCTGGTGGACCTGCTCCGACGAGATCCTGGACGGTTCGTCGTTCCGCTGTGCCGGCACGCCCGTGGAACCACGTGGCATGGCGTCGTCGTGTTGCCAGAGGAACTTCCTGACCTCTAAAGATCCGCTCATGGTGCCTCCCCGACTCGGCTCTCGGCGGCGAGGCTAAGCGAGGCACCCAGCCAGCCGCAGCCCCCCGGAGAGTGATTCCCCTCCGACGGAGAGTGACCGTGAGTTATGCGCAGGCACCCTGGACCACCGCGAGCTCACGACCTGAATCGATGCACTAGAAGTGAGGCGCCCACCACGACTGCCACATACCACTACCCCGTAGGGGTATATTCGACACCATGCCGGACGAGCAGACGAGCCATGAGTGGCCCTACGCCCACCGCAAGGACGCCCACTTGCGGCGTCTGCGGCGTGTCGAGGGGCAGGTTCGAGGACTGCAGCGGATGGTCAACGACGACGTCTACTGCATCGACGTGCTCACCCAGGTCTCAGCGGCCACGAAGGCACTACAGGCCTTCGCCCTGGAACTGCTTGAGGAGCACCTCGCTGGGTGCGTCGTCGATGCGGCTCGCAACAGCGACGAGGCAGCGCAGGCGAAGGTACGCGAAGCGGCCGACGCGATCGCCCGGCTCGTCAAGTCCTGACCTCGCCACCGGCAGTCACACATACCTGGCCGTGCGCCATTCAGAAGGGAACCGCGATGAGCGTGACCGCGACCTACACCGTCACCGGCATGACCTGCCAGCACTGCGTGAGCTCAGTGACCGAGGAGCTGTCGGCGGTTCCAGGCGTGCAGGGCGTGTCTGTGAGCCTCGACACGGGCGCGGTGACCGTCACCAGCGAACGAGAGCTGACGACCGACGAGGTGTCCGCAGCAGTCGATGAGGCTGGCTACCAGCTCGCTGGCTGAGCACCGACCGCCACAGCGCAGCACAGGAGGAGCGAATCGTGACGACCACGGAGTCACCGGCCGGGCACGGACGAGTTGAACTGGCTATCGGTGGCATGACTTGTGCCTCCTGCGCTGCGCGCATCGAGCGCAAGCTCAACAAGCGGGATGGCGTGTCGGCGACGGTGAACTTCGCGACTGAGCGAGCGACCGTCACACACCGCTCAGACGTCACCGTGGACGAGTTGGTCTCCATCGTCGAGGCCGCAGGGTATGAGGCGACACCGCCACGGTCACACGACGAGCCCGAAGACCAGCCAGAGTCCGCCGAGGACGAGCACACCACTGATCTTCGACTGCGCTTTGTCATCGCAGCATTCCTGGGAGCGCCGGTGCTGGCGATCTCGATGGTGCCGGTCCTGCAGTTCCCAGTGTGGCAGTGGGTCGTCCTCGCGCTGTCGACCACGGTGGTCTGGGTCTGCGGTTGGCCGTTTCACCGAGCTGCAGCCGTGAACCTCCGCCACGGCGCAACCACCATGGACACCCTGGTGTCGATGGGTGTGACGGTCGCATACCTGTGGTCCGTCTACGCGCTCGTCTTCGGCGGCGCTGGTGTGGTCGGCATGCGCCACGAGTTCAGCATCGCGCCGTCCGCGCGAGCCGGAGCTGACGTCTATCTCGAAGTAGCCGTCGGCGTGACCATCTTCCTGTTGCTCGGTCGATGGCTGGAGGCACGTTCCAAGCGGAAGGCTGGCGCGGCCCTGCGGGCACTGCTCGCACTCGGCGCGAAGGACGTCGTGGTCCTGCGCGGAGACAGGGAACTGCGCATCCCGGTGGCTGAATTGGTGGTCGGCGATCTCTTCGTAGTGCGCCCCGGCGAGAAGATCGCCACTGACGGTGCTGTCGAGATCGGCAGCTCAGCAATCGACCGCTCCATGGTCACCGGCGAGTCAGTTCCGGAGGAGGTCGGCGTCGGCGACGGGGTGCTCGGCGGCACCGTCAATGTCGGTGGGCGGCTCGTCGTTCGCGCAACCAGGGTTGGTACCGACACACAGCTCGCGCAGATGGCCAAGCTGGTCGAGCAGGCACAAACCGGCAAGGCCGAGGTCCAGCGCCTGGCAGACCGCATCTCGGCGGTGTTCGTCCCGATCGTCCTGGCGCTCGCATTGATCACCCTGGCCGGCTGGCTGGTCGCGGGCAAGCCAGTGGAGTTCGCTGTCACGACAGCGGTCGCCGTACTGGTGATCGCCTGCCCCTGCGCGCTCGGGCTCGCGACACCGACAGCCCTGCTGGTGGGTACCGGCCGTGGTGCACAGCTGGGCATTCTCGTGAAGGGCCCCGAGGTGCTGGAGTCCACTCGCAAGATCGACACCGTGGTGCTCGACAAAACCGGCACCGTGACGACAGGTCAGATGGCCCTGGTCGAGGTCCGACCGGTTGCGGGTGTGGACCGACAGGACCTGCTGAGCTTCGCCGGCGCGGTCGAGCAGGCATCGGAGCACCCCATCGCGCGAGCCATCACCACAGGTGCGCAGTCCGAGCTTGGGTCCCTGCCTGCTGTGGAGGACTTCCGCAACACCGAGGGACTCGGCGTCGTGGGTGTGGTGGACAGCACCGCGGTGCTGGTTGGCCGCCCACGGCTGCTCGCGGACTGGTCGATCGAGATCCCGGCCGAGTTGGCGGCGGTCCAACGAGAGGCAGAGGCGAGCGGACGCACAGTGGTGGCGGTTGCCTGGGACGGCGCGGCCAAGGGCCTGATTGCCGTCTCGGACACCGTGAAGCAGGGCAGCGGCGAGGCGATCCGACTGCTGCGCGGGCTTGGTCTGCGCCCCGTGCTGCTCACCGGCGACAACTCCACGGTGGCCAACGCGGTCGCCGCCGAGGTGGGCATCAGCCCAGCAGATGTGATTGCCGAGGTGCTGCCAGCCGACAAGGTCGCAGCGGTACGCAAGTTGCAGTCCGAGGGCCACACGGTGGCGATGGTCGGCGATGGGGTCAACGACGCGCCCGCGCTGGCCGCCGCTGACCTCGGGCTGGCGATGGGGACCGGCACTGACGTCGCGATCGAGGCTGGCGATCTCACGCTGGTCCGCGGTGACCTGCGAGCTACCGCGGACGCGATCAGGCTGTCGCGCAGGACGCTGGCGACGATCAAGGGAAACCTGTTCTGGGCGTTCGCCTACAACGTCGCGGGGCTGCCGCTGGCTGCGCTCGGCCTGTTGAATCCGATGCTCGCCGGCGCGGCGATGGCGTTCTCCAGTGTGTTCGTCGTGACGAACAGCCTTCGGTTGCGCGGGTTCCAATCAAGCACTCGGTGAGGCCGAAAACAGGACCAGCATTCGCGAAACCGTGAGCGTTTGCCCACTTCTGGCAGTTGTTGGCAACAAGCTCGCGACTATCAGACTTGGGCGGTGGTCGCTGCCGAACACGGAGTGTGCGCAGGTGACGGTCACGCTCGGTGCAGACGAACCTGGCAGACCAAAAGGGCAGCACTAGCCACAGAGTCCACTCCGACACAACCCCTGTCCGGAGCATCCGCACTCAGCCAGGCTCCGCAACGATCTTGATTCCAGGGACCGGCTACCTGGTTTTCAAGCGGTGAATCCTGCGAGGTTTTTCCGCCCAAAACCCTCCCGCGCAGGTGCGGCCCATGTCACAATTGGCTGGCTGACACACCCCCGGTCAGCGCCTGTGGAGATCCCCTCCGGCCCCCGCGTTCCTCCCCCTGGCGCGGGGGCCTCTCCACGACTGGGACATGTGTCGCCGGACACACCCGACACCTCGTCGCAACCGAACCGTTATCGTATCCGGGTGCCTCTTCCCTCCCTTGGACGTGCCAAGAACGGCAAACACCGCGAACCTGCGCGCGAGCAGCAGGTCGAGGCGGCCCCGGACCACGACCTGGAGAACTACCTGGCCGCGCTGGCGCCGGAAGGCGACGTCGAGACCACGGGCTCGGGCCGACGATTCGGCAACGCGCAGGTCTACCAGCTGCGGCTCTCGTTGGTCGCGAACGAGCAGCTGCGCGAGTTGGCAGCCCGGCACCAGACCTCCCCACTGGCGTTGGCGCAGGAGTGGATCACCCAGCGGCTGGCTTGGGAGACCCAGGGCCAGCAGTCCTCCCAGTACTGATCTGCTTGCCTTTACGGGCAGGCCGCTGCCATAGCGGCGCTCCGAGGGCAGACGCGAGAAGTTCGTCCTGATATCGAGTTCAACCGGACTCGGCGAGCGAGACGGTCACTTACGATCAACTCGTGCCAACGCTTCAACTGCGCAGGGGCGAACGGCGTCGGCATCTCGTGGTGTGCGGCGACAGTCCGTTGGCCTACAGGCTGATCGACGAACTGGTCACGCGCTACGACGAGGACGTCACGGTCATCCTCCGGTCCAAGCAGCGCAACCACGGACCGCGCATAGCTCAACTGGGCAAAGTAAAGATCATCGAAGCACCGGAACTCGATGCCGGGGCCTTCACGCAAGCCAAGCTGATCAATGCCCGCGCGATCGCCCTGCTCGACTCGGATGACGTCAGCAACATCCACGCCGCACTGCGGGCCCAGGACATGAATCCGGATCTGCGCCTGGTGCTGCGCGTGTTCAACATGAGCCTGGGCCACCGGATCCGCACGCTGTTCACCGATTGCGCCGTGCTCTCCGACGCCGCGATGGCCGCGCCGTCCTTCGTCGCCGCAGTGCTCGGACGAGAGGGCCCCACGCACATCAGGGTCCCCGGCAGGACCCTCTACGTCGTGCGCCGAGAGGACGTACCTGCCGACCGAGTGGTCTGCACCCTCGCGGACACCACCGATCCGGTCGGCCCGAAGTTGCTGCCACACGAGCGGCACTCCGATGACCTGGTGCTCGCCTTCGCGAGCGGGGCCAATCGGATCGAGCGGGAACCCAGGCGGCGGTCGTGGGGCGCCTCAGTTCGCCGCAACCTCAGCACAGTGTTCAACCGCAAGGTCGGCATCGCGGCGCTGGCGCTGTTCTCGCTGCTCACGCTCGGCACGATCGCCTTCGCGACGCTCGGCGGCTACTCCTGGTGGGACGCGATCTACGAGACCGCTCTCGACGCGGCGGGCGCAGCCCAGCCCCAGCCGGATATGCCCGCCATCAACAAGATCACCCAGGTCATGGTGACCATAGTCGGGATCTCCATCATCCCGATCATCACCGCGGTCGCGGTGGACGCCGTGGTGAGCGCACGGTTGGCGGCGGCGGGAGACCCGACAGGCCCGTTCCACGACCACGTGGTGGTGGTCGGCCTTGGCCAGGTGGGCACCAGGGTGGTCGCACAGCTGCACGACCTCGGGGTCCCTCTTGTGTGCGTTGACAAGGACGAGAATGCACGTGGCGTGCCGTTGGCCCGCAGGCTCGGCTTGCCGGTGGTGTTCGGAGACGCCAGCCGCGAGGACACGCTGCGGTCCGCTTACATCGGTACCTGCCGGGCGCTGGTCACTCTGAGCTCGCACGACATCGTGAACCTGGAAGCAGCTCTGACGGCACGAGCGATCCGCGAGGAGTTGCTCGTGGTGCTGCGCCTGTTCGACAACGACTTCGCCAAGCTCGTGGAACGGCGCTTCGACATCGACGTCTCGCGCAGCGTGTCCTTCCTCGCCGCCCCTGCCTTCGCGGCCGCCATGGTGGAGCACCAGGTGATCGGCACGATCCCGGTGGGACGCCGCGTGCTGCTGATCGCGGAGGTTCCGATCAAGGCAGGCACCGTGCTGCACAGCAGCACCGTCCGCGCGGCGGAGGAGCAGGGCGAGGTGCGGGTCATCGGGCTGCTACGACGCAACACCGACACGGTCGACTGGCAGCCGCCGCCCTCGCACGTGTTGGAGCCCAAGGACCGGCTGATGGTGGTCGCGACCAGGACAGGGCTGAGCCACGTGCTGTTCAAGAGCACCAACGCGGGCCAGGAGTCCGGCTCCTGATCTTGATCTAATCGAGAGCACCGGTGTCGGACGATGGAGGTACGGTGCTGCGCAGAGGGACCACTCGCCGGTACTGTGACGCAAGTCACGTTTGAGGTAGTCAACGTGGCAGTTGCCCGCCGCGTCGATTGAGTGGAGAAGCACCAGGTCGGGGGGAAGGGGTGACCGTGAGGCGGACCGGGAGAGTCCAGCGCTGGCTGGTGGTGTTGGGGGCACTGGTCACAACGGTCGGGCTGGCCTCGTGCAGTTCGAGCACCTCGCCGAGCACCACGCCGCCCAAGTCGACCGAGCAGAAGGTGTCACCCGCCGCGGTGTCCCAGCCCGCGAAGGTGACCCAGGTCCCCGGCGACGGGGCGCAGAACGTCTCGCCCGCCGACGCCGTGCAGGTGACGGTCAAGGACGGGGCGATCTCCGAGGTCCACCTCACCAACCAGCAGGGCAAGGACGTCGCCGGCACGCTCGCGGCCGACAAGCACACCTGGACCGCGTCCGAGCCGCTCGGCTACGGCAGGAGCTACACCTGGGCGGGTAGTGCTGTCGGCTCGGACGGCAAGCAGGTCTCGCTGGGGGGCACGTTCAGCACGGTGCAACCCGCATACCAGATCAGCGGCCAGCTCAACATCGCCGACGGGGACACCGTGGGCGTGGCTATGCCCATCGTGCTCACCTTCAGCTCACCGGTGCGGGACAAGGCCGCGGTCGAGAAGGCACTCGTCGTGAAGACCTCGGTCCCGACCAGTGGGTCCTGGGCTTGGATGGACGACAAGACCGTTCACTACCGGCCGACGAACTACTGGGTCCCCGGTACGAAGGTGACCGTGACCGCCAAGCTGCACGGCACGCCGTTCGGCAGCGGCGCCTACGGCATGGACGATGTCAGCACCTCGTTCACCATCGGCCGCATGCTCATCCTGCGTGGGAACACGCAGACGCACCGGCTCCAGGTGATCACCAACAACCAGGTGACGGCGGACTACCCGGCCAGTTTCGGGCTCGACAGCGACCCGGGTCGCGTCACGAACAGCGGCATCCATGTCGTGATGTCCAAGAGCACCACGTTCTCGATGACCAACCCAAAGTACCACTACCAGGACGTGGTCGTGCCCTGGGCTGTGCGCATCTCGAACAACGGTGAATTCGTGCACGGTTACGCACCGAGCATCTGGGCGCAGGGCAACACCAACGTCTCGCACGGTTGTGTGAACCTGGCGCCCGACAACGCCAAGACGGTGTTCGACGAGGTCATCCCGGGCGACCCGGTGGAGATCAGCGGTTCCACGGAGCAGTTGGGTCCTGAGGACGGCGACTTCTACGACTGGGCAGTGCCGTGGGACCAGTGGCAGGCCAAGTCGGCGCTGCACTGAACCAAGACCCGTTTTCCCCTCGTGGGGTGGTCGCGATGCGACCACCCCACGAGTGCGTTCAAGCCAGAGATCCACCAGGTGTCAGACGTCACGTCCCCGTGTTCGGGCAGCTCGACAGCCGCGCCGCGGGGAACTTGGGACAAGATTCCCACGATGGTGGATTTGGCTGGGTAGCGTCACCCTGCCGGATGAGAAAGGCAGAGGATGACCGACCCCGAACAGGTGGCCGCGCTCTTGGCCGCCAACGCGGCGACGCTGGAGTCGATGCGAGTGCTGCTGGCCAACTCGCAGCAGCAGTTGGCCGAGGTCACGCGTCTGACGCAGGAGCTGGGCGAGCGCACCGCTCATGCGCAGTCGCCGGACCGGATGGTCACGGTGACCGTCGACGGGACCGGGGCGTTGAGGCAGGTCTCCTTCGACCGGGACACCTTCGAACACCACACGCCGATGAGCTTGGCCAGCGCGGTCACCAAGGCTGCGCGTGACGCAGTGCGTCAGCTCACCAGCAATGACGACGCGGAGCTCGAACGCGTGAGCGTTGCAGCAACGCACGAGCCGTCGTCGACGGCGACCGCGCAGCAGATCGTCGCGCCCGCACCACAACCGCCGACGCCGACCTCGTCGACCGCGGTCGATCTCGACCAGCCCGTGGCGGTGTCGGCTCAAGCTGACGAGCAACGCACGGTCGTCACTGCTCCGCCACCCGCGCTGTCGGACGACCCCGTACCGGTGCCCGCCCCGGTGGCGATCCAGGACCCGCCGCCACGCCCGGTCGACGTAGTACCGGACAGCGGCAACAGCCAGATCGACCACGTCGTGTCCGCACTGAGCCGCCTGCCCTCCTACACCGGCATCGTGACCAGGGTGCTCGGCGTCCGCGATCCGGAGCGCGCGGCGGCTATCGCCAGTCAGTACGTACCCGGGGAAACGATCATCGAGCGCACCTTCCTGAGCACCTCGGCCAACCCGGCCTACACCGGGGACGGCCTGGTCAGGTACACGATCGAGGCCAAGCACAACGGCAAGCTGATCGGTGGCATCTCGCAGGACGGCGAGGCCTTCGGCGAGGTCGTCTTCGGACCGGGGTGCCGGTTCCGGATCACCGGCAAGCGGTACTACCCGAGCATGCGCGGCTGGGACATCGCACTGGAGGAGCTGGGCTGATGGCGGTCAGCGAGTGGGAGTGGGCGCCGGGCACCCCGGTGGACCACACGGTGAAGATCATCAAGTTCCACCGGGACAGCCTCGCCGTGCCCCAGGAGCAGCGCGTGCGACTGGCCGATCCGAGCCGTCACGACTTCCCGATCGGTCTGGACGAGTCCGATCGGAAGTTCCCGGTGCCAAGCCAGGCCCCGTCCTGGTCGGAGCGGGTGATGGGCAGCCTGCTGGCCGGTGCGGTGGGCGACGCGCTGGGAGCGCCGATCGAGTTCCTCTCGATCGAGTCGATCCGCGGGCAGCACGGCCCGGAGGGGGTCACCGGACCTGGCGCGAGCGGCCTGATCACCGACGACACGCAGATGACCTTGTTCACGCTGGAGGGACTGATCCGGGCACACGTGCGCGACCGCGTGTCCGGACCAGGAGATCCGCTGCCGATCGTGCAGCACGCCTACCAGCGCTGGCTGCACACGCAGGGCGTCGAGTGGCCGCAGGCGGGCGGGCCGTTCGCTGAGCGAGTGCCGCATCCGGACGGCTGGCTGATCACCGAACGGGGCCTGTTCGAGGTCGCCGCGCCCGGCAATACCTGCCTGTCCGCGCTGCGCAAGTTCGCCGCGGGCAGTCCACCAGGCACGTTCACCAACCGGATCAACGACTCCAAGGGCTGCGGTGGCGTCATGCGGGCGGCACCCGCGGCGCTGTGGTCCGCCGACCCGGTCGAGGTGTTCTCGCTCGGTGCGGCGACAGCGGCGCTGACGCACAGCCACCCCACCGGCTATATCTCGGCGGGGGCGCTGGCCTTCCTGGTGCACGGTCTGCTCACCTCGTCCTCGCTGCCTGCGGCGATCGCGGCACTGACGAGGGTGTTGCAGCGCTGGGCAGGCCACGAGGAGCAGCTCGCAGCCCTGGAGCGGGCGGTTCGGCTGGCCGACGAGGGAAGGGTCAGCCCCGAGCGCATCGCGGAGGAGCTGGGCGGCGGCTGGATCGGTGAGGAGGCGCTGGCGATCGCTGTCTACGCGATGCTGGTGACCGACACCCTGGCCGACGCACTGCTGGTGTCGGTGAACCACTCGGGGGACAGCGACTCGACGGGGGCGATCTGCGGCAACCTGGCGGGCGCGCTCTACGGGGTGCGATCGATCCCGGCCGACTGGCTCGACCGGCTCGAACTGCGGCAGGTAATCACCACTCTGGGGGAGGACGCACTGACGGAGTTCAGTGCCCACCCACCCACCGAGGACCGCTGGGTGCAGCGCTACCCGAGCTGGTGAGAACGGCAATTCTCCGGTCCGGTGACGTACTTGCGCCACCGGACCGGAGTGACTCGATATCGGCCTACCGGACCTTTATCGGTCATCGAGCACATGACCGTGCTCAGCCGATCGCGTCGAGGAGGGCCTGGCGCTGACGGTCACCGAGCCCGGCGGCCCTGCGGTCCACGTCGATGCCGGTCTCCTCGAGGAGCTTGGCCACCTTCACGGCGCCCAGGCCGGGAACGGCCTTGAGCAGCTGGGCGACCTTGGTCTTTCCGACGGTCTTGTCCTCCTTGGCGCGCTTGAGCACCTCGGCGAAGGTCGTCTCGCCGGACTTGATCGATGCGAGCAGGGCCGTGCGGGCCTTGCGGGCCTCAGCGGCCTTCGCCAGCGCTTCCGCGCGCTGCTCGGGGGTCAGTGTGGGCAGAGCCAACTTCATGGTCCTTTCTTGCGACAAGGAGCTGCTCGACGGCCATCATGCACGCTGACCACGTCTTTCGTCAGCGTTCACGTCTCCTGGCGCGTCGGGGCAACCCCGTGGGTGACGCTACGCCAGCCGACGGGGTGACGTGGCGGGACACTGGGAAGTTCATCCAGGTGAAGGGCTCTTTACGCCCAGCTCACAGCTGGTGGATCGGTGACGCCCCGCAGTCGACGGCGTCCAGCCCGTGGGAGCGGCCCCGACCGGGGTTGACGGTCCACTCGGGGCGTCCGCACGATGGCCACATGCTGCCTGTGCTGCCGAAACTCGTTCGGCGGCTGCACGTGGACCTGTTCCGGGCGACCACCTGTGGCTGTCGTGGCCACTGATCACCCCGTCAGCACACCCGACCACAGCCCCGCACAGGAGAACAAAAATGTCACTGTCCGCAGTCATCGAGGGTACGCATCAGGCCGTGACCGCAGACCGGTCGAAGGCCTCCGTGTCGTTCACCACGATCAACTCGCTCGTGCCAGGGAGCAGGACCGAAGTCGCGGTCACCGCCCGTGACCACAAGTTCACCGTGGACGAGCCGGCCGCTCTCGGCGGCGAGGACCTGGCGGCGAACCCGGTCGAGTACGCGCTCGCCGCGCTCGGCTCCTGCCAGGTGATCACCTACCAGTTCTGGGCCGCCAAGCTCGGTATCCAGCTCGACTCGGTGTCCGTACGGGTGGACGGCGACCTCGACCTGCACGGCTTCTTCGGCTTCGACGAGCAGACCCGAGCCGGGTTCACCGAGGTCCGCGTGCACGTGGACCTCGGCGGCCCGGAGGAGCCCGCCCGCTACCAGGAGCTCAGGGAGGCCGTGGACCGGCACTGCCCGGTGCTCGACCTGTTCCGCAACCCGACTCCGTTGCAGACGACACTGTCCTCATGAGTGATCGGAACTGGGGCTTCCGCACGCGGGCGCTGCACGCGGGCGGGAGCCCCGACCCCACCACGGGTGCCCGGGCCGTACCGATCTACCAGACGAGCAGCTTCGTGTTCGCCGACAGCGCCGACGCGGCCAACCTGTTCGCGCTGCAGAAGTACGGCAACGTCTACAGCCGGATCGGCAACCCGACCGTCGCGGCGTTCGAGGAGCGCATCGCCAGCCTCGAGGACGGCATCGGCGCGGTGGCCACGGCCAGCGGTCAGGCAGCCGAGTTCCTGACCTTCGCGGCGCTGACCGAGGCAGGCGACCACATCGTGTCCGCCGCGAACCTCTACGGCGGCACGATCACACAACTCGACGGCACGCTGCGGCGCTTCGGCGTTGACACGACCTTCGTGGCCGAAGACAGCATCGACGCCTACGCGGCAGCGCTCACACCCAACACCCGGCTCATCTACACAGAGGTGGTTGGCAACCCGTCCGGGGACATAGCCGATCTGGCCGCGCTGGCCGACCTCGCGCGTTCGGCCGACATCCCGCTCGTCGTGGACTCGACCATCGCGACGCCCTACCTGTGCCGTCCGCTGGAGCACGGGGCGGACATCGTGCTGCACTCGGCGACCAAGTTCCTCGGCGGGCACGGCACGACGCTGGGCGGCGTGGTGGTCGACTCGGGCCGCTTCGACTGGGGCAACGGCAAGTTCCCACGCATGACCGAGACCGTGCCGAGCTACGGCGGGCTCCGGTACTGGGAGAACTTCGGCGAGTACGCGTTCTGCACGAGGCTGCGCGCCGAGCAGTTGCGCGACATCGGAGCGGTGCTGTCGCCGCACTCGGCGTTCCTGCTGTTGCAGGGGGTCGAGACGCTGCCGCAGCGGATGGACGCGCACCTGCGCAACACCGTGGAGATCGCCCGGTGGTTGGCGGCGGACCCGCGCGTGTCCTGGGTGAACTACGCCGGTCTGGAGTCGCACCGCCACCACGACCGGGCTGCCCGGTACCTGCCCAACGGTCCTGGTGCGGTGTTCTCCTTCGGCGTGCGCGGTGGTCGTGCGGCGGGGCAGCGGTTCGTCGAGTCGGTGGAGCTGTGCAGTCACCTCGCGAACATCGGCGACGTGCGAACGCTGGTGATCCACCCGGCGTCGACCACGCACCAGCAGTTGTCCGACGAGCAACTCACAGCCGCTGGCGTCACCCCGGACCTGGTTCGGCTGTCGGTCGGGCTGGAGGACGTCGAGGACCTGATCTGGGACCTCGACCAGGCACTCGCCGAGGCGGTGAAGGCGGAATGAGCTGGATTGGCCCTTCGGCACGGGACCGGATGCGGATCCTGCGCGGCACGAAGTCGGTCGCGCTGATCGGTGCCTCCGACAACCCCGCGCGACCCAGCTACTTCGTGGCGACATACCTGTTGTCCTCCACGCGGTACCAGGTGCACTTCGTGAACCCGCGGCTCAAGCACCTGCTCGGTCAGCCGGTGCACCCTTCACTGGACGCCCTGCCGGACAAGCCCGACCTGATCTCGGTGTTCCGCAAGCACGATGACCTGCCCGCCGTGGCCGAGGAGGTCATCGCTGCTGGTGCGCGCACCCTGTGGCTCCAACTCGGCCTGTGGCACGAGCCCGTGGCGGCCGCCGCGGAGCAGGCGGGTTTGACCGTGGTGATGAACCGCTGCGTGAAGATCGAGCATGCACGGTTCGCGGGCGGGCTGCACCTGGCCGGGTTCAACACCGGTGTGATCACCTCGCGGCGCAACGGGAACCTCTGAGCGAACTCCCAGCGATCACCCGATTGGCAGGCTCCTACCCGTTCGGTGCAGGAATGCGGCGCCGGAACGCCCGCTATGCGTGATACGGGCGGTTAGGAATTCCCCACATCGCATGTATCCGGCTCGGTAGAGCAACGCCAGAGGGCGCACCACGTCCTCTGAGCAGTGCGGCCGCCGCCTAGTGTGAACAGGGCGAGGTCGGCCACCAACGGGTCTGAGGCTGATCCGGGTCACGGCCGGGAACGAAGAGGATTTCATGCAGTTCCGAGCAAGCGATCGGCGCCGTCGGCGCTGGAGGTCCGTCAGTGCCGCCGGGCTGGCCGTCGCCGCCCTCACCCTGAGCGCCTGCTCGTCCGGCGAGGGCGGCACCGCCTCCAACGGTGCGACCGCGCCGGCGCCCAGCGCGCCGGACGCCAAGGTGACCGTCACCCCGAACGAGTCCGGTGAGGTCAACCCGGCCACTCCGGTCGTCGTGAAGGTCGCGGGCGGGAAGCTGACCGGGGTCACGCTGACGAACACCGCCAAGGGCAACACGGTCAAGGGCGAGATCGCCGCCGACGGTCTGAGCTGGACCTCCACCGAGCCGCTCGGCTACGGCGCCGTCTACGACCTGGACGCGCAGGCGGTGAACCCGAGCGACAAACAGACCGAGCAGAAGGCCACCATCAAGACGGTGACGCCCGCCGCGCAGGCGTACCCGGCGATGATCCCCGCGCCGAACCCGAGCGCGACCTTCGGCGTCGGTCAGATCATCGGGGTGTCCTTCGACCAGCCGGTCGCCGACAAGGCTGCCGCAGAGAAGGCGCTCAAGGTCACCACGACCCCGCCGCAGCAGGGCAGCTGGTTCTGGATCGACAAGCAGACCGCCCACTACCGCGCGCAGACCTACTGGAAGGCCGGCACCACGATCAAGCTGGACGCCAACCTGTACGGGGTGAACCTCGGCGGCGGGGTGTACGGCAAGACCGACCGCTCGGCCACGTACAAGATCCACGACTCCTGGGTGGCCAAGGCGGACGGCAACTCCAAGCAGATGCAGATCCTGCACGACGGGGCCGTGGTGAACACGATGCCGATCAGCCTCGGCAAGGACAGCACCCCGACCCACGTCGGCCCGCACGTGATCTCCGACAAGGCGAAGGAGGTGCTGATGGACTCCTGCACCTACGGCCTGTGCCCGCCCGCCGCCGGTGCCTACAAGGCCACCGAGTACTTCGCGGAGCGGATCTCCAACGACGGCGAGTTCGTGCACGAGAACCCGGGCACCGTCGGCCAGCAGGGCAACTCGAACGTGTCGCACGGCTGCATCAACCTGAGCCCGGAGAACGCCGAGTGGTTCTTCAACAACTTCAACCTCGGTGACGTGGTCGAGGTGACCAACTCGGGCGGTCCCAAGCTGCCGATCTACGACACCTACGGCGACTGGGAACTGAGCTGGGCGGACTGGCAAGCAGGTAGTGCACTGCGTTGACCGCTGACTCAGAGGCTCTGACCAGGCTGATCTGGACGGCGGTCGACAGGCAATCCAGGGGCATGAAGCGAGCAGGTCCCGCAGCCGCCCGGGAGCTGGCCCAAGAACCGGAGCGCGCGGTCGACGTCGCGGTGGACCAAGCGTTGCACCGCTTCGTCGACCTGCTCTGGGACGGCGGCTGGCTGCCATACGACCTGGTACGCGCGGTCGGGCGGGATGGCGATGAGTTCGCGAGCGCGCTGGTGGTCGACGCCATCGCCGCTGATGTGGCGCGCCATCCGACTGCGTCACTGCACGAACGTTGGCGTGAGCAGTTGAGCACTGTCGGGGCAGTGGTCTGGTGGCGCGGTGATGCTCCGCTGTTCGGTCAGTGGGCGGAACGCCACATCCTGACCAGGGTCGAAGCGCTCACCACGGCAATTGGACTGCTGGCGGCCCTGATGCGCCTGCCTCGGCTGCCCCAGATCGTGCCGCCGCCCGGCACGGCGGCCCAGAAGGTCGATCACGCGCGTCCCGCCGTGGACCAGAAGGTGCTGGCCCGCGTGCGTGGCCTGCTCGCCAAGGCCGAGTCGACGCAGTTCCCCGACGAGGCAGAGGCGCTGTCGGCCAAGGCCCAGGAACTGATGAACCGCTACGCCCTGGAACGGGCGATGCTCGACGCCACCGAGCACGTGCCGCAGACCGCAACGGCCAGTCGGCTCTGGCTCGACACTCCTTATATAGGGGCCAAGGCGAACCTGGTGTGCGTCGTGGCCGATGCCAACAGGTGCCGGGGCGTGATCTACGAGAAGCTCGGGTTCGTGGCCCTGATCGGTGACGAGTTGGACCTGGAGATCACCGAACTGCTCGCGACCTCGCTGTTGCTGCAGGCCACCAGGGCGATGGTGCACGCCGGTAGCCGTGCGACGCGGGATGACGAGTCGCGCAGCCGTGCGTACCGGCAGGCGTTCCTGCTCTCCTACGCCAGTCGGATCGGTGAGCGGTTGAGCTCGGTCACGGCGGATCTCGTCGACGACAACCTGCTTCCTGTGCTCGCCGACCGCACCCAGGTCGTCGACCAGCTGTTCGACTCGATGTACCCGCAGGCGCGGCCCAAGTCGTTCACGGTGCGCAGCGCCGCCGGGTGGGGCGCGGGCCGGGCCGCCGCCGACCAGGCCGACCTCGGCGTAACACGACCACCGCTCGGCCGAAACTCCTAACTTCTGCCCGATTCCGGGCAGGATTGTTGCGATCACATCACCGGGACGGGCAGGATCGCCCGTCGTGTCCAGCTCCAGCCCGCCCTACGGGGACCTCGTCGCCCACCTGATGCGCACCACGGTGTTGGGGCCGGGTGAGGCGGCACGGGTCGTCGCCGAGGTGCTCGCGTACTTCCACGAGCCGGTCGAGGCGTACGTGCGACGCCGCCACGGCGAGCTCAAGTCGGCTGGGCTGACCAACGACCAGATCTTCGACCGCATCGCCGGCGAGCTGCCGCTGCGCCGGGTGGCCGCACCCGAGCTCTCGGTCCGGCAGCTGCGGCGCATCGTCTACGGGTGAGAGGACCTGCCATGTGTGGGATCGTCGGCTACATCGGCTCGCGGGACTGCGTCCCGATCCTGATCGAGGGCCTGGCCAGGCTGGAGTACCGCGGCTACGACTCGGCGGGCATAGCCGTGATCGGACGCGGCAAGCTGCGCACCAGAAAGGTGAAGGGCCGGGTCAGCCAGCTGGGCAAGGACCTGCCCGCCCGCCTGACCGGCCCGATCGGCATCGGCCACACCCGGTGGGCGACCCACGGCGTGCCCAGTGAGGAGAACGCGCACCCGCACCTGGACAGCACCGGCCGGGTGGCCGTCGTGCACAACGGTGTCATCGAGAACGCCGAGGAACTGCGGGCCAAGCTGGTGGCCAACGGCGTGGAGTTCGTCTCCGAGACCGACACCGAGGTACTGGCCCACCTGATCGCCGCGGTGGACTGCGCCGACATCGAGGAGGCGGTGCGCCGAGTGCTGCCCGAGATCGTCGGGACCTACGGCATCGCCGTGGTCGACGCCCGCCAGCCGGACCGGATCATCGCGGCGCGCAACGGCAGCCCGGTGATCCTGGGCATCGGCGACAAGGAGCTCTACGTCGCCTCCGACGTGATGGCACTGGTGCGGCACACCTCGCAGGTCGTGCACCTGGAGGACGGCGAGGTCGCTGTGCTGACCGCCGACGGCTTCAGCACCGGGACGCTCGACTCGCGGGTGACCACCCGCCAGCCCACCACAGTGGACGTCGAGGACCCCGACTACCACGCCGAGGGCTACGGCCACTTCATGCGCAAGGAGATCCACGACCAGCCCGCCGCCGTGGAGCGGACGCTGCGCGGCAGGCTGGACGAGCGGTTCGGCACCGCGCACCTGGGCGGGCTCAACCTCACGCCGAGGGAGTCCCGCGAGTTCAAGCGGGTCAAGATCCTCGGCTGCGGGTCGGCGCACTACGCCGGGCAGATCGGCGCGCAGATGATCGAGGAGCTGGCACGGGTGCCCGCGGACTCGGAGCCGGCCTCGGAGTTCCGCTACCGCAACCCGCTGATCGACCCCGAGACCCTGTACGTGGCGGTCAGCCAGTCCGGCGAGACCTACGACACGCTGGCCACGGTCCAGGAGATCCAGCGCAAGGGCGGCCGGGTGCTCGGCGTGGTCAACGCGGTGGGCAGCTCCATCGCCCGCCAGTGCGACGGAGGAATCTACCTGCACGCAGGCCCCGAGATCTCCGTGACCTCGACAAAGGCCTTCACCGTCACCGCGGTCGACTTCGCGCTGCTCGCACTGCACCTGGCACGTGTGCGCGACCTGTCCCCCGCCGACGGCCAGCGCCTAGTGCGCGGACTGCTCGCGCTGCCCGAGCGGATCAGCGACATCCTCCAGCTCGAGGACCGCATCGCCGACCTGGCCAAGCACTACAGCAACTTCCAGAACGTGATGTTCATCGGACGGGTCCGGGGCTGCCCGGTGGCCCGTGAGGGTGCGCTCAAGCTCAAGGAGGTCTCGTACCTGCACGCCGAGGCGTACCCCGCGTCCGAGCTCAAGCACGGTCCGCTGGCGCTGATCAGCCCCGAGACCCCGACCGTCGCGATCGTGCCGAACGACGAGTTGTTCGACAAGAATCTGACGACACTCGGTGAGATCAAGGCGCGGGGCGGCAAGGTGCTGGCGATCGCCCACCAGGAACTGCCCTCGCACCTGGTCGACGACACGATCATCGTGCCGCAGGGCGAGCCCGAGCTGGACCCGATCCTGCTCGGCATCCCGCTGCAGATGCTCGCGTACCACACCGCGGTGTTGCTCGGACACGACGTCGACCACCCGCGCAACCTCGCCAAGAGCGTGACCGTGGAGTAGGTGCTGGTCAGCGGCGGTGGACTTGCGGCGGTCCACTCGTGCTCGGCTGCGGCCCAGCACGAGTGGACCGCCCGCTGAGGTAGGCGTGCGCGGACGAGATACGCCGCAGCGCTGCTCGAACGGTGCGGCGTTGCTCGAGTGACGATGCGCACCTCAAGCGCTGCGGCATTGCTCCACCGCCGCGGCAGAGCTCGAACGCGGCAGCACTGCTCCACCGCTGCCGCGCACCTCGACCGCCACAGCATCGCTCCACCGCTGATGCACAGCTCGAACGCCGCGGCGCATGTCGAACGCCGCAGCGCATCTCCAGCGCGACGGCGTATCTCCACCGCTGACGCACTGCACCGATGGCGAGGCGCAACTCCAGTGCCGCAGCGGACGACTCTGGCGCTGGCCGAAGGCGTGGGCCGCAGCGAAGAGACGGGCGTCTAGCGTGCGAGGCATGAACGAGTTCGAGGACTTGGCGGCTCGGTTGCGGGCATTCGCGGCCGCCCGCGACTGGGAGCAGTTCCACACGCCGAAGAACCTGGCCATGGCGCTGGCGGGCGAGGCGGGGGAACTGGTCGCGGAGTTGCAGTGGCTCACCGAGGAGCAGATCCGCGAGCAGGTCGGCGGCGGCGAGTTGCGGCAGCGGGTCAGCGACGAGGTAGCCGACGTGCTGCTCTACCTGGTGCGTTTCGCCGACGTGTGCGGGATAGATCCCCTGCGGGCGGCCCTGGACAAGATCGACCGCAACGAGGAGCGCTACCCGGCGGCGCTGGCCAAGGGCAGCGCCACCAAGTACGACCAGCTCTGACCTCGGTGGATGCCGATTCACGCGCCGGACACAGTTCCGTAACGCCGGTAACGTGAAAAGCGCTTCACACCGATGATGTCAACGCAGCCATGCACAACGGCACTCGATCAGGTGAACAGTTGGGCTGCGGGTGGGCCGATGACACGGATCGGGTGCCCTGCCCGACCCTTGAGCGGGACTGAACCCCGACTCAAGCGGCCCTGAACTCGCCTTTTCGTCAATTGATGAATTCAAGGCGATCCCTCTAGCCTTCCCGGTCGGATTCACCCATTCGGGTGTGGCTACACCGCCGTACGCACCCTCAGGTCTCGTATCCCCCGAGCGGAGGCTTAGATGGCTGCGCACACGGCCGAGCACGCGTTTGTCCAGAAGTTGGTGCTCGGCGTCAGCCCGTTCGACCTGCCCGACCCGCGACTGGTGTCCGCGGTCTGCCACGCCGGCGCGCTCGGCGTGCTGGACCTGGGCATCGGCGACCGCCGCAGCCGCGAGGCACTGGAGCTGCTCCAGAGCTGGGTCGGCGAGTTCGGCGTGCGCGTCACCGCTGGCTGCGCGCTGGCGCCACAGGACCTGCCCCGCGAGTCGGTCAGCACGGTCCTGCTCGGTCACGGTGCTCCCTGGTCGGTAGCCGACCTGGTTGAGCACCACCGAGTGCTGGTCGAGGTGACCTCGAAGGCCGAAGCACTGAAGGCCGCAGCCGACGGGGCGCACGGCCTGGTGGCTCGTGGCAGCGAGGCGGGCGGTCACGTCGGCGAACTCAGCTCCTTCGTGCTGTTGCAGCAGCTGGTGGACGCGGTCGACCTGCCCATCTGGGTGTGCGGCGGGATCGGCGTGCGCACGGCGGCGGCCGCGGTGGCCGGTGGCGCCACCGGTGTGGTGCTCGACACACAGCTCGCGCTGCTGCCGGAGTCCGACCTGGACGAGGAGATCGCCAGCGCGATCCGGCCGATGGACGGCTCGGAGACGACGGTGGTCGACGGCCGCCGCGTGTTGACGCGCCGCGGTGCGGAGCAGACCCGGATCCCGGTCGGGCAGGACGGCTTCCTCGCGGCCCGCTTCGCCGAGCGCTACGGGAGCGTGGACCGCGCGGTGCGCGCCATCAAGGACGGCGTCGTCACTGCTCTTGTGGGTCAGCCGAGCGCACCCGCACTGGTGGCGCAGGGCCCGATGACCAGGGTCAGTGACCAGGCCGCGTTCGCCGCCTCGGTGGCGGAGCACGGCGGGCTGCCGTTCATCGCGCTCGCCCTGGCGACCAAGGACCAGACCCGGCGCATGTTGGAGGAGACTCGCACGGCGCTGGGCGACCGCCCGTGGGGCGCGGGCATCCTGGGCTTCGCGGCGGAGGACGTGCGCACCGCCCAGCTCGAGGTCATCCACGAGCTGCGTCCCGACTACGTGATCATCGCGGGCGGTCGGCCGAGTCAGGCGCAGGCGCTGGAGCAGGTCGGCATCCGCACGTTCCTGCACGTGCCCTCCCCCGGTCTGCTCCGGCAGTTCCTGGAAGCGGGGGCAAGGCGGTTCATCTTCGAGGGCGCGGAGTGCGGCGGGCACGTCGGCCCGCGGGCGAGCTTCCCGCTCTGGGAGGCGCAGCTCTCGGTGCTGCTCGACCACCTCGACGCGCACGGCCCCACCGACATGGAGGTGCTGTTCGCGGGTGGGGTGCACGACGAGCGCTCGGCGGCGATGGTCTCGGCGATGGCGACGCCACTGCACGAACGTTCGGTCACCGTCGGCGTGCTGATGGGCACGGCCTACCTGTTCACCGAGGAGGCGGTCCGGCACGGCGCGGTGCAGCCGACCTTCCAGCGCCAGGTGATCGCCGCCGAGCGGACCGCGCTGCTGGAGACGGCGCCCGGCCACGCCACGAGGTGCGTGACCAGCCCGTTCTCGGACAGCTTCCTGAGCATCCGGGACGAGCTGCGCGCGCAGGGCCTGGCGGACCGCGAGATCTGGGAACGCCTGGAGCAGCTCAACGTCGGCCGGCTGCGCATCGCCAGCAAGGGCATCCAGCGCGAGGGCGCCGAACTGCTCGCCGTGGACGAGGCCCGCCAGCTGGACGAGGGCATGTTCATGGCCGGTCAGGTGGCGGTGCTGCGCTCGGCGGTGACGACGGTCGCCGCGCTGCACGAGTCGGTGACCAGCGGTGCGGTCGAGTACCTGCACGAACGTTCGCACAGTTTGGGTCTGAGCGCCGCGGTCGAGCAGCCTCAGGTCGAACCGCTGGACGTGGCGGTCATCGGTATGTCCTGCATGTTCCCGCAGGCCCCGGACCTGCCGAGCTTCTGGGCGAACGTGCTCGGTGGCGTGGACTCGGTGACCGAGGTGTCGCCGGAGCGCTGGGACCCCGAGGTCTACTACTCCGCGGAAGGCGGCACGGACCGCACGCCCTCCAAGTGGGGCGGCTTCCTGCCGGAGATCCCGTTCGACCCGCTGCGCTACGGCATCCCGCCCGCCTCGCTGGCGAGCATCGAACCGGTCCAGCTGCTTGCGCTGGAGGCGGCACAGCGCGCGCTGGTGCACGCCGGGTACGGTGCACGACCGTTCGATCGGTCGAAGACCAGCGTGGTGTTCGGCGCGGAGTCGGGCAGCGACCTGTCCAACGCCACCGTGCTGCGCACCGTGCTGCCCTCCTACCTCGGCACGATCCCGGCGGAGCTGGAGCAGCAGCTGCCGACGCTGACCGAGGACTCGTTCCCGGGCGTGCTGGCCAACGTCATCGCGGGCCGGGTCGCCAACCGGCTGGACCTGGGCGGCACCAACTACACGGTGGACGCGGCGTGCGCCTCCTCGCTGGCGGCGGTGGACGTGGCCTGCAAGGAACTGGTCGCGGGCACCAGCGACCTGGTGCTGTGCGGTGCGGCCGACCTGCACAACGGGGTCAACGACTACCTGATGTTCGCCTCGGTGGGCGCGCTGTCGGCCACCGGCCGGTGCCGCACCTTCGACAGCTCCGCGGACGGCATCGCGCTCGGCGAGGGCGTGGCCTGCGTGGTGCTCAAGCGGCTGGCGGACGCCGAGCGCGACGGGGACCAGGTCTACGCGGTGATCAAGGGCGTGGGCAGCGCGAGCGACGGCAAGTCGCTGGGACTGACGGCGCCCAGGCCGGAGGGGCAGCGCAGCGCGCTGGAAAGGGCCTACCGCAACGCGGGCATCTCCCCGGCCAGCGTCGGACTGGTCGAGGCGCACGGCACGGGCACCGTGGTCGGCGACCGCACGGAGCTGGGCACGCTGAGCAAGGTCTTCCAGGAGCATGGCGCCACCCCGGGCAGCTGCGCGGTGGGCTCGGTGAAGTCCCAGATCGGGCACACCAAGTGCGCGGCGGGCCTGGCCGGGCTGATCAAGACTTCGCTGGCCCTGCACAACGGGGTGAAGCCGCCGACGCTGCACGTGTCGCAGCCGAACCCGGCCTGGAACGCCGAGGAGAGCCCGTTCGCGATCAACGCCGAGGCGCGGCCCTGGTCGGCACCCGCGTCCGAGCGGGTGGCCGGGGTCAGCGCCTTCGGCTTCGGCGGTACGAACTTCCACGTGGTGCTTTCGGCGCACGACCGATCTCCGGTTCCCCGGCACAGCGCGGACCAGTGGCCGGCCGAGCTGTTCACCTTCCGCGGGGCCGACCACCAGTCCGCGTGCCGGTCCATCGAGCAGTTGCTCGACCTGGTCGCCACCAACGAGTCGGCGGGCCGCCCGTGGCAGCTGAGGGACCTGGCGAAGACCACCTCGCGGCGCACCGAGCAGCGCGCTGACCCGGTGCGCATCGCGGTCGTGGCGGAGTCGATCGACGACCTGGTCGACCTGCTGCGCCGCGCGGTCGCCGGTGAGCACGACCCGAAAGCGGGCCTGTTCACCCAGGCACCGGCCTCGGGCCAGGTGGCGTTCCTGTTCCCCGGCCAGGGCAGTCAGCGCACCGGCATGTTGGCCGAACTGTTCGTGGCCTTCCCGGAATTGCAGCACCTGTTGCAGCTGGGCGCCGAGTGGGCCGACCTGATCTACCCGCCCACCGCGTACGACCAGAAGACCCAACAGGACAACGACTCCCGGCTACGCGACACGCGTGCGGCACAGCCCGCGCTGGGTGTCGCCGGGCTGGCGGTCAACCAGCTGCTGGGCAGGCTGGGCGTGCGACCGGACATGCTGGCGGGCCACAGCTACGGCGAGCTGGTCGCACTGAGCGCGGCGGGTTCGTTCGGGCCCGCGACCCTGCTGGAGCTGAGCAGGGCGCGCGCGGCGAGCATCCTCGGTGCGGCGGGTGAGGATCCCGGCGCGATGGCCGCGGTGTCGGCACAGGCGGCGGAGATCGCGGCGCTGCTGACCGGCAAGGTGGTGGTGGCCAATCACAACGCGCCGCAGCAGGCGGTGATCTCCGGGCCCACCGCCGAGGTGGAGCAGGCGATCGCGGCGCTGCGAGAGGCTGGCCACGGGGCGAAGCGCATTCCGGTGGCCTGCGCGTTCCACAGTGAGCTGGTGGCTGGGGCTGGCGAGGAGTTCGGCCGCTTCCTGTCCACTCAGGACGTCCGTGAGCCGGAGCTGCCGGTGTGGTCGAACCGGCTCGCCGGGCCCTACCCGGGCGACGTGCGGGGCGAGCTGGCCGCGCAGATCGGCGCACCGGTGCGCTTCGTCGAGCAGGTCGAGGCGATGTACGAGGCGGGCGCCCGGGTATTCGTGGAGGTCGGCCCCGGCAGGGTGCTGACCAAGCTGGTCGGCGCGATCCTGGGCGACCGGCCGCACTCGGTGGTCACCACCGACGGCGGGCTGCGCGGGCTGCTGGGCGCGGTCGCGCAGCTGGCGGTCTGCGAGGTGCCGCTGCGCACGGGCTGGCTGTTCCACGGCCGCGACGCCAAGGACCTGAGCACCGCGAGCGCACCCAAGCGTGCGGGCTGGACGATCGACGGCCAGACGGTGCGCACTGTTGACGGGGGCTACCTGCCCGGCGGTCTCGCGCCGGCACGACGCGTGGAGTTGTTGCGCATGAGCACGAACCCGGCCGACGCGGGCATGTCCGGCCAGGACGCACTGATCAGCGAGTACCTGCGCACCAGCCGCGAGATGATCGCAGCGCAGCGGGACGTGCTGCTCAGCTACTTCGGCGCGGCAGGCACCCCGGCGCCGGTCCGGGTGGTGCAGGCGATGCAGGCGGCACAGCCCGCGCAGATCGCGGCGCCGGCCCCACAACCCGTTGCGCCGCAGCCTGTTGCCCCGCAACCAGTGGCGGCGGCAGTCCCCACCGCGGACACGTTGACCACCGTGCTGGACGTGATCAGCAAGCAGACCGGCTACCCGGTCGACATGATCGACCCCACCCTCGACCTGGAAGCCGACCTCTCGATCGACTCCATCAAGCGCACCGAAATCGCGGGCACACTGGTCAGCCAACTCGGCGCCACCACCGACATCGAAGAACTCACCAAGGCCCGCACCGCACAGGCCCTGGCCGACCTCTTCGGCAGCACCGGAACGGCTACGCAAGCGGCACCGGCCGCAGCCCAGTCCACCGTGGACGTACTGTCCACAGTGGTCGGTGTGATCAGCAAGCAGACCGGCTACCCGGTCGACATGATCGACCCCACGCTCGACCTGGAAGCCGACCTCTCGATCGACTCCATCAAGCGCACCGAAATCGCGGGCACCCTGGTCAGCCAACTCGGCGCTAACACCGACATCGAGGAGCTGACCAAGGCTCGGACCGCGCAGGCGCTGGCCGACCTCTTCGGCACCGGCAGCGCGGCAACGCCGGAGCAGCACACCCCGGTCGCCGTGCCCGCGGGGCGCCCGCCCAAGCGGTTCGAGATGCTCCGCACGAAGGTGGCCACCACCGAGCTGGTCGACGCGAGCGCTCTCAAGGGGCAGTCGTTCGTGATCGTCGGCGGCGAAACGGAGTCCTACGGAACGGTTGCGGCGGCGCTGATCCAGCACGGGGCCACGGTCACCGACTCCTCGGACATCGGGGTTACCGGGCTGATCTACCTGGACTCGCTGGCCGAGGGCGACGAGCCGGTGCTGCCCAACGCCTTCCCCGCGTTCAAGGCCACGCTGGCGCACGGCCCGCGCTGGGTGATCGCCGCGTCGCCGATCGCGGAGCACGGCGGCGAGCGGGTGGTGGGGCTGCGCGGGTTCTTCCGCACCCTGTCCCGTGAGTACCCGGACACGACCGCCAAGCTGGTGGAGATCGAGCACGCGCACACGCCGGAGGCCGTGGCCGTCAGCGTGGTGGGCGAACTGCTCGCCGCGGACCGGCATCCGGTGGTTCAGCACGTGGGCGACACGCGGCACTCGATCGAGATGACGCCGACCGAGTTGGCGTTGGGCAGCACCGGCGCGGGCCCTGCGGGTGACGGTGCCGCCGAGGCGCAGGCCATCGGCCTGGACCGCGAGTCGGTGGTGCTACTGGTCGGCGGGGCGCGCGGCATCACCGCGCAGTTCGCGGCCAAGCTGGCGATGACCAGCGGCTGCCGGATCGAACTCGTTGGCAGGACGCCACTTCCGGCCGAGCCGGAGGACCCGGCCACGGCCTCGGCTCCGGACAAGGCCGCGCTGCGGGCGGCGCTGATCGGCCTGGGTCACCGTTCACCGGCCGAGGTGGAGCGCCTGGCCAACGGCATCCTGGCGGTGCGCGAGGTGCGGGCCACCATCGAGGAGCTGCGCGCGCTGGGCGGCACGGTCGGCTACCACTCGGTGGACGTGCGCGACAGCGACTCGGTGCACCGGGTGGTCAAGGAGATCCACACCGACCACGGCCGCATCGACGGTGTCGTCTACGCCGCAGGGGTGATCGAGGACAAGCTGGTCGCGGACAAGACCCCCGAGTCGTTCAGCCGGGTCTTCGACACCAAGGTCAGCGGTGCGCTCGCGCTGCTGGCGGCGGTCGGCGAACTGCCGGTGGCGCCCAAGTTCGTGACGCTGTTCGGCAGCATCGCGGCGACCCTGGGCAACCGGGGACAGATCGACTACTCCGCGGCCAACGACGCGTTGCAGACGATCGGGGCCACGTGGTCGGCCCGCACCGGCAACCGCGCACTGACCGTCCACTGGGGACCGTGGGCGCCCGCGGGGCGGCACGGCGGCATGGTGACTGCGGAGCTCCAGCAGGAGTACGCGCGCCGGGGGATCGAGCTGATCGACCCGGAGGAGGGCACGATGGCCCTGCTGCGGGAGCTGGCGTTCGGCGACCAGGGCACCCACGCCGTGGTGTACACGGCCTCGGGTTGGTGAGCCGCATGGCCGACATCGCGATCGTCGGGATGTCGGTGCTGCTGCCGGGGGCGCCGGACCTCCAGTCGTACTGGCGCAACCTGGTCAACGGCACCGACTCGATCACCGAGGTGCCCGCGAACCGTTGGGACGCGGGCTACTTCGAGCAGGGCGGGGCCAACCGGGCGGACCGGGTGTACTGCCGTCGTGGCGGATTCGTCGACGAGCACGCCAGCGTGGACCCGGCGCGGTTCGGCATCATGCCCAACTCGGTCGCGGGCGCCGAGCCGGACCAGCTGATCGCCATGCGGGTGGCCGCGGCGGCCATCGCCGACGCGGGCGGTGACCGGCGGTTGCCCGCACGCGACCGGGTCGGCGTGATCCTGGGTCGCGGCGGCTATCTCACGCCCGGACTCGTCCGGCTGGACCAGCGGGTGCGGACCGCCGAGCAGTTGGTGCGCACGCTGGGCGAGCTGGTTCCCGGTCTGGGCAACGGGGAACTGGACCGCGTGCGGGCCGCGTTCACCGAACAGCTCGGGCCGGAGCAGCCGGAGTCGGCGATCGGGCTGGTGCCCAACCTGGCCGCCTCGCGGGTGGCCAACCGGCTCGACCTGCGGGGTCCGGCGTACACAGTGGACGCCGCGTGCGCGTCCTCGCTGATCGCCGTGGACCACGCCGTCAACGAGCTGGCCAGCGGACGCTGCGACACCATGCTGGCCGGTGGGGTGCACCACTGCCACGACATCACGTTCTGGAGCGTCTTCTCCCAGTTGCGGGCGCTGTCGGCGAGCCAGCAGATCAAGCCGTTCCACCGCGAGGCGGACGGCATCCTGATCGGTGAGGGCACCGGCGTGGTCGTGCTCAAGCGGCTGGTCGACGCGGAGCGGGACGGCGACCGGGTGTACGCGGTGATCCGCGGTACCGGCGTGGCCAGCGACGGCCGCAGCGCCAGCCTGTTCAACCCGGACCCGGGCGGTCAGGTCACGGCGGTGCGCAAGGCCTGGCAGGCAGCCGGGCTGGACCCCGCGGCCGAGGACTCGATCGGCCTGCTGGAGGCACACGGCACCGCGACCCCGGCCGGGGACCAGGCGGAGCTGAGCACGCTCGCCGAGGTGTTCGGCAGCGCGGGCTCAGCGGTGATCGGCTCGGTCAAGTCCATGATCGGCCACACCATGCCCGCCGCGGGCATCGCCAGCCTCGTCAAGGCCGCGCTGGCCGTGTACCACGGGGTTCTGCTGCCGACCCTGCACTGCGAGGACCCGCACCCGGGGCTCGCGGCCACCCGGTTCCGGCCGGTCGACCAGGCGCGGCCCTGGTCGGAACCCGTCCGGCGAGCCGGGGTGAACGCCTTCGGCTTCGGCGGCATCAACGCCCACGTGGTGCTGGAGCAGGCCCCGTCGGCGAAACCCGCGCCGCGGTCGATCACCGTGCGGGAGCCCAGCCGCGTGCTGCGGTTCGCCGCGGACACGCGCGAGGACCTGGCCCGCCTGCTGCAAGCCGACGACGCCCAGTTGACCGCCGCGGCGCCGGTCAGCTCCGGTGGCAGGTGGCGACTGGGCATTGTGGACCCTTCACCCAAACGCCTTGCCATCGCACGCAAAGCGGTTGATCGCGGCGTGGCGTGGCGGGGTCGCAGCAACGTGTGGTTCAGCCCGGATCCGTTGCTGGCACGGGGTGAGCTGGCGTTCGTCTTCCCCGGGTTGGAAGCCGAGTTCGACCCGCGCGTCGAGGACGTGGCCGAGCACTTCGGCCTGCCGCGCCCGCAGGTCGACGGGGCTGACCTCGGACGGCACGGGACCGCCGTGCTCGGCGTCTCCCGGCTGCTGGACCGCGCGCTGCGGGAGATCGACCTGGCACCGAGTTCCGTTGCCGGGCACAGCATCGGCGAGTGGTCCGCGATGATCGCGAGCCGGATGTTCACCGGTGCGGCCATCGACCAGGAACTCACCGCGTTCGACCCGAGCGCGCTGGAGGTCCCGGGCGTGGAGTTCGCCACGCTGGGCTGCGGGGTGGAGCGGGTCCGGGAGGCGATCGCGGACCGCCCGGAGTTGTTGCTGTCCCACGACAACTCGCCGAACCAGACGATCGTCTGCGGCCCGTCGGCGGCCGTTGCCGAGCTGGTCGCCGAGTTCCGCAAGCGCGCGGTGATGAGCCAGGTGCTGCCGTTCCGCTCCGGCTTCCACACGCCGATGCTCAAGCCGTACCTGAAGCCGTTCCTGGACCTGGCCGACCGCCTGACGCCCGACGCGCCCGAGGTCGCGGTGTGGTCGGCGACCACGGTGTCCCCGTACCCCGCCGACGCGCAGGGGATCCGCGAACTGTACGTGCGCCACCTGCTGGAGCCGGTGCGGTTCCGCGAGGTGGTCGAGTCGATGCACGCCGCCGGCACCAGGGTGTTCGTGCAGGTCGGCCCGGGGCAGCTCGGTTCGCTGATCGACGACACCCTGCGCGAGCGGGATCACCTGACCGTGGCGGCGAACTCGGTGCACCGCAGCGGGATCGACCAGCTCCGGCTGGTGGCCACCGCCCTGTGGGTGGAGGGCGCCACGCCCGCATTCGACCGACTGGAGGCCGCGCGGCACCCGGTCAAGCTGGACCTGGGTTCCCCGCTGGTGTCCGTCGGGACCCGGGTGCAGGTGCCCAGCGGCGGACCGTCCTCTTTGGAGCCACTGACCGCGGACTTCCCGATCGCCGCGGAGTTGGAGGCGTTGCTGCGCGAGACGGCGGCCTCCGCGGCAGCGGTGATCGGCACGCGGCACCAGGTCCCGGCGCTGCGCAGGCTGCGCAAGTCGGTGCACGTGTCCACCGCGACCATGCCCTACCTGCTGGACCACTGCTTCGTGCCGCAGCGTGAGGGCTGGCCGGACGAGGCGGACCGCCGCCCGATCGTGCCGGCCACCACGTTGATCCGGATGATGGTGGACGCCGCCGAGGAGGCGGCGCCGGGCCGCAGGGCGGTGCGGGTGCACGGGGTGCGGCTGCTGCGCTGGCTGACCGGGGCACCGGCCACGGAGGTCACGATCGAGGTGGTGCCGCAGGACTCCGACCGGGTCCGGGTCACCGTCGGGGACCACTCCGAGGCAGTGGTGGAGCTGGCGCCCGGCTTCCACGCCCCGCCGCAGGCGCTGTGGGGCGCCGACCCGGCCTCCGAGCGCGAGCCCGAGCTGACCGCCCGCGAGTTCTACGACCGGCGCATCATGTTCCACGGGCCGGGCTTCCAGGGCATCACCGAGCTGACCGCGGTCGGCGATCGGCACGTCCGGGGTGTGATCACCGCACCGGCCGCGCCCGGGGCCCTGCTGGACAACGTGGGCCAGCTGTTCGGCTACTGGATCTACGACACGCAGACCGCCAAGCGGGTGGCCTTCCCGGTCCACATCGGACGGATCGACCTGTACGGGGACGAGCCCACCGCGGGCACGCCGGTGTACTGCGTGGTGCGCATCACCGAGGTCACCGACACGATCTTCGAGGCCCAGGCCCAGCTCTCGGTGGGCGGGACGGTGTGGGCGGAGATCACCGGCTGGCAGGACCGCAGGTTCGACAGCCACCCCGACACCGACCCGGCGTACCGGTTCCCGGAGCGCAACACGCTGGCCCGCAAGCAGCCCGGCGGCTGGTTCGCGGTGGCCGAGCGCTGGCCGGACCTGGCCTCGCGCGAGCTGTACCTGAGCAAGTACCTCAGCTCGGCGGAACGCGCGGTGTACGACGGGCTGCCGCCACGCAGCAGGCGGGAGTGGCTGCTCGGCCGCATCGCGGTCAAGGACGCCGTGCGCGATCTGTTGTGGGACAACGGTTCAGGACCTGTTTTCCCTGCCGAGATCATGGTGCGCGATGATGGTGCGGGCAGGGTATGGGTCGTGGGCCACCACGGTTTCCAGCTTCCCGAGGTGTCGGTGTCACTGGCGCACCGCAACGAGCTCGGGGTGTCGATCGCGAGGCTGGCGGGCACGCCGGTGAGCATCGCGATCGAGGAGGTCGGCAGCGGGCCGGTGCACGGGCGGCAGGCCGTCATCAGCAACCCGGCGGACCTGCCCGCACGGCAGTACGTCGTCGCCTGGACCGAGGGTCCGGCGACCAGTGATCAGGAGGAGAACGCATGACCACGACCGAGGCGTCCCAGGAAGTCGTGCTGCGCGAGATCAGCGACATGCTGCGCAAGGTGCTCGACGAGCAGGGCCTGGACGACACCGAGATCACCACGGAGACCTCCTTCCACGAGGACCTGGAGCTGGAGAGCATCGACCTGGTCGCGCTGACCGGGCTGATCGCCGAGCGCTGGGGCGAGAGCGTGAACCTCGCGGAGTTCATGGCCGAGAAGGAGATCGACGAGGTCATCGCGCTGAAGGTCGGCGACCTGGTCGACTACGTCGTGGGCTCGCTGCGGGCCAACGCGGGGAGCTGAGCCGAGTGGGCAAGATCGTCGCGAACGGCATCCGCACGCACTTCCAGCGGATGCCAGCGCGTTGCGCCGATGCGCGGTCAGCGCCGACCGTCGTGTTCATCCACGGACTGGGCACCGACAGCCTGGCCAGTTTCTACCTGACGCTGGCGGCCCCGGTCGCCGCGGCGGGTATCAACATGATCGCGTACGACCTGCGTGGCCACGGACGGACCGACCGGCCCGCCACCGGGTACCGGGTTGGCGACTTCGTCGACGATCTCGCCGCACTGCTGGACGAACTGGACGTCGAGGGGCCGGTCCACCTGGTGGGCAACAGCTTCGGCGGCACGGTGGCGTTCAGCTACGCGCTGGCCCACCCGCACCGGGTGGCCAGCATCATCTCGATCGAGGCCGAGCCCGCGACCGAGGGCTGGGGCTCGCGCATGTCGCAGCTGCTGCGCTACCTCGCACACGAGATGACCAAGGAGTCCACCTTCGCCGACATCGAGGCGAAGTCGGGGGCGCACCACGCGAAGCTGGCCCGCAACGCGGCGGACAAGTTCCACACCACGTCCATTGTGGACGATCTGCCGACCGGTCCGCTGATGAGCGTGCCGGAGCTGATGTCCATCCGCTGCCCGGTCATGTCGGTGCTGGGCAGCGAGGGCCTGCAGGCCGGGGACCCGCACCTGCTCGGCTCGGTGCTGCACAACTGCCGCACGGTGATCCTGCAGGGCCAGGACCACTCGGTGCTGGTCGACGCGCACCGCAGGGTTCGCGAGCTGCTGATCCCGTGGGTGCTCGGCATGCACTCGGAGATCCCCTGGCTCTACGAGGCGGCCGAGGCCGCGGCACTGGGCACCGCACCGGCGGTACTGGCGGACAACGTGGCATGACGAGGTTCCTGTTCGTCGTCCCGCCACTGGTCGGGCACATCAACCCCCTGGTCGGGGTCGCCGCGCAGTTGCGCGACGAGGGCCACGAGGTGGCCTGGGTGGGCGCGACCGAGTCCGTCGCCGGGCTGCTCGGTGCGGACGCGCTGCTGTTGCCCCGCGCCGAACGGCTGCCTGAGGACATCGTCGTCCACAGGCCGCCGGAGCTGCGCGGGTTCGCCTCCCTGAAGTTCCTGTGGGAGGAGTTCATCGTCCCGCTGGCCGAGCACCTGGTGCCACTCGTGCACGCCGCCGTGCGGGAGTTCGCACCGCAGGTGCTGGTCGTCGACCAGCAGGCGATCGCGGGCGCCCTGGTCGCCGAACGCCTCGGCCTGCCGTGGGTGACCTCGGCGACCACCTCGGCGGAACTGGTCTCCCCGCTGGCGGGCATGCCGAAGCTGGAGAGTTGGCTGGACGAGTTGCTGGGCGGGCTGCGTGCCCGGCACGGGGATCCGGCCGCCACCGGTGACCTGCGCTTCTCCCCGCACCTGCTGCTGGCGTTCACCACCGAGGCGCTGGTCGGCGAGATCGGTCGGCCCACCAGCTTCGTCGGCCCCTCGATCACCGCGCGGCCGGAGGGCACCGGGTTTCCCTGGGACAAGCTGGATCCGGCACGCAAGCTCGTGCTGGTCAGCCTCGGTACGGCCAATGTGGACGTTGGCGAGCGGTTCCTGTCCGCGGCGGTCGAGGCGCTGGCCGAACTGTCCGACCGGGTGCAGGGCGTGGTGGTCGATCCCGGCGGCACGGTCGCACCGGCCGGGGACGTGCTCGTGCTGCCCCGCGTGCCGCAACTGGCCCTGCTCGCGCACTGCTCGGCAGTGGTCAGCCACGGCGGGCACAACACGGTGTGCGAGACGCTGACCAACGGGGTGCCGCTGGTGGTGGCGCCGATCCGCGACGACCAGCCGATCGTGGCCCAGCAGGTGGTGGACGCCGGTGCCGGGGTGCGGCTGCGCTTCGGGCGGACCACGGCGCAGCAGCTGCGTGCGGCGATCGAGTCCGTTGTGGATGATCCGGCCTACGCCGAGGGCGCGCGCCGGGTCCAGAGCTCGTTCGCCACGGCGGGCGGGGCTGGGGCGGCGGCCAGGTGCCTGGTCGACTTGGCCAACCGCTCGGCGGCGACCCTGATCAACGGGTTGAACCGGTAGTGGAAGCAGCCGGTGAAGGACTCCGGGGACACGGTGTCCACATCGGACAGCTGGAACTCCACGAGGGACTCCAGCACCGCCTCGGCCATCCGGTGGTCGGCGCCGAGGATGCCCGCGGCGTCCCGCACGCTGACCGGTTCGCTGGCGGCCGGGGCCAGGGCGAGGAACGCCGCGCGGTGGGCGGGTGCCAGCGACCGGCAGGTCAGCTCGACACTGCCGAGCACGTCCACGTGCGCGTTGACCAGCTCGTCGAGCCAGTCCTCCTCGTAGCGCAGGCGGTCGACCAGCATGGACAGCGACCAGTGCGGGCGGATCGCCAGCCTGCTCGCGGCGGCGACCAGGGCCAGCGGCAGCGCGTCGAACAGCCGGATCAGCCGACGTGCCTGCGGCAGTTCGCGGCGCAGGCGGTGCCAGCCGATCACCGAGCCGAGCAGCTCGACGGCCTCCTCCTCGCTCAGCGGGGGCAGCTCCAGCGGCAGGCTGACACTGCGCAGCGGCAGTCGCGTGCGGGAGCCGATGATCGTGGCGCAGCCGCTACCGCTGGGCATCAGCTGGGCCAGTTCGACCGCGCTGACAGCGTTGTCCAGCACCACGAGCACGCGGCGCTGCGCGGTCCAGCTGCGGAACAGCTGGACCCGCTCCTCCACCGTGGCGGGCAGCGGGGCGGCCGGACCACGGATCGCCCGCAGGAACCCGGCCAGCGCCTCACCCGGTGTGGTCTCGGCGAGGTCGGCGTGGAACTGCCCGTGCGGGAAGCGGGCGCGCGCCACGTGTGCGGCGTGCGTGCAGAACGCGGACTTGCCCGAACCCGGCGGCCCGACCACGGTGATCACCGGCGGGGCCGTGCTCGCCGGGTGCTGGAGCAGGTGCTCGACGGCGGCCAGTTCCGGCACGCGCCCAACGAAGGCGGGCACGTCGGCGGGCAGTTGGGCCGGCGGTTCGACCCAGCCGCCGGTGCGCACCGAGGGCGAGCCGGGGGTGGTCGAGTCCAGTTCGGGATTGCCGACCAGCAGGGCGCGGTGCACGCGCTGCAACTGGGGTCCCGGTTCGAGGCCGAGGTCGTCCACCAGGGTGGTGCGGATGCGCTGGAACACGTGCAGCGCCTCGGAGCGGCGGCCCGCCCGGTGCAGGGCCATCATCAGCTTCACGTGCAGGCCCTCGTGCGCCGGGTGGCTGCGGACCAGTGCGCTCAGCTCGGAGATCACCTCGTGGTGGCGGCCGAGCATCAGCTCGACGTCCATGCGCTGGTCGGTGACGGAGACCCTGGTCTCCTCCAGCCGGCGGATGTACTGCTCCAGCACGGGACCGGGGTCCACGTCGCTGAGGGCGGAACCGCGCCACACGCCCAACGCGGTGCGCAGGGTCTCGGTGCCCGTCTCGAACTGGCCGCTGTCCAGTTCGGCACGGCCCTGGCCGACGAGCTCGCTGAACCTGCTGGCGTCCACGGCACGCTCGGGCAGCGCCAGGGAGTAGCCCACGTGCCTGGTGTGCTGCAGCACCACGCCGCGATCGTCCGAAGTGGACCCGTTCGCGAGGAGTCTGCGCAGGTGTGACATGTAGGTCTGGAGCGTGGCAGTCGCCTTGACCGGCGGCTGCGGGCCCCACAGCTCCTCGGTGAGCTGTTCCGCGCGCACCACGGAGTTCGCGTTCACCGCGAGCAGCGCGAACAGCTGCCGCAGCTTGGGCTGCGAGGGGGTGAGCAGCTGCCCACCACAGGCCACCTCGAACTGGCCGAGCACCCGCACCTGCATGATCATCACCTCCCGCCAGAGGTCGTGCGCCGATTCGGCTGAATCGGTGATCCGGGTGGGCAGTTCCTATCGCGTTGCAGCCCCAGAGTCCAGCGGCTGTGACCACACAGTCACGTTCCGTGCCGTCTCCTTGCCTGTTCAGCCACGTAATTGTCACCCAGCGTGATATTTTTCCGATACTTCGGCGTTTTGATTACAACCCGCCAACTGTGTTGCCGGTCTCACTCATCCGGGGAAGTGGCAGGCCACCTGACGCCCGCCGTCGGTGGTCAGCGGCGGTTCGACCTCGGCGCAGACCGCCTCGGCACGCGGGCACCGGGTGCGGAACCGGCAGCCGGAGGGCGGCCGGGCCGCCGAGGGCGGTTCCCCACCGGGCGCGGTCGAGCTGCGGTGCGCGCCCGCCGAGGGCAGGCTGTCCAGCAGCAGTCGCGTGTAGGGGTGCCGCGGCTCGCGGTACACCTCCCGCACCGGCCCCACCTCGACCAGCTTGCCGAGGTACATCACGCCCACGGTGTCGGCCAGGTGCCGGACCACCGCGAGGTCGTGCGAGACGAACAGATAGGTCAGCGCGTGCTCGGCCCGCAGCCGCCGGAGCAGGTTCAGGATCTGTGCCTGCACGGAGACGTCCAGTGCGGAGACGGGCTCGTCGGCGACGAGCAGGTCCGGTCGCAGGGCGAGTGCGCGGGCCAGGCCGAGGCGCTGCCGCTGGCCGCCGGAGAACTCGTGCGGGTAGCGGTGCACCGCCCGCTCGGGCAGGCCGACCTCGGCGAGCAGTTCGGCCACGCGCCGCCGCTGTTCCCGCCGGTCGCCGATGCCCTGGATGGCCAGCGGCTCGCGCAGGATCGCGCCGACCCGCATCCTGGGGTCCATGGCGGCGGCCGAGTCCTGGAACACCAGCTGCACCCTTCTCCGGTGCGGCTTGCGCTCGGCCCGTGACAGGGTGGCGATGTCCTTGCCGTCAAAGCGGATCTGGCCCGAGCTCGGCTGTTCGAGCCCGACCACCAGGCGCCCCACGGTGGTCTTGCCGCAGCCCGACTCGCCGACCAGGCCGAAGATCTCGCCGCGCCGGATGCTCAGCGAGACACCGGCCACCGCGCTGACGCTGCCGGTGAGCCTGCCCAACAGCGGCCGGGTCGCCAGCGGGAAGTCCTTGCTCACGGAGTCGAGTTCGAGCAGCACCTGCTCGCCGACCGGCTCCGGAACTGGTTGGGTCACAACGGTTGTCGGCACCGGTGGTGCGGGGTGGAAGCAGGCCCACGCGTGCCGCTCGTCCCCGGTCAGCGCGGGCCGCTCATCCCGGCACTGGTCGGTGGTGTGCGCACAGCGGGGCGCGAACGGGCACCCCGCGAGTTCCTCGGTGAGAGTGGGCGGCATGCCTGGTATGGCGCGCAGGTCCCGCGCCGAGCGTTCCGGCAAGGCGGCCAGCAGCGCCTCGGTGTAGCGGTGCCGCGGGTGGTTGAACAACTCGGCCGTTCGTGCTCGCTCCACGACCCGGCCCGCGTACATCACCGCGACCTCGTCCACCCGCTCGGCGACCACGCCCAGGTCGTGCGTGACCAGCACGAGCGCCATGCCGAGTTGGCGGCGCAGGTCGTCGATGAGTTCCAGGATCTGGTGCTGCGTGGTGACATCCAGCGCCGTGGTCGGCTCGTCGGCGATGAGCAGCTTGGGGCGGCACACCAGGGCGGTGGCGATCGCGACGCGCTGGCGCATGCCGCCGGAGAGCTGGTGCGGGTAGGAGCGCATGCGTTCGGCGGGCTGCGGCAGGCCGACCAGCCCCAGCGCCTCCTCCGCCGTGCGCCACGCCTCCCGCCTGCTGACCTCGCGGTGCAGCAGCAGCGGCTCGGCCACCTGCGCGCCGATGGTCATCGTCGGGTTCAACGAGGTCAACGGGTCCTGGAACACCATGCCGATCTCGTTGCCCCGCAAGGACTCCAGGTTGGCGGTGCGCAGATCCACCCCGGCGAAGGACATGCTGCCGCCGAGGACCCGCCCGCCCGGTGGCAGCAGCCCGAGCACGGCGAGCGCGGTCATCGTCTTGCCGCAGCCCGACTCGCCGACCACGCCGACCGCGGCACCGGGTGCGACGTCCAGGTCGACCCCGGCGAGCGCGTGCGCGCCCTGCACGTCCACGCGCAGATCCCTGATGCGCAGCAACGGTTCTGTCATGCTGGCCTCCGCTGCAACCGGACCTCGAACGCGTCGCGCAGGCCGTCGCCGATGAAGTTGAAGGCGCCGACCACCAGCACGATCGCCACCCCCGGCGGCACGATCAGCCACCAGTAGCCGTCCTGGGCGTAGGTGAGGCCGCCGCTGAGCATGGTGCCCCAGTCGGTGGCCGGTGGCGGCACGCTGAGCCCGAGGAAGCTCAGGTACGCCACGTAGAGGATGGCGTCCGCGATCTGGAACGTGGCGTTCACGGCCACCGTGCCGATCGTGTTGGGCACGATGTGCCGCAGCACGGCGCGCACGCTGCCGCCGCCCATCACGCGCATCGCCTGCACGTACTCGCGGGAGCGCAGGCTCAGCGCCTCGCCGCGGACGAGCCGGGCCGGGGACAGCCAGGCCACCGCGCCGATCACCAGCACCAGCAGCGGCTTGCTGGGGGTCACCATGGCCGCGACCACGATCAGCAGGAACAGGGCGGGGATGGCCAGCACGGCGTCGGTGACCCGCATCATGACCGCGTCCACCCAGCCGCCGAAGTAGCCGGACACCGCGCCGTAGGCGGTGCCGACCAGCGTGGCCAGCAGACCGGCCGCCACGCCCACCTCCAGCGAGGACCGGCCGCCGACCATCAGCCTGCCGAGCAGGTCGTAGCCCAGGTCGGTGGTGCCCAGCGGGTGGCCCGGGCTGCCCGGCGGCAGGGTGGCCGCGGCGAGGTCGGTGTGCACCTGGTCGGTCGGCCACAGCAGCGGTCCCAGCCAGCTGAAGGCCGCGAGCAGGAGCAGTACCACCAGCCCGGCCACCGCCAGCCGGTTGCGCACGAACGATCGTGCTATTTGTTCGCGAGCGATCATCGGACCGTCCTGATCCTCGGGTCGAGCAGGGCGTAGACGAGGTCGGCCAACAACGAGCCGAGCACGGTGGCCGCCGCGACCACCAGCGTGACGCCGAGCAGCACCGGGAAGTCCGAACTCTGCGCGGCGCTCCAGAACAGCAGGCCGGTGCCCGGGTAGTTGAACAGGGACTCGACCACCACCGTGCCGCCGAACAGCGCGGGCAGGTACATGCCCAGCAGCGTGACCACCGGGATCAGCGCGTTGCGCAGCACGTGCCGCACCAGGACCCGGCGCTCGGACTGGCCCTTGGACCGCGCCGTGCGGACGTAGTCCTCGGTCAGGTTGTCCAGCACCGAGGAGCGCAGGTACCGGCTGAACGCGGCGATCATGCCCGCGGCCAGCGTGCAGATCGGCAGCAGCAGCCCGCCGAACCCCGCGAACACCCCGCCCAGCCCGGCCGACTGCGGGGCCTCGGCGGGCAGCAGCGGCCAGGTCTGCGCGAACAGGATGATCAGCACCAGGCCCAGGAAGAACGCCGGCGTGGCGTAGGCGAGGAAGCTCAGCCCGGTGAGCAGGTGGTCGGTGAACCGCCCGCGGCGCACGGCCTGGAGCACGCCCAGCGGCACTGCCACGGCCACCGCGAGCAGGGTGGCCGAACAGGTCAGCACCAGGGTCTTGGGGATGCGCTGCGCGAGCAGGTCCAGCACCGGCTGGTTGAGCCGGTAGGACTGGCCGAGGTCCCCGCCGAGCAGGTGCCACAGGTAGCTCAGGTACTGCACCGGCAACGGCTGGTCGAAGCCCTGGTCGTGGTTGAACTGCTCGATCTGCGGCAGGCTCGCGCGCGGGCCGAGGATCGCCCGCGCCGGTCCGCCGGGCAGGGCGTGCAGCAGGGCGAACACGATGACGGTCACCAGCAGCAGGACGACCAGCGCCTGCAGGGTCCGCCTGATCAGGAACCGGGTCATCGCACGTAGTACCAGTTCTGCGGGTCCAGGGTCACCAGCGGGTTCTGCCGCACCCCGCGCAGGTCGTTGCGGATCACCGACACCTGGTAGGCCGGGTTGGGCACCCAGGCCACCGGCAGATCCCTTGCCACGTGGTCGTTGTAGCGCTGGATCGCCGCGGGGTCGGCGGAGTGCTCGGTCTGGCCGACCAGCTCGTCGGTGGTGGTGTCGGAGTAGCTGCCCAGGTTGGACGAGGCCCCGGTGGCGAAGATCTGTTCCCCGCTGGGATCGGCGTCGAAGTACCAGCTCGCCGCGGTGCCGAAGAAGGACAGCTGCCAGTCGCAGCCGGGATCGCCCGACTGGCACGGTGCGGTGCTGCTGAGCACGGTGTTCAGCGGCTGCTCGCGCACGAGCAGGTCGATCCCGGCCAGGCCCAGCGAGGACTTGATCTCCTGCATCATGTTGCTCGTCTCCACGGATCCGCTCTGCGACAACAGGGTCAGCCGCAACGGCGTGCCCTCCGCGATGCCCGGCCCGCACAGTCGCGGCGTGCGGCACACGGCGGTGCCGTCCTCGACCCGCCAGCCGTGCTCGGCGAGCAGGGCGCGGGCGCGGTCCACGTCGTACGGGTAGGGGTCGGGGGTCCTGCCGCCGGGCACCGGCCCGTGCGTGGGCGTAGCCGCCTCGTGCCAGACCACCTTGCTGATCGCGTCCTGGTTGATCAGGTGCTGGATCGCCTGCCGCAGGTAGAGCTGGCGCAGCAGCGGTCCCGCGGTGGGGCTGTTGAAGTTGTAGACCACGTAGGTGATCGCCCAGCCCCGCCAGGGCTCGACCCGGTAGCCGAGGTCGGTGAAACTGTCCGATCGTGCGGTCGTGGACGGCGGCACGTAGCCGTAGTCCACCCCGCCGGAGCGCAGCACGGTGAACTCCGAGTTGGCGGTGGTGAACGGGGCGAACACCACTCTGTCCAGGTGCGGCTTGTCAGCGCCGGTGTAGTTCGGGTTGGGCACGATGCTCACCCGGCCGCCCGTGCTGAACTCCTCGACCAGCCACGGCCCGTCCACGACCTTCCACAGTGGATTCGTGGCGTACTCGGCGAGCTTGCGCGCCTGGTCGACGAGCCTGGCGAACACGGCCTTGGCCCCGTCCTCGGTACGCGCCTGGCCCTGCGGGTCCCACTCGGCCTGCGGCATCGGCACGATCGCGGTGAGCTGGTTGCCGGTGAACCAGTCCGGGTTGTACGAACGGTCGAGCCGCAGCCGGACCGTGTGCTCGTCCACCACCTCCAGCGCCGTCACGTTGTCCGGCAGCGCGCCGGGCGAGTAGCCGCCCCACCGGGTCTTGTTCGCCTTGATCAGGTCGAACCAGAACTGAACGTCGCGCGCGGAAACCGCACGACCGTTCGTCCACTTCCGGCCGGGGCGCAGCGGGATCGTGACCGTGCGGCCGTCCTCGGCGTACCGCGGTGGATCGGCCAGGTCGGCGGCCTCGTCCAGCACCAGCGAGCCGTTCACCTCGTGGTAGCGGTACAGCGGCTGGAACAGCAGGCGGCTGATCGCGGAGTTGTAGGAGGCCAGGTAGCCCGGGATGCCGATCGGCAGGATCCAGTTCGGCGTCGCGGCGGGCGGCAGGGCCATCACCACCGTGCCACCCCGCACGGGTGTGCCGCCGGTGCTGCCCAGCCGCGTCACCGGAGCAATGCCGGAGCAGGCCGCGAGCAGCGAGCAGAGGAGCAACGCCGCAGCAGATCTCCAACGCCGCATCGCATCTCCCCCGCTCCAGGTGACGCCGTGTCCTCGGACGCTAGTCAGGGTTCGAACGAAGTCAAGATTCCTGTCCGGTTCGGGTCATGCCAAGTACGCAATCTTGCTTCTATGATCGAACGAACTAATGTCATCGATCGGAGGTAGTCATGGCGAGCGAGGAGCTGACCTCGGCTGGCCAGGTGCTCCGGCTGGTGGCTGAGGGCACCGCGCGGTCCCGCGCCGACCTGGCCAGGGAGCTGGGTGTGGCCGCGTCCACGGTGTCGCTGCGGGTGCAGGAGCTGCTCGACGCCGGGCTGGTCGCCGAGTCCGGGGAGGGCGAGTCCAGCGGCGGCCGCCGACCTCGACTGCTGCGGCTGTGCTCGAACGGCGCGGTGGTGGTCGGCGTCGACCTGGGCAGCCACCACGCACGCCTGGGCGTGCTCGACCTCGGCGGCGCGCTGCTGGAAGTGCGGGAGGACCCGTTGGACCTGGCCCTCGGACCGGCACGAACGATCGGTCGGCTTGCCGAGGCGATCCGCGAGGTGGCGGGAGACCGCCCGGTGCGCGCGGTGGGCATCGGCGTTCCCGGGCCGGTGGACGTGCCGCTGGGCCGCGTGGTGGCGCCGGCCCGGATGCCCGGCTGGCACGGGGCACGGGTGCGCGAGTTGCTCGCCGCCGAACTGGACGTGCCGGTGTTCGCGGACAACGACGCCAACCTGATGGCACTCGGCGAGCACGCCCGCGCGCACCGGGACCTGGACCACCTCGTACTGGTGAAGCTGGGCCGGGGCATCGGCTGCGGGGTGGTGGTCAACGGCGGTCTGCACCGGGGCGCCGCCGGGTGCGCCGGGGACATCACGCACACCCGGGTGCCGGAGGCAGGTGAACGACCGTGCAGTTGCGGGAACACCGGATGCCTGGAGACCGTGGCCAGCGGTGCGGCCCTGCTCGGCCAACTGGGCGCCGAGGACCTCGACCAGGTGGTCCGCCTGGTCGCCGACGGTGACCCGCACGCCACCACGCTGGTGCGCACGGCCGGCAGGCACATCGGCGGTGTGCTCGCGGTGGTCGTGAACTTCACCAACCCCCAGGCGGTGGTGCTGGCCGGTGCGCTGGCCAGGGCCGAGCCGCTGGTGGCCGCGGTCCGCTCGGTGCTGTACGAGCGGTGCCTGCCCGTGGCCTCCCGCAACCTGCTGATCACCAGCGCGGTGACCGGAGCCGACGCCGGGGTGCTCGGCGCCGGGCTGGCCGCGCTCGACGCCCACGTCTACCGCTAGTTAGGAGCGACATGCTGCGCATCGGCATCGGTGGCATCCACATCGAGTCGAGCACCTTCTCACCGCACCGCGCCGAGTTGGCGGACTTCACCGTCACCCGGGGTCAGGACCTGCTGGACCGCTACGGATTCACCGGCGAGGACTGGGGCGTGGAGTGGGTGCCGCTGGTGCACGCCGTGGCACTGCCCGGCGGAGCCGTGACCAGGGCGGCCTACCAGGAGCTCAAGGACGAACTGGTGAACCGGGTCGCGCAGGCCGGTCCGCTGGACGGCCTGCTGTACGACATCCACGGCGCGATGAGCGTGGTCGGCCTGGTCGACGCCGAGCTGGACCTCACCTACGCGGTGCGCGGCGCGCTGGGGCCCAAGCCGCTCATCTCGGCGGCGATGGACCTGCACGGCAACGTGTCGCGGCGCTTCGCCGAGCTGCTGGACCTGATCACCGCGCACCGGCTCGCCCCGCACGAGGACGCGTGGCTGACCCGCGAGCGGGCGGCCCGCAACCTGGTGGACCGCCTGCGTTCCGGCGGCCGTCCGCACCGCGCGTGGGTGCAGGTCCCGGTGCTGCTGCCCGGGGAGAAGACCAGCACCCGCCTGGAACCCGCGCGCAGCCTGTACGGCAGCCTGGCCGAGGTCGCCGACCAGCCGGGGATCGTGGACGCCGCGATCTGGGTGGGCTACGCCTGGGCGGACGAGCCGCGCTGCCAGGCGGCCGTGGTCGTGACCGGTGACGACGAGGACCTGGTGCTGCGCGAGGCCGGTGATCTGGCCCAGCGGTACTGGGAGGCCCGGGCGGACTTCGTGTTCGTCGGCCCAACCGGCTCCGCGGACGAGTGCATCGCACGGGCGGTACAAGAAGGTGTACGACCGTTCGTACTGAGCGATTCCGGGGACAATCCCACCGCGGGCGGGGCGGGTGACCTGCCGTTCATGCTCGGGCGGCTGCTCGCCAACGAGGAGCTCGCCAGCGCAGCGGTGACCGCGGTGCACGCGAGCATCACCGACCCCACGGCGGTGGCGCGGTGCTTCGCCGCTGGCATGGGCAGCACGGTCCGGCTGAGCGTGGGCGGCAAGGTGGACGCCGGGCACGGCGGCCCGCTGGAGATCACCGGCGCGGTCACGGGCCTGCAACCGGGTGACCCGGTCGGCGGGGACGTGGCGGCGGTCACCACCGGTGGGGTGACGGTGATTCTCACCAGCCGCCGCAAGCCGTACCACCGGCTGGCCGACTTCACCGCGATCGGCATCGACCCGCACGACCAGGACCTGCTCGTGGTCAAGATCGGCTACCTGGAGCCCGAGCTGCACGAACTGGCCAAGGGCTGGCTGCTCGCGCTCACCCCCGGCGGGGTTGACCAGGACCTGGGGCGGCTCGGCCACCACCGCGTGACCCGCCCGCTGTACCCGTTCGACGAGTTCGAGGGCCCCGACCTGACCCCGCGGCTGCTCTGACTGGGAGAATCGGGGCATGGCTGAGGTGAAGGCGACCGCCGAGCGTGTCATCGACAAGCCCTCGGAGCGGGTGTACGCGGCGCTGGCCGACTACACCGGTACCCGGGGCAGGATCCTGCCCGAGAACTACAGCGAGTACGAGGTGCGCGAGGGCGGCACCGGTGCGGGCACGAAGGTGCACTGGAAGTTGCAGGCCACCAAGAAGCGGGTGCGCGACTGCCTGCTGGAGGTCAGCGAGCCCGCGCCGGGCACCCTGGTGGAATCCGACGCCAACTCGACCCTGGTCACCAAGTGGACGGTGCACCCGCAGGGCGAGGGCGCGAGCCGGGTCGTGGTGGAGACGACCTGGCAGGGAGCCAGCGGCATCGGCGGGTTCTTCGAGGGCACCTTCGCACCGCTGGGCCTGCGCCGCATCCACTCCGCCACCCTGGACAGGCTGGCCGCGGAAATCGACGGCTGACCCATCCGCGTTACTGGGAAACCCTTGCATCAAAAGGGTGAACTCAGCGCCGGAAGGATGATCACAGTGGGCGGAGCGTCGCCCCCGTTCGCTCTATCGAGTGAACGGGGGCGAGGAGTGGTGGCCTGGCCACAACAGCCGGTACGCTTCCGCCACCGCGTGAACAGCAACGGCGAGGTGAACCCGTGGAACCGCGTTCCCGACTGCTGTCAGCTGAGACATGGACAGCGCGAGCACACGCCGGGCGAGCCAGAGCTCAGGACCGGCAGGCATGAGCTCGCCACTCCCACATGATCCGCTGTCGGCGCACGCACCGAGTGGTGCGGCGGAGCCCTCGCGCGAGCACGTCAAGCTGGTCCGCAAGTGGTCCTACCTGATCGGGACGACCACGTTCATCCCGTTGTCGCACAACGAGATCGAGCAGCAACTGCTGAGCATGCTCGGCCGGGTCGTCGACGCCGTGCGCGCCGAGGAGCCGGAGGAGCTGGCGCTGGCCGTCGGCGCCGAGCTGGTGGACATGAACTGCGTCGGCGAGACGAGCCTGCGGCGCACGCTGGAGGTGCTGACCAAGGGCCTGCCCACGCTGACCGAGCTGCGCACCGTGGAGCGGCTCGCCGAGCGCGTGGTGATCACGCTGGGTGCGCTGTCCTCCGGCTACGTCGAGGCACTGCGCCAGTCGATCTTCCAGCAGCAGGAGAACCTGAACCGCGCCCTGTTCAAGGCGGCACGGGACACCCAGAGCAGCCTCGTGGCCAGTGAGGCGCGGTTCAACGAGATCGTCTCCTGCACCACCAGCGGTGTCGCGATCATGGACCTGGACGGCCGGTTCACGCGCACCAACCGGGCGCTGCGCGAGATCCTGGACCGCTCGCAGAACCAGCTCGCCGAGCTGAGCGTGTTCGACCTCGCCGAGGATCCGGAGCGGCTGAGGCGGGTCATGGACGACCTGCTCGCCGGTGAGATCGAGCGCTCCCGGCAGCGCCGGTCGCTGCTGCTCGGCGAGGACGACCACGTGCAGCCGATGACCACGCTGTCCCTGCTGCGCGGCGGCGACGGCAAGCCCGCGCACTACGCGCTCATCGTGGAGGACGACTCCGAGCTGAAGCTGCTGCAGAGCCAGCTCAAGCACCAGTCGCTGCACGACGTGCTGACGGGACTGCCGAACCGCCAGTTCTTCACGACTCGGCTGGAGTCGGTGCTGCACAAGGTCGACCCGGCCACCGGGGCCACCCTGTACCAGCTGGACCTCGACGCGTTCTCGGTGATCACCGACGGCCTGGGCAGGCACGTCGGCGACCAGCTGCTGTGCGCCGTCGCCGAGCGGCTCAAGCGGGTCTTCGCCGGGGAGAACGCGATGATCGCCCGCTTCGACGGGGACGAGTTCGCCGTGCTGGTGCAGAACTCGCCCAGCACGCCGGACGTGGTGTCCACCGTGAAGGCGATCAACGAGGAGCTGGCCGAGCCGCTGTACGTGGACAACCGCGGCGTCGCGGCCTCCGCGTGCATCGGTGTGGTGCGCATGCCGACGCCGGGCGTGGACCTCGCCGAGGTGCTGCGCACCGCGAACCTGACGCTGCACCGCGCCAAGCGCAACGGCCGCCGTCAGTGGGAGCTGTTCGACCTGGACCGCGACGCCAACGACCGCGAGTCGTTCAGCCTGGCCGCGGCGATGCCCGGTGCCTGGGAGTCCGGTGAGGTCGAGGTCGTCTACCGGCCGCAGGTCGAGTTGGGCGAGGGCAGCCCGCACGGGGTCGAGGCCGTGCTGCGCTGGGACCACCCCGAGCTGGGCCTCATCGGGCACCGCCGCTGTGTGGAGCTGGCCGAGACCACCGGCCTGATCCTGCCGCTGGGCAACTGGCTGCTGCGCACCGCGTGCGAGCGGACCGACCAGTTCGACGACCAGCTGCAGGTGACCGTGTCGCTGACCCCGAGCCAGGCCGGTGATCCGGACCTGATCAGCGAGGTGCTCGGCGTGCTGGACGAGACCGGCATCCGGCCCTCGCGGCTGCGGCTGGGCATCCCGGTCGGGGTGCTGACCGTCGAGGGCTGCGAGGCGGTGGAGAACCTCACCACGCTGGTGGACACCGGCATCGAGGTGATGGTCGAGGACTTCGGCACCGGCATCCGCGACCTGGCCTGCCTGGAGGACGTCCGGGTCGGCGCGGTGCGGATCTCGCCGTGGCTGGTGCAGCGGCAGGCCAGCCGGTCGATCACCGACTCGCTGGTGGACCGCTCGCTGCGCGACCTGGTGTCCACCGTGCACATGGCCGGTTCGCGGGTGGTCGTCGGCGAGATCGAGACCGCCGAGCAGGCCGACTGGTGGCGTGCCGCCGGCTGCGACTTCGCCTCCGGTGGGTACTTCGGCCCGGATCGCGAACTGGACGAACTCGCCGACTGAGGCCCATCCCCCGAAGGTGTCATTGCACCTGGTCAACGACTCCTTCGGGGCCGCCTTGTCCACAGCGGGCGAGTTGTCCACATGTGGATCTCCAGCAAGATCAACGGGGCGGGGCGGGCGGTAGGCTGGGATCGGGGTCGCCCCCCAGGGAGTGGCGGGGGACGTTCATTGGTGGGGGCTATAGCACCTCGTCCAGCCAGTCGTAGATGCGCTGTCCGGCGAGTGCGGCGGCCCCGGACTGGCAGTGCTCGTCGGCGCCCTCCTCCACGGTGAACTCCACCAACCGCTTCTCGCAGGTCAGGTGCTGGTAGAGCTGCTCGGGCTGGCCGCTGAAGAAGCCGTCGCTCGCGGCGGAGCACACCAGGGTCGGGCAGCTGACGAGTTCGGCGACCCCGTCGGCGAGGGTGTACTCGCAGAAGGCGGCGAGGAACTGGCGTGGTGAGGCGGTGCCGGTGACCCACTGGCCGTGGCTGATGGCCCAGCGCATGGTGGAACTGTTCTTGATCAGCTCCTCCAGGGCGGTGTCGACTTCCGGCGCGGACTCGGCGCGCAGCATGGCGAGAACCTGTTCGCGGTCCATGCCGATCCGCGCGGTGAACATCTCGGCCATGTCGTAGACCCCGTCGAAGGCGATCACGGCCTTGATCCGCGGCTCGTACGCGGCGGCCCTCGGCGCGAGCAGCCCGCTCATGCTGATGCCGTACAGCGCGATCCGCTCACCGTCCACCTCGGACAGCGACTGCGCGAAGTCGATCACCGGGCCGAGCACGGACTCCCAGTTGGTGCGGAAGTGCAGGCCCTGCTTGTGGATCGCCTCGCCCTGACCGGGGCCGTCGAAGGTCAGCACGTTGTAGCCGCGCTCCAGGGCCGCGCCCGCGCCGAGGAAGTACGTCTCCTCGGCGGTGCCGTCGAAGCCGTTGTTCACGATCACGGTCGGCCGGGGCAGTCCGCTGTCGTCGACCAGGTACAGGTAGCCGGACAGGGTGGTGCCCTCGAACGGGATGCGCACCGGGCGGGCGGGGGTGTCGAACAGCTCCAGCGCGGCACGCCAGCACTGCACGGACCGGTCGTAGGCGGCCTCGATGCGCGGGTCCTCCGGGGTGCCGTGCAGGAAGAACTCGGCGGAGCGGTAGTAGTTGGCGGCCCGCATGAAGCCGCGCCGGGCGCTGACGCGGTGCCCGCCCGCCAGACTCGCGGCGGCCTCCCCGGCGACCTTGTCCGCGGTGGCCAGCCACTCGCGGTGCCAGCTGTCGTAGTCCCCGGCCACGATCCGGTCGGCGGTCACCACGACCTCGCCGAAGTCGGCCCCGCCGTAGGTGATGTGCCCGATCGACCGCAGGGTCTCGTACCAGAACGTCTCGTCCTGCTCGAAGAACAGCTTGCGCACAACTCCTCCTAATGCGGCAGATGTTGCTTTAACGTCACCGTAGCGCGCGGCGGGACACAAAAGCAACATGTGTCGCAACAACCACCTTCGGGTGATCATGGTTCGGTACCGGCCCGGTGGCGCCGTAGGCTCGCCCTACAAGGCGGAGGAGGCACGTCCATGCAGGTGAACTGGCATGCCGAGGTCTCGGCACAGCTCACCTGGTACTGGGATCACGTGTTCCGGCCGAGCCTGGAGGGGCTCACCGACGAGGAGTACCTCTGGGAGCCGGTCGGCAACTGCTGGACGGTGCGACCGGCGGGCAACGGTGCGTTCCGCTGCGACTGGAGCTGGCCGACGCCCACCCCACCGCCGTTCACCACGATCGCGTGGCGGCTGTGCCACCTGGGCGCCAACGTGATGGGCATCCGCGCCAACCAGCACTTCGGCGACGGGGCGCTGACCATCGAGGGCATCCGCTGGCCTGGCAGGGCGAAGGACGCGGTCGACTTCGTGGAGCAGGCGTACCGGGACTGGACCTCGGGGGTCGCCGCGCTGGACGAGGCAGGGCTGGCGCGGCGGTCGGGCTACTACGAGGGGCCGTTCAGCGACCAACCGCTGGCCACACTCGTGCTGCACGTCAATCGCGAGGTGGTGCACCACGCGGCGGGCATCGCCCAGTTGCGTGAGCTCTACCGCGACCGCAGGACGATCATCCCGCCGCCCCGCCCGCACTGAGCGGGACGGCGGGACCAGATCAGCTGACGGTGTAGCTGTACGGCAGCCCGATCAGCTCGGAACCACCGCCCGCCAACGGGTTCACCGAATCCACGTACACGGTTCCGTGCACGACCGTGCCCACCGGGGCGTTCGGCGTGATCGACACCTTGATCGTGCTGGTGACCCCGGGCACCACGTAGACCGGCTTGGCGTTGCCCTGCCAGTAGTCACCGGTCGCGGAGGTCAGCCACGGGTCGAACTGCTGCGTGGTGGCCGCCAGCGACACCGTGGCCGTACCCGCGGCGGAACCGTTCGGGAACGGGCCGGGCTGCTGCACGTCCACGGTCCACGAACCGGGCGCCAGCTGCTGCCTGGACGAGCCGGTCACGTGTGCGGAGTTGTTGCGCGACTTGGCGAAGAACTCCGGGTTTCCCTTGTCGTACAACAGATCGATGTCCACCGGCAGCGAGGCGCTGGTGTTCGCGTCCAGCCGCGTGGTGTGTGGGGGCACGAGGTAGCTGGGCACCGTGGTCCCGCTGGTGTGCACCGGCAGGGTCAGCTTCTCCTGCCCGTTGTACGGCTTGAGGGTCACCTGCTGCTGGCCGCCGAGCCTGGGGTCGAGGAAGAAGTACTGCCCGGCCGCACCGGTGTTGGTCACCTCGACCGAGGCGGTGACCGTGCTGCCCGCCTTGATCTTCGCGCCGTTGGGCAGGTTGTTGGCACGGGCCGTGGTGCGGTCGAAGCGCACCTTGCCGCTGACCCGCTCGCTGAACTCCTTGCCGCTGACGGGATTGGTCAGCACCGCCATGAGCTGCCAGCGGCCCGCGGCTGGCTGGTTCACGGTGAGGCTGGCCGAGGTGGCGCCCACCCGGGACTTGTTGTCGTTCCAGGTGTTCTCGCTGGCGTTGACGTCCGAGGACAGGATCTGCTTGTCCGGGCTCACCAGGTAGAACTCCAGCGGGGTCGCCGGGTCCGGGGTGCTCAGGTCCACCGTCATGCTGCGGCGGCCCGGCGGCACGTCCAGGTAGTAGCCCTTCTCCTGACCGAGACCGCGACCGACACCACCGGTGATCGTGATGCCGAAGTCGTTGTCCTGCTTGGCTTCGGTGGGGATCAGCGCCCTGCGCTCCACCGGCACGGACAGGTGCGTCCCGCTGTCGGAGTCGAACTGGACCGAGGCGGGCACGTCACCGGCGGAGGCGGGCAGCGGCACGGACAGGTCGAAGCTGGCCGAGCCGCCCGCCGGGATGGTGCGCCGTGCGGTGCCGGTGATCCCGGCGGAGGCGTAGTCGTGCCCGGTGAAGCGGACCAGTGCGTTGCCGCGGAAGGAACCCGGCGGGATCGGCTTCTCGGTGAGGTGGCCGCGGCCGTTGCTCCAGAGGATCTTCGCGGTCCACTTGCCCGGAACCGGGTCGTGCACGGAGATGTACTGGTAGTTGGCGAAGCCGTAGTCGTAGGACTGCTGCACCAGGCGGCCCCGCGGGTCCAGCAGCACCACGGAGAGCTGGCCCGAGGTCTTGGTACCGGGCCAGGTCATCGTGGCGTCCAGCAGCGGGGTACCCGCGGGCACCTCGAAGCTGATCGGTGCGGCTGCGGCACCGCCCTCGGCAGGCAGGTTGCCCGGGTCGGCGGGCGCCGTGATCGCGGCGGTCCGGTCGACCGCGAAGGTCTGCGCGCCAAGGGTTCGCGAGCTCTGGCTGACCGTCTGCGGCTTGCTGCCCGTGTTGGTCAGCGTGATCGAGGCGTGCTGGCTGCTGCCCGCCTTGCCGATCAGGTCGAGCTGGCCCAGCGAAGGCACCAGCCCGGAGCCCTGCCGGTCACCGGTGTCGATCGACAGCGCGGCGCGCACCGCGGCCTCGCTGTCCACCAGGCCGGCGCCCTGCTGGTCGGCCGGGGTGTTCAGGTCCTGCGCGGTGCCGGTGAGCAGCCGCTTGACCAGGTCGGGCGAGGGTCGCGCGCCGTGGTGGGTGCGCTCGTAGGCCTGCATCACCAGCGCGGCCGAGCCAGCCACGAACGGCGCCGACTGACTGGTGCCGCCGAAGGGCTCGGTGATGCTGGTGCAGCCGTCCCAGCGCGGGTCCACGGTGCAGTCGGCCATGCCGCCGAAGCCCGGGGCGACCAGGTCGACGAGCTTGCCGTTCAGGGTGGGGCCGCCCGAGGACAGGCCCGTGATGTTGTTGCTGGTCCAGTCCCGGTAACCGAAGGCCTGTGCCTGCACGCGGTTCGCGGTGGTGCCGCCGACCGCGATCACCCTCGGGTCGCTGGCCGGGGAGCCGATCGTGCCGGACACCCCGGAGTCCCCGCTGGAGGCCACGACCGTGACGCCCGCGTCGATCGCGGCGCGGTCGGCCAGGGTCACCGGGTCGGTGTCCGGGTCCGGGTACGGGTTGCCGCCGAAGGACTCGCTGAGGATGTCCACCTTGTCGTGGTTGACGGCGTAGTCGATGCCGCGCACGAAGGCGGAGGTGGAGGTGCCGTTCTGGCCGAACACCTTGATGCCGACCAGTTCCGCGTCCGGGGCGAAGCCCCTGATGCGCATGGTGCAGCCGCGCGGCAGCCCGGAGTAGGGCAGCTCGGTGGCCAGGTCGTAGACGCGGTTCCCTTGCGCGGCAATGGAACTGGCGTCACCGAACGCCTCGTCCCCGCCGCTGGAGTCATGCACGCCGTCACCGGAGAAGTCCTGGTAGTCGGTGATCACGTGGCTGCCGTCGGGGCGGATGAAATCCGGGTTGTTCACGTCGATGCCGTCGGCGATGAAGGCGACCTTGACGCCCTTGCCGGTGGCCAGGGACTGCGCCTGGGTGGTCCTGGTGAGGTCGAGGGCTTCCGGCTCCAGCAGGGGCTTGGCCGGATCGGCCGGGCAGATCGACCGGTCCAGCTTGGCCTTGGACCCGCCCTGCGCCGGGCGGCGGTTGGCGTAAATCGTCAGGTCCGGCACGACCGCGGCCACCTTCGGATCGGCCTTGAGCCGGTCCACCTCGGCGGGCTTTACCTTGGCCGCCACCGCACTGACCGTGTTGAGCTGCACCAGGTCCGTGGCCCCGTGGTCGGTCAGGTCCCGCACGACCGAGGACTGGTCACCGGCCACGGTGGCGGCACGCTGCTCGGCCTGCGCCTTCGGCTTGAGGTCGGGGTGCTGGTCTCGCATCAGCACGATCACGCTCTGCGGGCTGGCCTCGTCCGAGGCGGCCACCGCCACCTGCGCCGGGGCGATCATCGCGACGAGCACCGCTGACGCGGTCGCGGCGACCAACCCCATACTGGTAGTACTGGGTCTCACGCATTCCTCCCCAACCCAAGAACAACTGCCGTGAATCGACCGGCCGATCCTCACGGCAGGGTGTCGCGGGCGTCTAGCTCCGATCGGCGGCGCCGAGTTCGTCGAGTACCGGCTCGCCGCTTTGGTCCGGATAATCCCTACCAACAGCGGGGTTCCCGCGCCGTGAGTCGTACCGGACGAAGGCGGGCAGCGCGGCGCAGAGCAGCCCGACCGCGCCGACGCAGGCCAGTCCACCGGACCAGATCGAGGGGCGCACGCCGATCAGGGTGGCCATGCCACCGGCGCGCACCTGGCCCAGCTGCGGCCCCACCGAGTAGCTGAGCAGTTCGATGCCCGCCATGCGGCCGCGCAACCGGTCGGGAATGGTCTGGTTCCACATGGTGGCGCGGAACAGGCCGCTCACGCAGTCGGCGCCACCCGCGACGGCCAGCGCGACCAGTACCAGCCACACGTTCCCGGTCACACCAGCCGCGGCCATCGCCAGTCCCCAGACGCCAGCGGACAGGGCCACCATCAGCCCGTGCCGGTGCACCTGCGCGGTCCACCCACTGGTCAACGTCACCGCGAGGGCACCGACCGAGCTCACCGCGTACATCAGCCCCAGTGCCCACGGCGCGCCGAGTTCGTCGGCCAGGAAAGGGAAAACGGCGTTGGGCATGGCGAAGAACATCGCCGCCATGTCCACCAGGTACGTACCGAGCAGATCGGGTCGGCTGCCCGCGTACCGCACGCCCTCGACGATGCCGCGCAGCGAGGGTTTGTCCGCATTGGACGGTGGTGGAACGGCCTTGAGCTTGTACAGCAAGAAGATCGCCGCGAGGAAGGTGAGCACGTCGATCGCGTACGACACACGCACGCCGACCGTGGCGGCGATCAGCCCACCCAGCGCGGGTCCCGCGATGGCACCGAAGTTGTAGCGCAGCGAGCCGAGGGAGATGGCCGCGGTGAGCTGATCGCGCGGCACGGTCCTGGGCAGCAGGGCGTCCAGTGAGGGGCGTTGCAGGCCGTCCACGGCCGCGGTCAGGCCGACGATCACGTAGAGCGGCCACAGCTGCGGGGCGGGCAGCAAGGAGTTGAGCAGCAACAGCAGGGACAGCACGCCGAGCGCGATCTCCGCGCCCAGCACCATCTTGCGGCGGTCCACCGCGTCGGCGAGCGCCCCGCCGTACAGCCCGCAGACGACCAGTGGCACCAGTTCGACCGCACCGAGCGCGCCGACCGCCAGGTAGGAGCCGCTGATCTCCTTGACCTGTAGCGGAACCGCCACGTAGGTCAGGAAGGTGCCGAACATCGAGATCGCGCCGGAGGACCACAGCAGCCGGAAGTCGCGGGAGGTCCGCAGCGGGGTGAGGTCGACCCGGAAGCGGCGCAGCAGGTGCATGGGGTCCCATGATGGAACCGGTCACCCGTGCGGCCAAGCGAATTCCGCCTCAGGCGATGCAGGGCACCCCGCTGGCGTCGATCTCGGGGCGGTCCGGGGTGACCGTGGTGGTCGGGGTCGTCGCGGTCGGGGCGAGCCGCACCGCGCCGCCGCCGGTCACGGTCTGACCGGCGGAACCGGGACCGTGGTACGCCTTGCCCAGGTCCACCTCGACCCGGCCGGAGCGCAGCGTGGGGCTGGCGGCCAGCGGCAGGTCACCGAGCAGCGCGGCCACCTGCTGGGCCACGTCCTTGCTGTCGGCCGCGTACTGCACCAGCGAGGTGGACCGGACGGTACCCGTGCTGGGCGCACCCTTGGTGAAACCCTTGCCGCCGACGAACTCCAGCACGCGGGCGGCCAGCCCGGACACGCCGCTGCCGTTGGCCACGTCCACCAGCACGCCGGGACGGCCCGCCGGGGGGCTGGTCGTGGTCGTGCTGGGCTCGGACGAGGGGCTGGCGCCCTTGCTGGCCTGGTCGGTGCCCGCGAACAGGGCCTTGGCCCAGGCCTGCACGTCGGCCGGGTTGACCAGCACCACGTCCGCCCCGCCGACCTTCCCGTCCACGTTGGTCACCGGCATGATGTTGAACTTGATGCTGCCGCCGGTCAGGCCCTGCATCTGGGTGGCGAACTCCAGCAGGTTCCAGTTCGTGTCCAGCACCACGGCGTCCTGCACGGCACTGATCACGCTGGTCAGCCTGCCGGGGTTGGTCAGCAGCCCGGTGGACAGCATCTGGTGCGCCAGCGAGGCGAGGAAGGCCTGCTGGCGGCGTTCGCGGTCCAACTCGTTGATCAGGCCGGGGCCGTGCCGCTGGCGCACGAACTCCAGCGCGCTGACGCCCTGCACGGTCTGCGGGCCCTTCTTGAAGTTGGCCCCGGACAGCTCGTCGGAGGTGTCCTGCAGCAGGCAGACCGGTACGCCGCCGACCGCGTCGCTGATCTTGGCGAAGCCGAACAGGTTGACCTCGGCGTAGTGGTCGATCGAGACCCCGGTGAGGTTCTCCACGGTCTGCACCAGGTTCTTGCGGCCGGCGACCATGCCCTCGCGCTGCAACTGGGCCTGGTCGGTGATCCCCCGCGCGCGCAGCTTGTCCGTCTCCGCGTTCATGCCGTACTGGAAAGCCGAGTTGATCTTGTCCTTGCCCTGGGCCCCCGCGATCGTCACGAAGGAGTCGCGCGGGATGGAGAAGGCGGAGGCGGCCGTGCCGTTGCCGGGCACGTGCACCACGATCATCGTGTCCGTGTTGATCTCGCCCTCGTCCGCGCCCGCGTGCAGCGGGGCGAGCTGGGCGTCATCGAGCTTGTTGCCGTGCGCGTCGGTGCGGCTGTCCATGCCGACCAGCAGCACGTTCATGTCCTGCCCGGGCCCCTTGGGCCCGGCGGGCTTGTCGATCACGTCGACCTTGGCCACCCCGGCCTCGGCCATGTTCAGCGTGGACCAGCCGTACCCGGTGGCGGCCAGCACCAGCACCGAGACGAGCGCCACCATGCCCTTGCCGCCGACCAGCGCGGCACCGCGCGCACCCGCCATGACTGTCCCCACCTCCCACGGCAGTCCCAGGGCCGGGAGAGAACCGGCCTCGATAGCTGTAGACGCCGTCCGGACCAGCCAGGTTGCCGCGTCGAAGGGTACATCGCCGCAGGAAACGCATCTGAGCACAACAAGTTCGTGTGAGCTCGCTCACCCGGCGGCGGCCACGTCGTGCGCGAGTGCCGCCGCGGCCAGGTCGGCGATGGCCGTACCGGCGGACTTGAACAGGGTCAGCTCGCCCTCGGCGCGGCGGCCCCGCGCGAGGCCCGAGCACAGGTCGAACAGGCTGCCCCTGAGCTGGTCGGCACGCAGCCGGGTCAGCTCACCGGACTCGGCCAGCGCCGTCGGGCTGTCCACGTACACAGCCGAACGCCCGACCACCTCCGCGTCAGCCTCCCTCGTGCGCTGCCCCGGAACACCGGCGAGGTGCACGTGCGTACCCGAGCGCAGCCAGGCACCGCGCAGCGACTCGGCCGCGTCCACCGTCACGCACACCACCACGTCGGACTCCCGCACCGCCTCCCGCAGATCGGCGCAGCGCTCCGCCACGATCCCGTCGGGGTGCCCGCACACGCGTCCACCGGCCCCGCCGTGCACCAGCACCCGCTCGATGCCCAGCACGGTCCGGTACGCCTTGGTGGCCGCACACGCCACCTCGTCGGGGCCGATCACCAGCAGGGTGCGCGAGTCGGGGCGGGCCAGGTAGGACGCCGCCAGCGCACCGACGGCGAAGTCCGCCCGCCTGCTCAGTGCCGCCCCGTCGAACACCGCCAGCGGTCTGCCGGTTCGCCCGCAGGACAGCAGGTAGGTCGCCGACAGCGGCCCGGTGAGGTTGCGCGGGAACACCGTGACCACCTTGACGCCCAGGTAGTTCCGGGTCCACGCGGTGCCCAGCAGCAGCGAGGCGTCCAGCTCGTGGTCGATGCGGTGCCGGTGTCGCTGCGGGGTGACCGCGGCCCGCTCCCCGTGCGCGAAGGCCACGCGCAGGGCAGGGACCAGTACCTCGAACGACAGCAACTCGGCGATCCGCCTAGCGTTGACGGTGAGCACCTTCGAATCCCTTCCTGGTTCGCACCGCCATGGGATCGGACTTCGCGGTACTCATTCAAGGCGATTCACCGGAATGCGAATGAGGAGGGTGGCCAGCCGGAGCCCGGCTGGCCACCCTCCTCATCTCCAATGTCGCTACGCGGCCAACTTCGCGAACACCACGATGTTGTCCTTGTAGTTGTGCTCCGCGTGGTCGAACGCGCCACCACAGGTGATCAGCCGCAGTTCCGGCTTCTCGGTGTTGGAGTACACCCTGTCCTGCGGGAACTGGTCCTTCGGCACCTGTTCGACGTGGTCGACCAGGAACTTGACCTCTTTGGCGTCGGCCCGCCTGACGAATACCTCGTCGCCCGCCTTCAACTCGCGCAGCTTGAAGAAGACGCCAGGCTCCTTGTTGCCGTCCACGTGGCCGAGGATCACCGCGGGCCCCGTGTCGCCCGGGGTCGGGCTGAGCCGGAACCAGGACGCCTGCATCGGCTTGTCCACCGGGGGCACCTCCAGGGTGCCGTCGGTGTTCAGGCCGGTGGTGATCAGCGAGGACTGCGCGCCGATCTTCGGCACCCGCACCTCGGTGGGCCGCACCTTCGGTGCGGGCGCCGCCTGCGCGGTGGTCGTGGTGGCCCCGCCGGTGGCCGGGGGTTCCTGCGGCGAACCGCAGGCGGCCAGCCCGGCCGCGGCGCCGAGCACCACGGCCGCCGCGAGCAGCCGATGAGCCGTTCGCCGCACGGGTCAGCCCTGAGCGGTGAAGCCGCCGCCGGTCTGCACGCCGCCCTTGGGCTTGACGGCGACCTGCTGGCCGGGCTTACCAGTGTTGATCTTGACCGGAGCGGTGGTCGGGACCTTGGCCACCCCGTTGGTCACCTCGAAGGTGTAGGACACCGGGCGGTCACCGCACTTGGCGGTGAAGGCGTAGCTGCCGTTGGCCACATCCGGCTTGAGCAGCGCGGCCAGGGACCAAACGGTGGCGCCTTGCGCGGTGGACTTCTTGAGGTAGTTGTAGTCCAGGTCCAGCACGGACGAGCCCAGGCTGTTCGGCTCGGCGTCCCAGCACAGCACGGCCACGCCGTACAGGCCCGGGTAGTCGGGGCTGGCCACCACGAACGCCTCGTCCTGCCCCTTGGGCGGCAGCGGCTTGGTGGTCGTGGTCGGCGGCACCACAGTGGTCGTGGTGCTGACCGGCGGCGCGGTGGTCGTCGTGCTCGGCACCGGCTGGGTGCTGGAGGTCACGACCGGCGAGCTGGTGGTCACCGGAGCGGCGCTGGTGGTCACCGGCACCTCGGTGGCGTTGGCCGCCGGGACGACGAGCGCGGACAGGACGGTGCCGGCCAGCGCGGCGGTGGCCGCGAGGCCCAGGTTCTTGCGCAAGTGGGATCCCCCCTGGGATCTGGAAGATGAGGATTGCCCGCGTCGCCCGCGGGCACGACACACAATGCCCGAAAGTGCCGACCGAAGTGACCGTTTTTGACGTGAGTAAAGCCACTCCAAAGGCGTGTAACGCCACCGCTCGTGCACACGATGAATATACGAGCGGTTTACGCCGGACGGATCAGTGCGACCCCAGTGTTCCGATCTTCAATCCGCGTCGTTCACACTCTTCGATGATCCGGGGCAATGCACCGAGAGTTGCTGCCCATGAGCCGGGCGCCGAGGTGCAGTCGGAATCGTGCAGCAGTATCGTGCCGCCGCCGGAAAGACCGCTGGTCACGGTTCGGAACACCGATTCGGGATTGGCCGAGAGCTCCCAGTCGCGGCCCCAGCTCGTCCACAGCACCGGGGTCAGCCCCAGGGTGCGCGTGGTGACGACCGCCGCCGTGTTGAGCACCCCGTAGGGCGGGCGGTACCAGCGCGGCGCCTGCCCGGTCACCTCGCCGACGTACTCGTAGGAGCGGATGATGTCCTCGTGGGTCGCCCGCGGTCCCCGCAGCAGCAGGCAGCGGTGGTCCCAGCCGTGCACGGCGATCTCGTGCCCAGCCGCCACGAGCTCCTTGCCGAGCTCGGGCGCCAGCGCCAACTGGCTGCCCAGCAGGAAGAAGGTCGCGTGCACGCCGTAGGTGTCCAACACGTGCAGGAACCTCGGCGTGGCCACGGGGTGCGGGCCGTCGTCGATGGTCAGCGCCACGTGGGAGGGCTCGCCGACCCCGGACAGCGCGGGCAGGAACCGCTCGCGCAGCGGGCGGACCGCCGTGACCGCGGGCAGTGCGTGCGCGGCCAGCGCCGCTCCGGTCAGTGCCGCGATCCTGCCGATCACGTGGTCAGCTCCTCGATCCAGGCCGGGCGCACCGCCCGGTAGTCGGCCAGCCGCGACAGCTCGTCCAGTGCGCTCGCCAGGTCGCAGCCCGCGGTCTGCTCGATGAGCACCACCCCGCGCACCGGCCGCCGCGGGGAGTTCGTGCACGGGATCGTGTTGGTCGGTACCACGATCCGTTCCCGGTGCGCGGCGACGATGCCCACGTCGATGGCGTCCACGTCACCGCTGCTGAGCAGCAGCCGGGGCGCGCGCCCGGTGGTCGCGGTGATCGCGCCCGCCGTCTGGCCGATCGCCGTGCGGCCGGTGAACAGGCCCGTGGTGTAGGGCGCGCCGCCCGCCGCGTTGACGATCACCACCCCGGCCCTGGCCAGCGCCCGCACCGTCTCCGGCTGCCGGTCGACCACGTGCGCGCTCACCACGGCCCCCGCGTGCAGCCTCGCCAGCTGGTCGATCTCGGTGGCCGGCATCGGCCTGTCCTGGTCCACCGCCACCAGGAAGAACACCTCGCCGCTGTGCCTGCTCGCCGGGCCGATCGACTGGAACCCGCTGGCCACCGCCATGCTGACCCCGACGGTGCCCAGCCACGCCACGCCGACCAGGCAGGCCGCCGCCACCCCGACCCGGCGGCGCCTGCGGTGCCCGCGGCCGGTCGGCACCGGGGTCTGCTCGGGCACCAAGCCCGCGAGCACCAGGCTCGGGTCCGTGCCCGCGGTGAAGGCCTCGGTGGCCGCGTGCCTGGCCGCCACCCCGTCGTCGAGCACCGCCCGCAGCGTCCGGCCCAGGTCCTCGGTGCGCCGCACCCACGGCACCAGCCCGGCCTGCTCCAGCGCCGCCGCGTTGGTCCTGCCGTGACCGACCAGGCAGCGGTAGGTGATCACCGGCAGGCCCGTGGCCAGCGCCTCCATCGAGCTGAGCCCGCCCGCGTTCTGCACCACCACGTCGCAGGCCCGCATCGCCACGGCCATGTCCTCGACCCAGCCCAGTGCGCAGCCCACACCCGTGGCGGCCAGCTTGTCGCGCAGCGCCTTGTTGGTGCCGCACAGCACCACTGGTGTGGCGACACCGGTGTCGGCGATGTCGCGCGCGGTCTGCTCGATGTCGCCGACACCCCAGGAACCGCCGAACACCAGGGCGAGCCGCCCCTCCGCGGGCAAGCCGAGCTGCTTGCGGGCGACCTTGCGCTCGACCTCACCCAGTGAGGGCCGGAAGTTCGGGGCGACCGCGGGGCCGGTGACCGTGATCCGGCGCGCGCCCAGCCTGCGGGCCTGGCGTTCGGAGACCTCGTGCAGTGCCAGGTGCAGGTCCACGTCCTTGGCGACCCACATGCGGTGCACCGACATGTCGCAGAGGTAGGTGACCACCGGAGCCGCCAACCGGCCCGTGCGCTTGAGCCGGGCCAGCGACTGGCTCGCCAGCGGGTAGGTGGACACGACCAGGTCCAGGTCGGGGCCGAGCGCACGCAGCATCTTGCGGCAGGCCAGACCGGACAGCAGGGAGACGAACACCGCCAGGGGACGGCACCACTCCAGCAGCTTGAGCAGGATCTCCCAACTGCGCGGGGCGACCTGCAGTTGGCGCAGGTAGGCCGCGCTCATCCTGCGGCCGACGCGTCCAGGCAGCAGGTCGAGAAAGTCGTGCACGTCCACCTGGTAGCCCTGGCCACGCAGGCGGCGGGCCAGTTCACCGGCCGCTCCGTCATGGCCGGCACCGACACTCGCGGACACGATCGCGACCCGTCTCACCGAACTCCAGCCTCTGGGAAAGGTCCTTCAGTCGGGTGAAAACCCGGACGGGCGGTGAGGCTACCGGCTGCACCGGACCGACGATCGGACGGTGCTACGGCCGATCGTCTAGTCCGCCGCCGTCGTCCTATCGGGTGACTGTTGTCGTCGAAGTGCCAGCCGCGCCACTCTGTGTTGTCGAGGGCGTGGACGTGGGTGCCGTGGACTGCGCTGATGTCGCCGTGCTCGAGGGTGCGCGGGTCGTGGAGGGGCGCGAGGTTGCTGTGGTGCTGACCGGCTGCGGGCTGCTCGGTCCCGGGTTCGCCGGCGGCAGTTGCTGCGCGGGGTGGGTGCCGAGCGCGAGCAGCAGGCCGATGAGCAGGGCGCAGACACCGAGGGCGGTGCCCGCCGCCGCGGTCTGCCTGCGTCGGCGGCGGATGCGGGCTCCGCGCTGGGCGATGCCCTCCGCTGTGATCAGCAAGGGCGGTCCCTGACCGGGATCGGTGCTCGCGAGCAGTGCTCGCGCCTCGTCGTCCTGCACCTGCGTCACCTCCCTTCCGGTCCGAACACGCCCAGGTCGGCGAAGTGGGGTCCGAGTCGCTTGCGCAACGCGTCCAGTCCACGGGCGGCCTGGCTCTTGACCGTGCCCGCCGAGCAGCCCAGCGCCGCCGCGGTCTCCTCCACGCCGAGGTCGTTCCAGTAGCGCAGCACCAACACCGCGCGCTGCCTCGGCGGCACCGCGGCCAGCGCCGAGCGGACCACCATGCTGTGCTCCGGCTCGCCGTCGGTGACCGCGAAGTCCGGCAGCTCCCCGGTGAGCTGCTCGCGCCGCCAGCGCATCCGCCGGTTCTCGGCGAGGAACGTCCGGACGACGACCTTGCGCACGTAGGCGTCCAGCGAGTCGTGCCGCGCCAACCTGGGCCAGATCAGATACATCTTGGTCAGGGCGGTCTGCGTGATGTCCTCCGCGCGGTGCCAGTCACCGCACAGCAGATAAGCCGTGGCACGCAGCGAGTGCGCACGCGCGGCGAAGTACTGGGTGAACTCCCCATCCCACGGAGAGCCGCGACCGGTCACCTGCTGAGTTGCCTCCGTGCTCCACTGCTCGCGCCTACGAGATGTACATGCGCTGATCTCGTGAGCTGGTTGCACCGAGTTTCGCAGCACCCGTCGAGCTGTGCGACAGCGGTGCAGCATGGCGGCGGCGGACGAGCTCGGCGGCGGCGGACCAGCAGCGCCGCTGCGGTGCAGCAGTGCGACGGCAGAGCAGCAACGCTGCAGCGGTGCAGAAGTGCTGCGGCGGTTTCGTCCGTGTGATGTTTGCTGCCCAGCCGCCGAACCCCAGAGAAGGGGCACGCTCATGAGCGCTCAACGCCACCGCGGCCTGACCGAGAACCTCCGCTGTCTACGCACGAAACGAGAACGGCTCGACCACTACCTGCCGCATCTCGACGAGGTCGGCACATAGGACTGAACCCCGGATAGCGAAAATGTCGTGGGAATTTCTGATTCCCACGACATTTTCGCTATTCGTTTCGCTGCGGCCCGGTCGTCATCCGGCGGTGCTGGCGCGGGCCGGGCCGATGTAAGTCCCAGGGTGGGTGGCGGCGTCCTGCTTGACCAGGTCGACGCTGTCGGCCCAGGGCAGGGTCTGGGTATTGGTGCTGTTGGGCGGCGTCACGGCCATGCTGGAGACGTGCCAGGCGGGACCGCCACCGTCACCGACGGTGGAGTAGGTGAGGTCGGCGGTGGCGTGCTCGCCGGGGCCGAGCAGCACCGGGGTGCCGGTCGTGCTGGTGCGAACTAGATCCCAGGTGGTGCCGTCCGCGCCCTGGAGACGGACGCCGGGGAAGCCCTGCACGGTGCAGGGCACGCCGCTCTGGTTGGTCAGCATGATCGGGAGTTTCCACTGCGTGCTGCTGCCGTTGATCAGATCCGGCGTCGACTGCGTCACCTTCAGGTTCGTGCAGCTCGGGTGACCGCCGGCGTTGGCGATGCCCCTGCCGTTGGCGCCCGGGGCACCCTTGGCGTCCGTGCCCTGGCGAGTCCCGCCGTTCGCGTCCGTGCCCTGGCTGGTCCCGTCGTTCGACGCCGCGCTGACCCCGCCTCCGGCGCCGCCGGAACCCTGCGGCGCCGGCGTGGCGTTGCCCGACTGGCCGATCGAGCACGCCCCCAGCGCACCCACCGCCGCCACCGCGGCAATCGCCATCGCGGCCCGCCGGATCGCCATCGCGTTGATGTTCATAATCAGCCCCCTCGAAATGGTGCCCGCGTATTTGCCGGTGAGTTTGCGTACTCATAAACAGAGATGTCCGAGGCCACGAAGGGGTTCCCAGACATGATCTGGATCACTGTCAAGCAACGCTGTTGCCAGGTACCGCCGAAGAATGTTTTCCGCAGGTCGCAGCTTTGCATGCCGGATCGATTGCCCGTTTTTACACTCACTTGAGGGCGGAAAGGCAGCCGCCGAAGGAGCTTACGAGACTCGCGAGCACAACCCGTCCCTTCTTGGCCGACGCGAGGGAGGGGCGGCCGACCACGCCGGATTCGGTGTAGCGCGCGAGACCGGTAGTCAGCAGGTGACGGCGGTCGTCGACGAGTGCGGTCACCACAGACGAACACCTGCGGTCGGTTCACACCATCACAACCACTGCGACGGTGCAGCAACGCCGACGCGGTGCAGCAACGCCGCAGCAATGCAGCAACGCAGCGGCGTTGGAGCAACGCGGCAGCACACGAGCAGCGCCGCAGCAATGCAGCAGCGCCGCAGCCCACGAGCAACGCCGCAGCCGTGCAGCTAGGTCTCAGCAGTCCAGATACGCAGCAGCGCTGCTCCACCACGCCAGCGGATCAGATCCGCGAGTGCGGAGAACGTACGCCGCGACAACGCCCGGCTCAGGTCCCCGCAGCCACATGTCCGTGCTGGTGGCTCCCCCACCATGCCTCCAGGTGCTGGCACAGCACCTGGTTGAACGCGCCCGTCCTGCGCTGCACCTCATGACCGGCGGAATCGATCGGCACCAGCCACCCGTCCATGGCCTCGGCCAGCACCTCCGCCGTACGCCACACCGCCCCACCGAACACCGTGCGCTCGCCCGGGTCGTGCCAGCCGCCCTGTCGGCCGCCGACGACCACGGTGACCGACACCGAGGTGCGCGCCAGCGTGTCCAGGTCGATCGGTGCCTGGCACGCGGGGCGCTCGGCCCTGGCGGCCTCAGCGCAGCGCTGCGGAACGCTCAGCCGCGGCGGTTCGAGGTAGCCCACGGTGAGCAGGTACTGCTTCAGGTACTCGGCACCGGTGAGGTCCTCCGCGTGGCGGTGCAACTCGACCAGGGCACCTGACAGGTCCTCGACCAGTGAACTGCCCTGGGCGAGCTGGAACAGCGGCGGCTCGACCAGCACGAGGGACCGCACCAGGGACGGCGCCAACTGGGCGGCCATCAGCGCCCCGGCGGTGGCGTTGCCGTGCGCCACGAGGTGACACGGCCCGTCCCGGTCGAGCAGGCCGACCAGCATCGTGGTGTCGGCGGTCCAGCCCGCGGCCGACACCGGATCGGTCATCGCGTAGCCCGGCCGGTCCACCACGCCCAGGTTCACCTCGTCGGCCAGGCTGAGTTGCCCCAGCCAGCTCGTCGACCCACTGGCCGCCAAGTCGTGCAGGAGCAACACCCGGTCACGGCCGGTCGGTCCCAGCCACAGCACGGCGCCCGGTTCGTCGGCAAGTCCGTCGCGCACGGTCCCCACCTCCATCTGACCTCGGTAGTTACCGCCGCGGGCCGTCGGCAGTTCAATCAGTGGACTGGTTGGCCAGTACTCCCGCCACCCCAGCCCGGTTGGTCACCCCCAGCTTGGCGAAGATGTGAGTCAGATGGGTCTCGACAGTCCGCACGCTCAGCACGAGTTTTTCCGCGATCTGCTGGTTGGTCAGCCCCGAGCACACAAGTTCGGCCACGTCTTGCTCACGCGGGGACAAGGCGTGCGGCCGCTGCTTGGACCGGGAGCCGGTGGTCGGCACGCGGATGCCGAGCCTGCGCTGCTCGCGGACGGCGGCGCTGTGCAGGTCGGACGCACCGCAGCCGCTGAACAGGTCGGCCGCGGCACGGAGCTGGCAGATCGCCTGGTCCCGCCGCGCGGCCTTGGCCAGGCACGTGCCTGCCAGCAGCAACGCCGCCCCCTGGTGGAGCGCGAGCCCGCAGGCCTCGGCGGACTCGGCGGCGCGCAGGGCCAGCGCGGCGGCCCGGCCCGGGTCCTCGACGCTGGCGGCGTGCGCCCCGGCCAGTTCCACGAACAGCACGTCCAGTTCGAGCCTGGGGTCGGCGATCTCCTCGGCCCGCCGCGCCCAGTCGCGCGCGAGCTCGGCGTCGCCCTGGCCCGCCGCGCAGGCGGCGAGCAGGTAGTAACAGTTGAGCCTGGTGAACGGGTCGGCCTCGGGCAGGTCAGGTCCACCGCAGGCCGCGACCAGTGCGGCGCAGGCAGCGGGGTTGCTGGCGTGCACGTGGGCCAGCAGCAGGTGGTGGTGGGCCAGCGCCCTGGCCCACGGGCGGCTCGGGTCGGTCTCGGCGACGGCCTGGTTGCCCCAGCGCAGCGCGGCACCGTGTTCGCCGCGCCAACTGCTCAGCGCGCAGGCGATCCCGGCCAGCAGGCCGTGGCTGCGGTAGCCGAAGCTCCTGGCCACGTCGAGCGCCTCGTCCAGCGCGTCCTGGCCCTCGGCGATGCGGCCACGCAGCCCGTACGCGCAGGCCTGCCCGCACAGCAGCGCCGCCAGCAGGTAGACCCGGCCGGTGGCCCTGGCCAGGTCCACGGCGCGGGTGAAGTGCCGCAGGCCGCTGGCGATGCGCCCGGTGGCGATCTCGGTCCAGCACAGCGAGTAGATCGCGGGCAACCAGGACAGGAACTCCTCGTCACCGATCACGTCGAGCAGGTCGGCCGCGTGCTTGACGTGCTGCGCGGCGGCGAACCGGTTGCCGTCGATCGCCTCCTGGAAGGCGAGCAGGGTGGAGTGCGGGATGGTCCAGCCCTCGTCACCGCCCTCGGGCAGATCGGCCAGCAACCCGCGGACGTCCTCGCCGCCACCGGTGAGCAGCAGGTCCATCGCCAGCTGCATGCGCAGCGGTGTGGCCTCGGCGGAGTGCGGGTCCTGCTGCCTGCCCAGCTCGGCGTTGAGCAGGTGCCGTGCCAGTTCGTGCTCACCCTGCAGGTAGTCCAGGAACGCGCAGAACGACGCGGCCCGCGCGCGGTCGGACACCTGGTCGGGCGGCAGGACGCGCAGCACCTCCCGCAGGGTCTCGCGGCTCTGGTCGAGCCGCCCGCTGATGCCCTGGCTCAGCGCGAGTTCCTGCTGCAACTGCACGCGTGGCGGCAGTTCCTCGTCCCCGTCGGACAGTAGGGACAAAGCGGCCTCGTACCAGGTGACCGAGGACGCGGGCGCGTGGCTCATGGCCGTGCGCGCGGCGCCGACCAGGGTCTGCACGGCCTCGGTGTCGCCGAACTTCGCCGAGCGCAGCACGTGGTCGGCGCGCTGGACCTGCGAGGCGCCGACCGAGGCGAGGTACTCGGCCAGCCGGGTGTGCGCGCCGTGCCGCCACCCCGCCGCGGCCGAGCCGTACGCCACGTGCCGGACCAGTTCGTGGCGGAACCGGAACCGGCCCGACCAGCCCACCGAGCGCACGAGGTCCCTGGCGACCAGCTCGTCGAGGGCCGCGAGGACCTGGTCCTCGCCGATCTCGGCCACGCAGGCGACCAGCGCGGGCTCGAACTCGGTGCCCGCGACCGCAGCGGACTGCGCGACCAGCGACGCCGGTGCGGCGAGCCCGAACAGCTCGGCGGCCAGCGCCGCGTGCACCGACTTGGGCAGTTCCGGCAGCGGGTCCTCGCCCGCGCCGACCATCTGGGCCAGTGCGTCCAGGTAGAACGGGTTGCCGCCGCTGCGCCGGTGCAGCCGACGGCGGGTGGTCCGGCTCGGCTCGGCGGCGAGCAGCTGGTCGGCCTCGGCCTCGGTGAACGGCGCGAGGTCGACCCGGCAGACCTGGCCCTGCGGGGCGTCGGCCAGCGCGGTGGTCAGCCGGGAGGACACCTGGGCGGGCCGGTAGGCCAGCACGATCAGCACCGGGTCGGGCAGCGGGTGCCGCACCAGGTAGTCGATCAGCTCGATGGTGGGCTCGTCGGCCCAGTGCAGGTCGTCGAGCACGATGGTCAGCCCCGGCGGCCTGGCCAGGGACCGCAGCAGGGCGCGCACCGCCCGGTACTGCCGGAACCGCACCGCACCGCTGGCCGCCCGCTCGCCGCGTGAGCCGTCGGCCAGCGCGGGGAACACCCCGGTCAGCAGGCGCAGCTCGGCCTGGCTCAGCCCGCCAGCGGCGCGCTCGTCGATGTAGTCGTCCAAGGCGTCGACCACCGGCCCGAACGGCACGTCCCGCTCGACCGCCGCCGCCCTGCCCCACAGCACCAGCCGACCGGTGCGGCGCACCCGCGCGACGAACTCCGCCAGCAACCGGGTCTTGCCGATACCCGGTTCACCGACGAGTTCGACCAAGCGGAATGCCCGCGCCGCCGCCTGTTCCAGCTTGCCGAGCTCGGCGGCCCTGCCCACCAGGGGCCGCCACCTGCCCACAGCAGCCAGTGGCGCCGGGTCACCCAGCCATGGTCCGGGGCCCTCCATGCACACCTCCCGTGGCACAAGCCGTCCTCCTCAAGAGGCGGCAGGGCACGGGTGGATACCTGGACGGAGCCTGGAACGGTGTTGTGGCGTTCCCTCTCCCGCACGCGAGCGCGCGGGAGAGGGAACGACCCCCAGTGCGGACAGTTGGTCTAGTGGGTGGCCAGCGACATCAGCGGCCCGTCCCCGGCGATCACGTCCTGCCGCCACGCCAGGTGGCGCGGCAGGCCCGAGGCCAACGACAGCGCGATGGCAGGGGTGATCCCGCTGGCGTCGACTCCGAGGAGGACCTCGGGCCTGCGTCGGGAGGGATCACCGGGCCACGCCGTCCACGGGGCGCGCCCGACGGCGAGCGGGCGGGCGGGTGCGACCGGGCCGGCCACCCCGTCCAGCTCGTGGGCCACGGCTGTCGTCGGCACGTCCTCGGGGAGGTCGAGGCAGAGGATCCGGCAGGACTGGAAGTCGCTGTCCTGCCAGCTCACGTCGCCGACGATGGTCATGGCCTGCCGCTCCTCCCGCGTTCGCTGTGCACATCACACGGTGTTGGTCACTGACTGTAGGAAAGGGAGAGCCTGGGCCCCTGGGCGCCGGGCACAACCAGGGCACCCCGGATTGTGCAGCGGGCCACTCTTGGGATGTTCGGGTGAATTACCGCTGGCACGGCACCCGAGCGCGGCTCACCCGTTCGGCCGTAGGACCGGCTGCGCGCGAGGCGATCACGCCCTGTGGCCCGCCTGCTCACTGTGACCGGCGCACAGCACCGCGCGAGATCCCGTCTCTACCGTGACCGGCATGAGCGGGTTGCGGATATCCATGGACATCGGCGGCACCTTCACCGACGTGGTCGCCTACGACGAGCGCGACGGCCGCTACCGGGTCGGCAAGAGCCCGACCACGCCGGACGACCTCACCCGCGGCGCGCTGGCAGCGCTGAGCCCCATCGCACCCCGTGCCGAGGACGTCTCGTTCCTGGTGCACGGCACCACCCAGGGGCTCAACAGCCTGCTTCAGCGGCGCGGCGCTCGGGTGCTGCTGCTGGCGAGCACGGGTGCCGCGCAGACGTACCACATCGCGCGCGGACCGCGGACCAGGATGTACCAGCTGCACTACCGCAAGCCCGAACCGTTGCTCCCATTGCGGGACATCGTTCACGTGAACGGCCGAATCTCGGCTGAGGGCGAGGAAATCACCCGACTGGACGAGGACGCGGTCCGGCGTGCGGCCGCGCTGTTCCGGCGCGGGAGCTTCACCGCGCTCGCCGTGGGCTACCTGTTCAGCTGCGCCAACCCCGCGCACGAACTGCGCACCCGGGAGGTGCTGCGCGAGGAGCTCGGACCGGAGGTGGCGATCTCGCTGTCGCACGAGACCGCCAACGAGTGGCGCGAGTACGAGCGGACCTCCTCCGCGGTGGCCGAGTCGTACATCGGGCCGACGATCCGGGGCTACCTCGGCAGGCTCGGCGCCGCGCTGGACGAGCGCGGCGTGACCGCGCCGCTGCACGTGATGCAGTCCTCCGGCGGGATCCTCACGGCGGACAGCGCCCGCGACCGTCCACTTCAGACGCTGCTGTCCGGGCCGGTCGGCGGCACGATGGGCGGGGTCGCACTGGCCGGACAACTGGGCCGCCCCGAGGTGATCTGCGTGGACATGGGCGGCACCTCCTTCGACGTGTCCCTGGTGGTGGACGGCAAGCCGGACGTGGTGCCGGAGGTGCGGCTGGACGGCCTGCCGATGCTGATGAGCGCGGTCAACCTGCACACGATCGGCGCGGGCGGCGGGTCGGTAGCCTGGGTCGAGGCGGGTGGCCTGCGGGTGGGGCCGCGGTCGGCGGGCGCCACCCCGGGCCCGGCCTGCTACGCCCAGGGCGGCGAGTCGCCCACCGTGACCGACGCCAACCTGGTGCTGGGCCGCATCGACGGGGACCGGTTCGCGGGCGGGCGCCTTCCGCTGCGCACGGACCTGGCCGAGCGGGCGGTGTGCGCACTGGGCGCGCGACTCGGGCTGGGCACCAGCGCGATGGCGGAGGGCATCTGCGCGGTGGCCAACGCCCGCATGGCGCAGGCGATCCGCACGATCACCGTGGCGCGTGGCATCGAGCCAAGGGACTTCACGCTGGTGGCCTTCGGCGGTGCCGGTCCGATGCACGCGGTGTTCCTCGCCGACGAGCTGGGCATCGGCGAGGTGGTCGTGCCGCGCTTCCCTGGGGCCTTCTCGGCCTGGGGCATGTTGCAGACCCAGATCCGCCGCGACCTGAGCGAGCCCTACTTCCGGCACGGCGCCGACCTGGACGGCGCCCACATGGCCGGGCGGCTGTCCGAACTGGCCGAGGTCGGCCTGGGTTCCCTGGACAGCGAAGGTGTTCCGCCGCACGCGCGCAGGGCCGAGCACGCGGTGGACATCCGCTACGCGGCGCAGGAGTACACGCTCGCCGTGCCGCTCAGCCACGCCGGTGAACCCGCCGAGCCCGGGTTCCTGGACCTGGTGTCCAAGCGGTTCGGGCAGGTGCACGAGAGCCGGTACGGGCACTCGAACCCGGGCGCCCCCATCGAGTTCGTCACGCTGCGCACGACGGCCTGGGGCGACCTCGGCCACGCCGAGCCCGAACGCATCCCCGAGTCGCACGGCCCGGTCGCCGTGCAGCACGAACGTTCGGTCACCTTCGACGGCCGCGCGTGGGACACCGCCGTGCTCCACCGCGAGGACCTGGCCGCCGGGCACGAGTTCGACGGGCCCGCGCTGGTGGTCGAGGACACCGCGACCACCGTGGTGCCGCCCGGTCACCGCGTGACCGTCGACGAGTTCGGTTCACTGCTGATCCAGGGAGTGCGGGCATGACGGTCGACCCGGTCACGGTCGAGATCATCCGCAACGCGCTGGCCGCGGCGGCCGAGGACATGAACGCCACGCTGATCCGCTCGGCGTACACCCCCGTCATCTACGAGTGCGGCGACTGCGTGGTCGCCCTGCTCGACGAGCGGCACCGGGTGCTCGGCCAGTCCGCCGGGCTGCCGATCTTCCTGGGCAACCTGGAGGCCTGCACCCTGGCCACCGAGCAGCGCTTCGGCCGGGAGGCCTGGCAGCCGGGAGACGTGTGGATCCTCAACGACTCCTACCTCGGCGGCACGCACCTCAACGACGTCACGATCTTCGGGCCGGTGTTCGCGGAGCAGGAGCTGGCCGGGTTCACCGCCACCAGGGCGCACTGGATCGACGTGGGCTCCAAGGATCCCGGTGGGTCCATGGACTCGGTGACGATCTTCCAGGAGGGCCTGCGCCTGGGACCGCAGAAGCTGGTCGCGGCCGGTCAGCCGGTGCCCGGCGTGCTGGACACAATTAGCACGAACGTTCGTTTTCCCTACCCCACCAGCGGCGACCTGCACGCGATGATCGCCACCATCAACACGGGGCAGCAGCGGCTCGCCGAGATCGTGGACCGGTTCGGGCTCGCCGCGGTGCGGGCCGCGCGGGAGGAGATCTTCGCGCAGACCGAGCGGCTGGAGCGCGCGGTGGTCGCGGCCATCCCGGACGGGGTGTACCGGGCCGAGGGCTGCCTGGACAACGACGGCATCGACCTCGCCACGCCCATCCCGGTGCGGCTGACCATCACCGTGTCCGGGGACCACATGGAGTTCGACCTCACCGAGTCCGCCGACCAGACCGAGGGGCCGATCAACTGCGGTGCGGCACAGGCCGTCTCGGCCTGCCGGGTCGGCTACAAGCTGCTGGTCAGCCCGGACGTGCCGGGCAACGGCGGCTCGTTCCGGCCCATGTCGGTGCGGGTGCGGGAGGGCTCGGTGTTCGGCGCCCGCCCACCCGCGGCGTGCCAGTGGTACTTCTCCCACCTGGGCCTGCTGATCGACCTGGTCGCCATGGCGCTGGCCCCGGTGCTGCCCGAGCGGGTGGCCGCCGCCAGCCACGGGGACTCGATGATCGTCCAGTGCTCGGGCACCGATCCGAGGACCGGCCGCGAGTACGTGAGCCTGGAGGCCACGCTCGGCGGCTGGGGCGCGTGGCAGGGCAGCGACGGGGAGAGCGCACTGATCAACAACGTGAACGGCTCGCTCAAGGACATGCCCATCGAGGTGCTGGAGACCCGGTTCCCGCTGCGGATCACGCACTACGGGATGCGCCCCGACTCCGGCGGCCCAGGCCGATGGCGCGGGGGCAACGGGGTGATCCGCGAGTACGTGGCGCTGCACGACTGCACGCTCTCGCTGTGGTTCGAACGGTCGGTCACCCCGGCCTGGGGCCTGTTCGGCGGTGGCGGGGCGCAGCCGCCCGAGGTGGTGGTCAACCCGGGGCGGCCGGACGAGCGACGCGTGCTCAAGGTCAACGGGTTGCGGCTGCACGCGGGCGACGTGGTGCGCTGCATGACCGGAGGTGGCGGCGGCTACGGGGACCCGGCCGAGCGGGACGGGCTGGCCGTACTCGCGGACATCCGGGACGGCGTGGTCACCCCCGAACACGCCGCGACGGTCTACCCTCACGCCGATCGGGCAGAACAACCCGAATGGCAAGTCGACACCGTGCCCGATCCCGTGTATTGATCATTGGGTTGGCGGTGCAGGCCGCTGACCAGGCACTGGGAGACGGGATGCGCATCGGGGTCCGGCTCGATGTCTCTCGGGCCCACGGCGCGCTCGTGCACGACGGGCGACTGCTCGCCACCGCCAGCGTGCCCAGGAGCCCGTCCACTGGCAAGCACCTGGTCTTCCTGCTGCGCGAGCTCGCCGACCACGCGGACTCCACTGTGGACTCCGTCACCTGGGACCTGTCCGGCGCCTTCGAGTCCTCCCTGCGCAGGGCGGCGGGCGCACAGCGCACGGACGCACCGCCCGCCCGCCGCGTCGGCGCGCTGCGGCTGTTGCCCCGCAGCCCGTACACGGTCGGCCACCCCTCACCGCTGATCAAGTCGCTGGTGGCGCACTTCGGCATCGCCACCGGCGGTCACGACCTGTTCGGCACCGAGCTCGCTCCGGTGGACCTGGACGCGGCGATCAAGCAGGCCGCCGAGGCCAGGGCCGCGGGCGCCACCACGCTCGCGGTCACCGCGACCGGGGCGCCCAGCCGCCTCACCCACGAGGACACGGTGGCCGCACGGCTCACCGAGGAGTTCCCCGACCTGAGGCTGTGCCTGTCGCACGAGGTCGGCGGCATGGGCGTGCTGCAACGAGAGGCCACGACCGTGGTCAACGCCTCGCTGCTGGACGTGGCCGAGGAACTGGTGACCAAATGTGAGCGTGTCACAGGTTCACTGGGTAATTCGGTGTCCTGCTGGTTCGCCACCGGCGACGGCGGCCGGATCTCACCCCGGCGGATGCGCACCCTGCCCGTGCTCGGGCTCAACGCCTTCGCCTCGACCGCTCTGCTCGGTGCGGCAAGGATTTCCGGCATGCACGACACCGCAGTGCTGCTCATCGACACGGACACGGTGTCGATCGGACAGGTCCGCGACGGCCTGCCACACGTGGAATCGGACCTGCGCGGGGAACTCGGCGTGCGGTTGGCCGCACCTCAGGCCGCACTGACAGTGCGCACCACCGACACCGCCGAGCGCACGGCCGCGCTGCTGGCCGAGCAGAGCCCCGGCAACGCCGGCGTGATCGCGGCGATCTCCCCTGGCGGCAGGGAACTGGCCGAACGGCTCGCCACCCGCACCAGGCTCGGATTGACCACTGTGGACAGTGACTGCGACGTGTCCGCGGCGGGCAGCGCGTGGACCGAACCGAGTGCCTGGCTGGACCTGGTCGTCACGGTGGGCAGCACCGAGGACCTGCACCGCCAGCAGTCCCTTGTGGAGCAACGAGCACTGACCATGGTGGCCGCCAACGGCGCACCGCCGGACAGTGGCCGGATCATCCGATCAGTGGCCACGCCACTGGGATTCCTGTGGAGTGACGTCTACCGTCTGCACGTGTGGGCGACGTCGGGCACACCCGGGTGAACGAGATCACCGTCGAGGACCTGCCCGCCCTGGTGGCGGGCAGCTCGTTGCTGTGCTCGGCCGCGGGCGACGCCAGCTTCGACGGCTACTGCGAGATCGTGGCCGAGCTGTTGCGGAACAGGGGATCCGTCCGCCTGGTCGAACTGGACTCAATGCCCGACGACGCGCTGTGCGCCGCGATCGGGGTGATGGGCGGGTTCGCGCCCATGGTGGAGCTGCCGCCGTCCGGGGACGAGGCGGTGCTGGCGGTACGAGCGCTGGAGGACAGGCTCGGTCGCAAGCTCGACGCACTGGTCGCGCTCAACGCGGCGGGCCCCAACGCCGTGTTCGCCGTGGCCGCGGCTGCCGTGCTGGACCTGCCGCTGGTCAACTGCGACGGCATGGGCCGCGTGCTGCCCCTGATCTCACAGACCACCTACGCGCTGGACGGCATGCCGATCGGACCGCTGTCCGCCGTGAGCCTGGCCGGGGACGTGCTCGTGCTGGACAGCGGACTGCACCGCTCCGACCTGTTGCTGCGCGCGACGATGCAGGCCGCGGGCGGCTGGATGCTGTGCGCCATGTACCCCGCGACCGTGAGCCGGTTGCGCACCGCCGCGATCCCGCACGCGACCAGCCGGGTGCTGGAGGTGGGCAGGCACCTCACCTCCGCCACCGAACGCGGGGCGCTGCTGGACGGGCTGGCCCGCGCCGTGGGGGCCCGCGTGGTCGGCAGCGGGCGGATCGTCGAGCTCGGCCACGCCACGCGCACCATCGGACCACGCCACTACCCCGCCGTGCCGACCAGCGTCGTGGTGCAGGAGTACGCCGACACCGGCAGGATGATCCGCCTGGAGGGTCAGAGCGAGCTGCTGGTCGCCGTGATCGACGGGGTGGTGGCCGCGGCCGTGCCCGACGTGCTGTGCCTGATCGACCGGCACGACCTGCGGGTGGTCGGCGTGGAGACCGTGGCCGTCGGGGACCACGTCGACGTGCTCGTGGTGCCCGCGGACGCGCGCTGGCACAGCAAAGCCGGGCTGACCCTGGCCGGGCCGAGGGCCTTCGGCTTCCCGGTACGGCACCCGCGTGAGGAGGCACAGCGTTGAGCCGCAACCGAACGCCCGAACCGCTCAGCGTCGCCGAGTTGGTCCACTTCGGACCGTTGAGCTCGGCGAGGGCGTTCGCCGCGGACCACCTCGACCGGCAGGTGTCCCGTGTGGCCCTGGTGTCCGAATTGGACCAGATACGGCAGTGCGAGCCGCACGCGGCCTTGGTACTGCACGGTTCCGCCGCGCTGGGGGCCTGGGCTGTGGAGTCCGCGCTGCGACTGGCTTGGGAGCGCAACGCCTCCTGCGTCATCGCGCCCGCCGAGATCGCCGTGACCAGTTCCACCGCGCAGCTCGCCGAGCGGTTGCGCGTGCCGCTGTTCGTCGTCGAGGACCCGGCCACGCACGCGCTCGAACTGTCCGCTGCCGTGGCCGACACCGAAGCCGCCCGCGCCCGGCTCACCGCCCGGTGCGCCGTGCTGTTCGGCGAGCGCAGCACCGTGCGCGACATCCTGGGCGTGATCAACTCAGAGGTGCCCGGCGTGACGGCCGCGCTGGTCGCCGACGACGGGTACGTGATCGCCGGGCGCTCGGCGGCAGGCCGTCCCGACGGTGGGCACCGGGTGCGGGTCCCCGTGCCCGGACCGGACGGCAGGCCGTGGGCCGAACTCGTCGCGCAGCTCGCCGCCTGGTCGCCGTCCTGGGTCGAGACCGTGGAGCTGATCCTGCGGCTGGCCCGCGCCCCGCTGGCCGCCTCCGTCGGGCGGTCCTGGCTGGCCATCGCGCACCAGGCCGCCTCGGAACGCCTGCTGTTGCAGACCCTGCTGCGCGGCGAGGACGTCACCGACCCCGCCCGCGACGCCGGTTGGCGGCTCGACGGACGGCACGTCGCCGTCGTGCTGCGCGTCGCCGAGCGCAGTGTCCAGGCCGAGGACTCCACCACCCCCGCCGTGATCGTCGCCTGGCGGGAGACCTTCGCCCACCTGCCGCTCGTGCCGGTGGAGGACGGCTGGGCCGCCTGGTGGACCGACCCCGAGGCCGAGCCCGAGGAGGTCGCCGCGCAGGTGCGCGACTTCCTCAACCCAGTCCGCGTGCCCCTCGAACTCACCGCGGGCGTCGGCGTCGCCGGCGAGGGCGTCAACGGCCTGCGGCGGTCCGTCGCCGAGGCCCAGCTCGCCTCCGCCGTCGCCAGCCGGATCGGCGGCGGCGCGGTCGAACTGTTCGGCGAGCTCGGCCCCCGCGCCGTGCTCGCGTGCCTGCCCGTGACCGAGATCGCCGCCGCCGCCCAGGTCGCGCTGGAGAACCTGCTCGGCGCGCCCGACGCCGAGGTGCTGATCACCGCCCTCGCCGCCCTGCTGGACTGCGCCGGGTCCACCGGCCAGGCCGCCGCCCGCCTCGGCGTGCACCGCAACACCGTGCTCGGCCGCATCGAGCGCATCCGTGCCCGCGGCGTCGACCTCGACTCCCCCGACCAGCGCCTCGCTCTGCACCTGGCCTGCTACTCCCTGTTGAGCAGCCGTGGCTGGCGGTCGTGACCGGGCCCGGTTCGGTGGTTCGGCGACGGGCCCTCTCGGGCTACCGCTATCGTGTGTCGCACGGGCCGTTAGCTCAATTGGTAGAGCTGCGGACTTTTAATCCGTAGGTTCTGGGTTCGAGCCCCAGGCGGCCCACCAAACATGCTGGTCAGCGCTCTGCGGGGTGCGTCCGTCAGGGGCGCGCCACGCACTTGCGCCACACAATCCTTAGCAACGACTTAGCAAGCCATCAGCCGGACAGCGCTGCGTCGAGCGCGTCCGCCCGTGCACGGGGGACAGCCCCGCGCCCCGCGGAGACGTGCTGCGTCATCGACGGTCGGGCATGCCCGACGGTGTCCGCGATCTGCCGGGCGGTCAGACCCGCTTCGTCCAGCAGGGTCGCCACCGTCTTGCGGAAAGTCCGGAAGGTCACCGAGCCGTAGCCCGCACGCTCAGCAAAGGCTTCCACGCACGATTGCGCACGTTCGACACCTCCCGGATCGTGCCGGTCGAGCTGGGGAAGATGGGCCCTGCCCGGCTCTCCACCAACGAGTACCGCTCGGACAGCATGGACACGCACCAACCGGCCAACGGGATCGGCCGGGCCGCGTTCTCCGTCTTGCCCCGGTTGAGGATCTTCCCCTTACCCTTGCGCTCGGATCACGTTGCCGGACATGGTGATGAGCTTTCCGTCCGGATCGAAGTCCGGCCAGTGCGCTCCCAGCGCAGGAGCGGAATGGTTGGTAGCCAAGGCTCCGCTTCTGCGCCTGGCAAGAGAGTTCGAATCGGGTACGCGTTTCCCCGCCACGCGACCGAAGGTCCGTGTTCAGTCCAGTTTGGACATTTTCTCGGCTGATTCAGCCCCGCTCACGTGGGAACGGCGCCAGCCGCGAGCACAGTGGAAGCAGCGGACACGCCGCACAAGGGTCGTCGGCCTCTTGCCGGAAGCCTGCCCAGCGGATCTGGAGCCACCACAAACCCGGCAGACCGAACTGATGCGAATCTCACCCATGCTGACCTCACTAGGGCCGTTGGGCGTCGATGAACCATTACTTGATCACAGAACCCGTCTGCCTGAAATTCGGACGAAGAGGTCATCGATCCCGCCGAGTTGCAAGGATTGACCGCAGTTGTGACCGCAACGACCGCAGCACTCGACCGGACCGGAGCAGCAGGACCACAACCACTCCCGCCCGGTCGACTTGCCCGTCAGACCCCCGCCAGTATTGGCGTGAGGCGCCGCCGCCCAGGCCGTCTATGGGCCGTGGAGGGTCGGTAAACGACGAAAAACGACTGTGACAAACAACTACAGTTTGAGCTCGTCAGCCCGTGCGCCGGGCGCTGGACCAGGCAACCCGCAGGGTCTTCACCATCTTCTTGTAGAGCGTCGGACGTTCGCTAGTTTCTGAGCACAATCAGCGCATACGTGCCCGCGATCACGGTCAGCACACCGATCAGGGCCGCGAGCGTTCCCACCGGGATGGGGCGATACCCCAATCGGCGGTTCAGCAGCAGCACGCCGACGCTGCCGAGCACCAGCGACATCAGCCACGCCGGGATTCCGTACACGATCGCGGCCAGCCAGAGCAGCGCCTGCGTCGAGATCGCGAACCCGTGACTGCCGGTCATCGAGTGCTGGCTGCTGATCCAGATCAGCAGTCCCGCTGCGATCGCGACGTGCCAGCCGAGCACCACCAGCACGGCGCGCCCCGTCTTCGTCTCCTGCACCCGAGCAGCATGGCTGGCCCCCTGCCCCGGCGTCCTGAGTTTAACTACTCAAACTGGTCACTCCCGCCATGCGTGCCCCAGGGGGGTCCGAGGTAGGGACGGTGGCTGGCTGGGAGAACGGGCAGTGCGCGGTGTCGGGATAAGCGCTGGATAAGCGGCACGCTTAACGCCGATGAACGGCTGATGTCGTGAGATGGGCGCATGATGACGAAGAAGATCACCTTGCCGGTGACCATCGCGGCCGTGGCCAGCGTGTTCGCTGTCGGCGGCGCGGTGGCGTTCGGGGTGACGCCATCGAAGGACGACACCGTCGCCAACGAGGCACGGGCCGCGTCCCAGGGGCAATCTGATCCGATCGACGCAAAGCTGGCGCGGGACTGCGTGCAGGCGACCATCGCCCGTGGTGTGGACGTGCCTGAGCCGGGCAGTTGGCGGCCGGCCGCCAAGATGGATGTGGACACGCCACACGGCATTCTGGTCATCCGCAACGCAAAGGCCGCAGTGGTCTGCCTCATCGACAACGGCAAGGCCACCGGAATCATGGCTGCCGACAGCCACTTCGACGGTTCAACCGGTCAGCGCCACACGTATCGGAAGCTCACCGCCTCGCGGCCGTTCGACTACTTCGACGCCTTGAACAACAGCACCGAGAGCATCCAGTTCGGGATCGCCAGCGACGGCGTGACCGCGGTGAAGCTGGTGGCACCGGACGGTTCGGAAACTGCCGCCGTCGTGAAGGAAGGCACGTTCATCGCGAAGACCAAGCACGCCGAGGACAGCAACCAAGCTACCACCAACCACGTCCGGGCAACCCTGACGGACGGAACCGTCATCGAGGGACCGCTGCGCGGCTAGGTCCTGTTTGGCCGCTAGTCCGGAATCAGTCTGGTCGGCTCGGCAGTATTGCTGGGCCGACCAGGCCATGCACGAAACTGTTGGAAGTCATTCAACAAGCAATTGCACATTGCCTGACAGGCGACTATCCGGGCGATCCTCCTCCCTCGGGAAGCGCGTTCACCCGGTTCAACTCGAACGGCGTCACCAGTGGCGACTCGGCTGTGCTCCCGCTGGTCGACGGGCGCTGACAGTCCACGGCCTACAGCGGGGAGAGCGGCACGTCGGGGATGTCGACCCCGGACACGACCATCTTGTTGTCGCCGCCGACGGTCTGGTGGTTGACGGAATCGGCCATGGCGCTGGAGGTTCCGGCGCCGACGATGGAATTGCCGCTGACGAGGTCGGTGATGCCGATCGGCTCGGCGAGCACGGCGCCGCCGTGGGTGCGCTGATCGCCGCCCACGCGCTGGGTGACCTCGCTGGGCGCGAAGGCACCGGCCTGCCCGGCCCCGACGAAGGAGTTGCCGAAGAAGCCGATCAGCGTGGCCACGGGGATGCCGCCGAGGTTGCCGGAGCCGATGGTGTGCCGCCCACTGGTCCGCACGTCACCACCGGCACGGTCGTCCACCTTGTTGGACGTGTCGGAGTTGGCGGTCCCGCCTGCCACGGCGGCGTTGCCGAACACCTGGGTGATCGGGGCGATCGGGATCTGGCCGACGTTGCCCGCGAAGGTCCCGTTGTCCCCGTTGGAGGTGATGTCACCGCCAGCGGCAGACCTGGTGGTGCTGTGACCGCGCCCGGCGGCTGGCCGAGCATGGTGAACGCGTTGCCGACCACCTGGGTGGGCAGCACGATCGGAGTGTTGACCATGTTGCCCGCACCTGTGGAGTCGAAGCCGCGCGTGCCGTTGTAGCCGCCCGCGGTGACCGTGCTGCGGACGTTGCCCTCGCCGCGTCCTGCCGCCCGAGTCGCCGTGTGTCTCGGCAGAACCGGAGAACAGCCCGCCCGCGTTGCCGTTGACCTCCACCGGCAGGGCCAGCGGCAGATCGAACACGTTGCCGCTCAGGCTCTTGTGCTGCCCGTCGGCGTGCACCTCGCCGGTGGACTCGGCGCTGAGCACCGAGGTGTTGTGGGTTTCTCCCGCACCGCCGCCGAAGCCGACCCCGTTGCCGGTGAGCTGCATGGGCACCACGAGGTCGCCGACGACGGCGTTGCCGTTGCCCGCGTCGACCGGGCGGTTGGCCTTGATGGTCGTGGTGGAGTCGTTGTTGGCGATCGCGTACCCGGCGACCCCGAAGGCGTTTCCGTTGAACTGCAACGGGGTCAGCACGTTCATTGAACCGGCGCTACCCGAACGCGACGCCTCGTTTTGGCGGTTGGAGGTGCTGTGTGAGACGGCCTGCCCGCCTGCGGCGAAGGCGTTGCCGGACAGGTCAATGGGTGCGACCACGTTCAGCCCCGCGTTGGGTCCGCGCAGCGGGGCCGGGATCAGCCCGTCGTCCACGCCGATGGTCTGGTCGAAGCACGGCAGGGTGAACTGGCCGATCGGCGTTCCGATGGTGTTGTCGCACAACCGCACCGGCACGGTGACCGCATTGCCCTGCGGCGAGGCGCATGCGATGCCCGCCCCCAAGGTCATCATGCCCCCGGTGAACAGGGCTGCCCGCAGTCCGCGCTTGGCCCAGATCCGCATTCAAGACTCTCATCGGGCTCGGTCCCCGCCGCCGGAGTTCATCGGTGCCCACTCGGCCGTGGCAAGCTCAGCGCGCCTGCGACCGGTTTTGTCAGCGAACCGCACAGTTTTCTCCAGCGGCGTTTGTCACCCCGCTATGAGGTGAGTTCAATCACCAGTACCTCGGGGATCGAGCCATCCTCATGGCGAGCTGGCCGCTGCTGGGGCAGTGTCGTTCTGGTGGCGACGATGCTGGCGGACTCCGGGCCGACACTGCCGGACGAGGTGGTGCAGCACGCCGTGGTGCGCGGGGCGCTGGAGTCGCCGTGGATCTGGCGTTCGCTACTGCTGATCACGCTGGTCGTCGGCTACCTGCTGTTCCGCCCCCGTGCGCGCGAGCAGTCGCTGGCCACCAAGCTGGTGGTCGTCGCGACCATGCTCGGCCTGAGCGGCATGACCTGGCTCAACAGCTACGTCGGCTACGTGCGCACCCCGTACGACCTGGCCGTGCTGATGCAGCGCGGCTCGGGGTGGGCCGCCCAGTTCGGCGCGGCGCTGGCGTCCATGACGGGCCCGGAGGCCACCGCGCCCGCGCCCGGCTCCGCCGCGCAGCACGGGGCGCCCGCGCCCGGTCCGGTGCAGGACGTGCAGGTGCGCAAGATCGCGTTGCCGGATCCGGGCAACGGTGTGCCCACGGGCATGACGAACGTGATGCTGCCGCGCGGCTACGACGCCCCGGAGAACCGCACCAAGCGGTACCCGGTGGTGTACCTGGTGCACGGCTACCCGGCCGGGAGCTCCGACGACTGGTTCACCTCGGGGGACGCGCTGGCGACCATGCAGGAGTTGGTCCGCGGCGGCCTGGTGCAGCCGATGATCGTCGTCGCCCCCGACATGCAGGCCGGGGTGGCCACAGCGGACTGGGAGTGCCTGAACGTGCCGCGCGGTCCGCAGTTGGAGACGTACCTGACCCGGACCGTGACGGCGGCGATCGACTCGCGGTTCCGGACCATTCCGGATCGCGCGCACCGGGCGCTCGGCGGCATGTCCGGCGGCGGGTTCTGCGCGCTGAACTCGGGGCTGCGCAACCTGGACCGGTACGGGACCCTACTGGTGAGCCTGCCGTACGACACGCCGGGGGACGCGACCGCGCTGCTGAGCGGGCACCCGGACCTGCTGCGCGCGAACACCCCTCGCGACTACATCCCGACGATGCGGTTCACCGCGCCGGTGGCCGTCATGCTCAGTGCCGGTGAGAACGCGCAGACGGACATGACAACCGCGCGCCGGATCAAGCGCGCGCTGGAACAACGCGGCCAGCAGGTGTTCATGCGCTTCGAGCCGAACCTGAACCACACCTGGCGCACGGCGCGGGCCGCCCTGCCGTACATGCTGGCCTACGCCAACGAGCAGTTCCCGCACTGAACCGCGTGTGGTGCCCGCCACTCGGGCGTCAGCATCGCGGAAACATGGATGTCACAGGCGTCATGAAGACGTCCACAGGGGACGCACGCCCGGCGCACCGGGGGTGTCCTGGACCGGTACGGCGCAAGGCGCGCCGCCCTACACCGGGAGGACACGGTGACTCTGGCCGAACTACTACCTACCCTGGGTGATTCGTTGCGCGGCAAGCTGGAGGCGGGGATCTGGCCGCGCAGCGTGCGGCACGGCCACGACGGTGACCTGATGTTCGGCGGACTGCCGCTGTCCCAGCTGGCGGCCCGGTTCGGCACGCCCGCCTACCTGCTCGACGAGGCCGAGGTGCGGCGGCGCTGCCAGGAGTACCGCAGGGCGCTGCACGAGGTGGAGATCGCGTACGCGGGCAAGTCGATGACCTGCCGCGGCGTGCTGCGCTGGATCGCCGAGGAGGGCCTGTCGCTGGACGTCTGCTCGGCGGGCGAACTCGCCGTCGCGCGTTCGATCGGCTTCCCCGCGGAGCGGATCCTGTTGCACGGCAACGCGAAGACCCCGGAGGACCTGAAGGCCGCCATCGGGTACGGGGTCGGCCGGGTGGTGCTGGACTCGCTGGACGAGATCGAGCAGCTCGGCGCGCTCGCGAGGTACCCGCAGCAGGTGCTCGTGCGCGTGACGCCCGGTGTGGACGGTCACACGCACAAGGCGATCGCGACCGGTGTGGAGGACCAGAAGTTCGGGTTCTCGCTGGCCAGTGGTGCCGCCGAGGAGGCAGTACGCCGGGTGCTCGCGCAGCCGAGCCTGAAGCTGGTCGGCCTGCACTGCCACATCGGCTCGCAGGTCTCGCGGGTGACCAGCTTCGAGGAGGCCGCGCGGCGCATGGTCGGCCTGATGGCGCGGCTGCACGCCGAGCACGGGCTGGTGCTGCCGCAGCTCGACCTCGGCGGCGGTCATGCCGTGCCCTACCTGCCCGGTGACCCGGACTTCGACCTCGCCGGGTTCGCCCAGCGGATCCGGTGCGCGGTCAACTACGAGTGCGCGGCGCACCGGATCCCGGTGCCGCGGCTGACCATCGAGCCCGGCCGGTCGGTGGTCGCGCCCGCCGGGGTCACGCTGTACCGGGTGGTCACCGTGAAGCACGGGCCGTCACGCACGTTCGTCGCCGTGGACGGCGGCATGAGCGACAACCCCCGGCCCTCCCTGTACGGCGCCAGGTACGCCGTGCGGCTGGTCGGCAGGCGGGCCGCCAAGGGCATGCGGGCGGTGACCGTGGTCGGCAGGCACTGCGAGGCCGGGGACGTGCTGGCGCAGGATGTGCCGCTGCCCGAGGACGTGCACGCCGGTGACCTGCTCGCGGTGCCGTGCACCGGGGCGTACCACCACTCGCTCGCCTCGAACTACAACATGGTCGGCCGCCCGCCCGTGGTGTCGGTCTGCGACGGAGTTGCCCGGCTGCTGGTCCGCCGTGAGACGGAGGAGGACCTGCTAGCCCGTGACCTGGGCTGATGCCAGTTGTCCACAGGCAGCGAGTTGTCCACATGTGGATCTCTAGCAAGATCGACCAGGGCGCGCGGGCGGTAGACTGGGCTTGGGGACGCCCCCCAGGGAGTGGCGGGGGACGTTCATGAGTGGGTGGTGCTGGCGCAGCCACTAAACATGAACTACTTTCACTTCCGGTTCGTCGGTGTCGACGTGATCGGAGGTGGGCCGTGGTCGACCGCGTCCGGGTCCCCGTCCTGCTGGCGGCCTTCGGCGGCACCGTGCTGCTCATCGACGTGCTGCGGGTCTGGCTGCCCTCGCTGACCACCATCTTCGGCTCCGCGGGCACCACTCCGGACTGGGCCTTCGTGCTGTTCGCCCTGGCCTGGGTGCTGCCCGCGGGCCTGCTCGTCCCGCTGGCGGCGCGGCGCTGGCTGCCCACGGTGACGGCGGCCGTGGCCGTGCTCGCGCGGCTGGTCCTCCAGGCGGGCGTCACCGGGGACGGCCAGCTCTACGCGTCCTGCGTGGCCGCGCTGGCGGTGTTCGGCTGGCTGGTCAGCGTGGCGGGACGGGGCTGGCACCAGGCCTCGGTGGCGATCGGGTTCGCGGCGGGGCTGGCGGCGACCACGGCGCTCCAGTTGTCCACAGGCACGGTCGACCTGCTGTGGATACCCGGGCCGATCCCGTGGCTGGCGCTGCTCGCGGTCGCCGCGGCCCTGCTCATCGGCACGGTGCTCGCCCCGGCCACTGGTGGCGGAGCGGCGCTCTGGTTCGGGCTCGGCCCGGCCACGCTGCTGGCGGCGCAGGTCACGACCTCGATCGGCCGCACCTGGGCGACACCGGACTGGCCGCCACCGTGGTGGGGCGCGGCACTCGTCGGCGTGGGCTCGGCCGCCGGGGTGGTCGCGGCGGTGATCAACGCCGCACCTCGCGCCCTCGTGGTCGTGACGCTGCTGGCGAGCACCGCGCTGGCCGAGGCGGTCAGTCCGCTGTGGATCGCGCTGCTCGCAGTCGCCCTGCCCACCGCGGTGCGGCTCGCGGCCGGGGCGCGGGAACGGAGCACGAACGTTCGTGCTGTTTCGGCCTACCTCGGTACGACGACCCTGTTCCTGCTGTGCGCGGTCTACAACACCGCCTTCGACTCGTTCTCGTTCGTGTGGCTGCCCGCCATCACCCTGCTGGCAGCCGCGGCACTGGCGTTGTGCACACGCGGCATACATCCACAGTGGACTTTGCTGAAGCCAGGACTCGTCGCGGGTACGGCAGTTGCGCTGTCCTGCACGACGATCGCTGGCGCGACAGCGCCGGAACCTCCTGGCGCGCAGGCGATCCACCTGCCGCTGCGACTGGTCACCTACAACATCCGTTCAGGGATCTCGGCGTACGGCCGGTTCGACGTGGACCGGATCGCCGAGGTGATCGGGGCGGAGCGCCCGGATGTCGTGCAGTTGCAGGAAGTCGATCGCGGCATGCTGGTCACCGGCGCACAGGACAGCCTGCGCGCGTTGCAGACGAGACTGCACATGCACGCCTACTTCGGCCCGTCCAGCGATCAGCTGTTCGGCGAGGCGATCCTGAGCAGGCAACCGCTGGAACAGGTCAGCTTCCGCAGGCTGAGCGGGGACGTGTCGCCACCGACCGGCGTGCTGTCCGGAGTGCTGCGCCTGCCCGGCGGCACGGAACTGACACTGGTGGTGACCCACCTACAGACCGCTGACGGCGTGATCTCCGCGGATCAGGTGCGCCAACTGGCCGCCGAACTGGCCGAACAAAAAGCACGATCGTTCGTGCTGACGGGGGACTTCAACGTGGAGCCGGGCGATCCCGCGCTGGCGCCCGTCAAGGCGCTGCTGCGCGACGGCCTGGCCGCGGCACGGCCGCTGCCGACCTGGCCCGCGGAGGAGCCGAAGCAGCAACTGGACCAGGTGTTCCTCAGCCCGGGGCTGAGCGCCTCGGCGGTGCACGTGGCGGCGACCACGGCCTCCGACCACCTGCCGGTGGCCGTCACGATATCCGGACCAGCAGGGGAATGACGAACCACAGCAACAGGAAGAACAGGCCGACCGCGCCGCTGAGCAGGCCACCGACCAGGCCGCCGAACACCACGTAGCCGATCATCAACACGGTGCCGGTCATCGATCCGGCAAGCAGCGCGAGCCCCGTGACGGCGAACCGCGAGGCGAGCCGGATGATCAGCTCGCGCTTGCCGTGCCGGAACAGCAGCCGGTGCCAGGCGGCGGGCGCGATCAGGAAGCCCACCGCCCCACCGGACAGCAGGACCGTGGTCATGTGCACGAGATGTACAAAACTGTCCGCACGTGCGTACAGCTCTGTGAAAGTCAACGCGAGCAGGAAGCCGAAGAGCACCTGCACGCCGTTCTGTGCCACCCGCAGTTCCTGGAGCAGCTCAGACAGGTTGCGGGCCAGGCGCTGCTGCTCGGATTCCTCGATCACTGGACCATCCTCCACGGACGGAAAGCGTGCACCCGCAATCACCTGGGGGCAAACGGACAAGGCTTCGCCCTGGCCGTGACCTCCGAGTCACGCTATAGAAGACCCATGGCACGCAAAACCATTGCTGTTCTCCTTGCCACCACCGCCACCCTGCTGGCAACCGCGGGCACCGCGCTGGCCTGTCCCGGGCCCCCTGCCCACCCGGCGTACGCCTCCGCGGAGTTCGAGAACTACCACGCGGGTGCCGAAGCGGTGACCTACGACCCCAAGCTCGTCCAGGTGGGTTCGGACGCCACGGTCTACTCCCTGCCCACCTGGGACGGGAAGACCACGGTGATCCTGCGCGTGCACGGCCTGCTGCTCAACCACATGTACGGGGCGCACGCGCACCAGAAGAGCTGCGGCGCCACCGGCGACGTGGCCGGCCCGCACTACCAGAACAAGCCGGACCCGGTGCAGCCCTCGGTCGACCCAGCCTACGCCAACGCGCAGAACGAGATCTGGCTGGACTTCACCACCGACGAGCACGGCAACGCGCGCTCCAGCACGACGGTGAACTGGCAGTTCACCGACCGGCACGCGGGCGCCGTGGTCATCCACGCCGAGCACACGCACACCGATCCGGGCCACGCGGGCACCGCGGGCGCCCGGCTGGCCTGCATCACCGTCGGCTTCTGAGCGATCCGCCGGGTGCGGCCGAACAGCCGCCCCCGGCGCCACCTCCCCGCTGTGGTTTGATCAACCATGTGCCGCAGAGCCATTTGGTCCACATGCCGGGCGTGCGGTACTTCCTCGACACCGAGTTCACAGACCTGCCGTGGGCGCCGCGCTCCGAACTGCTGTGGGTGGCCCTGGTCGACGAGACGGGGCAGCGCGAGTTCTCCGCGGTGAACAAGGACTGTTCATTGGACCAGGCCAGCGCTTTCGTGTGTGAGCACGTGTTGCCCAAGCTGGCGAACGCCCCGCTGCGGTTGTCGCGTGCGCGGCTGGCCCAGGCGGTGATCGAGTTCGTGGGGCCCGCGCCGAAGTTCTGGGCGTGGTTCCCCTCGGTGGCCAACATCGCGGCGATGGCCGGTTCGGCTGGCGCCGCACGGCTGCACGAGCGCTTCGCGGACTGGGACTACCAGTTGCTGCGCGGTCTGCTCGGCGCCGTGCCCGCGGACTGGCCGCCCGCCTGCCGCGACCTGCACGCGCTGGCCGACGCCACCGGCATCGACCTGCCGCCGAACACCGAGCCGCACAACCCGCTGGCCGACGCACGGTGGGGCCGCACGGTGTGGTTGAGCGCGCAAGGGCTCCTCAGCCGAGCCTGAGACGACGCGGCCGCGATCGAGTCGCGGCGCGCGGGTAGCACCGGACCAGCCCAAGAGTGCTCCCCCAGCTTTGACACCGAGGGGGACGCAATGAGCGAGGAGCCAGCGAAGAAATCGGGGTGGGGCGAACTCGGCCGGTCGACCGCGCCGGAGGACAGGTCAGGCCCTGGCCCGGCCGCGACCGTCTACTGGACGGGCTCCCTCGGGTTCGGCCGGTTCAACCTCGACCTGAGCCCACCCATCCAGACCGGCGACACGTACATCACGGGCGGCAGCGGCGGGGTGCTGGAGAGCTACCACGACGCGGGGAAGCTGAGCGTCTGGAAGAGCAGCGGGACACCGGACAGGAACGCTTGCGCCACGACCCTCGCCGAAGGCACCAAGTCGTACATCAGCGGCCTGCTCAAGAGCAATCACGTCCGCGGTCGAACCGCACAGGGACGCGTGTTCCGTATCGACGTCACCGCCGCCGGGGACGAGGTCACCGTCTGGGAGAAGTGAACCTCCCGGCGGGCGATCCACTTGGTGGTGCCGTCACCGCTGATTAGCCTAGGGGCGTGGCTGCCGCAACCCCGTTCCTGAAGATCGGCCCCTACAAGGTCGATCCACCGGTCGTGCTCGCGCCGATGGCGGGCATCACCAACACGGCGTTCCGGCAGCTCTGCCGCGAGTACGGCGCGGGCCTCTACGTCTGCGAGATGATCACCACGCGGGCGCTGGTCGAGCGGGACGCGACCACCATGCACATGATCACCTTCGCCGCCGAGGAGCAGCCGCGCTCGATGCAGCTGTACGGGGTGGACCCGCTGACCATGGGCAAGGCCGTCCAGATGATCGTGGACGAGGACCTGGCCGACCACGTGGACATGAACTTCGGCTGCCCGGTGCCCAAGGTGACGCGCAAGGGCGGCGGCGCGGCCCTGCCGTTCAAGCGCAGGCTGTTCGGCGAGATCGTGCGGGCTGCGGTGCGGGCGGCGGAACCGGCGGGTATCCCGGTGACGGTGAAGTTCCGGGTCGGCATCGACGAGGAGCACCTGACCTACCTGGACGCGGGCCGGATCGCGGAGGCCGAGGGCGCCTCGGCGGTGGCCCTGCACGCGCGTACCGCGGCGCAGCGCTACTCGGGCCGTGCGGACTGGTCGGCGATCGCCCGGCTGAAGGAGGCCGTGCGGACCATCCCGGTGCTCGGCAACGGCGACATCTTCAAGGCGCAGGACGCACTGGACATGGTGGCGGCCACCGGCTGCGACGGGGTGGTGGTCGGCAGGGGCTGCCTGGGCAGGCCGTGGCTGTTCGGCGAGTTGCAGGCGGCCTTCGCGGGCCTGCCGCTGCCGGCGGGGCCCTCGCTGGGCGGGGTGGCCGGGGTGCTGCGCAGGCACGCGGAGCTGCTGGTCGCCCACTACGGCGAGGACAAGGGCGTGCGCGACCTGCGCAAGCACATGGCCTGGTACCTGCACGGCTTCCCGGTGGGCTCGACCCTGCGGCGCGGGTTCGCCATGGTGTCCAGCCTCGCGGAGCTGGACGAGCTGATCGGGCAACTGGACCACGCGGCGCCGTTCCCCGCCGAGGCGGAGGGCCCCAGGGGCCGCCAGGGTTCCGCGGCGAAGGTGGTGCTGCCCGACGGGTGGCTGGACGACCCCGAGGACGCCAGCGTGCCGGTGGGCGCCGAGATGATGCACTCGGGCGGCTGAGCCGGTGCCAGACGCGCGCGCGGGTGCCGTGGTGGCGGCCGGGCTGGTGCTGGCCGGCTGCTTCGTGCTGGCGGGCCAGCCGGAGCGGATCGCGGGCACGGCGCAGGCCATCGGGGTGAGCCCCGCGGACCGCCAGCTGGTGACCGGCTACTTCGACCAGCTCAACGCGGCGGCGGCCGACGGGGTCGCCGCGGAGCAGGACTACCTGCGCCGGACCCAGGTGCGGGAGTTCGCCGACCGGCTGTGCGGGCTGAACGGGGTCACGATCGTGGAGCAGCCCACGCTGTCCACCCTGCGCCCCGACCCGGCCTGGCGCCCCGCGGGCTCGCGCAGCGCACCGGAGGGCACGGTGTACGTGGTGGCCGTCACACTGAGCATCAAACGGGGCACGAGCACGCTGGGCAGCCAGATCGGGTCACAGCGCATCGTGGTGCGCCAGGGAACCGCCTACGGTTTCACCCCTTGCCAGAACCAGTGAAACCTGTCACACGAAGAGATCTTGACGCCCATTCGGGTCACGCAGAGTCACTAGTTCGGACCACGTAACGGTCAGCCGGTTGAGCGAAAACCGGCACCCACACCTCCCGTTCACTCAAGCCGCGCGTCTGAGCAGACGACACCACCAACGTGAGGAGGTGACGGCGCAGTGACCGAAGAACTGCTTGCGGGGTCAGGCATCGGAGCCGAAGACGTGCTTGCGAAGTCGAGCATCGACGGCGTTGACCGGGATGCGGCACCGTCACCGATGATCACATCGGCCGAGAACGGCCTGGTCAACCTGCACGAGAAGCTGGCGGGGCTGCTGGCCTCGCGCGGCCAGTGGCGTGAGGCGTACGACCACCTGCGCTCCGCACTGGACATGGTCTACCGGGACAACGGCCGCACCCCGCCGGTGCCCGAGCAGCTACGCAGGGAGGTCGACCGGCTGCGCAGGGAGCACGCCGAGGCGCACGAGCAGAGCATCCGGGACAGCCTCACCACCAGCTACAACCGCCGCTACCTGGACCAACGGCTGGTCGCGCTGCTCAGCGAGCAGGGCGGTACCCCGCACGGGCTGGCGGTGTCCCTGGTGGACCTGGACTGGTTCAAGCAGGTCAACGACACCTACGGTCACCTGGTCGGGGACCGGGTGCTGCAACAGGTGGTCGAACTGCTGCAGGACGGACTGCCGGAGAAGGCCTTCTGCGCGCGCTACGGCGGCGAGGAGTTCGTGCTGGTGCTGCCCGACTCCGAATTCGCCGAGGCGGTGGCCGTCACCGAGGCGGCCCGGTCGCGGGTGGAGCGGCACGACTGGTCGGTGATCGCCGAGGGCCTGCGGGTCACGGTCAGCGCGGGCGTGGCGCACGAGCCCTCCGGTGGTGGCACCGGCGGCGCCGAGCAGCAGCTGCTGCGGGCGGACAGCCTGCTCTACTCGGCCAAGCAGTCCGGCCGCAACGCCGTCGCCTACCGTGACGGGGGCAAGGTGCGCCTGGCCGGTCCCGCCGGGCGGCGCAGGGCGATCGTGGACGGCCGCGTCAACGGTTACTGCTGAATCCCACCACTGGGCTGCTGGTCAGCCCGTTCGGCCTAGGTGCGGCGAGGGATCCGCGTACTAACGGTGGCAGAATTCCGCCTGCCTGTCGCTAGAACCGGCGGTCATCCGTACTATCGCGTGCGCTGGGTGACACAGCGGATGTGCAACCTCTGTGTCCACAACGACGTCAAGTCGTGATGAACGTGCCGTAGGAGCCGAGGGTGAGGAAGGGAGTACGGGTGCCCGACAACCACCGCCGTGGCGGTAGCGGCCCCGAGGGTCCCGCAGAAGCCCCCGACTACGACCGCGAGCGGCAGGGTGGGGACCGCCCCACGGGCCGCCGTCGCCGGTCGATGGAGGCGTCCGGGGGACTGAGCGTCTCCGACCTGGTCCAACGGCACACGGGCTCGCGCCCGAACCTGCCGCGACCGGTTCCTCCCGCGCCACAGCCCCCCGTGGCGCAGCCGCCGGTCTCGCAGGCCCCGCCCGAGGCCGCACCGCAGCGCCGGGCCCCGCAACCACCCCCGGCCGCACCGCAGCAGCCCGTGGCCTCGCCGAGGGCGCAGCGTCCCGCGCCGCCCACCGGCCAGCGGCCGTTACCCCCGGTCAACCCGCAGCCCACCGGCCGCCGGGCCAGGCGCGAGGCCGCCGCTGCGCCCAACGCCCGTCCCCCCATGCCGCCCCCGGGTGAGGCCACCGGCTCGCGCCCCGTGCCCAACGGCCGCCCGCAGCCGCCTGGTGAGAGCACTGGCCGCCGGGCCATGCCGCCACGCCCCGGCGAGGCAAGTATCCGCAGGCCCGCCCCCAGGCCAGGCGAAGCCACCGGCTCACGACCGGTGCCCAACGGCCGCCCACCGGTGCCGCCAAGGCCGGTGCCCGACAGCGTGCGGATGCGCCTGGCCGCCGAGACCGAGCAGCCCACCCCGCAGGGCGAGGACGTGGAGCAGCCGGGCCTCGAGCAGGACGCGCCGGAGCAGGAGGCCGCGCCGCGCCCCGAGCGCAGGCACGAGATCGAGCCCGCCGCGCTGACCACCGAGATGGAGCCGATCGGCGAGGAGGTCCAGCGCAGGCGCAAGGTGGACCAGACCCTGGCCAGGTTCTCGGCGGTGCACGACGAGATGGCCGCCGAGGAGCGTCAGCGCAAGACCCGGCAGAAGAAGTACATGCCGTGGATCGACACCGAGCAGGGACCGCCCGAGGCCCCACCGGAGCCGGTGGACCAGGAGGAGGACCCGGAGTTCGACCTCGAGCCCGAGGAGATCGAGCGCAGGCGGCACAAGCGCCGCATGATCGGCCTGGCGATCAAGATCGCGGCGATCGTGGCGGCGGCCATCGTGCTGATCGCCTGCGGCATCGCCTGGGGTGCGATCAAGCACTGGGACGGCCAGATCAAGCCGGTCGACGCGCTGGACACCGGTTCGTCGGCGATCGTCGCCGCGGACAAGCAGCACGGGGACGACAACTTCCTGCTGGTCGGTTCGGACACGGTGCTGGTCGCGCACGTGCCCGCGAACCGCAAGCGGATTGTCTTCGTGTCGATTCCGGGCAGCACGGAAGTCCCTGATCCCGCGTGCGGTTCGGGCAAGCTCGCCGCCGCCTACGCCGCGGCCGGTCCGCAGTGCGTGACCAAGCTGGTGCAGCAGGAGTCCGGGCTGCTGGTCAACCACTTCATGACCCTGGACTCCGAGGGCTTCAAGAACATGGTGGACGCCATCGGCTCGGTGGAGCTGTGCGCCAAGGCGCCGGTCACCGACGGGGTGCTGGGTCCACTGCTGCCCAAGGCGGGGCCCCAGGGCGTGACCGGGGACGTGGCCGTCAAGTTCGTGAAGGCCCGCAACGTCGCCGGGGACGCCTCGCCCGAGGCTGGGCAGATCCAGCGCCAGCAGCGGTTCATGGCCGCGCTGCTGCGCACGGCACTGCACAACCAGGTGCTGCTGGACCCGACCAAGCTGAACAACGTGATCTCCAGCGTGACCCGGTCGGCCAGCGGGGAGAACGTGGGCGTGGACCAGTTGCTGACGCTGGGCCAGTCCCTACAGGGCGTGTCCCCGGAACAGGTGCTGTTCACCAGCGCGCCCGCCTCGGCCGCATCGGCCGCGACCAAGGCCCTGTTCACCGCGGTGATCAACGGGGACCCGCTGCCCGACGGCGCGACCTCGGCCACCCAGCTGGGCAGTGGCCCGCTGGTGGACCCGAAGACGATGAAGATCCAGGTCCTCAACGGGGGCAACACCAAGGCGAAGATCGCCTCCAACACGGCGGACGCGCTCAAGCAGCAGGGCTTCCAGCCGGTGTGGGTGGACGCCTCCCCGGACAAGGTGGACCAGACTGTGATCAGGTACTCGGCGGGCCGCGAGGCGCAGGCGCGCACGCTGGCCGCCGCGGTGCCCAGTGCGAAGGTTCAGCTGGACCCGTCCATGGCGGGTGCGCTGGCGCTGGTGATCGGTCCCGAGTTCAACGGCAGCGTGGTGGCACCCAAGGAGGGCACCACCCCGCAGAGCCTCGGGCAGCCGCAGGCCGCCGCCGTGTCCACCGTGAGCGGTGCCGACGCCTCCTGCCAGTGATCATGCGATTACCGGCCCCGGTTGGTCACCCCGGGTTCATGCCCGGTTCATCCTGCGATGCAGGTTCCGCGACCAGCTACCCGTAGGGTGTCGTCATGCGCGAGGCATACCATGACCAGCTCGGCGAGCTCGCGGAGCAGCTGGCGAGCATGTGCGGGATGGTCGGCGACGCTATGGAGCTGGCCACCAAGGCGTTGCTGGACACCGATCTCGCGGTGGCCGAACGCGTGATCAGCGATGACGCGAAGATCGACGACGCGCGGGCTCGCACCGAGGAGGACGCCTACTCCCTGCTGGCGCTTCAGGCGCCGGTGGCCACCGATCTGCGCACCGTGCTGTCGGTGATCCACGCCGCGGAGAGCATCGAGCGGATGGGCGACCTGGCCCTGCACGTGGCCAAGGCCGCGCGGCGCAGGCACCCGCAGCCGGTGCTGCCCGAGGCGGTCCGCGGCTACTTCGCCGAGATGGGCCGGATCGCCGTCGACCTGGCCCGCAAGGCCGAGCAGGTGATCCGCACCCAGGACATCGACCTGGCCCGTGTCCTCGACGACGAGGACGACGCCATGGACGACCTGCACCGGCACCTGTTCTCGGTGATCATGGCCAAGGACTGGGAGCACGGCGTGCCCGCCGCGGTGGACATCACCCTGCTGGGCCGGTTCTACGAACGCTTCGGCGACCACGCCGTGTCCGTGGCCAAGCGCACGGTCTTCGTGGTCACCGGCAAGATGCCCGGCTACAGCTCGGACGCGACCGACCTCTGAGGCGGCACAACGCCTTGAGCCCCCGGCCACCCGGCCGGGGGCTCAGTGCTTGTCGGCGAGGAACTCGGTGAGCTTGCGGTCCAGCTCGGTGAGCCGGTTCTCCTTGCCGTGACGGCGAACCCGGTGTTGGAGAGCGCGCACGCGGTCACGGCTGCGTTGGGAGGCAAGGGATCCGATCTCGGCCACGGCCTCGTCGGCGACCTTCGCGGCCTGCTCGAACTCGCGCAGTTCGAGGTAGGCGGCGGCGATGTGCACCTTGGTCTTCGCGCGGGCGGTGACCCTGCCTGCGGGCAGCGCGGTCAGTGAGCGCTCCAACAGGGCAACGCCCTGGTTCGGACGACCGGTGTCGCGCAGGCACTGGCCGATGTCGGACCTGATGTCCGCCTCGCCGTAGAAACTGAACCACTCCGGTTCCTCGCCGTGCACCCTGTCGAAGGCCCGCTGGGCGTTGGCGACGGCCTCGGAGGTGGCACGGGCATCCCCGAGCGCGGCAAAGCCACGGGCCTCGATCGCGTGCAGGTAGCTGATCAGCGCTGGGGTCGCCGTGGGGCCGGCCACCTCCAGCGCGGACCGTGCCAGCGCTGCGGCGTGCTGACCGTTGTGGATCGTGTCGGCCTCACTACCCGAGGCGTGGGCGATGTCGATCGCGACGCGGCTCATCTCCGAGAGCACGTTGGCCGCGAACGGCCGATCGGCTGCGTGCATGGCGAGGTTGAGCGCCTGCGTGTAGTAGCGCTGTGCGAGGGCGTGACGGCCGCATTCGACAGCGGTCAGCGCAGCCAGGACGGTGCCCTGCGACAACGCTGAGAGCAATTGGCGGCCAACAGCTTCGGTGTAGCTGGCCTCCTGGGCGCGCACGGCCTGTGCGTTCAGGAACTGGACGAGCTGCTGGTGCACCGCAGCCCCGCCGTATCGGCGGTGCTGGCCCTCATAGTGCCGCACCGTCTCCAGGGCCACCTGCACCTCGGAGGCGGTGATCCGCCCTCCGCCAGTGGACGCGGCACTGGCCACGGGTGGCACGGTCAGGGCCATCAGTGCTGGTTGAGCGAACGCGGCAGCGGTGAACGCGGAGCCCATGAGGAAGTTGCGCCGCGCCATGTCCTTGCCCGAGAGTTCAGCCACGAGTCCGATCGTGCCACCAACGGTCCGGGAGCACTCGAAGTAATCGGTCGTGTCCGGCTCCGACCGGTCCGTGAAGCCGCAGTCGCTCACTCCGATGGAGTAGCCCAGGCGCTTGCTCAGCACGGCGGCCACCAGCCTGGTCACCGGCCAGCGCGGCTGCGCGCCGGTCAGCATCCGGGCCACGGTGGTGGCGGTGGTGCCGAGGTGGATGCCCTCGCGCGCACCGGCCGCCACCACCGAACGCGCCAGCGCGACGTTGCTCAGCTCGGCGTCGGCGAGCAGTGCGTCGTTGGCCATGGACCGATGGTGCTCCCGGAACTCGGGGTCGGGGAAGACCGCCGCGCGAAGTGGGAGGCAAGTGGGACCCCCGCACCGGGAACAGGCCGCACAGCGCGTGCAGCGGGACTGCCCGCGCGAGACGAGTGGCGGTTAGCTGGTGCTACCGAACGAAGTTCACTCGAAAGGGGTGATCATGCCGAACAGCACCTCGCTGATCCGCAGGCTCGCCGACCTGCGCAGCCAGTACACCGGGGAGACCGATTCGGCCGTGCTGCCCGCGATCTGCCACGGCACCACGCTGCTCACCAGGGAGGACCGCGCCCAGGTGCTCGACGCCCTCGACGGCGATGGGCCGCTGCCCGAACACATCCGGCGGGCGATCCTGCCCGATGCGTCCACTGTGGACCAGCAGGAGCTGGAGGCCGCAGTGCTGCGTGCGGCAAGCAGGGCGGTGCACCTGGCCGCGAATCCCTTGACGGACAAGGTTTTCCGGATGTCCAGGCCGCTGCCCGATCAGCTCGTGCTGCACCTGGCCCCGCAGGCGCTGCGCCCGCTGGTCCAGGAGTTGCTGCCGTTGGAGACCGAGGACGGCCTGGACGGCTACCCGTGCCTGCGGGCCAGGATGTACCGCAGGCACGTCGAGTTGCACGTGCCCGGGGCTTCCGTGCACCTGGCGAACGTCTCCTACACCTCCTGGCAGTTCGCCAGCGAGGGCAGGTGGACCGGCAACGACGCGGACCCGCCGACCCCGGCCGAACTGGATGCGTTGGCGCACCGGGGTTGTGGCCGCACCTCACCCGCGACGGCCAGCGCGCTGCTGCGGCGGATCTGCCTGTTCCCGGTGCAGCCACTGGTGATCGCGACTCCGGAGGCGTGCTACCTGGACTGGGCTGGCGAGCCGAACCACGAGCTCGTCCGTGAGCGGCTGGACCACCCGCTCACCGGAGTGCCCGTGCGGCAACGGATCGTGCTGCTGGGCGCACGAGAAAGGCTGCCTGCTCGGGTGAGCGGGCAGCCTCCGTCGTTGTCCTGCTGATCAGCCGAAGCGGCCGGAGATGTAGTCCTCGGTGGCCTGCTGGTTGGGGTTGGAGAAGATCTTCTCGGTGTCGTCGATCTCGACCAGCTTGCCCGGCTGGCCGACCCCGGCGAGGTTGAAGAACGCCGTCTGGTCGCTCACCCGCGCGGCCTGCTGCATGTTGTGGGTGACGATGACGATCGTGAAGTCCTTCTTCAGCTCGCCGATCAGGTCCTCGATGGCCAGCGTGGAGATCGGGTCCAGGGCCGAGCAGGGCTCGTCCATCAGCAGCACGTCGGGCTGCACGGCGATGGCACGGGCGATGCACAGTCGCTGTTGCTGACCGCCGGAGAGGCTGCCGCCGGGCTTGTCGAGGCGGTCCTTGACCTCGGCCCACAGGTTGGCCCCGCGCAGCGAGCGCTCGGCCACCTCGTTGAGCTGCTTGCGGTTGCTCACCCCGGCCAGCTTCAGCCCGGCGACCACGTTGTCCCGGATGGACATCGTGGGGAACGGGTTGGGCCGCTGGAACACCATGCCGATGGTCCTGCGGACCTCCACCGGGTCCACGGAGGAGGCGTAGATGTCCTCGCCGTCGAGCAGCACCTTGCCCTCGACGCGGGCGCCGGGGGTCACCTCGTGCATGCGGTTGAGCGAGCGCAGCACGGTGGACTTGCCGCAACCCGACGGTCCGATGAAGGCGGTCACGCTGCGCGGCGGCACCGCCAGCGTGACCCCGTCCACGGCGTGGAACTTGCCGTAGAAGATGTTGAGGTCCTTGACGTCGATGCGCTTGGCCATGGCGTTAGCTCACTTCGTCTTGATGGCCGAGAACCGCGAAACGACGGTGGCCACGAGGTTGAACAGCATGATCAGGATGATCAGGGTCAGCGCGGCGCCCCAGACCCGCAGCTGACCTGCGGGCAGCGGGTTGGTCAGCTCGGTGTAGATCAACAGCGGCAGCGAGGTCATGTTGCCGTCGAAGATGTTGAAGTTGATCGACTTCGAGTAGCCGACCAGCACCAGCACCGGGGCCGTCTCACCCATCACGCGGGCCATCGCCAGCATCACGCCGGTGACCACGCCGGACAGCGCGGTCGGCAGCACGATCTTGACGATGGTCTTCCACTTGGGCACACCCAGCGCGTAGCTGGCCTCGCGCAGCTCCTGGGGCACCAGGCGCAGCATCTCCTCGGTGGAGCGGACCACGACCGGCAGCATCAGCAGCACCAGGGACAGTGACACGGCGAACGCGCTCTGGCCGAGGCCGAAGGTGCCGATCCACAGCGCGAACACGAACAGCGCGGCCACGATCGAGGGCACACCGGAGAGGATGTCCACCATGAACGTGGTCGTCCTGGCCAGCCTGCCACGGCCGTACTCGACCAGGTAGATCGCGGCGAGCACGCCCACCGGCACCGCGATGAGCGCGCAGACCAGCGTCTGCAACAGGGTGCCGATGATCGCGTGGTAGACGCCGCCGGTGAACTCCTCGGGCAGCACGCCCTTGAGCGAGTGGGTCCACCAGTCGGCGCTGAGCAGCGCCGTGAAGCCCTTGGCGACAACCGTGATCAGCAGCCACACCAGCGGCACGACCGCGACCAGGAAGGCCAGGCCGACCAGGACGGTCGCCACCAGGTTCTTGGTCTTGCGGGCCCCGCTGACGGGCTGGAAGGCCGGCGGGCTGGCCGGCCGGTCCAGCGTGGACTCGGTGGTGGTCACTTGTGCACCTTCCCGCCTGCCACCGAGCGGGCGGCCGCGTTGACGATGAACGTCAGCACGAACAGCACGAGGCCGGCGGCGATGTAGGCACCGGTCGGCAGCGGCTGGCTGAACTCCGAGGCCGCCGAGGCGATCTTGGAGGCGAACGTGTAGCCGCCGTCGAACAGGCTGAACCCGGACGGCTTGGGGGAGGCGTGCAGGATGATCAGCACGGCCACGGTCTCACCGAGCGCGCGGCCAAGGCCGAGCATCGAGGCCGCGATGTAGCCGCTGCGGCCGAAGGGCAGCACGGTGGTGCGGAGCATCTCCCACTTGGTGGCGCCCAGGGCCAGCGCACCCTCGATCTGCATGACCGGGGTCTGCCGGAACACCTCCCTGGTGACCGAGGTGATGATCGGCAGCAGCATGACGGCCAGCACCACGCCGACGGTGAAGATCGTGCCCGCACCGGCGAGCGGGATGTTGCCGTTGGCGAACAGCGGGAACCAGCCGAAGACCTTGTTCAGCCAGGTCTCGAAGGGTTCCAGTGTCGGGCCGAGCACCTGGGCGCCCCAGAGGCCGAACACGATGGAGGGCACCGCCGCGAGCAGGTCGACGATGTAGGCGAAGGGTCTGCTCAGGCGAGCAGGGGCGTAATGGGTCAGGAACAGGGCGATACCCAGGGCGATGGGCATGGCGATGACCAGCGCCACCAGGGAGCTGAGCACGGTGACCACGAACAGGTCGCGGATGCCGAACTTCAGGTTGGTCGGGTCGGTGGTGATGAAGTCGGGGCTGAACAGGAAGTTGGCCTTGTCGGCAACGAGCGAAGGCACTGCCTTGATCAGCAGGAAGATCCCGATCAGGCCGATCGCGATGACGATCGCGAGGCCGGATCCCGTGGTGAGCGCGCGGAAGATGGAGTCACCGGGGCGGCGAACGCCCGCCCGGCCTCCCGATTGACCACTGTCCTCGGTCATGGCACCAATCATGCGGCTACCGCCCTGCTCGTCCAGGTTTCCTGGACGAGCAGGGCGGGTCGCCGTCGCTCGAGGGTCGTCGCTCAACGCCGCGCCTCGCTGACGCTCGGCGCAGCGCTTCGCGCGGGCACTGTCACTGTGCCCATTGATTCGCTCGCAAGCTCGCTCATCGGTGTCAGCGGGTCAGCTGATGGCCTTGACCGCAGCCGACAGCTTGTCCTTCAGCTTGCTGGGCAGCGGCACGTAGCCGTTGGCGTCCAGGCCGGTCTGCCCGTCGTTGATCGCCACCGTCAGGAACGCCTTGACGGCCTTGCCGGTGTCGGCGTCGCTGTACTTGGAGCAGACGACCTCGTAGGTGGCCAGCACGATCGGGTAGGCGCCGGCGACCTTGGAGCCGTGGATGGAGCTCAGGTCCAGGGCCAGGTCGTTGCCGGACTCGTTCTTGAACTTGGCCGCGTCGATGGCCTTGCCCACGGTCTCCGCGCTGACCTTCACCGGGGTGCCGCCCTCGGTGGTGGCGATGCTCGCGGTGGCCAGCTTCGAGTTGAGTGCGAAGGACCACTCGACGTAGGCGATGCCGCCCGAGGTCTGCTTGAGGATGGTGGCCACGCCGTCGTTCTTGCTGCCACCGGAACCCACGCCACCGGCGAAGACCTTGCCAGCACCCTTGGTCCACGCGCCGCCGCCGGCCGCGGTCAGGTACTGCTGGAAGTTGTCCGTGGTGCCCGACTCGTCGGAGCGGTAGACCACGGCGATCTTCAGGTCCGGCAGCGAGGCGCTGGGGTTCAGCTTCTTGATCGCGGCGTCGTTCCAGTTGGTGATCTGGCCGCTGAAGATCTTGGCCAGGGTCGGGCCGTCCAGGGCCAGCTCGCTGACGCCGGGGATGTTGTAGGTGATGGCGATGGGGCCGAACACCGTGGGCAGGTTCCAGGCCGGGTTGCCGTCGCAGCGGGTCTTGGCCTTGTCGACCTCGCCCTTGCTGGCCGACAGGGCCGAGTCGGAACCGGCGAAGTCGGTCTGCTTGGCGAGGAACTCGTTGATGCCCGCGCCGGAGCCGTTGCCGGTGTAGTCCAGGTTGTAGCCGTCGCACTCGGCGTTGTACTTCGAGACGAAGCGGCTCATCGCGTTGGCCTGGGCGGTGGAGCCGCTGGACTTCAGCGACTTCTTGCCGCCGCAGTCCGGCTTGGCGCCCGCGGCCGTGGTCGTCGAGCCGCCCGTGGAACCGCCTGACTGGGTGTTGTTGTCGCTACCGCAGGCGGTGAGCAGGAGAGCACCTGCCGCCACGATGCCGAGCGCAGCGCCGTGCCGCTTCATCTTCACCGGATCCTCCGTTTGGAGACTCGACTGCTTGCACGGCGGGGCTCGCCGCTCGATTGCAGACAGTAGGCAAGGAGGGTGGACAGGCGGCCGTATGGAGATGAACGGGAGGTGAACAAGACACACGAAGTGACGACGAATACCCCGTCAGAGTGATGTTCGTAGCCTTTGCTTGGCCATCTAGATGACGGATCGTGACGCTGCGCAGCGTAACGCTCGCTATCGAGCGTACTGCACGTCCGCGTCCCACAAACCGAAACCGAGCTTCGTGTACACCGCCACCGCGGGGGTGTTGTCGGACTCAACGTAGAGCATCACCCGGCGCAGCCCGGCCTCGCGCAGGTGGTGCAGGCCGACCAGGGTGAGCGCCTTGCCCAGGCCCCCGCCCTGCGCGTCGGGGTCCACCCCGACCACGTAGACCTCGCCGAGCGGCTCGCGCTCGCGGTGCACCTTCGTCCAGTGGAAGCCGAGCACCCTGTCCTCGGCGTCCACCGCGAGGAAGAAGCCCGCCGGGTCGAACCAGGGCTCGGCCTCGGTGCGCTCCAGGTCGGCCACGGTCAGCGCGCCCTGCTCGGGGTGCCAGGAGAACGCGCGCCGGTTGACCTCGATCACCGCGGCCTCGTCCGCCCCGGGCACGAAGGTGCGCACGGTCACCCCGGGCCGCCAGACCGGTTCGGGCAGCTGGCCGACCTCCCAGCGCATCCGCAGCAGCTCGCGCACCCGCTCGAAGCCGTGGCTGGCCGCCAGCGCGGCGGCACCCGGATGGTCGCCGTGCGCCCAGACCCGCAGCTTGGCGTCACCGACCCGGTCGAGCAGGGCCCGCACCATGGCCGAGCCGAGCCCGCGCTGCCGTGCGGCCGGGTGCACCACCAGCTCCGCCACCTGGTTGCCGAAGGAGTCGCCCGCGGTGTCCAGGTGCAGGTAGCCCACGGTGCGTCCGGACTCGGTCGCCACCAGGTGCGGGCCGGGGCCGGTCAGGAAGGAGGGCAGACCGCCCGCTCCCTCTCTGCCGTCGGCCAGCCGGGCTGCCTCGAACACCCCGAAGACCTCGTCCACGTCCAGCGCCGTCAGCCGCTCGTCCTGCCACCGCATGTCCACCACAGTCACGACGCTAGCGGCCCCCCGATCCATTCCGCAGCGCCTCAGATGCCATGAAAGTGCCGTTCCTGGCGTTGAACGCCAGGAACGGCACTTTCATGGCACAGCGAACCGGGTTAGCGGAAGTGCTTGGCCATCTCGCGGACGAAGGCGTCGGCGTCGGTGGTGTCGGTGGACTCGGGGGCGTCCTGGCCCAGCTCGGAGCGGCGGGCGCCGGGGCGGGCCGGGCGCACGAACTTGTAGCCGACGTTGCGCACGGTGCCGATCATCAGCTCGTGCTCGGGGCCGAGCTTGGCGCGCAGCCGCCGCACGTGCACGTCCACGGTGCGGGTGCCGCCGAAGAAGTCGTAGCCCCACACCTCCTGGAGCAGCTGGGCGCGGGTGAACACGCGGCCCGCGTGCTGGGCGAGGTACTTGAGCAGCTCGAACTCCTTGTAGGTCAGTTCGAGCGGGCGGCCGCGCAGGCGGGCGGTGTAGGTGGCCTCGTCGATGACCAGCTCGCCGAGCTGGAGCGCACCGCCGTTGCCGCGCTGGTCGGTGCCGCGGCGCGAGCTGACCAGCCGCAGCCGGGCGTCCACCTCGGCGGGGCCGGCGGTGGGCAGCAGGATCTCGTCCACGCCCCACTCGGCGGTGACCGCGACCAGCCCACCCTCGGTGACGATGGCGACCACTGGGACCTCGCCCCCGCTGCTGGCGAGCAGCCTGCACAGGGAGCGGGCACCGGCCAGGTCGCCGCGCGCGTCGACCAGCACCGCGTCGTGCGGACCGGCCTCCAGCAGCGCCGACACCTCCGGCGCCAGCGGGCGCACGGCGTGCGGGAGCAGGGACAGCGCCGGCAGCACCGACGTCGGATCGGGATCAGCCGTCAACAGCAGCAGATCAACACCCATGGGCCGTGCCGCCTCCTCTCGCGCCGCGGCCAGGCCACGGACAGGGGAGATGTGCGCACTCGTGCGCTGCGGCCCGGCCCCGTTGCCTGCGGATGTCGGTGACGATACCCCCGGTGACCTGCGATGGCCCCGACGGAAACGTCAGCGTCACACGAATTAACACGGACGCCGCGGAAAGTGCCGTGTTCAGTGGTCTGGCTCTCATCTCACCGCCGTTCGCGGGCCGTTCACCTGCTGTCCAGCCGAACATGACGGCCAGGGCACCGGAACCTCACCGCCGTGGTCCGGGCCGCACCCGGTTTACCGGACCGACTCGTGCGGTCACCCCGGGTCAGATCGGCGGGGGCGGTGCGGGCCCGTGGCCGGATCGGGCATCCTGGCGGCATGACCACCACCAAGCCCAAGCGTCGACGGGGACTGCGCATCACGGTCGCCGTGGCGATCGTGTTGGTCGGCCTGCTGGTGGCGACCGACTTCGTGTTCGCCGCGATCGGTGAGTACCAGGTGTCCAAGAAGATGCGCGCCGAGCTGACCCTGGCCGACGACCCCTCGGTGACCATCCACGGCTTCCCCTTCGTGCTCCAGGCGATGCGCGGGGACTACGAGGACATCGAGGTGGGCGCCAGCGGCATCCCCATCGGCACCATGCGCGACCTCCAGGTCAGCGCGCACCTCTACGACGTGAAGGTGCCGTTGTCCGAACTGGTCTCCGGCTCGGCGCACTCGGTGGTCATCGACCGGGTGGAGGGTTCGGTGCGGATCAGCGCGGCGGACGTGAACCGGGCCTTCAACTCCACCGAGGTCGGCCAGGTGCTCAACATCTCCAACCTGACGATCGTGCCCACCCCGGCGGACACCCTGGTCGACCCGGGGGCCGAGCCGGGCGCGCAGGCCGGGGAGAAGCCCACGCCCACCCCCAACCAGACCACCACCGGCGTGAAGATGGCCTTCTTCGTCAACTTCGCGGGCAAGCAGGTCAAGGTCAGCATGTACGGGGTGCTCACGCTCAACGGCACGACGATCCAGGTCCAGCCGACCAAGCTGGAATTGGCGGACGGGGTCGCGTCGTTGAAGCTGCCGGAGATCCTCCAGCAGCAGGTGACCGGCGCCCTGTCCAAGCAGCTGGACCTGGGCAAGGCGCTGCCCTTCACGGTGACGCCGACCAGGGTGACGGTGGAGAACAACGTGTTCATCGTGACCGGCCGGGCCACCAACGTGCAGCTGGGCAGCGGGAGGAGCGGGTTGGGATGACCGGGGTCTGGGTGCTGGTCGGCGTGCTGGCCGTGTCCGTGGTGCTGGGGTTCGCCCTGCGCGCACGCGAGGGCCGGGTCAGGACCGGCACCGCGCTGGCCGCCCTGCCCGCGCAGGTCCGCGAGCTGATCGACCCCGGGTCGGCGGTCACCCTGGTGCAGCTGTCGACCACGTTCTGCGCCCCGTGCCGGCACACCCGGGTGCTGCTGGCCGACCTGGCCGAGCGCACCGAGGGCCTGCGCCACCGCGAGCTGGACCTGACCGACCTGCCCGAGGTGGCCGCCCAGCTGAAGGTGCTGCGCACGCCGACCACCCTGGCGCTGGGCGCCGACGGGGCGGAGTTGCTGCGGGTCGGCGGGGTGCCCAAGCGCGAGGTCCTGGCCGAGGCGTTGCGCCCACATCTACCTGCTTGAACGGTGCAGACCACTGCCGCGCCGTTCGTCCCATCAGGTGGACGACCCTCCCAGGTGGAGGGAGCAGCAGGTACCCTCGCCAGCGTGAACAAGCTGCTGACCAAGCGACGCGCGGTGGACCTCTGCCGCGTGGACAGCAGCCTGTGTCGGACCACCTGACCGGGCGGTAGCCCGAGGTCGGCCCGAGTTCCCTCGGCCAACGCCTCCGCACCGCCTGCGAGCTGGACTCCCTTGTGTGCAAGGTCCCAGGTCAGGAGGTCGCAGATGTCCACTACCCAGATCGACCCCCGAGGTCCGCGCTTCGGCGCCTGGATCACCACGGTGGTGCTGGCAGTCACCCTGGTCACCGGCTGGTGGCCGTTGCTGGCACTGCAGACCCTCGTGTTCGCGATCGGCGCGTTCCTCGGTCTGCAGCACGCCCCGTACGGGCTGCTCTACCGGCGCCTGGTCGCGCCGCGCCTGAAGCCGACCGCTGAGCGCGAGGACGCGGCCCCGCCGCAGTTCGCGCAGGGCGTCGGCTTCGTCTTCGCACTGGTCGGCACCCTCGGCTACCTCGCGGGGCTGCCCGTGCTCGGCATCGTGGCCACCGCGCTCGCGCTGGTCGCCGCCTTCCTCAACGCCGCGTTCGGGTTCTGCCTCGGCTGCGAGGTCTACCTGCTCATCCGCCGGTTCGCGCCTGCCGCCGGCAAGTAGAAGTCCACTGTAGACAGAGAGATACGGGAACGGGAGCCGCTGGAATGAGTCGCGACAACGTGCTGGTGTCGGCCGAGTGGGCCGAGCAGAACCTCACCACGCCCGGTGTGGTGTTCGTGGAGGTGGACGAGGACACCAGCGCCTACGAGGGCGGGCACATCCCCGGCGCGGTGCGCGTCGACTGGAAGACCGAGCTGCAGGACCAGGTCCGCCGCGACTTCGTGGACCGCGCGGGCTTCGAGAAGCTGCTGTCCGCCAAGGGCATCGCCAACTCGGACCGGGTCGTGCTCTACGGCGGCAACAACAACTGGTTCGCCGCATACGCGTACTGGTACTTCAAGCTGTACGGCCACCAGGACGTGCAGCTGCTCGACGGCGGCCGCAAGAAGTGGGAGCTCGACGGGCGCCCGCTGACCAAGGACGTGGACGAGCGCGAGGCCACCACCTACACCGCGCAGGAGCAGGACCTGAGCATCAGGGCCTTCCGCGACGAGGTGGTCGACGCGATCAACACCAAGAACCTGGTGGACGTGCGCTCCCCCGACGAGTTCAGCGGCAAGCTGCTCGCCCCGGCGCACCTGCCGCAGGAGCAGGCCCAGCGGCCCGGCCACATCCCCAGCGCGATCAACGTGCCGTGGAGCAAGGCGGCCAACGAGGACGGCACCTTCCGCTCCAACGAGGAGCTGACCCAGATCTACGGGGACGCGGGCCTGGACGGGTCCAAGTCCACCATCGCCTACTGCCGCATCGGAGAGCGCTCCTCGCACACCTGGTTCGTGCTGCGTGAGCTGCTCGGGCACGGCGACGTGAAGAACTACGACGGTTCGTGGACCGAGTACGGCTCGCTGGTCGGCGTGCCGGTCGAGCTCGGCACTGGAAAGGACTGACATGACTGGATGCGGAGCCCCCGCGCAGACCGCCACGCTGCCCGCGAACGTGGACGCGGGTCGTGAGGTCGTGCTGACCGGTACCGTGCTCTCCGGCGGCGAGCCCGTCGGCGGCGCCTACGTGCGGCTGCTGGACTCCTCCGGGGAGTTCACCGCCGAGGTCGTCTCCTCCGAAGGCGGCGACTTCCGGTTCTTCGCCGCCCCGGGCACCTGGACCGTGCGCGCGCTGCACCGCAGCGGCAACGGCGAGACCGTGGTGAGCCCGGAGGGCCCCGGCCTGCACTCGCTGCAGATCTCGGTGGCCTGAGCCACACGCGACACCCGAGGGCCCCGGTGACGAGCACGTCACCGGGGCCCTCGTCGTGATACCGGTGACGCCGGGGCGCCGACACCGACCAGGGCGGATATCCTGCTGGGCGTGGAACTCTTCTTCTCGGCCCTGATGGTGCTGGTCAGCGTGGCCATCGTCTGGTTCACGGTGTACGTGCTGTACCGCCTGTACTCCGACCAGCGCTGATGACTGACTCCCACCACGCTGACTCCCCCGGCGAGCAGCAGCCCGTGCGCGGCACCGGGGACGCGGCGATCGCGGCCGCGGCGGCCCGCGCCGAGTCCACGCGCGACCGCAACCTGCCCCAGTTCGAGGACCTGCCGATCCCCGGGGACACGGCGAACCTGCGGCTGGGCCCGAACCTGCACGACGCCTGCCTGGCCCTGCTGCCGCTGATCGGCGTGTGGCGCGGGGAGGGCGAGATCGTCTACCCGACGATCGACGGCCCGTTCCGGTTCGGCCAGCAGGTCACCTTCGCGCACGACGGACGCCCGTTCGTGCACTACGAGGCGCGGTCCTGGCTGCTGGACGAGGACGGGGCGGTGATCCGGCCCGCCGCACGGGAGACCGGGTTCTGGCGCCCGCAGGCCGACGACACCATCGAGGTGCTGCTGACGCACTCCTCCGGGGTCGTGGAGATCTTCTACGGCAGGCCGCGCACCCAGACCTCCTGGGAGCTGGGCACCGACATCGTGATGCGCACCGCCACGGCCAAGGAGGTCACCGCCGCGCAGCGCCTGTACGGGCTGGTCAACGACGGGGACCTGGCCTACGTGGAGGAGCGGGCGATGGAGGGCCAGCCGCTGCAGCCGCACGTCTCGGCCCACCTGCGGCGCGTCGTCGGCTGACGGGTGCGCCTGCTGCGCTGCGGCCAGGACTCGCTCCTGGTGGAGCTGGACTCGCTGGAGCAGGTGGGCGCCCTGCACGCCGCGCTGGTCGCCGCGCGGCTACCGGACCTCATGGAGCTGGTGCCCGCCGCACGCACCGTGCTGGTCAGCGCCCGCCCCGGGTCCACGGGGCTGGCCGCGGCGCGCGCCGTGATCGAGTCCGCCGACCTGAGCAGGCCGCCGGACCGCTCGCCGCGGACCATCCGGCTGCCGATCCGCTACGACGGGCCGGACCTGGACCTGGTCGCCGAGACCGCGGGGCTGACCGTGGACGAGGTGGTCGAGCTGCACAGCGGGGCCGAGTACACCGTGGCGTTCTGCGGGTTCGCCCCCGGTTTCGGCTACCTGACCGGCCTGCCCGAGCCGCTGCGCCAGCCTCGCCTGGCGCGCCCGCGCGAACGGGTGCCCGCCGGTTCGGTCGGCGTCGCGGGCGAGTTCACCGGCGCCTACCCGCGCGCCTCCCCCGGCGGCTGGCGGTTGATCGGCCGCACCACCGCCATCCTGTTCGACCCGCGCCGCACCGAGCCCGCGCTGCTGGCACCCGGGGACCTCGTCCACTTCGAGGTGGCCCGGTGAGCAGGAGCTGCACGATCGTTCGCACAGGTCCGCAGGCACTGGTCCAGGACCGCGGTCGCCCCGGCCACGCCCACCTCGGCGTGCCGCCCTCCGGCGCGCTGGACCAGCCCGCACTGGCCCTGGCCAACCGGCTCGTGGGCAACGAGGAGTCGGCGGCGGGCATCGAGGCGCTGCTCGGCGGTCTTGTGCTGCGCGCCGACTGCTCCTGCACCGTGGCCGTCACCGGACCGGCCGTGCCGGTGACCGTTGACGGTCATCGCGTGGACTCGCACACCCCGGTGCACCTCGGCGCGGGCCAGGTGCTGGCGCTGGGCAGCCCGCAGGGCGGGATCCGCTGCTACGTGGCGCTGTCCGGCGGCGTGGACGTGCCCGAGCACCTGGGCAGCCGGTCCACCGACGTGCTCTCCGGCATCGGCCCGAACCCGTTGCGCGCCAACGACTCGCTGGCACTCGGTGCGCCCGCGGGCCTGCCCAGCGGGGTGGACGTGCTCGCGGCCTCGGCCCTGCCCGGCGAGCTGGTCGTACCGCTGCTGCTGGGCCCGCGCGAGGACTGGTTCGACGCCGACTCGCTCGCCCGGCTCAACGGCGCTCGCTGGACCGTGTCCGAACGGAGCAACCGGATCGGCCTGCGCCTGGAGGGTGAGCCGCTGCGCCGTGTGCCCGCACGCGAGGGGCTCGAACTGCCCAGCGAGGGTGTGGTCACCGGGGCCGTGCAGGTACCCGCGAACGGCCTGCCGGTGCTGTTCCTGGCCGATCACCCGGTGACCGGCGGCTACCCCGTTGTCGGTGTGGTGGCGCCGAATTCGCTGCCCCGGCTGGGGCAGGCCGGCCCCGGCGCGGTGCTCCGGTTCGGCACCGCCCAAATGGTCTAGACCCATTGACGCTGTGGTCTAGGCCACTTAAGTTCGGACTGCTACGGCCGCCTCCCGTCATCCTGCAGGCAGGAGCACCATGCACCGACAACGTCTGTTCGGCGTGATCGCCGCACTGCTACTCCCGGCCGGTCTGCTCGTCGCGCTCGCGCCGACCGCCGCGGCGACACCCGGCCTCACCGCCACCTTCACCGCCACCGCGGGCGGCGGCAAGTTCGTCATCGCCAACTCGGGGGCCACCGCGGTCAACGGCTGGGCGCTGGCCTTCGACCTGCCCAGCGGGGTCGTCATCGGCAACGCGCAGAACGGCACGGTCAGCCAGAGCGGCACGCACGTGACCGCGAACCCGGCCTTCTACAACACCTCCGTGCCCGCGAACGGGTCCACCGAGCCCTACAGCCTGACGTTCACGCTCAGTGGCGCCGCACAGCCGGTGAACTGCACGCTCAACGGCGCCAACTGCGACGGGACCGGTGGCGGCACACCGCCGACCTCCGCCGCGACCGTCACCGCCGTCTACTCCCAGTCCGGCTCCACCGGCAAGTACGTGGTCGCCAACAACGGGGACGCCGACCTGAAGACCTGGTCCATCGCCTTCGACGTGCCCAGCGGCACCACGGTGGGCAACGCCCAGAACGGCACCGTGACGCAGACCGGCACGCACGTGGTGGCCAATCCCGCCTACTACAACGCAGTCGTCAAGGCGCACGGCACAACCGAGCCGTACAGTCTGACGTTCACCTTGTCCGGCAACGGATCCCCGGCCAACTGCCGGGTCAACGACGCCAAGTGCGACGGCAGCGCGGACGCGCCGCCCTCCGCACCCACCAACGCCCGCGCCACGGTGAAGACCACCAAGTCCGTGACGCTCGCCTGGAATGCCGCCACTCCCGGCGATCTCCCCGTCGCGGGCTATGAGGTCTACAACGGCACGGCACTGGCCACGAGCACGACCTCAACCAGCGCAACGGTTTCCGGTCTGACGCCGAAGACCGCGTACACGTTCACCGTGAAGGCCAAGGACACGCACGGCACCGCCTCGGCGGCCAGCGCTCCCGTCCAGGTCACCACGAACGATCCCGGGGAGGACACGCAGCCGCCGACCGCGCCGTCGAACCTGGCCGTGAAGGGCACCGACTCGACCAGCGTGTCGCTGACCTGGTCCGCGTCCACCGACAACACCGGGGTCGTCGCCTACGACGTGTACACCGGCACGGCACTGGCCACCACCGTCACCGGCACGGCGGCCACGGTGACCGGGCTGAGCCCCTCCACCCAGTACAGCTTCACCGTGCGGGCGCGGGACGGCTACGACAACACCTCGGCCGCCAGCAGCGCGGTCACCGCCACCACCGCCGACGTGATCGGCAACGGCTACGCCAAGATCGGCTACTTCGTGCAGTGGGGCATCTACGGCAGGCAGTACTTCGTGAAGAACCTGGTGGACACCGGGGCCGCGGGCAAGCTGACGCACCTGTTGTACGCCTTCGAGAACATCGACCCGGTGAACCTGACCTGCCTGTCCGGGGTCACCAAGGGCACCACGTCCGACCCCGAGGACCCGAACCAGGGCGACGGGGCCGGGGACGCCGATGCGGACTACGGCAGGCCGATGAGCGCGGCCCAGTCGGTGGACGGGGTGGCCGACGACGGCTGGGCCCCGCTGCGCGGCAACCTCAACCAGGTCAAGAAGCTGAAGGCGAAGTACCCGAACCTGAAGGTGCTGGTCTCGCTGGGCGGCTGGACGTACTCGAAGTACTTCTCCGACGTGGCGGCCACCGACGCCTCGCGCAAGAAGTTCGTCAGCTCCTGCATCGACACGTGGATCAAGGGCAACCTGCCGGTGACCGGCGGTGCGGGCGGCGCCGGTGTGGCCGCGGGCATCTTCGACGGCATCGACGTGGACTGGGAGTGGCCCGGGGACGCCAACGGGCATCCCGGCAACCACCACAGCGCGAACGACAAGGCGAACCTGACCGCGCTGCTCGCGGAGTTCCGCAGCCAGCTCGACGCGCTCGGCGGCGGCAAGCGCTACCAGCTGACCGCGTTCACCCCGGCCGACCCGACGAAGATCGGTGAGGGCTGGGACCTGCCGCAGACCGCGAAGTCCCTGGACATCTTCAACGTGCAGGGTTATGACTTCCACGGTTCCGGCAGTGACAACTCCTGGGAACCGAACCGGACCGGTGACCAGGCCAACCTGTACCCGGCGAGCAATGACCCGTACCCGTTCCACTTCAGCGTGGACGGGGCGGTGCAGGCATATCTGGGTGCGGGGGTGAATCCGCGCAAGATAACCGTGGGCATCCCGTTCTACGGTCGCGGCTGGCAGAGCGTGACCGATGGCGGGGCGCACGGGGAGTGGCAGGCGGCCAAGGGTGCGGCGCCGGGGCAGTTCGCCGAGGAGGCGGGCACACGCGGTTACAGCAACCTGTTGTCGGCACTACCGGGAATGACCGTTTACCACAACGAACAGGCGGTGGCCACCTACGGTTACACCGGGGCCGACGGCCAGTGGTGGTCCTTCGACGACGCCTGGGCGATCGGCAAGAAGATGGCCTACATCAAGAGCAAGGGGCTGCTCGGCGCGATGATCTGGGAGATGTCCGGTGACACCGGCACCCTGATGACCGCCGTGGACAGCGGTTTGAAGTAGCTGGTGGCGGGGAGGGCCGAACCGCCCTCCCCGCACCCGCTCAGTACTCCGACTCGTACAGCGCGGTCAGCTCGGCGTGCAGTGCGCTGAAGTCGCCCAGCTGCTGGCCGTCGAGGCTGTTCACCCGGGTGATCGCGCGCACGCTGGACACCAGGAACACCCCGTCGTTGTCGGTGAGGTCCGAGGTCCGCACCGGCTCCACCTTGATCGACCAGCCGGACCGCTCGGCGGCGCGGAACAGCGCGGCCTGGGTGGTGCCGGGCAGGATGCCGATGTTGGCGGGCGGGGTGATCAGGGTGCGCCCGCGCACCAGGATCACCGTGGAGGTGGGCCCCTCCAGCACCGTGCCGTCGGAGGCCGTGAAGATCACCTCGTCGGCGCCGAGCTTGGCCGCGTGCCGCAGGGCGGCCATGTTGACCGCGTAGGACAGGGACTTCGAGCCCAGCAGCAGCCAGGGCGCGCGCTCGGCCAGCCCCGGGTCGATGCCGCGCTCCAGGGTGACCGCCGAGATGCCCTGCTCGCGCTGGCGCAGGACCTTCTCCCCGATGGGCAGTCCCATGGCGAAGGCCGTTGGTGTGCCGTCCCCGTACTCCGCGCCCCTGGTCAGCACCAGCTTGAGCGCCATCTGCCTGTCGCCGGTCCAGTTGTTGATCACCGCGTCCACGCAGCGCTCCCAGCCCGAGCGGTCCGGCTCGGGCAGTTCGAGCATGGCCGCCGAGCGGGCGAGCCGGTCCAGGTGCGGGCCGAGTTCCCTCGGCCGCCCGTCGACCACGAGCACGGTTTCGAACACGCCGTCACCGCGGAGCAGCCCGAGGTCGTCCACCCGCACCAGCGGGGTCTCAGGATCAACGGTGGTTCCATCCAACAGGGCCAGCACGCGCATGTGACCGAGCCTACTCACACCGCAGCGGCCTACCATCCAAGGTGTGGAGACCGTGAGCCCGCAGCAGGCCGCACGACTTCGTCGCACCTTGCACGAGCGTGGGATGCGCATGACACCGCAGCGCCAACTGGTGCTGGACGCGGTGCGCGAGCTGGAGCACGCGACCCCCGAACAGATCTGCCAGCAGGTGCAGCGCACCGCGCCGACGGTCAACATCACCACCGTCTACCGGACCCTGGAGCTGCTGGAGAAGCTGAGCCTGGTTCGTCACACCCACCTCGGGCATGGCGCGCCCACCTATTCCGTTGACGAGCATGAGCACGTGCACCTGGTCTGCCACCGCTGCGGCCGGGTGAACGAGGTGCCGTGCTCGCTGCTGGACGGGTTGTCGGCCCGGCTGTCCGCCGACACCGGGTTCCGGTTGGACGCCAGTCACCTGGCCCTGTCCGGTACCTGCCAGGTGTGCGTGAACGAAGAGGAGAACCTGTGACTTCCCAGCGTCCCGGTGCCGTCGCCGCCCCGGAGGGCTCGCCCGACGCCGGGGTCCCGTGGCACTACGGGGACCCGTTCTCCGAGCAGCGCACCGCCGTGCGCTCGGTGGCCGTGGTGGACCGCTCGCACCGCGAGGTCATCGCCGTGCCCGGCGCGGACCGGCTGACCTGGCTGCACTCGCTGACCAGCCAGCACCTGACCGCGCTGCCCGACGGGGCCAGCACCGAGGCGCTGGTCCTCGACGTGCAGGGCCGGGTGGAGCACCACGCCGTGCTCACCGACCTGGACGGCACCACCTGGCTGGACGTGGAGCCCGGCACCGCTGGGCCGCTGCTGGCCTACCTCCGGTCGATGGTCTTCTGGTCGAAGGTCGAACCCCGCGACGCCACCGCCGAGCTCGCCGTGCTCTCGGTCATCGGCCCCGACACCGCCCGCCTCGTGCCCGAGACCGGCGCCCTGCCCGGCGGCGGCTTCGTGCGCCCCATGCCCTACCCCGGGGTTGACCTGCTGGTCCCCCGCGCCGAGCTGGACGCCTGGTGGGAGCGGCTGACCTCCGCCGGTGCGCGCCCCGCCGGGAGCTGGGCCTTCGAGGCGCTGCGGGCCGAGCGCCTGCGGCCCCGGCTCGGGGTGGACACCGACGAGCGCACGATCCCGCACGAGGTGAACTGGATCGGCACCGCCGTGCACCTGGACAAGGGCTGCTACCGGGGCCAGGAGACCGTGGCCAAGGTGCACAACGTGGGCCGCCCGCCGCGCCGCATGCTGCTGCTGCACCTGGACGGCTCGCTCGACGCCCTGCCGGACACCGGCGACCCCGTGCTGCTGGACGGCCGCGTGGTCGGCCGGGTCGGCACCGCCGCGCGGCACCACGAGCTCGGCCCCATCGCGCTCGCCCTGGTCAAGCGGTCCGTCCCGGTGGACGCCCAGCTGATCGCCGGCGCCGAGGACCGGGCCGTGCCCGCCGCCGTGGACCCCGACTCCGTGCCGCCGGACACGCCGGGCCTGGGCCGCGAAGCCGCCCGCAACCTGGGGCGCTAGTAGTCACGAAAAGACAATCCCCCGCCACTCCCAGGGGGGCGACCCCGAGTCCAGTCTACCGCCCCACCCCGACACCCGATCTTGCTCAAGATCCGCATGTGGACAACTCGACACCTGTGGACAAACGTTTGCGCGCAGAGTTCCGGGGTCCGCCCCAACCGGGCCTGTGCCAGGATCAGCGGCATGTCAGCGTCGACACCCCGCCCCGGTTCGCACGGCACCATCGTCACGGTGGCGCCCACCGGGGCCGAGCACGCCAAGGCGGACGTGCCCAACCTGCCGGTGACCCTGGACGAGCTGGTCAGCACCGCGAAGGACTGCGAGCGCGTGGGCGCGGCGATGATCCACGTGCACATCCGGGGCGAGGACACGAAGCCGAGCCTGGACCTGGGCAGGCTCAAGGACACCGTGGCGGCCCTGCGCGCGGAGACCAACCTGGTCGTGCAGCTGTCCAGCGGCGGGGCGGTGACCGATCCCGAGGAGCACCGGCTGCGCGTGCTGGAGGCCATGCCGGACTCGGCCTCCTGCACGATGGGCACGGTCAACTTCGGCGACGACGTGTTCATGAACCGCTGGGAGTTCGTGGTCGAACTGCACAAGCGGATGCGGGAACGCGGCATCGTGCCCGAGTACGAGATCTTCGACCTGGGCCAGCTCACCTCCCTGCACCGGCTGCTGGACAAGCACGGCCTGCCCGCTGGCGGGCACGTGCACGTGGACCTGGTCATGGGCGTGCCGGGCGGCATGGCGGGCGACACCGAGACCCTCGCGGCGGCCCTGCGACTGATCCCGGAGGGCGCCACCTTCTCCGCGACCGGGGTCGGCCGCTCCTCCATACCGGTGATGTTGGCTTCGCTCTCGGCGGGCGGTCACCTGCGCGTCGGCATGGAGGACACCATCTCCTACGCACGGGGTGAGCGGGTCAAGGACAACGCCCAACTCGTGGCCAGGGCCAGCGGACTGGCCAGGATCGCCCAGCGGCCGCCGCTGTCCCCGGACGAGGTGCGCAAGCTGATCGGAGTGCAACAGTCCGGTTGAAACGAGTGCTCAGGTGTTGGCGCATGACGGTGATGTGCTTCAGGATGTCGGTGTGATCGAGGTCCGTCCTGGCGGGCGGCGGCGCATCGACCGAGTTCTCGCTCCGGACTACACCGCCGGTATCGAAGAGCTCGCACTCGATGGGGTACGCGCGCTGCGCGATGAAGCAGCGCAGGAGGAAACCGACCTTTCCTACCTGCGGCGGTTGCTGCACGCCCGGATCGACATCGTGAAGGCCGAGCAGCAGCGCAGGGTCGAGGGCGGTTCCGCCGCGCCCGTGGTGGAGCGGCTGGCCGCGATCCTCGCGGAGAACGCGGTGGGCCCGGCGACCGGGCTGGGCCGCTACCAGACCCTGGAGCCCTCCAGAGCCGAGGCGCACCGCAGGCACGTGGAGGCGCTGGTCTCCGACGTGGACCTGTCCGACGTCAGCTCGCTCAGCGACGAGAAGCTGGACCAGGCCAGGCAGGCGTTCGTCGCGGAGGAGGCCTCGGTCTCGGCCCGCCGCCGCGAGGTGCAGGACGTGGTGGACCGGATCAACGGGGAGATCGCCGGGCGCTACCAGCGCGGCAGCGCCTCGGTGGACGAGCTGCTGGCCGCCCAGCGCGCCCCACGCGGCGACGGGGCGCTGGAGCCCTAGCCGTACCGCTCGTGCGCGGCCAGTTCGCCCCAGAACTCCCTCAGCTGCTCGTAGCGCAGGGCCACCTCCTCGGTGTCGCCCTGCTCCAGGGCGTCCACGATGGCCTGCACGTCGACCGCTGAGCTGTCCTCCAGCAGCTGTTCGTCGTCGAGCAGCTGCACCAGCCCGCCGTAGTCCAGTTCGACGGCCGAGTGCGGGTGGAAGTGCTCCAGCCAGCGCCCGGTGTCCCTGAGAACCCTGGCGGGCCCGTTCTCGCCGAGCGCCTCCCTGACCACCGTGTGCGCCCTGGCCACCCTGCGGCGCGCGTCGGCCATCGCGACCCGCCACGCCACCTGCCGCTCCGCGTCCTCGCGCGGGGCCAGCACCACGTGCCGGTGGTCGGCGTCGACCAGGGCGAACCAGGGCAGCGGGATGGTCCACGTGGTCGACACCACGTGCACGGCGCTCGCGCCCACCTCGGCCATGACCGAGTTGGCCCGTGCCTTGGCCGTGTCGGCGGGCATCCCCAGCGCGGCCGCCCTGAGCACGCCCGAGGAGGTGCTCAGGAAGCCCGCCAGGGCTGCGGCCGAGCGGGCCCGCAGGTCCAGCGGGCAGACGAGCGGCCCGGGCCCCGCGGAGGCCGCCGGGCCGGTGGGCACCTCGGCGGGGTCCAGCACGAGCAGGTCCAACGGGGCCGTCTCGACCGGTTCGCAGGGCAGCAGTCCCGCCGGACGGGACAACTGTGATCGCAACCACAGTTCTCGCTCACGGTCGCCGGCGGCCGAGCGGGCCAGCGGCCCGTTGTCCAGGGCAGCGCGCATCCGGACGGCCAACTCAGCGTCGAACGCCGACAACGGTTCGTACACGCGGAGGTAGGCGACGAACGGACGAGGCACCCCGAGATCCTGTCACGAGCCTGGTCGGCGGGGTCGGCCCGGAGGGTGTCGCGTCCTCCACACCGAGCCGCGTCGCATCGAACCCCGTCGACACGGTACGGTAGTTACCAGGAACCAGTTGTCGTGACGAGTGGGGCCGCCGATTCCCCCGGCCGCCCCCGTCCCTGTGCGAGGGGGTCGAGCCATGGGGCGCGGCCGGGCGAAGGCCAAGCAAACGAAGGTGGCCCGAGAGCTCAAGTACAGCACCCACAACACCGACTTCGACGCACTGCAGCGCGAGCTGTCCGGCGGCGATCAGTCGGTCGTGGGCAAGCAGAACGATGAGCCCTCGGATGATCCTTACGACGACGAGTACGACGACTACCGTCGTTGACAACCGAAACGCCCAGGGGTGGGGACGCGGATGACCGCGGTCCCACCCCTGAACGCGTCCGCACGGCGTCAGTACGCCCTGCGGTACTGGTCGGGAACCGGTGCCTCGGCACCGAGCCTGCCGGCCGCGTGCAGCGGCCAGTACGGGTCCCGCAGCAGCTCCCTCGCGAGCAGCACCAGGTCCGCTGAGCCACTGGCGAGCACCTGCTCGGCCTGCTCCGGTTCGGTGATCATGCCAACGGCGCCGGTGGGCACCTCGGCCTTGCGCCGCACGGTGTCGGCCAGCGGCACCTGGTAGCCGGGGCCGACCGGGATCGGTGCCCTGGCGGTGACGCCACCCGAGGACACGTCGATCAGATCGGCCCCCGCAGCACTCAGGCGCGTGGCCAGCTCGACGCTGTCCTCGACCGTCCAGCCGCCGTCCAGCCAGTCGGTGCCCGAGATGCGGACCAGGACCGGGACGTCCTCACCCACCGCGGCCCGCACGGCCTCGGTGACCTCGACCGCGAACCGCATCCTGTTCTCCAGGCTGCCGCCGTACTCGTCGGTCCGGTGGTTGGTCAGCGGAGACAGGAACTCGTGCAGCAGGTAGCCGTGGGCCGCGTGCACCTCGACCAGTCGGAAGCCCGCGCGCACGGCCCGTGCCGCCGCCTCGGCGAAGGCGTCCACGACCTCGCGGATGCCCTCCTGGTCCAGCGCCCGCGGGACGCGGAACTCCGGGGTGAAGGGCGTGTCGCCGACCCCGACCGGGGTCCAGCCGCCCTGCTCGTCCGGCACGCCGCCATGCCGGCCGTCGAAGGGCCGGTGCGAGGAGGCCTTGAACCCGGCGTGTGCCAGCTGGATGCCCGGCACGGCGCCCTGCTCCTCGATGAACCTCGTGATGGGCCGCCACGCCCGCTCGTGCTCGTCCGACCAGATGCCCGCGTCGTTCGGCGAGATCCGGCCGTGCGCCTGCACCGCGGAGGCCTCGGCGATGACCAGGCCCGCCCCGCCCACGGCACGTGACCCCAGGTGCACCAGGTGCCAGTCGGTCGGCACGCCGTCCATGGCGCTGTACTGGCACATCGGGCTCACCGCGATCCTGTTGCGCAAGGTGACCGCTCGCAGTGTCAACGGACTGAACAGCTCGCTCATGACAGGTGCAAGGCCGCCCGGACTCACGTTGTTCCCAGCGTTGCCGATGGTGAAACTGTGAACGGGCCGCTGGGCTCACCAGCCGAATCCTTGATTACCACGTGAATCGCAGCCTCGACGTGCCGGATTGCCGAGATTACATTCCCAAGTCCAAAACGCACTCGACCTGCGGAAAACGCCGACGCATCGAAAACCTGCCACCGTCATGAACACGTCCCGACGCCGTGAAGGTGGCTTTCGCTGCGTTGAACGCAGTGAAAGCCACCTTCACGGCACAACGGCCTGGGTCACCGGCCTGTGTACCGGACCTGTCCTGCTTTGCCCTCCAGCAGCGCGGAACGGGCCGCGGTGACCTCAGCGCGGTGTGCGGTCTCGGGGACGCCGACCTCCCACCAGGCACCGGCCTCGGTCCAGGAGGAGGGGTGGGTGGAGATGGTGACGACGGCGGGGCGGCCGGTGGCGGCGGCCTGCCGGGCGAGGGCGTACTGCTCGGTGAAGGAGTCGAGCCCGTCGGCGCGGAACACGAGGCAGCCGAGTGAGGCGGCGTGAGCCGCGAAGTCCACGCGGGGCGGGACGGCGTGCGAGGTGCGGCAGTCGGCGTACATGTTGTTGTACCCGGCGCCGCCCTGGTTGCGCTGCAAGCGGTGGATCACGGCGTACCCGTCGTTGTCGCACACGACGGCGACGAACCCGTGGCCCGCGAAGGCGGCGGAGAATAGCTCGGAGTTGAGCATCAGGTACGAGCCGTCGCCGAGCAGGGTGGTGACCACGCCACGCGGGCGGGCCATGGCGGCACCCCAGGCACCGGCGATCTCGTAGCCCATGCAGGAGAACCCGTACTCGACGTCCATTGTGGACGGACTGGTGGCCCGCCAACCGCCGATGAGTTCGCCGGGCAGCCCACCGGAGGCGGTGAGCACGTAGTCCTCGGGGCCGGACTGCTCGTTGACGGCACCGACGACCTGCGCGTAGGTGGGCAACCCGGCAGTGGGTTGCCGGAGCTTGTCGATGTGCGCGTCCCAGGTGTGCCGGGCGGCCTCGGCACGGGCGGTCCACGCGGGGTCGGCGGCCCAGTCCGCCAGCAAATGCCCCAGTTCGCGCACGCCTTCGAGCGCGTCGGCGACAACGGCGTGGGCGCCGTGCTTGACGGCGTCGAACCGGGCGGCGTTGACGGTGATCAGCCGTACCTCGGGGGAGAACACGGTCCACGAGCCGGTGGTGAAGTCCTGTAGGCGCGTGCCCACGGCGAGCACGACATCGGCCTCGGCGGCCAGCTCGTTGCCGGAGGCGGAGCCGGTGATGCCCAGCGGACCGGCATGCAGCCGGTGCTCGTGGTGCACGAGCGTGCGCCCGGCGGTGGTCTCGGTGATCGGGATGCCGTGCCGCTCAGCGAACGCGATCACGTCCTGTCCGGCTCCGGAATAGCGCACGCCCCCGCCGAGCACGAGCAGCGGGCGCCGCGCGGACCGGAGCAGGTCCACGGCCTCGGCGACCGCGCGCCGGTCCGGGCGCGGGCGCTGCACGCGGTGCAGGACCGGCTCGAACAGGGCGGTGGGGAAGTCGAACGCCTGCGCCTGCACGTCCTGGGGCAGGGCGATCGTGACGGGCCCGCAGTCGGCCGGGTCGGTGAGCACGCGGGCCACCTGGGGCAGCGTGGCGAGCAGCTGCTCGGGGGCGGTGATCCGGTCGAAGTAGCGGCTGACCGCGCGGAACGCGTCGTTGACGGTCGCGGTGGCGTCACCGAAGTGCTCGACCTGTTGCAGCACCGGGTCGGGCGCCCGGCTGGCGAAGGTGTCCCCGGGCAACAGCAGCAGCGGCAACCGGTTCGCGTGCGCCACACCGGCCGCGGTGACCAGGTTGAGCGCACCGGGGCCGATCGAGGTGGTCGCCACGCCGACCTGCCTGCGGTGGGTGGCCTTGGCGAAACCGACCGCGGCCAGGGCCATGCCCTGCTCGTTGTGCCCGCGCCACACCGGGATCTGCTCGCGGTGCTCCTCCAGCGCGGTGCCGATGCCGAGCACGTTGCCGTGGCCGAAGATCGCGAACACCCCGGGGAACAACGGGGCCTCGGAGCCGTCGAGCAGCTCGGTGCGCTGGGCGATCATCCAGCGGACGAGCGCCTGCGCAGTGGTCAACCGGACCGTTTTCATCGCACTCGCCCTTCGGAACTGGTGACCGGGCAACGGGAATCGGTGGGCTGTCCCGCCCAGGTGCCGCGTACCCAGCTGTGCACGGGGTCGTCACAGAACGCCATGGAGCGCTCCTCGGCGGGACCGGCGAGCACGTTGAGGTAGTACATGGGGTAGCCGGGTGCGGCAACGCAGGGACCGTGGTAGCCGCGCGGGATCAGGAACACGTCCCCGTCCCGGACTGCCACGTCCTCGTCCAGCTCGCCGTCGGCGGTGTACGTGCGGTGCAGGCCGAAACCGTTCTGCGACGGGGTGATCCCGTCCCGGCCCGCGATCCGGAAGTAGTAGATCTCCTCGTTGACGACCTCGCACTCGCTCGCCTCGTCGTGCTTGTGCGGCGGGTAGGAGGACCAGTTGCCGTCCGGGGTGATCAGCTCGCAGGCGTTGAGCTTGTCGGCGTGCTCCCAGACCCCGGGCACGCCGAAGTTGGTGACCTGCCTGGTGGCGTTGCCGCCGCCGCGCACCTCGACCGGCACCTCCTCGGCCGGGCCGTAGCGCGGTTCCAGCCTCCTGGTGCAGCGGGCCATCGGCAGCGCGAGCTCGACACCGTCCTTTGTCGACAAAGTGACTTGGGCGTCCCTTGGCACGTAGGCGAAGTCGGTGACGCGGGTGAACACGGAGTCGCGGCCGGTCAGCGAGAAGCGCTGGCCGTCGACCTCCACGGTGCAGCCGCCGGACAGTGGCAGCACGAACGCCTCGAACTCACCGGTCTCGACCACCCGTGAGGTTCCCGGGTGCAGCAGGAGGACGCGCAGGCCCGTATAGGTCCACCCGGCTCCCTCCGGGGTCAGCAGGACCGGGTCCTCACCGTCAGCGAGCGTCCCGAGTGGACGGTGGAGAGAACTCACGACCCTACCTCCAGTACCTTCGCTGCCGCATCGACCGCACCGGCCACGTCACCGTGCGGCGGGTAGAGCAGGGCACGTCCCACGACCAGTCCGCGCACCGCCGCGTGGCCGAGCGCCTTGCCCCACGCGGCGAGGTCCTCGTCCGGGTTGCCGGAGGGCACACCACCCAGCACGACCACGGGCAAGGTGGTGGCGTCCAGCACCTTCAGGTCGGCGGGCGCGGGCAGCTTGAGCCAGGTGTGCGAGCTGGTGACGCCCAGCGCCGAGGCCACGGTGATCGCCCGCGCCAGTGCCGCCGTGTCCCGTTCGAGCACGAGCCGACCGGAGTTGTCCCGGTGGTACGGCAGCGGCTCGACCATCGCCATCAGCCCGTGACCAGCCAGCTCGGACACCGCATCGGCACAGCCCTGCAAGGTGGGAATGGTCCCGGCGTCGGCGTTGACGATGCGCAGCAGCATCTTGCCGCCGTCCAGGCCACTGTCCACGATGGACTGTGCGGTGTACCCGGTGAACCGGTCGTCGATCTCCCAGTCGGCACCGGCCAGGCCGCCGCGGTTCATCGAGCCGATGACCACCTTGTCGTCCAGTGCCCCCAGCAGCAGCAGTTCCTCGACGATGTCCGGGGTGCCGAGCAGGCCGTCCACGGCCGGGTTGGCCAGTGCGATCAACAGGCGGTCCAGCAGGTCGCGGCGGTCCACCATGGCCAGCGGATCGGAGCCGACCGCCAGCGCGCCGCGAGCCGGGTGGTCGGCGGCGACGAGGAAGAGCGTTCCCTTGTCGGACAACAGCTTTGCGCGGCGCTTGCGGGCGGCGTAGGCACGGGCCACAGCACCGGGATCGGTGGCTCTGGTGTGCAGCAGCCCGCTCCACTGGTCATCGGTCAGCAAGGTCCAGCAACTCCTCGATCTCGCTCTGCTCGGGCATCGCGTCCGCGCAGGCCAGCCTGGACGCCACGATCGCGCCCGCCGCGTTGGCCCGCCGCGCGATGCGCACGGGGTCCCAGCCGGACAGCAGGCCGTGCACCACCGAACCACCGAAGGCGTCACCTGCCCCGAGCCCGCACACGACCTCAACGCGTTGCGGAGTCACGGTTTCCCGTCCTTCGGGCGTGGCGACAAGCACGCCGTCGGCGCCCATCTTCACCATCGCCAGCCGCACACCGCGTGCCAGCAGCCGGTCGGCGGCCTCGTTCGGGTCCGAACTGCCCACGGCCACCTCGGCCTCGGCACGGTTGCCCACGGCCACCGTGACGTGGTCGAGCATCCAGCCGATCTCCGCGCGGGCCGTCTCGACGTCCGGCCAGAACATCGGCCGGTAGTCCAGGTCCAGCACGGTGTGCCCGCTCTTCGCCCGGTGCTCCAGGATCCTGCGCTGCGTGGCACGTGCGGGCTCCACGCACACCCCGGTGCCGGTCACCCACAGCAGCGGCACGTCCCGGACCACCTGCCAGGGCACGTCATCCTCGGTGAGCGTCAGGTCCGGCGCGGTGGGCAGCCGGTAGAACAGCAGCGGCGGATCAGCGGGCGGGTTCAGCTCGCAGAACACCACCGGGGTGAGCAGGTCCTCAGCAGTGCCAACGTGATCCGGGGACACGCCGAATCCGGCCAGCGCCTGTCGCACGTAGTCGCCGAACCCATCCGGGCCGACCTTGGTCAGCACGCCGGTGCGGCGGCCAAGCCGGGCAGCGGCCACCGCGACGTTGGTCGCGGTGCCGCCCAGCGACTTGGCGAAGGTCCGCACCTCGGCCAGCGGCACGCCGCTCTGCTCCGGGTACAGGTCCACCCCGACGCGGCCGATCGTGAGCGCTTCCAGAATGGTCACGACACGGCACCGCGCAGTTCGTGCTCCAGGGCTTCCAGTTCGGCCCCACCGGCCATCTGGCGGGTCAGCTCCGCCAGCGAGATGTCGGCCTTCTCGAAGCAGCCCAGGCTGCGCCCCCGCTTGAGCAACAGGAACCGGTTGCCCACCGGGTAGGCGTGGTGCGGGTTGTGCGTGATCAGCACGACGCCGAGCCCGCGATCCCTTGCCTGAGCGACGTACTTGAGCACGACCCCGGCCTGCTTCACGCCCAGTGCGGCGGTCGGCTCGTCCAGGATCAGCACCTTGGCGCCGAAGTGCACCGCGCGCGCGATGGCCACGCACTGCCGCTCGCCGCCGGACAGGGTGCCCACGGGCTGCTCCACGTCGCGCAGGTCGATGCCCATCTCGGCCAGGGCCTTGCGGGTGACCTCCCTGCCCTGCTTGCGGTCCAGCATGCGCAGCGGGCCGAACCCCTTGGTGGGCTCGGACCCCAGGAAGAAGTTGCGCCACACGCTCATCAGCGGCACCACGGCCAGGTCCTGGTACACCGTGGCGATGCCGCGGTCCAGGGCCTCGCGGGGTGAGCCCAGGCGCACCGGCTCGCCCTCGATGCGGAACTCGCCCTCGTCGTGCTGGTGCAGCCCGGCCAGGATCTTGATCAGCGTGGACTTGCCCGCGCCGTTGTCCCCGAGCACGCAGGTGACCTCACCCGCGTTGACCACAGTGGACACTTCGCGCAGCGCGATCACGCTGCCGTAGGTCTTGCCGACCTCGGTGACCTCGAGCAGTGGCGTTGTCATCGCCGTACCCTTTCCGCGCGGCGCCGGAAGCTGTTGTTCACCAGCACCGCCGCCAGCAGCATGATGCCGAGGAAGAGCTGGAACCAGTCGCTGTTCCAGTTCGCGTAGACGATGCCCTGCCTGGCCATGCCGAAGATCAGCGCACCGATCGCGGCGCCCACGGCCGAACCGAAGCCGCCGGTGAGCAGGCAACCGCCGATGACCGCGGCGATGATGTACTGGAACTCCAGGCCGATGCCCTGGTTGGCCTGCACCGTGGTGAAGCGCAGGATGTTGATCGTACCGACCAGCCAGGCCGCGCCCGCGGTCGTCATGAACAGCGCGATCTTGGTGCGCACCACCGGCACGCCCACCGCGAGCGAGCTGGGGGCGGACCCGCCCACGGCGAAGATCCAGTTGCCGAACCGGGTGCGCACCAGCAGCCAGGAGGCCACCGCGGCGACCCCGATCCACCACAGCACGGAGACCTGGAAGGTGGTGCCGCCCAGCGAGAAGGTGGAGGCGAAGAAGTAGCCCACCTCGGCGTAGCCGGGCACCGAGCGGATGCCGGAGACCTGCACGGTCCCGGTGACCAGCCGGGTGATGCCCAGGTTCAGGCCCTGCAACGCGAAGAACGTGCCCAGGGTGACGATGAAGCTGGGCAGCCTGGTGCGCATGACCAGCCAGCCGTTGAAGGCGCCGACGGCCAGGGCGAACACCAGCGAGCACAGCACGGCCAGCCACACGTTGAGCCCGAGCTGGGTGGCCAGGATCGCGGTGACCAGCGAGCTGGAGGCCGTCATGACACCGGCCGACAGGTCGAACTCGCCGCCGATCATCAGCAGGGCCACCGCCACCGCGACGATGCCCAGCGTGGCGGCGTCGTCCAGCCAGGTGGCGATGCCCGCCGGGCTGACGAACTGCCGCGCTACCAGTGAGAAGAAGACGAAGACCGCGACCGCGCCGAGCAGCGCGCCGATCTCCGGGCGGACCGCCAGCCTGCCGAACAGGCCCGGTCTCGCGATCCGTTCGTCCACGGACACGGTGGCCACCTCACTCATCGGGTACCTCGGGACGCGTACTGCGCGACCTTGTCCACATTGGACTTGTCGACGAAGCCGGGGCCGGTCAGCACGGGCTGGCCGCCGCCGACGGTGTTGGCGTTGTCGTGGTACAGCTTGAGCATCACGATCGGCAGGTAGCCCTGCTCGTACTGCTGCTGGTCGACGGCGAAGTCGACCTGACCGGCCTTGATCGCGTTGACCACGTCGGCGTTGAGGTCGAAGGTGCTGACCACCGCCTTGGCGTTGCTGTCGCGCACCGCGTTCGCCGCGCTCAGCGCCACCTGCGGGTTGAGCGTGAGCACGGCGTCGATGGAGCTGTCGGTCTGCAGCGCGCCCTTGATCCGCGCCTCCACGTCGGTCGGGTTGCTGATGTCCACCTGCAGGGTGCTCGCCTGGCCGCCGAAACCCTGCTTGGCCCCGTCGCAGCGTTGGTTGAGTCCGACGTTGCCCGCCTCGTGGATCACGCAGAGCAGCTTGGTCCGGCCCTCCGACCTGAGCCGCGCACCCGCCTGGCGGCCCGCGATCGCCTCGTCCTGGCCCACGTGCGCGATCGCGCCGTACGAGGCGCTCTGCGCCTGACCGGAGTTGATCGTCACGACCGGAATGCCCGCCTTGACCGCCCGCTGCACGGAACTCTTCAGCGCGTCGGGGTTGGCCATGGACACGACCAGCCCGTCCACCTTCTGCGCCACCGCGTTGTCGATCAGCTTCGACTGCGCCCCAGGATCGCCGTCGGAGTTGTAGTCGACGTTCACGGCGAGTTGCTTGCCCGCGTCCGTGGCGCCGTTCTTCACCACGTTCCAGAACGCGTCGCCCGCGGTGCCGTGCGTGACCACCGCGATGTGCATCGGCCCGCCGGCGGTGGCCGAGCCGGTGGCGTTCGCCGTGCCACCGGCGGGGTCCGCGGCGGTCGGGCCCGTGCACGCGGCAAGCACCAGGACTCCGGCCGCGGCGCTCAGGCCGCGCAGGACTCTCTTGGCTTTCCTAGACAACATTGTCTCTCCTGGGTTGACGCTCCTGGCCTGGAGTGTGGTCGCCGGGTCACAGGGTCCCGACGACCGATTCGAGATACTCGATGCTGCGAGCTGAGTCCCGGCGGGGTTGTCCGTCCCCGTCGGTGCTGTCCTCGGCCAGTGCGGCGTCCTGCTCCAGGACGTACCACCCCTGGTAGCCCGCCTCGTGCAGGAACCGGACGATGGCGCCGATCTCCACGTCCCCGTCGCCCAGGGGTACGTACATGCCCTGGGCCACGGCGTTCGCGTAGCCGAGCTGCCCCGCACGGACCTGGTCGGCCAGGTCGGCGCGGACATCCTTGAGGTGCACGTGGCTGATCCGTGCGGCGTGCCGCTTGGCCAGCTCCACCGGGTCGGTGCCGCCGATGAGCAGGTGCCCGGTGTCCAGGCACAGCGGCAGGTCCGAGTCGGCGAGGAAGCGCTCGACCTCGGCGCCCTGCTCCACGTGCGTGCCCACGTGCGGGTGCAGCACAGTGTCCAGCCCGTGCCGCGCCGCGATCTCGCGGATCGCCGCGCAGTTGCTGATCAGCGTCTGCCACTGCTCCTCGGTGAGGGCGGGCCGCTCGTCGTAGCCCGCCAACCCGGTGGCAGCGGCCAGCACCAGCACCTCGGCCCCGCCCGCCGCCAGCACCCGCGCCGAGTGCTCCGCCTCGGACAGCGTCTGCTCCGTGCGTGCGGAGTCGTGCAGCACCACGGCGAGGAAGCCGCCCACGAGCGTGAGCCCCTTGCGCCCCAGGGTTTCCTTCAGCACCTCGGGCTGCTCGGGCAGGTAGCCGGGCGGGCCCAGCTCCGTTGCGCGCAGGCCCAGTTCGGCCATCTGGCCCAGCACGGTGTCCGGGTCAAGCACCCGCCCCCAGCCGGGAACCTCGCAGACGCCCCACGAGATCGGTGCTCCGGCGATCTTCACGGTCATGCCGACACCTCCTGCGCCAGCCGGACCGGGTTGCCGGAGCGGCGCGAGGACTCGCAGGCCTCGGCCAGCCGCAGGCTCACCAGGCTGTCGCGCACCGGCGAGGGGTTGGCCGCGCGGCCCGCGACCACGTCCACGAACACGGCCATCTCGTTGAGGTAGGCCTTGTGGAACCGCTCCGGGAACCCGGGGTAGGCGTCGGCGGCGACCTTCGGGCCGTCGGCCTCCAGCGAGGTCAGCGGGGTGCGCGGGTCGAGGCCGACGGTCAGCGAGTCCTTGCTGCCCAACACCTCGATGCGGTGGTCATAGCCGAGCGGGTCGTGCCGTCCACCGGCGATCAGCGCGTGCGAGCCGCCGGCGAAGCGCAAAGTGATCACCGCGTTGTCCACGTCGTCAGCCGCCGCGAAGGCCTCGTGCACCAGCACGGAGCCCGAGGCGTACACCTCTACCACCGGTTCGCCGACCAGCCAGGGAACGGCGTCCAGGTCATGCACGAACAGGTCGCGGAAGATGCCCCCGGACGCTGGCAGGTAGCCGAAGTCCGGCGGCTGGGCGTCGTTGCCCAGGGCCCGCACCAGGTACACGGTTCCGACCTCACCAGCACGGATGCGCCGGTGCAACTCGACCACGGCCGGGTCGAAGCGGCGCTGGAAGCCCACCAGCACCTCCACCCCGGACGCCTCCACCTCGCTGACCAGCGCGGTCATCGTCTCCAGGTCGCCCGCGATGGGCTTCTCGCACAGCACCGGGACCTTCGCCGACAGGCTGCGCCGCAGCATCGCCGGGTGCGTGTCGGTCGGGGTCGCGATCAGCACGCCCTCGCTGGCGGCCAGCAGCGCGTCCAGGTCGTCAACGGCCCTGGTGCCCGCGCCGATGCCCGCGGCGGCCTCGGCGGCGCGGCCCGGCACCGGGTCGAAGAGCACGACCTCGTCCACCTGCGGCAGCGAGGCGAGGTTCGTCGCGTGCATGGTGCCGATCCGTCCGACACCGGCAACTCCGATGCGCATGGGCACGGGTCTCCGTCCTGGTTGAGACTGTCCTGCGTTAGAGCGCTCTATTGGTTGGAGCGCTCTAACCCTGTATGGTGCGTCACACGGATGTCAAGACCGGATGTCCGCCAGGTTTCCCCCGGACCGATCCAGTAGGAGGCTCCATGGGCCGCCCGACCATGGAGGACGTGGCCGCACGCGCCGGCGTCTCCCGCGCACTGGTCTCACTGGTGATGCGCGGTTCACCCAAGGTCAGCGAGCAGCGCCGGCAGGCCGTGCTGCTCGCCGCCGAGGAACTGGGCTACTCCCCGCACGCGATGGCGAGGTCACTGGCCAGCGCCACGTCCACGGTGCTCGGCGCGATGGTCTCCGACCTGCACAACGCCTTCTTCGCGGAGGTCGTGGAGGGGCTGGAGGCAGCCGCCAGCGCCGAGGGCTTCGACCTGATCCTCAACACCGGCGGGCGCAGCCCCAGCCGCGAGCGCAGGGCCGTGGACAGCCTGCTCTCCTTCCGCCCTGCGGGCATCGCGCTGCTCGGACCCGTCGTGCCCGCCTCGACCATCGCCAGCGCGGCCGCCCAGGCGCCCACCGTGCTGGTGTCCCGCGCCTCACGCTTGTCCACTGTGGACACGGTGAACGACGACGGCGAGGCGGGTTCGGGCCTGGCGGTGGACCACCTGGTGCAGCTGGGCCACCGCGCCATCGCACACCTGGACGGCGGTAACGGCTCGCAGTCCTCCTTGCGGCGCAAGGGATATGTGGCGGCGATGCAGCGCAACGGCCTGCAACCCCTTGTCATCGCGAGCGAGTACACCGATACTGCTGGCGCCAAGGCGATTCGCGCCCTGCTGGAGCGGGGCGAGCCGTTGCCGACGGCGATCGTCGCCGCCAACGACTTCAACGCGGTGGGCGCGATCTCCGCACTGGAGGACGCGGGGCTGCGCGTGCCCGATGACGTGTCCGTCGTGGGCTACGACAACACCTCGCTGGCCGCACTGCGACACGTCTCACTGACCACTGTGGACCAACCGCGCAACGAGATGGGCAGGCTGGCCGCCGAGGCGCTGCTGGAGCGGGTGCGCGGCCAGCGCTCGGAGGCGATGCACCGCTGGCTGCACCCCTCGCTGGTGGTCCGCGCGACCACATCACCGCCAAGTCGTTAGGAGTACCAACGTGAGTTCTGCCCCTGTAGCGCACTGGATCGACGGGGCGCGCACCACCGGCTCGTCGACCAGGACCGCACCGGTCTTCCAGCCGGCCACCGGCGAGGTGGCCCGGGAGGTGCTGCTGGCCGAACAGTCCGATGTGGACTTGGCCGTCGGCTCGGCGGCCAAGGCGGCTGTGGCCTGGGCCGACTCCTCGCTGTCGACCCGCAGCCGGATCCTGTTCGCCTACCGGCAACTGCTCGACCAGCACCGGGACGAGCTGGCCGCGATCATCAGCGCGGAGCACGGCAAGGTGCTCTCCGACGCGGCGGGCGAGGTGCAGCGCGGGCTGGAGGTCGTGGAGTTCGCCTGCGGCATCCCGCACCTGCTCAAGGGCGAGCACTCCGAGCAGGTCTCCCGCGGGGTGGACGCCTACTCGGTGCGCGAGCCGCTGGGTGTGGTCGCGGGCATCACCCCGTTCAACTTCCCCGTGATGGTGCCGATGTGGATGTTCCCGGTGGCCATCGCCTGCGGCAACGCCTTCGTGCTCAAGCCCTCCGAGCGCGACCCCTCCGCCTCGGTCCGCCTGGCCGAGCTGTTCAGCGAGGCCGGTCTGCCCGACGGGGTGCTCAACGTGGTGCAGGGCGACGCGTTCGCGGTCAACGCGTTGCTGGACCACCCCGAGGTGTCCGGCGTGTCCTTCGTGGGCTCCACACCGATCGCCAGGCACGTGTACGCGCGCGGCACGGCCAACGGCAAGCGGGTGCAGGCCCTGGGCGGGGCGAAGAACCACATGGTGGTGCTGCCCGACGCCGACCTGGACGTGGCGGCGGACGCGGCGGTGTCGGCGGGCTACGGCAGCGCGGGTGAGCGCTGCATGGCGATCTCCGTGGTGGTGGCGGTGGGCGACATCGCCGACGAGCTGGTGGCGAAGATCGCCGAGCGGACCAGGGAGCTGAGGACCGGGCCCGGGGACCAGCCGGGCTCGCAGATGGGTCCGCTGGTGACCGGCGCGCACCGCGACCGCGTGCGGTCCTATGTGGACGCCGGGGTGGCCCAGGGTGCCACGCTGGTGGTGGACGGGCGCGGGCACGCCCCCGCGGGCAACGAGAACGGGTTCTGGGTGGCACCGACCCTGTTCGACCACGTGGGCACCGAGATGTCGATCTACACCGAGGAGATCTTCGGCCCGGTGCTGTCGGTGGTGCGGGTGGCCACCTTCGAGGACGCCGTGCGCCTGGTCAACGCCAACCCGTACGGCAACGGCACCGCCGTCTACACCGGTGACGGTCTGGCCGCGCGCGAGTACCAGCGCCGGGTCACCGTGGGAATGGTCGGCATCAACGTGCCCATCCCGGTGCCGATGGCCTATTACTCGTTCGGCGGTTGGAAGGATTCCCTGTTCGGCGACACGCACGTGCACGGCGCCGATGGTGTGCGTTTCTACACGCGCGCAAAGGCAGTCACCGCGCGGTGGCCGCGCCAATCCGGAATTGACCTGGGATTCCCGACGCACGGTTGAGCAACAGCGGCTTTGCGGGCGAGGCGGCCTCGCCCGCAAAGCCGCCCTTTGCTCAACAGCGCTTGTTCGCCCCGCCGCCGACGAGCAGACTGTTCTTGACCCAGCCCCGCACGCCGGTGGTGAGGTCCTGCACGTGCGACCAGGTTCCGCCCACACCGTGCTTCCAGCAGTTCAGCCGCACCCTGTGCGACTTCTGCCCGTGCCCCAGCGAGGTGCACCCGGTCGACGGGCCGGTGCGGATGTTGACGGAGTTGCTCTTGAAGAACCTGCCGGTCCGGCCGTCATGGTTGCTCCACCTGTGGTCCGGACAGGCCAGCGAGGTCCCAGCCTCCGGTGAGGCTCCAGTCCCGGGTTCCTGCGCCGACGCGGTCGCCGACCCGGCGACCAGCGCACCTGCCGAGAGGAGCACGGCGAACCCCGCCGTGACAGCCCTGTACGAGAATTTCATCGCTATCTCCAATTTCCCCATCATCACAGTGAATCGGTACACGAGGCATCAAAAATGCACACGACAGCCGAGTGTGCCCAGCTGGATTCGACAGGGAAGGATACGGCTTCGCCGCATCACGAAATCACGCAGCACCTCGAAAGGTAGCAGGCCACAAAAAGGTCGTCAACAAGAAAAGCGATACGGGACCGTTTGGCGTAATGTCGACCGAATTGCGGACCCGCCTAGTCGTCGTAACCGCCGCGACGGCCGCGCTTGGTGTCCGAGCGCCTGCGCTTCTCGGCGAGCCTGCGCTCCTTGGCGCCACGGCTGGGCTTGGTGGCCCGGCGCGCCGCGGGCGGCGGCGCGGCGGCCGCGCGCAGCAGGGCCACCAGCCGCTCGCGCGCGGCCTGCCGGTTGGCCAGTTGTGAGCGGTACTCGCTCGCGGCGATGGTGAGCACGCCCGCGGTGAGCCGGTTGGCCAGCCGGGCGAGCATCCTCGGCCGCAGGTGTTCCGGCACGGACACCGACCTGGCCACGTCGAAGCTGAGCTCCACCCGGCTGTCCGCGGTGTTGACGCCCTGGCCGCCCGGACCCGAGCTGCGCGAGAACCGCTCGTGCAACTCGGCTCCGGCGATCACCAGCGAGGGCGTCACCCGCAACTCCTCGGGCATCAGAACCTGGGGTGTTCCCCGCGCAGCACCACGCGGGCCGCGTCCTCGGACTCCGACTCGGAGACCTCACCGAGCACCCAGGCGGGCACGTGCCGCGCGGTGAGCACGGCCAGCGCGCGGTCCGCGTCCTCGGCGGAGACCACGGCGACCATGCCGACGCCCATGTTGAAGGTCTTCTCCATCTCCTCGCGCTCCACCCGGCCGCGCTGGGCGATCAGGGCGAACACGGGGGCGGGGGTCCAGGTGCCGCGGTCCAGGGTGGCGGTCAGGCCCTCTGGGATGACCCGGGCGAGGTTGGCGACCAGGCCGCCGCCGGTGATGTGCGCGAAGGTGCGCGCGTCGGCCTCGGCGGCCAGCGCGAGGCAGTCCTTGGCGTAGATCTTGGTCGGCTCCAGCAGCTCCTCGCCCAGGGTGCGGCCGAACTCCTCGACGTGGCCCTCGAGCGGCATCCTGGCGATCTCCAGCAGCACGTGCCTGGCCAGCGAGTAGCCGTTGGAGTGCAGGCCGGTGGAGCCCATGCCGATCACCACGTCCCCGCCCTGCACCCGGTCCGGGCCCAGCAGCTTGGACGCCTCGACCACGCCGACCCCGGTGGCCGACACGTCGTAGACCCCGTCGGCCATCAGGCCGGGGTGCTCGGCGGTCTCCCCGCCCAGCAGCGCGCAACCCGCCTGCACGCAGCCCTCGGCGATGCCCTTGACCACGGCGGCGATCCGGTCCGGCACGACCTTGCCCACCGCGATGTAGTCCTGCAACAGCAGCGGCTCGGCCCCGCACACCACCAGGTCGTCGACCACCATGGCGACCAGGTCCACGCCGATGGTGTCGTGCACGTCCATCGCCTGCGCCACGGCGATCTTGGTGCCGACCCCGTCGGTGGACGCGGCGAGCACCGGGTCCTTCCAGCGGTCCAGCTTGAGCTTGAACAGCCCGGCGAAGCCGCCGATGCCGCCGAGCACCTCGGGGCGGTTCGCCTTCTGCGCCCACGGCTTGAGCTTCTCGACCGCCTCGTCACCTGCGGCGATGCTGACGCCTGCCGCGGCGTAGGTGGCCTTCGGGCTGTTGGTATCCGTGGTCACTTCTCAAAGCTCCATCATCAGGTGATCGGGGGCGGCCCAGATCAGGGGCGGCGCAGGGCGTCCTCGGCACCGTACCCGTTGGTGAGCACCGGGGCGGCGGAGCCCGCCACGCCCTTCTCGATGTCCTCCAGCAGGTGCTTGCCGATCATCGCGTCCTCCGGCAGCGGGATCGGGTAGTCCCCGTCGAAGCAGGCGGCGCACAGCCGGGAGCGGGGCTGCTCGCTCGCGGCGACCAGCGCCTCCAGCGACACGTAGCCCAGGGAGTCGGCGCCGATCGAGCGGCGGATGCCGTCGAAGTCCAGCCCGTTGGCCACCAGCTCGGCCCGCGAGGCGAAGTCGATGCCGTAGAAGCAGGGCCAGCGCACGGGCGGGGAGGCGATGCGGACGTGCACCTCGAGCGCGCCGGACTCGCGCAGCATGCGGACCAGCGCGCGCTGGGTGTTGCCGCGCACGATGGAGTCGTCCACCACGACCAGTCGCTTGCCCCGGATCACGTCGCGCAGCGGGTTGAGCTTGAGCCGGATGCCCAGCTGGCGGATCGTCTGCGAGGGCTGGATGAAGGTGCGGCCCACGTAGGCGTTCTTCACCAGGCCGGAGCCGTAGGGGATGCCGGAGGCCTGGGCGTAGCCGATGGCGGCCGGGGTGCCGGACTCGGGCACCGGGATGACCAGGTCGGCCTGCACCGGGTGCTCGGCGGCCAGCCTGCGGCCGATCTCCACGCGGGTGGCGTGCACCGAGCGGCCCGCGATCGTGGTGTCCGGCCGGGCCAGGTACACGTACTCGAACACGCAGCCCTTGGGCTCGGGCGTGGCGAACCGGGAGGAGCGCAGCCCCTCGGCGTCGATGGCCAGCAGCTCACCGGGCTCGACCTCGCGCACGAAGGAGGCGCCGACGATGTCCAGTGCGGCCGTCTCGCTGGCGACCACCCAGCCGCGCTCCAGCCTGCCAAGCACCAGCGGGCGCACGCCCTGCGGGTCGCGGGCGGCGTAGAGCGTGGACTCGTCGGAGAACACCAGGCAGAACGCGCCGCGCAGGGTGGGCAGCAGCTCCATCGCGGCCTGCTCCAGGCCCTTGTCCGCGGCGGCCGCCGCGAGCAGGCCCGACATCAGGTCGGAGTCGGTGGTGGCGCCGTTGCGCATGTCCAGCCCCGCCTCGCGGGAGCGGGCCAGCAGCTCGGCGGTGTTCACCAGGTTGCCGTTGTGGCCCAGGGCCAGGCCGCTGCCGGTGGCCGTGGTGCGGAACACCGGCTGGGCGTTCTCCCAGGTGGTGGAGCCGGTCGTGGAGTAGCGGCAGTGCCCGACGGCGATGTGCCCGTGCAGCGAGGACAGCACCTGCTCGTCGAACACCTGGCTGACCAGGCCCAGGTCCTTGAAGACGACGATCTGCCTGCCGTCGGAGACCGAGATGCCCGCGGCCTCCTGGCCCCGGTGCTGCAACGCGTACAGGCCGTAGTAGCTGAGCTTGGCCACGTCCTCACCCGGCGCCCAGACGCCGAAGACGCCGCACTCCTCGCGCGGCTCGCGCTCGGGTTCGTCGGAACTGTTGGACGGACAAGCGGCTGACCGGTCGGTGACCACCGGGAACTCCCTCGCGACGTCAGTCGGACCGGACACCAGTGTAGGTGGAAAACCTGCTCAGCAACGGTGTCCGTGACCGGCGCGAGTGGTGCAGCCCACAGCGGGCACACGCAGAGTGGGTGTGCCGCTACCCGATCTCAGGACTTGGGCGCGATCGCGCTGGCCGTGGCGGACATCGGGCGGCACTGGTCCACCTTGGTCAGCCCGCCCGCGGAGTCGATGGCCACGTCCCGCTGGTGCACGTGGCAGACCACCGCGTCGCCGACCTTGGTGTGCGCCGGCAGGTTCCAGGACTCGGTGCTGACGTTGCGCACGTCCACGATCGGGCTGGCGCTGCCGCGCTGGTCCTGGTCGGGTTCGAGCACGGCGCAGGAGGGCGGGGCGTCACCGGTGGTGTGGCAGAACTGGGTCACCGTGAAGTCGAGGTCGCCGTCCCACTCATGGGGTGTGATGCCCCACACGAAGGTGGCAACCCCGAGCACCAGCGCCACGCACGAGATCGCGCCGCAGGCGAGCAGGAGCACCTTGCGCATGGTGATCAGCCACCACCACTCGACGTCTCGACCTGGACAAACAGCCCGAGATCGTTCGTACGTGCGAAAACGGACACACGTGAATGTTACTTCTCGTCAAGGGGATGGTAAAGGACTGGGGTCAGATCACGGCGTGACCCGTAGCAGCGGCAACCAACCGCTGAGGTCGGCTCGGCTGCCCGAGGCGCTGATCCGGCCGTCCTCGACCGCCGCGGACCAGTCTTCCAGCCCGACCGCGAGCCGCAGCCAGGTCAGCGCGTCGGTCTCCACCACGTTGGGCGGGGTGCCACGGGTGTGCCGCACGCCCTCGACGCACTGCACGGCCGCGAACGGGGGCACCCGCACCTCCACGCTGCGCCCCGGCGCCACCTGGGCCAGGGTGCGCAGGCTGAGCCGGACCGCGGCGGCCAGCACCGGGCGCTCGGGCTTCTCGGCGGCGCCGGTCAGCCAGTCCGCGACGGCCAGCACGGCGGCGCGGGTCTCGTGGGGATCGACGGTGGACGGCACCTGTCCACGGTATCCCCCGGCGCATTGCACCGTTCGGCCCATTGTCGGCGGCCACACAATAAGGAAAGGTTCTTTACTATTCCTCGCCGCCACTGGGAGCCCCCGACTTGGAGGAGGCGGTCATGCCCCGAAGTTCCCCCACCCACCGCAGGGCGCCATGGCTGGTCGCGGCACTGGGCCTGTCACTGGTCGTGCCCGCGGGCGTGTCCAGCGCGGCGCCCGCGTACCGGGACGTCACCGGCCCCTCCGCGCCCGGCCAGGTGGTGACCGTGCCCGGCTGGCGGCTCCAGTCCAGCGCCAAGGCGGGTCAGGGCGGGGCCGCGCTGTCCACCCCCGGCTACGACGACGGCTCGTGGACCGCGGTGCCCGCGCGCTCGACCGTGCTCGGTGGGCTGGTCAGCGCGGGCAAGTACCCGGACCTGGACTACTCCACGAACCTCAGGGACAAGGTCGACAAGGCCGACTTCACCGTGCCGTGGTGGTACCGGCAGACCTTCACCGCCAACCCCGCCGACGGGGCGCACACCTTCCTGCGGCTGACCAACGGCATCATCGGCGGCAGCGAGATCTGGCTCAACGGCAGCAAGGTCGGCACCACCGACAACGGGGCGTACCCGGCGCACGAGTTCGACGTGACCGGCCTGCTGCGCAAGGGCGGCAACGCGCTGGCGATCAAGGCCTCGCCCGCCGACCCGAAGAAGCAGCTGTCGATCTCCTGGGTGGACTGGTCGCCCGCGGCCCCGGACAACAACATGGGCATCTGGCGGGACGTGCAGCTGACCGAGTCCGGTGCGGTGTCGGTGCGCAACACGCGGGTGGTCACCTCGCTGGCGGTGCCCTCGCTGAGCAGCGCCGACCTGACGATCAAGGCCGAGGTCACCAACAACTCCGCGAGCGCCGTGACCACGACGGTCGCGGGCACCGTGGAGTCCACCCCGTTCAGCCAGCAGGTGAGCCTGAAGGCCGGTGAGACCAAGACCGTCAGCATCGGCCAGCACGTGGACAACCCGCGCGTGTGGTGGCCCTACGAGATGGGCGGCCAGCCGCTGTACCACCTGGCGCTGACCGCCTCGGTGAACGGCCAGGTCTCCGACCGGGCCAGCACGGACTTCGGCATCCGCGACGTGCGCTCGGCGCTGAACTCCAGCGGTGCCATGCAGTTCACGGTCAACGGCAAGCCCTTCCTGGTGCGCGGCGGCGGCTGGTCCTCGGACCTGTTGCTGCGCTACGACGCGCAGAAGCTGGCCGACCAGTTCGGCTACGTGCGCGACCTCGGGCTGAACACGGTTCGCCTGGAGGGCAAGGAGGAGAACGACGAGCTGTACCAGCTCGCCGACAAGATGGGCATCATGCTGCTGCCCGGCTGGGAGTGCTGCTCCTACTGGCAGTCCCCGGACAAGTGGACCGCCGCCGACCACGCCGTGGCCAAGGCCTCCGCGACCACCGAGGGCCTGCGGCTGCGCAACCACCCGAGCATCCTGGGCTTCTACATCGGCAGTGACGAGGCGCCGACGGCCACCACGGAGAAGGAGTTCCTGGACGGGCTGAAGGTCTCCGACTGGCAGGCACCGGTGATCAACGCCGCGGCCGACCGGAGCAGCCCGCAGCTGGGCAGGTCCGGCAACAAGATGGACGGCCCGTACTGGTGGGTGCCGCCGAACTACTGGTACGGCGACAAGAAGGGCGGCGCGTTCGGCTTCGCCTCCGAGGTGGGCCCCGGGCCGACCATCCCGGACAGCGACGCGCTGCGGAAGTACCTGTCCCCCACCGAGTTGACCGACCTGTGGAAGAACCCGGGCAAGGCCCAGTACCACCTCTCGCCCAGCGCCGAGTTCAACAAGCTGGGGTCCTTCGCCACCGCGCTCGGCAAGCGCTACGGGGCGCCGACCAGCCTGGAGGACTTCACGCGCAAGTCGCAGCTGGCCAACTACGAGGTCAACCGCGCGCAGTTCGAGGCCTTCGGCCGCAACCAGTCCAAGGCGCACAACCCGGCGACCGGTGTCGTCTACTGGATGCTGAACAACCCGTGGCCCACGCTGTACTGGCACCTGTTCGACAACTCCATGGCGCCCTCCGGCTCGTACTTCGGCGCCAAGGCCGCGCTGCGCCCGCTGCACGTGCAGTACTCCTACGACGACCGGTCCGTGGCGCTGGTCAACACCGGGCTCGGTGAGGCGTCGAAGTTGTCCGTGCAGACCACGGTGTTCAACGCCGACGGCACGGTGAAGTCCGACAGCACGCAGAACTCGGTGACCGCCAAGGGCAACGGCTCCACCACGCTGGCCAAGGTGCCCACGCCCAGCGGGCTGTCCTCGACGTACTTCGTGCGGCTGCTGCTGCGCGACGCCAACGGCACCGTCGTGGACCGCAACGTGTACTGGCTGTCCACCAAGGCCGACGTGCTCGACTACGGCAAGTCCACCTGGTACGACACCCCGCAGACCGGCTACGCGGACCTGACCGGGTTGCAGGGGCTGGGCACCGGCAAGGTCACCGCCAAGGCGCAGAGCAGCACCAGCGGGGACCACACCAGCACCGCGCTGACGCTGACCAACTCCGGGGACAAGGTGGCGTTCTTCCTGCGTGCGACCGTGCGCAAGGGCGCGGGCGGCGCCGAGGTCACGCCAGTTACTTGGAGTGACAACTATGTGACCATCTGGCCTGGTGAGACGGTCACGCTGACCGCCGACTACCGCACCGCGGACCTCGGGGGCGCGACCCCGTCGGTGCAGGTGGCGGGCGTGAACGTGGCCGCACGATCGGTTTCCGCCGCACCGCGCTAGCACGCCGCGGTGCCCGGCAGGCGCCCCCGGTGACGAACCCCGTCACCGGGGGCGCCGCCAATTTTGACGGTCAAGACTCACCCATGTTGGTTACAAAGCGTGTTTGGTCAGACCTCACGTGTTATGAGAAGGTGAGCCCGCCCGAACGGCGCGCGATCACTCGTTCCCACCTCACCCTTGCCCTGTCGCGCCGGACGACGTAGAGGGGCGCGAAGACCTTGCAACCTGAACACACGCACCTGCTGACGATCACGCAGGAGATGCGGGACAACGCCAAGGCGAACCCGAACACCTGGCTGCACATCCTGGACCCGGCCTTCCGGCCGGGCGAGGAGGTGCCGCCGCACGGGGTGATCGGTTCGTTCCGGGTGGACGCCAACGGCGACATCGACGAGCGGTTCGAGCCCAACCCGCAGTGGCGGCCCTCCCCGAAGGCGGCGGCCATGCCGGAGCCGGAGACCGAGCTGGAGCGCATCCTGCAACGGGCCCGCACCGGCTACGAGCCGGGGGAGGCGCTGATCCGCGCGGTGCTGAACGCGACGCTGCTGGTGTACGCCAAGTCCCCGCAGGACCGCGAGCTGGCCGGTTTCCAGGACCAGGTGACCGGCCAGATCCTGGTCGCCGCCGCCAGCTCGCACCGGTACGTGCCGGAGGCCTGGCCGCACAGCAGGGCCATCGCCGGGCGGGACCTGGTGACCCAGCTCGCGGGCTGCCCGCTGCTGCTCAACCCCGGTCAGAAGCCCGGCGCGGTGATCTCCGCCGAGCACCTGGTGGAGGCCGCCAGCCTGGCCCGCTGAGGGGCGATCCCGCTCGCGGAGGGCGCTCGCCGGATCGAGCGCTCGCGCCCGCCGGGGGGACACCCCCGGACCGCCGCCCGATGGGCCGACCGCGCTCGCGGAACACGCTCGCCGGATCGGGCGCTCGTGCCCGCCGGGGGACACCCCCGGACCCCCAGTGGCGGCTAACCTCGCGGTGTGGCTGAACTCGACTCAGGTCCCGGTCGGATCGAGGACTACGCACTGCTGTCCGACCTCAGGTCGGCGGCGCTGGTCGGCACCGACGGTTCGGTGGACTGGCTCTGCCTGCCCCGGTTCGACTCGCCGTCCTGCTTCAGCAGACTGCTCGGCGACGACCAGTCCGGGCGCTGGCTGATCGCGCCGACCGGTGAGATCAGCTCGGTGCGCAGGCAGTACCGGGACACGACCCTGGTGCTGGAGACCGAGTTCCAGACCGTGGACGGCGTGGTGCGGTTGATCGACACCATGCCGCCGCACGAGCCGGACGGCACCGACGAGACGCGCCTGGTGCGGATCATCGAGGGGGTCTCCGGCGAGGTCGAGGTGCGGCTGCGCTGGGTGGTGCGCTTCGCCTACGGGGACTCGACCCCCTGGGTGCGCCGGGTCAAGCGGGACGGTGACGAGCACATCCTCGCCGTGGCCGGGCCGCACGCGGTGGTGTTGCGTGGCGACCGGCTGCCCTACCGGGTGCACCACGAGCGCGCGCACGAGGCGGTGTTCACCGTCGCGGAGGGGCAGCGGCTGTCCTGGGTCATGGAGTTCACCTCCACCCCGGACGACCCGTCCCCCGCGGTGGACCCGGAGGCGGAGGTCGCGCGCAGCGAACGCTTCTGGCGCAAGTGGTCCGGGGACATCGGCTACGAGGGCCCGCACGCCGAGCTGGTGCACCGCTCGCTGGCCACGCTCAAGGGGCTCACCTACGCGCCCACCGGCGGCATCGTCGCCGCACCGACCACCTCGCTGCCCGAGGCGCTGGGCGGCGAGCGGAACTGGGACTACCGGTACTGCTGGCTGCGTGACGCCACGCTGACCCTGCTGGCCTTCGACAACTTCGGGTGCAGCCAGGAAGCGCTGGCCTGGCGCGGCTGGCTGCTGCGCGCGGTGGCGGGCGACCCGGCGGACGTGCAGATCATGTACGCCATCGACGGGCAGCGGCACCTGCTGGAGTGGGAGGTCGACTGGCTGCCCGGCTACCAGGGCGCCAAGCCCGTGCGCGTGGGCAACGCCGCGTACCGCCAGCTGCAACTGGACGTCTACGGCGAGGTGATGGACGCGCTGCACCTGGCCCGTGAGCGCGGGGTCGCCGAGAGCGCCGAGTCCTGGGCTCTGCAACGGGGTCTGCTGCGCCACCTGGAGTCGATCTGGGCGATGCCGGACAAGGGCCTGTGGGAGGTGCGCGGACCGGACCGGTTCTTCACGCACTCCCGCGTGATGATCTGGGTGGCCTTCGACCGCGCGGTGCGCGCGGTGGAGGAGGACGGCCTGCCCGGCCCGGTGCGGCGCTGGCGCGAGCTGCGCGACGCCGTGCACGAGGAGGTGCTGGCCAAGGGCTGGAACGAGGAGGTCGGCGCCTTCACCCAGTACTACGGCGGGACCGAGCTGGACGCGGCCACCCTGCTCATTCCCGCGGTGGGCTTCCTGCCCGGCACCGACGAGCGGGTGCGCTCCACGATCAGCGCCATCGAGAAGGAGCTCAAGCACGGGGACCTCGTGGACCGGTACAGCACGGGGCGCGGCGAGTCCGAAGTGGACGGTCTGCGCGGGCATGAGGGCTCGTTCCTGGCCTGCTCGTTCTGGTTCGTGGACGCGCTCGCCCTGTCCGGCAGGCGGGAGGAGGCGGAGGCCATGTTCGAGCGGCTGCTCGGGCTGACCAACGACGTCGGCCTGCTCGCCGAGGAGTTCGACGTGGACAACCAGCGCTTCACCGGCAACTTCCCGCAGGCGTTCAGCCACCTCGCGCTGGTCAACAGCGCCGCCGTGCTCTACGGCGGGCGGCACCGCCGGCACGAGCGGGACCGCCGCAACGGGGTCGAGGCGTGAGGGCGGCGACGGTCGTCCCGGGCAGGCCGGACGACCTGCTGCTGGAGGATCTGCCGGATCCGTTGCCGGGCAAGGACGAACTGCTCGTCGCTGGCGTGCTCGCCGGGCTGTGCCACACCGATCTGGAGGTCATCAGCGGGCGGTTCGGCACCCTGCCGCCGGGACGTGACCGCATGGTGCTGTTCCACGAGGCGTTCGGGCGCGTGGTGTCGGCGCCCGAGGGCAGCGGGTTCGTCCCGGGCGACCACGTGGCCGGCATGGTGCGCCGCCCCGATCCCACGCCGTGCGGGCCGTGCGCCAACCACCGCTGGGACTTCTGCCTGCGCGAGGACTACACCGAGCGCGGCGTGAAGGAACTGGACGGCTACGGCTCGCAGCTGTGGACCGTCGAGCCGCGGTACGCCGTCAAGCTGGCGGCCTCCGTGGGCGAGGCGGCCGTGCTGACCGAACCGACCTCCGTGGTGGCCAAGGCCTGGGACCAGGCCGAGACCGTCGGCGGGCGGGTCTTCGCCTCGCAGCGGACCGCGCTGATCACCGGAGCGGGCCCGGTCGGGCTGCTCGCGGCGATGCTTGGTGTGCAACGGGGTCTGGACGTGCACGTGCTGGACCGGGTCACCGACGGGCGCAAGCCCGACCTGGTGCGGCAGCTCGGTGCGACCTACCACCACGACCTGGACTCGCTGCGCGTGGCGCCAGACGTGGTGATCGAGTGCACCGGCGTGGGCCCGCTGGTGTTCGAGGCCGTGCGCCGGACCGCCCGCAACGCCGTGGTCGTACTGCTCGGACTGTCCACTTCGGACGGACCTGCCCCGTTGCACACGGGCGCCTTCAACGACCAGCTGGTGTTCGGCAACACCTCGGTGGTGGGCAGCGTCAACGCGGGACCGCACCACTTCGTGCAGGCCGCCGAGGCGCTGCGCCTTGCCGACCCGCAGTGGCTCGCCCAGTTGCTGACCCGACGTGTCCCGCTGAGCCGCTGGACCGACGCGCTCACCAGGTCGGCGGACGACATCAAGGTCACGATCGACCTGCAGGCCTGAGCGAACACACCGCACGGCAACGTCCGACACGCGCTACGCGAAGCGCCGACACGCGGGGTTGGGGCACCCCAGCCCCGCGTGTCGGCGCTTCCGGTACGGCGTGTTCGCACTTCCGGTACGGCGAGTCCCGCGCCCCGGCACGCGAGTCCCGCTCTCCGGGGCGCGAGTCCCGCCCACAGGAGCACGAGTCCCGCTTACAGGCACGCGAGTCCCGCTGCCCCGCGAGGCTCGCGCGCCCGGAACGGGATTCGCGCTCCCCGGAACGGGACTCACGCGCCTCAGAGCGGGACTCGCGCCCGACTGGACGGGACTCGCGTGCACCAGAGCGGGACTCGCGGGGGTTAGGAGAAGAGCGGTTCGATGTGGTCGGGGGGCCCTGGCCGGGCGAACAGCCAGCCCTGACCCGCGTCGCAGCCGATGCGGCGCAGGCGTTCGGCCTGCGCGGGCGTCTCCACACCCTCGGCCGTCACGGTCAGCCCCAGCGCGTGCGCCAGCGACACGAGCGTGCTCACGATCTGGGCGTCCACCGGGTCGGCCCCGTCCGCGGCGCGCAGGCCCTCCATGAACGAGCCGGCGATCTTCAGCTCGTGCACGGGCAGGTGCCGCAGGTAGGCCAGGTTCGAGTAGCCGGTACCGAAGTCGTCGATGGCGATGCGCACGCCCATGTCGCTCAGCGCGCGCAACGCCTCCAGCGGCTCGTCGGCGGTACCCATGATCGCGCTCTCGGTCAGCTCAAGCTGGAGCAGGTGCGGGGGCAGCGCGGCCTCGGCCAGGATCTGGCGCACGTCGGCCACCAGCGCGGGATCCCGCGACTGCCGCACGGCCAGGTTGACGCTGACGAACGGCGTGGCGTCACCGAAGGCGTCCAGCCAGCGCCGCGCCTGCTGGCACGCCTTGCGCAGCACCCAGCGCCCCAGCGGCACGATCAGCCCGGTCTCCTCGGCCAGTTCGATGAACCGGTCCGGGGCGAGCCTGCCGAACTCCGGGTGCTGCCAGCGAACCAGTGCCTCCACACCGAGGATCTTGCTGTCCTCCAGGCGAACCAGCGGCTGGTAGTCCACGTAGAACTCGTCGCGCTCCAGCGCCGCGGGCATGGTGGCCGACAGCGTGAACCGCGCCACCTCACGGGCGTTGCGCTCCGGGTCGTACAGGGCCCAGCGGCTCTTGCCGTCGGCCTTGGCCCAGTACAGGGTGATGTCGGCGTCGCGCATGACGTCCGCGGAGGTGGTGCCCTCGATGGCCCGCTCCACGATGCCGATGCTGGCCGACACCGACAGCTCGTGCCCGTCGATGCGCACCGGTCCGGTCAGCGAGGTCAGCACCCGGTCGGCCACGTCCACGATGCTCTGCGTGCCGGTGGAGCCCTCCATGAGGATGACGAACTCGTCGCCGCCCATGCGGGCGACCAGCATGCCGTCCCCGGACACCGACTCGTCCAGCCGCCGCGCCACGGCCACCAGCAGCTGGTCGCCGATGTCGTGGCCGAGGCTGTCGTTGATGACCTTGAACCCGTCCAGGTCCAGGTAGCACAGGCCGACCCGCGCGCTGACCACGCTGGTGTCGAAGGCCTTGCCCAGCCGTTCCAGGAACAGCGCGCGGTTGGGCAGCCCGGTCAGCGGGTCGTGCAGTGCCTGGTAGCGCAACCGGTTCTGCAACAGGTGCCGGTCGGTGACGTCCTCGACCATCGCCACCTGGTACGCGGGGCGCCCGTCGTCGTCGCGCACCAGCGAGATCGTCAGGTGCGTCCACACCGACTGGTTGTCGCGCCGCTTGAACCGCTTCTCCACGCGGAAGTGGTCGCGCTCGCCGCGGACCAGTTCCTCGTAGAACTCCCACACGCTGGCCACGTCGTCCTCGTGCATGAGCGAGCGCAGGTTGCGCTGGCGCAGCTCGGAGGCCGGGTAGCCCAGCATGTCCTGGAGCGACTGGTTGACCTCCAGGACGTTGCCGTCGGTGTCGGAGATGCCCATGCCGATGGCGGCCTCCGCGAACACCGCGCGGAACCGGGCCTCGCTGGCGCGCAGCGCGGCCTCGGCGTGGTCGCGCGCGTCCAGCACCGCCTCGCGGATGGCCTCCTGCTCGTCCAGGGTCCGCTCGCGCAGGCTCTGCGCGTAGCCCGCGGCCAGCGCGCCCTGGAGCGCGGCGATCCGCGAGTACAGCACGGGGTCCCCGTCGCGGCGCAGTTCACCGAGCAGTTCGTCGCCCATCAACTGGATGGTGCGGTCCAGGGTCTCGGTGCCGGTGAAGTGCGCCTCCACCAGCCGGATGCCCACCTCGTGCGCCGCTGCCGTGCGGAACGGCTCGGTCAGCAGGGCGCCGACCAGCAGGTCGGTCAGGCCGCGCAGGTGGTCGACCACCTCGGCCTTGGTCATCGGCACGTAGCTGGTGCCGATGATCGCCGTCGCCCAGGACTCCGCGAACGCCTCGACGCCCGCCACGACCTCGTCACCCACGGCCGATCGCATCCCCGGAACGCGCTGCTTGGTCCACCCGGTCATGGCCGTCGCCCCACCACCGCGTAGGCGCCGGCGTGCTCGGGCTGCTCATCGATGTCCTCCGCCGGGCCACTCTCGCTGGACTCGGATCCCACTGCTCGCCAGTGCGGAACCTGCACCACTCCAGGTTCCGCCAGTTCGAAGCCGGCTAACAAGCTGGACACCTCCCCGCGGGTCCTGGGGTAGATCTCGATGGCGTAGCTGCGGTACAGCTCCTGTGCCCTGGCGAAGGTGTCGTCGCCACCGTCCACCGTGGAGTGCGACACCACCAGGTGGCTGCCCGGGGCCATGCGCTCGCGGTAGCGTGCGATCAGGGCCACCAGGTCCTCGGCGTAGGGCACGAAGTCGAGCACGAACAACATGAGCAGGCCCACCGGCCGGTTCAGGTCGATCAGCTTGCGGGTCGTGGGGTCGTCCAGCACCGAGTCGGGCTCGCGCAGGTCGGCCTGGATGATCGCCGAGTTGGGGCCCTCCACCATGCAGCGGCTGTGCGCCACCACCATGGGGTCGGCGTCCACGTGCACCACGCGGGCCGCGGAGGTGGCGCGCTTGGCCACGTCATAGGCGTTGCCCGCGGTGGGCAGTCCGGACCCGAGGTCGATGAACTGGCTCACACCGCACTCGACGAGGTAGCGCACGGCACGGCCGAGGAAGGCTCGATTGGTCTGCACCAGACGGGGCAACTGCGGCATCAGGCGCACCGCCTGCTCGGCCAGCTCCCGGTCCACGGCGAAGTTGTGCGCCCCACCGAGCAGGTAGTCGTCGATCCGGGCCACGCTGACCCGGCGCAGGTCGACCTCCCCCGCACCATTGGACTTCCTGGCCTGGTTCGGGTGCTCCACGCGGTCACCTCTCGTCCCTGGCGTCTGTTCACCCGAATAGGACCGGTCGCGAGCATACGGGCGGGTAGGCCGGGCGTCTAACGACACGGTTTCCTCCCCACCCCGGCGAAGCCGAGGTAGCGGTGGGCGTCCCCGGGCACCTCCTCGTCGGGGTCCGGGCGCCACAGCGGGAGGCGCACCACCCCGGGCTCCAGCAGGTCGAAGCCGGAAAACAGGCGAGCGACGCGGTCCGAACGGCGGAAGTGCAGCACCGAGACCTCTCGGTCGTAGAGGTCCACGGCCGAGGCCCAGCCGGACGGCGGGTCGGATTCACTGTCAAAACCCGCGTGGGAGAGCACCAGGTAGCTGCCCTCGGACATCAACTGGCGGTAGACCGCGACAACGCCCTCGGGGTCGTCGGAGTCCGGCACGAAGTGCAGCACGAAGTTCATCAGCACGGCCACCGGGCGGTCCAGCTCCAGCACCCCGCCGCGCTGTGCCTCGTCGAAGATCCGTTTGGGGTCCCGGATGTCGGCCTGCAACGCGGCGGCCCGCTCGTTGCCCGCCAGCATGGTGTTGCTGTGCGCCACGGCAACCGGGTCCACGTCCACGTAGAGCACGCGGGCCGTCGGGTTCTCCGCCTGCGCGACCTCGTGCACGTTGCCCGCGGTGGGGATGCCCGCGCCCAGGTCGAGGAACTGGGTTACGCCCGAACGCACCAGCATCCGCACCGAACGGCGCAGGAAGGCCCGGTTCAGGCGCATCACCTGGTCCAGCCCCGGCATCAGGCGCAGCGTCTGCTCGGCGACGGCCCGGTCAACGGCGAAGTTGTGTGCCCCGCCGAGGTAGTAGTCGTAGACACGGGCCGAGCTGGGCCTGCTGACGTCCACGTCCACTGGCGCCCACGACGGCCGATCCACCTCACTGCCCTCCCTGACCCACACCACGGCCGCGCCTCACTGCGCTGCACGCACAGTCGATCACACACGGTCGCCGACCGGAACGGACCAGTGGAACACCCGCACCGGGGTGCCCGCGTCACCATGAGGCGAAGGACACAGCGAGAATACCGGTGTGGGCGATCAAGTCTGGCTGTGGACAAGTGGCGCAGCGGTGCTCGTGCTGCTCGTCGTGGTGCCGGTCATCGGCCGGAGGTGGGCCCGGATGGTGTGGCTGCCGACCTGCATCCTGGCCTTCGCGGTGCTGGCGGCCGTCACCGGCTGGCTGCGCCTGGTCGAGCCGGGGACCAGCCACGTGGAGGCGCTCAAGACCGGCGGCCTGGCCGCGGCCTCGGTGGTGGCGCTCTACGGGCTGTGGCTCAACGATCGGCGCCGCCGGGTGGAGGAGCGCCGTCAGGAGCAGGAGGACCTGCGCATCGCGCACGACCGGGAGCGGGTGGCCGACGAGCGCTTCGCCAAGTCGGTGGAGCTGCTCGGGCACGCGGGCGACCAGGTCCGGCTGGGCGCCATGCACGCGCTGGCCAACCTGGCGCGCAGCCGCCGCGAGTACACCCAGACCGTGCTCGACGTGCTCTGCGCGTACCTGCGGCGGCCGTTCGCGCTCGGTGAGGACGACCTGGAGAAGCAGGTGCGGCTGACCGCCCAGCGGCTGGTCGGCGCGCTGCTGCCCGCGGCGGGCTCGGACGGCCCGGACTACGACCTGGACCTGACCGGGGCGACCCTGGAGTACCTGGACCTGTCCGGGCGCCGGATCGGCGAGCTGACCATGCGCCGGGCCAACCTGCACCAGGCCACCGCGCTGTACGAGGCCGAGATCCGCGGCCCGGCCTGGTTCACCGCGGCCACGGCGCACTACCGGTTCGTGGCCCACCGCACGACCTTCCACGACAAGGCGTGGTTCAGCGGGTTCGTGGCGGTGGGTCCGGCCGACTTCTCCGGGGCGCGCTTCCTCGGCGAGACGAAGTTCAGCCGCGCGCGGTTCCAGGACACGATGCGCTCGGCAGCGCAGCCGTCTCCCGGGCCGATTCCCGGCTGACCATCCGCAGCAGCACGCTGGCCGCCGCGCTGTGCGAGGCGGGCGTCACGATCACCGTCTCCCAGCAGGGCACGGCCCCGGCCAGCGGCACGAAGCGGGCCTCGGTCCGCTTGTGCGCGAAGTGCTCGGGCACCAGCGCCACACCCAACCCGCAGGCCACCAGGTCCAGCAGGGAGTGCACGTCGTTGACCTCCAGCGCCACGTGCCGGTCCACGGCCGCCGCCGCGAGCACGCGGTCCACGGTGTCGCGGGTCCCCCAGCCCGGGTTGTAGTCCACGAACGACAGCCCGGACAGCTCCTCCAGCGCCACCTCGGAGCGCAGCGCGAACGGGTGTTCCGGCCCGCAGGTCAGCGCCATCGGCACGGCCGCGAGCGGGGTCATCATCACGTCGTCCGGGCAGCGCGCGGGGCGGGACACGAAGGCCACGTCCAGCCGGCCGGTGCGGACCTGTTCGATCAGGTCGGCGCTCTCGCTGTGCCGCAGCTGCATCTGCACCCCGGGGTGCGCCGCGCTGAACTGGGCCAGCACGCGGGGCAGGTCCACCGTGCACAGGCACTGGATCGTGCCCACGGCCAGCCGCCCGCGCAGCAGGCCCTGCACGGCGGCGACGGCGTCCCTGGCGGCGGCCACGTTGGTGAGCGCCCGCCGCGCCTCCACCAGCAGCGCGCGGCCCGCCTCGGTCAGCTCGACCTGCCGGGTGCTGCGCAGGAACAGGGTCGCGCCGAGCTCGCGCTCCAGGGTGCGGATCGAGGCGGACAGGCCGGACTGGGCCACGTGCAGACGCTGCGCGGCCCTGGTGAAGTGGCACTCCTCGGCGACCGCCACGAAGTACTCGAGCTGTCGCAACTCCACGATTGAGCACCTCACGCGATCGAGGGGATCAGTTTCTTCTGTTGGACAGCTTAATGCGTCCGGGTGGAGGCTGGAACCGTTGACCGAGACGATGCAGTAAGGGGATCCACGAGATGCAGACTCGTCGCATCGGCGACGCGCAGGTGAGCGCGATCGGACTGGGCGGCATGCCGCTGTCCATCGAGGGCCGCCCGGACGAGGCGCGCGCCGTCGCCACCATCCACGCCGCGCTGGAGGCGGGCGTCACGCTGATCGACACCGCCGACGCCTACTCGCTGGGCGGGCCGGACACCGGCCACAACGAGGCGCTGATCGCCAGGGCGGTGGCCTCCTTCGGCGGGGACACCTCCGAGGTGCTGATCGCCACCAAGGGCGGCCACCTGCGGCCCGGGGACGGCACCTGGACGCTGGACGGCACGGCCGCGCACCTGAAGCAGGCCTGCGAGGACTCGCTCAAGCGGCTGGGCGTCGAGGCGATCGGGCTCTACCAGTTCCACCGGCCCGACCCCGACACCGACTACGCCGAGTCCATCGGCGCGCTGCGCGACCTGCTGGACCAGGGCAAGATCCGGTTCGCGGGCATCTCCAACGCCAACCCGGAGCAGATCCGGCTGGCCGACGAGATCCTCGGCGGGCGCCTGGTCTCGGTGCAGAACCAGTTCTCGCCGGAGTTCCGCTCCAGCGAGCCGGAACTGCGGCTGTGCGAGGAGATGGGCGTGGCCTTCCTGCCGTGGAGCCCGCTGGGCGGCATCACCAAGGCCGCCGAGCTGGGCTCGCGCTTCGCCGCCTTCAACGAGGTGGCCGCGCGGCACGGGGTCAGCCCGCAGCAGGTGACCCTGGCCTGGATGCTGGCCAAGTCCCCGGTGGTGATCCCGATCCCGGGCTCCAGCAGGCCGGAGACGATCCGCGACTCGGCCGCCGCCGTGCACCTGGAGCTGTCCGCCGAGGACATCACCGCGCTCGACGCCGCATAGCGGACACGCCCACGATCGTTCCTTTCCTGATGCGGATTGCGCTGAACGGACTAGCCTTGTGGTCCGTTCAGCGCCCCCGAGGGGAAGGACGACGCCTTGGAGTCCACGGCTCGAACAACATTGCGAGCACTGCTCGCGACGGCTGCGGCCAGCGCGCTGCTGGCGGTCGTCTGCCCCGCCTCGGCCACCGCTTCCCCGCTGGCGCCCGCACATCCCGAGGACGACTTCGCCGGGGCTCAGATCCGCAAGCACGAGGGCACCGACCCGGGCCGCGTCGTGGAGTTGTCCGTCGCGGAGGACACCCTGGGCATGGACGTCAGCAGCCACCAGGGCAACGTGGACTGGCCCAAGGCCAGCCGGGACGGCGCGAAGTTCGTCTACATCAAGGCGACCGAGGGCGTCACCTACACCAACCCGAACTTCACCCAGCAGTACAACGGTTCCTACGACGTGGGCATGATCCGCGGCGCCTACCACTTCGCGCTGCCCGACGTCTCCGACGGCAGGACCCAGGCCAACTACTTCATCGATCACGGTGGTGGCTGGTCGAAGGACGGCAGGACCCTGCCGCCCGCGCTGGACCTGGAGTACAACCCGTACGGGGACACCTGTTACAAGAAGTCGCCCGCCGACATGGTCGCCTGGACCCGGGCCTTCAGCGACCGGGTCCGCGAGCGCACCGGCCGGTTGCCGACCATCTACACGAGCACCTCGTGGTGGTCCAAGTGCACCGGCAACAACGGCGGCTTCGGCGCCAATCCGCTGTGGATCCCGCGCTACGGGCCGGAAGTGGGCACGCTGCCCAACGGCTGGGCGCGGCAGACGATCTGGCAGTTCGCCGACAAGGGGACCTTGCCCGGGGACCAGAACCGCTACGCGGGCAACCAGGACGGGCTGCGCTCCTTCGCCACCGGGTGAACTTCGTGTGACCGATTCACCGACAACCGTGACCTGCCCACGGTTCGTGGATCACACTGCACACGTCCCACGTCGGATTACTCCGTACACGTGAGAAATTCACTGTCAATCTAGCCATCACGTGGATCGTCGCTCACACTGAGAACCAACGTGGTCGCCCCACGTGATCCGCTTCCCCTGCGGGCAGATCGAGAGGTTCCACTATGGCCGGAACAGCACTGGCGGCCCGGACCAGACTCGCCGCCATCGCGGTAGCGACCGGAGCTCTGCTGATGGGCGGGATGGTACCCGCGAACGCCGCACCGCCCACCCCCGATGGCAACAATCCGCCACTGTCCGTTCAGGACGCGCAGCACAACCACGTGCTGGGATCGCAGATCCGCAAGCACGAGGGCGCGCGCGGCGCGAGCAGACCGCTGCCGATGCGCGCCGAGGACGTCGTCTACGGCATGGATGTCAGTTCCTACCAGGGAGACGTGGACTGGCAGACCGCGTGGAACAACGGCGGGCGCTTCGCCTACATCAAGGCGACTGAGGGCACGTACTACACCAACGCGAACTTCACCCAGCAGTACAACGGTTCCTACAACGTTGGCATGATCCGCGGCACGTACCACTTCGCCACGCCGAACACGACCAGCGGCGGCACCCAGGCCAACTACTTCGTGGACCACGGCGGCGGCTGGTCCTCCGACGGCAAGACCCTGCCCGGGGCGCTGGACATCGAGTGGAATCCCTACGGGGACACGTGTTACGGGCTCTCGCCGGGTGCGATGGTGCGGTGGATCCTGGACTTCAGCGACACCTACAAGGCCCGCACCGGGGTCTTCCCCGTGATCTACACGGCCACCACCTGGTGGTCGCAGTGCACCGGCAACCAGGGCGACTTCACCTCGACGAACCCGTTGTGGGTGGCCAGGTACGCCTCCTCGGTGGGCGCGCTGCCCTACGCCTGGACCTTCTACACCTTCTGGCAGTACTCGAACTCCGGCACGTTCCCCGGTGACCAGAACCTGTTCAACGGTTCCTACGACCGGCTCGTCGCGCTGGCCAAGGGCTGAACCACCCCCGCCGCGCCGGCGGTCCATCCACGCAGGACGGGCCGTCGGCGCACCTAATCCGCCCCCAAACAGACCGGCAGGGCAGGTCCTGGTGGTCCCTGCCCTGCCGGTCGATTCCGCTCCGCTCAGTCGAACAGCGCGGGCAGCGTGCCCTCCCAGGCCTCGCGCAGCTCGTCCAGGCCGAAAGTGGCCACGTCCTGGATCTCCAGCGAGCCCGCCTCCGGGTCCACCACGCCGATGCGCGCCCACGGCAGGCCGCGGGCGGTGCACATCTCGGTGAACCGCAGTTCCTCCGAGCGCGGCACCGCCACCAGCACGCGGCCCGCCGACTCCGAGAACAGCTGCACGAACGGGTCGCTGCCCTCGGGCAGGAAGACCCGCGCGCCGGTCTCGCCGATCAGGCAGGACTCCACCACGGCCTGGGCCAGCCCACCGTCGGACAGGTCGTGCGCCGCGGAGATCATGCCGTCGCGGGAGCCCGCCACCAGTACCTCGGCCAGCAGCCGCTCGCGGTCCAGGTCCACCTTGGGCGGCAGGCCGCCCAGGTGCCCGTGCACCACGTGCGCCCACTCCGAGCCGCCGAACTCCTCGTGCGTGTCGCCGAGCAGCAGCAGGGTGTCGCCCGCCTCGGCACCGATCCCGGTGGGGATGCGGCGGGTCACGTCGTCGATCACGCCGAGCACGCCGACCACCGGGGTGGGCAGGATCGCCGTGGAACCGGTCTGGTTGTAGAAGCTGACGTTGCCGCCGGTGACCGGGATGCCCAGCTCGCGGCAGCCGTCGGCCAGGCCCTTCACGGCCTGCTCGAACTGCCACATCACCGCGGGGTCCTCCGGCGAACCGAAGTTCATGCAGTTGGTCACGGCCAGCGGGGTCGCGCCCGTGGTGGCCACGTTGCGGTACGCCTCGGCCAGTGCCAGCTGCGCCCCGGTGTACGGGTCCAGGCGGCAGAACCGGCCGTTGCAGTCGGTGGACATCGCGACACCGCGGCCGGTCCGCTCGTCGATCCGGATCATGCCGGAGTCGGCGGGCTGGGCCAGCACCGAGTTGCCGCGCACGTAGCGGTCGTACTGCTCGGTGACCCAGCGCTTGGAGGCCAGGTTCGGCGAGGACACCATGCGCAGCACCAGCTCGCGCAGTTCGTCCGGAGTGGACGGACGCGCCAGCGACTCGGGACCGTTGGCGCGCAAGGCGTCCTGGTCGGCCGGGCGCTCGATCGGCCGGTGGTAGACCGGGCCCTCGTGCGCCACGGTGCGCGGCGGCACGTCCACCACGACCTGGTCGTGCCAGGTGATGACCAGCCGGTCCCCGTCGGTGACCTCGCCGATCTCCGTGGCGATGACGTCCCACTTGGCGCAGATCCGCATGAACGCGTCCACGTTGGCCGGGGTCACCACGGCCATCATGCGTTCCTGCGACTCGCTGGACAGGACCTCCGCGGGGCTCATGCCGGTGGCGCGCAGCGGGACCCGGTCCAGCCACACGTGCATGCCGCCGTCACCCGCGCTGGCCAGCTCGCTGGTCGCGCAGGACAGTCCGGCCCCGCCCAGGTCCTGGATGCCGACCACGATGCCCTCGCGGTACAGCTCCAGGCAGCACTCGATGAGGACCTTCTCGGTGAACGGGTCGCCGACCTGCACGCTGGGCAGCTTCTTGCGCCCGCTGCCGGACTCGTCCCCGGAGAAGGTGTCGCTGGCCAGCACCGACACGCCGCCGATGCCGTCCAGGCCGGTGCGCGCGCCGAACAGGATGACCTTGTTGCCGGTGCCCGAGGCGTGCGCCAGGTGCAGGTCCTCCACGCGCATCGCGCCGATGCAGGCCGCGTTGAGCAGCGGGTTGCCCGCGTAGGAGGGGTCGAACACCAGCTCGCCGCCGATGTTGGGCAGGCCGAGGCAGTTGCCGTAGCCGCCGACCCCCGCGACCACCCCGTGCAGCACGCGCCGGGTGTCGGGGGCGTCGGCCGGGCCGAAGCGCAGCGGGTCCAGCACCGCGACCGGGCGCGCGCCCATGGCCATGATGTCGCGCACGATGCCGCCGACGCCGGTGGCCGCGCCCTGGTAGGGCTCGATGTAGGAGGGGTGGTTGTGGCTCTCCACCTTGAAGGTGACCGCCCAGCCGTCACCGATGTCCACCACGCCGGCGTTCTCGCCGATGCCCGCCAGCATCTTGGCGCGCATCTCCTCGGTGGTGCTCTCACCGAAGTAGCGCAGGTGCACCTTCGAGGACTTGTACGAGCAGTGCTCGCTCCACATCACCGAGTACATCGCCAGCTCGGCCGCAGTGGGCCTGCGGCCGAGGATGTCGCGGATGCGCTGGTACTCGTCGTCCTTCAGGCCCAGCTCGCGGTAGGGCTGCGCCTGCTCCGGCGTGCTCTCCGCGTGGCCGACCGTGTCGATGAGTTCAGTCGTGGTCACGCCGCCACCAGGGAGTCGAGAACGGACAGGATCAGGCCCAGGCCGTCGTCGGACGGGCCGGTGAGCGCGTCGATCGCGTGCTCCGGGTGCGGCATCAGCCCGACCACCCGGCCGTTCGCGCTGCTGACGCCCGCGATGTCGTTCGTGGAGCCGTTGGGGTTGCCGCCGACGTAGCGGAACACCACCCGCCCCTCGCCCTCCAGTTCGTCCACAGTGGACTTCTCGGCCACGTAGCAGCCCTCACCGGACTTGAGCGGCACCAGGATCTCCGCGCCCTGCTCGTAGCGCGAGGTCCACGCCGAGCTCGCGTTCTCCACCCGCAGCCACTGGTCCCGGCACACGAAGTGCAGGCCCTGGTTGCGGATCAGCACGCCGGGCAGCAGGCCCGCCTCGCACAGGATCTGGAAGCCGTTGCAGATGCCCAGCACCGGCATGCCCTTGGCGGCCGCGGCGACCACCTCGGTCATCACCGGGGCGAACCGGGCGATGGCCCCACAGCGCAGGTAGTCCCCGTAGGAGAAGCCACCCGGCACGACCACGGCCTCCACCCCGCGCAGGTCCGCGTCGGCGTGCCACAGCGACACCGCCTCGGCGCCCGCGTAGGTCACCGCGCGGGCCGCGTCCACGTCGTCGAGCGTGCCCGGGAACGTGATGACGCCGATCTTGCTCATGACTCGACCCGGCGGACGACCCAGTCCTCCACGACCGGGTTCGCCAGGAAGGTCTCGGCGATCTTGGCGAGCGTGGCGTCGTCGACCGAGTCGTCGACCTCCAGCTCGAAGTGCTTGCCTTGGCGGACGCTGCCAATCCCGGAGAAGCCAAGGCGCGGCAGCGCGTTGGCCACGGCCTGCCCCTGGGGGTCGAGGATCTCGGGCTTGGGCATGACGTCGACGACGACTCGGGCCACTGCTGGATGCTCCCGGTTCGAGAGGGTCGGCGGTACCGCCAGAGCCTACCTGACCTGGGTGAAGGCCCCGACCCTCACGTGCCATGAAAGTGCCGTTCCTGGCGTTGAACGCCAGGAACGGCACTTTCATGGCGCCCCGCCGGGCACGTTCGCCCTGCGCGAGACCTGTGGCGCCGGCCACGGTGCGGGGCTTGGCTGGGGGCCATGCGAGTTCTGGTGCTGGGCGGAACGGTGTTCGTCAGCTGGGCGGTCGCCGAGGAGGCGCTGCGCAGGGGCCACGAGGTGGTGTGCGCGGCCAGGGGCACGAGCGGGCAGGTGCCCGCCGGGGCGCGGCTGGTGCGGGTGGACCGGGACGACCCGGCGGGCCTGGCGCCGCTGGCCGGGGAGCGGTTCGACGCCGTCGTCGACGTGGCGAAGATGTCCTACCCGTGGGTGCGCGACGCGCTGGCGGCGCTGGGCGCGGGGGCGGGGCACTGGACCTTCGTGTCCACGATCAACGTGTACGCGGACGAGGCGACGAAGGGCCTGGACGCGCGGGCCGCCCTACGCGAGCCGCTGACGGCCGAGGGCGGGGAACAGACCCCGGAGAACTACGGGGCGATCAAGGTCGCGAGCGAGGAGGCGGTGCGCGATGCGGTGGGCGACCGGGCCTTCGTGGTGCGCCCGGGACTGATCACGGGGCCGAAGGACGACTCGGACCGGTTCGGCTACTGGCCGGGGCGCATGGCCCGGGGCGGGCAGGTGCTGGTGCCGGACGCGGCGGAGCAGCTGGTGCAGTACGTGGACGTGCGCGACCTGGCGGCGTGGATCGTGGACGCGGCCGAGCAGCGGCTGGTCGGGGACTTCGACGCGGTGTGCCCGGCGCAGCGGCTGGGTGACCTGCTGGCGGGCATCGCGGAACTGGCGGCACCAGCGGGTACCGAGCTGGTGCCGGTGTCGCCGGAGGTGTTGACGGCCAACGGGGTCCAGCCCTGGGGTGGTCCGCGCTCGCTGCCGCTGTGGCTGCCCGCCGAGTACCACGGGATCGCCGCGCGCGAGGTGTCCGCCTCGCTGGCGGCCGGGTTGCGGCCGCGCCCGCTGGACGAGGTGGTGTCCGGGGCACTGGGGCGGGAACGGGAACTTGGCCTGGACCGGGAGCGCAGGGCGGGGCTGAGCCGGGCGGCCGAAGCCGAGGTGCTCGCCGCCGCGCGGGCATAGGCTGGTGGTGGACATCGTGAAGGAGCAATAGATGCAAATCGTCCACTTTGGACATGCCTGCGTGCTTCTGGACACCGGTTCGGCCCGGCTGCTGATCGATCCCGGCACGTTCTCCACCGGCTTCGAGTCGACCGAGGGCCTGGACGCGGTCCTGATCACGCACCAGCACTTCGACCACATCGACGTGCAGCGGCTGCCCGCGCTGCTGGCGGCCAACCCGGGCGCGAAGCTGGTCGTGGACCAGGACACCGTGCCCACGGTCGAGCCGCTGGGCCTGGAGTTCACCGTGGCCACCCCCGGCGACGAACTGCGGCTCGGCGGCGCGCGGGTGAACGTGATCGGCGGCAGGCACGCGAACGTCTACGGGGACATGCCCGGCTGCACCAACGTGGGGTACCTGGTCGACGAGGGCGCCTTCCTGCACCCCGGCGACTCGCTGGTGCGCCCCGAGCAGGAGGTGGACGTGCTCGGCCTGCCCACCTCCGGCCCGTGGCTCAAGCTCGCCGAGGCCATCGACTACCTGCGCGAGGTGGCGCCGAGGGTGGCCGTGCCGATCCACGAGGCGCTGTTCACCGAGGTCGGGCTGAACCTGGCCGTGACCATGTTCACCAACCTCAAGCAGGAGCAGTCCTCGGTGAACCTGCTAGCTCGCGGCGAGCTGACCAAGGTGTAGCGAGCCGTAGGTGACCGGCTCGGCGCCGTGGTGCAGCGCGATGTCCACGGCGTCGAGCAGGGCCTGCCTGGGGCCAGGCCGGTACAGGTCGGCGGCGTCGAAGGCGACCCGGACCAGGCCGCCGCGGCGGGCCGCCCTGGCCGCGCCGAGCACCAGCGCCCAGCACAGCCACTGCTCACCGCGCTCGACCCGGCTCATCGCGTGCACCCGGCCCGGTACGGCCTGGCCGGTGCGCAGGTTGTGCACCGCCGTGATGTCGGCGCACACCGTGAAGCCGTGCCGCCGCAGGGCGGTCAGCGTGCCGTGCGAGGCGAGCCAGCGCGGCGGGGCGAAGGCCTCGGTGTGCAGGTCGAGGCGCTCCAGCAGGGCGCGGGCCGCGACCAGCCGCAGGCTCGCCTCGTGTGCGGGCAGCGCGGCGAACTCGGCCTGCCTGCGGATCCCCCTGGGCCTGCGGCAGGGGTCCACGTCGTGGTCCAGGCCGTGCAGTACCACGGCGTCGCCGCTGGCGGCTCTGGTGCGGACCCACTTCAGCGCGGGCGAGTCGGCCGACTGCCGCTCCACGCGCGGGGCGACGAGCAGCGAGAGCCGCACGCCCCTCGTGCCGAGCTCCGCAGCCAGCTCAGCGCACTCGGTCAGGGTTCGGGAGTTGATGCCGGACAGCGAGACAACCAGCCGGGGGCTCACGCTCCCAGTGCGCCCGATCGGCGTGACAGGGGCCTGAACCCGAGGTGGAACCGGGACGAATCCTTACCGTCCGAATCGGCGGCCGGTGACCCGCTCGTAGGCCTCCACGTAGCGCGACCGGGTCGCGGCGACCACGTGCTCGGGCAGCGGCGGGGGCGGGGTGTCCGAGGCCCGGTCCCAGCCGGACTCCGGCGAGGTGAGCCAGTCCCGCACGTACTGCTTGTCGTAGGAGGGCTGCACCCGGCCCGCCTGGTAGCCCTCGGCGGGCCAGTAGCGCGAGGAGTCGGGGGTCAGCACCTCGTCGCCGAGCACCAGCTCGCCCTCGGCGTCCACGCCGAACTCCAGCTTGGTGTCGGCCAGGATGACGCCCGCCTTCTCGGCGATCCGGCTGCCCGCCTCGTACACGGCCACGGTCAGCTCGCGCAGCCGCCCGGCCAGTTCGGCGCCCTGCTGCTCGACGACCGCCTGGAAGCTGATGTTCTCGTCGTGCTCGCCGATCTCCGCCTTGCTGGCCGGGGTGAAGATCGTCTCCGGCAGCTTCGAGGACTCCACCAGCCCGGCGGGCAGCTCGACCCCGCAGACCGCGCCGGTGTTCCGGTAGTCGATCAGGCCGGAGCCGGTCAGGTAGCCGCGGGCCACGCACTCCACCGGCAGCATGGTGAGCCTGCGCACGAGCAGCGCGCGGTCGGCGACCTCGGCCGGGATGCGCTCGTCCTGCGCGGCGACCAGGTGGTTGGGCACCAGGTCGGCGAGCTGCTCGAACCAGAACACGCTCATCGCGGTGAGGATCGCGCCCTTGTCCGGGATCTCCGTGGGCAGCACCCAGTCGTAGGCGGACACCCGGTTGGAGGCGACGAGCAGCAGGTGCTCGGAGTCCACGGCGTAGAGCTCGCGGACCTTGCCCGCGGCGATCAGCTGGTAGTCGGCGAGTTCAGCCACGTCAGTGACCCTACAGAGCCACGAGCTGCGGCCAACCAGGTGATACGCACGGCGCAGCAGTAACGGTGAGTGACATCACACCGATCGGCGGGGCATGAGCGACTCCTCGGCGCTGGCCCGCTGGTGGTGGCGGCTTTCGGTCTGGTCCCGGCTGCTGGTGGCCCTCGGCGGCTGGCTCGCGGCGACGACCGCGTTCGCCCTGGCGTACGGCTGGTGAGGGCGGATGACGACCCCGTTCTCGGTCGGTGACGCCAGCGCGCTGCAGTCGCTGCAACACGGTCCGCACGCCTACCACTGCCCGCGCGGGCACGGTGCGCTCAAGGTGCGGCCCGACGGCCGGTTCGAGACCGGTCTGTCCCTGGTGTGTGCCGACTGCGGACACCAGGTGCCGGTCGACTTCGCACTCGTCGGCAAGGCAGTGACCGAATCCCTTGCGCTGCAACCGGTTCAGGGCACGTCGGTGCGACTGTTCGACGGGCGCACACCGATCGGCCTGCTGCCCGACGGCACGGTGCGCACCACCGGCTGGGTCCAGCTGTGGCGGCTGCCGGTGAGCTCGGGGCTGTGGGCACTGCTCGCCGGGTTCTGGCTCACGCTGCCCATCGGCCTGAACGGGATCTCGTTGGCACCGTTGATCGGTGCCGTGCTCGGCTACGCCCTGTGGCGCATGTGGACCCTGCTGCTGCGCCCCTCCTCGCGGGCGGTCAACCTGGGCCTGGTGCCCGCGAGCGAGCTGGCCGGTGGTGAGCTGGTCCGCGTCTACGGCTCGGCGGGGCCGGTGGGACAGGTGGCCGCCGTCGCCGCGAACGCCACCGGCACGGTGCTGGTGCGGCTGGTCGGCGGCCAGGAGTTCGGCGTGGCCCCGCAGCGCCGGGTGTGGCAGGCCGAACTGCGCAGCTGAACAGGTGAACCGCGCGCCCCGCGGTAACGGCCGACGGCCGGGCTCGGATGCACAGCGAGTGACAGATTCCGCTGGTACCGAGCGGTTCGCGCTGGCCCGCTGGTGGTGGCGAACCCCGGGCTGGTCCCGCCTGCTCACCTCGTTGGGCGGGGGTTCCGGGCTGCTGGTGGCGCTCACCATCGCGTTCGGCGCTCCGGTGGGCCCGCCGGCGCCACCGGTCACCACACCACAGGAGCTCGTGGCCCCGGTGCTCACCACCACGACAACGCCCGCACCGACCACAACCACTGTCACCACAACCTCTGTCACCACAAAGGTTGTCACCACCACGACGACAACCACGACCCAGGCGCCGCCACCACCCAGCAACGACCCGCCGACCTACCAGCCGCCCCAGCAACCGACCACCGAGCCGCCGTCCGGGCAGCTCGGGGTGACGTCGGGCGCGTTCTGCTCGCTGGAAGGCGCGCTCGGTGTGACGAAGGCTGGCAAACCCATGGTGTGCAAGGGTCCTGGGCAGCTGAGGTGGCGGGCCGCATGACCCCGCGAGGACTGTGTCCGGACGGGACGGTGCGGACCACCGGCTGGTTGCAGGCGGGCACGACCCCGATCAGCTCCGGGCTGTGGGCGCTGCTGGGCGGTCTGTTCCTGACGATCCCCTTCGCGGGCGGCCGTCCCGCGCTGACCTGGCTGCCACTGGTGTCGGCGGCTTTCGTGTTCGGCGCGTGGAAGTCGTGGACCGTGCTGGTCCGCCCGGCCTCCAAGGCGGTGAACACCCGGCTCGACCCGGCGGGCGAGCTGCGGCCCGGCGAGTGGGTCCGGCTGTACGGCTCCGCGGGGCCGGTGGGGCAGGTGGAGGCGCTGCACTTCGCCGAGGACGGACAGCTGCACCTGTGGCTGGTCGGCGGTCTGGAGCAGGTGCTCGCGGCGGAGCAACCCGTGTGGCGGGTGGAGTTGCGCAGCTGAGGGTCTGGCGCCAACCGGGGTGCCGGGCGCATCCTGTGCCGGTGACGGCCCTCGACGGGCAGGCCGCGGCGCTGGAACGCCTGCGGATGCTGGCGATCGAGCGGATGGCAGGCGACGAGGTCGACGCCGATCTGCTGATCAGGGCCGGGCTGGACGCGGTGCTCGCGGGTGTCGACTCGCCCTCGCTGGGCGTGCTCGCCGGGCTGGGCGAGCAGGAGCGGTCCGAGGCGGCGGGGGTGTTCGACGGGGTGGTCGCCGAACTGGCGCTCGCGCCCGGCCTCGGCCACGACCCGACCAGCGACCGGTGGACCCTGGTGCGCTGGCTCGCGCGGCTGGTCGCCGAGGACGAACTGGACGCGGTGACCGGGGCGCGCAGGCTGGCCGAGTGCTGGCACAAGCTGGGGCGTCCCGACGAGCTCACCGGGTTGGCGAGCTGGCTCGGCGAGTACGACTCGTGGTGTCCGGTGTGGAGCGTGCCGAGGCAGTTCTACGTGGACCGGATCCGCGAGGAGGCGCGGCGGATCAGCTCGCCGGGCTGAGTTCCGCCCACCGGTCCACGCAGACCTCGTCGCCAACGGAGAGCGAACCGGTGCGCAGCACGGCGGCCTTCATGCCGAAGGTGACGCCGCCACCGGGATCGCGCCGGTAGTCGGCGAGCGTGCGGATGGGCTCGGGCCCCGCCCTGCGCCCGGTGTCCTGGTCGACCATCGGCACGGTGCAGCGCACGCACAGCTTTGCGTAGCCGAACTCGGCGGTACCGATGGACAGCCGACGGGCCCGGTCCTCGGTGTGCGGCTCCGGCCAGCCGGTGAGCACGATGTTGGGCCGGAACCGGTCCATCGGCACCGGGGCGGCACCGCGCGCCAGGATGCGCGAGTTCAGCTCGTCCAGCGAGGCCTCGGAGGCGATCAGCAGGGCGTGCGCGTCGGCGAAGGCGGCCGTGCCCTCGTACTCGCCGGCGCTGACCCGCTCGTGCTCGGGCGCGACCGTGACCAGGCGGCTCGGGTTGCCCAGCACCGCGCTGAACCACTCGGCCGCCTCGTCACCCTGGTCGGCGGCGGTCACCTCGGTCCGCTGCACCAGCACCCGGCGACGGGGCGCCAGCGGCCGGACCTCCACCACCAGATCCTCGACCCCAGCTGCGGACAGCTCGAGCCGGGCCCCACCGTCCAGCACGGTCGGCCTGATGCGAGCCATGTTCGGGTCGTTGCGCTGGCTGCGGAACCTGCCCTCCGCGTCCACCACCATGAACGTCCGGTCGTGTTGCAGACCGATGTCCCAGACCGCCGCCGTGTCCAGCGGGGTTCCCGCACAGCCCTTCACCGGGTAGCTGACCAAAGCCGAGACGTGCACCATGGCCCGAAGCTACCCCTCGGATCAGAGGATCGGCTCGGGAACGTACCCCGCTGCCTGCGGAAAGCGGTCCAGCAGCTTGGTGACCTCGGCCACAACGGCGTCCACCTGGGCCCCGGCCACCCCGGTGAAGGACAGCCGGTCGGCCAGCAGCTCGTCCAGCCGCGCGCGGTCCAGCGGCAGGCGCTCGTCGGCGGCCAGCCGGTCCAGCAGGTCGTTGCGCTCGGCGCCCTGCTCGCGCATGGCCAGCGCCACGGCCACCGCGTTCTCCTTGATCGCCTCGTGCGCGGTCTCCCGGCCAACGCCCGCGCGCACCGCGCCCATCAGCACCTTCGTGGTGGCCAGGAACGGCAGGTAACGGTCCAGTTCGCGGGCCACGACGGCCGGGTAGGCGCCGAACTCGTCGAGCACCGTCAGCAGGGTCTCCAGCAGGCCGTCCAGCGCGAAGAACGCGTCGGGCAGCGCGACCCTGCGCACCACCGAGCAGGACACGTCCCCCTCGTTCCACTGGTCACCGGCCAGCTCCCCGGTCATCGACAGGTAGCCGCGCAGGATCACCGCCAGCCCGTTGACCCGCTCGCAGGAGCGCGTGTTCATCTTGTGCGGCATGGCACTGGAGCCGACCTGGCCCGGCTTGAAGCCCTCGGTCACCAGTTCGTGCCCGGCCATCAGCCGGATCGTCTTGGCCAGGCTGGACGGGGCCGCGGCCAGCTGCACCAGCGCGGAGAGCACGTCGAAGTCCAGCGAGCGCGGGTAGACCTGGCCCACGCTGGTGAGCACCCGCTCGAAGCCCAGGAACCCGGCCACCTTCCGCTCCAGCTCCGCCAGCTTGGCGGAGTCCCCGCCGAGCAGGTCGAGCATGTCCTGGGCGGTGCCGACCGGCCCCTTCACCCCGCGCAACGGGTAGCGCGCGATCAGCTCCTCCAGCCGCGAGAAGCCCACCATGAGCTCGTCGGCGGCGGTGGCGAACCGCTTGCCCAGGGTCGTCGCCTGCGCGGCCACGTTGTGCGAGCGCCCGGCCATCACCAGCTCGCTGTGCTCCAGCGCGAGCCGCGCCAGCCGGGCCAGCACGGCGGCGACCCGCCCGCGCACGTGCTCCAGCGACTGGCGGATCTGCAACTGCTCGACGTTCTCGGTGAGGTCGCGCGAGGTCATGCCCTTGTGCACGTGCTCGTGCCCGGCCAGCGCGTTGAACTCCTCGATCCGGGCCTTCACGTCGTGCCGGGTGACCCGCTCGCGCTCGGCGATCGAACCCAGGTCGACCTGCTCCAGCACCCGCTCGTAGTCGGCGACGGCCTGCTCCGGGACGTCGATGCCCAGCTCGGCCTGTGCCCGCAGCACGGCGACCCAGAGCTGGCGCTCCAGCACGACCTTGTGCTCCGGCGACCACAGCCGCACGAGGTGGCCCGAGGCGTAGCGGGCGGCGAGCACGTTGGGGATGAGCGGCTTCGACGTCACGTTTCCGCAGCTTACTTGGCCAGTTCGGGCAGCACCGACAGCAGCATGCGCCGGGCGGCCTCGCGCGGATCGGGGTGCACCTCGATCAGGGCGTTCACCACGGCACCGTCCACCACCGCCACCACCAGGTCGACCCGCTCGTCGTCGGCGTGCACCCCGCCCGCGGCCAGCACGTCCTTGAGCAGTTGGCGCAGCTCGGCGCTCGTCGTGCGCATCAACGGCCGCAGGTAGGCCCGGCGCCCGGTGGCCACCAGCCGCTCGTAGCGCAGCAGCACGGCGTCGAAGTCGCACTCGGTGCTGGACCCCAGCAGCATGTCCAGCAGGAACTCGGCGGTGGCCAGGTCCTCGCCCGCCGCCGCCAGCCGGGCCCGCCCCTGCGCCAGCTCGGTGCGCGAGTGCAGCTCCATCGCCGCCTCGACCAGCTCGTCCAGCGAGCTGAAGTAGTACGTGGTCGAGGCCAGCGGCAGCCCGGCCCGCTCGGCGACGGCCCGGTGCCGCACGGCCTCGAAACCGCCCTCGACGAGCAGCTCGGCCGCCGCCTCGACCAGCGCCTGACGGCGTCGCTCTCCCTTGGGCGTACTGGCGGCGGTCATGCCAAGCGATGGTGCCAGGTGCTCAGAACTTCGTCGCGACGCGGGCCGCGATGTCGTTCAACTGCGGCCCGAAAGGTGCACCGGCGGACCCGTTCATGGGCCTGCTGATCAGCGTCAGCACCCCACCGGAGCGGGTGGCCGCCGGCACCTGCCTGGTGCCCTCCGTGGGCAGCGGCTTGACCTGCGGGGGCTTGCCGGTCGCGGGGTCGGCGGGCACCGTCGCGGGCACCACCACCGCCTCCACGAAGCCCGAGTTGGTGCCGTCGGTGACGTGGAAGCCCGCACCGCGCGAGTTCGCGGGGCACTGGGCGTCGGCGGCAGCGGCCTCGACCCCCGTGGCCGCGGGCAGCTCGGCCACCAGTGCGGCGGCCACCCCCTGGTCCACCGGCCCGCAGTCGCTGTGCCCGCTCTCCACCTTCGGCCCCAGCGTGCCCGCGTTGCCCGAGCTGTTCGGGCCCGCCGGCACGCCGCCGTCCATGGACATCGTGGTGGACGGTCCGCGCTGCTCCCCGGCACCGGGTGCCGGTGCGCTCACGGTCTGCCCGCTCGTGGCCTTCGGCAGGGTCGTGACCACCGCGCCCACGCCGACCAGCAGCAGCACCCCGCAGGCCGCACCCGCGCCGACCATCGCCCGGCGCCGGGCCCGCGCGGTGGCCACCAGCGAGGCCGCCGTCACGTCACGTTCGTTGAAGGACGCCGGTGGCATGTCACCCACGGCTTCGCGGAACGCCTCCGCGAGTGCCTTCTCATCCACCTGCATCCACCTCCTCAGCGGTCACGACGCCGACCGCAGGTCGTCCAGCATGTCACCCAGCTGCCCGCGCAGCGCCTCCAGGCCCCGCGCCGTCTGGCTCTTCACGGTGCCCTCGGTGCACCGCAGGGCCTTGGCGGTCGCGGCCACGTCCAGGCCCTCCAGGAACCTCAGCACCAGCACCGCCCGCTGCCTCGGCGGTACCTTGCGCAGCGCGCCGAGCAGTGCCTCGCGGACCGCGACCCGCTCACCGAGGTCGCCCTCACCGGTCGTGCCCTCCGGGAGCTGGTCGGTGAACCGCTCCCGACGCCACGGCCTGCGTGACTCGTCGATCGACGCGCGCACCACCGTCCTGCGGACGTAGGCGTCCAGGGCATCCCTGTCCCGGATCTTGTGCCACCTCCGGTGCACGGCGACGAACGCGGTCTGCGCGAGGTCGTCCGCGCGGTGCCAGTCGCCACACAGCAGGTACGCGGTTCGGCGCACGGCATCGCGCCGCGCCACGAAGTACTCCGCGAACTCCTGTTCGTCGCGCTGGTCCACGCGGGCTCACTTTGCTCGTCGTGCTGGCACCTGTAGGACGGAAACGTCCGCGTCTACGGTTGCACGTCCCGCCGATGTGCTCCACACCACCCCCGGCGGCGCACCCACCGGGTGGGTGACCGGCGCCACCACCCGGTGTGGTGTGATCCGAACGTGACCAACCTGCCGCCGCTGGACTTCCGCTCCGACACCGTGACCAAGCCCGACGAGCAGATGCGCACGGCGATGGCCAACGCCGAGGTCGGCGATGACGTGCTCGACCACGACCCCACCATGCGCGCGCTGGAGGAGCGGGTCGCCGGGCTGCTGGGCACCGAGTCGGCGCTGTGGGTACCCAGCGGCAGCATGGGCAACCTGATCGCGCTGTTCCTGCACCTGCGCAAGGGTGACCGGTTCCTGGCCCCGCTGGGCGCGCACGTGCTGGAAGCCGAGCTGGGCACCGCGGCCTGGATCGCGGGCGGCATGCCGCACCCGATGGACTGGGACGCGGGCCCCGGCCGGATGTCGGCCGCCGCGATCCACGAGGTGGCCGCCAACGAGGCCCCGTACGACGGGCTGCGCACCACCCTGCTGTGCATCGAGAACACGCACAACGCCGCGGGTGGGGCCGTGCTGCCGCTGGACGCGCACGTGCAGCTCGTGGCCGCCGCGCGGGAGTGCCGCCTCAAGGTGCACCTGGACGGGGCGCGGCTGTGGAACGCCGCCGCGGCCCTCGGCGTGGCCCCCACGGAGCTGACCGTGGGCGTGGACACCGTGCAGGTGTGCCTGAGCAAGGGCCTGGGCGCCCCGGTGGGCTCGGTGGTCGCGGGCAGCGCCGAGTTCGTGGCCGAGGCCAGGCGGGTACGCAAGATGCTCGGCGGTGGGGTCCGCCAGGGCGGGGTGCTCGCCGCGGCCGGGCTGGTGGCCCTGGACCGGATCGACACGATCGGCGAGGACCACGTCAACGCCAGGACCCTGGCTGCGGGGCTGACCGAGCTGGGGTGGAGTGTTCGCGAACCGGACACCAACATCGTCCTTGCGGCGGTGCCGGACGTGCGCAATACGATCAAGGGACTGGCCAGGCTCGGCATCCTGACCACGCCGATAGCGGGGCAGGTGCGGTTCGTGACGCACCGCGACGCCGGTGCCGGGGACGTGAAAGAGGCGCTGCACCGCATCTCCAGCGCGAGCTAGAGGAGGATTCTGCGTGAGCGAGCTTGCGAGCGAGCCAGAAAGCACAGGGCCAGCGCGAAGCGCTGCGCCGAGCGCCAGCGAGGTGCGGCGATTGAGCTGGTTGGTGTTCGACTACGGCGAGGTCATCAGCAGGCGCACGCAGGCCGTGCCGCTGCTCGCCGAGCGCATGGGCGCCCCGGTGGAGGAGTTCGAGCCCGCGTACTGGCCCGCCCGCGACCAGTACGACCGCGGCGGCTCCGACCTGGACTACTGGAACGCGGTGGGCGCCCCGCTGGGCATCCAGGTGGACCAGGCCCTCTCGGACGAGCTCACCAAGATCGACATCGAGGGCTGGCTGCCCACCGACGAGGGCACCCTGCGGCTGCTCGCCGACCTGTCGGCCGCGGGCGCGCAGCTGGCCCTGCTGTCCAACGCGCCGGTGTCCTTCGCCAGGGTCGCCGAGCACCAGCCGTGGACCGAGCACTTCCAGCACCTGGTGTTCTCCGGGGACCTGGCGGTGGCCAAGCCGGACGCCGAGATCTGGGCCGCGCTGGTGCGGCGGTTGGGCACCACCCCGGGCGAGTGCCTGTTCCTGGACGACCGGCAGGTCAACATCGACGGGGCGCGGCGGGCCGGGCTGCGGGCCCAGCTGTGGCCGGGTGCCGAGGCTGTCCGGCCACTGCTGGCGGAGTTCGGCGTGTGATCAGGTGCGCGACTTGTTCTTGATCGCGCCGTAGGCGGCCGTGCCGATGAACAGCACGCCGCCGACGACCGCGAGCCAGAACAGGCCCTTGAGCACCGCCCCGAGGATCGTGATCCCCAGCCAGATGACCAGCAGAATTCCGATGACGGCGAGCATGGCGGCCTCCTACGCGGCGTTGTCTGGCTCCAGCCTGCCACGCGGTACCGACGATCCAGCCCGTTCTGCGGGGAGTTCAGGGTCCAACCAGGGTCACCCTGAGCGGGACTCGCGCGCCCCAGGCCGGGACACGCGCACGACCTGGGCCGCCCACCCGGCGAGTCCCGCTCTGCCGGGCGCGAGTCCCGCCTACCCGCGGGCGAATCCCGGTCAGCGGTGCAGCCAGCTGCCGAGGCGGGCCAGGGCCTGCTCCATGTCGGCGGTGGACCCCGCGAAGCTCATCCGCACGCTGCGGTGCCCGTCGACCGGGTCGAAGTCGATGCCCGGCACGATCGCCAACCCGGTGTCGGCCAGCAGCTCCCGGCAGAACGCCATGCTGTCCTGGGTCAGGTGCGAGACGTCGGCGTACAGGTAGAACGCCCCGTCGGCCGGTGCGAGCCTGTCGATGCCCAGGGCACGCAGCCCGCCGACGAGCAGGTCCCGGTTCGCCCGGTAACGGGCCACGTGCGACTCGACCTCGGCGTAGGACTCGGGCGAGAAGGCCGCCACCGCCGCGTGCTGCGCCATGGCGGGCGGGCACAGGGTGAAGTTGCCGGTGAGGCAGTCCACCGCGCGCAGCAGCCGGTGCGGCAGCAGCATCCAGCCCAGCCGCCAGCCGGTCATCGAGAAGTACTTGGAGAAGCTGTTCACCACGATCGACTCGCGCGAGGTCTGCCAGGCGCAGTCGAGCTGCTCCCCGTAGCTGATCCCGTGGTAGATCTCGTCGCTGACCAGCTGCACCTCGTGGGCCTCACACCAGCTCGCGATGCGGGCCAGTTCCTTGGCACCCAGCACCGTGCCCGTCGGGTTCGCCGGGCTGGCCACCACCAGGCCGCGGATCGGCTCGTCCAGTGCCTCCAGCATCTCGACCGTGGGCTGGAACCCGGTCTCCGGCCCGCACGGCAGGTCCACCACCTGGCAGCCCAGCGCGCTCAGGATGTTCCGGTACGCGGGATAGCCCGGCCTGGGCAGCGCGACCCGGTCGCCCGCCTCGAACGCGGCCAGGAACGCCAGCAGGAACGCACCCGAGGAGCCGGTGGTCGCGACGACCTGCTCCGGCCCGACCGCCAGCCCGTACCGGGACGCGTAGTGCCCGGCGATGGCCGCGCGCAGCTCGGGAATGCCCAGCTGCTCGGTGTAGCCCAGCGCGTGCTCCGCGATGGCCCGCGCCGCGGCCTCCCGCACCGGGGCGGGCGCGGGCGTGGACGGCTGACCGGCCGCCAACGACACGAGGTCCCCGTGCAGGCGCTGGCGCTCGGCGGCGGCCGACACCACCTCCATGACGTGGAACGGCGGGACGGCGGCACGGGTGGCAGCGGGGAGCATGCCGTCAGGTTAGTGCGGGCCCACTCGGCCCGACCCACACCGAGCTAGTAACCCTGGTAGGCACCGCCGTGGGACATGGCCCGGATGCCGGGCACATTGGACACCGAGCCGTAGCGCGAGATCGAGTACCGGACGCCCGCGATGATGTTGTCCACCGGGTTGTAGATGTCGTCGTGGCCGGGCAGCTTGTGCGACTGGAACGTGGAGTCGATGCACTGCATCAGGCCCTTGGACGGGTGCCCGGCCTTGGCGTTGGAGTCCCACAGGTTGATCGCGTGCGGGTTGCCGCCCGACTCGTGCTGGATGATCGCCCAGATGTCGTTCTCGCTCATCTTGGACGTGTCCACGCCGTTCTCCTGGAGGATCTTCATCGCCTCCTCGATCCACTCCTTGACCTGGCCCTGCGGGGCGGGGCCACCGCCACCACCGGGCGGGCCGCCGCTGGGACCGAGGCCGCCACCACCGCCACCGCCGTCCCCGCCGCCACCGGAGTAGTCGCCGCCTCCTCCGCCACCGCCCCCACCGCCGCCGGAACCCGAACCCGCGCCAGTGCCCTGGCCCTGGCCGCTGTGCGTGTCCGCGGACTGCGAGCCGGTGGAGGTCACCGGCTCCGGCTTGGCCTTCCACTCGATGGTGCGGCCCGGTGCGGGGCTGAACGGCTGGTCGCCGGGGGCGGGCAGCGCGGAGAACTTGGACCCGATGTTCATCGCGCCCTTGATCGTGTTCAGCGCGGAGCTCAGCTCGTGGTTGGCGGTGTCCACCGCCCGCTGCACGTCGCCCTTGGCGGCCTCGCACAACGGCTTGATCGCCGCGTCGCGCTCCCCGTCCTTGGGCTGCGGGTGGGCGGCGTCCCAGTTGCGGACCTCGGTGAGCAGGCCCTCGCAGCGACGGTCCACAGTGGACTTCGCCGTCTCCAGCGTGCCCGCGGCGGCCTCCAGCCCACCGGCGGCGTTGTTCAGCGCCTCCGAGACGGAACTGCCCGCCTTGGTGAAGTTGCCCATGTACGTGGTGAACGCGGAAGCCGAGCCACCCTCCCAAGCGCCGTCCAGCGCGTTCACCGAGCTGGTGACGGCCTTGCCGCCCTCCTCGCACTTGCCCGCGGCCTGCCGGTAGTGCTGTGCGATGTCGCGCACCGCCTGCGGTTGCGCGTTCTCCACCTTGCGCGCGATCTCGGCGACCGCACCGCCGCCGGGCAGCCCGGCCACCTCGTCGACAGCGCTCATACTGTGCCCATTTCCACGCTCGCAGGCTCGCTCATGCTGGGGTGAGCCCCTTCGCGTTGGCCTCTTCGGTCTGGTGGATGTTCGTCTCGATCGAGTCGAGTGCGCGTTCCACCTTGCGCAGCAGCTCCTCGGCGGCGTTGAGCTCACCGTGCACCGTGCCGTTGAGCCCGTCCACCGCCCCTGCGATGCCCGCCGAAGCGTCGAGCTTGCCGAACACGTCGGCGCTGGTGGAGCCCCCGGCCTGGAAGCCGTCGCTGAGCCCGCCGAACTGCCCGGCCTGGCCGTTCATGGCCGTCCGGCAGCTCTCGATCGCATCGAAGTTGAACTTCGTCGCCGTCACGTCCGCCGCCCCCTCGAATCCGACTCCGGCGCCCACTCTGACGGCACCTGGCCGACATCGGTTCCATTGTCAGCCGGACGGGTGATCAGAGCTCCTCGGCCAGCTCCCACACCGCAGCGGCCAGCCTGGGGTTGTCCGCGGGCGTGACGGTGCTCCACAGCGTGCCGTCCGCGCTGGGCTTGACCAGGTGCAGGTAGCGGCCGTGCGCCGTGTCGTGGAAGGCCACGACCCTGTTCGCCCGGCGCGGGCGCTGCGCCCCCTGGGCCGCCTCCACGCCGAACTGCCCGCGAGTGCCCATGTCCGCGCTCATGCCGACCAGTTCGTGAGCCTGGCTCAACGGCACCCCGTTGCGCTCCAGCTCCAGCACCAGCCGCTGCGGATCACCCTGCGAGCTGGCGTCCGCGGCCCGCAGCACCTCGTTGGGCAGGCTCACCGAACGGCCCGGCCCCGCCGGCACGTCCCCGGCCACCGACACCGCCGCCTCGGCCAGCGCTCCGCCGCTGGTGCGGATCAGCCACACCTCGCCGTTGTCCACCACGCCCATCAGCCCGGCGCCCCCGTTGGACGCGGCGAGCAGACTGATCTTGCGGCCGTCCGCCCACACGAAGCCGTACACCGAGCTGCGCGGGTAGGCCAGCAGCGCCAGGTCGTCGGACAGCTCCGGCTCCGCCCGCCGCGCACTGGCCAACCCGCGCTGCTCCAGCGACTTCCACGCCCCAGCAACAAGTTCGGCCCGCTCGCTGTGCGTCACGCCCGGACTGGGCACGTCCAGCGCCACGTGCCTGCGCGGGAATCGCTCCGCCTCCCACAGCACGTCGAACTCCAACACGGACAGGACGATCGTGTCGTTGGCCGCCATCGGTGCTACGCGCTCGGTTCCTCGCCGAGCACCGGCGGTGCGACCATGCGCTGATCCCCGAAGAGGTCGTCCGCCTCCACCCCGTACTTGCGCACGTGCTCGGCGTCCTCCTCCTTCTTCTTCTTGTCCGTGGCGGGCTGCATCATCGAGGAACCCTGCTTGGCCTGCGGGGAAATCCGCTCCGCGGCACGGGCCTGCGCGGCCTGCTCCTCGTTCAGGGCACCCAGACCCGAGTTGGCCCGGCTCACCCCGGCACGCTCGCCCCCGGCCCCGCCACCAGCGGACCCACCGCGCACCATGCCCCGCGGCGACCCGCTGTTCGCACCAGCCGCGACCGCACCCGCGCCACCGGCGACCGCGGCACCCAGCCCGATCTCACCGGCCAGCGCACTGCCCGCCGCCGAAGCAGCCGCAGGCATACCCGTGGTCGGCAGGCTGCCAGGCAGACCGCCAGCACCGGTCACCGCACCAGGCGCCATCGGCCCCGGCACGCCACCGCCACCGGGCAAGCCGCCAGGGGCGGCGAAGCCCGGTGCACCCGGCCCGGCCGAGCCGGAAGCGGCGAAAGGCGCGCCAGCGCCGCCGCCGGGACCGGCGTAGGCCACACCCGAGCCGCTCACGTAACCCGCCAGCGAGGTGGCCCCCGCCGTGTTCTGCACCGCCTGCGCCTGCAGGTCGATCCCCGGCGGCTGCCCCAGCGGCTGGTGGCCCTCCAGCGCCGTCTTGCTGTTCGCCTGGTAGTCGTTGAGCTGGCGGATCGCCTCGTCCCGGTCGTGCTGGGCCTGCTCCACCTGCCGCGCGTGGTCCGTCTCGTAGCCGAAGACGCCAGCCGCCTTGTCCACGAACGACTTCTGCGTGTCCGTGGAGGGCTTCGGCGCACTCGCCGCCACCGCGTGCGAGTCGCTCTGCGTGATCAGCGCGCCCGAGGAGTCGGTGATGTTGTACTCGGCCCCGTCGCTGTAGGCGGCGTGCGAGCTCAGCTGCTCGGTCGCGCCCTGCCCCGCCACGCTCTGCCAGTCGATGCCGATCTTGGCCAGCTCGGTGCGCAGCACGGTGTTGGTGTTCGTCAGGTCCTTGGCGATGTCCTTGAGCGCGTCCACCACCCCGTGCAGCACCGTCGAGCCGCTGCCCTTGCTGAGCTTGTCCACCTGGTCGGCCAGGTCGTAGTTGCTGTACCCCTCGAACCGGTAGTTGCCCAGCTTGTCCCGCTGCGGAGCGGCTTCGGCGGTGCCCGCGACGCTCTCCTCGAACATCCCCATCGCTACCCCTCCCGAATCACTTGATCGTCTGCAGTGTCGCCAGCGCGGCCTTGACGGCCTGGAGCGTGATGTCGCACATCTGGGCCTGGGACAACTTCTTCTCAACCGGTTCCAGATCCATGGACAACTCCTGTCCCTGGGCCGTGCTCACGTTGGTGGTGCAGAAGGACCCGCTGGGGTCATTCCAGTCATTGCCCATGTTGATGAGCTGGACAGCAGGAAACCCATCTACCGAGATCAGCCGCTTCTTGACGTTCCCGGTGTTGTTCAGCCACTCGTCGATGCCCCGCTTCGACTCGGGCGAGAGCGACAGCACGAAATTCGCCGGGTCCTTGACCAGGAAGGAGCAGCTCGGCGCAGGAGTCTGCGTCTCATCCGGGCCCGGGCCCGACTTGTAGACCTTGAGCACCTGTTTCTGAGCGTCCGTGAGCAGCTTGCACGGATCCACGCTCGCGAGGTCGATGTCCTTCGGCCTGTTTGGGATCGAGGTGCTCGTCTTGGTAGGCGAGGGCGCTGGGCTCGGCTGTCCCTGGTCGACCTGCGTGCACCCGGCGACAGCCAGGACCGACAACAGGACGATGACGCTCGCTCGGACGCGAGTGGTCACTCGGAGGCTCCAAACGCGGCTTTGATCTGGTCTTCTGTGTAGCCGTACTGCTTCGCCGCAGTCTTCAGTTGCCCTGCGAGCTTCTCCAGGCTGTCCACGTACTGCATGATCCGGTTCTTGTAGGAGTCCGGGTTCTGGTCCAGCAGCTTGTTCCACTCGTCGGCGACGTCCAGGCTGATGAAGTCCTCGGCGAACTTCGTCATCTTCAGCGATTTGGCTTTCGGAACGACGAGCATTTTCAGCTGGTCGACCTGGTCCTGGATGACCTTGCCGGCTTGCAGCACCGTGTCGTGGTTGACGGTCAGCTTGCCGCCGCTGACCCCGGCGAAGGCGTTGGCGGCCCCGCCGAAGGGGTCGAAGGCGGAGCCGACCACGGAGTCGATGCTGGCCAGATCGGATCTCACCTGGGAGGACATCGCGCCGCCCGGTTCGTTCGTCGCTGCCATAGCTCGCCCCCGCACGCTTCGTGACTGCTCGGACCCGGTTCGCAGGCTACCAACGATGGTGTGTGCCGTGCCTGAGTTCGACGAACGCGAGCGGCTGGGGGTTCCCGCTAGTTGGGGACGTGCACCTCGCCGCGGGCGGCGCGCAGGGCGATGTCGGTGCGGTGGTGGGAGCCGGTGAGGTGCACGGCGCCGATCCGCCGGTAGGCGTCGGCGCGGGCGGCCTCGAGGTCGGGGCCGGTGCCGACAACGGAGAGCACGCGCCCGCCGGTGGAGACGACGGCACCGTCCTCGCGGCGGCGGGTACCGGCGTGCAGCACGCCCTCGGCCTCGGAACCGGCGATGACGTCGCCGGTGCGCGGGCGGCCGGGGTAGCCCTCGGCGGCGAGCACGACGGTGACGGCGGCGCCGGGCTCCCACTCCAGCGGGGGGTGCTCGGCGAGGCGGCCCTCGGCGGCGGCGAGGAACAGCCCGGCCAGCGGGGTGCGCAGCAGCGCGAGCACGGCCTGGGTCTCGGGGTCGCCGAACCGGCAGTTGAACTCGATGACCTGGGGGCCCTCGGAGGTCAGGGCGAGCCCGGCGTAGAGCAGCCCGGAGAACGGGGTGCCGCGGCGGGCGAGCTCGTCGACCACGGGCTGCACGATCTCGGCGACGACCTGGTCGACCAGGTCGTCGGGGGCCCAGGGCAGCGGGCTGTAGGCACCCATGCCGCCGGTGTTCGGGCCCGCGTCGTTGTCCCCGACCCGCTTGAAGTCCTGCGCGGGCAGCAGCGGTACGACGGTGGTGCCGTCGACCACGCAGAACAGGGAGGCCTCGGGGCCGTCGAGGAAGGATTCGAGCAGCACCGGGTGGCCGCCGTCGAGCAGGTGCATGGCGTGCGCGCGGGCCACGTCGTAGTCCTTGGTGACGACCACGCCCTTGCCCGCGGCCAGCCCGTCGTCCTTGACCACCCAGGTGGGCCCGAACCGGCGCAGCGCGGCGTCCAGCCGGGCCGGGGTGTCCACGGTCTCGCTGCGGGCGGTGGCCACGCCCGCGGCCCGCATGACGTCCTTGGCGAAGGCCTTGGAGCCCTCAATGCGGGCGGCCTCCTTGGCCGGGCCGAAGCACGGGATGCCCGCGCTGCGCACGGGGTCGGCGGCGCCCAGCACGAGCGGGGTCTCCGGGCCGACGACGACCAGCTCGGCGCCCCACTCCTTGGCGAGTGCGGCGACGGCGCCCGGGTCGGCGAGGTCGATGCCGTACACCTCGGCGAGGCCTGCGGTCCCGGCGTTGCCGGGGGCACAGGCCAGGGCGGTGACCGCAGGGTCCTTCGACAGGGCCAGCAGCAGGGCATGTTCCCGGGCACCGGACCCGATCACGAGGACGCGCACGAGCCAGGAGCCTAGAGAACTGTCCTCAGTCGGATGGTCACACCCCTCTCATCCAGTGATGCTCATCACTCGAACGGAGCAACTCGACTGCTGCGGACAGTGATCGGTTCAGACGAGCCGTTCGTCCACGTAGCACCAGCGCCAGCTCTCGCCGGGCTCGAACGAGCGCATCACCGGGTGGCCGGTGGCCTGGAAGTGGGCGGTGGCGTGCCGGTGCGCGCTGGAGTCGCAGCAGCCCACGTGCCCGCAGGACAGGCACATGCGCAGGTGCACCCAGGCGGACTCGCCAAGTTCCAGGCACTCCTCGCAGCCGACGGTGCTGCCCGGGACGACCTCGATGTCCTGCACGCCGATCACGTGTTCGCAGCTCATACCCACCATTGTCACTACCCTCTTCCCGTGCACGGGTCGGAACTGTTGCTGTTGCTCGCCGGTTCGCTCGCGGTGACCGCGATCGCCCGCCGGTTCGACTGGCCTGCGCCGCTGCTGCTCGTCGCGGTCGGGCTGGGCCTGTCCTTCGTGCCGGGTATGCCGGACTTCCGGCTGGACCCGGAGCTGGTGCTGCCCCTGGTGCTGCCACCGCTGCTGTACTCGGCTGCGCTGGACAGCTCGTACGTCAACATCCGGCGCAGCGTGCGGCCGATCGGGCTGCTCGCGGTGGGCCTGGTGCTGGCGACCACGCTGGCCGTCGGCCTGGCCACGTACTGGCTGGTGCCCGGTATGCCGCTGGCCGCGGCGCTGGTGCTCGGCGCGATCGTGGCCCCGCCGGACGCGGTGGCCGCCGTGGCGATCGGCCGCAAGCTGGGCCTGCCGCGCCGGATCATGACGGTGCTGATCGGGGAGAGCCTGGTCAACGACGCCACCGCGCTGACCGCGTACAAGGTGGCGGTGGCCTCGGCGACCGGGCTGGCCCTGTCCTGGAGCGAGGGCATCGGCACCTTCCTGCTGGCCTCGGTGGGCGGCGGGCTGATCGGCTACCTGCTGGGGGTGCTGGTGCACGCGGTCCGGCAGCGGCTGTCGGACTCGGTACTGGAGAGCGCGCTGGGCATGCTGGTGCCCTTCGGCGCGTACCTGATCGCCGAGTCGGCGCACACCTCGGGCGTGCTCGCGGTGGTGGCGGCGGGCCTGTACCTGGGGCACAACGCGCCGCGCGCCGGGTACGCCACCCGCCTGCAGGAGACGGCCGTGTGGCGGGCCTTCGACGTGCTGCTGGAGTCCTGGGTCTTCGCGCTGATCGGCCTACAGGTGCGGCTGGTCTACCGGGAGAGCGGCGTGACCTGGCCGCTGCTGCTCGCGGCGCTGGGGGTACTGGCGGTGGCGGTGCTGATCCGGGTGGTGTGGATGTTCCCGGGCACGTACCTGCCCAGGCTGCTGTCCAAGCGCATCCGCGAGAACGAGGAGGACCCGGGCTGGCGCTCGGTCTCGGTGGTGGCCTGGGCGGGCATGCGCGGGGTGGTGTCCCTGGCGGCGGCGGCCGCCCTGCCGGAGTCCATGCCCGAGCGCAATGTCATCGTGCTGTTCACCTTCGTGGTGACGGTCGGCACGCTCCTGCTGCAGGGGCTCTCCCTGCCGTGGGTGATCCGCAAGCTCGGCGTGGAGTCGAACGAGGAGCACACCGACACCCTGGCCGAGGCGCAGGTGAAGTACCACGCGGCGCGGGCCTCCATCGACCGGCTGGACGAGGAGGCCGCCGACTCGGGCACCCCGGAGCAGGTGGTCGCCCGGTTGCGGACCATCGCCGAGCACCGGGGCAACGCGGCCTGGGAGCGGCTGGGCCGGTCCGAGGAGGAAATCGGGGAGAGCCCCGCGAGCCGCTGGCGCAGGCTGCGCCGCACGATGCTGGCGGCCGAGCGCGAGGTGTTCCTTGCCGCGCGCAACGCCCGTGAGATCGACGACGAGGTGTTCCGCCGGGTGCAGCGCGAGCTGGACCTGGAGGAGGCGGCCCTCAACCGCGAGTGAGGGCCGCCACCGGATCAGGACACGTCCAGCACGGCCTTGCCCGCGACCTTGCGGCCCTTGAGCGCGGCGATGGCGTCCTGGTGGGACTCCCAGTTGCCGCGCCAGCCCACCTGCGCGTCCAGCTCACCGGACGCGAGCAGGTTCACCAGGTAGGCGAGGTCCTCGGCCGCGGCGTAGTCCATCATGAAGCCCTCCAGCCGGTGCCCTGGCCGCACGGTGGCGTAGGGCTCGAACACCGCGGGCTGACCCGAGGTGTAGCCGATGGACTGGATCACGCCGCCCGGGGCGAGCAGCTCGAAGGCCTGCACGAGGGTCGGGCCGCCGACGTTGTCCAGCACCCCGTGCAGCGGGGCCTCGACCCCTTCCAGGCCGACCACGACCTGGGCCGCCCCCAGCTCGGCCAGTCCCGCACCGCGCGCGGCACTGCCCACGGAGGCGATGACGTGCGCCCCGGCGCGGGCCGCGAGCTGCACCGCGAAGCGGCCCACGCCACCGGAGGCGCTGGTCACCAGCACGCGGCGGCCCACGACCGGCCCGAGCTTGCGCAGCGCCTGCAGGGCGGTGACCCCGGCCACCGGCAGGGCACTGGCCTCGCCGAAGTCCAAGGTGTCGGGCAGGACGGCGAGCTGGCTGGACGGCACGGCACGCAGTTGCGCCCACGCCCCGCCGCTGTTGAACGTGACCACGCGAGCGCCCACGGCGGGACCGCTGCCGTCGGCGGCGGCCTTCACGACCACGCCCGCGGCGTCCCAGCCGTTGACGTCGCCGTCCTCCTTGCCGTACGTGCCGTGCAGTTCGCCCCAGTTCAGCGAGATCGCCCTGACCTCGATGAGCACCTCGTTGGCGGCGGGGACCGGCTCGGTCGTCTCGCCGAGCCGGATCCCGTTGTCCGCCTTCTGGTCAAGCAGCAGTCCACGCATCGTGTGCCTCCCCTGGAGATGAGTTCACCAGCTCTAACCAGAGGAAGCCTCCGTTTATTTCACGCAGCCAGGACCGGATTCTCGCCCTCGGCGATCAGCCCGCGCCGGACCAGTTCGGGCCGCACGCCCTCGCCGAACCAGTACGCCTCCTCCAGGTGCGGGTAGCCGGAGAAGATGAACTCCTCCACGCCCAGCGCGTGGTACTCCTCGATCCGGTCGGCGACCTCGCGGTGGCTGCCCACCAGCGCGGTGCCCGCCCCGCCGCGCACCAGGCCGATGCCCGCCCACAGGTTCGGGTAGATCTCCAGCTTGTCCCGCTGACCGCCGTGCAGGGCCAGCATCCGTTGCTGGCCAACGGATTGACTGGTACGCAGCTGCTCCTGCGCCCGCGCGAGCGAGGCCGGGTCGATGGCGTCCACGAGCCGGTTCGCCTCGGCCCAGGCCGCCTCGGAGCTGTCCCGGCTGATGGTGTGCAGCCGGATGCCGAAGCGCAGCGTGCGCCCGGCCGCCTCGGCGTGCGCCCGCACCCTGGCGATCTTCTCCGCCACCTGCTCGGGCGGCTCGCCCCAGGTCAGGTAGACGTCGGCGTTGCGGGCCGCCACCGGCAGCGCGGCGTCCGAGGAACCGCCGAAGTAGACCTGCGGCAGCGGGTCCGGCGGCACCGGCACGAGGCCGCCCGCGATCTTGAGGTGCTCGCCGGTGAAGTCCACCGGCGCCCCGCTCCACAGGCCGCGCACGATGCTCAGGAACTCGTCGGTGCGGGCGTAGCGCTGGTCGTGGTCCAGCCAGTCGCCGAAGCGCTGCTGCTCGATCGCGTCCCCACCGGTGACCACGTTGAGCAGCAGCCTGCCCCGCGAGATCCGTTGGTAGGTCGCGGACATCTGCGCCGCCAGCGTGGGCGAGATGACCCCGGGCCGGAAGGCCACCAGGAACTTCAGCCGCTCGGTCTGGCCGATCAGCGCGGCGGTGGTCAGCCACGCGTCCTCGCACCAGGTGCCGGTCGGGGTCAGCACGCCGACGAAGCCCAACTGCTCGGCGGCACGGGCGATCTGGCCCAGGTAGTCGATGTCCGGGCCGCGCTGGGCGGGCGCCCCGGCCTCCTGCGAGCCGTGGAAGCGGTCCACGATGTGGCGCCCGTCCCCGGAGGTGGGCAGGAACCAGTGCAGCACAACGCTCATCGCCGCACCTCATTGGCGCTCGGTGCGGCGCTTCGCGCCGGCCCTGTGGCCGATGATTCGCTCGCAAGCTCGCTCATCGTGAACCTCCGGTCTTGTCCTCGTAACGGGTGTCCACGAAGTCCGCGAACTTCACCTTGCCCGGCAACACCTTCGCATCGCTGAACGCGTCGGCGAGCTGTTGCTCGGAGGCGATCACCTTGTCGTCCAACGGGATGGGCAGTGTGGCCCCGTGCCCGACGGAGGTCCTGGCCACCTCGGGCTTGAGCCCGGTGACCTTGGACCAGGCCTGGGCCCACTCGTCCTTGTGGCTGTCCGACCACTTCTGCGCCTTGGCCAGCCGCGACAGGTAGTCCTGGATCGCGGTGTTCTTGCCCGCGTCGCCCAGCGCGCTGCGCCCCGCCACCTGGAACGAGTAGCCGTTGGCGGTGCCGGAGCTGCCGTCCACGAGGGACCGCGCCTTGGCCTCCAGCAAGGCCTGTGAGGTGTACGGGTCCCAGATCGCCCAGGCGTCGACGCGGTGCTGGGTGAAGGCCGTGTACGCGTCGGCCGGTTGCAGGAAGGTGATCGTCACGTCGTTGACCTTGAGCCCGGCCCGGATCAGCACGTCGAGCAGCTGCCCGTGCGCCGAGCTGCCCTTGGCCACCGCGATCGTCTTTCCCTTGAGCTCCTTGGCATCGCGGATCGGCGAGTCCTCGGGAACCAGCAGGGCGTCACCGGGACCGGTGTGCTGGGCCGCCTGCACCACGGCGATCTTCGCGTTGGCCGCGGCGGAGAAGATCGGCGGCGTGTTACCCACCCCGCCGAGGTCCACCGCACCCGCACTGGCGGCTTCCAGCAGCGGCGGGCCGGAGGTGAAGGTGGACCACTCGATCTTGTACGGGGTATTCAGCAGCCCGGCGGCCTCCAGCAGGGCCTGGGAGCCGCCCTTCTGGTCGCCGACCTTCAGGGTGACCTTGGCCAGGTCCGCGGCGCTGACCGCCTGCGGTGCGGGTGTGGTGCCCGCCGAGGAGGTGCCGCCGCACCCGGCCAACGCCAACGCTCCGAGGGCCAGCACGGGCAGCAAGGCGTTACGCAGCCTCATGGTTCTCCACTCCGAGGTCGACGAGCACACGGTCTCGCAGTTCGGTCAGGTCGGCGTGCCTGCGCGGGCGTGGCGGCGGCAGGTGCTCCGCGCGGATGCGCCCCTCGTCCAGGACCAGCACGCGGTCGGCCAGCTGCAGCGCCTCGTCGATGTCGTGCGTCACCAGCAGCACGCCGGGCCGGTGCGCCTGCCACAGGTCCTCGACCAGCCGGTGCATCGCCAACCGGGTCAACGCGTCCAGCGCCCCGAACGGCTCGTCCAGCAGCAACAGGTCCGGCTCGCGAACCAGGGCCCTGGCAAGGGAAACGCGTTGGGCCTCACCACCGGACAAGGTGATCGGCCACGCCTCGGCGTGCTCGCTCAGCCGCACCTCGGCCAGCGCCCGGTCCGCCACCGCCCGACCGTCCACCCCGTGCAGGCCCAGCGACACGTTGCGCCAGACCCTGCGCCACGGCAGCAGTCGCGGCTGCTGGAAGGCCACCGACACCGTGCCATCGACACGCACGTCACCGCTCACCTCGCGGTCCAGCCCGGCGAGCACGCGCAGCAGCGTGGACTTGCCGGAACCACTTCGTCCCAGCAGGGCGACGAATTCCCCGCGCCGCACGTCCAGGTCGAGGTTGTCGAGCACCTTGCGCGTGCCGAACTGGCGGACCAGTTCCCGAACCCTCACAACGTGTTGCGCCACCGCAGTGTCCTCCTCTCCACCGCGCGCACCACCGCGTCCGTTGCCAGGCCCAGCGCGGCGTAGACCACCAGCCCGACCACGACCTGGTCGGTGCGCAGGAAGTCCCTGGCGTTGTTGATCAGGTAGCCGAGCCCGGCCTGCGCGTTGACCTGCTCGCCGACGATCAGCGAGAGCCACGCGACGCCCAGGCCCTGCCGTAGCCCCACCAGGGTCTGCGGCAGTGCGGCGGGCAGCACCACGTGCACCAGCCGCTCCCACCGCGTGTAGCCCAGCACGCCCGCGGCTTCGAGCAGCTGCGGATCCGTGTCGCGGATGCCCGCGTACACGTTGAGGTACAAGGGAAAGGAGAAGCCCAGTGCGACCAGTGCGACCTTGGGCTCCTCGCCGATGCCGAACCAGATGATGAACAGCGGCACCAGCCCGAGGAAGGGCAGGGTGCGCAGCATCTGTACCGGCGGGTCGACCAGCACGGCACCCCAGCGGGACAGGCCCGCGGTGATGCCCAGCACCAGCGCGATCACCGCGCCCAGTGCCACGCCGAGCAGGACTCGGCGCAGGGACACGGCGAACGCGTCACCGAGTTCGCCGGTGGCCGCGAGGTCCACCGCGGCGGAGAGGACCTTCGTCGGCGAGGCCAGCTTGTCCTCGGTGAGCACTCCGGTGCTGGAGGCCAACTGCCACAACAGCAGCAGGCCCACCGGGCTGATCCAGCGCAGGAGGTTGGGCAACCTGCGTCTTCGGGGTGTTCGGGCGGGGGCGGTCGGCGGCGCGGCGGTGTGCGGCGGGTCGGCGACGGCCAGGGTGGGAATCGACACGATTCCTCCGAGGTGGGGGCGCGCGGGAACCACGGATCGTGGTGAGAAAAGGCTTGGGGCGAAAGGAGGATCAGCGCACCGGACAGACCGCACTGGCCTGCCTGCGGAGGTCCACGTGAAGACGTGCGACCAGGAGTTCACCCATACGAGCGAGTCTTGGCGAGGGGTCCCGCGAAGTCAACGGCGCCCGGACTCTGGGAGAAGCTCGGTGACCGAGCATTGTCGGTGCGCTGTGGGAGACTGGCGCGTGATCCCGCCACCGAATCCGCTCGGCGAGTTGCTGACCATCTCCGACTACACGAGGCTGGGTGAGACGGCCACCGGGTACACCGAACTCCTGGTGGTCGAGATCGTCTCGCCGGGTTCGAAGCGCACCGACTACCGGACCAAGCGTGAGGAGTACGCCGAGGCGGGCATCCCGCACTACTGGATCGTGGACATCGAGGAGCCGGTGTCGCTGACCGCGTGCCAGCTCACCAAAGAGTTCGGCTACCAGGACAGCCAGGAGATCACCGGGGAGTTCACCGCCACGACCCCGTTCCCGGTGACCGTGCGCCTCGACCAGTTGCTCTGACCGAGGCGCACGGCACGGAGTGCGTCAGGCGCCCGTCATGTCGTGGCGCACGATGGTCTGCTCGCGGCCCGGCCCCACGCCGATCGCGGACATGCGGGCCCCGGAGATCTGCTCCAGGTGCTCCACGTAGGCGCGGGCGTTGGCGGGCAGTTCCTCGAAGGTGCGGCAGTGGCTGATGTCCTCGAACCAGCCGGGCAGCTCCTCGTACACCGGCACGGCGTGGTGCACGTCGGTCTGCGTCATGGGCATCTCGTCCACGCGCTCGCCGTCCACCTCGTAGGCCACGCAGACCGGCACCTTCTCGTGCCCGGACAGCACGTCCAGCTTGGTGAGGAAGTAGTCGGTGATGCCGTTGACCCGAGCGGCGTAGCGGGCGATCACGGCGTCGAACCAGCCGGTGCGCCGTGAGCGCCCGGTGGTGACGCCGAACTCCCCGCCGGTCTTGCGCAGCAGCTCGCCCATGTCGTCGTGCAGCTCGCTGGGGAACGGCCCGGAGCCGACGCGGGTCGTGTACGCCTTGAGGATGCCGATCACGGTGGTGATCCGGGTGGGCCCGATGCCCGACCCCGCGCAGGCCCCGCCGGAGGTCGGGTTCGAGGAGGTCACGAACGGGTAGGTGCCGTGGTCCACGTCGAGCAGGGTGCCCTGCGAGCCCTCCAGCAGCACGTTCTCGCCGCGGTCCAGGGCCTGGTTGAGCAGCAGCCGGGTGTCGGCGATGCGGTGCGCGAAGGCGCTGGCGTGCTCCAGCATCCCGTCCACGACCTGCTCGGCGTCCATGGCCTTGCGGTTGTAGACCTTGACCAGCAGCTGGTTCTTGAACTCCAGCGCGGCCTCGACCTTCTGCCGCAGGATCTTCTCGTCCAGCAGGTCCTGCACCCGCACGCCCACCCGGGAGACCTTGTCCTGGTAGGCGGGGCCGATGCCGCGACCGGTGGTGCCGATCTTGGACTTGCCCAGGTAGCGCTCGGTGACCTTATCGATGGCCACGTGGTAGGGCATGATCAGGTGCGCGTCGGAGGAGATCAGCAGGCGGGCGGTGTCCACCCCGCGCTCCTCCAGCCCGGCCAGCTCCTCGAGCAGCACGCCGGGGTCCACGACCACCCCGTTGCCGATCACGTTGGTGACCCCGGGCGAGAGGATGCCGGAGGGGATCAGGTGCAGGGCGAAGCTCTGGCCGTCGGGCAGCACCACGGTGTGCCCGGCGTTGTTGCCGCCCTGGTAGCGGACCACCCACTGGATCCGGTCACCGAGCAGGTCGGTGGCCTTGCCCTTGCCTTCATCGCCCCACTGGGCGCCGATCAGGACGATGGCAGGCATGTGAAACTCCCCGTGCTAGACGACTGCAGGCCGAATGCCGGTGATTGACTGTAGACCAGGAGGTGGTCGTGGGCGCACTAGTGCTGGCCTGCGGAAAGGACGCGGGCCACGGGGCGTCACCGATGTTCGCCGACCGTGACGATCTTGAGGTGCACGAGGTGGCCGCCAAACCCGGTCGCACCGAGGTGGATCCGCTGGTCAAGGGCCTGGACGGGCGCCGGCTCCTGGTGCGTGGAACGGACGCGGACCTGGCCGCGGTCGTGCTGCGGCTGCTGCGCACGGAGCGGCTCGCCGAGGTGCCCGTGGGCTACCTGCCCACCAGCGAGGACTCGGTGGTCGCGCGGATCTGGGACCTGCCGACCGACCCCGGGCGCGCGCTGGACCTGGCGCTGCGGGCCGACCCGGACCCGGTGCCGCTGATCCGCGACGACTCGGGCGGGGTGATCGTCGGCGAGGGCGTGTTCCGGCCGGTGCGCGGCGTGGCCTACTGCGACGAGACCCAGGTGCTGCGCGGGCAGGCGGGCCAGCTCACGGTGGGACCCGATCCGGACCGCGGTCCGGGTCTGGTGGTGCGCGTGGTGCGGCGACAGCTGCTGGTGCGGCGGACCACGGTGACCCAGGGGCGGGCGGTCCAGGTGGGGTGCGTGCCCAGCGCACCGGTCAGCGACGGGGTGGTGCACCCGAGGCAGGTCACCAAGTGGACCTGGTACCGGCACACCGAGGACCTGCGGCTGGTGCGCGGCCTGATCTGAGCCAAATCGGTCACCAGGAGTTAGCATTTAGTCCCGCTAGGTGTCACCGGAAGGTGTTGCCATAGATCACATCGTGCGCCATCGTCGATTGGTCAATTAGTCACCAACTCGGGTGGAGTGACGATGAATAGTTTTCGTGCCGTACGCGGGCTGTTAGCCGCCGGAGCGCTGTCGGTGGTCGCGGTCCTCGGGGTGAGCACCCCGGCCTCCGCGACCCCGCCGAACATCCCGGACAAGACCACCGCGGTGAACGAGCTCAACGGGCTGCGGGTCCAGCCCGACGGCTCCTCCGCCGGCTACTCGCGGGACAAGTTCAAGCACTGGATCACCATCGAGGGCAGCTGCAACACCCGCGAGATGGTGCTCAAGCGCGACGGCACGAACGTGCAGACCGACTCCTCCTGCGCGGCCAAGTCCGGCACCTGGTACAGCCCGTACGACGGCTCCACGCAAACCAGCGCCTCGGCCATCCAGATCGACCACATGGTGCCGCTGGCCGACGCCTGGCGCACCGGCGCCTCCGGCTGGACCGCGCAGCGGCGCCAGGACTTCGCCAACGACCTGAGCTACCCGCAGCTGGTGGCCGTCAAGGGCGCGGTGAACGAGTCCAAGGGCGACAAGTCACCCGATCTGTGGAAGCCTCCGCTGACCTCGTACTGGTGCACGTACGCGAAGATGTGGACGCACGTGAAGTCCAAGTACTCGCTCACTGTCAACTCCGCGGAGAAGAGCGCTCTGCAGGACATGCTCGGTAGGTGCTGATGGCCGAATACTCGTCCCCGTTCGCGTCTGGCCCCGGCGGGGTGATGACCGACGACGTCGGGGTGATCACCGGCGACCTCGAACTGCGCACCGAGGCCGGCGAGGACGGACTCGTCTCGGTGTACGTGCGCTACGAGGAGGCGGACGAGTGGTACCGGCTGCGCGGGGCCTCGTGCGTGGTGCACGACCCGCGCGACCACCGGGCGCTGCACATGGCGCTGCTCGGTGTGCTGAACCGCCCAGCGGGCTGAGTGCGGTGGCCGCGCCCGACCAGCGGGCACGGCCACCGCACTACGCGCCCTCGGCCTCGGGCAGGGCGGGCAGGGCGCCGATCGCGTCCGCCCGGCTCACCCCGCTGGCCACCAGCAGGTCCACGATGATCGAGCGCAGCTGGGCCACCACCACGCGGACCGAGAACCCGGCCCCGGCCAGCAGCTCGTCGGTGCGTGCGGCCAGGTCGCGCAGCAGCGCGCGGGTCAGCACCGGGTCCACCTGCCTGGCCAACTCCCTGCGCAGGGCATCCGCGCAGTCCGCGAGTCCGTTGAGCACCAGCGGCAGGCCCTGCGGCACGTCCTCCTCGTCGCGCAGCACCGACATCGCCCGGCGCGCGAGCACCCGCGTGTTGCGGATCGCCAGGTCCACGGCGCCCAGCGCCAGCTTGTACCGGTCCAGCTCGCCGCGGCGGCGCCAGCGGATCGGTGCGATCGTGGCGACCTCCGTGCCGGTCACCAGTGCCGCCTTGAACTCGTCCAGCGCGCGCTGACTGGCCCGCGCCCTGGTCAGCGCCGCGGCGGCGGCCACGGCGTCCCGGGCCGTGACGGCATCGCCGATCGCGCGCAGCACCGCCCCCAGCTCGCGCAGCACGGTGTCGGCGTGCCGGTGGGCCAGGGTCAACGGGTTCGCCGGGAGCAGGGCCATCGCCGCCAGGCCGGTGGCCCCGCCGATGAGCGCGTCCACCATGCGGTCGTAACCGCCCGTCGTGCTCGGCGGCAGCAGCGTGGCCACCAGCACGGCCGAGGTCCCGGACTGCAGGGCGATCACCGCCCCGCCGTCGAGCAGCACCGCGGCGGCCATCGCCAGCACCACGACCAGCACGATCTGCCAGGTGCCCGAGCCGATCCGGGAGATCAGCAGGTCGCCGATGCCCACGCCCACGCTGACCCCGACGACCAGTTCGACCACCCGGCGCAACCGCTGGCCCATGGCAACGCCCAGGCAGGTCACCGCCGCGGAGGGCGCGAAGAAGGGGTGGGGGTGGCCGACGAGCTCCGTGGCGATCAGCCACGCGCCGCCCGCGGCCACCCCCGCCTGCCCGATGGGCAGTGCCGTGCGCTGCAACCGCCTCAGCCTGCGCCGCAGCTCGGCAAAAACCCGGTTCGCCAAGGTCAGGCCAGGCCGGTGGCCACGGGCGCCTCGGGGTCGCTCTCCGCGAGGAACCCGCGGCAGCGCTCGTACTCCTCGGTCTCCCCGATCTCGCCCGCCGCCTTGGCCAGCGCGGCCAGCGCCCGCAGGAAGCCCTGGTTGGCGCGGTGCTTCCACGGCACGGGCCCGAAGCCCTTCCAGCCCGACCTGCGCAGCTGGTCGAGCCCGCGGTGGTAGCCGGTGCGCGCGTAGGCGTACGCGGCGATCGGGTCACCGGAGTTCAGCGCCCGCTCGGCGAGCAGCGCCCAGGCCTCGCTGAAGTCGGGGGCGATGCGCACCAGGTCACCGGGATTGGTGCCGCCCTCGGCGGCCTCCTGCAACTGAGGCCGGTCGGGCAGCAGGGTGGGACCGGGGCCGAGCAGGTTCTCGTTCAAGCTCATACCGGCAATCGTGCCTGACGGCTCAGGTGAGCAGCATCCGCACCAGGACACCACCGGCGACCAGGACCAGTGCGGTCACGACCACACCGGCGACGACTCGCTTGTTCACGTGCTACCTCCCTTCGGGACGTGCGGACCAGACCGGTGACCTTGCCCACCCCGCCACCCCGTGGGCAACGAGCGTCACCCCTCGATCGGGTGAAACCCGTCTGGCATCCTCGGGCGGTGAGCACGAAGAACGGTTCTTGGTCGGTGGCGCGCGTGCGCGAGCTGTGGGGTCTGTACTGGACCAGGGGCACGGCGGGCCGCGAGACGCCCGCCGAACTGTTCTCGATCATGTACGCCTGGTGGTTCGTGGCGCTGGTGCTGAAACTGCTCGGCGGCTCCTGGGACATCTCCTGGCACTTCGAGACCCTGCGCGACGACCTGGCCCCGCCGCACGACCTGAACACCGTGGGCACCGGCATCGCGGTGGCACTGGTGCTGTTCCACACCTACACCGGCTACGGGGCCGACCGCCGCACGCTGCGCTGGATGCAGTGGGGCACCGGGATCTTCCTGGTGGCGATCCCGATCGACGTGGTCAACCACAACGTCAACGGTCTGGACATCACCACCTGGAGCCCCTCGCACTCGCTGCTGTTCATCGGCACCGCGGCGATGCTGATCGGGGTGGCGATGGGCTGGTACCGGGGCGCGGGCCGGGGCCGCTGGTTCACCGCGGGCTGGCTGGTGCTGCTCACCCTGGTGTTCGAGGACTTCTGGTTCCCCAACGAGCAGCAGGAGTACGGCATCCTGGAGCTGGCCTCCTGGGACCGCGACCCCGGCCACCCGTATGCCGACCGGGAGCTGCTGGAGTTCGCCGCGAACCAGATCGGCCGCCCGGTGGGCCGGGAAGCACTGGCGGGCTTCTCGCTGCCGATGCCGGACTGGGTCTACCCGGCGTGGGGCATCGGCGCCTGCGTGGTGATCCTCGCGATCGGCCGCCAGCTGATCGGCAGGCGGTGGACCGCCACCGCGATGGCCGGGCTCTACGTGGGCTTCCGCGCCCTGCTCTGGCTCGTGCTGTCCGCCACGCACTTCCCGCCATCGGCCGTGCCGTTCTTCCTGATCGCCGCCGGGCTGGCCGTGGACGCCGTGTTCCTGCTGCCGATCTCCCAGTGGCTGCGGCCGATGGTCGGCGCCGTACTGGTCACGGTCGCCTCCTACGCCCTGCTGGCGGTGCAGTCGGTGCTGCTCAGCGCGCCGCCAAGGGCGGACTGGTCGGCGCCGGTCGCGGCGGGCTCGCTACTGGTGCTGTGGCTGGCCGCGACCTGGTTCCTGCACCGTTACCCGCTGCGGACGCCTCAGGGTGACTCCGAGCGGCTGAGCACGGCCGATCACAGCGGGTGAACGTGGAATTGGGGGGTTGTCCCCACCCCACATAGGGGAAATTCCCCATACCGGACCGCCCTGCCCAGCCACCAGGATAAGCGCATGGCGGGGGCAGCGAGGAACTTCCTGGAGCACCAGGTACGTCCACTGTGGACGCGAGGGGAGCCGGGGCGGGTCACGCCCGCACCGGTGCTCACGGTGCTGTACCTGGGCTGGCTGACCGCGCTGGCCTTCAAGGCGCTGGGCGCGGGGTGGGACGTGGCCTGGCACTTCAAGTGGATCCGGGACACCCTGGCGCCGCCGCACGACATCAACACCGTCGGCACGGTCATCGGGGTCGCCCTGGTGCTGTTCCACACCTACACCGGGTACGGGGCCGACCGGACCTCGTTGCGGTTCACGCAGATCGGGCTGGGCTCCTTCCTGGTGACCATCCCGCTCGACCTGGTCAACCACACCGTGAACGGGCTGGACCTCACGGCGTGGAGCATCACCCACGTGCTGCTCTACTGCGGCACGACCGTCACGATGATCGGGGTCATCCGTGGCTGGGTGCTGCACTACCCGCGGGGAACGGGGGCCTCGTGGGTGCGGCCGGTCGGGCTCGGCGCGCTGGCGTTCTTCTTCATGGAGAACCTGTGGTTCCCCAACGAGCAACAGGAGTTCGGGGTCCTGTCGTTGGCGGCGTGGGATCAGGGGAGGCCCTACGCCGAGCCGGAGCTGCTGGAGTTCGCGGCGAGCCAGATCGGCCACCCGGTGGACCGGGCCGCCGTGGAGCACTTCTCACTGGGACTGCCCGAGTGGCTGTACCCGGTGTGGTGCCTGCTCTCGGCGGCACTGGTCCTGGCGGTGGCCAAGCGGTTCCTGCTGGGCAGGTGGGTGGCCACGCTGATCGCCGGGGCGTACGTGGGCTACCGGGTGCTGGTGCTGGGGCTGATGACGGCGCTGGACTTCCCGCCGTGCGTGGTGCCGTTCTGGGTGATCGCCGTCGGGGTGGCGGTCGACCTGGCGCTGCTGCTGCCCGCGGTGCTCGTCCCGGTCGGGGGTGCGGTGCTGGTCACCGCGTTCGGGTACGCCGCGCTGTGGGGGCAGGGCGCGGTCGCACAGGCTCCACCGGCCGCCCTCGGCTCCTGGCCTGCCGTACTGGTCGCCACGGCCCTCGGCTGGTTCGCGGTGGAGTGGGCGGTCGGCAGACACCGGGCACACCCAGCTCGCCCGGTGCCGGTCGCCGCCTGAAGCAGAGCCTTCCCAGGCCCCCAGACCTGGGAAGGCTCTGCGATGTGCCTTTTGCGCTCTCTCCGTTCGCGCGGCGGGTTCGCAGTGGGGGGATAACCCCCCGAACGATTGGGTAAGATTCCGCATTACCAAGCATTTCCCGATTGTCCACGATGGACACATGGGAAAATTCGCTGGCAGCGCGCCGATCCAGGAGGTCGAGCGCTACACGGTCCGGGTCGCTGACGACGCGGAGACCGTTCGGCAGGCACAGCGCCTGCGCTACGAGGTGTTCACCGCCGAGCTCGGCGTGCGGCTGGGCACCCCCGTGCCCGGACTGGACCTCGACCCGTTCGACGAGTTCTGCGACCACCTGGTGGTGCAGGCCACCACAACCGGCACGGTGGTGGGCACGTACCGGTTGCTGCGCCCCGGCCGGACGGCGCGGCTGTACTCGGACTCGGAGTTCGACCTCAGCGCACTGCACGGGATTCGGCCTGACCTGGTCGAGGCTGGCCGCTCCTGCGTGCACCCGGACCACCGCACCGGGGCCGTGATCAACCTGTTGTGGGCCGCACTGGCCAGGTACGTGCTGCTGTCCGGACACCGCCACCTCGCGGGCTGCGCATCGGTCCCGCTGCGGCACGGACCCGAGGCGGCCACCGCGACCTGGGCCCTCGCCGAGGCCAAACACCTGAGCCCCCAGGGAATGCGGGTCCGCCCGCACACCCCGTGGACCCCGCCCACTGTCCACACAGGACGTACCAGTGCCGCGCTCGCGCCCCCGCTGCTGCGCGGCTACCTGCGGCTGGGCGCCTGGGTGTGCGGCCCACCCGCGCACGATCCCGAGTTCGGTACCGCCGACCTGTTCGTGCTGCTCGACCTGGAGCGGATCAACCCGCGCTACCTCGACCACTTCCTGGGGGCGGACCGATGAACCAGTGGCTGCCCGTTTCCCCGTGCGACACGGGGTGTGTCACCGACCAGCGTCCCGCGCTGCCCTCCTCGGCCGCGGCGGGCCGGGTGGTGCGCATGCTCGGCGCGCTGGCGGCCCCCGGCCAGGACAGGGCGTCACGAGTGCTCAACGCGCTCGGGATCCGCTTGCACGCCAACACGAAGCTGCTCAGCGCGGCACCGGGCACGCTGGTGGTGGCCAACCACGTGTCCTGGCTGGACCTGATCGCGCTCAACGCCGTGGAACCGCTCGTGCCGCTGGCGAAGCGGGAGGTCGCCGCCTGGCCGGTGATCGGCGGCATGGCGCGTCGCGGCGGCGCCGTGTTCATCGACCGGGGCAACCTGCGCGCCCTGCCCGGCACGGTCGCGGAGCTGGCGGCCGTGCTGCGCTCGGGCCGTTCGGTGCTGGTGTTCCCGGAGGGGACCACCTGGTGCGGTCGGCGGACCGGCCGGTTCCACACCGCCGCGTTCCAGGCCGCGCTGGACGCCGGGGCCCTGGTCCGCCCGGTGAGCGTCCGCTACACGCAGGCGGGGCAACCGAGCACGGTCGCCGCCTACCTGGGCTCGGACTCGCTGCTGAGCTCGCTGGCCAGGGTGGCGCACGCCCGCGACCTGGCCGTCCGCGTGACGGCGCACCCCGTGGTGCGCGCGGACAACCGGCGCGAGCTCGCCCGCGCCGCGTGGACCTCGGTCAGTGAGCTGGCCCGTGTTTGACCTCGTCGGACTGCTGCACGAGCTGGTCAGCTCGCCGTGGCTGTGGCTGGTGGTGTTCGCGGTCGCCACCCTGGACGCCCTGCTGCCGTTCATGCCGAGCGAGACCACGGTGGTGATCGTCGGCGTGCTGATCGCCCCGGACCCGGTTCGGCTGGCCCTGCTGGTGATCACGGCCGCCGCGGGCGCCTTCGCCGGTGACACGATCAGCTACGTGCTGGGCCGCCGCTCCGGTCCGCGCGTGCTGGCCCGCATCCAGCGCACCGAGCGCGGTCGCCGCGCGCAGTCCTGGGCGCAGCAGCAGCTCGGCAGGCGTGGGCGGCTGCTCATCGTGTTCGCGCGCTACGTGCCGGCCGGGCGGTTCGCCACGATGGCCACGGCTGGGGCGCTGGGCTTCGCGCCGCGCTGGTACCTGCCCCCGGAGCTGCTCGGGGTCGCGCTGTGGGGCACCCAGGCCGCGCTGATCGGGTTCCTCGGCGGCAGCGCGTTCCAGGACCAGCCGCTGCTGGGCATGGCCGCCTCGTACAGCGTGGTGGTCGGCGCGGTGCTGGTCGCCGGGCTGGTGCGCGCACTGCTGACGCGATCCCGCCACAGGCGTCGAGCGCGCCCAGCAGTTGCCGGACGCGCTCGACGTGGTGCGGACCAGCTCAGCCGGCGATCATGCGACCAGCCGACTTCAGGTGCTCGCAGGCCTGGGTGATGCGGGCGGCCATGCCCTGCTCGGCGGCCTTGAGGTAGCTGCGCGGGTCGTAGACCTTCTTGTTGCCGACCTCGCCGTCGATCTTCAGCACACCGTCGTAGTTGGTGAACATGTGGCTGACGATGGGCCGGGTGAAGGCGTACTGGGTGTCGGTGTCGATGTTCATCTTCACCACGCCGTAGGACAGCGACTCGTGGATCTCCTCGAGCAGCGAGCCGGAGCCGCCGTGGAACACCAGGTCGAAGGGCTTGCTGCCGGGCTTGCCCAACTTCTCGGCCACCACGTCCTGGCCCGCCTTGAGCACCTCCGGGCGCAGCTTGACGTTGCCCGGCTTGTAGACCCCGTGCACGTTGCCGAAGGTCGCGGCCAGCAGGTAGCGGCCCTTCTCACCGGCGCCCAGCGAGGCCAGGGTCTTCAGGAAGTCGTCGGTGCTGGTGTACAGCTTGTCGTTGATCTCGTTGGCGACGCCGTCCTCCTCGCCGCCGACGACGCCGATCTCCACCTCGAGGATGATGTTGGCCTTGGCGGCCTGGTCGAGCAGTTCGGCGGCGATGGTCAGGTTCTCGTCCAGCGGCACCGCGGAGCCGTCCCACATGTGCGACTGGAACAGCGGGTTCTCACCGCGGGCGACGCGCTCCTGGCTGATCGCCAGCAGCGGGCGGACGAAGCCGTCCAGCTTGTCCTTGGGGCAGTGGTCGGTGTGCAGCGCGATGTTCACCGGGTACTTGGCGGCGACCACGTGCGCGAACTCGGCCAGCGAGGCGGCACCGGTGACCATGTCCTTGACCTTGGTGCCGGAGAGGAACTCGGCGCCTCCGGTGGAGACCTGCACGATGCCGTCGCTCTCGGCCTCGGCAAAACCGCGCAGTGCCGCGTTCAGCGTCTCCGACGAGGTCACGTTGATGGCGGGGTAGGCGAACTCGTTCGCCTTCGCCCGGTCCAGCATCTCGGCGTAGACCTCGGGGGTCGCGATGGGCATCGTTCGTCACTCCTCGGGGGTTGTGGGCCCTGCCGACGATCTCGGGACGCGCGGCGACAGGCAGGCACGGCGGCGTGTCGAGTGCATCCTACGAGCAGCGGTGAACCGGGGGTCAGGGGCAGACTGGACATTTGGTAACCGCACGTCGCAGCGGCGCGGTGCGCACACCGTGGTCGTCGAGGGCAACCACCGCCGCCCGCGTGGGGCGGAGATCACAGACTGATCTCAACCGAACGGCCTCGCCCCGCGTAGTACCGATCGTGAACTCGTTCAAGCGCGTGTTGTGCGGGGTGGGTGTGGCGGCCGCCGTTGTCGGCCTGACCCCCACCTCCGCTGTGGCCGATCCCCCCGCGGACGCCCTTGCCCAGTTGCAGGCGGCCAGCCGTGCGCAGGAGGAGGTCAGCGAGAAGTTCAACGTGGCCCAGGAGGACCTCAAGGCCAAACGGGCCGAGGTCGGCCAGGCCGGTGCGGAGCTGGACCGGGCCAAGCAGGCGCTGTCCGCCGCGCAGGCCGAGCAGGGCAAGTTCCGCGAGCAGGTGGACGGATTCATCTCGGCCACCGCCCAGGGCGCGCAGCTCAACAGCATGTCGGCCCTGCTCACCGGCCAGTCGCCCAGCGACTTCCTGGACCGGTCCTGGCTGTTGGAACAGCTCAGCACCCGCAACCGCGAGGCCATGGACAAGCTCGGCGCCGCGCTGGACAAGGCGGGCGAGGCCGATCACCGCGCGGCCGATGCCCGCAGGCGCGCCGACGAGGCGGCGGCCAAGGCCCAGCAGCTGTCCGACGAGCTGGGCCAGCGCAAGGCCGATGCCGAGAAGGCGCAGCGGGAGGCCCAGGCCGCCTACAGCAGGCTCAGCCCCACGCAGAAGACCGTGCTCAGGTCCGACCGCGGCGACTCGGTCGGCTCGCTCCAGGTACCGGCGGGCACCGCGGGCAACGCCGTGCGCGCCGCGCTGGGCGAGGTCGGTGTGCCCTACGTGTACGGCGGCACCACCCCGTCCGGCTTCGACTGCTCCGGGCTGGTGCAGTGGGCGTACCGGCAGGCAGGGGTCAGCATCACCCGGATCACCACCACGCAGTACAACGAGGGCGCCCCTGTGGCCCGCGCCGACCTGCGCCCCGGTGACCTGGTGTTCTACGGCACCGCGAGCAACATCCACCACGTCTCGATGTACATCGGCGATGGCAAGGTGGTGCACGCCCCCGACGTCGGCGAGGTGGTGAAGGTCGTGCCGATCGAGCGGTCCGGCAACGACTACTTCGGCGCCAAGCGGATCGTCAGCGGCTGAGCCCTCAGGCCGCCAGGGCCAGCCTCGGTTTGACCAGGCTGGCCCAGCTGACCACGCGGTTGCGGCCGGTGTTCTTGGCCTCGTACAGGGCGGCGTCGGCGGCCAGCAGCAGTGGTTCCAGGTCCTCGCCCGCGCTGGGGTACGTCGACACGCCGATCGAGGCGGACAGGTTGGTGATCGTGGTGGTCGACCCGTTGACCGGGGCGTCCACCGCCAGCCTGGTCACCGCCTCGCGGATGCGCTCGGCCACGCCGATGCCGTCGTGCTCGGACATGCCGGGCAGCAGCACCACGAACTCCTCACCGCCGAAGCGGCCGACCGAGTCGTACTCGCGGACCTCGCTGCTGATCGCGGTGGCCACGGCCTTGAGCACGGCGTCCCCCGCGACGTGCCCGTAGGTGTCGTTGACCCGCTTGAAGTGGTCCAGGTCGATCATCAGCAGGCCGAAGCCGTCCTTGGCGCGCAGCGCGCGGTCCCGCTCGTGGTGGGCCTTGCGGTGCCAGCCCTCGCTGTTGAAGACCCCGGTCTTGGCGTCGGTGCGGGCCTTCTCCTCCACCTGCTTGAGCAGCACGGCCCGGTGCAGGACGAGCACCTGCGGCAGGGCGAGCACCACCAGCGCGGGGTGGTAGCCCAGCGCGAAGGCCAGCAGCGCGCCGTGGCACAGGGTGGCGATCTCCAGCATGTGGTTGGCGGGGTCGCCGAACACCTTGCGCACCGTCACGCCGGGGTTGCGGCACAGGGCGACGCGGATCGCGATGAGCGCGACGTCCACGGCGGTGTAGACCAGCAGCGCGAGCACCACGACGGCCACCACCATCGGCAGCGGCAGACCGCCCGCGAGGCTGCCGGGCCCGCCGACGCACAGGGTGAGCACCAGCTCGGCGGCCCTGGCGGACAGCACGAGCACCGCGATGCCGAACATCCTGCGGTGCACGGGGATGCGCGGGTTGCGCCACCAGTAGTGCACGTAGGTGATGGTGATCAGCACGGCGGTCAGCACGGTCGGCAGCAGCAGCACCCCGGCGAACAGCCACACCGAGGAGAGGTCGACGTGCGCGTTGTTCTCGATGTCGCGGCGAGCCCGCTCGATGCCCCTGGCGATCTCGTTGTGCACCACGGCGCACACGATCAGCAGGGAGAGCACCAGCAGGTCCGAGGAGCTGACGGAGGCACCCGCCGCGGACCAGACCACCACCGCGAGTGCCACTGCTTCCACCAGCAGCATGTGCACCAGCGCCTGTCGGGGAACTGTCCACATTTCCCAGCGTCGAACGGCAAGAAACTCACGCAACATCAGAGACCCCCTCTGTAGGATTAGGCCACGAAAGCGCATCAGGGCTGATCAGGCCCCTGGCGCTGTGACCGTGGTGCGTGCAGACTGGCCACGAACAAGCCCGTGCGAGCGACCGGGAGGGGGTTGCGCCCAATGGTGACGAGGTCGTGGACCCCGGCGTAGCGGAAGACCGCTCGCGCCGTGCGGCGGGCCGGTGAGCACCGGCCCGCTTAGGCGTCACTGAGCACCGCCCCACCGCTGGCCCGTTTCCAGGCCAGCGCCAGCGCGGCGCCCACCACGAGGGTGGCGACGCCGGTAATGCCCAGTGCACCCGCCGAACCCGTTGCCTCGGCGACGACCCCCGCCAGTGCGACCGCGATGCCCTGGGCCGCGATGGCCCCCGAGGACATCAGACCGATCGCCTGGCCACGCCCCGTGACCGGGGTGCGCTGGATGAACGCGGGCGGTGCCACCACCATGTAGGCGGCAGCCGCCCCGGACAGCCCGAACATCAGGCAGGACACCGCCACCGGTGGTTGCAGCACGCAGACCAGCAGCGGCAGTCCGGAGGCCGCGGCCAGCGGCCCCATCAGGCGCAGCCGCAGCGCGGGCGCCAGCTTGGTGATCAGGAACGCGCCCAGCACGGCACCCAGCGGGTTCGCGGCGAGCAACCAGCCCGAGGCCACCGGGTCCTGATGCGCGGTCTGCGCCACGTAGGGCACCGCGAGTCCCTCGGCCGCGACCGGCAGGCCGATCATCCAGATCAGCGCGACCAGCGTGCGCAGCTGCCGGTCCGACCAGACCAGCACGGCCCCGCGCCGGGTCGACTCCCACAGCGAGATGTGCTCCCCGCCCGCGTTCGCGGCCGGGCGCCTGCGCACCCCGAAGATGATCAACAATGCGGAGAGCACAAAGCTCGCCGCGTCTCCCAGCAGCGCCCCGTTGGCCGAGAAGGCCGCGATCAGGAAACCGCCGAGTGCGTAGCCGCCGACCTGCCCGACCTGGTCGACCATGCCCCGCAGGCCCTGTCCGACGGTCAACTCATCGCCCGAAAGAACGTCGGCGAGAAGTGCTCCGCGCGCCGCATTCGACGGCGAAGTGACCAAAGTGACGACGAAAACAAGGGGAAACATCAGGTAGAGCGGAAGGTTGGGGATGGCCATGAAGCCGACCAGAACGGCACGCAGCACATCGGCCACAATCATGACCTGACGGCGCGGATACCGATCGGCCAGGCCCGCGAGCAGCGGGCCGAACAGCGCGGGCAACATGGTCAGGGCGAAGGTGAGCGCGGCCAGTGCCGCCGACTCCGTGCCCTGGTAGACCAGGTAGGACAGCGCGACTCGCGCCACCTGGTCGCCAGCGGTCGAAATCAGCTCGGCGAACCACAGCGAGCGGAACTCGCCGTTCCCGAAGACGTCCCGGTACCGGGCCGCACGTGCAGCACCTTCCACAACACCCCTCTCCCCCCGTTTCCTCGCTCTCCCACTGCGAAGAAAGACCGATTGATCCGGCACCGCACCCTCAGCCTGTCACCCCTGGCAGGCTCTCCCTCTCACACGGTAACTACCGATTTCCGAATGTCAGGGCTCGTTCAGGTATCAATCGGGTCATTCACAGTTGACTGCCTGTGATCGAAAGTGGAGCCGCCTACGCTCCGAATTCACCTCCCCCATCCGGGTGTGCGTTCAGGCAGAATTCGCCGCCCGTACGGCCCAAACTGGCTCACCAAACCAACGGGTCAACGCGGAGTGCAGCTCCGCTTCGCCGGAGTGCCCGTCGGCGGCCCAGGCGACGTGCCCGTCCGGGCGCACCAGCAGCCCGGACAGGTCCGCGCGGCAGCGGCCGACCACGAGGTCGACCCGGTCGAGCCAGCCCTCGGCGGTCCACCCGCCGCCGAGGTCGAGCAGCAGCGGGCGGCCCGTGCGCATCAGCTCGGCGAGCCGCGTGGTGCCGTGTTCGGTGACGATCTCCAGGTCGGACGCGAACTCGCCGACCAGCGGGTGCGAGCCGCCCAGGTCGTAGCGCACGTCCACCGCGCTGATCCGCTCGGCGAGCAGGCGGTTCACCGCGGGCAGCGCGACGAGCTCGGTCAGCAGCGAGCGGACCGCGTCGTTGCGGGGGCTGCTGTGCATCAACTGGACCTGTGCCCTGGTGTTGTCCAGCACCGCGGCGGCCACCGGGTGCCGCTCCGCGTGGTAGCTGTCCAGCAGGGACTCCGGGGCGCTGCCCCGCACCACGGCCGCCAGCTTCCAGCCGAGGTTGACCGCGTCCACGATGCCCAGGTTGAGGCCCTGCCCGCCGAACGGGGAGTGCACGTGCGCCGCGTCCCCGGCCAGCAGCACCCGGCCCATCCGGTAGTCGGCGGCCTGCCGCGCGGTGTCGGTGAACCGGGACAGCCAGGTCGGCGCGGTCAACGGCACCGCACGGCCCAGCACCTCGGCGACCGTGGCGTGCACCTCGTCCAGGGTGACCGGCGACCGGCCCGGATCGGGCTGGTCGTAGCGGAAGGTGTAGAGCCGCACCCTGGGCGTGGCGGGCAGCGGGAAGATCACGACCCAGCCGCGCGGGGTGCGGTGCCAGCCCAGCGGCGCGTCGTCCGGATCGGCCAGCGTGGCCTCGGCGACCAGGGCCGTCATCGCGGCGTCCGTGCCGGGGAACGCGAAGCCCGCGGTCTTGCGCACCGTGCTGCGCCCGCCGTCGCAGCCGACCAGGTAGCGGGCGCGCAGACACCGGTCCCCGGCCTGCGCGGTGACCCCGTCGGCGTCCTGCGCGAGGCCGGTGAGCCGCCACCCGCGCTCGACCCGCACGCCCAGCTCGCCCGCGCGCTCGGCGAGCAGCCGCTCGGTGTGCGCCTGCGGCAGCCCGAGCATGCCGGGCAACTGCTCGGACAGCCCGGCCAGGTCCAGGCCGAACACCGCGGCGAAGTGGCCCTTGTCGTCCAGGAAGCCCGCGAAGCCCAGTTCGTCGCGCGCGGCCAGGTAGCGGTCGAGCAGCCCGCGCCGGTCGAGCAGCTGGATGGACCGCAGGTTGACGGCCAGCGCCTTGGACTGCCCGGTCGGCTCCGGCAACTGCTCCAGCACCGTCACCTCGGCCCCGCCGAGACGGAGCTCACAGGCCAGCAGCAGGCGCACCGGTCCCGCCCCGACCACAACGACGTCCGTGTCCACCACGTGCCCCCCTCGACCAGTGGAGGCACCAACAGTAGTCCGCCGGGTACCGAGCTATGTTCGACTTATGGCGAAGATCGGTACCTCAGACCTCGACGTCTTCCCGCTCAACCTGGGCGGCAACGTGTTCGGCTGGACCGCCGACCAGGAGACCTCCTTCCGCGTGCTGGACGCCTACGCGGCGGCGGGCGGCAACTTCATCGACACCGCGGACTTCTACTCGGCCTGGGCACCCGGCAACTCCGGTGGTGAGTCGGAGACGGTGCTGGGCCAGTGGATCGCCGCCCGCGGCAACCGGGACCAGGTCGTGGTGGCCACCAAGGTCGGCATGCACCCCGAGTTCACCGGGCTGTCCTCGAGCACCATCGCGGCGGCGGCCGAGGCCTCGCTCAAGCGGCTGGGCACGGACCACATCGACCTGTACTACGCGCACCGCGACGACCCGAACACCCCGCTGGAGGAGACGCTGCGCGCGTTCGACACCCTGGTGCGGGCCGGCAAGGTGCGCTACATCGCGGCGTCCAACTACACCGCGCCCCGGCTGGCCGAGGCGCTGGCGATCTCCGACCGGGAGGGGCTGGCCCGCTACGTGGCCGTGCAGCCGCACTACAACCTGGTGGAGCGCGAGCACTACGAGGGCGAGCTGGCCCAGCTGGTCGCCCGCGAGGGGCTGTCCGCGATGCCGTACTTCTCGCTGGCCAAGGGCTTCCTGACCGGCAAGTACCGGCCGGGTGCCGCCGAGGTGGACAGCCCGCGCGCGGAGGGCGCCAAGGCCTACCTGACCGAGAGCGGGCTGGCAGTGCTGGACGCGCTGGACCAGATCGCGGCGGCGCACGACACCACGCAGGCGGCGGTGGCGCTGGCCTGGCTGGCGGCCCAGCCCACCGTGGCGGCGCCGATCGCCAGCGCGCGGACCATCGAGCAGCTGGCCGACCTGCTGCCCGTGGCCGAGCTGTCGCTCAGCGAGGACGAACTCACGCTGCTGACGAAGGCGGGCAACTAGCCAACAAAACTAAACTCGCCAGTAGCTTACTGGCGGTAAGTTCCGCTACGGTGCTCACACAGGCTTCAACCTGAGGAGGCGCTGGTGGGCAGGAACTACACGCTGGCCGGGAAGGTCGTGCTGATCACCGGCGCGGCCCGGGGCATCGGGGCCGAGGTCGCCCAGCGCATGGCCGCGCTGGGCGCCAAGGTCGCACTGGTCGGGCTGGAGCGCGAGCAGCTGGAGCAGACCGCCAAGGCCTGCGGTCCCGACGCCGCCGCGTGGGAGGCCGACATCACCGACTGGGACGCGCTGCAACTGGCCGTTGACGGGGTGGTCGACCGGTTCGGCGGCATCGACGTGCTGATCGCCAACGCGGGTGTCGCGCCGACCGGGTTCGTGCGCTCACTGGACCCGGCGGCCTTCGAGCGGACCATCGAGGTCAACCTGCTCGGCGTGTGGCGCACCGTGCGCACCGCCCTGCCGCACCTGATCCGCAGCCGGGGCTACTGCCTGGTGGTGTCCTCGCTGGCCGCCGTCATGCACATGCCGGGCATGGCCGCGTACTCGGCGAGCAAGGCGGGCTGCGAGGCGTTCGCGGACAGCCTGCGCGCCGAGGTCCGGCACCTGGGCGTCGACGTGGGCACCGCCTACTTCTCGTGGATCGCCACGGACATGGTCAACAGCGCCGACGCGCACCCGGTGTTCGGCAAGCTGCGCTCGAAGCTGCCCGGGCTGCTCGGCCGCAAGTACCCGGTCTCCGACGTGGGCAGGGCCGTGGTGCTGGGCGTCAGCAGGCGAGCGCACGCGATCCACGTGCCCGGCTGGATCGTCGGGCTCAAGGCGTTGCGCGGGGTGCTCAACCAGCTGTCACTGCCGGTGGCCTCGGCCAATGCGAAGGCGGCCGACCAGGCGGCACTGGACGACATCGCGGCACGCGGGGCCGAGGCCTCCCGACCGGTCGGTCCCGGCGGCCAGGCGGGGTTCGAGGGCAAGAAGTAGAAGTTTTTTTCCGCAGCGGCGTGTCCCAGAGCACACCGGCCCCTCTTGTTCTTGTACACCCCATCCCCGGCCACTCCCTGCCGCCGGGGATGGGGTGCCACAGGCTTCAGGACACCCAGGCACCCAACAGCGGGTTCCACTCCGTGATCCGGGTTTCGGAGATCACCTCGGCGGCCTTGTACGGGTCCGCGTCCAGGTAGCCGCGCAGGGCCGCCTCGTCGGCGGCCTCGAAGGCCAGCAGCGCCCCGTCGTCGGCCGCCCACGGACCCGCGAGGAGCAGCACGCCCTCGGCGGCCAGACCGGCCAGGTAGTCACGGTGCCGCGGACGCACGGCGTGCCGCTTCGGGACGTCCTCGACGTAGGTGTACTCCACCGCGTACCTGGGCAAGTCGACCTCCAGAAGAAGTTGGGGTTCGACAAGCAACTTACTTTACCCGTTAGGTATTCTCACCGCCGTGGACGTGCAGGCGAGCAGTGTGGAGCGAACCCTCAGTCACCTGCGTGCGGTGGACGGTCCCGAGCCAGCACCGGCCCCGGCGCTGACACTGGAGGACCTGTACCGCACGCACCGGATGCGACTGGTGCGGTTGGCGATCCTGCTGGTCGACGAGCCCGCCACCGCCGAGGACGTGGTCCAGGAAGCCTTCACCGGACTGCACCGCAACTGGTCCACCCTGCGCGACGCCGCCGCCGCGGTCGGCTACCTACGCACCGCCGTGGTCAACGGCAGCCGCTCGGTCCTGCGCCGCCGCAAGACCGCCCGCGACTACACCCCACCGCACACCGCCAACGCCCGCTCCGCCGAGTCCCTGGCCATGCTCACCGCCGAACACCAGGCCGTGGTCAACGCCCTGGCCAAGCTCCCACCCCGCCAACGCGAGGTCCTGGTCCTGCGCTACTACGGCGACCTGTCCGAAGCCGAGATCGCCGAGGCCACCGGCATCTCCAAGGGCACCGTCAAATCCACCGCCAGCCGCGCCCTCGACGCCCTCCAGAAACTCATGGCCGGCACCTGACCCCCGCGAGTCCCGCCCTGGCACACGCGAGTCCCGGCCACCAGCCCGCGAGTCCCGGCCAGGCGCGCCCGAGTCCCGCTCCCTGGACCGCGAGTCCCGCTGTGCCGCACCCGAGTCCCGCTCCGGCGCGGCTCAGACGCGCAGCACCTCGATGCCCCGCTCCTCGAACGCGCGCACCACGGTCTCGTCCGCCTCGGCGTCGGTGACCAGCACGTTGATCTCCTCGATCGGGCAGATCCTGGCGAAGGCGCTCGCGCCCAGCTTGGAGGAGTCGGCCACCACGACCACCTTCGCGGCGCGCGCGGCGAGCAGCCGGTTGATGTTGGCCTCGCCCTCGTTGTGCGCGCTCGCCCCGGTCTGCGGGTCCAGCGCGTTCACGCCGAGGAAGGTCACGTCCAGGGTCAGCTCGTCGGGGATCAGCCTGGCCAGCGGGCCGACCAGCTCGTAGGACTGCGGGCGGGCCACCCCGCCGGTCACCACCAGCTTGATCTGCGGCCGGACGGCCAGCTCGTTGGCGATGTTGAGCGCGTTGGTGACCACCGTGACGGCCGTGTCCCCGTCGCTGGTGTGCAGGTCGGGCCGGGTGGCCAGCGCGCGGGCCACCTCGGTGGTGGTCGTGCCCCCGTTGAAGCCGACCACGGTGTTCCTGGTGACCAGCGAGGCCGCCGCGCGCCCGATGCGCAGCTTGTCGTCGGCGTGCCGCACCGACTTGTAGCGCAGCGGCAGGTCGTAGGACACCGCGTGCGCCACGGCCCCGCCCCGGGTCCTGGTGAGCAGCTGCTGTTCGGCCAGGTGGTCCAGGTCGCGGCGGATCGTGGCGGCCGAGACCGTGAGCTCCTCGGCGATGTCGTCGACATCCACCCTGCCGCGTTCGGCAAGCAGCTCCAGCAGCATGTTGAGCCGCTCGTACCGGTTCATGCTCGACCTCCCAGTGCTCAATAGTGCACTATTATGCTCGGTTGGACGCAGTAATGAGCATTCGGCAGCGCTCGCCCTCGGAGGTCTTGGTGCCAGAACAGTTCTTCGTCGAAACCGAGATCACCACCCAGCCGGACTGCTGGCGTCGAGCGGCCTCGCTCAACCCGGACAGTCTGCCAGCGCGCGGCGAGCGCGTTGCGGTGGTCGGCTGCGGCACGTCCTGGTTCGTCGCCCAGTCCTACGCGGCGTTACGCGAATCAGCAGGTCAGGGCGAGACCGACGCGTTCGCGGCCTCCGAGTTCCCGCTCGGCAGGGCCTACGACCGTGTCGTGGCGATCACCAGGTCGGGCACCACCACCGAGGTGCTGGACCTGCTCGACCAGGTGCGCGGGCGGATCCCCACCGTCGCGGTCATCGGCGACCCGGACACCCCCGTGGTGCGGCGCGCGGACCAGCTGGTCGTGCTGGACTTCGCCGACGAGCGCTCCGTGGTGCAGACCCGGTTCGCCACCACCACGCTCGCCCTGCTGCGCGCCAGCCTCGGCGAGGACCTGGGCCCCGCGGTGCGCGACGCCGAGCGCGCCGTGGTCGAGCCGCTGCCCGCCGAGCTGGTCGGCGCCGAGCAGTACAGCTTCCTGGGCCGCGGCTGGACCTGCGGGCTCGCCCAGGAGGCGGGCCTGAAGATGCGCGAGGCCGCGGGCGCCTGGACCGAGTCGTACCCGGCGATGGAGTACCGGCACGGCCCGATCAGCATCACCGGGCCGGGGCGGGTGGCCTGGATGTTCGGCACCGCACCGCAGGGCCTTGCCGAGCAGGTGGCCGCCACCGGAGGGCTGTTCCGCACCAGCGACCTGGACCCGATGGCGGACCTGATCACCGTGCAGCGGGTGGCCGTGGCCATCGCGGTACGCCGGGGCCTGGACCCCGACCAACCCCGCCACCTGAGCCGTTCGGTCATCCTCGACGACGGTCAGGTGTAGACCAATGCCGAGGCCGTGCCGCAGGATCACAGCTCGTGGCTCGCACTAGGTACGTGGTGGCCGTCGACGTCGGCGGCACAGACATGAAAGCGGCCCTGGTGGCCGGCACGCCCACCGAGGCGTCCTTCGTGACCCAGCGCAGGCGTGGCACCCCGCGCGCCTCGGACGGTCCGGCCACCGCACACGCCGTGGTGGACGCGGTGGTGGAACTGGTCGAGGAGCTGCGCGCGGCCAGTGACCACCCGGTCGAGGCGGTGGGTGTCGTGGTGCCCGGCGTGGTCGACGACGACCGCGGTCTCGGCGTGTTCTCGGCCAACCTCGGCTGGCGGGACTTCCCGTTCCGCATGCTGCTCGGCGAGCGCACCGGCGTGCCGGTCAGCTTCGGCCACGACGTGCGGGCCGGTGGCCTGGCCGAGCACCGGCTGGGTGCCGCGCGGGGGCTGACCGACGCGGTGATCATGCCGATCGGCACGGGCATCGCCGCGGCACTGGTGCTGGGCGGACGGCTGCACAGCGGCGGCGGCTACAGCGGGGAGCTCGGCCACGTGGACGTGGGCCACGGCGACCCGTGCGGCTGCGGCCAGCGGGGCTGCGTGGAGACCCGGGCCTCCTCGGCGGCCATCGCGCGGCGCTACTCGGCGCGCACGGGCAAACAGGTGGACCGGGCCGCCGCGGTGGCCGAGGCGGTGCGCGCGGGTGACCCGGACGCGGTGGTGGTCTGGGACGAGGCGGTGGACGCGCTGGCCAGGGGCATCCTGGTGGCCGCGACCCTGCTCGGCCCGCAGGCGGTGGTGCTCGGCGGCGGGCTCGCGCTGGCCGGTGACCTGCTGCTGGTCCCGCTGCGCAAGCGCCTGGAAGAGCTCATCGTGTTCCAGAGGATGCCGGAACTGCGGCTGGCCGCGCTGGGCGACGGCGCGGGCTGCCTCGGGGCCGCGCTGATGGCGATCGACGCAGTGGGGGCGTGATGACCAGGCTGATGCTGACCGGAGCGAGGCTGGTGGCCCCGCAGGGGGTCGTCGAGGACGGCTGGGTCGCCGTCGAGGGAGACCTGATCAACTCGGTCGGCAGCGGCCCCGCTCCCGACGGGCCCGCCGTGGACCTGGCCGGGGCCTGGCTGGTGCCCGGGTTCGTGGACGTGCACTGCCACGGCGGTGGCGGTCGGGCCTTCACCGGGCAGGACCCGGCACAGGCCATCGCAGCGCACCGCAGGCACGGCACCACCAGCACCATCGCCAGCCTGGTGTCCCGGCCGATCCCCGAACTGGCCAGGCAGATCGCCGGTCTGGCCGAGCTGGTGCAGGACGGGGCGGTCGCGGGCATCCACCTGGAGGGCCCGTTCCTGTCGGCGGCCCGCTGCGGGGCGCACGACCCCCGCGTGCTGCGCGCCCCCGACCTGGACTCGGTGCGCACCCTGCTGGACGCCGGTCGCGGCACGATCCGCATGGTGACCATCGCCCCCGAGCTGGAGCACGCCGTCGAGGCCACGAGGTTGTTGGTGGACAACGGGGTCATCGTGGCGATCGGGCACACCGACGCGGCCGTGGCCCAGGTCGTGCCCGCGGTGGAGGCCGGGGCGAGCGTGGCCACCCACCTGTTCAACGGCATGCGCCCGCTGCACCACCGCGAGCCGGGACCGGTCGGCGCGCTGCTCGAGGACGAGCGGGTCACCGTGGAGCTGATCTGCGACCTGGTGCACCTGCACCCGACCGCCGTTCGCCTGGCGGCGCACCACGCGGGCACCGGGCGCACGGTGCTGATCACCGACGCGATGGCCGCCGCGGGCATGGGCGACGGGGTGTACGACCTGGGCGGGTTGGAGGTCACCGTGCAGGACGGGGTGCCGACCCTGGCGGGCGGTTCGCTGGCTGGCAGCACGCTGACCATGGACCGGGCGTTCGCCAACTTCGTGCTGTCCTGCGGGATGTCGGTGCCGGAGGCCGTGGCGGCCACCGCGACCCGGCCCGCGGAGCTGATCGGGCTGGCCGACCGGGTCGGCGCGATCCGGCCCGGCCTGCGCGCCGACTTTGTCGTGCTGGACGAGGAATTCAAGGTGCGGGACGTGTACCGCGCGGGCGAGAAGGAGGACACCGGGTGGCACTGACACCGACCGGGCAGATCGTGGACGCGGCGGCTGCGGCGGGCCGCGGGGTTGGCGCGTTCAACGTGATCCAGCTGGAGCACGCCGAGGCGCTGGTCGCGGGCGCCGAGCGCGCGGGCGCCCCCGTGGTGCTGCAAATCAGCGAGAACGCCGTGCGCTACCACGGCGGGCTGGCGCCGATCGGGCTGGCAACCCTTGCCGTGGCAAGGGAATCCTCGGCGCAGGTGGCCGTGCACCTGGACCACGCGGAGAGCCCCGAACTGGTGGGCGAGGCGGTGCGGCTCGGTTTCACCAGCGTCATGTTCGACGCGTCCAAACTGGACTACGCCGAGAACGTGCGTGCCACCAGGGAGGTCGTGCTCCGCTGCCACGACGCGGGGGTGCACGTGGAGGCCGAGCTCGGTGAGGTCGGCGGCAAGGACGGGGTGCACGCGCCCGGCGCGCGGACGGATCCGGACCAGGCGCAGGAGTTCGTCGCCGCGACCGGGGTGGACGCGCTGGCCGTGGCCGTGGGCAGTTCGCACGCGATGCTGACCCGGGACGCCGCCCTGGACTTCGAGCTGATCGGCAGGCTGCGCGCGCGGGTCAGCGTGCCGCTGGTGCTGCACGGCTCCTCCGGGGTGCCCGACGAGGACCTCACCAAGGCCGTGGACGCGGGCATGACGAAGATCAACATTGCCACGCACCTGAACAAGGCGTTCACCGCGGCGGTGCGCGCCTACCTGAGCGAGAACCCGTCCGTCGTGGACACCCGCAAGTACCTGGCTCCGGGCCGTGACGCGGTCGCCACCGAGGTCGCCCGGCTGCTCGGCGTGCTGCGCGCCTGCTGAGCTCACGGACTTGTCGGTGGTCCCTGTTAGACAGGGTCCATGGCTGACATCGTGCTGTTCCACTCGATCCTCGGACTCCGCCCCGGCGTGCTGGCGGCGGCCGACCGCTTCCGCACGGCCGGGCACACCGTGCACACCCCGGACCTCTACGAGGGCGCGGTCTTCGAGGACTACCGGCTCGCCGAGCGCAAGTTCGAGCAGCTGGGTGTGGAGGGCCTGCTCAGACGCACCGAGGAGTCGGTCGCGGATTTACCCGAGGACCTGGTCTACGCGGGCTTCTCCAACGGCGGCGCCTCGGCAGCCCACCTCGCCGCGACCAGACCTGGTGCACTGGGCGCGCTGATGCTGCACTCCTCGCTGCCGCTGGCGATGATGCGACTGCCCAGTTGGCCCGCCTCGGTGCCCGTGCAGGTGCACTACGGCGAGGGCGACCCGTGGCGCCGCCAGGAGTGGGTGGACGCGATGGCCGCCGACGTGCGTGCCTCGGGCGCGGGCTACGAGTACTTCTCCTACCCGGTGAACGGTCACCTGTTCACCGATCCGACGCTGCCGGAGGAGTACCACGAGGAGTCGGCCGAGCTGCTGTTCCAGCGCGCGCTCGCGTTCGTGGGCGAACTCGGACGGGGGAGGTGAAGCCGCTGCTCGTGGCGGACCGGGATCGGCTAGCGTCGACCGGGTGAGCAAGTCCGAGGATCCGGAGCGGCTGCTGGCCGAGGCCCTGCGTGCACAGGCGGTCAGCGCCGCGGTGACCATGCCGCCGCTGCCGAAGGTGCTGCAGTCACAGCCGCCTCAGGCCGAGCCCGCACCCGCACCGGTGGTGGCCGCCGCCCAAGGGCAGGCACCCGCCGACTCCGCAGCCGAGCAGGCCAGCTCGGCGACGGCCGCCGGGAAGACCGACGCGCAGGCAGTCGACGCGCAGGCCGCTGGCGGGCAGGCCACGGATGAGGCTGCCATCGGGAAGACCGCTGGCGGACAGGCCGCGAACAAGGCCGCTGCCGGGAAGACCGCTGGCGGGCAGGCCGCGGACAAGGCCGCCACCGAGAAGAGCGCGAACCAGGCAGCCGAGGAGCAGGCCGCACACGAGGCCACCGGCAAGCAGGCCACCCCTGAGGCCAGCCCTGGCAAGGCCGCGGACCAGGCAGCTGCGGAAGCAGGCGCCGCGAAGGCCGCTGCCGGGGAGCAGGCCGCAGTCGGACCGGCCGCTGGCAAGCAAGCCGCGAACGGGGTCGGCACAGGTCAGGGGGTGACCACCAGCTCCGCAGCCACGGGCCAGCCGGCCGCCGAGAGCGCCGCCGCTGAACCGGCAGCCTCCCCGACCGAGGCCGTCACCGACCAAGCCGCTGGCAAGTCCGTTCCCGGAACAGCGGCGGGGACGGCCGCCGACGAGAAGGCTGCGGGTCAAGCCGCTGCCGTGCAGCAGCCCGCGCGCGACAGCAGCACCGGACTCACCGAGGAGATGATGCTGCGGGCCATCTCCGAGGGGCCGACGACCGGCGAGCTGGCCACCATCCGGATCGAGAAGACCCACCACATCGAGACGGAGCGGTTCTCCCCGGTGCACAACCTGCTCGGTCAGGGCTACGGCCTGCTGTCCGGCAGCGAGGCGAACGAACCGGTGCCCGAGCCGGTCGCCGAACCCGAGCCCGCCCAGGTGCAGCCGCCGAAGCAGGCCCCGCGCACACGGCTGAGCACCTGGCTGATCCTGTTGCTGGCGGTGGTGCTGGGGCTCGCCGCCGGGGCCGTGGCCGCGGTCATCACGATGCTCTGACCACGCAGCGCTTTCGGCTTGCGTCACACACCGTCACCAGGCAACATCGGACGGTTCGACGCCCGTCGGGGGCACTCAGGAAACCCCTGTACCGTGATGAATCGTGACGACCGCGCTTGCCGCCACCACGACCACTGTCGCGCTGCCGGGTTGGCTCAACGCCGACACGATCCTGTCCGGCCTGGGCCCGTACGTGTTCCTCGGGCTCGCGCTGCTGATCTTCGCCGACTGCGGCATCCTGATCGGCTTCCTGATCCCCGGTGACACGCTGCTGTTCACCGGCGGTCTGCTGATCGCGCGCGGGGTGATCGACATGCCGCTGTGGCTGGCCTGCCTGATCCTCTCGGTCTGCGCCGTGGTCGGCAACGTCACCGGCTACTGGATCGGCAGGGCCATCGGTCCCAAGCTGTTCGACAAGCCGGACTCCAAGATCTTCAAGCGCCAGCACGTGGAGCGCACGCACGAGTTCTTCGACAAGTACGGGGCGCGGGCGATCATCCTGGCCCGGTTCGTGCCGATCGTGCGCACCTTCATCACCGCCATCGCCGGTGTCGGCAAGATGGACCAGAAGAAGTTCTTCACGTACTCCTTCATCGGCGGCGTGCTGTGGGCGGTCATCGTGCCCACCGCGGGCTACTTCCTGGGCCAGATCCAGTTCGTGCACGACAACCTGGAAGTCTTCCTGGTCGCCATCCCGGTGCTGTCGGTCATCCCGATCGTGTTCGAGGTGATGAAGGCCCGCCGTGAGCGCAAGGAGCGCGAGGCCTCCGCGCTGGAGACCACGCAGAGGATCGACCCCGTGCGCTGAGCAGCGCGCCGGAGGACCGCCCCTGGACTGTCTCGACAGGGGCGGTTTTTCGTGCTCCAATTTGTATACAGAACACTACTGTTTACAAATAGGGGGACGTCATGGCGGTACTCGTCGCGGGGGCAGGACCCACCGGCCTGGTCCTGGCCTGCGCACTGCTCCAGCGCGGGGTCGAGGTCCGCGTGCTGGACGCGGCCCCGGAGCCCGCACGCACCTCTCGGGCCCTGGGCCTGCAAGCACGCGGGGTGGAGATCCTCACCCGGCTCGGCGCCCTGGGCGACCTGCTGGAGCGCGGGCTGCCGGTCGCCCGGGTGCGGGTGCACCTCGGCGGGCGCCAGATCAGCGAGATGCGGGTCGGCGCGGCGGGCGGCCGCGGCGTGATCATCTCGCAGGCGGAGATCGAGGCCGCGCTGCGGCGCAGGCTGTCCGAGCTGGGCGGCAAGGTGGAGTGGGGCCTCGCCGTGACCGACGCCGAACAGGACGCCGAACAGGTGCGGGTGACCGTGAACGGGGCGGAGGCCGTTCAGGCCGACTGGCTGGTCGGCTGCGACGGGGCGCACAGCAGGGTGCGCAAGCTGGCCGGGATCGAGTTCCCCGGTGTACCGGTGATCGAGCGGTTCCTGCTCGCCGATGTGCGCGTCGACCTGGGCCATGCGCACGACGGCGCGACCACCTGGCTGCACCGGGACGGCGTGTTCGCGGCCTTCGCGCTGCCCGGCGAGCACCTGTGGCGGCTGATGGCCGACCTGCCGGGCAGCGAGGAGGTCACCGACGTGCTCGCCGAGTTGCAGCGGGTGCTGCCGGTGCGCACCGGGCTGACCGGGGTGCGGCTGGACCGGGCCGAGTGGACCTCCACGTTCCGCATCCAGCGCAGGCTCGCCAGCACGTACCGGCGAGGCCGGGTGCTGCTGGCCGGGGACGCGGCGCACATCCACAGCCCGTTCGGCGGCCAGGGCATGAACACGGGCATGGGCGACGCGGAGAACCTGGGCTGGAAGCTGTCCCTGGTGCAGCGCGGGCTGGCGGGCGAGTCCCTGCTGGACACCTACCAGGCGGAGCGCAGGCCGGTGGCCGAGGGCGTGCTGTCCACCACGACCGCGGCCACCGAACTGCTGCTCGCCACCGACCCGGTGCGCAGGCTGCTGCGCGATCACGCCGTGCTGCCGCTGATGAATCTGCCCGCCGTGCAGAACCGGATCGTTCGGCAGGCGTCCCAGCTGGACCTGACCTACCGGGGCGGCCCGCTGGCGCCGAGGACCCGGTTCGGCGCGGGGCCCCGGCTCGGCGACCGGGTGCCCAGCATGTGCTGCGCCAGGGCGGACGGCTCGCTGACCTCGCTGCACGCCGAGCTGGCCGGGCGTTGGGCGCTGGTGGTCGGCAAGGGCCGCCCGACCCCGCGGGTGGACCGGCTCGGCGCGGACCTGGTCGTGCTGCACGGGGACCAGCCCGACACGCTGCTGGTGCGGCCGGACGCCCACCTGGCTTGGCGGGAGCACCGGTCAGCAGCGAGGCTGGACGCGTGGCTGGACAACATGCTGATGCGGAGTTGACCTCGGCCCCCCGCGCGGGGCGGCCCAGGGACCCCGATGCCGACGCCGCGATCCTGCGCGCCGCGCTCGAACTGTTCGCCGAGCGCGGTGTCGAGGGGACCAGCATCGAGCAGGTCGCCAAGCGCGCAGGCGTGGCGCGGCTGACCGTGTACCGGCGCTGGTCCTCGAAGGAGGAACTGCTCGCGCACGCCATCGAGTTCGCGCGCAACGCTCCCGATCTGAGCGAGGAGGAGTACGACACGCTGCCATGGCCGGAGCTGGTCGGGCGGCTGGGCGGCACGATGGCCGAGGCCGCGGACAACGGGTTGGCCCCGATGCTGGCCCAGCTGATCGGGTCCTCGTTCACCCACCCCGAGCTGATGCGGGCGTTCTGGGCGAGTTCGGGCGAACCCCGGCGGCGCGGTGGCCTGCGCATGGTGGCGCGAGCCGTGCGCGAGGGACTGCTGCCCGCCGACTCCGATCCGGAGGTGGTGCTGAACATGATCGTCGGCGCGGTGGTCTACAAACTGGTGTTCCCCCCGCGCGAGGAGCGTCCCGACATGGCTGAGTACGCGCTGAAGGTGTTGCGCCAAGCCGGTTTCCGGCTGCCGGTGTAGCCGGTGCACGGGCTGACCGGCCGCACCGTGAATGTGTGGATCACCGAGCGGCGCAGGGCGGCACTGGCCGTACCCGAAGATAGTGCGATCAGGGCGGCAGCGCGTCGCACCGGCTGAGCGGCGCGACTGCCTACTGTGGACACATGCGAGCTGCGTGGTACGAGAAGGCCGGTGCTGCGGACGAGGTGCTGGTGCTCGGCGAACTGCCCACCCCCGAGCCGGGGCCCGGCGAGGTGCGGATCCGGGTGGCCGCGTCGGGCATCAACGTGGGCGACGTCAAGAAGCGCGCCGACTGGCTGGGTTTCGGCATGTCCCACCCGCTGGTGATCCCGCACAGCGACGGGGCGGGCGTGATCGACGTCGTTGGCGAGGGCGTGGCCGCCTCGCGGGTCGGCGAGCGGGTGTGGTGCTACCACGCGCAGAGCTACCGCGCGTTCGGCACGGCGGCGGAATACGTTGTGCTGCCTGAGAAGTTGGCGATCCCCCTGCCTGATGAGGTCTCGTTCGAGCAGGGGGCGTGCCTCGGTATCCCCGGCATGACGGCGCATCGCGCCGTGTTCGCGGACGGACCGGTGAGCGGCAGGTCGGTGCTCGTGACGGGCGCCGCGGGCACCGTCGGGCTCACCGCCGCACAGCTCGCGCTGTGGGGCGGCGCGCGGGTCATCGCCACCGTTCGATCAGCTTCCGACGCCGACATGCTGCGCACCAAGGGAATCGACGAGGTCGTTGTGACCACTGTGGATGGTTACGAGGGCGAGCTGCGCGCACTCGGCCCGGTGGACCGGATCGTCGAGGTGGCCTTCGACGCCAACATCGCGTTGAGCGCCGAGTTGCTCGCCAACGGTGGGGTCATCGCCGCGTACGCCTCGACCAGTCCCGAACCGACCGTGCCGTTCTGGCCGCTGCTGTTCGTCAATGCCACGATCCGCCTGCTCGGCAGCGACGACTTCCCCGTCGATGCCGAGCGGCAGGCCGTGCGGGACCTGGCCCAGGCGCTGCGCGAGGGTGCGCTGGGCTTCCGGGTGGCCGCCGCGCACCCCCTGGGCGAGATCGTCGCCGCCCACCAGGCCGTGGAGCGCGCGACCCGCGGCCGGGTGCTCGTCCTACCTGGGGCTTGACACCCGCTGACCTGGCACAACACGCCCGCTCGCGCGCGGCGGCGGCGAGTTGTGCACAGGCGGCGAGTTGTGCACATCCCGATCTCCAGCAAGATCAACCGGGCGCTGGGGCGGGTAGGCTTGAGACGGGGTCGCCCCCCAGGGAGCGGTGGGGGATGTCAGTAGGAGATTCACGCCACGCCGAACATCGAGCCCGGGTTGAACAGGTTGCCGGGGTCCAGCGCCGCCTTGATCGAGCGGTGCACGGCCAGGCCGACCGGGCCGATCTCCCTGGCCAGCCACTCGCGCTTGATCTTGCCGACCCCGTGTTCCCCCGTGACGGTGCCGCCCAGTGACAGGCCCAGTTCCAGGATCTCGTCGAAGGCGATCCTGGCGCGCTCGAACTCCTCGGCGGAGTTGGGGTCGTACACCAGGGTCGGGTGCATGTTGCCGTCCCCGGCGTGCCCGCAGACGGCGATCTTCACCTGGCGGCGCGCCCCGATCTCGGCGCAGCCCGCGATCAGGTCGGTGATCGCGGTGCGCGGCACGCACACGTCGTCGGTCAGCCAGGCGCCGTAGACCTCCAGCGCGGTCAGCACGGCGCGGCGCGCGGTGAGCAGCATCTGCCCCTCGGCGAGGTCCTCGGTCACGTAGGTCATGTCGGCGCCGGAGGCCTTGCACGCCTGCTCGATCGCCTCCAGTTCGCGGCGCGCGGCCTCGCCACCGCTGTCGGACTGGCACAGCAGCAGGGCCTCGCAGCCGGGCGGGCCGACCTCGGTGCGCAGGTGCTGCTCCACGGCCTTGATCGACACCGAGTCCATGATCTCCATCAGCGAGGGCACGACGCCCTCGCGCACGATCCTGGTGACGGCCGTGCCCGCGTCGGCGGTGTTGCCGAACGCGGCGACCAGGGTGGCGGGCGCCTGCGGCAGCGGGCGCAGCGCGAGCACGGCCTTGGTGATCACGCCGAGGGTGCCCTCGCTGCCGACGAACAGCTTGGTCAGGTCGTAGCCCGCGACGCCCTTCACGGTGCGGCGGCCGGTCTTGAGCAGTGAGCCGTCGGCGAGCACGACCTCCAGCCCCAGCACCGAGTCGGTGGTGACCCCGTACTTGACGCAGCACAGGCCACCGGCGTTGGTGGACAGGTTGCCGCCGATGGTGCACCAGTCGTAGCTGGACGGGTCGGGCGGATAGAACAGCCCGTGCTTCTCCACGGCCCCGCGCAGGTCCAGGTTGACCACCCCGGGCTCGACCACGGCGAGCCGGTTGTCCGGGTCGATCTCCAGGATCTCGTTCATCCGCGTGGTGACCAGCACGACGCAGCCGTCGATGGCGTTGGCGGCACCGGACAGCCCGCTGCCCGCACCGCGCGGCACGATCGGCACCCCGGCGGCGGCGCAGGCGCGCACCACGGCCCGCACCTGCTCGGTGTCGGCGGGGAACACCACGGCCAGCGGCCGGCCGACCGGGGCCAGCGGCATCATGTCGCGGCTGTAACTGGCCGTGACATCCGGATCGGTGCGCACACCGTCCTTGCCCAGGGCGTTCCGGAGAACCTGAACCAGTGCCTCGTTGCCGGTCATGGACTCACCGTAACCACCCGGTCGAGTGGTTCAACTCACAGCGGTTCGACTTGCCCCTTACCCTCTCCAAGCAGATGCTTGTACTATCCAACTGATTGGTTGACGCAACCATCGATTCGAGCGAGGAGGTGGCGGGTGGACACCGTGCAAGCCGAACGGCTGGACAACGCCGACCAGCTCGGTCAACAGCTCGTGAGGTTCCTCCGGCTGCTCGAACGAGCCCACGCCCACTTCTCCCACAACACCAACGGTGTGGAGAAGGCCAGCTACGTGCTCCTGGCACGGCTGGTGATCGACGGACCGCAGCGGGCGGGCACGCTCGCCGAGGCCGTCCACTCCGATCCCTCCACCATCAGCAGGCAGATCGCCGGGCTGGTCCGCGCAGGACTGGTCACCCGTCAGGCGGATCCCCTGGACGGCCGGGCCACGCTCCTGGTCGCCACCGAGGAGGGGGTGCGGACCTTCCAGGCCGCACGGACCGAACGCACCCGGCACATCGACGTGCTGCTCGCGAACTGGCCCACCCCACGTCGGAAGCTGCTCGTCGAACTGCTCGACGAGTTCAACTCCGACATCGAGAAGTACCAACCGCAGTTGGCAACTGCGATCGCCGAGCAGCGAGAGGCAACACGATGACACGCACGGCCGTCCGGGAGGCGGCGCCCACCACGAAGGCGGAGCACGTCCCCGGAACCCTGTCGCACCGACAGATCCTGACCATTCTCTCCGGCCTGATGCTGGGCATGTTCCTCGCCGCGCTGGACCAGACGATCGTCTCCACCGCGATCCGGACCATCGCCGACCAGCTGCACGGCCTGGACCAGCAGGCGTGGGCGACCACCGCCTACCTGATCACCTCCACCATCGCGACCCCGCTGTACGGCAAGCTGTCGGACATCTACGGTCGCAAGCCGTTCTACCTGGCCGCGATCTCGATCTTCGTTGTCGGCTCGCTGGCCTGCACCTTCGCCAGCTCCATGTACGAGCTGGCCGCGTTCCGTGCCTTCCAGGGCCTGGGCGCCGGCGGCCTGATGTCCCTGGCGCTGGCGATCATCGGTGACATCGTGCCGCCGCGTGAGCGCGCCAAGTACCAGGGCATGTTCCTGGCCGTGTTCGGCACCTCCAGCGTGCTCGGCCCGGTCATCGGCGGCGCGCTGGCCGGCCAGTCCAGCATCCTGGGCATCGACGGCTGGCGCTGGGTCTTCCTGGTGAACGTGCCGATCGGCGTGCTCGCCTTCCTGGTCGTCGCGGCCGTGCTGAACATCCCGCACACCGCGCGCAAGGCCCGCATCGACTGGCTGGGCGCCATGACGATCACCATCGGCATCGTGCCGCTGCTGATCGTGGCCGAGCAGGGCCGCGAGTGGGGCTGGACCTCCGACAAGGCCTGGCTGTGCTACGTGGTCGGCGCGATCGGCCTGATCGCCTTCGTGGTCGCCGAGCACTTCGCCAAGGACGACGCGCTCATCCCGCTGCGGCTGTTCCGCAGCTCGGTGTTCAGCCTGACCTCACTGACCGGCCTGGTGGTCGGCATGGCGATGTTCGGCGGGATCGCGATGATCCCCCAGTACCTGCAGATCGTGAAGGGCAACACGCCCACCCAGTCCGGCCTGCTGATGCTGCCCTTCGTGCTGGCCATGATGCTCTCCTCGATGGGTTCCGGCCTGATCACCTCGCGGACCGGCCGGTACAAGCTGTTCCCGATCGTCGGCACGATGCTGATCGCCGCGGGTTCCCTGCTGTTCCTTCAGCTGGAGTACGACAGCCCGCTGTGGGAGGCCGACATCTACATGGCGGTGTTCGGCATCGGGCTCGGCCTGTGCATGCAGACGCTGACCCTGGCCACGCAGAACGCCGTGCCCCCGCGCGACATGGGGGTGGCCACCGCCTCGGCCACGTTCTTCCGTTCCATGGGCGGCACCCTGGGCACGGCGGTCTTCCTGTCCATGCTGTTCAGCAACGTGGGCGAGAAGATCAAGGACGCGTTCACCAGCGTCGTGCCCACCCAGGCGTTCCAGGCCGCGATCCACGACCCGAGTGTGGTCAAGGACCCGAACAACGCCCCGGTGTTCGCCATGCTCAAGGGCGGGGCCAGCGGGGACGCGGGCGGAGCCCTGCAGGACTCCTCCTTCATCCAGAAGCTCAACCCGACCCTGGCGCAGCCCTTCCAGGAGGGCTTCACCAACGCGATGCACATCGTGTTCATCGGTGCGGCGATCGTGGCCGCGGTGGCCTTCGTGCTGACGCTGGTCACCCGCGAGGTCCCGCTGCGCATGCAGTCCGGTCTGCAGGCCAAGGCCGCCGAGGAGGCCATGGCGGCCACCGCTCCGGAACCGCTGGCCATCGTGGACGCCGAGCCCACCGCCGAGGTCGGTCGGCACGCGCTGAACGAGCCCGAGTTGCACGCGGAGGGCGCGCTGGACAGCACGGCCCAGGACGGCACGCCACTGCGCGGGTTCGTGCGGCGGCCCGACGGCAGCCCGGTGCCCTCCGCCGCGCTGACCGTGATCGACCTGGGCGGCAAGCAGGTCGGCAGGGCGGTCACCGGGCACGACGGCGGCTACGGGGTCACCGCACCGGCCAACGGCACGTACGTGCTGATCGCCTCGGCGGGCTCGCACCAGCCGCAGGCCTCCACGGTGGTGGTCAACGGGGCCCCGGTGGACTTCGACGTGGTGCTGACCGGCACCAGCGGCCTGGCCGGTGTCGTCACCGTGCTGGGCGGCGGCCCGGTGGCCGGGGCCACGGTCACCCTGGCCGACGTGCGCGGCGAGGTGGTCGGCTCACGGGGCACCGACCCGGCGGGCGGCTACCGGTTCGGCGACCTGGTTGCGGGCGAGTACACGCTGGTGGTCAGCGCGGCCAACCACCGGCCGACCGCGATCCCGCTCACCGTCGGCGACACCGGCCTGACCACGCGGGACGTGGAGCTGGTCGGCGGGGCCACTCTGCACGGGGTGGCGCGCACCGCGGGTGACCGGCCGGTGGCCGATGCCCGGGTGACCCTGCTCGACGCGGAGGGCCAGGTGGTGGCCGCGGCGACCACCGGCGAGTCCGGGGAGTACAGCTTCGGCGACCTTGCCGAGGGCGACTACACGGTGATCGCCAGCGGCTACCCGCCGGTGGCCGGGGCACTGCGCGTGCGGGCGGGCGAAGAGGCCGTGCACGACGTGGAGTTGGCACACCCGGAGTCCTGAGTTCGGGCCGAGCGGCGGTTGTCCCGCCCCCAAGGGCGGGACAACCGCCGCTCGGTGCGTTTATGGTGTGGCGGTGTTGCAGTCGCAGGTGATGGCCATCGGGTCATGGGAGTCCGTCGGCCCAGCGGTGCTGACGGTGCTCGTCCTCGTCTGCATCTTCGTGGAGTGCGGGTTCCTGATCGGCCTGCTGTTCCCGGGTGATTCCCTGTTGTTCACCGCGGGCGTGGTGTTCGCCCAGCAGCACCAGGTCGGCCAGGCCTGGCTGTTCTGCGGGCTGGCCGTGCTCTCCGGCATCGCGGGCGGGCAGGCCGGGTACTACTTCGCGCGCAAGACCGGCAGCAAGTTCGTCGCGCGCCGGGACGGCAAGGTGCTCAACCAGCACAACCTCGACCGGGCGCAGAAACTGCTGGACGGCTGGGGCTTCTGGGCGGTGACCGTGGCCAGGATGATCCCCTGGGTACGGACCGTGGTGCCGACCATCGCCGGCGCCGCCAAGATGAGCCCGACCAAGTTCCTGTTCGCCTCCGTGCTGAGCACAGCGACCTGGGTGGCCGTGTTCGTGCTCGCCGGTTACTTCGGCACCGCCCTGTTCGACCAGGTTCCGTGGCTGAAGACCGGGCTGCTGGTGGTGGCCGTGACGATCGTGGTGGTGACCACCGCGGTCGGTGTGGTCCGCTACCGGCAGGACAAGAAGAAGCCGGTGGAGGAGACCTCGCTGGTCACAGGTCCAGGGCACTGACCTCGCCGCGCAGGTTCGCCTGCACGTGGTTGCGGGCGAAGTCCACCGTCACCGTCAGCACGTCGCCGAACCTGGTCTGCTGCACGCTGTGGTCGGCGCTGAGCCAGCGGAACTCGGTCATCGGCTGTTCGGCGGCGGCCTCGTGCAGCGGCTGGAAGAAGGCCTGCAACCGGGCCATGTCCTTGTCCTGTTGCTCGGTCTCGGCGCCGTTGAGCACGTAGTTCAACGGGGTGTTGTAGAGCATCGCGAGCCCGGCGCGGACCTTCTGCTGGTCCGGCAGCTTCGGGTAGGAGATCTCCCAGCGGTCCAGGCTGATCACCGAGCCGTGCAGCACCGTGTCGTACAGGGGCACCCGGCACTTCGGGTCGAACATGAACTTGGCCAGGTCCGCGGGCAGTTCCACCGGCTTGAAGAAGGACGCGGGCGAGTTCTGCGGGGCCCAGGCGCCCCAGTTCCGCTTGTCCCGCTCGAACTTCCACCAGGTGCTCGGGATCGGTGTCGCCGAGCCGTGCGCGAAGGTGATCGCCGAGTTCGCCCACGCGGCACCGTCCTCGGAGCCCACCACGGCCTGGTTCGCCGCCTGCTTCATGCGCGCGAGACGGTTGGCCTGGTCCTTCTCCTTGGTCATCGGGTGGTCGGGGCTGTGGTCGGTGAACAGTTCGCTGGTCGCGTCCACGTCCAGGAACACGCTGTTGGAGCCGTTCGCGGTGGCCTCGCGCAGCCTGTTCGCGAGGTAGTGCCTGCTCGGCTCGGCCCTGGCCAGCGCCTCCGAGCTGAGGTAGCAGCCCCGGCCGCCGAACCCGGTGTGCGGCTTGCCGTCCGCGTCGATCACACAGCCCTTGGGGTACAGCTCGTCCGGCCACTTGGAGCCCTCGTTGTCCGCGGTGGCCGGGTCCTGCGCGTTGTCGAAGGACACGTACGGCCCTATCAGGTAACCGGCGTTCTTCGCCGCGGCAACGGTTTGTTCGCTGTACCTGGTCGAGTCCTCACCCAGCCACATGCGCCCGATGCCCAGCTCGCGCAGTTTCCGCACGTACTGCGGGGTGTTCGCCTTGTCCCAGGTGTAGGCGTGGAAGGCGCCGTAGAGCCTGCGCACGTCCGGGTTGGCCGCTGCCTTGTCGTGCAGGGTGGGCAGCCCGCCGTGGGTGATCAGCCAACGCCGGTAGTCCTTGGCGGAGGCCACCGGCGAGGCGTCGGTCAGCGCGAAGCTGATCGTGTGCTCGGCGCTGCCCTGCCCGAACTGGTGCCGGGTCTCGGTGTGCAGCCTGCCGTTGCTGGACTTGGCCACCAGGTCCGTGTCGTTGCCGCTGGCCGCGATGTAGCTGATCCCGCGCCCGCCGACCGTGTAGCCCCAGAACGGCATGCGCGTGTTCTGCACCTGCGCGTCCTCGCCGCCCAGCATCCTCGCCCACCACGGGTCGTCCACGGGCACGGACAGGCCCTCGCCGTTGGGGATCTGCAGCGAGGTGGCCGCCGGGTCGGTCCCGCTCACCGGCCAGGTGATCCGCCCGTCCTTCGCGGACCGCACGCTCACCAGCAAGCGTCCGTCCACTGTGGACGCCGTGACCTGCCAGCCGCGCTCAGGGTAGCTCCAGCTGGCCCGCCCTGTTTTCCGCACAGGGCCCAGCTCAGCGACCGCGGGCGCGGACAGCACGAGCTGCCCGCCGTCAGCGGTGCGGGCCGTGACCTCCAGCGAGGACGGCTTGATCGTCGCCGTGCCGCCCGCGATGGGCAGCACCACCTGATCTGTCTCTGCCAGCGCGGATCCCGGCAGCAGGGTGCCCGCGAGCAGCACGCCCGCCGCCACCGCACAGCACTTCGTTGTCGACACCATGCGGACCACCGTGTCCGCCCGCGATGAGAGTCAGGTGAGAGTGATGCGCCTGCTCGCGCGCTCCACCGCGATGCAGTGGTCCTCCACGTAGGCCAGGCCACCGGCCTCGGCGATCTCCCGCGCGCGCTCGCTGCGCAGCCCGAGTTGCAGCCACACCGCGCCCGCCCCGACCCGCACCGCCTGCTCGGCGATCTCCGGCGCTTCCTGTTCGGGCCGGAACACGTCCACGATGTCGATCTTGTCCGGCACGTCCAGCAGGCTGCGGTACGCCTTCTCGCCCAGGATCTGCTCGGCGCTGGGGTGCACCGGGATGATCCGGAACCCGGCAGCCTGCATCGCCGCGGGCACCGAGTGCGCGGCCTTCCAGGGCTGGGTGGACAGTCCGACGACGGCGATGGTCCGCGCGGAGCGGAGCAGTTCGGTGATCACGTCTGGCATCCTTCCTCGTCTGTGCTGAGGAACGGCAGCAGGTGCCCGAGCAGGGCCTCGGGCTGCTCCTCCGGGATGAGGTGGCCGCAGTCGGGCACGACCACGCAGCGGAGGTCGTCGGCGATCGGCAGCAGTTGGCCGTGCAGGGCGGTGCCCACCGCTCCGCCCGCGATGGCCAGGGTCGGCGTGGTCAACCGCCGCCGAGCCGCGGCGGCCACCTGCTCCGCGTTGCGCGGCATCGCGCGGTAGTACTCGAACCCGCAGCGCAGCGCCTCCCGCCCGGTGTACGCGGCCACGAACTCGTGCCGCGCGCGATCCCCGATCCCGCGCAGGAACCAGTCCAGGTAGGGCTGTTCGCGGCCCTCCAGCACGGTCTCGGCCAAGCCCGGCACGCCGTGGAACCCGAACCACCACGGGCGCCCGAACTCCTCCGCCCCTGGCAGCTCGCCGATCAGCGCCTCCATGACCACCAGTCTGCTCACCCGCGCGCCGTGCCGCATCGCGGACATCCACGCCACCGGGGCGCCCGCGTCGATGCCCACGACCGCGGCCTGCTCCTCGCCGAGCACGTCGAGCAGCCCGATCACGTCTCCGGACAGGGTGTGCAGGTCGTACCCACCGGCCGCTCGCGCGCTGCCGCCGACCCCGCGCAGGTCCGGCGCGATCACCCGGTGCGCCGGGGCCAGCCCCGCGATGACCTCGCGCCACAGGAACCACGTGTGCGGCCAACCGTGCAGCAGCACCACGGGTGGGCCGTCCCCGGCGAGGACCACGTGCAGTTCTGTGCCGTTCACCTGGACCTGGCGGTGTTCCACGCCCACTCCTTTGCTGGTCACCATTGGTAACCCGGTCCACGGTAGAAACCAGCGAAGGGCCTGCCAAGGAGGCACTTCGCCGTGCGGAGGTGAGTTCCAGGTGACCAGGGGTGACCTGCTCGACCCGGCCTGCCCGACGCGCAGGCTGCTGGACCGGATCGGCACCAAGTGGGTGTCGATGATCGTCAAGCTGCTCGCCGAGTCCGCGGGCGAGCTGCGCTTCGCCGAGCTCCGCCGGGCCGCCCGCGGCATCTCGCAGAAGATGCTCGCGCAGACCCTGCACGGCCTGGAGCGGGACGGGCTGGTCGCCCGCCGCGTCGAGCCCAGCGTGCCGCCGGCGGTGCACTACTCGCTCACCGAACTGGGCCGCTCCCTGGTCGCCCCGCTGAATGTCGTGCGGGAGTGGGCGGAGGCCAACATGGCCGCCATCGACTCCGCCCGCACCCACTACGACCAGCGCTGATCCGAGTTGTACACAGGCGGCGAGTTGTCCACATGTGGATCTTCGGCAAGATCAGGTGTCGGGGGTGGGCGGTAGACTGGACTCGGGGTCGCCCCCCAGGGAGTGGCGGGGGATTTGTTCGGTACTACTAGGCGGGGATCACCAGGTCGGCGCGGTGGGCGGTGGCGGCGATCAGCTCGGCGTTGGCCTGGTCGGAGCCGAGCGCGCGGGCACGGGCCTGCTCGGGGGTCCGCCCGAACGAGCGGTGCCGGGCGATGAGCCGGTCCACCCGCAGCGCCTCCTCCGGCCTGAGGAACCACACCTCGTCCAGCACCCGGCGCACCTCGCACCACGGGTGGTCGGCCAGCAGCAGGTAGTTGCCCTCCGTCACGACCAGCGGCACGGCGGGGTCGACCGGCACGGCGCAGGCGATCGGTTCCTCGATCTCACGTCGGAACTCCGGGGCGTACACCGTGTCCGGCCCATGGGACCGCAGGCGCCGCAACAGGTCCACGTACCCGGCGACGTCGAACGTGTCAGGTGCCCCCTTGCGCTCGGCGCGTCCCAGGCGCTCCAACTGCTTCTGCGCCAAGTGAAAGCCATCCATGCCGACCAGAACCGCCTTGCCTGCCAAGGCTTCCACCAAATTCGCGGCCAGGGTCGACTTGCCAGCGCCCGGCGCACCGCAGATCCCGAGCAGGTGCCGTTCCCCGTCGACCGCCAGCGCGGACGCCCTGGCCACCAACTCCTCGAAGCTCACCACTGTTCCCCTCGTACCTCGTCCACCCAGGCCCTGGGCCCCTCGTGCCGCACCTTGACGGCCGCGACCCGATTGGCAAGTCCGATCAACGCGGGCAGTTCCGCTGCCCCGGGAACCCGCCCCAGTCGGCCGATCGCCCAGGTCAGCGCGCCGTGCCACACATCACCGGCCCCCGACGTGTCCTTCGCCGCCACCGGCTCGGGCCACACCTCGCCCGAGACCCCGTCGCACGACCACGTGACCGGGCCCGCGCCGTGCGTGCGGATCACCACCGGCACACCCCGGCCGTGCAAGTCCTTGGCGGACAAGGGATAGGTCGCCGAGCACGCGCACACGTCGACCAGCGGCAGGAGTTCGTCGTGCACCGGCTTGTAGCTGCCCGCGTCCAATACCACCGGTACCGCCGTGTTGGCCGCACGCAGGGCCAGCACGGGGTGGTGGCCGTCCACGAGTACGGCGTCGGCCGCAGGCAAGTCGGTCGGCACGGTAATTGTTGTGCCGACGGCGTTGCGCGACACAACAGTCCGCTCGCCGTCGTCCTCGCGGACCACGACCGCACTGACGGTCGGCGGCTCGACGCGGTCCGGCATCAGGTCGATCACGCTGACCCCGTGCTGCTCCAGGTCTCGCAAAGCGAGCAGTGCCAACGGGTGCGCGCCCAGCACGGTGGCCAGCGCCGCCTGCCCGCCGAGTGCGGCCACGGCCACCGCCGCGTTGGCCGCCGGACCACCGGCGACCAACGCGACGGAGTTGGACTGCACCTTGCGACCGGGCACGGGCAGCTCGACAACGCGCTGCACGACGTCCACAGTGGACAGTCCGGCGAGCAGGATCCTGCTCACTCGGCGGACTTCCGGTGCTCGCCGAGCCCGGTGGTCACGGCGTGCCGGACCTCCTCGACAACCCCGTCCTCGCCCATGCGCAGGGCTCCGGTGAGCAGGCCGACCACCTCGTTCATGGTGCTGTCAGCGGGTTTCACCACGGCGGCGCGACGGCCGAGCCGGTGCACGTGCACCCGGTCGGCGATCTCGAACACGTGCGGCATGTTGTGGCTGATCAGCACCACCGGCAGGCCTCGATCACGGATCTTCGCGATCAGTTCGAGCACCTTGGCCGACTCGGCGACACCGAGCGCGGCCGTCGGCTCATCCATGATCACGACCTTGGTGCCGAACGCGGCGGCCCTGGCCACGGCCACGGCCTGGCGCTGACCGCCGGACAGGGTCTCCACCGGCTGCAGGATCGACTTGATGTTGATGCCCAGCTCGTCCAGCACCTGCTGGGCCTGCGCGCGCATCGCCTTCGCGTCCAGCGCCCGCAGCACGGACCCGCGCCACCCCGGCAGCCGCTTCTCCCTGCCCAGGAACAGGTTCGAGGCGATGTCCTGCGCGGGAGCCAGCGCCAGGTCCTGGTAGACGGTCTCGATCCCGGCCCGCCGCGCGTCCAGCGGCCCGCGGAAGTGCACGGGCTGGCCGTCCACCCGGATCTCGCCCTCGTCCGGGACCACCGCGCCGGACAAAGCCTTGATCAGGCTGGACTTGCCCGCACCGTTGTCACCGACCACGGCGAGCACCTCGCCGGGCAGTAGGTCGAAGTCGGCACCGTCGATCGCGGTGACCTTGCCGTACCGCTTGACCAGGCCACGTGCCTGCAGAATCGGCTCGTTCACCGCTGCCTCCCCCGGGAGAACCGGTCCAGCGCCACGGCGGCGATCACCAGCACGCCGGTCGCCACGTTCTGGTACAGGTCGTCGATGCCCGCCTGGGTCAACCCGGAGCGGAGCACGGTGACGATCAGCGCGCCGACCAGTGTGCCGAGCACGCTGCCCCGGCCGCCGAACAGGCTGGTGCCGCCCAGCACCACGGCGGTGATCGAGTCCAGGTTGCCGGTCTGGTAGGCGTTCGGGTCCGCGTTGGGCACCCGGCCCAGCGCCTGCCAGGCGGCGATCCCGTAGATCAGCCCGGCGATCAGGTACACGCTGAGCACGGTGCGCCGCACGTTGATGCCGGACAGGCGGGCGGCCTCGGGTTCGTTGCCCACGGCGTAGACGTGCTTGCCCCAGGAGGTGCGGGTCAGCGCGTACCAGAGCACCACGTACATGATCACGGCCACGGTCATGCCGTAGGTGACCTCGATGCCGCCGAACAGGTAGCGGCGGGTGCCCAGCCAGGACAGCAGCGGGTCTGTCACCGGCACGCTCTGCCCGGTGTAGATCCGGCTGACGGCGGTGAGGATCGTCAGCAGGCCGAGCGTGACGATGAACGGGGGCAGCTTGACCCGGGTCACCAGCCCGCCGGTGACCCCGCCGATGAACGCGGCGACCGCGAGCCCGGCCAGCAGCGCGAGCCAGGACGGGGCGCCGCCGACCACCAGCTTGGCCATCAGCAGGGTGGCCAGCACGGTGTTCGCGGCGTTGGCCAGGTCGATGCCCGCGGTGAGGATGATCAGCGTCTGGCCCAGCGCCATCGTGCCGACCACGAGGGACTGCTCGACCACCAGGGACAGGTTGTCCAGTTCGAGGAAGGTGCTGGTGGTCACCGAGAAGACCACCACGGCGACCACCAGCGCGATGGTCGGCCCGACGGCGGGGGCACGCAGGTTCAGAGTCATCTCACTTCCCCCAACAGTTCTGCAGGCCCCACGCGGTGTCCTGGGACCGCACGCCCTGCACCGGCCGGTCGGTGATCACCATCGAGCCGGTGTCCTGGAAGCCCTTCGGTTTGGTGCCGCTCTTGGCGTACTCGGCGGCGGCGTCCACGGCGAGCTTGGCCATCTTCGCCGGGAACTGCATGACGGTGGCGGCGTACTTGCCGTCCTTGACGTCCTGCACGCCCTGGCAGCCACCGTCGATGGACCCGATCACCGCCTGCGCGGTCAGGCCCCTGGCCTGCAACGCCGCGAAGGCCCCGCGCGCGGTCGGCTCGTTGAGCGTGTAGACCGCGTTCACGTTTCCCGCACGCTGCAACAGGTTCTCCATGCCCTGCTGGGCGAGGTTCTGGTCCCCGTTGACCGACTGGTGGCCCAGCACGGCCGGGGAGTCGTTGGTCAGCCCGATTCCCTGGAGGAAACCAGTGTGCCGCTGCGTGTCCACAGTGGACCCTGCCGTGCCGTCCAGCATGATCAGTTGCGGCGCCTTGCCCGCGAGCGCGGCCTTGACGTAGGCGCCCTCCTGACGGCCCGCCGCGGTGTTGTCGGTGGCGAAGGTGGCGTCCACCGCACTGGCCGGGTCGGTCTCGCTGTCCAGCGCGATCACCATGATGCCCTTGTCCCTGGCCTGTTTGATCGCGCCGAGCACACCGGTCGCGCTGTTCGGCGTGATCAGGATGGTGTTCACCCCGCGCTGCACCAGGTTCTCGATCGCGGTGACCTGGCCGTCGTTGTCCCCGTCGAACCGGCCGGCCAGCGCGGAGAACTCGGCGCCGAGCGCGGCGGCCTCGGCTCTGGCGGACTCGCGGAGCGCGACGAAGTACGGGTTGGTGTCGGTCTTGGTGACCAGGCCGATCCTGGCCTTGGCCCCGTTGCCCGCGACCGAGGCGCCGCCCCAGTAGCGTTGCTCGGTGCAGCCCGTGAGGCCCACCGCCCCGACGACCGCCACGGCGAGGCAGACCCCCACCCGGCGACCGAGAGGACCTCGTCGTCCCATCGTTTGCCTCCTGATCAGCGGCGTTGCTGGTTGCGGGGACCGTAAATCCGGGTAAGGTCCCCGGCAAGCGTTTGCGCAAACGCTTGCAACTGACTCGATCAAGAAGTATCGCTGGGGATGCTGCCATGGTCACCATGAAGGACGTCGCGCAACTCGCGGGCGTGTCGATCACGACGGTGTCTCACGTGGTCAACGGCACCAGAGCCGTCGCGGCGAGCACCAAGGAGCGGGTGCTCGACGCCGTCGCGAAGACCGGCTACACCGGGGACGCGATCGCCCGCTCGCTGGTGACCGGCGGCACCCGCTCGCTGGGCGTGGCGATCTCCCTGGTGGCCAACCCGTATTTCGCCGAGCTGATGCAGGCCATCGAAAGTGAGGCCTCCGCCGCTGGCTACACGCTGCTGCTGGTGGACACCCACGACGAGGCGGACACCGAGGAGTACTCGGTCCGCATGCTGCGCGCCCGCCGCGTGGACGGCCTGCTGCTGACCCCCTCGCCCGGTGCGGCGGCCACCGTGCTGCCCGAGCTGCGGCGGCTCAACATCCCCACCGTGCTGGTGGACCGCCTGCCCGGCAACCAGCCCATCGACCAGGTCGGCCCGGAGAACGTGCAGGCGACCTCGGCGCTGGTGCAGCACCTGGGCGAACTGGGGCACCGCAGGATCGGCCTGGTCAGCGGGGCCAGCGGCCTGACCACCTCGTCCGAGCGCGCGCTGGGGTACCGGCTCGGCCTGGGGCGCGCCGGACTGCCCTGGGACGCCGAGCTGGTGGCCTCCGGGGAGTCGACCACCGAGCTCGGCGCCGTCGCGCTCGAGCACCTGCTCGACCTGCCCTCACCGCCGACCGCCGTGGTCGCCGCGAACAACAACATGCTGGTCGGCGTGCTGCACGCGGCGCGCAGGCGCGGGCTGAAGATCGGCCGCGACCTGGCCGTGGTCGCCTACGACGAGGTCGAGTGGGCCGATCTGGTCGACCCGCCGCTGACCACCATGGCGCAGCCGATCGCCGACATCGGGCGGACCGCGGTGCGGCTCCTGCTGGAGCGGATCAAGGACCCGGACCGCGAGCCGCAGACCATGCGGCTGCCCGCCAAGCTCATGCACCGGCAGTCCTGCGGCTGTCCCTGAACCCGCAACACGGCGTACCGGAAGCGCGAACACGCGGTACCAGAAGCGCCGACACGCGGGGTGCAGCGCGTGTCGGCGCTTCGCGTAGCGCGTGTCGGACGTTCCCGTACGGTGTGTTGCAGGCTCAGTGGGTGTGCAGGGGCGGCCAGGTCGGCAGGGGGTCGGGCAGGTCTAGCCACGAGTCGGGGCCCGCGGCCAGTTCCACGTCGTTGAGCAGGGCGTTGTCCAGCCGCAGGTAGGGCTCCATCGGGTCCAGGCCGACACCGATGAACGCGATCTCCTGGCCGCGCGGGCCCTCGAACTCCGCCCACCGGGCGACGGGCTCCAGCCGCAGGTTCGGCCCGGCCTGGGACCACAGCCCGGCCAGTTCGGGGCGGCTCGCCAGCCAGCAGAAGCCCTTGCTGCGCAACAGACCTGGCCAGTCACGGGCCAGTGCCTCGGCGAGCCTGCGCGGGTGGAACGGCCGCCGCGCGCGGTACACGACGCTGCGGATCCCGTACTCCTCGGTCTCGGGCGTGTGCGTGCCCGCCAGCTCACGCGCCCAGCCAGGGGCCTGTGCCGCGGCCTCGGGGTCGTACCTGCCGGTGTCCAGCACCTCCTCCAGCGGCACTTGGCCGAAGCTGCTGCGGACCAGGCGGGCCGTCGGGTTGAGCTGGCGCAGCACGGACTCCACCTTGTGCACCTGCTCGGCGCCGACCAGGTCGGTCTTGTTCAGCACCAGCACGTCGGCGAACTCGACCTGGTCCACCAGCAGGTCGGAGATCCCGCGCTCATCGGTCTCGTCCACGCCGATGCCCTTGTCCGCCAAGGTTTCCGGATCATCCACAGTGGACAGAAAGGTGCTGGCGTCGACCACGGTGACCATCGTGTCCAGCGCGGCCACCTCGGACAGGCCGCGGCCGTCGGCGAACTCCCAGGAGAACGTGGCCGCCACGGGCATCGGCTCGGAGATGCCGGTGGACTCGACCAGGATGCTGTCGAACCGCCCACCCTCGGCCAGTTCGGCGATGCTGTCGAGCAGGTCGGCGCGCAGGGTGCAGCAGATGCAGCCGTTGGTCAGCTCGACCAGCCGTTCCGGGGTGCGGCCGAGCACCAGCGCGGCGTCCACGTTGATCTCGCTCATGTCGTTCACGATCACCGCGACCCGCCGCCCGGCGCGGTTGGCGAGCACGTGGTTGAGCAGGGTCGTCTTGCCGCTGCCGAGCCAGCCGGACAGCACCGTCACCGGAATCATACAGTAATGATAACGGTTTTCATTTAGCTTGACGAGTGGGGGTGCACTCCCTCGCGCTCCAGCATGGCCGCGGCCTCGAACAGCATCCACGCCGACAGCTGCACCGACAGGTCCCGCTCCTGGCCCACCACGGCGTGCTCGGTCCACTCCGAGCAGAACAGCGGCCCGCCCGGGGCGCTCACGCGGTTGCGCCACGCCGCCTCCGCGGACAGGTACACCACCTGCGCGGCGTCCTTGTCCTCCAACAGCACCGCGGCCCTGGCCAGGTAGCGCGCGCCGATGCCGGGGAACAGCCCGCCGTCCCCGCCGCCACTGCCGGGCAGCACCCCGCGCTTGCCGGTCATGTGCTCGCACACGGCCAGCACGGTGCGCCGCGCGACCTGCGCCCACACCCGCGAGCCGGTGAGGGCCGCCAACTCGGCGCAGGCCCCGATGAAGGTGCCCTGGTTGTAGGTGAAGACCCAGTCGACGACCTCGCGCACCTCACCGTCCGGGTTGACCCGCATGCCGTCGAGCACCAGCCCGGTGTCCGGGTCGACGAGCCACTCCTCGATCCAGTCCACAGTGGACAGAGCGCGTTGCAGGTCCGCCCGGTCCCCGCCGCCCGCGGCCAGCCTGGTGAACAGGATCGCGGCCGGTCCGCTGCTCGGCACGCCCTTGAGATCGTCCTTGGTGCGCCACCAGATCCCGCCGCCGCCGTGATCGGTCCAGCCCGAGCGCAGCCGCGCGGCCAGCACGTCCACGGCCTCGGTGCGGTGCACGCCGAGTTCCTCACCGGCACGCCACAACGCCAACGCGAGCCAGGCGCAGTCGTCGTAGTACCGGTTGGTCCAGCGCAGGCCGTTGCGCAGCCGGATAGTGCCGATCAGCCGCTTGATCTCACGGACCCGGTCGTAGTCCGGGGACCGCAGCTGCGCGTCCACCAGGCAGTCCAGCAGGTGGGCCTGCCACCAGTAGTGCCAGACCAGTTGCAGCCGCCTGCCCAACGATGCGGGCCAGTCGGTGACCGCGAGCCGGGTGCCGGGCAGCGCCCAGAGTCTGCGCAGGTGCCTGGTCCGCACGGCGCTCTCGGCCATCCCGGCCCTGGCTGCCCACAACGCGGGTGCGTTCACCCCTCCATCGTGACAACCGCACACGTCAGGCCGTGGCGAAGTCACCGGGATGGGTGCACCCGGCGTGTTGCCCCGGCTCAGGCCGTGAGGGTCCAGTGGTAGAGCGCCATGGCGACCGAGGTGGTCAGGTTGTAGCTGGAGACCTGGGCGCGCATCGGCAGGGACAGCACCCGGTCGGCGCGGGCCCGCACCCGCTCGGACAGGCCGTGCCGCTCGGAACCGAAGGCCAGCACCGCGTTGTCCGGGATCCGTGCCCCGCGCAGGTCCTCCCCGTCCGCGTCGAAGGCGATCACCGTTCCCGCCGGGGACTCGGCCTCCGCCAACCGGCCCACCGGCAGCGCGAAGTGCAGGCCCGCGCTGCCCCGCAACACCGTGGGGTGCCAGGGATCCACCTCGCCGGTGGACAGCACGGCGGCGGCACCCAGGCCCGCGGCCACGCGCACGACGGCGCCGAGGTTGCCCAGGTTTCGCGGGTGGTCGAGCAGCACGGCGGGCGAGGTCCGGTCGGCGCCCAGCACGGTGGCCGGGTCCCAGTGCGGGCGCCGCGCCAGGCCCGCGGTGCCGGTGGGGTGCGGGCGGCCGACCAACTCGGTGAACCGCGCGCGGTCCACCTGCGTAGCTCCGACGGCAAGCCGGTCGTACAGGTCCGGCGCGTGCGAGGTGGCCAGGTCGAGCAGGTCCGCCAGGTCGGTGGTCACGACCTGCTCGACCTCGGCCCCGAAGCGCAACGCGTGCTTGACGGGGTGAAACCCTTCCAGCACAACGGATCCCGGCGTGCGGGCCCAGGTGCTCACGCCCGCACCGGGTACTCGGCCGCCGGTTCGAACTTGCCGACCTTCGCGACCAGGCTGCTCGGGAAGGTCTGCACCCGCTCGTTGTAGGACTGCACCTGCTCGTTGTAGGTCAGCACGAGGTGCTCGACCCGGCGGTCGCTGGCCTCGATGTCAGCATTGCGCGGGCCGAACGCGGCCAGCACGCGGTTGAGCGAGCGCTCGGCCTCGGCCTGCGGCAGCACCCCGGCCCCGCTGGAGGCCATCGCCTGCGAGCGCGCCTGCACGATCCCGGTCAGCGCGTCCTCATCCGCCCCGCTCGCCCTGGCCGCCGCGATCAGCTCGCCGATCAGCTGGTGTCTGTGCTGCAACTCGGCATCCAACTGCTGCCAGGACAGCTCGGCCGCACCGCGCTGGGCGGCGAACCGGTAGTGGGTGGCGACGGCGGCGCTGACCAGTGCCAGCAGCAGGATGACGAGGACCAGGACGAGCAAGGGGATCTGCGCTCCTACAGACCGAGGTCGGCGAGACCGAGCAGAGAGCGGTACGGCAGACCGGCGGCCTCGATGGCCTCGCGCGCACCGGTGTCCCGGTCCACCACGGTGGCCACGCCGATGACCTGGGCGCCGGCCTCGCGCAGCGCCTCGACGGCGGTCAGCACGCTGCCGCCGGTGGTCGAGGTGTCCTCCACGGCCAGCACGCGCTGCCCGGCCACCTCGATGCCCTCGATCCTGCGCTGCATGCCGTGCGCCTTGGTGGCCTTGCGCACCACGAACGCGTCGAGCACCTCGTTCTCGGCCGCGGCGGCGTGCATCATCGCGCAGGCCACCGGGTCGGCGCCGAGGGTGAGACCACCCGCGGCCACGTAGTCCCAGTCGGCGGTCAGCTGCCGCAGCAGCCTGCCGATCAGCGGGGCCGCCGCGTGGTGCAGGGTCGCCCTGCGCAGATCGATGTAGTAGTCGGCCTCGGCTCCGGAGGAGAGCACGACGCGACCGTGTACAACGGCCAACTCGGAGATCAGTCGGGCCAGTTCGGACTTCGCGGGGGATTCCAGTCGCACGGGTCGTGAGCTAATCACATCGGGCCCGGCTCAGGTGCGACCGCGGCCCGCGCCGAGCCGTCCGGCGAGTTTGCGCAACAGCCCGCGTGGCAGCAGGCGGCTGGCGCCCACGATCGTCTTGTACTGCACCCCGGGGATGGACAGGGTCTTGCCGCGGCCCAGGTCGACCAGGCAGTCGGCGACGACCCGGTCGGCGTCCAGCCAGAGCCGCTCGGGCGAACTGGACATGTCGATGCCAGCGCGCTCGTGGAACTCGGTGCGCACGAAGCCGGGGCACAGTGCGAGCACGCGGACCCCGCTGTCGGCCAGCGCCACGGACAGCCCCTCGGAGAAGGAGGTGACGTAGGCCTTGCTCGCCGAGTAGGTGGAGCCGCGGCCGGGCATGAACCCGGCGACGCTGGACACGTTGATGATCACGCCGCTGCGCCGGGGCACCATGGTGGACAGGGCGGCGTGCGTCAGCCGCATCACGCTGGTGACGTTGACGTCCAGCTGGCCCTGGAGGTCCTCGACCGGGGAGGTCCAGAACTCACCCGAGGTGCCGAAACCCGCGTTGTTGACCAGCACGTCGATCGGCAGCGCGGTGTCCCGCAGCCGGTCCTCGACCAGCGCGCGCCCCTGCTCGCTGGACAGGTCGGCGGGCAGCACCTCGACCTCGCAGCCGTAGCGGGCACCGAGTTCGGCGGCCTGCTCCTTGAGCCGGGAGGCGGTGCGGGCCACGAGCACCAGGCGGTCCCCGTCGGCGGCGAAGCGGCGCACGAAGGCGGCGCCGATCCCTGCGGTCGATCCGGTGACGAGCGCGGTAGCCATGCCGGGAACCGTAGCGGAGTCAGGACGGGTTGCGGCCACCGAAAGACGGCCGGTACACCTCGCCGCCCTCGCTCTCCTCCTGCTGCTCCGTCTCGGCCTCGGCCTCGAACGGGTCCACCACGTCGGCCAGCTCGCCGACGTCGCGCAGCAGCCGTTCCAGCCGGGCCGGGCTCGCACCGGGCGGGGCCGCCGCGAGGACCCAGTCCTCCTCCAGCCACACCACGGTCACGTCCCCGCCGATCTCCTCGGCGGCCTCGACCAGGTCGGGGGTGATCAGCATGCGGGCGGCGGTCAGGTCGGACACGAAGGCGTAGCGCTGGCCGACCGGGCCCAGCAGGTCGGGCATCTGCTCGCGCTGGAACGGCACGCTCGGCAGCCACAGCTCCACGACCACCGGGTGGCTGCGGCGGCAGCGGATGCCCACCAGCACCGAGTTGACCTTGCCGCCGGTCTCCAGGTCCAGCACGTACACCTGGCGACGGCCGTCCGCGGTGAAGGTGGACCCGGCCACCACGTCACGGGCGGTGCCGGTGCCGTAGTAGGCGATGGCCCCGTGGTGCCAGCGTGTTGGCAGCACGTGGTCGGTCTCGGCGAACTGCCAGCCGCGCAGGCCCGCCCAGCGGCGGCGCTCCCGGTTGCGGGCAGTCCGTTGGGCGCGATCTGTCGCCAGCAGCGCCATCCCTGCGACTGCTGCGACGACGAACGCGGTGAACCAGACCCACGTAGGTATGCCCACACCTCGCAGGGTAGCGGCCATCACGGCCAGAACGAAGATCACCAGTGGGTCAGTTCACGGTGCGGCGGTGTCGCCTACCCCCGACCGGGGGTAGGCGCCGCGATATTTGTCACCCTGCGTAGAGGTAACGCCGGCCTCAGACGGCCCGCCCGACCACCAGACCGGACCGGTCGGCGAGCAGATCCACCACAACGGTGTCCCCGTCACGGATCTCCCCGGCCAGCAGCTCCTTGGCCAGCTGGTCGCCGATGGCCGACTGGACCAGCCTGCGCAGCGGACGCGCCCCGTACACCGGGTCGAAGCCGTTGAGCGCGAGCCACTCGCGGGCGGCCTCCCGGACCGTCAGGGTCAGCCTGCGCTGGGCCAGCCGCTGCTGCAACCGCGCCAGCTGGATGTCCACGATCGTGGTCAGCTCCTCGGTGGCCAGCGCGTGGAAGACCACCACGTCGTCCAGCCGGTTGAGGAACTCCGGCTTGAAGTGTCGCTGCACCACGGTCATGACCGCGTCGTTGCGCTGCTCCTCGGTCAGGGCCGGGTCGGCGATCACCTGCGAGCCGAGGTTGGAGGTCAGCACCAGGATCGTGCTGCGGAAGTCCACCGTGCGGCCCTGCCCGTCGGTCAGCCGACCGTCGTCCAGCACCTGCAACAGCACGTCGAACACGTCCGGGTGCGCCTTCTCCACCTCGTCGAGCAGCACCACGGCGTACGGCCTGCGCCGCACCGCCTCGGTGAGCTGCCCGCCCTGGTCGTAGCCCACGTAGCCGGGCGGGGCGCCCACGAGCCGGGCCACCGAGTGCTTCTCGGCGTACTCGCTCATGTCGATGCGGATCATCGCCCGCTCGTCGTCGAACAGGAACTCCGCCAACGCCTTGGCCAGCTCGGTCTTGCCCACACCGGTCGGCCCGAGGAACAGGAAGGAGCCGGTCGGGCGGTCCGGGTCGGCCACCCCGGCCCTGGTCCGCCGCACCGCGTCGGACACGACCTTGATCGCCTCGGCCTGGCCGACCACCCTGCGCCGCAGCTCGTCCTCCATGCGCAGCAGCTTGGCGGTCTCGCCCTCCAGCAGCCGGCCCGCCGGGATGCCGGTCCAGGCGCTGACCACGTCGGCCACGTCGTCCGGTCCGACCTCCTCCTTGAGCATGACCTCGGCCTCCGCGTTCGCGGTGGCCTTGGTCGCCGCGTCCAGGTCCTTCTCCAGCGTCGGGATCCGGCCGTACCGCAGCTCGGCGGCCCGGCCCAGGTCACCGTCGCGCTCGGCCCGCTCCGACTCGCCGCGCAGCTGCTCCAGCTGCTCCTTGAGCTCGCGGACCTTCTCGATGGAGCCCTTCTCGTTCTGCCAGCGGGCGGTCAGCGCGGACAGCTGCTCACGCCGTTCGGCCAGCTCGGCGCGCAGCGCGGCCAGCCGGTCCAGCGAGGCGGCGTCGGACTCCTTGCCCAGCGCCATCTCCTCGATCTCCAGGCGGCGCACGGCGCGCTCCACCTCGTCGATCTCCACCGGCCGCGAGTCGATCTCCATGCGCAGCCGGGACGCGGCCTCGTCCACCAGGTCGATGGCCTTGTCCGGCAGGAAGCGCGCGGTGATGTACCGGTCGGACAGGGTCGCGGCGGCGACCAGCGCGGTGTCGGTGATCCGCACACCGTGGTGCACCTCGTAGCGCTCCTTGAGCCCGCGCAGGATCGCGATGGTGTCCTCCACGCTGGGCTCGCCCACCAGCACCTGCTGGAAGCGCCGCTCCAGTGCGGGGTCCTTCTCGATGTGCTGGCGGTACTCGTCCAGCGTGGTGGCCCCGACCATGCGCAGCTCGCCGCGGGCCAGCATCGGCTTGATCATGTTGCCGGCGTCCATCGCGCCCTCGCCGGTGGCACCGGCGCCCACGATGGTGTGCAGCTCGTCGATGAAGGTGATGACCTGGCCCGCCGAGGAGGTGATCTCCTTCAGCACGGCCTTGAGCCGCTCCTCGAACTCGCCGCGGTACTTGGCCCCGGCCACCATGGAGCCCAGGTCCAGCGCCACCACGCGCTTGCCGCGCAGGGACTCGGGCACGTCACCGGCCACGATGCGCTGGGCGAGGCCCTCCACGATCGCGGTCTTGCCCACGCCGGGCTCACCGATCAGCACGGGGTTGTTCTTGGTGCGCCGGGACAGCACCTGGATCACCCGGCGGATCTCCGAGTCGCGGCCGATCACCGGGTCCAGCTCGCCGTCGCGGGCGCGCTCGGTCAGGTCGACCCCGTACTTCTCCAGGGCCTGGAAGGTGCCCTCCGGGTCGGGGCTGGTGATCCGCGCCGATCCGCGCACCTTCACGAACGCCTCGCGCAGCGCGTCCGCGGTGGCACCGTGCCTGCGCAGCAGGTCGGCCACCCGGCTCTCGGTGGCGGCCAGCCCGTGCAGCACGTGCTCGGTGGAGACGTACTCGTCGCCCATCTCGGTGGCCAGCCGCTGCGCGCTGGTGATCGCCATCAGGGCGTCGCGGGACAGCTGCGGCGTGGACACGCTGGCACCGGTGGCGCTGGGCAGCGCGCCGGCGAGCTTGTCCAGCTCCGCGCGGACCTGCGCCGGATCGGCCCCGACCGCCGCCAGCAGCGGCGCGGTCAGCCCGTCCTGCTGCGCCAGCAGCGCGCCGAGCAGGTGCACCGGGGTCACGTCCGGGTTGCCCGCGGTCACCGCCGCCTGGGCAGCCGCCGTCACGGCCTGCTGGGTCTTGGTAGTCGGGTTGAAAGCGTCCATCCCTCACCTCGCCAAACTCGTGGACACCAGGATCAACGTCAGAAAAGTTGAGTCTGTTCCACTCAAGGTGCCACCCGGGGCCGTGACCCCGCTCACCTCCACCGTGGCACACGCTCCCACGGGCGGCATCCACAGGTCACCCGGCGTGTCACCCACATGCGAACCAGGGTTGTCCACACCTCATCCCCAGTTGTCCACAATCCCCAGGTGACAATCCACAGGTTTGTCGACAAGCCGGAGCGCCAGCCGCCGTCCGAGTGATCCGCTCAGTCACCCAGGTGGGCCCGCAGCGCGGCGGTCAGCGCCGCCAGCACCCGGTTCGCCTCGCCCACGCTGTCCTCGTCCCAGTCCACCAGCGCCTGCTTGATCAGGTCGGCCTGCCTGGTGCGCCAGCCCCGCAGCACCTCGACCCCGCGCTCGGTGGCGCTGATCAGCGCCACCCGGCCGTCACTGGGCGAGGGCCGCCTGCTGACCAGGCCCGCCGCCTGCAACTGGGCGATCTGCCTGCTCACCACCGAGGTGTCCACGACCCGGTGCTCGGCCAGGTCGGACACCCGGCACTCCTCGCGGGCCACGATGTCGGCCAGCAGCCCGCCCGCCGCGGGGTGCAGGCCGAACTCGTCGTCCCAGAACCGGGTCTTGATCGCGTGCTGCACCTGGCTCAGGCGCATCAGGTTGCGGATCAGCTCCAGCGAGCTCTGCACCGACGGCTCCATCAGAGTGCCTCGTTCAACCTGCTCAGCAGGCTGGAGAAGGTCCGCACGTCCTCGGTGGACCAGTCGGCGAACTTCTCCCGCAGCCGCTGCCTGCGGTCCTGGCGGATGGCCTCCAGCCGGTCGTGCCCGGTGCCGGTCAGCTGCACGATCCGGGCCCGGCCGTCGGCCAGGTCCACCGCGCGCTCCAGCAGCCCGAGCTCCTCAAGGCGGGCGATCTGCCTGCTCACCGTGGACTTGTCCAGCCCGGTCCGCTCCACGATCTCCGCGGCACGGACCGGGCCCGCGTCGAACAGGTGCAGCAGCAGGGCGTACGAGGCGGAGTCCAGCCCGGGGTGCACCTCCGCCGCGAGTTGCAGCGAGATGCTGCGCGCACGGCCGAACAGCACCGACAGCTCGCGTTCCACCGCCTGGGCGGCTTCCCTGCGATCAGCTGCGTCCTCGTCACCCACGGGGTCCTCCTGTGCCTTGAGCACGAAGAACGGTAGTGGCCCGAGGTGTGGGTGCTGTCTAGTGGGCGGCCCAGGCGTGCCTGCGCTGCCCGTTCACCCCCTTGGCGCGGAAGTAGTCGCCGCCCTTGGGCCGCGCCTCGTCGGTGCCCCAGTCGCGGGTCCGGTCCACCGGCACCATGCGCGGGATGTGCTTGCGGCAGTGGATGTAGGCCTCGTCCACGTGCAGCACGACCCAGCGCTCGGGGGTGCGCCCGCGCTCGGCGGCGACGGGCAGGCCGGGGTGCTGGACCCGCAGTTCGGCGTCCTCCACGATGCGGGCGCTGCCGTTGACGTGCAGCCCGATCAGGTCCGAGACGAAGTCCACCAGCAGCATCGCGACGTGCGGGTTCTCGCTGATGTTGCCCAGGCTGGCCATCACGCCGTTGCCCCGGTACTCCGGGTACGCCAGCTCGCGCTCGCCGAGCACCTGCACGAAGCCCGCCGACCCCGCGCGCAGGGAGACGTCGCAGTCGCCCTTGCCGTCCGCGGTGCCCACGAAGGCCATTTCCATGCGCCCGATGAAGGCGCGCATCTCCTCGTTGAGGTGGTCGAGCACCTGGTCGGCGTAGAAGCGCTTGGCCCGGTCCTGGGTGCCGAAGGCGCGTTGCAACAGGTGCTCGCCGTGCGAGCCGGGCAGGTCCCGGTAGGACTCGTCCGCGCCGAGCGGGTCCTCGGGAACGGGTGTGAGTCCGGTCACTGACGGGGGAATCGGATCGGACAGTTCCATGCTCAGAAGGTCAGGACCGGCTGTGCCAGTCGGGTGAAGGGGCTCGGGGGTCACGGCACAAACCGTGTCATGTCGAGCGCGCTCTGCACACCCCTGATCACGAGTTCGCTCAATGGCGTGAGGGGCTGTCAACAGTTAGTCATGGTGGTACACCCGAACGTGGCATCAAGTCCCGCAACCAGGAGAAGTCGAGTTAGGGTCCACCCTGTCGGGGGACGGATGCTTGACCACGGGGTGCCTTGCCTGGCGCCCCTGACTACGTGGAGACTGCGCCCGGACCATGACAGCCAACGCCGTACTGAACCCTGTGCCCTCGACAACACCTCACCGCGAACCGCCACCAGGTGTCACCGCGATGGTGCGGATGATTCGCGAAAGCTTCGCGGTGGTCGAGCCCTGCGCGGACGACGTCGCCAAGTTCTTCTACGGGATGCTGTTCAGCCTCGCACCGACCACCCGCGAGATGTTCCCGGTGAACATGGAGGTGCAGCGCAGCAGGCTGCTGCGCGCACTCGTGCACGTGGTCCAGATGGTGGACAGACCAGACGACCTGATCCCCTTCCTGCGCCAACTCGGCCGTGACCACCGCAAGTTCGGCGTCGTGGCCGGGCACTACGAGGCCGTCGGCACCGCCCTGCTCGCCTCCGTCAAGAAGTTCGCGGGCAAGGCGTGGACCACGCAGGTCGAGCGGGCCTGGGCCGAGGCGTACACGATCATGGCCCGGTCCATGCAGGAGGCCGCCGCCGCCGACGAGGGCCCCGCCTACTGGTCGGCCACCGTGCTGGAGCACAAGCGGCTGAGCTGGGAACTCGCCATGGTGCGCGTGCAGCCCGACTACCCGGTGCCCTACCAGCCCGGCCAGTACGTCAGCGTGGAGACCCCGCAGCGCGGCAGGCTGTGGCGCTACCTCAGTCCCGCCAACGCGCCGCGTGAGGACGGCTCGATGGAGTTCCACGTCCGCGCCGTGCAGAGCGGCTGGGTCAGCCGGGCCATCGTGAGCCACACGCAGGTCGGCGACACCTGGCGGATCGGCGCCCCGATGGGGCGGCTCGGCGTGGACCGCGAGTCCGGCAGGGACGTGCTCATGGTCGCGGGCGGCACCGGGGTCGCCCCGATGCGCGCCATCCTGGACCACCTCGCGCAGTGGGGCGAGAACCCGCGCGTGCACCTGTTCGTCGGCGGGCGGACCAGGGAGGACCTGTACGACCTGGAGAACCTCCAGCGCATCGCCATGGGCAACCCCTGGCTGACGGTCGTGCCGGTGGTGGAGTCCGAGCCCGGTCTGCAGGGCGTGGAGCACGGCACCCTGGCCGACGTGGTCACCCGCTACGGCTCCTGGTCGGACCGGGACGTGCTGGTGTGCGGCTCACCCTCGATGATCCGTTCCACGGTGTCCCGGATGCTGGTCGCGGGCACCCCGCTGGACCACATCCGCTACGACCCGTTCACCCTGGACTGACCCGCGAGTCCCGCCCACACGCAACCGAGTCCCGCCCGTAGAACGCCGAATCCCGCGTTCCGGGCGATGTGTGCCGGTTGGAACGCGGGACTCACGTACACCAGAGCGGGACTCGCCGGGGGTGGGCTACTTGTCCTTCGGCTTCCACACGACCAGGGCCGTCTGCTGGCGGATCGGCACCAGGTCGCGACGGTACGAGGCGTGCACCGCCGCGGCGGCGTGCTCGGCGGCGGCGTGGGCCGCGGCCAACTCCTCCATCAGCTCGGTCAGGCGTGACTTCAGCGCGTCCACCTGGTTCTCCAGGTCGATGATCCGCTTGATACCCGCGAGGTTGACGCCCTCCTCCTGGGACAGCCGCTGCACCTCGCGCAGCAGCGTGATGTCCCGCGCTGAGTAGCGGCGCCCACCGCCGGTGGCCCGGCCCGGCGAGACCAGCCCGAGCCGGTCGTAGCTGCGCAGGGTCTGCGCGTGCAGTCCGGACAGCTGGGCCGCCACGGAGATCACGAACACCGGTGTGTCCTCGTCGGCACCAGGGGGGAACGGGAGGCTCATCCTGTCTCACCCTTTCCGAGCAGTTCGTTCAGCTCAGCCCTCGGGTCGTGGTCCTGGGTGGCCTCGGCGTAGGCGCGCAACGCCTCCTCCGCCTTGCCGTCCAGCCGCGAGGGCACCGCGACCTGCAGGGTCACCAGCAGGTCACCCGAGGCGCCCTCCTTGCGCACGATGCCCTTGCCGCGCACCCGCAGGATCCGTCCGCTGGCGGTCCCCGGCTGCACCTTGACGTTCACCGACCCGTCCAGGGTCGGCACGCTCAGTGTGGTGCCCAGCGCGAGTTCCGGGAAGGTCACCGGAACGGTCACGGTCAGGTCGTTGCGCGTGCGCCCGAACACCGGGTGCGGGGTGACGTGCACCCGCACGAACAGGTCGCCGCTGGGGCCACCGTTGCGGCCCGGCTCGCCCTGCCCGGCCAACCTGATCCGCTGGCCGTCGTCCACGCCGACCGGGATGCGCACGGTGAGCGTGCGCGTCTTGGTGCTCACGCCCTGCCCGCCGCAGTCCGGGCACGGGTCCTCGACGATGCGGCCGGTGCCCCGGCAGTCCCCGCAGGGCTCGCTGAACGCGAAGGCGCCCTGGCTGCGGCTGACCAGCCCGGATCCCTTGCAGGTGGTGCAGACCTTGGGCGTGGTGCCCGGCTTGGCCCCGTTGCCGCCACAGGTGGCGCAGGCCGCGGGGCTGGACAGCCGCAGCGGCACGGTGGCACCGCGCACGGCCTCCACGAAGTCGATGCGCACATCGGTCTCGACGTCGTCACCGCGCCGCGCCCGGCTGGCCGCCGACGCCGCGCCGCCCCTGCGGCCGAACAGGCCGCCGAGGATGTCACCGATGCCGCCTGCCCCGCCTTGCTGTGCCCCGCCGAACAGGTCGCCGAAGTCGAAGCCGCCCGCGGAGCCACCGCCGAAACCCCCGGGGAAGCCACCGCCGCCCCCGGGCCGGAAACCACCCGAGGCGAACAGGCTGCGCGCCTCGTCGTACTGCTTGCGCTTCTCCGGGTCCGACAGCACCCCGTAGGCCTGCGAGACCGACTTGAACCGGGCCTCGGCCTTGGTGTCACCGGGGTTGGCGTCGGGGTGCAACTCCCTGGCCAGCTTCCGGTACGACTTCTTGATCTCCTCGGCCGAGGCCTCGGAGGAGACGCCCAGGTCGGCGTAGAAATCCTTGTCGATCCAGTCCCGCGCACTCACCGGGCGCCCCTCCCCTCGCTCGACTTACTCTGCAGCCGCGGACGACTCGCCCGCTGGTTCGTGATCGGTCACCGCGACCAGTGCAGGTCGCAGCACCCGCTCGCCGAGCCGGTAGCCCCTGCGCAGCACGGCCGTCACGGTCGGGCCGCTCACCTCCGGGGAGGTGCTGTGCTGCACGGCCTCGTGCACCGAGGGGTCGAACTCCTCGCCCTCGCTGCCGAACGGCGCCAGGCCGACAGCGGTCAGCACGGTCACCAGCTTGTCGCTGACGGCCTTGAACGCGCCGGTCAGGTCGCCGTGCGCGGCGGCCCGCTCCACGTCGTCCAGCACACCGAGCAGCTCGGTGGTGACCTGGGCCTTCGCGGTGGCCGCGACCAGTTCACGGTCGCGCTCCACGCGCTTGCGGTAGTTGGCGTACTCGGCCTGCAACCGCTGCAGGTCGGCGGTCCGCTCGTCGAGCTGGGCCTTCAGCTCGGCGGCCGGGTCCGCGACCTGCTCGTCAACGGCGTGCCTGCCCGCGGGCTCGCCCTCGCCCGAGGCGGTCTCCTCGGGCTCGGGCTCACGCACCTGGCCGGTGTCCGGGTCGATGCGGCGACGGTCGCGCACCACGACCCGCTCCTCGTTCTGCTCCGGCTGGTCGGTCACTTCTTCGGGTCCTCGTCCACGATCTCGGCGTCAACCACGTCGTCGGCCTTGGCGCCAGCGGCACCGGCAGCGCCGGCGGCACCCGCGGCGGCACCGGCGGCCTCGCCCTCGGCACCCGGCGCGTTGGCGTAGAGCGCGGAGCCCAGCGCCTGCGACTCGGTGGCCAGCTTCTCCACGGCGGACTTGATGGCCGGGATGTCGGTGCCCTTCAGGGCCTCCTTGGCCTCCGCGATGGCGGCGGTCACCTTCTCCTTGGTGTCCGCGGGCAGCTTCTCGTCGTTGTCCTTGATGAACTTCTCGGTGCTGTAGACGAGCGTCTCGGCCTGGTTGCGGACCTCGGCCTCCTCGCGGCGGCGCTTGTCCTCCTCGGCGTGCTCCTCGGCGTCCTTGATCATGCGGTCGATGTCGTCCTTGGGCAGCGCCGAGCCGCCCGTGATGGTCATCGACTGCTCCTTGCCGGTGCCCAGGTCCTTGGCCTGGACGTGCACGATGCCGTTGGCGTCGATGTCGAAGGTGACCTCGATCTGCGGCACGCCCCGCGGGGCGGGCGGCAGACCGGTCAGCTCGAACATGCCCAGCTTCTTGTTCTGGGAGGCGATCTCGCGCTCACCCTGGAACACCTGGATCTGCACGGACGGCTGGTTGTCGTCGGCCGTGGTGAAGATCTCCGAGCGCTTGGTCGGGATCGTGGTGTTGCGCTCGATCAGCTTGGTCATGATGCCGCCCTTGGTCTCGATGCCCAGGGACAGCGGGGTGACGTCGAGCAGCAGGACGTCCTTGACCTCACCCTTGAGCACACCGGCCTGCAGGGCGGCGCCGACCGCGACGACCTCGTCGGGGTTCACGCCCTTGTTCGGCTCGCGGCCGCCGGTCAGCTCCTTGACCAGCTCGGACACCGCGGGCATGCGGGTGGAACCGCCGACCAGCACCACGTGGTCGATGTTGGCGATCTGGATGCCGGCGTCCTTGATCACGTTGGTGAACGGGGCGCGGCAGCGGTCCAGCAGGTCGGAGGTGATGCGCTGGAACTCGGCCCGGGACAGGGTCTCGTCCAGGAACAGCGGGTTCTTGTCCGCGTCCACGGTGATGTAGGGCAGGTTGATGGTCGCCGTGGAGGAGGAGGACAGCTCGATCTTGGCCTTCTCCGCCGCCTCGCGGATGCGCTGCAGCGCCATCTTGTCCTTGGTCAAGTCGATCCCGTTGGAGGACTTGAACTTCTCGACCAGCCAGTCGACGATCCGCTGGTCCCAGTCGTCACCACCGAGGTGGTTGTCACCGGAGGTCGCGCGGACCTCGACCACACCGTCGCCCAGCTCCAGCAGGGACACGTCGAAGGTGCCGCCACCCAGGTCGAAGACCAGGATGGTCTGCTCCTTCTCGCCCTTGTCCAGGCCGTAGGCCAGCGCCGCCGAGGTGGGCTCGTTGACGATGCGCAGCACGTTGAGGCCCGCGATCTGGCCGGCCTCCTTGGTGGCCTGCCGCTGGGCGTCCTCGAAGTACGCGGGCACGGTGATCACGGCGTCGGTGATCTCCTCGCCGAGGTAGGCCTCGGCGTCGCGCTTGAGCTTCATCAGCACGCGCGCGGAGATCTCCTGCGCGGTGTAGGACTTGCCGTCGAGCTCGGTGGTCCACGAGGTACCGATGTGCCGCTTGACCGACCGGATCGTGCGGTCCACGTTGGTCACGGCCTGGTTCTTGGCGGGCTGCCCCACCAGGACCTCACCGTTCTTCGCGAACGCCACGATGGACGGGGTGGTGCGAGAACCCTCGGAGTTGGCGATGACCGTCGGCTCACCGCCCTCAAGAACGGCGACGACGGAGTTGGTCGTCCCCAAGTCGATGCCGACCGCACGCGCCATGGAACTTTCCTCCCTGAACTGTCCTTTTCGCTGCCGGTTGAGCAGCGGCGGCTCAAGTCTCGGTCGTAGCCTATCCGGTCGTCAAACCGGAGTTGAGTCCAACCCGCTCAAGCTTCCTGCTCGTCCAACGTGGAGGAGGGCCTGCGTGTTCCCGGGTAAGGGTGACCTCTGTCACCGAGCGGCACCGAGGCTCACGGATCATGCTCCCCAGGAAGGTGCGACGCGAGCCACGCCGAGTGGTTACTGACGGGTAACCTGGTTTAGGCTCCCGGCACGGCTAGCCGACCAGGAGGGCGAGGAGCATGGGTGCTCTGCAGATCACGCTCGGCGTGATCGGTGTTGGCGTCAGCGTAGTCGCGTGGGGGATGTTCATCGCCGCCGTGCTGCGCATGGTGCGGACGATCCGCATCGGACAACCCGACGCGACCCGCAACGGGCCCTTCGTGCCGCGCATGCGCACCCTGATCAAGGAGTTCGCCGCGCACACCCGCATGGCCAAGGTGCGCACCGTCGCGCCGTGGCACTGGCTGGTGATGTGGGGGTTCCTGATCGGCTCCGCCGTGCTGTTCGAGGCCTACGGCGAGGTCTTCGTGCCCGCCTTCCACTGGCCGATCATCGGGGACTGGGCGGTCTGGAACCTGCTCGTGGAGATCCTCGGCGTCGGCACCGTGGTCGGCGGTGTGGCGCTGGCGATCATCCGCCAGGTCAACCACCCGCGGCGCGCCGACCGGATGTCCCGGTTCGCCGGTTCGAACTTCTGGCAGGCGTACTTCGTCGAGGCCGTGGTCATCATCGAGGGCATCGGCATCCTCGGGGTGAAGTCCTTCAAGGTCGCCAGCGGCCTTGAGGAGCAGCCGCTGTGGGCGAACTTCGTGACCAACCCGATCGGCCACCTGCTGCCGGACAACCCCGACCTGGTGTCGGTGATGGCCGTCATCAAGCTGCTCTCCGGAATGATCTGGCTGGCCGTGGTCTCCAGGAACCTGACCATGGGCGTGGCCTGGCACCGGTTCAGCGCCTTCTTCAACATCTACTTCAAGCGCCGCGACGACGGCGGGGTCGCACTCGGCGCGGCCAAGCCGATGATGAGCGGTGGCCAGCCGCTGGACTTCGAGAACGCCGACCCGGACAAGGACGTGTTCGGCGCGGGCAAGGTCGAGGACTTCAGCTGGAAGGGCTGGCTGGACTTCAGCACCTGCACCGAGTGCGGCCGCTGCCAGTCCCAGTGCCCCGCGTGGAACACCGGCAAGCCGCTGTCCCCGAAGCTGCTGATCACCTCGCTGCGCGACCACGCGTACGCCAAGGCCCCGTACCTGCTCGCCGGTGGCAGCAAGGACATGGCCGGTGACGAGGTCGGCATCACCGGTGACGACGCCGAGGCCCGCCTCGCCAAGATCGACGTGCTGGCGCTGGCCGAGTCCGGCCGCCCGCTGATCGGCGGCCCCGACGAGCTCGGCGTGATCGACCCGGACGTGCTGTGGTCCTGCACCACCTGCGGGGCCTGCGTGGAGCAGTGCCCGGTGGACATCGAGCACGTGGACCACATCGTGGACATGCGCCGCTACCAGGTGCTGATCGAGTCGAACTTCCCGACCGAGCTGGGCGGGATGTTCAAGAACCTGGAGAACAAGGGCAACCCCTGGGGCCAGAACGCCAAGGACCGGTTGGCCTGGACCGAGGGCCTGCCCTTCGAGGTGCCGGTGTTCGACGGCGAACTGGCCGAGGACGTGGAGTACCTGTTCTGGGTCGGCTGCGCGGGCGCCTTCGAGGACCGCGCGAAGAAGACCACGCAGGCCGTCGCGGAGCTGCTCTACAACGCGGACGTGAAGTTCACCGTGCTGGGCCCCGAGGAGACCTGCACCGGTGACCCGGCCCGCCGCGCTGGCAACGAGTTCCTGTTCCAGATGCTCGCACAGCAGAACGTCGAGGTGATCAACTCGGTGTTCGAGGGCCGCGAGCCCGGCAAGCGCAAGATCGTCGTCACCTGCGCGCACTGCTTCAACACGCTGGCCAACGAGTACCCGCAGATCGGCGGCCAGTACGAGGTCGTGCACCACACCCAGCTGCTGAACAAGCTGGTGCGCGAGCGCAGGCTGGTGCCGGTGGCGCCGATCGCCGAGGACGTCACCTACCACGACCCGTGCTACCTGGGCCGCCACAACAAGGTCTACGACGCGCCGCGCGAACTGGTCGGCGCGACCGGGGCCGCGCTGCGCGAGATGCCCAGGCACGCCGACCGCTCGATGTGCTGCGGTGCCGGTGGCGCGCGCATGTGGATGGAGGAGCGGATCGGCAAGCGGATCAACGTCGAGCGCGTGGACGAGGCGCTGGGCACCGCACCGACCAAGATCGCCACGGGCTGCCCGTTCTGCCGGGTGATGCTCAGCGACGGCCTGACCGCCCGCAAGAGCGAGCAGGCGGCCGGCGAGCACGTCGAGGTGGTCGACGTGGCGCAGCTGCTGCTGGCCGCGGTCAAGCGCGGTGAGCCCAAGTCGGAACCCGAGCCCGCGTCCCAGGGGTGACCCTGAGGCGGGTTGGGGGGTCTTCCCCAATGTGAGGACCTGCCAGTCGAGGCCACGATCGTCGTATGCGAATCGGGGGCATCGGCTGGCAGGTCTTCGTTTTGGCGGCGGCGGCCGGGGTGCTCGTGCCGTGGACGGTGCTGCTGGGCGTGACGCTGCCACCGGTCGCGCAGGCCGAGCACTGGTCCCTGGCCTGGACCGGCCTGGACGCGCTGATCGCGGTCGGCCTGGCCGGCACCGCCTGGCTCGCACACCAGCGAGACATCCGCGTGGTGCTGCCCGCCACGGCCACCGCCACCCTGATGGTCTTCGACGCCTGGTTCGACCTGTGCACCGCCGCACCGGGGCCGGACTTCTCGCTGGCGCTCGTCGAGGCGGCACTGTGCGAGCTGCCGCTGGCCGCCGTGTGCGCCGGCGTGGCCCTCAGCGCGCTGCGGCGGCTCACTCGAACGGCCGTCGCTGTCCCACGTTGAGCCGCAGATCTTCACTCGGCCGTGAAAGGCGCCCGCCACTACGGTTGACCAGTGACTTCAGTGGAACAGGCCGGTGGCGAAAGCAGGTTGACCGTTCTGGTCGCGCTCGGCATCAACCTGGGCATCGCACTGATGAAGGCGGTCGCCGGAGTGCTGAGCGGGTCGGCCGCGATGCTCGCCGAGGCGGGGCACTCGGTGGCCGACACGATCACCGAGGGGCTGCTGCTCGCCGCCCTGCGCCGGTCCGAGCGGCCCGCCGACCGCCGACACCCCTTCGGCTACGGCAAGGAGCGGTTCTTCTGGTCCCTGCTCGCCGCGGTGTCGATCTTCACCTCGGGGGCGCTGTTCGCCTTCGTCGAGGGCTTCCACGCCCTGGTCGACGAGGACGCCGACCAGGGCAACACCACCGTCGCCTACATCGTGCTCGCGGCGGGCTTCGTGCTCGAACTCGTGTCCTGGCTGCGGGCCATCAAGCAGATCCGCACCGAAGCCGCCGAGGCCAACACCTCGATCCGGCACTACCTGCGCGAGGTCGACGACCCGACCGCCAAGACCGTGCTGCTGGAGGACAGCGCCGCACTGATCGGCCTGCTGCTCGCCTTCGCCGGGCTCGGACTGCACGAGCTCACCGGCTCCCGCGTGTGGGACGGCGCCGCCTCGCTGGCCATCGGCGTGCTGCTCGCCTGCTGCGCCTACGTGCTCGGGCACACCAACCGCGGGCTGCTCATCGGTCGCCAGGCCGACGTCGCACTGGTCCGCGCCGTCCGGCAGCGGCTCGTCCAGGCGCCCGAGGTCGAGGTGCTGGTCGACCTGCTCACCATGCTCACCGGCACCGGCAAGGTGCTGCTGTGCGCCCGGCTCGACTTCGACGACGCGCTGGGCGCCGCCGACCTCGAATTCGCCTGCGTGCGGATCGCCAGCGAACTACGCGCCGAGTTCCCCCAGCTGGACGAGATCTTCCTCGAACCCGTGCCGCGCACCGACCCCGAGATCCGCGCCCGCGTACTCGCCCGCTACGGGACCGCGTTCGAGCAGTGAGTCAGCGCTGGGTGTTCACCCGGTGGAAGTTCAGGTACGCCCTGGACGGGGTCGGCCCGCGCTGCCCCTGGTAGCGCGACCCCGCCCGCGCCGAGCCGTACGGGTACTCCGCCGGGCTCTCCAGCCGGAACAGGCACAGCTGCCCGATCTTCATGCCCGGCCAGAGCTTGATCGGCAGGTTCGAGACGTTCGACAGCTCCAGCGTGATGTGCCCGGTGAAGCCCGGGTCGATGAAGCCCGCCGTCGAGTGCGTGAGCAGGCCCAACCTGCCCAGCGAGGACTTGCCCTCCAGGCGCCCGGCCAGGTCGTCCGGCAGGCTCACCCGCTCGTAGGTCGACCCCAGCACGAACTCCCCGGGGTGCAGCACGAACGGCTCCTCCCCGTCCGGCTCCACCAGCGAGGTCAGGTCGTCCTGCTGCAGCTGTGGATCGATGTGCGTGTACTTGATGTTGTTGAAGACGCGGAAGTACCGGTCCAGTCGGACGTCGATACTCGACGGCTGGACCATCGCGGAGTCGTAGGGCTCCAGCACGAGGCGTCCGCCCTCGAGCTCCTTGCGCAGGTCACGGTCACTCAGCAACACAGGACACAGCCTAACGTCCCCCCGGGTACTGGCGGTCACGGCGCCGTTGTGTATGCTGATCTCGGTTCTGCGGGTGTAGTTCAATGGTAGAACGAAAGCTTCCCAAGCTTTAGGCGCGAGTTCGATTCTCGTCACCCGCTCGAGCGTGAGGGCGTCATGTCTGCGGAGAGCGCAGACATGACGCCCTCGCTGTTGTTCTGGGGGACGACCCCCAGACCCCCGGCCGGGGGCTCCGCCCCCGAGACCCCCGTAGTGGGGTGGGGTAGCACGCGTCGTGCCATTGGCCAGCGGGGACCAGGGCTCCAGCGGCCCCGTCCTCGTCCTCTCCCCCTGACCGGTGCCTGTCGATCAGCCCGCTCAGCCGGTCCGCGATCTGCCGGTCGGCCTCGCTCGTCGCCCGCTGGTAGATCAGGGCCGCCCGCATGTCGTCATGGCCCATCCGCGCCATCAGGTCCTTGGTGCTCGTCCCGGCCTGCGCCGCCCACCCTGCGCCACGTACTACAAGGAGCAGCGCGGAGCCCAAGAGCCGACTGGGCAGCAGCAGCAGGCCGCAACGATCGCAGGGGTGGCCGAGCTGCCGGAGCGGGGCACGGCGATCGGAGCCCGTCGACGCTCCGCGCCAACGGCCACCTAGCCATCGAATGGACCTGTCCGGGTGTGAGCGGTCCTGCAACACTGGCTCTGCCCGAGATCGTCTGTTTCTGTTCGGTGGCTGGGACCGAGGTGCCAGCTAGCCGTGGAGGCGCAGGCGTTCCTGCTACCGGTGGGGAGGGCGCGCCGCGCCACGCGCGCGTGTTCCTTGCCTGAGGGAGAACGCGCATGCTCGCGCCCGACTCTGTCCTTGTCAGTGTGCCCGCGTCAATCGCGATGATCACGCTCCTGCTTCGATTTGGGCCGCCTGCCCTGCTCACACTTGTCGCTGGCATGATCGCTGTGCTGGCCTCAGGTGAGCGCGGCAAGCGCGCGCTGGTCGTCCTACAGCTGCTCCGGCGTTCCCCGGTCTCCGGGTCGGTACGCACCCGCCGTATGCACACGGACGCCCCCAGCACAACCGCTGGCAAGGACCGACCTCACAAGATCACATGCCATTAGCGTGCCATTGCGGCAGGTCACAGGGGCACCAGCGGTCACTCAGTCCCTCGCCGTTGTCCTGGGCCCCAGGCCCCTGAGAGGGGGCGCAGCAGGTGGTGGGTGGCTGCGTTGAGGACGGCGGCGAAGGCAGCCGGAGTGGGGACCTCCGGCGCTGAGGTGATGACCTCGTTCGCGGTCAGATCGAGGAGGTCGACGTCGGCCCACCCGCCGCGGAACAGCACGATGGATCCGGCAGGACCATCCTCGTAATCGAGCATGACGCCAACGGAGTCGGGATCACCAACGGCGGCGCGGTCGGTGTGGAGGGGCCAAGGCCAGGGTTCGGCGGCATCGCGCCAGGTCAACGGGCCGACGGTGAGTCCGGCGCGGACCCACTCGGCGCGCCGGGATTCGATCTCGCGGGCGCAGGAGTCGAGGTCGAGGATTGGTTCCACGGGCTGAGCGGCTCACTTGATCGGGGCGGGGACGTACTGGGCGGGCAGATTGACGCCGGTGAGCCGCACGGTGGGGGTGGTGGCGCCGAGTTGGGCCTGGCGGTAGTCGGCGGTAAGGGTGATCGACTCGCCGGGCCAGAGGGTGACGTAGTCGTCGGACCAGGTGCTGGGGGCGATCTCGGGGCCACCCTCGCCGCGGGTGACGGTGGCGCGCAGGAAGAACGCGACGGTGCCGCCGGAGTTGGTGAGGGTCGTGGTGGTGTGCACGGTGCCGTCCTGCACGGTGCTGGCGGCGGTGGCACCGACCTGGGCGGGACCGAGTTGCTGGAGGCCGGTGAGGTCGGCGTAGCCGGTCTGCGGGCTGTCCCACCACCGTTTCGAGTCGGCGGTGTCGTAGGTGTCGGGCTTGGTGGACAGCCAGTACACGTTGCGGTCAACGGGGTTGCCGTCGGCGTCGTGTAGCAGCAGCCGCACGAAGTAGGTGGTGGACAGCCCCTCGGGGGTGGGCACGGCGCCGATCTTCGTGGTGCCGTCGGCACGGGCGCGCAGGTCGGTGAGGTTCTGGTCGGACAGCACGGTGCCGTCGAGGGCGAACACGGTGGCCTGCACGGTCAGGTTCGGGGCCTCGTCGAGGCCCTTGTTGACCAGGGCGATGGACCGGTCGTCGTAGGAGTACTGCACGTGCAACTGCTTCAGGGCGGTCTTGGCCCCGAAGTACGAGCCGGACGGCGCCATCTCGTAGTCGAACAGGTGCCAGTACAGGGTGGGCCAGGCGTTGTTGAGCATCCAGTAGATGACACCGCCGGAGGGGTTGACCGCCTTGGACTGGTTGCGCCCGTACGCCTCGAACTGGGCGCGGTTGGCCTCGTAGTTGGCCAACTGCGACTTGAGCACGAAGTCCTCGAGCCCGGTGGGCTTGCCGTACCGGGCGCCGAGCGCGTCGAGGTAGGGGCCGAGCCGGTCGAAGTGTTCTGAGCTGGACAGGTGGAACTGTACGGCGTCGGGGTTCTGCCACAGGCTGTCGAGTTCGGCGGGCGAGAGCATCTTCTTCAGGCTCTCCAGGTCGGGGATCGCAGGCCCGGGACCGTTCTCGCCCTCGAAGCCGAACGCACCGCCCTTCTGGTCGCCGTACCAGTAGTTCGGCGGCACCCACCAGTACGGCCCGAGGCCCTTGTGCCCGGAGGGGCCGGTCAGCTCGCCGCCATAGCTGCTGATGGAGGGCATCACCGGCAGTTGCCAGTCGGACTTGGCGAGCCCGTCGAGGTACTCCTTCTCGATCACCGGTGGCGGCGACTGGTCGCTGCCGATGTAGAAGCCGAGCATGCTGGGGTGGTTGCGCAGCCGCATGCCCTCGGTCTCGGCGGAGGCCCTGGCCACGGTGTGGTCCTGCGGGCTCCACTTGTCCGCGTCGTTGTTCTGCCAGTGGGTGCAGCACTCCCAGCCGCTGAGCACCATCAGCCCGGCGCGGTCCGCGAACTGGAAGAGTTCGTCGTTCTCCCCCTTGCCCTCCAACCGGATCGTGTTCAGCCCGAGGTCCTTGGCGTGGGAGAGCTGGTCGGTCAGCCGCTGCGGGTCGTAGCGCAGGAACAGGTCGGAGGCCCAGCCCGCGCCGCGCACGAGGAACGGCTTGCCGTTGACGGTGAACTGCCGGAACCCCGCGGAGTTCAGGGAGGACTGCACCTCGCGGATGCCGAAGTCGGTGCTCGCGCGGTCGGAGGAGGCGCCGCCGACCTTCGCGGTCAGGTCGAGGTGGTACAGCGGTTGGTCGCCCATCTGGTACGGCCACCAGACCTTGGGATCCGCGAGGTGCAGTGGGTCGAAGGCGACCGTGGCGGTCTCGTGTGCCTTGAGCCGCACCTGCTTGCTGAAGGTCATCGGCCCGACGCTGCCGCTGACCTCGGTGTCGACCGGGGCCCCGGTGAGGTTGCTGACCTCGGCCTTCACGGTCAGGTCGGCGGAATCCAGTGCGGGCACGGCGAGATCGGTCAGGACCCGCGCCCCGCTCAGCGCCACGGAGCCGGTCCGCACGAGCCGCACGTCCCGCCACACGCCCATGTCGTTGTCAGGCGCGGGCTTGCTCCAGTCCAGGAAGCTGATCACCAGCTGCTTGTCGGGATCGGCCGGGAACACCTTGATGGCAACGGCGTTGGTACCCGCGCGCAGCAGGTCGGTCACGTCGAAGTCGTGTGCGGGATAGGCGCCCGCGACGGTGTCCTGACCTGCGACGCGCGTGCCGTTGACCCACACCTCGGCGCTGGGGATCACGCCGCTGGTCAGCCGCAGTGTGGTGCGCGTGCCGGGGGTCTTGTCCGCGGTGAACTCCTCGCGGTACCACCACGGCACGGTGAAGTCCTGCTTGTCGACCTTGTCCGCGAGGTTCGTGGAGTAGCCCAGATCCGGGTACTTGCCCGCGGAGATCAGCCCACCGAGCACGGTGGACCGGGCGGGCACGGAGGTCCAGCGGCGGTCGTCGTAGCCGGGCGAGGAGATCAGCTCACCGCCCTGCGCGGCGCTCGCGGTGGAGGCGATCCGCCAGCCAGGGATCGTGCTGACCTGACCGGCCTCGGTCGGGCTCGCGACCGCCGCGGGGTTCTGCAAGGTCAGGGTGGCGGCCGAGGCGGACACCAAGGCCAACAGCAGCAACCCAACCAGCGTCGCCGCCGTGGCACGTCTGATCCGCACACCGTCTCCTCAGCCGATTCAGACGATCCCCCCGTACGGGGACGGTTCGTGTTCATCATGCATGAGCGGTGGCGGTGCATGTCCGATATCGCAAGACTGGTGTGGGGCTCGCCCTGCGTCGGGGGGCTTCCGCAGGACGAGCGCTCCACAAGTACGCGAATGATCGCGCGTCCAGCACGGTACGCACCGAATGGGCCAGTCCGCAGAGTCCTAAGGCCCTAATCGCCCGTTCGGACGGCTGATCACCCAGGAGTGGAGACGCACAGCTCGTTGCCCTCCGGGTCCGCGAGCACGGCGCACCGCACCTCCCCCTGCCCGATGTCGATGCGTTCGGCGCCGAATCGGTGCAGGTAGCGGACTTCTCCCCACAGGCTGTCCTCGTCACCGGTCGTGCGCAGCTCGAGGTGCACGCGGTTCCTGCCGGTCTTGGCCCTGCCCCGGATGAACTCCAGCCAGGGGCCGGTGCCGCTGCTGTGGCGCAGGGAGGCGAAGTCCTCGTCGCCGCGCACCAGCGGCCAGGAACTGGCCACACCCCAGAACGTGGCCAGCGACAGCGGGTTCACGGCCTCGACGACCACGGCGGCGAGCGGGCCGGTGTCCGCGTACTCGGGGCGCGGGTCGAGCACGCAGAACTCGTTGCCCTCGGGGTCGGCGAGCACCACCCAGGGCACCTCGCCCTGCCCGATGTCGCAGGGCACCGCCCCTGCCGAGCACAGCCGCCGGACGGTCGCCCGTTGGTGCTCCACGGAGGAGCTGGCCAAGTCGAGGTGCAGGCGGTTGTGACCGCGCTTCGGCTCGGCTACGGGCACGAACACGAGGTGGAGGCCGTCCAGTCCCAGCCCCACCCCGTGCTCGTGCCGATGGGTGATCTCCACGTCGAGCGCGTCCGCCCACCACCGCGCCAGTGCGGGCGGATCAGCCGCGTCGATCACCACGCTGTCCAGTCGGGTAGCCACGTCGCCGACGCTACCGACGAGGTACGACAAGTTCAGGCCCGCACGCGCTCGCGCAGTTCCAGTTCGATCTGCTCCAGGGTGCGGCCCTTGGTCTCCGGCACGAACTTGCGCACCAGCAGGAACAGCAGGATGCCGATGCCCGCGAAGATCCAGGCCGAGTAGGCGAGCCCGATGCCGGTGTTCATCACGGGGAAGATGAAGGTGATGGCGAAGGTGGCCGCCCACAGCACCACGCTGGCGGTCCCGGTGCCGATGCCGCGCACCCGCAGCGGGAACACCTCGGCGATCATCACCCACACCACGGCGCCCCAGCCCAGCTCGTACCCGGCCAGGTAGACGATCAGCAGCACCAGGGCGGTGATACCGGCCAGGCTGGTGTCGTGGATGGTCAGCACGGCCAGCCCGAGCAGGAACAGCGTGGCCGCCATCATCAGGCTGCCGACCAGCAGCAGCGGCCGGCGGCCCCAACGGTCCACCACGAGCACCTCACCCGCGGTGAACAGCACCTTGACCAGGCCGAGCACCACGGCGGCCAGCAGCGCGGCCGAGGTGCCGAAACCGAGGTTGGTGAACATGGTCGGGGCGTACAGGTTGATCGCGTTGACCCCGGAGAACTGCTGGCCGATGGCCAGGATCATCGCCACGACCAGCGCCGGGCGGACCAGCTTGGAGCCCAGGTCGCGCAGCTTGCCCCGTTCGGTGCCGCTGAGCGAGATGACCTCGCGGATCTCCGCCAGCTCGCGCTCCACGTCCTCGGCGGGCTGGGTGGCCGTCAGCACCGCGCGGGCCTCCTCCTCGCGGCCCGCCTTGAGCAGCCAGCGCGGGGTCTCGGGCATGAACGCCATGCCGACCAGCAGGAGCACGGCCGGGATCAGCGCGGCGGCGAACATGCCGCGCCAGTTGCCGGAGTCGTTGAGGGCGTAGTCGACGATGTAGGCGATCAGGATGCCGCTGACGATCATGAGCTGGTTCAGCGAGGACAGCGCGCCGCGCGCCCGGCCAGGGGACAGCTCGGCGAGGTAGGTGGGCACCGAGGCCGAGGAGGCGCCGACCGCCACGCCGACCACGAACCGCGAGACGACCAGCACGGTCACGTCGGGGGCGAAGGTGCAGCCCAGCGTGCCGAGTGCGAACACCACGGCGGCCGCCATGATCGCCTTGCGGCGGCCCAGCCGGTCGGTGAGCCGGGTGGCGAAGACCGCACCGAGGATCGCGCCCGCGGCGAGGCAGCCGCCGACCACGCCCTGGGCGAAGGAGTCCAGGTGCCACAGGGGCTTGATCAGCAGCAGCACGCCGGAGATGACGCCCAGGTCGTAGCCGAACAGGATGCCGCCCAGGGCACCGAAGAAGTACAGGGTCGCTCTGTTGATCTTCCGCCGCGCCGGCAAGCCCGTTGTCTGCTGCACGCCGAATCGCCTCGATTCTGTTCCGACGTCCGAGTGGGCACCCGGTCCGGCGGCGGTGGACCAGGCACCCGTGAGGTGTGTGTGACGTCGGTCCTACGTGCGTGTTGCGGGTGAAGGAACCCTTGCGAGGGGATTGAGTCACATTCGTGACTGATATTCAGGTGAGTGAACAAATCGGGCTCGCCCGGCGGGTCACTACCCCAGTTGGGGGAGAAAAGACCTGTTCGGGGGACCGATGCCGTCAGCAGGGCCGTGTGGAGGAGTCACCTATACCCAGCCAGGGGAAGATCGGAGATCGGATGACTGCCAGCCCCATCGCCCGCCAGCGCATGGCGCCGGGTGTACTCAGAACCCGTCAGGCCACCGTCGGGGTCGCTCTGCTGGACCCGGTTCCGCTGTTCCGCGAGGGTCTGTCCGCACTCGTGGCACGCACCCCCGGCCTGCACTGGGCAGGCTCGACCCGCAACCACCGCGCTGCGGCCATGCTCCAGGAGCAGCATCGACCCGACGTGTTATTGATCGACTCCGCACTCGATCCGCTCGGACACTTCACCCGCATGCTCACCGACAGCGACCACGAGTTGGTGGTCGTCGTCCTGCTGCGTGACGCGCACCGCACCGCCGAGTTCGCCAACCGCATGTTCCGCAGGGGCGCCCGCGGCCTGGTGCCCCGGCACGCGGAGCCCGCGCAGGTCGTGCAGGCCATCCACCAGGCACCGATCGCCCGGCGCTACCTGGATCCGGCGATCGCCCCGCTGATGTCGATGACGGTGGACGGCGGGCTCGCCCCGCACACCACCGGCCACCACGGGCAACTGACCCGCCGCGAGTACGAGGTGCTGCAACTGATCTCGGAGGGACTGGAGAACCGCGCCATCGCCAGGGAGCTGTTCGTCTCGGTGGAGACCGTGCGCACCCACATCAAGGGCATCCTGCGCAAGCTCAGCGCACGGGACAGGGCGCACGCGGTGGCCGTGGCCTTCCGGATGGGCCTGCTCGCGTGCGCTCCTGATCGCTGACCGTGACTGTGAGCTGCACCAATGTGGTTGCACGAGAGGGCGACACCCCTTGCCGGGGTTACTGACAGGTAATATCCTGTTGTTACCGGCTAGTAGGGGAGCAAGGAAGCATGGGCCACTACAAGAGCAACGTCCGCGACCTGGAGTTCAACCTCTTCGAGGTCTTCAACGTCCAGAACAGGCTCGGCACGGCACCGTTCGAGCAGGCCGACGAGGACACCGCTCGTGGCGTGCTCAGCGAGCTGAACACCCTGGCCACCGGGCCGCTGGCGGAGTCCTTCGCCGACGCCGACCGCAACCCGCCCGTGTTCGACCCGAAGACGCACTCGGCCACGCTGCCCGAGTCGTTCAAGAAGTCGTACAAGGCGCTGTGGGACGGCGAGTGGTACCGGCTCGGGCTGCCCGACGAGCTGGGCGGCTTCGGCATCCCGCCCTCGGTGCAGTGGGCCGCCTCCGAGCTGATCCTGGGCGCCAACCCGGCGCTGTTCATGTACATGGCCGGCCCGAGCTTCGCCATGATCGTGGACAAGAACGGCACCGAGGAGCAGAAGCGCTGGGCCCAGATCATGATCGATCAGGCCTGGGGCGCCACCATGGTGCTGACCGAACCCGACGCGGGTTCCGACGTGGGCGCGGGCCGCACCAAGGCCGTGCTCCAGGAGGACGGCAGCTGGCACCTGGACGGGGTGAAGCGCTTCATCACCTCGGGCGACCAGGACATGACCGAGAACATCATGCACCTGGTGCTGGCGCGGCCCGAGGGCCCCGGTATCGAGGCCAAGGCGGGCACCAAGGGCCTGAGCCTGTTCCTGGTGCCGAAGTTCCACTTCGACGGCGAGACCGGTGCCCGCGGTGAGCGCAACGGCGCCTTCGTCACCAACGTCGAGCACAAGATGGGCCTGAAGGTCTCCACGACCTGCGAGCTGACCTTCGGCCAGCACGGCGTGCCCGCCAAGGGCTGGCTGCTCGGCGAGGTGCACGACGGCATCGCACAGATGTTCCAGGTCATCGAGTACGCCCGGATGATGGTCGGCACCAAGGCGATCGCCACCCTGTCCACCGGCTACCTCAACGCGCTGGACTACGCCAAGGAGCGCGTGCAGAGCGCCGACCTGACCCAGATGACCGACAAGACGGCGCCGAGGGTCACCATCACCCACCACCCGGACGTGCGCCGCAGCCTGATGCTGCAGAAGGCGTACGCCGAGGGCCTGCGCGCGGTGTACCTGTACACGGCGACCTTCCAGGACCAGATCAAGGCGGGCGACGGGGACGTCAAGCTGGCCGAGCGGATCAACGACCTGCTGCTGCCGATCGTCAAGGGCGTCGGCTCGGAGCGGGCCTACGAGCAGCTCGCGCAGTCCCTGCAGACCCTGGGCGGCTCCGGCTTCCTCCAGGACTACCCGATCGAGCAGTACATCCGCGACTCCAAGATCGACAGCCTGTACGAGGGCACCACGGCGATCCAGTCGCTGGACTTCTTCTTCCGCAAGATCATCCGTGACAAGGGCCAGGCCCTGGGCTTCATCAACGGTGAGATCCAGAAGTTCCTGGACAACGAGGGCGGCAACGGCAGGCTCAAGGAGGAGCGGGCCGCGCTGGGCCAGGCGTTGCAGGACCTGCAGGGCATCCTCGGCGCGATGATCGGCCACCTGACCTCCTCCCAGGAGGACGTGCGCAACATCTACAAGGTCGGCCAGAACACCGTGCGGCTGCTGCTGGCCGCCGGTGACGTGCTGGTCGGCTGGCTGCTGCTGCGCCAGGCCGAGGTGGCGCTGGCCGCGCTGGCGGGCACCCCGTCGGCCAAGGACCGCTCGTTCTACGAGGGCAAGGTCGCGGTGGCCTCGTTCTTCGCCAAGACCGTGCTGCCCGAGCTGTCCTCGCGTCGCAAGATCGCGGAGACCATCGACAACTCGCTGATGGACGTGGACGAGTCCTCGTTCTGATCCACCGCACCAACGAGTTCGGCCCCCTCACCGCACGTGAGGGGGCCGAACTCGTTGGTGGGTCAGGCGCGGAGCATGGCCCCCGGCTACTGGCCGCCGCAGGTGATCTTCGGAGCAGGGTCGTACGCCTTCTTGCGGGTCTGCCTGGCCACCTCGCGGCCGTTCAGGTCCTTGATCACGCGGGTGTCCGTGACGGTGAAGCCGGGACCGCCCGCCGAGGGCACGCAGTTGGTCGCCGGGCCCTGCCTTGGCTGCGGCTCCACGGGGTTCGTCCGCTCACCGGGCACCGACTCCACCTGGTACCGCTTGGTGCCCCACAGCTTCACGGTGATCTGGGAGGGGGTCCAGATGGTCTGGATGGCGATGCCGTTCGGCGAGTCGTTCTTGAACCTCAGGTCGATGACGCTGCTGCCGTCGGGGTTCTGGAACACCGTGGCCTCACGCGCCGCCGGGTAGCGGCTGATGAAGTAGCTGTGCTCCTGGTGCCCGGCGTCGGCCAGTCCGGCGAAGTACGAGGCGTTGTAGAGCGTGGTGGCGAACTGCGAGATGCCGCCGCCGATCTCCCGCGCCGGGGCGCCGTTCTCGATCACGCCCGCCTGCACGTAACCCTGCGGTGCGCCGCGCGGGCCGGTGTACCCGTTGAGGCTGAACACCTCGCCGGGCTTCACGACCGCGCCGTTGACCTTCTCGGCGACCACGCGGATGTTCGTCCCCGAGTCCGCGGCGAAGCCGCCGGTGGTGAACTCGCCGACGACCTCCTTGACGCCCAGCTGCTCGGCCTGCTCCGTGGTGATCTTGGCGGGCTGCTTGGCGTACTGCGCGGTGAGCACCCGGTTGTCCTTGCGCTGCACCAAGTCCGCGAGCCCGGCCAGGCTCTTGTCCCAGTCCACCCCACGCCCCTCGGTGGACGGCTTGACCGCCGGCTTGCCCGAGTCGAACACGAACTCGGCGTCGTTGCCCGGCTTCTCGGTGGAGGCAAGCTGCGGCTTGAGCGCCTCGACCACCTTGCCCTGGTCCAGCTTCGGCGCCAGCGCACCACTGTCGGTGGCGGTGAAGCCGAGCGCGCCCGCGATGGCCGCTGGCGACAGCGTGGCGTCCTTGCCCTCGCCCTTGACCGCGACGGGGCCGGAGACCGCGGGCTTCGCGATCTTCTCGATGGCCTCGCGCACGGCCTCCGCGCTGACCTTCACCGGGGTGGTCGCCACTGGCAGCGGCACCGCGGTGCCCAGGACCCAGTTGTCCACAACGGAACGCGCGGCGCCCTCGGCGTCCAGCTTCTGCCCCGGCTTGGGGTCAACGGCCACCGGGCTGGTGCCCTCGAAGCGGATGCCGCCCTCCACCGGGTCGCGGTCCACCTTGGGCCGCAAGGTGTCCAGCTGCGCGGCCAGCTTGCCGCTGTCCGAGGTGCTCACGAACGGCACCTCGCGGCGGGCGAAGAACGAGGTGAGCCGGGCGAAGGGGTTCAGCGGCTGGCTGCCCGCCTGGTCCAGGGTGCCCGACCAGTCCGGCACCAGCCCGGCCTGCCTGGCGTCCAGGGTGCCCTCGACCTCACCGGCCCTGACCTTGATCGGCTGGGTGGTCCTCGGCTCCACGGCAAGGCGCAGCTTCTGCTCGGCGTCGGCCCGGCTGAGCCCGCCGATGTCCACCCCGGCCACGGTCGTGCCGCGCGGGACCGCGCCCTGGGAGAGCAGGATGTCCATGCCGTACAGCACGACGAGCACACCAGCCGCGGCGCCCGCGACGATCAGGCCCCTGCGCAGGGTGAGCCTGCGCCTGTCCTGGGACGGCTCGGGTTCCGGTTCGGGACCGGGCGCGAGCAGGTCCCCGGACACCGGCGCGAAACTGGCCGTCTGCTGCTCGGTGAAGACGGGTATGCGGGTGGTCCGCTCGACCTCGGTCTCCTGCGGATCGTGGTCGGTGGGCACTGCTCGCTCTCCCTAGCGCTCGTTCACAGGTACAGACCGGTGCCGTGCTCGGTCTCCTCGGTCGCCACGGCGTGGATGTCCCGCTCGCGCATCACGATGTAGGTCTGGGCCTGGACCTCGACCTCGAGCTGGTCCTCGGGGTTGAACAGCACCCGGTCCCCGACCTTGACGGTGCGGACGTGCCCGCCGACGCCGAGCACGTCACCCCAGGCCAGCCGCTTGGCGACCTGCGCGGTAGCCGGGATCACGATGCCACCGCTGCTGCGGCGCTCACCGTCCTCCGGCGAAATCCGCACCAAAACCCGGTCGTGCAGCATCTGGATCTGGAGCTTTGCCTCGGCCACACTGGTGAGTTTACTTCGCTCCTGGTACGTCCTGGTCCGCGCCCGCGCCGTGCTCGTCCACCCCGCCCATCACCAGCGCGAGCCTGCTCGGCCCCTCGGGCCGCACGCGCACCGGTACGCCCCAGTCCTGCCTGGTCAGGCGGCACACCGGGTGCTCGACCCCCGGCCCGTCATCACAGCTCGCGGCCTGCGCCACCACGTGCAGCACGCCCTCGGCGATGCCGTCCGCGAGCACGATCCGCCGGGACAGCGCCGTGTCCACACCGGCGCCCGCCACCAGCAGTTCCGGCGGCGAGGAGGTGATCTCCAGCCGGGTGGACGGGCCGTAGCGCTCGTCCAGCTTCTGGCCTGGCGGGGGCTGGAACACGACCACCAACTCCACCTCGCCAGCAGCCAGCTCCGAGGGCGGCCTGCGCACCTGGTGCGCCTCGCCCGCCACGAGCTGCGCCGCGATGCCGGGCGGTACCGGGCGCTCCAGCCGGTGTGCCGCCGAGGCCACCACGACCAGTTCCCCGTCGATCACCGCCGCGCCCGAGGGCTCCGCGACCCCGGTCGCCAGCGTGGACACCTCACCGGTTCCCGGCTGGTAGCGGCGCACCGCCGAGTTGTACGTGTCGCAGACCGCCACGCTGCCGTCCGGCAGGACCGCTACGCCCAGCGGGTGCTGCAACAGCGCCTGGTCCGCGGCCCCGTCGCGGTGGCCGAAGTCGAACAGGCCCTTGCCGACCGCCGTGTGCACCTCGAAGCCGTCACCGGCGGGCTCGATCCAGCGCAGGGCCGAGGTCTCCGAGTCCGCCAGCCACAGCCGATCCCCGTCGGCGGCCAGCCCCGAGGTCTGCGCGAAGAACGCCTCCTGCGCCGGGCCGTCCTTGAGCCCCTCCACCGTGGTGCCCGCGAAGCGCGTCACCGTGCTGGTCACCGGGTCGAACAGGCCGATCGTGTGGTTGCCCGCCATCGCGACCACGACCCCGCCCGCGGGCTGCCACCAGGCCACGTCCCAGGGGCTGGTCAGATCGATCTTGTCGGCGGGGCCGTCCGTGTCCCCGTTGCGCCACTGCTCGCCGGTGCCCGCCACCGTGCGCACCTCACCCGTGCGCAGGTCGATGCCGCGCAGCAGGTGGTTGACCGTGTCCGCGACCACCACGTCGTAGCCCACCTGCTCGGCCACCTCCTCGGGCAGCACCGCGATGCCCGCCGGCTCCGAGAAGCTGGCCGCCCCCGCCGCGCCGTCCGCCCTGCCCCGCTCGCCGCTGCCGATGCGGCGCAGCACCGTCTCGCCGTCCTCCGCCAGTTCGACCACGCCGTGGTGCGCCGAGTCGGTCACCAGCAGCGTGTTCGCCCTGGTCACCGCCACCTTCGCCGGGAACCTCAACTCCGTGGCCCTCGGCTGGGGCGGCACGTACGGCCCGTCCCCGCGGTGCAGCGTGCCCTTCGCCTCGTGCTCGGCCACCAGCTCCGTGATCACCCTGCGCAGCGCCTCGGCGTGGCCCTCGCCCGCCGCCGTGTGCACCACGTAGCCCTCCGGGTCCACCAGCACCAGCGTCGGCCAGGCCTTCACCGCGTACTGCTGCCAGGTCCTCAGCTCCGGGTCGTCCAGCACCGGGTGGTGCACCTCGTAGCGCTCCACAGCCGCCGCCAGCGCGTCCGGGTCCGCCTCGTGCACGAACTTCGGCGAGTGCACCCCGATCGTCACCAGGACGTCCGCGAACTCCTCCTCCAGCGGGCGCAGTTCGTCCAGCACGTGCAGGCAGTTGATGCAGCAGAAGGTCCAGAAGTCCAGCAGTGTGATCCGCCCGCGCAGGTCCGCCAGCGAGATGGACCTGCCGCCGGTGTTCAGCCAGCCTCGACCGGCCAGTTCAGGGGCCCGCACCCGGACACGACGCTTCGCAGTGCTCACGTCCGAAGTCAACACCAGCAGGTGGGACGGTGTTCCGACGCCCACCATGTGGACTCACGGCGCTGGGTGTCATGAAAGTGCCGTTCGAGACGCTGGACGTCTTGAACGCCACTTTCATGACACGGCGAGCCGCCGACCCACCGCGCGCAGGCGGGCGCGGACCTCCTCGTGGGCGTCCAGGGTGAGGTCGAGGCCGAGCGCGGCGATGGCGGCCACCTGCTGGGCGACGAGGTCGAGGGAGTCGGCACGCAGGTGGACACGGCACGCGTCCTCGCCGGCGGCCTCGGTGGTGCCGGTCATGGGGGCGGTCATCCGCCGGGCGAAGTCCTGCGCGCTGCACCGCACCAGCAGTGTCGCGGTGTACCGGTAGGGCGCCTGCGCGATCGTGCTCGCCACGTACGCGGCTGCGTCGGCAGCGGGCAGCTCGCGGGGTGCGAACCGGTGCCGGGTCGGGCGGGGGTCGACCATGCGGTCAACGCGGAAGGTCCGCCACCCGGTGCGGGCGGGGTCGTAGGCGACGAGGTACCAGCGGCGGTGGATGGTGACGAGGCCGTGCGGCTCAACGCGGCGCGAAGTTGTTGTGCCGTCTCGGTTCTCGTACTCAAACGCCAGGACTTCCTTGTCACGGCTGGAAGCCGCGAGCACGGCGAGCATCGTCGGGTCGATCTGCGGCCCGTCGCGGTGCACGATGGGCATCACGGTGTCGGTCACCGCGGCGACCTGGCTGCGCAGCCGAGTGGGCAGAACCTGTTGCAGCTTGGCCAAAGCACGAACCGAGCTTTCCTCGATTCCGGTGAGACTGGTGCCCGCGGCACTGAGCAGTCCGACGGCGACCGCGACGGCCTCGTCGTCGTCGAGCAGCAGCGGGGGCAGGTCGCGGCCGGAGGCGAGCCGGTAGCCACCGGCTGTCCCGGTGGTGCCGTCGACGGGGTAGCCGAGCGCGCGCAGCCGTTCGACGTCGCGGCGGATCGTGCGGCCGGTGACCCCCAGCCGCTCGGCGAGCTCGGTGCCCGACCACTCGCGTCGTCCCTGTAGCAGGGAGAGCAGCCGCAGCATCCGCTCGGGCATGGTCGTCGTCACAGGTCCCAGGATGCCAGTGCTTGAGGACAAGATGTGTCCTAAATGGCTCCTAGTGTGCCCACCATGTTCCGAACTGACCTCGTGCACCGGCCCGGCGACACCGACTACGACGTGGAGCGCGCGGGCTTCCAGACCGCCGACCAGCACCGCCCCTCAGCGATCTTCAGCGTGACCGGGGCCGCCGAGGTGCAGGCCGCCGTGCGGTTCGCGCGGGCCCAGGACCTGCCGATCGCCGTGCAGGCCACCGGCCACGGACTCTCGACCGTGACCGAGGGTGGGGTGCTGATCAACACCAGGCGCATGTCCGAGGTCGAGGTCGACCCGGTGGCCCGCACGGTCCGGTTCACCGCGGGCGTGCGCTGGGGACGGGTCATCGAGGAGTCGGCGCGGCACGGCCTCGCCCCGCTGAACGGCAGCTCACCTGACGTCGGCGCCGTGTCGTACACGCTGGCCGGTGGCTTGGGCATCCTCGCCAGGAGCTTCGGCTACGCCGCGGACCACGTGCGCGGCATCGAGATCGTCACTGCTGACGGGCAGTTGCGCCACGTGTCCCCGGGCAGCGAGCCGGATCTGTTCTGGGCACTGCGCGGCGGCGGCCACAACTTCGGTGTCGTGACTGCCATGACCGTGGATCTGTTCCCGGTGAGTCGGCTCTACGGTGGCGGCCTGTACTTCGGCACCGAGCTGATCCCCGACGTGCTGCGCAGTTGGCGCGACTGGTCGCGGGGCTTGCCGGAGGAGTGGAGCAGTTCGGTCGCGGTGATCCCGTTCCCGGACCTGCCGATGGTGCCCGAGCCGTTGCGCGGTCGCCGGGTCGCCCACATCCGCGTGGCGTACACCGGTGACGCGGCGTCGGGGGAGTGGGTTGTGGCGCCGCTGCGCGAGATCGGTCCCCGGCTGATCGACAACCTGCGCGAGATGCCGTACACCGAGTCGCACACGATCTGCAACGACCCCGCGCACCCGCACTCGTACGCCGGGGACAACGCGCTGATGGGCGACCTCTCGGACGAGGCCCTGGCGGCGGTGCTCAACCTGCCCGCCAGCTCCGTGATCCAGCTGAACCACCTGGGCGGCGCCCTGGCCAAGCAGCCTGCGGTCGGCAACGCGGTTGGTCACCGCTCGGCGGAGTACCTCGTGCGGCTCGTCGCGGTGGGAGGAACAGCAGATGTGAGCTCGCTCGCACCGTGGAGCATCGGCCGGTCGCTGAACTTCCTGTTCGGTGCCAAGAGCGCTGAGGTGGTGCGTTCGGCGTACGAGTCGGCGGACTTCGCGCGACTCACCTCGCTGAAAGCCGAGTACGACTCCGCCAACCTCTTCCGTTGCAACCACAACTTCGGGGCCTAGGCTCGGTGGGGTGCGTGCACCACTGACCTTGCCGGAAGCCGAGAAGTTGCAGACCCTGCTCCGCGACCGGGTTGAGCCCGGGCTCACCGAGGCCGAGTTCAACCGGGTCGAGGAGCACTTCGGGTTGACCTTCGCCGATGACCACCGGGTGTTCCTGTCCGCGGGACTGCCGGTGGGCCGACGGTGGCCTGATTGGCGGGACGGCGCTGAGCAGACCTTGCTGGACCAGCTGGCCTGGCCGGTCGAGGGCCTGCTGTTCGACGTGGAGAAGAACGGCTTGTGGTTGGGGGAGTGGGGCGAGCGCCCACGGGAGCTGTCGGACGCGGTGGCTGTTGCTCAGCAGCACCTGGCGGGCGTTCCCACGCTGATCCCCGTGTTCGGCCACCGCTACCTGCCGGGCATCGCCGGTTCCTGGGGCTTGCCGGTGTTGTCGGTCGTGCAGAGCGACATCATCGTGTACGGCGAGACCTTGGCTGACTACATCCAGCGGGAGTTCGCCAACGGCCCGGAGCGCTACGAGGCGGCCGAGGTCCCGTTCTGGGGTCAGTTCCTCTAGAACAAAAAAAGGCTGGTGGGTGGTCAAGGAACCCTCAGGCTCAACTCAACCACCCACCAGCAAAAAATGTTCGGCAGCGTCCTACTCTCCCACACCCTCACGAGTGCAGTACCATCGGCGCAGGAGGGCTTAGCTTCCGGGTTCGGAATGGGACCGGGCGTTTCCCCTCCGCCAACACCACCGAAACACTATGAAATTACCACCACACCCACCCACCACAGCCAAAGGCCGATCAGGGTGATGCCGGTTGGTTCTTTCAGAACCACACAGTGGATGCGTAGCACCTTCGTAGTCAAGTCCTCGGCCTATTAGTACCAGTCAACTCCACACCTCACGGTGCTTCCATCTCTGGCCTATCAACCCAATCGTCTCTTGGGGGCCTTAACTCACAAGGAGAGGGAGATCTCATCTTGGAACAAGCTTCCCGCTTAGATGCTTTCAGCGGTTATCTCTTCCGAACGTAGCCAACCAGCCATGCTCCTGGCGGAACAACTGGCACACCAGAGGTCCGTCCATCCCGGTCCTCTCGTACTAGGGACAGCCTTCCTCAAATCTCCTACGCGCACGGCGGATAGGGACCGAACTGTCTCACGACGTTCTAAACCCAGCTCGCGTACCGCTTTAATGGGCGAACAGCCCAACCCTTGGGACCTACTCCAGCCCCAGGATGCGACGAGCCGACATCGAGGTGCCAAACCATGCCGTCGATATGGACTCTTGGGCAAGATCAGCCTGTTATCCCCGGGGTACCTTTTATCCGTTGAGCGACGCCGCTTCCACCAGCCAGCGCCGGATCACTAGTTCCGACTTTCGTCCCTGCTCGACCTGTCAGTCTCACAGTCAAGCCCCCTTGTGCACTTGCACTCAACACCTGATTGCCAACCAGGCTGAGGGAACCTTTGAGCGCCTCCGTTACCCTTTGGGAGGCAACCGCCCCAGTTAAACTACCCACCAGGCACTGTCCCTGAACCAGATCATGGTCCGAGGTTAGACACCCAGAACGACCAGAGTGGTATTTCAACGATGACTCCACAGCCACTGGCGTGACCGCTTCACAGTCTCCCACCTATCCTACACAAGCCGAACCGAGCACCAATACCAAGCTATAGTAAAGGTCCCGGGGTCTTTCCGTCCTGCCGCGCGTAACGAGCATCTTTACTCGTAATGCAATTTCACCGGGCCTGTGGTTGAGACAGTCGAGAAGTCGTTACGCCATTCGTGCAGGTCGGAACTTACCCGACAAGGAATTTCGCTACCTTAGGATGGTTATAGTTACCACCGCCGTTTACTGGCGCTTAAGTTCTCAGCTTCGCCCCGAAAGGCTAACCGGTCCCCTTAACGTTCCAGCACCGGGCAGGCGTCAGTCCATATACATCGTCTTGCGACTTCGCATGGACCTGTGTTTTTAGTAAACAGTCGCTTCTCGCTGCTCTCTGCGGCCGCACAGCCCTAGCCCGCACGGGGCTTCAAGCCACACGGCCCCCCTTCTCCCGAAGTTACGGGGGCATTTTGCCGAGTTCCTTAACCACAGTTCACCCGAACGCCTCGGTATTCTCTACCTGACCACCTGTGTCGGTTTGGGGTACGGGCCGCATAAACACTCGCTAGAGGCTTTTCTCGGCAGCATGGGATCACTCTACTTCGCCTCAATCGGCTACGCATCACGTCTCAGCCTAACATCAGGACGGATTTGCCTATCCCGATAGCCTACACGCTTACACCAGTATTACCACTGACTGGCGGAGCTACCCTCCTGCGTCACCCCATCGCTTGACTACTACCGGATCGGATCCCGCGCAATCACTACCTCATCCGAAGACTTGGTAGCTCTCGGGCGGTTAGCATCACCGGCCTCACCATGGACGCGTTTACACGGGTACGGGAATATCAACCCGTTGTCCATCGACTACGCCTGTCGGCCTCGCCTTAGGTCCCGACTTACCCTGGGCGGATTAGCCTGGCCCAGGAACCCTTGGTCATCCGGCGGACGAGTTTCTCACTCGTCTTTCGCTACTCATGCCTGCATTCTCACTCGCGTGGCCTCCACGGCTAGGTTCCCCTGCCGCTTCATCGCCCACACGACGCTCCCCTACCCATCCACACGACTGGACCCCACCCGAAGGTGAAGCCGATCGATGTGTGAATGACACAGCTTCGGCGGTGTGCTTGAGCCCCGCTACATTGTCGGCGCAGGACCACTTGACCAGTGAGCTATTACGCACTCTTTAAAGGGTGGCTGCTTCTAAGCCAACCTCCTGGTTGTCTGGGCGACCCCACATCCTTTCCCACTTAGCACACACTTTGGGGCCTTAGCTGGTGTTCTGGGCTGTTTCCCTCTCGACTACGAACCTTATCGCCCGCAGTCTCACTGCCGCACTCTCACTTGATGGTATTCGGAGTTTGGTTGACTTCAGTAAGCTTGTAGGCCCCCTAGGCCATCCAGTGCTCTACCCCCACCAAGAAACATGCGACGCTGCACCTAAATGCATTTCGGGGAGAACCAGCTATCACGGAGTTTGATTGGCCTTTCACCCCTAACCACAGCTCATCCCCCAGGTTTTCAACCCTGGTGGGTTCGGGCCTCCACGCGGTCTTACCCGCGCTTCACCCTGGCCATGGCTAGATCACCCCGCTTCGGGTCTAGAGCACGCGACTATATCGCCCTATTCGGACTCGCTTTCGCTACGGCTACCCCACACAGGTTAACCTCGCCACGTACCGCTAACTCGCAGGCTCATTCTTCAAAAGGCACGCCATCACCCCTGCAACGGAGGCTCTGACGGATTGTAAGCACACGGTTTCAGGTACTATTTCACTCCCCTCCCGGGGTACTTTTCATCTTTCCCTCACGGTACTAGTCCGCTATCGGTCACCAGGGAGTATTTAGGCTTAGCGGGTGGTCCCGCCAGATTCACAGCAAATTCCACGAGCTCGCTGCTACTTGGGATCACTACAAGGAAGACAGCATGTTTTCGCGTACGGGACTATC
>NZ_CP007155.1:9697500-9874926 GCF_000525635.1 Kutzneria viridogrisea DSM 43870
GATTTCCCTTGTCAAATCGGCTCCGGAGGAGCTTTTCCGACCTGGTCTTACCCGTTCTGGCATTTCCTACCGTAGTCGGTCCGGATTCTCCGAGTCAAATCGGCCTGTTTGGGGCTGATTTGCTGGGGGTCGTCCCGAGCGCCGCTGACTCTACCAGACTTTCTAGAGGCTTTGTCTGCGACCCGCTGGCGTCCGTTTCCGTCCTGCTCTGCGGTACGTGGAGAACATTAGCAGCCGATCCACAACAGATCCAAATCGACCCCCTGGCGACACACGCACCGGAGCGTTTCCCCTGGTCAACGCATCGCGGAGGTGTCCTCCAGGTGGCCAGATGGGGCTCCAACCAGAGTGCTTATGACCGGGGTCACACCGGCGAGTTCCCGGCCCGGGAGTTCGCGCACACGAGATGAAGGGGCCGAAGAAGGCAGAGAGCGGTTGGGCACTGGTGGTCGCCACCGGAGTTCGCACGGGGGACCGCCAACCGGGCTTCAGCGCACTGTTGGTCGGGCGCTGGATTTCTCAGTCCGCGAGCGAACAGCATCGGCGGGAGCTGCCCGGAAAAGCAGTGACCCCGCAGTGCTGCCAGGTCGGGGGTCCGACAGCGCTGCGGGGTCACTGGGCTCATCGTCCCCGTCACGAGGTGCGTTACACGAGAACGGTTCGTGACGCGAGTCACTTTCGAGTGAACGACGAGCAGAGAACGACCCCGGTACTGGGAGAAGCACCGGGGTCGCGGTGGGAGCTGGTCGGCGCAGACCCTGCATCTGCGCCGACCGCTCACCGTGGCGCGCGGCGGGAGGGCTGCCCGGGTCGAGTCGGGCATGGCCGCGGCGGCCGGTCGGAGAAGGCTTCAGTTCAGCGCAGGCCCTGCAACTGGGACTGGGCCAGCAGGGTCAGCTCGTGGCGCATGGCCGGGGTCGCGGCGGCGTCGATCGCTCGGCTCACGGCCTTGCGAGTACGAGCCTCGGCACGGCGGGCGCGGATCTTCGCGGCGAAGTTCATGGGGTCTGCATCCCTCTCAGAAGTCTGCGATCTGGTGCGGTAGTACCAGTATGCAGCATCAGACCCCTGCTTGGCACCCGTTTTTCCGGTGAGCTGGGGCACAGACCGATGATTCGTCGGCAGACACCGCATGTCCACCCCATGTTCGTCCGGCAGACTACCGGGGTCCACCGAACGGCCGAGCCACTACTCCTCCCGCGCGAGCAGGAACCTGCCGAAGTGCGGCACGGTGAACGCGATGCGCCCTCGTTCGGCCGAGTAGACCAGCCCCTTCTTGATGAGGCTGTCCCTCGCCGGTGACAGGGAGGAGGGCTTGCGCCCCAGGTAGACGGCCACCTCGGAGGTGCCGATCGCCTCGTCGCGGCCCTCGGTCAGGTCCGCCATCGCCCGCAGGTACTCGCGCTCGGCCGGGGTGGCCCGCTCGTAGCGCGAGCCGAAGAAGCCCACGGCCAGTTCGGCCTCGGCCTCGGGAGCCGCCACCGCCACGTCCTCGGCGGTGATCGGGTCGGAGGGCGCGGCGTCCCAGGCCGCCTTGGCGTAGGCCTGCACGAAGTACGGGTACCCGCTGGACGCCTCGAACAGGGCGTCCAGCGCGAACGGGCTGATGCCGGCGTCCTCGCGGGAGACCGGCGCGAGCACGGCCAGGTCGGCGTCGGCGCGGTCCAGCCGGTCGATGAGCACATACCGGAACAGTCGCTCGGAGTAGGACTTGCTCGCGGAGAGCACCGCGGGCAGGTGCGGCAGCCCAGCTCCGACCACCACCAGCGGGGCCCCGGACTGAGACAACTCGTGGCAGGCGGCGCACAGCGCCGACAGGGCCTCCGGCCGCACGTCCTGCATCTCGTCGATCATCAGCGCCACCCCGGTGCCGACGTCCTTCGCCAGCTCGGCCACCTCGCTGAACAGCTCCACCAGGTCGATCTCGATGTCCCCGGAGTCCGCCCTGCCCTGCGCGGCGGGCACGTCGATGCCGGGCTGCCAGCGCTCGCGCAGCCTCGCTCCGTCGGGGTTGGCGCGCAGGGCGAAGGCCTTGAGCACGCCGAGCACCTGCTCGACCCGTTCCGGGTTGCGGTGCCGCACGGCCAGGTCGCGGATGGCTCGGTGCAGGGCCGCCGACAGCGGGCGGCGCAGCTCGGCGTCCGGACGGGCCTCGATCTTTCCGGCGCCCCAGCCGCGGCGCACCGCCATCGAGCGCAGCTCGCCGAGCAGCACCGTCTTGCCGACCCCGCGCAGCCCGGTGAGCACCAGGCTGCGTTCGGGGCGTCCTCGCGACACGCGCTCCAGCACGACCTCGAAGGCGGTCAGTTCCCGGTCCCGACCGGCCAGCTCCGGCGGGCGCTGACCTGCGCCTGGGGCGAACGGATTGCGCACCGGATCCATCATCGGACGGTATCGAGCTGTCTAGCGCTGGCTCAATACACCGGAAGACTCGTGAAGAACGTCTTCGCCCGGAGCAGGGCCGCCGAGTCGGCGAGCACGTCGTCCGGCTTGCTGCCGTTGCCGAGCAGGACCCCGCCCCAGTTCATGCGCAGGTACTCAGCGGACAGCCGCAGCGTGTTGACCAGCGGGTCGGCCTGCGCGGGGTCCTCCTCGCTCAGCGCGCTGACGCCCCACAGGGTCTTGCCTGCCATGCGCTGCCGGAACTCGACCCCGGGCACCCGCATCCAGCCCGACCAGTAGTCCAGGTACAGCTTCGCGTCGGCCGACACGCTGTACCAGTACAGCGGGGAGGCGATGACCAGGTCGGTGGCCGCCAGCGTGGCCTCCAGCAGCAGCTTCTCGTTGCCCACCGGCTCGGCGTGATCGCGACCGGATGTGTGCCTCAGGTCCTGGAACGGCTCCAGCGGCACGTCCCTGAGATTGAGCCAGCGCTGCTCGACCGTGCCGGGCAGTTGCTCGGCAGCCGCCTTGGTCAGCGTCTCGGTGTTGCCGCCCTCGCGGGCGCTGCCGAGCAGGAACAGGAAGGACCGGGCCGCAGTTGATGTATGCACATGCAGATACTGCACGCGCATATAGTCTTTCGTCAACACCACGAGGAGGAGCCGTGACCGACGAGCTGGGCTGGAGCCGGGTGGTGACCCTGCACGGCCGCGTCGAGCAGGAGCTGGCCAAGGCGCTGCAGCGGCAGCACGGGCTCGGCCTGTCCGAGTACCGGGCGCTGGCCCAGCTGGCCGCCACCGAGTGCGGGGAGCTGCGCATCCAGGAACTGGCCGATGCGATCGGGCTGAACCAGAGCTCGGTGAGCAGGCTGGTGGCCCGGCTCGAGGAGGCCGGGTTGACGCGGCGCGACCTGTGCGCGGACGACCGGCGCGGGGTCTACTCGGTGATCACCGACGCGGGCCGCAAACGCTTGGCCACGGCGGCACCGGTCTACACCGAGGTGCTGACGCAGGCACTGGACCGGGCCGCCGCGGACGCCGAGCTGGGCGGCGCGGTGCGGGCCGTCAGGGCGTTGTAGCGCCTCACCCGGATGGGTGTTAGGAACCCGTCAACACCCCTGTTCAGCGCGGGTCAACGGACGCACAGTGCGGACGTGACGACTACAGCTGTCCGGCCGACCGCACCGGCCAGGACCTCGGGGGAGCGGCACCGGCTGACCGCGTTGACCGGCATGGCGGGGCTGGGGCTCGACGCGATCGCCTCGGTGGCCTACGGGCCGGAGTCGATCGTGCTGGTGCTGGCGGCGGCCGGGTCGGTGGGCGTTGGCTGGACCCTGCCGGTGACGCTGGCGATCGTCGTGCTGCTCGCGGTGCTCATCGCCTGCTACCGGCAGGTGATCCAGGCGTTCCCCGACGGCGGCGGGGCCTACACCGTGGCCACGCGGTACCTGGGGCGGCGCGCCGGGCTCGTCGCGGCGGCCTCGCTGGTGGTGGACTACGTGCTCAACGTGGCGGTGTCGGTCGCCGCCGGGGTGGCCGCGCTGACCTCGGCGTTCCCCGGGCTGCTGCCGTGGACCACCGAGCTGTGCCTGCTCGTGCTGGCGCTGGTCACCGCGGTGAACCTGCGCGGGGTGGTGGTCGGTGCGAAGGCGTTCGCCGTGCCCGCTGCGGTGTTCGTGGGCTCGGTGCTGGTGGTGATCGTCGTCGGCCTGCTCCGCGAGGCCCCGCTGCACGCGCTGCCGGTCAGCACCCAGCCGCAGACCGTGGGCTGGGTTGGTGTGCTGCTCGTGTTGTCGGCCTTCGGCAACGGCTGTTCGGCGCTGACCGGGGTGGAGGCCATCGCCAACGCGACGCCCTCGTTCCGATCGCCGCGCAGGCAGCGGGCCCGCCGGGCCGAGGCAGGGCTCGGGCTGGTGCTCGGCGTGCTGCTCATCGGGCTCGCCGCGCTGATCCAGCACTTCGACGTGCGCCCGGTGGAGGGCCGCACCATCCTCTCGCTGGTCACCGAGGGTGCGCTGGGCAACGGCTGGATCTACCTCGTGGTGCAGCTGTCCACGGTGCTGCTGCTCGCGCTGGCCGCGAACACCTCGTTCGGCGGCCTGCCGGTGCTCGCGGCGAAGCTCGCCCGTGACGACTACCTGCCGCACGTGTTCGGGCTGCGCGCCGACCGGCTCGTGCACCGCCACGGCGTGCTCGTGCTGGCCGCGCTGGCCGGTGTGCTGCTGCTGTTCACCGGTGGGGAGACCAGCGTGCTGGTGCCGCTGTTCGCGATCGGCGTGTTCGTGGGCTTCGCGCTGGCCCAGGTCGGCATGGTGCGGCACTGGCTGGCCGAGCGCGGTCGCGGCTGGGTGGGTCGGGCGGCGCTGAACGGGTTCGGCGCGGTGCTCACGGTGGCCGCGCTGATCGACGTGACGGCCTCGAAGTTCGTGGAGGGCGCATGGCTGATCGTGCTGGTGATCCCGGTGTTCGTGCTGCTGTTCAGCGTGGTGCGGCGGGCGTACACGCGGATCGGCAGCGAGATCGGGGTCGGCACCCTGCCGGTGCGGCCGAGGCGGACCTCCTCGGTGGTGGTCGTGCCGGTGGTGGCGATCACCGAGCTGACCGCGGAGAGCCTGTCCACGGCGCTGTCCATGGGCGACCGGGTGGTGGCGGTGCACGTGACCTTCGAGGACGAACAGGAGCGGGCACGGCAGTTCCAGCTCGACTGGCAGGCGTGGCGGCCCGAGGTGCCGCTGGTGCTGCTGGACTCGGCACACCGGGTGCTGGGACCGCCGATCGCGCGGTACGTGAAGTCCCTGGACGACGACCACGTGGTGGTGCTGATCGGGGAGATCGAGCCCGCCGCGCGCTGGGAGCGGGTGCTGCGCAACCGGCGGGGCGCGGTGGTCGCGCGCTGCGTGGGCCGCAACACCGAGGCCGTGGTGTGCCGCCTCAGGTTCCGTCTCGGCTTCTCTAGGTCTGTATAGCTTGAGAGCTAGAGAGCAGTAGACGCCAACATGGTTGACTGGCGAGATGGCTGACGTTGTGACGACAGGCACAGGCGAGGTCGAGTACGCAGCCGACCGAGCGACGCTCTGGCTGACCTACCGCGCGAAGGAGAAGAACCGCGCGCGGGCGGTCTCGGCGCTGACCGCGCAGGTGGCGCAGGTCGAGCCGCTGCTGGCACGGGACGGGGTGGAGGTGCGCAGCCGACGGCTGTCAGTGCACGCCAACTGGGAGAACAAGCGCAACACCGGGTGCATCGCGGAGCAGAACTACTCGCTGCGGGTGACCGACACCGCCGTGCTGGAAGACCTGCTCAACGCGCTGCTGGCCACCGAGCCAGCGAACCTGAACGGCCCGAACTGGGAGCTGGCGGACCAGACCGCGGCCACCCGGGAGGCCCAGCACCTGGCCGTGGCGAAGGCCAGGCTGCACGCGGAGGGCTACGCCTCGGCGCTCGGGCTCGGCCTGGGCGAACTGGTGCGGATCACCGACGGCAGCCAGGGCCCGGGCATGGGCGGCGGCTTCGGGCGCGTGCACTACGCCGCCGCGGCGGCGAGCGGCCCCGACGTGCGCGAGCTCAACCTGGAGCCGGAGCTGATCACCGTGTCGGCCTCGTGCACGGCCACGTGGACGCTTGTCGGCTGACCGCGCCGGGTACTGGCTGTGGGCCGTCACGATCGGGCTCGCGACGGCGCTGGTGCTCAGCCTGTTCGCGGTCAGGCTGGCCGGTGGGGTCGAGCCTGGGGGCGTGGTGCTGCTGATCGCCGGGCTGGGCGTGCTGGCACTGACGCTCCGCGTGGTGCGAGCCGCTCGCCGCGGCAACGGCTGGGCACCGGGCGCGCTGACGCTACCTGTGCTGGCAGTGCTCGCCGCCCGACCGTTGGCGCTGGCTGACCTCGTCACCGTGGCGGTCTGCGTGCTGCCGGCGGCGGGCACCGCGTTGCTCGTGGCTCATCGCTGTGCCAGCCACCGGCTGAGGTAGGTCACCGGGACGAACTCCGTCCGGTGTCGGCCAGCTAGGGCCTCTCGAGGATCGCCGTGACGCCCTGGCCGCCCGCCGCGCAGATCGACACCAGTCCACGACCCGAGCCGCGCTCGTGCAGCTGCTTGGCCAGGGTGGCGATGATCCGCCCGCCGGTGGCCGCGAACGGGTGGCCCGCGGCCAGCGAGGAGCCGTTGACGTTCAGCTTGGCCTTGTCGATCTCGCCGACCGCCCCGTCCAGGCCGAGGCGCTCCTTGCCGAAGGCCGGGCTGCGCCACGCCTCCAGGGTCGCCAGCACCTGGGAGGCGAACGCCTCGTGGATCTCGTACAGGTCGAAGTCGGCCAGGGTCAGCCCGGCGCGGGCCAGCATGCGCGGCACCGCGTAGGCCGGGGCCATCAGCAGGCCCTCCTCGCCGTGCACGTAGTCCACGGCCGCAGTCTCGCTGTGCGTCAGGTACGCCAGCACCGGCAGCTTGTGCTGCTCGGCCCACTCCTCGCTGGCCAGCAGCACCACCGAGGCGCCGTCGGTCAGCGGGGTGGAGTTGCCCGCGGTCATCGTGGCGCCCTCGCCCTTGCCGAACACCGGCTTGAGCTTGGCCAGCTTCTCGGCGGTGGAGTCCGCGCGCAGGTTCTGGTCGCGGGTCAGCCCCAGGTAGGGCGTGATCAGGTCGTCGAAGAAACCGCGCTCGTACGCGGCGGCCAGGTTCTGGTGGCTCGCCGCGGCCAGCGCGTCCTGGTCCTCCCTGCTCACGTTCCAGACCTGCGCGGTGATCGCGGCGTGCTCGCCCATGGACAGGCCGGTGCGCGGCTCGGAGTTGCGCGGGATGTTGGGCACCACGTGCGTGGGCCGCAGCTTGGTGGCCGCCCTGAGCCGCTGGCCGAAGCTCTTGGCGCGGTTGAACTCCAGCAGCACCGAGCGCAGGTCCTCGTTGACGCCGATGGGCGCGTCGCTGGTGGTGTCCACGCCACCGGCGATGGCCGAGTCGATCTGCCCCAGGGCGATCTTGTTCGCCACGCCGATGATCGCCTGGAGACCCGTGCCGCAGGCCTGCTGCACGTCGTAGGCGGGGGTCTGCGGGGAGAGCCTGCTGCCGAGCACGGCCTCGCGGGCCAGGTTGAAGTCGCGGCTGTGCTTGAGCACGGCGCCCGCGGCCACCTCACCGATCCGCTCGTCCCGCAGGCCGAACCGGCTGACCAGGCCGTCCAGGGCCGCGGTGAGCATGTCCTGGTTGGAGGCGGTGGCGTACGGGCCGTTGGATCGCGCGAACGGGATCCGGTTGCCACCGAGGATCGCCACGCGCCTGACCGTCGGACTCATCTGTCCCTCCGATGCCTTGGTCCCGGGGTATCGACAATAACCTACTAGAGAGTAGACTTACCAGCGAGTAGGGAGGCGATCCGTGTCCGATCCGTATCTGCAGTTCGCCCAGTCCGGCCTCGGCAAGTTCGTGGTGGGCCGACTGGGCCTGCCCAAGCCCGCGAAGCTGCGCCGCCACCGGCCGGGACAGCCGCCGCTGGCGGGACCCACGTTGATCGGCGGCACCGGGCGGCTGGCCTCGGTGCTCAAGGGCTTCGAGTCCAGCGGTGACAAGCCGTACGGGGCGCTGGTCTTCGACGCCACCGGCATCGACAACCCCGAGGGGCTGCACGCCCTGCACTCCTTCTTCAACCCGGTGATCCGCGAGCTCGGCCCCTCCGGCCGGGTGCTCGTGCTGGGCACCCCGCCCGAGGAGCTCACCGAGGTGTCGGCGGTCATCGCCCAGCGCGCGCTGGAGGGCTTCGTCCGCTCGGTGGGCAAGGAGCTGCGGGCGGGTGGCACCGCCCAGCTCGTCTACGTCTCCGAGGGCGCCGAGCAGAACCTCGAGTCCACCCTGCGCTTCCTGCTCTCCGCCAAGTCCGCGTACGTCTCCGGCCAGGTGGTGCGGGTCGGCACCGCCGAGGTCACCGAACCCGCCGACTGGGCCAAGCCGCTGGCGGGCAAGGTCGCGCTGGTCACCGGCGCCTCGCGGGGCATCGGCGCGGCCATCGCCGAGGTGCTCGCCCGCGACGGGGCGCACGTGGTGTGCCTGGACATCGCCGCGCAGGGCTCCGAGCTGTCCGAGGTCGCCAACCGGGTGGGCGGTTCCTCGCTGCAACTGGACATCACCGCCCCCGACGCGCCCACCAAGCTGGTGGAGTACTTCAAGCTGCGCCACGAGGGCGTGGACGTGGTCGTGCACAACGCGGGCATCACCAGGGACAAGACCCTGGCCAGGATGTCCGAGGCGCAGTGGGACTCGGTGATCGCGGTGAACCTGGCCAGCCAGGTGCGGGTGAACGAGGCGCTGCTGAGCACGAACACCCTGCGCCCCAACGGAAGGATCATCGGCGTCTCCTCGATCGCGGGCATCGCGGGCAACGTCGGCCAGACCAACTACGCCACCAGCAAGGCGGGCGTGATCGGCATGGTCCGCTCGATGGCCCCCGAGCTGGCCAGCCGGGGCTGCACCATCAACGCCGTGGCCCCCGGTTTCATCGAGACGAAGATGACCGCCGCCGTGCCGCTGTTCATCCGGCAGGCCGGTCGGCTGATGAACAGCATGTCCCAGGGCGGTCTGCCGGTGGACGTGGCGGAAACCATTGCCTGGTACGCCAACCCGGCCTCGACCGGGGTCAACGGCAACGTGGTCCGGGTCTGCGGCCAGAGCCTGCTGGGGGCGTGATGGCGGGCCTGCTCGGGTTGTACGCGAAGGCCGGGCTGACCGGTTTTCTGCGCGACGGCAAGGGATCGCTGCCGACCAGCGAGTACCGGCGGGAGGCGGTGCTGGTCGATCGCGAGCACCTGGCGCAGTACAACAAGGTCTGCGGCTTCGGCCTGCGCGACGAACTGCCGGTGACCTACCCGCACATCCTCGCGTTCCCCATGCAGATCGAGCTGATGACCCAGCGGGACTTCCCGTTCGCGCTGCCGGGCCTGGTCCACATCGCGAACTCGATCACGGTCAGCGGGCCGCTGCGGCTGGGTGAGCCCTTCGACCTGCGCGTACACGCCGTGGACCTGCGCGAGCACGAGCGTGGCAAGCAGTTCGACGTGATCAGCGAGGCCACCGTGGACGGGGCCGTGGTGTGGCGCGACGTCAGCACCTACCTGCGCAAGGGCGGCGGCTCCGGTTCCCCGGCGGCCGGGGAGCGCGCCGAGCCGCCGCGGCCCTCGGCGGTGTGGCAGGTGCCCTCGGACATCGGCCGCCGCTACGGCGAGGTCTCCGGGGACCGCAACCCGATCCACCTGCACCCGTTGACCGCCAAGGCCTTCGGCTTCCCCACGGCGATCGCGCACGGCATGTGGTCCAAGGCCCGCTGCGTCGCCGCCCTGGAGGGCCGCCTGCCCGAGGCGTACACGGTGAGCGCCCGCTTCAAGCTGCCGGTGCTGCTGCCCGCGAAGGTCGGCTTCAGCGCGCAGGCCACCGAGCAGGGCTGGCAGTTCGCCCTGCACGACCTGCGCACCGGCAAGCCCCACCTGTCCGGTGAAGCCGTGTCGTCATGACCCCTTGGGCGGCTGCCAGGTGTGGCCGTCCACGAGGTTGCCGAACCCCATCCACACCAGGTTCATCAGCCGCGCGGCCACCGCGCCCGCCGACTCCTCGGGGTGGTCCAGCCACCAGTCGGCCAGCGACTCGCTGGCGCCGACCAGTGCGGCGGCCAGCGCGTCGGTCTGGCCGGTGGCCGCCGCGCCCACGCCCTCGTCCTGAGCGGTGTTGATCAGCAGCGCGGCGACCAGGCTGATCGCCCGCTTGCGCATGTCGCCCAGCTCCTGGGCGAACGGCCCGCCCTGGGCGCTGGCCTGCCGGTGCAGCACCCGCCAGCTGTCGCGGAACTCGCCGACGAAGCCGAAGAAGGCGCGCAGCCCACGCCAGAGCTGCTCGTCGGGGCTGTTGCCCGCCTCGGCGACCCCGTCGGCGATCGCCTCCATCAGCTTGGTGGCCTCGCGCCGGATGCACGCCGCGAACAGGTCCTCCTTGGACCCGAGGTAGGCGTAGACCATGGGCTTGGAGATGTCGGCGACCTCGGATATCTCGTCCATGGACGCGGCGTGGTAGCCGCGCTGCGAGAACACCTCGACCGCCGCGTCCAGGATCTGCCGCTCGCGGACCTCCCGCGGCAGTCTCTTGGACCGCACCCGGCCCGCTCGTTCGTGCGTGCTGCGCATCCAACCCCCTAGCAAGGTTGTGAGCAGGCTAGCGGACGCGCTTGCCCGCGTACCTACTCTACAGTAGTCTTACTCGCCAGTAGGTACATGGAGGTGGCGCATGACCAACACCGACCTCGGCCCCGAGGCGATCGCCAAGCTCAGCCCCAAGGAGCTCCTGGCCGCGCTGGAGTCGATCGACCCGACCGATCCCGCGGTCAAGGACATCGACATCGATGTGATCGCGCGGGGCATCGACCCCAAGAAGCTGGGCAAGGCGGAGTTCGTCGGATTGCTCGGCTCGATCACCCGGCTCGCCGAGGGCGGTGCCGACCTCGACCTGAGCAAGATGGACCCGAAGAACTTCGCGCGGATCATCTCCCGGGCCTCGAAGGACCAGATCGAGGGCGTCATGGAGCAGCCGAAGCTGCGCGGGCGCATCCTCGACGAGGTGTTCCGCCGCATGGAGGTGCACTTCCGCACCGACCGCGCCGGATCGACCAAGGCGGTGGTGCACTTCCGGCTCACCGGCGGCTCCGGCGAGGGCGGCTACGACCGGTACCAGGCCGTGATCGCCGACGCGCAGTGCTCGATCACCCGGGACGGCACCGAGGAGCCGCGCGCGAGCGTGACCCTGGCCCCGGTGGAGTTCCTGAAGCTGGCCACCGGCAACGCCTCCGCCCCCGTGCTGTTCATGACCGGCAAGCTGAAGGTCAAGGGTGACCTCGGCTTCGCCGCCGGCTTCATGAGCCTGTTCGACATCCCCAAGGCCTGAGAGGACCCGTCCATGCCTGGCTTCTCCCTCGAGCTCAACGAGGACCAGCGCGACCTGCGCGACTGGGTGCACGGCTTCGCCGCCGAGGTGATCCGGCCCGCCGCCGCCGAGTGGGACGAGCGGGAGGAGACCCCGTGGCCGGTCATCCAGGAGGCGGCCAAGATCGGCCTCTACGGGTTCGAGTCGCTGGCCACCTGGTTCGCCGACCCGATCGGGCTGTCCCTGCCGATCGCCGTGGAGGAGCTGTTCTGGGGTGACGCCGGCATCGCGCTGGCGATCATGGGCACCGGCCTGGCCGTGGCGGGCATCTTCGCCTCCGGCTCGCCCGAGCAGCTGGTCGAGTGGGTGCCGGAGTGCTTCGGCGACGAGGGCGACCCCAAGCTGGCGGCGTTCTGCGCCTCCGAGCCGCAGGCCGGGTCCGACGTGGCCGGGTACCGCACGCGCGCGGTGTACGACGAGGCCACCGACGAGTGGGTGATCAACGGGCAGAAGGCCTGGGCCACCAACGGGGGCATCGCCAACGTGCACGTGGTGACCGCGGTGGTCGACCCCGCGCTGGGCTCGCGCGGGCAGGCCGGGTTCATCGTGCCGCCGGGCACCCCGGGCGTGCAGAGCACCCGCAAGATCAAGAAGCACGGGCTGCGCGCCTCGCACACCGCCGACGTGTTCTTCGACGACGTGCGCATCCCCGGCCGCTGCGTGCTGGGCGGCAAGGAGAAGCTGGACGCCAGGCTGGCCCGCGCCCGCGAGGGGCAGAAGGCCGGTGGGCAGGCCGCGATGGCCACCTTCGAGACGACCCGGCCCACCGTGGGCGCCATGGCGGTCGGGGTCGCGCGGGCCGCCTACGAGTACGCACTGGACTACGCCAAGGACCGCGAGGCCTTCGGCCGCAAGATCATCGAGAACCAGTCGATCGCCTTCGACCTGGCGAACATGCGCATGGAGATCGACGCCGCCCGGCTGCTGGTGTGGCGCGCGGCCTGGATGGGCCGCAACGACGTGCCCTTCGAGGCGGGCGAGGGCTCGATGTCCAAGCTCAAGGCGGGCGAGGTCGCGGTGTGGGCCACCGAGCGGGCCATCCACATCCTCGGCGGCGCGGGCTACACCCGGGAGCACCCCGTGGAGCGCATGCACCGCGACGCCAAGATCTTCACCATCTTCGAGGGCACGAGCGAGATCCAGCGCCTGGTCATGGCCCGGGCGATCTCGGGGATACACATCAGGTGAGGACTCACGGGTGGGTCGGTGCGAACGGCTGCACCGCCCCACCCGTCCGAACGACCTGGTTCACCGCTTCGGCGCTGGTTGACCACGAGCACGGAAGTTGAACCTTAAGGTAACTCTCCGCGTCAGTCCATCCACGCACGATCATCGACCACACCGGCGCCCTGGTCGACGTGCTCAGCCGCTACTACGACATGCTCGGCCGCGCACGGGCCACCCAACGCGAGATCAGCGCCGTCGTGGACAACGCCTTAGCCGCCGGCATCCCGTCGACAGTGCTGCGCGACGTCATCGAGTGCTACTCCGAGACCGTCACCGGCAACCCGCTGCGGCCCAGCGACGTGCATGCCGCCCTGCTCAGCGACGGGGAGCGCGGAATCCTGTCCGCAGTGGCCAGGCGCGGCTAGGTCGGCCAGACCAGGGCCTGGGCCTCGATCACGGACTCACCGTTGAACGTGAGGGCCGGTCCGCCGTGCAGCTGGTAGCCCAGCGCAATGGCCTCGCTGACCCGGTGGCAGAACTTCGCGTCGTCCGGGCCGGTGAGCACGTGGTAGCGGGGCAGGCCCTCGGGGGCAGTCACCGGCACAGGATGTCCCGAGACGGCCCCGAGGTGGATGCTTGCTGGGCGACGGGGTGGTGGTGGCCCCCACTCCGTCCTACTAGACCACATCGCCAACTCCGCAGCTCGGACAGCCAGTCCCTACACTCCACCTAGGCTCCTGAAACAGGGGTTAACAACGCGATACGAAGTCCATTAGCTGTGACAGCTTCGAGCATCCTCAAGTTACCAGGTAGAGCCACACTTTCTCGACACGGCCACGTGAGCATGAAGATGCTGGCGTCATGCTGAACAGGTGCGCACTTTTCGTACTCAATTGGCAAGCGGTAGGCATCAGCTCTACGTTCTCCTCATCAACAGTGCCGGTCACGCATGAGGGGTGGAGCTTTGGCAGACACGCGGCAACACAGTGATCAACTGGTCGCAAGATCTCAGATCGCGCACATCACGGGGGTGCAGCGACCCGCTGTCAGCAACTGGCAGCGACGGCACGAGGACTTTCCGCAGCCACACCGATCGGCAGGTGCCGAGTACTTCAGGTTGAACGAGGTCCTCGCCTGGCTTGATCAGCGAACCATCAAAGCCCGCGACCTCCTCAAGGATGAGCAACCTTGCACTACCTACGGCCAACGCGCGCGCCAGCGGTTGGCTGAGCAGGCTGATCGAGGTACCGCTCAACCGAACGGGCGTCCCATTGACGACCTCCGGGCCCAGCGCTACTTGTCGGAGCTGCTCGGCTCGTTGTCGGCTCCGGTCCAGGGGAGCGCCCCGCGGGTGCACTACTTGCACCTGCTCTGCTCGCTGACTTTTCTACACCACTGCGCGCCGAGGAAGTGGTCGGAACTGACCCAACAGATCACCGAGGTCAAGTCACCACATGTGCTGTTGCGGCACGCGAGACGCCTGGTCGACACCGAGTTGCGCGAACGCGGCGTGCTGCCGCCGCGAGTCTCATTCAATGCTCTGCCACTTCGGTCCGTCAGGGACCTCGCACCTGTCATGGACCTGTGCAGCAGACTTGGAGCAAGTTCCTTCCGCGTGCTGCTCGACCACATCGAGGAAGCTGCGAACACATCCGCCCACATGGCTTCCACTCCGGTCGAAGTTGTCGACCTGATGACCAAGCTCGTGTTGAGCGACCTTGCAGGCAGTCGGGACGTCTACGACCCCTACACACGCAGCGGCGAGTTCCTGACCGCTGCGACGGAGGTGGCCAAGCGCGACGGCATGGCACCGATCACCGTGTACGCGGAGGCTGCGGACAGCGACAACCTGGCGCTGGCCGCGATGAACCTCGCTGTGCAGGGCGGAGCCAAGCCAGTCTTCAAGCTCTCCGCCGTTCCCTGGGAAGACGGCCTGGCGGAGCACAAGTTCGACCGCGTTCTCACAAACCCGCCTTTCAACCTTCACAGGACACCCGAACAGGAACGTGAGGATAGAGATTGGCAATTCGGTCCACCACCGAAGGACAACGACAACTTCGCGTGGGTGCAGCACGTAGTCACTTCTCTCAAAGAGGGCGGCCGAGCTGCAATGATCATGCCTGACAACGCCGGGGCATCTCAGCGCCAACAGTACAGGCAGATTCGCGAGAATCTAGTAGAGAGTGGCGCGGTGGAAGGGGTCATTGGTCTCCCACCGAATTTGTTCCGCAATACCCCAATCTCAGCATCGATCTGGCTGCTGCGCTCACCCAAGCGGGAAAGGCGTGAAATATCCTTCATCGACTTGCGAGCCAGGGGAGCGGTCCGCAGAGGGAAGAGGAAGCTCAGCCTCAGCGACGTCACTGATGCCGTCTCAGCCATGCTCTCCAGGCAGAGATCAACCGACTTCAGCACTTGTGTGGATATTAATACGGTTCAACGCCGCGACTACTCGCTCAATCCGGCCGACTACCTCACGAAGGCCGAGGAGGTTGAACATTCCTACGAGCCAGTAGCGAAAGCGTACGGCGCGACCACCGAGATGCGTAGGCGAGCAGATGTGACGGATAGCCACGTGGATGCACTGTCCCTTGAAAGTGCGGCGGCATTCCAGAACCTGACACCGAACAACTGGCACCGGAGCACGCTCAGCGAACTGTGCGAAATCCAGCCTGGCCCGTCATACTCCCGGCTCGGTACCAAAGATCGCTCTACAGAGGGCACGGTACCTGTGGTGCTACCCAAGCACCTCCAGGACGGCCGCATAGTCACCGACGACAACGAGAAAGCGACCGCCGAACTCGCCGAGACGCTGTCGCATTTCCGTCTTAAGCCCGGCGACATCGTCTGCACACGTACCGGGACGACTGGCGCGTCCGCAATAGTCCACCGAGCCCAGGAAGGCTGGCTGCTCACCGCGAACCTGCTGAGGATCCACAAGCTTGACACCGCACTGCTTACCCCAGAATACCTGTTGCACTATCTGTCCACACCGCATGTGGTCGCGTGGATCAAGAATCGGGCGAAGTTCACCAGCATCATTGATTCGATCAATCGTGCAGCATTGGGTGAACTCCCGATACCCCTCCCGCCGCTCGATGCGCAGAGACAGATCGTCGACACTCTTGAGGCGCTTGACTCACAGTGCCAAGCGCATGACGAAATTGTCAAGGCGACGAGGGAAACTCGTGCCAAGCTCACAGCATACCTGCTGTCCAGTTAGACAGCCGCGGCCTGTCCACCTATTTGCGAAAGGGACCGCTTTGTCGAAAATCAAAAGGCCGCCGCGACCGACGGAGGCACACGTGCTGTGGCTGCTGATCGGCGCACTCGCCTCGCTAGTCGTCGCACTCACGGCCGGCATTCTGAAAGGCCTTTCTGGCGCCAGCCTCGTGGAAGCCGTTCTTTACGGCGGATCAGCATTCGCCACGTGTCTGCTGCTCTATCTGGCGGTACTCACAGCCGCACGGCGGCTTTAATAACGCCGGTGGCGGGGTGGTGGTGGCCCCCACCCCGCCGCCTCGATCACTTCCCGTAGACGGCCCGGCCCGCCGCGGCCAGCCACTGGTAGGCCGATCGCTGACTCGGCCGGGGCGGCCAGCCGTTGATCGTGGCGAGCAACTGCCAGTACCGCTCGGCCCGCGCGTCGTCGAACGTGTCGAACTCGGCGAGCCACTGCCGGAACAGCTCGCCGTTCGGGCGTTCGGCCAGCGCGGCCAGCGCCTGGTTCAGCTGCCGCACCACCTCGGCGCCCATCGGCGAGTCCGGGGCCGTCCCGGCAGCCAGCGCCTCAGCGGCCCCGGTCAGCGCGGCCTGCATCGCCTCCTGCCACTCGGGGGTGGCCAGTACCTTGTCCGTGCCGTTCTCCCGCTGCACGGCACTCGCCTCGGCCATCCTGCGGACCAGCGCGCGGAAGTCCTTGTCCCGGACCAGTTCCACGAACTCGATCCAGGCCTCGACCTGTTCCGGGCTGGGATCGTCCGGCAGGTCGGCGCGCACCGTGCGCATCCACGCCGCCGTCTCCGAGCCCTGGACCCCCGCGTCCACCTCCGCCCAGAACTCGTCCAGGACGCGCTGCCGCTCCTCCTCGGTCATCCGCGCCAGTTCGTGCACCATCTCCAACTCCTTCGGGCTCGACCCACGCTTGGCCACCGCCCGCAGCACGGCACGCCGCAGCCGCAACGCCCTGATCTGGACGTCCAGCGCCTCGGCGTGCTCCGCCGCCAACTCGGGCACGGTCAGCTCGCGGGCGAGGACCCGTTGCACGGTCGGCAGGTCGACCCCGAGTTCGCGCAGTGTGCGCACGAACTTCAGCCTGGTCAGCGCCGCGATGTCGTACAGCCGGTAACCCGCGTGGGTGCGTTCGGCAGGGGGCAACAGGCCCGAGTCGGAGTAGAAGCGGATCGTCCGGACCGTCAGCCCGGACAACCGCGCCAACTCCCCGATCCCGTACAGGCCGTTGTCCCCGTTCACGCCCACAACGGTGGAGTCTCCACCTACTGGAGGGTCAAGGCAGCGCGGATCGGGGTGAGGTCCGTGACTGCCGGGTCGGCCTTGAGCCAGGAGCGGACGGGCATCCCGGCCGGTGGGCGGGACTCGTGCACGGCTCAGCGGGACTCGCGCACCAGTGGGCGGGACTCGCGCACCCGTCAACGGGACTCGCGCGCCGGTGGGCGGGACTCGGGGTGAGTCCCGCCCACCGGGTGGATCAGTACGTGATCGCCACGGCCGGGTCGGCGAGCAGCGCGCCCACGTCGGCCAGGAACTGCGAGCCCTGCTGGCCGTCCACCACGCGGTGGTCGAAGCTCAGCGCGAGTTGCAGCACCTTGCGCGGCACCACCTGGCCGCCGACGACCCACGGCATGTCGCGGATCGCGCCGAAGGCCAGGATCGCCGACTCACCGGGGTTGATGATCGGCGTACCGGTGTCCACGCCGAACACGCCCACGTTGGTGATCGTGATCGTGCCGCCGACCATGTCCGCGGGCGGGGTCTTGCCCTCCCGCGCCACCGAGGTCAGCTCCTCCAGCGCCACGGCGAGCTCGCGCAGGGACATGGCGTCGGCGTCCCGGATCTTCGGCACGATCAGCCCGCGCGGGGTCGCCGCCGCGATGCCGAGGTGCACGTAGTCCTTGTAGACGATCTCGTTGCTGGCCCCGTCCCAGGTCGCGTTCACGTCCGGGGTCCGCTTGGCCGCCAGGCACACCGCCTTCGCCGCGAAGACCAGCGGGGTCAGCTTGACGCCCCGGAACTCCGGTGCGTCCTTGAGCCTGGCCCGCAGCTCCATCATCGGCGTCACGTCGATGGTCAGGAACTCGGTCACGTGCGGTGCGGTGAACGCGCTGTCGACCATCGCCTGCGCGGTGGCCTTGCGCACGCCCTTGATCGGCACGCGGCGCTCGCGGCTGCCCGAGGGCACCGCGACGGCCTGAACCGGGGCGGCGGCCCCGTTCGCGGCCTGCTCCACGTCGCCACGCGTGATCACACCGCCGGGCCCGGACCCGGCCAGGGCGGCCAGGTCGATGCCCAGGTCCTTGGCCAGCTTGCGGACCGGCGGCTTGGCCAGCGGCACGTAACCGCCCGCGGGCACCGCCACCGCAGCCACCGGCTCGGGCACCGGCTCCGGCTCGCGCACCGCGACCGCCGCCGGGGCCGGTGCGGCCACCGGCGGGGCCTCGACGGCACCCCTGCGGGCACGCCGCTTGGCGCCACCGGTCTTCGCGCCGTAGCCGACCAGGTTCGGCACCCGCTCCTCGGTCGCGGCGGCCCCGTTCACGGCGGGCTGCTCGGGCGCGGCCGTGCCGTCCGGGTCGGTGTCGATCTCGATGATCGGCACGCCCACGTCCACGGTCTGCCCCGGCTCGGCGAGCAGCTTGCTGACCTTGCCCGAGAACGGGCAGGGCAGCTCGACCGCGGCCTTGGCCGTCTCGATCTCCACGATGATCTGGTTGACCGTCACCTCGTCGCCCGGCTGCACGTGCCAGGTCAGGATCTCGGCCTCGACCAGCCCCTCACCGACATCGGGCAGGGGGAACTGCTTGTACTGCGGCATCGCGGTTGTTTCCCCTCACCACGCCAGCGAACGGTCAACGGCATCCAGCACCCGGTCGAGGTCGGGGAGGTACTCCTCCTCCAACTTCGAGGCCGGGTACGGGGTGTCGAACCCCGTCACACGCAGCACGGGGGCTTCCAGCGAGTAGAAGCACTCCTGCTGCACCTTCGCGGCGATCTCCGAGGAGATGGACGCCTCGCCCGGGGCCTCGCTCACCACGACCAGGCGCCCGGTGCGGCGGACCGACTCGAAGACCGGGTCCAGGTCCAGCGGGGACAGCGAGCGCAGGTCGATGACCTCCAGGTCCACCCCGTCCTCGGCGCCCGCGGTCGCGGCGTCCATGCAGGTGCGGACCATCGGGCCGTAGGTGGCGATGGTGGCGGTCGTGCCCTGGCGCAGGACCCGGGAGGAGTACAGCGGCAGCGGCTGCGCCGTCGGGTCGAGCTGACCCTTCTCGTGGTAGCGGCGCTTGGGCTCGAAGAACAGCACCGGGTCGTCGGACTCGATGGCCTGCTGGAGCATCCAGTACGCGTCCACGGGGTTCGAGCAGGCCACCACGCGCAGACCGGCGGTGTGCGCGAAGTAGGACTCGGGCGACTCGGAGTGGTGCTCCACCGCGCCGATGCCGCCGCCGAAGGGCACGCGGATCACGATCGGCAGCTTGATCTTGCCCTGGCTGCGGGCGTGCAGCTTGGCCAGCTGGCTGACGATCTGGTCGAAGGCGGGGAAGATGAACCCGTCGAACTGGATCTCGCAGACCGGCCGGAAGCCACGCATGGCCAGGCCGATCGCGGTACCCACGATGCCGGACTCGGCCAGCGGGGTGTCCAGCACCCGCTGCTCGCCGAAGTCCTTCTGCAACCCGTCGGTGACCCGGAAGACGCCGCCGAGCTTGCCGACGTCCTCACCCATCACGATGACCTTGGGGTCGCGCTCCATGCACGCCCGCAGGGCCATGTTCAGGCCCTTGATGATGGTGATGGTCTGGGTTGCCGACTCGGTGCTGGTCGGCCGGTCGATGGTCGGCGTTGCCATCAGTGCTCACCCCCGGCGAAGGTGGACATGTAGGAGAGGAACTCGTCGCGCTGCGCGGCCAGCACGGGGTTGGCCTCGGCGTAGACGTGGTCGAACATGCGCTCGGTCGGCGGGTCCGGCAGGTTGTACACGTGCTCGCGCAGTTCCGCGGCCAGCTCGTCGGCCTCGGCCTGCACGGCGTCGAACCAGTCGTGGTCGGCGATGCCGTTGCGGGACAGGTGCACCCGGACCCGCTCGATCGGGTCCTTCAGCTTCCAGGCCTCCAGCTCGTCGGAGTGCCGGTAGCGGGTGGCGTCGTCGGAGGTGGTGTGCGCGTCCATCCGGTAGGTGAACGCCTCGATCAGCACCGGCCCGTTGCCGTGCCGGCACTCCTCCAGCGCCCAGCGGCTCACCGCGAGGCTGGCCAGCACGTCGTTGCCGTCCACCCGGATGCCGGGGAAGCCGTAGCCGCGGGCGCGCTGGTACAGCGGGAGCCGGGTCTGCCGCTCGGTGGGCTCGGAGATGGCCCACTGGTTGTTCTGGCAGAAGAAGACCAGCGGCGCGTCGTAGACCGAGGCCCAGACGAACGCCTCGTGCACATCGCCCTGGCTGGTGGCGCCGTCACCGAAGAAGACCATCGTGGCCTCCCCGTTGTCGTCGCCGACCTTGCCCTCGAAGCGCTGGCCCATGGCGTAACCGGTGGCGTTGAGGCACTGGTTGCCGATCACGATCGTGTACAGGTGGAACCGGCGCTCGACCGGGTCCCAGCTGCCGTGGTCGGTGCCCCGCCACATGCCCATGATGTCCTTGGGGCTGATGCCCCGGCACCAGGCCACGCCGTGCTCCCGGTAACCGGGGAAGGCCATGTCCTCGGGCCGCAGCGCGCGGCCCGCGCCGATCTGCGCGGCCTCCTGGCCAAGCAGCGGGACCCACAGCCCCAGCTGGCCCTGCCGTTGCAGCGCGTTGGCCTCGCGGTCGGCCCTGCGGACCAGGACCATGTCCCGGTACAGGCCGCGCAGCTCCTCGTCGCTGAAGTCGACGTCGAACTCCGGGTGGTGTACCCGCTCTCCCTCGGGGGTGAGCAGCTGGACCAGCTCGGGTCCACCTTCACTCGTGGCTCGCAAACCCGCGATCACCTGCTCCGACGTTGGCCTGGCCGCTGTGGCGGCGGGGGTGCCGGCCGGCTGCGGTTGCGTCCATCGTTCTGGGGACGACATTGCGCCTACTCCTCGTCTACGAGGCCGCCCGGCCGCTCGTGGCGGACGCGCGCGGCTGTGCCGCCGGCCACTGCCGCCCCTGTGGGGACGCCGAGGTGACCGTCAGCACTGACGGTGCTCCTCACCCATCCTGACACGCGCTCATCCAATCCAGTGAGCGCGACCACAGGAACGGCAACCAACCGTAACCCTCGCTCAACACGCTGAACTGCGGAAACAATGACGAACTAAGCTAACCACCAGCTACCCGGCAGTACCCCTCGACACCGGCCCAGTACTCCATGGGTGGAAGTCAGACGGTATGACGGCCTATGTCGAGTCGCCGTTTTCCCGCTGGGTATAGTGATCTTGGGGGTCACGCCGGTCTCGGGGGAGATATCCGGCGCAGGCAGCGAGAGGTCGTTCCCGCTGCGGCCAGACGTGTCCGGAGGCTCCATGCCGCTCATCAGCAAGCTCGCGCGCCGGATCGACGGCGGCGAGTACCCGTTCCAGAAACGCGACTTCCCGACGACCCTGATCGAGGCCGTGGACGGCTGCGGCTGCGCCAAGGGCGAGCACAGCTTCACCACGATCGCGATCACCGAGACCGACACCGCGACCCTGGAAAGACGCAAGTGCGTGTGCTCGGGCTGCCACGAGTGCGAGGTCTGCGAGGTCCGGGTGATGCCGCACGCCCCGAGCGACGGGCGCAGGCACGTGGAGCCGTTCGGGACCGCCCGCAACGCGGGTTGAGGCCCCTAGGATCGGCTTGTGGACCGAACCGCGCTGACCAGTACCGTTCGTGCTCTGTGGGACGACGAGATCCTGCCGAGCCTGTCCGACTTCGTCCGGATCCCGGCGCTGTCGCCCTCCTTCGACCCGGACTGGGCCACCACCGGCCAGCTCGACGCCGCCGTTGACCACGTGCGTGCGTGGATCACCGGGCGTGGCCTGACCGGGGCCCAGATCGAGGTCGTCCGGCTGCCCGAGCGGACCCCGCTGCTGCTCGTCGACGTGCCCGCGACCCCGGGCGCCGAGGGAGTCGGCACCGCGCTGCTCTACGGCCACCTGGACAAGCAGCCCCCCGTGGGCGGCTGGTCCGAGGGGCTGGACGCGTGGACCCCCGTGATCCGGGACGGCCGCCTGTACGGGCGGGGCGCCGCCGACGACGGCTACGCGGGCTACGCCGCCACCGCGGCCATCGAGGCGCTGCACGCCCACGGCGGGGCGCACGGCCGCTGTGTGGTGCTGTTGGAGACCGGCGAGGAGTCCGGCAGCCCCGACCTGCCCGCCTACCTGGAGCACCTGGCCGACCGGCTGGGCCGCGTGTCGCTGGTGGTGTGCCTGGACTCCGGGGCCGCCGACTACGACCGGATGTGGCTGACCACCTCCCTGCGCGGGCTCGTGCAGGCCACCGTCACCGTCACCGTGCTCGACTACGGCCAGCACTCCGGCCTGGCCAGCGGTGTCGTGCCCAGCTCGTTCCGGGTGCTGCGCCAGCTGCTGGACCGGATCGAGGACTCGGGCACCGGCCAGGTCAAGCTCACCGACATGCACGTGGAGGTGCCCGCGCACCGGCTCGCCGAGATCCGGCAGACGGTGGACACCGCACCCGGTGCGGTCAGCGCGGGCATCCCGCTGGTGGACGGCCTGTCCCTGGTCGACCCGGACGAGGTCGAGCTGGTGCTCAACAGCACCTGGCGGCCCACCCTGTCGGTGATCGGCGCCGAGGGCCTGCCCACCCCCGCCGAGGCGGGCAACGTGCTGCGCCCGTTCACCCGGCTCTGCCTGAGCTTCCGGCTGCCGCCGACGGCCGACTCCGCCGCCGGGCTGACCGCGTTGCAGGAGGCGCTGACCAAGGAGGTCCCCTACGGGGCGCAGGTCGAGCTGAGCCGGGTCGAGAACGCCGACGGCTGGAACGCGCCGGAACTCGCCCCGTGGCTGAGCCAGGCCCTGGACACCGCCAGCCAGGAGGTCTTCGGCGGCCCGTGGCGCACCCTGGGCCTCGGCGGCTCCATCCCGTTCATGGGGCTGCTCAACCAGGCCTACCCGGAGGCGCAGTTCGTGGTCACCGGCGCGCTCGGGCCGGGCAGCAACGCCCACGTGCCCGACGAGTCGCTGGTGCTGGACTACGCCACCAAGATCACCGAGGCCATCGCCCTCGTGCTGGACGCCCACGCGGGCAGCTGAACCGCAGGTCACGTGTGCCCCCGCGCCGTTCGGTGCGGGGGCACACGTGTACACCCCGAACACGGCGCGTCACTGCGTGCAACGTTGTGTGGAATGCACTGTCCACAGTCGACTCGTTTTGTGATCGGACACACAGCGACAACGAATCGACCGATGTTGCCCGATCTGACGCAACGTTCACCTCCAGGTGACGATTCGTGACGTGTACCTGCTGTGCAGCACCGGGATCGGGTGGCAGGATGCGGCGGACCAGCTATCCGATCGGAGGACGTCGTGACTTGGTTTCGTCCCAAGGCGATGTTGGCGCTGCCCGCAGTCGCCGCAACCGCCCTGCTCGTCGCGGGGTGCGGTGCGACCACGGAGAGGCCGGGCAGCAACGCCTCGGGCGGCAGCAACTGCACGCCGGGTGCGGTGACGGAGGCCGCTCCGCCCAAGCCCGCCGCGGTCACCGTGAACGCCAACAGCGCGGCGGTCGCCAAGTTGCCGGACAGCATCAAGTCCAAGGGCACGCTGACCATCGCGACCGACCCGAGCTACCCGCCGAACGAGTTCACCGCGGGCAACTCCTCCGAGATCATCGGCATGGACGCGGACCTGGCCAACGCCATCGGCAAGGCGCTGGGCATGAAGGTGCAGCTGCTGGGCATCAGCTTCGACGGCATCCTGTCCAGCGTGCAGTCCGGTCGCGCCGACCTGGCGATGTCCTCGCTGACCGACACCAAGGACCGCGAGCAGACCGTGGACTTCGTGAACTACTTCAAGGCCGGTAGTTCGATCATGGTCCGCAAGTGCAACCCCAAGGGCGTCAAGACCGACCTGGACCTGTGCGGCAAGAACGTGGGCGCGGAACAGGGCACCACCCAGCTGGACTGGATGGACACCGACCCGAAGAAGGCCGAGGACCCCAGCTCGCTGGTGAAGAGGTGCAAGGACGCTGGCAAGCAGCCGCCGTCCGGCAAGGGCTTCCCCAAGCAGACCGACGTGAACGCGGCCCTGCAGGCGGACCGGATCGACGCGTACCTGGCCGACACCCCGGTGGTGGACTTCGCGCTGGCGCAGAACGGCGCTGCCTTCGAGAAGGTCGGCGGTGACGAGGGCGTCGCACCGTACGGCATCGCGGTGCCGAAGAACGGCGGCACGCTCAAGGAGGCCGTGCAGGCCGCCGTGCAGCAGCTGATCACCGACGGGACCTACGGCAAGATCCTCGGCAACTGGGGCATCTCTGGCGGGGCCGTCACCACCGCGACGATCAACGGTGCCCAGAGCTGATGGCCGGTTCGACTGACTCCGCCCCACCACGCTCCGAACCGATCGCCGCCGTTCCGGTGCGCCACCCCGGCCGCTGGGTGGCCGCCGCGGTGCTGCTGGTGCTCGCGGCGATGGTGGTGCACAGCCTGCTGACCAACCCGGCCTGGCAGTGGAGCGTCGTCGGGGACTACCTGTTCTCCGGGCGCGTGCTCGGCGGCCTGCTGGTGACCGCCGAGCTGACCGTGCTGGCCATGCTGATCGGTGTCGTGGGCGGCGTGCTGATCGCCGTCATGCGGCTGTCCAACAACCCGATCGTGTCCGGGGTCGCCTGGTTCTACGCCTGGTTCTTCCGCGGCACCCCGGTGCTGGTCCAGATCATCTTCTGGTCCTTCATCGGCTTCCTGTACCCGTACCTGTCACTGGGCATCCCGTTCGGGCCGGAGTTCATCTTCTTCGACTCCAACAAGCTGATCCCGCTGTTCATGGGCGCGGTGCTGGGCCTGGGCCTGAACGAGGCCGCGTACATGTCGGAGATCGTGCGCGCGGGCATCCTGTCGGTGGACACCGGGCAGACCGAGGCCGCCGAGGCGCTGGGCATGACCCGCACCAAGATCATGACCAGGATCGTGCTGCCGCAGGCGATGCGCGTGATCATCCCGCCAACCGGCAACGAGACGATCTCGATGCTCAAGACCACCTCGCTGGTGGCCGTGGTGGCCGGTGGCGACCTGTTCACCGAGGTCCAGCTGATCTACGGCGGCAACTACAAGCAGATCCCGCTGCTCGTGGTGGCCAGCCTCTGGTACCTGTTGTTCACCTCGGTGCTCTCGGTCGGGCAGTACTACATCGAGCGCCGCTACTCGCGCGGCACCTCGGTACAGGCTGGGGGGAACGTGCGATGAGTGATCGGCTGATGGTCAAGGCCGAGGGTGTGCACAAGAACTTCGGCCGGGTCGAGGTGCTCAAGGGCATCGACCTGGAGGTGCGCCCCGGCGAGGTGATGTGCGTGATCGGGCCCTCCGGTTCGGGCAAGTCCACGTTCCTGCGCTGTATCAACCACCTGGAGAAGGTCAACGCGGGCAAGCTGTGGGTGGACGGCGAGCTGGTCGGCTACCGGCAGAAGGGCGACAAGCTCTACGAGCTGCGCGACCACGAGGTGGCGCAGAAGCGCCGCGAGATCGGGATGGTCTTCCAGAAGTTCAACCTGTTCCCGCACATGACGGCGCTGGAGAACGTCATGGAGGCGCCGATCCAGGTCAAGAAGGAGCCCAGGGGTGAGGTGCGCGAGCGCGCCGCCGAACTGCTCCGCCAGGTCGGGCTCTCGGACAAGGCGGGCAACTACCCCGCCCAGCTGTCCGGCGGTCAGCAGCAGCGGGTGGCCATCGCGCGGGCGCTGGCGATGAAGCCCAAGCTGATGCTGTTCGACGAGCCGACCTCCGCGCTGGACCCGGAGCTGGTCGGCGACGTGCTCGGCGTGATGCGCCAGCTCGCCGACGAGGGCATGACCATGGTGGTGGTCACCCACGAGATGGGCTTCGCCCGCGAGGTGGGCGACTCCCTGGTGTTCATGGACGGGGGCGTGGTCGTCGAGCAGGGCACCCCGCGCGAGGTGATCACCGACCCGCAGCACGAGCGCACCAAGGCGTTCCTGGCCAAGGTGCTGTGATCCCGGGAGAGCGCTGCCCTCGTGGTAGCGCTCTCCCGCATGCTGGTCTGATCCACTTCTGAGTGTCCCCGCAGTCCCTCCGGTGGCAGGATGCCCAGGACCAGCACCGAGGAGGGGCGCGCCGTGAGCAGCCAGAACAGGTACCGGGTTCGGGCCGTGGCGCCCGTGCTGACACTCGTGTTGACCACCACGGGCTGCGTGGTGTCGACCACCGCGACCGGCACCGCCGCCGGTGGCACGGTGCAGCTGATCCAGTCCGGTGAGCTGCTCACGTGCAGCCACCTGCCCTACATCCCGTTCCAGTACCGGCAGGCCGACCGCAAGGTGGTCGGCTTCGACGTGGACCTGGTCGACCTGCTCGCCAAGCGGCTCGGCATCACCCAAGAGGTGATCGACACGCCCTGGGAGGGCATCCAGTCCGGGGCCGACCTGGACACCAACCTCTGCGACGTCACCGCGGGGGCCATGTCGATCACGCCGGCCCGCCGGAAGTCCTTCGACTTCTCCACCCCGTACTTCCACGCCACGCAGGCGCTGCTGACCAGGAAGGGCTCCGGGGTGTCCTCGCTGGAGACCGCCAGGGACAAGAAGGTCGGTGTGCAGACCGGGACCACTGGCGAGAAGTTCGTCAAGGAGTTCAACGACCGCAACGGCAACGCGGTCACCGCCGTGGCCTTCGAGGACTCCGCCCTGTTGGAGACCGCGGTCAAGACCGGCCAGGTGGACGCCTCCATCAACGACAACGGCATCCTCTACGACTACGCGAAGAAGAACCCGGAGTTGGAGATCACCGCGGAGTTCGACACCGACGACCAGTACGGCTTCGGTGTGCGCAAGGGAAACAGCGGCCTGCTCACCGAACTCAACGCGGCGCTGACCGGCGCTGCCGCGGACGGGAGCTACGCCAAGCTGTTCCAGAAGTGGTTCGGCAAGAACCCGACCTGGCTGCCGGGGCGGTGACCGGATGGCACTGACCCGACGCCAGCGCCGCGCGGCCTTCCGCGGCGCGCAGTACCTGCTCCTGGTCGCGGTTCTGCTCACCCTGGCCTTCACCGCCAACTGGGGTGAGCTGCAACGCGGCTTCTTCGACCTGGACGTCGCTGCCGAGCAGTTCCCGGACATCCTCAGCGTCGCGCTGGTCAACACGGTCGTCTACACCGTCGTCGGTTTCGCCTTCGGTGCCGTGCTCGGCCTGGTGCTCGCGCTGATGCGGCTGTCCTCGGTGGGGCCGTACCGGTGGATCGCCGCCGGCTACGTCGAGCTGTTCCGCGGTCTGCCAGCGTTGCTGGTGTTCATCGCCTTCGGCTTCGGCGTGCCGATCGCCTTCCACATCCGGTTCACCACGCTGTCCACGGTGATGCTGGCGCTGGGTCTGGTCGGCGCCGCCTACATCGCCGAGACCCTGCGCTCCGGCATCCAGGCCGTGCCGCGCGGTCAGGTCGAGGCGGCCCGTTCGCTGGGCATGTCGCAGGCCCGCGCCATGGTCAGCATCGTGATCCCGCAGGCGTTCCGCATCGTGCTGCCCTCGCTGACCAACGAGCTGATCCTGCTGGTCAAGGACTCCTCGCTGGTGTACCTGCTGGGCTTGACCGGGGCCCAGTACGAGCTGGCGAAGTTCGGCCGGGACGCGATGAACACCAACCCGACGCTGACCCCTGTCGTGGTGTCCGGCCTGTGCTACCTGGTGATCACGATCCCGCTGTCCTACCTGTCGCGCTGGCTGGAACGCCGTGGCAACGCACCGAAGAAGGACAGCGCGCTGGAGGTTCAGTCATGAGCGAGCTTGCGAGCGAATCATCAAGCACGGCGCCGGCGCGAAGCGCCGCACCGAGCGCCAGCGAGGTGCGGCGATGAGCGTTATAGAGATTTCCGGTCTACACAAGGCATTCGGCCCACTCCAGGTGTTGCGCGGCATCGACCTGTCGGTGGAGCGCGGGGACGTCGTGTGTGTCATCGGGCCGTCCGGTTCGGGCAAGTCCACCCTGCTGCGCTGCGTGAACCTGTTGGAGCAGCCCGATTCCGGCACGATCCTCGTGGGCGGCACCGAACTGACCGACCCGGACGTGGACATCGACCTGGCTCGGCGCAAACTGGGCATGGTGTTCCAGGGCTTCAACCTGTTCAGCCACCTCAGCGTGCTGGACAACCTGACCATCGCCCAGCGCAAGGTGTTGCGGCGCAGCGGTTCCGAGGCGGTGGAGACAGCTCGCCGCAACCTGGCCAAGGTCGGCCTCGCGGGCAAGGAGTCCGCCGTGCCCAGTCAGCTCTCCGGCGGCCAGCAGCAGCGCGCCGCGATCGCCAGGGCGCTGTCGATGAACCCCGAGGTGATGCTGTTCGACGAGCCGACCTCCGCGCTGGACCCGGAACTGGTCGGTGACGTGCTCGGCGTGATGCGCCAGCTCGCCGACGAGGGCATGACGATGATCGTCGTGACGCACGAGATGCAGTTCGCCCGCGAGGTGGCCGACCGGGTGCTGTTCATGGACGGCGGCGTGGTGGTCGAGCAGGGTCCCGCCGAGCAGGTCATCGGCGACCCTCAGGAGGAGCGGACCAGGACGTTCCTGGCCCGGGTGCTGAACCCGCTCAAGTAGTTGTACACAGGCGGCGAGTTGTGCACAACTGGATCTTGAGCAAGATCAACTGTCGGGGTGGGGCGGTAGACTGGTGCCGGGGACGCCCCCCTGGGAGTGGCGGGGGATGTTCATTGGTTGGTACGAGTTGATCTCGGTGCCGAGCAGGGTGGCGAGGCGGGGCGAGTAGGCGCCCTCCAGCACCAGCGAGGCGGCGCCGATGGCCCCGGCGTCCTCGCCGATCGCGGAGGGCCGCACGGTCGGGGAGAGCACGGCGCGGGCGAAAACGCGCTCGCGCAGCACCCGCTCGGCCTCGTCGCGGACCAGTTCGCCGACGTGCCGCAGCGCGGGACCGCCGAGCACGACGGTGTCCACGTCGAGCAGGTTGACCACGTCACCGAGCACGGCACCGATCCGCCGGGCGGCCTCGGTGAGCAGCCGGACCTCGTAGTCCGCGCCTTTCGCGGCGGCCCGGCACAGCACCTCGTACTCACCGGCCACGGACTCGGCGGGCCCCTCCAGCCCGCGGTCGGCGCGGGCCTGCGCGACGATCGCGCGCATCGAGCAGTACGCCTCGAGGCAGCCGTGCTTGCCGCAGAAGCAGAGCCGCCCGCCGGGCTGCACGGTGACGTGCCCGAGCTCGCCCGCGTTGCCGGTGGTGCCGCGGTGCACCTGGTCGGCGAGCACCAGGCCACCGCCGATGCCCGCCCCGCAGTAGACGTACAGGAACGAGCCCGCGGCGCCACCGACCCAGCGCTCACCGATCGCGGCGGCGGTCGCGTCGTTGTCGATCACCACGGGCAGCCGGGTGCGCTGTTCGAGCACATCGGCCAGTGCCACATCGGTCCAGCCGTCCAGGTTCGGCGGCATGATCAGGCGCCTGCGCTGCGCGTCGAGCGGGCCGGGTGCGGCCACGCCGAGCCCGAGCACCCGCGCACGGGGCACGCCCGCGCGGCGCAGCAACTGGGTGAGCAGCCTGCCCATGGTGCCGACCACGGCGCCGGGGCTGCTGTCCTGGGCGTGCCACTGGCTGCGGGCGACCACCCCGCCCGCCAGGTCGAGCACCACACCGGTGAGCCGCTCGGGGTCGATGTGCACACCGGCCGCGTAGTAGGCGGAGGGCACCACGCGCAGCAGCACCCGGGGCTTGCCGCCGGTGGAGCGGGCCGTGCCCGCCTCGGCGACCAGTCCCTCCCCGATCAGCCTGCGCACGATGTTGGACACGGTCTGCGGGGTCAGCCCGGTGCGTTCGGCCAGCTCAACGCGGCTCACCTCACCGAGTGAGCGGATCGTGTCCAGCACGACGGCCCGGTTGAAGCCGCCGACCCTGGGCAGGTTGGTGCCCGTTCGCATGGTCTCCATGGTTGTCGTGAATGGTTGACTTCGTCCATCCAATGGATTTACGGTCACCCTCAAGTGTGGTCTGGGTCTCAGTATCACCTCGGGGAGGGACACCGTGCTGCTCAGGACGGTCACCACCGGGCTCACCGTCGTCGCGCTGGGTCTGACCGCGGCGGCGTGCGGGGCACCCGCGACGGACAGCAAGACGATCAGGGTCGTCTACCGCAACTACAGCGACTTCCCGCAGATGGACGACTTCATGAAGGTCGTCAAGAAGGAGTTCGAGGCGGCCAACCCCGGCCTGACCGCCCAGCTCAACCCGATCACCAGCCTGGACTCCGACTACCTGGCCAAGGTCCAGCTGATGCAGCGCTCCCCGTCCACCGCCCCGGACGTGCTGTTCGAGGACAGCTACAACGTGAACGCGGACGCGGCGGCGGGCTACCTGCTGCCGCTGGACGACCAGCTCAAGAACTGGCCGGACTGGAACGAGCAGTTCATCGACGCGACCAAGCAGGCGGGCCGCGCCACGGACGGCAAGACCTACGCGGTGCCGATGGGCACCGACACGCGCGGGATCTGGTTCAACAAGACCGTGTTCGCCAAGGCCGGGCTGCCCACCGACTGGCACCCGACCAGTTGGGACGAGGTGCTCGCGGCGGCACGCAAGATCAAGCAGAGCCAGCCCGACGTGGAGCCGATGTACATGCCGCTGGGCAAGCCGTCCACCGAGGCGGTGTCCATGCAGACGCTGGAGATGTTGCTGTACGGCACGGACACCAAGGACCTGTACAGCGAGTCGGACAAGAAGTGGGTGGCGCCGAGCAAGGGCATGAACGACGCACTGCACTTCGTGTCCACGGCGATGACCGAGCACCTGGCGCAGACCGCGGCCGAGGCGGAGGACACGCAGTTCGCGGCCACGCAGATGACCACGCGCATGTCCAAGGACAAGATCGGGTTCATGATCGACGGCGGCTGGTACGCCCGCTACTGGGCGCCCGGCGGAGTCTCGCCATGGCCGGAGTGGACCAAGACCATGGGCACCACGGCGTTCCCGACCCAGCACGGCCAGGCCCCCGGCAAGGTCACGCTGTCCGGCGGCTGGACGCTCGCGGTGGGCGGCAGCACCGGCAACGCCGAGGCCGCGTTCAAGTTCCTCACGGTGGCGCTGAACAAGAAGAACTCCACCGACATCGACGTGAACTGCTCCTGGCTGCCGGTGCGCAAGGACGTGCGCGCGGATCCGCGGCTGGCCGAGAAGGACCCGACCGTGCCGTTCTGGAGCGACCTGGTGTCGATCACCCGGTACCGGCCGACCCTGCCCGAGTACCCGCAGGTGTCCAACGCGATGCAGGTCGCGGCCGACTCCGTGGTCAACGGCGGCGACCCCGACCAGGCCACGCGGAAGTGGGTCGAGGACGTGCAGAAGGTCGTCGGCGCCGACAAGACCAGGAACGGCTGATCCTTGGCGCGCAACGGGAAGCGGGTCCTCGCCTGGCTACCGCCGATGGCGCCCTCGTTCGTCCTGCTCGGACTGTTCGTGGTGGGCCCCATCGCCTGGTGCCTGTACGCGGCGTTCACCAACACCGCGCTGACCGGGATCGCGGCCCGCCGACCGCAGTTCGTCGGGCTGGACAACTTCAAGAACCTGTTCACCAGCGCCGATGTCGGCGCCTCGCTCTGGCTGACCGTGCTGTTCGTGCTGGGCTCGGCGGTGGTCGGCCAGAACGGCGCGGGCATGCTGCTCGCGGTGTTCATGCAGCGCCGCAGCCGGGTGCTGCGCGGGATCGTCGGCACGATCGTGGTCGCGGCATGGGTGCTGCCGGAAGTGGTTGCGGCGTTTGCGGTGTACGCCTTCCTGAACACCAACGGCACGTTGAACGAGGTGCTCGGCGCGCTCGGACTGGGCGGCCAGAACTGGCTCTACACGGCGCCCCTGTTCGCCGTGGTACTGGCGAACATCTGGCGTGGCACGGCTTTCTCCATGCTGGTGTACCAGGCGGCGCTGAGCGAGGTGCCCAGCGACCTGACCGAGGCCGCCGAGGTGGACGGGGCGGGGCCGGTGCGCCGGTTCTGGCACGTGGTGCTGCCGGTGATCCGGCGCACCGTGGTGACCAACCTGATGCTGATCACCCTGCAGACGCTCGGTGTGTTCGCGCTGATCTTCGTGCTGACCGCGGGCGGTCCGGACAACAAGACGCGCACCCTGCCGCTGCTGATGTACGAGCAGGCCTTCAAGTTCGGCCAGATCGGCTACGGCACGGCCATCGCGGTGGTGCTGCTCGCGCTGGGCGCGGTGTTCTCCCTGGTCTACATCCGCAGCCTGAAGACGGAGGTGTGAGCGGTGCGCCTTTCGATCGTGGTCAACCTCGTGCTCGCCCTCGTGGCCCTGCTGTTCCTCGCCCCGCTGCTGTGGCTGGTCACCGCCTCCTTCGATGCCCGCGCGGGCTTCACGGCCAAGCTGCCCGAGCAGTTCACGCTGTCCAACTTCGGTGCCGTGCTCACCTGGGACGTCGGCGGCCGTCCACTGCTCAACGGCCTGCTGATCAGCGGTGGAGCTGCGGTCGTCACGGTGGTGGTAGCGGTGCTGGCCGCGTACCCGTTGTCCCGCTACCAACTGCGGTTCCGGCGGCCGTTCCTGTACACGATCCTGTTCACCACGGGCCTGCCGGTGACGGCGATCATGGTCCCGGTGTACGGCCTGTTCGTGCGGCTGAACCTGATCGACTCGCTGGCGGGCACCATGCTGTTCATGGCGGCCACCTCGCTGCCGATGGCGATCTGGATGACCAAGAACTTCATGGACGGGGTGCCGGTCAGCCTGGAGGAGGCCGCCTGGGTGGACGGGGCCTCGCCGATGCAGGCGCTGCGCCGCATCGTGCTGCCGCTGATGCTGCCCGGCGTGGCCGTGGTGGCGATCTTCAACTTCATCGCGGCCTGGGGCAACTTCTTCGTGCCCTTCGTGCTGCTGCTCGACCCGGCCAAGCAACCGGCCTCGGTGAACATCTTCTCGTTCTTCGGCGAGCACGGCATGGTCGCCTATGGGCAGCTGGCCGCGTACTCGATCGTCTACACCACCCCGGTGATCGGGCTGTACCTGCTGGTGTCGCGGGCGCTGGGCGGCGGATTCACCATGTCAGGGGCGGTCAAGGCATAGTGGCTGCCGTGACTGACCACGTGCTGGCTCTGGACATCGGCGGCACCAAGATCGCGGCCGGACTGGTGGACTCAGCGGGTTCGGTGCTGCGCAGCGCCGTGCGGCCGACCCCCGCGCTGGACGGGGAGCTGGCGTTCACCGCCGTGCGCGAGGCCGTGGCGGAGGTGCTCGACGGCGAGTCTCCCTCGGCCGTGGGCATCGGCTGCGCCGGGCCGGTGGACACCGTCGAGGGCACGGTGAGCCCGATCAACGTGACCGGCTGGCAACGGTTCCCGCTGCGCGAGCGGGTCAGTGAGCTGGTGCCTGGCGTGCCGGTGGAACTGGCCGGGGACGGGGTGTGCATCGCGCTGGCCGAGCACCGGCTCGGGGCGGGCACCGCGAACCGGTTCATGATCGGCATGGTGGTGTCCACGGGGGTCGGCGGCGGGCTGGTGCTGGACGGCAAGCCCTTCGGCGGGCGCACCGGCAACGCGGGCCACATCGGTCACGTCGTGGTGGAACCGGACGGCTGGCCGTGCACCTGCGGCGGGCGGGGCTGTGTGGAGACCGTGGCCAGCGGGCCGAACATGGTGCGCTGGGCGCGGGAACAGGGCTGGCAGGGCGCCGACGCGATCGAACTGGAGCGCTCGGCACGGGCCGGTGACGAGGTCGCGCGGACCGCCTTCGAGCGGGGTGGGGCCGCGGTCGGCTACGCGATCGCTGCCGCGGGCGCGATCTGCGACCTGGACCTGGCCGTGATCGGCGGCGGGGTCGCGCGGGCCGGTGAGCTGCTGTTCGACCCGATCCGGCGCGCGCTGGACGTGCACGCCGGACTGTCCTACTTGGACGGTCTGCGGGTGGTGCGGGCAGCTCTTGACAGCCAGTCCGGCCTGGTCGGAGCCGCTGCGCTGGTGACGGGCCACTGAGGTTGTCCACAGCCGCCGAGTTGTCCACATGTGGATCTCCAGCAAGATCAACGTGGTGCTGCTGGCGGTAGACTGGACTTGGGGTCGCCCCCCGAGGTGTGGTGGGGGCTTTTCATGGGTGGTGAGTAGTAGCACCGATTCCCCCGGTCATCGCTCGCGCCAGGCTCGGTCACATGTCGAACAGGGTGAAGCGCGGACTTCTCATGATCGGCCTGGGCCTCGGCGCGGGGGCCACCGGGCTGGTGTGGTCGAACCTGGGGTCCGACTCGCTGGTCAACCTCGTCGCGATCAGCATCTGGCCGAAGCCGTGGTCGATCAACTACGGGGTGGACGAGCACAGGGTCGCCACGGTGACCGTCTACCAGCACGAGGACGGTGCGCCGCACGAGCGGTACTACACGCCCGTCGAGAAGTACTCCGGCACCCAGGCGCAGGCCACGGAGTGGATGAACGCGCGCTACCAGCGGTTGGCGGAGGCGAACGGCTACCCGTTCAGGCAAGCGTGCGGGCCCGCGCTCGGGTACACCGGCTTGGGCGTGGCGGCCGCGGGGGTCGGGACGCTGGTGCTGCGCAGGGCGAGTTGGGGTGCTCGTCAGGAGGCTGAGGCTCCCGACGAGCACCCCACCGACTAGCTCGGCAGCGTGAAGCTCAGCGTGCCGGTGCTGAGGGTGTACGCCGAGCGCTCACCCGCGTAGGCCTCGCCGTAGACCGCCGAACCGCCGGTCAGCGTGCCGTTCGGCGCGGTGAACGGGACCCGGGTGCCGGTGGCCGTCTGGATGACCACGGTGTTGCCCTGGATGTACCCGCTCACCGAACCCGAACCGACCGCGTTGTGCCACGCGGCCTGGTCCTTCATGACCTGCCCGGCACCGGCGAGCACCTTCTGCGTCACCGGCGTGTTGTCGGCGAAGGCGGCCCGGTAGGTGCTGAGCACGTCGCCGACCACGGAGTAGGCGAGCCGGTCGCCGGTCAGGTTGGACTGGTGCATGTAGAACGGCCTCGGGTCGTTGGACAGCACGTCCCGCATGGCGTTCACGGTCTGCATCGGCACGATGTACGAGGCGAACCCGGTCGACTCGCTCAGCGGGGAGATGCAGGTCATGATCGTCGGGTTGTCCTCGCACAACCCGCTGCCGCCGTTGGCCCGCGAGGTGTAGATCCAGTTGTACTCGTTGACCATCGCGCTGGCGGTGGACACGTTGTAGTACACGTCCAGCGGGTGGCGTGGCACGGTCTCGGTGGCGCCGACCAGTCGCTGGGCGGGCTGGCGGGAGGCGTCGGCCCCGGTCCACTTGATCCCGTTGGCGGTCAGCGCCAGCACGAAGTTCGGGTTGTCCTGCGGCTGCTGCGGCAGGATGTACAGCCCCGAGTGCTCGCCGGAGATCAGCTCAGTGGTGTCGATCGGCAGGCCCTTGGCGTTGGCCCAGGCCACGTTCTGCGAGATCTGGTTGCTGACCGAGGCCAGCGAGTCCCACACGGTGTTGCCCAGTGCGTCCTTGGTGCACTGCCACGGCACCACGGTCACGTTCTGCACGCAGCCGAGGAACTCGTGGTTGTAGGTGTGGTTGACCCAGTGGAAGTTGTTCTTGCTGGCCAGGAACGAGGTCAGCAGCGGATCCGAGCCGTTGTCGGCCACGTAGTCCTCACTGCCGCCGCCGTTGTAGGCCATCTCCAGCTGGAAACCTTGCTGCTGCTGCCAGTTCACCGCGTACGTGACGTCCGCGGGCACCATGCGCACCGACTGCTCGGGCAGGTTGGACCCGACCGGGCAGTCCACGTCACCGGGGGTGCAGTGGTAGGTGGTGTTCCACAGGTCGTCGCCCATCAGCACGTCGTCGATGTCGACGTTGAGATAGTTGCGGTTGTACCCCAGGTGCACGCCCTTGGTCATCCAGGTGACGATGCCGTGGGCCAGCAACTGGTACTGCCGCTGCAAGCTGTTGTACGCGAAGGTGATCACCAGCTCGGTGATCCCGTCATGGCTGTACTCGCCGACCAGCGAGCCGGTGGTGCTGCCGTCCGGGGAGGTGCCGCTGACCAGGGTCTTGTAGCCCGCGGCCAACGGGGTGGCCAGGTAGCCCCAGCTCTGCGAGTAGCCCGAGGTGCTCGGCTCGAAGGCCACCGGTCCGCGCAGGTAGTCGAACGGCCCGCTCAGGCCGTCCGCGCTGACGTGCCCGGTGGTGGCGTCCAGGGTGCCCGCGTAACCGGCGTAGTTCAGGCCCACCGCGGGGTTCGCCCAGTTGTAGGCGTCGACCTGGCGGATGCCGAACTGCGCCTCGTAGGCGGTCAGCGCGGCCATCTCGGCGGAGCCGGAGGCGAACGGGTTGTTGTTGGGCAGCACCACGGCCTGGTACTTCGCCTCGGGGGCACCGCCCGCGGTGCCGGACAGGAAGTTGGCGTCGATCGTGGGCCGTGACGGGGAGTTCAGGTCGACCGTGGTGAACGGCACGCCCTCGTTGGTCAGTTCCTGGGCGATGGCCTGGGTACCCACGTCCCCGCTGGTGACGACGAGCACCTTCAGGTCGATGCGCGGCGCGGGATCCGCACCGGCGGGTAAGGCTCCGGTCAACGTCAGCGCCGTGCTGACGGCCAGTGCCGCGCCGAGCGGTGCGGCGTGGCGGCGTCTAGCCATGAGTGGGTGGATCCCTTCGGTTGATTGCTGTTCCCCCACTGGACGGTTCACCGCGCGAGATCGGACAGGCGCGTCATCACCTGCTTGAGAGCCTCGCTACTGGTGCCGATCTCCTTGGTGGCGCTGGAGATCTGGCCGGCGTTGTTCGCCTTGGTGCCGGTGACGCACTCGGCGGCGCCGTGGTCGAAACCGGCGAGGGCGCCGGCCCACGCGCGTTGCGTGGTCTCATCGGGAATCGGCTGGTACGCCTTGGCCGCACGCACATTCTTGGCCAGCGATTCACAGGCGTTTGCCAGGTTCGGACCGCCCGAGTTGCTGCGGCCCGCGAGAACCTGTGAGGAATCTGCCAACAATCCGCTGGTCTGCTGAAGGCCACCGCCCTGGAGCCAATTCACCAGTGCGGGCGGCGCCGTTCCGGGGGCACCGCTCACCGTTCCGGAAGGAGTTGTCACATGCGCATTCGACGGTGAGACGGAAGGTGTCGTGGTGGGCGCCTCACTCGCCGAGGTGCTGGTGACCGTAGCGTTGGCGCTGGTCACGGGCTGTTCATCGGAACCGGTCCCGAACAGCACGAATGCCAGGCCTGAAAGCGCGACCACTGCCACGATGCCAGCGGTAGCCCAGCGTGCCTTGGCCGAACCGAGCGGTCGCACGATGTCACCTTCCGGTTACCGGGTTCCGAGCGGAATCCCTGACGCCTGGTGACATCGACAATCCGAGGCCGGTGTTACCGGGCCCGTGAATTTATCCGGAGCGCGACCCCCGGTTCAGCGCTGAGTAATGCGAAGGGGGCGACACGCGTGCGTGTCGCCCCCTTGTACCCGGCTCAGTGCTGGCCGACGGGACGCAGCTTGGGGTCCCCGTCCTCGACCTCGTAGTCGGTGGTGTCGGTCTGGTCCGTGCCGTTGAACCACTTGGCCTGGCGGGCGATGACGGTGACGACCACGGCCACCACCAGGTTCGCCACCAGGGCGACGGCGCCGACGTAGATCTGCACCTGGGAACCGGCGAAGGGCTGCCAGCCGAGCAGGTTCAGCTTGTCCAGGGTCAGCGCGGAGCCGCCGAAGTGGGCCTTTCCGTTGCTGGGGTTGGGGATCGTGTACAGCAGGTACAGGCCCCAGCCCATACCCACGACCCAGCCCGCGATCAGGCCCCACTTGTGCAGCCAGCGCGTGTAGAGCGCGATCGCCACGGCGGGCAGGGTCTGCAGGATCATCACCCCGCCGATCAGTTGCAGGTCGATGGAGAACTGCGGGTCCACGAACAGCACGAAGGCCACCGCACCGAACTTCACGATCAGCGAGGCGAGCTTGGCCTGGGTGGCCTCCTGCTTCGGTGTCGCGTCGCGGTGCAGGAACTCCTTGTAGATGTTGCGGGTCCACAGGTTGGCCGCGGCGATGGACATGATCGCGGCGGGGACCAGCGCGCCGATGCCGATCGCGGCGAAGGCGATGCCGGCGAACCAGGCGGGGAACTCGTGGCCGAACAGCACCGGCACGATCGTGTTGGAGTCGGGCTTGCCGGTGGCCTGGTTGACGATCGGCTTGGCCCCGGAGACCAGCGCGATGTAGCCCAGCAGCGCGAGCAGACCGAGCACCAGGGAGTACGCGGGCAGCGCGACCATGTTCTTCTTGATGACCTTGCGGCCCTTGGAGGCCAGGATCCCGGTCAGCGAGTGCGGGTACAGGAACAGCGCCAGCGCCGAGCCCAGCGCCAGGGTCGCGTACTGCAACTGGTTGCTGGGGCTGAGCAGGATCGAGCCGGAGGGCTTTCCGGTGACCGGGTTGGGCTTGGCCAGCGCGCTCGCCGCGTTGTCGAAGATCGCGCTCCAGCCGCCGAACTTGGTCGGCAGGTAGAAGATCGCGACCAGGATGACCAGGTAGATCAGGGCGTCCTTGACGAAGGCGATCAGCGCGGGCGCGCGCAGCCCGGACTGGTAGGTGTAGACCGCGAGGATCACGAAGGCCACGAACAGCGGCAGGTGGCCGAGCAGCCCGCTGCCGTTGATGCCCATCGTGCGCAGCACCGACTCCAGGCCGACCAGTTGCAGCGCGATGTAGGGCATGGTGGCGACGATGCCGGTGATGGCGATCAGCAGGGCCAGCAGCGGGGAGCCGTACCGGCCGCGCACGAAGTCGGCGGGCGTCACGTAGCCGTGCACCCGGGAGACCGACCACATGCGTTGCAGCGGCAGGAAGACGATCGGGTACAGCACCACCGTGTAGGGCAGGGCGTAGAAGCCCAGCGCACCGGCGCCGAAGATCAGCGCGGGCACGGCAACGAAGGTGTAGGCGGTGTAGAGGTCACCGCCGACGAGGAACCAGGTGATCCAGGCGCCGAACTTGCGCCCGCCAAGGCCCCACTCGTCGAGGTGGTCCAGGGTGGCACCGGCCCGCCAGCGCGATGCGACGAAGCCCATCACGGTGACGAGCACGAACAGCACGCCGAACACGCACAGCTGGACGATCTGCTCCGTGGTCACTGGCCCTCACCCCGCGACTTGAGGTAGACGACCCCGACGCAGATCACGCCGACCGGTACGAAGGCGAACTGGTACCAGTAGAAGAACGGCATGCCGAACAGCCGAGGCTGGTCGAAGTTGAACCACGACGTGACCAACATGAGCAGTGGTACCAGCAGCAGCAGGTTCCACGGGTTCCGCTTGCGCGGTGGTGGCTGTTCAGCCATGACGATCCTCCCGGCCCCATCTCGTGACGCGGATGTTAAGCCGGGAGGATCGCCGTTCGCCCATCAGTGGGGTCGAATCGTGATTTCGCGGGTCAGGCCGGGTCCTGGTCAAGCTGGGTGGCCTTCACCGCGTTGGCGACCTGGGTGCAGTCGTCTGCGGTGATGCCCGCGGTGCCGTTCTGGGCCAGCGCGGAACAGGAGGAGTTCAGTGCCTTGCCCAGGTCGGGGAAGGTGGCGCTCGGGGTCAGCAGGTTCTCCACGCCCCACCAGACCTGCACGGCCTTGTCGATGCCAAGGCCGCGCACGGTCTGCCCGTTGAAGGTGTCCCCGTCGGTGATCAGGTAGTCGGCCTTGTTCACCACGCCGTCGTTGATGTGCTCGTCCGGGTTGTTGGTGTCCCAGCCGGGGCCGTTGACGCGGTCGGGCTGCGGCTTCTTGGAGGAGCGCGGGTCCTTCATGTTGCGGATGACGCCCAGCGAGGTGCCCGCGCCCAGGTTCCAGCGGTTGGCCCCGGTGCTGTTCGGGTCGTTCGCGGTGAGCGCGATGAACTTGCCGAACACGTCGGAGATGCCCTCGTTGAGCGAGGCCGCCTGGCCGCCGCCCAGGCCGGAGGTGTGCTGGGTGACCCCGTGGGTCAGCTCGTGCCCGGTGACGTCGTCGGTGGTGACGCCCTCGCCGAAGCCCATCTGCTCGCCGTTCCAGAAGGCGTTCAGGTACGGGCAGGGGTAGTTCGGCACGCAGATGCGCACGGTGCCGCGCAGGGCCTTGCCGGTGCCGTCGCCGAAGTCCACGCCCAGCAGGTCGGTCAGGTCCACGCCCACCTTGTCGGCGTAGAACTTCGAGGCGTCACCGAAGAAGTTGTAGACGTTGTTGACGTCGGCCACGCTGGACTGGGCGCCGCCCTCGCGCCGGGTCACGGTGAACTTCGAGCCGCAGCGGATGCCGCTGAACTGGTTGCTGACCATCTGGCGGTTGGCGTCGCAGACGTCCCGGTTCAGCGCCTCGCGCACCTCCGACCAGGAGGTGAGCACCTCGTTGCTGCCCGCCTTGACGACCTCGGTCCACTTCTGGTCGGCCCGCGTGCCGCGCACCACGACCTGGTAGCTGGGCACCGCGACGGACTCGCCGCGCGCCCCGCCCAGGGTGGTGTCGTACCAGTAGGGCTGCGGGGTGTCGGCGGTCAGCTCGGAGAGGGCGAGTCCGCTGCTCCTGGCCACGTCGGCCAGGGCCGCGGTGTCCGCGCCCGCCGGGCTGGCCGGGAACTGACCGGTCGAGCGGCGGGTGGTCTTGCCCAGGGTGGCCATGACCTTGCCCTCGCGGTCCAGGGTCCGCACGAGCTGCCCGCCGTACACCGGCACCCCGCCGATCTCCTGCTGGTAGCGCACGACGCTGCCGAAGGGCATCGCCCGCGAGCTCACCTGGTGCAGGGTCGGCTGTGCCTCGGCGGTTCCGACGGCCCCCAGCGCAGTGGCCGCCAGCGCGATGGTCGTCGCGCCGGCGGCCAGTGCACCACCGATAACTCGATTGCGTGACACTCATACACCTCCGCAGGGATACGGTCACTTGGAGTGACGTATCGCGAAGTGTGCATACCTCACTTAGGTGAGCGCTCCCCCCGAAAGTAGGATTCTCACCCGCCGATCGGACTAGCGGGGCCGCTGGTTCAGCTGGGTGGCGAGCACCGCGTTGGCCACCTGGGTGCAGTCGTCCTGGGTGATGCCGGCGACGCCCTTGGCCGCGTTGGCCTTGCAGGAGGAGTTCAGGGCGTTGCCCAGGTCCTGGAAGGTCGCGCGCGGGGTCAGCAGGTTCTCCACGCCGAACCAGATCGGGACGGACTTGGCCACGCCGAGGCCCTTGATCGTCTTGCCGTTGAACGAGCCGCCGTCGGTGATCAGGAAGTCGGTCTTGTTGACCACCCCGTCGTTGGCGTGCGGGTCGGGGTTGTTGGTGACCCAGAACGTGCCGTTGACCTTGTCGGGCTGCTTGAACCGCCCCGGGTTCTGCATGTCGCGGATGGCGCCCAGCGCGGAGCCCGCGCCGATGGTCCAGCGGTTGGCCCCGGTGTCGTTGGGGTCGTTCGCGGTGATGCCGATGAACTTGCCGAACACGTCGGACAGGCCCTCGTTCAGCGCGTCCGCCAAACCTCCCTGCAGGCCGGAGGTGTGCTGGGTGACCCCGTGGGTCAGCTCGTGCCCGGTCACGTTCAGCGTGGTGACCCCCTCACCGAAGGCCATCTGCTCGCCGTCCCAGAACGCGTTGAGGAACGGGCACCGCTCGTCCTGCACGCAGATCCGCACGGTGCCGCGCAGCGCCTTGCCGGTGCCGTCGCGCAGGTCGTTGCCGATCAGCTGGGTCAGGTCCACGTTCAGGTTCTTCGCGTAGAAGTCGCTGGCCTGGCCGAAGAACTTGAACACGTTGTTCACGTCGGCGACGTTCGACCGGCCGCCCCGCTCGGTGAGCGCGGGCCGGAACGTGGTGCCGCAGCGCACCGAGTTCAGGTCCCCGGCGACGACCCGGCGCCCGGCGTCGCACACGTCCCTGTTCACGGCCTCGCGGGCGTCCTTCCAGGAGGTCACCACCTCACTGCGCTCGGCGCCGACCACCATGGACCACTGCTGCTCGGCCTGCGAGCCGCGCAGCCGCACCACGTAGGCGGGCTGGGCCACGGCCTCACCGGGCTCGCCGCCCAGGGTCGGGTCCCACCAGTACGGGGTGGTCTCGCGCACGCTGACCTGCTCGGCGGCCAGGTTGTGGTTGGCCGCCGTCTTGCGCACGGCCGCGGTGTTGGCGCTGGACTTCGCCGACAGCGCGTTGGCCGGGAAGCTGCCCCGGGTGCGCTGGCTGACCTTGCCCTGGGCGCTGATCAGCGAACCGTCCGGGGCGAGGTTCTGCACGATCTGGCCGCCGAAGACCGGGATGCCCGCGATCTCCTGCTGGTAGCGCACGGCGGTGCCGGAGGGCAGCTGCTTGACGTCGACCAGCTTGAGCGTGTCGGCGAGCACGCCGAACACCTTGGCGATCGCGTCCAGGTGGGAGTTGCCGGCCTGGCCGGGATCGGTGCCCTGGGTCGAGGGCTCCGGGGTCTGCGGGGTCATCGACACGACCCGGCCGGTGGCGTCGGTCAGCACGTCGGCGGCTGCCGCCTGCTGCGGTTGCGGCACGCCTGCCGTGGCGAGGGTCGCGGTGCTGATCACCACCCCGAGCAGGACGGTGGCAGCGGATCCCACCGCCAGCCCCGCCTTCACACTTTTGCGCGACATGTGGACACCCCTCCGTGCAAGGTCTTGGTCACCTGTTGTGTTGCTTTACGCACGGATGGGTGAGACTCGTTCAAGGTCTGAACCAATCACACATGACTCGAACGGAGCTCACTGTGAGTCGAACTCGCAGCACCCTGCGAGCCCTGGTACCCCTGCTGGCGGCGGTCCCGATGCTGGCCGCCGTCCCGGGTTTCGCCCAGGCGGCCCCGGCCTCCACCTGCTACGACGCGAACGCGCCGCTGACGGTTGAGGAGCAGCGGCTGACGGCGACCCTGCCCGCCGGCGGCCCCGCGGTCGGGCCCAAGCTGGTCACCGACGCGGGCCTGGACCCGCTGGTCAGCGGGTTCACGACCAGGCTGTGCTCCGCTCGCTCGGTTGGCGACGCCAGAGCGCTGGTGGCCTCCACCGGCACCGAACTGTGGCGCACCGCGGTGGACCGGGCCCAGGGCCGCCGCCCCGACCTGGGCACCTCGGACCGCTACGACGACCGGCCGCTGTACTGGGCCCGGTTGCAGCTGAGCAAGGCACTGCGCGAGTGGACGCCCCGGTTCGCGCTGGACGCGCGGACCCGCACCGAGCTGCTGACCTCGCTGGACCACGGCTCGCGCGGCCTGGACTCGGTGCGCTACCCGGACGGGGTCAAGCGGGTGCTGGTCAGCGGGTTCGACCCGTTCCAACTGGACGGCACCGGGGTGCGGATCTCCAACCCGGCGGGCGCCTCCGCCCTGCAACTGGACGGCCGGGTGCTCGACACCCCGCAGGGCAAGGCCGTGGTGCAGGCCGTGTCCTTCCCGGTGGTGTGGGGCTATTTCGACCAGGGCATCGTGGAGGCCGCCTACGGCACCGCGCTGCGCGACCGTGCGCACCGGCCCGACCTGATCATGACCCTGAGCCAGGGCAGGCCGGGCAAGTTCGACATCGAGCGCTGGGCGGGCGACTGGCGCGGCGGCTACCCGGACAACAACCGGGTCAGCATCACCGGGCCGGTGCCCGCCGCGACCGGCTGGCCGCAGCCCGCGCTTCAGTTCATCGAGACCACCCTGCCGTACCAGCAGATGATCTCCGCGAGCACCGGCGGCTACCCGGTCAACTACGACCAGGTGTTCTGCGTGTGGCCGGACAGCTCGCACCCGGGCACCGGCACCGCGCAGTGCCGCAGCGACGCCCCGCGGCCGGGGGAGGTCGCCGCCCAGGGCAGCGGCGGGGACTACCTGTCCAACGAGAGCATGTACCGCTCGAACCGGATCCGGGTGGGCCTGGGCGCCACCGAGGTGCCCGGCGGCCACCTGCACACCCCGGTGCTCGGTGAGCCCTCGAGCCCGACCGCAGTGACCGATCCGGCCTTCGAGGCACGCCGCAAGGCCATTGCCGACCAGACGGTCGCACTCGTGAACGCCGCGGCATCCGCACTGTCCTGACCTGGGATTTCGTATCCAACTGGCCCCTGCCGACTCCTGTTCGGCAGGGGCCACCTTCAGCTTCTTGCCAGGATGGCGTCACCGATAGCCGGTACGGTCGAGCCACCGGGAGACCGAATGGACGCTGAACAGGCGACGGCGAGGAGGCGCATAGTGCGGCGCGGGTGGCAGGCAGTGCTGGTGCTGGCGGTAGCCGGCGCGACCAGTGCCTGCGCGAGACCCGCGCTCGACCTGCCAGCCGCCGCTCCACCCGCGCCGAGTTCCCCGGTGAACAGTTCCGGCGCGCTGCCGGTGCCCGCCCCGCGCAACGACAGCGTGTCGGTCGGTTCGGGCAGTGTGCTGCCGTCAGTCGGGCAGTGCATCGACGCCACCCGGCAGACCGTGCCCTGCACCAACCCGCACCAGGGCGAGATCACCCTGGTCAGCGAGCTGCCCGCGGGGCTGCCCAGCAGCATGCCCGACGACAGCACGCTGACCCGCGAGGCGCTGCCCCGCTGCCGCACGGCGCTGGGCGACTACGTGGGCAGCAAGGACGCCGACGCCACCAGCGTGCAGGCCTGGGCGTTCTGGCCGCAGCAGCAGGACTGGGCCGCGGGTAGGCGCTGGCTGGTCTGCGCGGTGACCCAGGTGGACTCCGTGGGCAACCCGACCACCGTGGCCGGGTCGATCCACAACGGGCTGGCCGGTTCGGGCTTCGGCAAGTACCAGACCTGCACCGTCAGCTCCCCCTCCCGCGACCAGCAGCTGCGCTTCGGCCGCTGCGACGGCCCGCACCTGGGGGAGGCCATGCCCGACGTGCAGTCCCTGGGCCGGTCCACCGACCCGATGCCGCCCACCGAGCAGATCAACGCCATCGCCCGCGACCGGTGCGGCAAGGAGCTGATCAACTACCTCGGCGCCACCAACCGCGCGGACGTGACCTTCACTTGGCGCGCGCCGGACACCCGGCAGGCCTGGTCGCAGGGCTTCACCAACCTGATCTGCTACGCCGAGTCGGAACGGACCGTGAACGGCAGGCTGCGCGGGATCGGTACCGGCCCGCTGCCCACCTGAAACCCGACGATCGGCTCTCGCGCGGCCCCTCGTGCACGCGATGAGGTGGACCCGTCCATCTCTTCGTGCACGAGGGGGATCCGCACGTGCGTAAGACGATGTTGGCCGCGGCGCTCGCGGCGGCGACCGGGGCCGCGCTGCTCGCCGCGCCCGCCGCGGGTGCCGCGCCCGGGGGCGTGCCCTCGGCCTACCTGAACCAGACGATCGACTGGAAGCCCTGCTTCGCACCGGGCAAGGTGCCGCCCGGTCTGCCACCGGGTGCCGAGCGGCTGGAGTGCGGGTCCTTCCGCACCCCGCGAAACTGGAACAGCCCCGGCGACGGGGTGGATCTGACCATCGCGGTGAGCAGGCTGCGCCCGGCCCAGAACAAGGTGGCGCAGGGCAGCGTGCTGCTCAATCCGGGCGGGCCCGGCGCACCGGGACGGACCCTGCCGCTGAGCTTCCTGGGCCGGTCCAAGCTGGTGGACAACCTGGACCTGGTCGGCTTCGACGTGCGGGGCACCGGGGACAGCACCAGCCTGACCTGCGGCGGCGGCCTGGACATCGGCGCCGACCTGGACCCGCGGGACCGGAGCAAGGGCAACGTGGACCTGATCCTGGACTCGGCCGAGCTGACCGCCGAGTACTGCCAGGTCAAGGGCGGGGACCTGAACGAGTTCGTGAACACCGAGCAGACCGTGCGCGACCTGGACCTGCTGCGCGCCCTGCTCGGCCGGGACAAGATCGACTGGATCGGCTACTCCGGCGGCACCTGGCTGGGCGCCTACTACGCCACCTACTTCCCGCAGCGGGTGGACAAGTTCGTGCTGGACTCGAACACCGAGTTCACCGCGCCCTGGCAGGAGTCGTTCAACTGGCAGCCGCTGGGCTTCGAGCGCCGCTTCCGCGAGGACCTGCTGCCCTGGCTGGCCCGCTACGACTCGACCTACCACCTCGGCGCCACGCCCGAAGCGGCCCGGCAGACCTACGAGTCGCTGCGCGCCAAGCTGGCCGCGAACCCGGTTACCGTGAACGGGACCAAGGTCGGACCAGTGGCGTTGGACGGCCTGATCGTCAACGCCCTGTACGCGGGCCGGAAGTTCGACGGGCTAGCCAAGTCGCTCATCGCCGTGCGGGCGGTCGCCGACAAGCCGGGTGACGCGGCTGCCGCCTCCGTGGTCGCTGACGCGCTGCGGGCCGCGAAGCCGGGCGGGCTGCGGCCGGTGGCCGCCGCGGACTCGTTCATGTCCACGTTCACCGCGATCCTGTGCAACGACACCCCGTGGCACGGCAACCGCGACTCGCTGATCCGCGACTCCGCCGAGCAGGGCCGCAAGTACCCGCTGGTCGGCTGGGGCACGCTCAGCCAGCCCTGCCTGTCCTGGGACCGGCCGAAGCTGGACCTGCGCAGGCCCACCGGCAAGGGCGTGCCCCCGGTGCTGATGGTGCAGGACACGCATGACCCGGCCACCCCGTACGAGGGTGCCGTGCTGGCGCACCGGGCGTTCGCCAACTCGCGCCTGCTCACCGCCACCGACCAGGGTGACCACGGGGTCTACGCGCTCAGCGGCAACACGTGTGTGGACACGGTCGTGGAGGCGTTCCTGGTGGACGGCAAGGTGCCCGCCGGAGACCTGACCTGCGGCGGGGTGCCGCTGCCCGCACCGCCGACGGCCGCGGCACCGGCCCAGCGCGCCGGGCTGGACCAGGTCGCCGCCTACCGCGAGGCGGCGGGGTCGCTGCCCCGCTAGTTCGTCTCGACCGTGCCGTTGGGGACGTCACTGGTCCCCAACGGCACCGTCACGCCAGCACCCTGCTCGGCAGGCTGCTCAGGTTTGGGGGCTGTTCTGGCCAGCGCCACGATGGCCATGGGAAGGGCGATCGCCGCCAGCACCAGCATCGCCAATGCCGCGAATATCACGCCACACCTCCTCGTCTCACCACAGAAGACGCCGCACGCGGCCAGTCGGTTGCTCACTCATGTGGGCGACGCCATACCGCGAAGCCGAACAGTCCGGCCACGGCCAGCACGGTGATCGCCGACATCGGCAGGAACTGGAGCACGGCCGCGCCGCCCACCAGCACGTCCAGGCCGGTGGCCAGCTGCGCGATGAGCCCGACCGGCGCGACCGTCATGCCCGGCACCGCCACCTCGCCGAGCTTGTCGAAGTCCAGCATCGGCTTGGTCACCGTGCGGACCACGGCGGCAGCGGCCAGCGCCGAGACGAGCAGCCCGCTCAACGTCCAGCCGAAGGCGAACCCGGTCACCGCCCACCACGCGATGGTGATCACCAGCAGCACGCAGACAGCCGTGACGCGCAGCTCCATGTCGGTGCAGCCCAGCCAACGGCGCAGGCCGGGCACCCGGCTCAGCTCGCTCAGCGCGGCGGCGTACGGGATGGTGGCGAAGAACGCGCCGAGCCCGAGCCACCACACCGCGCCGGTGGCGGGCAGGACGTGCGGCAGCATGACCACGGCCAGCGCGAGCAGGCCGGTCAGGGTCAGGTAGCGGGCGCGGGACAGCACACCGAGCAGTACGAAGCGCAGCACCACGAACCGGCCGCTCAGCGAGCGCGGGAACGGCAGTGGCCGTCCCGGTGGCAGCAGCGCCATGACGTCCATGAAGGCGACCGACACCTGGCGCAGGACCCGGGAGTTCCAGCCTTCGAGCAGGTCGACCCGTCCCGCACTGGCCGCGGCCGACCGGCCGGGCACGAAGACCAGCACCAGTGCGGCCAGCGTCACCGCCGCGGTCAGGCCCCACCAGGCGGGCAGCACGGCGAGCGGGGCCGCGGCGAACAGCAGCGGCACGGCCTGCTCGGCCCAGCGCACCGGGGCCGGGGCGGCCCGGCGGGCGGCCAGCAGGGTGAGCGCGGCGGTGACGGCCAGCAGGGCACAGCCCACCGGCACGAACTCGGGCCGCCAGCCGTGCACCTGTGCCGTCACGGCCGTCACGTAGGCCACGACCAGCAGGCGCAGGGCCCAGCCGCCCAGCAGTCGGCGGTTCATCGTCCGCACCCGGCCGGTGCCGAAGTCGTCCCAGGTCAGGCGGGCCGGTCCGAGCCAGACGAAGTCGCGGCGCAGCAGGGACCGCCAGCTCAGGGCCAGCGCCAGGCAGAGCACGGCGACCCCGGCCGTTGGCTGCGCGGGCAGGCTGCCCAGCACGGTGTGCCGCCAGCTGTCGGTCTGGAAGAACGGGGTGCAGAGCAGGCCGATCACCATCAGGTAGCCGACCAGCCACTCGCCCAGGATGACGTTGCGCAGCAAGGTCTTCACAGGTCGACGGTCCAGTCCGCGACGTCCTCGACCAGCGCGAGGTGGTGGCTGGCGACGACCACGACCGCACCCCGCGACTTGGCCGCGCGGACCAGCTCCACCAGCCACTCACGGCCCGCCGCGTCCAGCGCCCGCTCCGGCTCGTCCAGCAGCAGCAACTGGTGGGGCCGCGCGATGGCCCCGAGCAGGAGGAGTCGCCTGCGCTGCCCCGCGGAGAGCTTGCCCGCCGGTACGTCCATCCGCGCATCGAGGCCCGCGGAGGCGAACAGCTCCTGGTCGGCCTCGGGTGATCCGGGGTAGGAGCGGGTCAGCAGCTCCAGGTGCTGGCGTGGGCTCAGCTCGTCGAACAGGGCGGAGTCGTCCATCAGCACCGAGGCCAGCCGCCGGAACTCCGGAACCCGCTCGTCCGGGGCCTGGCCGAAGATCCGGACCTGCCCCTCGGTGGGCCGCTGCGTGCCGTACAGGCAGCGCAGCAGCGTGGACTTGCCCGAGCCGTTCGAGCCGGTCAGCGCCAGGCACTCGCCCTCGGCCACGGCCAGGTCCAGCTCGCGGAACAGCCAGTCCTCACCGGCGCGCACGCCGAGGTTGTTCGCCGATACCCCCATGAACCGGCACCCTAACGCCAAGAACCCCGGTGGACGCCGTTGGCCACCGGGGTTCTCGTGGGCGGGTGATCAGCCCAAGCGCTGCTTGAGCGCCTCGAACTCGTCACGCAGCGAGGTGGGCAGCTTGTCGCCGATCTTGGTGAACCACTCCTCGATCAGCGGCAGCTCGGCACGCCACTCCTGCGCGTCGAACTCCAGCGCCGCCTCGATGTCCGCCACCGGGGCGTCCAGCCCGGACAGGTCCAGGCTCTCCGGCGCGGGCACGTGGCCGATCGCGGTCTCCTGCGCGCTGGCCTTGCCCTCGATGCGCTCGATGGCCCACTTCAGCACGCGCGAGTTCTCACCGAACCCGGGCCACAGGAAGCGCTTGTCCTCGCCACGGCGGAACCAGTTCACGTAGAAGATCTTGGGCAGCTTCTCCGCGTTCGCGTTCTTGCCCATGTCGATCCAGTGCTGGAAGTAGTCACCGGCGTGGTAGCCGATGAACGGCAGCATGGCCATCGGGTCGCGGCGCACGACGCCGACCTGGCCGACCGCGGCGGCGGTGGTCTCCGAGGACAGCGTGGCGCCCATGAACACGCCGTGCTGCCAGTCGCGGGACTCGGTCACCAGCGGGACCGTGGTGGCGCGACGGCCGCCGAAGAAGATCGCGGAGATCGGCACGCCCTTGGGGTCGTCCCACTCCGGGGCCAGGATCGGGCACTGCGACATCGGCGTGCAGTAGCGCGAGTTCGGGTGCGAGGACAGCTCGCCCGAGTCCGGGGTCCAGTCCTGCTTCTTCCAGGAGGTGAGGTGGGCCGGGGGCTCGCCCATGCCCTCCCACCAGATGTCACCGTCGTCGGTCAGCGCCACGTTGGTGAACAGGGAGTTGCCCCGCTCGATCGTGCGCATCGCGTTCGGGTTGGTGTGGTAGTCGGTACCCGGCGCCACGCCGAAGAAGCCGAACTCCGGGTTGACCGCGTAGAGGCGGCCGTCCTCGCCGAAGCGCATCCAGGCGATGTCGTCGCCCAGGGTCTCGACCTTCCAACCTTCGATGGTCGGCTCCAGCATCGCCAGGTTGGTCTTGCCGCAGGCGCTCGGGAAGGCCGCCGCGATGTAGTGGACCTTGTTCTCCGGCGAGGTGAGCTTGAGGATCAGCATGTGCTCGGCCAGCCAGCCCTCGTCGCGGGCCTTGGCCGAGGCGATGCGCAGCGAGTAGCACTTCTTGCCCAGCAGGGCGTTGCCGCCGTAGCCGGAGCCGAAGGACCAGATCGCGCGCTCCTCGGGGAACTGCGTGATGTACTTGGTTTCGTTGCAGGGCCACGCGACGTCGGCCTGACCCGGCTCCAGCGGAGCGCCCACCGAGTGCAGCGCGGGCACGAAATCGGCGTCCTCGCCGAACTTCGCCAGCGCCTTGGCGCCCATGCGGGTCATGATCCGCATGGAGGCGACCACGTATTCGGAATCGGTGATCTCGACACCCAGCATGGGGCTCTCGGCCTCAAGCGGGCCCATGCAGAACGGAATGACGTACATCGTGCGACCGCGCATACAGCCCCGGTACAGCTCGGTCATGATGGCCTTCATCTCGGCCGGCTGCATCCAGTTGTTGGTCGGCCCGCAGTCAGCGGGGTCGACCGAGCAGATGAAGGTCCGCTCCTCGACGCGCGCGACGTCGGACGGGTCCGAGGCGCACCAGAACGAGTTCGGCTTCTTCTTCAGCGGCACGAAGGTGCCCGCGGCGACCAGTTTGGCGTTGATCCTGGCCGACTCCTCCTCGGAGCCGTCGACCCAGACGACCTCGTTGGGGGTGGTCAGCTCGGCGACCTCCTGGACCCAGGTCAGGAGGCGTGCGTGCGTGGTCGGTGCCTGATCGAGACCGGGGATGGTCACTGCAGTCATCTCGTCTCCTGCCTTGACTTCGCGGACACGGGGCCGTGAGCGAAGCGCCGGGACGCCGCTGTCCTGGTGCGACGACGGCGTCCTGGCGTAACAAATGTGGAACACGCCCGGTGAGGCCGGGCGTGCGATGTTTGGGGATGCCCCGAGATTAGCCGGGTTACGCGCAGGTAGCCGCCAGCTGACCTGTCGGCTCCCTCACATAAGCGATCAAGGAATCGATTCAGCACTCTTTTCGAGCACGCAAACGGCCTATTTCAGCAGGCGTGGGAGCGCTTCCATTGTGTAGCGCAGATCACTCCGGAATCGTTTCCGAATACGCATTGGTTCAGACCACAGCGGACCACGTGGGCTTGTTCTGCTCAGAAATTACCAGAAATGAGACATCCCCGACACCGCAATGGCATCGGGGACGTCCTCGGCGCCACCGCTCGGACCCCCAGCCCGAACGGTGCGCAGGTCACGGCGGTCGGCACACCGCGCTGGCCCCTGGCTGGGCGACGCCGCCAACGTCTCGAAGGCCACCTTCGCGACGCCCAACGTCCCGAACGGCACCTTCACGGCACCGCAGGCCCGAGCGAGGCGCCGCCACCCACGTCTCAAACGGCACCTTCGTGACGCCCAACGTCCCGAACGGCACCTTCACGGCATGCGCACCCCGCCCACGGCGCCGCCGCCGATGCAGCGAAAGTGCCCTTCACTACGTCCAGCGCAGTGAAAGCCACCTTCACGCCACGAGCGTCAGCGCCACTCGCCGGTGACCGGGTCGGTGCTCACCACGGCGGCGGTCGAGGCCTGGTCGCCGAGCGGGTTGTCGGCGCCCCAGTCCGCGTCGCTCGCACCGACCACCTTGTGCGTGCCGGTGCCGCTGTCCTTGTGGTACGTGCCGCTGGAGTCCAGGTGCCCGTGCTCCACGGCGGTCCACTTGTGCGTGCCGGTGTGCTCGGAGATCGTGACCTGCCCCTTGCTGTCGATCTCCATGGCGTAGTCGGCCTTACCGTCCCCGTCCACGTCGGTGTACATCCACGTGTTGCCGTGCGAGTCGGTGACCACGGCCGTGTCGTTGTGCCCGCTGCCGGTGGTGTCGGCGGTCGCCGGACCCACCGACTTCTCGCCCTGCGCGGTGTCCACGGTCATGGTCCCGCCACCGTGCCCGGCCGAGTCCTTGATCCACTTGCCGCTGGCGTGGTCGTAGTGGGCCTGCGCGACCACGGTGCCGTGGCTGTCGTACTGGACGGCCAGGTCGGCCTCACCGTCGTGGTTGGTGTCGGTGTAGTTGATGTGCCCACCGTCGTCGCCCGCCACCACGGCGGTGTCCATCGTGCCGTCGTGGTGGTAGCTCTCGGTCTCCTCGGCGGTGTACTCGTGCCCGTCGATCACGACCTTGATCTCGTGGCCCGTGTCGTTGTCGTCCTCGATGTACACCGCCGCGCCCCCATCTCCGCTCGGGTTGCCTGTACCGATTGGACCCACGGTAGGCCCGATCGGTTCCACCATCCAGTCAGGTCACCGGGACAGTGCCCCCGACCAGGTCAGGGCCGACGAGTTGGATGCTGCCCACCGCCAGCCCGAGCTCCAGGTACTGCTCGGCAGGTCGACAGCCCAGCAGTGGCAGACCCACGATCGGGTGCGCTAGCAGCGCGGCCACACGCGCAGTCGTCAGACCGTCCCGCCACGTCACGCGGCAGGTTGGAGGTGCCGCCGTGCACTCCCACGCGGTGTCGAAAACCGAAGATCGACGCAACAGTGCACTGGCGGCCGCGTTCCACGGACACAGCTGCACATCGGCCCGCGGGCGGGGACCTCTGAGCAACCAGGGCCAGAACTCCTCGCCGAGGTAAGCCAATCGCGCCGCGGCCACTGCGGGCAGCACCACGCGGGCTGACGTACCCGGCAAGTACAACTCCTGATGCCGTCGGTGCCGCCGCAACCTCAGACCCGCGAGACCAAGCAGCAACCCACGCAGCAGGGGGATCAGCGCATCCGGGCGCACGTGCACTGCGATGCCGTCCGCCAACGGCCGGACCATGCGGAACACCGGCCCGCCGACCTTGCCCGCAGCGACGAAGAGCGCGGCCTCCAGGTACTGCTGTTCACCAGTTACCGCGTCGGGGAGCACCGCCGACTGTAGATCTGCCTGTATGAGAACGTCATGATCGTGCAGGGCTGCCAGTAGACAGTCCCGATCGTCCTTGGTGAGTGGCTCCAGCCCACGGATGATCTCCGGCAGTACAGCGCTGTGCGTTTCACCTGTGTAGCGACACCGGACTTCAACGAGTTGGCGGACGAGCGACGAGGCGTTGGGCATCTACCGTTCCAGCCCACAGTCCTGGATCACTTCGACGATCTCAACCTCGTCAGCGCTGAACTGACGCCACACCTCGTCGTCGAACCGGATCGGCACCGCGGTCGATGCCAACCCCACGTCGTACGGCATCACGACACCGAATCTGCATACGCCGCCGAGTACTGCACTCACCCTTGTGCCCGGTTCCGGTTTGCTGGTCATGCCGACCAAGGTACAACAAGAACAGCGCGACCTGAAGTGACCGGGGTTCAGAGAGAAGCCCAGTGCTCACTCACACTGGGACGCGGTGTCCCAGCGCTAGAGCTCGATGTGCAGGCGATCGGCCAGCTGTTGAATCGGTGCTCGCCTTCGCCGAGCTCGTTCGGCGAGTTCACGGACAGTTTGGCGGCTCAGCATGTGGTACCGCATCCATTCCGGCGCCAACCGTTCGGCGGCGAGCAACTGTTCTGTCGCGGCGTCATCCTGATCCAGCTCGCTGTGCGCGATCGCGAGATCGAGCAGATATCGCGATCGCCAGGTGGTGGACACCCAGCCGTCGGTCGGCACCGACTCGGCCAACTGCAAGGCGCGCTCGAACCGCTCGCTCTCCACGGCCGCGTTGACTGCGGCGATACCGGCATTGGTCGGACCGAACGGGGTGGCGTATATGTTGTGATCCCGGCCGACGCGAGCAGCAGCCGCCCGCGCCAGGCTCATGTGCTCCTCCGCACGGTCAACCTGCTTGTTCCGTACCGCGGCACTTGCCGCGCGAAGCATGAGGATCCCCCACACCGCCAGTTTCTCGGCCGGGTCGCGGACGAAGTCGGGCGACTGCTGACCAGCCTTTCGCAGTGCTGCGGTCTCCGCGTCGGCCAGCCGCCCCTGCTTGAAGAAGACCCAGCTCAACGCCGAGACGTTCATGGCTTGCAACAGCTCGTTGCCGGACTGCTCGGCGGCCTCCTGCGCCCGAAGAAGCCCGATGTAGCCGATATCGGGTCTCCCCAACGCGGTGAGCATCGTAGAAGCGATCTGGAGCACCTCTGACACCAGTCCATACGCAGCTTCCCGATCTTCTCCTGAGAGCTCGCGCACAGCCGCCCGTGCCTCGGTGATGAGACCGGGAAGCATGGCACCGAGTTCGGCGAAGGATCCGCGCTGTCGTACGGATTCCGCATGCGACAGTGCGACACGGAGTCCATCGATAGTCGGCGGCTGGTCGTTGAACACCTCTTCGTCGACAAGGCCCGGAAAGTAGGAAAGCGATGTCAGTTCATCACGGACCGCGAGGATTCCCACCGCTTCCTCGTCCACCGAAGGTTCTATGTTGCCGATCTGACCGAGCAGCTGCGGAACATCCACATCCAGCGCACGCGCGATACGGGTCAGTGAACTCATGCTGGCCGTGTGGCGGACTTCCTGCTCCAGTTTGCGAACAAGATCGACACTGACCTCGGCTTTCTCAGCCAGATACTCCTGGGTGAACTGGCGACGCTTGCGCGCACGCCTGATACGGGCGCCCAACGACAGATTGTCGCCACTCATGGCGGACACCTCCCAGTTCGGAGCTAGGGCTCATCCAGCGTACGCCGAACTGAAGTGCACAGAAGAGCGCATAATCAACTAGGACACGGCGTCCGACTTCCACGTCAATTCGTGGTTGCAGGCACGTTGTCCCTGAGCTGGCGCATCGTGCCCAGCAGGGCTTCGGCGCGGTCCCGCCCGGCGGTCAGGTCGGCCAGCTTGACGGCCACCGCCTGCTGGCGCTGGGCCCGTTCGGTGGCGTCCAGCTTGAGCGCCTTGTCCACCTCGCGCAGCTGCTCCTCGATGGCCTCGATCCGGCTGCTCAGCGCCTCGTCCAGGGCCAGGGACAACTGGGCCTCGGCGTCGATCAGCTGCTCGGACACCACCTGGTCCAGGGTGGACCGGGCGTCGGCGAGCGCGTCGGACAGCCACTGCTTCATGTGCTGCTTGTCGGCGGTGTGCTTGCGGGTGCGCGCCATCCACCAGCCCGCGCCGAGCCCCAGCACGATGGTCACCGGCAGCACCACGGGGTTCAGCGCGGCCACGCCGATTCCCGCCAGCGGCAGGGCGGCGACCCGGCCGATGCCCATGCCCCCGGACAGGCCCATGAACACGAGCAGCTTGTCCTCGGCGGTGGGCGTGCGCTTGTCCGGCAGCCGCAGCACCACCGGCGGGTGACCGGCCCTGGCGAACTGGGATCGGATCACCGCGAGCTCCTCGGCGGAGAACAGCTCGGTCAGCGCGGTGTCGGCGGCCCGGCCGAGCCGGTCGGCCAGCACCTCGGTGACCCGCCCGGCGATCAGCTGCAACCCGGCGTCGAGCTGCTGGGGCACCTGGGCGAGTTGCTCGCGGTCGGCCACGTCGATGGCCTGGCGGAACCACGCCTGGGCGTCACGGACCTGCTTGCTCACCTCGTGCGCCGACTCCAGCCGCGCGCGCTGGATCTCGCTGCGCAGCTTGACCTGCCAGCTCCTGGTGGAGGACTTGCGCTCGGCGGCCAACTGCTCACGCCGCTCGCGCAGCGCCTCAGCCTCGGCGTTGCCGGTGGACAGGGCCCTGACCTGGCCCTCCAGCTTGACCACGACCTCGGCGGTGGCGGTGGACAGCCCGCGCAGCGCGTTGGCCTCGGCCAGCATCAGCGAGCGGCCGACCACCAGTTCCTGCAAGGCGGTCTGCAACTCGGCGACGCCCGAACGCTCGCGGAGCATGGCGGCCGCGTCCTGGTTGGGCGCCTTGCCCGCCATCTCGGCCATGCGCGCCGACACCGGGTGGAACCGGGCGCCCGCGAACCTCGGCGCGTGCTCGGCCAGCAACGCCTGGTCGGCCTCCAGCACCTGGCGCCAGCCGCGGAACTGGTCGGTCTTGGTGAGCGCGAACAGCACCGTCTCGACGCGACCGCCCACGGTGCGCAGGAAGTCCAGTTCCCCCTTGGTGAACGGCGCGGAGGCGTCCACGACGAACAGCAGCACGGTGGCCGAGGCGGCGGCTTCGGCGGCCAGCTCACCGTGCATGGAGTTCAGCCCACCGACCCCTGGCGTGTCCACAACGGACAGTCTCGACAGCAGCGGGATCGGCGCCGACAGCTCGACGTGCCGCGGCGGCAGTTCCTCCTGTGCCGTCACGTACTGCCGCAACCGGTCGACCTCGAACTCGACCGGCTCGGCGCGTCCCGGGTAGTGCGCGCGGGCCGACCAGTTCTCCGCGTGCCGCAGCACGAGGTAGCTGGCGGTGGCCACGTCGGCGTCCACAGGGGACAGTCCTGGGCTGGCGAGCAGGGCGTTGACCAGTGAGCTCTTGCCGCGGTTGGTCTCACCGAGGACCACGACGGTCGGCGTGGCGGCACGCTGTTCGCGCAGGCGCTCGAGCTGCTCCGCCGCCTTGCGGTCGTGCTCGCGCAGCAGCCCGCTCAGGTTCTCCCGGGCCTGCTTGACCAGCTGGGGCAGTCCGGGGGCCGGGGCGGTCACGAGGCGTAGACGATCACGATCGGCGGGCGCAGCGGCAGCCCGCGGTCGGTGAACCCGGCCAGCTCGGTCTCGGCGACCAGGCCGTCCAGCGCGGGGTCCTCGGTGGGCTGCGTGCCACCGGCCTCGTGGTGCGCCGGGTCGAAGCGCTCGCCGTCCGGGCGGACCGCGCTCACCCCGAGCTCGGCCAGCCCCGCCTCCAGCCGCTCCACCACCCCGGAGCTGCGTGCGCGGTCCATCGCGTAGAGGCACAGGTTGATCAGTGCCTTGCGTTCGCTGAGCGCCTGTTCCAGGAGTTCGGCCTGCACATCCGGTTCCGACGCGGCACCTGGTGGTTCAGTTCCCCCGGACATCGTTCCCCCCTCGCAACTGCTGCCAGATCAGGAAGTACGCCCTGTGCACCACGTGCGCAACCCGGCTCTGCGCCGGGGTGGCGCCGAACGAGGCGAACGACCGCCACCAGCCGGCCCGCTCCAGCGCGTAGGCGATCAACTCCTGCGGCGGCCTGCCCACCATGCCGAGCTGCTCGGGGATCCTGGCCGAACCGCCCACCCGCAGCACCTCATCGGCCAGGTCCTCGGGCATCCGCACGGCGTTGGAGGTGACCAGGGTCAGCGCCTCCAGCAGGCGCAACTGGTGGGCCTCCGGCTTGGCCAGCAGCACCTCGATGGCGTCGTGCACCCGCTGGCGCTCACCGGGGTCGCCGGAGGCGTGGGCCAGCGCGGTGATCGAGGCCAGCGCGGCGGCCGCCTTGATGCCGTCGGCGCGGGCGCGGAACACCGCGTCCAGCCGGGACCGCACCCCGGCCAGCCCGGACGCGTCGAGCAGCGCGCGGCGCAGGGCACCCGCGGTCAGCGTGGGGTCGGCCCGCAGTGCGCGCACGGCCTGCCCTACCCCGTACAGGTCCAGCTTCTCCAGCAGGGCCGACCGGGCGCTCGCCGGGACCTCGCACTCCCAGGTGGTGAACAGGTCGGCGGACATCAGCATGGTGTCCCAGGTGGCCTCGTCCAGCTCGGCGAGGCGGCGCAGGGCGTCGGCGTCCGCCGAGGTGAACGACCCGGTCTCCGCCGACTCGGCGAGCAGGCCGATCACCGGCAGCACCGCGGCCACCTTGGGCCCCAGCGCGAGGGCCTGCTTCTCGGCCAGGATCGTGGCGGCCCGCCACACCTCGCCCTCCGAGCCGGCCACCGACTCCGGTGCCACGGTGTCGGCCTTGTTCAGCAGCGCGATCGCGTTCACCGGGCCGGCGTCGCGCCCGGCCGTGGCCGCGGTGAACGTGCTCAGCGCGTCCTTGTCGTCGGCGCGCACGGACTGGGTCAGCACGTAGAGCACGGCCTCGGCGCCCGCGACGGCGTCCTGCGACACGCGGTCGAGCAGCTTCTCGACGCCGATGCTCGACCCGGCAAGCAGGTCTTCGGTCCGGGCCACGGACGCCGAGTCGAGCGAGCCCAGCCCGGGGGTGTCGATCACGGTGAGCTCGCGCAGCACCTCGTTGGTGAGGTAGGCCTCCAGGTGGGAGACCTGTTCCAGGTCGAGGTCCAGGTCGGCGGGGATCATGCCGTTGGCCTCGAACGGCAGCACCTGGCGGCCGCCGTCGGTGCGGACCACCTCGATCCGGTCCACCGTGCCGTACTGGAAGCGGGTGACCAGCCGGGTGCACTCCCCGATGTCGGTGGGCGCGACCCGGCGCCCGATCAGGGCGTTGACCAGCGTGGACTTCCCGGACTTGATGCGACCGGCCACGGCGACCTGCAACGGGGCCGACAGCCTGCGCAGCACCTCCTGGAACCCGGCGGCCGTGCGCGGCCCGACCTGCGGCTGGAGCACCTGGGCCAGGCGGGCCACCGCCGCCGACAGCGGGCCGGCTGGCGGGCGCTGCTGTTCACGTGCCGCGGTCACCGGCAGATCGTCCCACGGCCCCTCTGATGATCACTCATTCTGGGGTAGCACCAGGTAGTGGTACCCCAGGGGGACGTCGTGACCGCGCGGGCGCTTCTACCCTGGGACGGTGCGGCGGCTGAGCCTGTGGATGCGTGCCCACCCGGTGTTCGGGGACTCCCTGATCGCCGGGATCATCGGCATGCCCGACCTGCTGATGGCCGCCAAGGCGGTCGGCCCCGGTTCGCGGGCCGCCTTCCTGCTCACGGCGGTGCTGCTGCTCGTGCCGCTGGTGTTCCGCAGGGCCAATCCCAAGCTGGCCTGCTACGTGATCCTCGCTGGCGGCTTCCTCCAGCTGTTCACCTGGGTCCCGTTCAACGGGCTGGACTACACCACCGGCGGCCTGCTGGTCAGACCGGCCGACCTCGCGCTGGGCGTGGCGCTGTACACGATGGTGGCCTACGTGGGCCGCAGGCAGGGCGCCATCTACGCGGTCTGGCTGACCGTGGGCACGGTCTGCTGGGAGATCTTCCGGGTACAGCAGGTGGTCGGCGTGGTCAGCACGCTGATGCTGATCGTGACGATCTTCGCCTTCTGCTGGGCCATGGGCGAGTTCGTGGGGGCGCGCCGGGCCTACAACGCCGAGGTCATGGAGCGGCTCAAGCTGCTGGAGACCGAGCGCGACCAGCAGGCGAAGATCGCCGTGGCGGAGGAGCGCACGCGCATCGCCCGCGAGCTGCACGACGTGGTGGCGCACGCGGTGAGCGTCATGGTGGTGCAGGCCGACGGGGCTGGCTACGCGTTGCAGACCGACCCGCAGATGGCGCAGCTCGCGCTGAGCACCATCTCGGACACGGGCAGGCAGGCGCTGACCGAGCTGCGCAGGCTGCTGGGGCTGCTGCGCGGTGAGGAGAACAGTGAGGCCGAACGGGTGCCGCAGCCGGACACCGGCTCGCTGCCCAAGCTGGCCGAACAGGTGCGGGCCGCGGGCCTGCCCGTGGAGCTGACCATGCACGGGGACCTGGACGACCTGCCCGCGGGCGTGGGGCTGAGCGTCTACCGGATCGTGCAGGAGGCGCTGACGAACTCGATCAAGCACGCGGGCGGCAGCGCCTCGGCCACCGTGCGGGTGGACCGCACCGAGGACCAGATCGAGGTCGAGGTCAACGACGACGGCTTCGGCACCCCGCGCGAGCTGGCCGGTATGTCGGGGGGCAACGGGCTGATCGGCATGCGGGAGCGGGCCGGTGTGCTGGGCGGCAGCCTGGACGCCGGGCCGCGACCGGGTGGTGGTTGGCGGGTCAAGGCCGTGCTGCCGGTGGGCTCGGGCGCGGGCCGCCTAGGCTGACCGCGTGATCCGAGTCCTGCTGGTTGACGACCAGGAGCTGATGCGGATGGGTTTCCGCATGGTGCTCAACGCCCAAGAAGACCTCGAGGTGATCGGGGAGGCGGGCGACGGCCTCGACGCCGTGAAGCTGGCTGCCGAGCTGCGGCCGGACGTGGTGCTGATGGACGTGCGCATGCCCGTGCTGGACGGGGTCGAGGCGACCAAGCGGATCACCGAGGCGCAGACCGCCAAGGTGCTCGTGATGACCACCTTCGACATGGACGAGTACGCCCTGTCCGCGCTGCGCAACGGGGCGAGCGGGTTCCTGCTCAAGGACACCCCGCCCGCTGACCTGGTGTCCGCGCTGCGCGCCGTGGCCAGCGGGGACGCCGTGGTCTCGCCCAGCGTCACCAAGCGCCTGCTCGACCGGTTCATCGGCCCGACCGGGGGCGGTGAGCTGCGGGACGCGGCCGTGCTGGACGTGCTGACCGAGCGCGAGCGGGAGGTGCTCGTGCTCATCGCCAAGGGCATGTCGAACACCGAGATCGCGCAGAAGCTGTTCCTGTCCGAGGCCACGGTGAAGACCCACGTGGGCCGCATCCTGGCCAAGCTGGAGCTGCGCGACCGGGTGCAGGCCGTGGTGCTGGCCTACGAGACCGGCCTGGTGCGCCCCGGCGACGTGTGAGGCGCACGGGAGCGACGAACACACCGCACGGGAACGTCCGACACGCGGTACGCGAAGCGCCGACACGCGGGGTTGAACGGCGCGTGTCGGCGCTTCCGGTACGGCGTGTCGGCGCTGGCGGTACGCCATGTTCGCCCTAGCGGTACAGCGCGGCGTCCACGGTGGTCGGGTCGGTGCCGGTGTCGTACACCTCGGCCATCCAGCGGCCCCAGTCCGGCTGGCTGCCGTCCAGGTCGCGCACCCCGTACTCCTTGGCCAGCGTCCAGGAGGCCAGCGACTTGCCGTTCCACCGGGCCCGGTCCGGGTCCTGCACCAGCTTGGCCAGCGCCCTGCCCAGGTAGCGCGGGGTCTCCGACATGGCGTAGTGCGGGTCCACGGCGATGTGCTCGCGCCAGGTCTGCTCGGTGACGCCGTAGTGGTCGAGCATCCACTCGGAGCGCAGGAACCCCGGCGTGACGGCGATCGCCGTGCACTCGTGCGGCGCGAGCTCCTTGGCGAGCACCTTGCCGAACCGGCGCACGCTGGCCTTCACGGTGTCGTAGAACAGCATGCCCGGGTAGTTCTCGTCGTCCTCCCCGTCGGTGACCTCCACGACGAGCCCGCCCGGCCTGCGGATCACCAGCGGCACCAGGGTGTGCAGGGCGATCAGGTGGGTCTGCACCCCGTTGCGCCACATCCGCAGCCCCTGCTCCAGGTCGCCCTCCCAGAACGGCCCGCCGTGCTCCAGGTCGCTGCCGCCCCAGACGTCGTCCACCAGCACGTCCAGCCGACCGTCCACTTCGGACTCGATCCGGTCGCGCAGGTTCGCGACCTCGGCCGGTTCCATGAAGTCGCAGCGAACCGGGATGCCCCGCCCGCCCGCGGCCGTCACCAGCTCGGCCGTCTCCTCGATCGTCTCCGACCGCTTCATCGGGCTCTGCCGCTCGCGGGTGGTCCGCCCCGTGCAGTACACGGTGGCGCCGATCGCGCCCAGTTCGACCGCGATCCCCCTGCCCGTGCCACGGGTCGCGCCCGTCACGACTGCGATCATCGTTGCCAGCCCTCCAGCACTGAGTTGATGTCCCTGCGCATGCGGTCGACCAGCCGCCCGCGCGGTTGCAGCGACCAGTCCAGCGCGGTGCCGTTGGCCAGCGCGATGAGCAGCCGTGCGGCGGTCGCGGTGGGCGGGGCGCCGGGCAGGTCGGGCGCGGCCGCCTCGACCAGCACGCGCAGTTCGGCCTCCCAGGCCGCGAAGTGCTGCCTCAGCAGCTCGCGCAGCTCGGGATCGGCCAGGTCGGTGCCCAGCTGGGCCAGGTGGTTCGCGGCCGTGTCCGCGTCGCCGACCTCGGCGTAGACCGCGCACAGACCGGCCCGCAGCGCCGTCACCGGCGTGCGGGCCCTGGCCGCCTGCTCCCTGATCAGCCGCGCGGTCCGTGCGGTCGCGTCGCGGAACATCGCCGCCAGCAGGCCCTGCTTGGAGCCGAACCGCTTGGCCACGGTGCCCACCGCGACCCCGGCCTCGGCGGCCACCTCGGCCAGGGTGAACCCCGGGCCGAGGCGGCCGATCACCAGCCCGGTCACCTCGAGCAACCGCTCGTCACTGATCACCTGGGGGCGCGCCACGGGCATTATTGAACCACGGTTCACCTATGTTCGTGAACCGTGGTTCAACAACTGGGCTCAGGTCAGGCAGTTGGGCGTGCGCGCCGATGACGGGTCAAGGGCGTTGCGCACCAGGCGGATCGCGATCCGGTCGTAGGTGATGCCGATGTGCTCCGTGCCGTCGATCGCGCAGTAGTTCTGCAGGGTCGTGTTCACCACATTGGCCCCGGACAGGAACGAGGAGGTGTAGGGCGTGACCACCTCGTCGGTCTTCGTGGCCACCACCGTGTACCGCACCCCGGGCACGGTGTCCCCGCCCGCGTTCAGGTCCTTGATGAAACCGGAGTTGAACTCCTGCTGGGTGCACGCCTGGCAGAGCGCCGCGACGAAGGTGTTGCCGCCGGGAAGCGCCTGCACCACGTGCACGAGCCCGCTCAGGTCGGTGCCGTGGTTGGACGGGGCCAGCCCGACCAGCGCGCCGACCTTGCTCGCGCCCCCCAGGTACTTCAGGTAGTAGCGCGGCATCATGCCGCCCTGCGAGTGGCCGACCACGTCCACCTTGCTCGTACCGGTGGCGGCCAGCACCTTGTCCACGTACGCCGCGAACTGCCGCGCCGTGGTGGGGATGTCGCCGATGGCCTGGAACATGCCGCCGTCGGGGCCACCGAGGTTGGGCGCGAACACGCAGTAGCCGTCCGCGGCCAGCGCGGGAGAGACCGCGGCCCAGTCGTCGTAGGCGTTGGCCCCGGTGCCGTTGGACAGCACCACCGGGCGCGGGTGCTTGGCCGTGGGACGGCAGGACCAGTCGTTGGCCCCTGGCGGGGAGGCCTTGGTGTGGGCCAGCGCGTACCAGGCCGCGCTGACGATGTTGGTCTGCACCGGGCCGGCAGCCGGGTCGGGCGCGGCCTGGGCGACCGCACCCAGCGACCCGAGCCCGAGTGTGGCGGCCAGCCCGCAGCTGACGGTGACGATCCGACGGAGCAAGGCAGGGAACCTCACGTGTGGACCTCCGCTCGACGCACCGGCCCCGTTGCCGGTGCTTATCTCGAAACGAACGAGTTCCGGATCGGTGACCGCCATCACAGGCGGTTCACCCCAGAGGGGTAGCTAGGGTTGGTGCACGTGACCAGTTGGCGTCCTGACCTCGTTGCCCTCGACGTCGACGGCACGATCATCGGCAGCGAAGGCGTGATCAGCCCGGCGGTGCGCGCGGCGATCGACCGGGTGCTCGCGGCGGGGGCCCACGTGGTGCTGTCCACCGGGCGCACCGCGCTCGGCCTGCGCTCCGTGCTGGACGAGCTGGCGCTGAGCAGCGGGGTCGCGCTGTGCAGCAACGGGGCGGTGCGGCTGGAGTTGACCACCGGGGTGCTCACCGAGCTGGCGACCTTCGACCCGAAGCCGGTGGTGCAGCTGCTGCGCAAGCTCATCCCCGGCGGGGAGTTCTCCATGGAGGAGCCGGGCCGGGGCAACCGGGTCAGCTCCGGCTACCCGAAGTGGTCGCTGACCGGCACCAACCGCGAGGTGGACGAGCTGGAGCTGGTCGGCTCGCCGACCACCCGGCTGGTGGCGCACTGGGCGGGCATGACCCAGTTGGAGCTGGCCGAGGTGCTGCTGGAGCACCAGCTGCCCGAGGTGACCTGGACCCTCGACCACGGCCAGGACGCGTGGCTGACGGTGGTCGGCGAGGGCATCTCCAAGGCCAGCGCGCTGGAGCAGGTGCGGGTGGAGCTGGGCGTGTCCCCGCTGGACACGATCGCCTTCGGGGACGGCCACAACGACATCGCCATGCTGCGCTGGGCGGCCAGGGGCGTGGCCATGGGCAACGCCTCCGAGGAGGTCAGGGCCGCTGCCGACGAGGTCACCGCCACGGTGGCCGAGGACGGGGTAGCCCGCGTGCTTGACCAGCTCTTTCCCGAACCGGGCGGAACCGTGTAACCCTGTCGGGCGTCTATCGCGATGAGACGGTGAGGGTTCATCTGCCCGAAAGAGGGGGAAGTACGTGCGCAAGACCGTTCTGGCCACGACCGCCGTGGCCGCAGCGCTGACCGTGGGTGCCTGTGGCAGCCCGCAGCAGGGCACGCCCAGTGCCGCCCAGCCCAACGGGGGTCTGGACAAGACCGGCAGCAGCCTGTTCGGCGACGCCAACCAGCTCGTGCTGGCGGCGAAGGCGGGCACCAGCAAGGCCAAGTCCTCGAAGTTCACCATGGAGAGCGCGGTCGGCGGTGAGTCGGTCAAGGCCAGCGGGGCCGGGCGCTACGACGGGGCCAACACGGCGATGTCGATGTCCATGGACGCCCAGGGCCAGCAGATCGAGATGGTGCTGGCCGACAAGACGATCTTCATCAAGCTGCCGGACGCGCAGCGGGCGATGCTCGGCTCCGACAAGGCGTGGGTGAAGCTGGGCGGCGACGGCAACGACCCGCTGTCCAAGGCGCTGGGCGGCTCCATGAGCAAGTCGGCGGAGCAGAGCGACCCGACCAAGACCCTGGAGCAGATCTCCCAGGCGGGCAAGATCACCAAGTCCGAGCAGACCACCCTGGACGGCAAGCAGGCCAGCCACTACTCGGTGGACGTGGACTTCGCCAAGCTGGCCGGGCAGTCCCTGGACAGCCTGCCCGCCGAGGCCAAGACCAAGCTCGCTGGCAAGAACGTGCACTTCCCGGTCGACCTGTGGCTGGACGGCGACCAGCTGCCCATCCAGATCAAGATGGACATGACCGAGATGATGACGGCCATGGGCGCCCCGGCCAAGGCCACCGCGGGCGGCGCGGTGACCACCATGCACTACAGCGACTGGGGCACCGCGGTGGACGTCAAGGCCCCGCCCGCCGACCAGGTCGCCGACCTGAGCGCGATGATGGGCAAGCTGGGTCGCTGACCCCGCAACCGGCTCCACGATGCGGCGCTCCCCGACTTCCGGGGGGCGCCGCTTCGACTGTCACCCACCTTCGTCCACCCCCGGAGTACGCCCCTGGGATGACGGGGCTAGCACCGAGGAGGGTGCGCGGAGAACACCGTGGTCCGATGCGTCATGGCTGGTCAGCAGGGCAGTCTGGGTAAGCAGGGAACTCAGTGAGGGGTGGCCATGATCGAGGCGATCGGTCTGACCAAGCGGTACGGCAGTACCGTCGCGGTCGACAACCTGTCGTTCACCGTCCGGTCCGGACGGGTGACCGGCTTTCTCGGGCCCAACGGGGCGGGCAAGTCCACGACGATGCGCATGATCCTCGGCCTGGACCGGCCGACCGCCGGTTCGGTGCTGATCGACGGCAAGCCGTACCAGGAGCTGCGGCACCCGCTGCGTACGGTCGGCGCGCTGCTGGACGCGAAGTGGGTGCACCCGAACCGCTCGGCGCGCAACCACCTGCGCTGGATGGCGGCGGCCAGCGGGCTGCCCGCGGGGCGCGTGGACGAGGTGCTCGACCAGGTCGGGCTGACCTCGGTGGCCAACAAGCGGGCCGGTGGCTTCTCGCTGGGCATGTCCCAGCGGCTGGGCATCGCGGGCGCGCTGCTCGGCGACCCGAAGGTGCTGCTGTTCGACGAGCCGGTGAACGGGCTGGACCCCGAGGGCATCCTGTGGATCCGCCGGTTCATGCAGGACCTGGCCAAGCAGGGCAGGACCGTGCTGGTGTCCAGCCACCTGCTGTCGGAGATGGCGCTGACCGCCGAGGACCTGGTGGTCATCGGCAGGGGCAGGCTGATCAGCCAGGGCAGCACCGCCGACCTGATCGGCGGTGCCACGCAGAACACCGTGCTGGTGCGCACCCCGCAGGCCCAACACCTGGGCAACGCCTTGGCGCACAAGGGCTTCCAGGTGGAGAGCAAGCCGGATGGCTCGCTGGTGGTCAGCGGGGCGAGCAGCGACCAGGTCGGCGACGTGGCCGCGAGCTGCGGGGTGGTGCTGCACGAGCTGAGCCCGCAGCGCGGCTCGCTGGAAGAGGCGTTCATGCAGTTGACCGGTGACTCGGTCGAGTACCAGTCCAGTGAGGTGGCGGCACGATGAATCTGCTGGCAGTTGAGCGGATCAAGCTGTTCTCGACCAGGTCCCCCTGGTTCTGCATGATCGGCGCCCTGGGGCTGACGGTCGGCTTCGCGTCCATCCTGGCGATCAAGTCCGAGCACGTCTCGGTGGGCGCGACGCAGGGCATGTACCTGCTCGGGCTGATGGTGGTCATGGTGATGTCCACCCTGGCCGTGACCACGGAGTACCGGTTCGGCACGATCCGCACCACCTTCCAGGCGGTGCCGCGCAGGACCGGTGCGCTGCTGGCCAAGACCACCGTGGTCGCCCTGGTCGCGGGCCTGGTCGGCGAGGTCGCCGCGTTCGGTTCGCTGGGCGCGGCCAAGCTGTTGCAGCCCGGGGCCGCGCTGTCGCTGAGCACTGCGGCGGACTGGCGCGCGGTCGCCGGTTCGGGTCTGGTCTACGCACTGGCCGGGGTGATGGCCGTGGCGGTGGGCGTGCTGGTCCGGCAGAGCGCGGGGGCGGTGGCCATCCTGCTGGTGGTCCCGCTGCTGGTGGAGAACCTGGTCGGCCTGATCCCCGACCTCGGCGCGAAGATCCAGCCCTGGCTGCCGTTCCAGGCGGCGGGCGCCTTCCTGCGGGGCACCCACGAGGGGGCGCCGTACAGCCCATGGGGCGCGCTGGCCTACTTCGCGGTGCTGGCAGCGGTGCTGCTGGGCGCGGCGCTGGTGGTGGCGAAAAAACGAGACGCGTGAACCGCGTCATGAGGGGCTGAGACAGCCGTCACAGACTCGAACGGCCTTCGGGGGGCTGTTCGACGTGAAGGGTCCGGGTCGCCGAATCGGGGGGCGACCCGGCCCCTTCACGCGTTGCAGGAGGAGGATGGGTCCATGATCGAAGTGGTGGGCCTGGGCAAGCGCTACGGGCGGACCACCGCCGTGCGGGACCTGTCCTTCACCGTCCGGCCCGGCCGGGTGACCGGATTCCTCGGCCCCAACGGGGCGGGCAAGTCGACCACCATGCGGATGATCCTCGGCCTGGACCGGCCCAGTTCGGGCCACGCGCTCATCGACGGCACGCCCTACCGCGAGCTGCGGCACCCGCTGCGCAAGGTCGGGGCCCTGCTGGACGCCCGCTGGGTGCACCCCAACCGCTCGGCCCGCGACCACCTGCGCTGGCTGGCCCGCACCAACCGGCTGCCGCCCGGCCGGGTGGACGAGGTGCTCGACCAGGTGGGGCTGACTGCGGTGGCCCGCAAGCGGGCGGGCGGCTTCTCGCTGGGCATGGCGCAGCGGCTGGGCATCGCCTCGGCACTGCTCGGGGACCCCGAGGTGCTGCTGTTCGACGAACCGGTGAACGGGCTGGACCCCGAGGGCATCGCGTGGATCCGCGGTCTGATGCGCGGACTTGCTCGCCAAGGCCGCACTGTGTTCGTTTCCAGTCATCTGCTCTCGGAAATGTCACAGACGGCTGACGAGTTGATCGTGATCGGCCAGGGGAAACTGATCTCACAAAGCACGGTTTCCGAATTCGTGGCCGCCGCGACCGAACACACGGTGCGCGTGCGCAGCCCACAGGTGGAGCGCTTGCAGAAGGCATTGGTACACAAGGGGGCCACTGTCGAGCAGGACGGCGCCACACTGGTCGTCGGCGGTCTGAGCAGTGCCGAGATCGGCGAGCTGGCCGCGGCGCACGGGGTCGTGCTGCACGAGCTCAACCCGCAGCGGGGTTCGCTGGAGGAGGCGTACATGCGGCTGACCGCGGGCGCCGTGGAGTTCGGGACGTCATGAGGTTGCTCAACGCGGAGCGGATCAAGCTGCTGTCCACCCGTTCGACCTGGTGGTGTGCGCTGCTCGCCGTCGCGCTGCCGGTGCTGTTCGCCCTGTTCTACGCCTCGCAGGCCGGGGACTTCCTGACGCTGAACGTGGGCACCACGCAGAGCGGCTACCAGTTCGGGCTGGTGCTGGTCATGGTGCTGGCCACGGTGTCGATCACCAGCGAGCACCGGTTCGGCACGATCCGCGGCACCTACCAGGCCGTGCCGAGCAGGGTCCCGGTACTGCTGGCCAAGGCCGTGCTGCTGGCGGTGCTGGCCGGGCTGATCGGCGAGCTGGCCGCGTTCGGCTCGCTGGCCATGGCGCACCTGGTGCAGCCCGAGGTGGACCTGGCCGTGAACACCGCGACCGAGTGGCGTGAGGTGGCCGGGGTGGGCCTGGTCTACGCGGTGGCCGCCGTGCTGGCGCTGGCCGTCGGCGAGCTGTTGCGGCAGACCGCGGGCGCGGTCGCCCTGCTGCTGGGCTACGTGCTGCTCGCCGAGTCCGCGGTGCGGGAGATCCCCGGCGTCGGGGAGCAGGTCGCCCGGTGGCTGCCGTTCTTCGCCTCGCGGGTGTTCCTCGGTTCCGCCGAGGGCGAGGACGCCACCGTGAGTGCCCCGTACGGACCGTGGGCCGGGCTGGGGTTGTTCGCGGGCACAACCCTGGTGCTGCTCGCGCTCGCCGCCGTGGTGGCCCGGCGACGGGACGCCTGAGCCACACCACCCGTATGGTCTAGACCAAGTCGCGTTCGGTGGTCTGACCGTTCGAATGGCGTAAGGACTGCATGAAAAGCACGTGAACTCCGGCACAGGAACGTGCGAAAACTCGCAGAAGGTGATCGTATCGGGATATCCCGTCAAGCACCCTTCCGGAGGTGAGCGGTGGCGGTGACCGAATCCAACCGTGCACACCACGCGGAGATGCCGATGCCTCGTCGGCAGGCGAAGAAGAGCGTCCGGGTCGAGCCACTGGCCGGCCTGGAGTGGTCCCAGGCGGTCGAACTGGCCGGGGGCCAGGAGACCGCGAGCAGGCCGGCGGACATCAGAAGGGCCTGGATCCACCGCGCACCGGAGCGCCAGGTGGTCGGGCTCTACCGCGTGCTGAGCCAGTTCGAGCCGGAGCTGCCCGCGCCCTGGTGGCTGCGCGCGCTCGCCTCGGGCGGGCTGAACACCCGCAAGGCGGCCTTCAAGCTGGAGGACGAGGTCGGCGACCTGCTGCTGGCCAGGCCGGGCTGGGTCTACGTGCCCTGGGCCGGGCACGGGGAGGACGGGTACTGGGAGTACGTCCCCTCCGAGGCCTTCGCGGCCGGTGAGTCCCCGACCGTGCCGACGACCGTGCTGTTCACTCCGCGCCACCGCGGCTGGCTGGACGTGCTGCCCGCACACCGGGGGGCCGCGCCGACCAGGCTGTCCGTGCGGGGCATCGAGGACCTGCGCTCGAGGCTGGACGAGATCGAGGCGACCTGATCTGGGAGGATGTCACCCTGTGACACCCACAGACCAGCGACCCGCACACCACCGCTCGGTGGTGAGCTACGTCCAGCGCGGCGAGCGGATGACCGTCGGCCAGCAGCGCGCCTGGGACACCCACTGGGACCGGCTCGGCCGTGAGGTCAAGGCGCTGCCCGAGGGCCCGCTGGACCTGACCGGGTGGTTCGGCCGCGAGGCCCCGGTCCTGCTGGAGATCGGCTCCGGCATGGGCGAGACCACCTCCCAGCTGGCCGCCGCGCAGCCGGAGCTGAACTACCTGGCCGTGGAGGTCTACAAGCCGGGCCTGGCCCAGCTGATCCTGCGTGCCGAGGCGCTGGAGGTCGACTCGCTGCGGTTGCTGCGCGGGGATGCCGTCACGCTGCTGACCTCGCACCTGGCCGAGGGCTCGCTGTCCGGGGTGCGCATCTTCTTCCCGGACCCGTGGCCGAAGAGCAAGCACCACAAGCGGCGGCTCGTGCAGCCGGAGTTCGTCCGGCTGGTGGCCACCCGGTTGGCCCCCGGCGGCCTGTTGCACCTGGCCACGGACTGGCAGGAGTACGCCGACCAGATGATGACTGTGTGTAGCGGCGAGACCCTGTTGCGCAACGTACACGCCGCTGAGCCGGGCGGGTGGGCCCCGCGCCCCGACTGGAGGCCGGTGACCAAGTTCGAGAACCGGGCCCGCGAGGAGGGCAGGGTCAGCCACGACCTGATGTTCAGCAGGGTGGAATAGCCGTCACGGCTTCACTCGACCAGGTAATCAAGCCGCAAGGAACTGGAGTCGAGTCCACCACTCTGGGTCTAACCTTCACCCAGAAGGCTGGGGACGAGTAGCCCCGCACTGTGCCCCTTCTGGCAGTGACGAGTGAGTGAACTCGCCGACTACGGTTGCGCGTCGTGACGGTCGTGCGCAACGAAGTGATAACGCTCCCCACCGGACTCGGCGACGCCCCGTCCTCGGTCGACCTCGCGGCGGCCGAGGAGTTCCTGCGCATGTTCCACGACGCGCATCCCGAGGCCGGACCGCTCGGGCAGCGGCTGACCCAGGTGCGCACCGAGATCGCGGACACCGGCACGTACCGGCACACCCCGCAGGAGCTCGCCTACGGCGCCCGGGTCGCGCTGCGCGACAGCGGCTGGTGCACCAGCGGTGTGCCGTGGCGCCGACTGAAGGTGCGCGACCTGCGCGGGCTGCGCAACGCCGCCGCCGTGGCCGCCGAGTGCGTGCAACACCTGCGACTGTCCACCAACAACGGGCAGATCCAGCCCCTGGTCACCGTGTTCGCGCCGGACGGGCCCAACTCGCCGGGGCCGTGCGTCTGGAACGAGCAGCTCGTCCGCTACGCGGGCTACCGGGACGCCAACGGCAAGGTCCTCGGGGACCCGCGCTACGCCGAGTTCACCGACGCGGTCTCCAGGATGGGCTGGAAGGCACCGACCCAGCGCGGCCGGTTCGACCACCTGCCGCTGGTGGTGGAGACCGCGCACGAGGGCCCGAAGCTGTTCACGGTGCCGCGCGACGTGATCCAGGAAGTACCGCTGGAGCACCCGGAACTGCCCTGGTTCGTGGAACTGGGCCTGCGCTGGCACGCCGTGCCGGTGATCAGCAACATGCGGCTGGTCATCGGCGGCATCACCTACCCCGCCGCCCCGTTCAACAGCTGGTTCGTGGGCGCCGAGATCGGCACCAGGAGCCTGGCCGACGAGGGGGCCTACGCCGTGGCCCGCGAGGTGGCCGAACGGCTGGGCCTGGACGTGCGCAGCGAGCGCACGCTGTGGCGCGACCGCGCCACGATCGAACTGAACCGCGCCGTGCTGCACTCCTTCGACGCCGCGCAGGTGACGATCACCGACCACCACGCCGAGGCGCTGCACCGGCTCGCCTGGCTGCGGTCCCGCCAGCGGGCGGGTGGCAACCGGCCTGCCTTCCGCGTGGACGCGGTCACCGCGCAGCGGGCCCGGCTGGGCACCCCGGCCAGGTTCACCGTCACCGGCTCCGAGGAGCGGGCCGCCGAGCGGACCGAGGCCCACGGCAGCAGGCTGGCCGCCCTGCTGCACAAGCGGCTGGGTGCCTGAGCTCAGCCGCGCTCGGAGTCGACCAGTACCCCCGAGATCGCCATCACGGCCAGCACCAGCAGGCCGACAACCGCACCGCTCCAGGTCATCACCGTTGCGAACATCCCGCACCTCCGTGTTTCGACGTTGCCACGAGCTTCGCCGCCACGGCCGTCAGCGGGCATCGGTCGGATGGCTCGTCCGGGCATACATCCCTCGGCTGATCGGCCATCGGTCTGCGGAGTGACGGCAGGCGCGGGCAGTACGCCCTACGGTGTTGTGCCGTGGAGAACCAGTCCCTGAGCTGGCCCGTGCTGGCTCGCAGGCAGTGGCCGCTCGCCCTGGCCCTGGCCGCGATCCTCGCCCTGGAGACATCCTCGACCCTGAGGTGGGACGAGGCCCCTTGGGGTCTGCCCGTTTCGCTGCTGGCTTCGGTGCTGGCGGTGCTCAGCCCGCGCCGCCCGGTGGACGCCGCGCTGGCCGTCGCGGTGTTGATCGCCGGGTCCAGCGTGTTGCTGCGCGTGCTGGAAATACGAACGAGCACCTGGTCGATTGGCCTGTACCTCACGGAGTTCGCCGCCGTCATGGCGATCATCGCCATCACGGTCCGCCAGGCGGGCCGCCTGCGCGCGGCACTGATGGTGCTCGCCCTGACGGCCGCGACGGTGATGGCCCAGCTGTTGCGGCCCAGCATGTGGCCCGGCCCCGGCCGGTTCAGCCTCACGAACTCGGTGGTCTGGTCGCTGCTGCTGGCCATCGCGATCGGCACCGGCCTGTACTTCCGCGCCCGCGACCGGGAACGGCGCACCGCGGAGGCGAACTCCGTCGCCGCGGCGCAGCAGGCGGAACGGCTAGCGCTGGCACGGGAACTGCACGACGTCGTCGCGCACTACGTCACCGGGATGATCGTGCACGCGCAGGCGGCCGAGTCGGTGGCGGACAAGGACCCCACCGCCCCGCGCGCCGCACTGCCGATCATCACCGCCAGCGGCAACGAGGCGCTGACCGCCATGCGCCGACTGGTCGGCAGCCTGCGGGGCGCCGAGCCGAGCGGGACCACCAGCAAGGACAACGGCGAACTCGCCGAGCAGATCGGTGAGCTGGTGCGGCAGGTGGGCGGCCCGGTGCGGCTGACCGTGGACCTGGCCGACCCGGTGCCGCCGGAGCTGGGCCGCTCGGTGCTGCGGCTGGTGCAGGAGTCGCTGACCAACGCGCGCAAGCACGCCGTGGACCTGACCAGGATCGACGTGGACGTGCGCAGTTCGGGGCAGGTGGTGCGGGTCAGGGTCGCCGACGACGGCAGCGGTCAGCAGGTCGCGCCGGTGGGCGGTTCCGGGGGCTTCGGGCTGGTCGGCATGCGCGAACGCGCGGAGTTGCTCGGCGGGCGGTTCCAGGCGGGTCCGCTGGGCGGCCGGGGTTGGCTGGTCGAGGTGGAATTGCCGACCACGCGCTGAAACCCGGCAGTGGCACAATCGCCGGATGGCTGAGGCTTTCCGCTTGCAGGCACCCGTGGTGCTGCCCTGTGACGAGTCCTGTTCGGTGCTGCGCGACGCGGCCGTCGACGTCGGGGCGGACGGTCGGATCGAGTACTGCGGACCGCTGTCCTCGGCGCCCCGGCTGCCCGCGGGCACGCCGGTGCACGAGCGCACGGGCATCCTGCTCCCCGGCATGATCAACTCGCACGCGCACAGCCCGATGACGGTACTGCGCGGCATGGGCGGGGACCTGCCGCTGATGTCCTGGCTGCAGGACGTGATCTGGCCCGCCGAGGGCCACCTGGACGGCGGGGACGTGCGCACCGGCATGCGGCTGGGCGCGCTGGAGATGCTGCGCCACGGCGTGACCACCAGCGTGGAGATGTACTTCTACGGGGAGCAGGTCGCCGAGTCCGTGCTGGAGGTGGGCTCCCGCGTGGTGCTGACCCCGGCCGTGATCGCCGCGCCGGGCTGGGACCGGCTGGGCAGCTGGCAGCAGATGACCGAGCGGATCGGCGCGTGGATCGACGCCGACGGCCTGCGCTCCGGCCCCGGCGAACGCATCGAGCTGGGCTACGGCCCGCACTCGGCGTACACCCTGCCGCCCGAGGCGCTGGCCGCCATCGCCGAGGAGGCCAAGCGGCGCGAGGCGCTGCTGCACATCCACGTGGCCGAGTCGCTCGCCGAGGACCAGCCGCAGCGCGAGCAGTACGGCTCGGTGCCGCAGCTGCTGGACTCGCTGGGCGTGTTCGGCGGCCGGGTGCTGGCCGCGCACTCGGTGCACCTGTCCGATGTGGACATCGAGCTGTTCGCGCGCCACCAGGTCGGCGTGGGGCACTGCCCCGGCTCCAACGCCAAGCTGGCCTCCGGCACCGCGCGGCTGCTCGACCTGCTCGGCGCGGGCGTCGGCGTCGGGCTGGGCACCGACGGCCCCGCCAGCAACGACGACCTGGACCTCTGGGAGGAGGTCCGGCTGTCCTCGCTGCTGGCCAGGCTGTCCACCGGGGACGCCGCCGCACTGACCGCGGCGCAGGCCTTGCTGCTGGCGACCCGCGGCGGGGCCGAGGCGATCCGCCGCGAGGACATCGGCGCGCTGGAGACCGGGCGGTGGGCCGACATCGTGCACGTGGACCTGGACGACCCGGCCTTCGCCGCGGGACTGTCCGTTCCGGACGGTCAGCTGCTGGCCAACCTGGTGTGGGGCGCGGGCTCGCGCCGGGTCCGCGACGTGTGGGTGGCGGGCGAGCAGGTCGTCGAGGCGGGCGAGTCGACCCGCGTGGACCGGTGGGCCGCCCAGGAGGAGGTCGGCAAGGTGGCCCAGCGCCTGCTCAGCGCCTGAGCGGGACTCACCCGCGCCTGGGCGGGACACGCCGCTGTCAAGACGAGTCCCGCCCACCCGACGGCGAGTCCCGCCCACCGGAGCGCGAGTCCCGCTCTGGGGCGGCCGAGTCCCGCTCAGCTGGGGCGGATCACCACCTGGTGCACGTGCGCGCCGCGCGGTGCGGTCACCGCGTGCAGCACCGAGTCGGCCACCGACTCCGGGGTGAGGTAGCGCTCGGGCTCGTACTGCCCGCCCTCGGTCTTGCGGATCGCGCGCTGCATGTCGGTGTCCACCCGACCCGGGTGCACCGAGGTCACCCGCAGCTCGGGCTCCTCGGCCCGCAGCACCTCGCCGAACGCGCGCAGGGCGAACTTGCTCGCGGCGTAGGCGCCCCAGCCCGCGTTGGCGTTCAGGCCCGCGCCGGAGTTGATCAGCACCACGTGGCCGCGGGCCGCGCGCAGGGCGGGCAGCAGCAGCCGGGTCAGCTCGGCGACGGCGACCACGTTCAGCTCCAGCGTGTCCCGCCACACCTGGGCCGAGGTCTTCTCCAGCGGGCCGACCTCCGCCATGCCCGCGTTGTGCACCAGCACGTCCAGGCTCGCGATCTCGGCCGTGGCCTGGGCCAGCGCTGCCGGGTCGGTCAGCTCCGCCTGCCACGGGCGGGCCCCGGGCAGTTCGGCCGCAAGCGCTTGCAGGGCCTCGGTGCCCCGGCCGCCGAGCAACAGGTCGTGCGTCGGGGCCAGCGCACGGGCCACGGCGGCGCCGATGCCGCGCGAGGCCCCGGTGATCAGGGCAGTCGGTCGCTCACTCATGCCGAGGACGCTAGCTCGTTCGGGGGAGCGACCCGGTTTGGAGTTGAGATGCACGTGTGCGCATTCGACGATGCGGGCATGACCACCATGACCCCGCACCGCCAAGCCGAGGACCACTCGCACACGCACGGCCCCGGCTGCGGTCACGAAGCCGTGGTGCACGCCGACCACGTGGACTACCTGCACGACGGGCACGTGCACCGCGAGCACCCCACCGAGGACGGGACGCACTACGACGAGTGCACCACCTGCTCCTGTGCCAACTGCTCGGACTCCTGCGCGAACTGCACCTGCGCCGACTGCACCTGCGCCACGTGCAACCACGCGGTCTGCGAGTGCGCCAACTGCGGCAACGACTCGTGCAACAACTGCACCTGCGCGGACTGCAGTTGTTCCACCTGCAACCACGCGGCCTGAGCTGGCAAAACCCACTCGAAGCGGTGAAAAGCCGCGATCCTGACCGGTCCACCGGCCCGCCCGGTGCGAGGCTGGACGGGGGGCACGACCCAGCCGTTCACCGGTGACGGGAGGGTTCCGCGATGGGCAGCACGCGCACCGGGCGGATCCTGGTTCTGACGGCACTGGTGCTCGCCTGCACCCAGGCGGGGGCGGCGGCCGACCCCGCGCCGCCGCCCGCACCGGTCTCCGGCGGCTCGAACTACGACTTCTACTCGCTGGACGACTGCTACCGGGAGCCGTACCAGGTGGTGCGCAACTTCGACAAGGTGCCCGACATCGTGCGGTACCAGCTCACCGGCATGCACTCCGGCGGCCAGAACCGGATCTCGCTCGGGCTGTACCACCACCACGGCGCCGCCACCGGCACCGTCGTGGACTCCACCGGCGGCAAGCTCCCCGAGCAGGACCGGAGCAACCTCACCGGCCTGCTGTCCACCGTCAAACAGGTCGGCTTCGCCGAGATCACCGTGGTGCTGCACCCGCTGGCGCCCAACGACCCGCACGGCTGGGCGAGCTGGCAACCCGAGCTGTACCAGGAGAACTGGCAGTTCATCCAGGACCTGCACGCGGTGGTCGCCGGGGCCGGGCTGCCGTACCACCTCGACCTGGGCAGCGAGCTGACCGCGTCCACCGGACAGTCGGTGGTGCTCCAGTACGACCAGCAGCTGTGGAAGGACTACACCGCCAAGTTCGGCCGCACCGACACCGTCGGCTTCTCCGTCAACAGCCAGGACTGGGGCTCGGTGCTCAACCTCGGCAAGGTGTACGGCACCAGCCCGCCCCCGCTGTTCGACGTGCACGTCTACGGGGACGAGTACGACCAGTTCGTCTCCGTGGACAACGGGCTGCGGCAGTTCGGCTACACCACCCAGCCGTTCATCATCGGCGAGTCGTACTACAACGACGCCGAGGCCGCCGCGGGCCTGGCCAAGGCCACCCGGGCCACCGGCAGGCAGGTGTACTACCTCACCCAGTGGCAGCGGACCCGCGCCAACAACACCCAGTGCGCCGACGTGGACGTCGCGCCGCCCAACGACTTCTCCGCCTACACCAAGGCGGGCTTCTAGGGCGGTGTCCGAGACCGAGGGGCGCTGGACACCGCCCTAACCCAGCAGCGCGTCGAACCGCCTCGCGAACAGGTAGGCGTCACCCGGCCAGCGGGCCGACACGTAGTTGCCGTCCCGCACCACGAACGCCGGACCGTCGTCCGTGGCCGTGCCGCGCGACAGCGACCTGGGCCCGCGCTCGAACAACGCCGGGTCGCCCAGCGCCGCGCGCACCTCGTCCTCCACGTACTCCGGGTACGTGCGGTAGTAGCGCCCCAGCCGCCACGCCGTCAGGTAGTAGGCCGAGCGCTCCATGTACTTCGGCAGGCAGGTCGTGCGCCTGCCTGCCAGCACGCTGCGCCCCGTCCCCGGCTCCGTGGTGCGAGCCAGCACGATCACCCCGTGGCAGATCGCCCCGACCGGCTTGTCCATGCGCCAGAAGTCCAGGACCTTGCGCCGCAGCACCACGCTTTCCAGGTACTGGCGCATGCCCTGCGCGTGGCCGCCCGGCAGCACCAGCCCGTCGAACGCCGACGCCTCCACCGCCGCCCACGGGGTCGGCGCCGCGAACCGCTCGTCGGCCACCATCTCCCCGTAGAACCGCTTCGGCTCCGGCTCGGCGCCCAGTTGCCCGAACAGCACCCCGGTCAGCAGCCGCGGGTCCGCCTGGGCCGCCGCCCCGCCCAGCTCCGTGGCGAACACCACCTCGTGCCCCGCGTCGGTGAGCAGCCGCCACGGCACCGCCACCTCGGTCACGTCGAAGTCCGCGTCGGGCAGCGGGATCAGGATGCGCACCCCGCCATCCTGGCAGCGGCCCGCCGGTCGACGGGGCCGCTGCCAGGCGGGATGTCCGTTTAGCGCTCGACCTCGCCCCGGATGAACCGCTCCACGGCCTGGTGTGCCTCGGCGTCGGAGTACTGCTCGGGCGGGGACTTCATGAAGTAGGAGGACGCGGACAGGATCGGGCCACCGATACCCCGGTCCAGCGCGATCTTCGCGGCGCGGATCGCGTCGATGATGATGCCCGCGGAGTTGGGGGAGTCCCAGACCTCCAGCTTGTACTCCAGGTTCAGCGGCACGTCCCCGAACGCGCGGCCCTCCAACCGGACATAGGCCCACTTGCGGTCATCCAGCCACGCCACATAGTCCGAGGGCCCGATGTGCACGTTGCGGGCGCCCAGGTCCCGGTCCACCTGGGAGGTCACCGACTGGGTCTTGGAGATCTTCTTGGACTCCAACCGGTCGCGCTCGAGCATGTTCTTGAAGTCCATGTTGCCGCCCACGTTGAGCTGCATGGTGCGGTCCAGCAGCACCCCGCGGTCCTCGAACAGCTTGGCCAGCACCCGGTGGGTGATCGTGGCACCGACCTGGGACTTGATGTCATCACCCACGATGGGCACCCCGGCCTGCGTGAACTTGGCCGCCCATGCGGGGTCGGAGGCGATGAACACCGGCAGGGCGTTGACGAAGGCCACCTTGGCCTCCAGGGCGCACTGGGCGTAGAACCGGTCAGCGTCCTCCGAGCCCACCGGCAGGTAGGACACCAGCACGTCGGCCCCGGTCTCGCGCAGTACCCGCACCACCTCGACCGGGTCCTCGTCGGACTCCTCGATCGTCTCGCGGTAGTAGCGGCCCAGCCCGTCCAGGGTGTGCCCGCGCCGCACCGGCACGCCCAGCGGGGGCACGTCGGCGATGGTCACGGTGTTGTTCTCGCTGGCCACGATCGCCTCGGACAGGTCCCGGCCGACCTTCTTGGCGTCCACGTCGAACGCGGCGACGAACTCGATGTCCCGCACGTGGTAGTCACCGAACTGGACGTGCATCAGCCCGGGCACCCTGCTACCGGGCTCGGCGTCACGGTAGTAGTGCACGCCCTGCACCAGGGACGCCGCACAGTTGCCTACGCCGACGATGGCCACCCGCACACTGCGGCGGTGTTCGCCCATGCCGGACTCCTCCTCGTTACTACTGGGGATGGTGATCGGTGCTATGCACAACACCAGCTCGGTGCCCAGCTGTTCCTGCGCTGGTCAGCACGGCTGTACAGGGTCTCACGGTGCCCTGCGGCAGAGCCCCCGATGTGGCGTGGGTGACACAGCGTGGTGAGCCGCTGCCCTGAACGGCCCATAGCTGCTCCGCAGGGGCCACGTACGCTGTTGGCTGTGCGGACCCAGCGACAGGTGGTGGACTACGCGTTGCAGCGCCGAGCGCTGCTCGCGGAGGTCTACTCGGGCAGGGTCGGCACGATGGAGGTCTGTGACGCCAGCCCCTACCTGGTCCGAGCGGCGAAGTTCCACGGCCAGCCCACCGACGTGAGCTGCCCCGTCTGCCGCAAGGAGCCACTGACCCTGGTGTCCTGGGTCTACGGGGACGAGCTCAAGCACGTCGCCGGATCGGCTCGCACGCCCGACGAGCTGGAGCGGATGAGTTCGCTCTACACCGAGTTCACGGTCTACGTCGTCGAGGTCTGCCGCACCTGCAGTTGGAACCACCTGGTGCAGTCATACGTCCTGGGGACGGGCGGTGTGCGCGCGCGCAAGCCACGACGCAGGACCGCCGCGGAGTGAACCGGTTACCGACCTGCGCGTCTGTAGTAGTAGACGGCGGACTAGTACTGACGGTTGCCCTTGACGGGGCACCGATTCGGAAGGCCCTTCAGTGAGCGACGAGCGTGGTGACGAGGCCCAGTGGCCGAGCTTCGACGAGTCGGACCGGCAGGCCCGGCCGCCCCGTGGTGGCCAGCCGGTCTGGCCGGGTGAGCGCGACCCGCGACCTGCTGGCGGACCGCCCCAGGGTGGGGCGCCGACCGGTCGTGTGCCCGGCGGACGACCTCCGGTCCCCCCGCAGCAGCCGCCCGGCAGAGGACCGAACACGCCGCCACGCGGCTACCCGGGGCCAGGTCCCGGTGGGCAGGGCGGTCCCGGTGGACGGCCTCCTCGGGGCTACCCCGGCGGCCCCCAGGGCGGTCCGCCGCCCGGCCCGCCCGGTGGGCGCCCGCCGATGGCCCCCGGTGGCCCCAGGCGCGGCCCCGGCGGTGACGCCACCGACATGCTGCCGCCGGTCCACGAGGAGTTCCAGCGTGAACCCGAGCTCATGACACACCGCGAGCACGACCTGCCGCCGGGTGAGTACGTGGATCCCGACGAGTACGTGATGGACGAGGAAGAGGCGCGCAAGCTCAAGCGCAAGAAGATCTGGCGCCGGGTGCGCCGGACCTGCTACGTGCTGGCCGCCGTCGGCTTCATCGGGCCGATGATCGCGTTCATCATCGGTTACTTCACCCTCAACCCGCCGGACCCGGTCGCGGTCGCGGCCTCGCAGAGCCAGACGATGACGCTGCTCTACTCCGACGGCAGCACCATGGCCACGCTGGGCGCGGCCGAGGGCGGCAACCGGACGATGGTGAACATCGACCAGGTGCCGAAGATCGTGCAGCACGCCGTGGAGGCGGCCGAGGACCCGACCTTCGAGACCAACAGCGGTTTCGACATCAAGGGCATCGCGCGCGCCGTGTGGGGACAGATCACCGGCAACGGTGGCGGTGGTTCCGGCATCACCCAGCAGTACGTCAAGAAGGCGACGCTGAACGAGGACCACACCTACGTCCGCAAGTTCACCGAGCTGGTCAAGTCGATCAAGATGAGCCAGCAGCAGTCGAAGGACCAGATCCTCCAGGCGTACCTGAACACGGTCTACTTCGGCCGGGGCGCCTACGGCATCCAGGCGGCGTCGAAGGCGTTCTTCGGCAAGGACGTCGGCCAGCTCAACCCGTCCGAGGCGGCGTGGCTGGCGGGCTGCATCAACGTACCCCTCAACAACGAGGACCCGAGCTGGACCGGCAACCGGTGGAAGATCACCATGGGCCGGATGCAGGAGAACAACTGGATCTCCGCCGCGGACAGGGCGAAGTACCCGAACCCGCCGACCCCGGTGAAGGACACCTCCGACAGCGGCGGCGCCCTGGGCGGTCCCGAGCAGTTCATCCTGAAGCAGGTCATGTCCGAGGCCGCCAACGACCCGAACATCAAGCTGGACCGGGACACGCTGCAGAAGCAGGGCGCGAAGATCTACACCACGATCGACAAGAACGCGCAGAAGAAGGCCGAGGACGCCGTCCACAAGATCATGGAGGCGAACAAGGCGAACCCGAGGCTGGCCAGCGCCCTGGTCTCGATCAACCCGAGCAACGGGGAGATCGTGTCCTGGTTCGGCGGGGACGACCCGCAGAACTGGTCCTACGACATGGCGAACTTCCCGAACCAGCCCGGTTCCTCGTTCAAGCCGTTCGTGCTGCTCGCCGCCATGCAGAACAACCCGCAGATCGGCCTGGCCTCGACCTACGACGGCTCGGACAACCTGAAGTTCGGTGACGGGCCCGACAAGGTCACCATCCACAACGCCGACGGCGAGAACTGCGGCAAGCAGTGCACGGTCAAGACGGCCATGACCATGTCGGTGAACACCGTCTTCTACCAGATGGCCCTGGACACCGGTCCGTCCAACGTGCGCAAGGCGGCGCTGGCCACGGGCATCGCGGACCACCAGCTCGCGCTGGTCGGCAGCGAGAACAAGAGCGTGCCGAGCCTGACCGAGTACGACCCGCAGACCCTCGCCGCGAAGAACGTGCAGACCGGTATCGCGCTGGGCCAGTACCCGGTGCGTCCGAGGGACATGGCGCAGGGCTACGCCACGATCGCCAACAACGGCGTGAAGATCCAGTCGCACTTCATCAGGAACATCACCAGCAGCACCGGTACGGAGATCTACAACACCAGCACCAACGCCGACCTGCAGCCCAAGCAGGCCCTCGACCCGAACGACTCGGACCACAACACGAAGCTGGCCCGCAACGTCACCGAGGCGATGACCGACGTGGCCGCGCACTCCTGCGGTGGCCCCGGCGTGCACTGCGCCAGCCTGGACGGCAACCGGCCGGTGGCCTCGAAGACCGGCACCGCCCAGTACCTGGACACCGGCGAGAACGCCAACGCCTGGATGGTGGGCTTCACCCCGCAGGTCGTCACGGCCGTCTGGGTGGGCAACCGGGACGCGCCCGGGCCCATCAAGGGCAACTACTTCAACCGGTTCGGACCGCCCAAGGGCTACCCGATCTATGGCCGTGAGGAGCCCGCGTACATCTGGAACGCGTACATGAACGACTACCTCAAGGGGCAGCCCGTTCAGCAGTTCTCGAAGTACACCGGCCTGGGCACCTCTGTGATCACCACCACGCAGCAGCCCACGACCACCACCGAACCGACCCAGACGACCACGACGACTCCCAGCGAGCCGACCGAGACCACGACCTCCTCACGGCACACGAAGCCGACGGACACCACGACCCCGTGCTTCCCGGGCTTCCCCTGTGACACGACGACCAAGAGCAAACCGGGGCCGGGTGGCGGCGGTATACAGCCACCGGGCGGTCAGACGGGCTAGGCATCCGGCGGGGTGGTCGCACGAGCGACCACCCCGCCGTCGTTCGTCCGGGTGCGAACCAGGCCGGTCGGGGCCACAATCGGCGAGCCAGGCAACGCGGGCCGCGCCGTCAACGTCTACTCAACGGTGAGTTGACCCGATCCGGAAGGCCAGTGGTGAGCGACCAGCACGAGGAACCGACCAGTCGGGTCCCCCGACCCGACCAGGAGCGGACCGAGCGGCTGCCCGAGGCCGACGCGCAGGGCCGCACCGAACGCCTGCCGCAGGGCGGGGACCGGACCGAGCTGATCCCGCAGGAGTCCGAGCCGCACCAGCCCGAGCCGGAGCTGATCACCCACCGCGGGCACGACCTGCCGCCCGAGCCGACCTCGGTGCAGGAGCCGGTGGCCGAGGAGGAGCCCAGCGAGCAGGAGCGCGGGCTCCGCCGCAAGAAGACCTGGCGCAGGGTCCGCCGCATCGGCTACGTGGTGGCCGGGTTGGCGGTACTCGGCCCGCTGGTGGCCTTCGCCATCACGTACTTCCTGGTCACCGTGCCCGATCCCCGGGTGGTGGCGGCCAGCCAGTCGCAGACGGTCACGCTGTACTACGCCAACGGCGACAAGATGGTGGACCTCGCGCCCGAGGGCAACCGCACGATGATCACCTACTCGGACATCCCGGACCCGGTCCAGCACGCCGTGTACGCCGCGGAGGACGCCAGCTTCGAGCAGAACCCCGGCTTCGACCCGAAGGCCATCGTGCGCGCGCTGTGGTTGCAGGCCACCGGCGGGCAGAGCGGCGGCTCGGGCATCACCCAGCAGTACATCAAGCAGGCCACCGGCAACGACGTGGCCAGCCTCGGCCGCAAGTGGACCGAGCTGGTCACCGCGGTCAAGATGAGCCAGCAGCAGAGCAAGCAGGAGATCCTCACCTCCTACCTGAACACGATCTACTTCGGCCGCAGGGCGTACGGCATCAAGGCCGCGGCCCAGGCCTACTTCGGCAAGGACCTCAAGGACCTCAACGCCTCCGAGGCCGCACAGCTGGCGGGCATGATCCAGGGGCCGAGCCGCTCGGAGGACACCACGTACCGGACCAAGCGCTGGAACGACGTGATGACCCAGCTGGTGGAGAAGAACTGGCTGAGCGCGGCGGACCGGGCCAAGTTCGCCGAGCCGCCGAAGCTGGTCGACCTGGAGAAGACCGAGCCCGCCGCCCTCCAGGGACCGCGCAGGGCGATCCAGTACCAGGTGATGGCGGAGCTGGCCGGACCGCAGTACGGGCTGTCCGAGGAGCAGGTGCAGCGGCAGGGGCTGAAGATCTACACCACGGTGGACGCGAAGGCCCAGGACGCCGCGGAGAAGGCCGTGCAGGACGTGATGAGCGGCCAGCCCGCGAACCTGCGCCAGGCGCTGGTCGCGGTGAACCCGAAGACCGGGGGAGTCACCGCGTACTGGGGAAACAAGGAGGCGGGCAACTTCGACTACGCCCAGTCGCTGCAACAGCCTGGTTCGGCCTTCAAGCCCTTCGACCTGGTCGCCGCGCTGGAGCAGGGCATCGGCATCGGGTCCCGGTTCGACTCCACCTCACCGCAGAAGGTCGACGGGGTGCGCGACTTCGTCAACGCGAGCAGCAGCTACCCGTGCCAGCCGATGTGCACGCTCAAGGACGCGATGCTGTACTCGATCAACACGACCTTCGTGAACCTGGTCTACAACAAGGTCACCACCAGGGCGGTGGCCGACGCGGCGCACCAGGCGGGCATCCCCGACGAGGTGGACGGCAAGAAGCTGCTGGTGGGCGCCTCGGGCGGCACCCCTGACCTGAACATCGCCATCGGCGGCGGCGAAACCGTGGTGCGCACCCTGGACATGGCCGCGGCCTACGCGACCTTCGCCGCGGACGGGACCAAGCGCGCCCCGCACTTCGTCTCCAAGATCGTGTACCCGGACGGGCACGCCGTGGAGCGGCCCGACGACGGCAAGCCCGCCTTCGACGGCTCGGACGCCAACCGCAACCAGCAGATCGCCCGCAACGTCACGGCCACCCTGGTCGACGGCGCGAGCCAGTGGGGGCTGCGGCTGAACGGCCCGTGGGCCACCGGCCTGAAGACCGGGACCCAGGACCTCGGCACCACCGACAACTCCAAGGCCTGGACCGTGGGTTACACGCAGACCGTCTCGGCCGCGGTCTGGGTCGGCGCGGACAAGACCGAGCCGATCCGGGACAAGGACGGCAAGCCGATCTTCGGCGGCGGGCTGCCCGGCAAGATCTGGCAGCAGTTCATGGGCAACTACCTGAAGGCCGCGAACATCCCGAACGAGCCGTTCCCCGCGGCGAAGCCGATCGGTGAGCAGGTGCAGCCCACGGCGACCTTCACCACCACGCACGACTCACCGCCGCCGCCCACCAACCCGACCTCGGACACCACGATCCCGAGCGCGCCGAGCAGCTCCACCACGACCACCACGACCACGCCGAGCCGGACGACCACCCCGCCCAAGACGATCATCACCGAACCGGGCGAAACGGGCTTCCCACACCCGTAGCCACCGCTGGGACCGGCCGGTCCGCACCGAATCACCTCGCACGGCTCGGTCAGCGGCAAGGAGGGCGCAGCAGCACAACGCCCGCGTGGCCGCGCGGGCGTTGTGCCCGGCCGACAACCGCGACCGCGGGCTTGCGCGGAAGGGGAAGAACGCCGCGATCCGCAGGGAGGCTGACCCCGCGCACACCCGGTTGCCCGTAGCATCCACCGGGTGTCCACCGAACCCGAGGTCGATCAGCCCCAGGTCAAGCGGGTGCAGCCCACCGGAACCGCGCCGACCGAGGACACCGCCTCGCTCAGCCCGGACGAGCGCGTGGCGCCGACCTGGACCGAGTCGCTGGCCAGACAGCTCAGCAGGCCCTTCGGCGGCCCGCTTGGCAGGCACGCCTCGGTGGGCAGGCAGTGGTTCTGGACCTCGGCGCGGGTGATCCTGCTGCTCGCGGTGGTCACGCTGGCGCTTGGCTGGCTACAGAAGTCGCCGTGCGTGCAGACCTTCCGCGACGACAAGGGCGTGCTGCAACTGGACTGGAGCGGCAACCGCCAGTACGTGGCGATGTGCTACTCCGACATCATCCCGCTCTACACGGCCGAGCGCCTGGACCAGCCGCAGACCTTCCCGTACAAGACCTCCTGGGTGGACAACCAGGGCAAGCCGGACGAGCACGTCCGGTACATGGAGTACCCGGTGCTGACCGGCCTGTTCCAGTGGTTCAACGCGCGCCTCGCGCAGAGCTACGTGACGCTGGCCTCCTCGGGCTGGCTGCCCAGCGGCATGACGGTGGTCGTCTACTTCGACTTCATCGCGTTCTGGCTGGCGCTGGCCTGGCTGGCGGTGGTATGGGCGGTGATGCGGATGGCCCGGCGGCGGGTGTGGGACACCGCGCTGGTCGCCGTCTCCCCGCTGGTGATCATCCAGGGGTTCACCAACTTCGACACGATCGCCGTCGCGTTCGCCACCTGCGGGATGCTGGCGTGGGCGCGCAAGAAACCGGTGCTCGCCGGGGTGCTGCTCGGGCTCGGCGGCGCCGCCAAGCTGTACCCGCTGTTCCTGCTCGGACCGCTGCTGCTGCTGTGCTGGCGCTCGGGCAAGCTCCGCCACGGGCTGAGCGCGACCGCCGCCGCGGTGATCACGTGGGTGGCCGTCAACCTGCCGATCTACCTGCTGTACCCGGCGGGCTGGCGGGAGTTCTTCCGGCTCAACACCGAGCGCGGGGTGGACCCGGACTCGCTCTACAACGTGGTGCAGTACTTCACCGGCTGGGCCGGGTTCGACGGCTCGCTGGCCGCCAACCAGGTGCCCACCGTGCTGAACACGGTCAGCGCGGCGCTGTTCGTGCTGTGCTGCGTGGGCATCGGCTGGGTGGCCATGTCCGCGCCGACCCGGCCCCGGCTGCCCCAGCTGTGCCTGCTCGTCGTGTCGGCCTTCCTGCTCACCAACAAGGTGTGGAGCCCGCAGTACTCGCTCTGGCTGGTGCCGCTCGCGGTGCTGGCCGTGCCGAGGTGGAAGCCGCTGCTGGCGTGGATGACCATCGACGCGCTGGTCTGGGTGCCCCGCATGTTCTTCTACCTGGGCACCGACAAGAAGGGGCTGCCCGCCGACCCGTTCCTGGGCACCGTCGTGCTGCGTGACCTCGCCGTGCTGGGGCTGTGCCTGCTGGTGCTGCGCGAGATCTACCGGCCCGAGCTGGACCTGGTGCGCCGCACCGGGGACGACGATCCCTGCGGTGGCTTCCTGGACGGGGCCAGGGACCGCGTGGTGTTCGGCCGTCAGCGAGCGCGCTTGACCACCGCGTCGGTGAGCTGACCGGCCCCCACCGGGTCGAGCAGCCCGCGCAGCGCGCCGAGGAAGTTGTCGGTGCGCAGCAGCCACGTGTAGAGCAGCAGCATGCAGGCCAGCCCCGCGACCAGCGGGGTCAGGTCGCGGGCGAGCCAGCCGAGCACCAGCCCGGACAGCAGTACCAGCTCGCCCGCGACCAGCCGCGCGAAGAACATCGACCGGGCCATGTCCACGACACCCTTGCGGTCCGGCTTGCGCGCCGGGGCCTGCCTGCGGTCGACCACCCGCAGCACCACCACCGCCGCGATGACCGCGGCGAGCAGCGGGCCCAGCCCGTACGGAGTCGGCGTCACCGGCGCGCCCTGGAGCATGAACAGGCCGACCACCGTGAACAGCAGGCAGGGCCAGAACACGGAGAGGGCGAGCCTGCGGAACGCGCGGAAGACGGTCGGGGCCGGAGCGGTCATGCCCTGATGATGTCAGGTGGACGAGCCGCCCTGCGGTGGCTACATTTACGTGACCAATGTGGCCGCAATGAGGTGGGAAGTCATGGACATCGGCATCCGCGAGCTGCGCGACAGCCTGAGCCGCCACCTGGCCGAGGTGCGCAAAGGCCAGACGATCACGGTCACCGAGCACGGCAGGCCCATCGCACAGATCGTCCCGGTGCACCAGCCGTCCACCATCGACCGCCTCATCGCGCAGGGAGTGGTGCGGCCGGCGAAAGCACGGCGGCGCAGCCTGCCGACCCCCGTCGAGGCCAGCGGACCAGTCAGCGAGCTGGTCAGCGAGCAGCGCGGATGATCTGCTACTTCGACACCTCCGCACTGGTCCCGCTGCTGACCAGGGAGCCGGGCACCCCGACCGCGACCATCCTGTGGGAGGTGGCGGACCGGGTGCTCTCCTCGGAACTGAGCTACGTCGAGGCGGCGGCGGCGCTGGCGCAGGCCCGGCGGTTGGGCAGGCTCGACGCGCAGGCGCACGCGGGCGCGCTCGCGTCACTGGACCTGCTGCACAACGCACTCGAACTGGTCGAGGTGTCCGAAATGGTCGTGCGCAGAGCCGGTGTCCTGGCGCACGAACTCGCGTTGCGCAGCTACGACGCCGTGCACTGCGCATCGGCCGAACAACTGGACGTGCCGGACCTGGTCGTGGCCAGCGGTGACCAGCTCCTGCTCAAGGCCTGCGCGGAGCTGGGCATGGCCACCGCCGACACGAGCCAGCGCTGAGTTACAACCTGCTCAGGTCGAAGGCGTTGGCCATGGCCTGGTAGCCGGCGTCGCCGGGGTGCAGGTGGTCACCGCAGTCGTACGCCTTGAGCATCTGCCTGGGCTCGGCCGGGTCGGCGATGACCTTGTCCAGGTCGACCACCGAGTCGAAGACCCCGCTGGTGCGGATCCAGTGGTTCACGCCGACCCGGACGGCCTCCAGGGAGTCGGTGTAGGAGCCCCAGCCGCGGAACGGGGTGATCGTGGCGCCGACCACGCGCAGCCCGCGCTGGTGCGCCCGCCTGGCCAGCTGCGCGAGCCCGTTCTCGATCTTGGACGGGTCGGTCTCGTGCGGGGTCTGCTGGATGTCGTTGATGCCCTCCAGGATGGCCAGGGTGCGCACGCCGGTCCTGGACAGCACGTCCTCGTCGAAGCGCTTGAGCGCCGCCTCGCCCGCGCTGCCGCCATCGAGCAGGATCCGGTTGCCGCTGATCCCCGCGTTCTGCACCCCGAGCTGCCGCTTCTGCCCGAGCAGGCGCTGCGCGAGGAAGTCCGGCCACCGCCGGTTGGCGTCAGCGGTGGAGCCCGCCCCGTCGGTGATCGAGTCGCCCAGGGTCACCACGCTGCCCGCTGCCGGGCCGAGCACGTCGACCCCGGTCACGTAGTGCCACACGGTGGTCCGCTCGGTGAAGGCCGCTCCGGAGGTGTCGCCCGCGTGGTCACCGGCGCGCGTGAAGAACGAGGTCTGCAACGCGAGCGGGTGGAAGGTCACCGGCCCGGACGGGGTGGGCACGTACGTGGTGACCAGCAGGTTCACGCTCGGCGGCAGGGCGAGCGGCACGGGGTCGCTGAGCACGTCGGCGCCGACGGCCACGGTGGTGGACAGCGCCCCGTGGAAGGTCACGTCCTTGGTCGACACGGCCTCCGGGGTACCGGGCTTGGCCTGCACGCCGACCGTGACGTGCCCCAGCGGCAGCGGCTTGGTGCCGTACTTGTTGGAGAGCCTGACCCGGACCTGCTTACCGCCAACACTGGTGTGCACCACGTTGCGGATCGAGTAGTTCGGGTAGCCGCTGTCACCGCCGGTGCTGTTGGCGGGCGCGGCCTCCCAGGTGCCCACCCAGGCGTCGCGCGGCGCGGAGTGCGCCACCCCGCCGACCACCAGCGACAGCACCAGCTCCAGCGCGACCCCCACGGCGATCGCGAGCAGCCTGCGATTCATGTGCAGAACTCCCTCCGCGGCGGCGGCACCTTCACGATCTCGGCAGCGATGAGTCGGCGGGATCCGCCAACCGGGTGACGTCCAGCACCCGGGCACAGCGCCACGCTCACGCGACGCCGACCGGCTCCAACTCCGGCTCACGCAGTACCGGTTCTGGCTTCTCCACGGGGGTCTTGCCCTTGGCCTTCAGGAACACGCCGAACAAAGCGGTCAACAGCGCGACCCTGCCCCACACCCCGGCGACCACCGCCTGCTCGGCGAGGTTGGTGTAGGCGTCGTTGGGCAGGCCGACCTGGATCGAGTAGTACCAGCGGAAGATGCCGATGCCCATGGCCAGGTCGGTGACCAGGAAGCCGACGAACCAGCCCCAGCGCACCGGCACCAGCGCGAAGAACGGCAGCAGCCACAGCGTGTACTGCGGGGAGAAGACCCGGTACAGCAGCAGGAAACCGCACAGCATCGAGGCGCACACCGGCAGCAGCGGGTACACGCCCTCGCGGCGGTAGCGCCACCAGCCCACGGCCAGTGCCACGGCGAAGGACAGCACGACCAGCAGCGGGGACCAGGCGTTCACCGCGGCCTGGAACCCGTGCGAGCTCGGGTCCGAGTACGGGCGGAAACCCCAGAACCACAAGGAGTTCGCCGTGATGTCCACCGGGCGCTGCTGCTGGAACTGGAAGGAGGCCGCCCAGCCCTCCGGGCCCGCGAGCACGAACGGCAGGTTCACCAGCACCGCGGTCAGCCCCGCGGTGAGCACCACGCGCACCGCGCCGAGCAGGTCCCGCCGGGAGGGGCTGGCGGCCAGCACGTACAGCGCGAGCGGGGCGACGAAGATGATCGGGTAGATCTTGAACGCGAAGCCGAAACCCAGCAGGGCGGCGGCGACCAGCGGCCTGCCGCGCCACAGCGCGAAGTACAGGGCGGCCACCGTGCAGGCCACCGCGGGCAGGTCCCAGTTGTGGAAGGCGTAGAGCACCAGCGGCGGGCTCAGCGCCCACATCAGCGCACGCCAGCGCGCCATCCTGCCGAGCAGCCAGCCCACGGCCAGCCCGAACGGGGCCAGCAGCAGCGCGGACCAGAACAGGAACTGGCCGTCGGTGCTGGCGAAGTACGCGCCCGCCCAGATCAGCATGCCGGTCAGCACCGGGTACTCCACCGAACCGCCGAGCAGGTGCCCCTCGGCGTCCAGGCTGCCCGAGACGTACGGGAACACGTGCTTGTCGATCTCACGGCCCAGCCAGAGCTGCTGGATGTCGGAGTAGCACACGTCCCGGTAGCGGCGGACCTCGTAGTTGGGCTCGGACCGCCCCTGGGCGTCGAACCGCGGCCCGGTGCAGCGCTCCTTGTTCCCGTAGCCCACCACCAGGGCCGCCCCGCAGAGCAGGACGAGCAGGGCCAGCGCGGCCCCTCTCACCCGGCGAGGTGCTCGCGCAGGAACGCGATGTCGGCGGCCTGGCCCTCACCGGGCGTCTCCACGACCACCGGCGCGCCGGCCGCGGCGACCACGGCCACCAGCAGCTGCGGGTCGATAGTGCCCGCACCGATGTTGGCGTGCCGGTCGCGGGCCGAGTCGAACTCGTCCCGGGAGTCGTTGAGGTGCACCAGGTCGATCCGGCCGGTGATCGCCTTGACCCGGTCCACGATGCCCAGCAGCTCCTCGCCCGCCGCGAAGGCGTGGCAGGTGTCCAGGCAGAACCCGGCGCCGAACTCGCCGACCTGGTCCCAGAGCCTGGCCAGCATCTCGAACTTGCGGGCCATCGCGTTGTCCCCGCCCGCGGTGTTCTCGATCAGCACCGGCACCGCGAAGCCCCCGCTGTCGGCCTGCCGCTCGAACAGCTTGCGCCAGTTGGCCAGTCCCTCTGCCGGGTCCTCGCCCTTGGTCACGTGACCGCCGTGCACCACCAGGCCCTTGGCGCCCACCGCCGCGGCGGCCTCGGCATGCTGCTGCACCGCCTTGCGGGAGGGGATGCGGATCCGGTTGTTCAACGAGGCCACGTTGATGACGTACGGGGAGTGCACGAACACCGTCAGGTCCCCGTCACGCAACTGCTCGGCCTGCGGGTGCGGCTTGGGCGCCTTCCAGCCCTGCGGGTCGGACAGGAAGAACTGGACGACCTCGGCACCGCGCTCGCGCGCCGCGCCGAGGGGGTCGTCGTCGCGTACGTGGGCCCCGATGCGCATGTCAGGAGGGTATCCGAGTGATTTCCACCCTCAATACCCGTGGCAGGCGTCACCTCGGCGACGTACCGTCGTTTACTCCATGAAGTTACCGACGGGTCAACCTGCAGGGGTGAACATGGGCGGACGTATCGGCACCGCACTGACCGCGGCTGCCGTGCTGTTCTCCGTCAGCGCTGCCGGGCTGGTGGCGAGCACCGGCACGGCGGCGGCCGCCGAACCGATCGTGCTCGGCAGCTGCGCCACCTCGATCCAGGGCGCACCGGGTCAACCGGTGTCGCTCAGCCCCTCGGCGGTGGTCGAACCGATCACCAACCTGGTCACCGCGATCCCGCTGCTCGGGCCGCCGCTGGCCGCGCCGTTCAAGAAGGCGTTCACGGCCATGCCCGCGATCCCGATCGGCGCGCTGCCCACCGGCAACGGCTACATCACCGGCGGCAGCATCGCCACCACCGTGGTCGACAAGCTCAAGCAGATCCCGCTGCTCGGCCCGGTCATCGGCGTGCTGGTCGGCGGGGTGCAGAACGCGCTGACCGCGGGCTGCGGCGTGACCGTGCAGGGCGTCAACTCCGCGGCCGCACCGATCCAGAACGGCACGCAGGCCATCGCCGACGCCTCGCAGAAGGCCACCGGCGGGGGCGGCACCCCCAACCCCGGCGGCAGCGGGACCACGCCCGGTGGCGGCACCACTACCCCGGGCGGGGGCGGCACCACGACCCCCGGCGGGGGCGGCACCGGCAGCACGAGCAGCAACTTCCCGACCTCCGGCGGCCTGACCCCAGGCGGCGTGCAGCTCTACCAGTTCGGCGGCGGTGCGGGCTCCTACGACTACGGCCGCGTCCCGCTGTTCTCCTACACCAACCTGCCCTTCGCCGTGCCCGGCGAGTTCGCCCCGTCCCCCGGCGCCCTCTACGGCGGCTCGGTGCCCGGCTACGCCCCGCAGGTCGGCACGCTCAGCGGCACCACCCCGGACTCCGACGGGGTGCAGACCGCCGGTCGCGCGCAGGCGCTGCCCAGTGTGGCGGGCGGCGGTGTGGCGGCACCCGTGCTCATCGCCGTGCTGGCCCTGGCCGGGGTCACCGCCGCGCTGGTCCGCACCTGGGTGCTGCGCCGCACCGGCGTGGCCTGAGCACCGATTTCGTCCCGGTACCCCTCGGCTGTTAACCTCTTTGGGTTGCTGACGCAACAGGCCCTCCTGCCACGGAACGACCGTGGCCGCGCCAGTCCACAGGAGGTGAGTGGTCTTCATGCGTCATTACGAAGTGATGGTCATCTTGGATCCCAGTCTCGATGAGCGCACCGTCGCTCCGACTCTGGACACGTTCCTCAACGTCATCCGCACCTCGGGCGGAAACGTGGAGAAGGTCGACGTCTGGGGCCGTCGCAGGCTCTCGTTCGAGATCAACAAGCAGGCCGAGGGCATCTACGCCCTGCTCGACGTGAACGCCGAGCCCGCCGCGGTCAAGGAACTGGACCGCCAGCTGTCCCTGCAGGACTCGGTGCTGCGCACCAAGGTCCTGCGTCGCGACGCAGCCAAGGGCTGATCGCGGTGGCAGGCGAGACGACGATCACCGTGGTCGGGAACCTGACCGCTGATCCCGAGCTCCGCTTCACCCCGTCCGGTGCCGCGGTCGCGAGCTTCACCGTCGCGTCCACGCCCCGCACCCTCGACCGGCAGTCCGGCGAGTGGAAGGACGGCGAGGCGCTGTTCCTGCGCTGCAGCATCTGGCGCCAGGCGGCGGAGAACGTGGCCGAGTCCCTGACCAGGGGTTCTCGGGTCATCGTGACCGGTCGGCTGAAGCAGCGGTCCTACGAGACCAAGGAAGGCGAGAAGCGCACCGTCGTTGAGCTGGACGTCGAGGAAGTCGGCCCCTCACTGCGGTACGCCAACGCCAAGGTCAACAAGGTCCAGCGCGCCGGTGGTGGCGGTGGCGGTGGTGGTGGGTACGGTGGCGGATCCTCCAGCGGCCCTGCCGACGACCCGTGGGGCTCCGCGCCTCCGGCCAGCTCCGGCGGTTTCGCCGACGAGCCGCCGTTCTGAGCGACGCGCCCCCCGACCTCATTCACGCGTAATACACAGGAGTAACCCATGGCGAAGCCGCCTGTGCGCAAGCCCAAGAAGAAGGTTTGCGTCTTCTGCAAGGACAAGTCGACCGCGAACCTGATCGACTACAAGGACACCACGCTGCTGCGCAAGTACATCTCCGACCGGGGCAAGATCCGCGCCCGTCGGGTGACCGGCAACTGCAGCCAGCACCAGCGCGACATCGCCATCGCCGTGAAGAACTCGCGCGAGATGGCGCTGCTGCCCTACACCTCGACCGCGCGCTGAGCAGGGGAGTGCACTGATGAAGCTCATCCTCACCGCTGACGTCAGCGGCCTCGGCGGCCCCGGCGACCTCGTCGAGGTCAAGGACGGCTACGGCCGCAACTTCCTGCTGCCCCGCGGCCTGGCGATCCTGGCCACCCGCGGCGCGCAGAAGCAGGTCAGCACGATCCGCCGGGCCCAGGAGACCCGCCGGATCCGCGACCTGGACCACGCCAAGGAGGTCAAGACCGCCATCGACGGTCTCGGCGCCATCAAGCTGAACGCGAAGGCCGCCGCCGGCTCGAAGAAGCTGTTCGGCTCGGTCACCACCGCCGACATCGTGGCCGCGGTCAAGGCCGCGGGCGGTCCGGTCCTGGACAAGCGCTCCGTGGACACCGCCGGTCACATCAAGACCACCGGCAAGCACTCGGTGAACGTCCGGCTGCACCCGGACGTGTCGGTCGCCCTCAACCTCGAGGTCGTGGCCACCGCCTGATTCACCCGAAAGCTCCGCCCGGCCTGGTCGGGCGGAGCTTTCGCTCGTTTGCAGCAGTGCGCCCACGAATGGCTGTGGACAGCGAGCTGTGACACCCTGGGCACGACACGCCGAGGAGACGGTCACGCGCGACACGCCGCATCGGGTGAGGGTGAATTCTTCCACAGCTTACCCACACCCTCTGACCTGCGGATCTTCTCCATCCACAGACAGTTGTCCACAGCTTGTCCCCAAGCTCGGTCCCGGGTTGTGACCAGGTCGCGCGACCACGCACAGGCTGTCCACAGGCCTGTCCACAGGCCAGGTTGCCCTGCTCCACACGGGCGATCTAGCGTGCGCAGCGACCCGCCCGCACCCGGACTTGTCGGGGGTGGCGTGTACAAGCAGTAGTGCAGGCAACCGACCGCTAGGAGGGACGCGCGGTGGCGCTCGTGGATGACCGCGGCATGAGCGAGCCGAGCTTCGACCGGCAGCCTCCGCAGGATCTCGCCGCGGAGCAGTCGGTGCTCGGCGGCATGCTGCTGAGCAAGGACGCCATCGCCGACGTGGTCGAGGTGCTCAGCCCCAACGACTTCTACCGGCCCGCGCACCAGGCGGTCTACGACTGCATCCTGGACCTGTACGGCCGCGGCGAGCCCGCCGACCCGATCACCGTGTCCGCCGAGCTGGAACGGCGTGGTGAGCTGCTGCGCGTTGGCGGTGCCCCGTACCTGCACACGCTGATCGCCACCGTGCCGACCGCCGCCAACGCCGGTTACTACGCGGAGATCGTCTCCGAGAAGGCCATCCTGCGCCGTCTCGTCGAGGCGGGCACCCGGATCGTGCAGCTGGGCTACAGCGGTTCCGACGGCTCCGACGTGGCCGAGGTCGTGGACCGCGCGCAGGCCGCCATCTACGAGGTGGCCGAGCGGCGCACCAGCGAGGACTACTCCGTCCTCGAGGAGCTGTTGCAGCCCACCATGGACGAGATCGACGCCATCGCCTCGCGCGGCGGCCAGTCCCTGGGCGTGCCCACCGGCTTCACCGACCTGGACGCCGTCACCAACGGTCTGCACCCCGGTCAGATGATCATCGTCGCCGCACGTCCTGGTGTGGGCAAGTCGACCCTGGGACTGGACTTCGCGCGGTCCTGCTCGATCAAGCACGGCATGACCAGCGCCATCTTCTCGCTCGAAATGAGCAAGACGGAGATCGTCATGCGCATGCTTTCCGCCGAGGCCAGGATCCGGCTCGGCGACATGCGCGGCGGCAAGATGAACGACGACGACTGGACGCGGCTGGCCCGTCGGATGAGCGAGATCAGCGAGGCCCCGCTGTTCATCGACGACTCACCGAACCTGACGATGATGGAGATCAGGGCCAAGGCGCGGCGGCTCAAGCAGCGCAACGACCTCAAGCTGGTGGTGCTGGACTACCTCCAGCTGATGAGCTCCGGCAAGCGGGTGGAGTCCCGTCAGCAGGAGGTCTCCGAGTTCTCCCGGCACCTGAAGCTGCTGGCCAAGGAGCTGGAGGTGCCGGTGATCGCGATCAGTCAGCTCAACCGTGGCCCCGAGCAGCGCACCGACAAGCGGCCGATGCTCTCCGACCTGCGTGAGTCCGGCTCGCTGGAGCAGGACGCCGACGCGGTGATCCTGATCCACCGGCCGGACGCCTGGGAACGGGACGACCCGCGCGCGGGTGAGGCGGACCTGATCCTGGCCAAGCACCGCGCCGGCCCCACCAGCACGGTGACGGTGGCGCATCAGCTGCATTACAGCCGGTTCGCCGACCTCGCCCAGGGCTGATCATTCGCTTTTGTAGGGTCTCAAAACGCCCTTCATTTTCTCGCGGTCGACTTCATGCCAGTTTCATTTGTGAAACGAGTGTGAGACAGCCGTCCTGAGCAAGATCGCTTGCTGTGCCACCTAGGTGGCACGCTCACACCGCTGTGGCGCGAACTGCTACATCCATGGCGGGTTCTGCCACTGGGCTCAGCGCTCGAGCTACGTAACGTGAGAGCAGCAGCGCGACCCGTCCAAGGAGCTACCGGTATGTCCTGGTCATTGGCCGACGTTCCCGATCAGAGTGGCCGTGTCGCGGTGGTGACCGGCGCCAACGGTGGCATCGGCCTGGCCACGGCGATGGCGCTGGCAGGGAAGGGTGCCCACGTCGTCATGGCGGCCCGCAACGAAGCCAAGGCGGTGGTGGCCCGCGACCGGATCAGCGCGACCCATCCGGGTGCGTTGGTGGAGATCGTCCCGCTCGACCTGGGATCGCTCGCGTCGGTCGAGCACGCTGCCGAGCAGATCCTGGCGGCCCACCCCGGTATCGACCTCCTGGTCAACAACGCGGGCGTGATGGCGATGCCGCAGGGGCGCACAATCGACGGATTCGAAACCCAACTGGGCATCAACCACCTCGGGCACTGGGCGCTGACCGCGCGCCTGCTGCCCGCCCTGGTGCGTACGCGCGACGCCCGGGTGGTCACGGTGACCAGTGGGGCCCAGCACACCGGCCGCCCCCTGGATCCTGGCGATCCGTTCCTGCTCCGCGATTACGACCCGTGGCGCGCGTACGGGAATTCCAAGCTCGCCAACAGGCACTTCGCCCAGGGGCTGGACCGGCAGTTCCAGGAGACCGGGCTGTCCGTGAGGGCCCTGACCACCCACCCGGGCCTCACGAACTCCGATATCCAGTCGACCACGGTCACCGCTGGCGGAGGTGGTGGCCTGGGTCGTTTCTTCCTCGCCCTCACCCGTCGGATCGGAATGGACACCGAGCGCGGGGCGCTGAGCCCGCTGCGCGCGGCAACCGACCCGCGTGCCGTCGGTGGCGCCCTGTACGGCCCGCGCTGGGGCATGGCCGGTGCCCCGGTCCGTCGCCGCTTGATCCGGCCGGGCGCCGATCGGGCGATCCGGCTGCTGTGGCAGGTCTCCTGGCAGCTGACCGGGCTCGACATCGACGTCGCCAAGGTCGCGGCGCGGACCGCGTCGACACGTCGGCCATGACCGCGGGCAGGTTCACGCTGAGCCCGGCGACCAGTGCCGTGCTGGCTGACCTCGGCGTGTCCACCGGCGCGGTGCTGCGCGCGGCGGGACTCCCGGAGGACCTGTTCCTCAACCGGCAGGTGGCGCTCACGCCGGACCAGTTCTACCGGTGTTGGGCGGCACTGGAGGAGATTTCGGGTGACCCGGCGCTCGGTGCGACCCTCGCCCAGCGGGTGCGCGCCGAGACGTTCCAACCAGCGATCTTCGCTGCGCTGTGCAGCGCCGACCTACGCCACGCGGCGGAGCGGCTTGCCGCGCACAAGCGCCTGCTCGGCCCACTGGGGCTTGCCGTGCACGCCGACGGCGGCCGGCTGAGCGTGACCATCCAGTGGCCGGCTGATCCGCTGCCGCCACCGAGTTTCGTCGCCTACGAGCTCGTGTCCTGGGTGGCGCTGGCCCGGCTGGGCACACGCCGGCCGGTGCGTCCGGAGCGAATCGCCATGCCGAACCCACCGGGCGGCGCGGCCGGCCAGGCATACGAGGACTACCTCGGTGTTCCCGTTGGACTGGCAGCCGCGCCCGTGGTGACCTTCACCGCCCTCGACGGCCGTCGTCCGTTCCTGACCGCGAACGCCGAGATGTGGCGTGTCTTCGAGCCCGAGCTGCGCCGACGCCTTGCCGATCTCGACCGGGTGGAGTCGACCGCCGACCGGGTCCGCGCCGCCCTGCTCGAACTCCTGCCCGCCGGCCAGTGCAGCGCCTCCGCCGTCGCCCAGCGGCTGGCACTGAGCCGCCGGACCCTGCAACGACGTCTGGCCGAGGAACAGACGAGCTTCCAGGCCGTGCTGGCACGCACCCGGCACGCCCTGGCCCGCCACTACCTGGAACGGCCCGAGATCACCATCACCGAAATCGCGTTGCTGCTGGGCTATGACGAACCCAGTTCGTTCTACCGGGCCTTCCACCAGTGGTCTGGCACGACCCCTCACCAGGCCAGGGCAACCGCGACCTGAACAACCGGGCGCCGGGCCAGTGCGATAGCCAGGTTGCTCATCGAGCCAGCGGCCACCTGCCCACGGGGCAGCGCACTGCTCAGTCGTGGCTCTGCGTTGCGGACCTCAGTGCGTCGCGCGCTGTAGAACCTCACGGCTGACTTCATTTCAATCTCATTTGTGAAGTGATCGCGAGACGCTGTCTGGTGCGGTGTCGGTGGGAAGTGGTTCGCGGCGGTCGGCGCGCAGGCCGTCGAGGGAGATGCTCAGCAGCCTGTTCCACATCTGCGGGCGACACTCGTCGGTGATCTGGACGGCGTGACCCAGTGAGACCAGCAGGAGCAGCAGGTCGTCGGTGGTCACGCCGGGGCGCAGCAGGCCCGCGGCGCCGGCGCGGGCGCACAGTTCCTCGATGACGAGGCGAAGCTGCCGGATGCCCTCCAGATCGGGGACCGACCAGGTCAGCGCGAAGTTCTCCATGATCGCGCGGTGGCGCGCATAGCCGGTCAGGGCCTGCTGGTAGAAGTCGGTCAGCGCCGCCCAGGGGTCCTCGGCGTCGATCGCCGCCTGGCGCGCGGATTCCGCCCACCTCGAGAAGTCCTGGCGCAGGACCGTGTGGACGAGATCGTCCTTCTTCGGGAAGTGCCGGTAGAGGGTGCCCATGCCCACCCCGCTGCGGCGGGCGATCTCGCGCACGTCCACTGCGGCGCCCTGCTCGGCCAGCACTTCGGCGGCGGCCTCGACGATCGCTTCCCGGTTGCGGATCGCGTCCACGCGCGGCGCGCGGCGCCGGGCGGTGCTTTCCGGTTCAGCCACTGCCATACGGCCGAGCATACCGCCTTATGTGGAGCACATGCTCCGCACTGCGCTACCTTGAGGAGCAAGTGCTCCGGATAGTGGAGGGGATGCCGTGTCCGCCCCGACCACGACCACCGCGACCGAAGCCAAGGCCCCCACCGTCGACAGCTGGAACGATCGGATCATCGCCGAGTTCCGGGCGAACGCCGGGTATGTGCCTTGGAGTAGCGAAGAGGATTTCGCCGCGGGTCGCCCCGTCCCACCCCGGATTCCCGGGTTCGACGAGCAAGGCATGCCGCTGATCTTGGTGCACCACATCGGGGCCAGGACCGGGCGTGAGCGGATCAGTCCGTTGTTCTACCAGCCGGTCGGCGATGGCTGGGCCGTTTTTGGAACCCACGGTGGCAGTCCGCAGCATCCGGTCTGGTACCACAATCTCATGGCGAACCCGCAGGCCACAGTCGAGGTGGGCACGGAAAGAGTGCCGGTCGTAGCTCGGCTCGCCAGGGGCGCGGAGCGCGAGCGGATCTGGGCGAAAGAGGTAGCGCTCGTCCCGAAGTTCGCCGAGTTCGAGGCAGCCGCGGGTAGGCAGATCCCCGTCGTCATGCTGGAACGTGTCCACGCACAAGTCGCCACCCCGCCCCTCCCAGAGAAATGATCCCGCCAGCCTGCTGGAGCGACCTGAACCAGCTACGCTCCGTCCGCACAGCGAACTCGCGACACCGCAATTCGCGATGCCCTCAGTATTTCGTTGAGGCGCAACGGGTCTAGTGGTGGTTGAACAGCCCGGCGCGCGGGACCTTCCAGTCGGCCGCAACTCCGCTGCTGTCCGCCGCATCCTCGACAAGCTCGTCGTCACCGGACTGGCGATCTCGCCGGCGAACGACCGCGCCACTGGCCTCGGCCGAGGAAATGCCACGATTTTGAGACTGATCATGGTGGCATCGTGGTGAGTTCTTCGCTCGTGCGCTGGTTTTCGCACCAACCGGCGTGTTTGCGGATGGCATTGAGCACACGGGCAGGGCGGAGATCAGTCAGGTCGGTAACGGGCCCTGATGTGGAAGCGTTCGCCCTGGGGGCCGAGGATGCTCAGGAACTCGACTGGCTGCGAGTCGGCGTTGCCGAACCAGTGCGGGAGGTGGGTGTCGAATTCGGCGACCTCACCGGCGGTGAGGACGAGGTCCTGATCGCCGAGCACCAGGCGCAGCCGCCCGTTGAGGACGTACAGCCAGTGGTAGCCCTCGTGCGAGCGGGGATCGGGTTCGAGATCGTGCGGGCCAGCCGGGAGGATCTGCTTGAACGCCTGTAGCCCGCCGGGTTTGCGGGTCAGCGGGATGGCGGTCATGCCGTGCCGGGTGATCGGCCGGGGGTACACCCGGGGGTCCCCGCTGGCCGGGGCGCCAACGAGGTCGTCGAGCGGCACCTGGTAGGCCCTCGCCAGGGGGAGTAGCAGTTCCAGGCCCGGCTTGCGGTGCCCGGACTCCAGCCTGGACAGCGTGCTGACCGGAATACCGGTGGTCTCCGACAGGGCGGTCAGGGTCGCTCCGCTGCGGCGGCGCAGCTCGCGCAGTCGCGGGCCGACCATGCCGAGCACGGCGTCGAACTCGGTCCCCATGCCTCCACTGTGCCCGCACTTTTGCGGTTTCCGCAAAGAACGTTGCCAGCTCGTCGCCGGTGGGGGCAGGTTGGCGGCGGAGGTGGTCGCGATGACCCGACAAGTCCAGTTCGGCACCGGTGGCCGGCAGGACGTGGTGATCGTCCACCAAGCCCCGACTACCGAGGCGAGGACAATGGACGCACAGTTCTGGGACGAGATGTACCGCAGCCGCGACCAGGTCTTCAGCGGCAACCCCAATGGAGTGCTCGTCACCGAGGTCACCGACCTGCTGCCAGGGCAAGCGCTCGACGTGGGATGCGGGGAAGGCGCCGACGCACTCTGGCTGGCCCGACACGGCTGGCAGGTCACCGCGGTGGACATCTCCCGGACCGCACTGCACCGCGCCGCCGCCACGGGCACGGATCTGGCCGGCCGCGTGGCGTGGACACGGGCCGACCTGACCGCCATGTCGCCCCCGGCCGGCGCGTTCGACCTGGTCTCCGTCCAGTACTTCCCGCTGCCACGCCAGCCGGGCCACACCGCGCTGCGTGGACTACTGGCCGCCGTCGCACCCGGCGGCACTCTGCTCATCGCCAGCCACGACCTCGCGGACCTGTCCCCACGCAACGGCTTCGACCCCAGCGACTACTACCAACCCGAGGACATCGCCGGGCTCCTCGACGAGGACTGGACCGTCCTGATCAACGAAACCCGTCCGCGAACCGCTCCCGCACCCGCGGGCACCCACCACACTCGCGACACCGTCCTGCGAGCACGACGCCTCCGGTAACCCCGTCAGCACAAGGCACTGGCCGCTTGCACCTCGGTGAGCGTTCGCCGCGCGAGTTCACCGAAGTTGTCGCTGTTGTTCGTGTCGCTCCAGCGCTCATAGGCGATCTTCCACGCGAGCGCGCCCAGTTCGGCGGCCACGCGCGAGGTCAGGTCGGCAACGCCGCGGCGCTTGAGCGCGTCGATCATCGATGCGGTGAGGCCGAGTCCCTTCAACGCCTCGCGTTCTCGCAGTTCCGGGTTGGCGGCGATCACTGCCGACCGCCGGGCGCCGAACTCGCGACGATCGGCGGTGAAGGCTTCCCTCCCGATCACGTCCAGAGCATGCGCCACCGCTTCGAGCGGGCTGGCCCCAGCTGGCGCCGCGTCGATCCCGTCGACGAGTAGTCCGGTCATCGTGCCCCCGCCGAAGAGCACCTCCCGCTTGTCCGGGAAATGACGGAAGAAGGTGCTCTTCGTGAGCCCGGCGCGCTCCGCGATCTCGATCACCGTCGTGTTCTCGTAGCCCCGCTCCTCGAACAGCTCAAGGGCAGCGACAACGAGTCGCTCGGATGCGTGGGGTTGCCAGCGGACCATGAGAACAGCGTACGGGACTTGGTCCCGTCACTCGTGTACCGTGATGGGACCAAGTCCCGTCACGCTGCCTGCTGGAGGTACTCATGAGCCGAGCTGTTGTCTATGAGACGTTCGGAGGTCCCGAAGTACTGGAGTTGCGGGAGGTTCCGGAACCGCATGCCGGGCCGGGCGAGATCCGCGTCCGCGTAACGGCCGCCGGTCTGAATCCCATGGACTGGGGTATTGCCTCGCGGCCCGAGGCGGCGGCGCGGTTCGGCATCACCGTGCCCTCCGGCTTCGGTTACGACTTCGCCGGGGTCGTCGACGAGGTCGGAACCAGCGCCACGGGTTTTGCTGTGGGCGACCGTGTCCACGGCGGCGCGCTGGGTAGAGCCGCTGCCGATTTCGTGGTGGTCAGGACGCCCACCGAGGCGACCGAGGCGCTCTGGCATACGCCGGAGGGCATCAGCGACGAGGTGGCGGCCACGCTTCCGGTGGCCGGTATGACCGCCGCCGCCGCGTTGGCGGCGGTCGATCTGCGGTCCGGCGACACCGTCCTGGTCGGCGGTGCCGCGGGCGGTGTGGGCGTGTTCGCCGTACAGCTCGCGAAGCTCGCCGGTGCCAGAGTGATCGGGACCGCCGCGGCGAGCACGTTCGAGTTCCTGCGCCAGTTCGGTGCCGAGCCCGTGGCCTACGGCCCCGGACTGGCAGACCGGGTACGGACCCTGGCTCCGGAGGGCGTGACCGCGGCAACCGACCTGTTCGGCATCGAAACGGCCGAGGCCGCGCTCGCGCTCGGCGTGCCGCCCGAACGGATCTCCACGGTCGCCGCGGGTCCCAATCCTCCCGGCGGCGTGCGCGCGACCGGCGGTATCGACGCGGGCCCGGACGCCATGGCGCGGATCAGCGACGCGATCCTCGCCGGCACGATCACCGTGCCGATCGCCGCGACCTTCCCGATCGAGCAGATCCGCGATGCCGTGACACTGCAAGCCGGACGCCACGTCCACGGCAAGCTCGTGATCACGCTGTGACCTCGTCTCCGCTGAACGCTGCGTCATCCCCTGCCTGTCGGGACGGGAACCGTCACCCCGATTCCACAAACAGGAGATGTCTGATACGGGCAGATATGAGGCTCGACAGCGCAAGCGCTCAACTGGTCGTGGAGTCGTGGTTGGTCTCGGCAGGTGGTTGGGTGGCGTAGACCTGGCGCCAGTGCTTGGCCGAGCGGACTAGGTCGTCGCTGACGCGGTGGAGGAACTGGCTCATGTTCTCCAGCCGGGCGCCGACGGGAGTGGTGGCACCGAGTCTTTGGGCGCCACTCCTGAAGACGGCGGCGATCTGCGTATCGACGCGCGCACTGGCCATGATGGCTTGGAACCATACGTCCTCGTCGATGACGTAGCGTTCCGCGCGGCGGTGGGGGTCGCGTTCGCGTTTGATGATTTTTATTGCCTCCAGGTGACCGACGGCCGTGGAGGCGGAGGCGGGGCTGACGTGCAGTCGTTGCACGAGTTCGGCCGAGGTGAGGCTGCCGCTGTCGGTGGTGACGAGTGCGGCGAGCACTCTGGCCATCATCCGCGGGAGCCCGGTCTGGACGAACAGTTCTGTGCTGTGTGCGGCCACCCCGTTCACGATCCGTGGATCGCGCCCGCCGAGGTCGACGCTTCGCGGTGACGGGCTCAGCGGAGTGGTTCCGCGCCGGTGCGCGTGTCGTGTGCTGGCCCGGTGGGCCTGGTCGGCGCGGTAGCCGCCCGGCCCGCCGTTGCGCATCACCTCGCGGGTGACGGTCGAGGTCGGCCGCCCGATGCGGCGGCCTATCGCGGCGTAGGTCAGCCCGTCACGCAGTCCCGCGGCGATCTGCCGCCGGTCCTGTTGGGTGAGCCTTTCTCCAGGCATCTGTGTCCCTGGCTCCTCGATGTCGGGAACAGCTTGACGCAACACGATCATTGCATTAGGCGACAGGACCGCGCAACGAATCAAGCTCTCTGAGCTGCGAATTTGGGCTTTACTTCAGCAGAAGCTGATTGACCCGATCGCGTAGGCAACGTAGCTTTTGCCATATCGGAAATATTCTGAGAGCAAAGGCACCGGCATGACCCACACCGATATTCAGCAGGTACTCGACTGGGCAGTGGCCGAGGTCGGTATCCCCGGCATCGTCGCCGAGGTCAAGGACGGGGACCGGACCTGGTTCGGCACCGCCGGCGTGGCCGACATCAAGACCGGCGCACCCCGCCAACCGGGGGAATACGCGCAGATCGGCAGTGGCGGCAAGGCATTCATGGCCGCTGTGCTCCTGGACCTCGAGGCCGAGGGGAAGCTGAGCATTGACGACCCGGTGAACACGTGGCTGCCGGGCGTGCTGGACGTCAACGGCTACGACGGCAACAAGATCACCATCAGGCACCTGCTCAGCAACACCGGTGGTCTGTTCGCTACCGGCCTGGCACCGGAACTGACGAATCGATACGCCACCCGTGCCGCGTTCCTCGAGCATCGCTTCGACGAATTCACCACCGAAGACCTGTTCAGGATGACGGTTTCCCAGCCGCCGGTCGCAGAGCCCGGCGAGCGCTTCCGGTACGCCAACGGCGGCTTCTACCTCGCCGAGGCGATGATCGAGAAGATCACCGGCAACAGCTTTGCCGAGGAAGTCGAGCGCAGGATAGTGCGGCCGCTCGGACTTACCCATACCTACGTGCGCCCCGCCCAGGATATGGGATACCGCGATCCGCACCCGCGCGCATACTCCAAGCAATTCTTCAAGGACGGTGTCGACATGGCCGCGGTCACCCCGGAGAACTGGGAGTCGTTGCTCGAGAAGCCCGGACTCGAGCCGCTTGACGTCACCGAGTTCAACACCTCGTGGCTCCCCGGCAACATCGTCTCCACCACCGGCGACATGATCCGCCTCGTCAGCGCGCTGGCAAGCGGCATTCTGCTGCCGCCGGCCCAGCACCGCCAGATGTGGACCACGGTCTCCACCGAAGGTAGTAACTGGCTGCCGCACACCCGATACGGCCTCGGCCTGTTCGAATTCGACAAGGCCGCCACCGGTGGCCGGACGCTGCGCTGCGTGGGCGGCAGTTACTGGGGATCCATGTTCTTCACGGCGAGCACCGCCGACGGCGAGCACACCATCTCCGTCCAGACCAACATCGAGTTGAGGTCCTGGGAGGTCCTCCGCAGGATCTACGAAGCGGGGTTCGGGATTTCCATCGGCGCGTAAAGCGTGCGGCCAGCACAGTTGGCGCCGACTGCTGGCGCCCCAGTGGCGCAACCCGGCCGAGGTGCCGGGTCGCGATGGGGGACGGGTGGGGCGCACTGCGTTGCCCGGTGCGCGCAGGCAGCGCCGGTCGGCCCAACGCCTTCCACCGCGCCCGCTTCTGACCAGCACTTTTCCTTCACGAAGTGCCAGGCGGTGCCACATGACACCACAGCTGAGCCACCATGGCTTGCATTGGTGCCATTCGTGTGCCATTGTGGTGCCATGGACATGGCCTCGTATGTGAACGACCTCGGACGTGAGTTCGCCACGCTCGCCGAAGTCGACGGTGACGAGGCCCGTGCGCTGGTCGAGCGCCTGAGCGGGTCGCTCGAGCCGGCGATCCGGATGACGCTGCTGGACGCGCTCTCCGCCGCCGCGAACGAGATCACCCGGGACCTGGCCCCGGGTTCGGTGGAGCTGCGCCTGCGCGGACGCGATCCGCACTTCGTCGTGACCTCGCCAGCGGCCGAGGACGATCCGGCGACGGTGGGCGGCGGCGCACTGATCGACGAGGACGGCCCGAGCTCGCGGATCAACGTGCGTCTCCCGGAGCAGCTCAAGGCCGCGATCGAGGAGGTCGCTGCCAAGGAGGGGCGCTCGGTCAACGCTTGGCTGGTCCGGGCGGCCTCGGCCGCACTCCAGCGCGCCGACCGCGACCAGCGCCCCAGCGGCAAACAGCCCCAGCAAGGCCTCACCGCCTGGGTGCGTTAACCGCACCGCTTTCCACCACACCACGTCCCCGACCTGCGGGGATGTGTCACCTACCCATGATGAGGGGACAGTCATGCCCAAGTTCGACACGCCCGAACCGATTTCCGTCACGCTCGAACTCGGCGTCGGCAACGTACGGATCACCGCGAGCGACCGCACCGACACCATCGTCGACGTGCGCCCGAGCGACGAGACCGATGAGTCGGACGTGCAGGCCGCCCAGCAGGTTCGCGTCGACTACGCGAACGGCCGGCTCCAGGTCACGGGGCCGAAGGCACGCGTTTTCGACTTCTCCCGCAAGACCAGGTCGGTGGAGGTGTCCATCGATCTGCCCAGCGGTTCGCAGGTGTCTGGCGAGGTGCAGTTGGGGGACCTCAGCGGCACGGGCTGGCTCGGGGAGTGCGGGTTCAAGACCTCCACCGGGAACGTCCGGCTCGAGCGGACCGGTCCACTGCGTGTGGACACCGCGGCCGGTCACGTCACCGCGGACGGCATCGCGGGCAACGCCGAGATCCACACCGGCTCCGGGAAGGTCCGCATCGGCGAGGTCGAGGGCTCCGTGGTCGTCAAGAACTCCAACGGCGACACCACGATCGACGCGGTCACCGGCGACATCCGGGTGCGCGCGGCCAACGGCGACATCTCCGTGAATCGGGCCGGCGCGGGGGTCCACGCGAAGACGGCCAACGGCGGCATCCGCCTCGGCGAGGTGGCCCGCGGCTCGGTCGAGCTCGGGACCGCGATGGGCGACCTGGAGATCGGCATCGCCGAGGGCACCGCCGCACGGCTGGATGTGCACACCGGGTTCGGGCAGGTGCGCAACCTGCTGGACAACACCACCCGGCCCGAGGGGTCCGCCGAGACCGTCGAGGTGCGCGCGCACACCTCGTTCGGCGGCATCACGATCCGACGTTCCTGATCCACCTCTGGCCCTGGCGGCCTCGTTCGACCACCGGGGACGCCGCGGTCGACCTGGTGTTCCGCTCGGTCAGCGATTGCGGCCCGCAACAACCGCCATGAAAGGATTCCCAATGAGTCAGACGGCTCCCATCCCGCACGGCCTCCCCATGGAACGCGATGCGGGCCCCTTCAACCCGCCCCGCCGCATCACCCGGCTGCGTGAGGCTCGCCCGGTCAGTCCCATGGTTTTCCCCGACGGTCACCAGGGCTGGCTCGTCACCGGCTACGACGCGGTCCGCCAGCTCATGGCCGACACCCGGTTCAGCTCCCGCCAGGACATCGGCGTTCTCCACGTACCGTACGAGATCCCCGGCATGCCCGTGGCCACCGAACCGTCCCCGCAGATGCCGGGCGTGTTCATCGCCATGGACCCGCCGGACCACGGCCGGCTGCGGAAAAGACTCACCGGAGCCTTCACCGTCAAACGCATGAGAATGCTCGAAGAGCACATCAACGACATCGTCGAGCGGCAACTGGACCACCTGACGCGCCTGACCCCGCCGATCGACCTGGTCGCGGAGTTCGCGCTGCCGGTGCCCTCGCTGGTGATCTGCGAACTGCTCGGCGTCCCCTACGCGGACCGGGAGAACTTCCAGGTCAACTCCGCCAAGTTCCTCGTCAGGGACCAGCCGCTCGACGAGAAGATGGCCGCGTTGGGCGCGTTGACCAGCTACCTCGCCGAACTGGTCACGCGCAAACGCGCCGAGCCCGGCGAGGACATCCTGTCCGACCTGGCCCGCCACGAGGACCTCACCATCGAGGAGCTGACCGGCGTCGCCTTCCTGCTGCTGCTCGCGGGCCACGAGACCACCGCCAACATGCTGGCACTGGGCACCTTCGCGCTCCTGGAGAACCCCGAGCAGCTGGCCGAACTGCGCGCCGACCCGGAGCTGCTGCCCGATGCCGTCGAGGAACTCCTGCGCTATCTGTCCATTGCCGACATCTTCTACCGCTACGCCACCGAGGACATCGAACTCGGCGGTGAAACGATCGGCAAGGGATCGACCGTCGTCGTCTCGCTGCTGGCCGCCAACCACGATCCCCAGCGCTTCGACAACCCCGACACCCTGGACATCCACCGCAAGGCCCGCGGTCACCTGTCCTTCGGCCACGGCATCCACCAGTGCCTCGGCCAGCAACTGGCCCGCATCGAGATGCGCGCCGGTTTCGGGGGACTGCTGCGCCGCTTCCCGACCCTCAAGCTCGCCATCCCCGCCAGCGAGGTGAAACTCAGGACCGACATGAACATCTACGGCGTCCACGAACTGCCGGTCACCTGGACGGAAACAGCACGGTAAACCCCGTCACCTGTGCGGGAACGCGCCTTCATGAACCAGGCCACGCCGAGCAGGCAGCACCGGTCGACGAATCCGTCGGGGACGAAGTCAGCTGCGGGGCTGCCTGCTCGGCCAGGGGCGCCTCAAGGGCTGATCGGCACGCGGCGTGGACCGCTCACGGGCCACTCGCTCGCACTGCCACCGATCAGTTGGGCTCCGCCGCGCAGGCGAGGTCGTTCGCTGAACGTTGTCCAGTGGTCAGGAACCTCGTCACCGCGTTGTTCGCGCACTTGTTCTTGCCGAGCAGGTAGACACCGTGACCGCCCTGATCGGCTGTCACCATGCGGGCGCGCTCACCGAACGCCTGCCGCAGCTGCTGGGCACCGACCAGCGGCGTCCCCGGGTCGCGGAGGTTCTGCACGATGAGCACGTCCGACGGGCCCTGGTCACCGATGCGCACCTTCGGCTCGACCGGATCGGACGGCCAGAACGCGCACGGCTGGATGTTCGCCGCGGCCGCACCGAACATCGGGTACCGGACCCGGTCGACCGCGACGTTGTGCTGGTAGGTCTGGACCGACCTCGGCCAGCGCGAGTCACCGCAGATCACGTAGCGGTTGCTGGAGATCGCGTTGTCCGGGTCCGGCGTGAGGCCATCGAGCGGGGGCAGCGGCTGGTTCGTGTCCAGCGCCCGCCAGAGCTCGGCCAGCTTGGGGAGTTGCGCGTCGCCGTAGAGGTATCCGAACGTGCCCAAACGGAACAGCGCACCGTCGACCCCTGGGGCTGGTGTCCTGTCCAGCCGCGCGGCGAGCTCGAAGTACTTCGCGGTCACCTGCTCCGAGGTGCTGCCCAGACCGTACTCGGGGTGAGCGGCGGCGAACTTCGCGAAGTCCGGGAACCGGTCCTGGAAACCCCGGGCGAACAGGCGCCCGCCCGCGGCGTCCCAGCCGTCCGGGCCCACGTTGCTGTCGAGCACGATCCGGTCGCTGTGCTGCGGGAACAGCGTCGTGTACACCGCGCCGAGGTAGGTGCCGTAGGAGTAGCCGTCGTAGGAGAGCTTCGGTTCGCCCAGCGCGGCCCGGATCCGGTCCATGTCGCGTGCGGTGTTCGCGGTGGTGATGTGGGGCAGCATCCACGCCGTCTTCGAGGTGGCGCACTGCCTGGCGATGGCCTTCGCTTGCTCGGCCCACTTCGCGACCTCGGCAGCGGTGTTCGCGTACGGCGGGATGTTGCCCCTCATCTTCTGCTGCGGCGTCAGATCACAGGTCACCGGCGTGCTGTGGCCGACACCGCGCGGGTCGAACCCGATCACGTCATAGCTGTCCCGCACGCTCTGCGGCAGACCAAAGGCCACGAGGTCGACCGGGAAGTGCAGTCCTGCCCCACCGGGACCGCCCTGATTGGTCAGCAGCACGCCGCGGCGCTGCGACGGGTTCTTGCTCGCCAGGCGGGAGACCGCGATCTCGATCTTCCGCCCGTCCGGGTTCCGGTAGTCCAGCGGGACCTCGAGCGTCGAGCACTCCAGACCGGGCGCGGCGACATCTGCTGGGCACGGCCCCCACCGCACCGTGCTCGGCGTGGCCGCTGCCGACACCCCCGGGACCACGGCCGCCGCGACGGCGACGGCAACCAACACAGTTCTCCGCATCTGACTTCCTCCCAGGCGGCGCACCAGGGCGCCGCGATCAACGGATTGAAACGATGGCGCGCACGCTGTCTCGGGGAGAGCGGTGGCGTGCACGAGTGGGCACCGGCCAGAGCGAGCACGGCACCTGCTTGGTCGTGACGATCGGCCGCTAGCGGTTCATGCGGATCAGGACGTCGATCTGGGCGGGGTTGTAGAGCTCGTGGATGGCCTGGGCGATCGCGCACAGGGCGAAGTCCTCACCGCGCGGTGCGCCGGCGCACATGTCCCGAGCGCTCGGGAATTCGGTGAACATCTTCCGGGCCTGCGGTGTCAGGTAGAGGCGTTCGGCCAGGTCTTGGCGGGTCTGCTCGTGGGCATCAGCGGGTAGGTGATCGAACTCGGCGAAGACGGGATCCAGTTCGTGGGCCTGTAGCGCTTCCGTCTGGCGCAGGATCACGGCGAGTTCGCGGCGTGTCCGTTGCAGCCGTTCGATGGTCGCCGCCAGCTCGGAGTCCAGCTCGCGCGGCGTTTGCTCGGGGTGCTCGTCAGCATCGCCCAGCTCAGCGACCTGGGCCAGCGAAAGCCCGAGCCCGGTCAGGCGCTTGATCCGCAGCACGCGGACCAGGTGGGCCACGCCGTAGCTCTTGTAGCCGTTGGCCCGGCGTTCAGGCTCGGCGAGCAGGCCGACCTCGTGGTAGTGCCGGACCGCGCGCACGGTGGTACCAGCCAGTTCGGCGAGCTGCCTGGTACTCCACCCCACGACGGTCACTCTCCCGAGAACCGGACTCCCCGGCGCGGACGCGCCGACACAGCACAGTCGAAACCATGCCGCTGCGGCATGGTCAAGGGAGTTGACTCAGTGGTGGGACCCTACGAACCGGGCGCTCGGTCACAGCGCGAGGCGCAGTCGCAGGTAGCGGGTGCCGCTGCGGCCCGGCCGGGAATGGCCGTCCGGCCGCCAACCGTGGTTGGCGTAGAAGGCGCGCGCCCGCTCGTTGCGATCCCACACCTCCAGGACCCCCACCGACACTCCCAACCCGTGCCAGGCATCCACGGCCGCGCGATGGAGCTGGCTGCCGATGCCACGGCGCCAGCAGTCCGGCCGCACGTGCAGCTGGTACAACTCGCCCACCCCAACGGGATCCACCACGGTGTCGTTCGGGGGACCGAGCAACACGATCCCCACGATCTCCTCGCCCAGTTGGGCGCACAGCAGCGTGCTGTCCGCCCGATCGCACAGCCCCGGGTAGATCCTCCGCAGCTCGGCGGCTCGACGGTCCAGGTCCGCCTGGTCGACGAAACCCCGGTAGTACGCGTTGCGCGCCTGGACGTGCACCTCAGCGATGGCCTCGGCGTCCTCGATCCGCGCCGCGCGCACCGTGACACCAGCGTTGTCCATGACCAGTGGACGCGCCGCCCCCAAGCGGGGTTGGCCGCCCGCCCGCCAGGTTCAGCTGCGACTCGACGCCCAGCGGACCGGGAACGTGGTCCCGTTCTTGACCGCCCAGCCGACGGTCACCCCGGCGGCGTTGACCGACCTGGCGACACTGGTGTCGCCGCCGGGCAGGTCTCCCAGGAGCGTTGCGGCCGCGTTCGGTGCCCAGGTGGCCGCGTGCCACCGCACACCGCCGTCGCTGGTGCCCGAGGCGCCGAACACGGTCCCGCCTGCGCTGATCCGCGCCGTGCCGCTGGTGTGTCCGGGGGCTGCCTTGAGGATCGTGGCCGAGCCGTCGAGGCCCCACTGCGTCGCGTCGAGCACGCCCTGCCGCTTGGTGTAGCCGGCGATCACGCCGTCCTTGCTGATCCCGAGTGCGGCCCCGTTGGCGGAGCCCAGCTGGGCGATGACCCCGTCGGCGCTCCATCGCACAGGGCGGATCCCGTTGGGGCCACTGGAAGATCCGACGACCACCCCGTCGGCGTTGATGCCCCAGGCGTAGCTCGCGCTGTCACCGGGCAGCGTGCCCAGGTCGGTGGCGGTGCCGTCGACGCCCCACCGCACGGCGTGCTGGTCGAACCCCGAGGTGTACGAGTAGCCAACGGCCACACCGCTGTCGTTGACCGCCTCGGCCGAGGCGGTTCCGCCATCGGGGAGCGCCCCGAGATCGGTGACGGTGCCGTCGGCACCCCACCGCACGGCGTGCCGCCCCTGCTGGCCGCCGGAGGAATCGCCGACGACCACCCCGCTGGCGTTGATGCCGTTGGCGGAGCTGTCGGTGTCGCCCGACCACGCGGCGAGGGGCGCGACCGTGCCGTCAGCGCTCCACCGCACCGCGTGGGACCGGTTGCCGTAGGAGCTGCCGACGGCAACGCCGTGGTCGTTGATCCAGCTCGCGGTACCGCCGGTGTCGCCGGGCAGCGGGCTGAGCTGGGTCACCGGCACGTCGGCCGAGGCCGGTGGCGCGGCAGCCAGGCCGGTTGAGGCGGCGAGGGCCATACCGAGGACCAGAGTCCGACCGAATCGCATTCCCACAGCTCCCCCTTGTGATCGTGCCCCGCCGCGCTGGCGGCACAGTGCGATTCTGCCAAGGACGAGGTCTCCTCCGGTGGTGATTCCACGAACACGTGACGGGTGCTCAACTCTCGCCCCAGCGGCGAAAATGCGTACCGGCGGCAGGCTCCGACCGGTTAGCTTGCCCGGATGCCTGACCTGCCGACACTGCTGTCCGCCTACGACGAGCAACTGCGCCCCGCGGAGCGGGTGAACCTGCCGCCCGGGGTACACGCCGAGCCGGACGGACCGGTCGTGCGCGTGGTGGGGCAGCACCAGGGCTTCATCAGCAGTCCGCGCGATCTCGGGGTGCGCGGTGCCGCGCTGGACGAGTTGATCGTGCGGCAGCGGGAGTTCTTCGCGGCGCGCGCGGAGGGCGTGGAGTGGAAGACGCGCGGGCACGACCTGCCCGAGGAACTGCCGGAGCGGCTGGTGGCCGCGGGGTTCGCCGCCGAGGACCAGGAGACGGTGCTGGTGGGCTCCGCCGGGGAGCTGGCGGGTACGGATCCGTTGCTGTCCAACGAGATCACGGTGCGCGAGGTCAGCGCGGACGCGGACATGCACCGGATCGCGGAGCTGGCTTCCGAGGTGTGGCAGCAGGACCGGAGCTGGCTGGGGGCGCAGCTGATCGCCGAGGTGCGTGGCGGCAACACGGTGGTGGTGGCGGCCGAGGCGGCGGGCCGGTTCGTGTCGGCCGCACGGCTGGAGTTCGTGCCGGGCACGGACTTCGCCGGGTTGTGGGGCGGTTCCACGCTGGAGCGGTGGCGGGGCCGCGGCATCTACCGGGCGCTGATCGCGGCGCGGGCGCGGCTGGCGGCGGCCCGCGGGGTGCGCTACCTGCAGGTGGACGCGTCCGAGGACAGCAGGCCGATCCTGCAACGCCTGGGGTTCACGGCGATCACCACGACCACGCCGTACGTGTGGACCCCGTGACGGTGTCCACACGGTAGGTGCGAACCTCGGCAGAGCACATGTCCGGACCCCCGGCTACGGTCGGGTGGGGGACCGAGGGACCTGGGAGGTCAGGACATGGGCTCAGCGATCGCCGTCACGGGGGCGAGCGGGCAGATCGGCGGGCGGGTCGCGCGGCGGCTGGCGGAGGCCGGGGTGGCGCAGCGGCTCATCGGCCGGGATCCGTCGCGGCTGCCGGAGCTGACCGACGCCGTGCAGGCACCGCCCGCCGCCTACGGGGACGGGGAGGCGATGCGCCGGGCCTTCGAGGGGGCGGGCACCGCGCTGCTGGTGTCGGCGCACGAGGCCGCCGACCGGGTGCGCGAGCACATCACCGCCGTGGACGCCGCGGTGGCGGCCGGGGTGGAGCGGATCGTGTACATCTCGTTCCAGGGTGCCGCCCCGGAGGCGACCTTCACCTTCGCCAGGGACCACTGGCACACCGAGCAGCACCTGCGGGCGAGCGGGCTGCGGTTCACGTTCCTGCGGGACAGCTTCTACCTGGCGGCGCTGCCCGCGATGACGGGCGCGGACGGGGTGATCCGGGGCCCGGCGGGCACCGGGCGGGTGGCCGCGGTGGCGCACGACGACATCGCGGACGTGGCGGCGGCCGTGCTGCTGGGCGAGGGGCACGACGGGGCGACCTACGAGGTGACCGGGCCGGAGGCGATCACGCTGGGCGAGGCGGCCGAGGAGCTGAGCCGGTTCACCGGGCGGGTCGTGACCTACGAGCAGGAGAGCCGGGAGCAGGCGTACGCCTCACGGGCCCGGTACAACGCGCCGGACTGGGAGGTGGCGGGGTGGGTGACCTCCTACGAGGCCATCGCCACCGGCGAGGTGGGTCAGGTGAGCAGCACGGTGTCCCGCATCGCCGGGCACGAGCCGCAGTCGCTGCGCGAGTACCTCGTGCGCAATCCTGACAGTTATCGGCACATCACCGGTCAGGGGTAGGGCACAGTGGGCCGGTGACCGCTGGCCCCACCCTGTTCATGGACCTCCGCCCGTTGCGGGAGTCCCCGGCGTTCCGCAGGCTCTGGCTGGGTTCGGCGCTGTCCTCGACCGGTGGCGTGATGACCACGTTCGCGGTCTCGTTGCAGGTCTTCATGCTCACCGGTTCCTCACTGGCGGTCGGCGCGGTGGGGTTGGCGACCGCCCTGCCCGGCATCGTGTTCGGCCTGCTCGGCGGTGCGATCGCGGACGCCGTGGACCGGCGCAAGCTGGTGCTGGTCACCAACAGCGCCATGGCGGTGGTCTCCGCGCTGCTGGCCGTGCAGGCCTTCGCCGGGCTGAACCAGCTGTGGCCGCTGTACACCCTGGTCGCGGTCCAGTCCGTGCTGAACACTGTGAACTCCCCGGCGCGCAGCACGTTCGTGCCGAGGCTGTTGTCCCCGGAGCGGTTGCCCGCCGGGATCGTGCTGTCCATGTTCACCTTCCACCTGAGCGTGACGGTGGGGCCCACGCTCGCCGGGCTGGTGACCGCGGCCTGGGGCCTGAAGCTCTGCTACCTGCTCGACGCGGTGAGCTTCGCGGCCGCGCTGTACGGGGTGTTCCGGTTGCCGCCCATGCCGCCCGAGGGCGGTGCCACCCGTGCCTCGCTGCGCTCGGTGGGCGACGGGCTGCGGTTCATCCGCCGGAGCAAGGTCCTCACCGGGGCGTTCCTTTCCGACATGAACGCCATGGTGCTGGGCATCCCGATCGCGGTGTTCCCGGCGATCAACGCGGAGCGGTTCGGCGGTTCGGCGCAGACCCTGGGCCTGTTGACGGCGGCGGTGGCGGCGGGCGGTGTGCTGGGCACCGTGCTGTCCGGGCCGGTGCGCCGCGTGTCCCGGCACGGCCTTGGCATGCTGGTAGCCGGGTCGGTGTGGGGTCTCGCGCTGGCCGGGTTCGGGCTCGCCCACGACCTGTGGCTCGCGCTGACCCTGCTGGGGCTGGCCGGGGCGGCGGACGTGCTCTCGGTGGTGTTCCGCTCGACGATGGTGCAGGTCAGCACCCCGGACGGGTACCGGGGGCGGATCAGCGCCGCCGAGTACGTGGTGGGCGGGGTCTGCCCGCAGCTGGGCAACTTCCGGGCGGGCGCGGTGGGCTCGCTGACCTCCTCCGGCTTCAGCGTGGTCAGCGGCGGCCTGGCCACCGTGCTCGGGTCGGCGCTGATCGGCTTGGCGCTGCCCGCGTTCACCCGGTACCGGGCCTCACGCGAGCCCGCGCACTGAGTGCGGCGGCACCCGGTCCCGCCAGGGCGCGGCCTGCTCCAGCTGGGCGGCGATCCGGAACAGCAGGTCCTCCCGGCCGTAGGCGGCGACGAACTGCACGCCGATCGGCAGCCCGTCCCGGCTCTGGCCCAGCGGCAGGCTGATCGCGGGCTGCCCGGCGATGTTGAACACCGCGGTGAACGGCCCGTAGTCGAAGATCGAGCGGATCCAGCCGGTCACGGTCTGGCCCGGCTCGTCCTGGCGCAGCGTGCCGTGCGGGGCGGGCAGTTGGCCGAGCGTGGGCGTCACCAGCAGGTCGTGGCCGGTGAAGAAGGCGCCGACCGACCGGCTCACCCGGTTCTGCGCGTGGAAGGCGTCCATCAGGTCGTACACGGTGAGGTCGGCGACCTCCTCGAACAGGCGCCGGGACACGGCCTCCATCTCGTTGGGGTCCGGCGGGCGCGGGGCCTGGCGGAACGTGCTGGCCAGGAACGCCATCTCGGCCGGGACCATGCTGGTGATCACGTCCTCCCAGTCCAGCGCGGGGCTGCCCTGGCTGACCACGTGCCCCAGGTCGGCCAGCAGTTCGCCCGCCGCGACCGCCGCCGCGGCGACCTCGGGGTCCACGGCCACCCCGGACCACGCCTCGGTGCTGAGCGCGACCCGCAGCGGGGCCAGGTCGGCGGACAGCTCCTCGGCGTAGGGCCGGACCGGCGGCGGGGCGGTGTACTTGTCGCCGACGCCGGGCCCGTGGATGGCGTCCAGGAAGTGTGCGGCGTCGCGCACCGTGCGGGTCAGCGCGAACTCGTAGGACAGGCCGAACACCGGCTCGCCCAGGTCGGGGCCGCAGGGTGTGCGACCGCGGCTGGGCTTGAGCCCGACCAGCCCGCAGCAGGAGGCGGGCACGCGCACCGAGCCCGCGCTGTCGTTGCCGTGCGCCACCGGCACGGCCCCGGCGGCGACCAGTGCGGCGGCGCCACCACTGGACCCGCCGACCCCGTGGTCGAGGTGCCAGGGGTTGCGGGTGGGGCCGTGCTTGACCGGCTCGGTGGCGAAGCTGATGCCCAGTTCGGGCGCGGTGGTCAGGCCGAGGGTGACCAGCCCCGCCGCGCGCACCCTGGTCATCAGGTCGCTGTCGTGCCTGGCCAGTGCCCGGCGCACGCCGCGGCTGCCCATGGCGAAGGGCACGCCCTCGGCGACCGGCCCGCTGTCCTTGATCAGGAACGGCACCCCGGTGAAGGGGCCGTCGGCGCTGTGCTCGAGCGCGGGGGAGAACAGGGGCAGCGCCAGCCCGTTCACCTGCTTGTTGGCCAGGTCCAGCGCGTGGCGTGCGGTGCGCTCGACCTCGGCCGGGCTGACCTCGCCCGCGCGGATCAGCTCGCGGAGGCCGATGGCGTCGCGGCTGGCGTACTCGTGCGGTTCCACCAGTTCACTGTCGGGCTGACGGCCCGCGGGCGAAATCCCGAGATCTGGGGGGTGGGCCGGGGCGATACTGGGCGGGTGAGCAGCGTCGGGCAGTTCGGTGCCGAGCTCGCCGAACGGATCGGCGGGGTGATCCCGCACGAGAGCTACATCGTGGTGGGGCAGGACCCGGTCAGTGGGGCGGGCTGCTTCATGGCTGGCGGTCACGAGTTCCTGCTGCCGACCCGCTACCAACTGGAGGTCGAGCAGCACGGCAACCTCGGCGTGCGACCTGCCCCGATCGCCCGGTTCGGGCCACGCACCCCGGGGCCCGCCTACACCCGGCACACGCGCGAACTCATGGCGGCTGAAGGCTTCCAGTGCGCGCTGCGCATCAGCCTGGGCTGGGGCGAGCTGGTGCTGCTGCGCGAGGTCGGCGGCAGGCCGTTCTCCGTGGCGGAGGGCCAGTCCGCTGTCCGGCTGATCCCGGCGCTGGCCGAGCAGCTGCGTGCTTTTGTTGCCGCCCAACCACTTCGTTCGGCGCGGTGCGAGCTGCCGCCGGGCGTGGTCGTCCTGGACGGGTCGGACCGGCCCACGGCGGTGACCCCCGCTGGACGGCAGATGCTGCGCGCGATGGCTCAGGACGAGAGCCGCACGGACGAGGAGCTGGTGGCCAACCTGTGGAACATCGCCTGCCTGGCAAGGCGTTCCGAGGACGGCTCGGCGATCAGCCGGATCCCGACCGCCGAGGGCTGGCTGTCGCTGGAGGCCCAGCTGACCGGTGGGGCGGATCCCGGCGAGGTGGTGGTGACGGTGCAGCCCGCGTCCAGCGTGGCGTTGCTGCCCGCGGTCTCCGCGTGGTTCGGCCTGACCGCCCGCGAGCAGCAGGTGGTGCGCCAGGTGCTGGAAGGCTTGCCCGCCAAGCACATCGCGCGTCGGCTGGAGCTGTCCCCGCACACCGTGAACGACCACCTCAAGGCGATCTACCGCAAGACCGGGGTGTCCAGCAGGGAGGAACTCATGTCCGGTCTGGCGAGTTGACCCGCAGCCCGGCGATGACCAGTTCCAGTCCGTGCTCGAAGTGCTGCTCCGGGTGCGGCCCCGGGATGTGGCCGACCGTGGCGTGCAGGTTCGGGTGCAGCCCTGGGTCGATCGCGGCGATCAGCCGGTCCGGGCCGGAGTCGTCGGCGATCTGCTCCTCGGTGGTGTGGCCGACCACGTAGTGGGTGATCGTGTCCACGGCCCACACCGCGTCCCGGTCGGCGAACCCGGCCGCGCGCAGGGTGCCGATCATCGCCTCGCCGTAGGCAAGGGCGTTGGGCAGCGGGAAGAAGGAGCCGGAGAACAGCCGGGCCCCGTCGCGCCGGGACAGCAGGGCGCGGCGCAGCCGGGCGGCCAACTCGGCGAGCCTGCGGTCCCAGGACAGTTCCGGGTCCAGGCCGGTGGTCACCCCGTGCAGCAGGGCGTCGGCCATCGCCTCCAGCAGCGCCTGCTTGCTGCGGAAGTGCCAGTAGGTGGCGCCGTTCTGCACGCCGAGGGCCAGCGCCAGCCTGCGCATCGTCAGGTTCTCGATGCCCGCCTCGTCGAGCAGGTCGAGCGCGCCCGCGAGCACCTGTTCCCGCGTCAGCCGCATCGGGTCCTCCAGAACTCGGGTTGACGTCCGCACCCAGTATGACCAAGACTTCAACACCGTTGAAGTTCGGGAGGGGGCAGGATGCGCGTCGTTCGCTTTCACCAGTACGGCGGCCCGGAGGTGCTGCGCGCCGAGCAGGTCGAGCGCCCGGAGCCGGGGCAGGGCGAGCTGCTGGTGCAGGTCGGCATGGTGGGGGTCACGCTGCCGACCGTGCGGCTGACCCACGGCGGCCCGGAGCTGCCGCACGCCCCGGGCGGGGACGTGGTCGGCCGGGTCGCGGCGATCGGCGCGGGAGTCGAGGGCTGGCAGGTCGGCCAGCGCGTGGTGGGCCTGGCCTTCGCCGGGGCCTACGCCGAGTTCGCGACCGTGTCGGCGGCCTTCGCCACGCCGGTGCCCGAGGACATCGCCGAGGCCGACGCCCTGGTCCTGGTCCGCAGCGGCCAGGTCGCGTTCGCGGCCCTGCACGTGGGCGGGGTGCGGGCCGGGGACGAGGTGCTGGTCACCGGCGCGGCGGGTGGGGTCGGCCACGTGGCGGTGCAGCTCGCGAAGGCGTTGGGTGCCAAGCGGGTGCTGGCCGCGGTGGGCGGCGCGGGCAAGGCGGAGTTCCTGCGCGGGCTCGGCGCCGACGAGGTGCTGACCTACCAGGAGATCGCCGGGGACACGGCGGACCTGGTGCTGGACGGGGTCGGCGGCGAGGTGCTGCAGCACGGGCTGCGGGCGCTGCGGCCACTGGGCAGGCTGGTGACCTACAACGCGGTCGGCGGCCCACTGGAGGTCAACGAGCTGCGCATGCGCACGATCTCGGTGATCGGTTTGGCCATGGCCCACTTCGCCAGGCTCCGGCCCGAGGTCTATGCGGCCAACCGCGAGCGGCTCTGGGACCTGGTCCGCGGGGGTGCGCTCCGGCCAGCGGTGCACGGGGTGCTGCCGCTGGCCGAGGCCGCCCAGGCGCACCGGATCATCGAGTCCCGGGCGAACCTGGGCAAGGTGGTGCTCAGCCCGACAGCCTGCTGAGCAGCTCGGGGTGCTCGGCCAGCGACTGGGCGAGGATCGCGTCGCTGACGGGCTTGCGCGCCGCCAGGTCCACAGTGGACCAGTCGATCGGGCCCAGCGGCGGCTGCGGGTCGTACTCGATGAGCAGCTGGACCTCGGCGGCGATCTCCTTGCCCGCCAGGCGTTGCACGAGGTGCAGCGCCATGTCGATGCCCGCGGCGACCCCGGCCGCGGTGATCACGGGGCCGTCCTCCACCCAGCGCTGCGCCACCGGCGTGGCACCGTACTTCGCCAGCAGGTCGCGGAACATCCAGTGCGTGGTGGCCCGCCGACCCGCCAGCAGACCGGCCGCCGCCAGCAGCAGCGAGCCGGTGCACACCGAGCCGATCACCTCGGCGCCCTCGGCCAGCCCGCGGATCCTGGCCAGCAGCCGCTCGTCGGCCAGCCCTTCCAGCGTGGGCTGGAGGCCGCCCGGCAGGACCACCGCGTACGGGTCGGTGATCTGCTCGTAGGTGTGGCTCGCCGCCAGCAGTAGCGGCAGGTCGGTGTACACCGGGTCGAGCGACTCGCCGACCACCACCGTGCGGTGGTCGGGCACCAGCCGGGAGAGGGCGTTGAGCACCTGGAGCGGTCCGACCAGGTCCAATGGGGTGCAGCCGGGGTAGAGCACGAACGCGATGTCCTTCATGGCACGACCTTCCCGGGCCGCCGCACCCGGCGGCAACGTCCCGCGCACACGGTGTCCGAAATCTTGGTATCCCTGTCTTCCGGACGGCGCTGCTACCGTCGGCTGCCATGCGCAGAGTCGTGGTGCTCGGGTACGACGGGGCCGAGCTGCTGGACATCGCCTGCGTCACCGACTCCTTCGACATGGCGACCCGGCTCGGCGCCGACCCGGGCTACGCGGTGGAGTTCGTGACGATGGGCGGCAAGCCGGTGCGCTGCTGCTCGGGCCTGGTGCTGGCGGCACACGGTGCGCTGGAACGGGTGCGCGGGCCGCTGGACACGCTGGTGATCGCGGGCGGGTCCGGGCACGACGCGGCTGCGGCGAACCCCCGGCTGCTCGCGCACGTCCGGCGGCTGGCCAAGGAGAGCCGCCGGGTGGCCTCGGTGTGCAGCGGGGCCACGGTGCTCGCCGCCGCGGGCCTGTTGGACGGGCGGCGGGCCACCACGCACTGGATCTACGCGGAGCTGTTCGCGCAGCGGTATCCGGCGGTGGAGGTGGACCCGAAACCGCTGTACGTGCGGGACGGCGAGGTCTACACGGCGGCGGGCGTGACCAGCGCGCTGGACCTGACGCTGGCGCTGGTGGAGGCCGACCACGGGGCGGAGCTGGCCCGCCGCGTGGCGCGGATGCTGGTGACCTACCTGCAACGACCCGGCAACCAGGCGCAGGTCAGCATGTTCGTGTCCGCTCCGCCGCGCGAGGACGGGCTGGTGCGCAACCTGGTCGGGCACATCGGTCAGCACCTGGACGCGGACCTGGGCACGGCGGCGCTCGCCGAGCGCGCTGGCGTCAGCGAGCGGCACCTGACCAGGTTGTTCCTGGAGCAGGTGGGCATGCCGCCCGCGAAGTACGTGCGGGCCACCCGCACCGAGGCCGCGGCGCAGTTGCTGGTGTCCACCACCCTGCCGCTGGCCGCGGTGGCCAGGCGCTGCGGGTTCCGCTCCACCGAGACCCTGCGGCAGGCGTTCGTCGGCAGCTACGGGATCTCGCCGTCCCAGTACCGGAACCTGACAGGATCTGTCAGGTAAGCCTGTCAGGGTCGTACCCATGAGCGAGAACAGCTACACGTTCACCAACTGGGACGAGAAGACCAGCAGCAGCGAGGACGGGCACTCGGTGGCCCACGCCGCCGTCACCTTCGTCTACTCCGGGGCGATCACCGGCACCGGCACCTCGAACCTGCTGATGCACTACCGGCCGGACGGCACCGGCACGTTCATCGGCCTGGAACAGGTCACCGGCACGGTCGACGGCCGCCAGGGCAGCTTCGTGCTCTCGCACCGGGGCCACTACGGCCCCGACGGGATCCACGACGAGATGGCGGTGGTCGCCGGTTCCGCCACCGGGGACCTGACCGGGTGGACCGGGACGCTGGTCGCCGACGCGACCGAGGGCCAGCAGGAGGTGCCCTACTCGCTCACTTGCCCGTGACCAGGTGCACCACGAGGATGCCGATCGCGGGCGAGGCCGCCAGCGCACCCACGCTGAACAGCACCCGGGTCGCCACGTGGTTCTCGTCCTTGATCAGCAGGTTCTTGCACTGGGCGCACATCTTCAGCCCGGTCCAGGGCGCCCCGCAGTACGGGCAGCCCTTCGCCTCCAGGTCGGTCCTGGTCTTCCTGCGCACCAACAGGAACTCGAAGACCCCGGCCGCGACCCAAGCGATGATCATGCCGATCAGCCACGGCGTGGACGCCTCAAGCCACCTCACGGTGGCCATGCTCGCACAGCTTGTAACGTCGAGGCGTGTCGGATGGGTACGCGGTCGTGGACGTCGAGACGACGGGGTTCGCGGCGAGTGGTCGGGATCGCGTCATCGAGGTGGCCGTGGTGCAGGTGGACCGCTCCGGCGAGGTGACCTCCGAGTGGTGCACCCTGGTCAACCCCGGTCGCGACCTCGGCCCGCAGCACATCCACCGGATCACCGCTGCCGACGCGCGCCGGGCGCCCGCCTTCCACCGGGTCGCGGGCGCGCTCGCCGCGCAGCTGGCCGGCCGGGTGGTGGTGGCGCACAACCTGTCCTTCGACGCGCGCTTCCTGGCCGCCGAGTTCAACCGGCTCGGCGTGCCGGTCCCGGTGGCCGCCGAACTCGGCCTGTGCACGATGGAGCTGGGCGGCCGGTACCTGCCGGAGCGCACCGGCCGCTCGCTGCGGGCCAGCTGCGACGCGGCGGGGGTGCGCATCGTCGACGCCCACTCCGCGCTGTACGACGCCCATGCCGCGGCGGGCCTGCTCAGCCACTACCTGCGGATGGCGGGCAGGCCCGAGCCGTGGCGGGACCTGCTGGACTCGGCGCGCGGCTGGCGCTGGCCAGTGCTGCCCGCCGAACTCGCCGAGCAGGTGCGTCGGCGCAGGGCGGCCGAGCAGTGGAGCCCGCCCACCGACCTGCCCTCGCTGCGGGTCGGCGACCTGGTGGTGTTCACCGGGCAGACCGAGGCCCCGCGTCAGGACCTGGTGGACCGCGCGCTGGCACACGGCCTGCGGGTCAACGCCGGGTACGTCACCAGGCAGACCCGGCTGCTGGTCGCCGCCGACCCGGACTCGATGTCGGTGAAGGCGAACACCGCCCGCCGCTACGGGGTGCCGATCGTCAGCGAGGCCGTTTTCGGTGATCTGTTGACCTGAACTGCCCGGATCGTGACCAAAGATCACCGGTACGAGTGTGGTCGGACACTTGAACTGCGTACTACCTGCGGAGCAGGCTAACGCTCGAAGCCTCCCCGATGCGGAAGGTGCGAACGATGAGTGCCGTGGACACGGCGGCACCTGCCACGACAGGGACCATCTGGGACGAGTTGGTCTCGGAACTCCCGGTCGGGGTGCTGCTGCAGGACGAACAGGGCGGGGTCCTCGCCGCGAACGACCTCGCCGGGAGCCTGCTCGGGCTCAGCCGCCACGACCTCCTGCACGGCAGCAGACCTGCCGGGTGGGTGGCCTGCGACGACTCCGGGGCACCGCTTCCGCACAGCGCCGAGATGACCGCACAGGTGTTACGCGCCGCCGGCAGGCTGACCGTGCCGATGGTGGTCTTACGCGACGGCCTGCCGCACGCCCGGCTGTGGGTGGACTACCAACCGGTCCGCCACCGCGGGCGGCCCTGCCTGCTGGTGCTGCTGCAACCCGTGCACACCGACGTGCCGCACAGCAGGGGACTGCTCGATCCGCTGACCGGTCTGCCCAGCCGCGCGCTGCTGCTGGACCGGCTCGACCAGTCGCTGACCCGCTCGCGCACGAACGGCTCGCTGACCAGCCTGGTGCTGGTCGACGTGCACCGGCTCGCCGAGGTGAACGCCGAGTTCGGCTTCGACACCGGGGACGACCTGCTCACCGTGCTCGGTGGCCGGTTGCGCACCGGCCTGCGCGCCGACCACACGGTCGCCCGCTACGGCGGGGACGAGTTCGCCGTGGTGGCCGAGCACCCGGACGGCACCGGGGAGCCGATCGCCGCGCGGGTGCGGGAGCTGACCGAGCGGGCGGTGCGCCTTGGCCGGGTGCGGTTGCGCCCCAGGGTGCGGGTCTGCTGGGCGACCAGCGACGGGTCGGCCCCGGTGCACGCCGTGGTCAGCTACGTGGAGAACCGCCTGCGCAACGGCTGATCCCGGACATGCCGCTGGGCCCGGGGAGCGGATCGCTCCCCGGGCCCAGTTCGTTCAGCTAGCTAGCTCACATGCCAGCCACGTGCGGGATGACCTTGATGCCGTCGGTCTTGGGCAGCTGCAGCAGCTGGGCACCCTCGGGGGCACCCGGCAGCACGCCGGACAGCGAGGGCAGGTCGCGCTCCTGCTTCGGGGCGGCGGCGGGCACGCCCGGCAGCTTGATCCCGTTCAGCAGGTTGGCACCCGGCAGGTCGCGCTCCTGGGCACCGCCCGGCAGCTTGGCCAGCTCACCGACGTGCACCAGCTGGTCCAGGATGGACAGCCCGCCCATGCTGGGCAGCTCGCGGGCGCCCATCAGGCCCTGGCCGCTGACCGGCAGGTCCACCAGCGCGTGCTCGTTGCTGGTGGTGACCGAGGTCAGGTTGTTCTCGTGGGTCACGGCCTGGCCCAGAACGCGCAGCGGCACGTTGACGATCTGCGCCACGACGCCCGCGGGCACGTTGCCGTTCACGCCGGACAGCGTGTTCGAGGCACCGGCGGTCGCGTGGCGACCAGCGGTGGCAACGTCGGTCAGGTTGGTGCCACCGGTGCCGGTGATGCCGACCACGGAGGCGGCGTCGCCGAAGACCTGCGCCACACCGGCCACCGGCACCTGCACGATGTCACCGGCGCCGGAGCCGCTCAGGCCGTTGGTGAAGATGTCCCCACCGGCCAGGTCGGCGGTCTTGTTGTTGCCTGCCTGGAACGCGTTGCCAGCGCCACCCACGGCGTCGTGCACGACCTCGGCGTTCACCGCGGCGGGCACGGACACCACGTCACCGGCCAGCGAGCCGGCCAGCCCGGAGGTGGCCGAGTCGCCACCGGCGGTGCTGATCTGGGTCAGCGCGCTCTTGGACCCGGCCTGCCCGGCGGCGGCCACGGAGTCGGCCAGCACCTGGGCGTCGGCCACGTAGGGCACCTGGGCGATGTTGCCGGACACCGCGCTGAAGTGGCCGTCCGTCTTGGTCACGCCACCGGCGAAGTTGCCGGTCCACGCGGTCGCGTCGGAGGCGGCGTTGCCAGCGGCACCCACGGCGTCGCCGTTCACCGCGGCGTTCACGGCGCCGGGCACGTTGGCCACGTTGCCGGACACCGAGCCCAGCGCACCGCTGGTGGTGGTGTCGCCACCGGCCGACGGGTCGATGTAGCCCTTGGTCAGGGAGGCGGCCAGGCCGCCCGCGGTCACCGAGTCACCGAACACGGCAGCGGTCGCGGCGGCGGGCACGCGGGCCACGTTGCCGGAGATGCCGCCACCGACGCCCGAGGTCTCGGCGTCCTTGCCCGCGGTGTCCCACACCTTGGTGTCGTCCTTGGCGGTCGCGATGCCCGCGGCGGACACGGCGTCACCGAAGACCTGCACGACCGGAGCGGCCGGGACCTGCGCGAGGTTGCCCGCGACCGAGCCGAACTCGCCCGTGGTCTTGTCGGCGCCACCGGCGGTGGAGCTGGTCATGTTGCTGGCCAGCGCGTTGTCCACCGCACCAGCGGCGGCCGAGAGCCCGGTGCCCTGGATGGCACCGGCCACCGGCACGTCCGCGACGTTGCCGGTGATGGCACCGCCGTGGCCGTCGGTCGTCGCGCCGCCACCGGCGACGGAGGTGGTGACGCCCTTGGCGATGGCGTCGCCGTTGCCCACCAGGTTGGCGGTGTCACCGAACAGCTGGGTCGGCAGGGACACCGGCACCTGGGCGATGTTGCCCGAGGCGCTGCCCTTGGCACCGTTGGCGTGCGTGGCGTTGCCCGCGGTGGAGGTGGTGTCGGAGTTCGCGGTGCCGCTCACGTTCGCGACCCAGCCCACGGCGTCGCCGAAGACCTGGACCGGGGCCGACACCGGGACGGCGGCGATGTTGCTGCTGACCGTGCCGCGGTCGTCGTTGGTGTTGGCGATGTGGCCCGCCTCGACGTCCTTGACCTCCTTGGCCAGGCCGTCCGCGTTGCCGCCAAGGGAGCCACCGGCGCCGAAGACCTCGGCGGGCAGAGCCACCGGCACGAAGGCGATGTTGCCGCCGCCGACCGCGTCGTTGCCCAGGGTGCCGTTGTAGCCGCCGTCGTTGACCTTGGAGTCGTTGCTGGCGGTGCCCGAGGCGTTGCCCAGCAGCGAGGCGCCGCTGCCGAACACGTCGGCGGCACCGGCGATCGGGGCCACCGCGTCGTTGCCACCCAGGGTGGACTTGTCACCGACGGTGTAGGTGTCGCCACCCGCCATCATCGTGACCTTGTTGATGTCGCTGCCCGCGGCGGTGCCGATGGCGGTGACGCCGTTGCCGAACACCTCGACCGGCAGGGCGACCTCGGGGTCGACCAGGTTGCCGGAGATGGTGGACTTGGTGCCGTCGGTGTGCGAGGTGCCGCCGGCCTCGACGTTGTTCTCGGTCAGGCCCTTGGCGATCGTGTTGCCCGCGCCGGCGATCGCGTTGCCCGCGAGCAGCACCTTGGTGGCGATCGGGGCCTGGACGATGTTGCCCGCGCCGGTGGCCGGGTCGCCGTTGGTGTGGATCCAGCCCAGCTCGGTGTTGTCACCGGCGAGCACGTCGGCGCCGCTCTTGGAGGCGGCGTCCCCGTTGCCCACGAAGGCGATGCCGTTGCCGTTGGCCTCGACGGGCAGGCCCACCGGGACCGCCACGACGTTGCCGCCGAGGGTGGAGCTCTTGCCATCGGTGCGGATGACGCTGCCCGCGGCGGTGTCGGCGTGCGCCGAGCCCCTGCTCTCGGCGTTGCCGCCCACGGCGATGGCGTTGACCGCGGCCTGCACCGGGATCGCCCCGGCGACGTTGACCACGTTGCCGGTGAGCGTGCCCTTCTCACCGCTGGTGATGATCGGGGTGGTGCCGACGTGGCTGACGACAGTCGAGGAGCCCTCGGCTTCGGCGTTGCCAAGCGCGGCGATCGCGTTGTTGGTGATCTGCACCGGGGCGGTCAGGTCGACGGCGACCTCGTTGCCCGCGATGGAGCCCTTGCGGCCGTCGGTGACGGTCGGCGACTGGGCCGAGCAGTCCATCGTGGAGTGGCTCACCGAGCTGGCGTTGCCGGTGGCGGCGATGGCGTTGCCCGAGATGTCGATCGGGATGCACACGTCGACCGGGATCGTGTTGCCGCGGCTGATGTTCTGCCCCGGGTCCACCGCGATGTTCTTGTTCTGCGAGGACAGCGGGTGCGCCTGCAGCGACTTCGTCAGGTCGCGGGTGTTGATCGTCTGGTCGACAGCCGGGGTGCTGACGCCACCGAGCGCGGTACCGATGGTGTTCTGGTCGATGTGGACCGGAACCTTGACGTTGACGTCCGCCAAGTTCGGGGTGGGGACACCCAGCGGGTTCACCGAGGTGCCGGCCTCGGAGGCGTTGGCAACGCCTGCACCGATGACCAGCAGTCCACCGGTGACGAGCGCGGCCTGGAAACCACGCTTCGCCCACGTCTGCATTTTATCTCCTTCGGTTGTCCCTTGCGGGAGCTAGCGAGGTGGCCGGGACTTGGGGGTTAGTCCGGGGCTACGGCCACCGTTTTCGGAAGTGGGATGCACCTCGGCTGAGGACGGGTACATCCCGGGTCGCTAGCGCGGCTGGAACGGCGCAGGAGAATGCGCACGGACCGGAAAACGGTGCGGACACACAGTGTCCTGCTACCGCCAGCCGCGCGCGGGAATCAGTCAGGCGTGATGCCGGGCTGCTTGCCGGGCATCACGGACACCGACTGCGAGATGGCCTTGATGGCACGGATCGCAGCGGCGCCGAGGGTGTTACCGAACGAAAGCCGGTCGGTCGAGGTGGGCGAACCGGGTGAACCGGCACCACCGTGACCGGCACAGCACGGTGCCGAGGGAACCGAGGACGGGTCCGAGGGCACGGGTGCGGAGTTCCTCGGGCCGGGCTGGTCCGAGCTCCGTGCGGGCAGCGTGTGCGGCCCGTGCTGCTTGTGCGCAGCGGAGAAACCACCAGTGGTGGCGCCGAGCACGGCCTGCGGCAGTACGCGCTGGACCGGAGCACCGGTCACGGCGGGCACGGCCTGCTGGCCGGTGGTGGGTGCGGGAACGACCTGGTCACCGCTGATCACGGGGATCGGCAGCTTCACCTTCACGGGAAGCTTGGCCAGGGGCAGCTGCACCACGTGCTGCACCAGGTCGACCGAGTCGCCGACCAGCTCTCCGGCCTCGCCGGTGACCAAGTGCTGGCCGACCCGGTCGAAGTCCTGCTTGAGCTGGTTGGTGAACCGCTCCACGTCGGCGGCGTCGGGCAACTGCCCCGGTGCCGCCAGCGCCTGGTGCTGTCCGTGCAGGGCCTCGTCGGTGGACTTGACCGCAGGCTTGGCCGCCGTGGCGACCGCGCGCGCCATCTCGTGCACCCCGTCGTCCGCTGATGCGGTTTCCGGCGAGTGGCTGGTCGCGGTGTTCACGTCGGGCAGTGCCAGCAGGTCGTCCTGGTGGACGGTGCCCGCGGACGCGGTGGCCGCGGAGAAGGCCCACGCGGCGGCGGTGATGCCGACCGCACCGCCGATGGTCAGCAGTGCACGGGAGAGCACGCGCCGCACGCGGCCGCCCTCCACATTCGCACGCTGTTCCACCGGCACGGGTTCCTCTCGGGGTCACCACTGGACTGAGATTTCGCCGACAAGATTCGAGGTGATCGAGCGACCACGCTCCGTCGACAACGATCACCTTGTCAGCTCGGCGGGCCGTGCACAGCCCCGTGCGGCCAACATCCCCGGAAAGTGTGAACCGAGCGCTGCTGGGTCACAGCGGATACCTTGATCGGGTGACTTCTGCGCGGCCGAACCGCTCCGAGGACGTCAGTCCCCTAGTCCCGAAGGCGCTGCGCGTGAGCGCCGCGCTGAGCTGGCGAGTGCTCGTGATCGCGGGGGCGATCTGGTTGCTGGGCTGGGTGATCGGCTACCTGGGCGTGGTCGTGATCCCGGTGGCCGTCGCCCTGCTGCTCGCCGCGCTGCTGGCGCCCGCGGTCGGCCAGCTGGTGCGCTGGAAGGTGCCGCGCGGGCTGGCCACCACCGTGGTCGTGGTCGGCGGGGTCGTCATCGTGGTCGGCGTGCTCTACGGGGTCATCAGCGCGTTCGTGTCCGGTCTGCCGGAGTTGCAGTCCAAGGTGGCCGACAGCGTGAACGCGATCCAGGCCTGGCTCGAGGGCCCCCCGCTGAAACTGTCGCACGACCAGTTCCTGAACCTGCCGGAGAAGCTGATCGGCCTGATCAAGGACAACCAGCTGACCATCACCACCGGGGCGCTGAGCACCGCCGCCACGCTGGGTGAGCTGGTGACCGGCGCGCTGCTCGTGCTGTTCACACTGATCTTCTTCCTGCACGACGGCGCGGGCATCTGGTCCTTCCTGATCCGGGTCGTGCCCGCCGACGTGCGCCCCCGCGTGGACGTGGCGGGCCGCCGCGGCTTCTCCTCACTGGTCCGCTACGTGCGCGCCACCGCGGCCGTGGCCGTGGTCGACGCCGTCGGCATCGGCATCGGCCTTGGCATCGTGGGCGTGCCGCTGGCCGTGCCGCTGGCCGCACTGGTGTTCCTCGGCGCGTTCATCCCGATCATCGGCGCGGTCATCGCGGGCACCGTCGCCGTGCTCGTCGCCCTCGTGGCCAAGAGCTTCGTGTCGGCGCTGATCGTGCTCGCCATCGTGGTGGCCGTCATGCAACTGGAGAGCCACATCCTCCAGCCGCTGCTGCTTGGCCGCGCCGTGAAGCTGCACCCGCTCGCCGTGATCCTGGTCATCGCCAGCGGTTTCACCTTCGGCGGCATCGCGGGCGCGCTGATGTCCGTGCCGGTGCTGGCCGTGCTCAACTCCGGCATCCGCTCGCTGCTGCACGACCAGGGCGTGGACCCCGCCGAGGTGGACCCGATCCGGTCCACGGACACGGAGCCGGGCGAAAAGCAGTAGCGCCCACCGCCGAGTTATCCACATGTGGATCTTCAGCAAGATCAACTGTCGGGATGGGGCGGTAGACTGGTGACGGGGACGCCCCCTGGGAGTGGCGGGGGATGCACCAGTCAGCTGGGGAATCTCAGGCCATGGCGACGAGGTTGCGGCCGAAGCCCTTGGCGGACAGCAGCGCCGAGTCGGCGGCGACCAGCAGGTCGGCCACGTCGTAGCCGAACCGGTCCGAAGTGGAGACGCCGATGCTGACGGTCAGCCCGGACAGCTCGTGGGCGTAGCCGTCGGTGGCGGTGGTCGGCACGCGCAACTGGGCGATGGCCATGCGGACCCGCTCGGCCACGGACTCGGCGACCTCGGGGCAGGTGTCGGGCAGCAGCACGACGAACTCCTCACCGCCGAAGCGGCCGACCAGGTCGCCGCGGCGCACGTTGCCGCGCAGTTCCAGTGCGACGGCGGCGAGCACGGCGTCACCGGCGAGGTGGCCGATTTCGTCGTTGACCCGCTTGAAGTGGTCCAGGTCCAGCAGCAGCATCGCGGTGGACTGCTTGCGCTGACGTGCCCTGGCCAGTTCCTCGCGGGCCATCCGGTCCCAGTGCACGGCGTTGGCCAGCCCGGTCTTGGCGTCGCGCTGCGCGAACCGGCGCCACTGCGGCAACTGCGCGGCCCGCTCCAACAGGAACATCGGTGGCGCGGCGAGCAGGCCGCGCGCGGGCTCCACCGCCACGGCGAAGGCCATCAGCGTGCCGATGCTGCACGCGACGATGCCCAGCACCACGTCGATCGGCACACCGAGCACCTCGTCAGCGGCCGAGGAGGGCGCGCGCAGCCAGAGGCCGAAGGCCACCAGCAGGGCGCGGGCCAGCAGCAGCACCGTCCCGCTGAGCAGCAACATGCCGAGGTTCCAGCTGGGCCGCTCCCAGCCGAGCACGGCCCGCGCCGCGAACGTGGCCAGGGTGGTCGCGGCCATGGTGAACAGCCAGCGGTGCGAGTCGGGCCGTACCCCGAGCACCCCGTACAGCGCGGGCCCGAGCAGCAGCAGCGCGAGCAGGTTCGGCGGTAGGGCGAGCACGCCCGCCGACAGGTAGCTGATGTGCAGTGCCCAGGGATTGCGCTGACTGTCCTTGGACAGCAGCGCGGCGACCGCGGTGCCGACGATCACGACCAGACCGGTTCCCGCGATCACCGAGAACCGGACGACCTGTTCGGCGTTGGGCCTCGGTGTGGAGACGAGCACGTACGCGCCGACCGCCACCGCGGCTGCGTCGACGACGAGCCAGTAGAGCAGTGCGGTTTTCCGCAATCTCCACAACGGCCACTCGCGCAAGTACTCACCCTCCCCGTGCGGGGACGTACCGGAAGCAACGACTGCTGGTGGGGATCGCGTCCGACACCGCGCCACCAGATCATCTTGAGCCTGACACATCGGACCACGGGGCAGAAGACGCCCACCCAGGGGTTAGCCCAGACCACCCGGTCACGGCACTATTGGCCCGGGAGGGAGCACACCGTGAGAGAACACCCATCCGTTCCGGGGACAGTTCGCCAGGAGGATCCGGCGACACCGTTCTGGCGCGGCACCGTTCTACTACGGATTGTCACGTTGGTGTTCGCGGTGAACACCATCTGGTTTCACCAGAACGACTACAAAATGCCCGGCCTCGCCTGGCTCGTCGCCGGGGTGATGACGGTGTGGACGGGTGTGCTGACCTATTTCTACGGCCGTGAGGACGGCCGCCGGGGTTGGCTGGTCGTGACCGATCTGGTGCTCAGCTGTGCCCTGATGTTCTCCTCCATCCCGATCGTGGGCGCCGACCAGTTGCGGTTGCAGGCACCGCTGATCACCACCCTGTGGTCCAGCGGGCCGGTGGTCGCGGGCGCCGTGCACGGCGGGCGCACCTGGGGCATCGTGTTCGGCTGCCTGGTCGCGGCCTCGAACCTGTTCCCGCGCGGCTACTTCGACGTCTACCTGGCCGAGGACACGGTGCTGCTGATCGGCGCGGGCCTGGTGGTGGGCATCGCGGCGGACGGGGCGAGGAGGTCGGCGGAGCGGGTGCGGCAGGCGCTGCGGGCGGAGGCTGCGGCGGCCGAGCGGGAACGGCTGGCCAGGTCCATCCACGACGGGGTGCTGCAGGTGCTGGCCAGGGTGCGCAGGCGCGGGCTGGAGGTGGGCGGTGAGGCCGCGGAGCTCGCGGTGCTGGCGGGGGAGCAGGAGATCGCGCTGCGGGCGCTGATCGCGACCGGGCCGGTGGCGACGACCCCGGACGGGGAGACCGACCTGCGGCCCAGGTTGCAGTTGCTGACCACGGGGCGGACGCAGATCTCGGTGCCGCCGACCCAGGTGCTGGTCCCGGTGAGCACGGCCACCGAACTGGACGCCGCGGTGCGCGAAGCTCTGTCCAATGTGGATAAACATGCCGGGGAGGGTGCCCGCGCCTGGGTGCTGCTGGAGGACCTCGGCGGGGAGCTGGTGCTCAGCATCCGCGACGACGGCGGGGGCATCCCGGAGGGCAGGCTCGCCGCGGCCGAGGCCGAGGGCCATCTGGGTGTGAGTCAGTCGATCCGGGGACGGGTGGTGGACCTGGGTGGCACCGTTGACCTGACGACCGGTCCCGGCGAGGGCACGGAGTGGGAGCTGCGCGTTCCCGTGGGGAGGACGAAGTGAGCGTGTCGGTGATGGTCGTGGACGACCACCCGATGTGGCGGGACGGCGTGGCGCGGGACCTGGCCGAGCGGGGGTTCGAGGTGGTGGCCACCGCGGCCGACGCCGAGTCGGCGGTGCGCATCGCCAAGGCGGTGCGGCCCGAGGTGGTGCTGATGGACCTGAACCTGGGCGAGCAGTCCGGGGTGAGCGCCACGCAGGGCATCACCGCGGCGCTGCCGGACACCAGGGTGCTGGTGCTCTCCGCCAGCGGGGAGCACAACGACGTGCTGGAGGCGGTGAAGGCCGGGGCCTCGGGCTACCTGGTGAAGTCGGCCTCCGCGGCGGACCTGGTGGCGGCGGTGCGGGAGACGGCGGCGGGCAACGCCGTGTTCACCCCGGGACTGGCGGGGCTGGTGCTCGGCGAGTACCGGCGCATGGCGGCGGCACCGGCCGGGAGCGAGCCAGCCCCGGAGCTGACCGAGCGGGAGACCGAGGTGCTGCGGCTGGTGGCCAAGGGCATGACGGCCCGGCAGATCGCCACCCGGCTGACGATCTCACACCGGACGGTGGAGAACCACGTGCAGTCCACCCTGCGCAAGCTCCAGCTGCACAACCGGGTCGAGCTGGCCCGCTACGCCATCGAGCACGGGCTGGACGCCGAGGGCTGAGACCTGTCCGGTTGTGTCCTTGCCGGGCTCGGCCGGGGCTCAATACCGTGGGTGGGCCGCCACAGTCCCTGCCGATTCCCTGCTCGGCTGGTGTCGACCCCTGACAACGTTGTCACCGGTTGCGGCAGGCCCTGTCCCTGTGAGGGCTCATGTTCCTTCGACGACTCGTCCCCGCAACGCTGGCCACCCTGCTCCTGCTCGGTGCATCGGCACAGGCGGCGCAGGCCGCCCCGGTCGGATCGGCCGAGTTCAGCGCCGAGCAGCAGAGCGCGGCGCTGGCCTTCTGGACCCCGCAACGGCTCGCCTCGGCGACGGGCGCCGACACCGGTGCGGCGATCGCGGCCACCTCACCCCAGCGCTGGACCGGCGGCGGGCTGATCAGCAGCACCGCGGGCAAGGTGTTCTTCCACAACCCGAAGACCAACGGCACCTACGCGTGCTCCGGCGACGCGGTGAACAGCGGCAACAGGTCGATCGTCGCCACGGCGGGGCACTGCGTGGTGGACACCGACGGCACGGCTTACGACAACTGGGTGTTCATCCCCGGCTACGACCACGGCAACCGGCCGCACGGCACGTTCGCGGCGACCTCCCTGCACTGGGAGTCGCAGCGCATCGGTGACTCGGACGCGGCCTGGGACGCGGCCTTCGCCACGGTGGGCACCGTGAACGGGCGCAAGCTGGTGGACACCGTCGGCGGCCAGGGCATCGGCTTCGACCAGGCCCCCGGCCAGCAGGTCTACTCCTTCGGCTACGGCGGCTCGGACGCCGAGGGGCGCGGTGAGCAGCTGAACTGGTGCACCGGCACCGAGTTCAACCCCGGCGGTCACGCGGGCGGCGGGGTGTGGGGCATCCCGTGCGTGCAGACCGGGGGCTCCAGTGGCGGGCCGTTCCTGCAGAACTTCGACCCCGCCACCGGAGTCGGCACCCAGATCGGCAACATCAGCATCAGCGCGGGCGACTCCGAGTACCACCCGTACTACGGCTGGGAGGCGCACGCCGCGTACGACGCCGCCGACCGCGGCTAGTGCGCGCGCCGCGGGGTCAGCGCTGCCCGCGCCGCGAGCCTGGCGTGCTCCGGGTCGTGCGCGGCCAGCGCTGCCTTCGCGGCGAGCTGGCACTGGTCGGAGTGCACCTCGGCCAGTCCGGCGCCGACGCGGGTCAGCGCCGCGGCGTTCATGGACAGGCTGGTGACGCCAAGCCCGACGAGCACGGCGGCCAGGTGCGGGTCGGCCGCGGCCTCACCGCAGACGCCCGCGGGCTTGCCCACCTCGGTCGCCGCCTTGCCGACCAGCGCGATCAGCCGCAGCAGCGCGGGCTGCCACGGGTCGTTCAGCGCGGCCACGGCGCCGACCTGGCGGTCCGCGGCGAAGGTGTACTGGGCCAGGTCGTTGGTGCCGAGGCTGACGAAGTCCACGGCGTCGAAGACCTCGCGGGCGGTCAGCGCCGCGGCGGGCACCTCGATCATCACGCCCGCCCGGCGCAGCCCGGCGGCCCGCGCGCGCTTGACGAACCAGTCGGCCTCCTCGGCGGTGGCCACCATCGGCGCCATCACCGACACCTCGGCGCCGGTCTGCTCGGCGGCCCTGGCGATCGCTTCGAGCTGGCGGTCCAGCACCCCGTTGTTGGTGAAGGCCACGCGCAGCCCGCGCACGCCCAGCGCCGGGTTCGGCTCCGGCTCGGGGGCGAGGAAGGCCAGCGGCTTGTCGGCACCGGCGTCCAGGGTGCGCACCACGACCTGCTTGCCGGGGAACGGCGCCAGCACCGCGCTGTACGCCTTGACCTGCTCTTCGACCGTGGGCTCGTTGGTGGCCGACAGGTAGCAGAACTCGGTGCGGAACAGGCCGACGCCCTCGGCACCGGCCTCGGCGGCTGCCCTCGCGTCGGCGGCCGAGCCCACGTTGGCCAGCACCTTGACCCGCGAGCCGTCGGCGGTGATGCCGATCCCGTTCCAGACGGCCTTCCTCCCCGAGGAGGCGGCCAGCACCTCGACCCGTCCCGAGGGCACCTCGACCACGCCGGTGTCCCCGTCCACGACGAGCCCGCGCAGCTCGCCGACGGAGAGCAGGCCGGTGCAGGCGACGACGGCGGGGATGCCCAGTGCGCGGGCCAGGATCGCGGTGTGGCTGGTGGGCCCGCCCTCCTCGGTGACCAGCGCGAGCACCTTGCTCGGGTCCAGTCCTGCCGTGTCGGCCGGGGCCAGGTCGCGGGCGACCAGCACGCTCGGACCGGTCAGCGCGGGCACGCCGGGCGGGTCCACGCCGAGCAGTTCGGCGACCACCCGGTCGCGGACGTCACGGATGTCCCGGACGCGTTCGGCCATATAGCCACCGGCGGCGGCCAGCGCGGTCGCGAAGGTCTCGGCGGCCTCGTGCACGGCGCGCGCCGCGGGCAGCGAGCGGCCGGTGACCAGCTTCTCCGCCTGGGAGATCAGCGCCGGGTCGGCGGCCATGGCGGCGGTGGTCTCCAGCACCGCCTTGGCGTCTCCCGAGGCGGCCTCGGCTCGCTCGGTGAGCCGGGCCGCGACGGCCTCGGTGGCCGGTCGGATGCGCGCGGCCTCGGCCGCCGGATCGGTGGGGGCCGGTGTGGACGCCGGTTCCGGCAGCGGGTCCGCCACCTGGACAACGGGGCCCGAAGCCCGCCCCGCACTCACACCGACACCCTTGAGCCGCGTGCTCGACATGGTCTAGACCATACCCTCCGAGTCGGGGACCTCACCACGGGTTGGATAGGACCGTTGTGTGCCGGGTCGGGTGACGGACACGGCCGCCACGCGCACCGCGTAGCGCGCGGCCGTCACCAGGTCCGCCCCCTCGGCGAGCCGGGTCACCAGTGCGCCGACGAACGAGTCGCCCGCGCCGGTGGTGTCCACGACCCGCACCTGTGGGGAGGCCACCTCGGTGCTGCCGCCCGCCTCGACGACCAGCGCCCCGCGCCCGCCCAGCGTGACCACGACCGACTTCGGCCCGAGCCCGAGCAGCCGCTCCGGCTCCAGCGGACCGTTGAGCAGCCACTGCGCCTCGTGCTCGTTGACCACCAGCGGATCCAGCGCCGCAAGCGTTTGCGGGGACAGTTCCGCCACCGGTGACAGGTTCAGCACCGGACGAACCCCGGCCTCGGCGGCGATCTCCACCGCGCGCTCCACCGCGGGGATCGGCACCTCCAGCGAGGCCAGCAGCACCCGGGCCGCCGCGATCGCGTCGGCCGCCGAGTCCACCTGCCGCACCGTCACGTCCGAGTTGGCCCCCGGCGAGACGACGATCGTGTTCTCCCCGTCCGGGGTGACCGTGATGTAGGCGGCCCCGCTGGCGCGGTCGGTCACCCGCACCAGGTCCATCCGGACCCCGGCCTTGCCCATGGCGGTGCGCAGCAGCTCGCCGTTCTGGTCGTCACCGACCGCGCCGAGCAGCGCGACCTCGGCCGCCAGCAGGGCCGCGGCCACCGCCGCGTTCGCGCCCTTGCCGCCCGAGGCCAGCACGGTGTCCGAACCCAGCACGGTCTCGCCCGCACCGGGTCTGCGCTCGACCCGCACCACCACGTCCACGTTGGCCGAGCCCACGACCACGATCTGCGCTGTCACAGGTCCGAGCCTGCCACGGATGTCGGCCGAACCGTGATCGGAGCTAGGTAGGCATACGCATCCATTTTGGACGCCGTGGCCTCATCCTGTCTGCCATGACCACTCCTGACCCGCTGGCCGCACTCGCCGCGGAGTTGGACCAGATCGGCCACCGCCTGTACGCGGTGAGCCAGGAACTGCGCCGCCAGCAGCAACTCGCCGCGCGGCCGGTGGCACCACCCGTGCAGCCGATGGCCCCGCCGCCCGTCATGCCCGCGCCCGTGGCCCAGCCTGCCGTCATGCCCGCGCCCCAGCCCGTGCCGCCGGTGGTGCACTACCCGACGCTGCCGCCCGCACCGCCGCAGGAGTCCGTGTACGAGCGGTTGAGCAAGGACGGCGCGGGCAGCAAGGTGCTGGCCTGGGTCGGCGGGGCGGTGACCCTGTTCGGCATGGTGCTGCTGCTGGTGCTGGCCGTGCAGCGCGGCTGGCTCGGCCCGCTGCCCCGCGTGCTGTGTGGGGCGGGGCTCGGCGGGGTGCTGGTCGCCGCGGGGCTGTGGGTGCACCGCTCCCCGGCAGGCCGGGCCGGGGCGTTCGCGCTGGCCGCGACCGGGTTCGGCGTGCTCTACCTGGACGTGGTCGCGGCCACCTCGCTGTACGAGTTCCTGCCGAACTGGGCCGGGCTGCTGGTCGGACTGGTCGTCGCCGCGGCGGGTCTGGCGTTGGCCGCCCGCTGGGACTCCCAGCCGCTGGCCGCCTTCGTGGCCCTGGGCTGCGCGGTGTGCGACCCGATCCTCACCCAGGGCTTCACCCCGCTGCTGGTGGCCTTCCTGATCGTGCTCCAGGTCGGCGCCCTGCCGGTGCACCTGCTGCGCAGCTGGCCGGGACTCGCCCTGGCCACCGGCCTGCCCCCGCTGATCGGCGCCCTCTTCAGCACCGTGAGCTCGCTGCGCCAGCCCGCCGACGGGCACGCCATCGCCGCGGCCGCACTGGTCGCGATGCTGGTCGGACTGGTCGTCGCGGTGATCACGCTGCGTCGCCGCACCGAGGACGCGGTGCCGCTGGTGCTGATGACCACGGCCCCGCTCACGCCGATGGCCGCCGCCGTACTGCTGCCACGCTGGGAGGCCGCCGGGCTGGCCGGGATCGTCGTGCTGGCGATGGCCGGGATCGCGCTGGCCGACCGGTGGCTGACCAGGGCCAGCACGCTGATCGGCACCATCGTGGGTGCGCTCGCGCTGGTGCAGGCCACGGTGATCGCCACCGATGGCGCGACCAAGGCGGTGTTGCTGGTCGCCGAGGCCGCGGCACTGGCCGTGCTGGCCACGGTGGTGCGCCGCCGCGAGGTCGTGCTGGCCAGCGCGATCCTCGGCGCCATCGGGGTGCTCGTCGGCTTCGGCCGGGTGCCGCCGACCCTGCTCCTGCTCGGCCACCCGCTGGACGTGGTGGCCTCCGGCGCGCTGCTCGGCGCGCTCACCCTGGCCACCGCCGTGCTGCTGCCCGTCGCCGGTGTGCGCAGCGGACTGATCGGTACCGCGACCCGCGAGCCGGTGCCCTGGGTCCTCGCCGGGTTGGTCGGCCTCTACGGGGCGGCGGGCACTGTGATCTGTTGCGCACTTCTCGTCTCCCCGGACCGCACCGGGTTCCTGTTCGGACACGCTGTGGTCACGGTTTCGTGGACAGTTGGTGCCGTGCTCCTGCTGCTGCGCGGGATCGCCTCGGCGGCCCTGCGTGCGACCGGGTTGGTGCTGGTCGGAGCCGCTGTGCTGAAGTTGGTGCTGTTCGATCTGGCGGCACTGGACGGCATGGCCCGGGTCGCCGCTTTCCTCGTCGCCGGTTTGCTACTGCTACTGGCAGGCACCCGGTACGCCCGTTTGGTCTCAGGTGGACGAGTCATAACGGATGAGTCGCAGGGTGTAACAATCCAGGCGCAGGACTGATATGCAGGTGTGGACCACGGAGGAAATCCTCTGTGGTGGGGTTCATCCCCTGGGTCCAGTCGTGGCAGATGGATCCATGAGAGGGACCTCAACCAGGGCCCCGGTGCCGGTCGCGTAGCCCCCCGAGCGACTGACGCCGGGGCCTACCTCTGTCCGGGCATCACCCAGAACGGTGGCCTGGCGCGGCGCTCGATCAGCCCGGTCTGGACAATGCACCCATGCGCGTCACCCGCCGGGTACAGGTCGTGCTGGCGGTCGCCCTGCTCGCGTTCGGCGCCACGGCGAGCCAGGAGACCTCGCAGGCCACCGACGTGCGGGCCGCGGTGAGCAGCACCAGCGCGCAGCGGGCCTACCTGGTCGGGCAGGGCAGCGAGCTGAAGGTCCTGGACCTGACCAGCGGCCGGGTGCTGGCCACGGTGGACACCAACGCGATGACCACCGGGCTCGCGGTCAGCGGGGACGGCCGCACCGCCTACGTGGTCAACGGCTGGATCGGCACCATCACGGTGGTGGACACGGTGGCCGCACGGGTGGCGCGCCGGATCAAGACCAACGCCCAGCTGGACTCCGCGGTGGTGCGCCCGGACGGGCAGCGGCTCTATGTCACCGGGACCATCAGCGGCCAGGGCTACGTGCTGTCGGTGGACACCCACACCAACACGCTGGCGGCGGCGGTGCAGGTCGGTGCCAGCCCCACCGGGCTGGCGATCAGCCAGGACGGCAGCCGGCTCTACGTGGTGAACAACCAGGGCGCGAGCATCACCGTCGTGGACACCAGGGTGGCCACGCCTTTGGCCACGATCCCAGTACCCGACCTGCCGCAACAGGTGGCGCTGAGCCCGGACGGGGGCACCGCCTACGTGACCCACGCGGGTGGCTCGCCCACCGGGAACGGGGCGGTCACGGTGATCGACAACGCGAGGAACCGCGTGCTCGACGACGTGGCGGTGGGCGTGGGCGCCTTCGGGATCGCGGTCAGCGCGGACGGGCGCCAGGTCTACGTGTCGAACCTCCAGGACGGCACGGTGACCGTGCTGGACGCGGTGAGCCGGACCGTGCAGGACAGCGTGCTGCTGCGGGCGCGCGGGATCGCCACCGCGGCCGGGGACCGCCACGTCTACCTGGCGACGGGCAGTTCGGCCACGGTGCTGGACGGGGACACCGGCCTGGTCGGCGGCCAGCTGGACCTGGTGGGTCTGGCCGGACGCCCGTTCACCGCGAGCACCATCGTGCTCGGCGGCACCGGCTGAGCTGAGCTGTCAGCGGGCCTGCGGCAGCAGTTCGGGCGCCTCCCTGGCGACCGCCGCGAGCACCTCGGCCGCGGAGGGGTTGACCATCCACGTGCTGCCCACGTTGACCGTCGGCACGGTCTCGTTGCCGTTGGCCGCCGCCCGCACCGCGGCGGCGGCGTCCGGGTCCTGCCAGATGTCGAGCTCGCGGTAGGCCAGGCCGCTGCGCTGCAGACCTGCCCGCAGCATGTCGCAGAAGGGGCAGCCGGGGCGGACGTGTACCAGGACTTCAGTGCTCACGCCCAACCCCAACCAGGTTCCGACTGGCGTTATTCCGGCGCCTCGTTACGCTGGGGATCGCCGCCGGCACAGGGGGTGATCATCGTGGCGCCGACCGCCGCGTTCCGATTCTCGGCCGACGAGGTCCTGCCCGCGTTGACGTTGTTCCGCCAGGCGCTGCGGACAGTGCAGCCGCAGGTCAGGGACGCGCGACACGCACCGCGCATGGACCCGGTGGCCGCCGACCCGGTGAGCAGGGCGGCAGCGCGCGCGTTCACCGCGCACGGCCAGGACTCGGCACTGCTCGCGCTGACCAGCTACCAGGACCGCCTGCAGGCGGTGGTGGAGGCGCTGACCACGGCCGCCCGCCAGTACGGGCACACCGAGGACGAGATCGCGAGGACCTTCCGTGGCTGACCTGCCCGAGCTCACCGAGCAGCTGAACTGGTTGGCGGTGCCGCACGAGCAGTTGTGGCGCGAGATCAACACCGGGCCGGGGCCGGGGGCCGTGCTGCCAGCCGAGGACTTCTACCGGCGCGCGGGCCAGGCGGTGGCCGAGGCCCAGCAGTGCTTGCAGGACGGGCTGACCCGGCTCACGGCGGGCTGGCAGGGCGCGGCGGCGAGCGAGGCGGCGGCTGCGGTGCAGCGCCTGCACGACTGGGCGGGCGCCGTGCAGCAGGGCATGGCGGCGGCCGGCAGCGCGGCGGCCCAGCAGGCGCAGCACTACTCGGACGCGCGGAGCAAGATCCCGGCGCCCAACGGGGCCGCGGCGCAGCCGACGACCACGGGGCCGGGGGTGGCGGTGGCCAACAACGCCGATCACGACGCGGTGGAGAAGGGGCAGGCCGACGCGCACCGCAAGGCGGCCGAGGCGATGGCCACCTACCAGGCGCAGTCCGCGGAGACCGTGGGCGCGCTGCCGGACTACGGGCCCGCGCCGGACTTCGCGGTGCTGGTCGGCACCAGCACGGTCGTGGCGGGCGGCTCCACCTCGAGCGGGCACGCGATGGGCGCCGGGCCGCTGGGCGGGCCTGCCGAGGACCGCACCCGCTCCTCGGCGGCGAGCCCGCTGATCCCCGGCCAGCAGGTGCCCGCGGCGCACACCTCCACGGACCTGAGCCACGCCGCCGCCATGGCCGCGCACGCCGGGGGCGCATCCCAGCCGCACGTGCCCACGCAGGGCCCCGGGCTGGGCGCGGGCCCGCAGGTGGGCGTCGCGGCGGGTGCCATCGGCGGCGGGCTGATCGGCGGGGTGCTCGGGTCGGCGGCACGGGCTCGTGGCGAGGACAACTCCACGCGCAAGCAGGCCGGTGGCGCGACGAGCACCGCCAACGTGCGGGAGGTCCAGCAGGCGGTCGGCTCCCGGCACTCCGATGGGGGCGGCGGCATCATGCAACCGGCCAGCGGTCGGCACCGTGCGGAGGACGCCGAGCACGACAACAAGTACGGCATGGCCGGGGACGAGCTGTTCCACCACGACGAACTGGTGGCCCCCACGGTGATCGGCGAGGGCGGTGAGGACGAGTGACCGCCGTGCTGAGCACCGCCGCGTACCAGGTGTTGTGGGAGCAACTGGGCCTGCCGGACATGCCCACCGTGCTGACCGTGCCGCCGCGCGGCTTCACCGAGCGGGACCGCCGTGCGGTGGTGCGGGAGGCGCAGCGCGAGCTGGCCGGTGCCGATGCGCGCACCGCGGAGCTGGTGGCCCTGCTGCACAGGCCGAGTCGTGCGGTGGACGTGCGCATGTACGTGGACGGCCCGATCCGCGCGCTGGCGGCGGCCCGCGGCGAGGCCGGGGTGCTGGCGGTGCTGCACGAGGGCCAGCTCGGGCTGGACCCGCTGCCCGGCGGGGCGGTGGCCCGCGCGGCCGTGGACCTGCTGCCGGTGGTGCCCGCGGGGCCGGGCCGGTCGGTGTCCCTGCCCAGCACGATCCTGCGGGCCGCCGGGTGTGGCGGCGGGACCGTGGACGGCAAGGGCTTCGAGGTGGCGTTGCGCGCACAGGGTGTGCCGGCGGAGGACGCGCGCGAGCTGCGGCTGATGCTGGACGGGGTGGTGAGGCGCGGCACGTTCGGCGTCACCGTGGCCGACGAGCTGGGTCGCGAGCACCGCGCGGACCACGTCGTGGCCTGGTCGGACACCGAGCGCGGCCGGTACCTGATGGAGGACAGCCGGGCGATGGACGGCCGCGGCTGGACCACGGTGGCGCCCGCGGACAACCGGCGACTGGTCGGCCAGGTGCAGCGCCTGCTCACCACGACGAGCGCCACCTGGGCTCAGCCCCAGGGCTGATCGCGCGCCGCCGCCACGGCGATCCTGGTGTCCGGCCGGTTCTGCGGCTGCCGCAGCGAGACCACCAACTCGACCCCCAGCGCCTGCGCGATCCGTTCCAGCACACGCAGGGTGGGGATCGCGTTGGCTCGTTCGAACCGGGCGATCGCCGGTTGGGTCATGTCCGCCGCGGCCGCCAGCTCGGCCTGCGTCCAGCCACGTTCGATGCGCATTCTGCGAACATTCCTGCCCAGTTCGCCAGCCCACTCGAACGCGTGATCCTCTCGCATCGCCAACCTCATTCATACCGAGAAGAACATAATTGCCGCTGAACGATTCGACCGGTACAAGAAAGGCGTCCCACGCGCCGGGGAGCGTGGGACGCCTTTCTCGCGCTCCAATCAGCCGAGGTGGGTCAGGCCGAGCAGGCCGCGGTAGTCGCCGTAGGTTCCGAGGTCGAGGTACTCAGCGGGGTGGGCCAGGTTGGCCGGGTCGCAGATCCGCGTGAAGTCCCCGTAGATCCCCAGGTCGCAGTACTGCTTGGGGTCGTTGAGGGTGTCCAGGTCACACAGCCTGGTCAGGTCGCCGTAGACGCCCAGATAGCACAGCGAGGCGATACCGGAACCGTGGGACGGAGTGTGGGAAACAGGTGAAGCGAACGCGGGAACGGCAGTGGCGAACAGAAGGGCAACGCCCGCGATACCGGCGGCAAACGTCTTGCGAAGCATGAGGGGTGGCTCCAGGGAATAGGGGTGTCGGCACTGACACCCGATCGAGTGGAACGAGGCGAAATGCTATCGGTCCACACATTAAAAATATAACCCGAAAGAAGGGCTTCACCCTGACGTGTCACTCAAGCTGAACATGTCGAACGCTTTGTGATCAAACAGAACGAGACCGGTATGTGCCACCCCCTGCGAGTCACTCGATCGAGCGACTCGCAGGGGAAACGGTAACGTCAGTGCACGGGTTCGGGTTCACGGGAGTGCGAGGCAGGCTCATCTTCGGCATCCTCGGACTCCTTGATGCCGACCCGCTCCTGGAACCTGCGCAGCGGACCCGGCGCCCACCAGGATGCGTCACCGAACAGCCGCAGCACCGCGGGCACCAGCAGCATCCGCACCACGGTGGCGTCGAGCACCAGCGCCACGATCATGCCGATCCCGATGAACCGCATGGTGACGATCTCGGACAGGCCGAAGGCTCCGGTCACCACGATCAGCAGCAGGGCGGCGGCGGAGATCATCCGGCCGGTGCGCACCAACCCGGTGCGCACCGCGTCCGGGGTGGACATGCCCTTGTTGCGGGCCTCCACCATGCGGGAGAGCAGGAAGGTCTCGTAGTCGGTGGACAGCCCGAACACCAGGGCACCGATCAGCACCATGACGCCGATCTGCATGGGCGCGGGGGTCACGTTCAGCCAGCCCGCGCCGTGGCCCTCCTGGAAGACGAAGGTCAGTACGCCGAAGGTGGCCGACAGGCTCAGCGCGCTCATCACCACCGCCTTGATCGGCAGCAGCACCGAGCCGAAGGCCAGGAACATCAGCAGCAGGGTGGCGCCGACCAGGATGGCGATCATCCAGGGCAGCCGGTCGAAGATGGCCTGCGTGCTGTCGGCCAGCTTGGCGGTGAAGCCGCCGACCATCAGCTCGGTGTTCGCCGGGTGCGGCAGGGCGCGCAGCGAGGTCACCGCGTCTCGGGCCTGGTCGCTGAGCGGGTCACCGGGCAGCTTCACGCTGAGCACCACCACGTCGCCCTTGGCGCCGACCGGGTGCACGTCGCTGGCGATCCCACCCGCGTCGGTGACCAGCTTGCCCACCGCGGCCTGGTCCGGGGCGGCGCCGTTGGTGCTGCGCAGCACGACCTGGGCAATGCTGTTGCTGGTGGACGGGAACGCCGAGTTGATCGACTCGATGGCCTGGCGGCCGGAGTCGCTTGGCGGCAGTTGCTTCTCGTCGGCGGCGCCGAACTTGACGTTCAGGAAGGGCGAGCCGAGCACGAGCAGCACCGCCACGATGGGCAGCACGAACAGGGTGGGCCGCTTCATCACGGTGCCCGCGAGCTTGTTCAGCCAGCCCGGCTCGCTGTCGGCGCTCCTGCGCCACGGCACGGCGAGCCGGTCCACGTTCTTGCCCAGCACGCCGAGCAGCGCGGGCAGCAGGGTCAGCGACACCAGTGCCGCGATGGCCACCGCGGACATGCCGCCGTAGGCCACCGACTTGAGGAAGTCCAGCGGGAACACCATCAGCCCGGCCAGCGCGATCACCAGCAGGGTCGCCGAGAACGCGACGGTACGGCCCGCGGTGGCCACGGTCCGCCGCACGGCCTCCGCGGTGCCGCGACCGGCCGCCAGCTCCTCGCGAAACCGGCCCACCGTGAACAGGCCGTAGTCGATGGCCAGGCCGAGCCCGAGCAACGAGGCCACGTTGACGGCGAAGGTGTTCACGTCCAGGCCCAGGGACATCAGCCGCAGCACGGCCAGCGCGCCCAGGATGGACAGGCCGCCGACCAGCACCGGGAGCAGGGCGGCGACGGCACTGCCGAAGATGATCACGAGCAGGGCCAGGACCACCGGCAGGGAGATCAGCTCGGCCAGCTCCACATCGGACATGGACCGGTCGGTGATCGCCTTCTGCAACGGGATCAGACCGCCGACCTGGGTCTGCACCCCGTCCACGGCCAGCTTGTCGGCGATCGCCGCGTACTGGGTGATCTGCTCGGACTGGTTGGTCGACGCCAGCGTGATGGTGGCCAGGCCGTGCTGCTTGGTCGCGTCGGCAAGCTGCGGCACGTGGGTGTTCCAGTACGAGACGACCTTGCCCACGTCCGAGCCGGGCAGTGCCGACAGCCTGTCGTTGATCTTCTGCGCCAGCTGCGGGTCGTCGACGGTCCTGCCATCGGGCGCGGTGTAGAGCACCACCACGTCCCCGCCCTGCTTGCCGATCGAGTCCTCGATGACCTTGTCCACGTGCGCGGCCTGGCTGCCCGGGTCGTCGTAGCCGCCCTGGGTGAGCTTGCCGAAGACCCCGGCTCCCCAGGCGCCACCGATCACGGTCAGCAACACCACGGCGATGATCACCACCCACCGCCGCCGGTGCGCGAGCGCTCCCCAGGACGCGAACATTCGGCCTCCTTGGATGTACCGTTGCCTGCGTTACCGCAGCCGGTGAACACCGTTAACCAGCACGACGGTACGGAGAGTTAACGGCGTTTACAACCCGATGGGGTGAACTATGACGGAGGCCACGCGCCGTGACCGCCCTCGCGTCGACACTGAGCGCGAGATCCGCAGGGAGGCGCGTCGCCTGCTCGTGGAGCAGGGCCGGGAGGCCGTGACCCTGCGTGCCATCGCCCGGCACCTCGGCATCACCGCGCCCGCGCTGTACCGCTACTACGACTCGCGCGAGGACCTGTTGCAGCGCGTGATCGACGACGTCTGCCTGGACCTGGCCGCCGAGCTGACCGCCGACCTGGTCGCCGTCGGCGAGGAGGACATGCTCGGCGGGGTGTTCGCGGTCTGCCGGGGCTTCCGCCGCTGGGCGCTGGCCCACCCGCAGGAGTTCACCCTGGTGTTCGCCTCACCCGCCGAGCAGGAGCCCGAGGCCGCACCCTGCGCGTTCGGTGGCGCGGGCAAGCTGGTGCAGCCGGCCAAGGACCAGTTCGGGCGGATCTTCCTGAGCGTGGCGAGCAAGGTGCTGGCCACCCACCAGCTGCCCGCCCCGTCCGACGAGGAGGTGCCCGAACAGCTGCGCGCGGACCTCAGCGGGTTCCGGGACACGCTGGTGCACACCCTGGTCCAGCAGGGCATCGAGCTGCCGGACCAGGCACTGAGCCTGGGCACGGTCTACTTCATGTTGCAGTTCTGGGTGCGCCTGTACGGGCACGTGGCCCTGGAGGTCTTCGGTCGCTTCCCGTTCGCGGTGTCCAACGCCGAGCCGCTGTTCGAGTCCATGCTGACCGAGCTGGCCGGCGCCATCCAGGCGGCCTGATCAGACCGCTGGTACCGACTCGGCCAGCCACCCGGCCTGACGCAGGTGGTTCCAAGCGAGATCGACGTGCCTCGACGTGAACACCTGGGCAGGAATGTGGCTCCATCCGGAGATCACCGCGTGCGCTTCCGCAGAACTCCCGGCTGATCCTTCGAGGAAGGTGAACAGGGTGGTCGCGAGCAGTTCGAGCTCGTAGGTGCTCTCCCAGCCCTCGACGAGCCGGAGCACCTCCTTGATCGTCCTCGCGGTGGCCTCGTCGACAGCCGCGTCCGCCTTCTGCACGGCCTCCGGTATGAGCACGATGGGACGCAGTTCGAGGACCTTGTCCGTGGCGTCGCCGTATCCGAGCACGTAGTGGCCCTCCCACTCCTTGAGCTCACGCTCCAAGCCGTGGGAGAAGGGGCCGTACCGGGCCCGCACGAAGGTGTACCGCGACTTTCCTTCGTGCACTTGCGCGAGGTAGACCAGCTTCTGGATCTCGATGCGGGCCAGCGCATCTGAACGATCGGCAATGCGAAACGGTGCCGATCCGCGCAGGAAGTCCGCCATCAACGCCAGAAGCGCAGCCCGCTCAGTGGTGAGCTCGGGTGCCTGACTGCGGTTGGGCATGTCTGCGGGAGCGGGGGCTCCAGCAGGAGCAAAGAGGACCACGTCAACGTCAAGATCACCAAGAGCCGCGACAAGAGCCGGCCGCACGTCTGCCCACTCCAAGCCACCATTGCCGCAGCCGAGCGGCGGGACCGCTACGGAGCGGATCCCCAGAGCACGCACCGTGTCAGCAAGCGCTGAGGCGCCCGACACAACGTCCTCGAACTGACTCGGATTACGCCAGTGGCGCTTGGTGGGCACGTTGAGTACCCACCGAGGACGCTGCCCCTCTCCACGATCCACGACATGCACCGAGCCAGGTGTCACCTCACCTGCGGCACATGCCCGCTCGTACGGACCGACGATCTCGGGGAACGCCCGCTTGAACTGGAGCGCCAAGCCCTTGCCGAGCACGCCAACGCAGTTCACCGGGTTGACAAGCGCCTCGACGTCCTGGCGCAGGAGGTTGCCCTCGCCAAATCTGATCACGCTCACCACCCGGTCTCGTCGAAGTACCAGTTCGGGAAGACGCACAACGGTATCCGGCTCAGCAACGATCCGCTGATGTGACGCTGCACAAGCTGCTCGGTCAACCGGGTTCGCACGACGATGGCGGTCAACAGTTCCAGCGGAACGCTGCCGTGTACCAGCAGTTCCGCCATTCGGCGTTCTTTGCGATCGAGTTCGTCAAGGGTGTTGCGCCAGAACTGGTCGCTCATGAGCGACCAGTCGACCAAGTCGTCGATAGCCCCAACACCGGGGCTGAAAGCAGCGGTCATCTTCGCGGCGTTCCGGTCGGTGACGACGACCTCACCGCGTGCAGCCAGCATATCTGCCTCGGTGACGAGGTAGATGAGCTGGTCTTGCACCCGACCGAACCGCGCGAATGCCTTCCGGGCCACCTCGAAGAGCATCGGTGACTGCGGGGCGAAGTAGAAAAGGACGTAGTCACCCACCACGCCGCCCGGTTCAACGGAAACCGGCGTGTCACGACGCCGCTGTTTGATGGCAGGGTTGCCTGTCTCAGCGAAGGAGGTCCCGCTCTGGCGTAACGCACAGTCCGAGAGCAACGCACCACGCTGGATCATGGCCGGTAGGTTGTCGACCTTGGTGAAGTGGAAAACCCTCCGCTTGGGCGGGCCGACGAACGTTTGCCACTTCATCCGCGCAGACTACCCACCAGCCATGACACGACGGATCAGGCGACGATGTTGACCAGTCGGCCCGGCACCACGATGACCTTGCGCGGCTCCTTGCCGCCCAGCTGCTCGGCGATCTTCTCCTCGGCCAGCGCCGCCGCCTTGACCTGCTCCTGGTCGGCGTCGGCGGGCACCACGACCCGGGCGCGCACCTTGCCGTTGACCTGGATCGGGTACTCCACGGTGGCCGCGACCAGGTAGCGCTGCTCGGCGACCGGGAACGGGCCGTGTGCCAGGGACTCGCCGTGGCCCAGCCGGGACCACAGCTCCTCGGCCACGTGCGGGCACAGCGGGGCCAGCATCAGCACCAGCGGCTCGGCCACCGAGCGCGGGGTGACCGCACCGGACTTGGTCAGGTGGTTGTTCAGCTCGATCAGCTTGGCGCCCGCGGTGTTGTAGCGCATCTCCGAGTAGTCCTCGTGCACGCCCGCGATCGTCCTGTGCAGCAGCCGCAGCGTGTCCTCGTCGGCCGGGTCCTCGCTGACCCGCAGCTCGCCGGTCTCCTCGTCGACCAGGTTGCGCCACAGCCGTTGCAGGAAGCGCTGCGCGCCGACCACGTCCTTGGTGGCCCAGGGCCGGGACACGTCCATCGGCCCCATGGACATCTCGTACAGCCGGAAGGTGTCGGCCCCGTACCGCTCGCACATCTCGTCCGGGGTGACGACGTTCTTCAGGCTCTTGCCCATCTTGCCGTACTCGCGGCTGACCTCTTCGCCCTCGAAGAAGAACTTGCCGTCCCGCTCCTCGACGCGCTCGGCGGGCACGTACACCCCGCGCGCGTCCTTGTAGGCGTAGGCCTGGACGTAGCCCTGGTTGAACAGCTTGCGGTACGGCTCGTCCCCGGTGACGTGGCCCAGGTCGAACAGCACCTTCTGCCAGAACCGGGAGTACAGCAGGTGCAGCACCGCGTGCTCCACACCACCGATGTACAGGTCCACACCGCCGGGGTCGTTCGCCCCGTGCTGCTCGGTGCGCGGGCCCAGCCAGTAGCGCTCGTTGACCGGGTCCACGAAGCGGTCGGCGTTGTCCGGGTCCACGTAGCGCAGCTGGTACCAGCAGGAACCGGCCCAGTTCGGCATGGTGTTGACGTCACGCCGGTAGGTCTTCGGCCCGTCACCCAGGTCCAGTTCCACCTCGACCCAGTCGGTGGCGCGGGACAGCGGCGGGGAGGGCTCGCTGTCGGCGTCCTCCGGGTCGAAGGTCCTGGGGGAGTAGTCGTCCACCTCGGGCAGCTCGACGGGCAGCATGCTCTCCGGCAGGGCGTGCGCCACCCCGTCCTCGTCGTACACGACGGGGAAGGGCTCGCCCCAGTAGCGCTGCCGGGAGAACAGCCAGTCACGCAGCTTGAACTGCACGGTGCCCTCGCCCGCGCCCTGCTCGGTCAGCCACTCGGTGATGGCCTTCTTGGCCTCCACCACGTCCATGCCGTCCAGGAACCCGCTGTTGACCGCGGGTCCCTCACCGGTGAACGCCTTGCCCTCGAAGCCCTCGGTGGGCCGCACCGTGCGGATGATCGGCAGCCCGAAGACCTCGGCGAAGTCCCAGTCGCGCTGGTCCTGGCCGGGCACGGCCATGATCGCGCCGGTGCCGTAGCCCATCAGCACGTAGTCGGCCACGAACACCGGGATCTTCGTGCCGTTGACCGGGTTGGTGGCGTAGGAGCCGGTGAAGACCCCGGTCTTCTCCTTGTTCTCCTGGCGGTCCAGCTCGGACTTGCGCGAGGCCGCCTTCCGGTACGCCGCCACGGCCTGCGCCGGGGTCGCCGCGCCGCCGGTCCAGCGACTGTCCACATCGGACGGCCACTCGGCGGTGGCCAGCTCGTCCACCAGCGGGTGCTCGGGGGCCAGCACCAGGTAGGTCGCGCCGAACAGGGTGTCGGGCCGGGTGGTGAACACCTCGATGGCGTCGAAGCGGACCCGCGCGCCGTAGGAGCGGCCGATCCAGTTGCGCTGCATGGACTTGACCTTCTCCGGCCAGTCCAGCCGGTCCAGGTCGTCCACCAGCCGGTCGGCGTAGGCGGTGATACGCATCATCCACTGGCGCAGGTTGCGCCGGAACACCGGGAAGTTGCCGCGCTCGCTGCGCCCCTCGGAGGTGACCTCCTCGTTGGACAGCACCGTGCCCAGGCCGGGGCACCAGTTCACCGGGGCCTCGGACAGGTAGGCCAGCCGCTGCGAGTCGACCAGGCGGCGCCGCTCGTCCGCAGGCAGGTCGGCGTACTTCGCCGCCAGCTCGGCGATCGGCCGGGCCCTGCCCTGCTCGGTGTCGTACCAGGAGTTGTAGATCTGCAGGAAGATCCACTGGGTCCAGCGGTAGTAGTCCGGGTCGATGGTGGAGATCCGGCGCCGCTCGTCGTGGCCCAGCCCCAGCCTGCGGATCTGCCGCAGGTAGGTGGCGATGTTGTCCTCGGTGGTCTTGCGCGGGTGCTGCCCGGTCTGCACCGCGTACTGCTCGGCGGGCAGGCCAAAGGCGTCGAAACCCATGGTGTGCAGCACGTTGCGGCCGGCCATCCGGTGGTAGCGCGCGAACACGTCGGTGCCGATGAAGCCCAGCGGGTGGCCCACGTGCAGCCCGGCGCCCGAGGGGTACGGGAACATGTCCTGCACGAACAGCTTGTCCGCGGGCACCCCGTCGCCCGCGCTCAGCTTGCCGACCGGGTTCGGCGCGTAGAACGTGCCGTTGTCCTCCCAGTACTCCTGCCAGCGCTTCTCCACCGCGTCCGCCAGCGCGGCGGTGTACCGGTGCGCGGGCACCTCTTCGGTGCCGACCTCGCTGCTCATCGCGACAACCCTCTCGTCGTACCTGCCCCGGAACAACACAAAACCCCCCAGCCCGATGGGCATGAGGGGCTGCCGCGCCGACCTTCTCGCCAGTAGGTCAGCGCGGCTGGATAAGGAGCAGGCGGACCGTGCTCATGCCAGCAAGGGTAGCGCACGGGTCGACCGGCTCATGTCCGGTCGACCCGTGCCCCGCTAGCGGACCGCCAGCGCGATCACCTGCGTGATCTGGCCCGAGCTGAAGTTGTTGTCGCTGACCAGCAGCAACGTCCGCTCACCGCTGGGCAGCCTGGGCCCCCAGGTGATGCCCTCCACGTTGTCCACCTTGGCCAGGCCCACCTGGTCCAGGTCCACCAGCAGCTTCTTGCTCACCGGCCGGACCTTCCTGCCCGCGATCGAGTCCACGTCCTTGATGTTCGTGGCCCCGGCGGTGTTGATCTCGTACACCCGCACCTTGTTGCCCACGCCGGTGGCGTAGGCCCGCTCGACCATCAGGTAGCGGGTCGGGTCCCAGGGGTCGACCGCCACCATGCTGGACACCCCGTTGGTGTCGGTGGTGTTCGGCGGCTTCGGCGTGGCGAACAGCGGCTCGATCGGGTACGCGTACTGCGCGAGTACGTGCCCGAACCGGGTCTGCACGGTGATCCGGCTCAGCGCGCCCGCGCTCGGCGTGGGGTTCGGCCCGTCCTGGATCAGCGGGTCCTCCAACTCGCTGACCAGCAGCGAGCCGCCCGCCGCGTAGGTGATGCCCTCCAGCGTGAGGTTGCGCTGCGGGCCGGTCTGCTGTGCGCTCATGTGCTCGTTGGCGGGCAGCGGCAGCTGGCTCACGAAGTAGCCGTCCCGGCCCGCCTGCCGGATCGAGGGGTCCAGCAGCAGGTTCGGCGGGACCCGGTCGCCCTCCTGGCTCCACGTGATGTTGCCGGTCCAGGGGTCGACCCTGGCCTCCTCCGGGTCCACCGTGGCGTCGGCCTGGGAGCAGGGCGTGGCCTGGCAGTCCTTCAGCGGCGGGTAGGTCTTGCCGTCCGGTCGCAGGAACGGGTGTGTCTCGGTGAAGTCCACCGCGTGCACGCCCCGGGCGTCCACGTCGATGCGGGCCCGGTAGAAGCGGGCCGGGTTGATCGCCGAGCGGTCGTCACTGATGAAGACGTAGTCGCCGGTGCGCGGGTCCCGGTCGATGCTGGACAGGCCGCCCACGGTGGTGCCCTGGAACGGCAGGTTGAACGGCACGATCTGCTCGCCGAGCAGGCGCACCCTGGGGGCGCTCGCCTCGGCGGCCGCCGAGCTGAGCCCGGCCACCAGCAGGGCGGTCACCGTGACGGTGAGGCAACGTCTGAACATGGCGTGCAGCACATACGACCGGGGTGAAGGATGGGTGGACATCCGATAACGCCTACCCTCCTTCGTGTGAACCTCGCAGTGGGCACGGTGTCAGGCGTGGTCGCGCTGGTCGGCGCGGCACTGGTCGTGGTCGGTTTCCTGGGGCTGCGCGGCGGTCTCAAGCGCAACCGCTTCCTCGGTGTGCGCACCCCCGCCGCCCTCGCCAGCGAGGAGGCGTTCCTGCTGGCCAACCAGGTCGCCGGGCTGCCCGTCCTGGTCGGCGGCGCGGTGGGCGTGCTCGGCTCCGCCGCCGCCATCGCGCTGGGCGGCTCGCTGCTGCCGCTGCTGATCGGACTGGTCGGCATGGCCGTCATCGTGCTGGCCGGTGCCGGGCTCGGCGCCAGGGCCGCCGCCGCGATGCCCGAGCCGGAACCGGCCCTGCCCGCGGGCTGCTCGGGCTGCGCCTGCGGCGGCTGCAGCCTGGTCAAGCGCTAGTTGTCCACAGCCGCCGAGTTGTCCACACCTGGATCTTCAGCAAGATCAACTGTCGGGGTGGGGCGGTAGACTGGTGACGGGGACGCCCCCCAGGGAGTGGCGGGGGATGCACTGAGTAGGTGGCTCAGTTGCGCAGCACGTCGCCGGGGTGGGTGGCGTGCAGTGCGAGCGGCATGCCCTGGCGGCGCAGCACGCGGCCCCACAGGTCCACGTTGGGCGGGGTGAGCACGTCCGCGGGCAGCCCGGCCACCACGAACCAGTCCCCGCGCTCGATCTCCCCGGCCAACTGGTTGCTGTCCCAGCCCGCGTACCCGGCGAACACCCGCAGGCCGCGCACCTTCGAGGCCAGCGCCTCGGGGTCGGAGTCCAGGTCCACCATGGCCACCGGGCCGCGCACGGCGATCACGCCCTCGGTACTGCCCGCGTCCTGCCCGGTGTTCAGCGCGGCCAGGCACAGCGCGGTCTTCTGGTCCACCGGTCCGCCGACGAACACCGCCTGCGGCTTGGTGACGTGCGGGCCCCAGGCGGGCAGCACGTCGTGTACGGCGACCTCGCTGGGCCGGTTCAACACCACACCGAGCGTGCCCTCATCGCGGTGATCGATGATGTACACCACGGTTCGGCGGAAGTTCGAGTCGAGCAGGCTCGGTGCGGCAACCAGCAGTGAGCCCGGCTCCACGTCGCGGTCTGGTCGCACCAGGCCATGATCCCACTGCCGACGTGTGATCCGGTGGCAGCCCGCCGGGCACGTAGGCTCCTCGTGTGGCGTCCACCACGAGAACCGATCCGCACGCGGTGCGCAGAATGCTGGCCAGCGCGGACTTCCGGCGCCTTCTGCTGTGCAGGCTCGCCTCGCAGTGGGCCGACGGCGTGTTCCAGGCCGGGCTCGCCGGTGCGGTGCTGTTCAACCCCGAGCGGCAGGCCGACCCGCTGGCGATCGCCGCCGGGTTCGCGGTGATCCTGGGCCCGTACTCGGTGATCGGACCGTTCGCGGGCGCCCTGCTGGACCGCTGGGACCGGCGCAAACTGCTGATCATCGCCAACCTGGTGCGGGCCGTGCTGGTGCTGCTGGCCGCCGCCGCGGACGGGTTCGGGCTGGAGAACGGGCTGATCTACGCGGCGGCCCTGCTGGTGATGGGGGTCAGCCGGTTCATCGGCTCCGGGCTGTCCGCGGCGCTGCCGCACGTGGTGGAGCCGCGCGACCTGGTCAGCGGCAACTCGATCGTGGCGACCCTGGGCGCGGCCACGGCGGCGATCGGCGGGGCCTGCGCCTTCGCACTGCGTGCCGTGCTCGGTTCGGGCAACCTCGGTTCGGCCCTGGTGACCTCCACGGCGGTGCTCGGGGTGGCGCTGTGCTGCCTGCTGGCGGCCAGGTTCGCCGTGGGGCAACTCGGCCCGGACGAGATCAACGAGCCCGCGGCCACGGTGGTCGCCGTGGCCAGGGGGCTGGCCGACGGCGGACGGGCCGCGCTGCGCGTGCCCTCGGTGGCGGCCGGGTTCATCGCGCTGGCGGCGCACCGCATCGCGTACGGCGGCGCGCTGCTGGTGATCGTGCTGCTGATGAAGTACAGCTTCCACAACATGGGGCCGCTGCGCGCCGGGGCGGCCGGGCTGACCGAGGCGGTCGCCGCGGGTGCGGCCGGGCTGCTGACGGCCGGGCTGCTGACCCCGCGCCTGGTGCGGCGGTTCGGCCGGGCCGCCGTCGTGTCCGGTGCGATGGTGCTGGGCTGCGCCGCGCTGCTCGGGCTCGGCCTGCCCATGCTGCTGCCGACGATCCTGGTCGCGGCCTTCGTGATCACCGCCTGCGGCCAGGTCGTGAAGCTGAGCGTGGACGCCGCCATCCAGCGCGACGTGCACGACGACTCACGCGGCCGGGTGTTCTCCGTGTCCGACACGCTGTTCAACATCACCCAGGTCGCGGGCGCCGCGCTGGCCGCCTGGCTGGTGCCGATGGACGGCCGGTCCCCGGGCATCGTGCTCGGCGCCGCCGCGCTGTACCTGCTCGGGCTGGGCGGCTACCTGCTGGTGCTGCGCGCCCACCCGAGCAGCCCGCGCTGAACCTCAGGGTTGGCCAGGGGCCTCGATGCCCTGCTCACGCGCCCAGCTGACCAGTTCGGCCACGGCCTCCTCGTGGCTGAGCGGGCCGCGGTCCAGGCGCACGTCCTTGAGGTGCTTCCACGCCTTGCCCACCAGCGGGCCGGGCGGCAGCCCAAGCAGCTTCATGATCTCGTTGCCGTCCAGGTCCGGGCGCACGCGGGCCAGGTCCTCCTCGGCCGCGATCCGCGCGATGCGCTGCTCCAGCTCGTCGTAGGAGCGCTGCAGGTTCTGCGCCTTGCGCCGGTTGCGCGTGGTGCAGTCGGCCCGCACCAGCTTGTGCAGCCGGGTCAGCAGCGGGCCCGCGTCGGTCACGTAGCGGCGCACCGCGGAGTCGGTCCACTCGCCCTTGCCGTAGCCGTGGAACCGCAGGTGCAGGAACACCAGCTGGGACACGTCGGCGATGACGTCCTTGCTGTACCGCAGCTCGCGCAAACGCTTGCGGACCATCTTGGCCCCGACCACCTCGTGGTGGTGGAAGCTCACCCCGCCGCCCGACTCGAACCGGCGCGTGGCCGGCTTGCCGATGTCGTGCAGCAGGGCGGCCAGTCGCAGCACCAGGTCGGGCCCGTCCTGCTCCAGGTCGACGGCCTGCTCCAGCACGACAAGCGAGTGCTCGTACACGTCCTTGTGCTGGTGGTGCTCGTCGATCTCCAGCCGCATCTCGGGCAGCTCGGGCAGCACGATCCGGGCCAGCCCGGTGTCCACCAGCAGCTCGACGCCCCGGCGCGGGTGCGCCCCGCAGAGCAGCTTGGACAGCTCGGTCTGCACGCGCTCGGCGGTGATCCTGGACAACTCCTCCGACATGGCCGTCATCGCCTCGACCACGCGTGGCGCCGGGCTGAACCCGAGCTGGCTGACGAACCGGGCCGCCCGCAGCATGCGCAGCGGGTCGTCGGCGAAGGACTCCTGCGGGGTCGCCGGGGTGTCCAGCACCTTGGCGGCGAGCGCCTCCATGCCCCCGTACGGGTCGACGAAGCGGCGCTCGGTCAGCTCCACCGCCATGGCGTTCACGGTGAAGTCCCTGCGCAGCAGGTCCGCCTCGATGGAGTCGCCGAAGGTCACCTCGGGGTTGCGGGTCACCCGGTCGTAGCTGTCCGCGCGGAAGGTGGTGATCTCCAGCGTGGTGCCGTGCTTGGTCAGGCCGACGGTGCCGAAGGCGATGCCGGTCTCCCACACGGCGTCGGCCCAGCCGCGCAGGATGGCCAGCACCTGCTGTGGTCGTGCGTCGGTGGTGAAGTCCAGGTCGGTGCCCAGCCTGCCGAGCAGGGCGTCGCGCACGCTGCCCCCGACGAGGTAGAGCTGGTGACCGGCCGCGGCGAACCGCTTGGCCAGTTCCTCGGCGACGGGGGAGATGCGCAGGAGTTCCACCACGGCGTTCTCACGGAGACGCGCGGCGCTGGACGAGTTCGAACCGGACACGACGCACCAGGGTACGGGTACGACGCGCGGTGACCGACCGCTGTCGCGCCGCAACGACCAGCACACCGCGCAGCGCACTACCATCGCGTCATGTCCCCGTCGTCCGGTCGCTCCGGCGGAACCAAGCCGGGGCGCCGCAGCAGGCGCCGGGGCAGGCGCCTGCGGACGGTCGACGAAACCTCCGCGGGCGGCCTGGTGTTGGATGTTGATCACGGCAGCGCGGCGGTGATCGGACGGCTGGACCGGCGGGGCAGACTGCTCTGGTCACTCCCCAAGGGCCACATCGAGTCCGGGGAGACCGCCGAGCAGACCGCGGTCCGCGAGGTCTCCGAGGAGACCGGGATCGACAGCAGGGTGCTCCGCAAGCTCGGCACAATCGACTACTGGTTCGTGGCCGAGGACCGGCGCGTGCACAAGACCGTCCACCACTTCCTGCTCCAGGCGGTCGGTGGAGAACTGTCAGACGAGGACGTGGAGGTCACCGAGGTGGCTTGGGTGCCGCTGGGTGAACTGGACGAGCGGTTGGCCTACGCCGACGAACGCCGCCTGGTGCGGCTGGCGCTCGACCTGCTGGCTGGGCGCACGCCCTCCACCGACGAACCGGAGTCCGCGTGAAAAGGGTGCTGGCGGCACTGGCGGCCGCCGCCTTCACGGTCGCGCTGTCGCCCGGGGCGTACGCGGCGCCGCCGCAGGCCTCCGACCAGCAGAACCGGATCAGGATCGACGTCAACCCGCTGCACCCGCAGCTGGTGACCAGCGACCAGCAGGACACGCTGTCGGTCAGCGGCACGCTGACCAACGTCGGTGACCGCAAGGTGGACCGGCTGGACGTGCGGCTGGAACGCGGCGGCAAGCTGGACGAGAACGGCCTGCGCGGGGCGCTGCAGAAGCCCACCCCGACCAACGAGGTCAGCACGAACTTCCTGAACCAGGTCGCCTCGCTGGCGCCGGGCCAGAGCGTGCCGTTCACCCTGAACGTGTCGCTGCACGGCCAGGCCGGGGAGAGCCTGCTGATCAACGAGCCCGGCGTGTACCCGCTCGTGGTCAACGCCAACGGCACCCCGGACTACGGCCAGCGGGCCAAGGTGGGCCAGTCGCTGACCCTGCTGCCGGTGCTCGGCGTGCCCGGCGGCCCCTCGCTGCCCAAGCCCGCGAGCCCGGCGAAGCTGACGGTGCTGTGGCCGCTGGCGGACCGGCCCAGGGTGCTCGACGAGAGCCAGCCGAACGCCCCGGTGCTCACCGATGACGACCTGGCCACCTCGCTGGCGCCCGGCGGGCGGCTGGACGCGCTGCTGGGTGCCCTGGAGTCGGCGCCGAGCGGGCTGACCGGCTCGCTGTGCGTGGCGGTCGACCCCGACCTGGCGGTCACCGTGCGCGGCATGACCGGGGACTACCAGGTGCGCGGCGCCGACGGCGAGAACCACCCCGGCAAGGGGCAGGCCGCCGCGAGCAGCTGGCTCAGCCGCCTCAAGCAGTACGTGCAGGGCAAGTGCTTCTTCGCGCTGCCCTTCGCCGACGCCGACATCACCGCGCTGAACACCGCCAACGCGCACGGCCTGATCGGTTCGGCCGTGTCCGAGGGCAACAGCAACCTGCTCAAGGACCTGCTGGGCGCCAGCCCGGTGCAGCACCTGGTGTGGCCGATCAACGGGCAGGTCGACGCCAAGACGGTGACCGACCTGGCCGGTGCGGGCGTGCAGGACGTGCTGGTCTCGGGCGCGGTCGTGCCGGGTGCGGACCCGGTGCGACTGGGCTCGGACAAGGGTCCGCGTGCGGTGCGCACCGACGACCTGGTGGCCGCGGCACTGGCCAGCGGCTCGGGTTCGGTGCAGGCCGCGCTGGCCGCGGCCCAGCTGCGGGCCTCCTCGGGCCAGCCGCTGGTCGTGGCGCCGCCGCACCAGTGGACCGTCTCCTCCGCCGACGCCAAGGGCCTGCTCGACGGCTTGCAGTCACTGGTGTCCCAGCAGTACCTGGCCGCGGGCAGCCTGTCCCCGCTGCTGGCTGGCGCCGTGGCGGGCAAGGTGGCGGACCCCCAGTACACCCCGCCGTACGCGCCGAACATGGACGCCGTGCAGGAGAAGGCGTCCGCGGCGACCGACCTGATCAACTCGATGGACCAGGACGCCTCGCTGGCGGTCACCCCGCAGGCGTTCATGGCGCCGGTGGTCAACGACCTGGTGCGCAGCGCCTCCGGGGCGTGGGCCGGTGACGAGGCGGGGGCCAGGCAGTCCCTGGAGCACGCGAACGAGCTGATCGACGGGGTCCGCCAGGGCGTGTTCGTGGTGCAGCCGACCAGCCCGATCAGCCTGGCCTCCGAGGACGCCCCGCTGCCGGTGCGGGTCACCAACCGGCTGCCGGTGCTGGTGAAGGTCAAGGTGCGGCTGTCCAACACCACCGGCATCAACCCGGACGAGGTGCCGGTGCAGCTCATCCCGGCGCGCAACTCCCGCGACGTGCAGATCCCGTCCAAGGTGGTGCGCACCGGGCAGTTCAGCGTGGACGCCACCGTGTACACCCAGACCGGCAACCACCGGCTCGGCTCCTCCGGCCGGTTCGAACTGTCCTCCACGGCGGTGGGCGTCACCACCTTGGTGATCACCGGCTTCGCCGCCGCCGCCCTGTTCGCCCTGTCCGGCCTGCGCATCTACCGCAGGCTCAAGGCCTCCCGGGCCCGCCGCGCCGAGGCCGCAGCCCCTGTCGAACCGGTGCCCAGCGAGCTCGCGCCCGCCCCGGTGCACGCCAAGCAGCACGTGGAGCAGAGTTGACGGCGAGCGCCGCCGCCGAGGTCACGGCCCCGATCGAGAAGCCGGAGCAGGAACCGTCCATCGCCAAGGCCAGCGGCTCCATGGCCGTGGCCACGCTGATCAGCCGGGTGACCGGTTTCGGCTGGCGGCTCGGGCTGACCGTGCTGCTGGGCATCTCGGCGACCCAGGACGCCTACAACCTGGCCAACACCTTCCCGAACATGATCTACGAGCTGTTCGTCGGCAACGTGCTGAGCAGCGTGATCATCCCGGTGTTGGTGCGGGCCCGCGTCGAGGACGAGGACGAGGGCCAGGCGTACACCCAGCGCCTGGTCACCATGGGCACGGTGATGCTGCTGGTGGTCACCGTGCTCGCGGTGGCACTGGCCCCCGTGCTGACGGCCACCTTCACCAACTCGGACTTCAAGCGGCCCGAGCTGGTCACCGCGTTCAGCTACCTGGTGCTGCCGGAGATCCTGTTCTACGGGGTCAGCGCCCTGTTCAGCGCGATCCTCAACGCCCAGAACATCTTCAAGGCGCCCGCCTGGGCGCCGGTGGCCAACAACCTGATCATGTTCGGCACGCTGGCCGCGTACGTGGTGGTGCCGGGCAATCCGGACCTCAACCCGTTCCACATGACCGACGCCAAGTTCCTGGTGCTGGGCATCGGCAGCACCCTTGGTGTGGCGGCACAGGCCCTCGTGCTGGTGCCCGCCCTGCTCAGGAGCGGGTTCGCGCTGCGCTGGCGCTGGGGCTGGGACCGCCGGATCGGTGAGTTCGGCGGGCTGATGCTCTGGGCCTTCGGCTACGTGGCTGTGAGTCAGGTCACCATGTGGGCGATCTCCAAGGTGGCCACCGGGGCCACCGACGGCTCCCTGTCGATCTTCCTGCAGTCCTGGAACCTGTTGCAGGTGCCCTACGGGGTGCTCGGCGTCTCCCTGCTCACGGCGATCATGCCGAAGATGAGCAGGGCGGCGGCCGAGGGCGACAACGGGGCGGTGCTGGACTACCTGTCCCAGGGCAGCAGGCTCAGCGCGGTGCTGCTGGTGCCGATCAGCGGGGTGCTGACCGTGCTCGGCCCCGCCGTTGGGGTGGGCCTGTTCGGCTGGCGCCAGCAGGGCGACGGCCCGTTCCAACTGGGGCTGGGCCTGACCGCCTCGGCCTTCCTGCTGCTGCCCTACGCGATCACCCTGCTGCAACTGCGCGTGTTCTACGCCTTCAACGACGCGCGCACGCCCACCGTGCTGCGCACGATCATGGTCGTCTTCCAGGTGCCCGCGACCTTCGCCTGCGTGCTGCTGCCCACCAACCTGGTGATCTTCGGCATCTGCTGCGTGAACGGCCTGAGCTACGTGCTCGGCATGGTCATCGGCGAGCTGTGGCTGCGTCGCAGGTTCGGCAAGCTGGGCAGCAGGCGGGTGGTGAAGACCTACGTCAAGACCGCGGTCAGCTCGGTCTGGGGCGCCGCGGCGGCCCTGGGTGTTGCGCTGGCGGTCAACCACTTCGTGCCCAACGGGATCCACCACGTGCTCGGGGCCTGGCTGGCGCTGGTCATCGGCGGACTGGTCGGCCTGGCGTGCGCCTTCGGCATGATGACCTTGCTCAGGGTGAGCGAGATGCAGCCCGCGCTGAACCGAATCACCCGATTCGTGCGTCGCTGAGGGTGCTGGCGTCCCCGGCCTCCCGGGGCGGATTCACGTACGCTCGTTGCGAACGGGAGCAGCAGAGAGCGCGGGGTTCGTGACTAGCAGGCCGACAGAGGTAGCCGTCCCAGGCAGGGGAGGGCCCGGGCAGCCGGGACCTGCCCTGATGCCGGGCGGCGTCGTCGGCGACGGCAGGTACCGCCTGCTCAGCTACTCCGGCGTGGACCAGCGCTGCGACGCCCAGCTGTGGCGGGCCCGCGACGGCCAACTCGGCCGTGACGTGGCACTCACCGTACTGGTCGGCACCCAGTCAGACGCGGCGCAGGCCGCCAGGGTTCGACGGACCCTGGAGCGGGCCACGCACGCCGCCAGCTACGCGCACCCCGGGGTCTCGCGCATCCTGGACGTGCTCAGCCCCGGCAGCGGCGTGTCCAGCAAGGAGCACGTGCTGGGCATCGTGGTCGCCGAGTGGACCAACGGCACCGACCTGATCGACCTGATCGCGGACGGCCCGCTGCCCCCGGCCACCGCGTCCCGGCTGCTCGAGCCGCTGGCCGCCGCCGTGGAGGGTGCCCACCACGCGGGGCTGGTGCTGGGCACCGAGCACCCGCAGCGCATCCGCGTCACGCCCGAGGGGCAACTGCGGCTGGCCTTCCCGGGGCCGCGTGCGGAGGCCGTCTCCCGCGACGACGTCAAGGGCCTCGGCGCGATCCTGTACCTGCTGCTGACCGGCCGCTGGGCCCTGCCGGGTGGCCCCGAGGGCATACCTGTGGCGCCGATCGGGCCGAATGGCAGCGTGGTCGCGCCGCGCAGCCTGCACCCGGTGGTGCCGCACGCGCTGTCCACGGTGGCCGTGCGCAGCCTGGAGGACACCAGCGTCGGCGGCATCCGCACCGGGGCCGCGATCCTCCAGGTGCTCGACGAGATCGCCGAGGCCGAGGCGGAGACCGGGCTGATCCCCGCGGTGCCGGAGGAGCCCGAGGACGACGTGGTGTGGACCACCCGCCGCCCGGTCAAGGACAAGACCCGCAGCCGCAAACTCGCGGTGGGCGTGGGCGTGCTGGCGCTGGCCACCCTGCTGGTGCTCGGCTGGATCGCGATGACGATCATCGGCTTCTTCAGCGACTCGAACAAGAACGACGGCAGCCCCCCGCTGGTGATCACCCAGGCGGTGGTGCCCTCCAGCCAGCAGGGCACGCCCAGCAGCACCGGCGCGCCGGCCCAGGCCGGTCCGGTGAAGCCGAGCAGCGTGGCGGTCTTCAACGTGGCCGGGGACCCGGACAGCCAGAACAAGGCGACGCTGGCCACCGACGGGGACCCGAACACCGCCTGGCGCACCGACCGGTACGTGAGCAACTTCCCCGCGCTCAAGCCCGGCATCGGGCTGATGCTGACCTTCGCCCAGCCGGTGAAGCTGGCCCAGGTGACGATCACCTCGCCCAGCGAGGGCACTGTGGTGGAGATCAGGACCGCGGCCACCGACAACCCGGAGCTGTCCCAGACCCAGGTGGTCGGCAACGCGACCCTCGGCAAGGGCGAGACCCAGGTCCCGGTGAAGATGACCGCGCCGGGCCAGCGCGTGATCGTCTGGCTGACCAAGCTCACCGACGGCGGCAGGTTCTACAGCGCCCAGATCAACGAGCTCAAGTGCACGGCAGCGGCCTGACGATCATCGGCTGACCTATATCCTCAGCCGGTGACCGCAGCCGCCAGCTCGGACGCCGACCTGATAGCGGCCCACGCCGCCGGCGATCCGCATGCCTTCGCAGAGGTGGTCAGGCGACATCGGGACCGCATGTGGGCAGTGGCACTGCGCACCCTGCGCGACCCCGAGGAAGCGGCTGACGCGCTCCAGGAGGCCTTCATCTCCGCGTTCCGCGCGGCCGGTGCGTTCCGCGCCGAGTCGCAGGTGACCACCTGGCTGCACCGGATCGTGGTGAACGCCTGCCTGGACCGGATCCGGCGCAGGCAGGCCCGCCCGACGGTGCCGCTGCCCGAGCCGGGTACGGGGGCCGCCGAGCCCGCGCTGCCCAGAGACGCCGTGTCGGACCTGCAGACCAGAATGGTGGTCCAGGACGCGCTGGCCGAGCTGCCCGACGAGCAGCGCGCGCCGATCGTGCTGGTCGACGTGGAGGGCTACTCGGTGGCCGAGACGGCCAAGCTGCTGGGCATCGCGGAGGGCACGGTGAAGAGCCGCTGTGCCCGTGGCCGAGCGAAGCTGGCGAAACTTCTGGGGCACCTGCGGAACCCGAGTGCAGATGCGAACGTCCCAGGTGACACAAGGGCTGTGCATCAGCAACGTCACTGGGAGGGCCGATGACCGGGGATGAGCGGCGGAGCGGGCCGCCGTGGTCTGTCGACCTGCTGGCTGACCTCCACGCCGGCGTGCTCGACCAGGCCGAGGAGGCCGAGTTGCGCGCGCTGGTCGCCGGGGACGCCGAGGCGCTGGCGGTGCTCGGCGCGCTGGACGCCACCCAGGCCGAGCTGGCGAACCTGCCGACCATGCGCATGCCCGAGGACGTGGCCGCGCGGATCGACGCGGCGCTGGCCGCCGAGGTCGCCGCGAGCAGACCGGCGCCGATCGCGCCCGTGGTGGACATCGAGGCCGCCCGCAGGCGGCGAAACCGCAGGCTGGGCTGGGGTTCCGGGCTGGTCGCGGCGGCGGCCGTGGCGGTGGGCGTGACCATGCTGGTGAGCACCACCGGCACGCCGACCAGCGGCTTCCCGCAGGCCGTGCCAACCCCGGGCAACGCCACCTCCTCCGAACCGCGTACGGAGCCGCCCAACGGCCCGCTGCTGCTCCAGAACGAGGACTACGGGGCCGCGCTGCCCAAGGTGCTCGGCGCCAAGGACGCGGGTGCGCTGGACAGCCCGCAGAAGATCACCGCCTGCCTCCAGGCCAACGGGGTCAACCCGCAGGTCAGCCCGCTGGGCGTGCGCCGCGTGGAGGTCAAGGGCAAGCAGGGCGTGATGTTCCTGCTGCCGACCGGCAAGGTCATGCGCACCCAGGTGCTCGTGGTGGAGCCGACCTGCGCGGCGGGCAACCCGGCCACGATCGCGAACAGCGTCATCGGAGGCTGAACGGTTGACGCACAGCTGGGCCAGGACCGGCGGTCCCGGCCCAGCTGCACACCCCCAGGCCGGAGAGCGGCCGGTGAAGTCGCGTTTGTCGAGCTTAGTCCTGATCCGGCCGGGGTGGAGCGCTGTCTGTTCACTGTTCCCACCTGGTCAACGTGCTCGTGAACGCGTGTGGCACCGTCGGCGTAGACACCTTCGAGCAGCACGCCGACGCGGGGAGGCAGGGTGAGCGGATTCCCCGGCTCGTTCTGGTGGGGGACCGCGGCCTCGGCCACCCAGACCGAGGGCGCCGCGCCCGCATCGGACTGGCGCGCGTGGGAGCTGGCCGGGCGGGCACCCGAGTCCGGGGACGGCAACGGCTTCGCCACCCGCTACCGCGAGGACTTCGCGCTGCTGGCCGGCTGGGGGCTGACCCACCACCGGCTGTCCCTGGACTGGGCTCGGCTGGAGCCGGTGCGCGGGCAGTACGACCGGGCCGCCGTCGAGTACTACCGCGAGGTGCTCGCCGCGGGCAGGTCCGCCGGGCTGCGGATCTGGGTCTGCCTGCTGCACTCGGTGCTGCCGCGGTGGTTCGCCGAGGCGGGCGGCTTCCTCGCCCCGGACGCGAGCCAGGTCTGGGCGCGGCACGTGGACTTCGTCGCGGACACCTTCGGCGACCTCGTGTTCGGCTGGAAGCCGGTGAACGCCCCGGCCAGCTTCGCGGCCCGCCGCTACCTGACCGACCAGTTCCCGCCCGGCCACGTGTCCCGCCAGGAGTTCGCCGCCGCACTGCGGGCGGTCCACCTGGCCACCGTGCACGCCGCCCTGCGCCTGCGCGGCGGGGGTCAGCCGGTGGCCAGCGTGCACGCGCTGGCGCCGATCTCGCCCGCCGACCCCTCACCCGGCGCCGCGGACGCCGCACGGGCCCTGGACGGGGTCGTGTGGGGCTCCTGGCTGGCGCTGGCCCGCAGCGACGCGTTCGCCGAGGCGTTCGACCACTACGGCTTCTCGTACTACTACGCCATGGCGGTGGACGCCGCGGGCGGCCTGCACCCGCACCCGTCCGGGCTGCCTGTCGGCCCGCAGGGCTACGTGCGGTGGGCGGAGGGGCTGGGCCTGGTGCTGCGCAGGCTGGGTGAGGAACTGCCCGGCCGGAGCTTCCTGGTCAGCGAGCTGGGCTGGGGCGGAACCGATGACCTGGCCCGTACGAAGTACCTGCGTGCGGCGCTGGCCGAGGTGCGCGGGGCGCTCGGGCGCGGGCTGGACCTGCGCGGGGTGTTCTTCTGGACCGGGATCGACAACTACGAGTGGCTGCACGGCCACCGGGTCCAGTACGGGCTGTTCGACCTGGGCAGGCAGCCCAGAGGCAGCGCGCACGCGATCCGCGAGATCATTACCAGGACTTGAACAGCCCCCCTCCTGTCGGCCGTGTCACTCCGGACGGCGGCGGCGGAATTCTGGGCACCTACCATCGCGTTGACGAAGACAAAGCTGATACGGAGGTCCTGCCAGTGGCTGCGGAGTCGGAAGGCATCCGGAACCTGATCGTCGTCGGGTCCGGTCCCGCGGGGTACACGGCGGCGGTATACGCGGCTCGTGCCCAGCTGGAACCGCTGGTGTTCGAGGGCACCCAGTACGGCGGCGCACTGATGACCACCACCGAGGTGGAGAACTACCCGGGCTTCCGCGACGGGATCATGGGGCCCGAGCTGATGGAGCAAATGCGCGCCCAGGCCGAGCGGTTCGGCGCCGAGCTGCGCGCCGAGGACGTGGAGGACGTGCAGCTGGCCGGTGAGGTCAAGTACGTCACCGCGAACGGCGTGCGCTACGCGGCCAGGGCCGTCGTGCTGGCCATGGGCGCCGCGGCGCGCTACCTGGACGTGCCGGGGGAGCAGCGGCTGCTGGGCCGGGGCGTGTCCGCCTGTGCCACCTGTGACGGCTTCTTCTTCCGGGACCAGGACATCGCCGTGGTCGGTGGGGGCGACTCCGCGATGGAGGAGGCCACCTTCCTGACCCGCTTCGCGCGCAGCGTGACCATCGTGCACCGGCGCGAGGAGTTCCGCGCCTCGCGCATCATGCTGGAGCGCGCCAAGGCCAACGAGAAGATCAAGTGGCTGCTCAACGCCGAGGTCACCGAGGTGCTGGGCGAGACCACCGTCACCGGGGCCACGGTGCGCGACACCGTGACCGGCGCCGAGTCCAGGCTCGACGTGACCGGCCTGTTCATGGCGATCGGCCACGACCCGCGCAGCGCGCTGGTCACCGGCCAGGTCGACGTGGACGGGGAGGGCTACGTCAAGGTGCGCGAGCAGTCCACGTACACCAACCTGGACGGCGTGTTCGCCGCTGGCGACCTGGTGGACCACACCTACCGGCAGGCGATCACCGCGGCGGGCTCCGGCTGCGCCGCGGCCATCGACGCCGAGCGCTGGCTGGCCGAGCACGCCGCGAGCGACGAGCCCGCGGCAGCGGCCGCCGCCAACTGACCTGATCACCACGCAGTACGACGAGGAGAGAACCATGGCCGGCAACACCGTGACCGTCACGGACAAGTCGTTCGTCGAGGACGTCCTGCAGAGCGACAAGCCCGTGCTGGTCGACTTCTGGGCCACCTGGTGTGGCCCGTGCAAGATGGTCGCGCCGGTGCTGGAGGAGATCGCCGCCGAGCACGGCGACAAGCTCACCGTCGCCAAGCTGGACATCGACGCCAACCCCACCATCGCCAGGGACTACCAGATCATGTCCGTGCCGACGATGATCCTGTTCCAGGGCGGCAAGCCGGCCAAGCAGATCGTCGGCGCCAAGCCGAAGGCCGCGATGCTGGCGGAGTTGTCCGACGTGCTGTGACACACCTGGGAGCAACCCGACCGCGTGGCCTGTGCGTCTTACCATCGACGTACAGGCCACGCGGCCATTCGGGCTAGGTCGGTAGTGGTCCGAACGCTCTGCGTAGCCCTGTGTGGAGCATTGTCACGGGCAGGGCACAATAAAGCGTCGCAAACCGCGCCGGTGTATCCGGCGCCCGATCGAGCGAGGGGTGCATGCAGGTACTCCGCCGCGGTGACGTCGGTCCGGCTGTCGCCGAGATCAGGACGACTCTCACCGCGCTCGGGCTGCTGCCCGAGACCAGTGCTGGAGCTGAGGTGTTCGACGTGGACGTCGAACACGCGGTTCGGGCTTTCCAGCAGCAGCGGGGCCTGATCACCGACGGCCTCGTCGGCACGGCGACCTATTCCGCGCTGCGTGCCGCCACCTTCCAGCTGGGTGACCGTCCACTGGCCTACCTGGTCTCGCACCCGATGTCCGGGGACGACGTGGCCACGTTGCAGGAACGGCTGCTGGAGCTCGGCTTCGACGCCGGGCGGCACAGTGGCGTCTTCGACCTGCGCAGCGAGCAGGCGTTGCGCAACTTCCAGCGCGAGTACGGGCTGACCGTGGACGGCATCTGCGGGGCCGAGACGGTGCGCGCGCTGCGCCAGCTCAAGCCGAAGGTGCGTGGCGGGCGGCCGGTGTTCCTGCGCGAGCAGGAGCAGGTCCGCAGGGCCGGTCCGAGGCTGCGCGGCAAGCGGATCGTCATCGACCCGGGCCACGGCGGCCGGGACCGCGGCGTGGTGGTCGGCAGCCTCAGCGAGGCCGACCTGGTCTGGGACCTGGCGCGCAGGCTGGAGGGCCGCATGCAGGCCACCGGCATGGAGGCGCTGCTGTCCCGCGGGCCCAACCAGTGCCCGCCCGAGTCGGAGCGGGCCCGTTTCGCCAACGAGGCGGGCGCGGACCTGATCCTGTCCCTGCACGTGGACGCCAACCGCTCGCCCAACGCGCGCGGCCTGGCCAGCTTCCACTTCGGCACCGGCAACGGCACGACCTCCACGGTGGGTGAGGCCCTCGCCGGGTTCATCCAGCGCGAGCTGGTCGCCCGCACCGGCATGCCGGACTGCCGCTCGCACCCGAGGACCTGGGACATCCTGCGGTCCACCCGCTGCACGGCGGTGCGGGTCGAGGTGGGCTACCTGACCAACGAGCTGGACCGGGCGCTGCTGTCCGACCCGACCTTCCGGGACACCGTGGCCGAGGGCATCCTCGTGGCCGTGAAGCGGCTGTACCTGCTGGGTGAGAACGACCAGCCGACCGGCACCTTCACCTTCGGCGACCTGCTCAAGCACGAGCTGGCCAAGGCCGAGTAGGTAGATTTGTCGACAAGGCCCCCGTGCTGCGGCGCGGGGGCCTTGTTCGTGCTCAGGCCGGGCGCAGCGTGGGCTCGGAGCTGCCCACCCCGGTGATCGTGACGGTGCCGAGCAGGCGCTCCAGCGCGGCCTCCACGTCTTCCTTCCAGGACAGCGCGGTACGCAGCTCCAGGCGCAGCCTGGGCCAGCGCGGGTGCGGGCGCACCGTCTTGAAGCCCACGGAGAGCAGGAAGTTCGCCGGGATGACGCAGCCGTTGGGCTCGTCGATCGAGCCGTCGCCGAAGGCCTCGACGGCCTTCACCCCGCGCTTGGTGAGGTCCTTGGCCACCGCCTGCACCAGCACCCGGCCCAGCCCGCCACCGGCGAACTCGGGCAGCACGTGCAGGGAGGTCAGCAGCACCGCGTCGGCGGAGACCGGGGCGGTGGGGAAGGCCACAGCCCTGGGCACGGCACTGGGCGGGGCGTAGAGCGCGTACCCGGCGGGCACGCCGTCCACGTAGATGACCCGGCCGCAGGAGCCCCACTCCAGCAGCACGCTGGAGATCCAGGCCTCCTTCTCGAAGTCGGTCTGGCCGTACTCCTCGGCCTGCTCCTTCAGGTGCGGCGCGAGCTCCCAGAACACGCACTTGCGGCACCGCTTGGGCAGGTGCTCCAGGTTGTCCAGTGTGACGCCCACGACGCGCCGCGACACAAGACCTCCCTGAGCAAGGACAGCAAGCAGACTTCACCGCCCGTGTCACCCACGGGAACCCGGACCAGCATAGGCCGATGTGACGAGCGTCGGAAGCAGGCGGCCCCGATCGGGACGGCGGTTACACTCGACTGATCTATACCCTCCGGATGGAGTGCGACGGTGACAGCCCCCGGTTCTCAGCCCGCCCAGCAGGGCGCCCGCAGCCTTGACCCGCACCTGAGCCGCTACGCGGCGCGCACCGCGGGCATGACGGCATCTGAGATCCGAGCGCTCTTCGCGGTGGCGAGCCGCCCCGAGGTCGTCTCCCTGGCCGGTGGCATGCCCTACCTGGCCGCCCTGCCGCTGGACGCGCTGTCGGCGGACATCGGCCGACTGATGGCCACCGAGGGCCTCACCGCGCTGCAGTACGGCTCCGCGCAGGGCATGCCCGAGCTGCGCGAGCAGATCTGCGAGGTCATGGCCCTGGAGGGCATCCGCGCGCACCCCGACGACGTGGTGGTGACCGTGGGCTCGCAGATGGGCCTGGACATGGTCACCAGGGTGTTCTGCGACCCGGGCGACGTGGTGCTGGCCGAGGCCCCGTCGTACGTGGGCGCGCTGGGCACCTTCTCGGCCTACCAGGCGCAGGTCGTGCACGTGGAGATGGACGACGCGGGCCTGGTGCCCGAGGCGCTGCGGGCCGCGCTGGCCGCCGTGGCCGCCTCCGGGCGCCGCGTGAAGTTCCTCTACACGATCCCGAACTTCCAGAACCCCGCAGGCGTCACGCTCTCGGTGCAGCGCAGGACCGAGGTCCTGGAGATCTGCGCCCAGCACGACGTGCTCGTGGTGGAGGACAACCCGTACGGCCTGCTCGGCTTCGACGGGCAGACCTACCCGGCGCTGCGCTCGGTCGAGGCCGACAACGTGGTGTACCTGGGCTCGTTCTCCAAGACCTTCGCGCCGGGACTTCGGGTGGGCTGGGTGCTCGCCCCGCACGCGGTGCGCGAGAAGCTGGTGCTGGCCGCCGAGTCGGCGACCCTGTGCCCGCCCGCGTTCACCCAGGCCGTGGTGACCCGCTACCTGACCCAGCACGACTGGAAGGGCCAGATCAAGACCTACCAGGAGGCGTACCGGGAGCGCCGGGACGCCACCCTGTCGGCGATGGAGCAGCACCTGCCCTCGGGCTGCACCTGGACCAAGCCGGACGGCGGCTTCTACGTGTGGCTGACCGTGCCGGAAGGCCTGGACACCAAGGCGATGCTGCCCAGGGCGGTCACCCAGCGCGTGGCGTACGTGCCCGGCACGGCGTTCTACGCGGACAGCTTCGGCAGCAGGCAGATGCGCCTGTCGTACTGCTACCCGACCCCGGAGCGCATCCGCGAGGGCGTTCGTCGCCTGGCGGCCGTGCTGGAGGGCGAGATGGAGCTGCTGAGCACCTTCGGCACGGTGCACCGCCGGAACCTGAGTGGGCCGCAGACGCCGACTCCGGACACCGCCTGATCCTCCATTACGGTGACCGGCATGTCGGATCGCTGGGTTGCCGTGTTGTCGGGTGGGCTCTCGCACGAGCGTGACGTGTCGCTGCGCTCCGGTCGGCGGCTGTCCGCCGCGCTGCGCACCGCCGGGCTCACCGTGGAGGAGTGGGACGCCGACGGCGGACTGCTCGACCGGCTGCGCGCCAACCGGCCGGACGCCGTGGTGGTCGCCATGCACGGTGGCGAGGGCGAGAACGGCTCCGTGCAGTCGATCCTGGAGATGCTGGACGTGCCCTACGTGGGCACCGACTCGCGGTCCTGCCGTCGCGCGTGGGACAAGCCCACCGCCAAGTCGGAGCTGGCCAGGGTCGGGCTGAACACCCCGGACTGGGTGGTGCTGCCGCACAGCACGTTCCGCGAACTGGGCGCGCAGGCCGTGCTGGACGCACTGGTGGAGCGGCTCGGCCTGCCGCTGATCCTCAAGCCGGACCAGGGCGGCTCGGCGCTGGGCACCCAGGTGGTGCGCGAGGCCGCCGAGCTGCCCGCGGCGATGGTGGGTTGCCTCGCCTACGGGGACACCGTGCTCGCCGAGCGGTTCGTGCCGGGGGTGGAGGTGGCCGTGGGCGTGCTCGAGGGGCCGGGTGGTCCCGAGGCGCTGCCCGCGGTGGAGATCAGCCCGCAGTGCGGGGTCTACGACTACACCGCTCGCTACACCGCAGGGCTCACCGAGTTCCACGCCCCGGCCCGGCTGAGCCCCGCCGCGGCCGAGGAGGTCGGCGCGCTCGCGGTGGCCGCGCACCGGCTGCTCGGTCTGCGCGACGTGTCCCGCACGACCGCGATCGTCGGCGAGGACGGGGCGGTGAACTTCATCCAGGTGAACGTCTCGCCCGGACTCACCGAGACCTCGCTGCTGCCGATGGCGCTGGAGGCGGCGGGCCGATCACTGGGGGAGGCCTTCGCCGAACTGGTCGAGCGAGCGGTGGCCCGGGGCGGGCGCTGACCCGCCCCGAACGCCTTCGTCACCGTGACGTAAGTACCTGGGGTTAGAGGTTGTCCGTTGAACGTGTCCGTTTTGTCGCATCGGGCGCGATCAGCGAGACGATGCGCTCCAGGTCGTCCACCGAGCCGAACTCGACCACGATCCGCCCCTTGCGACGGCCGAGGTCGACCTTCACCCGGGTGTCGAACGCATCGGACAGCCGCTCCGCCAGGTCCTGAAGACCGGGCGCCTGGATCGGCTTGCGGGGAGCGGCCTTCGGCTTCGCCGGGGCCTCGCTCTTCGCGAGCGTGACGGCCTCCTCGGTGGCCCGCACCGACAGCCCCTCCGCGACGATCTTCGTCGCCAGGTCCTCCTGCGCCCCCGACTCCTCCAGCCCGAGCAGCGCGCGGGCATGGCCCGCCGAGAGCACGCCCGCGGCCACCCGGCGCTGCACGGGCAGCGGCAGCTTCAGCAGTCGGATCGTGTTGGTGATGACCGGTCGGCTGCGGCCGATCCGGCTCGCCAGCTCCTCGTGCGTCACCTCGAACTCGTCCAGCAACTGCTGGTAGGCCGCCGCCTCTTCGAGCGGGTTCAGCTGCGCGCGGTGGATGTTCTCCAGCAGCGCGTCCCGGAGCATCGAGTCGTCCGCGGTCTGCCGCACGATCGCCGGGATCGCGTCCAGCCCGGCGCGCTGGGATGCGCGCCAGCGGCGCTCGCCCATGACGAGCTCGAACCGGTCGTCGCCCAGATCCCGCACGACGATCGGCTGCATGAGCCCGAACTCGCGGATCGAGTGCTCCAGCTCGGCCAGCGCCTCCTCGTCGAAGACCTGGCGCGGCTGCTTCGGGTTCGGCGTGATCGCGGTGATGGTGATCTCGCGGTAGACCGCACCCGCCACCTCACCGCCTCCGGCGCTGCCGTTCGCGGCTGCCGGTGCCGGGGGAGCGGTGGCCACGGGGGCGCTGCCCGCCGCCGTGACCGGTGGCCCCTGGGGGATCAGTGCGGCGAGCCCGCGACCGAGCCCGCCCTTCCGCTCAGCGGCGTTCATGCGGTTCCTTCTTCAGCGCCACGCGTGGCGATCTCCCGTGCGGCGTCGAGGTAGCTCATGGCGCCCCGCGAGCCCGGGTCGTAGGAGAGCACGGTCTGCCCGTAACCCGGCGCCTCGGAGACCTTCACGCTGCGCGGGATGACCGTGGACAGGCAGGTGTCGCCGAAGTGCCCGCGCACCTCGCTGGTCACCTGGTCCGCCAACTTGGTCCGCCCGTCGTACATGGTGAGCAGGATGGTCGAGACGTCCAGCGCGGGGTTCAGGTGCGCCTTCACGAGCTCGATGTTGCGCAGCAGCTGGCCGAGCCCCTCCAGCGCGTAGTACTCGCACTGGATCGGGATCAGCACCTCCTTGGCGGCCACGAGCGCGTTGACCGTCAGCAGGCCGAGCGAGGGCGGGCAGTCGATGAACACGTAGTCCACGCCGAGCTGGTCCAGCGCCTCGGAGTTCAGCGCCTCCTTGAGCCGGGACTCACGGGCCACCATGGAGACCAGCTCGATCTCGGCACCCGCCAGGTCGATGGTCGCCGGCACACAGTAGAGGTTCTCGGACTGGTTGCTGACCGCCGCCGCGTCCGCCAGCGAGATCTCGCCGATGAGCACCTCGTACACCGAGGGCGTGCCGGAGCGGTGCTCCACGGCGAGCGCGGTGCTGGCGTTGCCCTGCGGGTCGAGGTCGATCACGAGCGTCTTCAGCCCGTGCAGTGCCAGCGCGGCGGCCAGGTTGACCGTGCTGGTCGTCTTGCCGACGCCGCCCTTCTGATTGGCCACCGTCATGATGCGACGACGAGTGGGGCGGGGGAGTTTGAGGGATTCAGGGTGCAGCACCTTGGTGGCACGTTCGGCCTCGGCGGCGATCGGGGTCCACCCGGCACCCTCGCCGGACATCACCGACTGACTCGTGGCTGGATTCATCGGGCGTAGTACCTCTCCGGCTCCGACGGGGCCGTCGTGTGCCTCTGCGGGTCGCACTGTTTCACGTGGAACATCGGTCGCCTGGTTCTGCGACGGCTGCACGCTCACCCATCCTTCCGTCTCCGGCGCCCGCCGTCACGACGGCCCGCTGACTCGTCCCGCTCGACCACCACCACGGTGGTCGGGACCTCCAGCACGGCGTCTCCACAGGACACCACTCGCTGCCGGCTTCCGCCCGCCTTGCTCACTGCCTTCGCATCGCGCGCCAGCTCCTCGGCGGCGCTGGCCCCCTTGAGCGCCAGCAACTGGCCGCCCGGTCGTGCCAGGGGCAGGCACCACGCCGCAAGCCGCTCCATCGGGGCCACGGCGCGGGCGGTCACCGCATCGCTGCCGCCCAGCCGCTGCCGCACCGGCGGCTCCTCGGCCCGTCCGCGCACCACGTCCACGGCGAGCCCCAGCGTCTCGACGACCTCCTCCAGCCAGGCCACGCGACGCGCCATCGGCTCCAACAGGGTCAGCCGGAGATCTGGACGAGCGATCGCCAGCGGGATGCCCGGCAGCCCCGCGCCTGAGCCTACGTCCACCACCCGGCAGTCGGCGGGCACGAGTTCGGACAGCACTGCCGAGTTGAGCACGTGGCGGTCCCAGAGCCGGTCCACCTCGCGGGGACCGATGAGACCGCGCTCCACTCCATGGTCGGCGAGCATGGCGGTGAACTTGATGGCCAGAGGTGCCCGGTCGCCGAACACCCGCTCAACCACGTCCAGCGGTACCTGTTGTACCTCGGTCATGTGCTCCCGTCCCGCTGCCTGTTTCACGTGAAACCGTCGACTGCCATCTTCCCCGACCGACGGTTCCACGTGAAACACGGTCACCGGATCAGGAGCTCGATCTGGGCGGTGCGCCCCAGGTGCTCCGCCCATCCGAGGGGAGTGGAGTCGTACTGGTCATCGCGCAGGGCGGTGTCGGCACCCTGTCCCAGCAACCACTCGACCATCGCGCCGTGGTCCGCCAAGACCGCGAGGTGCAGCCCGGTCATGCCGAGGTACGGCCGGGCGTCCACCTCGGCCCCGTGACGGCACAGCCACTCGGCCGCGGCCACCCGCCCGTTGTAGCAGGCGAGGGTGAACGCCTCGCCGAGAACCTCGGCCGGTTCACCACTCGGGGGGAGTCCGGGCGGCCAGCCAACGTCCGACAGGTTGGGCCGCTCGGTGAACGCCTCCGGCCGCAGTCCGCCCCGTGAGTCGAACCACCGGGGGAGCAGGTCCACCCGCCCGGCCCCAGCCGCGAGGTACAGCGCGTCGGGCACGACCGCGACCGCCGCGAGCAGATCGCCAGTGGCGGCGCACCCGTGGTAGACGGCGGTCTGCAAGGCGGTAATCCCACCTTCGGCGAACCGCTCCACCGGGGCGCCCGCGTCGAGCAGGAGGCGCACCAGCTCGACCTGGTTGAAGCAGGAGGCGATGTTCAGGGGGCCGACCAGATCCACCGAGCGCTCGATGAGCACCGACAGACAGTCGGTCTCGACCTGGTCCGGCAGCGCCAGCCGCTCGGGCGCATGCAGTGGTTGGGCGATCCGTTCCAGCAGCGACTCGGGGCTCAGGCTCGGGTCGGCTGCCAGCAGGGCAGCCAGGCCCGCGGCGTCCTCGTCGGCGATCAGCTCGGTCGCCCGCAGCACGTTCGCCACCGGCGGGGCGGCGTACTCGCGTCGGGCCCTGGTCGCGTCGGCCACCAGCTCGCGCCAGGTCGGGTAGCCGTACTCGCGGGCGATCACGACGCGCGCGTCGGGCAGACCGATCGACGTGTGGTCCGGCAGGTGCGAGTGCACCCGGCGGGCGGCCTCCGGCAGATGGGCGGCCCAGTCCTCGAGCAAGCGCTGCGCACGCTCCTCGTACATCGACACCGCAGCGACGCCGATCCGGTGCACGGTGCGCACGGTGCGTGGGGACTCGAACTCACGGCGGAAGCGTGGCCAGCTCCGGTGGCCGTGCTCGGCGGCGATCACGTGCAGCGCATCGCTGAGTTGGAAGCGGACGGTGGCGCGGGCACCGAGCACCGCCTCGGCCCGGGCGAGGGCCTCAGGCTCACCGAGGTGGAACTCGCGCAGCAACCGCTTCGCCTGCTTGCGCTGGAACTCCAGGGAGCCGCGGGGGAGTGGCGGATCGGATGGCATGACGTCCTCCAGGTGCCCGCCGTCCGCTTGCCGGGCCGGAGATCGTCACCGTGACGGAAGACCTCGGGGTGGTGCTGAGGTGGGAGAGTCCCTGCCCGCGGACCGGAAGCGCCCTCCAGCGCTGTCCCCACTCTACAAAGAAGGGCGGCCCGTTTCACGTGAAACGGGCCGCCCTGGGAACTCGGGTCGAACTACGACTCGCGGAACACCACCACGCGACGCTGGGGCTCCTCGCCCTCGCTCTCGCTGTAGGTGCCCTTCACCGCGGCCACCGCGTCGTGCACGACCTTGCGCTCGAACGGGGTCATCGGGTGCAGCCGCACCTTCTCGCCAGTGGACAGCACCTTCTCCGCCGCCGACTTGCCCAGCTCCTTGAGCTCGGTCCGACGCCCCTCACGCCACTGCGCGATGTCCAGCATCAGCCGGCTACGGGTGCCGGTCTCCTGCTGCACCGCGAGTCGGGTCAGCTCCTGCAGGGCCTCCAGCACGGTGCCACGCGGGCCGACCAGCTTCTCCAGCTCCTCGCCGCCGTCGATGCTCACGATGGCGCGGCCGGCCTCGACGTCCAGGTCGATGTCGCCGTCGTAGTCCAGCACGTCGAGCAACTGCTCGAGGTAGTCACCCGCGATGTCGCCCTCCTGGACGAGCAGGTCCTCGGTCGACGCCGACGAACGGGTCTCGGCGCTCTCCTCGGCCTCAGCCGTCTGCACCGTCTCCGACACGGTCTCTCCTCTCCAGATCTCGTCGGCGTCAGCGACGCTTCCGGGTCTGCTTCTTGCTGGGGGTTCGGCCCTGGATCGGACCGGGGGACTGGTCGGCGCTGTCCGCACCGTTCGTCGACTCGACCGACTCGGCGTCGGTCTGCACAGCCGAAGCGGGTTTCGCCGGTTGCTGCGCCACCTTCTTCACCTGCTGGATGGGCTTCTGCCCCGGCTTGGGCGCGAGGTTGTTGCGCTGCTCCTTGGCCTTCTCCTTGGCCGCCGCCTCGTCCCGGTCGATCTTCCGGTAGACGACGTACTGCTGGAACAGCGTCCACCCGTTGTTGCTCAGCCAGTAGAGCAGCAGACCCATCTGCAGGAAGGCACCGAAGATCAGCACGCCGAAGGGGAAGACGTACAGGGTCACCTTGTTCATCAGGCCGGTCTGCGGGTTCGCCGTGACCGCAGCCGTCTGACGCGCCACGTTGTGCCGGGCGGTGAGGTGGGTGGCGATGCTGGCCACGACCATCAGCGGGATGGACACCAGGATGACGGTGAACCGGTCCACGTGCGGCACGAAGGCGTCGAGCTCGTTCTGCGGGATCGTGATGTACGAGGACAGCGGCGCGCCGAACAGACGCGCGTGCAGGAAGGACTGCACGTCGGCGCTGGGGATCCAGTAGTTGTCGATCTGACCGTTCTGCTCGGCGGTCAGGCCGGGCCGCATGAACGAGCGCAACACATGGTTCAGGCCGATGAAGACCGGCACCTGCACCAGCATGGGCAGGCAGCCGCCGAGCGGGTTGACGCCGTGCTCCGACTGGAGCTTCTGCATCTCCTGCGCGAGCTTCTGCTTGTCGTTGGCGTACTTCTTCTGCAGCTTCTTGATCTCAGGCTGGAACTCGGCCATCTTGCGCATCGACTTGACCTGGTGCACGAACGGCTTGAACAGCAGCAGCCGCAGGCTGAACACGAGGAAGACGACCGACAGGGCCCAGCTGATGCCGCTGGTGATCTCGCCCTCCGGGAGGAAGAACGAGAAGAACTTGTGCCAGACCCATAGGATTCCTGACACCGGGTAGTAGATGAAGTTGAGCACTGAGCTACTCCTCGGCAGCCATGTCGGGACCAACGCCGGTGCGTTCCTGCCGCGGTGGCACGGGGTCCAAACCTCCAGGATGCCAGGGTCCGCAACGAAGCAGCCGGCGAACAGTCAGCCAGCTGCCACGCAGCGCACCGTGGACGGTCAACGCCTCCACCGCATAAGCACTACAGCTCGGGTAGAAGCGACAGCTCGGCGGGAGCAGCGGCGAGATCCACCGCTGGTACCCCCGGATCGGCAAGAGCAGGACTCTCGCGGCCGCGGTCACGCGGATCCGCCGAAACCGAGCTTGCGCAGCGCGGCGTCCAGGTCGACGCCGAGCTCGGCACTGGTGGCCGTGCCCGCTGGGCCGAGCGCCCGCACGACGACCCCGGTGCCCGGCGGCAACTGCGCCAGGCGGTCCGCGACGAGGTGGCGCAGCCGCCTGCTCACCCGGTGGCGCACCACGGAGTTGCCCACGGCCTTGCTCACGACGAAGCCCACCCGGGTCCGTTCATCGCGGACCCAGGTGGGCGTGGTCGGTGCTGAGTTGTCCACCGGGCTCGTCAGGGCGTGCACGACGAGCCGGGGCCGACCTGCTCGTCGGCCTCGGCGTACCACCAGGCCGAACTCCTGGCTGCTGGTGAGCCGAAAGGCCGCGGGCAGCACGGCGCGGGCTGATCTCGGCCTGGATCAGGCGGACAGGCGGTCGCGGCCCTTGCCGCGGCGCGCGGCGAGGATCGCGCGGCCCGCGCGGGTCCGCATGCGCAGCCGGAACCCGTGGGTCTTCGCGCGACGACGGTTGTTGGGCTGGAAGGTGCGCTTACCCTTGCTCACTGTCTCGGTCTCCCGGTGCTCACTGCCAAGGCTTGGTGCTGTGGCAATCCCGCTGCGCAGATCTGGTCTGGCAGGTCTGGTGGCGTCCCCTGCCAGCACACGGCCCGTGGCCGTACTTCACGATGGTTCGTGGCGGCCGCGCACTTCTGCACAGCACGCACTGTCACGGGCGCGCGCAAGAGCACCCGCTGCCAGCGGGAGACTGTTCGAGGGTACGCAGCAACCGGCCCGTGTTCAAATCGGCCCCGGTACCACTCCACCGAGCGACACCTGCGCCCCACCACGGTACTGCACCGGCCGCCCACCTTGTGGCGGCTGCCCAGCCTTGTTAGCGTGCTCCACCGCGGTTCACGAGTCCTGAAGACTCTCGAGCTCGGGCACACCGAAAGCCGAACCGTCCGCCGGCGAACGCGGGGCCGCCCACAGCCCCCGAAGGGTCCCGGCGTACCTTCGTGCACAGTTGTGGACAACTCTGTGGATGCACGGCCCGTCTGTGGATGTACGGGCGAGGTGTCCACAACCATCGCGCGCCCCCTCACCACGGGGTTGTCGTGCGAGCGAACTGCCAGCGAGGGGAGGGGAGCACTGTG